>NZ_JARHUE010000009.1 GCF_029222905.1 Neptuniibacter sp. CAU 1671 | reverse complement strand
GATTGACCGCTTCGCGTCGGAATTCCTCGGTATAGTGTTGATACTTTTTCCTGGACATCTTACACCTCCCCGTCAGGCGTAAACCTAACTATAGAAGGTGTCTACTCTTCGTGGGTAACTCGGAAATCAAACGCCGCAGTAAAAAGGTGTTCCTGTGGAAGCAAGACTACTGGTACAGCAAGCTTAAGTGAATATACTGGGTTTTATAGCTGGCCTAATAATTCAGTGGAGCTGATACCAGATGTTTAAGTTTTTAGCGACCCCATCTAAAGAACATGAAAAAACCAGAACATCTGAAGTAGCGGAATTGAGAAGAGAGCTTGATGCGCTGTATCGCAGCCAGGCTGTAATTGAGTTCAATATGGACGGAACAATTCGTACCGCGAATGATAACTTTCTCAATGTAATGGGGTACACCTTAGGTGAGATACAAGGCAGTCACCACAGTATTTTTGTTGAAAAAAAATACGCTGACAGCAAGGAATATAAGGATTTTTGGGCCAAGTTAAACCAGGGGCATTTCGATTCTGCTGAATACAAGCGGTTAGCCAAAGGCGGGAAAGAAGTATGGATACAGGCCACCTATAACCCAATTCTTGATGATACTGGCACTCCCTACAAGGTCATAAAGTTTGCAACAGACATAACCAGACAAAAGCTGCTCAATGCTGACTACGAAGGTCAAATCGATGCGGTGAATAAATCACAGGCGGTTATCGAATTTAATTTAGATGGCGTTATACAGCACGCCAACGAAAATTTTCTAACTGTGATGGGCTACCAGCTGGATGAAATCAAAGGTAAACACCACAGTATGTTTGCTGAGCCTGAGTTCGCACAAAGCGCAGATTACAAGAATTTCTGGGCGGAGTTACGTCAGGGCAAGTTTAAAGCAGGCGAATTTAAACGCTTGGGTAAAGGTGCTACCGAGGTATGGATACAGGCAACTTACAATCCCATCTTTGATCTTAAGGGCCAACCAGTCAAAGTGGTCAAATATGCTACCGATGTTACCGCCCAGAAAAAACTGGCACAGACGGTAGAAAAAATGCTCTCCGAAGTGAAGCGGGTGATGATGGCGGTCTCTCAGGGTGACTTAACCGAGAATATCATGGGCGAATTTGAAGGAGAGTTTGCCGAACTCAAAAACGCAGTGCAGATATGTTTGGTAAAACTTCGTGAAGTGGTCGACTCAGTTCAGATCTCCGCAAACTCTGTTGCGACAGGTTCCGAAGAGATATCCCAAGCAACACTTGAACTCAGTGATAGAACGGCTAAACAAGCGGCGAGTCTGGAAGAAACCGCTGCGTCTGTAGAAGAGATGACAGCGACGGCTAAGAAAAATGCAGACAATGCCCTGATTGCAGACCAGTTAGCTGTGAATGCAAGAGAACTCGCCAACACAGGGGGTAATGTGGTTGGTAAAGCAGTTTCCGCAATGGAGCAGATAAATGCTTCCAGCCGTGAAATATCAGACATCATCGGAACAATAGATGAGATCGCTTTTCAGACTAACTTGCTGGCGCTGAATGCCGCAGTTGAGGCTGCCAGGGCAGGAGAGCAGGGCCGCGGATTTGCGGTGGTGGCTTCCGAAGTACGGAATTTAGCGCAGCGAAGTGCTACCTCTGCAAAAGAGATCAAAAACCTGATCATCAACAGCGTCAACAAGATTGACGAAGGTTCACGCCTGGTTCAAGAAAGTGGAACCACGCTGAATGATATTATCGACTCAGTAGAAAAAGTATCAGGCATCATTTCCGAGATTGCCTTAGCCTCTAAAGAACAGGGCCTCGGGGCTGAGCAAATAAATAAATCGATCACCATGTTAGATGAATCAACCCAAGAAAATGCAGCCATGGTTGAGGAGACGGCGGCTTCGAGTAAGCAAATCGGTGAGAATGCCCAAGATATGGCGTCGCTGATTAGCTTCTTCCGAATCCATTAAGCTAGCTGTTCTCAGCTGGATTTAACAGGGCTGTTAGTAGGGCAGAAATATAAAGGGGTTAACGTGAGTTGGCCTATTATCTTCCAACAGCTGATCCCGATGATGCCAAGAGGAATTCACATCACCTAAGTGTTTCATAGGGATTTTCTTGTCCTATATGAAACACTTAGGTATTTTCTTACACCTAATACCAACCTAAATTTGTGAACTATAAAAGCCCCCACAGGGTAGCAAAAATCACTTTCTGTGCGGCTGCTACTTCAGCTGAATCAATCACTACCGCCGTTGGGTAGTTCTCTGCCGCTAAGGAGATGATTGCGCACTTAGGCGGATAGATGGCTATGTAAGCGGCATCTACCTTTCCTTCTGTTTTAATCCATTTACGCTCGGACAGAAGGGCATCCTCACCCCCATCGCCAATGGCGATAACCTGTACATTTATCCCGCGCTGGATTCGTTGATTGGTAAAATTTGGAAAAGGCCGATAAAGATGCTTACGGATTGGTTTTGAGGAAAAAACGGAATAACTGGATTCATTTGAATCAGACACGGTATTCAGGATGTCACGTAATACCTGTGCAATGCCATCATCCCCTTCGAAAAACTGGACGTTTGCGCTGCAAAACGCGGGTTGCAGGTGTTTCAGTTCTGGAATCAGATTTTGCTTAAGGTGATCCAAAGCCCTGTCCATATTGGCTCTGCGCTCTTCGGCCAGATGTAGCAGGTACTCAGGCTCGCGTGGGGCAAAAAACCTCCGTTTGCCTTTGGGTAAATAGGTCGCAATCCCTTTTGCCTGCAACTGTTTCAAGGTTTCATAGGTGGTACCACGGTTGATACCTGCTTTGTCAGCAATGGTCCGGATAGAGCTGGCTCCACAGCTTAACAACGCCTTATAAACCAGCACTTCGCGTGGACTCAGATCCAGCAGTTGATAAATATCATCGGTAGAAATTGTCATAGAATTTGTGACAAAAAGCCTTGTATCAGACGTGGTTTACTTTAAAGTCCAAGCCTAATATAGCAATTAAATTTTGTCACAAGGATATAAACAAACGATGTCTGTTGATGTGGTCATCCTCGCCGCCGGGCAAGGCAGCCGAATGAAATCAGCACTGCCTAAAGTGTTGCATAAGGTGGGCGGGAAATCGATGGTGCAGCATGTAATTGATACCGCTGCCCAGATTGAGCATGCAAGCCTGCATGTGGTTATTGGACATGGCGCCGATCAGGTACAGTCCCTGCTTGAGAGCCAGTCAGTGCAGGTTGCGCTGCAGGCAGAGCAACTCGGCACCGGTCATGCGGTGGCGCAGGCAATGCCCGCGGTGACAGACAGCGGAATTACACTGGTTTTATATGGTGATGTGCCCCTGATTCAACTCGCAACTCTGCAGCAGATGGTAAGTTTAGCCTCAGAGGGTGCTCTTGCCTTGCTAACAGTTAGTCTGAGTGACCCCACAGGTTACGGCCGCATCGTACGTGACAATGCTTCAGGTGCAGTGCGGGCAATTGTTGAGCATAAAGATGCTTCTCCAGAGCAGCTAAGCATCACCGAAGTGAATACCGGCATTCTGGCGCTACCCAGTGCTTACCTGAAACAATGGCTGCCGCAATTATCTGCAAACAATGCCCAGGGTGAATATTATCTGACGGATATTATTGCCATGGCTGCTGCACAGCAGGTGCAGATTACGGCATTACAACCTCAGGCTGAGCAGGAAGTACAGGGTGTGAATAACCGTGTGCAGCTGGCTGAACTTGAACGCTGGTACCAGCAGCAGCAGGCACAGACTCTGATGCTCGCTGGCGCTACGCTGGCGGACCCTGCCCGTATTGATCTGCGCGGTTCGCTTACAACCGGTCAGGATGTCTATATCGACGTTAACTGTGTATTTGAGGGTACGGTTGTACTGGGCGATAACGTGGTTATCGAGTCAAACTGCTCCCTGAAAAACACCACAGTCGGATCAGGCTGTCGTATCAAAGCCAACTCAGTACTTGAATCCGCTGTACTTGCAGATGACTGTGAGGTAGGCCCCTTTGCACGACTCCGTCCCGGCACACAGCTCGCAGCCAACGCCAAAATCGGTAACTTCGTGGAAACCAAAAAAGCGGTTGTGGGTGAAGGCAGTAAGATTAACCACCTCTCCTATGTGGGCGATGCTGTTCTGGGCCGTGGCGTTAATGTGGGGGCGGGTACCATTACCTGTAACTACGATGGCGTGAACAAGTCTCTGACCGAGATTGGAGACGGTGCTTTTATTGGCTCGAATTCATCGCTGGTTGCACCGGTAACCATCGGATCAATGGCGACGGTGGGCGCAGGCTCGACAATTACTAAAAATGTCGCCGCTGAAGCACTGGCACTGACACGTGCCAAACAGGCTCAACTGGATCAATGGCCGCGGCCGCAGAAAAAAGCAGATAAAGGAGACAGCTGATGTGTGGAATCGTGGGTGCGGTTGCCGCACGTCCTGTTCAGGATATTCTGCTTGAAGGCCTGCGTCGGCTTGAGTATCGGGGGTATGACTCGGCCGGAGTGGCAATCGCCGCTGAGGGTGTGATCAGTCGTTGTCGTCGAATCGGTAAAGTACAGTCGCTGGCAGATGCGTTGCATGAAACGCCGCTAGCAGGGCAGAGTGGTATTGCACATACCCGCTGGGCGACCCATGGCGTGCCCAGTGAAGCCAATGCACATCCACATATGTCGGCGGATCAGCTGGCGGTTGTGCATAACGGTATCATCGAAAACTATGAAGTCCTGAAGCAGGACTTGCAGGCCAAAGGTTATCAATTTAGCTCTGAAACCGATACGGAAGTAATTGCTCACTTACTGGCTGAGACTCTTAAAACTGAGCCAAACCTCATGGCAGCCGTACGCTTGGTGACTGCTCAGCTGGAAGGTGCCTATGCGCTGGGGGTAATGCTTAAGTCAGAACCTGATAAGTTAGTGAGTGCTCGCAAAGGTAGTCCGTTGGTGATTGGAGTGGGTATTGGTGAGCACTTTATTGCATCGGATCAACTGGCTCTACTGCCGGTAACTGACCGGTTTATCTTTCTTGAGGATGGCGATATCGCTGAATTGTCCGCCAGCGAGATTCGTATTCAGGCCGCCGACGGTCAGTGGGTTGAGCGTCCGGTCACTCAGTTTGAGCATGGCTTAAGTTCGGCTGAAAAAGGCCCTTATAAACACTTTATGCTCAAGGAGATCTTTGAACAGCCCACGGTGATTAAGGCTTGTCTGGAAGGTCGTTTGAGTGGGGATCATCTGCTGGAACAGGCATTTGGTAATGGTGCTGATCGTATCTTTGATCAGGTGAAGCAGGTGCAGATTATTGCCTGTGGAACCAGTTACCATGCCGGTCTGGTGGCTAAATACTGGATTGAATCTCTGGTGGGCATTCCCTGCATGGTTGAGGTGGCCAGTGAATACCGTTATCGCCCTGTGGTGATTCAGGAAGGCACACTGTTCCTGACCATTTCACAATCGGGTGAGACGGCAGATACGCTGGCGGCGCTGCGTGAAGTGAAAGACCGGGTGCTGGCGTCACTGGTGATCTGTAACGTACCGGGTAGTTCATTGGTGCGTGAGTCTGATCTTTGCCTGATGACCAATGCGGGCCCAGAGATTGGTGTAGCATCCACTAAAGCCTTTACTACCCAGTTGGTTGCGCTGATGCTGGTTACCATTGCTTTGGGGCGTCGTTACGGAATGACCAAAGCCACTGAAGCAGAACTGGTGCAGGGACTACGGGACCTGCCGGGTCAGGTCGATGAAGCCCTTGCACTGGATGAGTCGATTCAGACCCTGGCGCAGGCCTTTGCCGAAAAACACCATACGCTGTTTCTGGGGCGTGGCACCTTGTATCCGGTGGCAATGGAAGGTGCGCTCAAACTCAAAGAGATCTCTTATATCCATGCCGAGGCCTACCCTGCGGGTGAACTGAAACATGGCCCGCTAGCGCTGGTAGATAAAGAGATGCCGGTGGTGACGGTCGCACCGGAAAACGAGATGCTGGATAAACTGAAGTCTAACCTGCAGGAAGTACGGGCACGGGGTGGTGAGCTGTTTGTCTTTGCGGGTTCTGCCCAACTCAAAGCAGAGGACGGTGTGCATGTGGTTACGATGCCGACCTGCAGTGAAATGCTGCAACCAGTGCTCTATACCATTCCGTTACAGCTGCTTTCCTACCATGTGGCCGTGTTGAAAGGTACGGATGTGGATCAGCCACGAAATCTGGCCAAGTCAGTGACGGTTGAGTAACAGCAACCCGCAACTTGCTGTCCTGTTGAGCAACAATAGTTGTTGATATAAAACAATATAATTGGACACAACTTGCCCCCATCTAGACTTCTAGTGAGTAGTTGATTGCGGGAGAGTTTAGTGAAGTGAGGGGGCGTCGTTTGACGACTCAAGCCGATATCGAGCGGTACATCGAGCAAGGATATGCTTAAGATGAGGGGGTGGACTACAGGCCATGGCTTGGAGTCCAGGATGTGCCCTCTCGCTGACGTTTGTAGAAGGTGGGGTAGCAAAGTAGAGCGCACCTATCACCTTCTATCGGACCTTGAGTTTGCCTGCTTCCTGGCCCTGGAATTCTCCGGGCGTGTCATTGATATCCGCGAGCAATATCCGGTCCTGCCTGTTGAAGAGGCTCAGGATATTGCAGCTAGCTTAGGTATCAAATATCCCAACTACCTAGGAACCAAGGTTCCCTGTGTATTGCTACGGACTTTTTAGTTACATACCTTGGTGATGACGGCTAACCACGTATGGTGGCCAGAAATGTAAAGTGAATTAGTGGCGATTCAGCGACTCAAATAGCCCCGATTATCGAACGAACCCGTGAAGCAGGTAACACTTGATGAAGATGGACCAAAAGGCAATGAAAAATCCTAGCCGGTATGGTTGTAATCATCAAGACGAGTGTTGTTTCCTGAATATGAACAGGCTACTACCTCTATAACATGACCAAAGTCCGGTGGCCGCAAACCCTTTAATTATGAGTCGTTGGATTGTTAGGGCACCAAGGTAACAATCGATCCGTTTCCTTTTTAACTACGGCGTAGCACTCGCAACAAAGCGCTTCGAGCTGCGAACGGTCGAGCACGCTAATATGTCCGCGATGGTACTCGATCACGCCGAGTTGCTGTAACTTGCCAGCCGCATCGGTCACCCCTTCACGGCGCACGCCGAGCATATTGGCGATCAGCTCCTGGGTCATGATTAATTGGTTACCCGGCAGACGGTCCAGTGACAGTAATAACCAGCGGCATAGTTGCTGGTCGATGGTGTGATGTCGATTGCACACGGCGGTCTGGGCCATCTGGGTGATCAGCGACTGTGTGTAACGCAGCAGTAACAGCAACAGCTCTCCGTGCCGGTCAAATTCCTCCTTGAGGCGTAACGCCGAGAGTTGCAGGGCGGAACCGGCACTCTGCACCAAGGCGCGACTGGGGGTACTTTCACCGCCCATAAACAAGCTTACACCGACCACGCCATCATTACCGACGACCGAAATTTCTGCGGAGGCGCCATTTTCCATCACGTTGAGTAACGAAATGATGGCATCGGTCGGGAAAAAAACCTCTCGCTGAACCTGTCCTGACTCGTACAGTACTTTGCCGAGTGGCAGGGTGACCGGTTTGAGATAGGGAAACAGACGCTGCTGAACCTCGGCCGACAGGGACATCAATAAATGGTTCTGTTGCGGAGAGATAGACATGGTTGATTCCTTAGCGGCGTTTGAGAGCCTCCACCCCAAAAAAGGTAGTTTACCTGTAGTAGTACAGTTCCTTATCGGTCATCTGGCAAGTCCGTAAACCCGCGATGGTCGGGACCGTCCGGCAAGAGGATAAGAGCACTGGCGCAGAAGCCCGGCGGCTAAGCCCGGGTGCCTGGTGCACCGACAAAAACACCACTGACGGGCAGTGGTATCGCGCGGGTGCGCTGCGCATTAAGGCCTCCGGTACCCTTTGCCGTGTTGCCGTGGAACTGAATTTTATCTGGTTCGTTCGATCACTGGGCGCGCCAGACCGTCGAATCCCGCAGGCGGCCGTAGTATTCAGGAGAACGCAGGCACGCGAACCCCGCGCCCGCTCAAGACCGGGCAAGGGGCGCAGTGGCCTTATTTGGAATCGTCGATTTCGTGGCCGATAACACCGCCAACTATGGCACCGCCAACGGTACCGGTCGTGCTGCCACCGGTCAGGATGGCACCGCCGATGGCACCGGCTCCGGCACCTATGGCGGTATTGGTGTCCTGCCTCGACATGCCGGAACAACCCGCCAGACCGAGCAGAATACCTGCGATTAGTGCGCTGAGCGCAAAATTCTGTAGCGTTTTCATGGAATGACCTCTATCTCAGTGGTTACACGGGATGGGCCGTTGAGTTTTTCACAACCCCACTACCGGGGCAGGTTCCAATTCGAACGCCGATCCTTGTACCCATCATCTCGCAGATACGGGATAGGTTCTGTACGCCAGCGCTCATAGCGAGCAATACCTGGAGCATGGAGGCAGCGCTCGACTGCCTGCCGAGCAAATTGTCTATATTGTCACTTGGGAGACTGTTTAAAGTGTTGGCGGATACCCCGCTGAAGCCCGTAAAACGGGCCAATGAGCGTAAACCCAAGACCGTCAAAGAGTGGCTGGACAGCCCCTGAATAGATGATTTGGCTGCCTTGGTCGCAGATGTGCAGGGGAGGGATCCCTTGTCTCGCCCCTGTTCGGCTTCTGCAACCGTTCACGGGACAAGCTCACGATGTTGTTTTGGCACAACGGCTTCTGGCGCTGGTATCGGCCCGCCCAGTTACTTGCGGTTGTCAGGCCGCATACCAAAGAACCGCGAAGTAGTGGCATGTGGTTCCGCTCATAACAAAGAGGTGCCAAATCAGGTGTCCATACTGCAACTTCGAATCGGTTGCAAAGAACACCACGCCTACGGTGTAAAACAAGCCACCGGTAAGCAACCAGAGCAGGCCTTCTGTTGGCACCTTGGCAAGCAACGGATTGACAGCTAAGACGATAAGCCAGCCCATGAATAAATAGAGGCTTGTCGAGATAATGGGATGGGGTTTCTTTTCGAATATTTTCAGCGCGACCCCGGCGATCACTAGGCTCCAGACGAGACCGAAAAGTGTCCAGCCCCACGTGCCCTTCAGTATCCCCAGGGTAAACGGCGTGTACGTGCCTGCGATGAGGAGGAATATCGCAGAATGCTCAATGATCCTGAAGACACGCTTGGCCTTGCCAGGCGACAGTGCGTGGTACACGGCAGAGGAGAGGTAAAGCAGTATGGCCGTTGCGGAAAAGACACTGGTGCCGAAAACTTGCCCTGCGTCTCCTTGCCGCGCCGCATTCATGATGAGAAAAGGCGTCCCAATCAGCATGGCAACCAGTGCTATACCGTGGCTAACGCTGTTCGCGAGTTCTTCACATCGTGATTGCTCGCGGAAGGGGCTTAGGATCAATTTACGCATGTCAGTTTCTTTTCCGGCCTTCAGGGTCGGAATACCGGTTACCCGATACTTCCGTAGGTGAGTCGACCAGGGAGCCTCCCCCTTGGCCGCTCTCAAAAACGCACGAACCTCTCGAATCATCTGGTTCCCATCATGCAGCCCACCGAGAGAAGCCCACTGACCCATGACCAAATAGATTCCTGATTACCCATTAAACTCAGCCATTTTCAGCAGTCATCCAACTGGATAATGCCGCCGATTGGATGGCGGTCATTGGCTTTTTTCAGGGCCAGCAACAGGTTGTTTTTCATCATCCGGGTCGTGTTGTAGCTCATGGCCTGTTGGCGCTGAACGCCATGGCGGATATACCGGTTTTGGTCTGGGTCTGCAGTTGCAGCGGCAAAAACCATTGGGTCAACCGCAGTTTAGTACCGGCAAACAGGGCATTGCCAGTCAGGGACGTTTGATACCGGCAGCGGTTGCATTGCAACACTCTTGGGAGGCTTTTCAGACGGCCTCCGTCGGTAAGGTCTGCGCAGCTGGTCTCGATCGAGGCGCTGTGTGCGCTGGCGTACAGACTGAACCCTGTCAGATGGTTAGCGTTGTAGTGACATCCGGAGTTCCTTCACATGGCTCCAGAGTGTCGTTGCGCAGGGGCCGGGCAACCAAAGACCGCCTGCGACACGAAAGCATACGATGAACGGTACCAACCGCCAGAGTATGCACAAGATTCCAACCTGTAAGGAGTTTTGACATGCACAGCATACAACGCCAGTTCCTCGCGCCCCTACTCGCGATAGTCTCTCTCGTCTCGATGGGGATGATGAATCCGGCAACAGCGGCAACAGCGGCAACAGCGGCAACAGCGGCAACAGCGGCAACCGCTGAAGATTTGGCCAAGGATTCCCGTCAGGCGCTGCAGACCCTTTATCAAACAGAACCTGTTGCGGAACACCTTTCGAATACGGCCAAGGCAGTACTGGTATTTCCGAATATCGTCAAGGCCGGCCTGGTATTCGGCGGCAGTTATGGCGAGGGCGTGTTTTTCAAGGGCTCGACCGTCGTCGATTATTACAACTCTGTTACCGGTTCCTGGGGGTTGCAAATCGGTGCCCAGTCTTACGGATCTGCCGTTTTCTTGATGACAGATGATGCCGTTCACTATCTCGAAGAGTCGAAGGGCTGGGAGCTTGGCGTCGGCCCAACTGTCGTCCTGGTTGACGAAGGTGTTGCAAAGAATTTTTCGACATCCACGCTGCAGTATGATGCCTACGCGTTTATTTTCAGCCAGCAGGGATTGATGGCGGGCATCAGCATCGAGGGAACAAAAATTCCCCGAATCAATCGCTAAACCCGGAAGGAACAGGCGCGACCGGCGTCGGTGGTGTCTGTCCCGGTTTGCCAGCAGCCATTAGGGACAGAGGGCGTGACAACGGCAGCGATGATGAATCTCATCAAACCGCACCTGAATATCCAGTCGTGCTGCCGGTCACCCGCAAATTGTATTTCATGCTAAATGCCAGCAAGTCTTAACCTGCGCTGGCTGTCGCCCAACTTAATCGTCTGATGGTGCAGTGTGCGGCTTAACTGCGTACGCAAAATAGAGCTTTATGTTCGGTAGCGTACCGACACCCAGAGGGTGGAGCGCATAGCCTAAGCCTGTGAATGCGCAAACTCGTCCTCTAATTAGACTGCTTTCGCATCACCCAATGATGATCAAACAACGTCACTTAAAAAGCGGCGTTCCCATTGCGGCTATTCCAAGGTCATCCGGTATCAGGAGCGGCGTGCGCGATGTTTACTCAAGGCAATAACAGTGATCAGAAAGATCCCCGGAATAACGGGGCTAAACCCGCCTTCAACCTGGATCGCCTGCTCAGCCAGTTGCTGGCCCGCTACCGGTGTACCCCACCGGGCGGCGGCCGCAGCGGCATCGTGGTACTGGCGGTGTTGGTTTTATCCGGTCTGGGCTTATGGACCGCCTACTACACCGTGCCGAGCGATTCGGTGGCGGTGGTGCAGCGCTTCGGAAAATACCTGTATGAGGTGCCGCCGGGGCTGCATTTCAAACTGCCGCTGGGAATGGATGTCGCCACCATCGTGCCGGTTAAACGGCAGTTAAAGCAGGAGTTCGGCTTTGCCACCCCCGGTGCAACAGATCCCTACCAGAGCCCGAGGCCCCGTGACCAGCAGCGTGAAACGCAGATGGTTACCGGTGACCTCAATGCTGCGCTGGTGGAATGGGTGGTTCAATACCGCATCGCAGATCCTTTCAAGTTTTTGTTCGAGGTGCGCGAACCCGCGGAGACCCTGCGCTACGTATCCGAATCGGTGATGCGCGAGGTGGTGGGCGATCGCACTGTCGACGAGGTGATCACCGTGGGCCGCCAGGAGATCGAGATCGAAGCCCTGGACAAGATGCAGCGGCTCTCCAGCAAATACGTGATGGGTATCAGTATTGATCAGGTGCAGTTGAAAAACATCAACCCGCCGCTGCCGGTGCAGGACTCCTTCAATGAGGTCAACCAGGCACAGCAGGAGAAGGAGAAACTGATCAACGAGGCGCGGCGTGACTACAACAAGGTGATTCCCCTAGCCCAGGGGGAGAAAGATCAGCGGATTCGCGAGGCCGACGGCTACCGTCTGAAGCGGATCAACGAAGCCGAAGGCGATGCCGCGCGCTTCACCGCGTTGCTGGCCGAATACAGCAAGGCGCCGGAGGTGACCCGGCGACGCATCTATATCGAAACCCTGCAGGCGGTGCTGCCCGACATCCAGGCTAAGGTGATCGTCGATAAGCAGGCGGGGGGGATTCTACCTTTACTCAACCTGGGAGCAGCCAACCGGGAATTAGGCAACGGAGGTCGGCCATGAAGCGGATAACATCGACCACACTCCTGATGCTAACAGTGCTGGCCGGCTACCTGCTGTTCAGTTCGGTCTATACCGTCAGTGAAGTCGAGCAGGTGATCATCACCCAGTTCGGCAAACCGGTGGGGGAGCCGGTGACGGAGGCCGGTCTGAAGCTCAAGCTGCCGTTTATTCAGGAGGTCAACGCCATCGACAAGCGGGTGCTCGAATGGGACGGTAATCCATCGGACATGCCTACCAAGGATAAGCTCTATATCTCCGTGGACCTCTTTGCCCGCTGGCGCATCACCGATCCGCTGCAGTATTTTTTGCGCCTGCGCGACGAGCGTAGCGCCCAGTCCCGTCTGGACGACATTCTCGGCAGCGAGACCCGCAACGCGGTGGCCAAGCACGAGCTGATCGAGATTATCCGCACCACCAGGGATCGGGTGCCGCTGCGTGACGTGTTACTGAGCGGTGGTGAGCGTATCCTGGATACCAGCGCCTGGGTGGCGATCCAGAAGGGACGCAAGCAGGTGGAAAGGGAAATTTTCATGGCGGCAGCCGATAAGGTGCGGGTGTTCGGCATTGAGCTGCTCGATATCCGTTTCAAGCGCATCAATTACAACGAAAGCGTACGCCCCAAAATCTACGATCGGATGATCAGCGAACGGCGCCAGATCGCCGAGCGTTTTCTGTCCGAAGGTAACGGTGAGGCGGCGCGTATCCGCGGCGACCGGGTGCGGGACCTGAACAAGATCCAGTCCGAAGCCTATCGCCAGGTGGAGGAAATACGGGGTCTGGCCGACGCCAAGGCCACCGAAATCTACGCCCGCGCCTATAACCAGAGCCCCGAATCCGTGGCCTTCTACGAGTTCACCCGCAGCCTGCAGGCCTACCAAGCGGTGATCGGGCAAAATACCACCCTGGTGCTGTCCACCGACAGCGAGCTGTTCAAGTACCTGAAGGGCATAACGCCTGAAGGCCCTGAGGCAGCGGAGACAGCGAAGGTGGTGCTTCCGTGATAGCAGGTGATCGATTGAAAGAAACGCCCGTACAGACAGCCAACCATTGGAGAGCAGTCCATGACTGAAGCAGCAGGCTCACCTTCTCAGTTCCAACGTTCCCTGCAGGTGGGTAGCGAGACCTACCACTACTACGCGCTGCCCGCCGCTTATGCGGCCTACGCCGCATGCGGCGACCTGGCGCGGCTGCCCTTTGCCTTGAAGATCGTGCTGGAAAACCTGCTGCGCCACGGGCAGGGTGGCCAGGCCACCCGGGTCCAGATCGAGGCGTTGGGCGGATGGCTGAGACAGGGTGAGTCGGCCGAGGAGATCGGCTTTATGCCGGCACGTATCCTGATGCAGGACTTCACCGGGGTGCCAGCCCTGGTAGATCTGGCGGCGATGCGCGACGCCATGGCTGAGGCCGGCGGCGATCCGGGCCTGATCAGCCCGCAGATTCCGGTGGACCTGGTGATCGATCACTCGGTCAGTGTGGATCGCGCCGGCAACGAGGATGCCTTTGAAGCAAACGTGAGCCAGGAGATGCAGCGCAACCGCGAGCGCTACACCTTTCTGCGCTGGGGACAGGCGGCATTTGATAACGTCCGCGTGGTGCCCCCCGGCACTGGCATCTGCCATCAGGTCAACCTGGAGTACCTCGGGCGGGTGGTGTGGACGCGGGTGCTGGAAAATGGCGAACAGCTGGCCTACCCCGACACCTTGGTGGGGATGGACAGCCATACTACCATGATCAACGGGCTTGGCATCCTGGGCTGGGGCGTTGGCGGTATCGAGGCGGAGGCGGCCATGCTCGGCCAACCGATCAGTCTGCAACTGCCGCGGGTGGTCGGGGTCGAGCTGAGCGGCCGGCTGCCGCCGGGCAGTACCGCTACCGACCTGGTGCTGCGGGTCACCGAGCTGCTGCGGCAGCAGGGCGTGGTCGGCTGCTTCGTCGAATTTTTCGGTCGCGGTTTGGCCAGTCTGAGCCTGCCCGATCGTGCCACCATCGCCAACATGGCGCCGGAATACGGCGCGACCTGCGGCCTCTTCCCCATCGACGCTGAAACCCTGCGCTACCTGACCCTTACCGGGCGCGACTCGCAGCAGGTGGCATTGGTGGAAGCCTACGCCCGCGCCCAAGGGCTTTGGCACGATGAAATGTCGCCGCGCGCCACCTACAGCGTGACCCTTCCGCTGGATCTTGCCGCAATCACCCCCTGCGTCGCCGGACCGCGCCGCCCCCAGGATCGGGTCGCGCTGCCGGATGTGGCCGAAGCCTTCCGGCAGTTTGTCTTGGCGCAAGGTAAGGCACAGGGGCGCCCGGCTGACGATTCGCCCGGCCCTGGTTCTCCGCGTTCCTATCCCATGCTCGGTAAACCCTTTAGGTTGCAGGAGGGAGCGGTGGTAATTGCCGCGATCACCAGCTGCACCAACACCTCCAATCCCTCGGTGATGGTGGCCGCCGGCCTGCTGGCGCGTAACGCCCGTCGGCGCGGCCTGCAGGTTGCGCCCTGGGTCAAGACCTCCCTTGCCCCAGGGTCCAAGGTGGTGACCGACTACCTGCAGGCGGCCGGGCTGCAGGTCGCGCTGGATCAGCTCGGCTTCAACCTGGTGGGCTACGGCTGCACCACCTGTATCGGCAATTCGGGTCCCCTGGACCCGGCCATCGCCGGCACCATCGCCCAGCAGCAGCTCAGCGTCTGCGCGGTGCTGTCGGGCAACCGCAACTTCGAAGGGCGGATCCACCCGCAGGTAACCGGCAGTTTTCTATGCTCACCCCCGCTGGTGGTGGCCTACGCCCTCGCCGGTCGGGTCGATCTGGACCTTTCCAGCGATGCGCTGGGTCATGACCCTAGTGGCCAGCCGGTGTACCTGCGCGAGCTGTGGCCCGATGCCGAGGAGATTACCGCCACCGTCGACGCCCATGTCCACCAAGCTCAGTTTCAGCAACGCTACGCCGACGTCTTCACCGGCACCCGCCACTGGCAGCAACTGGCGGTCAGCGACAGCCAGCGTTATCCCTGGGATAGCACCAGCACCTACGTGCGCCATCCCAGCTATTTTGACGGCCTGCAACTGACGCCGTCCGCCGTCGAGGATATCGTCGAGGCGCGGATCCTGGCGCTGCTCGGCGACAGCGTCACCACCGACCACATCTCACCGGCCGGTGCCATCGCCGAGGACAGCCCGGCCAGCGCCTACCTGCAGAGCCGCGGGGTCGAGCCGGCGGGGTTCAACTCCTACGGCAGTCGCCGTGGCAACCACGAAGTAATGATGCGCGGTACCTTCGCCAATCCGCGGTTGCAGAACCGGATGACGCCGCAGCAGCGCGGCGGAGTGACGCGGCTGGTGCCCTCCCAAGAGGTGGTCAGCATCTTCGCCGCCGCCCAGCATTTTCACCAGCAGAGCATCCCGCTGGTGGTGTTCGCCGGGGCGGAATACGGCACCGGCTCCTCCCGTGATTGGGCCGCCAAGGGGCCGCACCTGCTCGGTGTGCGCGCGGTGATCGCCGAGAGCTTCGAGCGTATCCACCGCTCCAATCTGATAGGCATGGGGATTTTGCCTCTGCAGCTGGAAGCGGCTATCAGGCTCTCCACCTTGAAACTGACCGGTGACGAGTGTATCAGTATCGCCGGATTGGCAGCACTGACCCCGGGGAGTGGTGTCGCCGTTCAGATTCAGCTCGAGAAGGGGGACTCCTGGGTGCTCAAGACCCGCTGCCGGATCGATACCCAGGATGAACTGCGTTTCTACCGCCATGGCGGGATTCTGCAGTGCCGGTTACGTGAATTGATCGCAGCATCCATTGCCAAACCAATGATCGATATTTGATGTTAAGGCACCGTCCTAAGGCCCAAGCGCACTACATCCACCGATTTAGTACAACAGGTCTCTTATGCAACACGATGGTTCGTCGTTCACCATCCATGGCACCCCGACCTCGCCGGGGTTGGCACAGGGTTATTACCCGCGACTACCATAATCTGCTTGGGCTGATCGATACGCTAGTGGACATTAACCACAGCCAAGTCGAACAGGAACTGGCCCGTCTTGATCTCGTAATGGCGAGCACTTCTGGTGATCTGTAACGTAGCGGGCAGCTTTCTGGTGCGTGAAACGGTGACCAATGCAGGGCCTGAAATCGGCGAGGTTTCCACCAAGGCTTTTACCCCCCCCAACTGTTAGCCCTGCACTGGATGAGTCGATTCAGATCCTGGCGCAGGCCTTTACTGAAAAACAACATACTTTGTTTCTGGGTCGCGGCACGTTGTATCCAGTCGCAATGGAAGGTGCGTTGAAGCTCAAAGAGATCTCCTGCATTCATGCCGAGGCCTACCCCGCCGGTGAACTGAAGCATGGGCCGCTTGCGCTGGTCGATAAAGAGATGCCGGTGGTCACGGTCGCACCGGAAAACGAGATGCTGGATAAACTGAAGTCGAATCTGCAGGAAGTACGGGCACGGGGTGGTGAGCTGTTTGTCTTTGCCGGCTCTGCGCAACTCAGGGCGGAAGAGGGCGTACATTTTGTGGCGATGCCGACTTGCAGTGAACTGCTGCAACCTGTGCTTTATACCATCCCGTTACAACTGCTTTCCTACCATGTGGCCGTGTTGAAAGGGACGGATGTGGATCAGCCACGTAATCTGGCCAAGTCGGTAACGGTTGAGTAAGTGTTTCCAAAAACGTTATGCACAAAAAGCGGCCCTAAGGCCGCTTTTTTATGTTGTAAACTCGGCGAATTCGAACTATTTCCAGATATAACAACTGGCGGCTTTGCCCAGTACATGCATGCGTAAAACAGTATCTGCGGCTGTCTGGCTGGCGCCGTAACAGACATGCAGAGGTAGAAGATGCTCTTCACGGGGGTGACTGTAGCGGGCGTGGGGTGCCTGTTCCCAGTTGAGTAGACGCTGTTCACGCTCGGCTTCGGTCAGCTCGGCATTACTGAGGGTATCAATCAACCACCCTTCAAACGCTTCATTTTTCTGTTTTGCAGTTTCACTGCCCGCACTGAAAAACTCAGGCAGATTATGGAACGTGAAACCGGAACCCAAAATCATGACATTCTGCTCGCGCAGTGATCGAATGGCCTGACCCAGTGCAATATGCTGCTGAGGGTCGAGGTTTTTCAGCAATGAAAGCTGCAGGCAGGGAATATCGGCGTCCGGATACAGCATCAGCAGCGGTACAAACAGGCCGTGGTCTAAGCCACGCTGATCATCGGCCAGGTATTCAATGTTATGCGCCTGCAGGCACTGTGTCAGCTGATCAGCCAGTGCTGGCGCACCTGGCGCAGGGTATTTGATCCGGTAGGACTCAGGTGGGAAACCATAATAGTCATAGATCAGCTCAGGATTGGCGCTACGCGTGACAGAGGCTACTGGCGCTTCCCAGTGAGCACTGACCACCACAATCGCATCCGGTTTAGGCAGCATTTCGCGTAGTGTTTTGAAACAGGTCACCATCTCTTGATGACCTGGATCATTCAGCAGTGGCAATGGGCCTCCTCCATGGGACACAAATACCACTGGGCTAAGCTGAGACATGAAAGACACTCCAGTCAATGACCCAGCGAATGGTGCGGGTCAGGTTAGCAGTGATCTGCTGCGTTATAACCACCGCTGATGCCTTTAGTGGCAATTGCTACAGCATCATGGGCATGCAGGCTTTCGAGGTGATCCACGCGCAGCCAGAAGTCGGTGTATTCACCATGGCCCGACAGTGCCTGCTTCAGGCGGCGTGCTGCATCTTCACAGAACATCAGGTTATGTCCGTTCAGGCGCGCAAACTCCTGCTCATCGGCCCGTTTCACAGCAGTCTGCACGGGTGTTTTCAGGGCGTCTTCTATCTGATCAATCAGGGCGGTCAGCGGCAATGTGTTCAGGGTTTTATCGAGCTTGACCCATGCTTTAGCCAGACTGCGCTGACTATGCGGTGTAGCATAGGAACCTTTCTCAGACAGCAGCCATTTCTCCACCTCTTCACGGCTCAGCTCTGCCTTGCTGGCAAAGTCATTGCTGAATGCCTGTTGTAGCATCTGGCGGGCCAGTGCCGCGGAGCAGGGGCAGGTTGAGGAATAAGGTACTTCGGTACCCAGTTCCAGAGTCACTTCACCGTCAATCAGGGTGGCTTTAAGCGTTGATGGATAACTTTTCCAGCCGGTGTTGTCGCTTTTCAGGGCGCGACGTTTCAGCAGGAAATCAAAATCAAAATTCAGACAAACCTGAGTGCTGATATCGTGGTGACTGTCCAGCAGGTGAGACAAAAACTCCGTCAGACTGCTGACCGAAAGCGTCTGGCTCTCGAAGAAACTGGAGAGCGCCAGATACAGCCGCGACATGTGAATGCCTTTGACTTTGGGATTGATCAGGTTGACGTAAGTGTTTACCCGGGCCTGAATGTGACATTCACCCTGAGTACCATCTGCAATCTGCAATGGAACGGTGATGCCATTCATGCCAACCCAGTCCAGTACGCCATGTACTTCCGGATTTTGATGGCTGGTTACATCAGGCAGGTTTGTCATAAACACGATCTTCCAAATAGTGACGTCAGGCTAATACTGTTAAAGGTGCTTCTGGCCTGAACAGTATGTAGAAACAGAAGCGGGTAAATATGCTTTTTTAAGCAGCGGCGTACCATACCCTTAGATGCCTATTTTGGCAAATTTATGCGCATAAAACCTATACTTTAGCGCAGTTTTAACAGGTTTTTATTCAGACTTAAGGCCTAGATTTGTTAGGGTTTTTCAGAGATGATCCCTGACCAAATCATTATTTACGCCAGCCGATAAAGACCCTACAAAGCTAATTATCAGTTTCCTGATTCGGAGCGGTACCCATGAGTGATCCTTTGACCAGTTTTGCCATCAATTTTATTGCGGTGGTTGGCATTATTCTTCTCCTGCTGATGGTAACCGTTGCTTTGACAGCGCTGGTGCTCTATCAGGTCGACAAACACCAAACCAGACATACTATCCGACGCAACTATCCTTTGATTGGCCGATTCCGGTATTTGTTTGAACATATTGGTGAATTTTTTCGGCAGTATTTTTTTGCCATGGACCGGGAAGAGATGCCTTTCAACCGGGCAGAGCGGGCCTGGGTGTATCGCTCGTCGAAGAATATCGACAGTACTATCGCGTTTGGTTCTACCCGTGATCTGCGTATACCCGGAACCTATTACTTTCTGAATACTCCGTTTCCAACATTGACTGAAGACGCGGTGCAGACCCAGCCGATGCGCATAGGCCCGACCTGTCAGCACCCCTACGATGCGCCTTCACTGTTTAATATCTCCGGCATGAGTTATGGCGCACTGTCACGTCCGGCGGTGGAAGCGCTGTCGCAGGGGGCAAAAAAGGCAGGCTGCTGGATGAATACCGGTGAAGGCGGTCTGTCGCCGTATCACATCGAGGCTGGCTGTGATCTGGTCTATCAGATCGGTACTGCCAAATATGGTGTACGGGATGAACAGGGACGTCTGAGTGATCAGAAACTCTTGGAAAAAGCCGCAATCCCGCAGGTGAGAATGTTTGAAATCAAACTGAGCCAGGGGGCTAAACCCGGCAAAGGTGGCATCCTGCCAGCGGAAAAGGTCAATGCAGAAATTGCTGCGATACGAGGCATTCCTGCTGGCGAAGCCAGTTTGAGTCCGAATCGGCATCCGGACATCGCCAACATCAATGACTTGTTGAATATGGTGGAACGGATTCGGCGGGTAACGGGTAAACCCTGTGGTTTCAAGCTGGTATTGGGGGAAACCCAGTGGCTGGATGAGTTCTTTCAGGCGGTGCTGGAACGGGGCCAGGACTCGGCACCCGATTTTATTACCCTGGACAGCAGTGATGGGGGTACCGGTGCGGCACCGATGCCGCTGATGGACAGCGTGGGTTTGCCTTTAAAAGAGAGCTTGCCATTGCTGGTGAATAAACTGCATGAATACGGTCTCAGAGACCGGATTCGTGTGATCGCTTCAGGCAAACTGATCAACCCCACCAATGTGGCTGCAGCCCTCTGTATGGGCGCGGACTTTATTGTATCGGCCCGTGGGTTTATGTTCGCGTTGGGTTGCATTCAGGCGTTGCAGTGTAATAAAAACACCTGCCCAACCGGGGTGACGACCCATAACCCGGTACTACAACGAGGCCTGGTGCCGGAGGTGAAGGCAGAGCGGGTAGCGTTTTACCATCAGCATCTGGTACATGAGGTTGAGATGATTGCGCACTCGTGTGGCGTCAATGAGCCAAGGCGTTTACAGCGTCGCCATGCTGCGATTGTGGTGGAGGGGAGCCGGTCGATCCCGTTGAACGTGCTTTATCCTGACCCCTGAGGGTTCTGCAGGCGTAAGACGTAAAAAAGCCCGCTGTGGCGAGCGGGCCTTTTTATTTAGTCTTCAAGCCAGGGCTCAACGATCGTTGCACGAAGCGCCTTCTCTTCCATGCGTTGTTCGATGGCTCTGCGTGCCTGTAATGCTCGGCGTGATGCCAGTTTTTTACGTGATAGTTTTTCGTTTTCTTCGAAGCCCAGAAGCACATCAACGACTTCTATCTGTGGCTGTTTCAAGTCCTGTGTTTTCCGCAACATACGCTGACTCCTGATCAGATGAAACGGTCAGAAACCTCGTAGCATCGTCCTGAAAGGCGTTGCCTCGAGAACTCCCTTCACTCCACACACCTCTGTTTTTATAACAGAAATATGACGATTTCAAACGCTTTTAACGCGTCGATATTCTATTCAGGGATTTTTGCAGCTGTATGACAGATTCGTCATGCTGGTGGGTTTTAAACGTCTCTGTCCAGATCATCGGCACGGCGGAAGGGCGGTCGTTTATCATTCTGTCGGAGGGAGCGCAGGCTGCGTTTGATGGTTTTGAGGTGGTCAATCACCCCGGGACCCATTTTGATAGCCACACCTACGGCCAATACATCAATGACGACTAACTGCAGTACGCGGGATGACATCAGCGTACTAAGGTCTTTGTCTTCTTCGAGATCGATATGAATATCGATATCTGCCAGTTCAGCCAGGGGGGTGTTGCTTGGGCAGAGTGCGATCACGGTGGCACCCGTTTCGCGGACCAGGCTCACGGTGTGAAGCAGGTCTTTGGTGCGACCGGTTTGTGAAATGGCAACGACCACATCGGCCTTGCTCAGAGACACTGCCGAGATTGTCTGCATGTGCGGGTCGGAGTATG
Source organism: Neptuniibacter sp. CAU 1671 (assembly GCF_029222905.1). Taxonomy (GTDB): domain Bacteria; phylum Pseudomonadota; class Gammaproteobacteria; order Pseudomonadales; family Balneatricaceae; genus Neptuniibacter. The sequence goes on along the minus strand of NZ_JARHUE010000009.1, from coordinate 44,100 downwards.
ACGCCGCGTTAACTTTCAGGCGGTGAAACTTGTGCTCAGCATCAGTACACACGGGAGCGGATGCGCCAAAGCCATAAAACTCAACCCGCTTGGCACCGGCGAGGGCGTTGATGGCAGCCTCCAGCGTCGAGGTATCCAGCTGTTCCTTGATGCTCATGAGGTTGCCGATCATGGCGTCAAAGATTTTCTGCTTGAACTCAAACACCGTATCGCGAGTGTTGAGAGAGAACTGCTCGAAACTGGTGTTGCTGGCCAGGCCCTGAGCCAGGGTCAGTTTAAAATCCTGAAACCCGTCATAGTTCAGCGCACGGCAAAAACGGACCACAGTGGGTTCACTGACCTGTGCTTCAGTGGCCAGATCCACAATGCGCATATGGATCACATCGTTGGGGTGTGCCAGCACAAAGTCCGCAACCTTCTGTTCGGATTTACGCAGCAGGTGGCGGGCCTCGGTGATCGACTTCAGCAGGTTAACACTGTTCAAGGGGCATCCTCTTTGACGCTTGCCCGCTGAGTATACCAAGCTTCATCCAAGCGGGTATATCTTTAGCGGCGTTTGCCGAGTTTCTCGATGGCATGGTATTTTTCAGGCATTCACTCTACAGGAGGCAAAGCCGGTGAAGCGTCGTCAATTTATTTCTACAGCGAGTATAGCGACTCTGGCGGGCGTAACGGGAGTCAGCTCCCGGGCGCTGGCAAGTCCGGAATACCGCTGGAAAATGGTCACCACCTGGCCCAAGAATTTTCCCGGTTTAGGTACCGGCGCTAATTATCTCGCCACACTGATCAATGAAATGAGCGGTGGCCGGATTCAGGTCAAGGTCTATGGTGCCAAAGAACTTGTCGGTGCTTTGGAGGTGTTTGATGCTGTTTCACGTGGAACAGCGGAAATGGGGCATGGTGCTGCTTACTACTGGAAGGGCAAGAGCAGGGCAGCGCAGTTTTTCTCGGCGGTACCCTTTGGCCTTACTGCGCAGGAGATGAATGCCTGGCTCTATCATGGTGAAGGCATGACCTTGTGGGAGGAAGTGTACGAGCCATTTGGGCTGGTGCCGGGTGCCGCGGGTAATACCGGGGTACAGATGGCCGGCTGGTTTAACCGGGAAATTAACAGTGTGGCGGACCTGCAAGGCCTCAAGATGCGCATTCCCGGTTTGGGTGGCGAAGTCCTGAAACGTGCCGGTGGAGTGCCGGTGCTTCTACCGGGCGGTGAAATCTTCTCCTCGCTGCAATCCGGCGCGATTGACGCCACCGAGTGGGTGGGCCCATACAATGATCTGGCGTTTGGTCTGCATAAAGCGGCGAAATATTATTACTACCCAGGTTGGCATGAACCGGGCACAACGCTGGAATGTTTTATTAACAAGAAAGCGTTGGAATCCTTGCCGAATGACCTGCAGTACATCGTCCGGATGGCTTTACGGGTGGCGAATCAGGATATGCTGGCTGACCTGACCGCGAAGAACCATCGGGCACTGGAACAACTGGTCAATGTGCATAAGGTTCAGGTGAAACGCCTGCCAGATGATGTACTGGGCCGGTTGCGGACACTGTCCGATGAGGTCGTAGCAGAAGAGGCTGCGCAGGATCCGCTGACCAAAAAGGTGTTTGACTCCTATCTGAATTTCCGGGACCAGGTGGTGCCGTGGCACCGTATTTCGGAGCAGGCCTATATGAATGCCCGGTCACCCGGTTAACCAAAGACCTGCTCTGGTAGCCATGTGGCCAGTGCAGGCCAGAATCCCAGCAAAATCAGTATGCCCAACTGAATAAAGATAAAGGGGATCACCCCTTTGTAGATGGCGGGTGTACTGACGCTGCCGGGTGTCACACCGCGCAGGTAAAACAGTGCAAAACCAAAGGGTGGGGTCAGGAATGATGTCTGCAGGTTCAGCGCAATCATGATGCCCAGCCAGACTGGATCAAGCCCCATACCTAGCAGAATAGGCGCAACAATCGGCAGCACCACAAAGGTGATCTCGATAAAGTCGAGAAAGAAACCCAGCAGAAAAATCACCAGCATGACGACGATCACTGCGCTGAGCGTGCCACCCGGCAGTGCTTCCAGCCAGCCTCGGATCAGCTCATCACCGCCCAGTCCTCTGAATACCAGAGAAAAAACCGACGCCCCGATCAGAATTAAAAACACCATGCTGCTGATCAGGGTGGTTTCCCGCATGGTCTGTTTCAGCACCTCGAGATTGAGGGTTCGTTTGCCAGCGGCCAGCAGTAATGCCCCGGTTGCGCCAACGGCTGCGGCCTCAGTGGGTGTGGCATAACCCGCCAGTATTGATCCCAGAACCAGTACAATCAGGGTGATGGGTGGCAGTAAAACCCCAAGCCATTCAGTCACCGACAGATCGGAATCATCCTTATCTGAGTGGCTAGGCAGTGAATTGGGGCGCAGCCAGGCAACTGTAATCAGATAGATAATATAAGCTGCGACCAGCAGTATGCCGGGAATAAGGGCACCCAGGAACAGGTCACCTACGGTGACGGTTTCCGGGCTGAAAATACCCTGCTCAAGTTGCGATTGCTGATAAGCGCTGGAGATCACATCACCTAGCAATATCAGAACAATTGAAGGTGGAATGATCTGACCCAAAGTGCCGGAGGCGCAGATGGTGCCGCAGGCAATGTCGGGCGCATATCCTCGTTTCAGCATGCTCGGTAGCGACAGCAAACCCATGGTCACCACCGTGGCACCGACAATCCCGGTACTGGCAGCCAGCAATGCGCCTACCAGCGTAACCGCCACGCCCAGACCGCCGGGTAGGTTGCCAAAGAGTCGCCCCATGGCCAGCAGCAGTGCCTCGGCAATGCGGGTTTTTTCCAGCATAACCCCCATAAATACAAACAGCGGCACTGCGATCAGAACCGGGTTCAGCATGATGTCGAATACCCGGTTGGGAATCGCTTGTAAAAACACCGGGTCAAACAGGGTCAGGGCATCACCAATGGCGGCAAACAATAACCCGCAGGCTGCCAGTGTAAATGCAACGGGATATCCCAGCAGCAGCGCCAGAAACGTAAAAACAAACATCAGCAGAGGCAGCCACTCAAGCATCTGACTCTCCTTGATCTTTGGCGGTCAGGACCAGCAGATTTCGCCCGAGCTCAGCGATTCCCTGTAGCAGCAAAAGCAGGGGCAGCAACAGCAAAGCGCTTTTTAGCAGGTACAGGTAGGGTAAGCCTCCGGTTTGTTGGGAGCTTTCCTTGATGGTCCAAGCGGCAGCGACGTAATCCCAACTGAAATAGAGCAGGGCGATGCAGAAAGGAAACAGCATCAACAGGGTACCGAACAGGTTAATGCGAGCCTGGCAGCGTGCCGATGCCGGACGAAAAAAGATATCCACCCGAACATGTTTGTCATGTTTCAGGGTGTAAGCTGCGCCCAGCATAAAAACCAGGCTGTGCAGGTAAGTGGCTGACTCCTGCAGCGCGATATTGCCGCTGGCAAACAGGTATCTGAGTAAAACAACAGCCACACTGACACCGACCAGTGCCAGCGTTAGCCATGCCAGGGTGCGGCCAATGGTTTCATTGACGGCATCCAGATATTTAACGGTGTTTGAGATCAGGCAGCGCATCTGAAAAAGCTCGAACCTACTGATTTACATGCGATTATAACGATAACCCGAGCGGAAAGCTGTGTCGGGCATGAGATAAAGTCTGCATTGATCGTTAAAACCGGTACAATATGCAGATCAACAGCAGACGGTAAAGACCGATGACGGATCAGGCACTTAGCGACTTGCAGGATTGGCAGTTAGTGGCGCTCGCCACCGCGATGACAGAACGCATGTACCCAAATTTTGCGCTTTTTTCGCGCTTGCTTGAGTTTGGGGAGCCTGACCGGGTCCGTCGTGTGCTTGATGGCCTCTGGGACACGCTGTCCGGCAGTGGTGCAAAAATGAATTTTGAGGTGCAACTGGGGCATATTGAAAATAATATTCCCAGCCTTGAAGAGTTTGATATGTATGGTGCCATCCCCGCGCGCGATGCGATCATTGCGCTCTGCGGTACCCTCAACATTGCGATCCAGCCTGACCCGTCTGAGGTGGATGACCTGATTCATCTGTCACGTGAAACAGTGGCGGGTTTTATCGAACTGAATGCGGATGACCAGTTGTCAGATGAAGAACTGGTGCGTTTGATCAATACCCATGATCTGATGTTGCAGGAAGATGATTTCCTGGCAGACTGCCTGGATATCCTGGTCTCTAAACAGCCCAAAGCCGCCGTGATTGATGAACTGAAACAGCTGGCCAGTAATGATGGCTACAGCAATATCGGCATCTCTGATAACGAGTAACGACCGTGTTGAGATTTGGCGTGTTATTACTGGCCGTACCGGCGCTGATCATCATCGGTTTTTATTTCGCTGAGCTGAATGATGTTCAGGCGTGTCTTGATACAGGCGGTTCCTGGAACTACCAGCAGGGAGTCTGCGATCAGCAGGCCTCCCATCCATTTATTCCTTTTCTTGTGCGGTATCCACTGCTGGTGAATGGCGGCATGTTGCTGAGTTGTGTTGGCCTGATCCTGTGTATCGTGGGTTTGTACCGACCTAAACAGTAGGGCTGGTTATGTGGCGTAAATTTCTGTTTCTTTTGGTGGGTATGCTGGTCGCGGGAATTGCGCTGCTTTGGTTCAGCAAGAGCACCTGGTTACCGCAGTGGAATGCTGAGCTGGCTGATCAGGCGCAGACCTTTAAAGAGGAAGGTCAGCAGTTAGGTCGGCAACATGATCAGGCGTTCTGCCTGGCTGAATCTCTGGCCCGATTTAACACCTGTTCGGGTTTTGCCTGCACCGTCAATCACGGCATCTTGCTGAAAGCCTGTTTACAGGAAGCGGCACCAAGTGATGGCTTTTGTGAAGGTGTGCCCGCGTTTCAGGAAAAACCCAGCGAAGATGATAAAAGCTGGGCCAGAGACTACTGCTGGCAGCGCGACATTCGTGGGGATGGCTGTAAATTGCTAATGCGCCAGCAGCAGTATTTCTGTTCTGCAACAAATAATTAGTCAATAGTAAGCACTAACTTTCCCTTGGTGCGCCCAGTCTGGCTGGATTCAAATGCCTGGGCGACCTGCTCCAGCGGATAGGTACCCGCGATGCTCAGGCGTAGTTTTTTGTCCGCATACAGGCCCGCCAGTTGGTCGAGCTGACGGCTATTGGGCTCGACCCTGATCGGCTGAACGTTCACCTTGAGTTTTTCCCCGGCGGCAATGACTTCATCTTTGGTGACGGTGGGCAGTGTGATTAACGTGCCTCTGGGTTTCACACACTTGAGTGCGTCTATGCCGGTTGTACCACCGACTCCGTCCAGTACCAGATCCACATTGTTTACATGCCGGGCAATGCTGTCCTGTTGATAGTCGACCACAATGTCGGCTCCCAGGCTCTTCACAAAGTCATGATTCTGAGCCGAAGCGGTTGCAATGACCCGGGCGCCAATCCATTTTCCTAGTTGCACTGCCAGGTGGCCGACACCACCCGCACCTGCCAGCACCAGCAGTTGCTGATCGGGTTTGAGCTGCCCTTTGCTGAACAGTGCCTGCCAGGCTGTGAGACCCGCCAAACCAAGCCCCGAAGCTTCAGTTACCGGTAACTCCTGCGGACGGTGACTGATCTGACTGACCGGGGCTGCTACATACTCTGCAAAACAGCCTGCGCGATGGGGGAAGTTGATAAAACCAAACACCTCATCACCTGCGCTGAATTCAGTGACATCGTCGGCAACGGCTTCAACGGTGCCGGCAAATTCCCAGCCCGGAATAAAGGGCAGGTCGCCAATAAAGGGAGCGGCACCGCCGCCAGAGCAGGTTTTCCAGTCAATGGGATTAATCCCTGCTGCGCGATTACGTACCAGTACTTCTCCGGGCTTCAGCTCCGGCTTGGGCAGTTCGGTAAGCTTGAGTTGCTCGGCTGAACCAAACTGCTGAATCTGTATAGCTTTCATAAAAGGTCCGTATTGGTTTAGCTGATTGTGCAGCTGTATGAATCGATTTTTGGTAGGCTAACCGCTGCTGCACACAGCAGTCTCCTAACTCAATGACCGGTGCGCAGTAAAATCAGTTCCCAACTCCTATGACAATGACAAAAGGCGAGTGACATGTACATCTATTTGGCGATCGCGGAACAACTGTTGTTCTGGTTTGGTCTACTGATCTTTCTGGTATCACTGGCTATGTACGCCGGCCGTACCCGTGATTTTAAATCTCTGATTTACTTCTGGCGACCGACCATGGAACTGACGATGAGGGAGTTTAATCTGAACCGCATCGGTCTGGTTATGATGGTGATCGCTGTGGTGATCAGAATAGCCAATTTCCTGTTGAACTGAGGGACTATGCGAGGCAATCCGATAACCGGCGCCGGATATCTGGTAAAGGGACTGAAAATGTTGCCTGATCCGGAGATCAGGCCTTTTGTAATTGTGCCACTGTTGATCAATGTGGTGCTGTTTATTGCCGCCTTCTGGGTGTTATTCAGTCAGATGGGGGGCTGGATTGATGGTCTGCTGAGTTATCTGCCAGACTGGGCCAGTTTCCTGCATTGGTTTCTATGGCCACTGTTTGCACTGATGGTGTTGCTGGTGGCCTATTACAGTTTCTCGATTGTGGCCAATCTGATTGCGGCACCCTTTAATGGTTTCCTGTCTGAAAAAGTCGAAAAAAGGCTGCGGGGCGAGCTGGTGGTGGATGAAGGCTGGAAGGCGTTGCTGGCTATGGTCCCGCGTTCGATTCAGCGCGAGCTGGCCAAGCTGGTTTATTACCTGCCCCGGGTGTTATTCCTGTTGATCCTCTCTTTTGTCCCCGTGATCAATGTGATCTCGCCGCTGCTGTGGCTCTGGTTTGGGGCCTGGATGATGGCGATTCAGTACTGTGATTATCCCATGGATAACAACAAGGTGAGTTTTGGCCAGATGAAACTGCTGCTGAAACAGGAGCGCCTGACGGCAATCGGTTTTGGTGGGTTAATTCAGGCTTGTATGCTGGTGCCGCTGCTCAATCTGCTGATTATGCCTGCAGCTGTAGTGGGTGCCACCCTGTATTGGGTTGAGGCGCATGCTGGTGAGGAGCGTCCGCTGCCAACACAGGGGCGGCTGAACCGGGCTTAACCGATATCCCTGATGTTTGGGTCGGCGGTATGGCTCAGCATCTCGGTGGGGAAGTGGCAGCTAAATGTGCTGCCCTGACCCAGACGGCTTTTTATGGTCAACTGGGCGCCGTGTCTAACCAGCACGTGTTTGACAATCGCCAGCCCCAGACCGGTACCGCCACTAGCGGACGAACGGCTCTCATCCACACGATAAAAACGCTCTGTCAGACGGGGCAGGTGGATGGATTCGATGCCGGGTCCGTTATCAGTGACGGCAAAGTGGCCTCCCTGCGCATCGACCCACCAGCGGATAGTAATACTGCCCCCTGTCTGGGTGTAGCGTACGGCGTTAAAAACCAGATTGGAGAAGGCGCTGTGCAGCTCCACTTCCTGACCGCAGAGGTCAAACTGCTCGTCCATCTCCAGTGTCAGTGTTTGGTTTTTGTCACGCCCCAGTTCTTTGGCTGCATCCACAATCTGACGCAGAATCGCATGCAGCTGAATCGGTTGATCCGATGTTGCGGCCTGACTGGCTTCCAGACGTGACAGCAACAGCAGATCTGATACCAGATTTTCCATGCGACGTGCCTGCTGCTGCATGGCTTGCAGACCGCGCTGCATACCCGGTGGCACCTCATTATCAAGGAAGGTTTCCAGATAGCCCCGAATCACTGTCAGCGGTGTGCGAAGCTCGTGTGAGGCATTGGCAACAAAGTCCTGCCGGGTCTGTTCCAGACGCACCAGCCGGCTTACATCACGTGCCACCAGCAGTCGGTCGCTGTCACCAAATCGGGTGATCTGATACTGGATGCTCAGTTCGGATTTAACCGGAGACGGCAGCGTAATCGGGTCGTTATACTGACCCCGGTTGTAGTAGCGAATAAAACGCGGATCACGTAACAGGTTCATTACCGGTTTACCGCGATCGGTGATCGGATTCAGGCCAAGCAGGCGGTTTGCCGTATCGTTCCACCACTCCATGCTGTTGTGCTGGTCGATAATGATAATGGCATCCGGCAGGGCGGATGAGGACTCCTGAAACCGGTTAACGATGCCGCGCAAACGGTTTTCGCGGTTGTGCTGGCGACGTTGCATACGGGACAGGCCGTCAAACAGCTCGCCCCAACGGCCATGACTTTCAGGCAGTTCTGCCTGATCATCATTTTCATAAACCCACGCACTCAGCTGGCGAAAGCGGCGCAGTTCCAACACTGACCAGACCAGCAGTGAGCCGCCAAAGACCCATCCGGGAATGCCGACCAGAAAGCCCACAGACAATGAGACAACGCTGATAATAATCAGACGGAGATAGAGGTTTTGATTGGCTGTGGCCATAGATCAATAGGAGTCCCGGTCAGGCGACACTGGCAGAAAAACGGTAACCGGTGCCGCGTACGGTTTGTACCAGGTAATCATGGCGATCACCCAGTGCTTTGCGTAAGCGGCGAATATGCACGTCAACGGTCCGTTCTTCAACATAAACGTTTCCACCCCAGACCATATCCAGCAGTTGGCTGCGGGAATAAGCCCGATCCTGATGCGTCATGAAGAACTGTAGCAGACGAAATTCGGTTGGGCCGAGTTCCACATGTTTGCCTTCAGCCGTGACCCGGTGGGAAACCGGATCCAGTGTGAGCTGGTCAACAGAGACCGGTTCTTCAATGCCTTTGGGGGTCGTGCGGCGCAGAACGGCTTTAAGCCGGGCGACAAGCTCACGGGGTGAAAATGGTTTGGTGATGTAGTCATCCACGCCCACTTCCAGGCCCTTAATTTTATTGTCCTCATCCGCTTTTGCCGTCAGCATAATGATCGGCACATCCGCGGTGGTTTCCTCTTTACGCAGACGGCGGGCAAATTCGATACCGGTGGTGCCGGGCATCATCCAGTCGAGCAATACCATATCGGGTTTGTCATCCACGATCATGGCATGTGCGGTGTTGGCGTTATCGGCTTCCAGACACTGATAGCCGGCCATCTCCAGAGCAACGGCTATCATTTCCCGGATGGGTGCCTCGTCATCAACGATCAGTACACGTTTCGCAGGTGACATGTTCAGTTCCCTTGGTTACTGTTTTTACGAAACACTATTACAAGACAATAGTGTTACATAAATATGACATGCCCGCCCTTAGGAAAAGGTCGTTTTACCGGCTCAGGTGGTTTCCAGCAGGTAGTGCATCAGCACCCCGATAAAGATGGCCAAACCGGCATAATGGTTGTTCAGGAAGGCTTTGAAACAGTTCTCCCGACCCCGGTGCTGAATCAGCCGCTGCTGATAGGTAAACAGCCCGGCAGCCGTTATCAGTCCGGCATAAAAGATAAAGGACATTTCACGCTGAACGCCGAGCAGAATCAGACTCAGCAGAGTGGTGATCTGTAACAGGCCAATGGCAAGTTTGTCTGCTTCACCAAACAGGATGGCGGTGGATTTAACGCCAATCTTTAAGTCATCATCCCGGTCCACCATGGCGTACATGGTGTCGTAAGCGACGGTCCAGAGCAGGGTCGCGATGTAGATCAGCCAGGCATAGGCCGGTACGGTATGGCTGACAGCTGCAAAGGCCATCGGAATTGACCAGGCAAAGGCTGCACCCAGTACCACCTGCGGCAGATAGGTGTAGCGTTTCATAAAGGGATAGCAGGACGCCAGCAGTAAACCGCCCACGGAGAGGATAATGGTTTCCCGGTTGGTGAACAGCACCAGGCCGAAGGCCAGTAGCATTAATACTGCAAACAGTGTCAGCGCTTCTTTGGGGGTAACGCGACCGGTGGGCAGCGGCCGGTTGGCGGTGCGCTTAACGTAACCATCAATTTTACGGTCGGCGTAGTCGTTGATGACGCAGCCAGCGGCCCGGGTGAGTACGACACCCAGCGTAAAGATCACCAATAACTTGAAGCTGGGAATGCCATCTGATGCAATCCAGAGCGCCCAGTAGGTGGGCCAGAGTAACAGGTAGGTGCCAATCGGCTTGTCCAGTCGGGTCAGCAGACGGTAACTGTCGAGTTTATCTTTCCAGAATGACGATGGAGCGGGCATCTGCGCAGACATGGGCAGCCTAGAGTGGTTTCGTTATGGTTGTGGGCCTAAGTGTACCTGTTGCAGCGGGCTCAGGAAAACCTCACACACCAGCAATGGTTTTTCCTGCAGAAAAAAAACTGAGCGACGCGCCCACAGTGGATTGTCTTTGGGGCCAAGTCTGCTGATTTGTAAGGGTCCTCGGCGCATACCGGGGGTGCGGAACAGCAAACTGCCCAGCGATCGGTTGCCAAGGTGGCGCAAACGACGCTGAGCACCGGTCAGGGTCGTTGCAGGGATCAGGGAGCGCGCGTATACCCAGGGTTCACCTTTACCCAGCAGGTGCACCTCACGAATCAGTGCCATCTGGCGGGTTCGCATGCCTAATGCCTGTGCTTCAGAACGGCTGGGCAACCCCCATTGTTGACGGATTACCCTGACGGCAAACTGTCCCTGGCTGAGTTGAATCAGGCGTTGGGTCAGTGAACCATTGTCGGTGAGCCAACTGTGCCACTGATAGGGCGCACGTAACCGATGGCCACGGCGAAGCGAGGTCCAGCGGGTATCAAAACCCATTTGATCAAGCAGGGTTGCAGTTGCCAAGAAATGCTCCTTTGCAGCAAGGGCGCCATCTTATCAAAAAGCGCTGCGCTGGACAGTAGGCAAGGGGCAGTGACTGACTTACACTACGCCGATGTCTACCGATACCCAACATTTATCCCCAGACGCCGCGCTGGAGCTGACCCGGCAGTGGGTCGATAAAATCGTTATTGGCCTGAATCTCTGTCCCTTCGCAGCCCCCGATCAGCGGGCAGGACGGGTCCGTTATGCCCTGTCAGAGGCGACTTCAGAGGAGCAGGCAGTTGCCGATTTTCTCAGTGAGCTGGAGACGATTCAGCAAGCGGATGAAACCGTTGTGGCCACAACGCTGCTGGTATTTACCCATACGGCGCAGGATTTTCACCGTTACCTGGACTTGCTGGATCAATGCCAGTTTGCGCTGGAGCGAGCCGGGCTTGAGGGGGTGTTTCAGCTGGCCAGTTTTCACCCCGAATACTGTTTTGCCGGTGTCGATCCCGACCATATCAGCCACTGGACCAACCGCTCGCCACTGCCGATGATCCATATTATCCGGGAGGGGCAGATGAGCCGCATACTGGCCCGCTTTAAAGATGCGCACCAGATTCCTGAGCGCAATATTGCCCGGCTGGAGCAGATGGGCAGAGAGGGGTTGCTGGGTCAATGGCCAGAACTGGCCAGTTACTGGCCCAAGTCCGATTAGACAAAAAAACCACGCCTTAGCGTGGTTTTTTCGTTTCAGAGGGACTCAGGCGTCCTCTTCATCATCCTCAGCTTCCGCATTCTGTACGGCCGCCTGTTTCAGGGTTTTCAGGCTGGTGTGACGTACGTCAGTACCGCTGACCATGTAGATCAGCTGCTGAGCCATACTGCGGGCATGATCACCCATGCGTTCCAGACTACGCAGTACCCAGATAACGTTCATGACGCTGGAGATGGAGCGGGGGTCTTCCATCATAAAGGTCATCAGAGAGCGCATCGCTGAGCGGTATTCCTGATCCACCGACTTGTCCATTTTGGCTACTGTGTAGGCCAGTTCGGTGTCGTTACGGGCGAAGGCGGTGAGTACGTTTTTCACCATCTCACGCACCAGGTTACCGATATGACGTATCTCCTGATAACCACGAGGGGACTGGCCCGCTTCGTTCAGTTCAATCGCATGGCGGCAGATACGGCTGGCTTCATCACCCATGCGCTCCAGGCTGGTTACGGCCTTGGATACAGAGATAATCAGACGCAGGTCGCTGGCGGCGGGCTGGCGACGGGCGATGGTGGTGGCGATCTGTTCGTCGATCAGCTTCTCCATCTCGTTGGTCTGGGTATCCGCCTTGCGGGATTGCTCTGCCAGATTGGTGTTACCGGTCAGCAGTGCTTCAACAGCATCGTTCACCTGACTTTCAACAATACCGCCCATGGTCAGTAACAGGGTGCGGATCTGCTCCAGCTCGTCATTGAACTGCTGGGAAATATGGCTTGAATAGTCGCCTTTGAATTCCACGATAAGTCTCCTTTAAACCCTGAATTAACCGTAACGGCCGGTAATGTAGTCTTCAGTCTGTTTTTTGTTGGGGTTGGTGAACAGAGAATCAGTGTCCCCAAACTCAATCAGGTCGCCCATGTACATGAAAGCGGTATAGTCGGACACACGGGCCGCCTGCTGCATGTTGTGGGTCACGATCACGATGGTGAAGTCTTTTTTCAGTTCGTGAATCAGCTCTTCGATCTTCAGTGTCGAGATCGGGTCAAGTGCGGATGCCGGTTCGTCCAGCAGCAGTACTTCTGGTTTCACGGCGATGGTGCGCGCAATAACCAAACGCTGCTGCTGACCACCGGACATGCCCAGTGCACTCTCGTGCAGGCGGTCTTTCACCTCATCCCACAGGGCAGATGAGCGCAGCGCCCACTCTACGGTTTCATCCAGTACCCGTTTTTTGTTAATGCCCTGAATACGCAGGCCATAGGCCACGTTTTCATAGATTGATTTCGGGAATGGGTTTGGCTTCTGGAACACCATGCCTACACGGCGGCGCAGGTCGGCAATATCGACATTGCGGTCATAGATGTTATCGCCTTCCAGCAAGATCTGGCCGGTGATGTTACAGCCGTCCACCAGGTCGTTCATGCGGTTAAAGCAACGCAGCAGGGTGGATTTACCGCAGCCGGATGGCCCGATAAATGCCGTTACACGGTGCTTTGGAATCAGCATGTCGATGCCGTGCAGGGCTTCTTTAGTGCCATAGCTCAGGCGCAGGTCTTTGACTTCCAGTGCCATGGTTTCGTCAGCAAGATTGAGCGTACGCTGGTCACGTTGCATGGACGCAATATCGATGGCGTGGGTTTTAGCTTCACCGGTCATGGTAGATACCTTCATTGTTCGGTCCGACTCCGTTACATTTCAAGCGCTTTGTATTTTTCACGCAGGTGGTTTCGGATTGCGATGGCTGAAAGGTTCAGCAGGGCAATCACCGCCACCAGCAGCAGCGCAGTTGCGTAAACCAGCGGCCGGGCCGCCTCAACATTGGGGCTCTGGAAACCCACATCATAGATGTGGAAGCCCAGATGCATAAATTTCTGATCCAGATGCAGGAAAGGATAGTTGGTATCCAGCGGCAGGCTCGGTGCCAGCTTAACCACACCCACCAGCATCAGCGGTGCCACTTCACCCGCGGCACGGGCAATCGCCAGGATTACACCGGTCATAATGGCCGGGCTAGCCATCGGGATGACCACCTTCATCAGGGTTTCAAACTTGGTGGCGCCCAGCGCCAGAGAACCTTCACGAATAGCACGTGGAATTCGGGTCAGGCCTTCTTCGGTTGCCACAATCACCACTGGCAGGGTGAGCAGAGCCAGGGTAATTGAGGCCCACATCAGGCCCGGTGTACCAAAGGTAGGCGCCGGTTTGGCTTCCGCGAAAAAGGCATCATCAATATGGCCGCCCAGGAAGTAAACAAAGAAGCCCAGACCAAACACGCCATACACAATGGAAGGCACGCCCGCGAGGTTGTTCACCGCGATACGAATAATACGGGTGACAAAACCCTGTTTGGCATATTCACGCAGGTATACAGCCGCAATCACACCAAATGGCGTCACGATCACGGACATGATGATGACCATCAGCACCGTACCAAAAATGGCTGGGAAGATACCGCCTTCAGTGTTGGCCTCACGTGGCTCGTCACTGACAAACTCCCATAGCTTGGCAGCGTAGTGAACCAGCTTGTTGCCAAGATGCATTTTATTTGGCAAAAAGGCACGGACCACAGAGGCAATGCGGAACTCAACCACTTTGCCACTGGCAATTTCTGCGACCACGGTGTCACGGTTGAATGCGTTGTAGAGCTCCAGCAGCTCGGTTTGCAGCTGCTGATAGTCCGCATCCAGAGCCTGACGGCGGTCTGTAATTTCCTGCATCCGTGCCGGATCAGTAATGCCTTTGAGCTCCATGGCGCGCTCGCGCAGTCGCAGTCGCTCCAATTCATAGTTGATCGCGCCGATATCACCTTTTTCGATCGCCTTGATCTGATCGTAAATGGTCAGCGCACGATCAATACGCTGCTGGAACTGATCCCACAGCGCCATGTATTCAGGTGTGACTTCATAGCCATCATGCTGCGCTACCAGCTCACCATTTTCTTTCAGGCCCCGCAGGTAACCGTAGAAGTTACCCCATTCACGGCGCTCTGCAGCAAACAGCATCTCGGGCTGGGTTTGATTAGACAGGTGATCGTCCAGAACCCAGATAAAGTCGGTACCGCCATGGTCACGGTTACCAATTTTTATCAGGGTACGAGGCATCTCGAAGACACCTTCAGGTACGGTCACACCGCTGTCCCGCAGCTGTTCTGCTGAGATCAGTTCAGTCTGAACCCGTTCGCCCACCAGCCGGGTGGTGTTGTCATTCTGGGTGTAATCGGCCTGATAGATATCCGCAGGCCAGAAATGCCCAAGACCTCGCACTGCAATCAGCGACAGCAGACCCACCACCATGATCAGTGAGATGGCGACGGCCCCTGCGTTCAGCCAGACCCAGGGTGCGCCGGATTTGGTCCATTCAGAAAAAGAGTAACGCATTTATCCAATCCTCAGTCACACAGGGTTACAGCGAGCCATATTTCTTACGCAGGCGCTGGCGCACCGCTTCGGCAATCGTGTTCACAAAGAAAGTGAACAGGAACAGCACAAAGGCGGCCAGGAACAGAATCCGGAAGTGAGTACTGCCGACCTCGGACTCCGGCATCTCAACAGCGATGTTTGCTGCCAGCGTGCGCATGCCTTCGAAAATGTTGGCATCCATGATGGGCGTATTACCGGTCGCCATCAGTACAATCATGGTCTCACCCACCGCACGACCCATACCGATCATCACGGCTGAGAAAATACCCGGGCTGGCGGTTGGCATCACAACACGAGTCAGGGTCTGCCATGGGGTTGCCCCCAGTGCCAGCGAGCCGTAGGAGAGGTGCTTGGGCACGGCGAAGATCGCATCTTCGGTAATGGAGAAGATGGTTGGAATGACGGCAAAGCCCATTGCCAGGCCCACTACCAGTGCATTTCGCTGATCGTAAGGAATGCCCAGCTCATTGGTGACCCAGTAGCGCATCTCTGTACCAAAGAACAGGTGCTCCAGTGTGGGAGCAATCCAGAAACTGAACATTGTCGCAATGATAACTACCGGCACCAGCAGCGCAGCGTCCCAGCCCTCGGGGATCATGTAACGCAGCGCTTTTGGTGCGTTCGCCCAGGCAAACGCAAATCCGATAATGGCTGCCGGCACTACCAGCAGGGTGATAAAGATCCCCGCCAGATTGATCTCAATAAAAGGAGCCAGCCACAGGCCTGCCAGGAAGCCCAGAATAACGGTCGGCAGAGCCTCCATCAGTTCGATAAATGGTTTTACCTTGCGGCGCATGGCCGGAACCATGAAATAAGCGGTGTAGATCGCACCACAAATCGCCAGCGGGGTGGCCAGCAACATGGCGTAAAATGCGGCTTTCAGGGTACCGAAAGCCAGTGGCATCAGGCTGTACTTGGGTTCGAAGTCGTTATTCGAGGCAGAGGACTGCCAGATAAACTCAGGCTCTTCGTAGCCTTCATACCAGACCTTTTCCCACAACGCGCTCCAGGAAACTTCCGGGTGTTCGTTATGCATTTTCCACAGAGAAATTTTGCCACCCTGCTCCAGCAGCAGAGCATCAGAGCGGGGCGAGAGGGCAGCGTGTTCCACGCCTGCCTGCAGAATCTGCTCGGACAGTGAGGTACGAGACGCGGTGGTATTGTAGAAATCGATGTAACCGTTCTGGTTCAGCGTCACAAAACCCTTACGGCGATGCTCAAGCGCAAGCGCAGTAATGCCATTTGTGTGTTCGTTAAAGCTGCGGATTTTGGTCAGCTGCCAGGCGTTGCTTTCATCGCGTACCAGAAACCATTGCGAAACAGTGCCCTGATTGTCAGCCACCAGCAGGGAGTTGCCACCCAGCAGCAGTTTGAACTCAGCGATATCACCTTTGCTGGCTTCCAGCACCTGATTGACCAGAGCGCCTTTGCTACCTAACAGCTCGACCACCGCCAACTTGTTTTTGGGGCCGGCGACCATCAGCCAGTGACGATCGGGAGTGAGCTGCAGGCGTGTAGCTGAAATGCCAATACTGGGCAGAATGCTGGTGGTGACTTCGGTTTCGACTTCTTCAGTAATGATGTTTTCTGTCAATGACAGCTGGGCGCTGTAAAGCTGCTCACGCGTGCCGCCGATCAATGTCCAGTTTTCCTCAGTGCCATTCAGGGCCAGGACGTCCAATGGGCCCTCACTGACGGCGATGGGTGCTTCGCCGAGTGGGTATTCAATCCGGGGTGTAATCACCCGAACCCCGTTGGGGTAGGTTGAGGTATAAGCATGTTTATACACCAGCGCCTGACCGTTGCTCAGACCCAGCGCAAAAATACCGCTGCTGTCAGAGGCGAGTGCGAAGCTGGTGATGGTGGTGTCTTCAGGCAGTTCAGCGTCGACTTCGTCGCGAATTTTGCCGGTGCGGGTGTCAAAGAATACCAACTGACCCTGATCGGTCACCCGCAGACCCAGTTTGGTCTGTTCTTCCAGAGTCAGGTACAGAGTTTTGCCCTCGCCGGGCAACGCATAGGCTTCCACCTGAGTATCCTGCTCCTGCCAGGGTTCGATACTGGCAGACTGGAACAGGGGGAGCACTTCGTACAGCAGATAGAAGAAGATCAGCAGGATCGCAACGATCACACTGATACCGCCAATCGCGATGCCGCCAGAGGCGACTTTATCCTTGAGGGCGCGAATACTGCGGTGGCGCCGGGCACTGCTTGAGTTGAAGTTCAACTCAGGCGAAGCAATTTTGTCTGTACTCATAACGCGGAAGTCCGAAAGGGCTGGCCAAGTTTGGGCGGTAGAATATTACGTCTTTGTTACAGCAATATTACACCAGACAGAGACAAAACAAGGGGAGCCGAAGCTCCCCTTGTTAGATGCGAGGTAATATTACAGACCCAGCTCTTTCATCTGCTTTTCAACGACAGCGGCTGGCAGTGGGATGTAACCATCTTTTACAACCACTTCCTGACCCACTTTAGACATCACCATTTTCAGGAATTCTGTTTCCAGCGGAGACAGAGGCTGACCTGGCTTCTTGTTCACGTATACGTACAGTGAACGCGCCAGAGGGTAAGTGCCGTTCAGGGCGTTTTCAGGGGACGCTTCAACAAAAGGCGTGCCTTCTTTCTTGGTCAGCGGCAGGGCGCGTACAGATGCGGTTTTGTAACCGATACCAGAGTAACCCAGCGCATTCAGAGAAGTAGACACAGACTGTACTACAGAAGCAGAACCAGGCTGTTCGTTAACGTTGTTCTTGAAGTCGCCTTTACACAGTGCTTTGCTTTTGAAGTAACCGTAAGTGCCGGATACAGAGTTACGGCCGAACAGCTGAATTGATTTGTCAGCCAGCGCGCCGGATACACCTACCTGACCCCAGGTGGTTACGTCTTCAGCAGCGCCACACTTACGGGTAGAGGAGAAAATGGCGTCAACCTGAGCGATGGTCAGACCTTCGATCGGGTTGTCTTTGTGTGCGAATACAGCCAGGGCGTCGATTGCTACAGCAACAGCAGTTGGCTTATAACCGAATTTTTTCTCGAACGCTTCGATCTCTTTGTCTTTCATCTTACGGGACATAGGACCGATGTTAGAGGTGCCTTCAGTCAGTGCTGGTGGCGCAGTAGAAGAACCGGCAGCCTGAATCTGAACGTTAACGTTAGGGTAGTTACGCTTGAACTCTTCAGCCCACAGGGTCATCAGGTTAGCTAGGGTGTCTGAACCGACGCTGGACAGGTTACCGGAAACGCCAGATGCTTTCTGGTAAACAGGCAGGTTTGGATCCAGCTGATCAGAGGCCTGAGCAGAGACGCATGCAGCAGTCAGTGCTACAGCGGCAAAAATCTTCTTCATTGGTTTCATGTCGAACTCCAGGTTGACCGTTAATAACTAGGATGGGCGCAACTATACGGAGCCTAGATGACAATAATATGACAGCAAAAACCAATTAATCAGCCAAAAAACCAGTAACCCACCAGAATGGCTGCAAGGATACCGGCCAGGTCGGCAGTCAGGCCGCAGGCCACGGCATGGCGGGTATGACGGATCCCCACAGCACCAAAATAAACAGCCAGAACATAGAAGGTTGTTTCAGTGGACCCTTGAATGACAGAGGCGAGATAGGCAGCAAAGGAATCCACGCCATGGCTGTGCATGGTCTCCAGCATCATGGCGCGGGCGCCGGAGCCGGAGAAGGGTTTCATGATGGCCGTGGGCAGCGCATCGGCAAAACGTGTGTCCATGCCCAGGCCGGCGATGCCTTCACGTAACAGCCAGATCAGTCCGTCCAGCGCTCCACTGGCGCGCAGCACACCAATGGCCACCAGCATCGCCAGCAGATATGGAATAATCGTGATGGCAACCTCAAAACCCTGTTTGGCACCCTCAATAAACTGCTCATACACATTTACTTTACGCAG
This sequence comes from Neptuniibacter sp. CAU 1671, assembly GCF_029222905.1. Taxonomy (GTDB): domain Bacteria; phylum Pseudomonadota; class Gammaproteobacteria; order Pseudomonadales; family Balneatricaceae; genus Neptuniibacter. The sequence continues at coordinate 25,367 of NZ_JARHUE010000009.1, read as the reverse complement.
GTGAGCCAGCAACAGAAAACCGATAATCGCGCTGAAAATAATCAGATTACCGGTCAGGCTGGACTGACGTTGCAACTCCTCCACACCCAGCGTCGAGAAGTAACCGATAAAGGCCATCAGCAGGGCGACAAAACTGCCCAGATAGAGCAGCACCGTACGTTGCAGCAGGTTGATACCCTGCACCAGGCTGACCGCCAGCAGACCTGCCAGCGTTGAACAGCTGGTGGCTATCAGGATGGGAATAAACACTGAGGTGGGGTCGGCGGCACCCTGCTGAGCCCGATAGAGAAAGATGGTGATCGGGAACAGAGTCACAGATGAGGTATTCAGGACCAGAAACAGAATCTGGGCATTGCTCGCAGTGTCTTTTTGGGGATTCAGTTGTTGCAGATCCTGCATCGCTTTCAGCCCCAGCGGGGTGGCGGCATTATCCAGCCCCAGCATATTGGCGGACAGGTTCATGGTCATGGAGCCGATGGCGGGATGGCCACGGGGCACTTCAGGCATAAGTTTGGTGAACAGCGGTGTTACCGCCAGTGCCAGCTTGTCCACCAGTCCCGACGCTTCAGCCAGTTTCATCATGCCCAGCCAGAAGGCGAGGGTGCCGATCAGGCCAATGGCCAGCTCAACCGTGAGGGCCGACATGTCAAAGGTGGCCTGCACCAGCTGCTGAAAAATGCCGGCGTTATCCAGCCATAACCATTGATAGAGTGCAGCCGCAAAGGCGACAAGAAAAAAGCCCAGCCAGAGGCGGTGAAGCATGGCACAACTCTCCCCAAGTGCGTCAGGCTCAGTAACAAGAAGGCGCGCGATGAATCGCCTATAGTAAAGGCTCAGAGTGACCCAGAACGGAGAGAACTGCAACTGCTCCGTCCGGGCAAGGAGCCTTGATGAAAACACTGTACCTCAGCCATCTGGACTGCCAGCGCCATGAGATGGGTGATTACCATCCGGAATGCCCGCAGCGCCTGCAATATATTGATCGTGCGGTGCACTCCGCTTTATCTGATCAGCTGGTATTGGCCAGACCGGAGCCGGTTGCAGACAGCGATCTGCTGCGGGTGCATCCAAAAGCGTTTCTGGAGATGTTGGCGCAGTTGTCACCCGGGCATGGGCATGCCTTTGTCGATGCGGATGTGTCGATGAACCGTTACAGCCTGCAGGCGGCACGACTGGCGGCGGGTGCCGCGGTACAGGCGACGCAGCAGATTCTGGCTGGGCGGGTTGATAATGCGTTCTGCGCGGTACGCCCTCCCGGTCATCATGCCGAACGGGACAGTGCCATGGGCTTTTGTATTTTCAATAATGTGGCTGTGGCGGTGGAGACAGCGTTGCTGGACCCAACGGTGGAGCGGGTGGCGGTGCTGGATTTTGATGTGCACCACGGCAACGGCACCGTGGAAATTTTTCAGGATCGCCCCGAGGTACTGGTCTGTTCCAGCTTCCAGCACCCTTTTTATCCTGGCCGGTTTGTTAATATCGACCGGCCTAATATCATTAATACCCCTTTACCGGCGGGTACTGCTGGTGATCAGTTCCGGCTGGCGCTTGAACGGGACTGGCTGCCAGCACTGAAGCAGCATCAGCCACAGATGATTTTTGTTTCAGCCGGATTTGATGCGCATAAAGATGATCCACTGGGTGGTTTGTTGCTGGATGAGTCCGATTTCCGCTGGGTGAGTCAATTGATTATGGATGCCGCCGAGCGCTACAGCGGTGGCCGCTGGCTGGCCACCCTTGAGGGTGGTTACAACCTGGAAGCCCTGAGCCGCAGTGTGGTGGCCCAACTTGAAGTGATGGCAGGGGTTAAGGTCTGACCCCGGTAATGCCAGCACCTTGGGAGTTTATAACCTGATTTTGCGAAACAGTGGTGTCGGGATCAGGCATATGATGGCCATGATCATCCGCCAGAAGCCCGGGGCATAGACGGTACCGCGTTTATGCAATAAGGCAGGTTCGATAATGCCGGCAATTTTCTCCGGCTGCGACCATAAAGGCCCGCTGCGGTTGAAGCCTTCGGTCATCGGTGTGATCACAAATCCGGGTTTGATATCGATCACCCGAATTCCCTGTTTCGACAGACGCTGATCAAGTCCCTGCAGAAAGGTGCTGACCATCGCCTTTGCGCAGCCATAGACATAATTCGACTCACGGCCACGATCACCGGCCACCGAGGTAATCACTGCCAGACAACCGGACTGTTGTTGCTCAAGCAGTTGTGCCAGCCCGGTGAGTAAGGCTACGGTGGCGGTACCATTCAGGGTGATTGCACTCAGGGTGGCTTCAATATTCTGTTCGCAGACAGCCTGATCTGGCAGAGAACCATGCGCGACCAGAATGGCGTCGATCTTGCCCAACTGCACCTGCGCCTGTCGTATCACCTGATCATGCTTTTTGGTGTCCAGAATATCCAGGGCGGCACCTGCCACTGAGCCGGCACCCCGACAGTGCAGGTCAGCAATCTGTTCAGCGAGTGCGGTTTCATCGCGCATCACCAGAAACAGGTGTCGGCCTGCTGAGGCAAACCGACGGGCACAGGCTTTGGCAATCGCCGATCCTGCGCCAATGATCAATATGTTTTGCATTTAACCTCCTGTTACGCCAGACCCAGACGGACCGATTGGGTCGAGCGATATTTTCCCGTTGCCGCATATTGCGCGCGCACGGCCTCAAACGTTTCCCAGTTGGGGTAGCTGGTTTTAAAGACGGTCTGGCTCATGCGTGCATCTTTAGCCAGATAGATTCGGCCGCCCCAGTCCAGTACCAGTTGATCCAGCTGTTCCAGAAACCGGAACAGGCCGTGCTGAAGTTTAAAGTCCAGCGCGAGGGTATAACCTTCCCGAGGGAACGACAGCAGGTTTTCATTGGCGGGACCCAGTTGTTTGAGTACCGCCAGAAATGAGCCCTGTTGCTGATCACTGATCCGTTTCAGGATCGCTTCCATACCCAGTAGTCCCGCGGCATGGGGTAGGACAAACTGGTACTGCACAAAACCTTTGCGGCCGTAAAGGCGGTTCCAGTGCTGAATCCGATCAAGCGGGTAGAAGAAGGGGGCATAGTGTATCGCCTGCTGAGCTACCGTTTTACGTTGCCGGTGGTAATAGACACTGTTGAATGCCTTGATTGAAAAACGGTTTAGCAAAGCCGAGGGCGTGGCAAAGGGAATACTCAGGGTTTTCTGAGGCAGATTGGCTAACGGTCCTTGTTTTGCGTGTTCCCCGGTCATCAGCAGACTGCGGCCCAGCTGCTGACCTTTGGCAAGGCAATCAATCCAGGCGACGGAGTAGGTTGATTCTGCGGCCTGCTCGAACAGCGCATAGACATCGGACAGTGAACGGGCTTTAACTGAGGTCTGGTTGATTTGGCTGCTTTTAATCGGTAGCAGTTGCAGGGTGGCAGAGAGGATGATGCCGGTCAGGCCCATACCGCCGCAGGTGGCCTGAAAAAGGTCGGTATTGTGTGTTGGACTGACCCTAAGCTGGCTGCCATCACCCAGCAGCATCTCCATAGAGAGCAGATGCTGACTGAAACAACCTGCCAGATGGTGGTTTTTGCCATGGACGTCGGCGGCAATGGCACCGGCAACCGTTACAAACTGTGTGCCCGGGGTAACCGGCAGGAACCAGCCCTGAGGCACAATGACTTCGAGAATCTGCGCCAGCGTGATACCCGCCTGAACAGTTAGGATGCCGTGCTCAGGGTCAAACTCAATGAACTGATCCAGATATTTGCAAGAGAGCACCGTGCCCGCCAGTGCGCTGTCACCATAACTACGGCCCTGACCGCGGGGAATACCGGCAAAACTCTGATTAAGCTGCAGCAGTTGCTGTTGATTGGCGGGTTGTATTATCTGGCTTTGGCAATAGGGGTAGCGACCCCAGCCGGAGAGCATGGAAAGCGGTGCAGTGTCCCTGGTCATGGTATGCCTGAAATCCCTTCAAACGGTCGTGCCATCATGGCTGTGAGGTGCAGTGTGCAGCGCCGGACGCTGGCTGTCAAAGCACGCTGTCGGCTGTTAGATCCGGGGTTGATCCAGTGGGACAAACACAAACCGTTTATCCAGCTGATATTTGATCAGGTAACCCAGCGTCAGCCCGATAACCCCGCCCAGATAACGCATCAACTGATCCTGAAAAATCCATTCAAAGGCCAGCTCTGTGCCCCAGAAGATCAGCGTGGTGAGCACGCCCATCAGGCTGTACAGCATAAAGGTGCTGCCCTCATGTTTTAGGCTCTGCGTGGCAAAAGCAAAGATAAAACGTTTATCCAGCCAGTATTTCAGCGCCAGTCCAATTGCGGTGCCCACCAGAATTGACAGCATCACAGACCCGAGACCCTGATAGAGTCGCAGGCTGATGTCCTGCGCCAGAATATTGGCTGCAATGGCGATCAGGGCAAAGAGTGCGTATGATGTCGCAAGCTTCATAGAACACATGGATTGGTTGCGGAGCGTTAAGACATGGAGTCGCATTCTAGCACCGGGCAGGTGCAAAACCCATTACAGATCAGTGCATTGATTCGTCTGTTGCGACCGCGACAGTGGATTAAAAACGGCTTTGTGCTGGCGCCACTGATCTTCACCGGACTGTTTACAGACCTCCTTGCCGTTCAGCATGCTGTGCTGGCATTGCTGTTATTTTGTCTAGCCTCTTCGGCTGCTTATATCGTGAATGACCTGCGGGATATTGAGCGTGATCGGCAGCATCCGGAAAAATCCCGCAAACGTCCACTGGCCAGCGGTGAGGTACGTGAATATCACACCTTCATCCTGCTGGCGCTGCTTTATCTGCTGTTGGGGTCGGGCCTTTTGTTTCTGCCTGCCCTGACGCCGGTCATTGTTGCCTACCTTATTCTGAACCTGGCTTACAGCCTTTACCTGAAACACCAGCCGGTGCTGGATATTTTTTCGATTGCTTCCGGGTTCGTGCTGCGTGTGGTTGCCGGGGCTGTGACCCTGGCTGTACCCCTGTCGAACTGGATGTTTGTCACCACATTTTGTCTGGCGTTGTATCTGGCGGCCATTAAAAGAAGGCAGGAGCTATTGCACAGTGGTGAAGCGGGTCGGCAGGTTCTGGAAAATTACAGCGTACAGCTGGTGGACCGTTATGCCGAAATGGCGGCCACCGGGGCTCTGCTGTTTTACAGCCTGTTTGTGATGCAGGAGAAACCGCAACTGGTGATCACTATTCCGTTGGTGTTGTTTGGGTTGTTCCGCTACTGGTTTATTGTTGAGCGTCAGGCCGGTGGTGAATCGCCAACCGATGCGATGCTGTCCGACCTGCCGCTGGTCTGCACCGTGCTGCTCTGGGTGGCGATATCAGGCTGGGTGATGCTCGGAGGTGGACTCTGATGAGTGACTGGCGTTATCTGCTGGCTCCGTTTCTGGCCTGGTTACTGGCGGGTGGTATCAAGTTTCTGATCAACTGTTTGCAGCAGAAACGTCTGGCATTTGATCTGATTGGTTATGGTGGCATGCCCAGCAACCACAGTGCGATTGTGGTGACCATGCTGGCGTTGATTGGGACGGATGTGGGGCTGGATGCACCCGTGTTTGGTCTGGCGGTAACCCTGACCTTTATCGTGTTGCTGGATGCCACCAGCTTGCGCCGGGCGGTGGGACGGCAGGCGCAAGTAATCAACCGGCTGGCACCTGAAGCAGGCTTGCGGGAACGCATGGGGCATAGCCGAGCCGAAGTGGCGGTCGGGGCGCTGTTGGGGCTGGTTCTGGGCTATTTGCTGGGTGCCTGTCTATGAGAGCGGCGCTTAACCGTCTGTTCCTAGTGCAGGGACCTGCCCCAACAGCGCAAGTCGGGCTGGTGAGTTTCTGGCAGCGTCACGGTGTGTTTTGTCTGCTGTTGCTCTGGGCGCTGGCTCTGAAGGTGTTCAACTTTATCGGTCTGGCCGAAGGCGATGACCTGTATTACACCCAGTTGGCTGATCGGGCCGCGCATGGTGATCTGCGGGCATTTTTTATCTTTGATGTGCGCTGGCTGGTGTTTTTGCCGACCGCAGCGCTTTATGCGTTGTTTGGCGTCAATGATCTGACCAGTCTGCTGATGCCGATCCTGGCCTCAATGGGCAGTGTCTATTTTGCTTACCGGATTGTGGTCCAGTTGTTTGATCAGCGCACGGCGTTGTTCGCGGTACTGATCTACAGCGCCACACCGGTGATACTGATCTACGCCAATGTGTTACAGGTGGCGCCTTTTCTCGAATGTTTTACCCTGGCGACAGTGTTTTTTCTGCTGCGAGGGCTGGCAACCGGACGCCTGAGTTATTTTCTGTTCTGCGGCCTGGCGATCGGCCTGGTGGCAATGACCCGGATTACCGGACTGTTTATTTCGCTGATTGTGGCGGTGACCCTGTTATCGGCCAGAGGTTGGACAGTACGAAATTTTCTGCTGCTGGGCGCCATGGCGCTGGTCTCCCTGCTGCCATTAATGGTTCAGGACTGGATTTTTGGTCAGGTGCATGGGGATTATCTGCATCGGCTGGTTATGAGCCGATCGGTGGTGGCGTTTCAGGCCAACCTGAACGGTGTGGACCCGAAAGATCTGTTTTTCTATCTGCGTACCCTGTTCCTGCGGGAAGATTTTGCCAACTGGCAGTATTTTGGCCTGTTGGGATTTCTGGGAGTACCCGCGGCACTGAGCATGTTCGGCGTCGGGCTTCGTCAGTATCGCTTTGCGTTGCTGTTTTGCCCGTTATGGTTTTTTGGCTATTTTGCCCTGATGTCCTTTACGCCAACATCGCTGGACCCTTATACCACCCTGATTCGCAATATCCGCTATGCCATTGTGTTTGTATTGCCGCTGTCGGTCTGTCTGGCCTGGGCGGTATTAAAACTCACGGACTGGAAGGGCGCGCCCTGGTCAGGCTGGACCGTACTGGCTCTGATCGTGGCAACGCATCTCTATCTGACGGTGGAAAACAGCCAGCGTTATCATGACCGCCGGGCGGAGCAGAAAGCGGCAATCGAGCAGGTGTTACCGCTGGTGGGAGATCAGCGGGTGTATCTGGCGGACCGAAATATTGACCGTCGGCTGGCCTATTACTCAGGCTATCAGTTCAAGAATTACCAGAAGATCAACGCGCTGCAAGAGATTCGCCAACCGGGCTATTTCCTGATGCTGAAACCCGGTTACAACCGGCAACGTTACCGGCTTGATCCCAGGCTGCTGGCTGCAATTCGCCAGCAACCTGAGGCCTACGGTATGCGGTATCTGGGCGATTTTGGCTATTTCTGGGTGTTTAAAGTAGAGCGTTAGACCGCTCAGATTGGTTGTAGGTTGGCAAACCCCACCACCAGCCATTTATTGCCTTCAAAGTCGAAATTGACCTGCACCCGTGCTTTCGGGCCACTGCCCTCAAAACTGATCACCGTACCTTCACCAAACTTCTGATGCAGTACCCGCTGGCCCAGCGCCAGACCGGTATCGGAAGTTGACTGAGTCTGATCAAATAAACCACTGCCGCTGCGACTGGTGATAGGACGACTGACGGTGGCATTCAGGCGCACTTCTTCAATCAGATTGTCGGGAATTTCGCGGATAAAGCGGGAGGGGCGGTTATAGTTGTCCTGCCCGTGCAGGCGACGGGATTCGGCATAGGTGACAAAGAGTTTCTGCATGGCACGGGTGATGCCCACGTAACAGAGGCGCCGCTCTTCCTCCAGACGCCCCGGCTCTTCCAGGGACATCTTGTGCGGGAAAAGACCCTCCTCAACCCCGGCCAGAAACACCTGTGGAAACTCCAGCCCTTTGGCAGAGTGCAGGGTCATCAGTTGCACACTGTCCTGAAATTCGTCCGCCTGAGCATCACCGGCATCCAGTGCCGCCTGATCTAAAAACGCCGCCAGCGGGGTGTTGAAGTTCTCGTCGAAGTATTCATCCCACTGACTGTTGAACTGCTTGGCCGCTGTGACCAGTTCCTCAAGGTTTTCGATGCGGGACTGGGCTTTTTCGCCTTTCTCTTTTTTATGATGTTCGATCAGGCCTGAGTACTGAATCACATGTTCGGTCTGCTCATGCAGCAGTACATCGTCGGTGGCCTGCGCCATCTGATCAATCAGTGTCAAAAAGCTCTGCAGGGCATTGGCGGCTCGAGCCGGCAGACGTTGCAGGCCGATCACCTCATGGGCGGCGCGCCACATGGAGATATTCTGGCTGCGGGCGTGCTCGCGCAGCAGTTCGATGGTGCGGGTACCGATGCCCCGGGTGGGCACGTTGATGATCCGCTCCATGGAGTTGTCATCGTCCCGATTGCTCAGCAAACGCATGTAGGCGAGTGCGTTTTTGATCTCAAGCCGGTCATAAAAGCGCTGACCTCCGTAGATCCGGTAGGGCATGCCGCTGCGAATCAGGGCTTCCTCAATCACCCGCGACTGGGCGTTGGAGCGGTAGAGAATCGCGCACTCACTGCGCAGATTCCCGTTGTCCACCCATTTGCTGATCTGGTCGACAATAAAACGCGCCTCATCCTGCTCATTAAAGGCAGCGTAGAGTGCAATGGCTTCGCCCTGGCCTGCATCGGTGTGCAGTTCTTTGCCAAGGCGGCCCTGGTTATGGCGAATCACCGCATTGGCGGCATCCAGAATAGTGCTGGTGGAGCGGTAGTTCTGCTCCATGCGGATCATTTCGGTATCCGGGAAGTGCTGGTTGAGGTTCTGGATATTTTCGATTTTGGCGCCGCGCCAGCCATAGATAGACTGATCGTCATCACCCACCGCCATCAGCTTGCGGTCCTGACCGCAGATCAGCCTTAGCCAGCCATACTGAATGCTGTTGGTGTCCTGAAACTCGTCCACCAGCACATAACGAAAGCGATCCTGATAATGCTCCAGCAGCGCCGGATTACGGTCACGTAACAGCTCCAGTGAACGTAACAGCAGCTCACCAAAGTCGATCATGCCGCTGCGATCACAGGCCTCTTCATAGGCCTGATACATCTGCAGCATCACCCGGTCAAACACATCGCCGTGCACATCCACATGACGCGCGCGCAGGCCTTCGTCTTTTTTCTCGTTGATGTACCACTGGAACTGTTTAGCGGGCCAGCGTTTATCGTCCAGATTGAGCTCTTTGGCCAGCCGTTTGATCAGGCGTAGCTGATCGTCGCTGTCCATGATTTGGAAGTTTTCCTGCAGACCTGCATCTTGCCAGTGCGCCCGCAATAACCGGTGTGCCAGTCCGTGAAAGGTGCCCACCCACATACCCTGCGGGTTGATGCCCAGCAGTTGTTCAATACGTCCGCGCATCTCCCGTGCCGCCTTGTTTGTAAAGGTCACGGCCATGATGGAATAGGGGGAGATATCTTCGGTCTGGATCAGCCAAGCGATGCGATGGACCAGCACCCGGGTTTTGCCGGAACCGGCGCCCGCCAGAACCAGCAGATTTTTCACCGGCGCGGTGACGGCATGACGCTGGGCGTCATTCAGACTGTCGATGATATGGGTAACGTCCATGCGGCTCTCGGTTGGGCAAAGATGAAGGATTATAACGGGCTGTCTGCGGTTAGATAACCCTTACGTCTGAGGCAGTTGCGAGGGACGATCGTGCCGATCCAACAGGACGCGCTTCATCTCATCCGGATCTTTCAGCTTCTGGGTGCTGTTTTCCTGTAGCCAGGGGATCAGGCGTGACAGCCAGAAACGCATGGCAGCACTGCGTGCCAGCACCGGCCAGGCGGCCTGCTCGGAGGCAGTGAACGGACGAACGCTGGCATAGGCCTCAAGCAGCGCGGTTTCTTTGGCGTGATCAATCAGACCCTGTTCATTGATGCACCAGTCGTTGGCGACAATCGCCAGATCGTAGAGCAGAAAAGCCGTGGCCGCGTTGTACAGGTCGAGTACGGCACTGATCTGAGTGCCGTTAAACAGCACATTGTCGTGAAACAGGTCGCCATGGATGGTGCCCTGAGGCAGGTCAGTATGGGTCTCACGCAGACGATCAAATTCGGCGACGGCATCCAGCAGCAGGGTCTGATCTTCCGCTGCCAGTTTTGGCAGCAATAGACGGCTTTCCCGGCGCCACCAGAACACGCCCCGATGGGCCTGGCGCTGCAGATAAAAGTCCTGTCCCGCCAGATGAAATCTGGCCAGGACTTCACCAATAGCGGCACAATGGGCCGGAGTTAGTGCTTGCTGATCCAGGTGCTCACCCTTAAAGCGGGGCTGGATGATGGCGGGTCGCTGCTTGAGCCGTTGCAGGCCAACACCGTGGCGGTTGCGGATAGCGTAGGGCACCGGGATATCGCGATCAGTCAGCCACTGGCACAACTCAATGAAATAGGGCAGCTCATCCTGAGACAGCTCTTCAAACAGGGTCAGCACAAACTGCAGGGTGTGTTCATCGCGCTGGGTGGTCACAAAATAATTAGTGTTTTCAATCCCCCCCTCGATGCCACGAAAAGAGACCAGCTCACCCAATGCATAGGTGCTGAGAAATTCACGAATGTCTTTGCCATCCAGCGCAGTGTATACAGCCAAGGTCAGACCTGCTTATCGAAACGAGAGAATTACCAGCGGAACAACACCCATTTAGGAATCAGCAGCTGAGACTCCTCAACACGGATGAATTCACCTTCACCCGGTGCCGGCACCAGATAGTAAGGTTTGCCGTTTTTGGGTTCGATTTTGATCTCTTTCAGCTCACCGTTGACGCGGTATTCATAGATGGTGTTGTCGCCATCGTGTGAAATGGTGATCTGTGGCTCAGCACTGTCAGGCTGTGGTGCAACCTCTGCCAGACTGAAGGGGGCTACAACCAGTAACAGGGCGGTTAACAGCAGAGATTTCATGTCATTTCCTTATAAATAGGGTCGCTTTCTTTAGACCGTGGAATGAATCGACTATGATCGGGTGCTGACTTTACAGATACGGAATCCGCAATGAGCCCACATGATCAAACCTCTCATTCACCTCTTATTTTAGTCGACGGCTCATCCTATTTATACCGTGCTTTTTTTGCATCACAACAGGCGGATCTGAGAAATTCTGAAGGTATCCCCACCGGCGCGATCCGGGTGGTGACCTCAATGCTGCGCAAACTGATCAAGGATTACCCTAAAAGTCCGGTTGTGGTGGTGTTTGATGCCAAGGGCAAAACCTTCCGCGACGAGATCTTTACCGAATACAAAGCCCACCGTCCGCCGATGCCGGATGATCTGCGCAGTCAGATCGAACCAATCCACGCGATCATCCGCGCCATGGGGCTGCCGATCATTGTGGAAGAGGGCGTCGAAGCCGATGACGTGATCGGTACCCTGGCCCGGCAGGCCAGCGCTGCGCAGGTGGATACGCTGATCTCCACTGGTGATAAAGATATGGCGCAGCTGGTTGATCAGCACGTGACCCTGATCAACACCATGACCGACACGATTATGGATGTGGCGGGTGTGGAGGAAAAATACGGCATACCGCCTGCTCTGGTGATCGATTTTCTGGCCCTGATGGGCGACAAGGTGGACAACATACCCGGTGTGCCCGGCGTGGGTGAAAAAACCGCGCTGGCCCTGCTGCAGGGCATTGGCGGTCTGGAAGCGCTGTATAACAATCTCGATAAAATTGCCGAGCTGGGTTTTCGTGGATCAAAAACCATGGCGGCCAAACTGGAGCAGCATAAGGCTGAGGCTGAACTGTCCTATCTGCTGGCCACCATCAAAACCGATGTGACCCTGCATGAGTCTATCGAGGATTTTGGCCTGCCAAATCCTGATCCTGAGGCACTGATCGAACTGTTCAAACAGTTTGAATTCCGCAGCTGGATCAACGAACTTGAAAGTGGTTCGGCAGCGTCGGCACAACCCGTCGGCGATCAGCCAACAGCCGTTATTGCGCCAGTCGATCTGCACTACGAACAGATTCTGACAGAAGCGGAACTCAAACCCTGGCTGGAAAAACTGGAAGCCGCCGAGCTGTTTGCCTTTGATACCGAAACCACCAGCCTGAACTATATGGAAGCGGAATTGGTGGGGGTTTCCTTTGCCATTGAACCGGGCAAAGCGGCCTATGTGCCGGTGGGGCATGATTACATGGGCGCACCGGAGCAGATCAGCTGCCAACGCCTGCTGGAGCTGATGCAGCCGCTGCTCGAAAGCGAACAGCACCTCAAGGTGGGTCAGCACATCAAATACGATATGAATGTGCTGGCGCGTTACGGCATCAACCTGCAGGGCATTGCCTGGGATACCATGCTGGAGTCCTATGTGCTGAACTCCACCGCAGGTCGGCATGATATGGACTCGCTGGCCGAGCGTTTTCTGGGCCAGAGCACGATCTCGTTTGAGTCGATTGCCGGCAAAGGTAAAAATCAGCTGACCTTTAACCAGATCGATCTGGAGCAGGCGGCGCCTTATGCGGCCGAAGATGCGGATATTACCCTGCGTTTACATCAGGCAATTCAACAGCAACTGCTGGCTGTGCCCAGCTTGCAGGCGGTATTTACCGACATTGAAAAACCACTGATTCCGGTGCTGTCCCGTATTGAACGCAATGGCACGCTGGTGGACAGTTCGCTGCTGGCCATCCAGAGCGTTGAAATTGGCGAACGTCTGGTGACACTGGAGCGGGAAGCGTTTGAGGTGGCCGGACGGGAGTTTAACCTCAGCTCACCCAAGCAGTTACAGCAGATCCTGTTTGAAGAGCAGAATCTGCCGGTGGTGAAGAAAACCCCTAAAGGGGTACCCTCGACCGCGGAGGAGGTGCTACAGGAACTGGCCAATGATTACCCGTTGCCACGCCTGATTCTGGAGCACCGCAGCCTCAGCAAACTGAAATCCACTTACACCGATAAACTGCCGCAGATGGTGAATCCGGGCACCGGGCGTATCCACACCTCCTACCATCAGGCGGTGACTGCCACGGGCCGTTTGTCTTCAACCGATCCTAACCTGCAGAATATTCCGGTGCGGACTACTGAGGGTCGGCGTATCCGGCAAGCGTTTATTGCTCCGGAAGGTTACAAGCTGGTGGCCGCGGATTATTCCCAGATTGAGCTGCGTATCATGGCGCATCTTTCAGCGGATGAGGGCTTGCTGAAGGCCTTTTCAGCCAGGGAAGATATCCACCGTGCCACGGCGTCAGAGGTGTTTAAAACCCCGCTTGATGAAGTCACCAGCGATCAGCGTCGCAGTGCCAAGGCGATCAACTTTGGCCTGATTTATGGCATGTCGGCATTTGGCCTGGCAAAACAGCTGGGTATCGGTCGAAATGAAGCGGCTCAGTATATCGACCACTACTTTGCCACCTACCCGGGTGTGCAGCGTTATATGGATGATATCCGGACCCAGGCCGCCGAACGTGGTTATGTTGAAACCCTGTTTGGTCGTCGCCTCTACCTGCCTGAAATTAAAGCGAAAAATGCCATGCGTCGTCAGGCGGCGGAGCGCACAGCGATCAATGCGCCGATGCAGGGTACCGCAGCCGATATCATCAAACGGGCTATGGTGCAGATTGATCAGTGGCTGGCCGAGGCACCATTCGATGCCCGGATGGTGATGCAGGTTCACGATGAACTGGTGTTTGAGGTCAGGGCCGATCAGGCTGATGCCTTTGCCGCTGAAGTGTGTCAGCGCATGGCTGCAGCGGCTGAACTGGCCGTACCGCTGCTGGTTGAGGCGGGCATCGGCAATAACTGGGAACAGGCCCACTAAGCAGAGCAAGGCTTGCAATCCGGGGGTGGATAAGCGAGCCTTTATTCCTCTCAGGGATTGCTTGGTCAGTTAGTTGGAGTTGTAAACACATGGATGGTGTACGTCGTTTTGTCAGCGGCCTTTGGCTGCTGGCTGTCTGCGGTATTCTGGTCGCTTGCAGTGACCCTGCCGCTCATTCTCCCCTTGCTTCCGATACTCTGCGTTATCAGGTCAGCTTTATTGATCCCTCACAGCAGCGTCTGCGCATTGAAATGGATCTGCCCCTCAGCAAATCGGGGCAATCGGTCACGCTTTATGGCGGTGTTGCGGGTGAATATGATCTGCTGTCTCTGCATGCCATTACCCCCACCGGGCAAGCCTACAAACTGCATCAGGACGGACGATACAGCTATCTTGAAGCCCCGGCAGGTGCGAGAAATGATCGTGTCAGGGTGATCTATGAGATGCGCATTGGTGGTCTTGGCCGCCATGGTCATCAGGGCAATTTCGATGAACGCTTTGCTGCCTTTGATGGCCGGCTTTACCTGGTGCCTAAAGTGCAGGCGCATATCCGAGAGATTCTGGTGCGTTTCGATACCACAGACTTACCGTCACACTACCGAGTGATCAGCCCCTGGCAGCCCACGGAGGACAAGCATCAGTACCGTGTGACCGATTATGGTCAGCCGCAGCTGTTGTTTAAGTCGCTGCAGAAGAGTCTGGGTGCAGTGGGGCCGTTTGAGTTACATGCCGAGCAGGTTGGGGATACTCAGGTTGAGTTGTACACCTACGCGGGCTGGAGCCCGGACGAGCAGCAGTCGCTGATCGACACTTCCCTGACATTGTTCCGTTATTTCAATACTCGCTTTGATTATGAGGTCAAGGGCGGGCCCTATCAGATTGTCTGGCACCCCAGAGCCAAGGATGGGCGCAAGATCTGGAGTGCAGTCTGGTCCAATGGCATGGCCTATGAAATGGTGCCGGGCAATGCCGCTGCTATGCAACGGAATTGGGAGTTGTTCGGGCACCGGGTTGCCCATCCAATCAATGAATACGCGCCTTGGGGGATGCAGTTTGCAGAACCGGATGAACACTGGTTTTTAGAAGGCTGGGCCAGTTACATTGAACTTGAAGCCGGGCAACAAACAGGTGTCTTTGATGCCGCACCACGCTGGGCAAGACTCTATCAGCGCTATCTGGAGGGGATCAGTCGTGAGCAGGGCTCACTGGATTTTCCTTTGGCTCAGGAAAAGCAGATCAATAACGCCGAGCTGAAGGAATTTATCCACTACACCAAGGCACCGCTGGTAACCCGATTGTTGGCCCACCAGATTAAAAGTCAGAGCGGTGGCACGCAATCGCTGGACGGTTTTATGCGTGAAATCTATGCCAAATACCGTGGTTTTAACGGCAAGGTTCCCCTCAAACAGGCCCTGCAGGATTACACAGGACAGGATATGAGTGCCTTCTGGGCACAGTATATAGAGACTGAATCCATGCTGTTGCCGCTTTGGCGCCCACCTGCAGTGAAAACTGGGGTGTCGGCTGAAGCCGGACTGACGGATCTGGTGGGGCTGGCCTGTTCATTCAATCAAACAGCGAGCCAGGATAGCCTGAAGGACCTGGCGTTTGTTCAGCATGTGTTGAGTCAGCCGGATGAGAGTCAGCAAGCCGCATACCTGAGTGAACTGCCCCTGAGCTTGCAGACCCGTTTTTTCCGGGACCGCCTGGCACAGTTCAGCCGGACTCAGATTTATCCGGCCTTGCTGTCGTCAGAGGCGGTCCCGGAATCGGTCCTGGCTCTTCAGGAGCAGCTACAGGGTTTTGCTGACCGGTCGAGTGTCTCGTTGGATGCCGCTTACCTGAAGAGTTACCGTTTAGGTATTAAAACCGAACAGGGTTTGGCGGTCGATCGAGTGCGCAGCCTGTTCGTCGGCGGTGAAGGCCGCATGGCGCTCAACCTCTATTGGGCGAAACGAGGCCATCAGGTGCAGTATCGGGTGTTGAAAGAAGGGGCGTTGATCTACCAGAAAGAGCGTCCGGTTAAGTCAGGCTGGGCAACCACGCTAACCTTTTTCAACCTGGGGCCGGTGGGGGATAAGGACGGTATTTATGCGGGCCCGGGCGAGTATCTGCTTGAGGTGTGGCTGAAGGCAGATAAGGCAACGCGACTGGCGCAACTGCCGTTTCGATTGCTGGATCCGACCGCTGTGAAAAATGTCGCGGGTATTGATACAGGCAGTGAGCAACAGATCTTGGCATATATTGTTGCCAGTGAAGAGGTTCAGCAGCCAGGCGTCGAGGATACCTATCGTTTGTTAAAAGCGACTTCACTCGTCTGGCCTGAACTGAATCCGGCCGAGTTGCATCAGCCCGGCATCAGGCAAAAGCTGGATCAGTCACTGTGGCGTCGCTGGGTTATGGATCATCTGGATCAGCAGAGCCTAAACCCACTGGAACTGGAGTTAAATGCGATCCTTGAGGCGTTGGCTGCAGAGCGCAATTTTCTTCAGCCTGCGCAGTTGTCCACCGCTCAACTGACCTCAGAAGCTTTTCAGGATCAGAGCTGTGATCAGGTGATTTTGCCCAAAGCGCAGCGTGCAAGACTTACCTTGCAGTATGCCAAAGGTGCGGCGCGGGAGCTGAACATAAAACTGGTTGATCCTCAGGGGCAGGTCGTTTGGCAAAAACAACGCCGCTCTTTGGCCAGTTATGGCAGCTATTGGGTGGATATTGGCCCCTTGCCGGAGGTGCCAACCGGGCGGTTTTCGCTTGAAGTGACAGATGAGTCTGCTGGCGCGGAGCGTTTGCTGAAGCGGTCCTTGTGGTTTTATTGATTAAGTTGCGACTAAAGTAGAACAAGATTAATTGCTATACCCGGGAACTTCTAAGGGTCTTTTTAAATCTCAGTCATGAGAGTTGCAGCTGTTCTTACGTTCACAGTGGTTGTGGCTCTTATGATAATAAGCATGCATTGAAAGCCCTGAGAAACATGTCGTTCCCCTTCCCCCCGATTCTCAGGGCTTTTTTTTATTCTTAAAACGCCTCTCGTTATCAAAAAACTGTATAAAATTTAATCAAACTATTCCTGTTTATTAGCCGACAATACCCTTAGTAAAACTAAAACGGGTGACAAAACATGAGCGTTGGTAAAGTGGGTAATTTTGGTGGTTATGTAAACCAGGAGTTAAAGCCCAACAAAGTGCAGGGCGAGCCTTTCGGTCAGACAGTCTCTCAGGCCGCACATGAAAAAAATGCCGTGCGAAAGGCAGAGTCGGCATCGCCAGCCTCGGCCGAACTGCAGCAGGATCAAGCGATCATCAATGCCTCCTTTGGTGATGTAACCCTGAGTGCAGGCAATGATCCTCAGGCGCTGACGCTCAAAACAGTGATTGAACAGATCAATGAAATTCTGGCACCGGAATTTGGTGAGCGGGCCATCGAAACCAGTTTCGAGTCCGGCCTCGATGTTTCCCCGGAGGCAACCGCTGATCGTATTGTCTCCCTGAGTACCGCCTTATTGCAGCGTTATGCAGATGCCAATCCTGACCTTGAAGGGGCTGCGTTGATTGATCAATTTGTGTCTGTCATTGGTGACGGTATTGAGCAGGGCTTTGCTGAAGCCCGGGATATTCTCACCGGACTGGGTGTGCTGGAAGGTGATATCGCGGCTAATATTGACCGCACCTATGAACTGGTTCAGGAAGGTCTGAAGGCATTCATTGAGGCGCAGGGCGGTACGGTAGAAGAGGCTCCAGTCGACGAGAATACTGACTCAGAGCCTGATGCAACGGCATAACCTGCCAGCAAAGATGAAGCCGCACTTAGCGGCTTTATTTATGCCTGCTCTTCAGCGGCGGATGCTTCTTCAGAAGGCAGGAGCCAGAGGTTGAGGCGTTGTTCCAGGGTATCCACGCCCTGTTTTTTCAGGGCAGAAAACAGCTGCACGGAGACCTTGTCAGCCAGAATGGCCTTGAGTTGTTTTTTCAATTGCAGCAGTGCGCTCTGCGCCGGACCTTTTTTCAACTTATCGGCTTTGGTCATCAGCACATGCAGCGGCATACCTGATACCCGGCACCACTCAACCATCATCTGATCAAACTCTTTCATGGGGTGGCGCACATCCATCACCAGCACCACGCCTTTAAGGCATTGGCGTTTCTGCAGGTAGTTATCCAGATGCCGCTGCCAGTGCTGTTTCATCTCCAGCGGTACTTTGGCAAAACCGTAGCCGGGCAGGTCAACCAGTCTGACGCCCTCAAGGTTAAGGTCAAAAAAGTTGATCAACTGGGTACGGCCTGGCGTCTTGGAGGTGCGAGCCAGTTTGCTGTTGTTGGTCAGGGTGTTAATGGCACTGGATTTGCCAGCATTTGAGCGTCCGGCAAAGGCCACTTCGGCGCCTGCATCGAGGGGACACTGGTCTAAACGGGCCGCACTGGTAGCGAATCGGGCACTGTTGTAATGGAGGATTGGGGTATCAGACATGGGTACTCAACTGGTGGCCCACGACTAAAGGAACAGAGATTATCGTTCCAGTTTGTGTGGATATTGGTTTATAATTGCCGCCAATTTTACCCGCGATCTGGCAAATGCTCTAGTGCACGGGTCATTAAGTTTGAACAATCCATGCCCTCTGGCACACGGATTGACTACAAAATTCTACTTTTGCAAAGAGTCTGGAAGCGTCATGAATAAACTACTGATCACTCTTTTGGTCGCTGTTGGAATCTCAGGTGTTGCCCACGCAGCGGGTGACAAAGCTGCAGGTAAAGAAAAATCAGCAGTGTGTGCGGCATGTCATGGTGCCGATGGCAACAGTGCTATTGCCAACTTCCCAAAATTGGCTGCTCAGAATGAGCGTTATATTGTTAAACAGCTGAACGACATTAAAGCGGGTAACCGTCAGATCGTTGAGATGACCGGCCTGCTGGATAACCTGAGCGATCAGGATCTGGCTGATATCGCTGCGTATTTCTCCAGCAAGGCAGGCACTGTAGGCCACGCCGCAAAAGATCTGGTGGAAAAAGGTGAAAAAATCTACCGTGCCGGCATCGCCGATAAAGGTGTTGCAGCTTGTACGGCTTGCCACGCACCAACTGGCTCAGGTAACGCGCAGGCAGGCTTCCCTGCAGTGGGCGGTCAGCATGCAGCCTACGTTGAAAAACAGCTGAAAATGTTCCGCGAAGGTCAGCGTAACAATGACCCTCAGGGCATGATGCGTGATATCGCTGCCAAACTGAGCGATGCGGAAATCAAGGCGGTTGCCAGCTACATTCAGGGTCTGGGCAAGTAATTCAGCCCGGGTTCAAATAAGGCAGCTTAGGCTGCCTTTTTTGTCTGTGTTTTTCAGAACTTATGTTATCTCCCGCTGTCCATGCAGGCAGTGTGAATTCAAGGAGTTAGAAAATGATAAGAAAACTTGGGTTTTGCCTGCTGGCGCTGCTGCTCCCGTTTGCCGTCCAGGCGGCGGATTTCAAAGAGGGCGTGCACTATTTCAAGTTGCCGCAACCAGTACGCACCGCGGATCCTGAAAAAGTGGAAGTGGTTGAGCTGTTTGGTTACACCTGTCCGCACTGTAATAACTTCGAGCCGGTGCTTGAGCATTGGCATAAAAATCAGCCGGAATCGGTGAATTTCGTGCGCATTCCGGTGGTGTTTAACCGCAGCTGGGAACCCTATGCCCGTGCTTATTACTCATCTGAATTAATGAAAACACTGGATAAAACGCATCAGGCAACCTTCGATGCTATTCATATCCAGCGTAAGCGCCTGAATAATGAACAAGCGATCAGTGATCTGTATGGCGATCTGGGTGTTGATACAGCCGCGTTTGAAAAGATGTTCAACTCTTTTGCCGTCAATATGAAGCTGAAACAGGGTGAATCCAAAGTGCGTGGATATGCCATCACCGGCGTGCCTTCGATGGTAGTGAATGGCAAGTACCGTGTGACGGTTGACTCTGCGGGTGGTCAGAAACAGATGCTGGATGTGGTGAACTACCTTGTCCAACAGGAAAGTCAGCCACAATAATGACTTAAGTCTATATTAGGTAGCATGGATGCTACCTCTTCATTCCTGACTGGACTAAGATGTCAGAGCATACCTCTTATTCACATCAATCGTTCTCAGGACCGCCGAGTGAGCGCTCAAGAAGACTGGAAACAAAAATACCGCGAACTTGCCCTTGAAGTAGAACGTACTAACCAACAGGGCTTAAAAACCGAACAAGCTCTTCGTCAGTTGGTCATGCAACTGGGCATCGCTCTGGCCGGTGAAGATGCTGAGTTGGATGGCGCTATGGCGGTTTTGCGAGCTCATCTGCAGAACGGTGGGACTGATTCAGATAAACTGTTTGCGCTCACCTTCCCGCTAGAGCAATTGCTGCAACGTTATGGCCAGGATCGAAACGGTGCGGTGCGGCAAGCCACTCAGGCGCTGGAGAAATGGCTGAAATTGCTGGAAATTGATTCTGGCAGCAATCCAGACCGAATTGCGCAATTACAGTCACACTTAAAAGGTGTTGAGGACAGTCTGCAAAAACTTGGCCCGCTGCTTGAAGAGCTGGTGGAGTATGTGTTGCAGCTTTCTCGTCCGCTGTCTGTCGATCATGTTGTACCCCCTGAATCACCCACCCAGCCACTGGAAGATGTTTCGAGCCTTTTGAGCCAGGTGCGTGATGAGTTCCGCCAGCTGTTAACCCGAATCACCATCTCTGATGCATTAAAACTCAAAGCAGATCAACTACTTAAACATCTTGATAAGGGACTGTCGTTACCTGAATTGCCCAACTGGGTCAGCCAGTTGGCACAGCTCCTGTTGCAACTGCCTCAGGGGCCGGGTGATGAATTTGAGCGGTATCTGGTCGAAATCAGTGAGCGTTTGGCCGAAGTGCATGTCAGTGTCATGTCTTATCGGAAAATTCAGGCCGCGGGTTCTGACAGCCAGTCTCAGCTGCAGTCCGATGTGCAGCTGAATGTGGCAGAGATGTCAGCTGTGGTCAGGGATTGCCATGATCTGAACGTATTGAAAGCGTCCGTATCACGCCAGTTGTCGGGTCTTGAGGCGACCATGCAGGCGTTTAGTCTGCGTGAGCGTAAACGCCTTGAAGAAATGGAAAGTGTAAACGAGGCCCTGGTCCGTAAAATTGAGCAGCTCGAAACAGAAGCGGGCAATGCCAAAAAACATATGGAAGCCGAGCGCACCCGTGCCCATACCGATTCGCTGACGGGACTGCCGAACCGCGCCGCCTATGAAGATCATCTGGAGCAGGAATTCCAGCGCTGGCTGCGGTATAACGTACCGTTTTCGATTGTTGTCGCCGATATCGATCATTTTAAACGTATTAATGATAACTACGGCCACCTGGCAGGTGACAAGGTATTGAAGCTGGTGGGCAAGTTGATCAAAAACAAACTGCGCACCACTGATTTTGCTGCACGCATTGGTGGGGAGGAGTTTGTGATGATTCTGCCTTCATCCGAGCGTGAAGGGTCGCTACAGGCAATGGAGAAACTGCGCAGTTTGCTGGAAACCAGTCCGTTTAACTTCAGCGGAAAGCCGGTGAATATCACCATGTCATTTGGCGTTGCGCAAATTAACACTGAAGATACGCTGGAATCTTTATTTACCCGAGCGGACCAGGCGCTATATCAGGCAAAAGCCGATGGACGTAACTGCATTCGTTCGAAATAATAGGCCCTTTTTAAAGGGCATCTCGCCCTTGTCGAATCAAAACAAGGTTTCTCCCCGGTGAGACGAATTTCACGCACACTGAGAATCGCTCAGGTTTTTGCTTTTTATCGCCTCGATACGCTGTTCAGAGAATTGGCGTTGCCCTGGTATGCCCGTTTGTTCTTCTGGCTGTTGCCCTGGCGCCTGATTATTCCCGCCCGAAAGCCACAAGCTGAACGTTTACGTCTGGCGCTTGAAGCACTGGGTCCTGTGTTTATCAAGTTTGGCCAGATGTTATCTACCCGGCGTGACCTGTTGCCGCAGGATATTGCGGATGAGCTCAAAAAGTTACAGGACAATGTGCCGCCATTCCCGGGTCAGCAAGCCCAGGGCCTGATTGAAAAAGCCCTGCAAAAGCCCGTAGCGGAACTGTTTTCCAGCTTTGAAGTGACACCGATGGCCTCTGCATCGGTGGCTCAGGTTCACCGGGCTACCCTGCTGAACGGCCGTGATGTCGTTGTTAAGGTGGTGCGTCCCGGTATTGAACATACGATTCGTAAAGATGTTGCGCTGCTCTACAGCCTTGCCGGGCTGGTGCAGACCGTCTGGAAAGAGGGAAGACGCCTCCGGCCGGTAGAGGTTGTGGCTGAGTACGAACAGACTATTTTTGATGAACTGGATCTGCGCAAAGAAGCAGCTAACGGCTCTCAGTTAGGCCGTAATTTTGCCGGTAGCGAGATCCTCTATATCCCGGAAATTTTCTGGGATTACACCCGCACCAATGTTTTGGTGATGGAACGAATTCATGGTATCCCGGTCGCTGATATCGAACAGCTTCAGGCGCAAAATACCAATATGCAGTTATTGGCCGAGCGGGGCGTCGAGATCTTCTTTACCCAGGTGTTCAGGGACAGCTTCTTCCATGCAGACATGCATCCGGGCAATATTTTTGTCTCCCGTGACAATCCCTCTGCGCCGCAATACATAGCGGTTGATTTTGGTATTGTCGGCTCCCTGTCGCCGGAGGATCAAAGCTATCTGGCGCGTAACTTTCTTGCCTTCTTCAAACGTGATTATCGTCAGGTTGCGCAACTGCATGTGGATTCTGGCTGGGTGCCAGCCAATACCAACATTGATGCGTTTGAGACAGCGATTCGCAGTGTCTGTGAACCCATCTTTGAAAAACCACTAAAAGAGATCTCTTTTGGGCATGTATTGTTAGGTCTGTTTCAGACGGCGCGTCGTTTTAATATGGAAGTGCAGCCGCAACTGGTATTGCTGCAGAAGACCCTGTTAAACATTGAGGGTTTGGGTCGTCAGCTCTATCCGGATCTTGATCTGTGGAAAACAGCTAAACCTTTCCTCGAAGACTGGATGAAACAGCGCATGGGCCCTAAAGGGGTTTATCGTGCCATTAAACAACAGGCGCCGGACTGGCTGGAAAAAATGCCACATATGCCGCAGTTGATTTTCGATGCCCTGACCCAGGTGCGGCGGCTTGATGACAACCGGTTGCGCGATCAGCGCGCTTATCAGGCGGCGTACCATGAAATCGCCAGACAACAGCGCAATCGAACGCTGTTAGGGGTCGGTTTGCTGGCTGCAGCAGCCCTATTGGCGGAGCCAGCCTTGCTGGACTGGGTTGCTGAGCTACCCTTGGTCAGTTGGGTGGTGGCCGCCTTTGGTGCAGTGTTGTTGCTCCGGCGGCCAAAATCCTGATGGGATAGCGCTGCCACTGGCCATCCGTTATGCTTCAACTTTAATTTTCAGATAAGTGATTGTTCGTCATGAGTGATGTGTTAACCCGTTTGGGCGAGGTGCTTGAAGAACGTAAAAATGCCGCACCTGACAGTTCGTACGTGGCTAGCCTGCATGCCAAGGGGTTAAACAAGATCCTGGAGAAAGTGGGTGAAGAAGCCACTGAAACCATTCTGGCCGCAAAAGATGCGCAGAACAGTGGCGACAACCATGATGTGATATACGAGACTGCCGATCTGTGGTTTCACACGCTGGTAGCGCTGTCTCATCTTGGCGAAACTCCGCAGGCAGTTTTGGACGAGCTGGCGCGTCGCTTTGATCTGTCTGGTCTGGAAGAAAAAGCTTCGCGTAGTAAAGGTTAAGTGATGTCGGGCTGCATCTTCTGTCGGATTGCGGCCGGAGAGGTGAATGCAACGGTTGTTTATGAAGATGATCAACTGCTGGCATTCAAAGATCATGCGCCCAAAGCACCTGTTCATATATTGGTGATTCCCAAACGGCATATTGCCAATTTATATGAACTGACGGACGATGATGCTGATCTAATGGCACACATCATGCTAAGTATTCCTAAGGTAGCAGCTCAGGCTGGGTTGCAGTCAGGCTTCCGCACCATCACCAATACAGGGTCAGGTGGGCGACAGGAGGTCTATCATATGCATTTTCATATATTGGGCGGCGGCAAGTTGCCGGCCATGTGACAGAGGAGAAATTGAATGGGACTGGGCGGTATCAGCATTTGGCAATTACTGATCGTTTTGGTAATCATCATCCTGATTTTTGGCACCAAAAAGTTCAAAAACATCGGCAGTGACCTTGGTGGAGCGCTTAAAGGCTTCAAAAAGGCCATGAACGAAGAAGAGAAAAAAGAGGAAGATGAGGGCGCCGACTCTGTAGCGGCTAAAACCCTTGATCAGAAAGATGCTGATTTTAAAGCGGCGGATAAAGCCAGTCAGCCAGAAGAAAAGCCGACGGATAAATAACATCTACCTGTATGTTTGATATCGGTTTCTCTGAGCTACTGATTGTCGCAGTTGTGGCACTGATTGTATTGGGCCCTGAAAAGCTGCCGACGGCTGTGCGGACGGTGGGTCTTTGGGTGGGTAAGATTCGTCGGTCTGTGGCGAGTATCCAGTCCGAGATCAGCGAAGAGCTTCGGCTTGATGAACTGCGTCGTCAGGCGGCCATCGAAAAGGATGAGCTGGAGCGTGAATTGAATGAAATGCGCCAGCCATACCGGAATACAACAGAGCAGGATCGCAGCTCGGCCTTTGAATCGGTAACTGACGAGGACAGCAGTAGCAAAAGCGAATCCGAGAAGAAAGGCCAGGATGTATGAGTCAAACCGATCAGGAAAATCCGGAACAGGATCAGGAACTGCCACTGGTCAGTCATCTGGTCGAGCTACGTCAGCGCCTTATCCGAATGTTGCTGATAGTTCTGCTCGTTTTTCTGGGTCTCTTTTATTTCGCCAATGATCTTTACAGTTACCTCTCTGCACCTTTAACTGCGCTGCTGCCTCCAGGCACCAGCATGATCGCGACGGACGTTACGTCGCCGTTTTTTGCGCCCTTCAAATTAACACTGGTTCTGGCGGTATTGTTGGCAGTGCCTTTTATTCTGCATCAGATCTGGGGTTTCATCGCGCCGGGCCTCTATCAGCATGAAAAAAGAATGGCTGTCCCGCTGCTGGTATCCAGTATCTTTCTGTTTTATGCCGGTGTCGCATTTGCCTACCTTGTGGTTTTCCCGCTGATCTTTGGTTTTTTTACCAGTGTTGGACCGGAAAATGTCGCGGTGATGACCGATATCAGCAGCTACCTTAATTTCGTGCTTAAGCTGTTTTTTGCGTTCGGGATTGTGTTTGAAATACCGATCGCCACGCTCTTGCTTATCTGGACCGGTGCAGCATCTGTTGCCGGCTTGCGGCAGAAGCGCGCTTACGTGATTGTGGGTTGTTTTGTATTGGGTATGTTGCTGACTCCACCGGATGTGATTTCTCAGACCTTGCTTGCGTTGCCCATGTGGCTGTTATATGAGCTGGGAATTTTGCTGGGAGTTGTGCTTGTTAAACCGAAAGATGAAACGGACGATTCTGAAGCAACGCTTGCTGACGATTAAGTCGTTTTGTTCACTACCTGAATAATTTCAGTTTTATTTCCTTTCCCCTGTTGACCTAAAAAGTATGGGGTGTAGAATGCGCCTCCCTGACCTGACGAGGGCACTGCTAAGCAGGCTTTTGAAGTACAGGTCAGGCCTTAGTAACTGAATGAAATTGTTTGTTTTTTGTTCGTTTTACTGAGGTTGAA
>NZ_JARHUE010000008.1 GCF_029222905.1 Neptuniibacter sp. CAU 1671 | reverse complement strand
GCTTAACAGCTTGGGCCTTGAATTCAGTTGTGTATTGTCGTGTCTTCTTCTGATTCTTGTACGCTGGCATTTTCCACCTCGATTCTGTTAGATCGAGATGTCCACTAAAGCGGGGGAACTACACTGTCCGATTGCAGGCGTTTGTTATAACTCTAACTCACTAAATCAGACTGGACACGTTCGGGCCACTTTCCTGTTAAATAAAACTTTGCAAGATCGCTTACGGTTTGAGATAGGCGATAATTAGATTCTAGATTTTTGTTCTTACTTATTCTGTCATGGTATTGTTTAGCCATTAATCTAGCTTCTTTGTTGTAACCGAGATTATCTAACACTTTTACATGACCTTCAGACAAAGTAATTATAGGATACCTGTCAAAAGCACTAACATTTGCAGAATTTAATCTATTGAGAACTGTTTCAGCCTCGGAAAAATGAGCCATAGCTACAGTTTCATCTGTCTCGATACAAGCTAAAATAATTCTCTGCTGTGCGAGAGCGTGTTCAATATGCGGTGATTCAGGAAATGCATCATGTGCTATTCTAAGCTTTTCGAAAGCTTGCTGATTTTCCTCAAATGACCTTAAGGCCAATCCATATTGAAGTAAGAATAGGCCTTCATTCTCGAATGTCTTTTCATATTCCTCATAAACAGAAAGAACACTGTCTTTATCGTTTTTAAGAATCCGCTTTAACGATTTCGCATTAACAAGATGCTTGTATATAGATGCTTCATTCCTAGAGATATTTTTAACAATAGGGAATTGGTAAACTGAAAATGCTCTTATATAAGAGTCTATTATTTTTAATAACTCACTTTGTGGAACATAAAGATTAAACAATCGCTCAATATAAACTCTATGCCGAGTAGTAACACTCCCGTTAGTATAAGTAACAATACCATCCATTTGAGCGGCGAGTTGATGTACATTAGGATTTAAGTTTAAATATGACAGTGCTCTAGTTAATGTTGCTTCATTTGCGGGAACTCTTTGTGTAGTAGCTAATCCAGCAAGCAGCAACAACGCTCTCTCTGAATCGCACGTTATTCCTTTGTAATCCTTTTGTATTATTTCATTATAACCTTCACCAGAAGTCGCCTCTATTAGACCGATTAGAAGCTGCCTTTTTGACTTTTTAATTAATTCTATTTTCCTATTTTTAGGTGACATTTTGGACAACCGAGTCCAGTTCCCGAAACGCTCCAGCTTCTCTAAAATCAAATCAGCATCACCAGAGTTGATATGAGATATATCTGATGAAGATGTTAAATATTCACCCAGGTGTTCTTTTACTCTCGTTTTCCATATTTTAGGGTTTTCAGCACTGATGAAAATAGCCTTTGTAGATTTAGCTGATTTTATTATTTCTGCTATTTGAGGGGCGACATCACCAATTCTTTCAATAAATAGATAATATGCCTTATCATGTCTATGGTCGAGTTCTGCTACAAGCTCTTGGAAATTATCTTTATACTCTTCAATAAAATAAACATTCCGTAACCCTTTGTCTGCGACTCTTAATGCAAGTTGTTTTAGAGCTGTAGTTTTACCGCATCCTGCACTTCCAAATAGAATATGCAATTCAAGCTCACTTGAATTGGAATTTTCTAAAACAGCATTATAGAACCGATCCACATTAGATAAGCTGGCTGGAACATTATCTAGTATGTCCAACCATGTGGGCTTAAAGCCCTTATAAAAGTTTCTGATTTTTGACTTTGAGCTATCAGAATCTATTAATGCCAAAGAAGATCTATTTACCGGAGTTACTCCTGAAAACAATGATAAATATTTAGTTTTCTCTTTAGACTCAAAGTTTAATTCTGGACGGGTATTTTTAACTACGTCTACACTTGTCGGTGGCTCCTCAAATTCACCTTCAAGCCAATCTGTAAAATCACTTAGCTTTCCTTCTAAGTGCTCAATATTAGAAGCTTGTAGGCTTTTTTTCTGAATAGCTGTAAGTGAAGGAATTAAGATGTAACTTTTTAAGTCATTACTTTTTGTTTTAGCTTTATATTTTTCAATTTGATGAAAGAATAGTGATTCTTTAAGCTTGGTCCCTATGAATATAAAGGTGTATTTATGATAATCTTTAGCTAGCTCACTATACCAGAGCGGCTCACCTGAAGAGCCTTTTGCATACTCCTGTGCAGAAAATATAAAACCTTTTGAGGGGTGGTTTACATCTCCATTGAGTTTTATATAGTCAAGTGTCTGATAGAATTGATCTACCTCAGTGATATTGTCGTCTCTATTTTTCACATTAAATTTTAGGTTTGGTACTTGATGGGCTGCTTTTTCGAAAGCATCGTCAATATTCAATGTATAGATACGAAAAAACGGATACTTTAAAAGCTCCTTAAACTCACTCGATGGCGTGCAGTGTTTATAGTGTTTTTCAAAAATCCTGTGAACCTGGTCTCCTAAAACTTCCTTAGCCGCAGCATAAACATCTGACAAATCTTCATCTGAGAATTTTTCCCCGATTTCTTCTGCGAGTATTTTGGCTAAATCCCAACCTAGAGGTGGCGTTTGTTTAAGGCCATTTTTACAGCCAATAGATGCTCCAGCCCCAAATAAAAGTACTAGCCTTCCATTTAGTAATGAATTTTTAATATGAGGATTCAATTTTTACTCCTTTATAAATTTAGGTGCACCTAGGGTCTGACAGAGTTATAACATTTTAATACTGCGCATGCGCGTTTTTCTGCGCGCCATTAATTATTATTAATTTCTTAATAGATTGATTATAAAAGACTTTTTTGGACGACATTATCATTTTCCTCCGATAAAAATGAGCATGTTCAATTTGATGACTTACTGTGCGCATATATCTGCACAACGATATCCATAAGTGTTTAATATGTAAGCATTTAGCTAGAAAGGCAAGAGCATAAACGCGCCATAACCAGCAGAAAAACGAGCCATACATAGGTACTGTTTTAAATATACTGTTTATGCATACAGAAAAACCCAGTGTTTTATCCACAACGAGACACAGCAGCGTGAAGTGAATACTCCAAGAAAAATACGTACATCTCGGTCGCTTCGTAAGTTATCTGTTTTTAATCGCCCAAGCCCGCGACGTCTATACTGAACATACCCCCAAACAAAGAGGATGTGGTTATGTCTGTTACCGCAACACTCGACAGCTTTCTGCACAATAAACACTGTACCTACGACACTGTCAGTCACTACCCTTCCCGCAGTGCCACGGAGTCTGCCTTGCTTGCCGCAGTACCGCTAAAACAGGTTGTTAAGGCCGTGCTACTGCAGGACCATCACAAGCACTACACCCTCGCCGCCGTACCAGCGATGTATAAAGTGATGTTGCCGCAGATTGAAGCCATTACCGGCCAGCGACTGCAACTGGCGGATGAAGATGAGGTGTTCAGAATCTTTGGTGATTGCGCTCCCGGCGCGATACCGGCGTTAGGTCAGGCGTATGGCATCAATGTGGTCTGTGACGATGCGCTACTGAGTGAAAATGATCTGTATATTGAAGCGGGCGACCATAATCTGCTGGTGCACCTTAAACACGAGCAGTTTACTGAACTGATGGCCCAGCAGCCGCACGGTGAAATCAGCTGCGCACCGGAACAGCTGCATGACCTGACGCACTTTTAAGCTGTAATTAACTGTCGAGACAAAGGGACTTGAAGACCGCCTGATAGGCTTGCGCCATGGCTGTACCGAAGCAGCACAGGTGGACACGTTCTATTTCTTGGCACTGCTCAAGTGTATCGAGCAGCGTATTTAATGCGATAGGAATCGCCTGCTCAACAGGATAGCCATACACCCCACAACTGATGGCGGGAAAGGCCAGCGTCCGAACACCCTGTTCTGCTGCAAGGCTCAGGCTGTTCCGGTAACAGTCTGCCAGCAGTTCCGCCTCCCCAGCACTGCCGCCCTGCCAGATTGGTCCCACAGTATGAATCACATACTGTGCAGGCAGTCTGAATCCCGGTGTAATTTTAGCCTGCCCGGTACGACAGCCTTTGAGTAAACGACAAGCGGCCAGCAGTTCAGGGCCAGCCGCATGATGGATCGCCCCATCGACTCCACCACCGCCCAGCAGCGAAGCATTGGCAGCATTCACAACGGCATCCACCTGCAGTTGGGTGATATCCCCCTGAATAATGCTGATACGCTCACAGGAAGAATGGCTCATGATTCAGCCCCAAAGTGAATCGCCAGCCAGATCGCCGGGGGTGCAGAGCTGGTATAGGTAACACGGTGTCGGCAACCGGCGGGCAGATAGTAAGTGTCGCCTGTACCCAGATGAATCTCTTCTGCGGTATCCACCAGCAACAGAGTGGCCTCACCCTGAAGCAGTAAAACCCATTCATCCCAGTGCTGGTCGTAGACCTGATCTTCCGGTGTTATTTGCCCGTTGGAAACAATACGCTCAATCCTGACAGGCCCTTTTTCCAGCAGTGTCTCAAACACCTCTTCCTGCAGGTTGGCGGGCAGATCATTGAGCAGGTTCATGCCTGCGCCCTCAGCGCCACCTGATAGGCGCGTTCCGCCCACTGCGCCATCATCTCAGGGTCATCCAGTGTCTCTTCCGGGGCGGTGTAGTAGTTGATATGGGCGGTTTTGCCCTGCTTCTGGTAGGTAAACTGCTGGCAGCCTTCGTCGATAAAGACCGCCGCCAGGTTTGCATCTGCTTTGAGATAGAGCTGATCATTCACCACCAGGGCAAACATCAGATCACCGGCAAAGATACCGTGACCGCCAAACATCCGTTTGGTGCGCACCGTGCGAAAGCCGGAAAGCTGATCCAGCAGAAAATCGATATAGTCTTGCGAGTTGGCCATAACAGCCCCTGTCAGGCGATGTTTATAGCAGTCTAAGCGACGGCGGAGACATCAGCCAGCGGCAAAGTAGCCATGATCGCCTGCCGGATCTCGGCCGGCTGACGCAGGGTTTTGATGGTGTGGAACAACACAGCCGCTTCTGGGTATTCCCGCTGCAGTTGCTGCAACCACTGTTTGATCCGGCCATGCACATAACGCGGCGCGATATCCTGCTCAATCTGGTTCAGGTACTGGATAACCAACGGCACTACGGCCAGCCAGTTATAAGGCTGCAAATCGCCTCCGACGCGGTGCTGACTGATCAGGCTGGCCAGATCGGGTTTGGCAATCAGACCGCGCCCAATCATCACATCTGCACAGCCACTGACCTCACGGCACAGATGGTAATCATCAATGGTCCAGACCTCACCGTTGGCCACCACCGGTATCGAGATTGCCTCACGGATGCGGGCAATCCACTCCCAGTGGGCCGGTGGCCGATAACCTTCGATTTTGGTTCGGGCATGTACCGCCAGACTGGTCGCCCCGGCACTGTTGATGGCGTGGGCGTTTTCCAGTGCCAGGCTTTTATCCTTGTTGCCCAGACGCATCTTGGCTGTCACCGGAATATCCGCAGGCACCGCCTGTCGGACTGCCGAGACAATCGCATGTACCAGTTCCGGCTCATCCAGCAGCACTGCCCCGCCCCGGCTGCGGTTCACGGTTTTGGCCGGGCAGCCAAAGTTCAGATCAATTGCCGGTGCACCGAGTTTTACCGCTTTGCGGGCATTACCGGCCAGCAGCGCTGGATCACTGCCCAGTAGCTGTAACACCACAGGCACCCCGGCCGGAGTTTTGCCGCCATTCAAAAGCTCAGGGCAGATACGCCGGAACACCCGGGCAGGCAATACACGGTCACTGACCCGGACAAATTCTGTCACACAGCGATCAATGCCACCCACGCGGGTCAGCAGATCGCGCATGGTGAAATCCACCACGCCTTCCATCGGTGCAAGAATAATATTCACGGGTTTGAGGCTGACCTGTTGATTAAAAGAGCGCATTATAAACGGTTCCCGGCTGGAGATGCACAATGCGTATTTTTACTGCCATTGACCTGCCTGAAGCGTTGCTGGATGAGCTCAGTCTGCGACTGCCAACCGAGCTGTCTGACACTGTACGCTGGGCACCCCTCGATCAGTTACACCTGACGCTGGTGTTTATTGGTGAAGTCTCGCCGCATCGGCTGGACCCGCTGCTGGAAGCGATTGCTGAGGTTGAGTTTTCACCGGTGTCTATTCACTGCCGTGAAGTGGGCAGTTTCAGCTCAGGCATTCTCTGGCTGGGCGTAGAACCCTCTGAAGCCCTGTTAAGGCTGCAACAAAAACTGCACCGGATCATTCATGGGCAGGGTTTCCAGTTGCCCCGCCGACGCTACCGCCCCCATATTACACTGGCACGGGGTAAAGCCGTTGATGCCGGAACCATGGCGGTGTTAGCTAACCGGATGGCGGGCTTTGAATTCAGCTTTGAGACGGATGCATTCTGCCTGAAAAGCAGTCAGTTAAGGCAGGAAGGCGCGGTATATACCACCGAGGCCATCTTTATGGCGGATGAAACAGCGCCTGAGTTGAACCCCAGGCGCCGTCAGGTCAGATAGCGGCCAGACCGCGCTGCATATCGGCTTTGATATCGTCGAGATCTTCGATACCCACCGACAGGCGAATCAGGTTGTCATGGATACCGGCCGCCGCACGGGCTTCCGGTGTCATGCGGCCGTGAGTGGTGGTCGCCGGATGGGTAATGGTGGTTTTCACATCACCCAGATTGCCGGTGATGGAGACCATCTCGGTAGCATCAATAAAGCGCCAGGCCGCCGCCTGATCACCTTCAACCTCAAACGACAGTACACCGCCAAACCCGCCAGTCTGCTGAGCTTTTGCCAGCTCGTGCTGCGGATGGCTGGGCAAACCAGCATAGAAGACCCGTTTGATTCCCGGCTGCTGTTCCAGCCACTGGGCCATCTCAAGCGCGTTACGGCAGTGGGCATCCATACGCAGACGCAGGGTTTCCAGACCTTTCAGGAATACCCAGGCGTTGAACGGGCTCATGCAGGCACCGCCGGTACGGATGAAGCCGAACACCTCTTCCATCTCTTTATCGCGACCCACGACAACACCACCAATACAGCGGCCCTGACCATCCAGATATTTGGTGGCCGAGTGAATCACGATGTCAGCGCCCTGTTTGATCGGCTGCTGCAGCACCGGGGTGCAGAAGCAGTTATCGACCACCAGCAACACGCCTTTCTCTTTGGCGATTTTGCCCACCGCAACCACATCGGTCAGTTCAGCCAGCGGGTTGGAGGGGGTTTCCAGAAACAGCATTTTGGTTTCCGGGCGGATCGCTTCACGCCAGGCATCCAGCGAGGTCGGATCTACAAAGGTGGTGCTGATACCGTAACGTGACATGTATTTGTCAAACAGGGTAACGGTAGAACCAAACACACTGCGCGAGCAGACCACATGGTCGCCCTGCTGCATCAGCGCCAGACAGGTGCTCATGATGGCTGCCATGCCAGAAGCCGTCGCCACAGCACGCTCGCCGCCTTCCATCGCGGCAATGCGCTCTTCAAAAAACTGTACCGTCGGGTTGGTGAATCGGGAGTAGATGTTGCCCTCTACTTCGCCACCAAACCGGGCTGCCGCTTCACGGGCAGTTGAAAACACATAACTGGAGGTGGCATAGATAGGATCGCTATGCTCACCTTCCAGAGAACGGTGCTGACCTGCACGCACAGCCTGAGTTGAAAGTCCGTAACCTTCGGCTTCAAACTGAATACGTTGCAGGCGTTCGTAATCCGCAATGGACATGGAACAAAGGCTCCTTAATCGATCTTGCTACAGAGATTTGAGGACTCGTTACTGGCCGCCTGGCGGCTCTGACCGTCCTCTTTAGCGGCATCGTTTCTGGCCATGCTCAGACGGTTCAGATACTCGGAATCCACATCACCGGTAACATACTGACCATCAAACACGCAGGTATCAAAGTTCTGAATCTCTTTATTACCTTCGCTGACGCATTCCTTCAGATCCTCAAGATCCTGATACACCAGCCAGTCACAGCCAATCTCTGCACAAACTTCTTCATCGGTACGGCCGTGGGCAATCAGCTCATCCGCTGCCGGCATATCAATGCCATACACGTTGGGGAATTTCACCGCCGGTGCGGCTGATGCAAAGTAAACTTTTTTGGCGCCGGCATCACGTGCCATCTGTACGATCTGACCCGAGGTGGTACCACGCACGATGGAGTCATCCACCAGCATGACCACCTTGTCCTGAAACTCAAGACTGATGGGGTTCAGCTTACGGCGTACAGAACGCGCACGCTGGGTCTGGCCCGGCATGATAAAGGTACGGCCGATGTAACGGTTTTTGATAAAGCCTTCGCGGTAAGTCACATCCAGCTCTTTAGCCATCTCCATCGCAGAGGTACGGCTGGTATCCGGAATCGGAATCACTACATCAATGTCGTGATCAGGCCGCTCACGCAGCACTTTGTCTGCCAGGCGTTTACCCATACGCATACGGGATTTATGCACGCTCACATCATCAATGATGGAATCAGGACGGGCCAGATAAACGAATTCGAACAGGCAAGGTGCCAGTTTAGTCTGATCGCTGCACTGCTGGGTAAACACATTGCCATCCATATCAAAGTAGATAGCCTCACCCGGCGCAATATCACGGACACGTTTAAACCCGGAAATATCCAGCGCCACACTCTCAGAGGCGACCATATATTCAGTACCAGTTTCGGTCTCACGTTTACCGTAGGTCAGCGGACGAATGCCGTTTGGATCACGGAACGCCAGAATGCCGTAACCGGTAATTACCGCCACCGCAGCGTAGCCGCCCTTGCAGCGTTCATGTACACGACGCACAGCAGCAAACATATCTTCAGCCTGTGGCTGCAGTTTGCCCTGACGTTGCAGTTCATGGGCGAATACGTTCAGCAGCACTTCTGAGTCAGAGGTGGTGTTGATGTGACGCAGATCGGCACGGAACATCTGATCGGCCAGTTCTTCGGCATTGGTCAGGTTACCGTTATGCGCCAGCGCAATACCGTAGGGTGAGTTCACATAGAAAGGCTGCGCTTCAGCGGAGCTTGAGCTGCCTGCCGTTGGATAGCGGACATGGCCGATACCTAGGTTACCGACCAGGCGCTTCATATGACGCGTGCGGAAGACTTCGTTCACCAGACCGTTATCTTTGCGCAGGAAAAACCGGTTGCCTTCACAGGTCACCATACCGGCCGCATCCTGGCCCCGGTGCTGCAGCACCGTCAGGGCATCAAAGATGGTCTGGTTAACATAGGATTTGGCTACAATACCAACAATGCCGCACATTCAACTCACCTCAAAGTGCTAACTTACTAAACGGAAACCTCAGCGACCGGCGTTCCAGATCAGGCTCGCCATATCGCGGGCAGCATCCTTGGTCCAGGTCTCCATAAGAACAAAGTGCGGAATCAACTGGGATTCCTGCCACCAGGGATCGTTAATGGCCGGGCTCATGCGCACCAGTGCCACTAAAACCACCACAATAAGGCCACCCCTGGCAGCCCCAAAACCTATACCCAGCACTCGGTCGGTACCGCTCAGGCCGGTTGCATCAACCAGCATGCTGATTAACTTATTCAGCAGAGCACCAATCACCAGTGTGGCAATGAAGAGAATAGCAAAGGCAGCACCCCAGCGTACGGAAGGTGTTTCTATGTAGGGCTGCAGGACAACGTCGAGGGACTGGGAGAACAGACGTGCAACGATAAATGCTGAAATCCAGGTCAGCAGTGACAATGCTTCACGTACAAAGCCGCGTTTCAGGCTGATAAGGCTTGAAATCGCAATAATGACAAGGATGGTCCAGTCAGCCCAGTTCATCGTCTTCTGCCGTTGGAAAAAACAGGCCGCATTTTAACAGACTTTAGTCGGTGAGAAAAAAGGAAATACGGTTGCTGAACGAGGTTTTTCAAACGCTATTGAGTGGTGAAGCGAACGATGATTCCGTCCAGCCCCATATCTTTCTGTAACTGAGCCTTGAGGTTTTCCAGTCGGCTGCGCTGCATCTCAGGGCCAACATACACCTTAACCAGTTCACCCTGCTTGCGGGTAAACACCTTATAGCCTTCATTGATTAACTGACGTCGCAGACTGCGGGCGTTACTTTCATCTTTAAAACTGGCCAACTGCAGTGTCCAGGAGACCGGCACACCCTGCTGATCCAGCACCGGCTGATCATCCCGCAGATCCAGATCAGGTTTGTGTTGTGCACCGGCCAGTGCATCACCCACAACAGCAGGCACTTCAGGCAGCGTGGTGGTTTCACCCGGCTCAGCCAGCTGTTCAGTGTTAGGCAGGGGTTTGGACTGCGGTTCGATATAGACAATCTCAGGGCGGTCAGGTGCATCAGGGATCTGACTGGTCAGATGCCGTTCCTGATAACCGGCCCCGCTAAACAGCAACGGAAACAGAATCGCAGATGAGACCAGAATAACGGCCAGTCCGATAAGGCGATGTTTAATCTGTTGCTGCATAGACGGTTAATCCCTTTTCAACACACTCAAGGCTTCGGCAACGGTGTAAAACGACCCTGCAATCATAACATCCTGAAGCGGTTTTTCGCTGTTCACAAGGTAATTGATTGCATCTGTGACCGTCGCATGCTGGTAAGGTTTTACGTCATCCGGCAAAAAGCTGGCAAGTTCGGCTGCCGTGCCACCCCGGGGTGTATCCAGATCAACCAGATGCCACTCACTTATAACCGGTAATAGCGCTTCAACAACCGCAGCACGATCTTTATCTTTCAGCATGCCCAGTATCAATATCGGTTTGTCCCACAGAGCCAGCCGATCCGCCAGCAGACCGGCCGCTTCGGGGTTGTGGGCCACATCCAGACAGAAATTGATGCCCTGATAACTGACTTTCTGCATTCGACCGGTCAATCGGGCCTGAGCAATACCAACCCGCTTCTGATCTTCAGAGATCACCAAAGGCAACAGCTGACAGACCTGCAATGCAGTAGCCGCATTTGGCAGCGGCAATTCAGGCCTTGGAATATCAGCCAGCGACACTGCAGTACCATCAACCCCCTTCCCTTTAAACTGACAGAGATCGCCATCGCAGTTGATGTGAAACTCAATACCAGCCCGATAGAGCGGTGCTTTCAGGCTGTTGGCATGTTTTAGTACCGATTCTGGCAGATCCGGATCACCGCATACTGCCGGTATCCCGGTTCTGAAAATGCCCGCTTTCTCAAAACCGATGGCCTCACGGGTGTCCCCGAGCCAGTCCTGATGATCCAGCGCCACCGTGGTAATCACGGCAATATCGGGGTCAATAATATTTACCGCATCCAGACGACCACCCAGCCCTACTTCCAGCAGCACCAGATCAGGTTTGGTCTGACTGAAGATCAGCAACGCCGCCAGTGTGCCGAACTCAAAATAGGTCAGCGGGATCTGTCCCCGGGCCTGATCAATAGCATAAAACGCATCACATAACAGCTGATCGGATACCGGTTGACCGTTCAGCTCAACCCGTTCGTTGTAATAGAGAAAATGCGGTGATGTGTAGCAGCCAACGGAATAGCCAGCACTGGAATAGATGGTTTGCAGGTAACGTACGGTTGAACCTTTGCCGTTAGTACCAGCAATGGTCACCACCTGACTGGCAGACAGATCAACAGCCAAGCGTTCTGACACCTGACGTACACGGTCCAGACCCAGTTCAATCTCGGACGGATGGCACTGTTCCATCCATGTCAGCCACTGCTCGAGGGTACGTTGTTGCGGGTTTATTTCTTGGGCCATACCTGCTGCTCAGAAAAAAGGCCGACGCAATGCGACGGCCTTGATAGTCATATTCTCTGCTTAAAGATCAAGCCTGAGTAGGCTGCTCGGGGTCTTCGACCACCTCACCTTCGACCGGCTCCAGTACAGGTACTGACAGGGTATGGCCGAGTTTGCGCAGAATGGCAGCCAGACGCTCGCGCATCTCGCCACGCGGAATGATCATATCAACCTGACCGTGTTCCAGCAGGAACTCACTGCGCTGGAACCCTTCCGGCAGTTTTTCACGCACGGTCTGCTCAATAACACGCGGACCGGCAAAACCCACCAGCGCCTTCGGTTCAGCAACGTTCAGGTCACCCAGCATCGCCAGAGACGCAGACACACCACCATACACAGGATCAGTCAGCACGGAGATATACGGGATACCTTCCTTACGCATCTTCTCCAGTACGGCACTGGTTTTTGCCATCTGAAACAGGGAGAACAGTGCTTCCTGCATACGCGCACCACCGGAGGCGGCAAAGCAGATCAGTGGAATACGTTCTTTCAGGCAGATATTCGCCGCCTGAACAAAACGCTCACCCACTACAGCACCCATGGAACCACCCATAAAGCGGAACTCAAATGCAACGGCCACTACTGGCATGCCTTCAAGTTCGCCCTGCATAGCAATCAGTGCGTCTTTTTCGTTGGTTTCGCGCTGTGCGGCAACCAGACGGTCTTTGTATTTCTTGGAG
The DNA here is from genome assembly GCF_029222905.1 of Neptuniibacter sp. CAU 1671. Lineage (GTDB taxonomy): Bacteria > Pseudomonadota > Gammaproteobacteria > Pseudomonadales > Balneatricaceae > Neptuniibacter. The sequence continues at coordinate 101,644 of NZ_JARHUE010000008.1, read as the reverse complement.
TCCTTGAATTTGAGACGGTCAACCGGCGTCACATCGGCAGCAATCTCATGACGACGCTGCGGGTCAAGGAACACTTCCAGGCGCTTACGCGCACCCAGACGCATGTGATGTTCACACTTAGGGCAAACATTCAGGTTCGTTTCCAGCTCAGGGCGGTACAGAACCGATTCACACTTGGGACACTTCTTCCACAAGCCTTCAGGTACATTGGCACGCTTACGTTCTGAGCGTGCCAGTGCAGGAACAATTTTTTCCAGCCAGTTACTCATGCTCTAACCTTTTGCTGACCTGCGGTCAGTTATCCATCTCTGTTCGCATCGCTTTAATGATGGCCGCAACTTCTGCTGGCACACGCTCTGGCGCAGTCACCAGATCAGCGATTTTGTTGACCAATACACTACCGACAATCACGCCGTCAGATACCTGAGCGACCTGTTTTGCAGATGCAGGATCCTTGATACCAAAACCGACACCCAGAGGCAGGTTGGTATACTTGCGGACCAGATTCAGTCGCGCTTCAACCTCTTCCACATTCAGTGCTGAAGAGCCTGTTACACCCTTCACCGATACGTAGTAAAGGTAGCCTGAACCATGCTCACAGATCCGTTTGATACGCTCTTCGCGGCTGGTGGGTGCCAACAGGAAGATGGTATCGATCTCATGGGCCTGCATGATAGATGAGAACTCCCCACCCTCTTCAGGCGGCAGATCCACCGTCAGTACACCATCTACGCCAGCAGCCTGAGCCGCTTTGGCAAAGCCCTCATACCCCATGGATTCTACAGGATTTAGATAACCCATTAATACTACAGGCGTATGATCGTTGGTTTCACGGAAGGTTTTCACCATCGCCAGCACGTCAGTCAGGCGTACGTCATGACTCAGCGCGCGCTCACAGGCGAGCTGGATAACCGGGCCATCAGCCATCGGATCGGAAAACGGTACACCCAGCTCGATTACATCGGCACCGGCCTCAACCAGGGCATGCAACAGCGGTACAGTGACAGTTGGCGTTGGATCGCCCGCTGTTACGTAAGGGATCAATGCCTTGCGACCCTCATTCTTGAGTGCAGCAAAACAGTTAGCAATTCGACTCATGATTTTATAATTCCAATAATAATCAGATGTTGATGCCATCAATCTGGGCAACAGTATGAATATCTTTGTCGCCTCGACCAGACAGGTTCACCACAATGATCTGATCTTTATCCATCTCTTTAGCGAGTTTCATGGCATGTGCAACGGCATGACTTGATTCAAGCGCTGGCATAATGCCTTCCACACGAGTCAGCATACGGAAAGCATCCATCGCCTCTTCATCGGTGGCATTCACATATTCGGCACGACCTGAATCTTTCAGGTAAGAATGTTCCGGACCCACACCCGGATAATCCAGACCCGCAGAGACTGAGTGAGTACCCAGAATCTGACCGGCATCATCGGACATCAGGTAGGTACGGTTGCCATGCAGTACACCCGGATGACCCGCAGACAGAGGCGCGGCGTGATGGCCCGTTTCCAGACCGTAACCACCGGCTTCTACACCGATCATGCGCACAGAGGCATCTTCAATGAAGGGGTGGAACAGACCAATGGCATTGGAGCCACCACCCACACAGGCAACCAGCGCATCCGGCAGACGACCTGTCATTTCGAGACACTGACTACGCGCTTCGCGGCCAATGATGCACTGGAAGTCGCGTACCAGTTTCGGATACGGATGCGGACCTGCGGCGGTGCCGATGATGTAGAACGTATTATCAACGTTGGTGACCCAGTCACGCATTGCTTCATTCATGGCATCTTTAAGGGTACGGGTACCGGATTCAACCGGAATGACCGTCGCACCCAGCAGTTTCATGCGATATACGTTCAACGCCTGACGCTGCACATCTTCCGCGCCCATGTAAACCTGACATTCCAGACCCAGTCGGGCGGCTACCGTTGCGGTTGCAACGCCGTGCTGACCGGCACCGGTTTCAGCGATAACACGAGGTTTGCCAGTGTACTTGGCCAGCAACGCCTGACCAATGGTGTTATTCACTTTGTGCGCACCTGTGTGGTTCAGGTCTTCACGTTTCAGATAGATCTGAGCTCCACCCACCTTATCGGACAGGTGTGTAGCATGATAAAGCGGCGATGGACGACCTACGTAATGTGCCAGATCGTAATCAAACTCCCGCTGGAATTCCGGATCACGCCACAGCTTCTCGTAGGTCTCTTCCAACTGCTCAAGGGCAGCCATCAGGGTTTCAGAGACAAAGCGACCACCGTAAGGCCCAAAGTGGCCCCGGCTGTCTGGCAACTGAGAAAGTGCTTTAAGATCGGTTGGAGTCGGCACGGTTAACCTCTTTTACAAACGCTATTATTTTTGCGGCATCTTTGATGCCTTTGCCCTGTTCAACACCACCGCTGACATCAACAGCATAGGGTTTCACCTGCAGAATGGCACTGGCTACATTGTCGCTATCCAGCCCGCCGGCCAGTATAACCTGATGTGCCAGTGTTTCCGGGATACGTTGCCAGTCAAAGACTTCACCCGTACCACCGGGAACACCGGGTCGATAGGCGTCCAGCAGTATATTCTGAGCACTGGCATACAATGCCACCTCTGCAGCGAGGCTGAGCTCAGGCTTCATCCGCAATGCTTTGATGTAGGGGCGTGAAAACTGTTCACAATATTCAACGGTTTCATCACCGTGAAATTGCATTAGATCTATACGTGTTTCACGCGCGACCTGATCAACCCATTGCGCATCTGCATCAACAAACAGTCCGGTTGTCGTCACAAATGCCGGCAACCTGCGGATGATCTCTGCTGCCGCTTCTGGCGCAATATATCTTGGACTGGGCGGGTAAAATACGAACCCCAGAGCATCAGCGCCCGCATGGATCGCGTCAATCGCATCCTGATAACGGGTGATACCACAAATTTTCACACGGGTTCGCATAACTTCACTGCATTCTGTTTTAGGACAGGCCCGAGATATTAGCAGATTGTGAGGGGCTACGTCAGTCTTGCGGAGGCAGGAAATAGGGCCCGAGTGATGATTTTGGCAGTGCAAATTCATCCGGGTATTTTACATCCACAAAATACAGACCAAATGGTGGTGCGGTCACCCCGCCCTGACGCCGGTCACGCGCATGAAGCACTTCCTGAGCCCATTGGGGTTCCGCCTCACCGGCGCCTATTTTCATTAATACACCGGCAAAATTTCGGATCATATGATGCAGGAAGGCATTGGCCCTCACATCCAGCACAATCAATTCACCGCTAGGGTAAATATCCAGTGCCCGCACTTCACGTACCGGGCTTTTGGCCTGACAGCCAATGGCACGGTAGGAGGTAAAATCATGCTCTCCGATCAGATAGGCTGCCGCCTCGCGCATGTGCTCGATATCCAGGGTTTTATAAGTCCAGGTTACGCCTCGTGAAAGAATCGCAGGCTTCACCGGACTGGAGTAGATCAGATAGCGATAGCGTCGTTCCAGCGCGGAGAATCGGGCATGAAAATCGTTACTGACAGGCATCGCCCAACGCACGGCGATATCATCCGGCAAGTGGGAGTTACTGCCCAGCACCCAGGCGCGCTCATCCCGCTGAACCTGACTGTCAAAGTGGATAATCTGATAGGTCGCATTGACCCGCGCATCGGTGCGACCAGCACAGATAACATGCACCGGATGATTGGCGATTTTGCTTAACGCCGCTTCCACCTCAGCCTGAATGCTATTGGCCTGATCATCACGTTGGATCTGCCAGCCACGGTAGGCTGCACCGGCATATTCAATACAGAGGGCATAACGATAAGAAGGGGCGACCGTAGTCGCCCCTTCTGCATCCCCTTGGATAGCGGGATTGATAGGATCTGTCATATTAACTTTCGTTCAGGCTCTTCATCAGGGTTTCAGCTTCCTGTTTCTGAGAGGCATTACCCTCGCTCAGAATCTCATCCAGGATATCCTTAGCCCCTTCCAGATCTTCCATATCAATGTAGGCACGTGCCAGGTCGAGTTTGGTTTCCACTTCATCCGCACCTTCCAGCAGGTTGAGTCCTGCCAGTGCATCAAAATCCTCATCCTGATCGTCGTTGCCACTTTCTTCCAGCTCGATCTCGTTGTCTGAAGCACCCAGCAACTCATCCAGCTCAGTGTCCAGCTGATCAGAGAAATCAGACTCAGCAGGAGCAGCAGCCACTTCTGGAGCAGGCGCTGGTTCTGCAGGGGCTGCAAGATCATCCAGTTCAAGATCAAGGTCCAGATCATCGTCTGCCAGCTCTGGAGCGGCTTCTGGCTCTGGCGCAGGTGCTGGTGCCGCGGACTCTTCTGTAGCGGTCTCACCCGGCAGATCCAGGTCAAGATCCAGATCAAAATCCAGTGCGTCTTCAGCACTCTCTTCTACCGGTTGTGAAATCTCTTCTGGCGTCTCAGGGATATCAGCCAGATCAAACTCCAGCTCATCATCAGCCGAGGATTCTTCTACCTTCTCAACCACTGGTTCAGGTTCAGCAGTCAGATCACCCAGATCGAAGTCCAGATCATCATCCACAGTCAACGTCTGCTCTTCAGCCGCGGCAGGTACTTCTACTTCCGGCTCCTCTGCCATCAGATCATCGAGAGCATCAACATCATCCAGATCTTCGACATCAGCCAGTGCTTCAACCTGATCAGATTCTGCCATCACATCTTCAAGGGAGATATCTTCCTCAACCGCAGGTACCGGCTCAGCGTCACCCAGAATATCATCCAGGTCACTGGATAGATCGATCTCAGGTTCAGCAGACTCCGGTGTTTCAGTCTCACCCAGAATACTGTCGAGCTCACTGTCGATGTCCAGATCTTCATCGCTGTCTTCCAGCGTTTCCGCGTCGGCTTCCAGCTCGGTTTCTGTTTCAGTCTCAGGCAGTGAGAGGTCAAACTCCTCATCACCCATCAGGACTTCTCCATCATCCTGATCTTCCTGAAGAGTACCCAGCACCCGAGCTGTATCGTCCTCTTCGAGATCCAGATCCATATCCAGATCAAGATCATCAAAGTCAGACAGATCAGTATCTTCCTCAATGACAGGAAGTGATTCAGCTTCTGCTGCAGGCGCCTCTGCTGCCAGGGCCACCTCTTCTTCAAGTTCAGCAACTTCTTCAGCAGGCTCAGCCTCATCAGCAACGGCATCAACCGCTACTGCGGTAGCCGCTGCCGCCGCTACGGCAGGCGCGACATCAGAAGTCTCTTCAGTATCAGCCGATGATTTACGTTTACGCAGCGCAAACAGCGCTCCCAGCAACAGGATTACAATACCTGCAGCCAGACCGATCAGCACCATGGGTGACGCAAACAACTGCTTGAGTAGATCCGATTCAGACTTAGGCTCGGCCTGCGCTTTTGCAAATTCAGATTGCAGCCGCGCCAGCTCCTGATCTTTCAGCTCAAGCATCCGCTGCAGCGATTCAAGCTGCTGCTGAATCGCATCAAGACGCTGATTGAGCGCTTCATTTTCACGTGTCGCCTGATCGGCCGCTTCAAGGCTTTCATTGAGGCGTTGTTCAAGATCCTGATTCTGCGCCTGAAGCATGGCCAATGGATCATCAGTAGTCTCTTCTGCCGCAGATGCGACTGCTTCAGACTCTGCATCGTCCGCCTGAGCAACTCCATCAACCGGCTCATCCGGGGCAACAACCTTAAGCTCAGCTTCCTCGGACGCGACTGTTTCTTCGGAACGCGCTACCGGCTCGGTGACTGGCTGAGGTGTAGCCGGCTCTTCCGGCTGGGCAGGTGCCGCTACTGTTTGCGGTGCTGGTGCAGCACGTTTGTCCTGCCAAAGCTGAGTCTGACGGGTCACTTCAGTGGCCGCCATCTCGGGGGTGATCGCTGCCAACTCTTCTGCGGTTGGCATTTTCAGGATAGCGTTTGCTTTCAGGCGATTGATATTGCCATCAATAAACGCATCCGGATTTTTCTTAAGCCAGGCCATCATCAACTGCTGAGCTGAGATACCCTGAGGTTTATTCTGGATCGCCAGCGCCCAGAGCGTGTCTTTACGACCCACTCTGACCTCTGAAGGAGACGCAGACGCTGATGGGGTAGAAGGTGTTGGGGCTGAAGTCGTTATCCGTGACGACTGTGGTGCAGATGGGGTTACGGCTTCAGCCCTGACTGGCTTTTTTTCAGGAACGGCCGTGGTAGTAGCTGCGGGTGAAACCTGCTGTTTCACAGGCTCCGGTTCAAACACCGGCGGATCAAGCAGCAACGTGTATTCCCTGACAAGCCTGCCGTTTGGCCAGTTCACTTCCATCAGGAAGTTCAGGAACGGCTCACGCATTGGCTGATCGGAGGTAATAATGATTTTACCGCTGCCGTCAGGCTGAACCTTAACCTGGAAACGAATCCCTGAGAGGAAATAAGGACGGTCAAGACCTGCCAGCGCATAATCATTCACATCCGCCATTCTGGGATGAATCTGCAGCGCGTTAAGCTGTTTAACCTGCAATAACTGAACTTCTGCACTCAGCGGCTCATTCAGTGCGGAATTAACTTTTATCTCACCCAAGCCAAGTGCATAGGCATTGGTAGCGCTCAAAATCCCTGCTACGGCAAGGCCAACAGCGTGTTTTTGCCACATTGTCTTATCCCTGTTCCCCCACCCTCGAAAATTCTGGATAAATCAGAGGGTTGCGATTAGATAACTTGCATGAAGTATTGTTTATAAACAGGCCGGGGGTCAAGACATGGAACAAGCTGAACCCCCTGATTTTACAGCCTAAAAAATGAGCTGAGACCTGCTATGACATATTTGTCTGATACCAATATTAACTTATCGGCCAGCCTAAGGATGTCTTAACGTTCTGATTTTATGAAGCCAATTTTGCAACTAAATGCCGTTTCAGCTTTGCCCGGACACAAAAAAAGGCAGCCTGAGCTGCCTTTTATGGAGCATGGAATTAACCAGCCATCAGAATCCGAAGCATACGGCGCAGCGGTTCTGCAGCACCCCATAACAGCTGATCACCTACGCTGAATGCATTCAGGTATTCGTTACCCAGATTCATTTTGCGCAGACGGCCTACCGGTACAGACAAGGTTCCAGTGACTTTAGCCGGGGTCAGTTCACGGGCGGAAATATCACGCTCATTCGGAATGACTTTAACCCAGTCATTCGCCTCGGCCAGCATGGATTCAATCTCATCCAGTGGCACATCTTTTTTCAGCTTGATGGTAAACGCCTGAGAGTGACAGCGCATTGCACCGATACGCACACAGGTGCCATCAATCGGGATTGGATTGCTGCTCAGACCAAGAATTTTGTTGGTTTCAGCAAAACCTTTCCACTCTTCACGGCTCTGGCCATTGTCCAGTTTGGTATCAATCCATGGGATCAGAGAACCCGCCAGAGGCACACCAAAGTTATCAACCGGCATCGCATCACTGAGGATAGTTTCAGCCACTTTGCGGTCAATATCCAGAATCGCACTGGATGGGTCAGCCAGCTCGTCGGCCACCGCATTATGGATAATGCCCATCTGGGAGATCAGCTCACGCATATGACGTGCACCGCCACCGGACGCCGCCTGGTAGGTCATGGAGGTCATCCACTCAACCAGATCGGCTTTGAACAGACCACCCAGACCCATCAGCATCAGAGACACTGTGCAGTTACCGCCGACAAAGGTTTTTACCCCTTTTGTCAGGCCATCTTTGATCACGTTCATATTGACCGGATCCAGCACGATGATAGCGCTATCATCCATACGCAGGCTGGACGCCGCATCAATCCAGTAACCCTGCCAACCGGCTTCACGCAGTGGGCCATAAACTTCTTTCGTGTAGTCGCCGCCCTGACAGGAAATAATCGCGTCCATCTGCTTCAGCTCGTTAATATCGCTGGCATCTTTCAGCGCCGGAATGGACTTACCAATCTCCGGTCCCGGTTGGCCCACCTGGGATGTGGTGAAGAATACCGGCTCTTCGATATGGTCGAAATCACCCTCTTCCTGCATGCGTTGCATCAGCACGGAACCTACCATGCCTCGCCAACCCACAAAACCTACACGTTTCATTGTTATCACCAATTCAGATTGAACATCATACGAAAGCGGCCCCTAACCAGTAGGAGCCGCTAAAGGGGCTATATTATGCTACATTTTAGCGCGTTTTTCTACGCACTCAGTGCAGCAATCACAGCATCACCCATCTGGGAAGTGCTGACTTTTTCAGTACCTTCAGACCAGATATCACCGGTACGCAGTCCCTGATCCAGTACCTTGCTCACCGCCGCCTCAATACGATCTGCTGTATCACCGGCACCCAGCGAATAACGCAGCATCATCGACGCGGACAGAATGGTTGCCAGCGGGTTAGCAATGTTCTGACCCGCAATATCAGGTGCAGAACCATGACTTGGTTCATACATGCCCTTGCCATCCACATCCAGGGAAGCGGAAGGTAGCATACCAATAGAGCCGGTCAGCATGGCAGCAGCGTCAGACAGAATGTCACCAAACATATTGCCGGTGACCATCACGTCAAACTGTTTCGGTGCGCGTACCAGCTGCATGGCGGCGTTATCCACCAGCATGTGGCTCAGTTCGACATCCGGATACTCTTTCGCCAGCTCGGTCATCACTTCGCGCCAGAGCACTGTCACTTCAAGTACATTTGCCTTGTCTACAGAGCAAACACGCTTGTTACGCGCTCTTGCTGCCTCAAACGCGACACGACCGATGCGACGAATTTCGGTTTCGTCATACACATAGGTGTTGTAGCCCTCGCGGATACCACCCTCTTTCTCACGAATGCCGCGTGGCTGACCAAAATAGATACCACCCGTCAGTTCACGCACAATCAGGATATCCAGGCCCGCAACGATTTCAGGCTTCAGGGAAGAAGCATCCGCCAGCTGCGGGTAGAGAATAGCCGGACGCAGATTACCGAACAGGCCCAGATTTGAGCGAATACCCAACAGGCCTTTTTCCGGACGGATCTGGAAATCAGGATTGGTATCCCACTGCGGGCCGCCCACAGCACCCAGCAGAATGGCATCTGATGCTTTAGCTGCCGCCAGCGTGTCTTCAGGTAGCGGCACACCGGTTGCGTCGATGGCAGCACCGCCTACCAGAGCCTCAGAGAACTCCAGATCCAGATTATCCTGCGTATTGACCAACTCCAGAACGCGCTTGGCTTCACGGACAATTTCAGGACCAATGCCGTCACCCGGCAGAATCAAAACTTTTTTAGACATGTAACATCCTCAGATAGACCTGCTGATCAGGCCTATCAAAATTCATTATTTAATCGCATCAAACAGCCAGGGCGCTTCCTGACGGCGACGGGATTCGTAAGCACGAATATCATCAGCATGCTCAAGGGTCAGGCCAATATCATCCAGACCATTCAGCAGGCAGTGCTTGCGAAAGGCATCAATTTCAAAGGCCATCTCTGTACCCGACGGCGTGACAACACACTGCTTTTCAAGATCAACCGTCAGTTCATAACCTTCGTTCGCAGCAACTTCACGAAACAACTGATCAACCTCTTGTTCTTTTAAAACAATAGGTAAGATCCCATTCTTAAAGCAATTGTTATAAAAAATCTCAGCAAAACTCGGCGCAATCACGCTACGGAAGCCATAGTCATCCAGTGCCCACGGCGCATGTTCACGACTTGAGCCGCAGCCAAAGTTTTCCCGTGCCAGCAGGATGCTTGCTCCCTTATAGCGGGGCTGATTCAAAACAAACTTTTCATTCAATGGACGGCCGGTGCACTCCTGATCAGGCTGACCTTCATCCAGATAACGCAACTCATCAAACAGGTTTTTACCAAAGCCGGTACGTTTGATCGACTTCAGAAACTGTTTGGGGATGATCATATCGGTATCAACGTTGGCACGGTCCATCGGCGCGGCAATACCAGTATGCTGGTTAAACGCTTTCATACTTTCTCCTCGAAACCTTAGTGATTGCCCAACGTACGAACGTCAACAAAATGGCCCGCAACTGCGGCAGCGGCCGCCATGGCCGGACTGACCAGATGCGTGCGACCACCAAAGCCCTGACGGCCTTCGAAATTACGGTTAGACGTAGATGCACAGTGCTCGCCTGCACCCAATTTATCGGGGTTCATGGCCAGACACATTGAACAGCCCGGTTCACGCCACTCAAGACCCGCCTCAATGAAGATTTTATCAAGGCCTTCTTTTTCAGCCTGAGCCTTAACCAGACCCGAACCCGGCACTACCAATGCCTGTTTGATGGTGGCGGCAACTTTTTTACCCTTAACCACCTCTGCAGCGGCACGCAGGTCTTCAATACGGGAGTTGGTGCAAGAACCGATAAACACACGATCAAGATGGATATCGGAGATCGCCTGACCTGCCTGAAGGCCCATATATTCAAGCGCGCGCTTCATACCTTCAATTTTGACCGGATCGGTTTCATTGGCTGGATTCGGCACCTGAGCATTAACGCCCACCACCATCTCCGGCGAGGTGCCCCAGGTGACCTGCGGTTCAATATCCGCTGCATTGATCTCAACCACGGTATCAAACGCAGCATCCGCATCAGACACCAGATCACGCCATGCAGCGACGGCTGCATCCCACTGCTCACCTTTAGGCGCAAAAGGACGGCCTTCTACATAATCAATGGTGGTCTGATCGACCGCGACCAACCCCACCCGAGCACCAGCCTCAATCGCCATGTTGCAGATGGTCATGCGGCCATCCATCGACAGTGAACGGATCGCCTCACCACCGAACTCAATCGCATAACCGGTACCACCCGCCGTGCCGATTTTGCCAATCACATGCAACACGATGTCCTTGGCAGTCACTCCAGCACCCAACTGACCATCAACACGCACCAGCATATTTTTCATTTTTTTGGTGATCAGACACTGGGTTGCCAGTACATGCTCAACTTCTGAGGTACCAATACCGTGCGCCAGTGCACCAAAGGCGCCATGGGTGGCAGTGTGGGAGTCACCACAGACAACCGTAGTACCCGGCAGGGTCGCACCCTGCTCAGGGCCGACAACGTGCACAATGCCCTGGCGAACATCATTCATCTTGAACTCGAGGATGCCGAAGTCATCACAGTTTTCATCCAGTGTAATGACCTGAATCTTGGACACCGGATCCGCAATCTCGGATACACCACCGCTACGGTTAGTCGTCGGCACGTTGTGATCAGGCGTGGCCAGGTTGGCATCAATGCGCCATGGCTTACGTCCCGCGATTCGCAGGCCTTCAAATGCTTGCGGCGAGGTTACCTCGTGCAGCAACTGACGATCGATGTAGATCAGTGCACTGCCATCTTCATTGCTGCGCACCAAGTGGGACGCAAATAATTTATCGTATAACGTCTGACCAGCCATATAACACCTCGTACTCAACTACCCTTGCGGCAGCTTTATTGGCAAGTCGCCATCTTAGTGAATGCTAATCCACAAAACAAATTCATATTTTTTATAGTTTTGATTCCATAATAGAATACATAAAACCCTCTTCACTCGGAGACATTATGGATACCAGTGCACTGCAGGCTTTTATCAGCGTGGCGCGACTTGCTTCTTTTTCAAAAGCGGCTGATCAGCTTTATCTGACACAATCAGCCATCAGCAAACGGATCGCCCTGCTGGAACAACAACTGGACTGTCGCCTGTTTGACCGCATTGGACGCACAGTGTCACTGACGGAAGCGGGACAAACCCTGTTGCCCCGTGCAATGCAGGTTCTGGTCGAGCTGGATGATGCCCGGCGTGCGCTGGACAACCTCTCTGGTAACGTCACCGGAACCCTGTCGCTGGCCACCAGTCATCACATCAGCCTGCACCGGCTGCCACCTTTATTACAGCAGTTCACAAAAACCTATCCGGAGGTAAAACTGGACCTGCATTTTGCAGAATCAGAAGTAGCCTATGAGGGTGTGCTGAAGGGAGAGCTGGAACTCGCTCTGATTACGCTATCACCAGATCCAGATAGCAATATCCATTCTGAACTGATCTGGGAGGACCAGTTAAACTATGTGGTCTCACCCACTCATCCGCTGAGTCAGGCTACCGAATTACAACTTGCAGAACTAACGGCTTATCCTGCCATTCTGCCCAGCAGCAACACCTTTACGCGTCAGCTGGTAGAGGCGCTATTTGCCGAACATAAACTCAAACTTGATGTGAGCATGTCGACCAATTATCTCGACACCATCCGCATGATGGTTTCGATTGGGCTTGGCTGGAGCCTGCTGCCGGAATCACTGATAACGCCTGATCTCCGTGTTTTACCCGTCCATGCCACACCCGTTATGCGCCCACTGGGGGCTATTGTTCACCGCAACCGAACACTGTCGAATGCGGCTAATAAATTGCTGGAAATTTTGCGATCAGACAATAGACAGGTACAACCGATTTCCCAGTTGTAATAAGATGGGAGCAAGATATACCAGAGCCACGTTGGCTTGTTTTTATAACAAAGGTTGCCCATGGATAGCAGCGCATCGCAGATCAAGGCGTTATTGGACGCGCAGCAAGCATATTGGACCCAGTTAGCTGATGGTAAACCCGCCGCGTCCCCGGAGGAGTGGCAGGAGTGGATGACCCATGCCCAATCCACGCTCAACCAGGAAGGGCCAAAGCAATTCTCTCAGCTGCTCTCAGTACTGGGCGCTCAAGCCAAAAACTTTACCGAATACGGCGAAGAAGTGTTACGCCAGTACCGGGGTGGAAAAGATTCCAGCCTGAACGATGCGGTACTGCAGTTTCAGAATTACATCCAGAAACAAACCACAGAACTGCTGTTGCAACAGTGGCAGGTACCGGAACAGTTTGCTTCTTTGTTTAAAAGCCACAGTTTCAGGGATGACCTGCTATTTGAAAACCCGTTTATCAGCGGTGTTAAAAGCCTGCTTGAAACACCGGTTGTTGGCAGTCATCAGGAAACTCAGCAGCAGTTACGTGAAGCATTAAAACTGATGCTGGAGCATCAGGAAGCGCTGAACGAATACGTCAAACACTATAACTCTATTAATCAGCTGGCCAGCACCGAGTTATTACAAAAACTCACAGCCTCCGAAGAGAAGATCACCAGCCTGCAGGCATTGCATGATCTCTGGGTGGATGCATACGAACTGGCCTATTCCAAAACCGTGTTGACCGATGAATACCAGCGCGCCCATGGCCGTATCAGTAATGCCCTCATGCAACTGCGCAAGTTTGTACAGGATGTGCGGGATGTGCATTTCCAGTCGGTTGGCCTCGCCACCCGTCGCGGTCTTGATACAGCTTTAAAACGTCAACATCAGTTGCGTAAAGAGATGCGTGTGACCCAGCGTGAGTTCCAACAGCTACAACAACAGATGCTGGAGATCCAGCAATACAATACCGCTGAGCTGATCAAGTCCATGCAAAAAGAGATCGCAGATCTCAAAAAAGAGGTCAAAGCACTGCGCGCCACCAAGGGAGGGTCTAAGGCATGAGTCAGCTAGATCTTGATCCGGTTGTCGTGGCTGATGAGCTGTTCGAGTTCAACCGCAAACTGCTGAAGAGTTACAGTACGCTACTGCAGATCAAAGAGGTGGATGTTGAGCAAACCCCGTTTGAGGTGTTGTTCTGCCAGGATAAATTTTCTCTGCGTTATTACAAAGCGATTGGCAAAAAGACCTGCAAGACTCCCCTTCTGATCAGCTACGCCCTGGTCAATCGTCCGTATATGATTGATCTGGAACCCAAGCGCTCAATGCTGCAACGCCTGCTTGAACTGGGGCTGGATGTTTATCTGATCGATTGGGGTTATCCCGATGCTGCAGACCGCTATCTGGATCTGGACGATTACATCAACGAATACCTGAATAACGCGGTTGATCAGGTCTGTGCTCATGCAGGCAGCGAACAGACCAATTTGCTCGGCATCTGTCAGGGCGGTACTTTCAGCCTCTGCTACACCGCTCTGAATCCAGCAAAGATCAAAAACCTGATTACCATGGTGACCCCGGTTGATTTTCAAACCGAGGATAACCTGCTCTACCACCTTGCCAAGTATGTGGACACCGACCTTGCCGTTCAGACCTATGGCAACATTCCGGGCAACATGCTGAACGACTCCTACAACTCTCTGATGCCGATGAGGCTGGGGCTGCAAAAAAATCTGGGCATGCCCAATCAGCTTGAAAACGAAGAGAGTGCGCTCAGTTTTCTACGCATGGAACGCTGGATCTATGACAGCCCGGATCAGGCCGGCGAAGCCTTTCGGGAGTTTATTACCCAGTTTTTTCAGGAAAACCGGCTGATCAAGGGTACAGCTCAGATTGGGCCAAAGCAGGTTGATCTTAAGAATATCACCCAACCCGTGCTGAATATTTTTGGCAGCTTTGATCATCTGGTGCCACCTAAAGCCTCTACTGCGCTTAAAAACCACTGCAACAGCCAGGATTATCAGGAGATGGAAATTAAAGCGGGCCACATTGGTGTATTCGTGTCATCAAAGGCGCAAAAAACTGTCGCGCCGGCGATTAAAGAGTGGCTGGCCGAACGGGATTAGTCAGACTGCTGACTGAAATACATAAAAAAGGGCGAATCACTTCGCCCTTTTTTATTATCAGGATTTCTCAGATTTTTCATCCGGCGGCGGAGTCGTTGTTTCTTTCTTCTGGCCTTCATCGGTCTGGCCGAACATATTCCACATAGGATTACGGTCAGCAAAACGGGTCATCATGGTCAATGGGTTGGCAGCACCCATCATGGTCTGCATCTGTTCACGGATGCGGTCCTGATGCTCAAGGAAGGAAGATATGCTCTGCTCAAGGTACTGGCTCATCATGCCCTGCATGCTGTCCCCGTAGAAACGGATCAATTGCTGCAAAACCTGGTTTGTCAGCAGAGTGCCGTGACCCCGGGCTTCCTGCTCGCTGATAATCTGCAACAGGATATTCCGTGTCAGATCGCTACCGGTCTTTGAATCTTCGACCTTGAAAGCCTCTCCAGACAGTACCAGCTGTTTGACATCATCAAGGGTGACATAACAGCTGCGTGAGGTGTCGTACAAACGGCGATTTGTATATTTTCTTAGAATTCGCAACGTACCGCTCTCTCTACTATTGGGTGACAGGATCTGCATCTCTTTCACGTGCAGTACTCAGTCTTTGCCTTTAGGCGCAGAAGAACTGCTACCTGAGTACCCGGAGGTCATCAGGTTCATCATCAGTTTTTGCAGCGCTTCCATGGAACCCAGCCCGCTGGTCAGATAGGGTTTAAACAATGTCAGAGGATCATAACCCTCAACACCGGCTTCCATTTGTTCCGTGATCTTTCGCATCATATCTTCCTGAAACTTCTGCACATCGGGCAAACCCAATACACGACGAAGTTCATCAGGCGTCATGTCGATATCAATATTAAACTTCATACCCTGACTCCTTAAGGGGTATTTACACTCCCTATCCTATAGCAAAACTTCGGCACTGCAAAATACCCAAATCAATTGTTTTGCTGCACTTTTTCCGGATAGATCCATATCAGTGCCAACACGATAGCAACAAGACTGACGAATGCAGAGACACCAAAGGCCCATTGCGGACCTGCAGCATCCCATAAAAAGCCGCTCAAAAGCGCGCCTGATGCCCCACCCAAACCAAAGCCAAAGCTCGAATACATGGCCTGGCCCTGCCCGTGACTGCGTTGAGAAAAGTAATGATGCACCAGCGCAATGCCAACCGCATGCAAGCAGCCAAAGGTTGCAGCATGCAGTGTTTGCGCAAAAACCATGGGCCATTTCTGATCCGGAATCCAGGCAATCAGCACCCAACGCAGGACACACAAAACAAGACTGATAAGCATGATATTCCGGATACCCCAACGTTCGATCATCCGGTGCATGAAAATAAAAATAATCACTTCTGCGATGACACCCACAGCCCAGAGCACACCGATGTCCGTGCGACTGTAACCAAGATCCACCATCAGAACGGAATAGAACGTGTAATAGGCACCATGTCCCAACTGGATAAGAAGGCAGATCAAAAAGAATGCACGTACCTGAGGGTGCTTAAGTACCTGCCAGAATTCAGCACCTGCTGTACCTGTATGAGCCACCTCTGTCTGACCATCCTCATTTACTATCAGAGAGGTCAGCCAAATACCGATCATGGTGAGCAGCATAAACACTGGAATCCACTGAATAGAAATCTGATCCAGCACAACCCCTATGCCTGCAACCGTCAGAATAAAACCAATGGAACCCCATAACCGGATTTGGCTGTAGCGATGTCGCCGCTCCCCAAGATAACCCAGCGTAATCACTTCAAACTGTGGCAATACTGCATTCCAGAAAAAACTGAATCCCAACATTACCAGACCAATGCCCATGGCCGTGTTCTGCCAAAACACCAGCAGAAAAATAATCCAGGTGATAGCCGCCCCCCAGCGAACAATGCGCAGGCGCTGACCGGTTTCATCGGCAAGCCGCCCCCAGAGATAGGGCGCAAAGATACGGGATGCATGTAATGTTGCCATCAGCATGCCGATGACCTGAGCTTCAAAACCGAAGGATTTCAGGTACAGCGTCCAGTACGGCACCATGATGCCCAGCAGGGCAAAATAGAAAAAATAGAAACCGCTGAGGCTGAGGTATGAGCTTGGCATGGGCTTATAGTCTGAAAACGGCACAATAAAAAAGCCGGCTTACACCGGCTCTTTCAGATATTACGCTCAGGCAGTCTCTAATGCATCCAACAGATACTGAGGCAGAGCAAAACAGCCCTGGTGTACCTGTGGATTGTAGTAGCGGGTTTTGATGCCGCTGGCCTGATAACGGGCCGTCAGTGTCGCCAGATCTAACTGGCGTAATGCCGGATTATCACTGCCCCAGGCCAATGCCATGACGCCACCGATATAGGTCGGCACAGCAGCCGTGTAGAAACTCTGATCAGCGAAGTATGGACTCAGGCGACGACGCGTAGTGATCACCTCATCCTGTTGCAGGAAAGGCACACCGTTCTGCGCCACAAACACGCCACCTTCAGTCAGCAGATTTTTACAACCTTCGTAAAAACGGCTACTGAAGAGCACTTCGCCCGGACCTACCGGATCGGTACAGTCAGAGATGATCACATCAAACTTATCATCAGTTTGATGAACATATTCCATACCGTCAGCGATAACGATATTGGTACGCGGATCATCGAAAGCACCTGCCGAGTGATTCGGCAGGTATGTCTTACACATTTCAATTACAGACTGATCAATCTCAACCTGAGTGACATGCTCTACGGACTCATGACGGCAAACTTCACGCAGAATACCACCATCACCGCCACCGATAATCAGTACGCGTTTGGCATTGCCATGTGCCAGCAAAGGCACATGGGTCAGCATTTCGTGGTAGACAAACTCGTCTCGTTCAGTGGTCTGGATGATGCCATCCAGCGCCATCACCGTTCCGTAAATCGGGTTACGAAAAATAACCAGATGCCAGGAATCGGTCTGCTGTTCAAACAGAACCTCTTCTACATCAAAGCGCTGGCCGTAACCCTGGTGCAGTGTTTCACTGTAGGTAGTTGTCATCGTCGATGTTCACCTTACCTCGTAGGATTTCGTCTACTTTTACTTCAGTCGGTTTAAATGCTTTCTCCAGCACAGGAACAGCGCGCGCCGGTTTTGCATCACCGCACATAAAAACATCAAAAGCTGCGAAGCTACGTTCTGGCCAGGTGTGCACACTGATGTGTGACTCAGCCAATACAGCTACGCCGGAAATACCACCATTTGGGGTAAAGTGGTGCAGATGGATATGCAGCAGTGTAGCGCCGGCTTCCGTCACTGAATCACGAAGTGCTTTTTCCATCACTTCAAGATTATCCAGATTGGTCGCACCTTTGAGGTCAATAATCAGGTGGGTACCTGCAAAACGAACGCCATCGCGTTCGATGAAGTAGTCCAGACGATCGTCGTCTTCACCCTGATAAAAACCTGGCCAAGCTACACTGCTTGAAGACTCATGTTCTTCCACCTCGTGCACAGCGGTAAGTGCCTCTTGCATCGACGTTGACTCCCCCTTAATGCCCCGCGAATGGAGCAGGTTATGTGAGAATAAAAAAGTGCCCGACAGTGATGTCGAGCACCCGATTAATTGTGGCGCATTTATACAATCAAACAAGCAAAAACTAAAGTAAATTCTGTAAAAAAATACTTAGTTTTCATCAGAATTTCATTTTAATCGTCTAGTGACAGGCACTTAGGTTATGACCGGAATGCTGCACTGCACATCTGCGTTTTGTCCTCTGTGACGGAGGAAATGATCCATCAGCACAATGGCCAGCATTGCTTCAGCAATGGGGGTGGCACGAATGCCCACGCAAGGATCATGGCGACCCTGAGTCACGACCTCAATCGCCTCCCCTCTGGCATTAATGCTTCTACCTGGTAAACGAAGACTGGAAGTAGGTTTAAGTGCAATGTGTGCCACGATATCCTGACCGGAAGAGATGCCACCTAAAATACCGCCGGCATGATTGGACAGGAAACCTTCCGGTGTCATCTCATCGCGGTGCTCGGTGCCTTTCTGTTCCACCACCGCAAAACCATCGCCAATCTCGACCCCTTTGACGGCATTAATGCTCATCAGTGCATGCGCCAGATCAGCGTCCAAACGGTCAAAAATAGGTTCACCCAGACCAACAGGAACGCCTGTTGCGACAACGGAGATTTTTGCACCAATGGAATTACCCTCTTTGCGCAGCGAATCCATATAGGCTTCAAGCGGCGCAACCAGGGAGGCATCCGGGCAGAAAAACGGATTTTGATCAACCTGATCCCAATCAAACTGATTGGTATCGATCTTCAGTGGCCCCAGCTGTGATAAGTAGCCTCTTATAGCAACGCCTTTAGTGGCCAGGAACTTCTTCGCAATCGATCCAGCCGCTACACGCATGGCGGTTTCACGGGCAGAGGAGCGTCCACCACCCCGGTAATCCCTGAAACCATATTTGTGACTGTAAACATAGTCCGCATGCGCCGGACGAAACGTTTCAGCGATATTGCTGTAATCCTTGGAACGCTGATCAGTATTTTTAATTAGCAGGCCAATCGGCGTACCGGTGGTTTTACCTTCAAACACCCCTGACAGAATCTCCACCTCATCAGCTTCACGACGCTGCGTGGTGTGACGGGATGTACCCGGCTTGCGTCGATCAAGATCGAGCTGCAAGTCAGCCTCGCAAAGTTCAATCCCCGGAGGACAGCCGTCCACAATACAACCCAGCGCCTTGCCGTGGCTTTCGCCAAAGGTGGTCACTGTGAACAGTTTGCCAAAACTATTTCCAGACATGGGATCACTTCCGTAGCTACAAGATCAAATAGGGTGCCGAGTATAACAAAAACGACAGCTGCAATTAAAATCAGATCAGGTCTTTATACTGAACCAGATCGGCGGCACTGATGGCAAATACCCCATTACCACCCTGTTCAAATTCCAGCCAGATCACCGGAAGTTCAGGATACTGCTGCATCAGATGAACTTCACTATTGCCCACTTCAACCACCAGCAGGCCATCTTCTGTCAGGTAATCACAAGCCTGGCGCAGAATCTTCCGGGTAATGTCCAGACCATCTGGACCTGAGCCAAGCGCGAGTTCGGGCTCATGCTGAAACTCATCAGGCATACTTGCCAGGTCTGCCGCATCTACGTAAGGCGGATTACTGACAATCAACTCATATTTGCGACCTTTGAGCTCAGCAAACAGGTCTGATTCGATGGCGAATACCCGATCTACCATCTGGTGTTTTTCAATATTGATGCCGGCAACCTCAAGCGCATCCGGTGAGATATCCACCAGATCCACTTCAGAATCCGGAAACGCATAGGCGCAAGCGATACCGATACAGCCGCTGCCGGTGCACAGATCAAGCACCCGGGTCACAGAGTCCTCTCTCAGCCAGGGTGAAAATTGCTGTTGAATAAGTTCGCCTATCGGTGAGCGAGGAATCAAAACTCGCTCATCGACATAAAACGGCAGCTCACAAAACCAGGCCTGACGGGTGATGTAGGGCAAAGGTTTTCGCGCATCAACCCGTTGTTCGATAAAACTCAGAATTTGTTTTTTTTCATCCGGCAGAAGTGCTGCATCCAGTACCGCCGGATTAACGTCCCAGGCCAGATCGACTGCCGCCAGAACAAGCTGTACCGCTTCATCCCAGTTATTGTCTGTGCCATGCCCAAGAAACACCTCATGACGGGCAAACTCACTCATTGCATAACGCACGTAGTCACGCAGAGTATTCAGACAGGAGATAATATGAGCTTGATCACGCATTCCGGGCAACCGATAATCAGAAAACAGGCCCGCTATAGTAAATAAAACCCCCTGTTAATACCATGAATTCAGATACTTCAGACGACGACATCAGCTTTCAGGATGCACTGCAGGACGTGACGCCTCATCAGCATGATCGGGCTGATCTTGATGTGTGCAACAAGCCTGATACCACCAGTAAACACTACCGTCGCAGCGCTGCTGTTCGGCAAGAAGAGTTAATTGTTGATGGCCTCTCAGATGCCGATGCAAAGCGTGTGGGTTCTGAAGAACAACTGTTATTTGCCGTTCCGGGTGTGCAACACCGACTGCTGCAACGTCTGAAGCAAGGGCATATTCCCTGGGATCAGGGTTTGGATCTGCATGGTTATACCGTCGAACAGGCCAGAGATCAGGTCAGTCTGTTTATTCGGGATGCGCGCCAGCAGAAGCTCCGCTGCTTATTGCTGGTACATGGCAAAGCACATAGCGGAGAAGCGTTAATAAAATCCTATGTCAATGAGTGGCTGCGTCGCTTACCGGGAGTACTGGCGTTCTGTTCTGCTGTGCCCGCTGATGGCGGCAGCGGTGCACTTTATATCCTGCTGAAACGCTGATCTGGCTTAACCAACACTGCGCTCCAGTTCCTGAAGGTGTTGACGGGTTGCCAACCGCCCGAATTCGATGACTTCTCGTGCCCGGTGAAACTCATAAAAGCTGCAAATTTTTTTCGGAACCCTGATCACAAGATCCGGTGGGTAACCTGCTATTTTGTATTCAGACAGGCTGGCCTGCATCACCTCAACCGAGTTCAGTAAAATATCCAACCGCCCACCGGCTTCTTTGGTGAACGTCAGTTTTTTCCCATTTCCAGACTCTGCGGTGTCGGGAATACTCCAATCATCACTGACACCTGAGCGTTCCAGAAAACGGGTATCAGGCCATTGCAGACTACTGTAGCAGCCTTCCGGGATATTAAGGTCCACCGCAATAATCAGATCCGCCTGGGCAGCCACCACCGGAATAATCGGCAAAGGGTTTAACACCCCGCCATCTACCAGCAAACGTCCGTCACGTTCAACGGGCGTAAACAGACCCGGAATCGCCACTGAAGCGCGTAGCGCCTCGAGCAAGGAACCACGCTGAAACCACACCTCTTTTTGTCGGGTGATATCCGTCACCACCGCGGTAAAGGGTATGGACAGCTCTTCAATGCGGGGGGAAGACTCGAGAATTTCAGCCAGTTTTACGAACAGCCGGTCTCCCCTGATAGCCCCACGACTCAGGGTGAAGTCTAATAACCGCAGTACCTGCATCCAGTTAAGAGACGACACCCAATCGCGATATTCAGACAGTTTACCTGCCGCGTACATGCCCCCTACCAAAGCCCCCATCGAACTGCCAGAGATTGCAACAATCTCATAGCCACGCCGCTGAATCTCTTCGATAGCACCTATATGGGCATACCCCCTGGCGCCTCCGCTGCCAAGTACCAGTGATACAGTTGTCATACTCAGTCGTTTCCTGACCCCTTATAGGCATCAGTGTAGGCAAAAATTTCAGTCGATGGTTTGCTCATACCGGGTAACAGGAAGCCACCCAGAGGATAGAGGCGGATTTTTTCAGCCGCGACACCCAGTGTAATCAACTGATCACGGACAACGCTAAGCTGTGCTCGGGCAGACTCAATCTGTGCGGCTTTAGAATCACCTTCGAACGCGTAGGTAACCAGCCATACCTGGTCACCGGACTGGATAACACGCGTTGCAAGCTCTTTGAGATCAGCATCAGACGCGAGTTTAAAAGCACTATCCGACCATGACTGAGAGACCGTGGGAGCTGCGCCGGGTGCTTCAACAACTTCAAGATGGGTATAGACCCGTTTATTGCCGCGGGTAATGCTATACAGACTGATGTAACGTTCACCGGCCTTAGCCGCTGCAAATGATTGTTCAGCATCAGGTCCGTAAAGCCGGAAGTATCCGAAGATATCGTTAGCCCACTGATTACTGCTACCACAAGCTCGACCCTGGCATTGAAACAAAACCTCAGCACCCAGAGTCTTGATCTGATCAAGATAAAAGGCAAAGGCTTCAGCGGCTAAATGATTATCAGGAATACGGTAGGTAATCCGGGTTAGCTGTCCCTTAATCCGCTCCTCTTTTTCCGGTCTTACCACCCCGTTTACTTTCTCAAGTCCACCAAGAATAAACCGGTAATCCGGCTCATATTTGCTGGCATACTGCACAATCTCTGAATTAGGAAATCGTTTGATCTCAGGATAATCAGCCGCGCCATAGGGCTCAGCACCTGCTGGTAATGACAGCACCCATAGCAGTGGGCATATAAACTTACCTAAACGCATGCAGAGTCCTTATTATCCGTTTAACTTGGGCCAGTTCTTATCAACCGCAGCAGCCACTGCCTTAGCCCCTTCTGGTGTCATGTGAAAATGATGACCACCTTCTACCTGGGTTATCGTTACTGTACGCAGGTTTGAGCGCCAGGGATCAACCAATGTCTGTCGCGCAAAATCAGTGGCTACAAGAATAAATCCAGGCGCGGCAAGCGCTTCAACAAAGGCCGTGACCTGTGCTTTAGAAAACCGCACAAGTGACGGTTGCAGCAGTGCCTGATCATGTGACCAGACCCACCCCTGCCCTGTGTTTTTCAGGCCACGCCGGACCAATGCCAGAGCCATCTCACGAGTAACGGGCCAGCGGCCTGACATTCTGATCTGGACTGCTTCTTCGGGTTCAGTGAAGATTTTGACCGGACGATGGGCCAATTTGTTTCGTTTAATAATTGCCTCAGCCATCAGCTTTGGGAGTTGAGATTCAGGATAGATCATCGGGGCCAGTCCCTCCAAAAAGCCCACAGCCTGAACTTTATCAGGTGCCAGGCCTGCCATGATCAGTGCGACACTCGCGCCCATGGAATGTCCTAGTAAGCTGAACCGCTGCAAGTTCATCGCATCAGCAAATGCGAGCACATCAACTGCATAATCCCAAATCTGATAACTGATCCCTTCAGGGCGATGCTGTGACAGGCCATGCCCTGCCAAATCAATGGCAATCAAACGAACCTGAGGCAGCGCGTCAGCTACCCAGTTAAAACTGGCGGCATTATCCAGCCAGCCATGTAACGCAAGCACTGCGGGTCCATCTGAAGGGCCATATTCGATGGCAGCAAATTGATAACCATTAGCCAAGACACTGATTTCACGCGCGTTATTCAAACAATCGATATCCAACACACCGTTCCACCCAAGCCTGACCAATTAAGGTAACATAGGCCGATACTAACCATTATCTCAGGGATCGCATAGATGAAACTCCACCTTAAGCTGGAAAAGGACCCGTCACTCCAGGCGCCACAAAAGCTGTTCTTCCTTCTATTTGGCCTGTTGTTTCTGGTGGCACCTTTTTACTACCAGCCCAATCTCGGTGGCGAGGGTTTATACCTTCCCTTTAACAATACCCTCTGGATAGTCGCCAGCTGGATCATCGCCGCCGGTTTTTTCATCATGCTCAGAACTGACCAGCTTATTTTGCCTGCACACTGGCTGGCGCTAAGTATGCTGCCCCTCGGGGCTCTGGTCAGTGGCTTTATGACTGAAAACACAAACCCCACTGAATGGGCCATGCGTATTATGGTGCTGGTGGGCAGTTACCTGTTGTTGATCAGCTTTTATCAGTTTCGCCTTACGCCACGCCAGATTGAGCGCAGCTTGTATCTGCTGCTGATGACAGGACTTATCTCTGGCTTTTATGGTTTGCTACAGCTTGCACCCAAAATCGAGATGGCACCCTATATGCCCCTCAGCGGTTCAAAAACACCTTTTGGCATTTTTCAGCAAATTAACCTGCAAGCATCGCTGATGGCGACAACACTGGTGCTGCTTTTCTACCTGATCAGTCGTCCAACACTGTCCGGGATGCACTGGGTAGTCAAACTTTCCTTATGTCTGACCGGTTTTATCAGCTGTTTTATTATCGCTTACAGCGGTTCACGTGTAGGTCTTTTAGGTGCGGTACTGGGACTGGTTATCCTGCTGCTTGGGCGCTGGCGGTTATTGCTCAATCACAAAGTGATGCTGGGACTGATAATTATCTGCTGTACATCAGGTGCTGTTTTGGGCAGCTCCGGCCTGACTAAAACCCTGAATAAGTTTGATCAGGCTATGGGCGGTATGGAAAGCGATGTGCGCTGGAAAGTGTATAAAATATCGCTCGATCTGGTGCTGGAAAAACCGCTGCTGGGCCATGGCGTTGGCAGTTTCCAGAAAGTTTTTCAGGATAAACGCGCTGAGTATCAGGATGCGGGCATACTCAGTCTGGGCACTCAACCCCGATTTACCCATCCACATAACGAATTACTTCTCTGGCTGGTGGAGGGAGGGCTACTCTCCATTGCGGGCATTCTGATCGCAGCCATTGCCACTTTTTATCAGCTATATCAGGCAGGCTGGCAACGCGGTACCGGCTATGCGGCTCTTTTAATTCCAATCGTCTTACACAGTCAGGTAGAGCTGCCATTTTATATCAGTAACACACACTGGTTGGTGTTGCTGTTTTTGCTGTTTGTTATCAATCAACACAACAAACGCAGTCGTTCTACTGATGGCCTGTCCTTAGCAGCGCAAAAAACCCTACCGGCTGTAGTTATCGCGACAGCGGTGATCGTTAATGCCTTCCTGGTACACGCGCTGTATTCCTATACCGGCCTTATCACTTATCTGAGGGATCAGAAACGCCCTCAACAGCATCTGGAATCAGCACTGTTTAACCCCTATTTCCGGGACTATGCCACCTATCTCACCCTGAAACAGAATATGTATAAGGGATTTGACGCAAATGATGGCCGCGGTGCACTGGAATACATTGGCTGGGCACAACATCACCTTAAAATGTCGCCTCAAGTGCCCGTGTATATGGATCTAGCGGTGGCATATGGCGCGCTAAATCAACTTGAAAAAAGAGATGATGTGATGCGCGAAGCGATGTCTATGTATGACAGTAATAGATCTCTGCAGGGGTTACAGGCGCGCTTTCTGAAACCTAAACCGGCCGCCAGTTCTGCAGCAACTGTCCCAGCCCTGCCGCCGGCCAGTCAGCAGTGATCTTGACAATTTCACCGCAGGTAAAAGGTAATGGATATTGTTCGCTGCCCTGACAACACAGGGCAGTGACATACCCTACCAGTGGCAGATGCGTTACAACCAGTGGTGTTTTATTCTGGGAGGATTCAAGTGAGGCCAGGGCCAGCGATGGTGAAGCCTCTGGTGTCCAATGAGGCAGGGCCTGAACAGAATCCACACCCAGAACAGAAGATACAATTAACGCTGTTTCGAAAGCTCTTTGATATGGACTATGCAGGATCAGATCCACATCTTGCAGAACTGGACTTAACTCCTTAAGAAACCTCTCCAGTTCATGCTTACCCGAAGAGGTCAGGCAACGATCAGCATCCGAAGCGGCATAGGCTTCAGCCTGCCCATGCCGCATCAGATAAAAGTTCACGGATTTTCCCGCGGTAAGACAAATTCTACATCCGTACTCTGCTCATTGGTCATCAGCATCTTAACCACATCAGCGATCGGTGCATGCTCAAAAACCACATCATAGAGTGCAGACACCAATGGCATATACACATCCATGGCAGCCGCTTTTTCTTTGACCTGCTTGATAGTGTTGACGCCTTCAGCCACCTGACCAAGCACAGAAACAGCCTCGTCAAGAGACTTACCCTGCCCTAACGCAAAGCCGACGCGATAGTTTCGACTCAGCGGGGACATGCAGGTGACGATCAGATCCCCCACACCCGCTAAACCGATAAAGGTCATGGGGTTGGCCCCCATACAGACAGCAAAGCGGCTCATTTCTGCAAGGCTGCGGGTCATCAACATGCTTTTGGTATTTTCACCCATACCCAAAGCAGCACTCAATCCCGCTGCAATCGCATAAATATTTTTCAGGGTGCCACCCAATTCCACACCATAGGTGTCACTGCTGGCATAGACCCTGAAGTAATTGCGATGCAGCACTTGCTGTACACGGTTACGCAGTTCTGCATCATCACTGGCAATGACCGTGGCTGTTAGCTGACGTCCGGCAATCTCTTTCGCCAGATTAGGTCCACTCAAAACACCAATTCGGGCATGCGGGAGTTCTTCACGCAAAATCTGACTCATCAGACTGAATGATTCTGCTTCAATGCCCTTGGTGGTGCTCACTATCATCTGATTGGGATTCAGGTACGGCGCAGCCTGTCTTACAACCGCTCGAAAGGAGGAACTTGGTATCGAGACAAACACCAGATCAGCGGCTTGTAAAACATCTTGCAAATCGGCTGATGCAATCAGTGTGTCTGACAGGCTGTAACCCGGAAGATACCGACTGTTTTCATGAGTCTTGTTCACATCGGCTGCACGTTCAGCATCACGCAACCAGAGTTTTACAGCATGGCCGTTCTCCGCTGCTATATTGGCCAACACCGTACCAAAACTACCACCACCCAATACTGCAATTTTCAATGGTTCTGACATGACTTGCCCGTTTCACCTGCTACTGTCCTGACTGTCATCCAGACTGTCCAACAAACGACCGATACCATAAAACAACAATAACACGACAAAGTACCCCAATAACGAGATACCTAAAAATACTGCAAGTTGAATCAGGTCACCGGTACGTTGATATCCGGCAACCCCCAGGGCAGCGATCAGCGCACTGAATACCAATGCAACCCAGCGACTGATGCGCTGAAGATTATGCCGGTCGTTGTTCTGAGTCATTTTGCTCACTGACCTCTGATACCTGCTCACTAGAAGTATCTGCAGGAACAGGTTCTGGCGCCGATTTATCAGCCACCTGTTGAATCGGCTTCAACAGGGCCGGATCAGGGTGGATACAATCCAGCTTCACGCCGGTTTCAGCTTCAATTTCCGGGATCAGGAACGAGTCATCTTCACAGGCAAAACAGATAGACGTACCTGTTGCGCCAGCCCGCCCGGTTCGGCCAATGCGGTGTACATAGTCATCAGCATCTTCAGGCAGCTGATAATTGATAACGTGGGTAACGCCCTCAATATGAATACCACGACCCGCCACATCGGTTGCCACCAATACCTGGATTCTGCCGCTGCGGAAATCTTCCAAGGTGCGCACACGTTTCTGCTGGGGAATTTCACCTGACATGAGCGCGGCTTTGATACCATCACGAGTGAGTCGCTCGGCCAGCTTACGGGCTTGATCTCGGCGGTTACAAAAGACAATGACCTTTTCTGCATGGTCTTTGTCCATGTAATTGCGCAACAGGTTATATTTCTCCGAACTTGAAACCAGATACACCTGCTGAGCAACGTTATCTGTGGTTTTACGTTCTGACTCAATCTCGATTTTTACCGCTTCAAATGTCCACTGCGCTGCCAAATTCAGGATATCGTCCGTAAAGGTAGCACTGTAAAGCAGGGTCTGACGGTCACTGCCTTTACGCGGAGTGTTCCGAATAATCGTCCGCACATCCGGGATAAATCCCATGCTCAACATGCGGTCAGCTTCATCCAGCACCAGCACCTCGACATTCCAGAGATCGACATCTTTTCGGTTAATGAAATCGATCAAACGACCCGGTGTGACAACCAGGATATCAACCGGCTGCTGTTTCAGCTGCTGACGCTGTTTGTCGTAATCCATACCGCCAACCAGACTGACAATATGCAGATCGGTATATTTGGACAGATCAACAGCATCGGAAGCAATCTGTAACGCCAGTTCACGGGTCGGTGCAACAATCAGCGCACGAGGCTCACCCAGCCGGTTACGTTCAGGCAAAGGGTAGTCGATAAGGTCAGTAATGATACCCAGCAGGAAGGCCGCAGTTTTACCCGTACCGGTTTGCGCCTTGCCGATAATATCCTTACCAGCCAGGGCTGCAGGAATGGTTGCCGCCTGAATGGGAGACGCATATTCAAAGCCAAGATCGGCAATCGCATGCATCACCACATCCGGCAGATGAAAATCATGAAAGCGCAGCTTGTCTTCAACAGCTGGCACCTGAAAATCTTCCAAACTCCAATTGGCAGGAGCATGTGAGCTCTTGCGCTGAGATCGCCCTGCACGACGTCCAGTTGAGGTTTTTGTAGTTGTCTTATTATCCATCTCTGGCTCGTTAGCTTCGCTCAATTCATTGTCCTAAGCAGTAATCAATCGGTAGGGAGGCAGTGATGCCTGTAATAAACGACCATAACGGCGCGTTACAAACCGTCTGTCGAGCAAGGTAATACGCCCCCTGTCATGTTCAGTTCTCAGCAACCGTCCGGTTGCCTGGGTCAGACGCATTGACGCCATGGGTACGACCCAATGCTCAAACGGATTGAGCCCATGGCTGGCCATCCATTCTGTCAGCGTGGCATCCACAGGGTCATCAGGAACGCTGAAAGGCAGTTTAGTGATAATCACATGTGTCAGATAGTCACCCGGCAGATCAACACCTTCAGCAAATGAGGCCTGACCAAAAATAATACTGGCTTCACCCTGATCTATCCGTTCCCGGTGCAGGCGCAAAATCTCATGTTTCGCCAGATGCCCCTGAACAAGAACGCTATTGTTCATGTTATCCGGGATCTGTTCAAGCACATAACGCATCTGTGACCATGAGCTAAACAAAACCAGCGTTGCTTGAGCCTCCGGTAGATGCCGAATGATAATCTCTGCGACTTCCTGCGTATGGGCATCAGACTGCCCAGGGTCAGAACGCATAGCTGGCACATGCAGTTCTGCAGCGTTACTGAAATCAAACGGGCTGGCTACCTGCAGTGAAGCTGCGCTGGCCTGAATGCCCAGATCCTCTTTTATCCGGTCAAAGGTCCCCAAAGCCGTAAGGGTCGCAGAAGTAACCACAGCGCCATGACACGCCTGCCACAGATTTTGTCTGAGTGTTTCTGCGGCAGAAACCGGGCTGCTGTGGCAACTGATATCAAAACCCTCACTGTTTTCAGTCAGAGCCAACCATCGCGCAGTGGGTGCGCGTGATCCTGCATCAGTTTTTGCATAAGAATTGGCAAGGCCATACAGGCCTTGCAGTCTGAAAGACATGGCTCCCAGCTGTGGATACCATGCCTCACCCAGTGCCTGAGAAAGATCAGCAACTTCTCCATCCATCGCCTGCTTCAGCAGATCCGTAATCTGTTCAAACAGCTGAAGTGCCCGTTGGCAAATGACAAAGAACTGCTCAAACGTCATTTGCAGGGCTTCCGGGATCCGACCACCGGCAAAACGATATTTCTGATCCTTGGCTGCCTTATCCGCCAGCAGGTCCTGTAATTGCTGTTCCAGTTCAATTAACACCTGCTCCATATCAGACAGAGGGGATGTTAAACGGGCAATTTTTTCGGACAACAGCGCATGGTTATCAGATTCATTCAGTAATTTATTGAATGTTCTGGACAATCTGGAGAGCCATCTGCGGCTCGCCTTGACCGACATCTGAAACGAAAAGTGACCTCGCGCCTTGGCCGCCAGATGATGCCCTTCGTCAAAGATGTAGAGTGTGTCTTCAGGTGCGGGCAGAATCATGCCCCCGCCCAACGCCAGATCAGCCAGCACAAGATCATGGTTCGCAACAATCAGATCGACTTTATCCATCTGCTGACGTGACTGGAAAAATGGGCAGATGGAGAAGTGTTTGCAGCGACGGTTGGTACAGCGCACATGATCGCTGGTCAGGGAAGACCAGAGTCCATCAGGAAGTGTCTCAGGCAACGCATCGCGGTCACCATCCCACTCACCTGAGGCGAAAAGACTGAGCAGTGATTTAGCGCGCTCAAGATCAGTCTGATCAAGCTTTCGAGCAGCCTCATCTTCATACAGTGCAATTTGGCCTAACTCAACCTGCTGACTCACCAGTAATTCTGCATTACTGATACAGAAATACCGACCCCGGCCCTTGGCAAGGGTATAGGTCAGCTCTATTCCGGCATCTGCAATTAACATGGGCAGATCTTTAAGC
The DNA here is from genome assembly GCF_029222905.1 of Neptuniibacter sp. CAU 1671. Lineage (GTDB taxonomy): Bacteria > Pseudomonadota > Gammaproteobacteria > Pseudomonadales > Balneatricaceae > Neptuniibacter. The sequence goes on along the minus strand of NZ_JARHUE010000008.1, from coordinate 71,366 downwards.
AGTAGCTGTTCCTGCAGAGCAACGGTTGCTGTCGCTACGACGACTTTTTTTTGTTGCTCTAACGCTACCGGCACAGTCGCCAGCAGATAAGCCATGGTTTTACCGGTACCGGTTCCCGCTTCAACCAAACAGATATGCTGATCAGACTCAGTATCCGTTTTGGTAGAGAGTGCAGCAAAACAACGGGCAATTTCAGCAATCATCAGCTTCTGACCATACCGCGCTTTTAAAGCACGGGTTTCAAGAAAACGGCTGTACGCACCCTGAATCGTTGTTTTAAGCGCCTGATCCACGCCTGACCTCATCCATCAATTTGAGCCTTATAGTAACAGAGATGGTAAAAATACTGGATAAAAATACACATATCACTTTACAAAGCCAAAATTACTGTATAAAAATACAAGTACTGTATAAAAAGACAGATTAAAGACGATGAAACTGACTAAACGACAGACAGAAGTACTCGAAGTGATCCGCCAGCATATTGAAGAGACGGGTTACCCCCCTACCCGTGCCGATATTGCCCGTGATCTGGGTTTTAAATCCGCCAACGCAGCTGAGGAACACCTGAAAGCCCTGGCCAGAAAGGGTGCAATTGAGATTATTCCCGGCACGTCCCGCGGCATTAGACTTCCGGATCTGGAACCTGATCTGGGTCTGCCAGTGATCGGACAGGTGGCTGCTGGCTCCCCGATTCTGGCACAGCAACATATTGAAGATCACTGCACTATCTCCGCTGACTTCTTCTATCCCCGTGCTGATTACCTGCTCAAGGTTAAAGGCGACAGCATGAAGGATGTCGGCATCATGGATGGAGACCTGCTAGCAGTACATCAATGTCGGGAGGCCCGGGATGGCCAGATCGTTGTTGCCCGAATTGAAGAGGAGGTCACGGTAAAACGCCTTAAAAAAGAGGGTCATACAGTGTATCTCATCGCTGAAAATGAAGCCTATGAGCCTATTGTTGTTGATCTGACAGAACACGACCTGACCATTGAAGGATTAGGCGTGGGTGTTATTAGACGAGGTAATTGATCATGTTAGCAGTACAGCCGCGTATTACACGTTCTGAGCACATCGTTACTCTGCCGGTAAAATCAAAACCGTATACAAAAGTCACAGGCAAATTCGCAGTCAATCATGCGTTAGCCGGTAAAGTCACTGAAATTGTCGTACCGGACAAAGAGCCTCAGACACTGGCCATGCTGCTGCCATTATTGACCCAGCTGAGCTTTGACCAGCGCTGGCTGCTCTGGCTGACGCCGCCCGCTGGTTTGGCAAAACCCATGCTGCAACAGGCTGATATCGATCTGAACAAGGTTATGCTGCTGAATGCCGACATCCACCACAGCACCCATAATCTGGCCTGTCGTGCACTACAGACAGGCACCAGTCATCTGGTTATATCAACTGAAAATGGCTTTGATGCAAAAGAGATGGCTGAACTGAAAGACGCGGCCAGATTGGGCCAGAGCCATGCGATTGTAATCCGTTATTGCTAACGAGAAGAACAAGAGGCAGCCAAACTGCCTCTTAAGCTCTTAATGCAAAATATGCAGCATTTCGTCATTTGCAGGTCTGGATTTGAGGTTGACGCCGTTTTCAACAGCCAACTGAATACCCGCCGTTAACATCACCCGAGCAACATCCAGGTATTGTTCTTCGAGCTGGTCTCTGAGGGTTTCTGAAAATTCGATTTTGATCATCGGTTCAGCATCCAGCTCAGCACTACGAATGGCAAGTTCGCCATTCTCAAGCTCAACGATCTCCAACACCATCTCAGGTTGCTTGTCTGTCACAATCGTTCACCACTCCTGCATTGATTCTCTGAGACTGGCAATCAATCCTGACAGTTCAGAAAACCATTGTTCATACTCTTCGATCAGTTGCGCATCTTCCGCATGATCCGGATTAATTTGCACCACATGTATTTCAGAAACACTGCTGGCTGTAGCTTTTGGCTGCAGATTGTCAGCACCATGCCAGCAAGCCTCATAAGCGGACAAAAGTTTGTGCAACCAGTTGTCAGCATCTGCTTCCAGCATACTCAGGCGTTTTAGCTCAGGCCCTTCAACACCGATCGCTTCAATATTGGCCGCCAACGAACGATAGCCGCTCAGTTGCTCGGTATCAACACGATAGTATTCTGCAATTTCCCGCAGGAAAGCATCATAGGTGGCTGCCAGATGAAACAGTACAGACTCATTGAATGACTCAATTTTGGCATGTTTGTTCCAACTTGAGTCAGTCTGCGCAGACTTAAGGCACTCCAGATGAATCCGGCTGAAGTTAAGTTTCTGATTTGTTCTGGCTAAATATATTCCGCTCATGTTCCACCTGATTTATTGGCAACCGTAAAGTGGCTTACTCAACGACCCACTTTCCACCCCGGTAGAATGCCTTCCAACCCGTTGCCTTACCATTGACCTCTGTCATGATGTACTGCTCTTTGGTCTTGCGGCTAAAGCGAATGACGGTTGGGTTGCCCTCATCGTCTTTAACAGGTGCCTTGAACATATAGCTATACTTCGGATCAATTTCTGCTTTGTGCGGTAACAACTCCGCAACCAGTGGTGGCCGAGTCTCGCGGTTACGCGGAAACTGACTGGCTGCCAGGAACAGACCGGATGCACCGTCACGCAGCACATAGGTGTCGTCCACCTTTTCGCACTTCAGTTCAGGCATTGGCACTGGATCCATTTTTGGTGGCGCAGGTTCGCCGTTTTTCAGCAGTTTGCGGGTATTTTTGCAACCTTCGCCCGTACAGCCAAAGAACTTACCAAAACGGCCGGTTTTGAGCTGCATCTCTGCACCACACTTATCGCATTCAATGGTCGGTCCATCATATCCCTTGATGCGATATTCGCCCTGCTCGACCTCAAAACCACTACAATCCGGGTTATTACCGCAGACGTGCAACTTACGATGTTTATCTACCAGATAAGAGTCCATCGCACTGCTGCACAATTTGCAGCGGTGCTTGTTGCGCAAAATGCGGGATTCCTCTTCATCATCCCCATCCGCACTGACAATCTCATCTCCCGGAATCAGGTTAATCGTACACTTACAGCGTTCCTTTGGCGGCAGGCTATACCCCGAACAGCCCAGAAATACCCCGGTGCTGGCCGTACGGATCATCATGGGTCTGCCACAATCCGGACAATCAATATTGGTTTCAGTCGGCTGATTAGGTCGCATCTCATGCGTACCGGCCTGTGCATCTTCCAGTGTTTTACTGAAGTTGCGGTAAAAACGGGTCAACAAATCCTTCCAGTCCGCTTTGCCAGTCGCGATGTCATCCAGACGCTCTTCCATACGCGCTGTAAAGCTGTAGTCCATCAGGTCATTAAAGTTTTCGTTCAGCCGCTCGGTAACAATTTCACCCATTTTCTGGGCATAAAAACGGCGGTTCTGAACCTCAACATAACCACGGTCCTGAATGGTAGAAATGATCGCCGCATAGGTTGATGGACGACCAATACCACGTTTTTCAAGCTCTTTGACCAGACTGGCTTCAGTGTAACGCGGTGCCGGTTTGGTGAAATGCTGTTTAGGCTCCAGACCTTTAAGATCCAGTACTTCACCGTCTTTCACGTCCGGCAGAATGATATCCTCGTCGCCCTTACCTTTGGACTGCATGACACGGGTATAACCATCAAACTTGAGAATGCGGCCTTTGGTGGCCAGCTCAAATTCGCCTGCCTGCACAGTGATTCGGGTGCTCAAATACTGTGCTGGCGTCATCTGGCAGGCCAGGAACTGATTGCGAATCAGGTCGTACAGACGCTCAGCATCACGCTCCATACCCGCAAGTGCAGCACTAGTACGGCTGACATCCGATGGACGAATCGCCTCGTGTGCCTCCTGTGCGCCCTCTTTGCTGCTGTAGCTGTTCGGCTGCTCAGGAAGATAACGGGCGCCATATTTCTCTGCGATATAGTCACGACAGCTTGCAACCGCCTCTGCACTCAGATTCGTAGAGTCAGTACGCATGTAGGTGATATAGCCGGCTTCATACAAACGTTGCGCCAGCATCATGGTTTTTTTCACCCCAAAGCCCATCCGGGTGCTTGCAGCCTGCTGCAATGTAGAGGTGATAAAGGGTGCTGAGGGTTTGCTTGAAGTCGGGCGATCCTTACGGCTGACCACCCGATACTCCAGACCCTTTAGCTGATCGAGGTGTTTCTGGGTTTCAGCCTCACTGACGGGGCGAAACGCCTCACCGGCCAGACGTTCTACCTGCAGGCGCAGGGCATCCTCAGACCTTGTTTGTGTGTTGGCATGGACTTCCCAAAACTCTTCGGGGATGAAAGCACGAATCTCACGCTCACGCTCCACTACCAGTTTCACAGCCACAGATTGTACCCGGCCTGCTGACAGGCCACGGGCAATCTTCTCCCAAAGCAAAGGCGAGAGCATATATCCCACAACACGATCCAGAAAACGTCGTGCCTGCTGGGCATTGACCCGATACATATCCAGTGATGACGGATCATCAAAAGCCTCAGTGATCGCTTTTTTGGTGATCTCATTGAAAACCACACGACGAAAACGACTATCATCACCACCGATTGCCTCACGCAAATGCCAGGCAATCGCCTCCCCTTCACGGTCAAGGTCGGTTGCGAGATAGATAGCATCAGCCGTCTTGGCGAGCTTTTTCAGTTCATCCACAACTTTTTCTTTGCCAGGCAATATCTCGTAATGCGCCTGCCAATCTGCTTCCGGGTTGATACCCATCCGACCGATCAACTGTTCACGGGCTTTATTTTGCTTGTGGACAGCTTTCTGCTCCGGCGTCATTTTGCGCGTGATTGCAGCCTGACGAGCCCGTTCCTTGGCATCCGTCTTGGTAGCACTGCCACTGGTCGGCAGGTCACGAATATGCCCCACACTGGATTTGACGATAAAATTACTACCCAGATATTTGTTTATCGTCTTGGCTTTAGCCGGTGACTCGACGATGACGAGTGATTTTCCCATGAAAGATTACTTTTCCTCAGAGCGAAGTTATTCACTCATTATGACCATTAACAGCTTACCGATATCGGTCATGCATTGACGCAGGACAGACTGAACAGTTTAATAGCTCCGCCCCAACAGAATGGCTGCATATATAAGTGCTCAAAATACAGGGGTCAAGTTGGATTTACGTTTTATCGACACCTGGCAATCGACAACGCCGATTACAACCGTATACTAGTAGAATCAATAAACCGTTCAAATTTCAATACTTTTGCAAAAGTAATCGGGCCTGATGCTGCAAGATAATCTGATATATGTCGTTCTTATTGCGATTGTGGGTCTGGCCGCACTGACGGTGAACTTCATTATCACCACCCGCGAGCAACAGGAAAACGCCCGCCAGAAACGTCTGACCTGGCTACAGAGTCAATCTGAACATCTGTTCAAAGCGATTGCAGTTTTGCGCGAAGCTGGCTGTAAGCCGGAAATTGTGTCAAAACTCAACGAACATGCCGTCTCTTTACTGGATGAAATCAGCCTGCTGGCTCCGGAATCTGAGCTGCTTGAAGCAACAACGCGCCTGCAGCGCAATGCCGACAGTGCCCGCCCTAATACCGAGGTATTCGCCAACGACAAGGCCTTAAAACGGGCACAAATCTATATCAACTTTGCTGGCAAACTGGTGGTACAACTGGCCAGGGGTGGCAAGTTAACGCCCATTCTGGCCCGTAGCTACCAGCAGGAGCTTTACAGTCTGCGCATTCGCGTTGTGGTCGAGGCTCATATCAACCAGGGCACCCGGTTTGAAGCCGCTGGCGAAATCATGACCGCACTTTCACACTACAAACATGCTAAGGCACTTCTGGTCAGAGCGTCGCTGCCTCGTCAAAGCAAGGCCATAGCGATGGACCGCCTGCAGAAATTGATCGCAAACATTCAGCCCCAGCGACCCAAATCACGCGGCACTCTGGCGGATTCGATTGATCGTCTGCTTTAATTTCCAATCCAGGCGAAACGTTCCAGTTCTGAACCATCCTCTTTCACAACAGGCTCCTGAAACAAAGACAGCGGCCTGACCCAGAGACTGAAATCACCGTAGCATTGCCTGTACACCACCAGCCACTCTTCAGTTTCTGAGTGCCGGGCCAGATCCAAGACCTCATATTCAGCCCCTTTATAATGACGGTAGCGGCCGGTTTTCAGGCTGGGAGTATCAGAGATTGGCATCTAACAAACGCTCCAATTGTGTTTTGATCAGGTCCAGCATCGCTTCACCACCCTCTTCTGACCAGAACACACCGACTTCAACCGGACTCGATTCAATAGCGAGCACATCGTCTGGCATCGCTTCAATGATTTCAGTCAGCATATCCAACTGCGGCTCAGATAAGGTTTTTTCACCCAGCCCCCAGCTCCAGCCCTGCGGCAACCCCAGATCAGCAACTGCGGATATACGGTATACCGTCCAGGGGATATGAGCCTGAGCCAGTTTTTTATCGCGGCGGTTGCGAATCAATCGGTAGGCCGTAACAGTGGTTGTTTCAGGTTCCATCTCGCCTTTCGCGCGTGGAAGTGTGACCCGTTCGAGCTGCACCCGAAAGCCAATTTTTTTAGCCTGCAAACGGAGTTTCGCCTGATATTTCTGGCGCGGTGTGGGCATCACCCACATCATCGACCCAATCAGGGACATCATGATCAAAATAATAATCATCCACTTCATGTTTATGCTCCGGGTACCCGCTCTAATCAGTCTTTATACAGCCAGCATTGATACAGATCAGGCTGTGCTTTCAACAACGCTTCCAAATAGTGCGGCTATGCTAATCTCAATACAGATGAAACAGAAGGATTCCTTATGCAAACTTATCAGAAGATTTTGCTCGCAGTGGATCTGACCGAAGAGTGTGAGCAACTCAAAGCAAAAGCCAGTGCGCTGGCATCAGCCAATAGTGCAGAGCTCTATCTGGTGCATGTGATTGAGCCTTTGAGTTTTGCCTATGGTGGCGATGTGCCGATTGATCTGGGTGTTATTCAGGAGCAACTGGATGAACATGCACACCAGAACCTGATCAAATACGCTGAAGGTTTAGGTTATCCGGTGAAACAACAGTTTGTAATCACCGGACATATCGAAACTGAAGTCCACCGGCTGGCCGATGAACATCAGATTGACCTGATCGTGGTTGGCAGTCACGGGCGGCATGGACTTGCGTTACTGCTGGGTTCAACAGCCAACGGCATTCTGCATGGTGCCAAATGCGATGTGCTGGCTGTCCGAATTGTCAGTTGATTATTCGCCCTGTTGCATCGCTTCAAGCTCAACCCAGCGCTCCATTAAACGCTCAAGCTCCGCTTCCTGATCCTGCAATGCTTGCAGACGAGACGTCACATGCGCAGGATCCTGCTGATAAAAAGCAGCGTCACTGGTTTCGATTTGCAGCGCGTCAAGCGCAGCTTCTGCAGCTTCTAGCAGATCGGGCAACGAATCTAACTCACGCTGCAGTTTATAACTGAGTTTTTTCAGTACCGTACGCACCTTTTCTTCAGGTTTTGCCTCAGGCTTTTTAGCTGCTGGCTGTGGTGCAGCTTTTGTCGGACGCTGTCTCAGCCAATCCTGATAACCACCGACATACTCCTTGACCTGCCCCGGCGCATCAAACGCCAGCGTGCTGGTCACCACGTTATCAAGGAAGGTTCGATCATGACTGACCAGCAGCAAGGTGCCGTCAAAATCCATAATGATCTCTTCCAGCAACTCCAGTGTTTCCACATCCAGGTCGTTAGTAGGTTCATCCAGCACCAGCAGGTTTGCAGGCTGACTGAAGAGTTTTGCCAGCAATACACGGTTCGTCTCGCCCCCCGATAAGGCTTTGACCGGGGTACGAGCACGTTCCGGCGCAAACATAAAATCGCTCAGGTAACTGATCAAATGACGGCTTCGGCCATTGAGCGTAATGGATTCACGCCCCTCTGCGATGTTATCCATCACTGATTTCTCAGGATCAAGCTGTGCCCTTAGCTGGTCAAAATAGGCAACTTTAAGATTACTCCCCAGCCTGACCGTGCCCGTATCCGGAGCCTGTTTGCCCAGCAGCACATTCAGCAACGAACTTTTGCCCGCTCCATTTGGACCAATCAACCCTACCCGATCACCACGCTGCAACAAAAAGTCCAGATCTTTAAAGAGTGTTTTACCCTCAAAACTGAGACCAACGCCCTGAAGCTCGGCAACCAGCTTGCCACTGCGCGTCGCTTCTTCCAGATTGAACCGAGCCTTACCCTGCCGGTCCAGCCGTTCCGAACGCTCGTTACGAAGCTGTTTCAGCGCACGGACACGACCTTCATTACGGGTGCGGCGAGCCTTGATGCCCTGTCTGATCCAGCGCTCCTCCTGAGCCAGCTTCTTGTCGAACTCAGCATTGTGCCGGGCTTCGTCTTCCAGCATTTTCGCTTTGCGCTCAAGGTAAGTGTGATACGCACCGGGAAAGGAGGTAAGCACCCCACGGTCCAGCTCAATAATGCGCGTCGCCAACCGGTCGACCAGCGCACGGTCGTGGGAGATGATCAGCAATCCTCCTTTAAACTCCAGCAGTTGCTGCTCCAGCCACTCGATAGTTTCAATATCCAGATGGTTCGTCGGCTCATCCAGCAAGAGCAACTGCGGGTTTTGTACCAGCGCCGCCCCCAGCGCCACACGGCGCCTCCAGCCGCCGGATAACTCAGACATCAAACGGTCCGCCGGCAGATTGAGCTGTTCGATGATGCGTTGAACCCGCTGTTCCAGATGCCAGCCGTCCACCGCTTCAATTTCGTGCTGCAAACGCTCCAAAGCCTTCAGATCCGGCTCTTCAGACATCGCCAGCTGATCATATTCAGCACGTAGGGCCTGAATTGACGCCAGCCCCCCTGTCACCACATCCACCACTTTGCGCTCATCGGCGGCAGGCATGCTTTGCGGCAATTCAGCGATATGGCAGGTCGGCGCTACCCAGAACTCGCCACTGTCCGTCGCGTGCTGCCCGGAAATCAGTCTGAGCATGGTGGATTTGCCTGCACCGTTGAGTCCAACCAGCGCAACCCGTTCACCGGGCTCTATCTGGAAATTAACATCCTGCAGCAAAGGCTTATCGCCAAAGGCTATACATACATTGTCAAGTCGAATTAAGGGCATAAATAATCATGAAAACTGGCTGGAAAGGCGCTATTCTACTGGAAATTTATACCTGTGCATGAAATTACTGCATATTGCTGAAATAACATTCAGCTGGAGCGTTTTCTGCCGTATAAGAAAGGAAGAGTAGTACCTGAATTAAAATAAAAACGGATACAGGCCCAAAGGATGAAGCGTACCGTTACCACTGTTTTACTTTCCGTTGCTGCATGTTTCAGCTTGTCCGTCGATGCAGCGAAAGACAACTCCCAGCTGACAACACAGCGTCAGCAATTTCAGCAAGCCATGACTGCGCTGGAAAAAAATCAGACTGAGGATTTCAACGCGTTGAGATCCAGGCTGCGGGATTACCCTCTGGCAATCTATCTAGATTACCATGCCATGACCCGTGCGCTCAGTGAGCTGTCTCAGGGCCAGGTCGTTGAATTCATTCAACGTGCTGAAGATTCGCCGCTCTCGACACAGCTTCACAAAAAGTGGCTGAACCACCTGGCTTCAACACAGCAATGGCATACTTACCTGACACAGTACGCCATCCAACCGCTGCCTGATACCCATTATCTGTGCCACAAACTGGTCGCTGAGATGCACACAGGCAACAGCGCCAAAGCGCTGGCTGAGGCTCCAGAACTCTGGCAGGCCGGCTATTCACAGCCGAAAAGCTGTGACCCGCTGTTTGATGCCTGGATTAAACAGGGCCACCCTACTTCTGCTGAAGCCAATACCCGTTTCTGGAATGCACTGGCCGATGATGAGACCAGTCTCGCCAAGTACGCCTCTCGTTTTGTGAAGGATAACCGACTCAAGCAACAGCATGAGACTTTCTGGAGTTTGTATAATAATCCGGAAAGCCTGAGCTTAAGCTCGCTGCAGCAGATCGATAAAGCGCATCGTGCCACGGCACTGGAACTGATTGTAAAACGCTGGTTCAAACAGCATCCGATTACCGCCACTGAGCGCTGGCTTGCACTGCGTGATCAGGCGCTCAACCGTTCCGAGCAAACCAATATCAACGAATATATTGGCCTGCGGCTCAACTGGCGTTACCACCCTGACGCCATTCGTTTCAGCCAAGAACTGGACCCTGACTACTCACTGCCACTGCTAACAGAGAGCCGTATTCGTAACGCGTTGCAGGCTGAAGACTGGAAAGCCGTTGCAAACGGTATCGCACACCTGCCCGCAGAAAAGAAAACAGAAACGACCTGGAAATACTGGGCACTGATCGCCAAGCAACATATCGAGCCGCAAAGCGACGTACAAACAGAACTCAAAGCACTGTCTGAAGATCGTAGTTTTTACGGCTTTCTCGCTGCAGAGTTAACCGGCAGTGCTTTTCAACTCAATAAAGAACACAAACCTTTCGCGGCAGAAGCGCTGACCGCCGTTGCAGATATACCTGCGCTTAAACGGGCACGTGAGCTTTATAGTCTTGGCCGCCTGCTTGAAGCCAACCGCGAGTGGTACAACGCCAAAAAATCACTTTCCGTTGAGCAACAGCAACTCGCCGCAGAACTGGCACACAGTTGGGGCTGGCACCTGCAAGCAATCATCATCGCCGCACAGACCGAAGATTGGGACAACATTTCGCATCGTTTCCCACAGCCCTACGCCAACCTGTTCAAGACTCAGGCGCAAAAACAGGGTCTCGATCTGAGTTTCCCAATGGCTATAGCCCGTCAGGAGAGCGCGTTTCTGAGTTCAGCGCAGTCTCATGCCGGTGCCCGCGGTTTAATGCAATTGATGCCTGCCACAGCCAAACTGACCGCAAAAAAACATCAGGTAACCTACAGTCGTTCCAGTCAGCTGAATGACCCCATTACCAATGTCGCGCTTGGTTCGGCATATCTCAGCGATATGATGAAAAAATTTGACCAGAACCCGGCCTATGCTGCTGCGGCGTACAACGCCGGGCCGCATCGGGTATCACGTTGGCTGTCTGAGCGCGGTCACCTGCCGCTGGATGTCTGGATCGAAACCATCCCGTTCTCAGAAACACGTAAATACGTGCAGAATGTATTGGCTTACCGCGTGATTTATGACCGTTTAGACGGTCGTGTAGCAAAATTAATGACTGAACGGCAGCTGGCTCAGGTCGCCCTTAACCAGTCCCGGCAAAACAGATGACGCTAAGGGCCTGAATGTCTGCACTGAAATGGCTTGATATTGGCGCCAACCTGACCGATGGCGCCTTTGACAATGATCTGAACGAGGTCATTGAGTCTGCACTTAATGCCGGTATCAGCCGCTTAATTGTCACCGGCACCACCGTCGAGTCGTCCGAACAGGCGCTGACGTTGACTCACAGCTATCCCGGGACTCTGTATTGCACAATCGGTGTTCATCCCCATTACAGCAAGTCATTCACCGCTGAAGCCCGTTCCCATCTCAAATCATTACTAAGTGAGCCAGGTGTTGTAGCTGTGGGTGAAACCGGGCTGGATTTCAACCGAAATTTTTCTACCCCACAACAGCAGGAATACGCCTTCGAGCAACAGCTTGAGCTGGCAAGTGAAACCCGCCTTCCCCTGTTCCTGCATGAACGGGATGCTCAGCAACGTCAGACCGAAATTCTAAAAACATATCGCGATCAGATCGCGGGAGGTGTTGCACACTGCTTCACCGGCGATAAAGAAGCGCTCTATAAATATCTGGATCTTGATCTGTATATCGGGATTACCGGCTGGATCTGTGATGAGCGTCGCGGTGAAACTTTACAGAGGCTGGTAAGAGATATTCCCGCAAACCGGTTATTACTTGAAACAGATGCCCCCTATCTGATTCCCCGTGATTTGAAACCAAAGCCCAAATCGCGCCGCAACCTGCCCGAATACCTGCCGCATATTGCCAGCACCGTTGCAAGCCTGACAGGCCGCCCCACTGAGCTGTTGAGCCAGCAGGTGATGGAAAACTGTGAGCGGCTATTTAATTTTTCAAATCAGATCTGAGCTGAATGCGGTAAAGGTAGTCAGACAGCGTAGAGGCATCAAAAGGCCAGTCAAGCTCAAGCCCTGTTTTGATATCCCGCAGCACGGGAATCCGCAGCCCGTAGGCATCAATCAAGTCTTCTTCGGCGATATCAACCTGATAAACCTCCCATTCCGCCGGATTCAAATTGGCCACCAGAATATCCGCCGCCACATCACAGAGATGACACCCTTCCGTACCCAGCAGTTCCAAGCAGTATTTCACACTGATTTACCTGTCATTTAGAAAACGCGCTCATTATGCAAATGCACAATCAAATGTCGAACATCCATTGCCAAAACTGAGATGATTCAGTTTCTTAAGCCTCGACACTACAGAAGTAGCAAGGCTATATCCCAATAGAATAAGCGCATTCTACTATTGGCCAAGAAACATTCACTTTACTTGCACTGCAACAGAATATGATGGATATTGAACCTTTGGCTTCGCAAAAATAAATACACTCATAAGACGCCGCAACGTTCCGCCAGCCAATACATTGAGACTGAATATAAAGGCGATTCCATGCAAAACAAAAGCAACCTGCTCTCGAACCCACAAGAGCTTATCGATTTCCTGAACTCTGAAACAAAAAAGATGCTGGATATGTTTTACGCCTCCGGTGGCGATGACATCTTCCGTCAGTTTAGCCAGTCATGGACAGAATTGGCCAACCGTTCATGGGAAGATCCAACCCTCTGGATCCGTACCATTACCGAATACCAGCAGGGTCAGATCAACCTGTGGAAAAATCTTCTAACGGGCAACAAGGAAGAGAGCGTGGCTCAACCGGCCCGTGGTGATCGCCGTTTTCAGGCAGAAGAATGGTCCGCTAACCCGGTATTTGACTACATCAAACAGTCATACCTGCTGAGCTCTAAACTGCTGTCTGAAATGGCGGCAAACGCAAAACTGTCCGATACCGAACAGAAAAAGCTGGAGTTCTACACCCAGCAGTACATTGATGCGATGTCACCAACCAATTTCGCATTCACCAACCCGGAAGTATTGCAGCAGGCACTGGAATCAAAAGGTCAGAGTCTGGTTGACGGTCTGAAAAACCTGTTGGGCGACCTGGAGAAAGGTCGTATCTCCATGACTGACGAGTCTGCGTTTGTTCTGGGTGAAAACATTGCCACCACCAAAGGCGATGTCGTTTTCCAGAATGAGATGTTCCAGTTGATCCAGTACAGCCCGGCCACTGAAGAAACCTATGCCAAGCCGACACTGATTGTTCCACCGTGCATCAACAAATTCTACATTCTTGACCTGCAGGAACATAACTCATTTGTTAAATACTGTGTCGACCAGGGTCAGACCACATTTCTGATCTCCTGGATCAACCCGTCCGAAGAACAGGGCTACATCAGCTGGGATGATTACGTTGAAAGCGGCATCATTCAGGCAACTGAAGTAGTTAAGGCCATCACCGGCAGTGACAAGCTGAATGCTGTAGCCTGGTGTGTTGGCGGTACCCTGCTGACAACTGCGCTGGCTGTGATGGCTGCACGTAAAGATACCAGCATCGCTTCCGCGACCTTCTTTACCACACTGGTCGACTTTACCGATCCGGGCGACCTCTGCGTCTTCATCGACGAACAGCAGGTAAAACATCTGGAAAACAAGGTTAAAAACCAGGGTTACCTGAACGGTCGCGAACTGGCCACCTCATTCAACATGTTGCGCTCCAACGACCTGATTTGGTCCTACGTGGTGAACAACTACCTGAAAGGTCAGACACCACCACCGTTCGACATTCTGTACTGGAACAGTGACTCTACTAACCTGCCAGCCAGCATGTACACCTTCTACATCAACAACATGTATCTGGAAAACAAACTGGTTGAGCCAAATGGCCTGACCATTTGTGGTGAACAGATTGATCTGTCCAAGATCAAAATTCCGGTCTACTTCCTCTCCACCTATGAAGACCACATTGCACCCTGGAAAGGCACCTTCACCGGTACCGAACTCATGAAAGGCAAGGTTGAATTCGTACTGGGTGCCAGCGGCCACGTTGCCGGTGTTATCAACCCTGCGTCCAAGAACCGTCGTCACTACTGGATCAATGGTGAACTGGGCAAAGGTGCTGACCACTGGTTGGAAACCTCCGAGAAACAGGAAGGTTCATGGTGGCCTCACTGGGCTGAGTGGCTGAAAAAACGTGCCGGCAGCAAAGTACCAGCACCTGCCGCTGCAGGCAATGACACATTCAAGTCGCTTGAAGCAGCACCAGGCCATTACGTGGCTGCCCGCATCAAGTAATCACCTGCACTTACAAAAAACCGGAGCCAATGCTCCGGTTTTTTTTATGCTCCAGCGAGCCAGACCTCTTCAGCCCAGTCCCAGATCGTGGGCCACTCCTCATCCGTCAACTCGCCTTCGGCCCAATACACAATAACACCTTCAGGGTTGATGGCATAAAAGCCCAACGGTGATTCACAAACCGGGATCAAATAACGTGGCATGCCTTCATCCCAGGCTCTGGCTGCCAGATCCGGCAGATAGGTGTGCGACCCGGGATCAGCTGCCGTAGCCGGTTCAAGGCTGCCATATACAACGTCACTGACCTCCAGCAGGAACTGTTTATAATCCCGCGGCAGACCAATCAGCATCGCTTCTTCAATCTCAACCAGCAGATCTTCATCCGGTAACTCAAGCGGTGTGGGTACATCCATATTCACCTCTCTCAACCGTTCAATTGTGTCATCCACTACCGTTCTCCTGAAAATTTTTCACTATTCTACCTGCGACACCAAAATGGCTGCAAAGCCTCATTACACCCAGCTGAATCCCGCTGGGTGGTGAATCTGCAAAGCCCGCTGACATGCCACTTTAGGCGTATTATCAAACAAATGGATAATGCATATTCAGGAGGTCTATGGAGACTTTGCAAACATATTACGTATAATCGAGCGACTGCGCTGCAACATCAATGCTTCGGCAAAGTACTATCTTGTAGATGTTCAGCATATGGATTTCAGGCCGCAGCGGTTACTGCATCTGTCATACCACCCTTCTGGCAATGCACAATTCGTTGAGCCACAAGCTCTGCGTCACTGTTAATCCTATTCCCATTACTTAAGACTAAATGGCGAAGTTTCTATGACCACAAAATCGGTAGACGTACTACTTATAGGCGCTGGCGCCATGAGTACCACGCTGGGCGTATTGCTTAAGCAGCTGGATCCTTCTCTGACCATCAGTATGGTTGAACGACTGGATCATGTCGCCAAAGAAAGTACTGACGGTATGAACAATGCCGGTACTGGCCACGCCGCCTACTGCGAATTGAATTACACTCCTGAAATGCCCGATGGCACCATCAATACCGCTAAAGCATTTGCCATCAATTCAGCCTTCGAAGTCAGTCTGCAATTCTGGTCTTACCTGGTCGAGCAGGGCTCCTTGCCTGAACCGTCTAACTTTATCAACCCCGTGCCACATCAGAGTTTCGTCTGGGGTGATAAAAACGTTGAGTTCCTGCGTAAACGCTATGCTGCACTGAGCCAGCATCCGCAGTTTGAGCATATGGAATATACCGAAGACCACGCTGTTCTGAGAGAGTGGATGCCATTGATCATGGTTGATCGCGACCCCAGCGAGAAGCTGGCCGCGACCCGTATTAAATTTGGCTCCGATGTTAACTTTGGTGCGCTCGCACGCAACATGGTTAACTACCTCCAGAAACATGACAATTTCGAGCTGCTGTTGAGCCGTACCGTAACGGATCTCGATAAACAGAAAGACGGTAGCTGGAAAGTCACCCTGAAACACTCAGATGGCGCAAAAGAATCCTACAACGCCAAATTTGTTTTCCTGGGTGCCGGTGGCGGTGCACTGCCTCTGCTGCAGCTTTCTGAAATTGAAGAAGGTGAAGGTTATGGTGGTTTCCCGGTCAGCGGCCAGTGGCTGGTCTGCAAAAAACCGGAAATTGTCAGCCAGCATCTGGCGAAAGTATACGGCGCAGCCCCCATTGGCGCACCGCCGATGTCCGTACCACATCTGGATACTCGCATCATTGACGGTAAGCAGGCACTGCTGTTTGGTCCTTTTGCTGGTTTTACCACCAAGTTCCTGAAAGAAGGTTCCATGCTGGATATGCCCAAAAGCATCACCCTGGGCAACCTCAAACCCATGCTGTCTGTTGGCATGAACAATATGGACCTTACCCGCTACCTGATCAGTGAAGTGATGCAGTCCCACGGAGACCGCGTTGACGCCCTGCGCAAATTCTACCCGCAGGCAAAAGATGAGGACTGGGAACTGTCTTATGCTGGCCAGCGTGTTCAGATCATCAAAAAAGATGCTAATGGCAAAGGTAAACTGGAATTTGGTACCGAAGTCATCTCTTCCGCTGATGGCTCTCTGGCAGCGCTGCTGGGTGCTTCTCCCGGTGCATCTACCGCTGTTCCAACCATGATTAACGTGATTGAACGCTGCTTTAAAGACAAGCTCGCCTCAGAAGCATGGCAACAAAAGTTGCTGGAAATGATTCCTTCCTACGGGCATGATCTGAGCAAAGAAACCGAGCTGATGCGCAGCATTCGCAGGCGCACGTTAACTACGCTGCAACTCTTTGAGGGTGACCTCAGTGAGGCCCCTGACCGGGCCGTAGCAAGCTAACCTGAAAGCCGGCATCCGCCGGCTTTTTTAATACCTGAAATCGGAAGCGAATAAATGGAGTGTCGTCTAGGCTGTGGCGCCTGCTGTATAGCGCCCAGTATATCCAGCCTGAACAAACCAGCCGGGGTTCCCTGCGTGCATCTGACTGAGGATATGCGCTGTGGCATCTTTGGCAAGCCGGAACGGCCTAAGGTGTGTGCTGATTTTCCTGCTCTGCAGGAGCACTGCGGAACCCGACGCGAGGAAGCTTTGATTTTACTGACCCAGCTTGAAGCAGATACCTGCCCTTAAGCTATAAGAATCAAAAGAGATCAGAAACAAAAAAGGCAGAGAAAAATCTCTGCCTTTTTGCATCAATACCGGATAAATATCCGGCTGCTGAAATTACACCTTAGTGATGTTTTCAGCCTGTGGGCCTTTCTGACCCTGAGTGATGTTGAATTCAACTTTCTGACCTTCAGCCAGAGTTTTGAAACCGTCACCCTGGATAGCACTGAAGTGTGCAAATACGTCAGGACCGTTTTCCTGAGCAATGAAACCAAAACCTTTCTCGTCGTTAAACCATTTAACGGTACCAGTTGCCATAGTAGTTCACCATTTTTTTGAACATGAGTAATTTAGTTCTGCCTCAGCGAAAATTCGTAGAGTAGAACGTTGAGCAGAGAAGATATGGAATTACTTATGATCAAAAGAACGAACCACAGGTGTTACGTCGATCCATAATGCAAGCCGTATTCTTTTCTAGCACACTGATCATAGCGTGCTTTTATGTGAAATCAATTACATTTTGCATAGGTTTATAACTAATAGGGAAAATATCATTATACCTTAGTCTAATCTGCGTGGATTTGAGTAGTTTTTAATCAAAATGCACCTTTATGGTGCCAAACCACCCATCAATGTATATTGCAGATCAAGATATTCATCGATGCCCTGACGCGCACCTTCGCGACCGATTCCAGACTCTTTTACCCCACCAAAGGGTGCCACTTCGGTTGATATCATCGCCTCGTTAATACCCACCATGCCATACTCCAATTGCTCAGAAACACGCCATGCTCTAGCCAGATCCTGAGTATAGAAATAAGCGGCCAATCCATATTCAGTATCGTTTGCCATGGCAACCGCCTCAGCTTCTGTATCAAAACAAACCACAGCTGAAAGCGGTCCAAAGGTTTCTTCACGCAGCACTCTCATACCACGCTTTACGCCACTGACTACGGTTGGCTGAAAAAAACAACCGCCAAGTGCGTGTTGTGAACCGCCACAGACAACCTGCGCGCCCTGATCAATAGCATCATCGATATGAGTTTTTACCTTTTCAACAGCAGCAGCATTAATCAGTGGTCCGACCTGGACACCTGACACGTCTCCCCGACCTACAGATAAAGCCGATACTGCCTTACTCAGTCTGTCCACAAACTGATCGTAGACACCTCGCTGCACCAGAAAACGGTTGACAGAGATACAGGTTTGACCGGCATTACGGTACTTTGAAGCCATCGCTCCCTGTAATGCCAGATCAAGATCAGCATCCTCAAAGACGATAAAAGGCGCATTGCCACCCAGTTCCAGTGAAACCCGTTTCACCGTATCAGCACATTGACGCATCAACAGCTTGCCGACCGCGGTTGATCCGGTAAATGAAAGTTTTTTCACAACGGAGCTGCTGGTCAGCGTCTGACCAATTTCTACCGGATCACCGGTGACCACATTAAACACCCCCGCCGGTACACCCGCCTCCTCCGCCAACGCTGCCAATGCTAATGCCGAAAAAGGCGTATCTTCAGCCGGTTTAACAATGAAACTACAACCTGCGGCCAAAGCAGGTGCCGCTTTGCGGGTAATCATTGCCATGGGGAAATTCCAGGGCGTGATGGCAGCAACAACACCTACAGGTTTTTTATTCACCAGAATCCGCGCATCGGGCTTATGTGACGGAATCATCTCGCCATAGGCCCGTCGGGCTTCTTCGGCAAACCATTCTATAAAGGATGCGCCATAGAGAATCTCACCCTTTGCTTCAGCCAGGGGTTTACCCTGCTCAAGTGACAAGATCGCCGCTAAGGTGCTGGCATTGTCAATGACCCGCTGATACCAGTTTTTAAGGATCTGAGCACGTTGTTTGGCTGTGGTTTTCTTCCAGCTTTCAAATGCATCTGCTGCCGCATCCACGGTGGCTTCAATCATGGCGGCGTTCAATTTTGGTACTGTCCCAATCACGCTGCCATCAGCCGGGTTGTATATTTCAAAAACCTGCTGATCATCCGCATCACACCAACAGCCGTTGATATAGGCTTGTTGTCTGAAAAGCGGGCTATTGAGAATATCCAACATCGTGCTTTGCTCCTGAAAAAATCCATCTGGCCTTGGTAAAAGTATACCGAATAGATTCAACCACACGCAGCGTATCAGACTATTGATTAAAACCGTTTTCAACGTAATCAGGCTAGGTGACTGCCGGTATAACCGATACACTCTCTGAGTTTTACTTCAGCATGTAAGGAACACTGATCTGCGCGCTTCAACAGAAATGAAAGCGATCCTGTCGCTGGCCTGGCCGGTTTTTTTAGCTCAACTGGCTCAGACAGCCATCGGATTTGTCGATACCTTGATGGCAGGACATTACGGCACCCTCGATCTTGCCGCAGTAGCCCTTGGATCGGCGATCTGGCTACCGCTGTTTTTATCCTGCCAGGGCATATTAATGGCGACCACGCCTCTGGTGGCGCATCTGGTCGGTGCCAACCAGCCTGAGAAAACCCGTGAACAACTGCATATCGGGCTGTTCCTGGCGCTGATGCTCAGTGGTGTCGCTTTTCTACTTCTGCAAAACAGCAGTGTGCTATTGAGTTTAATGGAGATTGATCCCGCACTGGCCCATTTAACGCAGGGTTATCTGGCGGCTATCAGCTGGGGATTTCCTGCGCTGTTTGTGTATCAGTTGCTGCGCTGTTATATCGAAGGTTTTGGCAAGACCCGTCCCGGAATGCAGATCGCCCTGCTGGGTCTGATATGCAATATTCCGCTGAACTATGTACTGATATACGGCAAACTTGGCTTGCCGGAATTAGGTGCTGAGGGCTGTGGCTGGGCCAGCTGCATTGTGCTTTGGATCATGCTGACCAGCATGCTGGTCTATCTGCACCATTCCAGTCTGTTTGGCCGCATGCAGCTGTTTAGCAATTGGCAATACCCGTCCTGGCAGACACTCTGGCCGTTTATCCGGCTGGGTATGCCCATTGGCATGGCGCTGCTGATCGAAGTCAGCATGTTCACGCTGATCGGTTTATTGCTGGCAGATCTGGGCGAGGTGCAAATTGGCGCGCACCAGATCACGATCAGCTTTACCGGCCTGATTTTTATGTTGCCGCTCAGTTTGTCCATGGCCATGACTATCCGCGTAGGGCATCAACTGGGCCAGCAAAAGCCTCAGGCTGCCTTATTTACAGCCCGCTGCGGTCTGCAGTTAGCACTGTTGTTTGCCAGCCTCGCGGCGTTAGGCATTGCGCTGTTTAATCAACAGATCGCCAGCCTGTATACCCGTGATCCTGTGTTGATCGAGATCTGCATCTCACTGCTTTGGGTTGCCCTGCTGTTTCAGTTTCCGGATGCCCTGCAGATCACTACATCCGGTATTTTACGTGGCCACAAAGACACCGCCGTGCCGCTTATTCTGGTGTTTCTCGCTTACTGGTGTTTTGGCTTACCTTTGGGCTACATACTGGCAAAAACCAGCCTGATTTCGGCTCCCTTAGGTGCTTTGGGTTTCTGGTATGGACTACTGGGAGGCCTGACGGCAGGCGCTATACTACTGCTATCGCGTTACTATTTTTTAAACAGGCGTTACCTTGCTTAAGCCCGCTGTATTGCTCATCTCAGCTTTGATGTTTGTCGGCTGCGGACAACAGAACGATGTCGAAGACATGCTGGATGACTACAGCCTGCGGGTCAGCCGTGTGCTGGATATCGAGCAACCCAAGGCTATGTTTCCTGCCATTCCGGCCTTTCCCCCACGCCGTGCACGCCTGCAGCCGACCACGGAAATACGCGAGGGCCTACTGGATGTACTCAAACTAAAACACTGTGGTCTGCTGCCCATGATTGCCGAACGCAACAGCTCACTCGGCAAGGTGTATACCCCTGCAAGTCGGCTTATCTATGAGTTGAAGTTCTATCAGGGCATTCGGTCTTGCGCACAGTTACTGCAAGACGATCCAGCAACAGACCGGGATTTAATCCAACAGGTCTCAGAAATTCTCAGGCTCAAACAGCTCAACCTGCCCGCAGAGCTCTGGAACGGCATATACACTGCTACGGAGATTGAACAACATTTTGCCCTCAGTGCAGCGCCGCTGGCCCGTGACAACAATCCCAGCCCGTCTGCCCCAATGCAGACGCTGTTGTTTGCTACGCAAGCGGCGCTGAACAATCAGCAAATTAATGCTGAGCTAATCAAACAGGTAGAAGCGGCCTATGCCGAACTGCATCAATCTGAAGCGGGTGCTCAAATCCTGCAAAGTCTTCGATTACTGACGGCCTATCTGAATCAGACCGCCAATATCATTGAACTGAGACTGGCTGAACGACCCTTGTGTTTCCAGCAACAACCCACGCCACAGGCGACTATCTTGAGAAATGTGTTTCAGAAATATTATGCCGCCGCGGTGCAACCTTACATGGCAGAAGTACAACGCCACGCCAGCAGCTGGATTGGCACTCACCAACAACTCTGGCAACTCTTTGAGAACGAAGGCGTAATGCCGGAAAACATGCATAACTACCGGGCGTTATGGTTGGGTGAACAGGGATTGTGGCGCCGTTATGAACAAGCTCGCAACCGGCACACTGAAGCCTGGCAGCAGATCCTGATGCAGTGTGGCCTGATGCCCAGCCGTTAGCCCGGCAATCTGTCCAGATCTGACTTCACGCTCACTTCAGCTACTGAAACTTGCAGAGCGGGATGAACCAACAATTGCCGGTTCTGGTAATCAGAGAGCAGCCTATCTGCGGGCATGGGCCTGGCAAGCAGGAACCCTTGTAACTGATCCACTGCACGATTTTGCAGATAGAGCAGCTGGGCAGCGTTTTCAACGCCTTCAACCACCACTGATTTTTCAAGGGTACGTGCCATCTGCAAAATGGAATCCAGCACCCGGGTATCTTTGTTTTGCACCAACCCCACGATAAAGGAACGATCGATTTTCAATGTCGATGCAGGAAAACGCTGCAGATACGCCAGCGATGAGTAGCCTGTGCCAAAATCATCAATCGCTATCGAAAAACCCTGATCACTCAGATGCTGCAGAATATCGGCACCGGCATCAAGCTGCTCCATCAGAGCCGATTCCGTAACCTCCAGCAATAACTGGTCAGGACTGACACCATGAATTCGCAGTGCTCGCAGCAACCTTTCTGCAAAAGCAGGCTCCCGCAACTGCCGGCTGGAGATATTGATGGCAATCGGGATCTGCAGACCCTCCTTGCGCCAGGCCAGATGTTGCCGGCAGGCTTCATGGATTACCCAATACCCCAGCTTGTCGATGAGTGAACTCTGTTCGGCGACAGGGATAAATTCACCCGGTGATACATGACCCAGTTCAGGACTATGCCAGCGTAATAAGGCCTCTACCTTCACCATCTCGCAGCGTGCGTTAAAAATTGGCTGGTAATGCAGGCTCAATTCAGCCCGATCAATCGCATTACGTAGCAGACTTTCCATTCTGAGACTTTTAGCTGCCGCATCACCCAGGGCCTGACGGTAATAACCGACGCGGTTTTCGCCGTTTGCCACCCCGCGCATGGCGATACCTGCTGCATTAATAAGGGCTGACAAATCACCGGCATGTTCCGGATAGCGCGCAACCCCCATGCTGACCGAAATAAACACATTGAGATCATCTAACTGAATCGGTTGTTGCAGATGACGTACAATCTCCCGCAACAGTGACTCGGTATAGGACTCACTGTCCGGACACAAAATCACAAACTCATCCCGGCCGTAACGACCGATGATATCCTGTGCAGAGCAGGACTTTTCCAGTCTCAGGCGTAACTGATCCAATACCTCATGAGCCGCACCAGCATGCTGCGTCTGCTGAATGCGGGAGAAACGATTGATATTCAGCAAGACCAGATTGAAACGCTCAAACTGCATTACACGCTGACGGAACAACAGATCCAGACGTTTATGCTCCGTCGCCAGCGACAGCGCATCCCCCGACATAAGATTGGCGGGACGCGACTCAGCCACTTCGCCATAAATACAGAGATAATGGGTCACAACCCCCTGGTCATTGAGGATTTCACTTATCGTCAGCCGATGCAGAAAGGTGCGTCCCTCCTTGTCACGACTGAGAACCTTGCCTGAAAAATGACCGGAGTCTCTCACCTGCTGCCACAGAGCTTCGTAGAAATCGGCTGGATTTTCTGTACTGCGCAGAGAAGTCAGGTTACGCGATAAAACCTCAGCAGTACTGTAGCCGGTCAGTTCATCAAAGCGTTGGTTGACCGAGCAGATATTGAGATCAAGATCGACAATGGCTGCTGCATCTTCAATTTCATTGATGTGTCTGCAGATCCGCTCAAAGTTAGGGTTTAAGCGCCGTTCGTTCAGAGGTAATAAACGAATAATATACGAGTGACCAGAAAGTGATGGCTGCTTCAGGGGCTGCCCCTGCAAGAGAAAACCGATCTCTGCCAGCGAAACCGGAAATGATATTGATTGCTGCTGGCGAATGGTTCCGCTAAGACGACTAAAATGCACCGCCTGCAACACCGACTGAAGCAACGTAACCGGTTGTGGCGTTCCCGCAGGCCAACCCAGCAATTGGTGGACAAACCGATTGCAAAGCATTTCACCCTGCAAATTACAGAGCATCACACCATGCGCTTCGCTGTTCAGGAGCAACTGGTAATCGTGACAGGCTTGAGATGATGCTGCGTCTGAACAGGTGTTGGATGATCGAAAAAACTGAAACAGTGGCTTGTGTCCACTCACCAATGCCACGAATAGCAGCAAACAGAGAAGAATCAGCCAATGAACCTGATCGAAAGCAAAAGCCGACATCAGCATAGAGGCCTCGCCAGCAGAGTTGTGAAGCCTGACAGTATGGAATAAAAACGGTCGTTGCTGTGTCCAGCAGTGACAGAGGGGGTAAAACGTTGAACAGCCCGATAGCTGTTTTGCAATGTATAAAAGCAGCGCAACATACAATCCCTTAAAGGAACGTGTCATCCTTGCAAATAGTAACCGACCCCGCCACTCCAGGCAGAACCATCGCTTTTATACCCGCACACTTATCCTTTAAGGTGCGCTCTATTTTTAACTTAACTTTTGCTGCAACGCAACAAAAATTTTTGTTTCAGTCAACCATCATAAAAAATGCTCCGAATCGACTGAAAACACTGGCAATGCGCAGGTTATCAAATCGACACGAAGCATCCGTTGATAGGGCTTACTTACGCGTTACCAGCATTTCTAATTTGCGGTTAATACGCTCATCTTTTTCCTGTTTTTTACGCTGCTGCAGACGATTTTTATTGATCTCTTTCAGCTTCTCTTTGGCATGGTCGGACTCAGACTGCGTCACCAGCCCGGCGGCTTCGCCTTTAAGATCGATCCGCTCTGCCCCTTCACGGAGTGAGCGATAATAGTTGAGGGAGCGAACATAACTCGCCAAAGCGCGTTTGATTTTATTTTTGGCGATTTTGCCATCAGCAACCAGATCTTCCTGAATACCGATTTTGAGGGGGCGTACATTCTGGCGGTCAAACACCTTTGGGTAGGCATCTATCAGCAACTGCAAGGCGGCCATATTAGCAGCACGATTTTTAGATTTAGCCTTGGCACTGTTTTTTACTTCATCATTCACGGTTTCAGCCTCACTAAGGGTGTCCGACTTGAATCCCGACCGGCTGACTTCCGCCTGCTCCAGCTCTGATTCAAGCCTCACTACTAACTGCTCTGTCATCTTTTTCAGACGATCAATTTCGGCACTACTCAACTGACCTGGCCTTTACGGATGTAATATCCAAACAGCCCTTCATCAACATACTGATCCAGCAGCTCATGCCCAAGAAACGCACAAAATTTTGGGATATCACGCTGCGTGGATGGATCTGTTGCCAAGACGTGCAAAATTTCACCTGACTGCATGGCACCAATCTGTCCGTGCAGCAACATAACAGGTTCCGGACAATAGAGTCCACGCGCATCAAGGGTATGATCAGCTTTCATTTATACCACGGTAAAACAGATTAATGCCGCGCATTCTCTCAAATTCACCGGCGTATAAAAAGTTCTTTCCAAAGCAATAAGTTGAAACTCGCATTCAGCCGAAAAATCGTCCATGCTAGAAATAACAGAGGGATATATTTATACGGGGAGAATAAGAATGATCCGGGTCTTGATTGAACGTCATATCGCTGAAGAACTGATAATGCATTATGACCGTGCCGCTCAGGCTACCCTGCAACTGGCCATGCAATCTCCGGGCTTCATATCCGGAGAAGTCCTGCGTAATGTTGTCGACCCTAATCACAGACTGATTATTGCGAGCTATCGCACTCTGCAGGACTGGCAACGCTGGATGAGCTCTGATGCCCGCAAGGAGATGATGGAGCAGTTGATTCCGATGATGGAAACTGAAGAAAAAATCACCATTTTTGAACACTGATGACATACGCATGCGTTGACGCAGGCGACATCAACGGAGCCCTCGGGCTCCGTTTTTTTTATTTAAGGCGCCTTAAATGGCAGGTGATCTCTTCCCGGTCATGATAAAGGTGCCGGGCAGACAGTTTGAAACCAATGCCCGCTGCCGCCAACTGGTCTTCAATCAAATTGAGACACTGCCGCGTCTCTTGGTAGCGCTGCTTCATCGGCAGTTTCAGATTGAAAATCATTTCATCGCACCAGCCATTCAGCATCCACTCAACCGCCAGATGAGCCGTTCTGACCGGTTTATCCACCACATCACAGACCATCCAGTTGACAGGTTTGGCCGGAGCAAAGCTGTAGGCATCTTCCTTCACATGTTCAACCTGACCTGACTCCATCAGGGCTGGCTGCATCGGGCCATTATCCACCGCCGTGACAAACATATTGCGCTGAACCAATTGCCAGGTCCAGCCACCTGGCGCTGCGCCCAGATCCACTGCAGTGGCGCCAAATGGCAAGCGCTCATCCCACTGTTTAGCCGGGACAAACCAGTGCCAGGCCTCTTCCAGTTTCAGAGTTGAACGACTGGGGGCCTGCTGCGGGAATTTCAGTCTGAGGATGCCACAGAGCCAGCCAGAAGAATTTCTACGTGGCATGTAACCCAGAAAGATACGCTGTCCTGAGAGGACAAAAAGGGACAACCGGTTTTCAGACCCTTTTTTGAGCACCCCTGCTTTACGCAGATGCTGCGCCAGTGCTGAACCAAATTTACGGGAAAAACCAGCCAGTTCACGACCGGCTGTGGTATCCGGATATTCAACCACCACTTCACAACAGTCTGGAAACTCAGGCAAATATGGCAAAATTTGCCCTACCCGATCACCACCCTCCAGTGACAGACACTCCCCTGCCACCGACCACTGACGAATAAAGATCAGTGACCGGAACGACAATGCGCTGATCAGTTTTTCCGCCGTGCCGGGTTCCGGCAGATGAAAACTCAGATACCCTGCATCCTGATCCAGCATGCAATAACCATAGAATCCGAGCTCTGAAGCCCGTTCTGTGATTTCAGCCGCGGCCTCTTTTTCAAAGCCTGCGCGACATTGCAGGATTAGACGGTCAAAAAAGCTCACAACTGTGCTCCTATTACTGCAAAACAGCTTGCCAAATGTTGTTCCTGAGTACAGCCTGCACTTTTTCTCGGTTTAAGTTCATGATTACCATCCTTAAGCCAATGAATCCGAACAGCGTCACTCAGCGGGTAGTTCTGCACCTCATCCCGGTTACCCATAGGATCTCGTTCACCCTGAAAGATAGTTAACGGCTTTTGCAGGGCTTGCAGGTGCTCAATGCGTGGTTGCTGTTTACCGGGTGCATGAAAGGGATAACCAAACACCCAGCCAGCAGTCACTTTAGGATGTTCCATCAGCATACTGGCCATGCGACCGCCCATTGATTTACCGCTGATATAGAGCGGAATGTCCGGACTGTAGTAGGTGTCGATCAACTGTTCAAAACAATCCAGTAACACCGGTTGCCGATCCGGTGGACGACGTTTTTGTTCAACCCGAATACGCTGCATATAAGGAAATTCAAAACGGATCACCTCAAGCCCCAACGCAGCCAGCCCCGAGGAAAGCTGTTGCATAAACGCGCTGTCACTCCCCGCACCCGCACCATGGGCCAGCAACACCCGACCTTTATTAGGCTGTCCTTCGATCTGAACCACAGTTTGCATCACTCAGGTTAAAAGTGGCTGCATTATACTGAATTCCCAACCGGTTGCCTGACTAATACGAAAGCCCAAGTCCAGCTCCTAACAGGGCTTCAGAGCGTTTCTGCACATTTGACATATATCAACTAAACTCGGAATACCGTTCTGCCCCTGAATTGTTAAAAATGCGTCAAACGACCTATAGCCGCACCTGATCAACGTGCCCCTTAAGTCCATAACAAGATAAAATTATTAATATATTTCAATGAGTTGAAATTAAGTGTTTTGATTGTTCTTTTTGATGTAATCACACCCGGCGTGGTTACGGCAGTGCGACAATTTGCCTCAGGCATTCCGGTAATTGCATTGAAAACCCGGGGCTATTCCCAGATAATTGCCCCCGAAATTCCATTTTCCCAAAAAAGCTTGTTGATGAGAGCCTGACATGAGCACAGCAACTGAACCAACCACCTACAACTACAAAGTGGTGCGCCAGTTCGCCATCATGACAGTAATTTGGGGTATCGTCGGTATGACCGTCGGTGTCCTGATTGCTGCGCAGCTGGTTTGGCCTGCACTGAACTTTGATACTCCGTGGCTGACCTTTGGTCGTCTGCGTCCACTGCACACCAACGCAGTTATCTTTGCATTCGGCGGTTGCGCCCTGTTTGCAACGTCTTACTACGTGGTACAGCGTACCTGTCAGCGCCGTCTGATTTCTGACGGTCTGGCTGCATTTACTTTCTGGGGCTGGCAGGCCGTTATCCTGGCTGCTGCTATCACCCTGCCGCTGGGTTATACCTCTTCTAAAGAGTATGCCGAGCTGGAATGGCCAATCGATATCCTGATTACGCTGGTGTGGGTTGCCTACGCGATTGTTTTCCTAGGAACAGTGAAAATGCGTAAAACCTCCCACATTTATGTAGGTAACTGGTTCTACATGGCTTTCATCATCACGGTTGCAGTCCTGCACATCGTGAACAGTGCAGCCCTGCCGGTTAGCTTCATGAAGTCCTACTCTGTTTACCCAGGTACTGTGGATGCCATGGTTCAGTGGTGGTACGGACACAATGCGGTAGGTTTCTTCCTGACTGCAGGCTTCCTGGGCATGATGTACTACTTCGTGCCAAAACAGGCTGAGCGTCCAATCTACTCTTACCGTCTGTCCATCGTGCACTTCTGGGCACTGATTGCGACTTACATTTGGGCGGGTGGTCACCACCTTCACTACACCGCGCTGCCTGACTGGACTCAGTCTGTAGCGATGGTAATGTCCCTGATCCTGCTGGCGCCATCCTGGGGTGGCATGATCAACGGTATGATGACTCTGTCCGGCGCATGGCACAAACTGCGTACTGACCCTGTTCTGCGCTTCCTGGTGGTATCTCTGTCTTTCTACGGTATGTCTACCTTCGAAGGCCCGATGATGTCCATCAAGACGGTAAACGCCCTGTCTCACTACACTGACTGGACCGTTGGCCACGTACACGCTGGCGCATTGGGTTGGGTAGCGATGATCTCCATCGGTGCGGTTTATCACATGATTCCGCGTCTGTTCGGCAAGGCTCAGATGTACTCTGTTGGCCTGATCAACACTCACTTCTGGCTGGCAACTGTCGGTACCGTACTGTACATCTGTGCGATGTGGGTAAACGGTATTCTGCAGGGTCTGATGTGGCGTGCAGTAAACGAAGACGGCACTCTGACCTACAGCTTTGTTGAAGCACTGGAAGCCTCTCACCCAGGTTACTTTGTGCGCTGGTTGGGCGGCATGTTCTTCCTGACAGGTATGTTGCTGATGGCATACAACACCTGGCAGACCGTGCGTAAAGGCAGCACTGCACCTGCTGCTGAAGCTGCACCACAGACAGCTTAAGGCCGATAGGAGTTAAACAACATGATCAAACATGAAACGATAGAAAAGAATATCGGCCTCATGATCCTGCTGATCATCATCACGATCAGTGGCGGTGGTCTGGCAGAGATCGTACCTCTGTTCTTCCAGACCTCAACAACCAAGCCGATTGAAGGTATGCGTACCTACACCGCGCTGGAGTTTGAAGGCCGTGACATCTACATCCGTGAAGGTTGTAACAACTGTCACTCTCAGATGATTCGTCCGTTCCGTGCCGAAACCGAGCGTTACGGTCACTTCTCTACTGCGAACGAATTCGTTTGGGAACACCCATTCCTGTGGGGCTCCAAGCGTACCGGTCCTGACCTGGCCCGTGTAGGCGGTCGTTATTCTGACGACTGGCACCGTGCTCACCTGTACAACCCTCGTGACGTGGTTCCGGAATCCAAGATGCCTGCTTACCCTTGGCTGTTCGAGAACAAGCTGACTGGTAAAGACACAGCTAAGAAACTGGAAGTACAGCGCGCGATGGGCGTACCGTTTACCGATGAGCAGATCGCTGGTGCACAGGATGCTGTTCAGGGCAAATACGAGATCGATGCTCTGGTCGCTTACCTGCAGGCGCTGGGTAAAACCCACTCTGTGTACAACAACAAGCGGTAATTAACGCGTGAATTACGAAGTTTACGGTCCCTACATGCCAGTCATCATGATGGTGGTCTTCTTTGCACTGTTTGCTTGGGTACTGCACCCAAAAAACAAGTCAAAGTATGACGACGCAGCGAATATGCCGCTGAATGAGCCTGAAGATGAACTGGATACTAAGGCCAGTAACGGGAGAATTGAAAAATGAGTGCTTTCTGGAGCGCGTGGGTATCCGTCATTACCCTGGCAGTTATCCTGGGTTGTACCTGGTTACTGTTTGCGACTCGTAAGAGTCAGAAATTTAACGATACTACTGAAGAAAAAGTTGGCCATGCCTTTGATGGCATTGAGGAATATGACAATCCACTGCCACAGTGGTGGTTCAAAATGTTCCTGGGTACCGTCATCTTTGGTCTGGTTTATCTGGTTCTCTATCCAGGTCTGGGTAGCTTCCAGGGTCTGCTGGGCTGGACTTCTCACAACCAGTGGGAAGAAGAGATGGCACATGCTGAAGAGGTGTACAAGCCTGTCTTCGCCAAGTACGCAGCCATTTCTGTAGAAGAACTGCAGCTGCCTGAAAACGAAAAAGGCCTGAAAATGGGTCAGCGCATGTTTGGTAACAACTGTGCTGTATGCCATGGTTCTGCCGGTACCGGCGCCCACGGCTTCCCTAACCTGACCGACAATGACTGGTTGTACGGCGGCGCACCTGCCACCATCAAAGCCACCATCACCAATGGCCGTAATGGCGGTATGCCACCTTGGGGTGCTGTACTGGGTGAAGAAGGTGTACGCGACGTTGCCAGCTACGTCCTGAGCCTGAGTGGTCAGGAAGTGGACAAAGACGCTGCCGCTCGCGGCCAGGGTCAGTTCCAGGCTCTGTGTACTGCATGTCACGGCACTGACGCAAAAGGCGTTCAGATGCTGGGTGCACCTAACCTGACTGATAATATCTGGCTGTATGGTGGTACGTTCGAGAAAGTTGCACACACTATCCGTAACGGCCGCGCAGGTATGATGCCAGCGCACAAAGACCTGCTGAGCGATGAGAAGATTCATCTGATCACTGCTTATGTCTACAGTCTGTCCAATAAATAAGCGGGACAGTCACTGAAGAAAGGCGATATGATCTAGGTCATATCGCCTTTTTTATTTCCGGGTTAGTATAATATGCAAATTCCCTAATAAACCTAAGGTTGCTAGGGATCAGTTTTTGCTTTTGCCACAGAAGAACGCTTATGAACCAGATTCCGGTGCAAAATATCACTCCAAAACCGCCCAAGAAAAATGCAGCCGAAAACTTCGATCTGTATGCCAAACGGGAGCATATCTACGTTAAGCATTACACGGGATTTTTTAAGAAGTTCCGTCAACTTTCCAGTCTGATTATGCTGGTGATGTTTTTTGGTTTTTCCTGGTTAAGCTGGGATGGCCGACAGGCTGTGTTGTTTGACCTGCCTAACCGCCAGTTCCATGTATTTGGCATGACGTTCTGGCCTCAGGACTTTATGCTGCTCTCCTGGCTGCTGATTATCCTGGCCTTTGCCCTGTTCTTCTTTACTGTATTTGCCGGTCGCTTGTGGTGCGGTTATGCCTGCCCACAGTTCGTCTGGACCTGGATCTATATCTGGATCGAAAAATTTGCAGAGGGTGATCGCAATCAACGCATGCGCGTGGACAAACAACCCTGGACCACTGAAAAGTTTCTGCGTAAAAGTCTGAAACACTTCCTGTGGTTGGCGTTTTCGATTGCTACCGCGGTGGCCTTTGTTGGTTATTTCTCACCGGTACGTGAGCTGATCCCGGATATCCTGAGCTGGAATCTCGGCCCCTGGGAAACCTGGTGGTTGGGCTTTTTCACAGTAGCCACCTACGGTAATGCTGGCTGGCTGCGTGAGCAGGTCTGTATCTACATGTGCCCTTACGCCCGTTTCCAGTCCGTTATGTTTGATCAGGACACCCTGATCATCTCTTACGATGAAAAACGTGGCGAAACCCGCGGTAAACGTAAAAAAGAAGCAGACTATAAAGCCCAGGGCTTAGGCGACTGTATTGATTGTGGTAACTGCGTCCATGTCTGCCCTGTTGGCATTGATATCCGTGATGGTCTGCAATACGAATGCGTCGCCTGTGGTGCCTGTATTGATGCCTGCGACGACATCATGGATCGCATGGGTTATCCCCGCGGACTGGTACGTTACACCACTGAACATCAGTTGGAAGGTAAAACCACTCACATCTTCCGTCCCCGACTGATTGGCTACTTCGCTGTGCTATGTGCCATGTTTATCGCCTTTGGTTATACACTATTTAACCGTGTACCTCTGGAACTGGATATTTTACGTGACCGGGGTCAGCTCTTTGTTGAAACGCCCAGTGGTAAAATTGAAAACGTGTATACGCTGAAGATGGCCAACAAAGAGCAGAATGATCACCGTTATACAATCTCGGTATCGGGTCTTGATGGACTTGAACTGATTGGTCCTTCTGAGGTCACAATCTCCGCAGGTGAATTGCTGGATCTGCCACTGCGCCTTGATCTTGATCGACGCTATCTGGAATCCGCCAATACCAAGATCCATTTCACGGTGACTGCCGTAAATGCCCCGGACATCAGCATCACTGAAGAGAGCCGCTTTATCGGTCCTGCACCTGCCCGTTAAGGGCATTGCACGCAGCTGATATAAATCGGTTAGAATAGCTGCCCGGTGCCACCAGCACGGCGCCCCGGCAGCTTTTTTTATACATGGTAGAAATATGACTGATCAAACGCCTCAGGCACCCTGGTACAAGCAACCCTGGCTCTGGTTTATTCTGGCTCCACTGATTGCTGTATTCATCTATGGCTTCACCTTTTTGTATCTTTCCATCGTTACAATGGACGGTTTGGTTAAAGATGACTTTTACAAGGTTGCACGTAACCATGTTCTGGATCCAAGCCGGGTTGAAGCCGCTCAGCGTATGGGCATTGGTGCTAACCTGATGCTGGACAACCTGACTGGCGATCTGATGCTGAATTTCAAAACCAATCAGGATACGCCGCCTGAAACATTGAATCTGAACATCGTGCATCCAACACATCAAAAATATGACCAGTCAATCACCCTGAAGCGTGTGCCTGGCAGCATGGCCTATACCGGCAGTTTGCAGGCTGAGCTAAAAGGTAAGCGTTACCTGCTGCTTGAGCCTTCCAGTGAGGAATGGCGATTGCGTGCAGAGATTTCACCCCCTTACGATCAGAACACCGTTGAGCTAAGCGCTGAAAACTGAGTGTATGACTGACACGTCACTGGCGGCTCCCCAAACACTGGACGCTGCAGCAGACTGCTTCCACTGCGGTTTGCCGATCCCACCGGGTACCGATTACCGCGCGCTGATCCAGGGTCAGCCGCGGTCAATGTGCTGCCCCGGATGCCAGGCGGTGGCTGAGACCATCGCGGCCAGTGGCCTGGAAAATTATTATAAACACCGGGCTGGACCTGCCGGTTCTCCGGAGATTAAAACCCGGGAGCTTAAATCCGGTTTCCTCGATGAGCTGACACTGTACGATAGCCCTGAACTCCAGCAGGGATTTGTCTCGGCAATTGAAAATCACCGGGAAGCCAGCCTGGTCATTGAAGGCATTACCTGTGCCGCCTGCGTCTGGTTACTGGAACACCATCTGAGCAAGATGGACGGTGTACTTGAGGTTCGGGTGAACCTGACAAATCACCGTGCACGCATCAGTTGGCAGCCCGAACAACAAAAACTCAGCCATATTTTCGCCGAAATTTATTGCATCGGTTATCAGGCCCACCCCTACCAGCCGGATCTTGAAGAGCAGCGGCTCGCGCTGGAGCAGAAAAAAGCGCTGCGCCGTCTCGGCGTTGCCGGCATTGGTATGATGCAGACCATGATGCTGGCCATCGCCCTTTATGGCGGTGCTCTCCAGGGCATGGAAACACAATATGAATCCTTTATGCGCTGGGTTAGCCTGGTATTTGCCACCCCCGTAATCCTTTACTCCGCCCAGTCGTTTTTTATCGCCGCACTCCGGGATTTCAAGACCCGTCATCTGACCATGGATGTACCGGTCTCAATTGCCATTGGTGGTGCCTATCTGGCCAGTGTCTGGGCGACGGTGACCAACAGCGGTGAAGTCTATTTTGACTCTGTCACCATGTTTACCCTGTTTTTGCTGACTGGTCGTTTTCTTGAAATGAAAGCGCGCCACCGTTCAGGCCGCGCCGGGAATGCGCTGCTTAATCTGATTCCCAACAGCGCGATACAGATACTGGACGGTAAAGAACAATTGATCCCAGCCTCTGAACTCAAGGCGGGCATGGAGATTCTGGTCAAACCCGGCCAAACCATCCCTGCGGATGCCGAGATCATCGCCGGTCGCAGCTCGGTGGATGAGTCAGCCCTGACCGGCGAATATCTGCCAATCGCAAAACAAACCGGTGACGCTGTGGTGGGCGGCACCATGAATGTTGAAAATCCGCTGACCCTGCGTATCACCCGAACCGGTAACGACACGCAGCTATCCGCCATTGTCCGCCTGTTAGAACGGGCGCAGGCGGAAAAACCTGCCGTCGCAAAAATTGCCGATAAGGTCGCCAGCTATTTTGTTGCCATCGTCCTGCTGACCGCAACGGTAGTGAGCATCAGCTGGTGGCAGATCGAACCGGCCAATGCATTCTGGATCACGCTGTCAGTTTTAGTAGTGACCTGTCCCTGCGCTTTGTCGCTGGCCACCCCGACTGCCCTCACAGCCGCCACGGCCACCCTGCGCGAACACGGTTTACTGATTACCCGTGGTCATGTACTTGAAGCGCTGGCCAATGCAGATGAGGTTGTGTTCGATAAAACCGGAACCCTGACTGAAGGACGACTTACCCTGCAGCAGGTTATCCCCTTAGGTGATACCAGCGAACAACAATGCATTCAGCTCGCCGCCGCTCTGGAAAAACACAGTGAGCACCCTATCGCACACGCCTTTCAGGATAATCGAGAACAACTGAGCGCACGTGATATTGAGGCAAGTCTGGGCCTGGGTCTTCAGGGCAAGATTGATCAGACCCTCTATCGTATCGGCAAACCCGAGTATGCGATGACACTCTGCCCTGATGCCACGTTAACCACCCCGACCCAAAGCGGTCTCTGGTTATTACTGTGCAGCGCAGCCGGACCTCAGGCATGGTTCCGCCTGAACGACCATCTGCGCCCGGAAGCGGCCAGCGCCATTGCGCAGCTTAAACGTCTCGGCCTGAACTGCCACCTGCTCACCGGGGACAGCTCCAGTGCCGTTACCGATACGGTTACCAAACTTGGCATCAACCACTGTATGTCCGGCGCCAGCCCTGAACAGAAACTGCAATATGTCAATCAGCTGCAGGCCGAAGGTAAGCGCGTCATTATGGTGGGTGACGGCATTAACGACATCCCCGTTCTGGCAGGCTCTCAGACGTCCATTGCCATGGGCAGTGCAACCGATCTGGCCAAAACCAGTGCAGACGCTGTACTGGTAAACCATGACCTGACCCGTCTGGCCAGTGGTATTCAGCTGGCGCGTAAATCCAGACGGATTATCAATCAGAATCTGGCCTGGTCACTCTGCTATAACCTGACCGCCCTGCCCCTGGCTGCATTTGGTTTTATCGCGCCCTATATGGCAGCGTTAGGCATGTCTCTGAGCTCACTGGTGGTGGTTGGTAATGCCTTGCGGCTCAGCTCTATGCCAAAAAACAGAGCTGCTGAGACAACCAAAATCAGGTAAACTATGCCACAACTTTTTCAGGGCTATTTAGCGACAATGCCATGGACATTATCTATCTATTGATACCAATCGCTGTGATTCTTGCCGGATGTGGTGTCTGGGCATTTTTCTGGAGCGTAAACAGTGGACAGTTTGACGATCTGGACTCCCCTGCGCACCGCATTCTTTTCGACGATGATGATGATCTGATTCCGCAGGACGCGAAACCGCCTCGGAAATCCGATGACTGAAGCCTTTGCGCTACCTACCGCTTTTTTGCTCGGCCTGCTTGGCGGCACCCACTGCCTTGGCATGTGTGGCGGTATCGCCAGCAGCGTGGCATTACAGGCTCCGTCAGGCTCTCGGGGACTAAGTTTATTAGTCAGCTACAACGGTGGCCGGATACTCAGCTACAGCCTGGCCGGCGCCCTGTTTGGCAGTCTCGGCTGGTTATTAAGCAACCTTGAATTACAGCTTATTTTGCGCACTCTGGCAGGTCTGATGCTGGTCGCCATGGGTTTATATATTGCGCAGTGGTGGCTCGGCGTGACCCGTCTCGAGAAGGTTGGCGGCATGCTCTGGCAACAACTACGTCCGCTTGCCGGAAGATTGCTACCAGCCCGCCACCCCGGTCAGGCGTTTCTTTTAGGCAGCCTTTGGGGCTGGCTTCCCTGCGGCTTGGTATACAGCACATTAATCTGGGCCTCAGCCGCCGCCGACTGGCAGTACAGCGCCCTGCTGATGGCCTGTTTTGGTCTTGGCACGCTGCCCGTCATGCTGTTAACCGGACTTTTTGCGCAGCAGGTAAAAAGCCTGCTGCAACAACAACTGACCCGTCAGGTCGCAGGACTCATCATCATAATCATGGGTCTGTTCAGTTTACCCTGGCGCGGTGTTCTTGATTATTTGCAGGCGGCTTAAGGCCACTGCGGTTAAAGTTTAGAGGGTACTATCAGTGGACAATAACCTGATTAAGTGGGATCTGGATCTGATTAAACGTTATGACCTGTCAGGGCCGCGTTATACATCTTACCCAACCGCCGTTCAGTTTGATCCGGCGCTGGCGCCAGCGGATCTGGTTAACTGTGCCCAGCAGACGACGGACCTCAGTGCCCCTTTGTCACTTTATGTGCATATCCCTTTTTGTGAACATGTCTGTTACTACTGCGCCTGCAACAAGGTGATCACCCGTAACCGCAACAAGGCACAACCCTATCTGGATACGGTCTACCGTGAAATGGCGCAGCTGTCCCAGTGGTACAGCAACGACCGTAGCGTAACCCAGCTACACTGGGGTGGCGGTACCCCCACCTTTATCAGCCATGATCAGATGCGCGAACTGATGGGGCAGATGCGAAAGCATTTTAATCTGCTGAACGACGACAGCGGTGACTACTCAATCGAAATCGACCCCCGTGAAGCCTCTGAAGAGACCATCAGCGTGTTACGCGAAATCGGTTTTAACCGCATCAGTCTGGGCCTGCAGGATATCGATCCCAAGGTTCAGGAAGCCGTTAACCGGGTACAGAGTGTTGAGCAAACCCGCCTGATTCTTGATGCAGCCAGAGCTGAAGGTTTCCGTTCACTCAACCTTGACCTGATCTATGGGCTGCCGTTTCAGAGTCTGGAAGGTTTCCAGCGTACCCTGGAGACCGTCATTGATATGAATCCTGACCGACTGTCAGTATTCAATTATGCGCATTTGCCTGACCGGTTCCGCTCTCAGAAACACATTGACGCGGCCACCCTGCCAAGCCCGGATACCAAACTCGCTATACTGGAAACCACCATCAACACCCTGCTGGACGCCGGTTATGTCTACATCGGCATGGACCATTTTGCCAAGCCGGATGACGAGCTGGCAGTGGCACAGCGAGAAGGACACCTGCACCGTAATTTCCAGGGTTATACCACCCATGCGGACTGTGACCTGGTTGCCATGGGCGTCTCGGCCATCAGTCAGATTGGCTCGGTCTACTACCAGAATGAACATGAAGTTGCCGCCTATACCAAAGCGGTCGAAACACATGAACACGCCATTAAACGGGGTGTAAAACTGAGTGCTGACGACCACCTGCGCCGCCGGGTGATTACTCAACTGATCTGTCATTTTGAGCTTGAAAAAGCGCAGATTGAATCGGAATTTTCCATCAACTTTGATGAGTACTTTGCCGACGCGCTGAATGAACTGAATCAGTTCACCGCCGATGGTTTGGTTGAATTGTCTCCTGAACGTATCAGTGTGACTCCGGCAGGTCGATTACTGATCCGCCGCATCTGTATGAGCTTCGATGCCTATATACCAAAGTCTGAAAACGTGCAGCGATTCTCGCGGATCATCTGATCTGCGCTTTTCAGGGGCGGCATATTGGGTGATAATTTAGAACTTACACCACAGACAGGATGGCACAATGGCTGAATATCACGTGACCGATGGTAAATTACGCAGCCTGCATCAGGTAACCTGCAAAACCTGCAGCCTGAGCAGCCTTTGCCTGCCGGTTTCACTCAATATGACCGAGATGGAACGGCTGGACGATATCATCGAGAAAAGTAAGCCACTGAAAAAAGGCGATCACCTTTTCACTCAGGGCACCCCTTTCACGTCTATTTATGCGATCCGTGCCGGCTCCGTTAAAACCTATACCCTCACCAATGAAGGCGAAGAGCAGATCACCGGTTTCTTTTTCCCCGGCGAGCTGGTGGGCATGAGCGGTTTTGACTGCAGCGAGTATCCTGTTTCTGCCAAAGTACTGGAAACCACCACCGTCTGTGAAATTCCGTTTGATCGTCTGGACGACCTCTCTGGCCAACTGCCGGAACTGCGTCGTCAGGTGATGCGCAGCATGAGTAAAGAGATTCGGGAAGAGCAGCAGATGATGCTGCTGTTGTCCAAAAAGAACGCCGACGAGCGCATTGCTACCTTCCTGATCAAGCTGTCACAACGCTTCAAACAGCGCGGTTATTCAGAAACCAGCTTCCGTCTCTCCATGTCACGTAATGAGATTGGTAACTATCTGGGCTTGGCCGTAGAAACCGTCAGCCGTATCTTTACCCGCTTTCAGAAAAATGAGCTGCTGAGCGTCGAAGGTAAAGAGGTTCATCTGACCCACCTGAAAGAGCTGTACCAGCTCTCCGGTGAGTGTCCCAACAATGCAGAACATATGCCCCAGCGCCAGTCTGACTGTTCTTAAATACACCTCTGCAGGGACGCATGACCTTTCGCACGCCGTTGATTCGGTCCCTGCCTGTTGAATCCATAATAAGGAGAACCTGATGTCTTACGATGAATGTTATGTAAAGTCTGTGATCCGCACCATTCCCGACTGGCCGGAACCAGGCGTTCAATTCCGTGACATCACACCGATCTTCAAGGACCCTAAAGCCCTGCGCATGGTGTCTGATGCATTTATTCAGCGCTATATCGACAGTGACATTACGCACATTGCCAGTATCGATGCCCGTGGCTTTCTGATCAGTTCTATCATGGCGTATCACCTGAACCTGCCTCTGGTACTGGTTCGTAAAAAAGGCAAACTGCCGGGCGAAACCATCCATCAGGAGTATGCGCTTGAGTACGGTTCAGCGTCTGTTGAAATGCAGCTCGATGCAGTCGGCCCTGGTGACAGGGTTCTGGTGTTTGATGATTTGATTGCCACTGGCGGAACCATTCTGGCTGCCTGCACACTGGTTAAAAAACTGGGCGCGTCGGTCTCAGAAGCTGCCGCCCTGATCGACCTGCCCGACCTGCAGGGTTCTACCCTGATCCAGGACAGTGGTGTTCCCGTTCACACCCTGATGGCGTTTGAAGGGTTGTAATCAGCAAGTAATCGGCAGCGCCATGTTCAGTTCATAGCGCTGCCAGCTTTACTGTAAAAGGGTGTGATTCTATGCGGTGCAGCCATCTTTTACTGACAGTAAATCTGCTGCTGGCCTGTTTCAGTGTTCAGGCCGATATTCCACTGGCAAGGGATCTCAGTGAACAGAGCGCTGCCATCTCGGAAGCCGATGATATCGATAAGGTACTGCTGATTCTGGTATCCCAGCCTGAGTGTGCCTACTGTATTCAGCTCAGCTACGACCTGCTGCAACCCATGCAACGTAATCAGCAATATACAAACCGTGTTCGATTTCGCCGCATTGAGATGAATACCCACCAGGAACTGACCGACTTTGACGGTCAGACAGTCACCGCTAATGCGTTTGCCAAACGCTTCAAGATTGGTGTCACTCCCACCCTGCTGTTTCTTGATCATAAGGGCGCGCCGCTTACAGCAGCACTGGAAGGCTACACCACCCCTGAGCTGTTTGGCTTTTACCTTGATGAAGCAATCGAGACAAGCTGGCAACAACTACAGAATCAAAAAGACTGATTCGAATTCCCCCGGCACGCCAAAAACTTGTTAAGATGCCGCCCCTCACCTGAGCATGGAACTCTTATGTGGTTTAAAAATGTAATTTTCTATCGCTTGCAGGATGGTTTTGAACTGCCACTTGCCTCACTGCAAAACACCCTGGCTGAACACGCATTCACCCCGTGCAGATCTGGGGAACTGGCGCGTTATGGCTGGGCTGCCCCCTGCCCGGATCTGGATGATGAACTGGTGCATACGGTGCAGGGTTTTGTTTTGCTGTGCGCACGTAAAGAGGAGAAGATCCTGCCCTCCAGCGTGATTAAAGCTGCCCTGCAGGAAAAAGTCGCCCAGATTGAACTTGAGCGCAAGGTTTTCAAAAAAGAGAAAGACCAGCTTAAGGATGAGATCATTCTTGATCTGCTGCCCCGCGCCTTCAGTCGCCATCAACAGACCTATGCCCTGATCTCACCACAACAGGGATGGATTGCCGTGGATAGCAGCAGTGCGGCCAAAGCTGAAGCATTGCTCAGTCACCTGCGTGGCAGCCTGGGTTCACTGCCGGTGACCCGGATTGATGTCAACAATGCCCCAGCAGCAATTCTCTCTGGCTGGCTGTCAGAACCCGCCAGCCGTCCTGCGGAATTCACCACGCTGGATGAAGCTGAATTGCGAGACAGCGTCACCGAAGGGGGCGTTATCCGCATCAAGAGCCAGGCACTGGAGGATGATGAATTTATTGCCCATCTGGAAACCGGCAAACGGGTGGTTAAACTGGCGGTTGAGTGGGAGCAGCAACTGCGTTTCATGTTGCAGGAAGATCTGTCCTTAAAACGTCTGAAACTCTCCGATCAGCTTCAGGAACAACTTAAAACAGAAGCGGATGAGGACCCAATCGCCCAGTTTGATGCTGATATGGTGCAGATGGGGCTGGAATTTAACCGCCTGTTGCCCGCCCTGTTGCAAGCCTTTGGTGGTGAACTGCAACGGCAGTAACAGACAATAAAAAACGCGGCTCAGGCCGCGTTTTGTTTATGCAAAAACCGAATGCTTCAGGCTTTAAGGCTGGCCAGCAGCTCACTGCTGTATTCATCAGCGTTGCAACGCAAACCCAGCTCACGACATTGATTGCGGAAGCGTGACTCCCGCTGACGGGTTTCGGAATAACCGAAATCATTGCCGTCCAGCATCTGCAGTTGTAACACGCCCTGGTAATAAAACGAGATCACCGTCGCAGCGGTCTGATCACCCTTTTCCAGCAGCGCTTCCCAATGATGCAGTTTATTCTGGATTTTCAGTACCTGACGTTTCACTTTCCAGGCATAACGCACTTCATCCAGTGATGCATGATTGGAGAACAGGGCGAACAGGCCCGCAGTCAGAGCCAACCCCATCAGAACACCGGTCAGATTAACCCAGGTGTTTGCACCTTCGGGATTACCGAAGTAGTTACGCAGCACGGTGCTGAACACCATGGCGAAAATAAAGAAGATGACACAAAGCGAGAGCGCCAGCTTCCGTTGCTTTTGCTTGTAAAGCGTCTTATCAATGTTACGTAGTGTCATAGTACAACCTGATCGTCGTGATTATTGTGGTTATTGCGCAACTGTCGCACGACAGCTGTGTACGGTGTACACTCTGCGCCTCTTAGACAAACAGCTAAATGAACATATCATATGTATTCGGTAAAAGAGATTTTTTTTAGCCTGCAGGGTGAAGGCGCTCAGTCTGGTCGAGCTGCTATATTCTGTCGGTTTACCGGATGCAATCTCTGGTCAGGTCGCGAACAGGATCGCGCCGACGCCGTGTGTGATTTCTGTGATACGGATTTTGTCGGCACCGACGGTCAGAATGGCGGAAAATTTGAAGATGCCGCCACACTGGTTCGATACCTGGTCTCATTCTGGCCGAATGTTGAACAGCCGCCCTATCTGATCTTCACCGGGGGTGAACCCGCCCTGCAACTGGACCAGACACTGGTCGATGCCTGCCATGCTGCCGGGTGTGAAGTCGCCATTGAGACCAACGGCACCCGTCCTTTACCCAAAGGTATTGACTGGATCTGTGTCAGCCCCAAAGCAGATGCTGCACTGGTCGTTCAGACGGGACATGAGCTGAAGCTGGTCTATCCGCAACCCCTGGCCCCCCCGGCCAATTTCGAAGCACTGGCTTTCGAGCATTTTTATCTGCAACCGATGGATGGCCCTATGAGACCCATCCACACTCAGGAAGCCCTGCACTATTGCCTGCAACATCCTCAGTGGAAGCTAAGCCTGCAGCAGCACAAAATTCTCAACATCGATTAAGAGAGCGCAGGTTTTAATCCGGGACGGTTGCGCCACAGTATCAGCAGCAGCGCCGGCAGATTCATCAGCACACCGTAAAACAGCGCGACCGCCGCCATCTCCTGATTCTGCAAAATGCCCGCTGTCAGCAGTAGCGCCACCGCAGCATTCTGAATACCCACCTCTATCGCCAGCGTGATACCGGCTTTTGAGTCACCGTTCAACCATTTTGCCATGAAGTAGCCACTCAGCATGGCTAACGCCATCAGCACCAGCAATACCGTGGTTAGCTGAGGCAACAGCGCCAAGAGCTGGGTCTGATTCTGTTTAATTAGCCCCACGACCACCAGCAGCATAAACAGTACCGTGATAATCTTGACGGGCCCTGTCAGCCGGTCGCAAACAACAGGATAGAGGTGTCGCAAAGCAGAACCGATCAGAGCGGGTAATATGGCGATAAACGCCAGCTTGAGCATTGTCGGCAACACCGGGAAATTGATTGCATTGTTATCCCCCAGCCAGTAACCAATGGCTATGGCACTGAACAGCGGCAGGGTTACCGGGGTTATCAGACCGGCAATCGCTGTCAGGCAGATCGACAGCGCCGTATCCCCTTTTGCCAGGTAGGTGATCATATTTGAGGTAGCACCGCCAGGCGCAAAGGTCAGTATCATCAGACCACAGGCCAGCAGCGGCGACAGTTGAAACAACACAATCACCAGCAACCCCAGCACAGGCAGAGCAAACAGTTGCAACAGTACACCACTGAGCAAAATAGCGGGCTGCCTCAAGGTTGCCTGAAACGCTTTCAACTCGACCGACATGCCGACACCCAGCATGATTAAAAACAGTGCTGCAGGTAATACGATCTGAGATAAAACGCTCGCTGTCATACCCGAATCCTGTGACCCTTTTGTTAAGATAAAATTAAGCAAAGGCTGTAATCATGCCTGCTAGCGCGTTGTACCCACATTGCCTGTGGATAACACTGTGAATTCTGCCACTAAAACTTCATCAAGTTCCCATGGTTACTGGCCTGACTTTAAACTGATCATTTTTTAACCAGTTGACTACTTGGCCGTTAAATATCAATTACTTAGTCATATATTAGAAATAAATTTATTAAATAATTGATACACGAGTGTTAACAAAGCATACACCTGAAGAGACACACAAAACCGCCCAGTTCTGTTGTGAAGATTAAAGAAATTCTGACAGTCTCTGACCACATCGAGAGTAACCTGTCGTA
The DNA here is from genome assembly GCF_029222905.1 of Neptuniibacter sp. CAU 1671. Lineage (GTDB taxonomy): Bacteria > Pseudomonadota > Gammaproteobacteria > Pseudomonadales > Balneatricaceae > Neptuniibacter. Next base: position 28,135 of record NZ_JARHUE010000008.1, on the reverse strand, counting down.
TGCTATTGATCTCTGAGATTAGTTTACCTACGCCTGTACGGATCCGTATATATGCATCGTCATCCTGAACATACTGCCATTGCCGCAAAAGTTACCCTTCAGGGCGCTCTGCTCGACGCCGTGTTAGGTGTCATGAAAATCGTCACGGGCGTATTGTCACATTCCACAGCACTGGTTGCCGATGGTATCCACTCCCTGTCTGATCTCCTGACCGACGCGCTGGTACTGATCGTACTGCGCTTTTCCGGTCAGGCACCTGATGAAGACCACCCCTGGGGACATGCACGGTTTGAAACTGTCGGCACGGTAATACTCGGCAGTGTTCTGATTGCCGTGGCCGGGGCCATGGCCTATGACAGTCTGCATAATCTGCTCAGCGGTGAAACGCTGAGCATCCCGCAATGGCCTGCTCTGCTGGTGGCAGCACTTTCGATTGTGGGTAAAGAGTGGATCTTTCGTTACACCCTGAAAGTGGGTAAAGAGATCAAGTCAGATATGATCATTGCTAACGCATGGCATAGCCGCTCAGATGCATTCTCCTCAGTCGTCGTACTGATCGGGGTTGCAGGTGCCATGATGGGTTGGATCTGGCTGGACGCCGTTGCAGCGGTCGTTGTCGCCCTGCTGGTGGGCAAAATCGGTTGGGACCTGACCTGGGACAGTCTGCGTCAGCTGGTTGATACCGGTTTGCCGCCTGAAGAGGTGGAGCGACTCAAGACGCTGGTGATGTCAGTGGATGGCGTCATCAACGTACACAGTTTCAAAAGCCGCAGCATGGGCAGTAACAGCCTGCTGGAGATGCATATTCAGGTGGCCCCTTTTGTGAGTGCCTCAGAGGGACACCAGATTGGTGATAACGCCATGCTGAAGCTGCTCAAACACAACGAAGACATTGGCCATATCATCTATCATATCGATACCTATGATGATGCCAAACTCGACCAGAAAGGCTTTTTCACACCCCTGCCAATGCGCAGTACCATTGAACCGGACATTGAGCGTTTTTTTGCCCAGTGTGCCGTGCCGGTGAAACCCTGGCGTGTCACCCTGCACTATCGCAAGGATCTGATTGATCTGGAGATTCTGTTACTTGAAGAGGACCTGCAGGCGCTGCTGAACAGTGGCACAACGCTTAAGGAACTGATCGCAGGGCTGCGGGACCACCTGGAGCAACCCCGCTGGTTCGGCAAGGTCTATCTGGGGGCCGGTCAGATTGACTGAGTCCGGCTCAGTTCAGATGCCTTAATCAGGGCTGAGGCACGATCATCAAAAAGATGTCCCTGCGTGATTCTGTTCAGAATCCGCAGGCGCTCGAACACATTCAGCACCGCCTCACTCAGTCCCACCAGCAGTACCTCCCGGTTCAACCGGCGCGCATCAATGATCAGATCCTCAATCACCATCGCGGTGGATACATCGATCCAGGGCACCCGGCTAAAATCCATAACCACCACCTCATGGGGGTTTGTGACGGCGAGTTTTTTCGACAGCCCCTTGGCTGAGGCAAAGCTGACCGGGCCTTCGAAATGGAACAGCAGTATCTGCCCTTTTGCATCACGTAACAGTTGCTGCTCATCCAGAGTCAGGTCCGGCAAAAATTCAGGTTGATCCGCAATCACGCGCAGAGCATCCACCTGACTGTCTGCCAGGCGCTTCAGGGTAACAATATTGGCCAGGAACACGCCGATAAACACGGCCGTGATCAGGTTCACAAACACCGTCAGGAACAGCACCAACAGCATCAGCGTAATGACAAACAACGGGGCACGGTGCAGACGACCTAGGAAGCGCCAATCGATAATATCAATACCCACCTTGAGCAGGATTCCGGCTAGGACCGCATGAGGGATATGCGTCGCCATAGGACCTGCCCCCAGCACAATCACCAATAGCACAAGTGCATGGACTGCACCGGAGATCGGTGTTTTGCCACCGGCACGGACGTTAACCACTGTGCGCATAGTGGCCCCGGCACCAGGCAGACCACCCAGTAGCCCGGCCGCCATATTACCGATCCCCTGCCCGATCAGCTCACGGTCTGAATCATGATGGGTTTTGGTGATGTTATCAGCCACCAGAGAGGTCAACAGCGAATCCACGGCACCGAGCATGGCCAGCATCATCGCCGCAATCAGCATATCGGACAGCAGCGGCATCGAAATCTGGGGCCAGACCAAGGCAGGTAATCCCGTGGGAATATCACCCAGTACAGGGACCTTATCGGCAGGAATCCAGAGCATTGCCAGCAGCGTACTCAGCAACAGGGCAATCAATGCTGAAGGCACAAAACGGGTAATCTGGCGTGGACAGAAAAATACCGTCAGCAGGGTCAACAAGCCCAGTGCCGTTGCCCAGGGGTTAAGTGTGGTTACCTGTTGCGGTAACAGTGCCAGCGCACCCACCACCGATGATGCTCCTTCATGGCCAATAAAAGGTGCAAGCTGCAGAAAAATAATGATGACACCGATGCCGGTCATAAAACCTGATATAACGGGAAACGGCACCAACGTGATGTATTTACCTAACCTAAACAGCCCCAGCAGGACCTGCATTGCGCCAGCCATTAACACCACAGTGAATGCCAGCACCGGCCCCTGTTCGGGATCCAGCCCTGAGTAATGAGTAAAGGTGGCAGCCATTACAACGGTCATTGGCCCGGTAGGACCCGACACCTGCGAGGGAGTGCCACCAAACAACGCCGCAAAAAAACCTACACAGATCGCGCCATAAACACCCGCAATGGCGCCAGCGCCCGAGGAAACACCAAATGCCAGTGCGAGGGGGAGTGCGACGATTGCAGCCGTCAAACCGCCCAGCAGATCACCTCTGATATTTTTAGTATTAAAGCCGTAGATCCACTGCATTTAGTCTAATCCCTCTGTTTTACCGCTACTTAACAGTACATAATATTTTTGGGAATACAGTGCCTTGGGGGGCATTAGATAAAATTAACTTAATTTTTTAAGCATTGGCCGGAATGGCCGATACACTATACACTCATAAAAATCAGGGACAAAAGCCATGGAATCGGCAATTTTCATCCGCTTTGGCTCGAGTGCCTGGTATCTGCATTCAAAATGATTGCGCCTGAAGCGGAAACTTATCCTCCCGTGTTTTGCAGTAGAGCGTAGCGTTATGAAATTTGCCGATAATTCAAATCAGGCCGCTGGTTACTTACGTCAGGCCGTGCCTCTGATGGTCAAGTATCAGATCCCACCCAACCCGCTGAATTACGCCCTTTGGTACACCTATGTATCAAAACGCATGCCTGCGTTGAATCTTCAGATGGACAAAACCGTGCAGACCTATGGCACCTGTCCAAATCTTCTGAGTGAAAAAATGTTTCGTGAGCATATGCTTGGCGCTGAAACCGATGCGGCAAACAAGGTTCAGGGGCAGCTCGTCGCGGTGATCAACAATCTGCACACCCATGCACATCAGGCAGCCAAAGAGAATGCTGATTTCAGCGAAGTGCTTGAAAGCAGTCTGGATGCTTTGCAGGCGCAGGGCAAGTCAGAACAGAACCCACCGCTTGAAAGCGTCATTCAGACCCTGTCTCAGTACACCCTGTCCATGAACCAATCCACGCAGGAGTTTCAGCGCAAGATTGAGGCTGCGCAGAAAGAGATTAATACACTGCGTGAAGAACTGGAGCGCACCCGCCTGGATGCCTCGATGGATGCGCTGACCGGTCTCTACAACCGGCGTACCTTTGACCAGGAACTGGAGCAACTGAGTCGCATCAGCGTACCCAACGGTCTCTCTTTACTGATGCTGGATGTGGACCACTTTAAAAAATTCAATGATACCTACGGCCATCAGATGGGTGACAAAGTTCTGCAGCATGTCGGCAAGCTGTTGCAGGCCAATTGCCCTGAACCGATGATCCCTGTGCGTTACGGCGGTGAAGAATTCGCCGTGATTTTGCCCGAGTGCAGCGCCCACAAAGCGGCGGCAGTTGCCGAAATGCTTCGTAGCAAAGTTCAGGCTATTCGCATTAAACAAAAAAACAACGGCAACGTAATCAGTTCTATCAGTGCTTCTTTTGGCGTGGCTCAGCTGGTGGCAGGCGAAACCCCAAGCACACTGATCAACCGTGCAGATCAGGCACTCTATGCGGCTAAACAAAATGGCCGCAATCAGGTACATCTGGCGGATTAAGTTCCGCCAGATACCTCTTCAGGCCTCAGGGATGACGGCCAGCAACTCAGTTGTATCAAGCACGATGCCCTGCATCTGCAGGGCCGCGACCAAACCACCCCGTGCATGGGTTTGCTGATTAAACAGGTGCTGCAGCAGATAACCAAAACGCTTTTCAAACCGGTAATGCTGTCGATTCTGGTAAGCCAGCGGATAAGAAAGATGGCAGACCTCTAATTCATCACACAGATCCAGAATGCGGCGATCCAGACGGTATCGAATCGACCAGAGTTGCTCAAGATCGTCTGGCAATGTTTCACTCAACGGTTCACTTGCGGCATATCTGAGATCCATCAGTGACACAAAACCTGCAGGATGCTGGGCAAAACGTCTGAGCCACACCTGGTCAAGCTGAATTCCGGTTTTAATGAACCATAAAACAGTACAGGTTGGATCAGCGCCCAGTGTGCCGAGCTTTTCTGACGGGAGTTCATTGCAGAGGGTGTAGATCTTTTCGTTCAGCCACTGATTGTATTGCGCCAGTAATTCAAAATGCTGTTTCAGTGTCATAATAGCTCCACTCTTTTTTCCCCAGTACAGCAAAGCAAGATGACAAATTGAGGTGCACAGCGAAGTCAGTTGCGCTTTAACTTGATCTGCATCAGAGTGAAGAGAAATAACCTCAGGATTTTACCGGATGGACACCGATACCACGCAGACTCCCACCTTTGGCCTCTACCCAAAACTCTGGCTTTGCCTGTTCAGTGTCGTTTTGATCTGGTCGGCAATCGCGCCCAAAGACGGCTTCACCTGGTTTCTGGAAGTTGTGCCCGCGCTGATTGGTATTATCCTGCTGACACTGACCCGCAGGCGTTTCCCACTGACGCCTCTGCTGTATGTGCTGATTCTGATCCACTCCATTGTGCTGATGGTAGGCGGGCACTACACCTATGCCGAAGTCCCGCTGTTTGACTGGCTCAGAGAACCGCTGGGTTTTGAGCGCAATCACTATGACAAAGTCGGTCATTTCATGCAGGGATTTGCTCCCGCCATTCTCGCCCGTGAAATTTTGCTGCGGCTGGAGGTGGTCAATGGCAGACGCTGGTTAGTGCTGATGATCATCAGCCTGTGTCTCGCCTTCAGCGCTTTTTATGAATTGATTGAGTGGTGGGTGGCGGAACTGAGCGGCACTGCCGCAGAAGCCTTTCTGGGTACCCAGGGATATGTCTGGGACACCCAGAGCGACATGGCGTTTGCCCTGATCGGTGCAATAGCCTCGCTGACCTGCCTGTCTGGCTGGCATGACCGACAGATCAGCAGACTGAGGCTGAACTGAGCCGGGTTCAGTCAGAAACCGGCTCGCGCATGGTGACAAACTCTTCTGCCGCCGTCGGATGAATGCCGATGGTGGCATCAAACACCTCTTTGGTTGCACCTGCTTTTAATGCAATCGCAATGCCCTGAATGATCTCACCGGCATCGGCCCCCACCATGTGAACACCCAATACCTTGCGTGAGGTTTTATCCACCAGCAATTTCATCAAGGTACGTTCTTCACTGCCGCTCAGCGTATGTTTCATCGCCCTGAAGTTGGAACGGTAAACTTCGATCTGACCGTATTGCTCACGCGCCTGCGCTTCAGTCAGCCCCACAGTGCCAATCGGCGGCTGACAAAATACCGCTGTTGGAATCAATGCATAATCGACTTTAACTGATTGCTGACCGTACAGATTCTTGACCAGTGCCATACCCTCAGCCAGTGCAACGGGGGTTAACTGCACCCGATCGATTACATCACCAATGGCATAGACCGACGGCACCGCAGTCTGGAACTGCTCATTCACTTTGATCGCGCCACCGGCCGACAGCTGGATTCCCAATGCTTCCAGCCCGAGTCCTGTCACATTGGGTTTCCGGCCTGTAGCGTACATCACCAGATCCGTCTCCAGACAAGAGCCATTCTCAAAGCTGACCGTTAAGGAGCCATCATGATTTTTTTCAACTGAAGCGATCTGCGTATTGGCTTTCAGATCAACCCCTTTCTTTGCAATTTCATCGGCAGCAAAGGTTCGGACCTCTTCATCAAAACCTTTCAGAATCTGTTCGCCACGGTAGACCAGTGTTGTGTCCGCCCCCAGGCCGTTAAAGATGCCGGCAAACTCAACACCGATATAACCACTGCCCACCACCAGAACGCGACGGGGAAACTGCTCAAGATAAAACGCTTCATTGGAGCTGATCACATGCTCTCTGCCCGGAAAATTCGGGATATGCGGCCATCCACCCACAGCAATCAGGATACGTTCAGCCGTATAACGCCGTCCTTCAACTTCGACCTCATTTGGTCCTGTCAGGATCGCCCGGCCATGAATCAGTTCACAACCCGAATTGACCAGCAGGTTTTGATAAACCCCATTCAGGCGTTCTATTTCACGGGTTTTGTTGTCACGCAAGGTGGGCCAGTCAAACTGCGAAACATCAACCTGCCAGCCAAAACCCGCCGCCTGAGAGAATTCTTCGGCAAACTGCGAGGCATACACAAAGAGTTTTTTCGGCACACAACCCACGTTTACACAGGTGCCGCCCAAATGCTTTTCTTCAGCAATCGCAACCCGTACACCCATTGCAGCAGCCATCCGCGCTGCGCGAACACCACCGGAACCGGCACCAATGACAAACAGATCAAAATCAAACTCAGACACACACCACTCCTCGTGTAACAGCATAACCCGCGGGCTTACTCTACCCCTGCCCTCAGCATTCTGCCAATTGCAAAAACCAAACACAGCCATAGACAAGACTTATCCTGATTGGTTTGCAACACCTTACCAAGCCGTTAAGATAAGCGCGATTCACGTACCCGCTAAGGATGACCATGAAAATAGTCTGCTTCAACGTAAATGGTATTCGCGCTCGCCTGCATCAGCTTCAGGCAGTCATTGATAGCCACCAACCGGATATCATCGGCCTGCAGGAAACCAAGGTACATAATGAGGAATTCCCGCTCGCTGATATTAAAGCGATGGGTTATCACGTCGAAATTCACGGCCAGAAAGGCCACTACGGGGTCTGCCTGATGTCCCGACAAGCGCCTCTGCGGGTACAAAAAGGCTTCACCCACGATGATGATGACGCACAAAAACGTTTGATTATCGCGGATTATCCCTGTGCCAACGGCAGTGAGATTCGGGTCATTAATGGTTATTTCCCCCAGGGAGAAAGCATCCACCACGACACCAAATTTCCAGCCAAGCGCCGGTTTTACTCTGACCTGCAGGCATATCTGCAACAGGAGTGTGATCCCGAGCAGCCACTGGTGGTCATGGGTGACTTCAATATCTCTCCACTGGATCTGGATATCGGCATTGGCGAAGCCAACCGTAAACGCTGGTTACAAACCGGCAAGTCCAGCTTTCAACCGGAAGAACGGGAGTGGTATCAGCGTCTGACCGGCTGGGGGCTGACCGACAGTTTTCGTTATCTGCATCCGGAGAATGACCAGGTATTCAGCTGGTTTGATTACCGCTCCAGAGGTTTTGAAGCAGAGCCAAAACGCGGTCTGAGAATTGATGGCATCCTGCTGAGCAAGCCCTTGCTGGGCCTGTGCCAGGCGTCCAATGTTGATTACACAATCCGGGGCATGGAAAAACCGTCTGATCATGCCCCGATCTGGGCCGAGTTGAATATCAGTTAATTTAACTCTCACTCACCGGACATTTGAACGACGGGTGTTTGATCAGCAAAACATCACACTGAACCTGATCAACCACCCGCTCCATGGTACTGCCAAGTAAAATCCGATCCAGCACGCTGCGGGCAATCACGCCCAAAATCAACAGATCTGTATTCTGCTGTTTGGCAAACTCCGTAATCGCCTGATCCGTTTCGCCGTGCAGCAGATGCACTTCAGGGTCATCTACAGTCCGGCCATATCCGCCCAGAAGTTTAATGAGGGCCTGACGGTGGTGTTGCTGCACATTCTCTTGCAGATTCTGATAATCCAGCACCATATGCTCATCAAAAATCGCTTCATGGGGCAGCGTATTAAAGCAGTGGACAATATCCAGCTCAGCAAAACCCTGCTCTGCCAAAGCGCTGGCGGTATCCAGCAGACGGCGATCCAGCAACGCACTCTGATCGGTTTCGTGCAGAGGATCGACACACACCGCCATACGTAACAGTTCTCCCCAGGGTCGCTCTTTAACAAATAACACCGGCACCGGACATTTACGGGCGATCTGCCAATCAACCGGGGCAAAAAGCATATGGCCGATGCCGAGAGGATGATGCGCGACCGCCTGAAGCAACAAGTCAGGCTCAAAACGCAATACCTTACGTACCACCGCCTCAGCAGTGTGCCTGTCCCAGGTCACATCCCATGACACATCAACACCCTGTTGTGCCAGCGTGTTTGCCAATTTCTCCAGATGCGCTTCCTGTTGTCGGACATAAGCATGTTCTGCCTGTTCTTTCTGCTCACGATCAAACATCAGGCCCTGAGCGATCGAACGGTTGTAACAACAACTAAACAGCTCAACCTTGCTGCTGAACTGACGCGCCAGATAGAGAGCTTTATCCAGCAAAGCACTCAAATCATGCCTGGAATCGATATGTACCAATATTTTCTGCATTCATGCTCCTTCGAAGCAGTCGTGATGTATCTGACGACTGGCAAGGCGGGTCTTTTTAACACTTATAACCATTTATTAATTCTTATAACTAAATATTTGAAATCTAAATCTAAAACAAATTGACTGCTCTAATTTAGATAACTCTAATTAGTTATTCTATGGTAGCGATAAAATTGATCCTCTTACCCAATATAAGTTAGTATCGATGCAATATTTCCGCACCTTATATCAGGTTTTTATATACTTATTGACGATATATTTGGAGTGATCGTTTGGCCACTAGTATGACAAGTTTTTCTGCCACATCAGATTCCAGGGCGAACCCTCCTGTCATGGAGATGGAACTGATGCGGGAAAATGCTGCGAAGGCAGCCAAACTTATGAAGGCACTGGGCAATGAAAGTCGCCTGATGATTCTCTGCTATCTGAATGATCAGGAACTCTCAGTGACAGAATTGAATCTGAATCTTGATCTGAGCCAGTCTGCCCTCTCGCAACACCTGGCGGTATTGCGCAAAGACGGTCTGGTTAAAACCCGTCGTGCCTCGCAGACCATCTACTACTCACTGGAAGGTGATACCGCTAAGCGGATTATTCACACCCTCCACGAGATGTTCTGCCCTAATCTCTGATCGATCAGACAGGCAGCTGCAACCGGGCACGCTGCCAGTCTTCAACCGGCTGATTAAGCAGCATTTTCATATCAACAACATCTTCTTCAATGTTGTAATTGACGGTAAATCCAAGCTTGGACGCCAGTCCCTGCATGCCTTTGTTGTTCGTAAGCGTTGACCCAACCAGCTGCAAGACACCCCGTTCACGGCAATAATCCACAATCCGCTGCATCAGAATGACGCCTAGGCCCTCTCCCTGCAGATCGTCCCGGATGACAATACTGAACTCTGCCCGCACATTATCCGCATCAGTAACCGCCCGAACCACTCCCAGTGTCTCGGTACCTGGACCGTCCTGCTTATCCGCAGAAATAATAAACGCCATCTCACGGTCGTAATCGATCTGGGTCCAGTTCGCCAGTTCATGATGTGTGGGCACACCGCGGCTGTAGAAATAACGCAGACGAATCGATTGCGGGCTGAGTTTGTTATAGAACTCAAGATGGTTAGGCTCATCCTCACCGCGAATCGCCCTGATAATTGCAGGCCTTCCTGACTTCAGATTGATCGCTTTAGTCAGATTTTCCGGATAAGGCGAGATCGACAGCTGACCCGGGATCGGACTGATCGACACACTTACATCCATCACCAGCAGACCGCTTTTGTTCAGCAGCAACGGGTTGATCTCCAGACACTGGAGGTGAGGCAGATCCACAACCATGCCTGACAGTGTCACCAGCATCTGGCTAAGCAGTTCTTTGTCATGCTCCGGCTGATAGCTGTTGTCATCAATGATTCTGCTGACTCTGGACTGTCGCACCAGCTCCAGCGCAAGGGACATATTCAATGGCGGTAACATCACATGCCGGTCCGCAATCACATCCACCGAATGACCGCCGATGCCAAACACAATCACCGGCCCAAAAGTGGGGTCACGGGTGATGCCCAGATTAATCTGCAAAGACTGGAAACCACGCTTCATCTCCTGCACACAAAAGCCCTTCAGGCTGTCTTCGCCGTAGCTTTCAGTCGTACGGTAAGACAGGTTCACAGAGGCCCGCTCAATCTCTGCCAGTGAATAGAGATCCAGTGCCATGTCGCGCCAGCGCTGCCCTCCACTCTCTTCATAGCTGAATGGATAGTGGTTGTGATCATGCAGTGCCTTGATGGCAACAGAACAATCCAGATTACGTGCGATGGCCATTACACCCGCCACATCTTCAGCATAGAAGGTTGCGGAGGTTGGGATGTTGTAGAGATCAAGCAGGCGGATCGACTCTTCGTGTGTCAGATAATCTCTTTCCTGCGCCAGCGCATCAGCAATCAGTTGTTTAGCCGTACTGTGGTTCTGTGCATTCTGTTCAAGGAACGGTGCCGGCGTCTGGCGCATCACCTCCTGGTTATGGTGAAAATCAACCATATGCATAAAGGCATCCACCGACTCCTCCGGTGTCAGGAAGGTGGTGATACCGGCACTGTTACACAGATTACGCGCCGCAATGGCCGTCTGCCTGCCCATCCAGCAGGTCAACACATTCCGTGGCGTTTTGCGGGCAACCTTTATCACTTCATCAGCCGTCTCCACGGAGGGAGACAACCGAGTGGGTGAATGCAGCACCAGTACCGCATCTACCTGGGGGTCCTTGGTGAGAATCCGCACGGCGGCGGCAAAACGGTCAGGCGTCGCATCGGAATTGAGATCAACCGGATTCTGTCGGTTCCAGTGGGAAGGTAACAACTCCTTCAACTGCTGTACGGAGTCTTCGGACAACTGGGCTAACTCGCCACCATCTCTGAACAAACGCTCTGTGGCCAGCGCATTCGGCCCCATGCCGTTACAGATAATGGCCAGACGTTTACCCCGCATCGGTTTCATGCGGGTAAGGGTTTCCAACGCATTAAACAGCTCATCGGAAGTGGCAACCCGCACCACACCTGCACGTCGCAGGGCGGCGTCATATACCACATCATCTTCGTAAATACCGGGCGCAAGCTCAGCACGGGACTCTTTACCTATGAAGGCATTGTTTTTCAGGACCAGTACAAGCTTGTTGCGTGAAGCTGAACGTACCGCCGAGATAAAATGCCGGGCAGAGCCATCAACACGGTTTAACTGCAGCAGAATCGCATGGGTGTAAGGGTCCTGCGCCAGATAATCAATAACTGACGGCAGATCGACATCGGCACCATCGCCCAGGGTCAAAAAGTGAGAAAACCCAATCTCCTGACCGGTTGCCCAGTCAATCATGGCTGTTCCCAGCGTCCCTGATTGCCCGATATAGGCCACCTTGCCCTTACAGATATTGATATGGGAATAACTGGCGTTCATATTGTGGCCCGGCACCAGTATGCCCATGCAATCGGGGCCCATAATACGTATGCCATACGGGCGGGCCGCTTCGCGCACCTGTTCACGCAGACTGCGCTGCGATTCATTTTCTGAGAAAGAGAGCCCGCCGGTCAGAATCATGGCCGCTTTGACCATGCTTGCACCCAGCGCGCGAATAATATCGGGCACAGTTTCTGGTGGTGAGCAGATGATTGCCAGATCAGGCATTTCCGGCAGCTCACTCAAACGTGTAAAACAGGGCACGCCATACACCGCGTCATAGCCCTGAGAGTTCACAGCAAACAACTGCCCGGCAAATCCGCTTTCCAGCAAATTCTGAATAACGATACCGCCCATGTTGTGCTCTCGCTCTGAAGCACCAAACACGGCAATCGACTGCGGTTTAAAAAACCGTTTCAGATATTTTGTTGGCACAGCCTTTTTACCCCTGTTGCTGCTGAGTTTTTCGCTGCGTCAATTTCGCAGCGCATCATTGCGATCTATCCAGTTTTAAAACCCGTCCCGGCTTAAATCCATAACCAATTGAAAATAATGGTTATTTATTTAAAAGCCTTAAGACAAAATTACCTGAACAAAAGATTTAATTTCACCCTACAAAAGTAGCATATTATTGCAGTGCAGCAAAGCGTTTTGTCATACCCTGCCCTGCCTTTCAGCGAGCAAACAGTGACGATAAACGAGTATAAGAAACCCATTTTTAGCAACAAAACTTTTCACTAAATTTAACCGCAGCCTCTTCCCAAAAACTTATTCTGTACCATAATCAGGCTAAGCAGTACCGTAAACCCGATCGACCCTGTGACTTTAGTCAAAGATTCCTTAAATACGTTTGTCTTTCTGTTTGTTTGCCGTGATCAGTGCAGCGAGGCCAGCCAGATGAATCAACGCAATACGCCAAAACCAGATAGTCTTATCGACCTTGATGAGTGGGTAGGAGATCCTTCTGCCGAAGATAATCTTGATAACGTGATCTATAAGCGAGACAGCTTAAAACCTGACAAGCGCCGTCGAATTGAAGCCCTTCTGGAAGAAAAGCGTCTGATGCGTGAAATAACCGATGTATTTGAAGAGGAAGATGAGTGGGAGCATTAATTGCAGCACACTCTTAAAGACACAAAAAAGGCGCCTTAAGGCGCCTTTTTCAAATAATGCTCAACCTGTATCAGGCTACTCTTGACTCAGCTTCACACTCACTGGTGTCCATGAGGTAGATCGCATCATCTGTAAATTCAAAAAAAGTGAAACATCCCTTACAACCGTAGATTACCGATGTCTTCTCTTCACGCATCTTGCATAAGTCGTCATGAGGCGCGGTTGTATAGGGAGAGTCAATAAAACTGGCACATTTAACACAACACATGTACACACTCTCCGTAGCCGATATCCAATCAAGCACTGATTCTCAGTGTAGTTCACCGCACAGAATTCACCTAAACCTACTACATGAAAAAAGTTCAGGACTGCTGCGATGCAATAGCTCGATATATTGCAATGCAGCATAGCAGATTCATGGGTTTAGGTTAAGCAGACGAAAGCCGTATCAAGCAAAATTTTTCCAACAACTGTTTCATTAATGCTTTAGCAGAAAGTTATCTGTTTGATAAAAAAAATAAATTACACCCGATCTCCTGTTCTGCCCTATATTCGCGGAAAAAGAGGTTGTGTTGATTTTCCAACCCCTCCCTACGCTTTCATCCCGCAGATTCACTGCAAACCATTAACATATTGAGAGATGAACATGGGTACAAAAGTGCGTGTCGACCAAATGCCAACGGACGACCTGGAAGATTGGGAACCATCCACAGTGGGTGACAAAATCCCTCGCACACGGCAGTCAACCAAACGTCGCGAAATCGAGGATATTCTGGAGGAACGTCGTTTACGGCAAGAAACACATAACGTGTATGACGAGGAGTATGACGACTGAACTCTTCAGTTTAATGACCATGAGCCGGCGTTAACCGGCTCATTCAGTTTTTTAAGCTTTCTCCCTTTTTCAGCTCAACAGATCCGATCAATTAACGGTAGAATGGCGCTTTCAATTAAGCCGCTGTCACTATCATGCCCATCGAACACCTGTTGCTGTTGCCCCTCCATACTGCCGGTACTGAGATTCAGGTTGTGCCTTCTCAAAGCACATCGGCTCAATTTATCTTTGAAAAATTGCGTAACAGCTTCGACCGGCGCAGTAATCTGCAACATGGTACGCTGGCAGACGCCGCACATCCTGTAGCTGACCTTATTAAAAATCTGCCCCGTCACAGTGAGCGCGAAGAACTTCTGAGATCACTGGCGCAACAGATCAAAGTCACCTGGCAACCCCTGCTGGAACAGGCAGAGATTAAACCCAGTGCAATCATTCTTGCCCTTTACCGGGACGCTGTAAGTCTGCACCTGATGATTGCCGTAGCGGCAGAACAGCCCGTATTACTGCTGACAGCCCAGGGAGAACCAACATTTAAGCAACAACTGGATCTGGAGCATCCGCAACAGGCCGTTAAGGTCAATCTGACAGCGTTACAGATGGAACAGGAGGGGCACCTCTGTTTTATCGGTCCTAAAGCAAAAGCAGATGATGAGCACAGTATTTCGCGCCTTACCGGTTGTTCTGAAACCATAGCTGCTAAAGAAGCCACCCACGACCTGATCAAAGCCGCGGCCGATTACTGTGAAACGCATCAGCTGGGCAGCCGCACCGCTGAAGCAATGGATCAGGTTGTTGATTATATGCAGCAGCAGAAAAAGGAGCGCGAGCCGGTGGCACTGGAGGATGTGTCACGCCTGTTTGAAGTCTATATCCCACCGGAACAGGCAGAAACCCATGCCGGCGCATTTGGCACCTTTGCCAAACAGGGGCCTTACCGCCTCAGCGATCAGTTTCAGCCACACAACCTGACCCTGAATCGTATTGGACGCCTGCAGGCACGTACCGGCAGCTGGAAGCTTGAACTGGCACAACAGGCATTAGGGCTTATAAACAGCCAGCAGGATGTGTTGTTTGATCCGGAAAACGGCCGCCTTATACTGAAAAACCTGCCCCCGGCCCTGAGACAGCAGCTAAGTGCTGCGACCGGGGTGGATTATTCAGAGTAACCAGCCACTCCACAACGCCACTGTCACAGCGGACAGAAGCGTTGATAGTACAACGCAAAGCGAAGTTTCCTGTTCACTGACGTCGTAGCGCAGTGCCACAACATGTGCCAACGCACCGGTCGGCAGAGCAGTCAGCAAGACCGTCGCCAGCAGCCAGTTGGGATCATCCAGGCCAAATAACAGAAAAACACCCAGGGTCATCAGCGGCTGAAAAAACAGTTTAACGACAATCAGCCACACCATCTCCAGCTTACAGTTTTTAAGTGCGGCAAATTGCAGACCCGCGCCGAGACAGAACAGAGCGACAGGAATAGCTGAAGGCGCCATGATCTCCAAAGCGCGGGTCAGAACTGCGGGTAAAGGAATAGACAACCAGGAAGCCAGCACCCCGGCCACGGTGGCCAAAAAAACCGGGCTGCGCAACAGCGAACGGTCCAGTGTTTTCACCAGTGCACTGACACCCGTTCCCTCTCTACGCATCACTTCAATCACAATCTGGGCACCACCGATGATGAACAGGTTGCCGACCAGAATCATACAAATCATCGGGCCATGTGCCTGCTCACCTAACAGCGTCGTTATCAGCGGAATGCCCATGTAAGCAAAATTTGCAAAGGTGCCGTTCACAGCACGCATCACATGCTGTTCCGGCGAGCGGGTCTCAAACCAGAGTTTTGCTCCGGCAATCGCCAACAACCCTGTAGCAACTGTTGCCAGCAAAAACGCACCGATGTAGCCAGGCTGCAGCAGGCTTTCCAGTGGAAGCCGGTAGGCAGATAAAAATAGCAATGCGGGCACCGCGATATAAAACACAAAGCTGTTCAATGCCACCAGCGAATGTGATGCCAGCAACGTACGACGCGCAACGTACCCTACGCCGATCAGCAGAAACAGGGTCAGAATGGTTTCAAATCCAGACATGTGATTTTGATCTACACTAGACGGGCTGCCATTAAATCAACTCGTCGGCTTGAGTTCCAGTCAGGTGAAAAACATTTTATTGTGCACCGCACAAAAAAATCTTGACATTAAACCCTGAATGCCTAAAATCAGACTCATTGTGCAGTGCAACATAATTTAAAGCAGGAGAACACACATGACTAGCAATGTTGATTTTCAGAAATCTTTCGACACCATCAAAAGCCTGATGGAACTGCAGGCTTCTGCTATCACCAAATCGATCGAGCAGCAGAAAAAATCCGGTGAACAACTGTCTGCTTTCTTCAAAGAAGAAGCAGAAAAAGCGAAAGACGTTAAATCACCAGAAGACCTGATCAAGTTCAATATGGAAGCTAACAAAGCTCTGTTTGAACTGCTGAAAAGCCAGGGTGAAGCGTTCACCAGTATCGCGAATGAAACCCGTGAAGCTGCAATGGCTGAACTGCAGGCAATTACCAAGTAATTGATGCTTTAAACACTCGCATCGCAACAAGTTTGTAGCCTGAACGTTATAGACCTGAAGCGTGACAGAATGCCCCACTGATACTCTCTGTGGGGCATTTTTTTTGCGGCTGTTTCACAGCATTCAATCCGGGTCTTATTGCCTGGCTCAAACACCCGATACTATTCAAGCAAAAACAGTGTGCAGAAAACTTGCACGTTGGGTAATGCCACTGCGCCAAGCTTCAAGACCAGGATATTTGTTGCCCAGGTACAGTTCGGGAAGGCGGAATATCAGGTACTCCAGGGCAACAGCCACTGAAATATCCCCCAATGTGATTTGCTCTGCTTCTGCATAACCATCAATGCAGCTCTCAAGCCGATCCAGTATCCGGTGAATAGCCCGCCCACGACGTTGGCTAAGGATCGAATTATTTGCTTCCTCGTTGAGGTATTTCCTGGAAATCACCGTGGTGAATGATGCATCCATCAGCCCTTGTCCTAAACCTGCAAGATATAACACCTGCTCTTTTGTGCTATCCGGAATAAGTGCTGGATTGAGCTGTTGATCGTTCAGAAACATTGCAATCAGTATCGATTCAGATAGCGCCGTACCGTTGTCTGTAACCAGTGTTGGAATTCGACCGGCAGGGTTTTCTCTAAGCAGTTGTTCATCGTCGCTCCAGGGATCACACCAGCACAGTTCCACCTGATCAACCAACCCTTTCTCCAACATAACAATGCGGGCCATACGGGCATAAGGTGATGTCTTATTCAAAAAAAGTCTCATAATGGCTCCTCAAATTCAGTTGGTTGTGCAGGCTGGCTTTGCAGCCATAAAGTGACTAAAAACGATCAGCATCGCTCCGAGAGCCAAAACAGCACTGCCGGTATAGAACAGGAAATAATAACTTCCCCATACCCCATAAAGTGCCGACATGGCATAACCGGAACCCGCCTGAGCAATCGCAAAGATTGCCGTGGCATAACCCCAATAGCGTTTATGCTCGGCTGGCCCGACCAGCTCTGCAATGCGACCGGACGTAAGAGCGACGACCCCCGGCACCATCGCACCCACAATGAACGAAGAGAGCGTGCGACTCACCAGAGCAATGGACAGTAGCGGTAAGCCAACAGCAAGTGCCTTAGCGATAAAAGCCAGGGTAAGGCCATGCTGCCAACCGAGTCGTTGCGCGACCCAACCCACAAGCAAAGGGCCACAGGCTGCCCCCACACCAAACACTGCCCACTGTATTGAAGCAACCTCAGTACCAAGATGTTGCTCCCGAGCCAGATAATCGACCCAGAAAACAGTGTGAGGAACGAACCCGATGGCATCCATAGCATAGGCTGCCATCACCAACAGTATCGCCAGTCCAACACCTGCTTTCTGTGTCTCGGAGCGGTTCAATCTGATTGCTGTTTGCAGTGATGACTCAGCCAGCCGCCACAGGTTTCGATCACAAATCAAGCCAACCAGTAACACCAGTGCCCCCAGGGTTAGCCAGGTCGCCGTCAAACTTACCTCTATAAGCAGAGGCACGACCAATGCAGATAACAGGGCACCCAGGCCAATACCGGTGAACACAAAAGCCCCAACTACAGCCCGACGTTCCTGAGGCGTTCGTGTTAAAACCGTCGCAGGCCCCACCACCATCAGGATGGCACCACAGGCACCGGCTATCAGTCGCCAGACAAAGAACCATGCAAAGCTGGCCGGTGCTGCGCAAAGCATGAAGCTCATTGCAATGGCGATAAAACATATCCCCAATAAAGCCCGTAGTGGCAATTGTTCTGAGAGGCGATGAGCAGATAAAGCCCCGATCAGGTAACCCAGCAGATTGGCCGCGCCCAAATATACCGCCTGGCTGTCACCAAACCACCCTGCCTGTATGAGTTCGGGCAGCAGTGGCGTATACGCAAAACGGGCAACACCTATACCAGCCAGTGTGGTTGTTATTCCGGTCATCACTGCCGGCAGATCGGCTCTCTTGATCATGGCTTTGTACTTCCTGGTAAACCTGTGATTTGCATCCTGTCAGTGCAAGCCAGATCGATATGAACATGCGCTTGCCCTTCTCAGACACTTAGCTCTGATAGTTAGGCTACCGTACAATTATTTTCATTAGTAATGATTTAAAATGATCATTAATATCATCTTTAATGATACTTAGACTGCAGGAAAATATGTGATGCAATTAAAGTCCCTCCAGCTTTTTATGGACGTGGTTGAAACTGGCAGTTTTCTATCGGCTGCTGAACGGCGCCATACCGTGCAATCCAACGTGACAGCACATGTTAAGAAACTGGAGGCAGAGTTAGGCGCTCAACTCTTTCATCGCAAAGGGGGGACGAGACTGACGAGTGCAGGTAGTACACTCGCCAGCTATGCAAAGCGCATGTTGCAGGACCATGACGATGTTCTGGGGTTGTTTCAGCGGGGTAAAGATGCTCCAGGCAGACTACGTCTGGGGGCCATGGAAACCACCACGGCAGTCAGGTTACCCAGCATACTGACAAAGTTTCACCAGACGTATCCGGAGATTAAGTTGACGGTAGAAACTGGACCAACCGCGGAGCTGATCGCCAGATTGCTTGATGGTGGTGTGGATGGAATTTTTGTTGCAGGTCGTCCAGAACATGATCGTTTTCATCTGATCAGAGCATTCAGGGAACGTTTGGTATTAGTCGGGCCGCACTCAATGACCGAGATACCCTCTGCAGGGCAGCTTCTGGAGACAACGTTTCTCGCCTTTCGCCAGGGTTGCAGCTACCGACAGCGAATAGAACTGTTCCTTTCGTCACAGGGCGTTACCGCAACCAGAATCTTTGAGTTCGGCAGCATTGATGGCATCCTGGGCTGTGTCGCTGCAGGCATGGGCTATACACTGCTGCCACTTTCAACCGTCGAAGCACATCGTCAACGCTTCACTATTGATTATCTGGAATTGCCGTCGGAGCTAAGCGAGCTGGATACCTACTTTGCAACGGATGAGCCAGACACCTGGAGTCCTGCAATGGAGCGTTTTGTTGCAGAGTTAGAGGCATATTGATTAACCCCTCTAGTCTGTACTACTGATTAAACCCTTCGATACAGCCCGGTAGGAGACTCTGGGTTAAGGTGTTGAAGTCCGGTTCGGTTCAAAGCTGAGTCAGTCTTTAACTGGCCGGCTGCTGTGAGTTGTTCCAGTCAATACAATCCTGCAGAGTGACACCGTTTCCGCCAAAGATATCCAGCGCACTGCCAATGGTCAGATCGACTCTGCCCTGCGACAGCTCATGAACCTGTTGCAGGTCCGCCAGATTACGTGCCCCACCGGCATAAGTCACAGGAATCGGTGACGCTTCGCCCAATAAAGACACCAGTTCAGTATCAATACCGCCCTGCAGGCCTTCAACATCCGCGGCATGAATCAGAAACTCTGCGCAGTGTTCTGCCAGTGTCGTCAGCAACTCGGCAGTGACCTCTGTTTTGGTGACGGTTTGCCAGCGGTCGGTTGCGATGCACCAGCCCTGTCCCACCCGACGGCAGCTCAGATCCAGCACCAGACGTTCGGCACCTGTGACAGCTTTGATCTGTTCCAGGCGTTCCCAGCTGAATTCACCGTTTTCAAACAGATAGGAGGTCACAATGACGTGAGAAGCACCCGCTGCCAAAAATTCAGCCGCATTATCGGGCGTCACACCCCCGCCAAACTGCAATCCTTGAGGCCAGGCTGCCAGTGCAGACAGTGCCTGCTCTTTATTGCCGGGACCCAGTGCAATCACATGGCCGCCCTGCAAAGCATGCTGGCGGTAGAGGTCCGCATACCAGGCTGCATCATGGGCACTGACAAAGTTGGTTCTGGCACCCTGATCGGTCAGACTGCCGCCAACGATCTGTTTTACCTGACCCTGATGCAGGTCGATACAGGGACGGAAAAGGGTCATGTGTGATTACTCCAATGAGATCTTGAACGCCGCGCATTGTAACAAAAGCATCAGGGCGGTGGCAGAATATAAAGGTCTTTGACCAGCACCAGCTCACAGGCACCGTTACCCGTATCTTCACGGGTTAGAGAACTGCGCCAGCGCCAGCCATCTTCAGCTCTGGCTTCCACCAGCTGACCACTGAAATGCACCAGATCACCGGCCTGCACCTCATCCATTTTACCGGCAACGTAATCATTGGCAGGAATCAGATGCATGTTGGCGCTTTGAGTTTCAATCTGTCGGCGGGGTATTGGAAAACGTTCGGTACGCCAGAAGTAAAAACGGTTGCTTTGGCTGATCTCAATACGGGAGAGAATGGCGGAATCTGACATCTCGCCCCAGCCCAGCGCCAGATCCATCGGTGACAGATCCGCCTCGCGACCAAAACGATAGTTCTCACGGCCCAGCACCCGCGCCTCTAGGCTGAACTCGGCCAGAGGCAGCAGCAGGTAATCACCGACGGTGACCAGTTGGGTATCCTGTGGAAGGGTTTGCTGGGGTGCGCCAGAAACAAGCACACCCGAGCGGTGAACCGGGGCGGGTTGTTCCCTGTGAAAAAAAAGGATGGTGCCCAAGAGCACCATCGCAATGATCAATATGCGTAACATGCCACACCCGGTTACCCGAAGTTTGGCCTCAGTTTAGCAAATCAACCGGAGTCTGACTGCCTTGGGTATCACCGAGCAGATCCGGCGCCTGGCTAAGGCCTTTACGGACCCACTTCTGCCATTGCAACGCTTCACCTTTGCAGAAGCGTTTGATACTGCGATACAGCGCCTGAAACTCAACCGCATCAATAAAGAAAAACAACAGCCAGGCCACCGGTGCCAGCCAGAGCAGATTGCTATGTTTATCGCGTTTGGGGTCAGTCAGTACCTGCAACCAAATCAGACAGCTCATCACCATAATCACACACAGCAATGGCAGATAATCCTGGGTGTAGATTGTGTAACTAAAAAATACCGTCATCAGTACAACTTCAAACAGCAGCAGCAGTTCGGCGTAAAGTGCTACCGGTAGCAGTAACCAGCTCAGATAAGGACCGGGACGGCTACTGCATTGGAAAAACAGCGAACGGTGTCGGAAAAACGTCTGCAGGCGGCCAAACTTCCAGCGCAGACGCTGGTTACACAGCCCTTTCCAATCCGCCGGACCTTCGGTGTACACAACTGCATCATGCGCGTACCGGGTTTTGTATCCGTGCGCCAGAATACGGGTGGAGATCTCAATGTCTTCGGTAATGATGGAATGGTCAAAACCACCCAGCTGCATCAGCACATCACGACGGTAAGCCGCCGCGGCACCACCAATGATATAAACAGAATTAAAGACAGAGTCACCGCGCTTGAAAAAGAACCCATACAGGTATTCAAGCTGTTGCAGACATTCGATGGAACGCGCACGGTTACCGATAATCACATTGCCCGCAACGGCGGCCACGTCAGACTCGGAAAAACGGTTTACCAATCGACTGATTGCCTGCTTATCCAGCACGCTATCCGCATCAACCGTCACGATCAGCTCACCGGTGGCGATCTCCAGACCCTGATTCAACGCCCGGGCTTTACCCCCGTTTTCAAGCTTCAGATACTGTACATTCGCACGCTGAGCCGGAGTCAGAGACTTTAAAAAGCCCTGAATCTGCTGATCGGTACCGTCTGTTGAACCATCATTGATCACAACAATTTCCAGATTGGCGTATTCGCTGTGCAATGCAGACTTAAGGGTTTTTACAATGCCCACCTCTTCATTCCAGGCGGGAATCAGAACCGATACCCGTGGCAAAGCCCCCATAAAAATGGGCCGCGCCTGGGTCAGGCCGTAAAAAAGCGACGCCAGCAGTTGAATTACGTACTTCAGCGCCAGCGGCACAAACAGCAGCAACATAATCCAGCGAAGCGGTGTAAAAGCAATATCAGTCTCTGGCTCGGTGGTCCAAGCCATGTAGAAAACGGTCGCCGTCAAAAGATAGAATGGCGCCAGTTTATAAAACCATTTGACGCGACTGGAGAAGTCGTTAGACATAGCAACAATCTACCTGCAAGTTAAGTGAGATCGGGCGTTGAAGGGGTTAGCCATCCAGGCAAAATTTTTCGCGATTATGCATTTTTTTGCAGATATAAGATATATGCTGCAACGCATAAAAAAAGTCTAATATCCGCTCTGAATGATTCAGCCTGAACCCGATGCAGAAATTTCGAATAAGCATGGCGAACCGCAACTGAATAAGGTCTTAATTTATTTGTCTCTGATCAGAGACAAAACAGAGATCCGCTGTAAAATCCGCTATAATGCGGCGCAAAATATACGGCGTAGTGCGGCTATAAACAGGTGATAACAATGAAGATTTGGGTGGATGCTGACGCCTGTCCGGTGGTGATCAAAGAAATACTCTTCAGGGCCGCTGAACGGGTTCAGATTCCGGTAACACTGGTCGCCAACCAAAACCTGCAGATTCCCAATTCACGCTTTGTCAGCATGCTGCGTGTCGAGTCTGGATTTGACAAAGCAGATACAGAAATCGAAAGCCGCGTTGCACCCGGCGACCTTGTAATAACCGCAGATATTCCCCTGGCGGCTGACGTATTGGCAAAAGGCGGTTTCGTGCTCAGTCCGCGGGGTGAGCAGTACACCAAAGAGACCATTGGCGCGCGACTGAATATACGGGATTTTATGGATACCATGCGGGCCAGTGGTGTGAATTCCGGTGGACCACCAGCTCTGAATCAGCGCGACCGTCAGCAGTTTGCCAACCAGCTTGATCGGCTGCTTGCCCGGTATGCGCCCAAACCAAAAACCTGATCTGTATTAACTGGGTGGGATATTCTGGTTAACCCTGAGCAGGTTTTCCGGATCATATTTTTTCTTGATGGCTGCCAGTCGATCATAATTATCGCCGTAGGTGGCCCGGATACGGGCCGGAGCTTCATCCATCATAAAGTTGATATAGGCACCATCCCGGTTATGCGGATGAATCTCTTCCCAGTAACTCTGGGCCCATTCGGTGAGACGGCCCGCTTTCGCCGGGTCCGGATCAATGCCTGCAATCACCATTGACCACATGGCATCACGGCACTCCCAGGCGGTTTCCTTGCGCCCTACCCTATGTACCGCGCCATCGATCAGATACAGGTGCAATAGAGAAAGTTCTAGCAGTACTTCCTGCGTAAATTTCAGATAAACATCCATCGCTGTATCCGTCAGCGTATAGACATAATCGCCTTTCTAATACCTTTGCAAACCGATGGGCGACATGCCACAGATCTCTCAGCGGGCGTGGAAAGGAAACCTGAAAGGCTTCTCTAAAAACGGTGACCTCTGACATAGCGGCTACCTCTGGAATGACCTGAAAATCACCGGAGATAGCCCGGCACCACCGAGATGTGCAAAAAACGTACAAAAACATTCAAGCGCCAGATCGTATAAAACATGAACAATCAGGATTCGGACCCTGTCCAAGTAACGCAAGCATAAAAGGAATTTCACAGCATCAGATGGATGCAGGCTTGCAGGGAAACCACCCGGTATAAGACACAACCACAACAACACACCGGGGCAACATTGACATGACGGTCAAATGATAGGAACTCTAGCCATGAAAACATCACTCAAAATGCTGCTGCTCAGTGCAGCCTTCGTCCCCTTCACCGCGTTTGCCGACGATGTGACCGATAAGATTGCAGCACCTTTTATGCAGCCTCAGGCAAATACTGCTGAAGAGATTAACAAGGTCATCGAAACCAACCCAACCTACGCCGGTTCCAGCGTTGTGAAACAAGATGATATGAGCAAATACGCGCTGCGCGGCACACTGGAAGCAGGCTTTTCACCTACTCCACGTTAAAGCGTTGTCCCCCATCACCCCCTGTACTCTCTCTGCAGGGGGTGATTTATTTTCAGGTTCTGCAAATCAGCTTCCAACCGGAAGTGCGGTTGTATCTCTGGGTGACTTCAGCACAAACGAGGAATGCACACCCGATACACCCTCAACCCGGGTGATCTTGTTCAGCAGAAACTGTTGATAACCGTCCATATCCTCCACTACAACCTTCAGCAGATAATCGGCGTCCTGCCCGGTAATCAGATGACACTCCAGTACTTCCGGCAGCGCAGCCACCGCCTGTTCAAACCGGTCAAACCGTTCCGGCGTATGTTTATCCATACTGATATGAATAAACGCCATCAGTTTCAGACCCAGCTTGCGAGCGTTAAGGCGGGTGGTATAACCATCGATATAACCCTCCTCCTCCAGACGGCGCACCCGGCGCAGGCAGGGTGATGGCGACAGGTTCACCGCTTCGGCCAGTTCCTGATTGGTGATTCGCCCATCCCGTTGTAACTGACGTAAAATTGCCTGATCAAACGCATCAAGTTTCATTTATTGCTCACATATCTATATAAATAGAATTTAGTTGCTTATATAAGCCAATAATACGCAATAATAGCAACATAATTCCAACCATATAGCAGTAAAATGCTCTCAATCTGAAAAAAGCAGCAAGCCACAAGCTTGCGGGTGTCACCTGAAGGCTTACATCCAGTCACCCGGTGCACCCGCTTTTTTCAGGTCTGAACCTATACCTGATGGAGAAAGAGATGCTCAGCAACCCCGCCACCAAATACAGCGCTTTTGCACCGGTGAAACTGGAAAACCGCCAGTGGCCAAACCGGACCATTGAACATCCACCGATCTGGATGAGCACCGACCTGCGCGATGGCAACCAGTCGCTGATCGATCCCATGTCCGTTGAAACCAAACTGCGTTTCTTTGAAATGCTGGTGGAGATCGGCTTTAAAGAGATCGAAGTCGCCTTCCCGGCCGCTTCCGATACCGACTTCAATTTTGTGCGTCGTCTGATTGAAGAAAACCGTATCCCGGATGATGTCACCATTGAAGTGCTGACCCAGGCCCGTGAAGACCTGATCAAACGCACCGTAGAGTCGCTGGTGGGCGCACGTCGCGCGATTGTGCATATGTACAATCCTACTGCGCCGGATTTCCGTCGTATCGTCTACAACACCGATGTGGCTGGCGTAAAAGCGATTGCCGAACAAGGCACCCGCTGGGTCAAACAGTACACCGCGCAGTACCCGGAAACCGAATGGGTCTTCCAGTACTCCCCTGAAGTGTTTTCCGGTACTGAATTGCCAGTGGCCAAAGAGGTGTGTGATGCTGTCAGCGCCATCTGGCAGCCAACGCCTGAACGCAAAATGATCATCAACCTGCCCGCCACGGTTGAGATGTCTACGCCCAATATCTATGCGGATCAGATCGAGTGGATGCACCGTAATCTGGCCCGTCGCGAGAGCATTCTGATCAGCGTCCACCCGCACAATGACCGCGGCACAGCCGTCGCCGCAGCAGAGCTGGCGGTAATGGCCGGTGCTGACCGGGTTGAAGGTTGTCTGTTTGGCAATGGTGAGCGTACCGGCAACGTGGATATCGTCACCCTGGCGCTGAACCTCTACACCCAGGGCGTACACCCGGGGCTGGATTTCTCCCGCATTGAACAGATCCGCCGTACCGTGGAAGAGTGCAACCAGATCCCGGTGCACCCGCGCCATCCCTATGCGGGCGAGCTGGTGTTTACCGCCTTCTCCGGTTCGCATCAGGATGCGATCAAAAAAGGCTTTGCCCAGCGTGATCCTGAAGGCATTTGGGAAGTCCCGTACCTGCCTATCGATCCGGCCGATCTGAACCGTGGCTACGAAGCCGTGGTGCGGGTAAACAGCCAGTCAGGCAAAGGCGGTGTCAGCTTCCTGTTGCAGCAGCAGTACGGGCTTGAACTGCCGCGCCGCCTGCAGATCGAGTTCAGCCGGGTGGTGAAAAACTTCACCGACGCCAAGGGTCAGGAAGCCACCAGTGCCGATATTCTGGCGCTGTTTGAGCAGACCTACATCAAAGCAAGCGGAGCTTATGACTTTACCGATGCCGATCTGACCACCCACAGCCACGGTGACAAAGGTGCCACTGAGGTTGAAATCCGCTATCAGGACAACGGCCAGCAACGTACTGTCAACGGCATTGGTAACGGCACCATCGACGCAGCGATTAAAGCTCTGGGTCAGCCGGTACAGGTAATCGACTACCACGAACACGCCATCGGCAGCGGTGCAGCGGTTGAAGCCGCCTGCTATATCGAAATGCAGATTGACGGTGGCCCGGCAATCTTTGGTGTGGGCATCGACCGGAATATTGTCAGTGCCGCGATCAAGGCACTGTTTACCGGTCTGAATCGCAGTCAGTCGGTACAGGAAGCAGAACGACAGGCAAGCTGAATTCCTATACAACGAAAAAAGGCGCATTGTTATGCGCCTTTTCTTTTGCAGTGCTCACGCTATAACTCTGCGAGTTACAGAATAGCCAAAGTAAGCTTTAAAACCTGTCAGCAATTAACCACTGTCGTGCCCGCTATATGATCGTGACCACAGCGTCGTTGTTTGCCAAAGATGATCAACACATTGGCGATGGAGAGAATTTGGCCAATAAAGGGGACCTGCCCGAGCAGAAAATAGATCCCATACCTTTTTAACAGGTGCTCTTTTACAGTTGGCAGCTCACCCGATAGCGATACAATTTTGATTCCCATTGCTCGCTTACCCACTGTCTGGCCACTACCAGTCAGTAGCTTCCCATTGATAATAATAAAAACAACGATACTCAGCAGGCCTATCAGCAACGAGTAAACGATCGAAGGCTGCACACCATCCTTAATCCCATCAAATCCCCCGGTTATGTACATCATAGGCACGATGAATAACAACAAAATGAAGGTATCTATCAGAGAGGCCCACAACCGTTTCCAGCGACTGGCTTTGTTTAACGCGGCATCCGTAGTGGGTGTTACATCTATTTCGGTAGTTTCAAATTCCATTTTGCGTATTTCCTTGTTGGTTGATTGTAAAGTTAACGCCTGGCTTTGCGGTATGTCGTGGTGCAGCGGGGATGCGTCTGCTTATAGCCGAAAAGGATGTGGTGGCCGCTCAATCTGGCAACCCATCGAATTCTGGCACGTCCCCTAACTTCCCCTGCCACGACGCCTTGCTGGATAAAAAGATGTGTGCCGTTGGCTGCAACGTGATTTCAGTGTCCAAACAGCCTGCAGGAACGACGAGCAAACCTTCGATCTGAGTGCTGGGCAGTGCTGAGCCACAAAACTTACAAAAGCTTTTGTTATGGCGAGTACCTGGCAGCGTAAAACTAGTTACAGCGTTTTTACCTGCCAACCAAGTCAATTTAGCTGACTGCGAAAATAGATTTGCTGCATGAGCCGACCCCGTGTCTTTTTGGCAGTGCTGACAGTGACACAGGTAAAAGCTGTCAAACTCACCTTTTACCAAAAAGCTTACGGTGCCACACAGACAGGAACCTGAATAATCAGACATCAAAATTTTTTCCACGGTCTATGGATGGAATACACATAACGCTTAGAGCAGTTGAAGGCATTCCACGTCAACTGCCTGTTTTTGTTAAATGTCTTACCTGTTTTACTGCCAAAGTGATGGCAACCAAGATTGCACAAACCTCTAACACTATAAAATTCCATGTTTCTATCCAGCCCCCTAACTCAAGCAGAGTAATGTTGCAGCTATCCAGTCCATTTACACACTCGTCACTACTTGCATGAGGTATGACCCAAACTTCAATGAATAAAGTTGCGGTCCATGAAAGGAGAATGGCTACTAACAGGCATAAATAACTCTTTAATAGGCCAAACAAACCGGATCTGGCTTTTGTGGAGACTGAACCTACAAAGCAACCTAGTCCAACAAGAAATGGCCAACCATAAAGACTAAGTAAGATTGAAACTGACACCTAAACATCCTTGGATATTGGTCCTACCCACAAAAAGTAGACACTAGGTTATGCGCATTTGCGCTCATACTCTGCCGGACTGACATAGCCCAAAGCCGAGTGCCTACGTATGCGGTTATAAAATACTTCGATGTATTCG
>NZ_JARHUE010000007.1 GCF_029222905.1 Neptuniibacter sp. CAU 1671 | reverse complement strand
GCTTAACAGCTTGGGCCTTGAATTCAGTTGTGTATTGTCGTGTCTTCTTCTGATTCTTGTACGCTGGCATTTTCCACCTCGATTCTGTTAGATCGAGATGTCCACTAAAGCGGGGGAACTACAGCGTCGGGTTGCTTGCCTTGTTAGCTGCTGCCGACTGGTTAGAACTCTTAAGATTTACCACCTGTTCACCAAGTATGGACAAAAGCTGGTTTCTATCTTTTACCTTCTCGGCTCGGATGATTACTAATTTATCCCAGCCCACAGTGCCTTCAAATATCTCTTCGCCTAATTTTTTGTCTATTTCTCGTAGGTCAGTATCAAGTTTGGTTAGCAGGTCGGAGTAAGTTTTGGTCAATAGCTGCTGAGCGTTTGCTGTCTCTTGCTCTTGCGCAGCTTTAGCGGTAACGACGGCTGACTTCGCAGATATATACTCAATCCCTTTGTAGGCGCTCGCTACGATGCCTGCAATCAAGGTGATAACGATCAGAAATTTTTCAACAACTTCAATTTTTTCTTTCATATCTTCAAATTTGTACGGTGATTAACTTATGCAGCTAACATTGTAATATTGAGCATGCGCATATTTCTGCGCTGCCGTTCGCTGTATCACGCAGCGACTTTTCCATAAGATATTGATATTGGAACAATTCCATGGGTGTTGCCAGTAAAAAATAGGCACACTCAATGGAGAAAATAAGCAACCACCTCCCGCCTGTCTGAATAGACTGTATACAGGTTCAGAAAAATCCCAGTGCTTATCCGCAGGTGAGTCTGTCTGCCTGGGGCCGCCAGCCAGCAACCATCTATCTGTTTTCATTATTTTTGTCGGGGGCGCTAGCTGTGCAACGCTTTGGCCGATGTCACGCTGGACAGTTTCGTCAGGTTTCATCTACGCTAGGGCAAACCGGCAGGCCTCAGGCGCGCCGGATTCAACGTTCATTTGCGGAGGCACACTCTGATGACCCTGTCGAAACAGCTCCTGCTACTGATTTCGATGATTTTTCTGGCCATTTTTGCGGTCAACTTCATCACCAGTATCAACAATATCCGGGAGTATCTGCAGGTAGAGTCAGAGATTCACGCGCAGGATACCGCGACCTCCATGGGGCTTTCTCTGAGTCCCTACATTCTTGAAGAGAATGACCCCATTCTTGAAACCATGGTCAATACCATCTTTGACCGTGGTTACTACCACGAGATTCTGCTGGAAAACCGTAAAGGCAAAGAGCTGGTGCGCAAAACCAATCCGAAGTCTTTTGCAGAGGTGCCTGAATGGTTTACCAGTCTGCTGCCAATGAAAACCGCCACCGCTGAATCTGAGATTGATGCGGGTTGGATTCCGGGTGGCAAGATTTATGTCACTATCCATCCCGGTTTTGGTTACCTGAAACTCTGGGAGCAGGCCAAGCGCAGTCTGACCTATTCGGCTATCGCGTTTGCTGTATCTGTATTGCTGCTGGTGCTGATGCTGCGTTGGGTGCTGAGTCCGCTGTCTCGTATCAATAAGCTGGCGCGCAATATTGCCGAAGGCAAATTTGAAACCATTGATAACCTGCCCTGGACCACAGAGATCCGCAATGTGGCCGTTTCCATGAACCTGATGTCAGGCAAACTGGAAAAGGTTATCAGTAACCTCAACAGTCGACTGGAGGAAACCGGTAAACGGTTGCGAGTGGATGAACTGACCGGACTGGAAACCCGCACCACCTTTGAAACCGAGATGAAAGAGCGGTTTATCAGTAAAGGTAAAGGTTACATTTTCCTGATTCGTATTGCAGATCTTGGCGGCTTTGCGAGTACGCATACCGCAGCTCAGGTAGACGGCTTTATTCGTGAGTTTGTTGAAACCCTGCGTCAGGGCGTAGCAGAAACCGGCCACAATGCTGAGTGTCTCTACCGTATTGTCGGGGCCGAGTTTGTACTGATCGCCGATTGTGCAGACCAGGCGGCGGCTGAAGCTCTGTGTCAGAAGGTGCTGGCCAAGATGGAGCAGTTGGGTACCCGCTATAACAAACCGGAAGTGGCACACATGGGTGGTGTGGCGTTTGATCCACACGGTACCACAGCCGCCATGGTAGCCGCGGCTACCGAAGCCTATGAAAAAGCCCTGTTGATCGGTGCTAACAGCTTTGCCATTAATCAGGACAGTGGTAACGCGCGGGATCTGGACCAGTGGAAGGCACTGGTCAGCCGGGTGATCAAGGAAGGTTCTATTGATATTGAGTATGCTGCCAAGGCCTATTCCCTGGCTGACGGGCGTACAGATGAACTGCTTCTGGAAGAGGCGATGTCAACGGTGCGTGATGAGTCCGGCCTGACCCTGCCAATCGGCACCTTTGTGTCAGTGGCCGAAACACTGGGTGAGATTGTCACCTTTGATATGTTTGTGGTGCGCAAGGTGATGGAACAGGTGCGTAGCCGAAATGTCAGCCATAAAGTGGCGATCAACCTCTCCTTTACCACGCTCACCAATAACAATTTCCGTGCTGAGCTGTATAAGTTGCTGCAGGATAACTCAGATATTGCCAGACATCTGGTGTTCAGTATCACTGCTTATGCTGCCACCAAAGATCTGAAAGCCTTTGCATCGTTTATTGATTTTGCCCACCGCTGTGGCAGTCAGGTGATTCTCAAACGCTTTGAAAGCCGCTTTATCTCGCTGGATGCGATCAAGGAATACCGTCTCGATTATATCCGTCTGGCGCGGGCGTATACTGAGCAGATCAGCAGTGACCCTGAAAAACGCAGCTGGGTAGAAGCGCTGAAAGAGTTGGGTGAACTGCTCAATATCCAGATCATTGCCGAAGCTGTTGAAACTGACGCTGATTATCAGACCGTCAAGGAAATCGGTATCACTGCGGCGAGCCGGTGAGGGTAGAGCGGATGCTCCGATTGGGCCAGCGCTTACGATGCATGCTGTGGCTGGTGTTGGCACTGGCTGCTCCTCAGTTGTATGCAGGCAATCTGGTGAACTTCAGTGAAGGTTTGCTGTATCGGGTCGAGCAGAAGTTTGGCCAGACTGCCGTATTACGCCTGAAGGCACTGGAAACTCTGGTGCGTGAAAAACGTGATCTGACCGATCTGGATAAGGTGCGTGAGGTTAATGATTTTTTCAATCTGGTGCCGTACTACACCGACCTGCAGCACTGGGGTGTGGAGGATTACTGGGCGACGCCGTTTGAAAAACTCACCACCTTTGGCGGTGACTGTGAAGATTACGCCATCGCCAAATATTTCACCCTTCGTGAGCTGGGCATTCCTGATAACAAACTCAGGATCACCTACGTCAAGGCGCTGAACTGGAATCAGGCCCACATGGTTTTAACCTACTATCCGGTGGAGGATGAGATCCCGCTGGTACTGGATAACCTCAATCCTGATCTGTTACCGGCCAATCAGCGCCGCGATCTGGTGCCGGTCTACAGTTTTAACGGTGATGGACTCTGGCTGGCAAAAGGCCGTGGTACCGGTCAGCGAGTCGGCGGCTCAAGTCGCCTGAAGATGTGGCAGGATCTGCAAAACCGGATGGCTAAATAATCTCAGCTGTCTTGCTCCAGTTCCGGTAAAACCCGGTTGCGTCCGCCTTCTTTAGCCTGGTAAAGCAGGTCATCGGCCCGGGCAAGCAGGGTTGTTTCCCGTTCCTGGGTCACGTACTGAGTCACTCCAAAACTGGCGGTAACCGGGAAATGGTGGATAAACTCATGCGATTCAATCAGCGCACGCAGTTTCTCTGCCAGATGCACGGCTTCGTTCAGGGTTGCCTCCGGCACAATGATCAGAAACTCCTCGCCACCCCAGCGCCCCACGGTGTCCATCAGACGGGTGGAATCCTGCAGCATGTTTGCAATGTCCTGTAAAACAGTATCGCCGGTGGCATGCCCCTGGGTATCGTTGATCAGTTTAAAGCGGTCAACATCAACCAGAATGACTGAGAACGGTCGCTGATAGCGGTTTGCCAGCCCAATATTGCGTTTCAGCTCCTGCTCCAATGCCTGACGGTTAGCAATCTGGGTCAGGTGG
The DNA here is from genome assembly GCF_029222905.1 of Neptuniibacter sp. CAU 1671. Classification (GTDB taxonomy): domain Bacteria; phylum Pseudomonadota; class Gammaproteobacteria; order Pseudomonadales; family Balneatricaceae; genus Neptuniibacter. The sequence continues at coordinate 141,012 of NZ_JARHUE010000007.1, read as the reverse complement.
TCCGTACTGGCCAGCGCTTCCAGATGCTGGTTGAGCAACGCCAGGGTATCGTTTTTCTTCTTCAGCTCGACTGTGGCAAGCCGTCGCTGTTGCCAGAGTAAGCCAATGTACAGTGCTGCCAGCGTTGAGGTCACCAGCGTTAGGGCGAGAATGCGGGTCATATGCTCCTGCAGTGGCAGATGCTTCGCCTTCAGTTCACTCTCAGGCAGGAACCGCGCAACATACCAGTGACTGAATTCACTGCGCAGGGGCAGGGTGTCGCTGGCAATTCGTTCCAGAGGATTAAACCGGGTGCTGGTCAGCAGTCCCTGCGGTAAGTGCTGAGGGGTTTCACTTCGACTTTCTGACATTTTTTGCCACAGCCCCGGATAGTCCTGAGGCATTGACGCTTTTTCAGACTCCGGGAAAAGGAAACGCCATTCCCGGGCAGGATCAGGGCCTTTGAGCCAGCCGCCGTCCTGTGTGGTCAGCCAGATATTGTTGGTGCCAAAACTTTCAATGCGCTGAAACAGATCGCGGCCGTCATAATGGATCACCACCAGGCCAAGGAGATCATTCTGTGCGCCATTTAGCCGGGCCACGAAACGTACGCTGGGCTGGTAGGGGCGTATCAGATCACCGAATTCTGCATCCAGATCAAAGCCAGAGAGAAACAGTTCATGCGGCTGCAGTCTCAAACCTTCCTGGACATAATATTGGTTGGCTCGGTTTTCCAGCGCGGAAGCGGGGACGATGGCTGACTGACCGGCCCGGAACTCGGCACGAACCTGTTCCTGTCCATCCGGGTTAATCAGGCTGATCTGGGTATAAAGCCCGGCTCTGGATTGCAACAGGCGCAGGAACAACTCTTCAATCATCTGCTGGCGAGTGCCCACGGCCTGCTTTTGCTGATAGATGTCGGTCAGGTGGTTACCCAGAAACTGCACATCCTTGGCTGGCCAGCGCATCCGTTTGCCCAGCGCGACACTGACATTACGGATAATCAGCCGGGACTCAGCGGCGGCAAGATGGTCAACTTCCTGCAGTTCACGCTGATAGATGTAGAAGTTGGCTATCAACAGGGCGCTGGTCAGGAGCACCCAGCTGATCAGGAAATAGCGGTGCAGAAACAATTTTGAAAAATAGGCGAAAACCATCTTTGTCAGGGCCATTAAAACGGATCTGCTGCCATAAATTAGGGAAAGTGTAATTACACCACAAAACCCTTAATTTACGTAGGCTATTGAACTGTACTTTTAGTTAAATTCTGCAAATAGTCGGTGAATCGCTGCCATGATTTCATATCAGCATCCGCCCGGTAGCGTGGCGTTTCAAATACGGTGAACGCATGAGGTGCTCCACTGTAGGTGATCATCTCGTGGGGAACATGGTGTTGCTCCAGAGCATCGGCCAAATTCGCAAATGATTGCATTGAGATATTACTGTCAGCGGTACCATGAAAAATGATGATTGAGCCCTGAGTGTTCTGGTAGTTTTGGCCTTCCGGCGTATCCAGACCGCCATGAAAACTGGCAAACCCTTTGAGCTGCGCCCCCGAACGGGCCAGCTCCAGCACCGCTGCACCGCCAAAGCAGTATCCCATTCCCACCGCATTGGACAGATTGGCCCCCATTGAACCGGCCTTATCCAGCGCAGCCAACATCAGGCGGCGCATTTTAGCCCGGTCCTGATAGAGCTCCCCAGTGTGCTGACGTCGGTCTTTCACTTCGGTGGGACGCACACCTTTGCCGAACAGGTCGGCCGCAAACACACTGAAGCCCAGATTATTCAGCATCTGAGCGCGGCGTATTTCATAATCGGTCAGACCATCCCAGTCATGTAACAGTAAAACCAGAGGCGCCTCTGGACCCGCGGTCAGGTAGTAGCCTTCATACGGGGCATCATCCACGGTGTAATCCACGGTCTGGGCAAGCAGGGTGGGACTGAATAAAAGGGAAATGGCGAGATGAACAATACGCATAAATACGTCCTGGCTGAGGGTGTTGAAGCAGTATAGTTGATCAAAGCTCGCCGGATAGCTGGCTCTCAGGCGGGTTGTGCTGATCCGGAGCCGCCTGAGCAGCCAGTTGCAGTTCCGTGAAGGGTCTTACGGCTTTCCAGAAATGCTTTTGCCAGTAAGGGTTGTCCATGCGGCTGAGCATTACACCACGGCTGGTGGAGGCATGTAAAAACACCTGATCCTGCAGGTAGATACCTACATGTTTCTGACGTTGCCAGCCGGTTTTGAAAAATACCAGATCACCGGTCATCAGTTTCTTGCGCTGGATTTCCTGTCCGGTGTTAACCTGGGCGTCGGTGGTGCGTGGCAGACTCAGATCAAACAGTCTGGCAAAGGTCAGTTGGGTAAAGCCGGAGCAGTCGATCCCTTTTTTACTGAGTCCGCCAAGCCGATAGGGCACTCCCTGCCATTCATTGAAATGTGCCAGAAGACCGGCGTACACATCCGGTACATCCCGAGTTTCCTCATGCTGAACGGGGCTGGGCGCTATCTGCTGTGCCGGTTCAATGCTCAGGTTGTCGGCATCCTGCTGGTGAATACTTTCATCAACAATTTCCGGTGGTGTTGGCCGGGTCAGCCCGCAGCCTCCGGTGATCAAGCACAACAGAACCAGCAATCCTCTGAGAGAAAATTGCCTGATAAGGCCAGATGGATGATTAAACAGCTGATTTGACACTGATTGTCCCGAGAACCATGACATTGCACACTACAGTTACTATAAAGAACGGTATAAGGGAAGTGAGGTCGAAAAACCGACCGGCTTAATTGGCATTCCACAGAGGCATCGCCTATCATCCGCTCGCCATTTGTCACCCCTGTCCATCGGGGCATTTCTAGTCATAGAGTTTTGTAAATGAAAGAAAAATTTGCTGTTGGTCAACGTTGGTTCAGTCATGCAGAAGCCGAACTCGGCCTGGGTATTGTGACTGAGATTGCTGACCGGCGGATTGAGGTATTTTTCCCTGCCATTGAGGCGCAGCGAATCTATGCTGAAAAAAACGCCCCGCTAAGCCGTATTGTCTACCCGATAGGTGATCAGATTACCGATCATGACGGCCTGACAATTAAAGTTCTGGAACATGAGTGGGTGTCTGACTGCGTGATTTACCGCGGGGAAGATGCTCAGGGTGACATTCTGGTCATGCACGAGTGCACGCTGGAAAGCCAGGTGCACTTCAGTAAGCCCTATGAGCGGCTGTTCGCCGGCCAGATTGATAAACCCCGTCACTATGAACTGCGACTGGAAACCCTGGAGTTACTGTTTGAACACCAGCAATCCGCTGCCTATGGTCTGATTGGCCCGCGTGTACAGGGTTTGCCGCACCAGTTTTATATCGCCCATGAAGTGGGTCGGCGTATTGCCCCCCGAGTCTTGCTGGCCGATGAGGTGGGGCTGGGTAAAACCATAGAGGCTGGCCTGATTATCCATCAGCAACTGATCGCTGGTCTGGCCAGCCGGGTGTTGATTGTCGTGCCCGATAGTCTGGTATTTCAGTGGCTGGTAGAGATGCTGCGCCGGTTTAACCTGCGTTTCAGCCTGATGGATGAAGCCCGCTGCGAAGCTGAAACCGGCAATCCGTTTGCCAATGAACAACGGGTCATTGTGCCGTTGTCCTTACTGACTCGTAATGATGATCTGCTGGCGCAGGCACAGGCGGCGGGCTGGGATCTGCTGGTGGTGGATGAAGCGCATCATCTGGGCTGGAGTGAGGAGGGCGCAAGTCATGCTTACCTCTGCATTGAGCAGCTGGCAGAACAGATTGCGGGTCTATTGCTGCTCACGGCGACGCCGGAACAACTGGGTGTCGCGGCACACTTTTCACGTTTGCGCCTACTGGACCCTCAGCGTTACCACGATCTGAATCAGTTCCTGCAGGAGGAACAGCAGTATGGGGCGGTCAGCCAGTTAATTGAGCGGTTACTGGAACCAGAGTCCTGTCGGGCTTCGTTGCAGGATCCGGTGTTTGCACAGGCGTTGGCTGAACGTCTGGGCGAGTCACGACTGAGCCAGCTGCAACAGTCTGTTGAGGATGCTGAGCGCCTGCAAACGGAGGTGCAGCAGTGTGTGAAACTGCTGCTGGATCAGCACGGCACCGGTCGGGTGCTGTTTCGTAATACCCGTGATGCCGTGCATGGCTTCCCGAATCGGGTGCTGAAGGCCCACCCTCTGCCAGTACCTCATGATTATCAGCACCATCTGGAAACGGCCGGTACCGATCAGGCGCTGCACCCGGAAAGCCTGTTCGGTGAAGGCTGGGTGGCTCAGGATGCCCGAGCTGACTGGCTGGTGAAATGGTTGCAGGTACACCGTACTGAAAAGGTGTTGCTGATCTGTGCTTATGCTGATACCGCCATGGCACTGGAAAAACAGTTACGTCTCTATCAGGGTGTGCGCACTGCGCTGTTTCATGAAGGCATGAGTCTGCTGGAGCGGGACAGAGCGGCGGCCTATTTTGCCGAAACCGATCAGGGTGCACAGATCCTGTTGTGTTCAGAGATTGGCAGTGAGGGCCGCAACTTCCAATTCGCCCATCATCTGGTGATGTTCGATCTGCCGCTGAATCCGGATCTGTTGGAGCAGCGCATTGGGCGCCTTGACCGTATTGGTCAGCGGGACGATGTCATTATTCATGTGCCTTATTATGAACGCAGTGCCCAGGAGGTGTTGTTTAACTGGTATCACCAGGGATTGAACGCCTTTGAACGGGTCTGTCCGGATGGCCAGGTGCTGCTGCAACGGTTTGCAGAACCGCTGCAGCAGGCGATGCAGTCACCTAAAAACACCGAGCTGGCTGAGCAACTGTTGCATGATGTTCAGCAGGCGCACGCTGAACTGAAAGCCGTGATGCAGCAGGGGCGCGATAAACTGCTGGAACTGAATGCCTGCGACAGTGTTAAGGCCGCTGAAGTGCTTGAGGCGGTAGAAAGTGCATCGCAGCCATCCCGGCTGGCGGGTTATATGAGTCGGATCTTCGATCATTTCGGGGTCGAACAGGACAGCTACGGCAATCATGGTCTGGTACTGCACCCCGGTGATCATATGCTGTGCCACAGTTTTCCCGGTGTCCCTGAGGAAGGCACGACCATTACCTTTCAGCGCAATGAAGCCTTGTCCCGTGAAGATCTGCAGTACGTCACAGTAGAGCACCCGATGGTCACCGGAGCGATGGATATGATGCTGCAGGGTGGCTACGGTAACGCCACCCTTTGCACCATGAAGCTGTTGCCATTGAAAGAGGGTAGTCTGCTGGTAGAGGCCCTGTTCCGGTTGCACCTGCCCGCCAGAAAAGGGCTGCAGCTGCAGCGTTATCTGCCAGCCGCGACGCTACGCCGGGTGATTGACAGCAATGGAAACGATCTGACGCAGGTCATTACCCAGCAGCATTTCCAGACACTGGGCAAACCGGTGGGCAAAACCCTGGGGCTGAAACTGATCACCCATACCCGCAGCGAGATACAGACTCTGGCAGATAAACTGGAGAGCTGGGTTGAGCCACAACAAGCTGAATGGATTCAGGCCGCCTGTGATAAAGCGACCCATGAGCTGGATACCGAGATTGAGCGTCTACAGCAGTTAGCCAGGGTGAATCCGAATATTCGCGATCAAGAAATTCAGGATTTGGCCGACCTCAAACAGCATGTATTGCACGCGCTGCAGAGTGCCAGTCTGGAGATGGATACCATCCGTATCGCCGTTGTTACCCATGACTGATTATCGCATTCGTGTCTATGCTACATATTTCATGTGTCGCCGAGTTTGGGGAGGATGAGGCATCATGTTTGATCAACTAATGCGTTTGCTGGGCTGCAAAACTGCCAAACGTCAATTCACGCTGGTCTACGGCCTGATCTTTCTGTTTTCGGTGTTGTCGGGTATTTCGCTTTATATGAGCCTGGCGGTGGACCCGCAGAGCATCAATATGGCGGGTCGACAGCGTATGCTGAGTCAAAAGGTGGCTAAAGAAGCACTGCAGGTCAGTGCCGGCGTTGAACAACAGGCCGTGCTCCAGAAAACTCTGGCATTGTTTGAGGAAAGCCATCAGAAGTTGATCAATGGTGACCCTGCAACCGGCATGCACGCGATCACCAATAGCAAAGTGCTGGCTCAACTGGATCAGGTATGGGCGCTGTGGCAGGAATACCGTCAGTCGGTCGAAAACTATGTTAACAGTGGCAGTCATGCTGATCTGGTAGCCCTCACTCAGCAATCCCCTGTGGTGCTCAAAACCATGAATCAGGGCGTGGTGATGCTGACCGAGGCCGCAAAAGAGCGTTCTCAGAACCAGTTGATTTTTGCCATGATTTGCACGGTTGCAACCCTGTTGCTGATTGTCCTTTCCTACAAAGGCAGTGTGAATACCCTGATGCATAATATCCGCCGGATGCAGCTGCGCATGACGGAAGTAGGTGAGGGGGATTTTTCTCACCGTTTTAACATCACTCATACCGACAATGAAATTGGCGAGATGTATCAGGCCTACAACCTGATGCTGGAGCATATCGGCAAGCTGCTGCAGCAGGTACAGCGCGTGGCGGAGAATACCGAACGTCATGTGCAGAGTGTCGTGCGGGCGATGGGTGAAGCTGAGCGCGGCGTGAACATCCAGTATCAGGACATTGAGCAGGTCGCTACTGCGATGAACGAAATGAGTTCTACCGTGCAGGAAGTTGCCTCGAACGCGGTATCTGCAGAACGTTCTGCTGGTGAAGCCAATAAACACGCCAAGTCCAGTGGCAAAATTGTCAGCGAAGCCGAAGTACAGGCACAGCAGATGGTTGAAAAACTGCAGGATACCGCGCGGATCATTCAGGCATTGGAAGAGGAAACGCTGGCGGTGGGTAATGTGACCTCGGTGATCAATGGCATTGCTGAGCAGACTAACCTCTTGGCGCTCAACGCGGCAATTGAAGCTGCCCGTGCCGGTGACCATGGCCGTGGTTTTGCGGTGGTGGCTGATGAGGTGAGAACCCTGTCCCAGCGGACTCAGCAATCCACGCAGGAGATTCAGGGCATTATCGAACGTCTGCAGAAACAGGCTGAAGGCGCAGTGCAGGCGATGTCAGTCAGCACTGAAATTGCGATTCGCAGCAGTGAACTGGCGCAGACCGCTGCCGACTCACTTCAGCATATTATCAGTTCCGCTGAAACTATCTCCTCGATGAATACTATGATCTCTACCGCCACTGAAGAGCAGAGCAGTGTGGCACATGAGATTGACGGCCGTGTGGTCAACATCTCTGATGTGGCCCGTCAAACCAAAGCGGATACCCAGCACGTCGTGACGGCAACTGAACAGATCCGCCAGGAGATCCATGATCTCAACCAGTTGGTGGCCCGATTTAAGCTTTAAGATGAAGTGACGTGGAAAGGCCCCGGCAGCTGCACCTGTCGGGGCCTTTTTTGTTTACTGGCGGATGCCTTCGATGTTCAGCGTCATATAAACGGTTTCTGCTGCGGGGCCAAGGTTGAAAGTCATGCCAAAATCTTTGGGTTTGATCTCAGTGGTGCCACTGAAACCGGCCCGGTAACCACCCCAGGGATCAGCCCCTTCACCGACCTTGCTGACCGCAATTTCAATCTCTTTGCTGGTGCCATAAAGGGTCAGGGTGCCTTTCATAATGCCGCCACCCTCAGCATTGGGGATAAAACTGCTGCTGACAAAAGAGGCATCCGGGTATTTGTCAGTGTTCAGGTATTTCTCGCCGCGCAGGTGTTTATCACGCTCGGCATGATTTGAGTCGATAGAAGTCACATCAATATCGACTTTAACCGCTGCTTTTTCAGGCTCGGCTGCATCATAGGAAAAAGTGCCGGAGAAGGTATTGAAGCGGCCCAGTAACCAACTGGTGCCCAGATGACTGATACGAAACTGAATAGACGCATGGGCACCCTGGGTATCAATCAGGTACTCCTCTGCATGTGCCAGAGGCGCGGTGGCAAGCAAAACGGCCAGGCTGGTGGCGGTTAAAAAATGACGCATAAATCTATTTCTCCCTTGTTACTTTCCTAACATGCGTTTCAGGGTGTTATCCCGGTCAATAAAATGATGTTTCAGGGCGGCCAGCATATGCAGGCCCGCCAGAGTCAGAATCAGTGTGGCAGTGATAAAGTGCACCTCATCTGCATACTCTTCCATATCGTCGATTTGTACGGGCAGCGCCGGAATAGAGATCTCCCAAAGCAGCACAAGCGGTTTGCCTTCTGCGGTCACAATCAAATAACCGCTGATTACAGTCACAATCAGCAGCAGATAGAGCGTGAGGTGTACCACCACAGCCAGCATTCGCTCTAATGGGGATCGACTGATCGGTGTTGGCGACAGGGTAAATGTTCTCAGGAGCAGGCGTGTGAGCAGAAGTAAGGCAATCACAACCCCCAGGGTTTTATGCCACTGGGGTACTGTCAGGTACTGCGGATCATAGTAATCCAGTGCTTCGATATAGAGCCCTAATGGATAGAGAATGATCACCCCCAGTGCCATCATCCAGTGCAGGGCAATGTTCAGGCTACCATAACGTTCAGGTGTATTGAGCAGGGGTATTCGGTCTGACATAAACGCTTTTCCATCAACGTGATAACGAGATATAAACACACTCATTTTGGCGTTGCAGCATGCTTTACTGATCTTTACAAAGCGCTGTTTCCTGAATTGTTTCCAGATCGATTTGCATCCGTTTTGAGTGCTGTTATACTGCGCCCCTGCCTTGAGTCAGCGTACTTCAGGCAGTGTGTTGGACACCGTTCCAGCCACGTTATGGTGGCTCTGCCGGTCCTTCCGCAATGATACATCGTGAACCTGGTCAGGCCCGGAAGGGAGCAGCCACAGCGATCGACTCATGTGCCGGAATGTGGCTGGTGGAGTCACCCCCAGTCTTTCCAAGTAGTTGATAATTAAGGTTTTTGCTGAGTTTATTGCCTCGCTTTCGCTAAGTGCGACACAAAGTGAGACACATGGCCCGACCAACTGCTTACCTTGAAACTTCCCGGCACAACGTCTTTTACTTCCGTATCCGTGTTCCTCTGGAGCTGACCCAAAGCTTTCCCAGCGCCTTCATACGTCGCTCACTCAAAACTAAGTGCAGACGTGAAGCCATCATAAGGTGCTCTTCTATCCTGAGTCAGGTTTGTGAACTCTTCAAGTTGGCAGAGTGTGGAAAACGTGTAGATGCCTCATCGTTGAGTTGGGAGCGTCAACCTGAGCAGCCTAAAAATCGACAACGAGTCCCCTCTGACCCTGCCTCAGTTCCTAGCGTCAAACGCAGTGATAAACCTAAGTTCTCAGTGGTGGTGAAGCGTTACCTTCAGGAGCAGGAAATGGAGAAGGTGAGTGCCAAGACCATTGCAGACAAGCAGTCAGTCTGTGAGTTAATGCTTCGTATCCTTGGTGATAAACCGATTGACCAATACAGCCGTGAAGATGCTAGGAAGTTCAAAGAGGTTGCCCTGCAGTTGCCTCCACGTATGGGGCAGCTTCCTAAGCGTTCAATCGATTCGATGATCAATGGGGCTGAGGACACGATCAGTCCCACCACCTTCAATAATTACGTGAAGAACCTGACCACTGTATTCACCCATGCAGTGAGGGAAGAGTACTGTCAGAAAAACCCGCTAGAAGGCCTGAAAATCAATCTCAGAGGCAAAGTTAGTGAGCAACGGGCCAGATACACCAATGAAGAGCTGAAGAAGCTATTTGAGGGCATAAAGTCCGCAAAACAGGATGACCGAAAGCCTTACCGAGAGTGGTTGCCGTTATTGGGTCTGTACACTGGTGCGAGGCTGAATGAGTTGTGTCAGCTCTACCTTGATGATGTCGCGGTGATCAATGGTATCCACTGCCTGCATATACGAGCCTTGAAGTCAGACCAGAAGCTTAAGAACACCAGTTCAGAGCGTATCATCCCGATTCACACCAAGCTTTTTGAGGCCGGTTTCCTCGAGTTCGTCGAGAAGCAGAGAAGTCTTGGTGCTGAACGATTGTTCCCAGAGTTGAGCCTACACAAAAGGAACGGGTACGGACATATTCCATCACGGTGGTTTGCTGGGGTAAGGGACAAGCTGGGTTTGAAAGGAGGGGACGAGAAGAAGGACTTCCACAGCTTCAGGCATACAGTAGCAGATCACCTTAAGCAGCTTGGTGTGACTGAAAGCCTTGTTGGGGCGTTACTGGGTCATTCGACCGGTGGTGTGACCTTTGGTCGATATGGGAAGGACTATGAACCGGAGAAGTTGGTTGAGGTAGTCGAGAGACTGAGATTTGATTCGTTGTGGCCGTAATAGGGGTTGATGCGATTTTCTGATCACAAGCAGTGATTGTCAGTTTTACTGGTTGTACCTAGTGGCAGTTTAGGATCGGGGGTTGTATACCCACCGATCCGAGAAATGTCTGATCACTCGTAGTAAGCAAGAGTTTTCTTCAAATGAGAAGCATGCTCAAAAATATCATCAAGCGATTCAATAGGGTGTCTGGTTTCTTTTTTCTCTGCGTCGAATAAACCGATGTACTTCTGGTTGCGGTTGAAGTGCAGACGACATAAAGGCTTCCTATTGTTGTCATCCAGCAAAACACCAAAGTAACTCTGAGTGTCCCTGTGTATCACTCGTTTAACGTCAACAACTTCTCGGAGGATCGCCTTAATGACGTTGTAACCGTCAAGTTCATCCTGAGTTGTTACAACGTTCTTTTCTGAGTCAAAGTGAACGGCATCTTCCGGAATGACTATATCAGTAGTTTTAGCACTGAGGTCAGCCGAGTAAGAGTTACCGTTTGGTACATCGGTTGAGCTGTCCAAAGCTGACTTAAGTCTCTCATTAACTTTGTCATTGATGTACTGTGCGAAAGCTTTTTTAGACAAGCTGTAAAATTGCTCTTTGACTTTGGCCGTTATGATGCCGCCTTCATAAACTCTGGATGCAATGAACTTAACAAATTCATCCTCGGGTTCTTTCATTTGAGAAGCGACTACCTTCTTGATCTGACTGAGGTACTTCAGTTCACCAGCTGCACTGATTATTGAATCAACGTCGAAAGCAGACTTGGTTAGCTTCTCGATTTCTGGCAACACATGCTCATCGATGTCTTCAAGTGAAAGCTCAAGAAATGGCTTTTCATCCATTCGGTTTGGAGCGTCTAGGTCTGTGTAAAACTTGTAATCAGAACCATTGGTTAAGATGGCGATTCGGGCATTGGTTACAGAGAAGTAACGGTATAACTGGGAGGCATGCTTTAGATTTAGGGCTTCACCGTACTTCTTACACTCAACCAGTATTTGAATGACTCCGTTTTTGACGATCGCATAGTCAACCTTTTCACCTTTTTTGGTTCCAGTGTCGGCTGTATATTCAGGAATCACTTCATTAGGATCGAAGACATCATAGCCAAGGACATTACTCAGGAAGGGTAAGACAAGTGCCGTTTTAGTGGCTTCTTCAGTTATAAGGCTTGATCCATGAGTTTGGATTTTTTTGGCAAGATTCGCCAAAGAACTACTTAGTTCCATGAGTTACTCCCTTAACAACAGGCAAGAGTTTTGTTTATAACCAACTGGTTAGTTTGAAATCCATTAACTCAAGTAAATACCCTTGATTAGCATCAGTCAATTTGCTTAAAAAATTTCAGAAAAATTCGTAATAGCTTTAGATTGTCGACTGTCCTGAAATTCCCCCCCCCGTACCCCATGCGGACTTAGATTAAATTGTCGTCGAATACCCTTCTTTCTCATTCTTAGCGCCGATTTCACACCGCACCAATGCAAACACATCGGCCACACCCAGCGTCTCTTACAGTCTCAGAATAATGTCTTATTGGGGTGTACCCTAAAGAAACGCTCAAAGAACGTCTCATAAAGGTTATCTGGGTTTATGTGAGACAACGCAGTATCGATATTTAAGATCTATTTGAGACACAGGGATAGGACCATGATCTCCTTCGCATACTGCCGTTTGTCGACGCGAAAGTAATAATCAGTACTTCAAGCGCAGGTGCTCAATAAGGGTTTTAAAGAGGTATCAGTTAAGACTGAAAAAGCCCAGGCATGACAGCGACTGCTGTCGCCAAGAAGTCATGAACTGGTTGAGCGTATGTCTTCGGGGCTGAATGACTGATCATGTATCTGTTCATTGAGAGGGGGATTTTGTCGCTTTAATAAAACGTCCCCCTCTGATTACTTAGCCACCAGCTGCCAGCCGTTTTTCCTGTTTATGCATCATCAGACCGGCGACAAGCACGGCAATACTGACCACGAAAATGATAATGCTGGCCAGTGCGTTGATCTGTGGGCTTACTCCCAACCGTACGCTGGAGTAGACCACCATCGGCAGGGTGGTGGCGCCGGGGCCGGATACGAAGCTGGCAATCACCAGATCGTCCATCGACAGGGTAAAGGACAGCAACCAGCCCGCAGCCAGCGAAGGGGCGATGATGGGCAGGGTCACAGTCAGGAATACCAGTAACGGTTTTGCTCCGAGATCCATGGCGGCTTCTTCGAGTGAGCGGTCCATGCTGATTAGGCGGCTGCGCACCACAACGGTGACATAGGCCATGGAGAAGGTGGTGTGCGCCAGTATTACGGTGAGCTGCCCCCGTTGTGGCCAGCCCAGCATGTTTTCGAGCGAAACAAACAATAACAGGATGGACAGGCCAATAATGACATCGGGCATCACCAGTGGTGCGGCTACCATGATGTCCAGAGAACTGCGCATTTTGGAACGTTTGTAACGTACCAGAACGATTGCAGCCAGGGTGCCGAGAATCACCGCAATGGTGGCGTTGATGATACCGATTTTGATGCTGAGCCAGGCGGCATCCAGCAGTTGCGAGTTATTGAGTAACTCACCGTACCATTTGGTGCTGAAACCACCCCAGACAGTGACCAAGCGGCTTTCGTTAAACGAATAGACAATCAGGCTGATGATCGGCAGATATAAAAACCCAAAGCCCAGCACGAGAATGATTATTTGCAGCAGTCGGGAGTTTTTCATCTGTCGTTGTCTCCGTGATCAAGCTGCTCATAGTTTTGCATCAGCACGAAGGGAATAATCAGGGCAACCAGAAGCACAACCGTCAGGGCCGATGCGACCGGCCAGTCTTTGTTGTTAAAAAATTCGATCCACATCATTTTGCCGAGCATAAGCACGTCCGGGCCACCGAGCAGGTCCGGGATAATAAATTCGCCCATGGTCGGAATAAAAACCAGCATGGAACCGGCAATGATGCCGGGGGTGGTTTGCGGCAGGGTGACGGTAAAGAACTGGGTGATCGGTTTTGCACCCAGATCCGCTGCGGCTTCCAGCAGACTGTGATCGAGCTTTAGCAGGCTGGCATAGAGCGGCAGAATGAAAAATGGCAAATAGGTATAGGTATCGCCGATGAAAACCGCCCACTGGGTGTAGAGAATATTCAGCGGTTCATCGATGACACCGATCGACATCAACATATTATTCAGCAGGCCATTGTTCTTCAGGATGCCGATCCACGCATAAGCGCGAATCAGAAACGAGGTCCAGAATGGCAGGATCACCAGCATGAGCAGAGGCGTGCGCCAGTGTCTGGGTGCGTTGGCGATTGCGTAGGCCATGGGATAGCCAATCAGAATACAGAGCAGCGTCGATACGGTTGCGATTTTCAGCGAGCCGAGCAGGGCACTCACATACAGGGAGTCCTGTGCAAGGATCATGTAATTGCTGAAATTGATTTGTATGGTGACGATGCCGTCTTCGATACTGCGAATCAGATCATAATAGGGCGGCAGTCCCAGCCGTGCTTCGGACAGACTCATCTTGACCACAAATAGCAGTGGCAACACAAACAACAGCAGTAACCAGATCATCGGAATGGCTGCGATTAACGCAGGTACATACTGACGCGCGGTTGTAGCGAGACGTGTCAGTCGCTTCATCACACCGTTCATTGGCTGAGAATTCCGCAGCTATACGCAGACCAGGTCAGTGTCACTTCCTGATCCCAGCTGATGGGTTGTTCAGCCAGCGGCTGCACATTGCTCTGGGTAAATTTAATGCGGATACCCGGTGCAATTTCCGCGTAATAAATCGATACATCACCCAGGTAGGCAATCTCTTTGATGATGCCCTTAAGCTGATTTACTGCGTTGTCGCTGCGCTGTGTGACCTGAATTTTCTCCGGGCGGATAATAATGCTGACTTCAGCATCGGTCGCCAGAGGTTGGCCATGACTGACATTAAATTCGCAGCCCAGCTGGTCGCTGTAGAGCGTGACAATGTCATCCTGCTGACTTACTACACGCGCAGTTAACAGGTTGGCTAAGCCGATAAAACCGGCCGCATAACGGGTGGCCGGAAATTCATAGATACGGCGCGGGGTGTCCAGCTGTTCGATACGGCCAGCGTTGATCAGGGCGATACGGGATGACATGGTCATCGCTTCTTCCTGATCGTGGGTCACGACGATAAAGGTGGTTTTCAGCCGTGCCTGCAGATTCACCAGTTCAAACTGGGTTTCTTCTCGCAGTTTTTTATCCAGCGCACCCAGAGGTTCATCCAGCAGCAGAATTTTGGGTTGTCTGGCCAGTGCGCGCGCCAGCGCAACCCGCTGGCGTTGTCCGCCGGAAAGCTGATGCGGTTTACGCTGCGCATACTGTTCAATTTTTACCAGCGCCATCATCTCGCGGACTCGCTCGACCTGTTGCTGCTTGTTCATGCCTTCGCGTTTGAGACCGTACGCAATGTTGTCTGCCACACACATATGCGGAAACAGCGCATAGGACTGGAACATCATATTGACGGGACGGTCGTAGGCGGGCACCGCCGTCATATCCTGCCCATCAATCAGAATGCGTCCTTTTGTAGGCGTTTCAAAGCCCGCCAACATCCGCAGCAGGGTGGTCTTGCCACAGCCGGAGGCGCCCAGCAGCGAAAAAAATTCACCGTGATGAATGTCCAGGCTGATGTCATCTACAGCGTGAACGCCGCCGTAGTGTTTTGAGACCTGTTGTAATTGCACAATGGGCGTTTCAACTGTCATTCGCACATTCCAAACTGTCAGACACCAAAAAAGGGATGCGGGGCTTAAATACGCGGGCCGCTAGATGCGGCCCGGGAAGAGAGGATTATTTACCTGTCTTCAGTTTGGTCCAGGCCCGGTTCATCTCGCGTGACTGTTTATCCGTCGGTGTTTTCAGCACGATCAGTTTTTCACGGGTGCTGGCCGGCGGGTAGATACCGGGATCGCTGGCGATGGACGGGTCAACCAGTGCAGAAGCCTTGGTATTGGCGTTGGCGTAAGCGACATAGTTGGTGGCGGCAGCGATCACTTCCGGACGCATCAGATAATCGATAAAGCGCAGGGCTTGTGACACGTTACCCGCATCGGCAGGGATGGCCATCACGTCGGTCCAGACCACTGCACCTTCAGAGGGAACCACATAGGCGATTTCGACGCCATTACCGGCTTCAGCAGCGCGGTCGCGGGCCTGCAGAATATCACCGGAATAACCATGGGCGACGCAGGTGTCACCGTTGGCCAGGTCGTTGATGTACTGGGAGCTATGGAAGTACTTGATGTTGCTGCGTACTGCAGCGATAACATCGGCGGCTTCTTTGATAGCAGCGGAACTGAAATCAGCCGTATCTTTACCCAGATAAGCACGGGCGGCCACCAGCACTTCGGTCGGGTCATCCATCAGAGAAACGCCACAACCGCTGAGTTTTGCAACTGTCTCGGGATCGAACAGCAGCTTCCAGGTGTCCTTGGGCATTTCGCCTAACAGTTCGGTGATCTTTTTGACGTTAAAGCCAATGCCGGTGGTGCCCCACATGTAGGGTACTAAATAGGCGTTGTCGGTATCGATATCGCTCAGAGAGGCAAGGATACCCGTATCCAGATTGCCATAATTGCTCAGCTGGCTTTTATCCAGCTTCTGATAGATGCCAGCCTTGATATGGCGGTCACCAAAGGGACGGGCGGTAGGGAACACCAGGTCATAACCAGAGCGACCGGCGAGCAGTTTGGCCTCAAGCACTTCGTTTGAGTCGTACACGTCATAACTGACCTTGATACCGGTTTCAGCCTGGAAATTGGCGATGGTATCTTCGGCAATATAGTCGGACCAGTTGTAGATATGCAGTTCGTCTGCGGATGCCCCGGCAGACAGCGTCAGAGCAGCGATCATTGTCGCCAGTTGTTTTTGCACTAAAGCCAGAAACCCTTTTTGACCGTTCATCTAACAGCCCTCAAAGTAAGTGATTAAGTTCGACCTCTTTTGCCTGCCGGAAACCCCGGCAATCGAGGCGAATATGCGCGATTTTTTAAAAAAAAGATAGATGGTGCAGTCGCAAAAAAACGGCACAATTTTTAGCACTAGATTTATGAGTCTCCGGAGTGAAAGGTGGAAGACTCAGGGCGTATAAGGTTTAGTCTAATCAATTGATTTTAAATCATTGAAATTTTGAGGGGACTGATCAGTACAGAGGCAATTTTTGATTGATGATCTGAGCACTGCGCTCTGCCGTATCAGTGCAGAGGAGTGCTCTGTGATGTCGAAAAATATCTGGCTCAATCTGGCGGGTTTTCAGTTGATCTGGTGGTTGTCTGTGTTGCTGGGCAATACGGCGCTACCGTGGGTGGTGCTGATCCTGATCCTGCATCTGGTCTTCCATCCCAACCGGCTCTCAGAATTGGCGGTGATCCTGGTCTGTGCTCTGTGTGGCATTGCGGTTGATGCCTCACTGACTGTGGCGGGGGTATTTGTTTTTCCGGAGTCGGGTTTGATTCTGCCACTCTGGTTGATTGCGCTGTGGTTTGCCTTCTGTGCAACCTTACGTCAGGGACTGGTCTGGTTCAGAGGTCATTACTGGCTTGCAGCACTGCTTGGTGGTTTCTCTGCAGCATTAACCTATATCGGAGCGGCAGGTCTGGGTGCTGTGGAGTTGGGATTACCCATCTGGCAGGTGTTCCTGCTGCTGGCCCTGATCTGGTCGCTCCTGTTTCCATGCTTAGTTTTTATCAGTCAGTTACTGGAGCAACCCTATGTTTGCAAGGTGTATTAATACCTGTCTGCTGCTCGCTTTTGTCGGCGTTGCGCACGCATCTGAGCGTGTCCCACCCGACTGGCCTGAAGTGGGTCGGGCGAAGTTAGAGGTGCTCTGGTTTGATATTTACAATGCGGCACTGCATGCCCCGGAAGGTGTGTTTGCCGGTTTTTCCGCGCCGCTGCTGCTCCAGGTGAACTACCTGCGGGATTTTAAAGGCAAGGATCTGGTGACTGAAACCGACAAGCAGATGCAGCCGTTTTCAACACAAACCCAACGGGAGCAGTGGTTGCCGCAGCTGCTTAACCTCTGGCCGGATATTAAAAAGGGTGATCAGCTGGCGTTTGAAATCACGCCATCCGGTGAAGGGCATTTCTATTACAACCAACGCTGGCTGGGTGTGGTGTCAGATCCCGGTTTTGCTGAAGCCTTCGTTAAAATCTGGTTAGCCAATGAGAGTGAGTATCCTGAACTGGCCAGTCAGTTAAGGGGGCAGAACCGATGAAAGCTTGTGTTGCGTTTTTAGTGGTGCTGCTGTCGGGTTGCGCCAGCAATATTGAGGAATACAACGGAACCGAACCGGCACTGGTGCTGAGTGAGTTTTTCAGTGGTCATCTGGAAGCTCATGGTATTGTGCAGGATGGATCGGGCAAGGTGGTCCGACGTTTTAAGGCTGATCTGTTGGGGCACTGGCAGGGAGATCAGGGGGTACTGGATGAGCAGTTCCTGTTTGCCGACGGTGAAGAACAGGCCCGATGCTGGCAATTAGACCGCAAGGGAAATCAGTACACCGGGCGTGCCGGTGATGTGGTCGGCACAGCTCAGGGACAGGTCGCCGGTAATGCCCTGCACTGGAACTATCAGCTGGAGGTGCCGGTAGAGGGCAAAGTCTGGGTACTGACACTGGATGACTGGATGTATCTGCTGGATCAGGAGTATCTGATCAACCGCACCGGCATGTACAAATTTGGTTTCAAGGTTGGGGAGATCACACTCTTTATCCGAAAAATTTCAGACCAGCCCCACCGTGAACTGACCGACGGTTGTCACCTAAATGGGAGTTCAGCATGAATCTGCCATGGAAATATTGCTGGATCACCGGCGCTGGCCGTGGCATTGGCCGGGCGTTAGCACAGCGTCTGGCAGAAGAGGGGATAACCGTTTATGCCAGCGCCCGAACTCAGTCTGAACTTGAGTCTCTGCAGCAAGACTGTGCTCACTGTAGCGGCGCTATTATTCCCCAGCCAGTCGATATTACGCAGCAAGAGCAGATTAATGCGCTCTGGGAGCATTGGCGGGAACAGTTAGCATTGCCGGATCTGGTTGTGCTCAATGCAGGTACCCATAAACCGGTATCTGCTGAAGCGTTCAGCGCTGAAGCCTGTGCAAAACTGTGGCAGGTGAATCTGCAGGGCACAGTGAATTGTCTGGAACCGGCGCTGCAACAGATGCTCAGCAACGGTGCCGGGCAGATTGCCGTGATGGCATCCGTTGCTGGTTATCGCGGCTTGCCGACGGCTTCAATCTATGGTGCCAGCAAGGCGGCGCTGATTAATCTGTGTGAAGCGTTAAGGCTGGATCTGGCCGATAGCGGTATCAAACTGCAGTTGATCAATCCCGGTTTTGTGCGCACGCCACTGACTGACCTGAACAGTTTTGAAATGCCCTGTCTGTTGGAGCCTGATGTGGCCGCCGGTCGCATTCTCAAGGGACTGCTCAGTTCACAGTTTGAGATCACCTTTCCAAAACGTTTTACCTATGTCCTGAAGTGCCTGCGCCTGTTGCCCTACCGTCTCTATTTCGCCCTGATTGGGCGCATGATTGTGACCGACTGATTTCGTCTGTAATCCCCGTCAATCCGCTGTATCAGCCTCAATCAAAAAGATCACTGACAGTATCTGTCAGTGATCTCGCTGTTTTTTGTCATTGTTGAATGGCCATCGCCAACTAGTATTTAGTTTAGAAAACTGCGTCAACCCACTGCACAGGATGGATACGCACATGATGTTATTTGACGGGCAGGCGATACACCTCAAAGCGATTGGGGAAGGGATCTATGATCTGGTGATTGATCATAAGGAGGCGCCGGTCAATACCATTGATCAGGCCACACTAGAGGAGATTCGCCAGGCCATTACTGCACTGGAACAATTGGAAACCCTGCACGGTCTGCTCATTTCCAGCGCCAAAGAGAGTTTTGTGGTCGGTGCCGATATCACCGAATTTCTCGGCGTGTTTGCCCTGCCTGAAGAGACCATTGTCTCTGCCCTGATGAATATGCATCCGGTCTTTAATGCCCTTGAGTACTTGCCCTGTCCAACTGTCGCAGCCATCAATGGTCTCTGCCTTGGGGGCGGTTTTGAGCTGTGTCTGGCTGCGGACTACCGGGTGCTGGGTGAGCAGGCGAAAGTGGGGTTACCTGAAACCAAGTTGGGGCTGTATCCGGGCTGGGGCGGAACGGTGAGGCTGCCCCGTTTGATCGGGGTGGATAACGCACTGGAGTGGATCGGCACCGGAGCAGAGAAAAAAGCGGCCGCTGCTCTTAACGATGGAGCTGTGGATGCGGTGGTGCCTACCGAACAGGTCAGAGCCGCGGCACTTGAATTGCTGCATGCCTGCATGGCGGGTGAAT
The DNA here is from genome assembly GCF_029222905.1 of Neptuniibacter sp. CAU 1671. Classification (GTDB taxonomy): domain Bacteria; phylum Pseudomonadota; class Gammaproteobacteria; order Pseudomonadales; family Balneatricaceae; genus Neptuniibacter. The sequence goes on along the minus strand of NZ_JARHUE010000007.1, from coordinate 121,377 downwards.
TTGATTATCAGGCACGCCGACGGGAAAAAACTGAACCGATTAAGCTCAGCCAGATGGAGCAGATGATGGCCTTTGAAACCGCTAAAGGGCTGATTGCGGCGAAAGCGGGGCCGCACTATCCAGCACCAATGGCGGCATTAAAGACCATTCAGGCCCAAGCGGGGTTAAGTCGCGATCAGGCACAGGCCGTAGAGGCCAAAGGGTTTGCCAAGGTGGCAAAAAGCGATACCTGTACGGCGTTGGTGAGCCTGTTTATGAAGGATCATCACATAAAAAAAGTCGCCCGGGCCTATGAGCGCAAAGCTCAGCCGGTCGGACAGGCAGCCGTGCTGGGTGCCGGGATTATGGGGGGCGGTATTGCCTACCAGTCTGCCAGCCGGGGGGTGCCGATTCTGATGAAGGATATCCGACCAGAAGCCATTAAGCAGGGGCTGGATGAAGCCGGAAAACTGCTGCAAAAACGGGTTGAAGCTGGCAAAACCTCTGTGGCGCAGATGAGCGATGTGCTGAATTCGATCAGCCCAACCCTCAGTTATGGCGATTTTGCAGCGGTGGATCTTGCCGTTGAAGCGGTGGTTGAACACCCCAAAATTAAAAAAGCGGTGTTAGCTGAGGTTGAAACTCATCTGTCGAAAGAGGCGGTGCTGACCTCTAACACGTCCACCATCTCCATCACTGATCTGGCCAGTGTTTTACAACGCCCGGAAAACTTCTGTGGTATGCACTTCTTCAATCCTGTGCACAAAATGCCTCTGGTAGAGGTGATCCGTGGCAAGCAGACCTCAGATCAAACCGTCGCGCAGACCGTCGCTTATGCACTGAAGATGGGAAAAACACCGATTGTGGTGAATGACTGCCCCGGTTTTTTAGTGAATCGTATTTTGTTTCCCTACTTTTGCGGTTTTGTTGGCCTGATTGCAGACGGTTGTGACTTTGCCCGCATCGACCGGGTGATGGAGGCCTATGGCTGGCCGATGGGGCCCGCCTATCTGCTGGACGTGGTGGGCATTGATACCGCGCACCATGCTGATCGGGTGATGTCCGCCGGTTATCCGCAGCGGATGGCACACACCGAAGAAAATGTGATTGATCGCATGTTCAGTCTGAACCGGCTGGGTCAGAAAAATGGTCTGGGTTTTTACCGATACGCACTTGATCGCAAAGGACGGCCGCAAAAACAGCTGGATGAAAGCCTGCCCCCGTTACTGGCAGACCTGATCTCTAAGGACGCAGAGATCAGTGATGAGATGATTATCGAGCGGATGATGATCCCCCTGTGTATTGAAACTGCGCGGTGTCTGGAAGAGGGTATTGTCAGCCATCCGGCCGAGGCCGATATGGCGTTGATTCTGGGTATTGGTTATCCGCCGTTTCGGGGTGGACCGCTGCATTATCTGGATCAGATGGGTCTGCAGGCTTTTTGCGACATCGCTGCGAAGTATTCAACGCTGGGACCCTTGTACCAGCCGACTGACACCATGCAGACAATGGCCGCACAGGGCAAACACTATTTCCGCTGAGGGTAGGTGCAATGACACTAAAGCCACATGACGTTGTAATTGTTGATGCCGTGCGCACGCCAATGGGTCGATCCAAAGACGGGGTATATAAACATGTACGGGCAGAACAGCTTTCGGCCCAGGTGATGCGGGCACTGCTGGAGCGAAACCCGGCCATCCAACCTGATCAGATCGATGACATTATCTGGGGCTGTGTCAATCAAACCCTGGAGCAGGGCTTTAATATCGGTCGCAACGCCGCGTTGCTGGTCGGTATTCCCCACAGTGTGCCCGCTCAGACGGTAAACCGCCTCTGTGGTTCTTCTATGTCGGCGTTGCACAGTGCTGCCCAGTCGATTCTGGCCGGTGCCGGTGAGCTGTATCTGGTCGGTGGTGTCGAACATATGGGGCATGTGCCGATGACGCACGGACTGGATATTAATCCGGCCCTGTCAAAACAGGTGGCCAAAGCATCCATGATGATGGGGCTGACCGCTGAGTTACTGGCGCGCATGTATGGGATCAGCCGGGAGATGCAGGATCAGTTTGCGGTGCGCTCTCAGCAGCGGGCCTACGCAGCACAACAGGAGGGTCGCTGGAATAACGAGATCATTCCGGTGGAGGGACATGATCCTCGGGGTTATAAGGTCCGTGTTTGTGAAGATGAAGTGATCCGTCCGGAAACCGATCTGGCGCAACTGGCCAGTCTGCCGCCTGCGTTTGTGCCCAAAGTGGGTACCATCACCGCGGGCAGCTCTTCTGCCATGTCTGATGGTGCCGCTGGTTTGCTGGTGTGTTCGGCTAAAAAAGCCTCGGACCTGGGCCTGAAACCCCGGGCACGGATTATCAGCATGGCATTGGCAGGGTGTGATCCGGCCACAATGGGTTTTGGTCCTGTGCCAGCCAGTGAAAAAGCACTGGCACGGGTGGGCCTGAAAATCGATGAGATCGACTGCGTGGAGTTAAATGAAGCCTTTGCGGCGCAGAGTCTGGCGGTATTGCAGGCGCTGAATCTGAGTGATCAACTTGACCAGAAAGTGAACCTGAATGGAGGGGCCATTGCGCTGGGGCATCCGTTGGGCTGTTCCGGGGCGAGAATCACCGGCACGCTGCTGAATGTGCTTGAACAGCAACAGGCCCGTTTAGGGCTTGCGACCATGTGCATTGGCATGGGACAGGGCATAGCCACCATCATTGAACGACTTGAGCAGAATTAAGTTTGTCATAGCTATTTTGCCGACAATTTCGTTCAGACGCTCTTAACACTCAATAAACTGGCAGGTTGAGGAGTCCCCACTCCTGACTACGTATGACAAAAATATGCGCCGGAATTGGCAAAGCGCTGCATTCTGACCAACACTGAGCAGCATGAGTCAGTGTAAACATCGGGTCAGTTAAATGGGGCGTAACGTGACAGTACCAGCCAGCTATGTGCGTCAGATATTGCAGATGGTGGAAGAGCAGGGGCTGAGTGTCAGGGGTCTCCTGGCGGCAGTTGAAATAGATCCGGGCGATATTGAACGCAATACCAGCTTTCCTGCGGATAAGTTTGGCCAGCTTTATCGGCATATCTATTCCATGGCTCAGGACGAATTCTTTGGGCTTACCAGCGGCGGGAAGGTGCCCAATGGCACCTTCAGGTTGATGTGTCATTGTCTGATCCATGCGCCGACGCTTGAGAGTGCCATCTACCGGGCCAGCGATTTTCATGAGATCTGCCGTGGCACTCAGGTGAAACCTCTGCTGAAACGGCAGGGACGCTATGCCAAACTTTCTTTCACTACCACCGAGGCAGCAACAGCAAGTCTGGGTGAGATTTTTGCGCACGAATCACCCCAGAAAATCCGCACCACCTTGTCGATGTGGCACCACTTTATCTGCTGGCTGATTGGTAAACGGGTACCGCTGAAGGCCGCCTATTTTGCTTTTCCTCAGCCTGAGGATGCTGGCCAGTATCGAACGCTGTTTCAGTCCGACGTGCGTTTTGACCAGCACGACAATGCGCTTGTCTTTCCCGCCGTCTATCTGAACTATCCGGTGATACAAACACCCGGCAGTCTGCGCAGTTTTCTCAAAACCGCCCCCTACCAGCTGATTGTGATGGTGGATAACGACAGCGGTCTGAAAGCACAGGTGGTGGCGCTGATCGGTAAGGATTTCAGCCAGGAACTGCCCAGCGCCGAGGAGGTGGCAGACCGGCTGCATATGTCGGTTTCAACACTGCGCCGCCGTTTGATGGAGGAAAACACCTCCTATCAGAAGGTTAAGGATGAATGCCGGCGAGAGGCGGCGCTGAACTATATGAACTCACCCCAGCTTTCCATAAATGATGTGGCAGAACTGATGGGTTTTACTGACCATTCCGCTTTTTTTCGCTCCTTCAAAAAATGGACCGGCCAGACGCCCGGCGCCTATCGTCAACAGCAGATTGGCTGAGTCATCACTGCTCTGAATAGGACGATTAATCGTCCTTTTTTCATGGGTATCTAAGGCTTTCTGCTCTTTTCCCCGGCCAGTTGAAAGCGTTCGAACTTCGAATAAAGCGTTCGGATTTCGTACGTCTTACGCTGAGTTCAAATTAATTTTCAAAAAATAAACCTTAATATTCAACGATTTGTAGTTATTTCAGGCAAGTGGCACACAAGTTGCGAGATGGCAGTTGCTGATGAATGCCAGAAGGACAGAAGAGCCTCACGGCAGCTGTATTCATCAGATTCTGAACACTAGTCCGAATAACAAGTACAAATTGTGGGATGTAATAGTGAAAATTAAAAATCAGAAGATAGCTGGCGCCGTTCTCGCGGGTGCCGGTCTGTTAGTGGGGTCAGCAGCAACTGCTGGTGAAGGAGACTACAGTATCAACTTCGGTGGATACGTAAGAGCTCAAACTGCAATGTTCCTTGAAGATCAGGAGGAAACTTCCGGGGACGATACTGGCGAATTTGGCATGGCGCGTTTATCGCTTCAGCTGGAGATGGATGCCAGAACAGGCCCGCTTTCCTGGAAAGCCGTTGGCCGAATTGATAAGGAACATCAGACCGGTTATCTGGATGATCTGGAAGACCGCACTGAAGTGACTTCTCCGGGTGGTTTTGCGACCACTGAGGATTATCTGGATCAGTACGATACCGATAGTTTTGAAGATTTCCTGCGTGAACTCTATGTTGATTTCTCATTGGGTGATCGTGTTGATGTGCGCCTGGGTAAGCAGCAGTTGGTCTGGGGTGAAAGTGACTTCTTTCAGGCAATGGACCTGATTCATGGTTACGACTACCGCAAGCGTCTGTTCTTTGAGAACAACGAAGACTGGCGCAAACCCCTGACACTGGCCAACTTCCGTGTCGATGTGCATGAACTGGATGGCAGCCTGAACCTGTTTGTGCGTCCGGGTGGCATTGACCGTGATGAAGACATGGGCAGCAGTTATAACATCGAGGGTGGCCGCTGGATTCCGCATCCATACCGCGGCGTCGATTTCACCGCCTTTACGGATTACAACACCGATCATAAAGATGGTGACTGGGACGATACCACCTACGGTATTCGCTGGAACGGTACAGCGGGTTCCATCGGTTACTCCTTTGCCTACCTGAAAACCTTCAATCCTCTGCCAATCATGAATCCGGCTGCAAATTCGATTGTGCCAGGTCTGTTTGGCGTCGGGGCGATGCAGTCTTATGGCGAACTGGCAACCAACCAGGTGTTGGGTGACTGGATCTTCCCGGAAATTGAGGTCTATGGTCTGACCGTCAATGGTTACAGTGCCGGCATGGATGCTACCTGGAGTGCCGAGTTCGCTTACATTCCTAACAAACCCTACAACTTTGGTCAGCTGCAGTCCGCACTGCCAGGCTGGGGTGGTGTGAAGGAAAAAGACACGCTGGTCACCATGCTGCGTATCGACAAAGAGTTGAAACTAATGGACTGGCTGGGCACACATCGCCCGTCACTCAGCAGTATTCAGCTGTTTGATACCTGGATCATGGGCTACGACAAGGATGATGAAATTGTTGAATTTGCATCCTTTGGCGCCAGCAAAAAAGAGCATACCACCTACCTGACGCTGTTCACTCTGCTGAACTACAAGCGTGACACCATCAACCCCTCTTTCGTGATCGGTACTGATCTGAGCAACGGCGGTGGCTTTGCCATTCCGGCCGTGGAACTGGTGTTTGGTGATGCATGGCGCGTCAAGGCTGAGATGGACCTGTGGTGGAACGACGGTGACAGAAAACACGCTGATCCAACAGGTATGAATCCCCTGGGTATCAGTGAGAACTCAGCAACCCTGTTTGACTGGTTCGGAAGCGATAACCAGCTGGTTGTATCTGTAAAACGCCAATTCTAATAAATCGAGGCACATATAATGAATATGACATCGTTAAAGCAAATGTCAGCCGCCGCACTGGTTCTATGGGCGGCCTCAAGTCCACTGCATGCAGCGGATGAACTGGCAGCCGGTACCGTCATTTCGAAAGCCAATTTCGATGCGGTCAAAGATAAGTTGTTCGAAGGGAAACGTGTGGGTGACATGATTCCTGAGCGTATGGAGTGGATGATCAAAGAACGTGGTCTGACCATGAAGATCCGCCATTCTGAAAAGATCGAAATGGATCCTAAATACATGCAGGCCACTCAGGCGGGCAAAGGCAAGGTGAAGTTTGACCCTGCAACCCGTCAGGTATCAGGCTGGACCTCAGGCATGTTCTTTGATCCACAGGATATCGACCCGAATGATCCGCATGCGGGTGACAAAATCATCTGGAACCTGCGTTCACCGACCTACGGTGCAACCATGGACCTGCGTGATATCTCCTTCGTGTTTATCGACGGTGAAAAAGGTGTAGAGCGTGTGCAGCGCTGGTGGTCACGTCGTTACTACATGGAAGGTCGTCTGGACGGTGGTCCGACCACTGTTGGTGATGGTGATGTGATGCAGAAGACCATTCTGGTGGCGCAAAGCCCGCAGGATATCAAGGGTCTGGGTACCTTCTCTATTCGTTACAACGACCCAAGTGCAGCCAAGCCGGATGATACCTGGGCCTATCTGAAATCCGTACGTCGTGCCCGTCGTCTGACCGGTAGTGCGTGGATGGACCCGATCGGCGGTACGGTACAGCTGTATGATGACTGGGATATCTGGGATGCAGTACCTACCAAATACAAGTCCACCAAACTGCTGGATACCCGTTGGGTCTTCGCCGTGGCACACAGCCCAGAGCTGAGTGTTGATAAGTCCAAAGAAGGTACGCTTGAAGAGTTCCCAAGCGTAGCGCTGGGTGAAGCGCCTTACTACTACCCGGCTAAACACATTGAGTGGGAACCGCGTGAAGTGTTTGTTGTTGAAGGTACGCCACCGGATGGTCACCCATACAGCAAAAAAATCGTCTACATGGAAAAAGACTGGCCGCGTCCATACCTGGGTGAAGCCTATGACCAAAACGGTAAATTCTGGAAATTCTTTATCTTCCAGAACCGTCCGGACATTGGCGATGACGGCTACAAAGCTGTGATGCCTGTGGTAGGTCACGTAATTGACTATAAAGCCAATTACTCAACCACCTGGTCTTCAAACATGAAGTCTAACCCGGCAGGCGTGGAAGAAAATGATGTCAGCCTGAAAGAGTTGCTGAAAATTGCTCAGTAACTCAGCGCGTTAATTCATCAAACTTTCTCTTAACTTTTACTGCTAGGTGGTGTGCGAGCACCGCTTAGCAGCTTTTTCCAAGGATTGATGAGATGTCAGACAATTATTGTATAAATAGCGCGGCTGATCTTAATAAGCCGTCAATAAAAATAAAAAACACAGTAATCTCTGTTGTACCTTGGGCTATTGTGGGTGCGTTGTTATGGGCGGGGATTTTTGTAAAACCCACTGTGGCAATTGAAGAGGTGATTAAACCCGCAATTGAAACCAGGGACAAAATATATGGGGTGCACTTAGTCGATAACGATAATATCTGGCTATGTGGAAATTACGGCAAGATCCTCAAATCAAATGACGGTGGTCGAAGCTGGATTATTCAACAGTCCAACACCGAGCACCACCTGCAGGATATTGCAGCATGGGATGCGAATACCGCCATTGCTGTGGGTAACGAAGGTGTATTACTGACCACAACTGACGGCGGTGATACCTGGGCGGAAATGGATGTGCCCAAAACCGGTGTGGCAGACAAACTGCTGCGGGTACATACCTACTCGGGTGGTGAGGCCTGGGCTGTCGGTGAATACGGAAAAATCCTGCACTCTGACGATTACGGTAAAACCTGGACTCAGAAACGGGAGAATGAGGATGTCATCCTGAATGACATCATCAAACTGGACAACGATACGGTAATCGCAGTCGGAGAGTTTGGCCGGATTCTTATCAGTATGGATAACGGTCAGAACTGGGCAGAAGTTGAAACACAGACAGACAATGCAAGCAGCCTGATGGCGCTTGATTTCAAAGATGAACTGGAAGGTGTTGCTGTCGGTTTGGATGGACTCATTCTGCGCACATTTGATGGCGGTATGAGCTGGCAGCAATCCACTCAGCAAGATTATGAAATGCACGAACATCTGATGGACGTCGTCTGGGACAACTCCCGAAAAGGGTGGGTTGTAGTCGGCAATAAAGGTGTTTGGCTGACGGCAGACGAGTCGTTTTCATCCATTGAAGCGGGCTCGTTCGACAAGGTTGATCTTTCATGGCACACCGAAGTTGAAAGTACAGAACAGGGTTACTTTACAGTAGGCGCCAACGTAGGACTCTACGATCCAGAATCAAAAATATTTACAAAAACTGGCAATAAATTGGTGCGGTGACGAAGATGGAAAAGTTTGCGCTTGCGTGTATAAATAAAAGAAAAATCGTGCTGGCAATCGTGTTTTTAATAACACTGATTCTGTCATATCCAGCTTTTAAAATTGATGTGAAAACAGTCTTTGAAGACCTGCAACCCACATCACATGAATATATTAAAACCCACGAGCAATTTAAAAATACCTTTGGTGGCACCAATATCATCAGCTTTATGATTGTGGCTAAAGAGGGTGATATTTTTAATATGAATGTACTTGAAAAAGTACAGGGTATTACTCAGGGCCTGCTTAAAATTGATGCTATTAATGAATTTCAGATCTATTCCATTGCCGGTAAAAAACTGAAGGAAGTTAAAGCCTCAACTGAGGGTATCGAAAGTAAACCCTATATGTGGCCAAACCTGCCCAAAAATGAGCAGGAAATTGACGATCTGAAAAACGCCATTCTGAAAAACCCACTGGTTTATGGGCCCTATGTCTCTAAAGACCTGAAAGCAACACTGATAACAGTCGACTTTTTTGATGACCTGCTTAACTACAATCTGGCCTACGATCAGGCCTATGAGCTGGCTAAAAAATATGAAGACGGCAGCGTTGAAATCAGTGTTGTGGGTAACCCGATTCTGTATGGCTGGGTAAACCACTATCTGCCTGAAACCATGAATCTGGTCCTGATGGGACTGGCAATTTTTCTGGTGCTGCTGTTTGTGATCAACCGTACCTGGCGGGGCACATTGCTGCCGTTGATTTCTGGTGCTGTCAGCGCAATCTGGGCGCTGGGTGTATCAGACCTGCTGGGTATCCATTTTGATCCGCTGGTGGTGGTTATTGCGATGCTGATAACCGCTAGGGCCGTGTCGCACTCTGTGCAGATGGTGACGCGCTTCCATGAAGAGATTGATGCGCTGGGTGATAATGTCTGCTCCAGACGCGCCGCCTGTGTCACATTGCGAGATCTGTTGCGGCCTGGTTTGCTGGGAATTGCGACCGATGCCGGGTGTGTGGCTGTGGTCGCCATCAGTCCTATCCCACTGTTACAGAAGCTGGTGGTGCTGGCGGTGGTCTGGGTGTCTACGGTGGCGGTGAGTTCCGTTATTCTGACCCCGGTGCTGCTGTCCTGGGTTAAAAAACCCAATGCTTATGCCCATGGTCTGAATCTGGACCTTGCGCTGATTCGTCCGTTCCTTAACCTGTGTGTGAGGGTGGTGGAAACTCGTGCCCGCTATGCCGTGTTAGGTATTGCTACTGTCCTGTTTGTCGTGTGTGGTTATTATTCACTGGGCCTGAAAGTGGGCGATGCCAATCCCGGAAGCCCGATTCTCTGGCCAGACTCCGAATACAATGTGGACTCTGCGCGGATCAATGAAAAATTCCCGGGCGCTGATCGCATGTTCGTCGTCGTGGGCGGTGATCGCCAGAATCAGGCAAAAGAGGTTGAAGTACTCGACACGATGCTGCGGTTCCAGGCGTATATGGAAGCTCAGCACGAAATCGGCGGCACGCTTTCCATTGCCGATATTTTGCCAGAGGTGAATAAAACCCTGCGTGAGGGTAATACCCGTTATCAGGAGCTGGGTAGTAACAGCCTGGTGAATGGTGAGCTGATGTATATGTTTGAGAACGCGGCTGAGCCGGGGGATCTGGACCGGTTTGTGGATACCAACCGTGAGAATGCCTCTATCACCCTGTTCTTTACCGACCGGAAGGGTGAAACCATCCAGACAGCGATTGCGCGTATCAACCAGTTCATCGCCGAAAATCCGATTGTGCAGCAGGCCAAAATTCATCTGGCAGGTGGCGTCATCGGTGTGATTGCGGCGGTGAATGAGGTGATCCTGTCGGGACAGATTCAGTCGATCGCACTGGCGCTATTCATTCTGGTGATCATGTGCATTGTGGTTTACCGCTCCAGCATCGCGGGTATGTTCTTTATGGTGCCGGTGATTCTGTCTAACCTGGTGACCTTTGCCTTTATGTCCTGGCAGGGCATAGGCATGAACATCAATACTGTACCGGTTGCAGCGTTGGGTATCGGTTTGGGTGTGGATTATGCGCTGTATATATGTGACCGTATCAAGAGTGAGTATGAAAAGGGTAACTCCTATCTGGATGCGATCTCTGTATCACTGCATTGTGCAGGTCGCGGAGTCCTCGTCACAGCGCTGGTGTTGATTGCCAGTGTTTGTGTCTGGTTCTACTCCTCACTGCGCTTTCAGGCAGAGATGGGCTTGCTGATTGGTATCTGGCTCTCGGTGTCCGCTCTGAGTGCATTGTTCCTGATGCCTTCACTGGCCTATATCTTTAAACCCAAATTTATCTTCAGTGAACGTAACTGATTGAGTTAAAGCCACCCTGCGGGGTGGCTTTTTGTTTTGATGATCATGAGCGCTGTTCTGGTTTGATTGGCAATCGCTGTTTTAGCCGTGGGAAGATAATCGTAATAAAGTATTAATTTCGGCTAATTCCAAATAGTTGAGATATCATGAAGTTAATTATTAGTCTTTAGTATTATGTAATTGCACTAAGTGGCTAGTTCCTTTTTTTGGTTTATGACATAAGCTGTCTCTAATAGATACTTCTATGCGTCTTTTTGAGACAATATGTAGAAAACCTAACACAAGAAACATCTTAAAAGTTGTACTTAAGTAGTGCATTGGGTGAGCGGTTCAACTCGGGTAATTCAGGCTCTCGCAGGCCGGTTGTCTGAATGTTGTTCTGTCTGCACTACTGAAGAAGATGGTTTAGGTGTTCATTATTAAAATAATAAAAGGGGTAGCTAGTGGTGCGCTTCAAAGTTGCAGATATATGTACCAGTTCTGCTGCGTACTCCCAGAAGGAAATAGACAAAGCTTGGGAGAAATTTGTTTGCCTTGGCCCATCAGATGAACCTGTTTCCAAAGTCAGATCGAGCATTTTTAACTCCTGGCAACGCTGTCAGTCTACGGGTGTAGACCCCAGTATTCGGGCTGCGCCCAAGATTGCATCTGAAGGCAAGCTGCATCAGATGCGACTTAAAAATAAAGACCTGCTAGCCTGCGCTGAATCGACTATAGAGCAAGCACGTATGCTGCTCAGCGATCTTGAGACAGTGCTTTTTATTACTGACCGTAATGCGCTTAACCTTGAAATAGTGGGCGACCCACGCACTCTGGAAGATGCCTGGGGTGTCGGTTTAATGCCGGGGGGTGGTTGGCTGGAGATCATGTCTGGCTCCAATGCAGTGGGCACGGCTATCGCCAACAATATGCCTACGCAGGTCCATGGTGTTGAGCATTTCTGTGAAGGCTTTAAACCCTGGAGTTGTACTGCAACCTGTATCTACGACCCATATGATGGACAGCGCCTTGGTGCTATTGATCTTTCGGGCTTAACCAAAACCTTTGATCGTTTTCATATCCCGCTGGTGGTGTCCTGGGCAAATGTGATTCAGGCGCAGTTGGCGATGCTGAATTCGGAACGCTGGTCAATGGTTGAGCAGGCTGTGCAGGCCGATTCACGCAACAATTCCAGAAATGACTTCCTGCTGTTAGACAGTCAGGGACGGTTTATCCGCACCAACAACACAACCAGTAAGGCGATACAGCGTTACTTCCCTGATTTCAAACCGGGTTCTACTTTCCGTATCCCGATGGACCGTTTTGGCGGTGAGCAAACCGAACTGACTACGCTCTCGGCAGACTGGTTGCAAGAGGAGTGGGTACACCCGATTCGTAACGGTAAGGAGGGTGGTGAAATTGTTGGCTTCAAGATTAATTTCCCCAGCCATATCCGACGCTCTGCTTCAAAAACCACGGTCAGTCGTGACGTTTCATTTGGCTCTGGTGACAGCGATAACCCGAACTCTGCACTGAATCCTGAGTTGTCTAAAGAAGCCGCTAAAGCCAAAACCGCTGCGAAAACACCTCTGCCAATCTTGTTGCTCGGTGAAACCGGCTGCGGCAAAGAATATTTTGCCAAAGCGATTCATGCTGAAACACGCAATCCGGACGGCCCCTTTATTGACCTGAACTGCGGATCATTTTCGAGAGACCTGCTCAACAGTGAACTGTTTGGCCATGTTGAGGGGGCTTTCACCGGCGCGAAAAAAGGCGGCATGATCGGCAAGATTGAGGCGGCCAATGGTGGCACACTGTTCCTGGATGAAATCGGTGAGATGCCACTGGATATTCAGCCGCTGTTCCTGCGTGTGCTGCAGGAGAAACAGATCTACCGGGTGGGTGATGTAAAACCGCGTTCAGTGGACTTCAAGCTGGTTGCTGCGACCAATGTGGATCTGAAACAGGCCGTCGCTGAGGGACGTTTCCGCAAAGATCTGTATTACCGGATCTCCAGCGTCGTGGTCGAACTGAAACCTCTGTGTGAACGCAAGGCCGAGATTCCGCAACTGGTTGAATCGATCCTCAATCGTATCAGCGAAGAGCATCATTTAGAGCGTAAACAGGTGTCTGCTGATCTGTTGCTAAAACTTACCCATTTCAACTGGCCGGGTAATATCCGCGAACTGTCCAACGTACTCGAGTTTATGGCTTTCATGTCTGACTCCGAGGTGCTGGATGTTCAGCATTTGCCGGATGAGTATCAGAGCGAGCAGTTGGCACAACCCCTTAAACTGGCGGCTTCCGCGGGTCAGCCTCTCAGTCTGGAAGAGGCCGAAAAACTGGCGATTGAATCAGCCATTGAAAGTACCCGGAATAACCTCACCCAGGCGGCTAAACAGTTGGGTATCGCTAAAAGCACGCTGTACCAGAAAATCAAAAAATACGATATCGCCTGTTAAAGCAGGCGTATCGTTATTCTCTCATGAAGGGGCTTAATGCCCCTTTTACTTTGGTTATGACCTCAACAGTAAATTGTTTTCAAACCGCTCGAGTCCTTGTTTATTAAACCTCCGCCCCCACTTACACTTTATATTGTGAGGCTGCTTTTGTTTTGTGGCAGCCACTGATCTGAGTGTTTGGGAGTAACAGATGAGTCATAAGCAGGCACGGCCCTTTCAACCCCTTAATATTGCGGTTCTGACGGTGTCTGATACCCGTACCGCTGAAAATGACACATCGGGTGATGCGCTTCAGTCCCGGCTGGAAGAAGCAGGCCATAAACTGGCGGCGCGTACCATTCGCCAGGATGATATCTACCAGCTCAGGGCGATCGTCTCCCAGTGGATAGCCGAGCCGGATATTCAGGTCATTCTGGTGACCGGCGGCACAGGGTTCACTGCCCGTGATTCCACCCCTGAAGCACTCAAGCCTCTGTTTGATAAAACCGTTGAAGGTTTTGGTGAACTGTTTCGTCAGATCTCCTATGAAGAGATTGGTACATCCACCGTACAATCCAGAGCTTTGGCCGGTGTTGCCAATCGTACCCTGATTTTTGCGATGCCTGGCTCGACCAATGCCTGTCGCACCGCCTGGGACAAGATCATCTGTGAGCAACTCGATGCGCGTCATAAACCCTGTAATTTTGTGCAGATGGTGATGCCGGATGTGGCCGAGCAGTGTGGGAGTCGTGGATGATTGCGTCACCCTGTGATACGCAGGCCCTGATTCCTATTGCCGATGCTTTACAACAGTTGCTCTCAGACGCACCTCGCATTCGTGAGGTTGAGACCCTGCCTCTGTATAAGGCTTCTGGTCGTGTCTTAGCCAAAGAGATTATCTCCCCGGTTGCGGTGCCGCCCTCCGATAACAGCGCCATGGATGGATATGCATTCTGTGTGGCAGACCTGCCATCGGATGGCGTGCTGAAAATTTCACAGCGCATTCCCGCAGGCCACGCGCCTTTGCCGCTGGAGAAAGGCACAGCCGCCCGGATTTTCACCGGTTCTGTGATTCCTCCGGGAGCGGATTGTGTGGTGATGCAGGAGCAATGCGAGGTTCTGGACGGATCGGTTCGGGTACAGGCAGCCCCTGAAGTGGGCAATAATATTCGGCCTGCCGGACAGGACATTCAGCCCGGCCAGACGGTGGTATCCGCCGGTGTGCGCCTGGATGGACGTCATCTTGGAGTGATTGCCTCCGTCGGTGAAGCTGAAGTTGAGGTGTATCGTCGGTTGCGTGTCACGGTACTCACCACCGGTGATGAGCTGGTGATGCCGGGCACAGCCTGTCAGGAAGGACAGCTTTATAACTCCAATTACTTCACTCTGCAGGGTTTGCTTGAACCGTTGGGGGTAGACGTTCTGTTCCCGGGCATTGTGCCGGATACCCCGGAAGCGACTCGGGCAGCCCTTGCGCAGGCGGCAGCCGATTCTGATCTGATCATCACCAGCGGGGGAGTGTCCGTCGGGGAGGAAGATCACGTTAAGGCGGCAGTTGAGGCGTTGGGTGAAATCAATCTGTGGCGTCTGGCGATCAAGCCGGGCAAACCACTGGCCTACGGGCGTGTTGGCCAGACACCTATTCTGGGTTTGCCGGGTAATCCCGCAGCGGTTCTGGTCACATTTTTACTGATCGCCAGGCCGTATCTGCTGACCCAGCAGGGTGTGACTTCGGTGAACCCACTGTCGATACCGGTTAAAAGTGGTTTTGAGCGTCAGCGCAGTATTGTGCGTGATGAGTATATCCGGGCGCAGCTGCAGCAGCGAGATGGAGAATGGTATGCCGGTCCGATCCACAACCAGAGTTCCGGTGTGCTCAGCTCTGCCTTATTGGCTGACGGTTTATTGCGCTTGCCAGCCCATCAAAGCATAAGTGCTGGAATGACACTGGAATTTTTCCCCTTTGCCGCCTGGTTGGGGTAACCTGCTAACCGATCATTTGTCACATTGCTCGACTAACTTTTCTGCTCTGTCCCTGTCAGGGCTCACAAGGAGTGAATATGGATTTTCAAATTGCCTACTGGCACTGGGTTGTCTTTGGCATGTTGCTGATGCTGGCTGAAATTGCGGTGCCAAGTTTTACCATCTTCTGGTTCGGCCTGGCAGGCCTGCTGATGGGGTTGCTGTTGATTCTGATGCCGGACATTGGCATCAGTAGCCAGTTGGTGATCTGGGCGGTGTTATCGGTCCTGTTTGCATTGGCCTGGTTTACCCTGTTGCGCCCGCTTATGAAAGACCGGACCAAAGCTGGTAATGCCGGTGAAGCGGTGATCGGAGAAACCGGTCAGGTGATCCGTCAGCCCACGGAAGGTGCACGCGGGCAGGTGCGCTTCACGACGCCGGTTCTGGGTGATGATGAATGGGATTTTATCTGCGATCAGGATGTCGCAGTGGGTGATCGGGTGGCCATTAAGGCGTTGTCCGGCAATACCCTGATTGTTGAAAAACGCAGTTAATCACGCAAAAGGAGAGAGTTAACGATGTTGATCGAAGGACTGAGTATGGCGATTGTTTTTGTGGCAGTCGTATTGGTCACCCTGTATCTGGGGGTGCAGATTGTGCCGCAGGGCAGTAAACATGTCGTGCAGCGGTTGGGTAAATACCACCGCACGCTGGGGCCGGGCCTGAATATTATCTTTCCCTATGTGGATTCGGTGGCCTATAAGGTGACCACCAAGGATATTGTGCTGGATATCCCTTCGCAGGAGGTGATCACGCTGGATAACGCGGTGATCATTGCCAACGCCGTGGCGTACATGAACATCGTTTCCCCCGAGAAGGCCGTTTACGGTGTGGAAGATTACAATCTGGCCATTCAGAACCTGGTGCAGACCTCTCTGCGTTCAATCATCGGTGAGATGAATCTGGATGAGGCCCTGTCAAACCGCGATCAGATCAAAGCCAAACTGAAAGGTGCCATCTCAGACGATATTTCGGATTGGGGTATTACCCTGAAAACGGTTGAAATTCAGGATATCAATCCATCACAGACTATGCAGATGGCGATGGAAGAGCAGGCGGCCGCTGAGCGTCAGCGTCGTGCCACGGTGACCCGTGCGGACGGGGAAAAAGCCGCTGCCATTCTGGAAGCCGAAGGCCGACTGGAAGCGTCCCGTCGTGATGCCGAGGCCAAGGTGGTACTGGCAACGGCCAGTCAGGAAGCGATCGAGAAAGTCACCTCTGCGATTCAGGGCAATGAGCTGCCGGTGGTGTATCTGCTGGGTGAGAAGTACGTCGAGGCGATCAAGGATATGGCCGTGGGTGAAAACAGCAAAACGGTGCTGTTGCCGGGCGATATCCCTGCTGCCGTGCGCGGAATTCTGGGCGGTTTGGGGCGTTAAGCTGACATACCGCTTACTTCGGTTGCCACAGGCACTGCGCTGAAATATCTGCCAGCGTGGGTGTACCGGCCAGTGCCATGGTGACCTCAAACTCCTCCCTCAATACCCTTAGCATATGTGCAACACCCAATGCGCCGGCCACAGCCAGAGCATAGATCTGTGGGCGACCAATCATCACTGCATTCGCGCCCAGGGCAAGGGACTTAAAAATATCGGTACCCCGCTCAATACCGCCATCGAGTAGCAGCGGGTAGTCCGTCCCGACCGCCTGCCGGATCTCAGGCAAGACCTCAAACGCGGCGGGCACACAGTCCAGCGTGCGTCCTCCATGATTCGACACCACCACACCGGCAATGCCCATCTGCTTGGCCTGCAGGGCATCGTCAGGATGCATAATGCCTTTCAGAATGATCGGCAGCCGGGTTTCCTGTTGCAGCCAGTTAATATCACTCCAGCTAGGGGCTTCGCTCATCATACCCTGAAACACAATGCTCTGATCGGGTTCCAGTACCTTCCGTGGCAGGGGCGGGCGATCATCCAGATTTACCGCCCGGACATGCTCCGGCAACTGAAAACCGGCCCGTTGCGCCCGGTTGCGGATGCCATGCAGAGGGGCATCGACAGTGACCATCAGGTGGCTGTAACCCGCCTGTTCAGCGCGGCGCACCAGGTTCAGAGTAAAGTCCCGGTCCTGTTGAAAATAGAGCTGAAACCATTTGGGGCCTTCCAGCGTTTCGGCCAGTTGTTCCATGGACGTAGAGGACAGCGTACTGACCACCATACCGGTGTCCAGTGCATTGGCAGCTCGAGCCGTGGCCAGCTCTCCCTCGGGGTGTGCCAGTTGCTGAAAGGCGACCGGTGCCAGCAAAGCCGGGTAGCGCAGGGGTGAACCAAGCAGTGTGCTCTGGGTCTGGCCCTGGGACATATTGCGCAACACCTTGGGTTGCAGCAGCAATCGGTCAAAAGCGTCTCGGTTGCGTTTCAGACTGATCTCATCGGCACCGCCGCCGGCAATGTATTCATAGATCGGGGTGGGCAGGTGTTGCTTTGCATAGCGGGCATAGTCTGACAGGCTGACCAGATCGGCGGGTATGGATTCCAGTGGAGGGGTAAACATAAAGGTGTCTCAGGTATCAGCGAGCTGGCGCATCAGTTTGTGGTAGACCTGGGTCAGTTTCAGCACTGGTGACGCATTTGCGCCCAGATCAGTGGTTAGTTCACGGATGGTTTTATCCAGCTGGTAGAGTACTTCACGCTGTTCATGCTGGCGCACCATGCTCTGGATCCAGAAAAAGGCTGCGACTCGCTGTCCCTGCGTTACGGGTAAAACCCGGTGCAGGCTGGTGGAAGGGTAAAGCACCATATCTCCAGCATTCAGTTTAATCCGCTGGGTACCGTACTGGTCTTCAATCTCCAGTTCGCCGCCCTGATATTCTGACTGTTCGGCCAGAAACAGGGTGGCCGACAGATCGGTGCGCAGTCGGGTTGCACTACCCGGGATTAGCCGAATAGCATTATCCACGTGCAGGCCGTAGGTTTCACCACTGCGATAGCGGTTAAACATGGGTGGCAGTATTTTCAGTGGCAGTGCTGCAGCGACAAACTCCGGTTGGCGGGCGAGGGCCCCCAGAACAAAATCTGCCAGCTGCTGGTTGAGCGGGTCATCCAGACTGAGTTGCTGGTTCTGTTTGCTGTTAACAGCCAGATCGCCCGCACTGCTGCGCCCGTCCTGCCAGTCTGCCTGATCCATATGCTGGCGCATCTGGCTGACCTGCTCTGCAGTCAGCACCTGTGGAATGACAATAATCATACATACCTCAAAAACTGCGGAGGGCATCCCTCCGCAGTCATCATGCTTAGAAACGGTAGCTCAGGGTCAGGTTGGCACTGCGTGCATCACCCAGATAGACGATGCTGCCGCCACGGTAGATCGCGGTGTAGTACTCTTTATCCGCCACGTTCTGCATATTGGCGCGCAAAGACATATCCGGATTGATCTGCCACAGGGCGAACAGGTCGACCACTGAGTAGCCGGGTGTGCGGATATTGAGTCTTGCTCCAGTATCCGGCTGGCCACCAAACATCTCGCTGGCGTAGGTGAGGTTACCGCCAAAGGCGAAATCGGATGTCAGCTGGTATTTCAGCTGCAGGCTGGCACTCTTCTCAGCGAAGTTCGCTTTTGGCAAACCCACCAGACTCTCATCATAGGATTCCAGCGTTTCAGAGTTCATGACTGCAATGCCGAACTGACCGCTGAGTTTGTTGGTGATGTTACCGGACAGGCCCAGTTCGACACCCTCAACCCGGTTTTTACCGGTATTCAGTGAACCGCCTGTAGAATAAGAGTCGCCACCTTCTTCAATGACATCATCCTTGGTAGTACGGAAGATTGCAGCGGTCAGCAGCAACTGCTCGTCCATCAGGTTCCATTTGGTGCCCAGTTCCCAGTTGGTGGACTGTTCCGGATCTGCATGGGCATAGTTGCCATCGCTGTCGGAACAAAGACCGCCGTAACCACAGCTGGAACCGGCATCGGCTTCACCGCCGTTAATGTTGGAGGAGGTGCCCCAGCTGGCGTAGAGATTGCCGTTTTCCCAGGGCGAAAAGACTACGCCCAGATGACCATTCCAGAAACCATCGCTGAAGGCATAACGGGCTTCAGGAACAATGGTGCCCCGGCGCTCACGTTCTGCGGTCCAGAGTTTGTAATCAAAGTGGTCGTAGCGCACACCACCAAACAGTTCCCAGTCATCGTTCAGCGTGATGGTATCCATCAGATAGATTGACCAGGTTTTCAGGGTCAGATCGGACATCTTGTCGCTTTTGCTGGTGCTGCCTTCCCACAGGTTGTTGTCGGCATTGTAGGGGTCAATGGTGAAGGTGTTGGTCTGATCGATGGCGTAGTTACCGGCAATCACATCCTCTTTGGCGTATTCAACACCGGTGACGAGGGTATGGCGTTTGCCGCCCAGTTCGGTATCGATGATCAGGTTAGTCTGGTTGCCGACATAATCGTTATCCTGCCAGCCGGTGAACGAGCGGATATCCCCACGGCCTGCACTGTAGGCGGTGATGATGTAGTCATTGGTGGTGTTACCCAGGCGGGTTTTGTTTTCCAGACGGGCAGCATCTGTGAGCTGGTAATCCACCGCCAGCGTGAATATATCCGCGCCGGATTCCTGGAAGTCCAACCCGTCCTGACCGACATAGTCGTATCTATTGAAACTTTGGGTGTCCCGGTCAAAAGCAACACCCGGATCGGTTCGGTCATCGGAGCGGAAGAAGTAGTAGTCTGCCGCCAGTTTCAGGTCGTCGGTGGCCTGGAAGACTGCCGAGAGCAGGGCGCCTTTGCGTTCTTCCGCGGCCGGGTCTCGGTCAGGGATGTCGCTTTCGCTGTACAGACCGTTGAAGCGGATGGCCAGACTGTCATTCACCACGCGGTTGGCATCAAAGGTAAAGCGGTGGTAATCATCGGTACCCATGCCGCCTTCCAGTTTATTGAAGTCATCATCCAGACTGGCTTTTTTAGTCACGGTATTCACGGCGCCACCGGTTGTACCGCGACCGGCAAAGGTGGAGCTGGGACCCTTGCTGATCTCTACCTGCTCCAATGCAAAGGTATCACGGGTAATCAGACCCGGTTCGCGCAGGCCATCGGTGAAGACATCACTGCGGGCTTCATAACCACGAATGATATAGCGGTCACCGAAGGAGTTGCCGCCTTCACCGGTCCCCAGCGTAATACCGGGTTGTGCTGCCAGCAGGTCTTTCAGTTCGTTTTTACCGGACTCGTCGATCACATCCTTGGTCAGCACCGTCATGGTCTGAGGGGTGTCAGCGATATCCCGGGTATGTTTGCTGTCAGACAGTTTTTTCGCTTTGTAAGGGGCACCCGGTTCAGCATAGGGGTTACTGTCAGCGACAATCCCGCTGTCTTCAACCACCAGTGCATCCAGTTGAACTTCCTCGGCCAGCGCGGTCAGTGGCAGCGCTGCAGATACCGCCAGCGCCATGCCGCTGGCGAGTGATACGGAAGCGGGTACCCGTGGGTAAGTGCGGTAGGTCGCCGCATTGAGAAGCGTTTTTTTAGGCATAGTTGTCCCCTTAACAGACATAGAACTGTTATTTTTCAATGAGATGAGGTTTTGCGATTAGTGGTTTAGCCGGAATTCAATCGGAATTCTGATGGTTAACTCAGGGCCGCTGATTGATGCCGGAAAGGGTGGCAGCGGGCTGGCTGTTTTCAGCATTTTTTCTACGGCCTTATCCAGTGCGGCATAGCCTGAACCGTTAACAATCTGATAACCCAGTAAGTGGCCGTCCGAGGCGAGTGTGAAGCTGATATCAACCCGTCCTTCTTCGCCCCGGCGTCGTGCACTGACGGGATAGCGCTTATGTTTTGCCAGGTGCGCAGCTATCAGTGAGTAATAGGAGCTGACCGCTGCCGGGGTGCCGCCGTTGGTCAGACTGTGACTGCTGCCGGTGGATTGTTTCCGCGTCGTTTGTGACTGGGTGCTTTGCTCCGACACAGCTACGCTTGTGTTATCTGGTTGTGGCTTCGGAACCAACGGTTCAGGTTTTGCCGGTTCAGGTTGTTTGACCGGTTTCTGGGTGGACGGTGTTTTCACCTGAATGGCATCGGCTTCCGCTTTGGCCAGAGGTTTGATCTCAGCAACAGGTTCAGGAATCGGTTCTGGTCTGGCTTCTGTCACTTCAGGCTGAACAGGTTCAGTCGGTGCTGTCACAGGTTTAGCATCCTGATTGGCCTGCGCTACGCCCAGATCGCCCAACATGCCCAAGTCAATTTCAATGCCGGCTTCGCCTGCAGCGCGAGCACCTGACTCGGCCTGGCCAGTCAAGACCAATGCAGCTATCAGATGCAGTGACAGGGCAACACAAATTGCCAGCAGATGATGTTTCCAGCTGATCATTGTGCACTCCCTGTGACAAGGCGTGTCGCCAGCGTAATTTTCTGCAGGCCAGCGGCGTGTAGCTGGCGCAGGTGATCCTGTAACTGGCTCACGGGCAGCAGAGCATCGGCTTTGACCAACATCGGCTGACTGGCTGAAGTGCTGTCTGCAGCGATTTGACTGAGTTGCTGGATCATCTCGGCCTCAGTTACCGGTTGGCCGTTCAGGTAACGGTTGCCTGTTGCGTCAATCAGCAGTTCATGGCGTTGTTGGGCTGATGCCTGCTCCGCTTTTGAGTTGGGCAGTTCTACCCGGGCTGCATCGCTGGCTTCGATGTGTCCTGCCACCATAAAAAAGATCAGCATCAGAAACACAACATTGATCAGCGGAATCAGGTTGTCATCATTACCCAGTGAATCACGGACAGGGGAGGGTTGCTGAATCATGGCATCAACACTCCACTCAGAGAGACCTTGTCGGCACCTGCGTTGTGCAGCTGGTCAAGCAGTCGGATCAGGGCCTGAGTGGATACCTGTGGTTCAGCACTGAGCGCAAATGCTGCCCCTTCTGAACGCTGGATCAGGTGAGTCAGTTCCTGCATGTTTTCGCTATCAATCGACACGCCATCGACCAGTATCCTGCCCAGATTGTCCAGCAGCTGCACCCGAGTGATCAGTTGTGGATCGCTCTGGGATGCAGTGGCCATGGGCAGGTTGATCTGCCGATGCTGAATAAAACTGGAAGACAACATAAAAAACAGCAACAAAATAAAAACCACATCAATCAAGGGTGTCAGGCTGACCGCACGGCGGCGGGGGGCTGTAGACAGGTTAAGCAGCACGCTTGATCGCTCCGTTATGCTGGGTGTCCAGGGCTTTTTTACCGGTAAAAACGCGGGTAACAGCGTCATTCATGGTGGCAGCAACCCGTTCGTTTTTACGCTCCAGCCAGGCATGAGCAATCAGGACGGGAATGGCGACCGACAGACCCACAGCGGTGGTCAGCAGGGCCTGCCAGATGCCGCCGGAGAGAGTGGCGGGATCGACCTGACTGCCTGCTGCTTCCATCTGCTGAAAGGCCAGGATCATGCCAAGTACGGTGCCCAGCAAACCTAACAGTGGACTCAGGGTTGCGATGATTTCGAGCGGTCTCAGAAAGCCACGTAACTGATTAAGCTGTTTCTGGGCCAGACGGTTCAGCTCTTCCTGAAGCAGTTCCGGCGCAAGCTGAGTTTGCAACTCAATAGCAGCATGAACCAGCGCAGATACAGGACGATTCTGTTTTAGCCGTGCCAGCGCAGCGTCGGTATTGTTCTGCTGATAGAAGGAGAGGGCCTGATCAACATCCCCGGTCCTTTCAGGCTGAAGCAGCATCAACTGCCAGAGTTTTACCAGCAGCATGCTCAGAGCGATGACAGAGAAACCCATCAGAATCCAGACTACCGGGCCGCCTGTTTGTAAAAAATCCATAAACCGGTCGGTATAAGAGGGCAGTGAGGCTGCCAGTGGATCTGGGGTGTTTGCAGAGATTGCCAGATCTGAGACAGACGAGGTCGCTTCAGCAGGTGCTGCCGCTAATGGTGTGGGCTCTGGAAATACTTCAGGTGTGCTCTGAATAGCGTTGGGTAGAGGGCTGCCGGGTTCAGCTAGACTGGCCATGATTAGCTCCGTTGGAAATTAGAATGTAATCTTAAGTAGAATCATTCTCATTTGCAACAGCGTTTAATAGTTATTTTTATTAACTAATCATGGCATTGGTTTTATCAACTAAAAGAGTACTCAACAGTTTGAAAATGTCTTGAGTTATGCGTATCCAATATCAGGCCTGAGCGCGCAGTTCGGCCAGACTTTTGCGGATAATGGTATTGGCGCCCCACAGACCCAGCGCAGCAATCCCCAGACCCACACATACGTCAGGCCAGCCGCTTTGGCTGAACCACACACCGCCCCCGGCCGCGATAACGGCGATATTGGCAATGGCATCATTACGTGAACAGATCCATATCGACTGGCGGTTGGCATCGCCCGCACGGTGTCGGAACAGCAGCAGGGCCACCACGACGTTGGTTAATAATGCGAGAAAACCCACAATGCCCATAATATGGGCCTGGGGGAGTATGCCATTGATAATATGGCTGATAGAGGTATAGAGCACATACAGGCCCACAAGGCCCATGCATATGCCTTTGAACAGGGCTGCACTGGCCCGGCTGTTAAGGCTCAGGCCCAGTACTGCCAGCGTAATGGCGTAATTGACACTATCGGAAAAGAAATCCATGGCGTCGGCGGTCAGTGACAGGGATTGACCCACTGCACCTGCCACAATCTCAGTGATAAACATGCCAAAATTGGTCAGCAGCGCAAACCAGAGTATGCGTCTGTACTGTCGGTCAGTGGCAGCGTTTTGGGTGTCACCTGAACATCCGGTACAGTGAATACTCATTGGGAATCCTCCTGGATATGCTCAATCATGTCTTTCAGGGTGCAACTGATATGGTCATCGTGGGCGTGGTAGTAGATGTTACGCCCGGCCCGACGTGGTTTCAGTAGCCGGGCACTGCGCAGCAGTCGCAGATGGTGGCTGACCAGAGACTGAGAGGCACCTGTCAGCGCGACAATTTCACTCACGGTCTTTTCCTGTTCCAGGCAGCTGGTGAGAATTGCCAGCCGGGTTGGATCACCCAGCAGTTTGAAGGTATCTGCCAGCTGCAATAACTGATCGGGGGAGAGTTGTTTATACATAATACATAAATATATATTCATGTATTTAATGTATCAAGCAAGTCTCAGAAAAAGCGCAGGCTATTTCAGACTAGAATTGCTTAAGATCCTCAATCACAAGCGCGGTGATCTCATTAAGGCGCTCCTCGGTACAGCCAATGGCTGGCAAAATCCAAACCAGGTGCTTATCCCAATCGGAAAGCGGGTGGTTACGCTGCCCCATTTCAACGGCATTCTCAGCGCACTTGAGCGCCGCAATGAGTTTGACAATCGGAGCGGGTAGAGGAGATGACTGAACGTCATACTCGTGGTTCTGCAAGATAACCTGGCAGATTGGCTCCGGCAGGCCCCAGTTCTCGGCCAGCATGTAGCCGATAATGGAGTGGTGATAGCTGAAATACCGTTTTTCAACGTCGGTCATAGGGACATCAACGGTACGGTTGGCCTCGTTCAGCACGTCAATGTAACTTGGGTGATTTCTGGCCATGATGGCAATACCACAATCATGAAACAGCCCCGCTGAATAGAGATCTTCCTCAGGCACCTTAAGATCAAGTGTTTTGCCAAACAGATAACAACCCCGGGCCACTTTCTCAGCGGTTGCCCAGAAACGTTCCATGGAGATACAGCTTTCGCCTTCAAGGGATTTACGCAGGCTGTAGTAGTAACACAGACGTTCAACGCGGTTAGCTCCCAGCAGAATGACGGCCTGGCGAATATCCGACACCTTGCGCTGCATAAAAAAAATGGCGGAATTGATGTGTGTGATAACCGCTGAGGATAGACCTGGGTCCCGTGCTAAAAGGGTGGCAATCTCAACGATGTCAGCATTTTCATTGATCAGCTTCTGAATCTTCAGAAGGATCTCGGGTTTTGGCGGAATAAAACCGCTACCCAGTTTTTGCTGATCAATTTCGCCCGGATTAATCATGTAAACGGCGTATCCTATTCAGGCAGTGCTATTTTGGTTGCATCGGGATAGTGTTTCTCCCTAAACAGCGTCAGTTTGTTTAATGCAGTTTCAAACTCGAAATCTTCAATCGCCGCTACAACAGGTTGTAATGCCGGTTGCGCTTGCAGGGGAGTCGCCTGCATCAGTTGCTGGGCCAGATCAGCGGATTCAGCATCAAACGCTTTAAGGCAGCTTTCCAGTTTTTTGATCAGATTCAGGGTATCAGGGCTGGCGGAAACCTGCTCCGGCAGTGGACATGAAGCCGGGGTTTGTGCATCCAGGATGGCGGCCATGGCTGCATGCATTTCATTGAGGCTTTCATTGCTGATATCTTCGCCAGCTTTTAATGTCTGTTCTGCCGCTCTGGACAGATTACTAAGGAGATCTGCTCGTATGGTCGCAGCAGCTGCTTTGAGAGTATGTAAAATGCGCAGGGCAGATTCTGTGTCGCTGGCCGCGAGTGCTGCTTGCAACTGATCGATGCTCTCAGATTGGGTCTTACAGAAAATATCTCTGTATTTTGACATGTACCCGTTTTCATTTGAAAAAGGAGAGTCAGACAGTCGCTGTCTCTGAACTAAAGGCTGAGCCCAGCGAATCAGGGTTCGGTACAGCACCAGAGGTTTGATCGGCTTGGTGACATAGGCATTCATGCCTGAGCCCAGTGCCGCATCAATTTCATCTTTCATCGTGCCGGCAGACATACCAATAATGGGCAGGTTGCTCCATTTTGGTTGCTGACGAATTTCACGTGTTGCGGCTTTACCGTCCATCACCGGCATCTGGCAATCCATCAGAATGGCATCAAAACCAGATCCCTCTTCCAGCAACTCTAAGGCCTGGCGACCGTTTTCAGCGACTTCGACGGTGATGTGGTGTCGGGAAAGCAGTTCAATAGCCAGTTCCTGATTAAACGCATTATCCTCAACCAGCATCAGGTGCATGCCCTGCAGTTGCTGCAACTCTTCTGGGTTTAGGGTTTCAGGCTCTTTTACTAATTTCTTAATGTGTTGTTCCAGCTGGCACGCTGTGGCAATGCCAAGAAACAGCGCATCAATTGTGATGGGTTTACTCAACACGCCAGCA
The DNA here is from genome assembly GCF_029222905.1 of Neptuniibacter sp. CAU 1671. GTDB lineage: Bacteria > Pseudomonadota > Gammaproteobacteria > Pseudomonadales > Balneatricaceae > Neptuniibacter. The sequence continues at coordinate 95,246 of NZ_JARHUE010000007.1, read as the reverse complement.
ACCGGTGTGTTCTGATCTTCCAGCACATGCTGCAAGGCATCTGTGTCGTGGGCGGTCATCATCAACACCGGTGGGGCCGCAAAACTTTTGTTCATATCGAGCTTTTTCAGCAGCTCAGTACCGTCCATGCCGGGCATTTTCCAGTCCAGCATGATCAGGTCAGGCATCTCGCCCTGAGCCGCCAGTTTATGCAACAGCTTTTCGCCTTTCTTCGAGTCGGTTGCCAGTGACAGTCTGACGCCGATATGTTCCAGCAGGGTTTCAAGCACCACATGTGTTGTTGAACTGTCATCAACCACCAGAACATGCAGGCCTCTGAGAAAGCTGTAGTCCGGCAGTTGCTGTTCCTGAATAATGGCGTTTTGGCTGTATTCCAGTGGCAGTGAGAAGGTAAAGGTTGAGCCTTTTCCGGGCGTGCTGTCCAGGGAGATAGTGCCCTTCATTATCTCGACCAGACGTTTGCAGATCGCCAGTCCCAGTCCGGTGCCACCGTATTTGCGGGTGGTGGATACATCCGCCTGCATAAAAGGTTTGAAGAGTCGGCTTTGTTCCTCTTCCGAGATGCCGATACCGGTGTCGCTGACCTGACACTGCAATGTAAGACGGTCCGCGGAACGTTCAGTCACTCTGGCGGCAATCAGCACGTGACCCGCAGGGGTAAATTTAATGGCATTACTGCATAGATTGATAAGAATCTGCTGAATCCGAATCGGATCGCCAATCAGATTGGGTGGTATATCCGGTGGGATATCAAACAGCACTTCTAAATTCTTTTCTTCCGCTTTGAAACGAAGAATATCCGACAGGCCCTCAAACACGTCGTACAGACTGAAGTCAGTGGTTTCAATGTCGAGATGACCCGCTTCAATCTTGGAAATATCCAGGATGTCATTGATGATGTGCAGCAGTGAATCTGCTGCTGTATTGATTTTATTCAGGTAGTTGCGGGTGGGAACAGAAAGCTGATGCTCTAACGCCAGATGTGACATGCCGATAATCGCATTCAGCGGGGTGCGGATCTCATGACTCATGTTGGCCAGGAAACGTGTCTTGTACTGGTTGGCGCGCTCTGCTTCATCGCGGGCGGAGATTAAGGCCTGACGGTTGTCATTCAGGCGTTCAATCATCAGGTTAAATGCCTGAGCAGTGGTGGCCAGTTCATCTTTACCGCGCACCGGTAGCCGGGTGCCGAAATCGTTATCGGCGATGCGCTCTGCGCCTTCCCTCAGATGTTGCAACTGCCGGGTCAGCAGGGTACCCAGAATGATGGAAAACAGGGCAGTGAGAATAATCTCAACCGTCGCAATGGCGAAGGCCTGTTGTTTCGCCAGTGTCATGGTGCGGGCGATGCTGGAAATATCGAGTCCTAACTGGATCCGTCCGAACACGGTGCCGGCTTCAGTAATATTGGTGGAGGTGTCAAAGATTCCGTCCTTAACCTCCTGCAAAGAGGCGTCTTCGTGAAATGGGCGCTTCAGCAGTTCTTCGGGGCCGCTTTCGGCCAGCACAATGCCAGTATCGGTCAAGACCCGAACATACACGACGCCCGGGTTATGGATAAGATCGTCGATGTAAGACTCAAGCGTCGCCAGGTCATAAGACAGCACTGCATCCTTTGCTGTGGTGGCAAAGAGTGCAGTGGTGGTCTGAGCGCGTTCATTTAGCTGTTGCTCGTTAGATGAGCTGAGAAAATCCAGACTGCTGAAGATCAGCAGACTGAGCAATATCAGCTCTATCAGGCCGATACCTAATATGGTCTTGAGTCGAAATGACAACGCTCTTAGCCCTTAATCAGCTGTTCAAGCAGATCGATACCCAAGGCTCGAACATCATCCCAGTCACTGTCCTGCGCGGACTGGATGGCTTTAAAGTTGATCTCTTTGAGCAATGCTGCGCCTGTCTCGGTCTGATCAAGGTTGATCAGCGCCTGCTGGATTTTGGCAACAACCTCAGCCGACAGCTTGGGGTGTGCTGCAAATGCATGCGGGGTGAACTGATCGGTGGTCCAGAGGATTTTCAGTTCATCTTTGATTTCGGGCGCAATGTTGTTATAGGTGCGCTCAATACCGCCACCTGCAACAAACAAGCCTTTTGCGACGGCGCGATAGACTGAATCGTGGGAGGAGACATATTCAGGTGTGAAAGGGATATTTTGTGCGGTCAGATAAGCACGCGGCAGTACGCTTGCAGCAAAAGCTGCCGGGGCAGGGAAGGCCAGTGCTTTGTCATGCAGTTCGGTCATATCCTTAATCGGACTGTCTTTACGAACTACCACAATGCCCCGGATCAGCTTGTCCTTCTGGCGGGCGATTGCCTTATAGCCGGGCGAGCGGCTGAACACGGTGTAGTGATAAGGGTTCATGTAAGCAATGTCGTACTCCCCATCGGCACAACGCTGTTCAAATTCAGGGATATTAGGGGCGGTTTTGAATTGCAGTTTGTAGCCGGTCTGGCGGCTGACTTCATCTAAAATAGGCACCCATAATTTGGCCAGTTTGCTTGCGGACTGTTGTGGCACAATGCCAAAGGTGATGACCTCTTCTGCAACGCTGTGCAGGCTGAAAAGCATCAAGCATATGGCAGCTAAGCCGTGTTTTAATCTGGACATGTAAAACCCTTTTTCTTCTAGTTTGAACAATGGGTAGCTAAATCATTAAGCTATAGGCTTATCGCCAGTCTGAATCGCAATTGGATATAATCTTAATAGTTGCTTATATATCGACTGATCATTACTGTAAATTAACCTCCAGATTACTCGACTTAGGTCGATACCCCTGAAGGCACAATAGTAGTGCAGCCAGTAAGGCATGAGCATGAGCGAAATCAATAAAAGCACCATCCTGATTGTAGATGATGAAGCATTCAATATCGTTGTTTTATCGGATCTGCTGAAAAACGACTACAGAATCATCATCGCTAAAAACGGTGAGCAGGCACTCAGCCGCGCCAGTGGCGAGGTGAGGCCTGACCTGATTTTGCTGGATATCATGATGCCCGGTATGGATGGCTATGAAGTTTGTACTGCATTAAAAGCGAATCCTCAGACTAAACATATCCCTGTCATATTTGTGTCAGCGATGAGTGACGAGCTGGATGAGGAGCGGGGGCTTAAGGTCGGTGCTATCGATTACATCCGTAAACCGGTAACGCCCGCCATTGTGCGGTCTCGTGTCAGAAATCATCTGGCGTTGAAAGTGGCTCAGGATCAACTGGCACGGCAAAATGAAATTCTTGAGGAGCTGGTGGCGCAACGTACCCAGGAGTTGGCTACGACTCAGGATGTCACCATTCTTGCACTGGCGTCACTCGCTGAAACCCGTGACAACGAAACCGGGAACCATATTCGCAGAACTCAGTACTATGTTAAGGAACTGGCTGAAGAGTTGGTGGCGATGGGACATTACACCGAAGCGCTGAAACCCGAAGAGATTGAGTTAATCTACAAATCAGCGCCGTTACACGATATTGGTAAAGTGGGTATACCGGACAGTATTTTGCTGAAGCCCGGAAAGCTGGAACCTGAAGAGTTCCGCATTATGATGACCCATGCAGAACTCGGTGCCAAAGCACTCGATTATGCCAGCGATAGTCTCAGTAGCAGTGCAACTTCGTTTTTGCGTTACGCCAAGGATATTGCTGCCTGCCATCATGAGAAATGGAATGGGCAGGGGTATCCCAAAGGGCTGTCTGGAGATTCAATTCCACTGGCGGCAAGACTGATGGCACTGGCCGATGTGTATGATGCCCTGATCTCTAAACGGGTCTACAAGCCTGCCTTCAGTCATGAAAAATCAGTCAGTATTATTCTTGAAGGCAAGGGTAGCCACTTCGATCCGGTGGTTGTGGATGCGTTTCAGCGAATAGAAGAGCGATTTAAACAGATCGCAGAGCAATACAAAGATGAAGAATAAAAAAAGCGGCTATTAAGCCGCTTTTTTGTACCTGGGTATTTTACAGTAGACCGCTGATCAGACCGCCTTCGCCGCCGAGCAGACCCTCGTCATTGCCTAACAGGCCGCCGAGTAATCCTTCGTCACCGAGCAACCCTTCATCACCCCCCAGCAAACCGTCTACGGTGTCAGTCAGACCACCCAACAAACCTTCGTCTCCACCAAGGAGGCCGCCGTCTAAAACGTTGCCGTCGCCGCCGAGCAGTCCACCCACCAGGCCACCATCGGACAGTAATCCATCCGTACCGTCAGTCAGGCCACCAGGCAAACCATCGTCAGCACCCAGAACTCCGCTATCTCCACCGAGCAAGCCATCAACTGTATCAGTCAGACCACCCAGCAGGCCTTCATCGCCCCCTAAGAGCCCATCAGCGAGACCGGTCTCTGAGCCAAGCAGACCTTCAACCGTGCCAGTAAGGCCGCCCAGCAAACCGTCATCATTGCCCAGCAAACCGCCTGCAAGGCCGTCATCTCCACCGAGCAGGCCATCAACTGTGCCAAGCAAGCCGTCATTATCACCCAATAATCCGTCAGTGAGGCCAGTCTCCGCGCCAACCAGACCGGATACAGTGTCAGTTAGTCCACTCACCAGGCCAAGATCACTTTCATTCACGGTGCCGAGCGTTGACGAGACGGTATCCAGTAGTCCGGTACCGCCTAGAAGGCCAGTGTCACCCACCACCGGATCCAGCAGACCGTCAAGCAGATCAGTGGTGGTATCCACCAGACCGTCAACAGTAGTGGTGGTGCCAGCGACAACGCCATCAACGGTATCGGTCAGACCAAGGTCGGGTAGCAGGCCAGCTGTGACGCCACCCAGCAGTCCCTCTGAGCTGCCTAGCAGACCATCCACAACATCTGTGGTGCTGAAGACAACTGCATCCAGCGTGTCAGTTGTGACATCCACCAGATTATCAACACCTTCAGTAACCTCACCCGCAATTAAACTGTCTACGACATCCGTGGTGGCATCAACAATGTTGTCCAGCCCCAGTGTGGTGTTATTGAGCAGGTTCTCAACCGAGTCGGTTGTGCCGTCGCCCAATACACCATCCAGGGTGCCTGTCAGGGTATTGGTCAGGCCGTCTACTACATCGGTGGTAACGAAAACCAGATCATCTATACAGTCAGTCAGGGTACAGGCGGTGGTACCACCGGTGTCGTCGCCAGAATCCCCTCCGGTATCGCCGCCCGTGTCGCCGCCTGTATCACCGCCAGAATCCCCACCCGTATCAGAGCCGGTGTCACCACCCGTGTCTCCTACTGAACTGCCGCCGTCGTCCAGACTTTTAATGGTCTGGCTGCCCTGACAACCTGCCAGAGCAGAAAGTGCCATAACCAGCATGCTGTATTTAAGTATTTCCTTGAGTGTCATAACCGTAATCCAGAGCAATGGTTCATTGCTCGTCCCTGATATTGAATGGAAGTCGAAAAAGACAAAGGCGGCTTTGTGCCGCCTTTGCTTGATTCGACGTTACAGCAGTCCGCCCAGCAGTGGGTCAACAACCGTGTCGTCTACTGAGTCATTTACGGTATCAGTCAGACTATCAACGGCATCACCATCGGAAGTTGAAAGTAAGCCATCAACCACACCCAAAACACCATCAACGAGGCCGTCACCGGAGTCAGTGCCGCCAACCAGTGGTACTGAGCCGAGCAGTCCGCTACCGTCACCTGTCAGGCCTTCTGTGGTTTCCGTAACATCATCTACGGTGTCTGTAAGACCGGAAATCAGGCTGGTGTCTGTTTCAGTATTCACGGTATCCAGGGTGCCGGTCACTGTGTCCAGCAGGCCTGTGCCACCCAGCAGGCTGTCGTCACCCAGCAGAGGGTCAAGCAGCGAATCCAGTACATCAGTCGTGCCATCCACTATATCGTTAATGATATCGGTGGTGTCATCCACCAGGCTGTCAACCGTATCGGTCAGTCCGGTATCAGGCAGTAAACCACCGGTTACTCCACCCAGCAGACCATCAGTTGAACCGAGCAGCCCGTCCACCACATCTGTGGTGTTATCGACCAGTGTGTCTAAGGTGCCGGTTGTAACTTCAGTCAGATTGTCCACGCCACCGGTCAGGTCTCCCTCAATCAGGCTGTCGACCACATCGGTGGTGGCATCAACAACATCGTCAAGGCCCTCGGTGGTGTCATCCAACAACGTGCCAAGGGACTCGGTGGTGCCGTCTCCAAGAATGCCATCAACTGTTTCTGTTACGGTGCCAGTCAGGCTGTCACTCAAATCAGTAGTTGCAAAAACCAATTCATCTACACAGTCAGTGAGGGTACAGATAGTCGAACCGGTATCACCAGCACCAGTATCGCCACCAGTATCGCCACCAGTATCGCCACCAGTGTCACCGCCTGTGTCGCCACCGGTATCTCCACCCGTGTCGCCGCCGGTATCACCGCCAGTGTCACCACCGGTATCGCCGCCTGTGTCGCCGCCTGTGTCGCCACCGGTATCGCCGCCTGTGTCACCACCGGTATCGCCGCCTGTGTCACCACCGGTATCGCCGCCTGTGTCACCACCGGTATCGCCGCCTGTGTCGCCACCGGTATCACCGCCTGTATCACCACCGGTATCACCGCCGGTATCTCCACCCGTGTCGCCGCCGGTATCACCGCCAGTGTCACCACCAGTGTCACCACCGGTATCACCGCCAGTGTCACCACCGGTATCGCCGCCGGTATCACCACCGGTATCACCGCCTGTGTCGCCACCGGTATCACCGCCTGTGTCACCTGGAATCTCAACTCCTGGATCACCACTACCGCCGGCAATGTCCTTGAGAATATAGTTTCCGTTACAGCCCGCGATTGCCGAAATCGCAATTGCCAATGCACAGCGTTTAAATAATTCTTTTGTGGTCATAACCTCTATCCTGAGTCGAGAGACTTCCCTTTGGTTGTTCGGTGTTGTGAACACACCTTCTTTTTTCAGAGCACCGGCCTTTGAGGCTGTCAAAGCTCAGAAGAGAGAAGGCACCGGTTGGCTAACTATATATAATTTGCCTTTAAGTTGAGTCAAGTTTAAATAAAATTTTATTCAAAAGCTTGTTTAATTTTCATGAATAATGCAAGGGCTTATCAGTAATTCAGGTTATGAAAGTGTTCCAGAAGAGTGAATTTCAGTGGTCGACAGCCGTGAAGCAGTAGATAGGGGTACGTGAATAAACAAAAAAAGTGGCTAAAGCCACTTTTTTCAAAGTCCGGAATTAGGTCTGGTGGTTAAAGTAATCCACCCACAACCGAATCAAGAATCGGGTCATCTACAACGCTGTCCACGGTATCTGTCAGGCTATCAACCACGTCACCTTCGCCAGAGGAAAGCAGAGTGTCAGCGGTATCCAGAGTGGTATCAACAAGGCCGCCGTCAGTCAGAGTTTCGCCGCTATCTGCCAGTAAAGATCCGCTATCAACGCCAAGATCAGCATCGGCTTCCAGGGACAGGTCGACATCAAGAGAGGTGTCGCCTAACAGACTGTCAGCGGTGTCGCCCAGCAGATCGGTGGAATCCCCCAGTAAACCGTCAACGGTTTCAGTTGTTTCAGAGAGCAAAGAATCAGCCGTATCAATGGTTGTATCGACTACGTCACTAAGAGCGTCACTGGTTTCATCTACAAGTGAACCACTGTCCAGAGACAGGTCTGCACCTGCATCCAGTGTAAGGTCGTTATTTGTGTCTAGGGACAAATCTGTGGTGAGAGAAGTATCACCTAACAGACTGTCAGTAGTATCGCCCAGCAGATCAGTGGAATCCCCCAGCAAACCGTCAACAGTTTCAGTTGTTTCAGACAAGAGCGTGTCTGCTGTATCGAGGGTTGTATCCACGGTTCCACCCAAGGTATCACTGGTGTCACTTAACAGTGAACCGGTATCCAGTGATAGCTCGCCGTTGGCTTCAAGGCTTCCTTCCAGTGTGGAGTCACTCAGCAGCGAGTCTGTAGTGTCACCCAACAAACTATCAGCAGTATCACCCAAAAGTCCGGCAGTGCTGTCGACAGTGTCACCCAGCAGGCTATCAACTGCATCGGTAGTCTGGTCAACGATGCTGTCCAGAGCTTCGCCGGTATCTGCTACAACACCATCAACCGTGTCAGTCAGTGATGTGTCGCCCAGCAGTGATTCTGTCGTATCACCCAACAGCGTGTCGGTAGTATCGCCTAACAGTGAATCAACGACATCGGTGGTCTCGTCTGTCAGGGTAGTCAGGGCATCTGTAGTAATATCAACAACACCATCAACCGCATCTGTGGTATCTCCATTTGCCAGACTGTCGACCACATCGGTTGTGGCATCAACCAGATTATCCAGGCTGTCAGTTGTGGCGTCTGCTAATGAGTTAATGGCTTCAGGAGTGTCACCGAGAATTGGCAATGTTTCGTCAAGCGTCTGGGTTACAGCGTCGACGGTATCATCTAGCAGGTCAGTCGTGTCATCTACTGTGGTATCCAAAGAGTCGGTGACGGTTACTTCGTTACTACTCTCTGTTGAGGGGGTACTTTCGTCTGTGGGTGCTGCTTCGTTCAAATCAGATTCTGACTGGTCATCAACTTCTGAGCCATTACTGGACCCCGGTGTTGATGCGACAACTTCTTCGTCTGAACTGCTGCCTGAGCTGAGGGATTTAATGCTGTTGCTTCCCTGACAACCCGCCAGAATTGCAAAGGTTAGAATCAGCGCGCCTTGCTTGAACATGTCTGATTTATTCACGTCGTTTTTCCTCAATTTAGATTGGCCTATCCACGCCAATCGGGTCCATGTCTTTGTGTATCAGCCTGTTGAGGCTGGTCTCTAGTACCAGCAAGGCTGTAACGAGTGATGTAGTCTGCGTACCTCTTATTCCTGAGGTTTGCTGAGGCCGATTTTATATATTTTTGTTTATGAGGAAATCTTAATATTCAAAAAGATGTTTGAAACTAACGGAATTAGGAAAACTTCTTGGTTTTGTTGTTTTGAGGGATATTTGATTTAAATAAAATAAAACAATTTAAAAACAATTAGTTGTGATTGTGTTCGTTAGATTAAAAATAAATCTATTAACGACCAATAGATAAAATTTTAGCCTAGTTAATTTTAAAACAAGATAAAAATGTAAATACATTAACAAGAGGAAGGTCGGCGCCAGTCAGGCTGGCGCGCTGAGGATGAAATATTCTGCTTTGGTTGTGTTCAGGGCTCTTCGTGTACAGGCGCTAATTCAAGCTGGTAAAGCCCCACATCAAGGGCTCCGTGGTTAAACCCGCCCTCGCAGTAAGCTAGGTAATAACGCCACATACGATAAAACCGCTCATCAAATCCGAGAGTGGCTATCTCTTTCCAAGCATGTTCAAACTGCTCACGCCAGATTTTCAAAGTTTTTGCGTAGTCCTTACCAAACATCAATTGTTCTTTTAGCAAGAAACCATGTGCCTGAAATTTTTGTTTTAGGACGCTGACTGAGGGCAGCATGCCGCCGGGGAAGATGTAGCGCTGAATGAAATCAGCCTGTTTTTTGTAGACATGGTAGCGTTGGTCTTCGATGCTGATAATCTGCAATACAGCACGTCCGCCGGGTTTGAGTCTTTCACGCAGAATCTGGAAATAGTGATCCCAGTGTTCTTCGCCAACGGCCTCAAACATCTCGATTGAGACAATGTGATCATACTGGCCTGTCAGGTCACGATAATCGGTGTGTGTCAGCTCAATCTGTTCCGACAGTCCTTTTTTCGAGACCTGTTCGTTACCCCGGGCAAGTTGTTCGTTACTCAGGGAGACGCCATGGACCCGTAGCCCTTGATTGGCCGCCTGGGTCGCAAAGCTGCCCCAGCCACAACCAATTTCCAGAATCTGTTCACCACGATTGGCAGCAAGCATTTCGAGAATTTTGTTGTATTTGTTTGTCTGAGCGGCTTCCAGTGATTCATTGTGGTTTGAATACAGCGCAGATGAGTATGTCATGCTGGGATCAAGCCAGCGTTTGTAAAAGTCGTTGCCTAAATCATAATGCGCCGCAATGTTGCGGCGGCTGCCGTCACGACTGTTGTGATTTTTGCGGTGAATACGGTTGTATTTGTGACCGATGACAAAATCCGCCCAGGCCATTTTTTCCAGTGCCTGTTCCTGATGCAGTGCCCACTCAACCAGTTGCGTGAGATTGTCGCTTTCCCAATCACCGTCTAGGTATCTGTCTGACCAACCGTTGATGCCACCGAAGAGCAGCCCGGTGAGGGCTTTCCAGCTATTAAGCGTGACCTGCGCTGAAGGGGAACCTTGCCCAATCAGTGTTCTTGAGCCGCTGGGCAGTGTCAGGTCTAGCTGGCCTTGTTTATCTTTAAACAGATGATTGAGGTAGCGAATGAACAACTGTTCATTCCATGCCATTTTGGGCAACTTCAATGTTTGTTCAGGTGAATGATATTCAGAGGGTTTCATGCAAAGTCTCTCCTGAGGCAGTTTGCCAACTGATACTGCACCTGGCAGCGGCCGGGCGAGGCTGGATGCGCAGTTTTTTGCGCCACAACCTGAAGGCTTCCCAGTGGATGGCGCCGATTACTTTTAGGGTCATGAGTGGGTATGCGAAAAAATTACGAATCAGGTTTTTATCGGTCATCGTCTGAAAATCCCCCTGGAAAAGGGCATCCATAATGGGTTTTTTCTGCGCTGTATCAGTGTGACGGATGTGAACACGAACCTGATTTTCTGGGGCTGTGATGCGGAATCGATAACCGCTGTGCATTGGTGTAAATGGGCTGACATACATCTGTTTGTCTGTGGACTGCCTCACCAGTGATGTGGTTGGTTCGTTCACGGGAATCAGATAGAGGTGTCGTTGCCCAAAGGTGTTATGCACCTCGTGGATGATCACTGCTAACTCTTCCGCTTTGTTGTAGCAGAAGTATTCAGTCAATGGGTTGAACTGGTAGCCCAGGATTCTTGGATAGCAGAGCACTTTAACCTGATAACCTGCATCTGGCTGGTCGCAACGCTGCAGCAGTTCTGAAATGTCCTGCAATAGATTATCGGAACCAAGACCATGATCCCGATCGTAGAATGAAAACAGATTAAACCGGTTGCGTGAAAACCAGCGTAGCTTCTGGCAGGTCTGATCAAGCTGCTGTAATTCAACACAGATGGCAAACACCTTATAAATAAAACGGTGTTTGACCGGCTGATGTCTGTGATGCATCACCACACCCCGGTAAAGCGCGGCCGATGCTTTAGTCACGGCAAACCTCAGCGAAGTTTTTTATAGTTGACGTCACCGGCTCTGCGTAGATTCGATTGTTGGGATCTTCAAGTCGCCAGGGGCGGGGAATACCTCCCAGTTGCTCCGCTACGGCGAGACCTGACTGCAGGCCGTCCTCATGGAAACCATAGCCAAAATAGGCGCCACAGAACCAGCTGTTTTGTTGACCCTGCAATTGCCATAACGCTTTTTGAGCATGCAGAGCGTTACGCCCGAAGGTGGGATGATCATAGAAGAAGGTACGTAGCAGGCTGCCTTCAGCGGGTGCCTGCGGCGGATTAAGTGAAACAAACAACGGAGTATCACAGTTGAGCGGCTGCAGTTTGTTCATCCAGTAGGTGACAGAGACTTCCTGGTGTTGCTGCTCGCCCTCGGTCATATAGTTCCAGCTCGACCAGACCGCTTTGCGCTGGGGCATCAGGCTGGCATCTGTATGCAGATATGCCTGATTGCGCTGGTAGGGGAATGCGCCTAACAACGCTTTTTCATCTTCTGTGGGTTTTGCCAGTAATTTCAGGGCCTGATCAGGATGGCAGGCCAGTACGACATGATCGAATGTTTCCTGGCGGCCGTGCAGGTCTTGTAGTACCACTTTGCCATCTTCACGATGAATTTTATGAATAAGGCTGTTGAGTCTGACCTGACCACGTAGCTGTTTTTTGATGGCGTTGACATAATGATGACTGCCGCCTTTTACCGTGCGCCATTGCGGACGGTCGCTCAATTGAACCAGCCCGTGATTGATGCAAAAACGTAAAAAACTGCTGGCCGGATAGTCGAGCATAGCTTCAGTCGGTGTCGACCAGATAGCAGCCCCCATGGGCAGTAAATGGTCGTAGATGAATGCGGGGTGATAACGGTGCCGTTTAAGCAGCTCACCCAGAGTGATGTCATGGGTTTGAGCGTACTCGAACAAGCTATTGGCCTGACGGTAAAAGCGCAGCAGGTCTTTAATCATCATCCAGAATCTGGGGCTGATGATATTACGTTTCTGGGCCAGTAAACCCGCCATATCGGTCCCTGAATATTCCAGAGCGCCTTCATTCTTAGACACAGCGAACGTCATATCCGTATCGCAAGTCTGCACATTCAGGTGTTGAAACAGGCGAACCAGATTGGGGTAGTTGACCGGGTTATAGACAATAAATCCGGTATCAACATCGACATCCCTGCCTTCAAGCTGGCAAGTTACAGTATTGGCGTGACCGCCTAAACGGTCATCCTTCTCGAACAGCGTTACATCATGCCCCTGGTCAAGCAGCCAGGCGCAGGACAGACCGGAAATGCCGGAGCCTATAACAGCGATCTTTTGGGGACGAAGAGTTGAGATTGTCATTGCAGAAATGGTCCATGCTGCAGGTTTTCATTTCATACGGGTCGACCAAAAAAAAGGATCACTTAACAATCCTAAGTTCTTAATCCTGCCGGAATAGTTGCTATGATCCAATTAAATTCAATCTGCGTAGAGATGACATGGAAAACACACCGCCCGGAGATGACGTGGATAATCTGGCTTTTCTATCAAAACAACATGCAGAAGAGTTTGAACATATGAGTTGGACTCAGCTGTTGGCACAACTGGGTGTTTCAAAAGATCGTAAGGTCTACATCCAGCTTTTCAGACACTTTGCACCACGGGTCAAGGCGTATATCCGCAGGCTGGGTGTGCTTGAGTCTGTTGCAGATGAACTGACTCAGGAAACAATGCTGTCTGTGTGGCGCAAAGCGCACATGTTTAATCCTGAGAAGGCAGCGGCCAGTACCTGGATTTTCACTCTGGCGCGAAACCAGAGCATCGACTGGATGCGAAAACAAAAGTATCCGGAATACTCTTATGAAGAGGTCTTTCACGACGCCGAAGAGTCTGCCACCGAAGGCACTCCCGACATTGATCAGGGGCTGGTGACGGACCGGGTGATGACAGCCATCAATACACTACCCGAAAATCAGGCGCAGGTTTTGTACATGTCATTTTTTGAAGGGCGTTCGCACGCCGAAATTTCGAGCCGTCTCGATATACCCTTGGGCAGCGTTAAATCACGGATAAGACTGGCCTGCGAAAAACTCAAACAGCACTGGAGGGGTGAAGCATGAGCATTAATCACCATCTCGATGATGCCACAATCTTTAGTTATGTTGCCGGTGCCTTGCCGCAGGGCATGGCGCTTGTTGTCGCCTGTCACCTCTCTATGTGTGACACCTGTCGATCGCGCCTCAGAGCGCCCGAAGCAGTGGGTGGCGCGCTGCTAGAGTCCCTCAGCCCTGACCGGATTAATGATGACGCTCTGGAACAGGTGCTTGATCGGCTTGATGAACCTGACTCAACATCCGTTAGCTCTGCTGCTGAGGTTATGCCTGTGCAGTCGAGCGAGGTCCCTCAGCCGCTTGCCAGTCTGATTGGCAACTCTTTGGACGATCTTGAGTGGAAGCGGATGGTTCCCGGTATCTGCTATATTGATCTTCCCAGCGGACCTCAGGGCGTGACTAAACTGTTGCGGGTTGCGCCCGGTGGTGTGGTATTGCCCCATACTCACAGAGGGAATGAATTGACTCTGCTTCTGCGCGGCTCGCTGAGTGATGAAATTGGGCGTTTTCAGCGTGGCGATGTATCCGATCTGGATGATCAGGTAGAGCATCAGCCACTGGCAGACAGCCGTGAAGGTTGTATCTGTCTTGTGGCCACCGACGCGCCTATCCGTTTCACGACTTTGTTGGGACGGCTGGTTCAGCCTTTAACCGGTTTCTGATCTGAGGTTCTTAATCTGAATGAATGATGTGGTTGCAGATAAACGTATTCCGGTAGGTATCAGTGCCTGCTTGCTCGGTCAAAAAGTACGGTTTGACGGTGGGCATAAACGGTCGCGCTACTGTCTGGATATTCTGAGTGAGTGTTTTGAATTTCAGAGTTTTTGCCCCGAGATGGCAATCGGCCTTGGGACTCCCCGCCAGCCCATTCGTCTGGTTGACCTGCCTGAAGGGCGCAGGGCGGTGGGTACAAAAAACCGGGATTTGGATGTGACTGAAGCGCTTCAGGACTATGCAGAACAGGTGCACAAAGAAGCGACTAACCTGTGTGGCTATATACTGATGAAAGGTTCGCCCAGTTGCGGCATGGAACGGGTCAAAGTTTATCATCCAAACGGTAATCCGAATGTAGCGGGCGCGGGCCTGTTTGCAGAACGGTTAATGCAGTTGCATCCTGCCCTGCCGGTAGAGGAGGAAGGGCGCCTGAAAGATCATGTTTTAAGGGAAAATTTTATTACCCGGGTTTTTGTCTACCATGATTGGCTGACTCAGGTTGTGCCTCATCTAACATTGCATGAAATCATTCAGTTTCATAGCCGGCATAAATACCAATTGATGGCGCATCACTATCAGGGGTACAAGAATATTGGCCGGTTCCTTGCTCAAGAAGCCCCCAGACTCTCACTTGAAGAAACGGCGGATCGTTACATTCACGAACTGATGGGCTATCTGAAAAAGCCGGCAACCCGAAAAACCCATACCAATGTGTTGATGCACCTGCTGGGTTATCTTAAAAAACACCTCGACGGTGCCACTCGGCACGATCTGTTGTCGGCGATTGATGATTACCGCACCAACAAGGTTCATCTGATTGTGCCGCTGGCGTTGTTGAAACATTACCTCAAACGCTATGGCAGTGAATATGTGCAACAGCAGGTCTACCTTGACCCTTATCCGCATGAGTTGGGTCTGCGTAATTACATATGAATCTGGTGTGGTTTCGCAATGATCTGAGGGTCAGGGATAATCCTGCCCTCTATCAGGCATGTGTTGCCGGGGAGGGCGTGGTTGCCGTTGTGGCATATACACCCGGGCAGTGGTTTGAGCATGATGAATCACCGGCCAAAATGCAGTTTTGGTTTGCCTGCCTCAAAGATCTGCAAAGTGAACTGGCTGCGTTAAATATCCCTCTGCGGGTGATTGAAACACCTGACTTTCAGGCTTTGCCGGATAAACTCTCGGCGCTGGCAAATGAGGTGCAGGCATCCCGGCTCTATCTTAATCATGAGTACGCCCTCAATGAGCGGCAGCGGGATCTCGCTGTGCTGAACCGCTTCCGTGCCGAAGGCAGAAAGGTGATCGGGTTCCACGGTGATCTGGTGATTCCGCCGGGTGAGGTACTGACTGGTCAGGGGCAACCCTTCAAAGTCTTCACGCCTTTCAGCCGGGCCTGGCGTAAAGTTTGCCAGCAACAGCAACCGACGCCACTGGCGTTGCCAAAAAAACAGCCGCTGATAACTACAGGTGATCAACCGCTACCGGAGATGCCGGTGTGGGGGATAACTAATAATACGCTCTGGAATGCCTCTTTATGGCCTGCAGGTTCGGCTGCGGCGCATACGCGGTTACAGAATTTTGTTGCAGTTCATCTGGATGAATACCCGGTGCAACGTGATATTCCGTTCGAGCCGGGTACCTCACAGCTTTCTCCCTACCTTGCGGTGGGTGCATTGTCTGCCCGGCAGTGTATGGCAGGGGTGGCGTCTATCAGTGATGACCCCGAGTGGTTTAACGGGCAGTGGCTCACGGAATTGATCTGGCGAGAGTTTTATCGACACCTGCTGGTGCAGTTTCCCCAAATGAATTATCTGCAACCATTCCGGCCTGAGGTAGAGCAGCGTATCCAGTGGCAGGATAACCCACAGCTGTTTGATGCATGGTCCAGAGGGGAAACGGGATTCCCATTGGTGGATGCAGGGATGAAACAGCTGTTGTCCACCGGTTGGATGCATAATCGATTGCGTATGGTCTGTGCTTCGTTTCTGACAAAACTGCTGCGTCAGGATTGGCGTCTGGGCGCGAAGTTTTTTATGCAGCACCTGGTGGATGGAGACTTCGCCTCAAATCTGGGCGGGTGGCAGTGGTGCGCATCGGTTGGGGCAGATGCCGCACCGTATTTCCGGATCTTTAACCCGCAGCGTCAAGCCGAACGCTTTGATCCCCAGGGTGCGTTTGTTGCCCATTGGTTACCTGAGCTGCGCACTGTTCAGGCGAATAAACGGCATGATCCGGTGCTGGCAGAGAGAGCGGGGCGACCAGCCGCAATCATTGATTACCGCGCTGCACGCCAGCAAAGTCTGGATGATTATCAGCAATCCACACGGGTCAGTGCCTGATCTATCAATCAGCTCAGTACGTAAAAAGAACAGAATTTACTACTGAGTATACCCATGACACCGCCCGAACCTTCTGACTGGCCTGATTTTGATCTGTACGCTTTCTTTGAGGGGCCTTTGCGTGCCTGGGGTATTTTTGAGGACCGTTTTGGTGTGTTACGTCGCAGTTTTGTTGTTGATATCACCGGCGAGGTTACAGACGGTCAGCTCAGGTTAAATGAACGCTTTGAGTATGAAGATGGTGTCCTTGATCAGCGAATCTGGCAGATAACCAGGCTGTCGAATGGTTTGTATCAGGGACAGGCTGAAGATATTCCGGGTCTGGCTGTGGGTGAGATTTCGGGTCGAAGGTTGCGCTGGCAGTATCCACTGCGGCTCGTGACTGATCGTTACACCATTAATGTCAAGGTCGATGATTTTATCTATCGTATGACTGATGACGCGGCCTTCAGCCGCGGTTATATCAGCAAGTTTGGCATCCGACTTGGCTCTGTCACTCTGTTTTTTAAACGGCTTGAAACTTAGATCGGGTTTTGCAAAAGCTGGTCGGCAAGGGCGCTGGCGCTGTGCCATGCTGACTCAGTTCCGTTGTGACCAAACCAGTCGCCACAGGCGCCGACTCCACTTGTTGCATTGAAATAATATTCATCAGATCGTGGGTTGGTATGGGTGCAGTATAACCAGCGGTGCACCCGCAGAACACTAACCTCGGCATTGATCCGTTTGGTTTCTTGAAATGCTTGTGAGAGCTTTTGGCCAATGTTTTCCGGAGTATTATCGATGTTTTCTGCTGACCAGATCGGGTTGGCTTCCAGTCGCCAGACCGTGGTTTGTGTATCGGGAGAACAATCCGACTTGCTTGACTCGCAAATGACTCTGGATAAAACCGGATGCTCACCCTCAATCAGGTCAAGGTCGGGAGACGCTGCTGTTGGACAGGCAACAATGGCTACCCAGCAGGGGCGGGTCCCGACTTTGCTCAGTGCATAGTGGATCTCCGGTTCACTTTGCAACAGAGGCAGTGCTTGTGGTGCCGGAGCGGTGACAATCACCTTGTCGAAGCCACCCAGGCTATTACCCTCTTCATCCCATAGCGCCACGCCGTGTCCGCTGGAGGCGCGTAATTGGCCAACACGTACCTGGGTTCTGAACTCAGCGGCGGTCAGCAGATGCCGCGTCAGACTGCTCTGACGTGGCTGGGTCAGGTAGACGTGTTTTTGAATGGGAAAGCCGGAAAAATCTATAGCTCGCGGCTGCCAGGCTGAAACACCCGGTTGAGCCAGTAGCCACTCTCTGAAGCGGTCTGAAACAGGTTCAATCCAGGGTGCTCCCAGATCACAGCTGCTGTTAGGTAGGCGGCAGCTAGCCATCCGGCCGCCGCTGCCCCGGCTTTTTTCGAATACAGTCACTTTATGCCCGGCCTGGGTGAGTCGCTGACTGACCACTGCACCGGCCAGACCGGCACCGATAATGGCGATATATTCCTGAGACATATAAAAACGCTTATAAAAGAGCTTCGATGGCGCTACGAAAACGCTGTGTATCGGGGGAGGTGATGCTGCTGAAAACATCAACCACTTCGCCCTGACGATTGATCAGATACTTGTAGAAATTCCACTTAGGGTAAGTACCGCTGGTTTCACCCAGATATTGCCAGATTGGGTCAGCCCCCTGTTTTTTAACCTGACTTTTGGCAAACATCGGAAATTGCACACCGTAGGTCAGGCGGCAGAAATTCTGGATCTCCTGAGGTGTGCCCGGTTCCTGACCGGCAAACTGATTGGACGGAAAACCAAGCACCACCAAACCGCGGTCTTTAAACTCGGAGTAGAGGTTTTCTAAACCTTCATACTGGCCTGTAAAGGCACACTTGCTGGCCGTATTGACGATCAGCAGTACTTTACCCTGATAGGCTTCACAGAAATTGACAGGTGTGTTGTTGAGCAGATCAGGCACCGTAAACTGATAGATGTTTGCACACTGCATCGGTGACTGCTCTTCGGCTTGCGTAAGTGGACTCTGCAACAAGGCAACCATGGTGATTACCCCCATTAAACGCCAGACGTTTTTCATGGACTGACTATCCTCCGTTGGACAACAGTTGCTTTACGTTGCAGAGCCGGGTCTGGATCAGGTCGGCAAAAATTTCAGGTGTTTTACCTCATACAGATCCACACGACGGTCTTTCAGGTTATTCACTGAACCCTCACTGCGGATGATTTTCAGGCGGTCCAGATCCAGATCCGAGAACATCAGCATCTCCGTATTGGGGGTGGTCTCCGACATGACCGCATCATGGGGGAAGGCGAAATCCGATGGCGAAAATACGGCTGACTGGGAATATTGCACGTCCAGACTTTCCACCGCGGGCAGGTTACCGCAGCTACCGCAGATCACGACGTAACATTCATTTTCAATCGCCCGCGCCTGTGCACAATGGCGAACCCTGAGGTAACCATTTTTGGTGTCGGTCCAGTAGGGCACAAACAAAATGTCCATATCTTCCGCAGCCAGCAGTCGGCCCAGTTCCGGAAACTCAACGTCATAACAGATCAGAATTCCAATACGGCCCGCATCGGTATCGAATACGCGCAGTTCGTTGCCACCCTGAATAACCCAGTCGCGGCGTTCGTGCGGGGTTATATGGATTTTGCTCTGCATCTCCAGTGTACCGTCACGCCGGCAGAGGTAACTGACGTTGTAAAGCAGGTCGCCAACCAGCAGTGGCATCGAGCCGGTGATGATATTGATGTTGTAACTCACTGCCATCTGCAACATTTCATCGCGAAAACGTTCGGTATAGCCCGCCAGAAAGCGAATCGCTTCCATCTGCTGTGCCTGCTGGTGATAGAGGCCCATCAGTGGCGCGTTAAAAAATTCCGGGAAGAGGGCAAAATCACTTTTGTAGTTGGAGAGGGCGTCAACGAAGTACTCGACCTGCTGCAGTAGCTCCTCGACCGAAGATACCTGACGCATCTGCCATTGTACTGCGCCAATCCGGACCTGAGACTTACGCTGGTCCAGCATCTGCACGTCCGGGTTATAAAAAATGTTGTTCCATTCCAGCAAGGTGCCATAACCCTGAGACTTTTCATCTTCTGGCAGATACTTGGTCAACAGACGTTTGACCTGAAAATCATTGGAGAGCTGGAAAGTCAGAATCGGGTCATAGATCTCCCGTTTTTTAACGGCTTTCAGGTACTCATAGGGTTTCATCTGGTCGACATATTTGTAGTAGTTCGGGATGCGCCCACCGGCCAGAATCGCCCGCAGGTTCTTCTGCCGACACAGATCTTTGCGTGTTTCATACAGTCGACGTCCCAGACGGAAACCCCGAAAATCCGGATGGATCAGTACATCCAGTCCGTACATGGCGTCTCCATCCGGGTCATTCAGAATGGTTGTGCGTTTACCAATCAGGTCATCATAGGTGTGCGGGTTGGAAAAACGGTGATAATCCACCCGCGCCGCCAGTGCCACACCGATAATTTTTTCATGATCAACGAGACAGAGCTGGCCCTCAGGAAAGTCTTTGATGAGCTGTGAGATGGTATGTTTGGGCCACGCGCCGCCAATGTCATCATAGACAATGTCCATCAGCTCTTTGAGCTGCGGGTAGTCAGCTTCTTCTAAATTTCGGATTTTGAGGCGTAGTTCATCAGCCATGGCAAGGGCTCCTTGCTGCAGAGATGGGGTGATGTTGCTGCTCAGCCAGTGGAACCGCACCACCGGATAACGTTGCAGAACAGAGTATACTGAGCAGCCTGTTAACCCACAGGATAATCTGGGCCGGTCAAGCCGGTAATCGCTCTATCTTAGCAACGAAAAGTGTATGACCTAAAGTCAGGTTTTACGGGCAATCAGCAAAAATTCACGATTTCCATCGCCGCCGGTGATTGGGCTTTCGAAATAGTCTTCAACTTCTAGCCCAACGTCTGCGCAGGTATTGGTGATCGTGGACTGCACCTGCGGATAAAGGCTGGCATCTCTGACCAGACCTCCACGTCCGATACCCTCTTTACCTACTTCGAACTGGGGTTTAACCAGACTGATCAGCCGGGCACCGGGTGCAAGCAGGGGTGCCAGAGAAGGCAATATAAGGGTTTGTGAAATAAATGAGACATCCATCACTGCCAGATCAAACCCTTCTGGCTGGCGACAGTGTTGTTTCAGCTCGGGACTCAGGTTGCGGGCGTTCATGCCCTCATAACAGATCACCCGGGGGTCCTGCCGCAGGCTCATGGCTAACTGGTCATGTCCAACTTCAATACCCACTACACAGGCGACGCCCGCCTGTAACAGGCAATCAGTGAAGCCGCCGGTGGACTGACCGACATCCAGTGCGACCATAGCGGTTACGTCCAGTGCAGTTTTCTCCAGCGCCCCCAGCAGTTTCAGTGCTCCGCGGGAGACAAACCGGTCTTCCAACGACTGGGTTATCTGAAACTCACAGTCAGGTGCCAGCTTCTGCCCCGGCTTGGACAAAAGTTGCCACTGAGCGGCTTCCCTGACCTGAACCTGCTGGTTGCGAATCATACGCTGAGCCTGGGTTCTGGAGGCGGCTAAACCCCGTTCAACCAATAGCTGGTCTGCACGTAACATGTGTTAATAACCGGTGCTTAAAGCGGCTTATTATAGTGTGATAGGCGTGAGGGGAGTAGCCTGTTTGGTCACTAGAAAAGCATGGTAGTTAGAGCATCATGGTTTACAATGGCCGCAGCGATTTATCATCTAAGGATCCGATATGAACAAGAGTATCATCAACACAGATCGTGCCCCGGCTGCGATTGGTACCTATTCACAGGCCGTAAAAGCGGGCAGCACCGTTTATCTTTCCGGGCAGATCCCGCTCGTTCCTGAAACTATGGAACTGATTACAGAGTCTTTTGAAGCACAGGCAGAGCAGGTGTTTAAGAACCTGAGTGCGGTTGCGGAAGCGGCCGGTGGCTCGCTGGCAGATTGCGTAAAGCTGACCATCCTGCTGTCAGACATGGAGTTCTTTCCTCAGGTGAATGAAGTGATGGCGCGTTTCTTCAATCAACCTTATCCGGCCCGGGCCGCATTTGCGGTTAAGCAGATCCCTAAAGGGGCTGACATTGAGGTTGATGCTGTGATGGTGATCAACGAGTAACAAAAACGGGCTTGCGTCCAAGTTGGTTGCATCTGATATCTATTCTTACATTGGCTCGTAAGCCCCAAGCTATATGTCGTTGTTTTTGTAAGCGTTACAAGGAGAGTACATATGTCAGGCATTGAGCGGGCGCTTGCAGTGTTGATTGATGCTGATAACGCTAGTCCAAATATGATTAGCGGTTTGTTAAGTGAGGTGGCTGGATTAGGCACTACAAATGTAAAACGTATTTATGGTGACTGGACGACTCCGAATTTGTCGGGTTGGAAAAGTGTTCTTTTGGAACACTCGATTCAACCCATTCAACAGTTCAGCTATACAACTGGAAAGAATGCTACTGACAGTGCAATGATAATTGATGCCATGGACCTACTTTACTCTGGTTCATTTAATGGTTTTTGTATTGTATCGAGCGACAGTGATTTTACTCGACTTGCTGCTCGTATTCGGGAAGCAGGTAAGGTTGTTTATGGTTTTGGAGAAATGAAAACACCGAAGCCATTTGTTGCTGCATGTGACAGATTTATATATACCGAAGTATTCGCTACCGAACAGCAAGATGATTCCGCTAAAACACAGCCTATATCCAAGGTATCTTCTAAAGATCTACGAACAAAAACGAAATTATTGCAGACTATTCGTAAGGGGATAGCAACTGCATCAGATGATACTGGTTGGACTCAACTTGGTGCTGTTGGTAGCTATATCGCAAAATCCAGTCCAGAATTTGATCCACGGAATTATGGTTATCAAAAATTAAGTGAATTATTGGAAGCATTTGGTCTTTTCGAAATGCATCGCAAGGGAAAAATTGTTTATATCAGAGATGGCCGAAAGGCTGTTAAAGGTTAACGTCACAATTAATATGTCCAAAAAATATTTGGGCGCTAATTGATTGAGTCTTCCGGTATATGACTAAAAAGAGGAGCTGCATGCTCCTCTTTAGAATGTTAAAACACTTTCGATTATTGGTCTCATAAGGCTTACAACAGTGTAAACCTTTTGGACTAGCTAGTTGTTTAACTCTCTTTATCTTTACGCTTGCGTGGCGGTTTTTTACCTTTACTTGGTGGTGGACCACCCGGTTTGCCGGAATTAGCACGTTTACGTGGAGGTGCACTACCGGCATCTTCCTTCAGGCTGCGAATGTTCAGGCGCTGACCGCAGACGATGGCACGTTTCAGTTGCTGCAATACATCCTTAGGCATGCCACTGGGCAGGTCTACTGTGGTCACACTGTCAAAGATATCGATCTGACCGATGTATTGAGATTCAATCCCTGCTTCGTTGGCGATGGCGCCGACGATGTTTTTCGGCATAACCCCGTGATTGTGGCCAACGCTGAGCTGATACCGTTCCATCTCCACATCCGGGAACTCTTTCAGTGGACGGGGCTTGCCTGACATACCTTTGGGTCGACGGGCCGGTTTATTATCGTCAAAGCCTCGGTCTCTGAAGTCTTCGCGGACTTCTTCCAGTAACAGAGGGGTTTCACCCTGCAGCAGGTGGGCCAGTGCAGCCGCCAATTGCAGGGGGTCTGTATCATGTTCCTGCTGATAATTCGCTAACAGGTCGCTGTAAAATGCCAGATCGGTGTTGTCCAGCGTATCGCGAATACGGTCCATAAACCGGCTGACACGTTTTTCATTGATGTCTGCAGTCGAAGGCAGGTGCATCCGTTCAATCGGCTGACGGGTGGCGCGTTCAATCGCCTTCAGCATGCGCTGTTCGCGCGGAGAGACAAACAGAATGGCCTCGCCTTTGCGACCGGCACGTCCGGTACGGCCGATACGGTGAATATAGGATTCGGTATCGTAAGGGATGTCGTAGTTCAGTACATGACTGATACGTTCAACGTCCAGACCACGTGCCACAACGTCAGTGGCAATCAGCACATCAATGTGGCCGGATTTAAGCCGGTCGATGGTGCGCTCACGCAGGTTTTGAGAGATATCGCCGTTCAGTGCTTCACAGGCGTAACCACGGGCGCTCAGCTTTTCAGCCAGCTCAACCGTGGCAGATTTTGTCCGGACAAATATCAGCATTGCGTCAAACGCCTGCATCTCAAGGATGCGTGTCAGGGCGTCCAGCTTATGCAGGCCGCTGACCTGCCAGTATTTCTGTGTAATGGTGGTGGCAGTGGCTGTTTTGGACGCAATTCTGACTTCAGCAGGTGACTGCAGGTGAGCCTGTGCCACTTCTTTGATCTGAGCTGGCATGGTGGCAGAGAACAATGCGATCTGGCGATTCGCTGGCGTATGTTCCAGGACCCATTTCACATCATCAATAAAGCCCATGCGCAGCATTTCGTCGGCTTCGTCCAGCACCAGTGCACGCAGGTTGTCCAGCTTCAGGGAGCCGCGGCGCATATGGTCCATTACCCGGCCAGGTGTCCCTACGACAACCTGAGCACCTCGTTTCAGCTGGCGTAGCTGGGTGTCATAAGCCTGACCGCCATAGATCGGTAAAACATGGAAGTCTGGCAGGTTGCGGGCATAGGTCTGGCAGGCTTCTGCCACCTGAATGGCGAGCTCGCGGGTTGGTGCCAGAATCAGTAGCTGGGTATGGCGCTGACCGAGATCCAGTCTGGACAGCAAGGGTAGAGCGAAAGCCGCGGTTTTGCCGGTACCGGTCTGAGCGATACCCAGCAGGTCCCGTCCTTCAAGAAGGTGGGGGATACTGGCGGCCTGAATCGGCGAAGGAGTTTCATAGCCGATAGCGTCAAGCACCTCTAACACGGGAGCTGCAAGGCCAAGCTCTGCGAATGAGGGCTGATCTGAGGAATTCATGCGATGGTGTACCTGTTTGGAATGAACAGGTATAGCGCGGTCAGCGTTGACAGCGTCAGGAGTCCTGTTCGGGTAGGAAAGCGCAGATTATACAGATTACCCCGTATACAACAACTGTCAGCCAAGAATTCGGGTCAAAATTTGGCGAATTGTGTCGGGCTCAAAGGGTTTGTCGGCCAGCGCGTTTACACCGGCCCGGCTGATGTTTTGCAGGTGGGCCTGATTTGCCTCACTACTGACCATCAGAATGGGCAGATGTGCATGCTGGGCCGAGTTACGGATAAAGCCGGTAAGCTCCAGTCCGTTGACCTCCGGCATGTTGTAATCAGTGACGACCAGGTCAAACGTTTCAGCCTGTAACTGCCCAATCGCCTGGGCGCCATCTTCGGCTTCAGTGAAATACTGAATACCCAGACCGGTCAGTACCCGCCGAATCAGTTTACGCGCCATCGCGCTGTCATCCACTATCAGTACCCGAAGCTGATCGGGTTCATAATACTCCAGCGACAGTTCGGACTGGGTGAGCAGGTCAAGGGTGGCGCGAATCGCAGTGGTCAGGTCATCCGGTTTGAAGGGTTTGGGCAAAATGGCAATCACCCCGGCCTGCTTGAAATGCTCGAGCTGCTCCTGGCGGGTTTCACTGGAGATCAGCATAAACGGGATGTCAGCGGTAGCCTCTGAGGCCCTCAGCTGCTGGAGCAGATCTATGGCAGAACCATCTGCAAAATGCAGGGCGCTGACGATCAGATCAGGTGAATGTTTCTGGGCGCTCTCCAGAGTAGAAAGCACACTGTCGGCTTCGTTAATGCTCTCAATCTGTGCGGCAAACAACTCATTGCCGATGATTTTCCGCTGTACTGCAGAGGGCTCTGCCAGAAGGATATGCAGGTCAGCGGGAGACAGGTGTGGATTAGAAGCCATAAACAGATCTCAAACAGTTATCGTTTTTCTTATCGGCGAGCAGAGTGACATCTGAATGTTGCACTGTGCTAGGGTGTAAGCATCGCCTTTTCCGGGAGTTTTAACAATGCGCGGGTTGATCCGGTTACTGCCTTTGCTGTTCTGCATGTTGATCAATGTGGTCTATGCCGAGGGTCCTGTCTGGAAAATTTCCGATGGAGAACGGCTGCTCTATTTAGGTGGCTCCATTCATGTTCTTGCAGAAGATGACTGGCCCATACCGAAAGCCTTCGAAAAGGCCTACCAGGCGTCTGAGGCCGTAATTCTTGAAACCGATCTTGGCCAGCTGCAACAGCCGCAGACACAACTGAAGATGATGCAGCAACTGGTCTATCCCGCGGGTGAAACACTGCGTCAGCATCTTTCAGAATCGCTCTATGCTGAGTTGACGGCATTTGCATTGGAGCGTCAGCTCAACGCTGATACGTTCCTCAATCTGAAACCGGCTGGCGTGATGCTCACGCTGCTTACTGCTGAATTGCAGCGGTTGGGTATTCAAAGTGCCGGACCCGATATCTACTTTTACCAACGGGCACAATCGCAGGGTAAGGCGACGGCAGGGTTGGAGTCGGTGGCGGCCCACCTTGATTACATTGCGCAGCTCGGTATGGGTGATGAAGAAGCCTTTATTCGTCAGGCGCTATTCGATCTGCATGAAACCGAGGGGTTGATGCGTTCAATTGTACTGGCCTGGAGAACCGGTGATGTGGATCTGCTGGAACACGCCGTCATCCGCGATATGCAAGAGACCTATCCGGCGGTTTATCAATCCCTGCTGGTGGATCGGAACAGAGCCTGGCTGCCTCAACTGGAGGCGCTGCTGAAAACTGAGGCGGTGGAGATGGTGCTGGTGGGTGCAGCGCACCTTGTAGGACCAGATGGCTTGCTGAAGGCGTTGCAGGATAAGGGTTATCAGGTGGAGCAGCTTTAGCTGGAGCAGGGCAAAAAAAACCGCCGCAGAAAAGGCTGAAAGACAGCTACATGCGACGGTATTCGGGAACTGCAAATTTTGCCAGCCAGATACGTTCAAATTTGAATCGCTCTTTGCTGTAAGATGGCCAGAGTATATCGCGAACTGCTACCGCTGCGATAGCCTTGTCTGATCAGAGTATTTATCCACCTGTTTGAATTTTTTCAATCTGCTGTTTCATGCGCAGATAGCGTTCGGCTGTTCCGGGGTGTGATTCTACCCCCTGGCTGTGAATGCTCTGGGGATACTCCTTGCCAAGACGCCGCCAGAATTCAGCCATGCCCTCCAGTGGATAGCCGGACTCACTGAGCATATCGATGGCGAGACGGTCGGCCTGCAGTTCGTAGGTTTCCAACCCCAGATTGCCCGCCAGCCCCATGGCGATCCCCGGGCTGGGGATGCCGCTGCCAATCATGACAAGGTCCAGCAGTCCGCCCAGCGTGATGCGCTGCAACTCGGTACGTGCATGCTGCAACACGTTATGAGCCAGTTCATGGGCAACAATCAGCGCCAGTTCACTGTCGTTGGCAAAACGCAGCATGCCTGCATTCAGGGTGATGGTTTTGCCATCGGCAAAACCGTTGACCCTGTCACTGTTACTGAAACGTACCGGATAGTTGCAGGTCTGTCTGGGTGTCAGCTCAAACTGATGCTGCTGCCCGGTACGGTTGATGGTCAGACTTACTCTCTTGCCTGTCGCACTCGCCGTTTGCAATTGGGCCAGGGTATTGGAAAACGCGGTTGGAACCGGTTGCTGATTAATCGCTACCAGAGCATCACCTGGCAGCAGGTAATGCTCCGCCGGGGAGGCTGGCAGTACATGCAGTACTGTGGGTTGCTGCAGCGGTCCATATATTGCTGTTGCCGCTTTTTGCTGAAGTTCCGGATAGCTCTGGATTTGGTGCAGCATCAGGCCCAGGCTGTAGCGTTGTTTAGAAGCACAAAATCGAGCTGCGGATCCGACCAGCAGCGGGTGGGCGACAGATTGCAGTCGCATCCGCTGCTGATTTTTGTGGCGCAGAGCCGCTTCGGTCTGGCGTTCCTGTTCCCGTTTAATCGCGTCGGTCTCCATGGGAGGCAGTGGCGGGGCGGTGCTGCAGCCGCTGATAAACACACAGAGACTGAGTAGGAACAGTAGAGATGTTCGCATAGGTTTTCTGGCTCGGTAATCAACGTGATAAAAACCATTCTAAAGCCCTTGCCCTTCACTGCAACTTAACCTGCCCCCGACGCTGTAGTTACTCGTTTTGATGAAGATCAGGAGTTTTTGATGCCAGCAGACGGTGCTGTGAATTGAACCCAACGGCTTTTTACGCGTCCCAGAAAAAGAGCCTTGCCTGGTATATAACCTGCTGACAGGTTGCGGTTATGGTCAGCTACGTGGTTGAATTCAGGCACTAAAATAATAAATGTGTGGTGACAGTCTGGTGGAGTTGCATTGAACATGCTTAAGGTCAGGTGGATGACCTTTGTTGCAGTCTGTGCTGCTTTGCTCACGGCCAATACCGTTTTGGCGAGAGATGAGGCGGCTTTGATTGTTTTGGGGCAGGCAGTTTTTCTTGAGCAGTCAAAGGGGAATTGTATTGCCTGCCATGCCATCAGTGATCCGCAGGCGCAACTCGCCGGAAATCAGGGGCCACCTATATTCAATATGAAGTTGCGTTACCCGGATAAACGTCTGTTAAGGGCTCAGGTTTGGGATGCAACCCGCAATAATCCGCTGACACTGATGCCACCGTTTGGCAAGCACTGGATACTCTCTGAACATGAGATTGATGCGGTTGTTGAGTATATATACCAGTATTAAAGAAGAAGTCAGGTTGATGTCTGACAGAGGAGCAGTTGATGAGTATGACACGACGATCGGTGATTAAAGCCATAGCAACCAGCGGAGCATTGCTGGGGTTGGGGGTATTATCACCGCGTCTGGCATTTGCGGCCTGGAATGAAAAGGCTTTTAGGGCCAAAGATCAGGGCACCGCAATGCAGGAGCTGCTGGGTGGGGAACCTCAGCCCAGTGCTGAAATCCTGCTCAAAGCACCCGATATTGCAGAGAATGGTGCGGTGGTGCCGGTGACAGTGAGTTCCACCCTGTCGGGTGTTGAGTCGATTAGCCTGTTTGTTGAAGACAATCCAACCCCGTTGGCCGTTGAGTTTTTGCTGCCACCGGGTACCGATGCAGATATATCCACCCGAATTCGGATGGGTAAAACCTCAAAAATTACTGCGGTGATAAAAGCAGAAGGCAAGCTTTACAGCGCTGTAAAAGAGGTCAAAGTCACCATCGGTGGCTGTGGCGGGTAATCAGAATTCGAGAGGGTGGAACAATGGCAGAAGGCATCATCAAAGTTAAAGCGAAATCCATGGGTGAGAAAACCCAGGTCAAAATGATGGCCAAACATATTATGGAAACCGGACAGCGCAAGGATAAAACCACCGGTGAAACCATCCCGGCGCTTTATCTGCAGGAGTTGTCCGTTGTGCATGCGGGCAAGGTGGTATTCGCCGCAAATATGAGCACGCCTGTCTCTAAGAACCCCTATTTCTCCTTCACTTTCTTAGGTGGTGCTGAAGGTGAAGAGCTGCTGATTAGCTGGAAAGAAAATACCGGCAAGTCAGCCACTGAGGTGGCGAAAATCCGCTAGTCAACATGCTCAATTTCAGAAAGGTGAAACCGTTTCAGGGATGGATAACAGTCGCCTTATTGTTGTGTGCAACCACATCGGTGCTGGCCGATGCATCTGAACCCCTTATTGATCCTGAAGCAGATCGACAGGCACTGCGGGCCTATTACCTGAAACGTTTTCCCGGTGTTGATATTCAGGACTATATCAATGGCATCTACGCATTGGATGCAGCGTCCCGTGAACAGTGGCAGGCACTGGAAGAGTTTCCACCCTATGAGTTTGATCTCGAAGCGGGAGAGGCGTTGTTTAATACCCCCTTCGCCAATGGGCAGACCTATGCCGCCTGTTTTCCAAATGGCGGAGTGAGTATCAGACAACATTACCCCTACTGGAATGCGGCAGAGGGGCGGGTAAAAACGCTGGAACTCGAAATCAATGAGTGCCGTGAAAAGAACGGTGAACAGCCCTATCCGTGGAAAAAAGGGCCATTGGCCCAGATCTCTGCCTACATGGCCTGGACTTCACGGGGCCAAGTTTTCGACATCAAAGTACCGGCAGATGACGCAGGTGCTCTGGCTGCCTATGCAGCGGGAAAACGTTTCTTTTACGCCAAACGTGGTCAGTTGAATCTCTCCTGCGCCAACTGTCATCTGGAAGGCAGTAATATTTTTATACGTGCCGATCTGCCAGGCCCCGCACTGGGACAAACTACACATTTTCCCGTGTATCGCTCCAAGTGGGGTGAGTTGGGTACATTGCATCGACGGTACGAGGGATGCCATCGGGATACCCGTTCTGATCCGCTGCCGCCGCAGTCAGATGCTTTCAGGAATCTGGAATATTTTCAGACCTATATGTCTAACGGATTACCGGTCAACGGTCCTGGGGCACGCAAATGAGGTTTGGTGTATGAATGCAGCTTACACTCGTTATCTGCTCCTGAGTCTGTTGGTATTCGTTGCCAATGTTCAGGCGGCTGAGCCGCAAACCTATCAGCAGGCGTTTGAACTCAATCGGGCTATGTATGGCAAAGGGCATCTGTTTACATGGCAGGGTCAGGAATTCAGTACTGACCACCCGGAAGAACTGGACGCACAAACACCGGCTACCCGCGACAAGGCTGAGGCAATGCTGCATGCGGCCCAAGTGCTGAATCAGCGCGCTTCTGAACTTGAATATGCTTGGCGCATGACGGCGGGATTACTGGAACAGGCCGAACAGGCATTACGGGCCGGTGAATTCCGCCAGTGTATGAATCTGGCAGCACAGGCGCATTATCAGGCCCGCATGAGCATTCAGCAGGCGGAGTATAATCAGCAACACTGGCGGGATGCGGTACCCCAATGAAGCGAGACAACCCTGGGTTTAAATTACCTGCGTTTGCATCGTCAACGGGTTTGTTGATCAGGGAGCAGCAGAAATGTCGTTAAGCCGCAGGGAGTTCGCGCAACTGATCGGTGTTGCCGGTATTGCCGGGTTATTACCTCAGCGACTGCTGGGTTCTGAGCACAGACTTCATGAGCAATACCTGCTGCCCAACCGGGGTAATGTGCGTTTGCTGCATATGACGGACTGCCATGCGCAGCTTTTGCCTGTGTACTATCGTGAGCCAGATATGAATCTGGGTGTTGGTCCGGCTACAGGTAAGCCACCTCATCTGGTCGGCAATAAGTTGCTGGCGCACTTCGCCATACCGCCCGGCTCACTGGAAGCCCATGCCTTTACTCATCTGAACTTCGCTGAAGCTGCGGCACGTTTCGGCAAGGTGGGTGGCTTTGCGCATCTTAAAACTCTGGTTGATCAACTCAGGCAGAGCTTCGGTGCAGAGAAAACCCTGTTGCTTGATGGTGGGGACACCTGGCAGGGATCAGGCACGGCTTATAAAACCCGTGGTAAGGACATGGTGCGGGCCTCCAATGCACTGGGTGTTGATCTGATGACCGGCCATTGGGAATTCACCTACCATCAGCGTGAAGTGTTGCAGAATATTGCCGATTTCAATGGCGAATTTCTGGCTCAGAATGTTTTTGTGACGGAGGATGCGCTGTTCAACAGCGAGCTGGACTACCTGCATGATCCTGAGTCAGGCCGTATCTTTAAACCCTACACTGTTCGTTCACTGGGGTCCGTACGCGTGGCAGTTATTGGTCAGGCGTTCCCCCGTACCAGAATTACCAATCCGGCGCGTTTTATACCGGACTGGAGCTTTGATATTCACGCAGAGAAGTTACAGGTACTGATTAACTTTCTGCGTGAACATGAGAAAGTTGATGCGGTTGTGCTGCTGTCACATAACGGCATGGATGTAGACCTGAAACTGGCCGCTCAGGTGACCGGGATAGATATCATTCTGGGTGGCCATACCCATGATGCTCTGCCGGCCCCGAGTATCGTGAAAAACCGCAGCGGTCAGACACTGGTGTGTAACGCTGGATCAAACGGTAAATTTCTGGCGGTACTGGATCTGAATATCGCCAAAGGCCGACTCAAAGGGTTCCATTATCGCCTGCTACCGGTTTTTTCGGAGTTACTGCCAGCTAATCCGGATATGGATCGGTTGATTGAAGATATCCGGGCGCCTCATCTGCCGTGGTTGCAGGAGGAACTGGCGGTGGCTGATCGGGTGATGTTCCGTCGGGGTAATTTTAACGGCACCTTTGATCAGTTGATTTGTGATGCTCAACGGACGGTCAATGATGCCCAGATTGCGCTTTCGCCGGGCTTTCGCTGGGGCACCACTGCATTGAAAGATCAAATGCTGACCATGGAACACGTGCTTAACCAGACCTGTCTGACTTATCCGGAAACCTATGTGCGTGAAATGACGGGTGCCGAACTCAAAATGGTTCTTGAGGATGTGGCGGATAACCTGTTTAACCCTGACCCTTATCTGCAGTCCGGAGGGGACATGGTTCGGTTGGGCGGAGTTGATTATGTCTGCGACCCCACTGAAAAAATGGGTCGTCGTATATCTGATCTGACGCTGGACAACGGTGAAAAAATTGAGGCAGGCAAACGTTATAAGGTGGCTGGCTGGGCGACGGTGAGTGAGCAATCCGAAGGTCAGCCTATCTGGGATCTGGTTGCCACCTACCTGCGGGATCGCAAATCGGCGCATATCACCAAGCTGAATACACCTAAATTAAAAGGCGTCAGGAATAACCCGGGGCTGGAGGATTCCCCGGCATAGCGTTAGCAACTCAAGGTCGCTGTTCGACCTGGGATCTGGTTAAATACGCCCTTTACTACTTCGTTGGGAACCTGTCATGAAGTTGCGTTTACTGTTACTGATCAGCCTGATTCTGACCGGCTGTAATGCATCCTGTGTGCAGCCCTCGGCACCTGCGGCTGAAACGGTATCACCCGGGCCTGAACCTGCAACAGCCGCGACCAATACTGCCCCATCGAGTGAAGCACTGGACCAGTTATCAGGGCGTATCAGTAAGGCGCAGGAATACCTGTTGCAGCTTAAAACCCAGAATGGAGAACTACAG
Source organism: Neptuniibacter sp. CAU 1671 (assembly GCF_029222905.1). Classification (GTDB taxonomy): domain Bacteria; phylum Pseudomonadota; class Gammaproteobacteria; order Pseudomonadales; family Balneatricaceae; genus Neptuniibacter. The sequence goes on along the minus strand of NZ_JARHUE010000007.1, from coordinate 62,956 downwards.
CAGCAGGTGCAGGCGTTGTTGTTGCAGGTGCAGACGGTGCGTGATCTGATCATCAATGCACCTGCTCAGGGTGAAGCGGTGCCAACTGAATCCGCTACAGCGCAGCTCAATGAGGTGATGGAACAACTAAGCCGTCTGGCGGCAGATCTGCAACCTGCAGCGTCGGGTACCTACCGCATCAGTTCGGCTTATTCTGCCCAGGGTGACTGGGTGGTGGTGCGTTATGATCAGATCAGTGGTGAAAGCTGGTTGGCGCAAGCCGGGCAGTGGATACCGCTTGAAGAGTCAAATGTGCTTGCTGCGGGGGATTATGAGATCAGTGTTTTGCGGGCTGATCAGGATAAAAAAGGGTATGTGGCGTTGCGTATGGACCGTCTGTCAGGTGACAGCTGGTGGTTGAACGGCAAGCGCTGGCAGCGTTTTGCAGAGTAGAGTGCCATGCCTTTCAGTTTAAGTGATTCGGCTGCGGAGCTGGCTGGTCTGATCGACCTCTTCAATGGCTTGTTCAAAGACTCCCTGAATACCGTTCTGGTGAAAGGCACGGATGAACCGGTCTATCTGCCTGCAGACGAACAGCATCCCCATCATCGAATCATCTTTGCGCACGGTTTTTATGCCAGCGCCCTGCATGAGATTGCGCATTGGTGTGTGGCGGGCGAGCAACGGCGTTTACTGCCGGATTATGGTTACTGGTATAAACCGGATGGCCGTACCGCTCAGGAGCAGGCTGAATTCGAACGGGTTGAAGTGACCCCTCAGGCCTATGAGTGGTTGTTGACGGTGGCTGCTGGTCGCAGCTTCAACTTCAGCGCGGATAATATTGGCGGCGGCTTTGGTCCCAGCGACAGCTTCAGACAGCATGTTCATAATCGGATCCATAGCCTGCTGGAAAAGGGCCTGCCTGACCGGCTGCAGGCACTGGTTACAGCTTTGTGCCAGCAGCAGGGACGGGCCTTTCCCAAGGCTGAAGAGTTTTGTTTATAGCTCAGTGATGCTGGTGGCCTGCGCCATGCCCACCGGGCATCTGAATCGGCAGTGTCACCGTCTGAGTTTCGCCATTGGAAAAGCTGAGGTTGAGTTCAATCTGCTCACCTGCCACCAGAGGCGAGTGTAAACCCAGCAGCATGATGTGCAACCCACCGGGCTCTAATGCGGTTGTGGTCTGTGGGGGCAGTGTGATGGACATCATCTGTCGCATGCGCATCACGCCGTTATCATGCTGGTGGCCATGCAGCTCGACCTTGTCAGCGACATCAGACGCGGCGGTTGTCAGATTTACTGCCTGGTCGCTGCTGTTTTTCAGGCGCATAAACGCCGCACTGTTGCTCTGTCCCGGTGGTGTGGCGCGGACAAAGGCATCCTCAATGATGATCGCTGAATCAGCCCATGCTGGCGTGAGTGTACCAAGCAGAAGAGATGTTGAAAGTACCAGCCTGTTGATTGCTAAACGCATAATCGCTTCCTATAAGAGAGATTCAATCCTGTCGGCCAGCTCATCCGGAGAGACGGTATGGGGCAGGGCAGCGATGAGAGTACCGTTGGTGTCAATCAGATAGAGTCTTGATGAGTGATCAACGGCATAGTCCATGGCGGAGTTTTCAAGTTTGCTGATCTGGTAGTAAGCACCGTATTGTCTGACGACCTGATCAATTTGCGCTTTGCTGCCGGTGGCGCCTCTGAAATTCGGGTGAAAAAACCGGGCATAACTGGCCAGCTTTTCAGGGCTATCCCGCTCGGGGTCGACACTGATGAAAAGACCGGTGACCTGCGGTTGCTCTGCGGCAGGTAGGCGGGCAATGGCTTGTGCGGCCACTGCCAGTGCTGTTGGGCAGACATCCGGGCAGGAAGCATAACCAATGTAGAACATCAGCACCTTGCCCTTGAAATCACTCAGGGAGAGAGGGCCTTCGCTGGAAACCAGGGTGAAATCTCCGCCCAGTTTGTCACCCATGGCCAGGCGTTGTTCGACAGGCTGGGGGCGGAAATAAAAAGCCACTGCGACACCCATCAACATCAGCGTGGTTAAGATCAGCAGGTTTCTTAATGTGTGCATATTCACCTCGCACTGAACGCAAAACTGGCCAGTGTTTCTTTTTGTCCTTGCCGGGCTTGCACTACTGCCTGCCAGCGCATTTCGCCAGAGGTACAGAGTGCCAGCGTAAGTGTGCCGCGCCAGTGTTGGCCGTCGTCTGAGGGCGTCAGTTCAACGCGGTGCAGACCCATGTACATCTCAACACCTTGCAGGTCGACAATCACCTGATCGGCCTGAATATCAGTCAGGGTAACTTCAAACGTCAGCGGCACCATAGAGGCGACAGGACGTGTCACAATCGCTAACTGAACGTTTCGGGTGCGGTTCTGTGCACTGCAGACGTTTTGACTGATATCGCACTCAGGATCAGAGTTCAGGGTTTTCGCTGGGTCTGACCTGAAGTGTTCGCCGAGCATCACCAGGATTAATACCCCCAGCGCAATGATCACCAGACTGAGCAACGTTTTTAGTTGGCGGGCTTTATCCATCTCTGCCTCTGAGTATGCGGATATTTTAAGAACCGGTGTCGGCGGTTAGAAGTGACATATTGTCGCACGTGGATAACGCAAAAAGGAATTTAAATGAATCGTATTGCGAATCATTATTATTCGTATATAATGGGATCAGTTGCCGGTTGGTTTGCTCACCACCGGCGGCGGTGCAGGGTGATTGGCAGTTTTGCCCGGGCACGTCACAAGCTCAAGTACCTCCGTTCTCCGCGCCTATGGCGCGGTTTTTTTTACCTCAAAAAAAAGCCACCCGAGGTGGCTTAATTGAAGATGAAAGATCAGGCGTCCAGACCTTTATTTGGCCAGTAACCAATGCGCAGGCCACCCCAGTGACGGTTGTTGACGAAAATAGGCACGGACAGGTCGTGCATGATTTCACCGGTATCCCGTTTGTAGGTCTGCAGCAGCATGGTGTCTGTGTGGCAACCACAGCGGGCACCGGTCCGGTCATTAAACAAACGCTTGCTACGGCTCTGAACCAGGTCAATCTGCGGATCACCGGTCGGCGGTTTGGCAAACTGATTGTTGTGTGTCGGTACATAGCCATTCGGGTCGGTGACAATGGCGTATACCATCGACTGATCAGCACTGAGTGCGGGTTCCTGCAGACTCGGCAGAAGCTTATCGGTCAGCGTATCGTAACGGGTATGGTATTTCTGTGGGTTGGTGCCATTGATCGGAATATAATTACGGTCAAACAGGTCAGACTCGCTGATCTGCCCCGTTTTGATCGCTTGTTCAAAGGCGGCACTGACTTTGTCCGCGGTTGAGCGGGCGAGGGCATAGAATTTTTTGTGATAGCTTTCACTGCTACCACTGGCCAGAATCGCGTTGGATTTCTCGGCCGCTTCCATCAGGGCTGCAGCCTGTTGCGCAAGGTGCTGCACTTCATGATCACTTTCTTCAAGCTCGTGACCGACGCGGGTCAGTGAGCTGGAGATCACTTCCAGGTTATAACGGTTGGCCTGGGCACCTTCAGCAATCGTTGAAATCTGTTCTTCCACGATTGCGGACTGATTGGCGATACCGCCCAACTGTCCGCTGATTGTTTCCATCGCTTCAGTGCCATTTTCAACATTGCGGGTCAGGGTGTGTATCCGGCTGACAACCTGTTCGGTTTCACTACGGATCTCATCGACAATGGTTTCGACTTCACCGGTGGCGCTGGCAGTTCGGGATGCGAGCTGACGTACTTCATCTGCTACAACGGCAAAACCGCGACCGTGATCGCCAGCACGGGCGGCCTCAATCGCTGCGTTAAGCGCCAGCAGGTTGGTTTGCTCAGCGATCTCTTCGATTACTTTGGTGACATCCTGAATTTTTTGAGACTTGGCGTTCAGCTGCTCAATCAAGGTGAGGGTTTCAGCAGCCTGGGAGTTCAGCTCACGAATGTCCTGCATCGCCTGAGTAAGGCCCGTCTGGCCCATACTGGCAGTATCTTTAGCCTGGATCGCATTTTCAGCAGCAATTTTGGCTTGTTCGGCTGATTGGGTCACGGTCACCATCATCTGCTCTGAATTCTGAGCAATCTGCGAGACTTCGTTGACCTGATTATCAAGTTTGCTTTTCAGTTTGTCCGCAGTGAAAGATACTTCGGCAGCGGCAATGGCGTTGGCATTGGAGCTGTTTGCCAGTTTGGCGCCGGTAATGTGATGGTCCTTGTGCTGAGTGATCAGGCCAGAGAGGACCTTATCCATCAGTTTAAGTGACCGGATGTTACCTGCGTTTAATTGAGTAAAATCATGTTGCATCACTGAAAACAGAGATGCTCTGAGGATTAACAGTGTGACCCCGCCTGCTAACAGGGTACTGATGAGCACAAGCGCGGTAAGCCGCAAATCGTCACTGAGGCTATAGCTCACACCGGTAGCAATGGCCGCTACCACAATCGACGGGAAGAAATTTTTCGAGTACAGGCCCGGAATACTCTCTTTCATAGTGTTCTCTACTTTTTTATCGTTATCTTTATACGTAGCTCTCTTTGTAGCCACTTAGGTATATATACCACCAACCCCGGAGGTGTAAATGAGGTGGTCGGCTAATTGTTTGAAAAGTTGAGGTAGATCCTCATTTATCGGGAAAATTGAAACCCAGTTGTGTTTCGTCTTTGGAACAGGGTTGGTAACCTTGGCGACGGCAGTAGCGGGCAGTGCGCTTCAGTGCCTGACGAGCGTCGTGGAAAGAGGGCATAACCTGATGCTTAACAGTGCTTTTTTCGGTGACGGTGTCACCCCAGCTGCGGGTTATAATCCAGTCACCCATCAGGTCCTGATAGACCCAGGTATGCAGGTAAGCAGTCTGTTTGCGCCAGCGGTAGATCATTGCGGATCAGAGATATAAACCTAGAGTGGGGGCGCATTGAGCCTCAAGATGAGTAATTTGTAAAGGCCACAATGAGCAAGAACACACCCATACGTATTCTGGCAGATGAAAACATGCCGCTGATCAAAGAGATGTGCGCAGCTTTGGGCGAAGTCTGTCTGCGTCCCGGTCGAAACCTTTCAGCGTCAGACCTGGAAGGTATTGATGCGTTGCTGGTGCGGTCCGTAACTTGCGTTGATGCTGATCTGCTGGCTGGATCTCAGGTCAGATTTGTCGGCACCGCCACCATTGGTACAGATCACCTGGATCTGGCCTACCTGAATCAGGCCGGTATTCAATATGCCAGTGCGCCTGGCTGTAACGCGGATGCAGTGGTCGACTATGTCCTCAGTGCTGTATTCACGCTGGCGGAACAGACCGGATCTGATCCGCTGACTAAAACCTGGGGTGTGGTGGGTGTAGGCAATGTTGGTGGGCGTCTGGCTGAGCGGTTGCGTCTTCTGGGCTGTCGGGTACTGCTGAACGATCCGCCACGGGCGCAAGCCGAACCGGGCTTTACGCAGCTTGATCAACTGCTGGCTGAAGCAGATATCCTCTGTTTGCATACACCACTGGCACGGACGGGTCCGCACCCAACTCATCACCTGCTGAATGCTGAGCGTCTTGAGCAGCTTAAGCCTGGTGCTGTCCTTCTAAATGCCGGCAGGGGTCCGGTGATTGATAATCAGGCGCTGCTGGAGCTGTTACAGCAGCGTGATGATCTGCAGGTAGTGTTGGATGTCTGGGAGCATGAACCTGCGGTCAGCAGAGAACTTGCTGAGCGTTGTGCACTGATCTCTCCGCACATTGCCGGCTACAGTCTGGACGGCAAGATCCGGGGCAGTTTTATGGTGTTTTCTGCACTGGCTCAATTCTTACGGCAGCCAGTACAAACAACACTGCAGGATTATCTGCCCGCGCAGAGTACGGCTGCCTTGGATGCAACGCAGATGTCACCGTCACAGCTTATGCGCTCTGTATATGACCCTAGGGTTGACGATCAGCTGCTGCGTGCATCGCTCGAAAATCCGGCTACCCAGACTCAGGAATTTGATCGTTTACGGCGTGAGTATCGTATCCGCCGCGAATTTGCTGCCACTCGGGTTGAAGCCGGTCCGCAGGCTGGGTTCTGCCGGGCGCTTGGCTTTGCACTCGCGAGCCAGCGCGATTTACCGTAAGCTCTCACCCTTTATTAAACACAGGATAGTTAAACCGGATGCCGCAGAGCTTAACCCAACAGGCTGTTCGAACACTGGCTGAACTGGATCCCAGTCCAGGTGCCAGAGTTCAGTTGGAAAGCCGGACGCCCAGCGGGCGTTATCAAACCGTGCTGATTGGCTTGCATGAAGGCTCTAGTCTGATTGTGGCCGCTCCACGTTCCGGTCTTGCTTTAAATGAAGGCGCGCGTCTCACCGCCAAGCTCATCACCGGTAACTTTATTGTGGCTTTCAGTACCCGGTTGCTGAAAATTGCCGCCCAGCCCTATGGTTACTGGCATCTTGAGTACCCGCAGCAGGTGGAAGTCAGACGTCTGCGACGCCATACCCGGGTTCCGGTTAATCTGGTGCTCTCGGTTGATCCCTATGAAGATCAGATGCAGATATCCGGTCATTGGCCGGTGACAGCCTATTGCACCGATCTGAGTATTCAGGGGGGCTGTATCCAGACACCCATGGCACTGGGCAAGGTGAATGATAAGGTGTTGCTGACCCTGCGCCTGCGTGTGGCAGACAATGATCAGGTGGTGCTGGTTTCGGCCCGCATCCGCAGTGTTCAGCCTCAGGCTGGCAGCCTTTCCAGCGTGGTTTCGCACGGTCTTGAATTTGAGGATCTGGATGAAGATGTCCGTCTGATCCTTACCGCGTTTGTGTACCAGCAGTTTTTAATTGAAACGGGACACATCGAGATCCTCAGTTCGGAGTCGAATTAAGATGTTTCGCCTGGGCCTGATTATTAACCCGCTGGCGGGATTAGGGGGCAGTGTTGCCCTTAAAGGCAGTGATGGTGCGGATACCGCCAGGCAGGCACTCGCGCTGGGCGCTGAACCTAAAGCGGGCATCAGAACGTTGCAGGCACTGGAGATGCTCAAGGGTCTGCCGTTGGAGATTGTCACCTATCCGGGTGAGATGGGCGCTGATGTTGCGCTTGAGGCGGGTTTTAAGCCGGTCGTACTGGGCAGTATCCGCCAGGGGAATACGTCTGCTGAAGACACTGTACATGCGGTACTTGATCTGCATAAATCAGGCGTGGATCTGATTCTGTTTGCCGGCGGTGATGGCACCGCACGGGATATCTGCGATGTATTGCCAGATGGGGTGCCGGTACTCGGTATTCCTGCCGGGGTGAAAATTCATTCCGGCGTCTATGCTCTGACGCCAAAAGCGGCAGGCGAGCTGGTGGCTATGCTGGTTCGGGGAGAGCTGGTGACGCTTGAAGCACAGGAGGTGCGGGACCTTGATGAAGCGGCTTTTCGGCAGGGCCAGGTCCGAGCGCGTTTTTATGGCGAGATGAGGGTACCGGCTGAGCATCGTTACCTGCAGCATGTGAAAAACAGCGGCCGTGAAGACGAAGTGCTGGTATTGGATGACATCGCTGCGGATATCATCGAACGAATGGACCCTGATACCTGCTACATCATGGGGTCTGGCTCAACCGTTGCGGCGGTGATGGAGCAGATAGGCTTACCTAATACCCTGCTGGGTGTGGATCTGATCAAAGATGGAGCGCTTCTGGCCGCAGACTGTACCGCAGACCAGCTGCTTGAACTGACGGAAAATCAGCCCTGTGCGCTGGTGATTACGCTTATCGGAGGTCAGGGACATATTATCGGACGGGGCAATCAGCAGCTCTCTCCTGAGCTGTTGCGCAGGCTGGGGCGTCAGAATATTCATGTGATCGCCAGTAAAACCAAGCTTTTAGCGCTGGAAGGGCGGCCTCTGATCGTTGATTCCGGTGATCCGGAGGTGAACCGAATGCTGGCGGGCGTGATACCGGTTATTACCGGATATCACGATGCTGTGCTCTATCGGGTAGCCGATTACTGAGCCTTGACTATGCTGAACAAAGTCACTTCATATCAGGAGGTGCTTTGTGCTGCGTTATCTACTGCTTTTTTTGTGTCGAGCCCTGCCACCAGTTCGGCAGTCATCCCGGACCAGCGGCAACTTTAAATCATCCACTGAGATTCATCGCCGCCTGCAACAGGCGCGCTGGGTACGTGTCTGTCATCTCTGGTTGTCTGCGCTGATTTCGGTTGCCTTGTTTCCTGCGCCAGCTTTTGGGATTGCTGTGGTGTTGTTTACGACTTTTCTGTCGTTCAGTGTGCTGGATGAGTCAGGCTGATCTATCTGCTCAATAAAAAAGGGCCCGAAGGCCCTTAGATCACACCTGCTGTCGCAGGGCGGCAATGCGTTTGTCCAGTGGCGGGTGGCTGGACATCAGTTCCATCAGACCGCCTTTAAGGTGGCTGCTGATACCAAATGCGGTTAGCTGTCCCGGCATTTCATCGGGTCTGCCATACTCAGCCTGCAGCCTCTGCAGCGCCGCAATCATGGCGTGGTTGCTGGACAGGCGAGCGCCTGCGGCATCGGCTCTGAATTCACGCTGACGTGAGAACCAGGCCACCACAAAGGAGGCCAGAATACCGAAGATAATCTCGAACACGAATACGGTGATGTAGTAACCGATGCCGGTTCCTGCCTGACTTTCATTGTTGTTGCGCATCAGGCCATCGACAAAATAGCCGACCACCCGGGCAAAAAACATAACGAAAGTGTTCACGACACCCTGAATCAGCGAGAGGGTGACCATGTCGCCATTGGCTACGTGACCAATCTCATGGGCCATGACCGCTTTAACTTCTTCTGGTCGGAAACGTTGCAGCAGACCGATGCTGACTGCAACCAGCGCATCATTCTTGTTCCAGCCCGTGGCAAAGGCGTTTGCCTGCTGAGCGGGGAAAATACCCACCTGTGGCATTTTGATGCCGGCTTTATCAGCCAGTTCGGCAACGGTATCCAGTAACCATTTTTCGTCAGCATTACGAGGCTGCTCGATAATTTGGGTACGGGTGGACATTTTTGCCATGGTTTTGGAAAGGAAGAGCGAAACAAAGGAACCCGCAAAACCAAACACCGCACAGAAAACCAGCAGACTGCCCAGATCCAGTCCGGATCCGGAAATGTAGTGGTTTACCCCGAGTAGATTCAGGGTGATGCTGGCTACAATCAGCACAGCAATGTTGGTAAGCAGAAAAAGACCGATTCGCATCATAGACGTAGTTGTCCCTGTAGTTGAAACTGACTCTTAGATAAGGCTACTGTGACTTAGTTTCAAGTCTGTAACAGTTATTATTCGACGATTTTCGTCTGGCCTGCTTGGGTTAAGCTTTCTATAATCGATCGTTTTAGACGAATAACGGCGGCGAACGACAGACCCATGGTAATGGCTGAAATCGAAAAGCATCTGCACGGTGCCCTGGGTGATGCGCGAAGACTGTTTCATGGTCGTTCGGGCCTGTTTCCCGGCTGGGAGAATTGGGTCGTAGACTGGTTTCCCCCTGTGGCGGTGATCCGTCTGTATCAGCCGGAAGAGACTGCCTCAGTCAAGGCGCTGGCTGACCAGCTATCGGCATTGCCTGGGGTAGAAGCCATAGTCCTGCAGGAGCGTTATATTGAGCGCGGAGCAAACCACCGTATCCTCAAGGGTAACGTGCCCGAGTCGATACAGGTCAGTGAGAATGGTCTGCGCTTCGAGGTAAGGCTGCTGGATAACCAGAACTCAGGTTTGTTTCTTGATATGCGAGAAGGTCGTACCTGGGTCCGTCAGCAGGCAGCCCACAAGCAGGTGTTGAATCTGTTTGCTTATACCTGTGGTTTTTCAGTGGCCGCCATGGCGGGTGGGGCTGATTCTGTGGTGAACCTGGATATGTCTTCGGGTGCACTGAGCACCGGGCGAACCAATCACCGGTTAAATGGTCACTCCCTGGATCATGTGCGGTTTATGTCACATGATCTGTTTCGTTCCTGGGGTAAGCTTAAAAAATTAGGCCCCTATGATCTGATCATCATTGATCCGCCGAGTTATCAAAAAGGGAGTTTTGTGGCCAGTAAAGACTATCAGCGGGTGATTTCACGGCTCGACAGTCTCACAACTGACGATGCACAGGTGTTGGTGTGTCATAACGCCCCCCAACAGGACACAGCATTTTTGACACAATTGATGGCTGAACATTGCCCGCGGTTTGTGTTTGAGAAACGACTGAATAATCCCGAAGACTTCCCGGAGCTTGATCCTGAAAAGGGGTTAAAGGCTTTGGTCTACACCAAGCGTGACCTGAGCAGGGGAGAGCAGAGTACGTGGAGTTGATCTGTATTGATCTTGAGGCCAGTGGTCTGAGCACGGACTCATATCCGATCGAGATTGCCTGGAAGAATGCTCTGACCGGGGAGTTTGACAGTTTTCTGATTAATCCCGATTCGGCGCCGGACTGGGACTTTTGGGATGAATTTGCTGAAGAGATGCACGGCCTTGAGCGAGAGACTCTCTGTCTTGAAGGCTATGATATTTTCACAGCCTGTGAGCGGTTACGGTTGCTCAAGGGCAAGTGCGTCATCAGCGATGCACCGCAGTTTGATCATTTCTGGCTCAGTCGGCTGTATATGGCTGCCGATGAAGAGATGCCTTTTCAGCTGGTAGGGCTGGAGGAGATACTCGATGAGAAACAGCTGATCGCATACAGTGTCATGTCTAAGGCTCAGTACCGCCGTCATCGCGCCCTGCAGGATGTGGATGACATTCTGGAAAATATCACCCTCCTGCTGGACAACGAATCAGTCTGAGTGCCTTTGTGCGGTTCAGGGATTCAGTACCAACCCTTCAATCTGGTTACGAATAGCATCGTACTGACCCATCTCTTCCGGCAGGAAATACAGTTTGTAGAAACAGCGGTCTGCCATACTGGTTTTCTGATTATTCACGGTTTCCTTGTAGGAGCTGTGCATGTAAGACATCTGTAGGTGAATTACACGGGTGTGAACCGGAATGGTGATTTCGTGGTGTTCCAGATCCAGACGTTTTTTCTCTTCCTTGATGGTGTAGAAGGAAACTTCAGCGACCTGATTCAGGTTGATCAGAAAGTTTGACGTGACAGGTACCAGGTGGCGTTTTTCCAGACCGTTCTGTTCCAGCAGGATACCGCAGTTTTTACGGATTTTAATAAACATATGTAGGCTCTACTCTTACTGAGTTGTTTGTAGTTATCCTACATAATAGCAGATAAATATGACAAATAAAAAACCAATTCCTATATTTATGTAAATAAATTACAGGAATTGGCTGGTGTGGTTTTTACTGTTCGTAGCTTTTCAGGAAGTGGCCGATGCGTTCAATGGCTTCGCGCAGTTCGTCTTCACGGGGCAGGAATACCAGGCGGAAATGCTGAGTATCCGGCATGTTGAAACCACTGCCCTGGACGATAAGTACCTTCTGCTGTTGCAGCAGATCCAGTGCCAGTTTTTCATCATTTTTGATCGGATACATTGCGGGATCGAGTTTTGGAAACAGGTACATCGCCCCATCCGGCTTGACGCAGCTCACCCCTGGAATTTCGTTCAGCAGTTCCCATGCAAGGTTGCGTTGTTCGTACAGACGGCCGCCAGGCACAATAAACTCGTTAATGCTCTGATAGCCACCCAACGCTGTCTGAATGGCATGCTGGGTGGGTACGTTTGAGCACAGGCGCATGCTGGAGAGCATATCCAGCCCCTCAATGTAGTCGCGGGCTTTATGTTTCGGGCCGCTGACAATCATCCAGCCGGAGCGGTAGCCCGCTGCACGGTAGGTTTTAGACAGACCATTAAAGGTGATGCATAGCACATCATCTGCCAGCGAGGCGAGGGAGGTATGCTGCGCCTCATCATAGAGGATCTTGTCGTAGATCTCGTCGGCAAACACAATCAGGCTGTGCTCGCGGGCCAGCTCCATGATCTGTTCGAGTAGCTCAACAGGGTAGACAGCTCCGGTCGGGTTATTGGGGTTAATCACCACAATACCGCGGGTCCGCTCGGTAATTTTGCTGCGGATATCGTTGATATCCGGAATCCAGCCCTGACTTTCGTCACAACGGTAGTGAACAGGGTTGCCGCCACTCAGGCTGACTGCGGCTGTCCATAGCGGATAATCAGGTGCCGGAATCAGCATCTCATCATGATCATTGAGCAGGCCCTGCATCGACATCACGATCAGCTCGGAAACGCCATTACCGATATAGATGTCCTCGATGCCAACGTTGCGAATGCCTTTTTTCTGGGACTCCTGCATCACCGCTTTACGCGCAGAGAACAGACCTTTGGAATCACAGTAACCCTGCGAGTTAGGCAGATTGTAGATTACGTCCTGAACCAGTTCTTCCGGGGCATCAAAGCCCCAGGGTGCCGGATTACCGATATTCAGCTTAAGAATACGGTGTCCCTCTTCCTCGAGGCGTTTAGCTTCCTGTAGCACTGGACCACGAATGTCATAGCAGACGTTGATCAGCTTGTTCGATTTCCGGATAACTGGCATGTTTACCTTCCATAACCCCGCGTTTATCAGTTGGCAGCCGGGGCGCTGTGGACGTTTGGGGCGAAATTGTCGCCAAAAAAATGAGCGTAGATCATACGCTTTTTGCGGCCTGAAACATAGGGAGTGCAGCGATTCGCCGGTGTCTGGCGCAAGTGCCTTTATTCGCAGTATAAAGGCCTGTATTGCACGTGGATGGTATGACAAGAGTGGGTGCGGGGATGAAAAAGTTTGAATGGATTTATCAGCATGTGAGTGACCGTTTGGGAGCTGCTGCCACAGAGGTGATGTTACCTCAGTCACTGTCAGATGCTGAGTTGGCTGAACAACCGGATGACCGTTTGCTGAGCGCAATGAGTCGGCGGGTGTTTCGGGCGGGCATTAAGCATTCAGTCGTGGATGCTAAGTGGCCAGCCTTCGAGCAGGCATTTTTTGGTTTTGTGCCGGAGAAGGTCAGCCTGATGAGTGATGATCAGCTTGAACAGCTGATGCAGAACGCTGAAATTATCCGACATTTTGGCAAAATCAAAGCGACGCGGGCGAATGCCATGATGGTGCATGAGCTGGCTGAACGGTATGGCAGTTTTGCAACCTGGCTGGCGCAATGGCCAGCATCCGACATCGTCGGTCTGTGGAAGTATCTGCAAAAAGAGGGCAGTCAGCTCGGTGGGAATTCAGGTGCTTATTTTCTGCGGATGGTGGGCAAGGATACTTTTATCCTGACCGATGATGTAGTGGCTGCCCTGAAGGCGCAGGGTATCGTTGAAAAGCGGCCGACCGCAAAGGCCGACCTGCAACGGGTGCAGGATGCTTTTAACGAGTGGCAGGCTCAGTCAGGACGGCCGTTGTGTCAGATCAGCCGCCTGCTGGCATGCACTGTGGGTTAACTTTATTGATATCCCTTAAGGAAGTTGAGCAGTTTCGGATCATTCAGGCAGCGCTGTAGCGTAGCCTCCAGGGCGCGGTTAACCAGATGGGTATTGTCACCTTCGTTAGGGGTGGCGATAAAGCGTTGCTCCTGCGTGGTGGAGTACTGTCCCAGGTAGTGTTCTGAACCGTTATCCAGACGTGCACGCATGCCGGCGGTGACAGACACAGTCTGTCCGGGACCTTCAGGGTTTACCTTATACGTTAGCTGTGTCAGCTCCAGGGTGAATTGCATTCGCCCCGTCTCAATCTTGATCCCTTTTGCGATCAGGGCTTCCTGCAGGCTTTTGTTCAGTGCCGGAGCGAGGTTGCCAGCATTGATGGCGGCCTGATCGCCACGGTGATTAAGACGGTTACCCAGCTTCTGGCTGGGGCGTAAATCAGCGGTAGCCGTGGCGGTTGTAATGCCGGGTGGCAGTGACTGGGTAATGTTAGCCTGCGGCTCCGGAATCACGGTTTGAGCAACAAAGCTGGCGCAGCCGCTAAGCAGGGCTGCTGCTGAAATGATTGGTAGTAGTTTTGAAAGACGCATCCTTTTAGTCCTGATCAGGTATAGCTGTGGGTGTTAAGTGCTCAAGAAATTCGGCCAGTGAATTGGCCAGTACCCGAATCACCGGTTTACCCGGCTTTTCAAGTACCACCTGACCTGACTGGTTATCGAGGCTGATAAAGTAGTCAGTATCGGGTTCAACGCAGGCAAAAAATATGGTTAAAGGCATTTTGCTGCGGCGTTTATTCAGTGCATGGCCAATCAGATTTTCCCTCAGTCGCTCCAGGTCTTCAGGGTTCCATGCCTGCAGCAGGCTAAGGGGTTCGCCTTCCCATATAGCAGGCAGTGGATCAGACCAGTAGCGGCTGTAATAACTGACAATGTCAGGGTGCAGCGGTTCCTCCAGTGCCATGCTTAGCCGGTCAAACATATCGGTCGATTCAGTTTGTCGTGTCGGACGCCAGGCGACAGAAACACCCGATTGCGCATGTTGCTGGTAGCAGGGCGATGGCCAGTCTGCATTAAAGAAGATCCGTGGTGCTTCGGGTTGCAGGGCGATCAGCTTTTCGATGAAACGGTCCAGCGCAGTGTTTACGGGTGTGATGTCCATGGTAGAGAAAATAGCGGTGAAGTGAGTTGCTGATCATACGTTGAAGGTGGTGATAAACACCAGTGGCTACGCACTGAACAGGCTTGTCTAAATCCAAGGTATATGCTTGATAACTTACTGATTTGTACAAGGATTGTGCAATCCGGAAAGGTTTTAATTTTTTTTGTTTACGGGGTTTGACAAGCGATCCAAAACACGTAAAATGCGCACTCCGTTTGGGACGCTTCTTAATCGTTTGTGCCCCTTGGTTCAGGCTCACAAGGCAAGAACCACGGTTGTTTCAGAGCATATCGGTCTCGTTGGAGCGGTAGTTCAGTTGGTTAGAATACCTGCCTGTCACGCAGGGGGTCGCGGGTTCGAGTCCCGTCCGTTCCGCCAACCGATAGCACTGAATCTGGATTGATTGTGGGCGTGTAGCTCAGTTGGGAGAGCGTCGCCCTTACAAGGCGAATGTCGGGAGTTCGAGCCTCTCCACGCCCACCACGATCAATCAGAGGTTCTGCCTCAATTCAGTGGAATGGTAATTCATTTTTTGGATTGCCTGACTGTCACCCAATTTGGATGGTGGTCACGGGTTCAAGTCCCGTAATGTTTTTAGCGGAGTGGTAATTCAGTTGATGGATTATCTGGCTGTCACCCAATTTGGATGGCGGTCGCGGGTTCGAGTCCCGTTATGTTTTTCAGTGGAGCGGTAGTTCAGTTGGTTAGAATACCTGCCTGTCACGCAGGGGGTCGCGGGTTCGAGTCCCGTCCGTTCCGCCACTGAAAAAATCTGTTTGTGGGCGTGTAGCTCAGTTGGGAGAGCGTCGCCCTTACAAGGCGAATGTCGGGAGTTCGAGCCTCTCCACGCCCACCACAAACAGCAAATGATTTACAAGATCTACAGACTTTGCCAGTCATACGCCGGAGCGGTAGTTCAGTTGGTTAGAATACCTGCCTGTCACGCAGGGGGTCGCGGGTTCGAGTCCCGTCCGTTCCGCCACATTGGTCAAAAGTCATACCGGGTAGCGATGCTTCACATTCTTATGTGTTGGTATTAGACTTACCCAACCTCTGGAGTGGGCGTGTAGCTCAGTTGGGAGAGCGTCGCCCTTACAAGGCGAATGTCGGGAGTTCGAGCCTCTCCACGCCCACCACTTCACTCTGAAAGTCCTCGATTTCTTTTCCCCTGCCAAGCTTTATCACCAGAACTATACTGAAGTCAGCTTAAATTGATACTCTAGTCCTGTTTTGAACAGTTGTTGAACTCTGGACAATAACGCCCGTTAAAGCCCACGGAATAAAAATAATATGCATAGGGTTAATGATCATAGACTGCTTACGCTCTGTCCCGATCCGGTAATTGGTGTCAACGGTAAAGGATTGATTGAGATATTTAATCCCGCCGCTGAGACTTTGCTGGGTTATACCGCTGAGTCAGTAGTACATAAAAAAAATATCACCGAGTTCTATCCCGATCTGGCCACGGCCAAATCCATCAAGCGGCTTATTTATTCAAGTCGGTATGGTCCGTCTGGTTCGCTGGAGGGATTTGAGACCAACCTCAAAAATGCATCTGGCTGTACTATACCTGTGCGCTTGTCCGCGGCGTTGGTGGATGCAGAGCAGGGCAGTAGTATTGGTTTTTTTCATGATCTGTCCGCGCGCCGGGATCTTGAGTTCAGACTGAAACAGCTTTCAATTACGGATGAGCTGACCGGTCTGTACAACCAGCGTCACTTCTACACCGTTCTTGGCGCTGAGATCAGCCGCGCCCAGCGTTACAACCATCGCCTCAGTCTGATCTGTTTTGACCTTGATCACTTTAAAACGCTGAATGACTCATTTGGTCATCTTGAGGGTGACCGGGTGCTTGCGTTGGTGGGAGAAGTATTGCAGTCGGCCATCAGGAAGGGGGATATGGCGTTTCGTTACGGTGGTGATGAGTTTATGCTGTTATTGCCGGAAACCGGGCTGGCAGATGCCCGCAAACTGGCTGAGCGATTCAGGCTTTCCTTCAACCGGCAGTGTCAGCATAGTATCGAACACAAGGAAACCAGCCTGGTGCAGGTGTCCATGAGTCTGGGTCTGACCGAAAGTGACGGCTATGAGGCAGTGGATAATCTGGTTCAGCGGGCCGATCAGGCGATGTATCAGGCCAAACGTTTAGGTGGCAATACCAGCTGTATGGTGAATTATCATCCGCTAAAACGGAATACGATGTCGAATTGAGTTAAAGCTCTTCGGCATCGTCAAAGGTTTCCTCATCATCTGATTCTTCCTGTCCGCGTGCCAGCAGTTCGTCTTGGTAGTCGTCCATTTTGATCTCCTTTTTGAATTTTTGACCAAAATAAACTCACTAGATTTCGATTTTATGACAGATACAGCAAAGGTTTGCGCTTGGCTGGATCAGGTGCCTGTTGCAACAGTTGACCCGCTTAATCTGCCGGAATTTATTCGTGCTGAGGTTGAGGTGGGTCTGGTCAGGCTGGATCAGATTGGCGAGGGTTTATCCGGTAATAAATGGTACAAACTTAAATACAATCTGCAGTTTGCTCTGCAGCACGGCTACCGGCGAATTTTAAGTTTTGGTGGTGCTTATTCGAATCATCTTCATGCGCTGGCATGGGCGGGTAACCGTATCGGCCTTGAGACCGTTGGTATCATCCGCGGTGAGCCTGAGTATGGACAAAATCCCACGTTAACCGATGCCAGGCGGTGGGGTATGCAATGCGTATTTGTTGACAGGCAGACCTATCGGTTACGACATGACCCTGAGTATCTCAAATCACTTCAGGCTCTCTATCCGGACTGCTGGATTGTACCGGAGGGTGGCAGTAACACATTGGCACTGCAGGGTTGCGCGGAAATTCTGAATCAAAACATGCTGCGCGACTGGCAGCCGGACGCTGTTGTGCTGGCCTGTGGCACGGGTGGAACGCTGGCTGGATTATCTGCGGCCTATCCGGACCAGCGTTTTCTCGGCATTCCGGTATTGCAGAACGCGGGTTTTCTGAACAATACGATACAGGCGTTGCTCGATTCCAGGGGACAGCGTACCGATGCTGAATGGGCCTTGGATCTGGGCGGCGCTTTTGGTGGTTATGGAAAAACCACAGAAGAGCTGCGTGCCTTTATGACAGAGTTCCAGTGTTTAACCGGAATTACACTGGATGGCATCTATACCAGCAAGATGCTGTTAAGACTGATTCAGTTAGTTGAACTGGGGCGTTTTCAGCCCGGTTCTAAAATCCTTGCCCTGCATACGGGTGGATTACAGGGCAACAGGGGGTTAAAGCCCCGGTAAGTTCGTATACAATCCTGTTATGTGTTGATTTTGAAGGGCTCGTTGCAACTTCTGCTGAGTGGGCGGTGAGCATGGGTACATTGTCAGCGTCTTATCCGGAGTAGAGATGGACTGTTTTCGTAATATCGGTCTGATTGGCCGTCATGGCAGCAAGGCTGTGATTGATACCCTCAAACACATTATCCGGTTTTTGGGAGACCGTGGCCTGAACTGCATTCTGGATGACAGCATTGCTGAGTTCATTCCCGGCCATGGTCAGCAGGTCTGCACCAAAAAAATGATGGGTGAGATCTGTGATCTGGTGATTGTAGTGGGCGGTGACGGCAGCTTGCTCGGCGCGGCACGTTCGCTGTCTCAGTACCATGTACCTGTATTAGGGGTAAACCGCGGCAATCTGGGCTTTCTGACCGATATCTCACCGAATGAGATTGAAGAGAAAGTCGCGGAAGTGCTGGAAGGAAAATACACCGTTGACAGCCGCTTCCTGCTGGATGTGATTGTGAAGCGTGACGGGGTTCCGATTGGTGAGGCTTCTGCCCTGAATGACTGCGTACTGCACCCGGGTAAAGCAGCCCGAATGATTGAGTTTGAGCTCTATATTGAGGGGCAGTTTGTTTATACCCAGCGCTCAGATGGCTTGATTATATCGACTCCTACCGGCTCAACGGCTTACTCTTTATCCGGTGGTGGTCCGATCATGCATCCTAAACTGGATGCGATGGTGCTGGTGCCGATGTTTCCACACACCCTTTCCAGTCGACCGATTGTTGTGAACGGCAACAGCGAGCTGAAACTGGTGATCAGCAGTGAAAACGGTGCTTACCCGACCATCTCCTGCGACGGCCAGCACCATATCAGTTGCGCCCCGGGCGACACCATCACTGTGCATAAAAAACCCCATAAGCTGAAGTTGCTGCACCCACTTAATTACGATTTTTACAGTACCTGCCGGGAAAAACTCGGTTGGGGTACCAAGTTGGGAGAGTAGGGTGAGTTCAGTCCGACAAGGTTATGATCTGATCGGTGATATTCACGGCTGTGCCCTGAGTCTCGAATTACTGTTGTCCAAGCTGGGCTACAGCAAACGCAATGGTATCTACAGTCATCCCCAGCGTAAGGTGATTTTTCTGGGGGATATTATTGATCGGGGTCCGCGTATCCGTGAGGCACTGCACATTGTGCGGGATATGGTTGAAGCCGGACATGCCCATATAGTGATGGGCAACCACGAGTACAACTTCCTCTGTTACTGCACCCCGGGCAGGGATGGCAGTCACGAACCCTACCTGCGAGAGCACACCCCACGCCACTTCAGAATACTGGCTGAAACCCTGGAGCAGTTTGCCAACTACCCGCAGGAACAGCATGAGTTTATGGAGTGGATCATGAAGATGCCGCTCTTCATCGAGTTTGAGCACTTCAGGGTGGTTCATGCCTGCTGGCATCAGAGTCTGATTGATCGATTTAATCAGCTTTATCCTGAGCACTGCATTGATGCTGAGTTTTTGCATCGCTCCTCACATAGAGGCACCTTTGAGTGGGCACTGATGGACCGGTTACTGCGTGGCACGCATCTGGTATTGCCGAACGATGAAGTCATTGTCAGTCGTGATGGCTTTGAGCGGCGCTTTTTCCGTACCAAGTTCTGGATGGAAGCACCTGAAACCTATGGTGACGTTGTTTTTCAGCCGGACCCCTTGCCGGAACACGTGGCACGGATGCCGCTGACAGCTACCGACCGTAATGATCTGTTGTATTACGGCGCCGATGAAAAACCACTGTTTATCGGGCACTACTGGCGTGAAGGTGAACCCGAGCCTATTACCCCCAACATTGCCTGCCTGGATTACAGTGCGGTGAAGTTTGGCAAACTGGTGGCGTACCGACTGGATGATGAGACGCAGCTGCGCAAAGATAAATTCCTCTGGGTGGATGTCCAGAAAGAGATTGCGGATAAACTGGGTTTAGGACCGCAAGGGTAATGAATGATTAAAATCCTCGAGCTGCCGTTACAGGACGACCTGACCGAGTTCACCCGGTTCCTCTGGCAGCAGGAGGTGCCCCATCGGGTAATTGAAGAGGGCGATACGCAACAGCTCTGGCTGGCCAATCCAGCCGATGCTGAACAGGTCTTAGGCCTGTTCAAACTCTGGCGACAGGGACAAAGTCTTGACCAGTTTAAACTGGTCAGACAGCGGCAACAGCGCCCAAGCCTGGGACGAATGCTTACCTATTGTTGGGTCTGTGCACTGCTGATGGGTGCCAGTTTGCTGATTACGCTTGGCATTAACTTCGGGCAGAACAAGGCACTGCTGTTCGAGTTAACTCTGTCACCGGTGACGCAGCAGGGCGGTTATCTGCTGACCAACGGTTTGAGCGAAACCTTCAGCAGTTTTCAGCTCTGGCGTCTGTTTACCCCGGTTTTCCTGCACTTTTCACCTCCCCATCTGCTGTTCAATTTGCTTTGGATCTGGGTTGTTGGCAGTCGGATTGAGTTTACTCAGGGACATCAACCACTGCTGGCGCTGGCGTTGTTTTCAGGCGTGGCATCGAATCTTGCCCAGTACTGGCATACCGGCCCAATGTTTGGAGGCATGTCAGGGGTTGTGTTTGCGCTGTTTGCTTATGCCTGGTTATGGGACCGGCTGAATCCCTCCAGACCTTTGGGTATTCCGCCCGCCATGATGGGTTTTATGGTGCTCTGGCTGGCACTCGGATATACCGGAATGTTAGCAGCACTTGGATTTGGCAATATCGCTAATACGGCGCACCTGGCCGGACTTGTCGCCGGACTGGTTTTTGTTCCATTTGGCCGTTGGCTGGCCCGCAAGGATGAATCTAAATGACCCCAGGAATCCTGCCGCCTCAGGTGCACCATCTTTATCAACAGCAGATGAATAAACTGCCTGCCACGGTGCAGGGTCGTTATCAGGATACCGAGCTGGGCAAAGTCTGGCTGTTGGAAGCGGGTGATGCAACTGCGCCTGTCCTGGTTGCGCTGCATGGTCTGCAAACGCCAGCGCCCTATCTGATGGAGATGCTGCTGCCACTGACCACACATTTTCGGGTGATCTGTCCGGATATTGCCGGTCAGGCCGGACTGAGTGGGCTTGTTTCACCCTTGCCGGTCAATAACGGTTATGGATTCTGGCTGGGTAAACTGCTGGATGCACTGCAGATCGATGCATGCGCCATGCTGGGCATGTCATTCGGCGGTGCAGTTGTGCTGGATTTTGCAGCCCTGATGCCGCAACGCATTAAATCAGCTGCGTTGTGGGTGCCGGCGGGCTTTTTCCGGCCGTTATGGCGACCGCTGAAAAATCTGTTGTTGCCCACTCTGAGCTTTAAACTGCACAGTGATAAACCCCACTTCGACCAGATGATGCACCCGCTCTTAGGTGACAACTGGCCTGAGTTAAGACAGTTTTATTATGCCGTCTATGAGGCCGGACTGCCGTTGATGCTGATGCCGCCTGGCCCTTTTAAACAGCAGGATCTGGCGAGCCTTACCGCACCGGTGCAGCTGGTTGTGGCAGAGCAGGATATCTATTTCGCACCTGACAAGCTGATCCGTCTGGCGCAGGAGGTATTACCCGAGGTGACAGATCTGATACGACTGGATGATCTACATGTGCCCACTCCTGAAAACAGGTTAGCGATGGCGCAGCGTCTGGGTGCTTTTCTGCATCAGCATTGAGAACGGGTATGGTAAACTGAGTGAAGACCTCAGTGTGGGAAATAACACCATGAATTATGAAGAACTGATCCAGAACATGACCCCTGAGATGCACCAGTCGCTGCAGCGGGCGGTCGAGTTGGGTAAATGGCCCGATGGACGCAAACTCACTCAGGAACAGCGTGAAATCTGCCTGCGTGCAGTGATTGCCTATGATTACCAGAAAAAACCGGCCAAAGACCGGGTCGGCTTTATTGATCGTACCCGACCGGATGGTACTCAACATGGGTCTGATCCACTGGCACCTGACGTCATTAAAATCCTAAAAGATAACTAATCACAAAAGTCACCCTTATTTCATGCAAGCACTGGCAACCGGCGCACTTCAAAAAATGCGCACCACACTGGATGACGCTGTACAGTATTCTCTGCCCGTAGGTGATCAGTTGATACAACTGAATCAGTATCTGGGTCAGCCGATCAGGCTACAGTATTCTGGCGCGATTCATTGCACGGCCTGTGGTCGCAAAACCAAAAAAAGTTTTAATCAGGGTTACTGTTATCCCTGTTTCACCCGCCTGCCTCAGTGTGACCAGTGCATTGTCAAACCAGAGTTGTGTCATTTCCATGCCGGCACCTGTCGGGATGCCGCCTGGGGTGAGCAGCACTGTTTTCAGGATCATATCGTTTATCTTGCCAATTCATCCGGTCTCAAGGTGGGCATTACCCGGGGTACACAGGTGCCTACCCGCTGGATCGATCAGGGTGCCGTGCAGGCACTACCCATTTTTCGGGTCGCAAACCGTCTGGTCTCGGGACAGGTTGAACGTCTGCTGGGTGAGCATGTCAGTGATAAAACCAACTGGCGCACCATGCTGAAAAATGATGTCACTGAACTGGATCTGCCGACATTGCGTGATCAACTGCTTGAAACCTGTGCCGAGGGGCTTGAAACACTGACTGCCAGTCATGGTCTGCAGGCCATTCAGCCTCTGCCGGGTGCTGAAGTGTTATCGATTCACTATCCGGCACTGCAGTATCCCACCAAGGTGGTGAGTTTTAATCTGGACAAAAACCCGGATGTCGAAGGCGTTTTACTCGGCATCAAAGGGCAGTATCTGATTCTGGATACCGGTGTGATCAATATTCGTAAATTTACTGCTTATCAGGTCAGTTTTTCCGCCTGAGGCGTGAGGAAAGTCCATGTCGCAATCTGCCAACGTGATCTATCTCAAGGACTACAAAGTACCAGCCTACCTGTTGGAGCAAACAACCCTCAAATTTGAGCTCTATCCTACAGAAACACTGGTATCCAGCAGCCTGTCATTTGTGCGTAATCCGGAGTGTACCGAACATAATCCCGCGCTGACTCTGCTCGGACATGAAGATCTGGAGCTGGTCGCTCTGTCATTAAATGGCAAGGCATTGGCGGAATCAGCCTGGCAGCGCGAAGGGGAAACCATGATCGTGGCGGGTGTGCCTGAGTCGTTTACCCTCGATGTGGTGACCCGCATTCTGCCGCAGGAAAACACCGCTCTTGAGGGTCTGTACCTGTCTGATGGCATGTACTGCACCCAGTGTGAGGCCGAAGGTTTCAGACGCATTACCTTTTATCCGGACCGGCCGGATGTGATGAGTGTTTTTACCACCACGGTTGAAGCGGATCAGGCTCAGTTTCCGGTGTTGTTGAGTAACGGTAATCCGGTTGCCAGTGGACAGACCGAAAATGGCCGCCACTGGGTAACCTGGGAAGATCCCTTTCCAAAACCGGCCTATCTGTTCGCGCTGGTAGCCGGTGATCTGACTCATATTGAGGACCATTTCACCACCGCTTCAGGCCGCGATGTATTGCTGCGAATCTATGCCGAAGCCAAGGATCTGGACAAACTCGAATACGCCATGGAATCACTCAAGCGCGCCATGCGCTGGGATGAAGAGGTCTATGGTCGCGAATACGATCTGGATATTTACATGATCGTCGCGGTGGACTTTTTCAACATGGGCGCAATGGAGAATAAAGGACTGAATGTCTTTAACACCTCCTGTGTGCTGGCGCATCCGTCTACAACGACAGACGCGGCGTTTCAGCGGGTTGAAGGGGTTGTTGCCCATGAATATTTCCACAACTGGTCCGGCAACCGTGTGACCTGTCGTGACTGGTTCCAGCTGAGCCTTAAAGAGGGTTTTACGGTTTTCCGTGATGCAGAATTCTCTGCCGACACCAACTCCCGTACCGTAAAGCGGGTTGAGGATGTGGCTCTACTCAGGACCGCTCAGTTTGCTGAAGATGCGGGCCCGATGTCGCATCCGATTCGTCCGGAATCCTTCATTGAAATCTCTAACTTTTACACCCTGACGGTGTATGAAAAAGGCGCTGAAGTGGTGCGCATGATTCGTACCCTGCTGGGTGAAGCCATGTTCCGTAAAGGCTCAGACCTCTATTTTGAGCGGCATGATGGTCAGGCTGTGACCACAGATGACTTTGTCAAAGCGATGGAAGATGCTTCCGGGCGGGACTTGAGTCAGTTTAAGCGCTGGTATAGTCAGGCCGGTACGCCTGAGCTTACATTCAGTGACCATTTTGATGCGGCTTCCGGCCGTTACACCCTGAGTGTCGCTCAGCGTTGCCCTGCAACACCGGGACAGCCAGAAAAACTGCCATACCACATGCCACTGGCGGTGGGACTGATCGGTGCGGATGGTCAGGAAGTGACCCTGGACAATGGTGCTACCACCCAGATTCTCGAGTTAACAGACTCAGAGCAGAGTTTCGTGTTTGAGGGACTGGCAGAAAAGCCGGTACCTTCACTGCTGCGAGGATTTTCCGCGCCGGTTAAATTCAGCTACCCCTACACGCAGGCGCAGCTGATGTTCCTGATGGCCCATGATACCGATGGTTTTGCCCGTTGGGACGCTTCTCAGCAGTTGGTGGTGGGCATTATGCATCAGCTGATGGCTGCTCGGGAGCAGGGCGATGCACTGCAACTGCCAGAGGATCTGGTCACAGCGTTCCGTGCTGTGCTGACCGATACGCAACTCGACCCTGCCATGGTGGCAAAGGTGCTTACTCTGCCATCAGAGGCCTATCTGGCAGAGCTGGCCAGCTGTATCGATGTCGATGCAATTCATGAGGTGCGCTGTTTCCTGCGCTCAGCGCTGGCTGAAGCACTTGAACCTGAGTGGCTGGCTACCTACAACGCGCATCAAACCGTTGGCAGCTATTCGCCGGATGCGGAGAGTATTGCCCATCGCAGCCTGAAAAATCTGGCGCTGTCCTATCTGATGGCGCTGGAAACCGACGCATCCCTGACACTGGCAATGCAGCAGTATGAATCCAGTGACAATATGACCGATATGCAGGCGGCGTTTTCACTGGTCGTGCACTCCGGTTTCAGTGAGGCAGCAGCTCAGTTACTGGGTGACTTCTATCAACGCTGGCAGAACGAGAGTCTGGTGGTCAATCAATGGTTTGCCATTCAGGCGACAGATCCTAAGCCTGGCGCACTGGCCCGGGTTAAAGCCCTGTTGCAGCATCCTGCATTTGATCGGCGTAATCCCAACAAGCTGCGTGCCCTGATTGGTAATTTCTGTGCGCAGAATAAAGTGAATTTCCACGCTGCCGACGGCAGTGGCTACAATTTTCTCGCTGAGCAGATCTTGTTGCTGAATCAGCAGAACCCTCAGGTCGCTTCGCGTTTACTGACGCCGCTGACCGGTTGGAAAAAGTATCCGGAAAACCGTCAGATCCTTATGAAACAGGCGTTGGAGCAGATTATGGCCTGCAAAGATCTGTCCAAGGATGTGTATGAAGTGGTGAGTAAAAGCCTTGCCTGAGTGCTGTCATTAAGGACAGTGCCCATCAAGCTTGGTTATACTCGGAACTGGTTTTAACTGGCATCCCGCTGAGGGGTGCAGACTCTAGCAGACAAAAAATAAGGAGCCTGTATGGCATCGCTACTGGCAGCAGAGGATAAGTTTGATATCCAGCAGAACTACCGCCGTTACCTGCGGGTCAAGGAAGCCCAGGAAGGTGCCCGCGAAGTGTATAACAGTGCCAAAGCCAGCCGTACCTGGGTGGTGGGTCTGATTCTGCTGCTGTTTGCACTGGCTTCTGACTTCTTTCTTGGGGCCGCAGCGGGTTTGTTTGGCGTCTATTTCTATGGTGTTGTGACTGGCTGGCTAAAACTCAACTCTATTGAAGAGAGTCTTGAAGAGCTGGATCACTGGTTTTCCTCAAAAAATCTGCGGTTTGAGGGTCGGGTGCTGTATCGCAAACAGGATCAATTGCTGGAAAACCCGGTGGACCCCTTCAGTGAAGACAGTTACAGCGAGGCAGAATAACAACCCTGAGTGCTGGTATGACTGCACTGCGCGAAAAAACCGGTTGGATTTTTGATCTGGATGGCACCCTGACCCGGGCTATCCATGATTTTGATCATATCCGCTCTGAACTGGGGATCTCTGCAGGGCAGGATATTCTGCATGCCCTGAGTGTTATGCCGCTGGAGCGGCAGAAAACTGCACTGGCGCGTCTGGATGAACTTGAACATCACTATGCCGCGCAAACACAACCCGCTCCCGGCGTGACGGAGTGTCTGGAACTGTTACATCAGCGTGGATGCCAACTGGGTATTCTGACCCGCAACCGACGGGATCTCGCTATTCTCTCGCTGGAAGCAATAGGTCTCGATCGGTTTTTCAGTGAAGAGGTGATTCTGGGGCGGGATGAAGCGACCCCTAAACCTTCGCCTGAGGGCATTCATCAGTTGCTGGATAAATGGCATACCCCTCCCCAACATGCGGTGATGGTGGGGGATTTCCACTATGATCTGCTCTGTGGCCGCGCTGCCGGTGTTTTTACGGTGCATGTTTGTACCGAACAACGTGCCTGGCCAGAGGCAACGGACCTTAAAGTAGCCAGCCTGGCGGAGCTGACCCAGTTACTTCTGCGCTGATTCGGGCCTGAAAAAGCGCCAATCCCGCCTCCTTTGATCCTTATCAATTCGTTTAATGTCCCATCGCCGTATAGTGCTCTTAATAAATTAGTGGAGCATAAGCGATGACTATTCTTCAGGAACTGCATCAGGACCACATTAATCTCAGTCGGCTGCTGAATCTGCTTGAGCATGAGGTAGCTAATCTGCAACAGGGTGAAGCGGCGGATCTGAACCTGCTGGCGGATGTGATTCGCTATATCTCGGAATATGCCGATGGTTATCACCATCCACGTGAAGATGAGTTATACGCCTTCTTTGCCGGCCGTAATGCCAAACTGGATCAGGAGTTGGGGTGTTGCGTTGATGAACACCATGGCCTTACTCAACACACCCGCATCTTACGTCAGACACTGGATGATGTGCTGAATGATGCAGTGGTACCCATGACTCAGTTGGTTGAGCAGTTGGTATTGTTTCTGGAAGAGCAGAAAGCCCACCTTGACCATGAAGAAGGGCAACTGTTTCCGATGATCAGACTCATTGCCGAAGCTGAAGACTGGGCGCTGTTGGCAGAGGAGCTGCCAAACCGGCAGGACCCGCTGTTTGGCGCGCAACTGGCGGCTGAATACAGTGCGCTGTATCAGGCTTTGCTGGAAGACCTGCAGAAAGCCAGCTGATCAATCCAGTCTACTGGCCAGGCAATACCGGTTGCGACCACTGCGTTTGGCCTGATAAAGGGCGCGATCTGCTGCGTTAATCAGGCGATGAGCCAGTGAATTGATTGCCTTGCTGCTGGGTTGTGGTGCTTCGGATGCGACACCGATCGAAGTTGTAATCCGCAGCTCAGTCGTATCATCAGCGGTAAAGCTCAGCTCGGCGACCACCTGACATAAGGTTTGTGCCATTTTTTCAGCACAGCATTCATCGCAGCCCGGCAGTAATACCGCAAACTCTTCACCGCCGTAACGGGCGATGATGTCGGTACTGCGCAGATGTTCCTTCAGTGCCAGCCCGACTTTCCGAAGTACACTGTCCCCGGTCTGGTGCCCGTGTGTGTCATTGATCTGTTTAAAGTGATCCAGATCGATAAACAGGCAGCCTAAAGGCTGTTTAGTGCGGCTACAGCGCGAGACCTCTTTCACCAGCTCCTGTTCGAATGCCCGTCGATTCAAAACCTTAGTCAGCATGTCGATATTGCTGAGTCGTTGCAGGTTTTCCTGACTGATGCAGTTCTCAAAACAGATCGAAATCACCGAGGCAAGGTGACGCAGGTATTGAGCCAGCAGATGTGGATCAAGGCTTGAAAATGACCCGTCTCTGCAGCCCAGATGCAAGCTGCCAATCAGGCAGTCGTGCCGGATCAGCGGCAGCAGGGCAACATGGCGCAGCTCACTGGAAGGGGTTGGGAAAAACAGCTCAAGATTTTGCTCATCCGCATGCTGTAACCGAATTTTGTTCTCCGGGTGGATTTCTCGCAGTGGTTGCTGGGTGCTGACAAATTCAAGTTGTCCATTATCCAGCACTGATGCACTGTTGAGCAGCTGGCGCACGGTGTATTCCGGATCAAACAGCACCAGATGGATCTGACCCAGATTAAAACTTGCACTGAATCTAACCAACAGCAGATCCAGCAGATCGGCCAGCGATCCGCACGCAAGCAGGCTGAGTTCAATATCAAACAGTTTGCTCAGCACCACATGACTGAGTTCTGCGCGTTCTTGTAAGTTGGCAAGGGCCTGTTTGAGGTCCTGATTTTCCTTTTCCAGGGCAGGGGCTGCCATTGGGTATCCCTTGATAGTGTGTCTCTATTCAGCAACACAATATACCCAGTAATTGATCGTTTTTCACTCGATTTTTTTAATTAAAAATTTAATTAAATTAATGGTTTAGTGATGTTATTTCTAGTTGCTTGAACGGTGTTCGAGATAGCGCTCAACACTGTCTACAACCGCCTGGGTATGGCTGTCGATTTCCAGATTGATGAGGTCACCTTCGGTAATAAAACCAAATCGGGTAATACTTAGCGTCTCGGGAATCAAACCCACGCAAAAACCCTCATCCGTGCAGTTTTTGACGGTGAGACTGCAGCCATCCAGGGCAATAAAACCTTTATCAAAAATATAACGACGCCATTTTTCAGCTGTCTTTAACCACAGGGTGCAGTTATTGGGAGAACGTTCGATGCGGGTAACCTCCGCCAGGTCATGGACATGCCCGGATAAAAGGTGGCCGCCAATTTCGTCACCGATACGTGCAGCACGTTCAAAGTTGACTCTGTCGCCGACTTGGAGCTGACCAAGGTTGGTTGTGCTGAGGGTCTGCGCTATGAGATCAAAACATACCTGGTTGTCTTCGAAGTGGGTGATGGTCAGGCAGGTACCATTAACCGCGATGCTGGCTCCCAGTTGCAGCTGATCACAGTTGGCAGGCGGCAGCGCCAGTGTTAACTGCATAAAGTTTTCCCGATGTTCTGCGCTGATGACCTCGGCCAGACCCTGAACAATTCCGGTAAACATGGGAGACTCCCTGAAAAATGACTAATCTGAAAACAGTCCCGTTACGAACAAGACAGGTACTCTGATCTGTTCGTGCTGTGGTATCTGGGATAACGCAGAGAGACTAACAGGTTTTGGGGCAGGATTTCAGTTCTGGGGCTTTATAACATGCATATTTTAGTCACCGGTGGCACCGGGTTTATTGGACGGCATTTCATTCAACTGCGACTGGCGGAAGGAGACCGGGTGACCTGTCTTACCCGTAATCCGGCGCGCGCCAAGCAGTTGTTTCAAAACAGAGTTGTCGCGATTCGAACGCTGGACGATGTGAGTGAACCGGTTGAGGCAGTGATTAATCTTGCCGGAGCACCGATCGCAGACCGCCGCTGGAGTGCTGCGCGCAAACAGTTACTCAGAGAGAGTCGTATCGGCCTGACCGCTGAACTGGTGCACTGGATCAGTCAGCAGGCAAGCCCTCCCTCCGTGTTGATCAGTGGTTCGGCTATCGGATTTTACGGCAGCCAACTACTGGATACTCCACTTGCTGAAACCGGTGATTTTCAGCCCGGTTTTACCCATCAACTCTGTGCTGACTGGGAGGAAGCAGCACTGCAGGCTGAGACCTGTGGTGTGCGGGTTTGCCTGATTCGAACAGGGGTGGTGATGGGTAATGGCGGCGCGCTAAGCAAAATGTTGCCGGCCTTTCGTTTTGGTCTGGGCGGGCCCATTGGCAGCGGTCAGCAGTGGATGTCCTGGATTGCACTGGAAGATCACCTGCGGGCCATCAATCATCTGCTTACCCATCCGGATGCTTCGGGTGCCTATAACCTGACCGCACCACATGCAGTGCGAAATTCGGAATTTGCACAGATACTCGGGTCAGTATTACATCGTCCGGCGCTGCTGCGGATGCCTCCCTTTGTTATTAAGCTGATGCTGGGAGAGGGGGCAGAACTACTGCTGGAAGGCCAGCGGGTTTATCCGCAAAGGCTGCTGGATGCGGGTTTTCAATTTCACCATCCAACATTGGAAACAGCCCTTAAGCAGGTGCTGGATTAACCCTTGGTAATCTGTTGGCGGAAGCGGTTCAGGCCTTCTTTGAGCCGTTGACCGTTCCAGCGCCGTGTCTGTCCACTGTAAAGCAGTTGCTCAAGCTCCATAATCATCAGATTCAGCGCCTGATTTCTGGCACGCAGACCAATCTCTTCAAGTGATTGGGGTGGTTCGGTTTGCCAGAACAGTTGCGACCAGTTGAGCAGACTGTAACGGGCCGATTGCGCATCATTTAGCTCGCAGGCGATTAACAGGGCCTCAAAGGCATTTTCCTCGGGGGTTTGCGGCTGACGGTGAGACAGCGATGGGACGTTGTCTGGGAACAGATCAGGACGTTCCGAAACAGTGGTTGGCTGAGGCTGAGGGAATTCATAGGTTTCAAGCGTCTCAGTCCGATCGAATGTTTTTACATCGGCAGAAGCATCAGGGAGCGGCGGACGAGGTGTTCTGAGGCGGATAAACAGGACCAGTGCACTGCTGATACTCAAAAGCAGTAGCCCGCCAAACAGCCAGTATCTGTATGAGGAGGGGGAGGTTTCCTCCACTAAGGGTTTGGCTCTGGTGCTTTCCGTCGCAGGGGGCTCCGAGGCCGCTCTGACCTGCTGAGCCTGAGTCACGCCAGCGATCTGCAGTGTATAAGACGGAAGCAGTGCATTTTGTGTTTGATCCAGCGTGATGTTCCACCAGGGCAGGTCAATGGCTGCCAGGGTTAAAACACCCTGTGCTGCAGGATAAATGCGAATAACCTCTTTACGTTCCCCTATCAGCTGATTGTCCTGAAACCTATCGTTTAGCTGCAAATCCACCAATTCAACCCGGCCGTTTTCAGGTTGCAGCAGTGGCATCAATTTTGGCAATGCTGTGGCTGGCACACCGGTAACATTGAGGGTCAGGGTACGCAGAATGACACTGTTTACCTCAAGCTGGGCAGGTCGGTCCCAGCTATCGGTCAGGCTTAGCTTTTGCGCGGGCAACCAAATATTGCGCTGGCTGGTAAAGGCCGGTGGCCGGATCAGCACCACCAGGTCATTCGTCTTATATTCCAGGGGTTGCCCCTCTGGATCTGAACCTTTTACGGTTAAGCCCGGCAGGGTCAGTTCACCCGCTTTTGACGCAAACATCAGAAATTGCCGGGTCAGGCGCTGATAGGATTCAACACCATTTTCCATCTCTGTGATGGCAGGCTCAGTAGCCTGACGCAGTGTCGCCCCGATTAAAGCAGGCGTGAGTACTTCCTCGACGATGAAATCACCGGTTGGCATTAACAACTCAAGGGTAACAAGGATTTGTTCACCGACATAAGCCTCAGGTTTGTCTGCGCTGAGCGAAATGCGCATTGAGGGTTCTGGCGTGCTCTGGCTTTTAACATGGGTGGCTTCTGCAATCTGGATCTGCAGGGCCGCAGTGGTATTGCCTCCCACCTGAATCGGAGGAATAACCAACGCACCACTGCGCAAAGGTTTTAGTCGGATAACCCAGCGTAACCAGGTTTTTTTCTCACCGGTTCGGTAGCGGGAAACGGTGACGGTTTGCGTATCCAACCATTCAAAATCAGGTGACAGTCGACGGAAGTCAGGTTCATTGGCCGTCAGCAGGTCTGTTTCAAGGAAGAGTTCAAGAGGTTTACCGGCTTCAAGCTGATCGGTTGTCAGTTCAACGGTCAGTGCCGCCAGAGCTTGGCAAGAAAACAGCAGCGCCAGGATCAGGCTGAACAGATTGGAAAGGTAGTTAAGCAATGTGAGAGGCACCTGTTCTAAACATGGCTGACCGGTTTCGACCCATTATGGGCATGCCACAGTGGTGGTGCAATGCGTTCTGGCCCGATTTATAAGAAGCCTGCTGAAAACTATCTATACTACTGATTAATTTAGAATAAAAACAAAAAATGGGTGGAGACATGGCATATTCGCAGCAACGCGATAAACAAGGCTTACTCGATGATCTGACGGCGGAGATAAAACGCCGGTTACCTGAAGAGCGGCAACAGCAACTGATTGATTTTGCAGGAATCTATTATGCTACTGCCGCCGTGGCAGATCTGCTGGAGTGGAATCTGGATGACCTCTATGGTTCTACACTCCTGTGTTGGGAGTTCCTGCAGCAGCGTAAACCGGCACAGGCCAAAGTCCGGGTATTTAATCCCGATTACGAACAGCATGGCTGGCAGTCGACCCATACCATCATCGAAGTGTTATTGGATGAGATCCCCTTTGTGGTTGATTCACTGCGGATGGAGCTCAATCAGCGCAACCTGACAATCCATGCCATCCATAATTCAGTTCTGACCCTGCAGCGTGATGAAGCGGGGCAGTTGAAGAAACTGCTCAATCAGGACAGTCGTG
Organism: Neptuniibacter sp. CAU 1671; assembly: GCF_029222905.1. Taxonomy (GTDB): domain Bacteria; phylum Pseudomonadota; class Gammaproteobacteria; order Pseudomonadales; family Balneatricaceae; genus Neptuniibacter. The sequence goes on along the minus strand of NZ_JARHUE010000007.1, from coordinate 30,678 downwards.
CGAAAAGTCTTTCCCGTGAACTGCTGGTGTCGATCGAGATAGACCGGCACACCGATGATGCTCAGTTACACGACCTGAAACTCAGCCTGCTTAATGTACTGGAAGATGTCAGCCTGGTAGTGACTGACTTTAATGCGATGGCTGAGAAATGTGATGGGCTGGCCGATGAATTTACCCGCAAGCTGGAGGGGTTTGACCGGGCAGACCTACGTGAGGTGCATGATTTTATTCAATGGCTGAAGAATCACTTTACCTTTCTTGGCTATGATGAGTTCTCGCTGCAGGAGGAGGGGAACAAGCAGACACTGTTACCGGTGACCGGCAGCCAGTTGGGTTTGCTGAAGTTTTGTGATGAAGACTGTCGCTCAAATCTGCTGAATGCCAATCAGCGTGATGCCAAGGGGTTTGTACTGATCCCCGACATACTCTCCTTTACCAAAGCTAACCGTAAATCCCATGTGCACCGCCCGGCCTACCCGGACTATATCAGCATCAAAAAGATCGATGATCAGGGCTCAGTGGTCGGTGAATGTCGGTTTCTGGGCCTGTATACATCCAATGTATATATTCAGAGTTCAAGACAGATTCCGGTGGTCAGGCGCAAGGTCGATGCGGTTATGGAACGCTCAGGACTGCATCGCAATGGGCATGACTGGAAGGAGCTGTTGCAGATCCTTGAGATCCACCCCCGGGATGATCTGTTTCAGGTCAGCGTTGAGCAACTCTATGAAACCGTCAGCGGTATTCTGCAGATTCATGAACGCCGTCAGATTCGTTCATTTATTCGTAAGGATGCCTTCGGCCAGTTTTATTCCTGTCTCGTCTATTCGCCACGAGAGGTCTACAGCACTGAGTTCAGACATCGGATTGAGGAGATTCTCTGCCGGGAGCTGAATGCAGAGCAGGTCGAGTTCAATACCTATTTCTCTGAGTCGGTACTGGCGCGAACTCAGCTTATCCTCAGGGGTAAATCACTGGCGCTCAGCTGTGATACCAAAGCACTGGAGCAGATGATCCGACGTGCTGCCCGGTCCTGGCAGGATGATCTGCGCGATGCTCTGGTGGAAACTCTGGGTGAGGAAGCCGGTACTTCTGCTCTAAACCGTCTGGGTAAGGGCTTCCCTGCCAATTATCAGAGTGATTTTACTCCGCGCACGGCGGTGGTTGATATTCAGCATATGCAGCTGCTTACGCCGGAGCAGCCGTTGCAGTTGAGTTTTTACCGGGCGCTTGAGCGCAGGGACGAGTACCTCAATCTGAAATTGTTCAGTCTGGAAAACTCGTTGCCGCTGTCGGACCTGATCCCGGTGCTTGAGAACCTTGGCCTGCGTGTTCTGGAAGAACATCCCTACCTGCTTGAAACCGGCGCGGTAAAAGTCTGGATTCATGATTTTACCCTGAGCTTTAACGGTGCCCGGCAATTGGCCTTCAGTGAGCTTAAAGAGGTCTTCGAAGAGGCGTTTCTGCATATCTGGCAGGGTCATGCCAGCAGTGATGATTTTAACCGCCTGGTGTTACGTGCCCAGATACCCTGGCGTTGCGTGGCAATGCTGAGAGCCTATGCGGCCTACATGAAACAGATCCGCTTTCCAATCAGTGCCGAAGCCATCAGTAACACGCTGAACAGCTATGTGGGTCTCGCTTCGCTTCTGGTGCAGTTGTTCCATGCCCGATTTGAGCCGGGCAACATCGCGGATGGGGAGGAGATAGAACAACAGATTCTGGTGCAGTTAGAGGACGTGGCCAGTCTGAATGATGATCGCGTGATCCGTCATTATCTGGCCCTGATCAAAGCCACCCTGCGAACCAATTTTTACCAGCAGGGTAAGGAGGGTTTGCACGGTTATTTCTCTTTTAAATTTGCGCCCGAACATATACCGGGTATTCCACTGCCTAAACCGCGCTATGAAATATTTGTTTATGCGCCCTGGGTTGAGGGGGTGCATCTCAGAGGTGGCAAGGTTGCCCGTGGCGGCTTGCGCTGGTCTGACCGGTTTGAAGATTTTCGGACCGAAGTGCTGGGGCTGGTAAAAGCACAGCAGGTCAAAAATGCGGTGATAGTCCCGGTAGGGGCAAAAGGCGGCTTTGTTGCCAAACTGCTGAAAGAGAATATGAGCCGGGATGAGTGGCTGGCAGAAGGTATCCGTTGTTATCAGACCTTTATCTGCGGCCTGTTGGATATCACGGATAACATGAATGATAACGTGGTCCTGCCGCCACCCGATGTGGTGCGCCATGACGATGATGATGCCTATCTGGTGGTGGCGGCAGACAAAGGCACCGCGACCTTCTCCGATATCGCCAATGAGATCGCTCAGCAATATGGTTTCTGGCTGGGTGATGCCTTTGCTTCCGGTGGCAGTCAGGGCTATGACCATAAAAAAATGGGCATCACCGCCAAAGGGGCCTGGGTGTCTGTGCAGCGTCATTTCCGTGAAATGGGGCTGAATACTGAGCAGGATGATTTCACCGTGCTGGGTATTGGCGATATGTCGGGCGACGTATTCGGCAACGGCTTGTTGCTATCCAAACATATCAAGCTGGTGGCGGCGTTTAATCATCAGCATATCTTTATCGATCCTTCCCCCGATCCGGTTAAAAGCTGGAAAGAGCGCAAGCGTCTATTTGATCTGCCACGCTCAAGCTGGCAGGACTATGATGCCTCTCTGATCAGTGACGGAGGCGGGATTTTCTCGCGCAGCAGTAAAGCGATCATGCTGACCCCACAGATCAAAGCCCTGACCGGGCTTAACTGTGATCGCATGACCCCGACAGAGCTGATTCGCAGTCTGTTGATGATGCCGGTTGATCTGCTCTGGAACGGAGGGATCGGTACCTATGTTAAAGCCACTGACGAGACCGATATGCAGATTGGCGACAAGGCCAATGACGCATTACGTGTCAATGGCGCCGATCTGCGCTGTAAGGTGGTCGGTGAGGGCGGCAACCTGGGCATGAGCCAGAAAGCCCGCATTGAATTTGCGATGAAAGGCGGACGTCTGAACACCGACTTTATCGATAATGCCGGTGGGGTGGATTGCTCTGACCATGAGGTCAATATCAAAATCCTGCTCAGTCAGATTGTGGCCAACGGCGATATGACTGAAAAGCAGCGTAACCTGCTGCTGGAAAAAATGACCGATGATGTGGCCGCGCTGGTGCTGGAGAATAACTACCGGCAGGTGCAGTCAATCAGTCTGTCTGAATCACGCTCGCTGGAGAATATGGCGGAATATCATCGGTATATTTCGAGTATGGAATCCGCGGGCAAACTGAACCGCTCGCTGGAGTTTCTGCCGGATGATGATGCGCTTAATGAACGCAAAAACTCCGGTCGGGGTCTGACCCGGCCGGAACTGTCTGTGCTGATCTCTTATAGCAAGGCTGAACTGAAAGAGACGCTGGCCCAATCTGGTATTGCTAAGGATCCCTACCTGAGTCAGGAGCTTTACACCGCGTTTCCCCCGCAACTGGTGGAGAGTTACCCGGATGCGCTGCGTCAGCATCGGCTGCACAGCGAAATCATCGCAACCCAGTTGGCCAATCATATGATCAATATGATGGGGATAAACTTTGCTGACCGGCTCAGAGTCTCTACCGGGGCAGATGATGCCACCATCGCACGGGCCTTTGTGCTGGCGCGGGATGCGTTTCATATTGAACAGTTATGGGAGCAGATCGAAGCACTGGACCACCGGGTCGATGCCAATGTGCAGTCCGGTATGATGCTTGAGCTGCAACACCTGATGCGTCGGACCACCCGCTGGTTTGTCAGAAACCGGCGTGAAGACATTGACTGCGGAGTGGAGGTGGAAAACTGCCGCAGTAAACTCACCAAGCTGATCAAACACCTGGACAAGGCCCTTTGCGGAGCACCGTTAAAACACTGGGAGCAGAACCGGCAGCGGTATGCCAAGGCGGGCGTGCCGGATAAATTGGCCCGGACTGTGGCGGCTTCACGCATTCTGTTTTCCGCCCTGGGCATTATTGATGTGGCGCGCAGCACCGATGTTCCAATTGAAAGTGTGGCGCAGGTGCATTTTGATCTGGGTGAACGGTTGGACCTGCACTGGCTGGGACAGCAACTGCATCGGTTGCCGGTCAGCAGCTACTGGCAGGCGATGGCCCGTGAAGCGTTCAGGGATGATCTCGACTGGCAGCATAGCTCGCTGGTGGCCAATGCCATTCATTACCGGGTGCGCGGCACTTCAAGTCAGCAGGTGGTCGACAAGTGGTACAGCGAAAATGAGTGGCTGGTGGCGCGCTGGATCAAAATTCTGGCTGAACTCAAGAATGCCGATCAGCAGGATTATGCGATGTACAGTGTCGCGCTGAGAGAGCTGTTCGAGCTTGCGAAAACCAGTCAGAGCAGCTGATAATATGGGGCTTGATGGAGTGACCGATGCCCCATATCGACGTAGATCTGCATATATCGGCAGAGAGTTACCTGCAACTTTACCAGGGTGTTGCCAAAGAGGTTCTGGCGCAGGCCACTGACGGGCGTAATGTGCGTTTCCCGGCGCAGATTCTGCGGCCCTATCTGTTGCATGACGGTATTCATGGCCGCTTTCGTATCCTGTTTGATGAACAGGGGCGGTATCAGAAAATCGAAAAACGCTGATATTCTCAGCTGCAACCGCCTGCGTCCGCCCTATGATTCTGGGGGGGGCTCGCCTATAATCGCAGCAAATTTGCCGATTGGATCACCTGCATGTTTTATTCTCTTGCCCGTTCGCTGATGTTCCAGATGGACCCTGAGCTGTCCCATGACGTTGCCCTGAGCTCAATGAATGTGGCGGCCATGCTGGGCTTGCATCGCCTGCTGGGTTCACAGCAATTGGCTGACCCGGTTGAAGTGATGGGGCTGACGTTTCCAAACCGCGTCGGTCTGGCAGCAGGTCTGGATAAAAACGGCATTGCTGTGGACGGTCTGGCGGCCATGGGGTTTGGTTTTGTGGAAGTGGGTACCGTTACACCCCGACCTCAGGCAGGTAATCCAAAGCCACGTATTTTCCGGTTGCCGGAGCAGCAGGCGATCATTAACCGCATGGGATTCAATAACCAGGGGGTTGATGTACTGCTGAAAAATCTCGACAAGCAGCAGTATAAAGGCATCCTTGGTATCAATATTGGTAAGAACAAAGATACCCCGAACGAAAAAGCCAACGAGGATTACCTCTACTGTCTGCGTAAAGTGTATCCGCGAGCTTCCTATATTACGGTGAATATCTCCTCGCCGAATACGCCGGGCCTGCGCACTCTGCAATATGGTGACTCCCTCAACAGCTTGCTGGACGCGCTGAAGACAGAGCAGGCCAAACTGGCGATGATTCACGAGCGGTATGTGCCGATTGCAGTGAAAATCGCGCCAGATATGAGCGAAGAGGAACTGCAACTGGTGGCGGCAGCCCTGCGTGCCTATGCCATTGATGGTGTAATTGCGACCAATACCACCCTGTCACGTGAAGGTGTGGAGCGGGCAGAACATGGCAACGAAGAGGGTGGTTTGTCCGGAGCACCCCTGCGCAACCGTTCTACCCGGGTGATTCGCTCGCTGGCTGAAGCGCTTGAAGGCGACCTGCCCATTATCGGTGTCGGCGGCATTACCGAAGGCTTCGATGCGGCTGAAAAGATTGAAGCCGGCGCGAGTCTGGTACAGATCTACAGTGGATTTATCTACCGTGGCCCTAAACTGGTGGTCGAATCGGTGCGGGCTATTCAACAGTTAAGATTGAGCGTGTAACAGATAAGGAAAAGGCTCCCTGAGGAGCCTTTTCCATTACACAATCGAGAGAATTGACTAATGTAATGCGGGGTCAGCCTGAATGGCTGAAACGCCGTCCATACCGCTCCAGTGCGCTTCACGCCCCTGGCGCCAACCACTCATCCAGTGGCTTCTGAGATCAGCGGTGTTAACGGGACAAAGATCCCGTGATTTGCCACTCAGGCCGGCCTGGAAGCCACGGTTAAACAGGGTGGTAGTACGGCTGCGTTTTTGTCTCTTCATAAGGTCTAGCCTCTCTGTTCTTTAGTTTTGGAGAGCAGTGGTTCATTGAGACAGAAGAACCACTGGTAACCTGCCCGAACGGTTGAAAAAATCGAAGGGCAGACCTCTATTGATAACGAAAAAACGCTGTCAAAGCGATTGATAATGGCTATCTGACATCTGTTTGTAATAAATCTTCACATGCATCATTTTAAAAATGGAATGCATTCATTGGCTTAGCTTCTTTACTCCGTCTTGTTGCAAAGAGTGAAGATTTTTCATTTGTAATACACGCTTTATGGTCTAGCTGAATTAGACCTGAACAGGAACTGATTATGACCGGTACCCTCTTTGTTACCTGCCCAAAAGGTTTGGAACTTCTCCTGCAGGAAGAGCTTGAAAATCTGGGGCTGACTGAGCTTCGCCAAACCGTGGCCGGCGTTGAAGGGCAGGGTGGTCTTGAGGCGGCGTACCAGATCTGTCTTTGGTCCCGACTGGCAAACCGGGTCCTGATGCCGTTACATGAGTGCCCGGCTCAGACCGCTGATGAACTTTATGATGGTGTGCAGGCGATCAGCTGGCTGGATCATATTAATAGTAGCGGCAGTCTGCTGATCGATTTCAACGGTCGGTCAGAGGGGATCTCTAACACACATTTTGGTGCGCTGAAGGTCAAGGATGCGATCGTTGACCAGATCCGCATGCAAACCGGTTCGCGCCCTGAAATTGCCAAGGTCAATCCTGATGTCAGGGTGAATGTTTATCTGCACCGTGGTAAAGCCCGCATCAGCCTTGATCTCTCGGGCGAGAGCCTGCACCGTCGGGCATACCGGCTCCAGTCTGGTGAAGCGCCGCTGAAGGAAAACCTCGCGGCGGCGGTGTTGCTGCGTGCGGGCTGGCCGGAAAGAATGTCTCAGGATATGCCACTGATCGATCCTATGTGTGGCTCTGGTACGTTGTTAATCGAAGCGGCGATGATGGCTGCAGATATTGCACCGGGCTTATCCCGTAAACGTTTTGGTTTTCAGGGCTGGAAAGGCCATAAATCGAGTGTCTGGACGGGGCTGGTTGCCGAGGCGGAAACCCGAAAAGCCGAGGGTCTGGCAAGGCTGAAACCACTGTTTTATGGCTTCGATCAGGACGCCAAGGTACTCAATGCAGCGCGTCAGAATGCTGCTCGGGCAGGGGTTGAGCAGGCGATCAGTTTTGAAACCTGCCGTCTGGAAGATCTGAATAAGGCGCGTATACCTGAAGTTGTGGGCCTGCTGGTCACCAATCCGCCTTATGGGGAGCGGCTGGGCGAAACGCAGCAGTTGATGTTCCTGTACCGCTATTTGGGCGACTTTATGAAACAGCAGCTGCCGGGCTGGCAGGCCGCGGTACTCAGCAGTAATCCGGATCTATGCAAAGTGATGGGGCTGCGGGCAGATAAAACGTACAAACTGTTTAACGGTGCGCTTGAAAGCCGACTGGTTACCTATCCGATTGCTGACAAGGCGGATACGCGTGAAGCCACAGAACAGCCAGAGGAAACAACACCTCTGAATCAAAGTTCTCAGATGTTTGCCAACCGTCTGCAGAAAAACCGCAAGCAGCTCGCACGCTGGGTAAAGAAGGAAAATATAGAAGCCTACCGTCTCTATGATGCGGATATGCCTGAATACAATGTGGCGGTGGATATATACGGTGATCAGGTGCATGTACAGGAGTATGCACCGCCCAAGAAAATTGATCCGGTAAAGGCGTTTTCCCGGTTACAGGATGTGATGCACGCATTGCCGGTGGCATTGCAGGTCTCGCCAGAACAGATTGTGCTGAAACAGCGTAAACGCCAGCAGGGCAGCAGTCAGTATGAGAAGCAGGGTGAGTCCCATCGCTTTTTTGAAGTGGTTGAGCACGGCTGCCGCTTGCTGGTCAATCTGCACGATTATCTGGATACCGGCCTGTTTCTGGACCACAGAGCAATGCGGCGGCGGGTTCAGACTGAGTCAGCGGGTAAGGATGTGCTGAACCTGTTCTGCTATACCGGTTCTGTGTCTGTACATGCCGCCGTGGGCGGTGCGCGTTCGACCACCAGTGTTGATATGTCGGCCACGTACCTGAACTGGGCTAAACGCAATCTGGAGCTGAATGGTTTCGGGGGCGCAAAACACCAGCTGGTTCAGTCGGACTGTGTAAAGTGGCTGCATATGCAGCGACAACCTGCGTATGACCTGATCTTTCTCGACCCGCCGACATTCTCCAACTCCAAGCGGATGCAGGGAGTGTTTGATGTACAACGGGATCATGTAGAGCTGATTCAGCAGGCGATGCGTATTCTGCGTCCCGGTGGTGTGCTCTATTTTTCGAATAACTTTCGTCAATTCAAGCTGGATCACGACGCTTTATCGGACTTTACTGTTACCGATATTACCGGTCAGAGCCTTGATCCTGACTTTAAAGGGCAGACCAAAGTGCATGTCTGTTTTCGGATTATGCAAAAAGATGAAGCATAACTATAAATAAGGCATGTTTTTTGCTTTATTTTGGTGCGAAAAATCTGCTGGGCGCTGTAAATTCCGGGAAATTTTCCATTAATTCTTTGAATATTAATGGAAATCTTTTGTCGTATTTTTGCGCGGCAGCAGTCATAACAAAATGCTTCAATTCAAAATCGCACTAGATTAGTGCCTCAAAGGTGAGGAAAGTGCGTTTTTGGTGCCAATTCAGTCAAAGGAGACGAATGTGGAAGAGATCAACAGTGCTGTTGAAACCCTGGTGCAAAGTTCCAACACCCTCTTTATCTTGATGGGTGCCATCATGGTGTTTGCCATGCATGCAGGCTTTGCGTTTCTTGAGGTGGGAACTGTCCGTCAGAAAAACCAGGTGAATGCGCTGGTAAAAATTCTGACCGATTTTGGTTTCTCCGCTGTAGCCTACTTCTTTGTGGGTTACTGGGTGGCTTACGGCGTCACATTCTTCTCCCCCGCGGCCGAGCTGACAGCTGGCAACGGCTATGAGCTGGTCAAGTTCTTCTTCCTGATGACGTTCGCGGCTGCGATTCCGGCTATTGTGTCCGGCGGTATCGCTGAGCGTGGTCGTTTCTGGCCTTTTCTGATTGCTTCTACCCTGACTGTAGCGCTGGTCTATCCGTTCTTTGAAGGCATTATCTGGAATGGTAATTTTGGTTTCCAGGCCTGGCTTGAGTCCACTTTTGGCGCCAGTTTCCATGACTTTGCCGGTTCTGTGGTGGTACACGGCATGGGCGGTTGGCTGGCGCTGGTTGCAGTGATTATGCTGGGTATTCGTAATGGTCGTTATAAAAGCGGCAAGCTGGTGGCATTCCCGCCGTCAAACATTCCGTTCCTGGCTCTGGGTGCCTGGATTCTCTGCATTGGCTGGTTTGGTTTTAACGTGATGTCTGCGCAGACAATGGACGGTATCTCTGGTCTGGTGGCTGTGAATACTCTGATGGCGATGGTGGGCGGCATTATCACCGCGTTGCTGCTGGGTAAAAACGACCCCGGTTTTATCCATAACGGCCCGCTGGCCGGTCTGGTGGCGGTCTGTGCAGGTTCTGATGTGATGCATCCGATGGGTTCTCTGGTTGTGGGTGCGATTGCGGGTGCCATTTTTGTGTTGCTGTTTACCTATCAGCAGAATCGTCTCAAAGTTGACGATGTGCTGGGTGTCTGGCCGCTGCACGGTGTGTGTGGTGTCTGGGGTGGTATTGCTGCCGGTATCTTTGGTTCTGAGGTGCTGGGAGGCCTGGGAGGAGTCAGCTTTATGTCTCAGCTGATCGGCTCCGTTGCAGGCGTTGTGGTGGCTCTGGTGGGTGGTGCGCTGGTCTATGGCATTGTGAAAGCGGTGGTTGGCCTGCGTCTGTCGGATGAAGAGGAATATGACGGCGCTGACCTGAGTATCCACAAGATAGAATCCGTGAATGCTGACTGATCAGCATCTGATAAAAAGCCGGGCTTAGCCCGGCTTTTTTGTGCTTTGATATTGGCAAGGTCGATTTGCGGGATAGATGACAGGCATAAAAAAACCGCCCCAAGGGCGGTTTTTGTTGTTCAGTCGGATCAGGCAGGGTAGTCGCGCTGGGTGTGGCCCAGGTACAGCTGACGTGGACGACCGATTTTGTTCGGGCTGCTGTGGAACTCGTTCCAGTGAGAGATCCAGCCGATAGTACGGGACAGCGCGAAGATTACGGTAAACATGTTGGTAGGAATACCGATGGCCTTCAGGATGATACCGGAATAGAAGTCTACGTTTGGATACAGTTTACGCTCAACGAAGTATTCGTCTTCCAGTGCGATCTGCTCCAGGCGCTTGGCGATCTTCAGCAGTGGATCATCATCAATGCCCAGTTCGTGCAGTACTTCGTCACAGGTCTGTTTCATAACCTTGGCGCGAGGGTCAAAGTTACGGTAGACGCGGTGACCAAAGCCCATCAGACGGAAAGAGTCGTTAGGATCTTTTGCTTTGGCAACGAACTCTTCAATGCGAGACTCATCGCCGATCTCTTCCAGCATGGTCAGAACTGCTTCGTTAGCGCCGCCGTGAGCAGGACCCCACAGGGCTGCGATACCGGAAGCGATACAGGCGAACGGGTTGGCACCGGAAGAGCCAGCCAGACGCACAGTAGAGGTGGAAGCGTTCTGTTCGTGGTCAGCGTGCAGGACAAAAATACGGTCCATTGCGCGTTCCAGGATTGGGTTCACGTGATACTCTTCGCACGGCGTACCAAACATCATGTACAGGAAGTTACCGGCATAACTCAGATCGTTACGCGGGTACATGAATGGCTGTCCGCTGGAGTATTTGAAACACATCGCAGCCAAGGTTGGCATTTTGGCTACCAGGCGGTAGGCGCAAACGTTGCGGTGGTGTTCGTTGTCGATATCCAAAGAGTCGTGGTAGAAAGCGGACAGGGCGCCTACTACACCACACAGGATAGCCATTGGGTGTGCATCACGACGGAAGCCATTAAAGAAGTGGCTCAGTTGCTCATGCACCATGGTGTGGTTGCTGATGGTGTTTACAAAAGCCTTTTTCTGCTCTGCATCAGGCAGTTCGCCGTTCAGCAGCAGGTAACAGACTTCCATATAGTCGGACTTTTCAGCCAGCTGGTCGATCGGGTAACCGCGATGAAGCAAAATGCCTTTGGCACCGTCGATATAAGTAATGCTGGAGTCGCAAGCCGCGGTGGAAACAAAACCCGGATCGTATGTAAACAGACCCTTACCGGTCAGGGGGCGAACATCGATCACATCAGGACCGGCTGTGCCAGAATATACGGGAAGTTCAATTACTCCCTCAAGGCCGTCGACCGTCAGTCGTGCTATCTTCTCAGCCATTAATCGGCTCCTATCATTTGTTTTAATGCGTTTATGACTTCTTTGAGTCATATCTAAGAGTCTTGGCCCGGTAATTGGACCCACCCAATATAGGGTGTGAAAATCGTTTGTCAATCAGACGTATGTCCGTTCCATATTACTGCATCGCAACAATATGTAACAAGTTGCTAAACCAGCGGAATACACATTTAGTTCTAATTCATTAGAGATGTGAGTTTAGCACTGAGGTTGTGTGACTAACGCACTAGACAATAGACGTAGGCTGCCCGGGGTCGCGTTGTATTGTGACAGTTAAATGCTTATACTCTCACGCCGAAGTTCAGTCTGGGCATGGGTTTAGTTGAATTTGTGCCACAAATTGGACTTTGAGAGCGAGGTACTTATCTTCTCGAACACTTCCGAGCAACCGAGCCCTGCAAAGGGGCCGCAAAGTGTGAACAAGAGCCGTGAACAAGAAAAGACCTGTAAATTTAGATCTTCGAACTATCAAACAGCCGCTACCGGCGATCACTTCCATTCTGCACCGCGCAACAGGCGTGGCCCTGTTTTTTGGAGCTGTTTTTGCCCTGTATGCACTGGGTTTGTCACTGGAATCTGAAGAAGGTTTCAATGCTGCCGTTGATATGTTTGAAAATGGCTTCTTTGCGAAGCTGATTGCGTGGGGAATGGTATCGGCACTGCTGTATCACTTCTTCGCGGGTATCAAACACCTGGTGATGGACTTTGGCCACTGTGAAGAGCTGGAAAGCGGCCGCGCTGCTGCCAAAGTAACCTTGGGCCTGGCTGCAGTAGCAGTCCTGATTTCGGGAGTATGGATATGGTAACCAGTATCACAAGTTTCGGCCGAAGCGGACTGTATGACTGGATGATCCAGCGTGTAACTGCTGTTGTACTGGCGGTATACACCGTTTTCATGATCGGTTATCTGGGCTTTGGCGCTGAGCTGACCTATGAAGCATGGACGGGCCTGTTTGAAGGCACTGCCATGCGTATTTTCACCCTGCTGGCACTGCTGTCATTTGCAGCACACGTCTGGATCGGCATGTGGTCTGTGTCTACTGACTACATCAAACCTACCGTTTTGCGGTTTGTTTTCCAGTCTGCTACTGGCCTGCTGACGTTTATCTACGTCATCTGGGGCATTATGATTCTGTGGGGTGTATAAGAGATGTCTAAACTGCGTACGCTTTCTTTCGACGCGATTGTTGTCGGTGGTGGCGGTGCTGGTATGCGCGCCGCGCTGCAGCTGGCACAGAGCGGTCTGAACACTGCTTGTGTCACCAAAGTATTTCCAACCCGTTCGCACACGGTATCTGCCCAGGGCGGTATTACCTGTGCGATCGCTAGTGCTGATCCAAACGATGACTGGCGCTGGCACATGTACGATACCGTTAAAGGTTCCGATTACATCGGTGACCAGGACGCTATCGAGTACATGTGTTCTGTAGGTCCTCAGGCGGTATTTGAGCTGGACCACATGGGTCTGCCGTTCTCCCGTACTGAACAGGGCCGTATCTACCAGCGTCCGTTCGGTGGTCAGTCCAAAAATTTCGGTGAAGGCGGTCAGGCTGCCCGTACCTGTGCTGCGGCTGACCGTACCGGTCACGCACTGCTGCACACGCTGTATCAGGCCAATATGAAAGCCGGTACTACCTTCCTGAACGAATGGTATGCCGTTGACTTGGTTAAAAATGATGACGGTGACGTTGTAGGCTGTATCGCAATCTGTATCGAAACAGGCGAAACCGTTTACATCAAAGCCAAAGCAACTGTTCTGGCAACCGGTGGTGCAGGCCGTATTTACGCCTCTACGACTAACGCGCTGATCAATACCGGTGACGGTATGGGTATGGCAATGCGTGCCGGCGTTCCTGCTCAGGATATGGAAATGTGGCAGTTCCACCCAACCGGTATCGCCGGCGCGGGTGTACTGGTCACAGAAGGCTGCCGTGGTGAAGGTGGTTACCTGGTCAACAAAGACGGCGAGCGCTTCATGGAGCGTTATGCTCCTAACGCTAAAGACCTTGCAGGTCGTGACGTTGTAGCCCGTTCCATGATTCTTGAAATCCTGGAAGGCCGTGGCTGTGGCGAAGAGGGCGATCACGTATTCCTGAAGCTGGACCATCTGGGTGAAGAAGTACTGCACTCACGTCTGCCAGGCATCTGTGAACTGTCTAAAACCTTCGCGGCAACTGACCCTGTTAAGGCGCCGATTCCGGTTGTGCCAACCTGTCATTATCAGATGGGTGGTGTTGCCACTAACATCGGTGGTCAGGCAATCGGTCAGGACGCTGACGGTAACGATTACATCATCAACGGTCTGTTTGCCTGTGGTGAAGTTGCTTGTGTATCCGTACACGGTGCTAACCGTCTGGGTGGTAACTCTCTGCTTGACCTGGTGGTATTTGGTCGTGCAGCAGGTATCCAGATTGAGCAGCAGATGCGTGAAGGTTATGCCGTTAAAGACGCGACCGATGCAAACATCGATGCTGCAATGGCACGTCTGAACCGTCTGAACAACTCTACCGGTGGCGAAAGCGTTGCTGAAGTCCGTAAAGAACTTCAGAACTGCATGCAGCTGTACTTCGGTGTATTCCGTGACGGCGAAAGCATGCAGAAAGGTCTTGAGCTGCTGAAAGGCATTCGTGAAAAAATCAGCAACCTGCATCTGGAAGACAAGAGCCTGGCATTTAATACGGCCCGTATTGAAGCACTGGAACTTGAAAACCTGATGGAGGTCGCTGAAGCAACTGCTATTGCGGCTGAAGTACGTAAAGAATCCCGTGGTGCTCACGCCCGTAACGACTTCACTGAACGTGATGACGAAAACTGGCTGTGCCACTCTCTGTACTTCCCAACCGAGAAACGTATCGGTAAACGTGCGGTGAACTTTGCTCCTAAGACCATGGAGCCGTTCCCACCGAAAATCCGTACTTACTAAGGAGTTGCAATCATGTTGGTGAGTGTTTATCGCTACAACCCAGAGACTGACGATGCTCCTTACATGCAGGATATCCATATCGATATTCCTGGTGGCAAGGACATCATGGTGCTGGATCTGCTCCAGCTGCTGAAGGACAAAGATCCTTCCCTGACGTACCGTCGTTCATGCCGTGAAGGCGTATGCGGTTCTGACGGTATGAACATGAACGGTACCAACGGTCTGGCGTGTATCACCCCGCTGTCTGCGGTGGTTGAAAACGACAAGATCGTGTTGCGTCCACTGCCTGGTCTGCCGGTTATCCGTGACCTGGTTGTCGACATGACCCAGTTCTACACGCAGTATGAGAAGATCAAGCCTTACCTGATCAACAACACGCCAGCGCCAGCCATCGAGCGTCTGCAGTCTCCGGAAGACCGCGCAGAACTGGATGGTCTGTACGAGTGTATTCTCTGTGCGTGCTGTTCAACTGCATGTCCGTCTTTCTGGTGGAACCCGGACAAGTTCATCGGCCCATCCGGTTTGCTGCAGGCATACCGCTTCCTGGCCGACAGCCGCGACACGGCAACCCGTGAGCGTCTGGCTGATCTGGACGATCCATTCAGCGTCTTCCGTTGCCACGGCATCATGAACTGCGTCAACGTTTGCCCTAAAGGTCTTAACCCGACCAAGGCAATCGGCAAAATTCGCAACATGCTGCTGTCCCAGGCGACCTGATGACAGACGAAGCGGTGCCCTCGGGCGCCGCTTTTTTTTGGCCATACCCATGCGGGCGGGAACAATCTACAACGACGTAGATTTTTTTCCCAATATTCACACAAAGAATTATTTAACCCGCACAACCAAACGTTTTAAGATAGCAGCCCCAAACTGTACTTAGTGTCAGTTTGGTTAATACCAAAGGTTAACTCCAAGAGGGGGGCGATAGGGTGAACCCCTTAGTCGCCACAAACTCCCAGAGCCAGGGTGATCAAAGAATGCAAGAAGGCATCATGGATCTCATGTGGAAGAACGCACACCTTTACGGTGGCAACCTTTCATATGTAGAAGCACTGTACGAAACCTACCTCATGGACCCTAACGCTGTTCCACAAGAGTGGCGTGAAGAGTTCGATCAGCTCCCCAAAGTGGGTGACAACCTGACACAGGATGTTCCGCACTCCACCATTCGGGAGCATTTCCTTTACCTATCTAAAAACCAGAAACGCGCCCTGCCGGTTGCCGTGAGCTCTGTCAGCTCCGAGCACGAGAAGAAGCAGGTTCGTGTACTGCGGATGATTAACGCATACCGTGTGCGTGGTCACCAGGTAGCTACCATCGACCCATTGGGTCTGATGCAACGTGAAGATGTGCCAGACCTTGATCTGCGCTTCCACGAGCTGTCTGAAGCCGATTACGACACCGTATTCCAGCTGGGTTCTCTGTTCTTTGGTCCAGAAGAAGCGCCGCTGAAGCAGATCGTTGACGATCTGAAGAAAACCTACTGCACCACTGTGGGTGCAGAGTACATGCACATTGTGGATACGCAGGAAAAACGCTGGATTCAGTCCCGACTGGAACCTGTTCGTGCGCATCCTGATACCCCGGTTGAGAAAAAGCTCAACATCCTTGAGCGCCTGACCGCAGCAGAAGGTCTGGAAAAATACCTGGGTTCACGTTATGCCGGCGCCAAGCGTTTCGGCCTTGAAGGCGGTGAATCAATGATCGTCTGTCTGCACACTCTGGTGCAGCGTGCCGGTCGTCATGGTGCCAAAGAGCTGGTTATCGGCATGGCGCACCGTGGTCGTCTGAATACTCTGGTAAATATCTTCGGTAAAAACCCAGCGGACCTGTTCAGCGAGTTTGAAGGTAAAAAACTGGTTGAGACCTCCGGTGACGTGAAATATCACCAGGGCTTCTCGTCCAACGTTGAAACGGCCGGGGGTGAAGTGCACATTGCAATGGCCTTCAACCCGTCTCACCTTGAGATCGTTGCGCCGGTGGTTGAGGGTTCTGTACGTGCCCGTCAGGACCGTCGTGGTGACTGCGTGGGTGATACCGTTGTGCCAATCAACATTCACGGTGATGCAGCGTTTGCTGGTCAGGGTGTGGTCATGGAAACCTTCCAGATGTCCCAGACCCGCGCTTACAAAACCGGCGGTACTATTCATCTTGTGATCAACAACCAGGTCGGTTTCACGACTTCCAAACAGGAAGATGCCCGCTCCAGCGAGTATGCGACCGATGTGGCCAAGATGGTTCAGGCGCCGATCTTCCATGTGAACGGTGATGATCCGGAAGCGGTACGTTTTGTCAGCCAGGTGGCGCTGGACTACCGTAATGAATTCAAAAAAGACGTGGTGATCGATCTGGTCTGCTACCGTCGTCGTGGCCATAACGAAGCGGATGAACCGTCCGGTACTCAGCCACTGATGTACGCGCAGATCAAAAAGCAGAAATCCACCCGCGAACTGTACGCTCAGCGTCTGATCGACGAGGGTGTGATTACCGCTGAACAGAGTGTGGCGATGGAGAAAGACTACCGTCAGGCACTGGAAAACGGTCAGCATGTTGCCAAGTCTCTGATTCATGAGCCTAACTCTGAATTGTTTGTAGACTGGAAACCGTATCTGGGTCACGAATGGTCGTTTGACTGTGACTCCGGTGTCGATATCAAACTGCTGCAGGAACTGGGTGCCAAACTGGCTGAAGTACCTGAAGGCTTTATTGTTCAGCGTCAGGTTCAGAAAATTCTGGACGACCGCAAGCGCATGGCTGCTGGCGGTATGGAGCTGAACTGGGGCATGGCTGAATCTCTGGCTTACGCCTCCATTCTGGCACAGGGCCACCCAATCCGTCTGACCGGTCAGGATGTAGGTCGTGGTACCTTCTCTCACCGTCATGCAGTCCTGCATAACCAGAAAGATGCCTCTGTTTACGTCGCACTGCAGAACCTGTCGGCTGACCAGCCACCGATGACCATTCATGACTCTTACCTGTCTGAAGAAGCGGTGTTGGCGTTTGAATACGGTTATTCCACCACCACGCCAAACGCGCTGGTGATCTGGGAAGCTCAGTTTGGTGACTTTGCTAACGGTGCTCAGGTGGTGATCGACCAGTTCATCACCAGTGGTGAGCACAAGTGGCAGCGTCTGTGTGGTCTGACTATGCTGTTGCCACACGGTTTTGAAGGTCAGGGTCCGGAGCACTCTTCTGCGCGTCTGGAACGCTACCTGCAGCTGTGTGCTGAGCACAACATTCAGGTTTGTACGCCGACTACGCCGGCCCAGATTTTCCATCTGTTGCGTCGTCAGGTGATCCGTCCGCTGCGTAAGCCGCTGATTGTTATGTCACCGAAGAGTCTGCTGCGTCACAAACAGGCGGTCTCTACGCTGGACGAACTGGCCCAGGGTGGCTTCCAGCCGGTGATTGGTGAAGTAGATAACCTGGATCCGAAGAAAGTAAAACGTGTAGTGCTGTGTGGCGGTAAGGTCTACTACGATCTGTACAACCGTCGTGCAGAGCTGGAAAAAGAAGATGTTGCCATTGTTCGTATTGAGCAGCTGTATCCGTTCCCTGAAGCGATTCTTGGCGAGAAGATCAAACAGTACACCAATCTGGAGTCTGTGGTCTGGTGTCAGGAAGAGCCAATGAACCAGGGTGCCTGGTACTGCTCGCAGCACCATATGCGTAATACGCTGCGCGAGCTTGGCCTTAATCTGAATCTGGAAGGCGTAGGCCGTCCGGCTTCTGCCGCCCCTGCGGTCGGATATATCTCCGTCCACGTGGAGCAGCAGGAAGCACTTGTAAATGAAGCACTCAACGGTTGATCAGGCGATTAACCGCACATTTTAATAATCGCCTGACGGTGAAAATACGATAAGGAAAAAACATGTCCATCGAAATCAAAGCGCCGACTTTTCCCGAATCCGTAGCAGACGGTACGATCGCAACATGGCACAAACAGCCGGGTGAAGCTTGTTCAGCCGATGAACTGATTGTTGATATCGAAACCGATAAAGTGGTTTTGGAAGTGGTTGCACCGGAAGACGGTGTTCTTTCAGAAGTGCTGAAGGGTGAGGGCGATACAGTCCTCAGCGATGAAGTTATTGCGGTATTCACAGCGGGTGCTGCAGGTTCTGCCGCTGCTCCAGCTGCCGCTGCACCGGCTGCTGAAGCAGACGCTGGCGATGCAGATAAGGTTGGCCCTGCTGCACGCAAGCTGATCGAAGAAAACAATCTGGATGCGTCCAAGATTCCTGGTACCGGCAAAAACGGTGGCATCACTAAGGAAGACGTACAGAACTTCCTGAAAGCGGGTGCGGCTGCGCCTGCACCTGTTGCTGCTCCAGCACCAGCACCTGCGGCTGCACCAGCCGCTGCTGCTCCAGCGGTTGCGCTGAATGTACCTGCCGGTGAGCGTGTAGAAAAACGCGTTCCAATGACCCGTCTGCGTGCCACCATTGCACGTCGTCTGGTTGAAGCGCAGCAGAATGCAGCGATGTTGACGACCTATAACGAAGTCAACATGAAGCCTGTTATGGAGATGCGCAAACAGTACAAAGACCTGTTTGAAAAAGTTCACGGCGGTACCCGTCTGGGCTTCATGTCCTTCTTCGTAAAAGCGGCGACTGAAGCACTGAAACGTTTCCCTGCTGTAAACGCGTCTATCGACGGTAACGACATGGTGTATCACGGTTATCAGGATATCGGTGTAGCCGTGTCTACTGAGCGCGGCCTGATGGTACCTGTACTGCGTGACACTGACAGCATGAGCCTGGCTGATGTTGAAGCGACCATCGCTGACTTCGGTAAGCGTGGCCGTGACGGCAAGCTGGGTATGGAAGATATGCAGGGCGGTACCTTTACCATCACCAACGGTGGTGTGTTCGGTTCCCTGATGTCTACGCCAATCCTGAACCCGCCACAGACGGCTATTTTGGGTATGCACAAAATCCAGGATCGCCCAATGGCTGTAAATGGCCAGGTTGAGATTCTGCCAATGATGTATCTGGCACTGTCTTACGATCACCGCATGATTGACGGTAAAGATGCGGTGCAGTTCCTGGTGGCAATTAAGGATCTTCTGGAAGATCCGGCACGGATGTTGCTGGAAGTTTAATTCCAGTTACAACAAGTACAGAGTGGAAGATAGGATAAAAAATGTCTGATAAATTCGACGTAATTGTGATCGGTGCCGGACCTGGTGGATATGTTGCAGCTATTCGTGCAGCTCAGCTGGGCCTGAAAGCGGCGTGTGTAGAGAAGTGGATCGATGATAAAGGTGCCGCTGTATTGGGCGGTACCTGCCTGAACGTGGGCTGTATCCCGTCTAAAGCGCTGCTGGAATCTACCCACCAGTTCGAGAAAACTCAGCACGCTGATGCCCACGGTATCATGACCGCTGAAGTCACCATGGACGTTAAGAAAATGGTGGCACGCAAGAACACTATCGTTAAGAACCTGACCGGTGGTATCGCCGGTCTGTTCAAAGCGAATGGCGTCACTCTGTTGCAGGGTGCGGGCAAACTGCTCGCTGGCAAGCAGGTTGAAGTCACTGCGGCTGACGGTTCTTCAACTGTTTATGCTGCAGATAACGTGATTCTTGCGTCCGGTTCTGTGCCAGTGGAAATTCCACCGGCGCCGCTGACCGAAGGTCTGATTCTGGACAACGCAGGTGCACTGGATATCGATGAAACCCCGAAACGTCTGGGCGTAATCGGTGCCGGTGTTATCGGTCTGGAGATGGGTTCTGTCTGGGCGCGTCTGGGCTCAGAAGTCATCGTGCTTGAAGCCATGGATACTTTCCTGGCTGCGGCTGATGTTGAAGTGGCTAAAGAAGCGGCCAAGCTGTTCAAAAAACAGAATCTGGATATCCGCCTGAATGCACGTTGCACCGGCACAGAAATCATTGACGGTAAAGAAGTGAAGGTGAAATTCACCGACGCTGAAGGCGACAAAGAGATCGTAGTCGACAAACTGATCGTTGCGGTTGGCCGTAAGCCTCAGACCCAGGGTCTGCTGGCCAGCGATTCCGGTGTAAATATGGATGAGCGTGGTTTCATCTATGTTGATGACCAGTGCCGTACCGGTGTGCCAGGCGTCTACGCGATTGGTGACTCCGTACGTGGCCCGATGCTGGCGCACAAAGCGTCTGAAGAAGGTATCATGGTCGCCGATCTGATCGCAGGTCACCACGTTCAGGTGAACTACGACACCGTTCCAAACATTATCTACACACACCCTGAACTCGCGTGGGTAGGTAAGACCGAGCAGCAGCTCAAAGCAGAAGGTGCCAAAATCAAAACCGGTAAATTCCCGTTTGCAGCGTCTGGCCGTGCCATGGCTGCCAACGATACTGACGGTTTTGTTAAGGTCATCGCCTGTGAAGAGACTGACCGTATCCTCGGTATCCATATGGTCGGCGGTATCGCGTCCGAGCTGATCGCTCAGGCTGTTATCGCTATGGAGTTCTGCTCAAGTGCAGAAGACCTGCAGCTGACTATGTTCGCTCACCCAACCGTAAGTGAAGCGGTACACGAAGCTGCCCTGGCCGTTGATGGCCACGCCATTCACATGGCAAACCGCAAAAAGCGCTGAGCACGCGGTGAATAAATAATAAGTCGGGATCAACGGCGGTCCCGGCCTTCTCAGCGGATCGTTGTTGAAACCCAACAGGGTATCGGGGCTGATCGTTCCGGTACTGAAAATTATCAAGACAACACAACGGATTAGAGCATGAACCTTCATGAGTACCAGGGTAAACAACTGTTTGCCGAATATGGTCTGCCTGTATCCAAAGGATACGCAGTAGATACCCCAGAAGCAGCTGCTGAAGCTGCAACTAAAATTGGCGGTAACAAGTGGGTTGTTAAGACTCAGGTGCACGCCGGTGGCCGTGGTAAAGCGGGCGGTGTAAAGCTGGTTGACTCTCCAGCTGAAGCACAGGAATTTGCTGCCAAGTGGCTGGGCAAAAACCTTGTAACTTATCAGACTGACGCTAACGGTCAGCCTGTTTCCAAAATTCTGGTTGAAGATTGCACCGATATCGCCAACGAGCTGTATCTGGGTGCGGTTGTAGACCGTTCTTCTCGCCGTATCGTTTTCATGGCCTCTACTGAAGGTGGTGTTGAGATCGAGAAAGTTGCTGAAGAAACTCCAGAAAAAATTCTGAAAGCGACCATCGATCCTCTGACCGGCGCACAGCCATATCAGGGCCGCGAACTGGCATTCAAACTGGGCCTGAAGGGCGACCAGATCAAGCAGTTCGTCAACATCTTCCTGGGTCTGGCTAAAATGTTCCAGGAAAAAGACCTGGCGCTGCTGGAAATCAACCCGCTGGTTATCACCACTGAAGGCAACCTGCACTGCCTGGACGCTAAAGTAGCGATCGACGGCAACGCGGTTTACCGTCACAAAGACCTGCAGGCAATGGAAGATCCATCTCAGGAAGACGCTCGTGAAGCGCGCGCGGCTGAGTGGGATCTGAACTACGTAGCACTGGACGGCAGCATCGGCTGCATGGTGAACGGTGCGGGTCTGGCCATGGGTACCATGGACATCGTTTCTCTGCACGGTGGTTTCCCTGCAAACTTCCTGGACGTAGGCGGCGGCGCGACTAAAGAGCGTGTAACCGAAGCGTTCAAAATCATCCTGGAAGACAGCAAAGTTAAGGCCGTACTGGTTAACATCTTTGGTGGTATCGTACGCTGCGACCTGATTGCCGAAGGTATCATCGGCGCTGTTAAAGAAGTGGGTGTAAACGTACCTGTAGTTGTACGTCTGGAAGGTAACAATGCTGAGCTGGGTTCTCAGCTGCTGTCTGAGTCTGGTCTGGACATCATTGCAGCAACGAGTTTGACTGACGCTGCTGTTCAGGCAGTGAAAGCAGCGGAGGGTAAATAATCATGTCCGTACTGATTAACAAAGACACCAAAGTAATCTGTCAGGGTTTCACTGGTGGTCAGGGTACCTTCCACTCTGAACAGGCAATTGCCTACGGTACTAAAATGGTCGGCGGTGTTACCCCGGGCAAAGGCGGTACTGAGCACCTGGGTCTGCCAGTATTCAACACTGTTGCAGAAGCGGTAGAAGCAACTGGCGCTGAAGCGTCTGTTATCTACGTACCAGCACCATTCTGTAAAGATTCCATTCTGGAAGCGGCTAACAGCGGTATCAAACTGATCGTTTGTATCACTGAGCACATCCCTGTAATGGACATGCTGGAATGTAAAGTGAAGTGTGACGAGCTGGGCGTACGCCTGATCGGTCCTAACTGCCCAGGCGTTATCACTCCGGGCGAGTGCAAGATCGGTATCATGCCAGGTCACATCCACCTGCCAGGTAAAGTGGGCATCGTATCCCGCTCCGGTACTCTGACTTATGAAGCAGTTAAGCAGACTACTGACGCTGGCTTCGGTCAGTCTACCTGTGTTGGTATCGGTGGTGACCCGATCCCAGGTTCTAACTTCATCGATATTCTGGAAATGTTCCAGAACGACCCACAGACCGAAGCGATTGTAATGATCGGTGAGATCGGTGGTTCTGCAGAAGAAGAAGCTGCTGCTTACATCAAAGCAAACGTGACTAAGCCTGTTGTGTCTTACATCGCTGGTGTTACCGCACCTGCTGGTAAGCGTATGGGCCACGCCGGTGCGATCATCTCCGGTGGTAAAGGTACTGCAGACGAGAAATTTGCCGCTCTGGAAGACGCCGGTGTTAAAACCGTACGTTCTCTGGCGCAGATTGGCGATGCACTGCGTGAAGTAACCGGCTGGTAAGCCAGCGCGTTATTTCGCTTTAAAAAAACCCGGGTGGAAACACTCGGGTTTTTTGTTTCTGCCTTGTTTAAATCCTCAACCTTTTTTCAGCGTCTACGTAATGCTGGAATAAACCTACGTCATAGGCCAGTATCAACTAATAAACCACCGTGCCGGATAGGTTGAGCGATCACACTAGAGGAGAAGGCTTATGGATATAGCAGTACATTTCTTTGCCGGGGTGTTCCTGTGTAACTGCATACCGCATCTGGTATCCGGTTTGCTGGGACAGCCGTTTCCTACCGTATTTTCCTGCCCGCCGGGCATCGGTAACTCCTCACCCGCCGTGAATATTATCTGGGGCAGCATCAATGTAGTGCTGGGCGGCGGATTACTGCTGTATCTGCCCTTTGAGTTTGGGGTAAACACTGCGACTGCCACCTTAGCTGTTGGAGCGTTTATCACTGGGCTGATTCTGTCGGTTCATTTCGATAAAGTGCGCCGGGGTGGCTACAAGGGACAAAACGAACGCTGTTAAAGGTATCTGCATCCAAGGTGAGAGGCTGCACCCTAATGCCTGAACTGATTTTGCACAGTACGTTGACCTGTCCTCATTGCGGGCATCAGGAAAAAGAGCTGATGCCGACGACGTTTTGCCAGTTCTTCTATGAATGCAAAGCCTGTCATCAGCTCATTAGGCCGCTGCAGGGTGATTGCTGTGTTTTCTGTTCCTATGGTGATGTGAAGTGCCCACCCATTCAGTTGGGGCAGGGGTGCTGTGACAAGGACGATTAACCTGTGTGCAATGCGTCATTGTGTATATGGCAGTGGTTTTCCGGTGTCTGCCCTGAGAGGGTTTGATGGACAGTCCTTGTACTGCAATTCATTGAAAAAACTGCGTAATATTCAGAATTGGTATGACACTGGTCGTTCAGGACAGGGTCTGCATGGGTGATACAGAGTGTAGCGCAGTTGCAGCATTTTACGTGTCAGGAAGGCTGAATGAAGTTCCTCTTTGAAGACTATCTGCTTGATACCACGGCCGCTGAGCTGACCTGTGCAGGGGAGCGGGTGACGCTTGAGCCTAAGGTGTATGACCTGCTGGTGCTGCTGCTTGAAGAACGTGAACGCATTGTCTCTAAAGATGAGATTGTAGAGCGGCTCTGGCAGGGGCGTTTCACCTCGGATACCGCCATTACTACCTGCGTCAAAATGCTGCGCAAGGCATTGGGCGATGATGGGCATCAGCAACGCTTTATCCGCACCCAGCGGGGGCGGGGTTTACGGTTTATTGCTGAGGTTTCACAGGCCGAGACGCAACCTGCACTCACACAACCTGTTGTCGAGAGTGGCCGGATTATCCTGGATTCACAACAGCCTGCCGCGTTGCTTGATCCCGTGGCACGTCAGGGCAAACCGTCAATTATCGTTTTGCCCTTTAAAACCGCCTCAGATAATGAAAACCAGATTATCTCCGAGGCGATTGCCCATGACCTGATTCAGGGATTGTCGCGGCTACGCTGGATACGGGTGATTGCCCGTGGCACCGCGTTTCAGTTCACGATGGATAATCCCAATCTGGCCGAGATCGGCAACAAACTCCATGTCCGTTATGCGTTGTGTGGATCAACGGATGTACTCGGCGGTAAACGCATTATTCTGGTGGAGTTGTCCGATTGTGAATCCGGCGATGTGATCTGGGCGGAACGGTTTGAGACCCCGCTGGCAGACGTGCATGAAACCCGTGAAGCGATTCTGACCCGGGTGATTTCATCGCTGGAGATGTATATCCCGCTGCATGAAGCCAGCCTGGCCTCGATTACCGTGTCCGACAATCTGGATGCCTGGGCCAATTACCATCTGGGCCTGCGGCATATGTTCCGTTTCAACAAGGATGATAACGGGCGCGCTGCGCACTATTTCAATCAGGCGATTCAGCAGGACCCGCATTTTGCCAGAGCCTATGCCGGGCTGTCGTTCACACGCTTTCAGGATGCATTTTTACGTTACGACGCTGATATTGCGACCGCCACACTCGACGCCCGTCGTCTGGCCGAAAAGGGGGTTGAGCTGGATTCGCTGGACCCCTTTACCAACTACAACATGGGGCGGGTGCACTGGCTTGAGGCTGATCCGGCCGGTGGCTTTAGCTGGCTGACCCGCTCGGTTGAGCTGAGTCCCAATTATGCACAGGGTTACTACTCCTGCGCATTTGCTGAGTTGATGCAGGGCCATGCCAGCCCGGCAATCGACTATTCCCATCAGGCATCACACCTCAGTCCACTCGACCCACTACTGTACGCAGTGTACGCATCACGCGCATTGGCTTACCTGCAGAACAATGATCTTGCCAATGCGGTGATCTGGTCTGAAAAGGCGGCCCGGACACCGGGGGCGCATTACCTTATTCAAATGATTGCGGCGTCGATCCATGCCCTTACGGAGCAGCCTGATCAGGCGAAACACTGGCGGCAACAGGCGCTGATTCGCACCAATACCGTCGACCTTAATCACTTCTTTGTTGCGTTCCCTTTTGTAGATCAGGGATTTCGTGCGCTGTTGCTGACAGGCCTGAAGAAAGCGGGTTTTTAAACCCCATAAAACAACTCACCCGGCCGAGTGCTGATACATTCGGCCGGGTGTCGTGTCTCTGACTCAGATTGCAGTTTTGGTAATGACAATCTGAAGATAGGTAGAAGGCAGTTTCATGGTGCCATCGGTGGCGACATTATGGCTATTGATCAGCTCAAGGATGTCCGCTGCCAGCAATGCCTGTTCCGCTTCAGGCAGTGCGCCAAAGGCTTTATGTGTTGGGCCGTAGTAAGTGCGGAACACATCCAGCCAATGCTCTGGCGACAGGTAGCGGAAACAGAATTCACGTTGCTCAATCTCAATCGCGTCTGCCCCATGGCCAAAATGGGTATGGATAAAGGCTTCAGTACCCCAGAGTGCGGGTGAACTCAGTCCGGCAGGCGGGGTGACATATTTACCAATCAGTTTAAACAACTGACCAATAAAACCGTCTGGCGTCCAGTTGGCCAGACCGATCTTGCCGCCAGCCCGACAGACACGCAGCATCTCGCTGGCAGACTGGGCCTGGTTGGGGGTGAACATCACGCCAAAGGTCGACATTACGTTATCAAACTGGCCATCCATAAAGGGCAGGTTTTCAGCGTCGGCCACCTGATACTGGATCGGGAATCCATCGGCCTGCGCGCGTTCTGCACTCTGATCCAGCAACTCACGTACATAGTCAGTTGAGGTCACATTGCAGTGGCGGCGTGCAGCGGCCAGTGTGGCATTACCGTTGCCGGCGGCAACATCCAGCACGGTTGCGCCACTGCGCAGGTCCATGGCTTCACACAACAACTCGCCACTGAGCTGCAGGGTTGAGCCAACCTTGGCGTAATTGCCGGATGCCCAGGTCAGTTGTTGTTTTTTCTTGATGGCGTCGAAATCAGGGGTGGTGTCTGGCAAAACAGCGGCTAAAGATGTCATGGTCAATCCTCCTTTTAATCCCAGCTTTTGGTACGGTGCGTTAGCTTACGTTGACAAGATTAGGGGATTCGAAAAGGGCATGCTTGAGGGGTAAATGGGGATTATGTGGGGAATGTATGGACCTGTATGGGGAACAGGGTTATATCAGTAGACGGGACTCTCTGAATGAAAGCCGCTAGTCTTAGAACCAGTGTTGGTCAGAATTGAAACTGCGCAGCTATAAGGACATCTTATGAAAAAAATCACGCTTGCCCTGTTGGGTGTTTCGCATCTGGTGGTCGGTTTTATCGGTTTTGCTGCCGGGATTTACCTGTTGCCGATTCTGATTGCCCCCACAGGCCCAAGCCAGGCAGAAATTGCCAGTGTCTCGGCAGAGGCGCAGTACAAGGGGGTATTCAGCCGTGAGCGCAAAGACAGCGATGCTCTGCACTGGGGCGAAGGCACCGTATCACTCTCAAATCAGCAGGTAGTGCTCGATGGCAGACTGGCACCGGGGCCGGATTACCGACTTTATCTATCACCGACGTTTGTCGAAACCGAAGTGGATTTTAACCGCCTGAAAGGCTCCATGGTGCAGGTCGGGCATGTGCGTACCTTTGAGAACTTCAGCGTAATGGTACCACCCGAAGTGCAGGTGTCAGACTTTACCACCGTGATTGTCTGGTGCGAGCGGTTTGGACAGTTTATTACCTCTGCTAAATACCGCTGAGAGGATGATTATCCGCGTTTGAACCAAACCATGAGCACACGACTTATGTGTAGTGATCAAATCAGGTCATTAATCTCTGTTACAAGTTATCTAATGGGCTTCTGGTTCCGGCAAAGTGTTGTCCGATTACATGGGTGTAAATCTGCGTGGTACGTACATCGCTGTGCCCAAGCAGCTCCTGTACCGTTCTTATATCTCGCCCAGCTTCAAGCAACTGGGTCGCGAATGAATGGCGAAATGTGTGACAACTGACGCGCTTATGGTGAAGGTTTGTTTTTGCCAAAGCCACTTTCAACGCTTTTCTGGGCACGGAATCATGTAAATGGTGCCGACATAACTCGCCTGAAATCGGGTGCTTACAGAGGCCGCTTGAAGGGAACAGAAACATCCATGCGGGCTGTCGGAAAGCATTGGGATATTTTTTACCGAGAGCATTTGGGAGTGAGGGGCCGTAACCCTGTTGGTTGTCCTCCGCCTGAATCACCAGGGCTTGTTGTATCTGATTTTTTAAAGGTTCATGTAAGCGTTGGCCTAATACAGTTTTTCTATCTTTGTTACCTTTGCCATTCCTTACTGTAATAGAACCATCCGTTAAACCTATATCCTGAATACGAAGCCGTAGACATTCGGTAATTCGCAGACCGCTGCCATATAACAGTGAAAATATCAGCTGGTTACGTTCATCAAGTTGAGCCAGTATCAACCCAACTTCGGCAGGTGTAAGGACAACAGGCAAGCGTCGATATTGTCGGGCATGTTGAAAATCCAGGTCACCGAGTTCAATGTGCAGCACCTTTTGATAAAGGAAAGCCAAAGCATTCAGTGCCGTTTTTTGCGTGTTAACTGCAACGTTTTGCTCATTTGCCAGCCACGTGAGAAAGGCACGGACTTCCACTGAACCCATTTGTGCCGGATGGGTTAGACGATGGAAATAGATATATCGTTTGATCCATTGCAGATACGTTTTTTCGGTACGCATACTATATCCGCGTAACCGAAGTTCCTGCCGTATATGATTCAGAAAAGGACTTTTTCCCATGTCCGCACCTCCTGTGCATAAAACGTTTCTTATATATGTATAAATATACAGTATATTTTGAAAAGTCCAGTTCACAGGCGCAAATTGCTGCAGACATGTGCTTATTTTCCACTGGAAACAGCGCTTGAAATGGTTCAGTATCAAGACATTAGGGATTTTGGGTTGTGAGATACTGCGCACAGCCCTGCACACAAACGCGCATGCTCGTTTTCAACGGAGGAGAATGACTGTGATATCTGATTTATCCAATCAATACAGTGATTTATATCTCAACTCAGATTGTCTCTCTGAGCAAAAACGCGCATGCGCAGTATTAAAATGTTAGCTTGAAACTATGACTGACGAAAGAATAGAACCCTCACCCGCATTTTTTGAAGCCTTCGGTCGCGCAATGTTCCGTGCGCAGGCGCTGGAAGACATCTTAATCACATGTTTCGCCGCGCTACACGTACCAGAAAAGGAGTCTCAGGAAACGATCAAGAAACTCATGGATGCAAAGTATAAACAGACTCTAGGTCGTATCATTAATGACTTTGGCAGAAAGGCGAATATCCCGGAATCTCTGCGAGAGATAATGCTAACTGCCTTGGATGCAAGAAACTGGTTGGCACATAGATTCTTTCGCGAATTCGGACTGGCTGGACTAAGTGAAGATTTGGAGTCAATCGCAGTACATAAACTAAAAGAGTGCGACGAGCTGTTTGATGCACTAGCGGCAGAATGTTTTTACCTAGCAATGGATATTCACATCCAAAACGGTGAAACGGAGCAAGAAATACGAAAAGGAATGTTAAAAGCCCAGGCCTTTGGCGTGGAGCAGTTATTGAATAAGTACAAAAGCTAACAAGTGGCTCCATTTGACGCCGCGAAGCGGCGCAAATGAGCCAAGCGTTATATGCTTGAACAATGATGCTCGTATCAAACGTACAGTTGACATTGTATTTCCCCTTAATCAAAATTATGGGATGCATACAAATCCTACGAAACAGACAGCTCGAATTATCATCATTCCATAGGAATGGTGGGATTGTTGATGCGTCACTAATTTATCAAACCCACCCAAGAGGCGGGTTTTCTATTTCTGCCTCTGGGTAATAGTCCTTGGAGGAACTAGAATGAAAAAAGTAGCAGTCTTCGGTAAGCCAGCTAATGGGAAATCCACTTTAAGCAAAAGACTTGCATCAGCTACTGGAATAAAATTGTATGCTTTGGATTCAATTTTATATGAACAGAATGGCCAAGAGATAGATAGGGAAAGCTATGAAGAGGCTCACGAGAATATTCTCTCCTCCGAAGAGTGGATTATTGAAGGCTTTGGGCCAATAAATTCATTGAATTCTTTCCATAGGCGCTTAGAAGAAGCCGACACTCTTATCTACATAGAGTTGCCCTACTTGGTCACCTATTGGTTAGTGACCAAGCGGCTCATTAAAGGGTTAGTTAAAAAACCAGAAGGCTGGCCTGATGGGAGTTCTGTATTAAAGGGGACACTTAATAGCTACAAGGTATTAAAGCTTTGCCCTAAATTTTGGAACAAGGAGTTCTTGCAAAAGCTAGAAAAGCTATCTGCAAACAAGACACTGTATGTCATTCGGTCGATTTCTGAGTTAAATAGCTTTGTTGAGAAGAATGTACAATAAATCGCATATAACAAGGCTATAAACCCGACCCAAAACGCGTCGCGTCATTTGTGTTACGCTTCGCTTATAACACAAATGCCACGCCACATTTTGGGCGGGTTATAGCAACGTTACATGCTATGAAAGTATCCGAGCTTCAAGATGTATTTTTAGGTGAGTTAAAAGAGCTACTTCCAGAGTGGAAGTTTGTGAAGAGAGAGCGTCACTTTAAACTTAAGCGTGATGAAGTTGTGTGGTTTTTCCATATTTCATGCATCAATCACGAATCAGATTTCGATGCTGTTGGTAACGTGGCGGTTGAATATCTTTCTGGCAAAGAGCGGGTGTGTATTATAGGTGCCGAACTTGGCAATATTGAGGGCTCTGGCCAAACAAGATTTTCAGTTTCCTCATCAGATGAGGCAATTAGCTCGGCGAAAGGCCTATATGACTTTTTCGTTGAAGTTGGCCAACCTTTTTTACATAAATTCAGTAACGCCAATGAAGTTATTTCAACTCTTAAATGCGGCGGTAAAGAAGCAATGCTCATCAGCCCATTTACAGATCAGCATGAAGTACAAATTAATCGTCTGTGTCAAGAATATGGCATCGGCATGTAACAAGGCGCTGCTGTCGGACAAGTTTTCCGCTGCGCTCCAAACTTGCCGCAGAGCGCGGCGTTATGGGCCCGAGTTACCCACGAAGAGTAGACACCTTCTATAGTTAGGTTTACGCCTGACGGGGAGGTGTAAGATGTCCAGGAAAAAGTATCAACACTATACCGAGGAATTCCGACGCGAAGCGGTCAA
>NZ_JARHUE010000006.1 GCF_029222905.1 Neptuniibacter sp. CAU 1671 | reverse complement strand
CAAAAAACAAACAATTTCATTCAGTTACTAAGGCCTGACCTGTACTTCAAAAGCCTGCTTAGCAGTGCCCTCGTCAGGTCAGGGAGGCGCATTCTACACCCCACACTTTTTAGGTCAACAGGAGAAAGGAAATAAAACTGAAATTATTCGCCGGTAGCCTGTTCAGCCAAACAGGCCTCGAGCCAGGTCACGACCTGCTCGTGCACCTCATCAACTGACTTGCCATGCACATCAACGGGTTCACCCACGATGACTTTGACCTGCCCCGGGTATTTAACAAAACTCTTACCCGGCCAGTATTCACCCGCATTGTGGTACAGGGGAATCAGGGGCACCTGATTCTTCACCGCCAGCATAGCCGCGCCTTTGTTGAACTTGCCCAGCTTGCCGACCGCGACACGCGTGCCCTGAGGAAAGATCAGCACAGGAATATTTTCCTGCAGCCTCTCTCCACCCTGCTTAAGCAACTGTTTAAGGGCTTCGCGCCGTTTACTCCGATCGAGCGCAATGGGTTTCAGCAAAGCCAGCACCCAGCCAAAAAATGGGATTTTTAGCAATTCCCGCTTGAGCACCGCAGACTGCGGCCGCACCAGCGTTTGCAGAAACAATGTTTCCCATTCGCTCTGATGATTAGCCGCCACTACATAGGCGCCGGATTTGGGAAGATGCTCACGCCCTTCAACCTGCGTGCTGACACCACAACAGACTTTTAACCAAAAGAGATAGAAATAATTAATCCCGGTAATGAGGACAAACCTTGGCCGAAAAGGCAGCAAGGGCGCTATCAGCAGGCAGACACAGGCATAAACAAGCGTGACCGCATAAAATCCGGCGTAATAAAAAGCAGCACGAACTCGCAGAAAGGGTGTAGGACGTTGTTTCATTTACCCCCCCGTCACCGGCGGAAAAAAAGCAACCTCTTCATCACCCGTCAACTGCGCATCTGAATCACACACTTCATGATTCAGCGCAATGCGGATATTGGGCGCATCCAACAAACCCTGCCAGTTCGGATTTTCGGTAATCAGAAACGTCACCAGCCCTGCAACATCGTTAACCTTATCAGGCTGTTTCAGGGAAAGAGCGTCAACACCTAACTGCTCTTTAAGACTGGCAAAAAAAACGATCTTGAGCATATTTACTCCGCCTGCCAGTGGCCGCTGCGGCCACCCTTTTTTTCCAGAAGCCGGACGGATGAAATGACCATCCCTTTGTCCACGGCCTTGCACATGTCATAGATGGTTAAGCAGGCAACGGACGCCGCTGTCAGGGCCTCCATTTCAACACCGGTTTGCGCCGCAAGTTTGCAGTAAGCCGTAACAACAACGCTGCTGGACGCCAGATCCGGCATCAACTCAACACTCACCTTACTGAGCATTAGTGGGTGACAAAGCGGGATAAGATCACTGGTTTTTTTGGCCGCCTGGATACCGGCAATTCTCGCCACCGCCAGCACATCGCCTTTGGCATGCCCGCCCTGGATAATCATCTCCAGCGTTTCAGGCTGCATGGTGATACGCGCTTCCGCGGTCGCTTCTCGCACCGTGACTTCCTTAGCGGAGACATCCACCATCTGCGCATTACCCTGCGCATCCAGA
The DNA here is from genome assembly GCF_029222905.1 of Neptuniibacter sp. CAU 1671. Lineage (GTDB taxonomy): Bacteria > Pseudomonadota > Gammaproteobacteria > Pseudomonadales > Balneatricaceae > Neptuniibacter. The sequence goes on along the minus strand of NZ_JARHUE010000006.1, from coordinate 163,800 downwards.
TGGGTTAAACCCTGTTTCATACCGAGTCCTGCAGTGCCCTTTTGTTAAATACCGGATTCGCGTACATCTTGCGCAACACATCCTGCGCGCCGTCTGCGACTCTTTCTAAACGATCATTGAACTGCGCCTGTTCGGTCGCGGTTACGCCATCAGATACTCCCGCCGCAATCTTATTAGATGCATGCAGGTGATAGTTAGACAGAATCTGACGATCAATCTCCTGCGCCAGCAGTTCAGGCGTTTCAAAGTCGGTTTCGATCACATCGCCAAACGCAACATGCACATGACCTTTATCACCGGTAATACCCTTGACGATGCTTTCAATATCTTCGAACTGGGCTTTTTCATAGAAACCCTGAGTTGCCTTGGCATGAAGCTCATTTGCCTTGAGCGCATCACAGGGATCAAACTCATACGAAATCGAAACAGGTACGATTTTGAGCCGCTTAACCTGTTCAGAAAAACTGCGCGCTTTACGGTGCGCCATGTAGAGCATTTTCAGAATCGCCGGATCGGTTTTATCGTTGCCGTCTTTGGCACGCCCTTCCCTTTGCGCCAGCCAGATTGACTCACCGGACTGGATACTGTGATCAATGTATTCTGATAACTGCGTCAGCGCTTTCATCATTTCGCGACCGGCCGCCGAACGGTTAACAATAAAACTTTTATTCAGGCGCATGATATCGGACACATAGGGCTTACGTAGCAGGTTATCGCCGATGGCGATACGCACCGTATCCATGCCGTACTGATAACGTACCCAGTTCACAAAGGCCGGATCCATCGCAATATCGCGGTGGTTGGAAATAAACAGATAAGCTTCTTCGGGATCCAGCTGATCAATGCCACTACAGGTCAGGCGAGTCGTGGTGCGGCTGATCATTTTGCGCATATAACCGGCGACCAGTTCCTGGAAATCACGGATGGTCTCAACCTCACCCACCTTGCCAGCCAGCGCCAGACGTACCAGCGGACGCAGCAACCAACCCAGTCTGGGAGACCATTTCGGAAACTGATACTGGGTGACAGCGGAGATAAATTCGTAATTATTGAGCAGACCGCTCAGCACATCGGCCACTTCGTTGTCACGGTAAGGCCTGATCTCCTTAAAGGGATCCTGTTGGTCGACCATATTTCCTCTACAGCCTGGCTAAAATTCAGGCGGTATTTTACCTATTTCCGACAGCCCCTGCAGTTTATTTGCGTAGCGCCATCAACAAAGCGCACCATCGTCTTACTACAAGGCAACTAAAACACCATTTAGCCGCCGGTCATATTCATAAAACGAATGATTTGCGGCGCTTCATCCAGATTAAAGTGGTGTTTTTCAGGTTTCAGATCCATCGCCTGAATAATGGCCGCTTTCAGCGCTTCCTGATCACCCGGATGGCTGCGAATCACGTCGCGCAGATCCATGGAGTGTTCATTACCCAGACACAGGAGCAGACGTCCCTCAACAGTCACCCGCACCCGGTTACAATCTCCGCAGAAGTTATGACTATGCGGCGAAATAAAACCCACCCGTGACTCACTGTCAGACATGCCGTAGTACTTGGAAGGACCACCGGTGCGGGCTTCAAGTGCCTGCAGCGGATAACGCTGTTCGATCAGCGCCTTGACCTCATCACTGGAACAATACGCCTCGGCCCGATCATGCTCTGAAATAACCCCCAGCGGCATCTCTTCGATATAACTAATATCCAGCCCCTCGGTCCGGGCAAAATCAAGCAGGCCAAGAATTTCGTCATCATTGCGGTTTTTCAGAATCACCGCATTCAGTTTGATTCGTTTGAAACCCGCCTGCTTGGCGGCGGAGATTCCCTCAAGCACCTGCGCCAGCTTGCCGGTGCGGGTCAGTTCATGAAACCGCTCAGGATTAAGACTATCCAGACTGATATTCAGGCGATCAACGCCCGCTGCAGCAAGATCTTCCGCCATGCGGGACAATTGAGAACCATTGGTGGTCAGACAGAGCTCCACATCCAGCGTACCCAGCATCCGCATCAGTGCCATTACGTTTTTGCGAACCAGCGGTTCACCGCCGGTCAACCGGATCCGTTTAACACCCAATTCAGTAAATGCCTGTGCAATCTGAAAGATCTCTTCCAGCGTTAATACCTGGGCATGCGGCAGAAACTGCATATTTTCAGACATGCAGTAAACGCAACGAAAATCACACCGATCGGTCACACTCAGGCGCACATAGTCCACCCGACGTCCGAAGCGGTCGATCAATACATTGCCTGTTTCTGCTGATTTATTCATAACTCACAGTTACTATCGGACGCTTCTTCAATTGATACGGTAACTACCGGTATGTATCTGATTATCAAACATCTGCACATGACAACCGTCGCCATTAGCCTGACCTTGTTTATCCTGCGGGCCGGTATGCATTGGCTCAATCCACAACAGCAACTGCCAAAATGGTTACGTATCCTGCCTCACATCAACGACACCATCCTGCTGGTGAGCGCAGCCGGGCTGGCCATCCTGATCCAGCAATACCCGTTTGTCGATGCCTGGCTGACCACCAAGCTACTGCTCCTGCTGGTCTATATCATGTTAGGCATGTGGACACTGAAAAAAGCCACCACCCGCACCAGCATTGCTGTTTCTGCCAGTGCTTCACTGCTGTGCTTCGCTTATATAGTGGCGGTCGCCGTGCAGCATTCAGCCCTGCCTTTTCAGGGTTGAGTACCGCCCTGATAAAGTTGATACAGCGCTCGCATCTCCGACTTCAGCTCCTGTCGCCAGGGGCGTTGTCGGATACCGAAAATATTGAGCACCTTCTTACAGATTAACACCGAACTGCCGGGCAGGCTGTCTTCCTGCTGATCTTCCTCAGCCAGCAGAGCGATCAGCTTTTCGACCTTAAAATTCTCATATTCGCTGGCAGCAATCAGAATCTCTTTGCAGAAGTCATAGCTGCTGATGATCTCAGCCCCACAATAGTGGTATGTACCCCAGGCCTGAGCACCATTGGAAATCTGTTTAATAATCGCGGACACCACCCTCGCCACATCCCGGGCCGATGTTGGGCAACCAATATGATCACTAAACGCTTCCAGCGAGTCTTCCGTCCGTGCCGCATTGACGGTCTGGGTCAGAAAGTTATTGCCGCAGGCGCTGAACAACCAACTGACGCGCAAGATAATGTGCTGTTCAAGCGATGCACGAATACGCTCCTCACCCTGCCAGAAGCTCTCACCATACACGCCCTGAGGTGCCACCTCATCAAGCTCGGTGTAACCACTGGCGTAGTGATTGTCGAATACCGCATCGGACGAGAGATGCAACAGAGGCACTTTAGCCCTGGCGCAGGCCTCAGCCAGAGTAGCCGCGCCTTCGCAGTTAACAGCAAACGCCCGTTCAGCCACATCGTCATGATCACTGAAACGCGTAATACCTGCACAATTGACCACAAAGGAGGGTTGATGTTCCTGCAGCGCAGCGCTTACTGCCTGAGGAGAGGAGATATCGAGCTGCTGTCGCTTCAGCGGCACCAGCTCGAAAAACGGATCATCAGCGAGTTGCTGACACAGAGCAGCACCAGCCTGACCGCTGGCACCCGTGACCAGCACTTTAGCTGGCGTTAGCAACTGCCCCAGATCCATTCAATCAAAATGGGATATCGTCATCGAAGTCATCAAATCCAGGCGGTGGCGCAGCCGGACCAGAAGACTGCGGCTGAGAAGGCGCCTGAGTCGGGGCTGGACGCGAAGCCTGCTGCGGCTGGCCCTGCTGGGGATAGTTACCGCCAGAGAAGCCACCGCCACCTTCACCACCACGACTGTCCAGCATCTGCATATCGCTGGCAACGATCTCTGTGGTGTAGCGGTCCTGACCGCTCTGATCCTGCCACTTACGGGTTCGCAGCGAGCCCTCAACATAAACTTTGCTGCCTTTGCGCAGGTATTCGCCGGCGACTTCAGCCAGGCGGTTAAAAAACACCACCCGGTGCCACTCGGTACGATCCTGCATCTGACCGGTTTGTTTGTCTTTCCAGGATTCAGACGTTGCCAGAGTTACATTGGTTACCGCATTGCCGCTTGGCATATACCTTACTTCGGGATCACCGCCGAGGTTACCCACCAGAATCACCTTATTTACGCCACGCGCCATGACTCTCTCCATTATTCGTGAAACAACGGCTCAAAGTCCGTTTGTATTAACCACATAGCTTACCATGCGACCTGAGGCTATCCCACCAAATTTGATGGTTCTGCCCAGGTACAAAGCAATTTATAATGGTACGTTTTTGGCCCACTGAGTGCGCACATGGAAAAGATTTTAGTCAGGGGTGCCCGTACCCATAATCTTAAAAATATCGACCTGGATATCCCGCGGGATAAACTGGTCGTTATCACAGGATTATCTGGTTCCGGCAAATCCTCTCTCGCCTTCGACACCCTTTACGCAGAGGGGCAACGTCGTTATGTCGAATCACTCTCCACCTATGCGCGCCAGTTCCTGTCGATGATGGAAAAACCGGACGTAGACCATATCGAAGGTCTCTCTCCGGCAATCTCGATTGAACAAAAATCCACCTCGCACAACCCACGTTCAACCGTGGGCACCATTACCGAGATTTATGATTACCTGCGCCTGTTGTTTGCCCGCGCAGGTGAACCTCGCTGTCCTGAACACGACTTACCGCTGGCTGCGCAAACCATCAGCCAGATGGTCGATCAGGTGCTGGCACTGGAAGAAGGCAGCAAACTGATGCTGCTGGCCCCGGTGATTCAGGGTCGTAAAGGTGAGCACTTACATACCATCAGCAACTTGCGGGCAGAGGGTTATATCCGCGCCCGCATCGATGGCATCGTGGTAGACCTGGACAGCGCGCCAGAACTGGATAAAAACAAAAAACATGACATTGAGGTGGTCATTGACCGCTTTAAGGTACGTTCCGATCTGCAAAACCGCCTGGCTGAATCGTTTGAGACCGCCCTGCAGTTAAGCGACGGCGTCGCGCGCATTGCCTACATGGATGAGCAGCGCGATGAGCTGGTGTTTTCATCCCGCTTTGCCTGCCCACAGTGCGGCCACAGTATTCAGGAACTCGAACCCCGGTTATTTTCTTTCAACAACCCGCATGGCGCCTGCAACAGTTGCGACGGCCTGGGCGTTAAGCAGTTTTTTGATGCCAAAAAACTGGTGGCCGACCCCAGCCTGACGCTGTCAGAAGGCGCGATTCGTGGCTGGGACCGACGCAACCTCTATTATTTCCAGCAACTGAAAGCGCTGGCAGAACATTACCAGTTTGATATCGATACCCCATTCAAAGATCTGAAACCGGCACATCAGGCAATAATCCTGCAGGGCAGCGGCCGTGAAAGCATCCCCTTCCGCTATCTGAATGATCGCGGCGATATCATCAGCAAAGCGCATGCCTTTGAAGGTGTGCTGAACAATCTGGAGCGCCGCTTCAAAGAAACAGAATCAGAAACCGTACGCGAAGATCTGGCCAAATACCTGAATATACAGGCCTGCCCAAGTTGCGAGGGCAGCCGCTTACGCCGAGATGCACGCCATGTCTATATCGATAACCGCAGCCTGCCGGATCTGGTAACGCTGCCGATTGGCGAGAGTCTGGCCTACTTTGATCAGCTTCACCTGCCCGGTAAACAGGGCGCGATTGCTGAAAAGATCCTGAAAGAGATACGTGAACGCCTTTCATTTCTGGTCAATGTTGGTCTGGACTACCTGTCACTGGATCGCAACGCCGACACCCTCTCCGGCGGCGAAGCACAGCGCATCCGGCTGGCCAGCCAGATTGGCGCGGGGCTGGTCGGCGTAATGTACATTCTCGACGAACCCTCAATTGGTTTGCACCAGCGCGACAACGAACGGTTGCTGAAAACACTCATCCACCTGCGTGATCTGGGCAATACCGTGATCGTCGTTGAACATGATGAAGACGCCATCCGTATGGCTGATTTTCTGGTGGACATTGGCCCCGGCGCCGGCGTGCATGGCGGTGAAGTTATCGCAGCAGGCAAGCCTGAAGATATTATGGCCGCACCCGATTCAATCACCGGGCAGTTTTTGAGCGGCGCCCGGGCCATAGAGATCCCGGCAGAACGGCACAAACCCGACAGCAAAAAACAGTTACAGCTACTGGGAGCAACAGGCAATAACCTGCAGCAGGTGGATCTATCCCTGCCTGTCGGCCTCTTTACCTGTATTACCGGTGTATCCGGTTCTGGTAAATCCACCCTGATTAACAACACCCTCTATCCGGTTGCTGCAACCACGTTGAACCATGCCACCACCCTCGATGCCGCCCCCTACCGGGCCATCAAGGGACTGGAACACTTCGACAAAGTTATCGATATTGATCAGAGCCCCATCGGGCGTACACCAAGATCGAATCCTGCAACCTACACCGGCATTTTCACACCAGTACGCGAACTGTTCTCCGGTACCCAGGAAGCACGCGCCCGTGGTTATAAGCCCGGCCGTTTCAGTTTCAACGTCAAAGGCGGCCGCTGTGAAGCCTGTCAGGGCGATGGTGTGATCAAGGTAGAGATGCACTTCCTGCCAGATATCTATGTGCCCTGTGATGTCTGCAAAGGTAAACGCTACAACCGTGAAACCCTGGAAGTGAAATACAAGGGCAAAAACATTCATGAAGTGCTGGAACTGACCGTGGAAGATGCCCGCGTATTCTTTGATGCAATCCCGGCACTGGCACGCCGCCTGCAAACCCTGATTGATGTAGGCCTGTCCTATATCCGACTCGGTCAGGCAGCCACAACGCTCTCCGGCGGCGAAGCCCAACGGGTAAAACTGGCCAAAGAACTCTCCAAACGCGACACCGGCAAAACCCTGTATATTCTGGATGAGCCAACTACCGGCCTGCACTTCCACGATATCCAGCAACTGCTGACAGTACTGACCCGCCTGCGTGACCACGGCAATACCATTGTGGTGATTGAACACAATCTGGATGTCATCAAAACTGCAGACTGGATTGTCGATCTCGGACCGGAAGGCGGCGTCAAAGGCGGCCAAATCATCGCCGAAGGCACCCCGGAACAGGTGGCGGATAATCCCGCATCACATACCGGACGGTTTCTTAAGCCGATGCTGTTTGATATAGGGAAAAGTTGAATATTTGTGGGAAAGTTGTGGTTTAAGTCACTAAAGGTTTATCCAACCACATACTCATGTGATTCTAAAAAGGCATTACTCTGAAAGCAAATGAGTCGTTTATGGCATCGAATGCTTTTACTGGGTGAGACTTTCCCAAGCCTCTTTTGAGAGCAATAGAAGTTCTCCTTTCTCATCGATCATCCAGCTAGAAACTCTATCAGGAGGCTCGAAGACGACTTCTGAATTTTCAGCTAAACAATGAGAAACGTGAAATCGAAGCAGCTTAACGTATTCTTCTTGGTCCCAATCAGCCAAAAACATGGAGGATTTCGCTAATTCTGTCGTAGCAATATAGTGTCCATCTACATGTGATTGCGTCCAGTAATATACAGGGGACTGAGGTAACGTCACTTGGTAGCTTACTTTTGCATATAATTCATAAAATTGGATTGGGTGCAGTTTTCTTCCCCCAACTTCATCAACATACTTTTCATATGAATTCCGTATTAGCCCACCATCTTCAAATGATACGATGAGACCTATCTCGCCCATCCGGATTGCAAGCGTGAAGGCGAATAAATTATCCCGAAAATCATATAAACTACCAAATTCATGTAAATTACAAACAAGTACAGAATATGGTACATCACCAATGAATTTATGCCTGCCTCTGAGCCCTTGCATGAAAAGATGAAGATTAGAAAATGACTCCAGAATCTCTGGAGTAGCTATCGTTCCTCGATTCGGATTCGATCTTTCTAAAAGAAGAGAGAGTTCTTTTCTTAGTAGTCCGTAGAAAATCTTCCCTGCCCACAAATACCAAGTTTTACTTGGAAGCTGGACAGCCTTCTCAAAACCACCTCGTACCGCTGCAATAACTTCACCTTCTAATTGAGACAAATGCTGGTTATTGCATGCCTTACAACACGGTATCGTCAATTGTCGATAAGCCAGGAATGATAAATTAAGCAGACCTACTTTTTGATCCCATAATTCATAACGGTTCTGAAGCCATTTAGGGAATACATGTTCGACACTATTCTCGTCATCCATGCATTTACCGCATAAAAAGCAGGAATCATCTTCAAAAGCTTGCTTGCCATAGGAATGGTGCATCTGCATAGGTCATCTATCAGTTTGATTGATCGTATCAGTACTTTTTCAAATGAAGAAAACGGAAGGCTGGCTTAGTGCGTGTTAAATGAAGAAATATCACAGACATGATCTTCCGTTGACAATAAGCATACGGATTGAGCGCAAGGCCGTGCGCAGAGTTCCGCAACCTAATACCCATAATTGGATTGATAGTGAACCATTTCATAACCCTAAGCCAGTAGAAGTAAGTATGTGTCCAGATCAAATCTTATACTTTAACTTCGGATGGCACGGACCCACCCCCCTTCTGCGCAGCCGAGGACTGGAAGTCACAAGCGAGACAAGGGCGGAACTGTTTGAGGCCGCAGGCCGAGTTTTTCGCCCGCGCTTGTTACTGAAGCCCGCAGGGAAGTCGCGTAGCGCCCCAGCAGCAGGGGCGGCCGGGGATTGTTAAGGGGGCTGGCGGCAGCCCCCTTGACCCACCTTAAGGTGGAAACAGAAAAGATGAAATTATCCCGCAGTAACCGAAAACACCGGCATCCACAAAGGCAAACATTTCCAACAGGCACAAAAAAACCCGGCACAAGGCCGGGTTTTTGATGATCAAGAAAACTTAATCTTCGGATTCGTCAGCAGCAAGACCTGCAGGACGATCAACCAGTTCAACGTACGCCATTGGCGCGTTGTCACCTGGACGGAAACCGCACTTCAAGATGCGCAGGTAACCACCAGGACGGGTGCCATAACGTGGACCCAGTTCGTTGAACAGTTTACCAACAGCCTGTTTGCTGCCAGTACGAGCAAACGCCAGACGACGGTTTGCAACGGTGTCGTTCTTAGCCAGCGTGATCAGCGGCTCAGCATAGCGACGCAGTTCTTTTGCTTTAGGCAGAGTTGTACGAATCAACTCGTGCTCAAACAGAGAAACTGCCATGTTCTTGAACATCGCTTTGCGGTGCGCACTGGTACGGCTGAAATTACGACCAGAATTACGATGACGCATGTTAAATCCCTACCAAACTTGTCAGTTTAGATGCCTGAATTATGAAGCGACTTTATCGTCATTCTTCAGGCTAGCCGGCGGCCAGTTTTCTAGACGCATGCCCAAGGACAGGCCTTTGGAAGCCAGCACGTCTTTGATCTCGGTCAGCGACTTTTTACCCAGGTTCGGAGTTTTCAGCAGTTCAACCTCTGTGCGCTGAATCAGATCACCAATGTAGTAGATCTGCTCTGCTTTCAGACAGTTAGCGGAACGAACAGTCAGCTCCAGATCGTCTACCGGACGCAGCAGGATCGGATCAATTTCCGGCTCTGCTGGTTCGTCTTTGGCCTGGTCTGCACCGTCTTCCAGATCTACAAACACAACCAGCTGCTGCTGCAGGATTGTAGCTGCGCGACGAATCGCTTCTTCTGGGTCGATAGTACCGTTGGATTCGATATCGATAACCAACTTGTCCAGGTCAGTACGCTGCTCAACACGTGCGCTTTCTACAACGTAGGAAACGCGACGTACTGGGCTGAACGTAGCGTCCAGCTGCAGACGACCAATGGCACGAGTTTCATCTTCATCAGACAAACGTGCATCCGCTGGGACGTAGCCACGGCCACGTTCAACAGTCAGCTGCATGTTCAGGCTCGCACCGTCGTTCAGGTGAGCGATGACGTGGTCCGGGTTAGCGATTTCAACATCTTGGTTCAGCTGAATATCACCAGCGGTAACAGGACCCGCGCCATTTTTGCTCAGAGTCAGTGTTGCCTGATCACCATTGAACATAGTGATAGCAACACCTTTCAGGTTCAGCAGGATCTCGATGACATCCTCCTGAACCCCTTCAATTGTGCTGTACTCATGCAAAACGCCGTCAATCTCAACTCCGGTTACCGCACAACCCGGCATAGAGGAGAGCAAAATACGACGCAGCGCATTGCCCAGCGTATGGCCAAAGCCACGTTCCAGTGGTTCCAGAGTCACCTTGGCGCGTGTTTTGCTGATTTCCTGTACGTCAATATGACGTGGACTGAGAAATTCATTTACCGAACGCTGCATATTTCCACCAATAAAAGATTAAGAATTACTTCGAGTACAGCTCTACAATCAACTGCTCGTTGATTTCAGCAGACAGCTCAGAGCGCTCTGGCAGGGACTTGAAAGTACCTTCCATTTTGCCTGAATCAACATCTACCCATTCAACAGGAGCACGCTGACCAGCCAGTTCCAGTGCGTGTTTGATGCGCAGCTGGTTTTTGGCTTTTTCGCGAACTGCGACCACATCACCCGCTTTCACCTGGTAGGAAGGAACATTCACAACCTGACCATTAACGGTGATAGAACGGTGCGATACGATCTGACGAGCTTCTGCACGAGTAGTGCCGAATCCCATCCGGTATACAACGTTGTCCAAACGACCTTCCAGCAGCTGGAGCAGGTTTTCACCAGTAGCACCAGTGCGGCGAGCCGCTTCTTTGTAGTAGTTGCGGAACTGACGTTCCAAAATGCCGTAGATACGACGAACTTTCTGCTTTTCGCGCAGCTGCAAGCCATAGTCGGACAAACGACCACGACGAGCGCCGTGCACACCTGGAGCAGTCTCAGCTTTACACTTGCTGTCCAGTGCGCGAACGCCACTCTTCAGGAAAAGGTCTGTGCCTTCCCGACGAGACAGCTTGCACTTAGGTCCAAGATAACGAGCCATATTACCGTCTCCAGATTAAACGCGACGTTTCTTCGGCGGACGACAACCATTATGAGGAATGGGTGTTACGTCCGTGATATTTGCGATTTTATAGCCGCATGCATTGAGTGCGCGCACAGCGGACTCACGGCCGGGTCCAGGACCCTTCACAAAAACGTCGAGGTTTTTCAGGCCGTACTCAAGCGCAGCCTGACCAGCACGCTCAGCAGCAACCTGAGCGGCGAACGGGGTGCTTTTACGGGAACCACGGAAGCCGGAGCCACCTGAAGTTGCCCAGGACAAAGCATTACCCTGGCGATCAGTAATTGTAATGATCGTGTTATTGAAAGAAGCGTGGATGTGGGCGAACCCATCAGCTACTTGCTTCTTCACCTTTTTGCGTGTGCGATTACCTGGCTTTGCCATATTCGGAATTCCTATCGCTTACCACTTACTTACGGATCGGCTTACGCGGGCCTTTACGAGTGCGCGCGTTAGTCTTACTGCGCTGACCGCGAACCGGCAGGTTACGACGATGACGCAGACCGCGGAAACAACCAAGGTCCATGAGACGTTTAATGCTCATAGACACTTCACGACGCAGGTCGCCTTCAACAGTCAGCTTGGCAACTTCTCCACGAACGTTGTCCAGCTGCTCTTCAGACAGATCAGCAATCTTGGTGCTTGGTGTAATACCACAAGCATTACAGATGCTGCTCGCAGTCGTGCGGCCAATTCCGTAAATGTAAGTCAGAGAAATTACCGCATGCTTATTGTCAGGAATATTGACGCCAGCTATACGGGCCATTCTATTACTCCGTTTTCAGTGGTGTCCGGTTGTTATTAACCGACACCATAAAAAAATAAATGTTCTGTTCGCAGAAGGCGCGCAATACTACACGTTGATCAAAAACAAATCAAGCATAGTTGCGTACCTCTGCGGCCAAAGGTCAGTGCAAGCCTACGCTTAGCCCTGACGTTGTTTATGACGCGGCTCTACTTTGCAGATCACGCGAACTGAACCGTTACGACGCACGATTTTGCAGTTACGACAGATCTTTTTAACAGATGCACGTACTTTCATGATCTACTCCAGATAGTGATCAGCGCAGCAGACCTGCACCACCACCTTTGAGATTAGATTTCTTCATCAAGGACTCATACTGATGAGACATCAGATGGGACTGAACCTGAGCCATAAAATCCATCACGACAACTACGACGATCAGGAGTGAGGTGCCACCGAAATAGAACGGTACGTTGGCTGCTACCACCAGGAACTGTGGCATCAGCGATACGGCTGTAATATACAGCGCGCCAAACAGCGTCAGACGACCCAACACAGTATCTATGTACCGTGCTGATTGCTCACCCGGACGAATACCCGGAATGAATGCACCAGATTTCTTCAGGTTATCCGCGACGTCTTTTGGATTAAATACAATCGCGGTATAGAAATAACAGAAGAAAATAATGGCTACCGAGAACAACAGGATATACAGCGGCTGACCTGGACCCAGCGCTAGCGCCACGTCCTGCAACCACTCCATACGTTCGCTCTGACCAAACCACTGCCCCATAGACGCAGGGAACAGCAGGATACTGGAGGCGAAGATCGGCGGAATAACACCGGCCATGTTCACTTTCAGCGGCAGATGACTGGTCTGGGCAGCATATACGCGGTTGCCTTGCTGACGCTTGGCATAGTTTATGGTGATACGGCGCTGGCCGCGTTCCATAAACACCACAAAACCCACAGTCACCACCGCCATGAAGGCGATCACCAGCAGCGCCAGGATGTTCAAATCCCCCTGACGCGCGGCTTCAAACGCCTGACCGATGGCACCTGGCAGTCCAGCAACAATACCGGCAAAGATCAGAATCGAAATACCGTTACCGATACCCCGTTCAGTGACCTGCTCACCCAGCCACATCAGGAACACGGCACCTGCTACCAGCGTGACAACTGCTACAAAGTAGAAGCTGGCACCGGTAGTAAAGGCTACGCCCTGATTCGCCAGGCCAACAGCCATACCAAACGACTGAACGGTCGCGAGGATCACTGTGCCATAGCGTGTGTACTGGTTGATTTTACGACGACCTGCCTCACCTTCTTTCTTCAACTGCGCCAGGGAGGGACTCACCACCGACATCAACTGCATGATAATAGATGCAGAGATGTAGGGCATGATACCCAGCGCCAGAATACTCATGCGCTCCAGTGCTCCACCGGAGAACATATTGAAGAGACTCAGGATGGTCCCCTGGTTCTGATCAAACAGTGCGGCAAGACGATCAGGGTTAATACCGGGCACAGGAATATGTGCACCGATACGGTAAACCACAATCGCGATCAGAACGAATAACAGACGAGACTTCAGCTCACCCAATCCGCTCTGCATACCTGCCGGCATGGTTCCTTTCTTAGCCATTTACGCCTCGACTTTACCGCCTGCAGCTTCGATAGCAGCCTGTGCACCTTTGGTCACACGAAGACCTTTAAGTGTCACAGATTTAGTAATTTCACCGGACAGAATCACTTTGGCAGATTTAATCTCTTCCTTAATGATGTCTGCCGCTTTCAGCGCAGCCAGATCGATAACATCAGCCTGCACTGCGGCCAGTTCGCTCAGACGGATCTCAGCAACATAACGCGCACCACGGGAGGTGAAACCGAATTTTGGCAGACGACGCTGCAACGGCATCTGACCGCCTTCAAAACCTGGCTTCACAGAACCGCCAGAGCGGGATTTCTGACCTTTGTGACCACGGCCACAAGTTTTGCCCAGGCCGGAACCGATACCACGACCCACGCGTTTGCGGGCTGGACGGGAACCGTCTGCAGGGCTCAGAGTGTTCAGACGCATCTTGTGAACTCCCTTACTCGCCTTCTACACGAACCATGTAGTTGACTTTGTTGATCATGCCACGAACAGATGGAGTGTCTTCCACTTCAACTGTGTGTCCAATGCGACGCAGACCCAGACCCTTTACGCACAGTTTGTGCTTAGGCAGAGTACCGATCGGGCTACGTACCAGAGTTACTTTTACAGTCTTAGCCATTGTCGATTACCCCAGGATCTCGTCTACGGACTTGCCGCGCTTAGCTGCAACATCATCCGGAGATTTCATGGACGCCAGACCTTTAACAGTCGCACGTACCACGTTTACCGGGTTAGTTGAGCCATAGCACTTGGCCAGTACGTTGTGGACGCCAGCCAGTTCCAGTACCGCACGCATCGCACCACCGGCGATTACACCAGTACCTTCAGAGGCAGGCTGCATGTAAATTTTTGAAGCACCATGACGTGCTTTAACTGGGTACTGCAGCGTGTCACCGTTCAGATCCACCTGGATCATGTTACGACGTGCCTGTTCCATCGCTTTCTGGATGGCAGCAGGTACTTCACGTGCTTTACCACGGCCGAAACCAACACGACCTTTACCATCACCAACAACAGTCAGTGCGGTAAAGCCGAAGATACGACCACCTTTAACTACTTTAGCGACGCGGTTAACCTGAACCAGCTTCTCCTGCAGATCGCCGTCTTTCTGTTCATGATTTGACATATTCGATCCCTTTAGAATTTCAGGCCGCCTTCACGGGCCGCATCAGCAAGGGCTTTAATACGACCGTGATACTGGAAACCAGAACGGTCAAAAGCCACTTCAGTTACACCGGCTTCCTGCGCGCGAGCAGCAATCAGCTGACCCACTTTTTCAGCAGCAGCAACGTTACCGGTGCCAGCTGTACGCAGATCTTTTTCTACGGTGGAAGCAGAGGCCAGAACCTTGCCGCCATCAGCAGAAATTACCTGGGCGTAGATGTGACGCGGAGTACGAGTCACACACAGACGTGTTGCACCCAGCTCACGCATTTTCAGGCGGGAGCGGCGAGCACGACGAATTCGAGCTTGTTTCTTAGTGTTCATAACCCTGCCCTACTTACTTTTTCTTCGCTTCTTTACGGCGAACATATTCATTCTCGTAACGAACACCTTTGCCTTTATAAGGCTCTGGCGGACGGAACGCGCGAATTTCGGCAGCTACCTGACCTACTGTCTGCTTGTCAGCACCGCTGACAACCACGGTAGTCTGGTTAGGAGTTTCAGCCTTGATGCCTGCAGGCAACACATAGTCGATCGGGTGGGAGTAACCCAGCACCAGATTCAGTGTTTCGCCTTTGGCAGCAGCACGGTAACCAACACCCTGCAGTTGCAGAGTTTTCTGGAAACCTTGAGTGACACCCACCACCATGTTGTTCACCAGAGAACGGGTCGTACCGGACAGGGAACGCGCCAGCTTGGAGCCGTCGCGGGCTGCAAAAGTCAAAGTACCCTCTTCCTGCTTCACTTCAACAGAAGGATGCACGTCCAGAGACAGTTGACCGTTAGAGCCTTTAACGCTGATGGACTGACCATCCAGCTTCAGTTCCACACCTGCAGGTACAACTACGGGGTTTTTCGCAATACGGGACATTGAAATACCTCTTAGAATACCGTGCAGATTACTTCACCGCCGATGCCTGCAGCGCGTGCAGCGCGATCAGCCATGACACCTTTACTGGTAGAGATAATTGCGATGCCCAGACCGCCTGCCACTTTCGGCAGTTCAGATGCGTTCTTGTAGATACGCAGACCTGGACGACTTACGCGTTTGATCTCTTCGATTACCGGCTTACCTTCAAAGTACTTCAGCTCGATGGTCAGAACAGGTTTAACATCACCTTCTACAGCGAAATCAGTGATGTAACCTTCTTCTTTCAGCACCTTTGCTACGTTTACTTTGGCTTTGGAAGACGGCATAGATACGGCCTGCTTTTCAGCCATGTGACCGTTGCGGATGCGAGTTAGCATATCCGCGAGTGTATCTTGCATGCTCATGCATTTACTTCCTCTTGTGCAGCACGGTGCGGTAGCCGTTTCTGGCCCAGTCCACCGTGCTTACCGTTGAACCCGCTGTTACCAGCTGGCTTTCTTCAGACCCGGAACATCACCACGCATTGCAGCTTCACGCAGTTTGTTACGGCAGATGCCGAACTTGCGATAAACAGCGTGTGGACGACCGGTCAACTGACAACGACGCTGCTGACGTGAAGCACTAGAATCACGTGGCAGTTTCTGCAATGCGATAGTCGCATCCCAGATTTCGTCTTCAGCTGAATTAGGGTTAGAGATGATTGCTTTCAGCTGAGCGCGTTTCTCAGCGAATTTTGCAACCAGCTTTGCACGTTTTGCTTCACGTGCCTTCATTGATTCCTTAGCCATGATATACCCCTATCACTTGCGGAATGGGAAGTTCAGGGCAGCCAGCAGGGCACGACCCTCATCGTTAGTCTGAGCAGTAGTGGTAATGGTGATATCCAAACCACGTAGCTTATCTACCTTGTCGTATTCACGCTCAGGGAAGATGATCTGCTCTTTAACACCCATGCTGTAGTTGCCACGACCATCAAATGATTTTGGGTTCAGGCCACGGAAGTCACGAATACGCGGAATAGAGATGTCCACCAGACGGTCCAGGAATTCCCACATCCGTTCGCCACGCAGAGTCACTTTGCAGCCGATTGGCCAACCTTCACGAACTTTAAAGCCCGCGATGGATTTACGTGCCAGAGTTACAACCGGCTTCTGACCTGCGATTGCAGTCATATCCGCAACAGCATTTTCCAGTTCTTTTTTATCGCCCAACGCTTCACCTACACCCATGTTCAGGGTGATTTTGGTAACACGTGGAACAGCCATAACGTTAGGGCAGTTCAGCTCATCTTTCAGCTGCTGCTTAACAGAATCGTTATAAAGCGCTTTCAGTCTAGACATGATATCAGCTCCCCTTATCCGCCAATGACTTCGCCGGTAGACTTGAAGAAACGCACCTTAGTACCGTCTTCAAGAGTCTTGAAGCCGACACGGTCGCCCTTACCAGTCTGCGGGTTGAAGATTGCAACGTTGGAAACAGCAATCGCTGCTTCTTTCTCAACGATGCCACCAGGCTTACCCAGCATTGGGTTAGGCTTGGTGTGTTTCTTCACCATGTTGATACCAGAAACAACCAGACGGTCGTCCAGAACACGCATGACTTTGCCACGCTTGCCCTTGTCTTTACCTGCGATGACAATCACTTCATCGTCACGTTTAATTTTGCGCATAATTTACCTATATCGCTTCCTGCTACCCTCTCATGCTCAAAAACGCCAACCCCTCTCGGAGTTAGCGTTTTTACATAAACCAGACTGTTTTTGTCTGGTCTTTACAGCACTTCAGGCGCCAGGGAAATGATTTTCATGAACTTCTCAGTACGAAGCTCACGCGTTACTGGGCCGAAGATACGAGTTCCGATAGGAGCGTCGTTGTTGTTCAGCAACACCGCAGAGTTAGTATCAAAGCGGATGAGGGAACCATCAGGACGACGAACACCTTTACGGGTACGCACTACGACAGCTTTAAGAACCTGACCTTTTTTCACCTTGCCACGAGGAATTGCTTCCTTAACTGACACCTTAATGATGTCGCCCACACGGGCGTAGCGACGGTGAGAGCCGCCCAGGACCTTAATACACTGCACACGCTTGGCACCGCTGTTATCAGCAACATCAAGCATCGATTCAGTTTGAATCATGGTCTACTCCAGAAACTTTTAGGGTCCGCTTGCCAGGCAAACGGACCGGCTAATGGAGCAAAGGCGCGTAAGTTTACACCTTTGCTGCACGCTCTTCAATACGAACAAGAGTCCAGGTCTTGTTCTTGGACAGAGGACGGCTTTCAGCGATGGTCACCAGATCACCCTGCTGACACTCATTCTTTTCATCATGAGCGTGCAGTTTTGATGAGCGCTTAACGAACTTCCCATAGATTGGGTGCTTTTCCTTACGCTCAATCAGCACAGTGATGGTTTTATCCATCTTATCGCTGACCACACGACCGGTCACAGTCCGGGTACGTTTTTCGGCGCTCATATTAGTTACCTGCCTTTTCGTTGAGTACTGTCTTCACGCGGGCGATATCGCGACGTACCTGACCGATCAGGTGAGTCTGCGCCAGCTGGCCAGTTGCCTTCTGCATGCGCAGATTAAACTGCTCTTTCAGAAGACCCAGCAGTTCCTGCTGAAGCTCATCAACGGACTTATCACGTAGTTCAATTGCTTTCATTACATCACCGTCCGTTTAACAATGGTGGTAGCTACCGGCAGTTTCGCCGCAGCCAGGTTAAACGCTTCAGACGCAAGGTCTTCTGGCACACCGCTCATTTCGAACAGGATTTTGCCAGGCTTGATCTGAGCAACCCAATACTCAACAGCACCTTTACCTTTACCCATACGTACTTCGAGCGGCTTTTTGGAGATTGGCTTGTCCGGGAACACGCGAATCCAGATTTTGCCGCCACGCTTTACGTGACGTGTCATGGTACGACGCGCAGCCTCGATCTGACGCGCAGTAATGCGGCCACGACCGGTGGATTTCAGCGCGAACTCACCAAAGCTTACAGTGCTACCGCGCTGTGCCAGGCCGCGGTTGCGACCTTTCATCATTTTGCGGAACTTAAGTCGTTTTGGTTGAAGCATCGACGTCTACCTCACTTAGATTTCTTCTTGGGCGCATTTTTCTCAGCGCGAACCTGATCCAGGCCGCCAAGAATCTCACCCTTGAAGATCCATACTTTTACGCCGATCACACCATAAGTGGTATGAGCTTCATAAGTGGCGTAATCGATATCAGCACGCAGGGTGTGCAGAGGCACACGACCTTCACGGTACCATTCAGTACGCGCGATTTCGGCACCACCCAGACGGCCGCTAAGCTGAATTTTGATGCCTTTGGCACCCAGACGCATTGCGTTCTGCACCGCACGCTTCATAGCGCGACGGAACATAACACGACGCTCCAGCTGACTCGCAACGCTCTGCGCAACCAGACGACCGTCCAGTTCAGGCTTGCGAATCTCTTCGATGTTGATGTGAACAGGAACACCCATCATGTCTGATACGGTGTTACGCAGTTTCTCAACATCTTCACCTTTTTTACCAATCACGATGCCTGGACGGGCAGTGTGAATGGTGATTTTTGCGTTCTGTGCAGGGCGCTCGATCTCGATGCGACTGACAGATGCGTTCTTCAACTGCTCATCCAGGTACTCACGTACCTGAAGATCATTCAGCAGCTTGCTTGCGTATTCATTCTTGTCGGCATACCACACAGAGGTGTGGTCTTTAACAACGCCAAGACGAATACCGGTCGGATGTACTTTCTGACCCATAATGAACTCTCCTAGCAGTCAGCTCAGTCGGCCACTTTAACAGTGATGTGACAGGAGCGCTTCAAGATACGATCAGCGCGACCCTTCGCACGCGGCTTAATGCGTTTCATCGTCATGCCTTCGTCAACGAAGACAGTTGAAACGCGCAGCTCGTCAATATCAGCACCTTCATTGTGTTCTGCGTTAGCAATCGCAGATTCCAGTACCTTCTTAACAAGCGCCGCACCTTTTTTAGGACTAAACGCCAAGATATTCAGAGCTTCGCCGACAGACTTACCACGGATCTGGTCAGCAACCAGACGGGCTTTCTGTGCAGAGATGCGGGCGCCAGTATGTTTAGCGGCAACTTCCATCATCTAACTCCTTATCGCTTGGCTTTCTTGTCTGCAGCGTGACCGCGGTAATTACGGGTCACAGCAAACTCGCCCAGTTTATGACCAACCATGTCTTCGGTAATGAATACCGGAACATGCTGACGGCCGTTATGAACTGCAATTGTCAAACCTACAAAGTTTGGAAAAACTGTAGAACGACGTGACCAGGTTTTGATTGGACGACGGTCGTTAGCTTCAACTGCAGCTTCTACCTTTTTCAACAAGTGAAGGTCGATAAAAGGACCTTTCTTAAGTGAACGTGGCACAGCTGTATCCTCTTACTTAGCGTTACGACGGCGTACGATCAGTTTATCGGTACGCTTGTTCTTACGAGTTTTATAACCCTTGGTCGGAACACCCCATGGGGTCACCGGATGACGACCACCAGAAGTACGACCTTCACCACCACCATGCGGGTGATCTACCGGGTTCATCGCAACACCACGTACAGTAGGACGAACACCACGCCAGCGCGTTGCACCGGCTTTACCCAGCTGACGCAGGCTGTGCTCGCTGTTGCACACTTCACCCAGAGTTGCACGACATTCGGCCAGCACTTTACGCATCTCGCCAGAGCGCAGACGCAGCGTTGCATAGGCACCATCACGTGCGACCAGCTGTGCAGAAGTACCCGCTGAACGAGCGATCTGCGCACCTTTACCTGGTTTCAGTTCGATACAGTGAACAACAGCACCCACAGGCACGTTGCGCAGAGGCATACAGTTACCTGGTTTGATGTCTACGTATTCACCGGACTGAACTTTTGCACCTGCAGCTACGCCTTTAGGTGCAATGATGTAACGACGCTCACCGTCCGCATACACAACCAGTGCAATATGCGCAGAACGGTTAGGATCGTATTCCAGGCGCTCAACAGTCGCTGGAATGCCGTCCTTGTTGCGACGAAAATCGATTAAACGGTACTGCTGTTTGTGACCACCGCCAACGTGGCGAGTGGTAATGCGACCATTGTTGTTACGACCACCGTTTTTGCTTTTCTTTTCAACGAGTGGCGCATATGGCTTGCCTTTATGTAGCTCGGCATTAGATACCTTTACTACATGACGACGTCCAGCAGAGGTCGGCTTAGTTTTAGTCACTGCCATTTTTATAACCCTCTATTACTCGCCACCGAGGAAATCAATCTCGGAGCCATCGGCCAGGCAAACATAGGCTTTACGCACATCACTGCGCTTGCCCATACCACGCATAGTGCGCTTGGTTTTGCCTTTAGCATTCAGCACGTTTACGCCTTTTACTTTGACGTTAAACAGCTGCTCAACAGCTTCTTTGATTTCTGGTTTAGTAGCGTCTTTTGCCACACGGAAAACAACCTGCTGAGAACCATCAGCTACGATAGTAGCTTTCTCGGAGATGTGCGGACCCAGCAGCACTTTGTAGATGCGTTCCTGATTCATGCCAGCGCCTCCTCGATTTTCTTCAGCGCAGGTACGGTAACCAGTACTTTCTCAAAGCCAACCAGAGACACAGGGTCCAGGCCAGCAGCATCACGAACGTCCACGTGTGGTACGTTACGAGAAGCGAGATACAGGTTCTGCTCTACGTCTTCAGTAATCAGCAGTGCATTATTCAGCTCAAGCTCATTCAGCTTGGCCACAAACTGTTTAGTTTTTGGAGATTCCAAAGCGAAATCTTCAACAACAACCAGGCGATCCTGACGTACCAACTCAGACAGAATGCAACGCATCGCAGCACGATACATTTTCTTGTTCACTTTCTGAGCGTGATCACGTGGTGCAGCTGCGAAAGTTACACCACCGGTACGCCACAGCGGAGAACGGGTAGTACCCGCACGGGCACGACCAGTACCCTTCTGACGCCATGGTTTAGCACCACCACCAGATACCGCAGAGCGGTTTTTCTGGGCTTTGGTGCCCTGACGAGCGCCAGCCAGGTATGCAGTCACAACCTGGTGTACCAGCGTCTCGTTGAATTCTTTACCAAAAGCCAGGTCGGAAACTTCAACCGAACCTTTAGCTCCAGCTAAATTCAGATTCATTTCAAACCCCCTTAGGCGCCGGCTTTAACGGCCGGTTTAACGATTACGTCACCGCCAGTTGCGCCTGGAACAGCACCTTTGATCAACAACAGGTTACGTTCAGCGTCAACGCGAACGACTTCCAGGGTCTGAACGGTTACACGCTCATCACCCATGTGACCTGCCATCTTCTTGCCTTTCCAAACACGACCAGGAGTCTGACACTGACCAATAGAACCTGGAGCACGGTGAGAAAGCGAGTTACCGTGAGTAGCGTCCTGCATGCTGAAGTTCCAGCGCTTGATACCGCCCTGGAAACCTTTACCTTTAGAACGACCGGTTACGTCTACCTTCTGACCCGCTTCAAAGCGCGCAACAGTCAGCTCATCGCCAACGTTGACTTCTTCGCCACCTGACAGGCGGAACTCCCACAAACCACGTCCTGCTTCGACACCTGCTTTCGCAAACTGACCAGCTTCCGGCTTAGACAGGCGGTTAGCCTTCTTAGCACCGGTGGTCACCTGCACAGCCGCGTAGCCGTCGGTATCTGCAGATTTAACTGCAGTAACACGGTTCGGTTCCACTTCGATGACAGTGACTGGCACGGATACGCCGTCTTCATTGAAGACGCGAGTCATACCCGCTTTACGTCCGATAAGACCTACAGACATTGTTTTAAAACCTCTTGCCAGTTGTGTACGGGGCTGTTACCCACTACGGCTGCCCTTTCCAGAGCATTCCACACAAAATAAGCGCTTCATTAATAAATTAATTCTGCGCAGCTGCCTTAATTAGCCGAGGCTGATCTGCACTTCAACACCCGCAGCAAGATCCAGCTTCATCAGTGCGTCAACAGTTTTTTCTGTTGGCTCAACGATGTCCAGAACACGCTTGTGAGTGCGGATTTCATACTGATCGCGGGCGTCTTTGTTGACGTGCGGTGAAATCAGCACTGTGTAGCGCTCTTTACGGGTAGGAAGCGGGATCGGGCCCCGCACCTGAGCACCAGTCCGTTTAGCAGTATCAACGATTTCCTGCGTGGACGAGTCGATCAGGCGATGATCAAAGGCTTTCAGACGAATACGAATTTTCTGATTCTGCATTTCGATCACATTTCCAATATGTTTAAAAACGGCATAGCCGACCTCCCCCTACAATGAGAGGGACGCAAATTCTACTGGCAGGAAAAGAACAGGTCAACAAAACTTGTTGTTTATTTAGACAATCCTGTGAAACTGCCAGCAGCAGACACAAAAAAGCCCTCCGAAGAGGGCTTTTTGCATCGGAGAGTATTAATTACTCAACGATTTTAGATACAACACCCGCGCCAACGGTACGGCCACCTTCACGAATCGCGAAGCGCAGACCTTCTTCCATTGCTACTGGGTTGATCAGCGTAACGTCCATCTGGATGTTATCGCCAGGCATTACCATTTCAACGCCTTCCGGCAGTTCACATGCACCAGTGATGTCAGTGGTACGGAAGTAGAACTGTGGACGGTAGCCTTTGAAGAATGGAGTGTGACGACCACCTTCTTCTTTGCTCAGTACGTATACTTCGCCTTCGAAACGGGTGTGAGGCTTGATTGAACCAGGCTTACACAGTACCTGACCACGCTCAACGTCATCACGCTTGGTACCACGCAGCAGCGCACCAATGTTCTCACCTGCACGACCTTCGTCCAGCAGCTTACGGAACATCTCAACACCAGTACAGGTAGTTTTAGTAGTTGGACGGATACCAACGATTTCGATCTCGTCGCCTACTTTAACGATACCGCGCTCAACACGGCCAGTTACTACAGTACCACGACCCTGGATAGAGAATACGTCTTCGATAGGCATGATGAATGCACCGTCGATTGCACGCTCTGGTTCTGGGATGTAAGAGTCCAGCGTTTCAACCAGTTTCTTAACTGCAGAAGTACCCAGACCGTTTTCGTCTTCGCCGTTCAGCGCCATCAGCGCAGAACCTGGGATGATTGGAGTGTCATCACCTGGGAAGTCGTAAGTGTCCAGCAGCTCACGCAGTTCCATTTCAACCAGTTCCAGCATCTCCTGGTATTCTTCAGAGTCTGCGCCGCCGCAGTCGTCAGCCAGCAGGTCTGCCTTGTTCAGGAATACAACGATGTAAGGTACACCTACCTGACGAGACAGCAGGATGTGCTCACGGGTCTGAGGCATTGGGCCGTCAGTCGCGCCACATACCAGAATCGCACCGTCCATCTGTGCAGCACCGGTGATCATGTTTTTCACATAGTCAGCGTGTCCTGGGCAGTCAACGTGCGCATAGTGACGTGCTGGTGAATCGTACTCAACGTGAGAAGTTGCGATGGTGATACCACGCTCACGCTCTTCTGGAGCGTTGTCGATACCATCAAATGCAACGGCACTGCCACCCCAAGTCTCAGCACAAACGCGAGTCAGTGCAGCTGTCAGAGTAGTTTTACCGTGGTCAACGTGGCCGATGGTGCCTACGTTTACGTGCGGTTTGGAACGTTCAAATTGTGCTTTAGCCACTTTTTATTACCTCTTAAACAAGTAATTAGGCGAAAAAATTAGTTCTGATTAATAACCGCTTCAGCAATATTATTTGGTGCTTCAGCGTATTCAGAAAATTCCATAGAGTAAGTTGCACGACCCTGAGTCGCAGAGCGCAGATCGGTTGCGTAACCGAACATTTCACCCAACGGCACCTGAGCGTTGATCACCTTACCGGAAGAGCTGTCTTCCATACCCTGTACCAGGCCGCGACGACGGTTAAGGTCGCCCATTACGTCACCCATGTACTCTTCTGGAGTCACAACTTCCACTTTCATCATTGGCTCAAGCAGACAAGGACTAGCCTGCTGCGCATACTTCTTCAGAGCCTGAGATGCTGCGATTTTAAACGCCATCTCGTTGGAGTCAACTTCGTGGAAAGAACCGTCGTGCAGACGGGCTTTCAGGCCGATCAGCGGATAGCCGGCGATAACACCGTTCTTCATCTGCTCTTCGATACCTTTCTGAATCGCCGGGATGTATTCCTTCGGAATAGCACCACCCACGATTTCGTTCACGAACTCCAGACCTTCTTCATCAGACGGGCTGAACTCGATCACAACGTGACCGTACTGACCGCGACCACCAGACTGACGCGCAAACTTGTGGTTTGCATCGATAGAGCTGCGGATCTTCTCACGGTAAGCTACCTGAGGTTTACCGATGTTAGCTTCCACCTTGAACTCGCGACGCATACGGTCAACGATGATGTCCAGGTGCAGCTCACCCATACCGGAGATGATGGTCTGACCAGATTCCTGATCGGTTTCTACGCGGAAAGACGGGTCTTCCTGAGCCAGTTTACCCAGCGCAATACCCATTTTTTCCTGGTCCGCTTTGGACTTAGGCTCAACCGCAACAGAAATTACCGGATCCGGGAATTCCATACGCTCCAGAATAATTACATTATCCAGGGCACACAGAGTGTCACCGGTGGTTACGTCTTTCATACCGATCAGAGCCGCAATGTCACCCGCGCGTACTTCTTTGATCTCTTCACGCTGGTTAGAGTGCATCTGCACCATACGGCCCACACGCTCTTTCTTGCTCTTCACAGAGTTCATAACGCTGTCGCCAGAGTTCAGAACACCAGAATAAACACGAACGAACGTCAGGGTACCCACGAATGGGTCAGTCGCGATCTTGAATGCCAGCGCAGAAAAAGGCGCATCGTCATCAGCTTCACGTGTAGCAACAGTGCCAGCCGCGTCATCCAGAGTACCTTCAATTGCCTTAACTTCTTTCGGAGAAGGCATGTACTCGATAACAGCGTCCAGAACCGCCTGAACACCTTTGTTCTTGAAGGCAGAACCTGCCAGCATCAGAACAATGTCGTTGTCCAGGGTGCGCGCACGCAGACCCGCTTTGATTTCATCATCTGACAGCTCACCTTCTTCAAGGTATTTTTCCATCAGCTCTTCATTGGCCTCTGCAGCCGCTTCAATCATTGCTTCACGCAACTCTTCGGCTTTAGCCTGCAGATCAGCTGGGATCTCTTCCAGCTCGTAGGTCATGCCCTGATCGGCTTCGTTCCACATGATGGCTTTCATGCGAATCAGGTCAACCACGCCTTTGAACTCGTCTTCAGCACCGATTGGGAAGTTAATCGGCACAGCAGTACAACCCAGACGCTGTTTCAGCTGACGCTCAACCATGAAGAAGTCAGCACCAGCACGGTCCATCTTGTTGACGAAAACCATGCGAGGTACTTCATATTTGTTCGCCTGACGCCATACAGTCTCAGTCTGAGGCTGTACGCCGGAGGACGCACACAGTACAACTACAGCACCATCAAGAACACGCAGTGAACGCTCTACCTCAATGGTAAAGTCAACGTGCCCGGGGGTGTCGATGATGTTGACACGATGCTCATCGAACTGCTGGTTCATACCACTCCAGAAACAGGTAGTCGCTGCAGAAGTGATGGTAATACCACGCTCCTGCTCCTGCTCCATCCAGTCCATGGTAGCTGCACCGTCGTGAACCTCACCGATTTTGTGAGACAGACCAGTGTAGAACAGCACACGTTCTGTAGTGGTGGTTTTACCTGCGTCTACGTGCGCACAGATACCGATGTTACGGTAGCGTGCGATAGGTGTTTTACGAGCCACGACTCAATCCTCTGTAGATTAGAAACGGTAGTGAGCGAATGCTTTGTTCGCTTCAGCCATACGATGCACGTCTTCACGTTTCTTCACAGCCGCACCGCGACCTTCAGAAGCATCGACCAGCTCGCCGGCCAGACGCAGCGCCATGGACTTCTCACCACGTTTACGAGAGGCATCAACAATCCAGCGCATAGCCAGAGCCATACGACGGGATGGACGCACTTCTACAGGCACCTGATAAGTAGCACCACCCACGCGACGGGACTTAACTTCCACCGCAGGCTGGATCGCTTCCAGGGCTTTTTCAAACAGTTCAAGTGGATCCTGGCTTGTACGCTGCTGGATTTTATCCAGGGCACCGTAAACAATTTTCTCAGCGACAGATTTTTTGCCGCTTACCATTACATGGTTGATAAATTTAGCCAGAACAGTGTTACCGAATTTTGGATCCGGCAGAATTTCGCGCTTTGCAGCGACGCGTCTTCTAGGCATTGATAAGCCCTCAATTCATTAAAAGGTCTTCAGGTTTTCCAGGCATAGGCCTGGCCTTACTCTTACCGTGTTTCCGGGTTAGCCCGGCAGCCTCTTATCAAGATCGCTGCTGTGCCGCGCCGCAGGGACGACGATTAAGATTTAGGACGCTTAGTACCGTACTTAGAACGACCCTGTTTGCGTTCATTAACGCCAGAGCAGTCCAGAGCACCACGTACTGTGTGATAACGCACACCTGGAAGGTCCTTAACACGACCACCACGAATCAGAACAACGCTGTGCTCCTGCAGGTTGTGACCTTCACCACCAATGTAGGAAGCAACCTCGAAGCCGTTGGTCAGACGAACACGGCACACTTTACGCAGTGCAGAGTTCGGTTTTTTCGGGGTAGTGGTGTAAACACGGGTACATACGCCACGACGCTGAGGACAACCCTGCAATGCACGAACATCGCTAGGCTGAACTTTGCGTTTACGTGGTTTACGTACCAACTGGTTAATCGTTGCCATTAAGCAAACTCCACGTTTTTTTAGTTAACACCAACAAAAAGACCGGATTTTTTCGATCCAGTCACAAAGGGGCCGGAATTTTAATCAATTCCGGCCCGGTTCGCAATCAGTGAACAGGATTTAATCAATCGTTATTCACTATCAGGCATTGAAGCATTCAAAGCTTCGGTCAATGCCTGTTGCACTTCTTCCGCACTCACGGTCATTGCAGATTCAGCTGGCTGAGCACGTTTGCGCTTACGCTCATCGTGATACGCCAGACCGGAACCGGCCGGGATCAGACGACCCACAACCACGTTCTCTTTCAGACCACGCAGGAAGTCCTGCTTGCCAGTCACTGCACCTTCAGTCAGTACGCGGGTTGTTTCCTGGAAGGACGCCGCAGAGATGAAGGACTCAGTTGCCAGAGATGCTTTGGTGATACCCAGCAGAACGCGGTCGAATTTAGCTGGAATCTTACCTGCTGCTTCCAGCTCTTCGTTTTCTGCGATCACTGCCATGTATTCAACCTGGTCACCCGGGATAAAGCTGGAATCACCAGAAGTAGTGATCTCAACTTTGCGCAGCATCTGACGCACAATCACTTCGATGTGCTTATCGTTGATCACAACACCCTGTAGACGGTAAACGTCCTGGATCTCGCCAACGATGTATTTAGCCAGTTCTTCAACGCCCTGAATACGCAGGATATCGTGCGGGTTAGACGGACCATCAGAGATCACCTCACCCTTCTCTACCTGCTCACCTTCAAACACGTTGAGGTTACGCCATTTCTGAATCATGGTTTCCACCGGATCCGCATCCGCCGGAGAGATCAGAAGACGTTTTTTACCTTTGGTTTCTTTACCGAAACCAACCACACCGGACACTTCCGCCAGAATCGCAGACTCTTTAGGTTTACGTGCTTCAAACAGGTCAGCTACACGTGGCAGACCACCGGTGATGTCCTTGTTCACAGAGCCTTCCTGTGGAATACGTGCCAGCACGTCACCCACCTGAACCGCTGCGCCATTGGACAGGTTCATAATCGCTTTCTCAGGCAGCAGATACTGCGCCGGAGAATCGGTACCCGGATGCATGACTTCTTTATCGCCATCCATCAGTTTGATCATCGGACGGATATCACGACCCGCCTGTGGACGATCTTTACCTTCCAGCACCTCAGTGGTGGACAGGCCGGTCAGCTCATCTGTCTGAGTCTTAACGGTAATACCGTCTTCAATACCGGACAGTTCAACAGTACCCGCCATCTCAGCAATGATTGGGTGGGTGTGCGGGTCCCAGTTGGCAACGATGTCGCCCGCTGCAACCTGACTGCCGTCACGTACTTTGATCACAGAACCGTATGGAAGCTTGTAACGCTCACGTTCACGACCGTGCTCATCAGTTACGCCCAGCTCGCCGGAACGGGAAGTTGCCACCAGATTGCCGTCAGCACGTTCTACAAACTTCAGGTTATGCAGACGAATCTCACCGCCGTTTTTCACCTGAATGCTGTCAACTGCTGCTGCCCGGGATGCCGCACCACCGATGTGGAACGTACGCATGGTCAGCTGTGTACCTGGCTCACCGATGGACTGTGCCGCAATAACACCCACTGCTTCACCCGGGTTAACCAGATGACCACGACCCAGATCACGGCCATAACACTTGGCACAGATACCATGACGGGTACGACAGCTGATAGCACTGCGCACTTTAATTTCGTCGATAGAGGAATACTGCTCGTCATTTTCCAGACGGAACTTCCAGGCTTCGTCGATCAGGGTACCGGCTTCAATCAGTACGTCTTTACCGGTTGGATCCAGCACGTCAGTTGCAACCACACGACCCAGTACACGGTCACCCAGTGCAACAACCACGTCACCGCCTTCAATCAGCGGGTACATCTGTACGCCGTCATCGGTGCCACAGTCGTGCTCAGTGATAACCACGTCCTGTGCCACGTCAACCAGACGACGGGTCAGGTAACCGGAGTTCGCTGTTTTCAGTGCCGTATCCGCCAGACCTTTACGCGCACCGTGGGTCGAGATGAAGTACTGCAGTACGTTCAGACCTTCACGGAAGTTCGCGGTGATTGGCGTTTCGATGATCGAGCCGTCCGGCTTGGCCATCAGACCACGCATACCCGCCAGCTGACGGATCTGAGCAGCACTACCACGGGCACCGGAGTCGGCCATCATGTAGACAGAGTTGAAAGATTCCTGCTCGGACTCTTTACCCTCTTTAGTGATAACCGGCTCGGTTTTCAGGTTTTCCATCATCTTCTTGGCCAGCAGCTCGTTCGCGCGGGACCAGATGTCGATAACCTTGTTGTATTTCTCGCCCTGGGTTACCAGACCTTCAGAGAACTGACGTTCGATATCCATTACTTCGGATTCTGCGTCTTCAATGATGTCGGTTTTTTCTGCAGGGATTTCAAAGTCGTTCACACCGATAGACACACCAGACAGGGTGGCCTGACGGAAGCCTTTGTACATCAGCTGGTCAGCAAAGATCACAGTGTCTTTCAGACCGCAGCGACGGTAGGCTTCGTTCAGCAGGCGAGAGATCGCCTTCTTCTTCATCGGCTGATCAACCAGTTCGAATGGCAGACCGGCAGGTACCAGCGCAAACAGCAGCGCACGACCGGCGGTGGTCTCTTTCAGACTGGTAACGGTTTCCAGATTGCCTTCGATATCACGGATGGTTTCAGTGATACGGACACGGATTTTGGCCTGCAGATCCAGCGTGCCAGCACCGTGTGCACGTTCCACTTCTTCAATATCCGCAAATACACGGCCTTCACCCTGAGCGTTTACGCGCTCACGGGTCATGTAATACAGACCCAGTACCACGTCCTGTGACGGTACGATGATTGGTTCACCGTTGGCTGGCGACAGGATGTTGTTGGTAGACATCATCAGCGCACGGGCTTCCAGCTGAGCTTCCAGTGTCAGCGGTACGTGTACCGCCATCTGGTCACCGTCGAAGTCGGCGTTGTACGCCGCACAAACCAACGGGTGCAGCTGAATCGCTTTACCTTCAATCAGAACCGGCTCGAATGCCTGGATACCCAGACGGTGCAGAGTTGGTGCACGGTTCAGCAGTACCGGATGCTCGCGGATCACCTCATCCAGGATATCCCAGACCAGTGCTTCTTCGCGCTCAACCATCTTCTTGGCAGCTTTAATGGTGGTCGCGTGACCACGCAGTTCCAGCTTGGAGAAGATAAACGGCTTAAACAGTTCCAGCGCCATTTTTTTAGGCAGACCGCACTGATGCAGACGCAGGTATGGACCCACTACGATTACAGAACGACCGGAGTAGTCAACACGTTTACCCAGCAGGTTCTGACGGAAACGACCCTGCTTACCTTTGATCATGTCAGCCAGAGATTTCAGCGGACGCTTGTTAGAACCGGTGATCGCACGACCACGACGGCCGTTATCCAGCAGCGCATCCACGGATTCCTGCAGCATACGTTTTTCGTTACGTACGATGATATCCGGTGCGTTCAGGTCCAGCAGACGCTTCAGTCGGTTGTTACGGTTAATCACGCGGCGGTACAGATCATTCAGATCAGAGGTCGCAAAACGACCACCGTCCAGCGGTACCAGCGGGCGCAGATCAGGTGGCAGTACCGGCAGTACTTCCATCACCATCCACTCTGGCTTGTTGCCAGATTTGTAGAAGGCTTCCAGCAGTTTCAGACGCTTGGACAGCTTCTTGATCTTGGTTTCAGAGTTAGTCTGCGGCAGTTCTTCACGCAGCTGATTAACTTCCTCTTCCAGTTCAATAGAAGACAGCAGCTCTCTGATTGCTTCCGCACCCATACGGGCATCGAAGTCATCACCGAACTCTTCCAGTGCTTCAAAATACTGTTCATCGTTCAGCAGCTGACCGCGCTCAAGGGTGGTCATGCCCGGATCGATAACAACAAATGATTCGAAATACAGTACCCGCTCGATATCACGCAGGGTCATATCCAGCAACAGACCGATACGGGACGGCAGGGACTTCAGGAACCAGATGTGTGCAACTGGGGACGCCAGTTCAATGTGACCCATACGCTCACGACGTACTTTGGCCAGCGTGACTTCAACGCCACACTTCTCACAGATCACACCGCGGTGTTTCATGCGCTTGTACTTGCCGCACAGACACTCGTAGTCTTTTACCGGACCAAAGATCTTGGCACAGAACAGACCTTCACGCTCAGGCTTGAAGGTACGGTAGTTGATGGTTTCTGGCTTTTTCACTTCACCATAGGACCATGAACGGATCATATCCGGAGAGGCCAGAGTGATGCGAATAGAGTCAAACTCTTCAGATTGACCCTGGGACTTCAGCAGATTCAACAAATCTTTCATTCTATCAAGCTCCTAACGGAGTTCTTGCTTGAGGCCGCCGGTGGGCGACCCCCGCCTGGTGTTCGGATATGCCCTTATTCGTTTTCCAACTCGATATCGATACCGAGGGAGCGAATTTCCTTGATGAGCACGTTGAAGGATTCCGGCATGCCCGGTTCCATCCGGTGATCGCCATCCACGATGTTTTTGTACATCTTGGTACGGCCGTTCACGTCGTCGGACTTCACGGTCAGCATCTCCTGCAGGGTGTAAGCTGCACCGTATGCTTCCAGTGCCCACACCTCCATCTCACCAAAGCGCTGACCACCGAACTGAGCCTTACCACCCAGCGGCTGCTGAGTAACCAGGCTGTAAGAACCGGTAGAACGCGCATGCATTTTGTCGTCTACCAGGTGGTTCAGTTTCAGCATGTACATGTAGCCAACGGTAACCGGACGGTCGAATTGCTGACCGGTACGGCCATCAAACAGCAAACACTGTCCGGAATCGTTCAGACCTGCCAGACGCAGGAGAGACTTGATCTCAACCTCTTTGGCACCGTCGAACGCCGGAGTTGCCAGAGGCACACCTGCAGTCAGGTTGTTGGCCAGTTCCAGAATCTCTTCATCAGAGAAGTTATCCAGATCTTCCGTGCGGCTGTTCATGCCAGCACCCAGGTCAGCGTTGTAGATCTGATGCAGGAAGCCGCGTACTTCTTTTACGGTTTCCGCACGGGCGCGTTCCTGTTCCAGCATCTCATTGATGCGACGACCCAGACCTTTGGCAGCCATACCCATGTGGGTTTCAAGGATCTGACCCACGTTCATACGGGACGGTACGCCCAGCGGGTTCAGTACGATATCAACCGGTTCACCGTTTTCATCGTACGGCATATCTTCAACCGGCATGATTACGGAGATAACACCCTTGTTACCGTGACGACCGGCCATCTTGTCACCTGGCTGTACACGACGTTTAGTCGCAACATACACCTTGACGATTTTCAGTACGCCCGGTGCCAGATCATCGCCGGTCTGCAGCTTGCCTTTTTTGTCTTCGAAGCGACGCTCCAGAGACTCTTTACGGTCTTCCAGCTGTTTCTGCGCCAGTTCCAGCTGTTCAGCTGCAGCATCATCAGATACACGGATCTTGAACCAGTCAGCTTTAGGCAGCTCAGCCAGGAACGCTTCAGTGATCTCTTCGCCTTTTTTCAGGCCAGCACCACCATCCGCTTTCAGACCTACCAGTACTTTGCTCAGACGCTCAAAAGTCGCCTGTTCAACAATACGGTACTCTTCGTTCAGGTCTTTGCGGATTGCATCCAGTTCAGACTTCTCGATAGACAGCGCACGCTGATCTTTCTGTACGCCATCACGGGTGAATACCTGTACGTCGATAACCTTACCGATCGTACCGGTCTTCACGCGCAGGGAGGTGTCCTTAACGTCAGACGCTTTTTCACCGAAGATTGCACGTAGCAGTTTCTCTTCAGGGGTCAGCTGGCTTTCACCTTTTGGTGTTACCTTACCAACCAGAATATCGCCAGGACCTACTTCTGCACCGATGTGCACAATACCGGACTCATCCAGCTTGGCCAGGGCAGATTCACCTACGTTTGGAATATCAGAGGTGATCTCTTCAGAACCCAGCTTGGTATCACGCGCCACACAGGTCAGTTCCTGAATGTGGATAGTGGTAAAGCGGTCATCCTGAACCACACGTTCAGAGATCAGGATGGAGTCCTCGAAGTTGTAACCATTCCAAGGCATGAACGCGATGCGCATGTTCTGGCCCAGTGCCAGTTCACCCAGGTCCACAGATGGACCGTCTGCCATCACGTCACCGGTCTGCACCATGTCGCCAGGGCTTACGATAGAACGCTGGTTAATACAGGTGTTCTGGTTAGAACGGGTGTATTTGGTCAGGTTGTAGATATCGACACCGGCTTCACCTGCCACCACTTCGTCATCATTTACACGGACAACGATGCGGCTGGCATCAACCGATTCAATCACACCACCACGACGTGCAACTACACACACACCGGAGTCCTGTGCCACGTTACGCTCGATACCCGTACCCACCAGTGGCTTTTCAGCACGCAGAGTCGGCACCGCCTGACGCTGCATGTTGGAACCCATCAATGCACGGTTCGCGTCATCGTGTTCCAGGAACGGGATCAGAGAAGCAGCTACAGATACAACCTGACGTGGAGACACGTCCATGTACTGTACTTTCTCTGGTGACATGACAGTGGTTTCGTTCAGGTGACGAACAGTTACCAGCTCATCAGTCAGACGACCTTCTTCGTCCATCGCCGCAGAGGCCTGCGCGATAACAAAGGTGTTTTCTTCAATCGCTGACAGGTAATCCAGTTCATCAGTTACCTGACTGTTTACAACACGACGGTAAGGCGTTTCCAGGAAGCCGTACTCGTTGGTGCGGGCAAACACCGCCAGGGAGTTGATCAGACCGATGTTTGGACCTTCAGGCGTTTCGATTGGGCAGACTCGACCATAGTGAGTCGGGTGTACGTCACGTACCTCAAAGCCTGCACGCTCACGGGTCAGACCGCCGGGGCCCAGAGCAGAAACACGACGCTTATGCGTAATCTCAGACAGCGGGTTGTTCTGGTCCATAAACTGAGACAGCTGAGAGGAACCAAAGAACTCTTTAATCGCCGCAGCAACAGGTTTGGCATTGATCAGATCCTGAGGCATCAGGTTATCTGATTCTGCCATGGACAGACGTTCACGCACCGCACGCTCAACACGGACCAGACCTACGCGGAACTGGTTTTCAGCCATCTCGCCTACGGAACGGATACGACGGTTACCCAGGTGGTCGATGTCATCCACAGTGCCTTTGCCGTTACGGATGTCGATCAGGGTGTGCATCACCGCCAGGATATCGTCTTTATCCAGTACGCCGGAGCCGACAACTTCATCACGACCCAGACGACGGTTGAACTTCATGCGACCTACAGCAGACAGGTCGTAGCGCTCTTCGGTAAAGAACAGGTTCTCAAACAGCGCTTCAGCCGATTCTTTGGTAGGCGGTTCGCCCGGACGCATCATGCGGTAGATCTCAACCAGAGATTCCAGCTGATTGCGGGTCGGGTCAATACGCAGGGTTTCAGATACGAAAGAGCCGCAATCCAGGTCGTTTGTGTACAGGGTTTCAAACGTAGTGATACCCGCTGCACGCATCTTCTTAACCAGATCTTCAGTGATCTCAGCGTTGGATTCGCAGATCACCTCACCGGTTGACGGATCAACCAGATCTTTCGCCATGGCCTTACCGCACAGGTACTCCATTGGTACCGGCAGGTATTCCATGCCCGCTTTTTCCATCTGACGGATATGACGCGGCGTGATACGACGGCCTGCTTCAACAACCACGTTGCCTTCCGGATCTTTCACTTCGAAAGACAGGGTTTCACCACGCAGACGGTCAGCCACCAGTTTCATCTTGATGGTGTCAGCGCCCAGATCCCATTCAGTGTTGTCGAAGAACATCTCCAGGATTTCCTGCGCTTCATAACCCAAAGCACGCAGCAGGATAGTCGCTGGCAGTTTACGACGACGGTCGATACGGACAAACAGGTTGTCCTTAGGATCAAATTCAAAATCCAGCCATGAACCACGGTAAGGAATGATACGCGCGGAATACAGCAGTTTGCCGGAAGAGTGAGTTTTACCTTTATCGTGATCAAAGAACACGCCGGGTGAGCGGTGCAGCTGGGATACGATAACCCGCTCAGTACCGTTGATAACAAAGGTACCGTTTTCAGTCATCAGAGGCATTTCGCCCATGTAGACTTCCTGCTCTTTGATATCTTTTACCGCTTTAGTGCTGGAGTCACGGTCATAAATAACCAGGCGTACTTTGACTCGCAGCGGCGCATGGTAAGTCACACCACGCACCTGACATTCTTTCACATCAAATACCGGCTCGCCCAAACGGTAGCCGACATATTCCAGCGATGCATTGCCGGAATAGGACACGATAGGGAATACAGAGTTAAATGCGGCATGCAGACCTTCATCCAACCGTTCAACCGAATCAACGCCGGTTTGCAGGAATTTTTTATAGGAGTCGAGCTGAATTGCCAGCAGGTAGGGCACATCCATGACTTGCGGTAATTTACCGAAGTCCTTGCGGATGCGTTTCTTTTCAGTATATGAATAAGCCATCAGTGATCCCCAGCAAGTGCACCAATTTGTACAGGCAGAGCCAATTAAGGTTGGCGTCTGATATACCGTTATCGTTTACAGCACAAAATAACGGAAAAAGGCCGGTGGCATTTAGCCACCAGCCATCAGCACTTCAGGCAGTCAAGCTGCCTGGTGTAGCAAGAAGCTATTACTTAACTTCAACAGTAGCGCCAGCTTCTTCCAGTTCTTTCTTCAGAGCTTCTGCGTCGTCTTTGCTCAGGCCTTCTTTAACAGTGGATGGGGCACCGTCAACGATAGCTTTAGCTTCTTTCAGACCCAGACCAGTTGCACCACGTACAACTTTGATTACGTTTACTTTCTTCTCGCCAGCAGCGGCCAGAATAACGTCAAACTCAGTCTGTTCTTCAGCAGCAGCAGCGTCACCACCAGCAGCAGGGCCAGCAGCAACTGCAACAGCAGCAGTTACACCGAATTTTTCTTCCATTGCTTCGATCAGAGCAACAACGTCTTTTACAGACATTTCAGCAATAGCGTTAAGGATATCTTCGTTAGTCAGAGACATTTTAAATTCCTGATATTTGTCAGCCCGTAGGCCATTAAAACAGTTTCAAAAAACAAGGCTAAAGCGCTTAGGCTGCCTGCTCTTTTTGATCGCGAATCGCAGCAATGGTACGTACCAGTTTGCCGGCGGCAGCTTCTTTCATGCACGCCATCAACTTGGCAATGGCTTCGTCGTATGTTGGCAAGCTTGCCAGCACAGCAACATCAACCAGTTCACCATCAAAAGCTGCTGCTTTCAGTTCGAACTTGTCATTACCTTTCGCGAAATCCTTCAGGATACGCGCACCGGCACCTGGGTGCTCAGTGGAGAAAGCAATGATAGACGGACCTTTGAAAGCATCCTGCAAGCATGCGTAGTCAGTACCTTCAACTGCACGACGCGCCAGGGTGTTACGTACGACTTTCAGCCATACCCCTGCTTCGCGCGCCTGCTTACGCAGGGCAGTCATATCGCCTACTTCAACGCCGCGGGAATCCGCAACAACAGCAGACAGAGCACCTTTAGCAGCTTCGTGGACTTCAGCGACGATCGCTTTTTTATCTTCAAGTCCTAATGCCACAATTTACTCCTGGAGTTCGTCTTTCGACTTGTTACCAACCGCCCCAGAGGGGCTACGAGTACGGTGGTCTGATTCAAATACAGCATCACACCGTCTGCGCAGGCTGGTTACCCATTAAGAGGGCCGCAAGCGACCCTCACCTGCGGTCTTTGACGGCCTTCGTCTCTGAAAAACAGGTTCAGAAGACCCTCAAAAAACCTTTATTACTGATTAAGCGTCCAGAGAGGACTGATCAACCAGCAGACCTGGACCCATAGTGGTCGACAGGGTAACTTTTTTCACATACACGCCTTTAGCAGAAGCTGGTTTCAGCTTCTTCAGGTCGGAGATCAGTGCTTCGATGTTCTGCTTGATAGCAGCTGCTTCAAAGTCAACTTTACCAACACCCGCGTGGATGATGCCGTTCTTGTCAGTACGGAAACGCACCTGACCGGCTTTAGCATTCTTAACAGCGGTTTCAACGTCTGGAGTCACGGTGCCAACTTTAGGGTTTGGCATCAGACCACGAGGACCCAGAACCTGACCCAGCTGACCTACAACGCGCATCGCATCTGGAGTTGCAATAACAACACCAAAGTTCAGATCGCCGCCTTTCATCTGTTCAGCCAGATCTTCAAAACCGACAACGTCTGCACCTGCAGCTTTTGCTTTCTCAGCGTTTTCACCCTGAGCAAACACAGCAACACGCACGTCATTACCAGTACCGTTTGGCAGTACAGTAGAACCACGTACAACCTGATCAGATTTACGTGGATCAACGCCCAGGTTCACAGAAACATCAACGGTTTCTTTGAACTTAACAGCAGACAGTTCAGACAGCAGAGTTACAGCTTCTTCGATACCGTAAGCTTTACCGCGCTGGATCTTTTCGTTGATCGCCTTCTGGCGCTTAGTCAGCTTAGCCATTACTCTTCACCCTCTACTCTCAGACCCATGCTACGCGCAGTACCACCGATGGTACGCACAGCCGCATCCATATCTGCAGCAGTCAGGTCAGGCATTTTAACGGTCGCAATCTCTTCCAGCTGAGCACGGGTAACAGTACCCACTTTCTCAGTGTTAGGACGGCTGGAACCACTCTTCAGACCCATTGCTTTTTTCAGCAATACAGACGCTGGAGGAGTTTTAGTAATAAAAGTGAAGCTGCGATCAGAATAAACTGTAATCACAACCGGAGTAGGCAGACCTGGCTCCAGACCCTGTGTAGCAGCGTTGAACGCCTTACAGAATTCCATGATGTTCACACCATGCTGACCCAATGCAGGACCAACCGGCGGAGAAGGGTTAGCTGCACCAGCTGCAACCTGCAGCTTGATGTACGCCTGAATTTTCTTAGCCATTTTTCAATGTACTCCTAGTGGGTATAACGCCCGAAGGCTCCCCGTTTTTACAAGACAGAAAAACCCCAGCAGCCGCTGAGGTTATTCCGGAATTCGTTTTATCAGGCCTTTTCGACCTGACTGAAATCCAGCTCAACCGGAGTTGAGCGACCGAAGATCAATACCGCAACCTGCAGCTTGTTCTTCTCGTAATTAATCTCTTCAACCACACCGTTGAAGTCAGCAAACGGACCGTCAGTGACACGCACCATCTCACCCGGCTCAAATACAGTCTTAGGCCGCGGCTTATCAACTCCGCTTTCTACACGGTTAAGAATCTCGTTTGCTTCAGCTTCAGTGATTGGCGCAGGCTTGCCTGCGGTACCACCAATGAAGCCCAGCACGTGCGGCGTATCTTTCACCAAGTGCCAGGTTTCATCATTCATATCCATGTTTACCAGCACGTAACCCGGGTAGAACTTGCGTTCGGACTTGCGTTTTTTGCCGTCACGAATCTCTACCACCTCTTCGGTGGGCACCAGCACATCACCAAAGAGATCCTGCATCTGATGCAGATTGATACGCTCTTTCAGCGTATTCATTACGCGCTTTTCGTACCCGGAGTACGCATGTACTACATACCAACGCTTAGCCATGCTACCTATACCTTTAACCGATTACCCCGGAAACCACCCAACCGAGCAGGGAATCCAAACCCCACAACATCAGGCCAACAATAAGCACCACCACAACCACCATCGCAGTTGTCTGAGCTGTTTCCTGACGTGTTGGCCAGACAACCTTACGGATCTCTGACTTAGCTTCTTTAAACAGCTTGAAAAAAGCACGGCCTTTTTCAGTCTGCAACGCCACAAACCCTGCCACCAGCGCCAGCACCAGCAAAGCAACAACCCGGTACAGCAGCGAATGCTCTGCGTACATCGAGTTACCCACCACACCTGCTGCCAAGAGCGCGATAACAACTACCCATTTCAGGGCATCAAATTTTGATCCTTCGGAAGTCACTTTCGCGTTCACGCCTTGGGCCTCTGGATAACAATAAGCTTGGGCTTTTTTGGATGCCAATTCCGAATGAATTGGCAGGCCAGGAGGGACTCGAACCCCCAACCTGCGGTTTTGGAGACCGCTGCTCTGCCAATTGAGCCACTGGCCTACTGCCTAATAGGGACGCACATTATATGGACGTCCCTAGGGGATAGCAACACCTAATTATCGAATTTTATTCAACAATTTTGGATACAACACCCGCGCCAACGGTACGGCCACCTTCACGAATCGCGAAGCGCAGACCTTCTTCCATTGCTACTGGGTTGATCAGCGTAACGTCCATCTGGATGTTATCGCCAGGCATTACCATTTCAACGCCTTCCGGCAGTTCACATGCACCAGTGATGTCAGTGGTACGGAAGTAGAACTGTGGACGGTAGCCTTTGAAGAATGGAGTGTGACGACCACCTTCTTCTTTGCTCAGTACGTATACTTCGCCTTCGAAACGGGTGTGAGGCTTGATTGAACCAGGCTTACACAGTACCTGACCACGCTCAACGTCATCACGCTTGGTACCACGCAGCAGCGCACCAATGTTCTCACCTGCACGACCTTCGTCCAGCAGCTTACGGAACATCTCAACACCAGTACAGGTAGTTTTAGTAGTTGGACGGATACCAACGATTTCGATCTCGTCGCCTACTTTAACGATACCGCGCTCAACACGGCCAGTTACTACAGTACCACGACCCTGGATAGAGAATACGTCTTCGATAGGCATGATGAATGCACCGTCGATTGCACGCTCTGGTTCTGGGATGTAAGAGTCCAGCGTTTCAACCAGTTTCTTAACTGCAGAAGTACCCAGACCGTTTTCGTCTTCGCCGTTCAGCGCCATCAGCGCAGAACCTGGGATGATTGGAGTGTCATCACCTGGGAAGTCGTAAGTGTCCAGCAGCTCACGCAGTTCCATTTCAACCAGTTCCAGCATCTCCTGGTATTCTTCAGAGTCTGCGCCGCCGCAGTCGTCAGCCAGCAGGTCTGCCTTGTTCAGGAATACAACGATGTAAGGTACACCTACCTGACGAGACAGCAGGATGTGCTCACGGGTCTGAGGCATTGGGCCGTCAGTCGCGCCACATACCAGAATCGCACCGTCCATCTGTGCAGCACCGGTGATCATGTTTTTCACATAGTCAGCGTGTCCTGGGCAGTCAACGTGCGCATAGTGACGTGCTGGTGAATCGTACTCAACGTGAGAAGTTGCGATGGTGATACCACGCTCACGCTCTTCTGGAGCGTTGTCGATACCATCAAATGCAACGGCACTGCCACCCCAAGTCTCAGCACAAACGCGAGTCAGTGCAGCTGTCAGAGTAGTTTTACCGTGGTCAACGTGGCCGATGGTGCCTACGTTTACGTGCGGTTTGGAACGTTCAAATTGTGCTTTAGCCATGATCAATTCTCTACGTTTGAGTTACGAAGCGCCAAATATAACAAAGGGCAGATATATTTCTATATCTACCCTTAAAATATGGAGCTCAAGAGCGGAATTGAACCGCCGACCTCACCCTTACCAAGGGTGTGCTCTACCCCTGAGCTACTTGAGCATAACGTGCTGGAGCGGGTAGCGGGAATCGAACCCGCCTCTTCAGCTTGGAAGGCTGAGGTAATAGCCACTATACCATACCCGCCTTGCTGTCGAATGGTGGTGAGGGGTGGATTCGAACCACCGAAGCTCGCGCGTCAGATTTACAGTCTGATCCCTTTGGCCACTCGGGAACCTCACCATCTATCGATGCCTCGCTGTTGAAATGGTGCCGGCACCAAGAGTCGAACTCGGGACCTACTGATTACAAGTCAGTTGCTCTACCAACTGAGCTATACCGGCTCACAACAACGAAGTGGCGCGTATATTACTCAGTACGTTTGAGGCTTTCAACCCCTGTGCACGTTTTTTTTGTAATTTTTAACTCAGATGGGCTGTTTGCAACTATTTCTTTGATTTTATTGAATAAAATTTCATCAATAGCGGCATCAAACAGCACTCTGGAGCGGGTTTCAAAAGGACTGACAGGGTTCACTTCCGACGACACTTCGAGCAACGAAAGCAGTGATTGCGCCTGGTTGGCCCGCCGTTGATTTTGATACACCGCCAGCGTCTGGCGCATTTCTGACATATCAGCCAGCTGCCCTTCCAGGCCGTGTCTGCGCAACTGATCGAGCAATCTCAGGCGTTCAGAGGTAGAGATAACGACAGGCAGGGTAAGCCTGTATTGTTCAGGCAACACTACCCGTTCCGATTCGATATACGCCGTTATCTGCCGTGCATGCAACCATTGCTGTAACCCGGTCGCTGCAGGTTCATCAGAATAACCACTGACTTCATAACACGTATCAGCCACTTCACCACCCGCAGCGGATGGCAGAAGAGCTTCCTGTTTCAGGCGCAGCTCTCCCGCGTTGAACTCATTCAATAGCCGCAGGCGTTGCAGCTCAGCATCTTCATTCTGTGTTCGGTCACCCTGGCCCGTTTGCATTGAGAACCAGAAAAACAACAACGTATTGGCCAGCACCAGGAACAACAACCCCCAGCGCAGCAATATCATGACTGACTCCAGCGCAAGCCATCCAGCACAAGATGTTCACGCCATTCACCACACCCCGCCAGAGTATGAAACAGCGCCCCATCACCACCGGTGATAAACAACCGCATATCCGGCGCCAGTTCGTTGATAATTTTTTCCTGCAGAGCAGTGAACAGATAGTTCACACCATGCCCCACAGCACTGGCTGTATCAGTACCCGGAGAGGTGTTATGTCCCTGCATCTGTTCAGTGGCAAATCGCACCCGGGCGGTATCCTTGAGCAGGCTTTCTGTCATCAGGCGCAAGCCCGGCAGGATATATCCGCCGATATGCTGCCCCTGGGCAGTGAGGTAATCGACAGTGATGGCGCTGCCACAATCAACAACGCAGCAAGCGCAATGCGCCTCATTATAGGCAGCCAGCATCGCCAGCCAGCGGTCCACACCCATCCGGGATGGATCCTCATAGCTGTTAGCGACCCCCGCGCAACAGGCGGCTGTACGCGCAAAGTAGACAGGATGTTCTGAAAGCGGCTGTAGCCAGTTTAGTAGCTGCTGGTTATTAACCTCACCAGCTACGGATGCGACACGCACCTCACTTAACTTAGTCGGCCATGCGGCTGGCAGTTGGGATTCAAGATCACTGAAAACACTTCGACCGGCAGCAACAACGGCACCACCCGCCTGAGTAATGCGCCATTTGACGAAGCTGTTACCGGCGTCAATTTCAAGAATCATACGCGCTGAATACTGATCTCACCGCCATGGTAGGTCTGCACACCCTGCCCGGTATCAAGCAGCAATGCGCCGGATGCATCGACACCCTGGCATACACCACTGATCTCATTATCACCCACCTGCAGAGTAATCGACTTACCCTGATGTGCATTATATTCTTGCCAGTGCTGGGCAAACTCCACAAAACCACCTTCACTGAACTGGATCAGCAAGGGCACCAGCTGATTCAGGCAGGCAGCAAGCACTCCATTTCTGGACAGTGATTCAGTGCGCATCTCGGTTGTCAGATCAGTCCAGGGCTGATCAATCTGTTCACCCTGCTGATAAGGCATGGCTACATTGATACCGACACCAATGACGACCTGACAGGCACCTGAAGTCTCGCCATTGATCTCCAGCAGAATGCCCGCCAGCTTACGACCATTGACCAGCAGATCATTTGGCCACTTCAACTGCGCACCCGCCAGACCCATCTCTTCCAGCGCCTGCACCAGCGCGAGCCCAACAACCAGACTCAGGCCCTCAAGCGCACCGACGCCCTGTTCAAAACGCCATACCAGAGAGAAATAAAGATTACGACCAAAGGGACTGACCCAGGTCCGACCCCGACGGCCACGACCGGCGCTTTGCTGTTCAGCCAGATAGAGATTGCCATGACAGTTGCCCCTGAGGCAGTCCTGCATGGCCGAGGCATTGGTCGAGGCGGCATTCAGTTGCAGATCGATATCACCGAGTTTCTGCCGCAACGCCGGAGACAGGCTTTTATTGAGCAGATCAAGATTAAGCAGGTCCAGCCCGCCGGGAATACGGTAGCCCCGCCCTTTGACGCTGTATATCTCAAGGCCTTCCTCTTCAAGGCGCCGCATATGCTTCCAGATCGCACTGCGACTGATGCCCAGATGTTGCCCCAGCTCCTGCCCGGAGTGAAATTTGCCGTCTGCCAACACAGACAGCAGTGCACGGATTGTCATACGTGCCACCTACTCCTTTTCATACACTACGAAACTATAGGCAAAGGGATTATCCCCAGAGGGCGCAAAATCTTTGCGGCCCACTTCCTGCCAATCTGCAGGGTCGAATGCAGGAAACCAGGCATCGCCCTCTATAACCGCATCAACTTCGGTTATATACAACCGGTCTGCCAAAGGCAAAGCCTGTGCATAGATTTGCGCTCCACCGATCACCATGGCTTCTTCCAGACCGTTTATTAAACATAGGTTTTCGGCCAGCTCCCGGGCTTCTTCAAGGGAAGGCACCACTCTGACACCCGCAGGCGCATAGTCAGCCTGACGACTGATCACGATATTTTCACGTCCAGGTAACGGACGGCCAATCGATTCAAAGGTTTTGCGACCCATAATGATCGGCTTGGCCATGGTAACCTGCTTGAAATAGCGCAGGTCTTCCGGCAGATGCCAGGGCAACGTATTATTGATACCAATGACCCGATTTTTTGCCTGAGCGACGATGATCGCCAGCTTCATACCTACTCCTAACTGATCAGACACTGCTTCGCGCTGCTACAACCTTTGTCAAATCAAAGAGCTTTGGTAACATGGCGAGGTAAACGCAAATTTAACCACAGGTGTTAGTAACAAACCAATGAGACAGTACCTTGATCTATGCCAGCGAATAATTGATGAAGGTGTCTGGGTTGAAAACAAGCGCACCGGTAAGCGCTGCCTGACCGTTATTAACGCCGATCTGACCTATGATGTGGCCGCTGGCCAGTTTCCCATGGTCACTACCCGCAAAACCTTCTACAAATCAGCCATCGCAGAAATGCTGGGTTACCTGCGTGGGTATGATAATGCGGCTGATTTCCGCAAAATCGGTACCAAAACATGGGATGCCAATGCCAATGACAATGCTGACTGGCTGGCTAACCCCTACCGCAAAGGTACCGATGACTGCGGCTTCATCTATGGCAAAGTCGGGCGTAACTTTCCCAAACCCGATGGCGGCAGCATCGACCTGCTCCGCAAGATTGTCGATGACCTGAGTAACGGCATCGATGACCGGGGTGAAATCTATACCTTCTACCACCCGGGTGCGTTCCATATGGGATGCCTGCGTCCCTGCATGTACAGCCATCATTTTTCTCTGCTTGGTGACACCCTCTACCTGAACAGCACTCAGCGCAGCTGCGATGTTCCGCTTGGACTCACCTTTAATATGATTCAGGTCTACTTTCTGCTGGCCATCATGGCGCAGATTACCGGCCACAAAGCCGGCAAGGCTTACCACAAGATCGTCAACGCCCACATTTATGAAGACCAGATTGACCTGATGCGGGACGTGCAGTTAAAACGTGAGCCGCTTGATCTACCCGTGCTCAAGATCAACCCAGATATCAAAACGCTGGAAGATCTGGAAACCTGGGTCACCGTGGATGATTTTGTCGTTGAAGGTTATCAGCATCACGACCCTATTCAGTACCCGTTCTCGGTATAACAAGCACAGTCCAACACGCACCCCGCTGCTTGTTTTGGGGCAATAGCACATTGCTCCGTCCCGCTTTCTTAAAATCATTTCCAG
This sequence comes from Neptuniibacter sp. CAU 1671, assembly GCF_029222905.1. Lineage (GTDB taxonomy): Bacteria > Pseudomonadota > Gammaproteobacteria > Pseudomonadales > Balneatricaceae > Neptuniibacter. The sequence goes on along the minus strand of NZ_JARHUE010000006.1, from coordinate 118,836 downwards.
TGCATCTGTCATTTGCTGGAAAAAATATCATGCACACATTTTATCCTTCGCTTGCCTGAAGTGCCGCAGCTTCTAAACTTATATTCAATACAGCTAATAAGACCTGTATAGAGCTGCGTAAAGCGTGAGGATAAAAATAATGAAAACCACCAGCATAAACAGCACTCTCTCAGATGACGGTCTGGGCAACCCGCAACGGCGTAAAGTGTTACTGGGCAGCGCAGGGGCATTTGCGGCCCTGAGTTTAGCCCCCTTCTCCCCGGTGATTCGCGCTGAAGATAAATTGGCACTTCCCGACTATGCCGCATGGAAAGAAGCCGATGCCGTCATTGTGCACAGTAAGAAAACCATTGAAACCAAACGGGACGCCATCGGAAGCGGCGGTATTACTTCTAGTGACAGACTTTACGTCCGAAACAACCTGCCGCAACCCGATGCAGCTGTGATGGACAATCCCGATGCCTGGCAGGTCAGCATTGCGGGAGTTAAAAATCCGACCACGCTCTCCGTTGCAGAGCTGAAAACGATCGGGGTTGAAACCGTGGTTGCAGTGCTGCAGTGTTCCGGTAATGGCCGTGCATTCTTCAAACACGGACCAGGTGGAACCCAATGGGGAACCGGCGCTGCTGGCTGTGTCGCCTGGACCGGTGTCCCTCTGCGTGATGTTGTTGAGAAACTGGGAGGTTACACCGAAGGCATGCAATATATCACCAGCACCGGTGGTGAAACCCTGCCTGATGGCATTGATCCGAAGACGGTGGTAGTGGAACGCTCAGTCCCGCTGCGCGCGCTGGACCATGCCATTCTCGCCTGGGAGATGAATGATGAATCCCTGCCGCTGGCACATGGCGGCCCCCTGCGTATCGTGATTCCCGGCTATTTTGGGGTAAATAATGTCAAATACGTCAAACAGATAGCCTTCACAGAACAACAAACCAGCGCCAAAATTCAGGCCTCTGGTTATCGACTCCGCGCAGTCGGGCAGAAAGGCGCGCCCGATCAGCCCTCCATGTGGGAGATGCCGGTAAAATCCTGGATCACCACACCAATAAACAGCAGCAAAGCTGGCGTCAATATGATTTACGGCGTGGCATTTGGCGGCACCGTGCCGCTTAAATCGATAGAGCTATCTTTTGATGGCGGTAAGAACTGGCAGCCAGGTCGGTTCCTCGGCGCCGACATGGGTCCCTATGCCTGGCGACCGTTTGTCTTTACAGCTGACCTCAAACCCGGCACCTATCAGATTGTCAGCCGCGCCACCGATATCAACGGCGCAACCCAGCCTGAAAACCGCACGGATAATGAACGCGGCTATGGCAACAACAGCTGGTCGGATCACGGCATTTCACTGCAGGTCACCTGAACCTGACAGAACGAATCAGGGCACCCTTGGGGTGCCCCTCTCTGAAAGCGCTAGATAGGTGGAGACATGCCATACATTCGCATACTGACAGCGGCAAGCATAATGCTGAGCAGCGTTATAAACGCAGACCCGCTGTATGAAACCGGCCGAGCGCTTTTTACTGAAGGCGCGGTACCCTCGTGCACGATCTGCCATACGCTAAAGGAAGCGGGTGCCAGTGGTGAGGTAGGACCCAACCTGAATGAATTGAAACCCAGCTTAGAGCAGGTGATCAATGTGGTCACAGGCGGTAGCGGGGTGATGCCCGCCTTTGATGAAACCCTCTCTGCTCAGGAGATCAAAGCCATCGCCCACTATGTCTCTACCGCCAGCCGACTCGAATAAATTCTGGGTGACTTAGCCGGTCGGCGTTACTTCTCCAACCGGGTCATTGGGCGGTAAGCAAGCCACAACAGAACACAGCCCAGCACCACCATAGGCAACGACAGCAGTTGCCCCTGCGTCACCCAATCCAGCGCCACAAAACCAAGCTGAATATCCGGCTCACGGAAAAACTCAACCAGAATCCGGAACATTCCATAGAGCAACAGAAACAAACCGGAGACTGCCCGGGTTGGACGAGGTTTGTTTGAGAACCACCAGAGGATCAGGAACAGAAGCACCCCTTCCAGCGCAAACTCATACAGCTGCGATGGATGCCGGGGGATACCATCGCCACTGCGGGGGAACACAATTGCCCAGGGCAGATCTGTTGTTCGCCCCCAGAGCTCACCCCCGATAAAATTACCTATGCGCCCTGCACCCAGACCAATTGGCACCAGCGGTGCAAGAAAGTCTGTCACCTGCATCCAGGTCTTACCCTGCTTACGGGCAAACAGATACATCACCACGATGACACCGATCAGACCGCCGTGGAATGACATGCCACCTTCCCAGATCGCAAATAACCAGAGCGGGTCCTGCAGGAACTGACCAAAATTGTAGAACAGCACATAACCCAGACGTCCGCCGAGAATCACCCCGATGGCGCCCCAGAAAATAAGATCCGAAACCTGCTCTTCGGTCCAGCCTGAATCGGTACGGCGTGCACGCTGTACGCCCAGCCACCAGGCTGAAGCAAAACCCAGCAAATACATAAGGCCATACCAATGGATCTGAAGTGGCCCCAGATTCACGGCCACCGGATCAATATTATGCACCCACACAGCTGTTCTCCCTTGTCATCACAGATTGGTGAGTAAAAAACGCAGGCCCACGACTACCAGAAACAGGGCAAATATCCGTTTCAGTAATACAGGTGGCAGGCTATGGGCCAGTTTCGCGCCCACTTTGGCAAATACAGAACTGGTCAGAACAATGCCCACAAATGCAGGCAGGTAAATATAACCCGCGCTCCACTCGGGCATCTCAGGTGCATGCCATCCCACCCAGATATTGGTTAATGCTGCCGTGATTGCAATCGGCAAACCACAAGCCGCGGAGGTCGCTACCGCCTGCTGCATTACGACCCGCTTCCAGGACAGATAAGGCACTGTCAGGGTACCACCACCGATGCCAAAAATACTCGAGGCCCAGCCAATCACCACACCAGCACCCGACAGACCGGGTTTGGAGACTGCGGTTTCACCTGCATCAGGCTTCAGGTTCAAGGCCATCTGCACCGCGACCACCAACGCAAAACAACCCAGCGCAATCTGCAGCCATGCACCGGGCAACTGAACAGCCGTATTCACACCCAGCACAGCGCCAAACAGGATGCCAAATGCTAAGGGCCAGAAAATATCCCAGCGCACCGCCCGTTTTTTGTTGTGAGCCAGTGTCGAACTGATCGAGGTAATCACGATAGTGGCGAGGGAGGTCGCCACAGCAGCATGCGTCAGCACCTCTGCAGACATACCCTGCGCCTGAAAACTAAAGATCAGTACCGGCACGATCAGCAAACCGCCACCAATGCCGAACAGGCCTGCAACCGTGCCTGCCAGAGCACCCAACACAAGGTAAGTAATAAGCGTCAGTAACATTAAAAAGCCTGTATCAGTGACATCGAAAAATTTAATCGGACCCGTATGAGCGTGCTATCTTAGCGAAAATACAGCGTTTTTACTTCCATCATGTGTCTGATCGTCTTTGCCTACCGCGCTCACCCTGATTTCCCGTTGATTGTACTGGCCAACCGGGACGAGTTTTATGACAGGCCCACTCAGGCCCTGGCACCCTGGTCTGACTATCCGGGCCTCTATGCCGGGCGCGATCTATTGGCTGGCGGCACCTGGCTTGGCATCCATCAACAAGGCCGCTTTGCCGCGATCACCAATTACCGTGAAGGAAAAACCGCCTCTGTAGAAGGGTATTCGAGAGGGACTTTGACCCATGCCTTTCTGACCGGCACAGCGGATGCCCGCACCTATTTAACGGAGTTGAATAGAACCGCAGCTCTATATCCCGGTTTTAACCTGATCCTGGGTGATGCCAGCGGACTGTTTTATTACTCCAACAGGACACCGGGCATCCGAAAACTTACCCCGGGCATCTACGGGCTGAGCAACGCCCTGCTGGATACCCCCTGGCCTAAGCTCACCAGAGCGCGGCAGGCCCTGACCGCACAACTTGAACAGGCAGTCTCCATTGAAGCACTGCGCAGGCCGATGCTGGATACAACCCAACCACCTCCTGAGGCTCTACCCGATACCGGGGTCGGAGCAGCGCTTGAACAACTGCTCTCTTCGGCATTTATAGCATCGGAAACCTATGGCACACGGGCCACATCAGTACTGTTGCAGGCAAAAACAGGTGAAACCTCGCTGTATGAATTTTCATATCCGGAAAAGGATGGGGACCAGCCGGTTCAGGTATCGATGGTTTTACCGGTGTTTGGGACTGAGGAACAGAGTGATCAACCGGGAATAAAGGGCAGGTAACGCTGAGAGACACCCAGCTCAGCCATACGCCGCGCAATCAACTGCTGAATCACTTCGGCATCATCCATCGACATGACTTCTTTGAGCAACGCCTGGGCATCGGTCAGATTGATCTTACGAATTGCGGCCTTTACCTTGGGCAGATTGGTGGCGTTCATCGACAGGCTATCGTATCCCATCGCCATCAACAGTAACGCGCCACCCGGCTCGCCAGCCAGCTCGCCACAGATCGAAACCGGAACACCCTCTTTATGCGCTTCGCGCACCACAAATCGCAGTGCCTGAAGCACGGCGGGGTGATAACCATTGTACAGATCAGAAACCCTTGGATTGTTTCGATCCACCGCCAGCAGATACTGCGCCAGGTCATTGGAACCGACTGAGATAAAGTCCACCAGCCGGGCAATCTGGCGCACCTGATACACGGCCGCCGGGACTTCAACCATCACCCCAACTTCCGGCCGTTCGATATTGCAGCCCTCTTCCTGCAGCTCCAGCACCGCGCGGCCAATTTGACGACTGGCTTCCTGAATCTCATGCATACTGGTCACCATCGGCAGCATGATACGCAGGTTATCCAGACCTTCATTAGCCCGCAGCATCGCCCTGACCTGGACCATAAAGATTTCGGGATGATCCAGCGTTACACGGATACCGCGCCAGCCGAGGAACGGGTTATCTTCCTCAATTGGGAAATAGGACAGCGCCTTGTCACCACCAATATCCAGCGTACGCATGGTGACCGGCCGGGGACTGAACGCTTTTAACTGGCTGTGATAGGTCTGCCGTTGCTCCTGCTCACTGGGGAAGAACTCACGGGTCATAAACGGGATTTCAGTTCGGTACAAACCAATCCCCTCGGCACCACGTTCCAGAGAACGGCTGAGATCGGCCAGCAAACCCGTGTTCACCCAGAGCGGTACGTGATGGCCATCGAGGGTTTTTGCAGGCAGATTTTTCAGGGTTTGCAGCTCGGCGGCCTGTTCCCGCTCATCCCGCAGAATATCTTCATAGGCTTTGCGCAGTTCCGGCCCCGGCTGAACATAAACACGACCGGAATAACCATCCAGCACCAGTTCACGACCGTCCATTTTGGTATAGGGCAGATCAACCACACCCATAATGGTGGGGATACCCAGGGAGCGCGCCAGAATGGCGGCATGGGAGTTACTGGAGCCATGCACAGACACCAGGCCCACCAGTTTATCGCTGGGCACTTCCCCCAGCATGGCTGGCGTCAGTTCGTCCGCCACCAGAATGGTCGTATCCGTGAACTCCGTGGGACGGGTATTGGCTTCCTGCAGATAAGCGAGTACCCGGCGGCCCAGATCACGTATATCCGTGGCACGCTCACGCAGGTACGCATCATCCATCATGGAAAATTTTCGGACATGCTCAAGAACCACTTCACGCAAGGCACCCTGCGCCCAGAGCCCCTTGCGAATCCGCTCAACCACCTCGCCCGCCAGCGCGTTGTCTTCCAGCATGCGCAGATAAACATCAAACAACGCCTGCTCCTGAGAGCGCAAGCGCTTCGCCAGACTTAGGCTGACTTCCCGCACATCATTACGGACCTGCTCCAGGGCGGCATAAAAACTTTCGATTTCACGATCAATATCGCCGGCAGGTTTATCCGGCACAGAGTTCAGATCCGCCGGGGGCGCAATCACTACCCCCTGACCTATCGCGACTCCGGATGAACCCGCTACACCTTCGAAATGCAGTTCGATCTGGGGTTTTTCCGGCCCGCCAATAGAACCCAGGGAACCGGTCGCCTCGGCATGGGCAATCGCGCCTGCTAACTGAGCCGACAGGGTGACCAGAAACGCTTCTTCGCTCTCATCGAAGCGACGCTGTTCCTTCTGTTGCACAACAAGCACACCGAGTACATCACGGTGGTGAATGATCGGCACACCTAAAAAGGAGCTGAAACGTTCTTCACCAGTGGATTCAAGGTATTTAAAGGCGGGGTGTTCATCGGCTTTTTCCAGGTTGATCGGTTCAGCGCGTTGCACCACCAAACCAACCAGACCCTCGCCCGCCGAGAGACGGACACTGCCAATCGCTTCCTTATTCAGGCCCTCGGATGCCATCAACACGTAGCTGTGGTCCTCAGCATCAAACAGGTAGACCGAGCAAACCTGAGTTTGCATAGCCTGCCGTATGCTTTGCACCAGCATGTCGACTACTGATTTCAGATCGGGAGCAAGACTTACCTCCTGCACGATCTTTCTCAGCACTTCCAGCATCCGTTTCGCCCTGATTTAGAGGTTATAAAAGCGTGTCAGTTTAGGAGAAAGCTCCTTCATAGCTTTACGATAGACCTCCCGCTTGAATGAGACCACCTGTCCAAGGGGATACCAGTAACTTACCCATCGCCAGCCATCAAACTCCGGCGACTCACTGTTGTTGATAGACACCGCACTGTCTGCGCTTAGCATACGCAGCAGATACCATTTTTGTTTCTGGCCGACACACACGGGCTGTGTATGACGCCGGATCATGCGTTTGGGCAGGCGATAACGTAACCAACCGCGGGTTACGGCTACAATTTCCACATCCTCTGGAGACAGCCCTACCTCCTCGCGCAGCTCTCTGAACATCGCCTCTTCCGGCGTTTCATGCTCATTAATCCCGCCTTGCGGGAACTGCCACGCGTCTTGTCCTATCCGTCTTGCCCAAAGTACCTGACCCAGTGAGTTTGCCAGAATGATACCGACATTCGGTCTGAACCCGTCTGAATCAATCACCTTTGATTTCCTAACACCTGTTTTAAAACCTATTGTTCCACATTTCATTATTTTTCAGCAAATTAACTTTACAGTCTTATTGCGACCTGAAAACCCGCGGCCTTCAGGTCGATTGCAATCACCGGACAAGCACCCTATGCTTGCCGCGATTAACCACTTTCATAGGCAGGAATTCGGTTTGGCACTGGCAATTTTTGATCTGGATAACACACTGCTTGGCGGCGACAGCGATCACGCCTGGGGGGAGTTTTTGTGTGAAAAAGGCATCGTAGATACCGATGAGTATCGCCGCGCCAATGATCACTTCTATCAGTGTTATAAAGAGGGGACCCTGGATATTCAGGAGTTTCTTGCGTTTGCCCTGCGACCGCTGGCCATGCTGGAACTGGATCAGTTAAATAATCTGCATCAGCAATTTATGCAGGAAAAGGTCCAGCCGATGATGCTGAACAAGGCAGCAGAACTCCTGCAGACACACCGGCAACGGGGTGATTTCCTGCTGATTATCACTGCCACCAACCGTTTTGTAACGGGACCTATTGCTGCAGCGCTGGGGGTGGATGATCTGATTGCCACAGAACCGGAGCAGACCGCAAACGGTTACACCGGCCGGGTCAGTGGCACGCCATGCTTTCAGGACGGTAAGGTCACCCGTCTGAATCAATGGTTAGGCGAGAACCAGCACTCACTGGAAGGCAGCGCTTTCTACAGCGACTCTATTAATGACCTGCCACTGCTCGAACAGGTGAGTCATCCGGTCGCGGTAGATCCCGACGACAAACTCAGAGCAACTGCAGAAGCCCGTGGCTGGCCCATCATCAGCCTGCGTTGAAGATCAGGCCACCACTTTGCAGTGTTTGAGTGACTGATTCAGCTCACGCATGACCATACTGCGGGTGATCAATCCGATCATCCGCCCATCCTCCACCACCGCATACACCTTCGGTCGATTCAGACCCATCTCCTGCGCCAGATCCACAATGCTTTTATTGGGCGATACCGTGACCGGAGGAGAATGCATGATGTCCTTGACCTGAATACGACTGTCGCAGTGATAGCTTCCCGTGATGAGAAACGGCAGACAGTCATGCTCTGATAAAAAACCAACCACCTGATGCGCCTGATTAACCACCGGCAATCCGATAACACCTGCATTCAGAATATGATCCACCGCCTCAACCAGCATCATTTCGGGCTGCAGCGGATGACTGACGGGATACATAGCATCCTTGACTTGCAACATAACAAACCCCTTGCTTAAGCAACTCAATTACAGTGTGGCAAAGGTGCTCAGAAGTGCCAGCGGGTGCAGCCATTGCAGGGCAAAATATCCTCAGGGACAGGGATTGGAATAAAGTTGATGAATCTGTTCTATCTGCGCAACAAGGTCAGCCGACAGGCTCACCTGCTCAGCCGCAATGTTCTCTCTAAGCTGGTCCATACGAGTAGCACCAATGATGTTACTGCCCAGAAAAGGACGACTGTTCACAAATGCCAGTGCCAGCGTTGCCGGAGACAGACCCGCCTCTCTGGCCAGATCCACATAGGCCTCAACCGCCTGCTGGCCCTGCACCGTCTGATAACGTGTATATTCCGGATAGAGCGTCAGGCGAGCGCCTTCTGGCTTCGCGCCCTGCAGATACTTCCCGGACAGAGTGCCAAATGCCAGTGGCGAATAGGCCAGCAGATCCACTGATTCACGTTGCATCACCTCAGCCAGGCCCACTTCGGCAGATCGATTAAGCAGACTATAAGGATTTTGCACGGAAACCACGCGGGGCAAGCCCAGCTGATCGGCATATTTGAGAAAGGTCATACAGCCCCAGGCTGTTTCATTGGAAAGGCCGATGTACCGGACCAACCCTTCCTGCACCAGTTCCTGCAAAACCTGCAGGGTTTCAAGAATTGGCGTGCCGTCCAGCTGAGGCTGATGCTGGTAACCCAGGCGACCAAAATAATTGGTTGCCCGATCGGGCCAGTGCAGCTGATAGAGGTCGATATAATCGGTTTGCAGTCGTTGCAGGCTGCCTTCAATCGCCGCCCGAATGTTGCGACGATCCAGTCGCATATCCGGCCTGAGAAAACTCACCATCTCACCGGGACCGGCTACCTTGGTGGCGATAATCACCTGGTCACGGTTTTGCCGGGCCTGCATCCAGCGACCGATAATCGTTTCGGTCATGCCCTGATAATCCGCTTTTACCGGAATCGGATACATCTCTGCGGCATCCAGGAAGTTAACACCCTGCGCCCAGGCATAATCGAGTTGTTCAAAGGCTTCAGCCTGTGTGTTCTGGTTACCAAAGGTCATGGTTCCCAGACACACACGACTGACGGTCAGGTCAGTCTGACCCAGCGTATTCATTTGCATCCGTTGTCCCCTGTGCTGTGCAGCCCGGGACAGTAGAGGATCGGCTTAAAAAGCCGGCAACACCCGGGCAAAATAGGCTTTCAAATAATCCGTTTCCGGAATGGCAGGATGAATCGGGTGGTCTGCGCCCTGATGGCCCTGATCAAAGATCTGTACCATGCGGTCCAGTTCACGGGCATTAGAACGAATGATATCCACCAGACGTTCACGCTGCAGGTGCATAGAGCAGGAGGCTGAAATCAGGATGCCATCCTTCTCCAGCAGACGAATAGCAAAATTATTCATCCGCGCATACGCACGTTCGCCATTGCGAATATCTTTACGCTTCTGGATAAACGCCGGTGGATCCAATACCACCACATCAAATTTACGTTTCTGTTCAATCAGCTCTTTGCAGGCATCAAACGCATCACCGTGCATGGCATCAAACCGTGCACTGGCATCATTCAGCTTGGCATTTTCCAGTGCCACATCCAGCGCCACATGCGAAGCATCGACACAGGTCACCTGCTCGGCTCCCGCCGCCAAGGCCTGTACACCCCAGCCACCGACGTAGCTGAACAAATCCAGTACCCGCTTGCCCTTTACCAGTGACTGCATCCGGGCCCGATTGTTCCGGTGATCGTAGAACCAGCCGGTTTTCTGACCATGTTCAAGTGGCGCCAGCAGCGAAACACCATTTTCAATCAGCGGACAGAGTGCTGGCAGCTCGCCCTGAACCACTTCGATGTAGGTTTCCAGCCCTTCCAGATCGCGCATTTTGCCGTCGTTTCTCAGCAGAATTGCCTCTGGTTTAAAGACCTTGTTCAGCGCATCAATGATCTCGGGAATCACCCGTTCCATCCCGGCGGTAGAGACCTGCACCACAAACACATTGTAGAAGCGGTCAATCACCAACCCGGACAGCCCGTCACTGTCTCCAAACACCAGTCGGTAGCAGTCGTCCTTAAAGTTCTGCTGTCTGAGCGACAGTGCAATGTTCAGCCGGTGCACCAGCAAGGAACGGTCAAGACCATGCTTGAGGTCACGGCTGATCAACCGCGCACAGATCAGGGTATTCGGGTTCACATAGGCGATACCCAGGGGTTTGCCCTTATCGGTTTCAACCACCACCTGCTCACCTGGCTCAAACGATTTCAGAGGCGTGGCACGGGTATCCACTTCGTTGCTGTAGATCCACACATGACCGCCACGCAGGCGACGGTCAGCACCACTATTTAACTTTAAGGTTTGCAGAGACATGATAATCCAGGATCAGAGACGGCTGTCCCGGCGCTGGGCCGGGACAGTATTAATTCAGTTTTTAACTGTGAATGAAATCAGGAATCCGCTTCACAGTGTTCCGCATAACCCTCAGCATCCAGCAGCTCAGCCAGCTCATCAGGTTCGGTGACTTTCAGTTTGAAGAACCAGCCGTCGCCGTAAGGATCGGAGTTCACCAGTTCAGGCGATTCTTCCAGATCTTCGTTCACAGCGATCACTTCACCAGAGATAGGCGCATAAATATCGGACGCAGCCTTTACTGACTCAACCACACCGGCTTCTTCACCTGCGGGGACTTCAGCACCCACTTCAGGCAGTTCTACAAACACCACATCGCCCAGCAGATCCTGAGCATGATCGGTAATGCCAACAGTGACCGTACCATCGCCTTCGATGCGTACCCACTCATGACTGGCAACATATTTCAATTCAGATGGAATATTGCTCATGTTTTTATCCTACCGTTGCAGCTCAGTTCCAGTTACTGGAACACTTTTTCACCGTTACGTACAAATGCCGGTTTCGCCAGCACCCGCACCGGAATCCGTTTACCCCGTACCTCGACTTCAGCTGCGTCTGCAGTTGCAGCAGGCACCCGCGCCATGGCGATGGAGTGGCCCAGGGTTGGAGAGAAAGTACCACTGGTAATCTCACCCTCGCCTACACCTTCAATAATCACTTTCTGATGACCACGCAGAACACCGCGGCCTTCCAGCACCAGACCCACCAGCTTTTCAGCGGGACCTGCGGCTTTCTGAGTTTCCAGCGCCTGGCGACCGATAAAATCACGGTTTTCAGGTTCCCAGGCAATGGTCCAGCCCATGTTGGCCGCCAGCGGTGATACAGTTTCATCCATATCAGAACCGTACAGGTTCATACCCGCTTCCAGTCGCAGGGTATCACGTGCACCCAGACCACAGGGCTGAATACCGGCGTCCGCCAGCGCCTGCCAGAAGGCTTCAGCTTCATCATCCGGCAGCATAATTTCAAGACCATCTTCACCGGTGTAACCGGTGCGGGCAACAAACCAGCCCTGTACTTCCTGACCCTGAAATACCGAGAGCTGTGCAGCTACTTTGGCGCGTGACTCAGAGAGTACAGCTGAGGCCAGTTGGATAGCCTGCGGGCCCTGAATCGCAATCATCGCCAGGTCCGGTTGTTCGGTCAGAGCCACGTCATCAAATTTCGCAGTCTGCTCAGCCATCCAGCGCAGATCTTTTTCTCGGGTCGCGCAGTTAACCACCACCCGGAACCACTCACCGGATACGCCTGGCTCAGTCATCAGATACACAATCAGGTCATCGATGACGCCGCCATTTTCATTCAGCATACCGCTGTATAGCGCTTTACCCTTGGTTTTAAGACGGGATACATCGTTTGCCAGCAGATAACGCAGATAAGCCTTTGCGTCGGTGCCGGTAACGTCAACCACCGTCATGTGAGAGACATCAAACATGCCGGCATGCTGGCGAACCTTGTGATGCTCTTCAACCTGTGAACCGTAGTGAATAGGCATATCCCAGCCACCAAAATCCACCAGTTTGGCACCCATTTCCTGATGTTTTGCGTACAGTGCGGTTTTGCTACCCATACTTTTTAACTCTGCAGACGACGATCAAATTGCTCCGGGCATACAGTAAAAAACAGCCCGATTTGCAAAAAAGGGATGACAATTTATAGGGATTCTCGTCTTAGTTCAATCTTTGATCGCAGCCACGCGGGTCTTGTTGGAGTTTTTTTCTCTACCAAAAAAGCCATAAAAATCATAACTGCATGAAAAAATTAAACTTTTATCGGCCTTTTTGCCAGTTCCGGCAATGAGCCACTCAAACCCATTGCCTGTAATACCAGGTGATTTTTAACCACAGGCATCCGCTGAAACAGGCGCATACCTGTATTTCTGACCAATCCCAGCCAGCCATTTTGATAGCCAAAAAGCTGTCTGAACGTCTCCATGGCCGCGGTCATTTTCAGATTTTCTGTTTGCCGGGCCCGCTGAAAACGTCGCAGCACCGCTTCAGCGCCGATATCTTCGCCGCGCTGATGCGCCTGCTGAATCACTTCAGACAGTTGCGCTGCATCCAGCAAACCCAGATTCACCCCCTGACCGGCCAGCGGATGAATGGTATGTGCGGCATCACCGATCACCGCAAAACCCGGTTTCACGTAATACTGAGCATGCCGCTGGCGTAACGGAAAAACAAACCGCTCAGCGGTACCGGTAATCGCGCCCAGCCGATGTTCGAATGCCTGACCTAAAGCGGCACAGAACGCTTCATCGTCCAGTGCCATCAGATGCTTGGCATGATCAGGCGACGTAGACCAGACGATGGAGCAGTGCTGTTGATCGGCACCATCATTCAGCGGCAGAAAGGCCAATGGCCCATCCTCGGTAAATCGCTGCCAGGCAGTAGCCTGGTGCGGTTGTTCTGTCTGCACCGTTGTCACCACAGCATGATGACCATAATCCCATTCACACATTGGGATACCGGCGAGTTTGCGAATTGCGGAGTGCGCCCCATCGGCCGCAATCACCAGACGTGCGTTGATCTGCCGACCATCTTCAAGCTCCAGCAGTCGGCCCTGTGCGAGTTGTTGCATGCCGCGCACCCGGACGCCCGAGTGCAGCTCAATGCCACTCTGTTCAACAGCACGGCACAAACCGGCAACGGTGACCCGGTTTTCGACGATATGCCCCAGACAGGGTTCATGCAGCGCATAGGCGGAAAACGTAATCTCTCCGGTACCGAGGCCATCCCAAACATCCATTTCGGTATAGGGACTGATTCTCAGGTTTTCGATGGTCGACCACGCGCCCAGTCGGGTGAGTATTTGCTGTGAGGCGCAAGTCAGCGCGCTGACGCGGGGATCAAATCCGCTCGCCGGCTCGCGCTCTACAGCCTCCACGACTGCAGCCAGATCTAACGGATGCTGTTCCAGAACCACAACATCCAGTCCTGCCTGTTCCAGGGCCAGCGCAGCGGTCAGGCCGACCATACCCGCACCAACAACAACGACATCGTGTACTTCAGGGGTGGTCATCACTGTACCCTCACTTCAGACGTGGCGCGGGTGAGTCCAGCCCCATGGCACTGCGGGCAAAGACTGTTTTGGCAGGCGGACAGATATCCAGTAGCTGCAGGCCAATACTGCGGCCCAGCGACAGCAGTGGCTGCTGATTGGAAAACAACTTCATCGTCTGGTCACTGAAACCAATAGTGCGTTTCTGGTCAGACAGCTGCTGATCGAAAAATGCCTGCAGTTCTGTCAGCTCACCCCAGTGCCGTCCAGCATCGCGGGCCTGAATCAGTCGTTCTGCCAATGCAGCAACGCCCCTCAAAGCCAGGTTATAACCCTGTCCGGCAATTGGATGCAGCGCATGAGCCGCATTACCCAGCACCACGAAACCCCGGCGAACCTGCTCCTGAGCCACCACCAGACGCAGGGGATAGTGAGCCCGTTCTCCGGCTTTAATAAAGCGGCCTGCCCGATAACCAAAGCGCTCCTGAACCTGCTGCAAAAAACACGCTTCATCCAGCGCCAGAACATCTTCAAGTTGCTCGGACGGCAGGGTCCAGACCAGCGCCACCCGCTGCGCACCGTCAAGCGGAGTCAGCGGCAGCAGCGCCATGGGACCCGAGTCAGTAAAACGTTCGTAGGCAACCGCGCCGTGGGTACGGTCTAGCGTCAGGTTGGCAATCAGAGCACATTGTTCATAGTCCTGTGCCTGATACTGGATACCGAGACGCTCGCGCAGAGCAGATCGCCCACCATCCGCCATCACCACCAGCGAGGTTTGCAGTACCCGGGACTGATCACCTTCTTTAAGATGCACGCTGTTAACGTCCGACCCAAAATCGATATCGGTCACTTCTGCCGGACACAAAAAATCGATATGGTCACCTGCATTCTGCTGCAGATGGTCCATCAGCACCGCGCCCAACCAGTGGTTTTCCACCACATAACCAAGCGCTGGCAGCTGTTGTTCAGCCGCATGCAGACGGCTGGCACCAAACTGACCCCGATCAGACACATGAATATGTTCAATCGGCGCAAGGTGTTGTGCCAGTGCAGACCAGACACCAATCGCCTCATAGATGGAGCGGCTGCCATAAGCCAAAGCCGTGGCACGGGCATCGTAACTGGGCTGATACTTCAGACTGCCGGGGGCAGGCAGTGGATGGGTTTCAACCACAGCCAGCCGCAGGTTAAGCCGTTCAGCCGCGGGCAGCAGAGCGCAGGCCAGACTTGCGCCCACCATGCCACCGCCTATGATGATCAGGTCATACTGCTGTTTCATCGGTTCGCCATTAACGCTTCGATCTCATCAATCTGTTTCGGCACAGCCGAGGTGAGTACCTCACAGCCATTAGCCGTAATCAGCACATCATCTTCAATGCGGATGCCAATGCCCCGCCAGCGCGGTTCTACATTGGTGTTATCTGCGGCCACATAAAGACCCGGCTCAACTGTCATGACCATGCCAGGTTCCAGCGGACGCCACTCGCCCTCAACCTTGTAGTCACCTACGTCATGTACATCCATGCCCAGCCAGTGACCGACACGGTGCATGTAAAAATCACGGTAAGCGCCCTGTTCAATCAGATCAGCGACCTCGCCCTGCAACAGCCCCAATTCGACCAACCCTTCGGTCAGCACCTGAACCGATGCTTCATGTACAGCATTCCACAACACGCCGGGGCGGATCATCTCAATACAGTGCAATTGCGCTTTAAGTACCAGATTGTAAAGCGCCGCCTGTTCCGTGCTGAAGGTGCCACTGACCGGGAAAGTCCGGGTGATATCACCCGCGTAATAATCCAGTTCACACCCGGCATCGATCAAAACAAGATCACCGTCCAGCAGGGGGGCACTGTTTTCGATATAGTGCAACACGCAGGCATTTGCGCCACCGCCAACAATCGAGCTGTACGCCGGTTGCCGACAGCCGTTCTGCATAAAGCAATGCAGAATCTCCGCCTCCAGCTGATATTCGTACATACCGGGACGACAACTTTGCATCGCCCGCACATGCCCCCAGGCTGAAATCTCACCGGCACGGCGCATCAGTTCCTGCTCTTCCGGGGTTTTGAACAGCCGCATCTCATGCAGCAGATGATCGAGCATCACCAGCTCTGTCGGTGCGACAGCCCCCTGCCGCGCCTGCCCCCGGATCAGGTTGAGCCAGTGCCGGATCTGCTGATCCAGCTGTTCATCCTGCCCAATGGCGTAATAAATGCGCTCAATACCATTCAGCATGGCGGGGAGCCGATCGTCAATTTCGTCAACGGGATGACCTTCAGCCATGCCGTAGTCGCTCACTACCCCCTGCGGACCGGCACGATAGCCATTCCAGATCTCCATCAGCGGATCACGATCCCGGCAAAACAGCACGGTTTCGCCTGTTTCACGACCCGGCAACAGCAACAATACCGCTTCAGGTTCATCAAAGCCGGTCAGGTAATAAAAATCGCTGTCCTGACGGAAAGGATATTCAACATCGCTGTTGCGCTTCTGCATCTGTGCAGCAGGGATGATTGCCAGGCTGTTGGCCGTCATTTTTTGCATCAGGCGCTGGCGACGCTCAGCAAATACGGTTTGGCTCAGTTTCATTTAGTGCAACCTGTTATTACCGGGCTGAGCATCAGCCAGCGCCTGCGCCTGCTTGAGCAATGCCTGATTACACTCAGTAAACAGCATCAGTACCACCATCCGGACATATTCCTCTACTTCCATCAGGTCTGATTCATCTTCCTCAGTACCTTCCAGATCCAGAGAGATATTGGCGATATTCGCCAGGTCATCCAGTGTCTCTTTCGCTTCAGCCGAAAGGGTGGCATCGGTGTGTTTACCATACAGCCCGAATCCACTTAAGAACCCCTGACACCAGCGACCAAGCATTTCTGCCCGCTGCACAATATCTTCATCGTCCTGCGGCAACAGCAGGGTAAATTCGAGCTCAATGCCCTCCAGTTGCGCACAACTCGCCAGGTACAGGTGCTGAATAACAGCAGCACTGTCCTGATCCACCAGCATGGTGATATCCAGCAGCTCACAGACCAGTTTTTTTAACTGATCCGGCTGCATCCGCGCGCCGGCAGCGATATGCCCCGTCAGATGACCATGCAGCTCAGACGGAGAAACATCCATCGCGGACTCTGCCACCATCATATTGGCTACCCGATCAAACCCCGGCAGCTGTTGAATCACATTTTCCATTCTTGTCCATCTTTGGTTACGGACTGAACCCGCCATTCGGGATCAAAGTGCCCTAATCCTAGCATGACCACCGTAGCCATGCAGCGCATTGACCCGGCTCAATGCGCTGATTATAGTCATTCAGAATCCCATACCCCACAGGAGCCAGCAGGCCCAATGACCGAACATTATTTCAATGCACTGGAATACAAGATCGACCGGTTACTGGAGCATTGCGCTCGTCTGGAACAGGAAAACAAACAGCTTCGTGAACGGGAACAGCACCTGAAAGAGGAACGCGCCCAACTGATTCAGTTAAACGAGCAAACGCAGAGTAAAATCACCGCCATGATTCAGCGGCTCAAAAATCTGGAGCAAAACGCATGACACCCTCAGGTTCTCAGGCTGTGACCATTAAACTGCTGGGCAAGGAATACAGCATCAATTGCCCCGCCGATGCTGAAGCCGAACTGCTGACTTCAGCGGTTTTACTGAATGAAAAGATGCAGGAGATCCGCAAAACCGGGAAGGTGCTTGGTCTGGAGCGCATCGCGATTATGGCGGCCCTTAATCTGGCACATGAGTTACTGCAGTCAAAACAGAACGTAAATTCCGACATTGAGACACGCCTTAAAGTCATGGGCCAGAAAGTCGACAAAGCACTGCAGCATCTGGATCAAAATTAAATATTTAGTTTCTAAAACAAACATTTACTCTGCCAGTAACAGAAATATCCTTTTTTTCAAGACCTGACACGGCAAACGTATAGGGTATAATAGAGTCAGCCCTGGGGTGTTCGACCGTTGGTTAAGTCCCTCGAGCCGATAATCACACCCATGGTGGTGATCCGTGGATTCACGTGAGCATGTCCGACCTTCGGAAAGCCTTATGACTCTCGATCACTGCCTCCTTGAACCTTCGGGTTCAGGGCCATGACTGACACCGGCATCCCGGGGACCTTATCTGAATGGACCGCACATCCCTTCGCAAACAGATGCGTCAGCGCCGTCAATCGCTAAGCGATGCAGCGCAACGTAAAGCGGCAACAGGACTCCTCCATCAACTGCGCGCCCGACCCGAATTTATCCGCGCCAGGCACATCGCATTTTATCTGCCCAATGATGGTGAAATTGATCCGCAGCCTTTGATCCGTATGTGCTGGCGGCTAGGCAAAACACCCTATCTGCCGGTGTTGCATCCGGTTTTGCACAATCGACTCTGGTTTATCGCGTACCGCAGAAATACGCTACTCAGACGCAACAGTTATGGCATTAAAGAGCCGAAACTGATTCCCAATCGGTTACGCCCTGCCTGGGCACTGGATCTGGTGATGTTACCCCTGGTTGCTTTTGACCCTGAAGGGAATCGCATGGGGATGGGAGGCGGTTACTATGACCGGACTTTCGCGTTCAAGCAGCAACGCAAAGGCCTGGCTGGGCCAACCCTTATCGGCTTAGCCCATGAACTGCAAAAAGTGGAAAGACTACCTGTGGAGAGCTGGGATATCCCGCTCAATCTGATCGTCACTGATCAAAGCAGCTATCCGAAGACAGACGGTTGATCAGCTGTTATTAAATACTTGCTGGATCAGCGAAGTGAACTGGAAGTCGGCGTGCGATACTCCGGTCATCACTGACCCGACAACAAAAACAATCACCAGCACTAAAACCAGATCAGGACTCTTTTTCATAATTATGCCTTAACGTCCACACCCTTTAGCAAACATCCGTTTAACATTGCTGCGGGCTAGTGTTCCATATTTCATTTTTTTTGCAAGACACTTTTTAACCAAACGTCTACTTTATCGGCAATTTAGGTAAAAAAATTAAGAAAACTGTGTAAAAAAGCGGTTTTATCGCCTGATTTAACACAGTTTTTCCTAAATTTTGATTGCTATGAAAGAGAAATCAGAGCAACGGCCATAAAAGCGTGAGCATCAACGGCATCGTCACCATGGCCAGCAAAGTCTGGCCAGTAATCGTACCGGCCATCAGCGCAGCATCGCCCCCCATCTGCCGGGACAGAATGTAGGCCGAACTGGCCGTCGGCAAGGCAGCAAACAATAACAGCACCTGGGCGCTCAGGGTCGGCAACTGAAGCAGATGGGAGAGCAGAACCGCAAACAGCGGAAACAGGACAAGTTTGATCACAGACGCCAGCAACACTGGCTGCCAGCTACGCATCAGAAAGCGGAAACTGAGACCCGCACCCACCGCCAGCAAACCCATCGGCAGTGCCAGTTGCCCCAGCAAACCGGTAATCGACTGGATTGAGGCATGCAGCCCCAGCCCGGTCAGGTTAAGTGACAGGCCCAGCAATGAACCCACAATCAGTGGATTGGTCAGCAGGGCCTTAATGACACTCCAGACATTGGCATGCCCGCCAACACAGAACACAAAAACCAGTACACAAAAGACATTCAGCAGCGGGATCATAAACGCGGCAATCACTGCCGCCTGTGCCAGTCCCGCATCACCGAACAAAACCGCCGCTGCGGCCAGCCCCACGTAGGTATTAAAACGGACAGATCCCTGATAGACCGACGTAAAAGCAGGCGCATTTGTTACCCAGATGCGGCAAACAAAAGCAGTCACACTGCCCAGCAAAATCAACGCCAGCACCGCCAGACCTGTCTGCATCAGACTGATCTGGCCGATGGGCGCCTCACTGAGTTTATCCACCAGCATCACCGGGAACAGCACAAAATAGGTGCCACGCTCCGCATATGACCAAAAGCCGGGTCCAGGAAATTCATGGCGCTGCGCCCAATAACCCAGCAACAAAAGCACAAAGACCGGCCAAAGAGCACTGATAATTTCATTCATAGTGGTATATTGGGCCAACAAAGATAATTAAGACGGAGCACGCTGTAATGATGACATCTCTGGTACTTACCGTCATCGGTCCAGATAAACCCGGTCTGGTCGAAATGCTGGCCAAAACGATTACCGCCCACAACGGCAACTGGCTTGAGTCTGGCATGTCCCGTCTGGCCGGAAAATTTGCCGGTATCTTGGTGGCACAGGTACCCGAAGCCGACGCAGACACGCTGATCAATGCCCTGACCGCACTGCAGGGACAGGGCCTGAAGGTGATGGCTGAACGGGCCACCGATCAGACAGATTCTGTGGCCACTGAAAATGTGATTCTTGAGCTGGTCGGCCACGACAAGCCGGGCATTGTGCGTGATATCTCCCGCGCTCTGGCCAGCCGAAATATCAACGTTGAACGCCTCAACACTGAACTGGTATCAGGCTCGATGTCCGCCGAACTGCTGTTTAAAGCCCGGGCCGAACTGCACGTACCTGCAGACACCGATCTGGATGATCTGCAAGAAGCGCTTGAAGCCATTGCCAGCGATCTGATGGTAGATATCACCCTCAATTAAGCGTAAGCGACTCAGTCAGACAGGTAATATTCTACCGTAGAGACCACCCGCACTTTTTTGATGTGCGGGTTGTTTCGATCCCGATCAATAATGCTGAACTGTCCCTGCGATGCCCGGCGAATTTTGCCCAGTTGACTGTCGGAATCTGCGGCAAATTTATTCGCCACTTCCCGCGCATTGCGGGTTGCTTCCTCCACCATCTGCGGTTTGATCGCATTCAGCTCAGTAAAAAGATATTCCGGCCGTCCCTGATAGCCTTCACCACTGAACGCGATCCCCTCTTTACCCAGCACCGATAACTGACTCATCACCTGACGGACCTTTGCCACCTCAGTGGAATACACTGTGACAGTTTGCAACGCTGTATAGCGGAATTCAGCCCGCTGACCAGTGCCATATTGCTGCGCCGATTTATCAGTGATCGCAGGGGCTGCACCTGAGATAGCCTGCTCCTCTATACCCTGTTGCTGCAGAAAGGATTTCACCTTGGCTGTATTTGCCTCTATTCGGGTATAGAGTGCCGTCAGATCATTGTCTGCTACTGCAAACTGGATCGGCCAGATCACCAGATCCGCCTGCACTTCTTTTTCTGCCAAACCTTTAACCGTCACAGTTCGTTCCATCGCTTTGAAACGCAGTGCCCCATCAGCCAGCAGATAACCCAGCAAGGTCAGTCCCAGAAAAACACCCAGACCAAGGATTCCTGCCTGCACCGTTTTACACTCTTTCATCGCTCTTCCCTGTTTTGCTATGCATGTTAATGGCCTCCAGTTTAGCCTCTGATGCTGAACCCGGCATGAAATAGTGTTTTGAATGCCCAACAAAAAAGCCGCCGGGAATCACCCGGCGGCTTTCTTACAAACCAGTAAAAACTTAGCCGCGTTGAGCCAGTTTTTCACGGCCACGCAGCACCGCCTTGCGCACCTGATTAGGCGCAGTGCCGCCAATGTGATCACGGGCTGCAACCGAACCTTCCAGCGTCAACACTTCAAATACATCATCAGCAATCACATCGGAGAACTGTTGCAGTTCAGCCAGGCTCATCTCACCCAGATCCTTGCCGGTCTGAATACCATAGGCCACTGACTTACCGACAATCTCATGCGCATCGCGGAACGCCACACCGGCACGGACCAGATAATCTGCCAGATCGGTTGCAGTGGAGAAACCACGCAGCGCCGCTTCACGCATGGAGTCACGTTTCGCTTCCAGCGCTGGCACCATATCGGCAAACGCACGCAGGCAGCCTTTCACGGTATCAATCGCATCGAACAGCGGCTCTTTATCTTCCTGATTATCCTTGTTGTACGCCAGCGGCTGAGATTTCATCAGCGTCAGCAGGCTCATCAGATGACCATACACCCGACCGCTTTTACCCCGCACCAGCTCAGGCACATCCGGATTTTTCTTCTGCGGCATGATGGATGAACCGGTACAGAAACGGTCCGGCAGGTTGATAAAGTTAAACTGGGCCGAGGTCCACAGAATCAGCTCTTCAGACATGCGCGTCATATGCATCAGCAAAATGCTGGAGGCGGCACAGAATTCAATCGCAAAATCGCGGTCCGACACGGCATCCAGTGAGTTTTCTGCCGGCGCTGAAAAGTTCAGCAGTTCACAGGTGTAATCACGCTCGATGGGATAGGTCGTACCGGCCAGTGCTGCAGCACCCAGCGGCATGATATTGGCGCGCTCGCGGCAATCCTCAAACCGGCCAAAGTCGCGGCTTAGCATCTCAAACCAGGCCATCAGATGATGACCAAAGGTCACTGGCTGAGCGGTTTGCAGATGAGTGAAGCCCGGCATAATGGTGTCGGCTTCAGCCTCTGCCAGATCCAGCAGACCCTGCTGCAAACGAGTGATTTCAGCCAGAATAAGATCGATTTCATCACGCAGATAAAGACGGATATCGGTGGCGACCTGATCGTTACGGGAGCGGCCGGTATGCAGTTTTTTACCGGTGATACCGATCTTCTTCGTCAGGGCGGCTTCAATGTTCATGTGCACATCTTCCAGTGCCACGGACCACTCAAATTCACCACGCTCAATTTCGATACGGATTTCACCCAGACCGCGGATAATGTCATCACGCTCCTGATCGGTCAGTACACCCACTTTGGCCAGCATTTTGGCATGAGCAATGGAGCCCCGGATATCCTGCAGATACATGCGCTGATCAAACTCCACCGAAGCGGTGAAACGCGCCACAAAGGCATCGGTTGGCTCACTGAAACGTCCACCCCATTGCTGGTTGGTCTTGTCACTCATTGGGTTAACCTCTGTTTACCGGTCTAAAAACCAGATCTGAATCAAAATCTGGCGCGGATTATATCATGTCGTCTTCCTGCGCCGCCAAGGAAGCTCTGATACAATTGCCGCAATCCTCAGCAAAGCTGTAAAAATTCGCGTTACAGGACAGATCAGACATGAACAGAACCCTTCGCATTGCGACCCGTCAAAGCCCTCTCGCCCTCTGGCAAGCTGAATTTGTTAAGGCCGAACTGGAAAGGTTTCATCCGGGTCTGCAGGTCGAACTGCTGGGCATGACCTCCCGCGGCGATAAGTTGCTGGACGCACCACTGGCCAAAGTCGGCGGAAAAGGACTGTTTGTCAAAGAACTCGAAGAAGCGATGCTGGCCGGCGAAGCTGACATTGCCGTGCATTCGATGAAAGATGTACCGATGGAGTTTCCAGCCGGTCTGGGGCTTGCGGTGATCTGTGAACGCGAGCGTCCCACCGATGCTTTTGTGTCCAACCAGTACAACAGCATCGACGAGCTGCCTGCCGGCAGTGTGGTCGGCACCTCATCGCTGCGTCGTGAAGCACAGTTGCGTGAGCGTCGTCCTGATCTGGAAATCAAATGGCTGCGCGGTAATGTGAACACCCGCCTGCGCAAACTGGATGAAGGCGAATATGACGCGATCATCCTCGCCACCGCGGGACTGCTGCGACTTGAGATGCAGGATCGCATCCGCTGCGAAATCACACCTGAAGAAAGCCTGCCTGCCGGCGGCCAGGGTGCCGTTGGCATCGAATGCCGCATGGATGACACCGAACTACTGGACCTGCTGAAACCGCTGCATCATACGGACACCGCCTACCGTGTCACCGCAGAGCGCGCCATGAACCGACGGCTTGAGGGCGGCTGCCAGGTGCCTATCGCCTGTTATGCCACCCTGAATGATGATTACAGTGAACTCTACCTGCGCGGACTCGTTGCCCGCCCGGATGGCACACTGATCCTGCGTGATGAAATCACCGGGCACCCAAATCAGGCCGAGCAGATGGGAATTGAGCTTGCTGAGCGTCTGCTGGATGCCGGTGCCAAAGCGATTCTGGATGCCGTCTACAACAGTGACAACGCCTAACCCCCTGCAAGGCAAGCGGGTGCTTGTGACCCGCCCCATTCATCAGGCACGCGCGCTTATCGAGCAATTGCAGGCGCGCGGGGCAACGCCTGTTGCCCTGCCGCTGATGAGCATAACGCCGCTCAGTGAAACCAATCCCGTCTTTTGTGCAGCCCGCCAACTGATCATGGATCTGGATCTGTTCCAGCACGTGATTTTTATCAGTGCCAATGCGGCGCAACAGGCGGGCGAGCTGATCGATCAATACTGGCCCCAGCTGCCAATTCGTGTTCAGTGGCTGGCCATCGGCCAACAAACGGCCGCCGTGCTTGCTGAGTACGGTATTGACGCCTACCACAGCCCTGATGGATTTGATTCTGAAGCCTTGCTGGCCTCTCCGGCACTGCAAAATGTGGCCGGCGATAAAATCCTGATCTGCCGTGGCCTGGGGGGCAGGGAAAAACTGGCTCAGGAACTGAGTGCACGCGGCGCCATGGTCAGTTATGCTGAACTTTATGAACGCGGGTGTCCCGACTACAGTTCAGAAACACTGCACAACACACTCTATGAAACGTTGCCGGACATCCTGATGCTGACCAGCTCGGAAGCCCTGAAAAATCTGCTGCAACTAACGGACGACAAACACCGTCAGGCCATGTTGCAGGTTCCTCTGCTGGTGCCCAGCCAGAGAACAGCACAGGAGGCTGTTCTGGCCGGATTCACAACGGTAATAACAACTGCCGGCGCTGATGATCTGAGCATGATCGAAGCCGCGCAGCAGACAATGTCGGAAGTCTAAAGATGAGCGAAAAAGAGCGGCAGCCAGAGACCGAATCCACCAAAGACCCAGCGGATACTTCACCCGATACCACTGCGCCCGAGCCTGAAGCAACCAAGGTGACGGCAGAAGATCTGGAGCTCGCCGCAGAGAGTCTCGAAAAAACAAAGGATGCACCTCCAGTATCACCTGCAGCCGCCAGCACCTCACCTGAGCAGCCACCTGCTAAACCCGCCTCAGGCTGGCCTGGCAAAATAGCGCTGTTGTTGTCCATCGCTGCGCTCGCGCTGGCCGGTTACCTGTTCTGGCTGAATCTGCAGCAGTCGGCGCAACTTGCCGATCAGCAGACCGCCCTGCGACTCTCCATTGATACCGCCGTGACTGAAGCACGCTCTTCCTCATCAGACAGTATCAGCCAACTGCAACAGCAATTGTCCCAGATCCAGCAGCAAGCGCTTGCTGACAAACAGAATATCGATGAACTGCAACAACGGCTGACCCGCAGCATTCAGCAGATCACCGCTCAACAAAACACTGATCGTAATGACTGGTTACTGGCCGAAGTTGAATATCTGCTGCGTTTAGCCAATCAGCGGGTGCTGATGGAGCAAACCGCTACCGGTGCTCTGACGCTGCTGAAATCCGCCGATGAAATTTTGCGCGAAACCGATGACGTTGGCATTTACGAAGTCCGTAAAACCCTCGCTGCCGATATTGCCGCACTGGAAGCCGTGCCCAAACTGGATACTGAGGGCGTCTTCCTGCAACTGGGAGCCCTGAATGCTCAGGTTGACAAGCTACCCCTGCTGCCGGTGACCAAACAACGTGAACTGCCTGAACTGCTGCAACAGGTCACCCCTGAGACTGTGGCCGAATCCTGGCGCAGTGATCTGCAGGCGATCTGGAACAAACTGGTTGAGCAGTTCAACTCGCTGATCGTGATTCAGCACCGTGACGAGCCGGTCGAACCGCTACTTTCCCCACAGCAGAATTATTACCTGCAACAAAACCTGCATCTGATGCTCGAACAGGCGCAGCAGGCTTTGTTACTGCGCAAAGCGGTCTCCTATCAGGCCAGTCTCGATAAATCAGCCCAGTGGATCAGAGATTATTTCGACCCCGATAGCAGTGTGACCCAGAGCCTGCTGCGCAGCCTGGATGAGCTAAAAGCGATCGATGTTGCACCGGTCATGCCGGATATCTCCAGTTCATTGAAAAGCCTGAAGCAGTATCTTAGGCAGATGACTGAACTGAAACAGGAGGCACAGGCACAATGAAAAAACTGTTCCTGCTGCTACTGGTCCTGCTTGCCGTCGGCGCATGGCTGGGCCAAAAAATGGTGGAAGACAGTGGCTATGTGCTGCTGGCTTACAAAAATACCACTATTGAAACCAGTATCTGGGTGATGCTGTTTGTCCTGGTGGTGCTGTTTTTTGCCCTGCATGGCACCCTGAACCTGATCAACCGAGGCCGCAAACGCAGTTGGAAATTCACCGCCTGGCGGGAGCATCGCAACCAGCGCATCAGCCGTCGTAAAACGCTAAAAGGCCTTACCGCATTGGCTCAGGGCAACTGGGCACAGGCGCAGAAACAGCTGGTGCAGGCAGCCGAGCGTTCAGATCTGCCCCTGATCAACTATCTGGCAGCCGCGAAAGCCTCCCACGAACAGAACAATGAAGTAGCCACCGATGAGCTGCTGCAGAAAGCGCGCAGCAGCACCCCGGAAGCGGAAGTGACCGTGGCGATTTCACAGGCCGAGATTCAGCTCGCCCGGGGCCAGCTTGAGCCCAGCCTGGCAACACTGCTACGCCTGCGCAGCCTGGCCCCCAAAAATACCTATGTCATGAAACTGCTGAAGGATGTCTACGTACGCCTCAGCGACTGGTCTGCCCTGTCTGACCTGCTGCCGGTACTACGCAAGAATCAGGCGCTGCCTGAAGAGCAGATCCGCAGTCTGGAACTGCAGTGCTACACCAAACAGCTGGAGTCTGCGGCGGCAAGCTCAGGTATTGACCCTGAAACTCAGCTCAAAACGCTGGGACGGGTCTGGCACAGCATTCCACTGGAGCGGGCCAGAGATATTGAACTGGTCCAGCGCTATACCGAGCTGTTAATCAAACTAGGGGCCGAAGGTCGTGCAGAACAAAACCTGCGGGATCTGATTAAACGCCACTGGGATGAAAAACTGGTGTCACTCTACGGGCGGGTGCAGGGCGAATACCCCCAGAAACAACTGCAGCATGCCGACCAGTGGCAACGGCGACACCCGGACAGCCCGGCCCTGCTGTTGACGCTGGGACGGCTCTGCATGCGCAATCAGAAATGGCAGGAAGCCGTTCAGTATTTTGAACAGAGTCTGGCACTGGAACCATCGAGAGATGCGCTGGCGGAACTGGTGCGTCTGCTGCGTCATCTAGGCGAACAATCCCGCGCGCAGACGTTGCTTGAGCAGCATATGCAGCTGATCGCCAATGACTTGCCGATGCTGCCGATGCCTGAAGAAGCTGATCTCGCCGCTAAGGTTTCTTAACGGCGATCAGCGTTAGCTTTTCGGCGGACGCGGCGCATAGGCAAATACATCAGAGTGCATCTGGCTGGCGCTGAAGCCGCGAGTTTCACAACTGTCGAGCAGTGCGTACACCATTGCTGGTGAACCACTGGCAAAAATCTCCACGCCCTCAAAACTGTCAAAGTCGGCCAGGATTGCGTCGTTAATCAGGCCACAACGCCCCTGCCAGCCCGGACTATGTTCCGGTTGGCTGACCACCGGAATAAAGTGGACATGCGGATGGTCACTGGCCCACTGCTCAGGCAGCCGCTCAAGGTAGAGATCTTCCTCAATCCGTGCTCCCCAGTAGAGATAGATCGGATTGCTGTACTGATTAGCCAGCAGATGCTCAACCACACTCTTAACCTGAGCAAAGCCGGTACTTGCCGCCGCAAAAATGAGCCGGGTTTGAGGATTGATTTTAGTGGCCTGCAGATAACAGGTGCCTTTGGGCAGCTCAATTTGAACGGAAGCATTGTTCTGCAGGCATTCCAGAATCGCACAGGACATATCGCTGTCGGGCATATGCCGGATATGCAACTCCAGATCGCGCCCCTGTTCCGGTGCAGAACCAATTGAAAATGAAGCCTGCCGTCCGTCCGGCAGCAGAATATCCAGGTACTGTCCGGCATAGAACTCGGCTGCCAAACTGCCGGTAGCCGGCAATTGCAGGCGAACCCGGTACACGTCGCTGTTCAGTTTTTCTATGCTGGTTATATCACACCGCAATTTTTTCACGACTAACACTCCGGGAGGTCGAACTCCCTCTATCTTCACCCTAACGTCAGAAAGTGGCCGACTGGTGCAGGCCAAAATGGGCTTTCCGCCCTGATTATCCACCGCTGTTACACAGCAGTGTTTTTTTGGATACCGCTGCTCTATTTCACCCTGCAGCAGTTGAATTTCACATATTTCGCAGACACCGTTACGGCAACTGACCCGCATCCGATAGCCATGACGTTGCAGGGTTTCGTACAGGGTTTCATCAGGCTCAGCGATGATTCGTCCGCCAAGCCCCTCAAGTTCAATTGACCAGGCCACAGCTCAGTCCAGAATACCTAACGTATCCCAAATTTCATCAACCCGCTGCTTCACCTCGGCATCCATTTGGATCGGCTCACCCCATTCCCGGGTTGTTTCGCCCGGCCATTTATTGGTGGCATCCAGACCCATCTTGGACCCCAGACCGGACACCGGCGATGCAAAGTCCAGATAATCGATCGGGGTATTGTCGATCATCACGGTGTCCCGCGAAGGGTCCATACGGGTGGTAATGGCCCAGATCACATCCTGCCAGTCACGCGCATTAATGTCATCATCACAGACAATGACAAACTTGGTGTACATAAACTGCCGCAAAAACGACCAGACACCCAGCATGACCCGCTTGGCATGACCCGGATACTGCTTTTTCATGGTCACCACCGCCATGCGGTAAGAACAGCCCTCCGGCGGCAGATAGAAGTCGACAATTTCCGGGAACTGCTTCTGCAGAATCGGCACAAACACTTCGTTCAGCGCCACCCCGAGTACCGCTGGTTCATCCGGTGGACGTCCGGTATAGGTGCTGTGATAGATCGGGTCCGGCCGATGGGTAATACGTTCTACGGTAAATACCGGAAAACGGTCTACTTCATTGTAATAGCCGGTGTGATCACCAAACGGACCTTCATCCGCCATTTCACCCGGCTCGATATAACCTTCCAGGATAAATTCAGCACTGGCCGGTACCTGCAGGTCACTGCCGATACACTGCACCACTTCGGTCTTGCCGCCCCGAAGCAGACCGGCAAAGGCATACTCGGACAGGGTATCCGGCACCGGTGTCACCGCACCCAGAATAGTCGCCGGATCAGCGCCCAGTGCCACTGCGACAGGGAAGCGCTCACCCGGATGCTGTTGCTGCCATTCACGAAAATCCAGCGCTCCACCACGATGCGCCAACCAGCGCATGATCAGCTTATTGCGACCAATCAACTGTTGACGATAGATACCCAGATTCTGGCGTGACTTGTTTGGCCCCCGGGTAATGACCAGCGGCCAGGTCACCAGCGGCCCCGCATCGCCCGGCCAGCAGGTCTGAATTGGTAACTGATAGAGGTCGACCGCATCACCTTCAATCACCCTGGCCTGACAAGGGGCGGACTTAACCACCTTCGGCCCCATATTCAGCACCTGTTTGAAAACCGGCCACTTATCCCAGGCGTCTTTCATGCCTTTGGGTGGTTCCGGCTCTTTCAGCTGAGAAAGCAGTTTGCCGACATCGCGCAGCGCTTCAACCCGTTCCTCACCCATACCCAGCGCCACACGCTCCGGAGTACCAAAGAGGTTAGCCAGTACCGGGGTGCTAAAACCTTTGGGGTTTTCAAACAACAAGGCAGGCCCACCTGCACGCAGGGTACGGTCACAGATCTCGGTCATCTCAAGATAGGGATCAACCTCGTGCTGAATGCGCTTCAGCTCACCTCGCGCTTCCAGCATCTGCATAAAATCACGCAGATCTTTGTATTTAGGTGTCGACATACGGGTCAGCGTCTAATTCTTGATTCATAAAAAAGGGTAAGCCACAGGCTTACCCTTCATCACCCTGCTCCATTTTACTTACGTTTCATGGAGAGGAAGAATTCATCATTCGTTTTAAAGTCTTTCAGTTTATCGATGACAAACTCAGTGGCTGCAGTGTCTTCCATCGGATCCAGCAATTTACGCAGAATCCACATACGCTGCAGTTCATCTTCAGTGGTCAGCAGGTCTTCACGACGGGTGCCTGAACGACGAATGTTGATTGCCGGGAATACCCGTTTTTCAGCAATCTTACGATCCAGGTGCACCTCAGAGTTACCGGTACCCTTGAACTCTTCAAAGATAACTTCATCCATTTTGGAACCGGTATCCACCAGCGCTGTTGCGATGATGGTCAGACTGCCGCCCTCTTCAATGTTACGCGCGGCACCGAAGAAACGCTTAGGACGTTCCAGTGCATGTGCGTCGACACCACCGGTCAATACCTTGCCGGAAGACGGGATCACCGTGTTGTAAGCACGGGCCAGACGGGTGATGGAGTCCAGCAGAATCACAACGTCTTTTTTGTGTTCAGTCAGACGTTTGGCTTTTTCCAGCACCATCTCAGCTACCTGCACGTGACGTGACGGCGGCTCATCAAAGGTGGACGCCACAACTTCACCACGCACAGTACGCTGCATCTCGGTCACCTCTTCAGGGCGCTCGTCGATCAGCAGCACAATCAGGTAGGTTTCCGGATTGTTACGTGAAATGCTGTTGGCAATGTTCTGCAACATCAGGGTTTTACCGGCTTTTGGCGGTGAAACCAGCAGTGCACGCTGACCTTTACCCATTGGGCACACCAGGTCGATCACGCGGGCCGTCAGGTCTTCGGTACTGCCGTTACCCAACTCCATCCGCAGGCGTTCCTGCGCAAACAACGGGGTCAGGTTTTCGAACAGGATTTTGTTCTTGGCGTTTTCCGGCTGATCGTAGTTGATCTCATTAACTTTCAGCAGCGCGAAGTAGCGCTCACCATCCTTTGGCGGACGGATTTTGCCAGAGATCGTATCACCGGTACGCAGGTTAAAACGTCGGATCTGGCTGGGCGAGACATAAATATCATCAGGGCCTGCCAGATAGGAGGAGTCAGCGGAGCGCAGGAAACCAAATCCATCCTGCAGAATCTCCAGAACACCATCACCGTAAATATCCTCACCACTTTTTGCATGGCGTTTGAGGATCGCGAAAATAACATCCTGCTTGCGGGAACGAGCTAGGTTATCCATGCCCATACCCTGTGCTATATCAAGCAGTTCGGGAACACTTTTTGTTTTTAATTCTGTCAGATTCATAATGGAAGGGAACAAGCACTAGGCTGAAATTAATCAATAGCTAATTGGCTGGAAAAGGGAGAGTTCGGACGAGTAGCTGGCAGGGCCATGTAAATTGGAGAGAGTTGGCGACCAACTAAACAGCTCCACTATAAAAGGTTGCCGGGAGGCTGTCTATAGCCGGAAAGAAGGAATGGGTAATGTTTTTATCCATTACCCATCCGGAACCGGTTACAGGTTCGCTTCAATGAAGGCAGACAACTGTGATTTTGACAGTGCGCCTACTTTGGTCGCTTCAACGTTACCGCCTTTGAACAACATCAGGGTAGGAATACCGCGAATACCAAACTTTGGCGGTGTTTCGCTGTTTTCGTCGATGTTCAACTTACAAATTTTCAGCTGACCGGCATATTCTTTTGCGACTTCTTCCAATACCGGAGCGATCATTTTGCAGGGACCACACCACTCAGCCCAGTAATCAACCAATACCGGACCTTCTGCTTTAATCACTTCATCTTCAAAAGAAGCATCAGTGACATTGACAATGTTTTCGCTCATGGGGACTGTTCTCCATTGCACCCAGAATTGATACAGACAAGGATCATACCATCCAAGGCCATGATTTTGTAACACCCCAAATGGATAATCCAACCTCTTTAGCCGGTTTAATAGGCGCACTGACCTGAATTTTTGCCTGCACCACCGGCAGGCATCTGTTAGTCTTACAGCCACACGCCCCATCGCCCCGCAGGGCCAGTTCGGTCAGCAGCCTGAGGTACTTCACCGAATGACAGAGAACACCCCCGCCAGCCCGATTGAAGAGTCACAACTGCTGGCAGCTATAGATCTGGGTTCCAACAGCTTTCACATGGTAGTAGCCCAGCACACGCAGGGCGAAATTCGCCCGCTCGATATCCTCTCAGAAAAAGTACAGTTAGCCGCTGGCATAGACAGCAACGGCATGCTGATGGATGACGCCTGGCAGAGAGGCCTGGAGTGCCTGAGCCGGTTTGCTCAACGCATCAGCGAACTGCCCCGAGAGAATATCCGTGCAGTTGGCACCAATGCCCTGCGCGAGGCACAAAACAGTCAGGCGTTTATTGAAGCCGCAGAAAAAGTGATTGGCGCCCCACTGGAGATCATCGCCGGACGCGAAGAAGCACGCCTGATCTACCTTGGCGTAGCCCACACCCTCTCGGATGATCACGGGCCAAGACTGGTGGTCGACATCGGCGGCGGCAGCACCGAATTTATTATTGGCGAGCGCTTTGAGCCCCATCTGACCGAGAGTCTGCACATAGGCTGCGTCTCCTACAGCCAGTATTTTTTCCCGGACGGAAAGATCACCACAGAAGGGTTCAAACGAGCTTATACCACCGCCTGCCGCGAACTGCTGGCCATTCGCGCCGAATACCAAAAACACGGCTGGACCAGTTCTGTTGGCGCCTCAGGCACCATTAAGGCAATCCGCAATGTCTGCAGTCAACTGGGCTGGTGTGAAGACACACTGACCTTACAGGCCCTGAATTCCCTTAAAGAGCGCATTCTCAAGGTGAATCATTTTGAGAAGCTGGACCTGCCCGGCCTGAAAGCTGAACGACTGCACCTGCTACCTGCTGGCTGTGCCATTCTCTGTGCGATTTTCGATACGCTGAATGTCGAGCGCATGGAGTTTTCCGACGGCGCCCTGCGTGAAGGGGTGCTCTATGACATGGTTGGCCGACTGCAACATGAAGATGTACGTGACCGCACCATTAACGCTCTGATGCAACGTTATCATGTAGATACCGAACAGGCAGAACGCGTCGAGAACACCGCGCTAATCGCCTGGGCTCAGGTCAAACAAGCCTGGAACCTGAATACCGAGCATTACGATATGCTGAGCTGGGCAGCCCGTACCCATGAGATCGGCCTGACCATCGCGCACAGCCAATATCACAAACACAGCGCCTACCTGCTGAACAATTCCGACCTTCCCGGCTTTACCAATCAAAGCCAGCTCCAGCTTGCCACGCTGGTACGCGGCCATCGGCGCAAATTCCCCAAGGATGAGTTCAAAGCCCTGCCAGAACGCCTGCAGGAACCCTTTACCCGCTTATGCGTATTATTGCGCCTGTCTGTGGTTCTGAACCGTAGCCGAAGCAAGGATCGTCTGCCCGGAATTGAATATGTCGCCGACGGCAAAAAACTGACCCTCTGCTTTCCCGAAGGCTGGCTGGAACACCATCCGCTGACCCATGCCGAACTGGAACAGGAAGCCGAATATCTCTGTGCTGCTAACTTCAAATTTAAATGCCAGTGACGCCAACAGCTCACTCTAAAAAGCCAGCATTCCATCTGGCCTATATTTCGCTATGATTTAGATTAGCCCTAAAGGCTTGAGGCTCTGCTATAACTAAAAAAAGACTTGTGAACTTAATGGTTATAAAGGAACAAGGTCCCTGATTTGTGACTTTAAGTTTGCCTACCTCTCACTCACAGAGTTCACACTATGGCCACGTCCCTTTCTATAGCTGCAATTCTGATGCTGTTAATTACTGCAGGAGTGGCATTTCGATTCAAACAGGCTGCGGTAAGCAGGAACGCCAGCATCTTCATCGCCTCCGGTCTGGTGTTGATGGCGGTCTATCAGGGACTCTCTCTGTATCTAAGCCAATCTCACTCTTTACCGTCGGCACTGTTGTTCCTGGCCATCAGCATCCTGCTGTTCTCCGGCGGCCTGCTGATTCGTCGCAATTTCAACCAACTCGATTCAATCAACCGAAACCTGTTTTATAAAAAAATGTCGCTGGACAAAAGCAGCGAAGCCATTATGTGGATAGATTCACAGGGGAAGCTGCTGGACACAAACGCCAAGTCCTGTGAGATGCTCGGTCACAGCAGGAAAGAGCTTCTCAACTTTGATATTTCCGACATCCAGAATGCACTACCCATCGGAGAGTGGACCACCTTTTGGCAGAACCTGAAGGGCACCGGCAGTGTCAGGGTCACCACTGAACTCAAAACCCGGGATCAGACATCCATCCCGGTTGAAATCTCCTTGAACTTCTTATCCTTTGACGGCCAGGAAAGCGCCTGTGCTTTTATCCGTGACATCAGCGAGAGCAAACAGGCGAAAGAGGAACTTAAATCTGCAAACACCAAGCTGAACACCATTCTGGAATCTGAACCCGAATGCGTGAAAACCGTGTCCCGCGACGGTCTCCTGTTAAGCATGAACCCGGCGGGGCTGGGGCTGATCGAGGCGCCCTCTTTTGCAGAAGTGGACGGCGCACTGGTGTACGACCTGATCGCCCCTGAGCACCGGGATAAGTTTATCGAGCTGAATGAAAAGGTGTTCGACGGTCAATCCATCATCATGGAATACGAAATTATCGGTCTGCAGGGTGGCCGGAAATGGGTGGAAACACATGCCACGCCTCTCCGGGACAAATCGGGTGACATCACTGCCCACCTGGCGGTCACCCGTGATATTACCGAACGCAAAATGACCGACGAGAAACTGAAAAAACTGTCCCGCGCGGTTGAGTCAACCTCAACAACCGTGATCATCACTGACCACAACGGCATCATTGAATATGTAAACCCAAGGTTTACCGAAATTAACGGCTACAGCAGTGAAGAAGCAATCGGCCATAACGTCAGTATCTTACGTTCAGAATCGACGCCCTTAGAGACCTATCAGGAGATGTGGCAAACCATCGCTTCGGGAGAGGTATGGCAAGGCACAGTGCAGAATCGTAAAAAAAATGGCGACACCTACTGGAGCCGGGTTTCTATATCCAGCATCGACAACAGTCAGGGGGAGATCACGCATTATATCTCCACCCAGGAAGACATCACCAAAGAACACCTGCTATCCAACAAGCTGAATCATCAGGCCAGCCATGACGCCCTGACAGGCATCCTCAACCGCAGTGAGTTTGAACAGCGGGCAAACAGACTGTTGACCAAGGTCAGAACGGATAAAAGCACGCATGCTCTGTGTTTTATGGATCTGGACCAGTTCAAGGTAGTAAATGATACCTGTGGGCATATCGCCGGTGACGAACTGCTGCGCCAGGTAGCCATGGTCTTGCGGGAGAGGGTGCGACAAAGAGATACGCTGGCCCGGCTGGGAGGAGACGAATTTGCCATTCTGATGGAACACTGCTCCCTCGAGCAGGCCCAGAACATCACCACCTTGCTGCAAAATGCGATTCAGGATTACCCGTTCAGCTGGGAAGACAATATTTTTAAAATCGGGGTGAGTATAGGACTGGTCGCGATTAATGAAACAACGCCAAATCTGACAGAGCTGCTGCGACAAGCAGATGCTGCTTGTTATGCCGCTAAAGATCTGGGCCGCAACCGTATTCACGTATATGAAGTAGACGATATCACGCTGGCCGAACGTGAAGGTGAAATCCGCTGGGTTTCCCGGATACATAAGGCACTGGAGGAAGATCGGTTTTGCCTGTTTGCCCAAACCATCATGCCACTAACCCAGTCGGAAGATGTGCATTACGAACTGCTGGTCAGAATGAAGGACGCAAACGGGGAACTGATTGCCCCCGGGCTGTTTTTACCCGCGGCTGAACGTTATGACCTGGCCGAAAACATTGATCACTGGGTTATTTCAAATGCCTTCAAAACCATTGCCGAAAATCGTTCCTGCACGGCTCATGTCCAGTTCTTCTCCATCAATATTTCAGGCCAGTCGGTCGCCAATCCGGGCTTTCTGGATTTTATTATTGCTCAACTCAGTGAGCACGATATCGATGGCAATAAGATCTGCTTTGAAATCACCGAAACAGCAGCCATCTCCAGATTAAGCATGGCGGTATCATTCATCAAAACCCTGAAGCAGTTTGGCTGCCAGTTTGCGCTGGATGACTTTGGCAGCGGTCTATCCTCATTTGGCTATCTAAAGAATCTACCGGTCGACTATCTGAAAATAGATGGCATGTTTGTTAAGGATATCGCTGAAGACCCTGTCTATCATGCGATGATTAAATCCATCAATGAGATAGGCCAGATCATGGGCATGCAGACCATTGCCGAATATGTCGAAAACACTCAGATCATGCAGATGTTGCAGCACATCGGGGTCAACTATGCACAGGGTTATGGTATCGGCAAGCCTCAGCCGTTTACAGACGTCCTGTTATTACTGCATCAGAATGAGGAACTATTTAACAATCAGGGTTTCAGTCCCAGCCAAAGAATCACTGCGGAAACTCCCTGAGCCTCCCCTGCCTTCGACGAACAGCCAAAAAAAAGCCCCGCATTCGCGAGGCTTTTTTACTTGTACTGTTTTAAAGCTGAGGACCTGCAGCCACGATCTCTTCAGACACGCCTTCAAACTTCTTGAAGTTATTAACGAACTGACTGATCAGATTCTGTGCAGCATCATCATACGCTGCCTGGTCAGCCCAGGTTTCGCGCGGGTTCAGCAGCTTGGAATCAACACCCGGCACATGCACTGGGATTTCGATATTCAGGCCAGCCAGCTTGGTGGTCTCAACATCTTTCAGTGCGCCATTCTGAACTGCACTGATGATGCTACGGGTAGTCGGGATGCTGAAACGCTCACCCACACCGTAAGAACCACCGGTCCAACCGGTGTTAACCAGGAATACTTTGGAGCCGAACTCTTCGATACGCTTCATCAGCAGGTCAGCGTATACGTGCGCTGGACGCGGGAAGAATGGCGCGCCGAAACAGGTAGAGAAGGTGGATTTAATACCACCGCCGGAACCCATTTCAGTCGAACCTACCAGCGCGGTGTAACCAGACAGGAAGTGGTACGCAGCCGCTTCTTTCGTCAGGATAGACACCGGAGGCAAAACACCGGTCAGGTCACAGGTCAGGAATACAATTGAATTCGGCTCGTCACCCATGTTGGTCGCAGAACGTTTGTCTACGTGTTCCAGCGGGTATGCACAACGGCCGTTTTCAGTCAGGGATACGTCGTTGTAATCAGCGTGACGTTTCTCATCCAGTACCACGTTTTCAACGATGGCACCAAAACGGATAGCATCCCAGATGATCGGTTCGTTTTTCTTGCTCAGATTGATGGTCTTGGCGTAACAGCCACCTTCAATATTGAAGACAACGCCTTTGCCCCAACCGTGCTCGTCGTCACCGATCAGATAACGCTCAGGATCAGCAGACAGGGTAGTCTTACCGGTACCGGACAGACCGAAGAACAGGGTGGTAGAGCCATCTTCACCGATGTTTGCAGAGCAGTGCATCGGCAGAACGTCTTTTTCAGGCAGCAGGAAGTTCTGTACAGAGAACATCGCCTTTTTCATTTCGCCGGCATAACGCATACCCGCCAGCAAGACTTTGCGCTTCACAAAGTTAATGATCACAGCGCCATCGCTGTTGGTGCCATCACGCTCAGGATCACACTCGAAACCGGCAACGTTCAGAATCTGCCACTCTTCTTTGCCTTTCGGGTTGTACTCGTGTGGACGAATAAACAGGTTCAGACCAAACAGATTCTGCCAGGCAGTCTGAGTCGTCATTTTAACCGGCAGGTAATGATTGTGATCAGAGCCAACGTGGACATTAGAAACAAAGTGCTCTTTGTCGGCCAGATACTCTTCAACCCGTGACCAAAGCGCATCAAATTTTTCTGCGTCAAACGGACGGTTGATGTTGCCCCAGTCAATCGCATCAGCGGTGCTTGGTTCTTCAACGATAAACCGATCCATCGGTGAACGACCGGTACGCTTACCGGTGGTTACCACCAGCGCACCCGTGTCGGCCAGTGTACCCTCGCCGTTTTGAATCGCTTTCTCAACAAGCTGTGCGGGTGTCAGGTTAATCTGGGCAAAAGTTTCGCAATCTTTGGTCATTACTGGTTTCCCTTGGCTTAGGCGCCAATAACGTTACCTATTAACTTGTGGTCTAGGTGCCGGAATTTAAGGAGGCGTATTATGCACAAAAAAAGCACAAAGTACCATCCAATAATCGCTGGTCCGCCCGGCAAGCGGGCAGGCCAGATAAATCAGTGTAACTGGCCCGATGAGTCCGTCGTTCCATCCGGCGAAAACAGGGCTTCAATATCTGTTGCATCAAAACGGTAATGAGCGTTGCAGAACTGACAATCTACCGCAATTTCACCCTGCTCTGCCAATAGCTGATGCAGCTCATCCGGGTCCAGCATTTTCAGTGATGCTGCACTGCGTTCGCGTGAACAGGTGCAGCGGAAACGCAGCGCCTCCGGTTCATACAGGCGACAGGCCTCCTGATGAAATAACCGGTATAGCAGCGTTTCATTATCCAACTGCAGCAACTCTTCAGATTTCAGTGTCGCTCCCAACTGGCTGATATGTGACCAGTCTTCAGCGCCGGTGCCCGCGGCAGGCAAAACCTGCAGCATAAAGCCAGCAGCACGCTCTCCATCACAGGCCAGATGCACCTGCGTCGGCAACTGTTCCGACGCGGCAAAATACGCTTCCAGACAGCCTGAGAGAGTGTCCGCTTCCAGCGGCACAACACCCTGATAGCGGTTACCCTTTTCCGGCTCCAGCGTCAGGATCAACTGGCCTTCCTGCAGCAGATCAGAAAAGGCGCTGTCATCGGCCGGCGCGTCATCGAAACGGGCAATCGCTCTGAGGTTGTTCTGATGGGTACATTCCGCCAGCAGAAGTCGAATCTGGCCGGCACCCTGCGCCTGCAGAATAAGGCGGCCATCAAACTTCAGACTGGAGCTCAACAGGCTTACAGCGGCGAGCATTTCACCCAAAATCTGACGAATG
Source organism: Neptuniibacter sp. CAU 1671 (assembly GCF_029222905.1). Classification (GTDB taxonomy): domain Bacteria; phylum Pseudomonadota; class Gammaproteobacteria; order Pseudomonadales; family Balneatricaceae; genus Neptuniibacter. Next base: position 80,325 of record NZ_JARHUE010000006.1, on the reverse strand, counting down.
CGTGGCGGGTAGTTATGGTTGCTGAAGTTATCCGTGCAGGTTTGCTGAAGACCGGCGACAACACCGCGAACATCAAGGTTATCAAACAGGATACGTTGAATCTGATCTGGGTTACTCATACCGGAACTGGATTACCAAATTAAAGCGGTCATTTTATCACAAGGATTTCCGCTGTCGGAGAGGTAAAACTCAACCAACCTGATCCTTGAAAGAGACAATCTGTCGACGCTCTTTTTTATTCGGTCGATGGCGTGGATTCAGGCTGCAGCCATTCACCTTACGCTCAGCGGCATGCTGTTCACGCAACTTAAGGCTCTTATCGGTTTCCTGATAAAGTTTTTGCGCCTCCGGTGCGCCGCGACGTTGATCAGACAGCGCTTTCACCACCACCGTCTTCTCTTCAAACCCCTGCCTGACCTGAATTTCCGCGCCAATCTCGACATGTCGGCTGCACTTGGTGCGCTGACCGTTGTAGTGGACTTTGCCACCTTCGATCATCTGCTTAGCAATCGCGCGTGTCTTGTAGAAACGTGCGGCCCAAAGCCATTTATCCAGTCGGATTTTATCGTCGTGTTCGGTCATTCAGCGTGTTTTATCCGGAAAAATCTCATTAAAGTGATGGATCGCAGCAAACTCATCAATCTGACGGTGCGGCTTCTCACTGTCCGGTTGATAAATGGATAACAGATAACGGATGCCGTACTGCCTTGCGCTTTGCAGAACCGGCAGACTGTCGTCCACCAATAATGTATGGGCGGCGTCAAAGGGTTCAACCTCAAGCAGCTGATCCCAGAAGCGGGGGTCCTCTTTGGGAAGGCCCAGATCATGTGAACAGATCACCTTATCCACCAGTTGATCCAGCCCGGTATGTTTGATCTTCAGCATCAGACTGTCCTGATGCGCATTGGTCACAATAACGCTGCGGATCTTCTGCTGTTTAAGCTCTGCAAGAAAGTCCTGCACATGGGGCCGAAAAGCGATGCGGTCAGCCACTTCGAGTTTTAACGCGTTAATTGGCACATTGAGCTCTCGGGTCCAGTAATCGATACAGTACCAATGCAGATGCCCCTGCTCCTGCACAATCCGCTCATGCAGCCAGTTACGCGCCTCATCCGGGTCCAGTTGATGAATTTCCGCATAACGCAGCGGCAGATGTTCTAACCAGAAGTGGCTGTCGAAGTGCAGGTCGAGCAACGTCCCGTCCATATCCAGCAGGACAGTCTCTATCTCTTGCCAGTCAACCATGACGTTGTTTTTTGTAAGTTTGCATAAATTCAGTATACCCTCGCCCGGCGCTATGAAAAGAAAAATACCCTTGTCTGCGCCACAAAAATCGCCCCGGGAAACTATGCTTATGCACACAGGTCCTAGGTTTGTCCCTGTGCGTTTTCGATAGCGGAGCCATGCGGATGTTGTGCGAGGTGCCCCATGCTTGACCATGCCGGATTAATTGAACCATTGCTTGCAATCTGCCATCAGGCAGCCAATGCCATTCTCGATGTGTATCGCTCGCCTGACTTCAAAATTCAGACAAAATCAGACCACTCGCCTGTCACGGCGGCAGACCTCAGAGCCCATGAAATCATCCACGAAGGTTTATTGAAACTGACGCCCGAGTTGCCTCAGCTGAGTGAAGAAGCCGCTGACATCTCTTTGGATACACGTCAGCAGTGGCCGCTGTTCTGGTGTATTGATCCACTGGATGGCACCAAGGAATTTATTCACCGTAACGGTGAATTCACCATCAACATTGCCCTGATTGAAAACCATGAACCGGTACTGGGTATGATCTATATCCCGCTCAGCGGAACCGCTTACTGGGGCAGTCGTCAGCTAGGGGCCTTCAAGCGTGAACCCGGCAAAGAAGCAACCCATATCCGCAGTCGTATCCTGAGTGAGACCCTGATTGTGGCGGAAAGCCGACGCCATGGGCAGCAGGCTAATGCCGCCCTGTTGAAACAGGTCCAGAATCAGTTCAGACATATCGATTCATTGCACGCCGGCAGTGCTCTTAAATTTTGCCTGCTGGCGGAGGGGTACGCAGATTTTTATCCACGCCTGTTTCCGACCAGCGAATGGGATACAGCCGCAGGGCAGGCATTGTTGGAAGCCGCCGGCGGACGGTTAGTCAACGCAGAGACGCTGCAACCATTGCGGTATAACGAGAGGGAGTCATTGGTGAATCCGGCCTTTTTTGCAGCAGCCGACCCCTTGTTTCCGGTCGAACTGCTGCAACAACCCGGTCACTCTTCCGCCGCGCAGCTCTGAAAGCCCAGGGAAATCACTTCATTTACCTTGGCTTTAAAGGCAGGTTCTTTAACCTGATCCGCCATGATCAGCTTCACATCATTGTCACTGAAGTGTTTATGCACATAACGGGAGAGACAGTCACAACGTGCTTCAGTGGAACCCTCAATCTGCATACAGCCCTGTTTGAAGGGCGTGAAGGTACTGGAGGTCAGAAACTGTGTTTTGATCACCAGTACCCCCAGGGCAACGATGGCAATCCAGATAAATACTTTATACATATCAATTTTCTCTTTGACAGTTTCCTATTCAGACCCGGCATTCTATGGGTTATTGATGCCTGGATGCAGCAAACTTTAGTCTCAACCTGTTTTTGCGACGCAAAACACACACTTTTTGTGGCATGAAAAGCCCCAGACAGGGTGCTATTATTTCTGCACCTACAAGAAGTCCGGTAACTGCTCTTGAATGTCATGGAACCGGGCCCCATAACGGTATTTGATAATCCGATCTTTCCGTATTCGACTTATTCTAAGGTGAGACTATGAGCTTTGAACTGCCACCGCTGCCCTATGCCAAGGACGCACTGGAACCACACATCTCTTCTGAAACACTGGATTACCACCACGGCAAACACCACAACACATACGTTGTTAAGCTGAACGGTCTGGTGCCTGGCACCGAATATGAAGGTAAATCTCTGGAAGAGATCATCACTTCCGCGCCTGCGGGCGGTGTTTTCAACAACGCTGCTCAGATCTGGAACCACACCTTCTACTGGAACTGCCTGTCACCAAACGGTGGTGGTGAGCCAACTGGCGCCGTAGCTGATGCCATCAACGCCAAGTGGGGTTCTTTTGCCGCGTTCCAGGAAGAGTTCAACGACAAAGCCGTGAACAACTTCGGCTCTAGCTGGACCTGGTTGGTTAAAAACGCTGACGGTTCTCTGGAAATCGTTAACACCAGCAATGCTGGCACCCCAATGACTGCTGGCCAGACTGCGCTGCTGACCTGTGACCTGTGGGAACACGCTTACTACATCGATTACCGTAACGTGCGTCCTGACTATCTGAAAGCCTTCTGGGCACTGGTAAACTGGGACTTCGCTAACGCTAACCTGGCGTAATCGAATCTGTATCAGAAAAGCCGCTATCAAGCGGCTTTTTTTGTGTCTTCAATCCAGCAGCGGGGTCAGATGAGGCCACACCGCATCCACCAGATAAGGCTGTGCGTCAGCATTCGGATGGATCCCATCCTGTTGCATCAGCTCCGGTTTCAGCGCCACCCCCTGCAAAAAAAAGGGTACCAGCGGGATATCATTGTCTTCAGCCAGATCCGGGTAGATGGACGTAAACTGCCGGGTGTAAGCCGGGCCGTAGTTGGTGGGGATCTGGATACCCAACAGCAGCACCTGCGCACCCGCATCCTCTGCCATATCAATCAGTTTTTGCAGGTTGCGCCGAATTAACAATGGCGGCATACCGCGCAGGCCATCATTACCCCCCAGTTCAATCACGACGATATCCGGCGTATTCTGCGCCAGCAAAGGCTTCAGCCGGGCAATGCCATTCTGCGTGGTATCACCGCTGACACTGGCGTTAGTCACAGACACGTCATACCCTTCCTGTTGTAACCGCTTTTCAAGCAGCGCGACCCAGCCCTGCTCCGGCGCCATCTTATAGGCCGCAGACAGGCTGTCACCCAGCACGATCAGGGAACCGGCAGACACCGGGCCAGTCAGAGCTAAAACGATCAGAAACAACAACGGACGTAGCATGGATCTCTCCAATCCAGTCGAAACTCAATTTGTCATTAACGCTCAGGATGTCGCAAAACAGTTTGCGACTCAAGCGGGTCCCATCCACCTGTTCAGCAAGATCAACCTGCAGATCAAACCGGGTGAAACCGTTGCCATTACCGGCCCCTCGGGTGCAGGGAAGTCTTCCCTGCTGAGCCTGCTGGCCGGGCTGGATGAACCTTCCGCAGGCAGTATTGCACTGTGCGGTCGAACCCTGACTGAACTAAGTGACAAACAGCAGTCCGCCTTCCGAGCAGCCTCGATCAGCTTTGTGTTTCAGTCTTTTCACCTGCTGCCTGAGCTTGATGCGCTGGGCAATGTCATGCTGCCCCTGCAGATACTGGGCAACAAACAAGCTAAAACCATTGCCACCGCCCGGCTTGAACAGGTCGGCCTGAGCCACAGGCTACACCACAAACCTGCTCAGCTTTCCGGCGGTGAACAACAACGTGTCGCAATTGCCCGTGCTTTTGCCACCCAGCCTACACTGCTGTTTGCCGATGAACCCACCGGCAACCTGGATCAGCACACCGGCGAGCAGATCATTGAACAACTGCTGCAGATGAACGCCTCAGAGGGCACTACGCTGATTCTGATCACCCACGATCCGGCACTGGCTCAGCGTTGCCAACGGGTGTTCCATCTCGATAACGGTCAGTTGCAGGAACACACAGTATGAGAGCCCTCGGCGCACTGGCAATCAGGCAAACCCTGGCGGGATTTACCCTGCCCGAATGCCGGGCACTGTTTCTGGCGCTGATTCTGGCCATCTTTACCACCAGCCTGATGGCGGTGATGGGCGACCGACTGGATCACAGTCTCAGCCGTAAAGGCGCAGAGCTGCTGGGCGCAGATCTTATCCTGCAAAGCACCCGCCCGCTGCATCCGCAACGGACAGAAGCGGCAGAAAAGCTGGGCATCCGGCACAGCGGCGTCACTCAACTGGCGACCATGGCCAGCACAGAGCAACAGTTTTTACTGATCTCCCTGCGTGCCGCGCAATCGGGTTATCCGTTGCGTGGCGAAATACACCTGCAACCTTCCTCCACATCAGCGTTACCTGCAACCGGCCATATCTGGGTCGAATCAGCCATTCTGGAACGGCTGGGCCTGGCATTGGGAGACAGTCTTACTTTGGGCGAGCGGGACTTTATCATCAGCCATACGCTGATCAGCTCACCCGACCGTGGCCGGGGTTTTGTCAGCTTTAATCCTCAGGCAATCATTCGGGCAGATGACCTGGCCTCTACCGGACTTCTATTGCCCGGCTCTCGCGCCCAATACCGCCTGTTATTTGCCGGTGAGCCGGAGGCCATCAGTACCCTGCAACAACAATTCAAAGACGGTCTTGAAACCAGCGAACGACTGATTGCGATTGATGAGGAGGAGGACCGGCGCGGCAGCGCCCTGAGCCGGGCCTCGGCGTTTTTGAAACTGGTGGCGTTTCTCACCCTGCTGATTTCGGGTCTGACTATTTTTCTCAGCCTGCGCCGTTTTACCCGACTGCAAAATCGGCGGGCGGCGCTGCTGCGGACGCTCGGCCTGAACCGCGCTCAGCTTGCCGGGGTGTATCTGCTGCAGCTTTTGGGCTACTGGTTTATCGCTGCACTGGTGGGTACCCTGCTCGCCCTGTTTGCGCAACAGGGTCTGTTTCTGTTGCTGGCAGACATGCTGCCACAACCGATCCCACCTACCCGACCGCTGTTTTATCTGCTGGGCCCGGCAATGGGCGGCATGTTAGTGGTGGCCCTGTCTCTGCCAGCTCTGAAGCAGTTATGCCGCACCGCTCCTGCCGATCTGTTTCATGAACAGCTGCAAAGCAGCGGCTATCCGGTTCGCATCAGCTATCTGGTGCTGGGTCTGTTTATCTTGCTGAGTGGCTTTTTCTATCTTAACAGTCTGGTTTTGAGCCTGCTGCTGATGGGTATTTTGTTGCTGAGCGCACTGCTGATTGCCTGGCTGGGTGCCCGTCTGATGGTATTGTTTGGCCACCTGTTGCAGAACCGACTGCACCTTGGCAGCCTGTTGCAAAGCCGCATCCAGCAGCAACAGCGCTGGTATCGTTTACAGATACCGGTCACCTGCCTGCTGTTAAGCCTGCTGAGTATCAATTACCTCGCACTGACCGACCTGATGCAGCGCTGGCGGGCAGAACTGCCTGCCAACACACCCGATCACTTCCTGATTAACGTGCAACCCTGGGAAACCGATGATGTCATCAACATCCTGCAACAGGCTGACATTGGGACGCAGCTGTGGCCGATCTACCGCGGCCGCCTAACCGCACTCAATCAGGCACCGCTGGCGGATACACTGAACGCCGAACAACTAAGCCACGGCTCCCTCAACCGCGAACTCAACCTCACTTGGGCAGACTCAATACCGGCGCATAACAGCCTGACACAGGGCAACTGGCAACCGGACCAACCCGGCGTATCGGTGGAAGAGAAACTGGCTGATGAGCTGGGGCTGAAAGTTGGCGATCTACTTGGGTTTGATATCGGCGGCACCCGCGTTGAAGTGCCCATCAACAGTTTGCGGACTTTGCGCTGGGACTCCTTCCAGCCCAACTTCTTTTATATCTTCACACCGGCGCAACTGAATGAACTGCCCGCCAGTTTTATCACCAGCTTTCATCTGGGGGACCGGGCTGGGGAGATCAACCGCAATCTGCTGCAAAATCACCCGACCCTGACGCTGATCGACGTGCGACAGCTACTGAATCAGCTGCAAACCCTGCTGGGACAACTGGCGCAGCTCTCAACCCTGCTGTTGTTACTGGCGGCTCTGGCAGCCCTGCTGCTGGTCTACACCACCCTGCATCAGGAGCTGGAGCAACGTCAGAAAGAGAATGCCCTGCTACGAACACTGGGTGCCAGTGGGACGCGTTGTCGCCAATTGGACCTTTTGGAACTGGCGCTGACCGGTGGCTGCACTGGCCTGCTGGCGGTGGCGATTACCGAACTGAGTCTGTGGCCGGTACATCAGCGCCTGTTGCAACTGGAGCCGGTGCTGCACCCCACCCTCTGGTGGGCATTGCCACTGGGCAGTCTTGTGCTGTTTGTAACGATGGGCTTGATCAGTCACCGTTCGAAAAGTCTGTCCGCCAGTTACCGGCTGTTACGCCAGCAGCTTTAAAGACCTAACAGGGTACGCGGCTCACCGGTAGCCGCCGGATCCACCTGCGGATAACAGGTAAAGAGGCGCTCTACACTGACGTTTTGCTGCGACAATGCCGTTTTGATCTGATCGCCTCTTGCCGCAGCCAGCGCCTGCAGTTCAGTTTGCAGCAGTGCCTTTAGCTCTTCAGGCGTGGCTTTACGATTAGCATCGGTCAGCTGTTTAAGCATCGGTTCGGCATCGGCTGCAACCACCTGACCGCAGATATTCAGCCGCATGGCTGGACGTTCCTGCAGCATCGCCGCCAGTTTGTTCATGTAAGTTTTGCCATCACCACTCAGTTCGGCGGAAAGTGGTTCAAACAGCACCGGCTGCAACTGGATAAAGCTGCCTTTTTCCGCCGCATCCATCGCCATTTGCGCCACTGTAATCAGCGCCCCAAAGGGCTGCAGGGATTTAGTCAGATAACCAAATGCGGCATTTTTCAGACCCTTGCCTGCCAGTTTGTTAATGATGGCCTGATAACCAAACTGCGGGTCATCCAGCGAGCCGTTCAGCTCCAGATCCAGTTCAATATTTTCGTCTTTGTCCTTCAGCACCATCAGCGCTGTTTCCAGCGGCATGGTCACTTTTTCGTTAAACGCATCACTGCGGTCACTTTTATCCCGCTGCACTTCGATACGGTTCAGGAAGATATCGGTTTTGCCGTCCAGTTTGCGCTTTTTCACGCTGCCTCGGCTGCTGATATTCAGCTGACCGTTGCGCAGTAGATAACCGGTAAATTGGCTGAAATAGGGGCTGACCATCGGCAGGTCCAGCGCTTTAAGGTCCACAGTCCAGTCACCACCATAATTACCGGAGAAAAGCTCCATCTGCCCCTGTGCGTTCAACTGGGTGAATTTTCCGAGCTGGCTTTGCAGTTCAAATCGGGTGGGCTGATCAGAGCCGGTGTCGAGCGCATCCAGTTGCAGCTTCTTCAGCTCCAGTTCTGTGTTAAGTACCGGCTTCACCCCCTGATCAACAAAGGCGATGCGGTTATCCCCTTTAACAATGACCCGGTTGATCTTCACTTTAAAAGGTTCTGCATCCGATTGCGGTGTAGAAACTGTCGCAGATGTTGTGCTTTGCTCAGGCTGCAAACGCTCAATCAACCAGTTAAATTCAACCGGCTGACGCTGTTCTGACAACAGCAGACGGTTGCGACCACCACTCAGGGTCATCTGGTTAATCTGCAGGCTCTGCATCTGCTGCAGCTTCAGAGCATCCAGCTCAATCTGCTGCCACTGACTCAGGGTCTGGTCTTGCCCCTGCACCTGTAGCTGGTTAAACCGCACGCCAGCAACACTGACCTGCTCTGCGTTATTGGCAACATCGATGTTCTGCCCGTCAAGCCCGGCAAGTAATACCAGCGCCGTCCCGGACCGACTGAGCTGGGTGTTTTGCACAGACAAAACAGGGATAACCGCCTGCCAGCGATTTTCCGGATCAGCCGTCATCTCACCCTGAGTTGTTAGCTGCGCAACACCAATCCGATAAGGGTCGGAATTACCGATCGCCAGTGCCAGTTGGGTCAGGTTCAGGGAAGCCAGCTGAATCAGCCTCGGCAGGCCATCCTGCAACTGCAGATCAGCACTGAGTTCGCCCTGCTGCAGCTGGTACTGCTGCCCCGGCAAACGGGCGTCCAACTGACTCACCTGCAGATCAGTCAGGCTGGCTTTCAGATCAGATAATGTGCCATTCACAACAGCATTAAAACGCCCGGAACCCAGCGCGAAAGACTCATCACCCTGACTTAATTCACTGCCTTCAAGGCTTACCTGACTGTCTGTGGCCAGTTGTTGCAGTGCGCCCTCCTGCCAGACGACCGAAGCGTTACCACTCCAGTCCAGTGCCTGCTGAGACAGCGCCAGACTTTCCTGTGAAAAGGACAGATTTCTGATCCGGATGGAGCCCTGCTGTTGCACGGTGAAAGACTGTTGTGCAAGGTTGCTGCTGGCATCAATCGCCAGATCCAGATCGACTCGGGCGCGCAATCCCGGCACCCAGGGCGCGGTCAGGCTGTGCACCGGGAAGTCCTGCAACTTTATTTTCAGCCGCGTACTTTTTTGCTCTGGCAGAGGCAGTGCTTCTGACTGAAGATTGATCGGCGCACCGTTCAGAGCCCCCTCAAGTTTAAGTTGGGTGGCCTGCTCAGGCGCCCACAACAGCAGATCCTGAACGGACGCTTGGTTAAGGGTCAGGCGGTGGGTCTGATTTGGCAGCTCTGCCTGCCAATCAATGTTACTCAGCTCGATTTTACTAAAACCGACACTCCACTCACTGGGTGCGTCAGGCTCAGCCGCTTCGGGTTCAGCTTCCTGACTCTGTAACGCCAGCAGGTTAATAGGACCCAGCCATAAAGCATCCGCGGTTTGTCTCACCCCCATCTGCACCCCGGACAGGTCAATCAGTTTCAGCAACAGGCGTTTGTCTGACAGCGCCGCGTAATCTATACCCAATTCAAGCTGGTCAATCTGCATCGGTGGTCGTTCTGCGGCGGTAGCTTTAAGCCCCTGCAGTCTGAACTCACCTTTAAACCAGTTGATCTCTACTGCGCTAAGCCGGGCATCCTCAGCACCATGGCTACGTAACCAGATAACCGCCTGATCCCGTAACAAATAGGGCAGATTGTGCACCATCAGCAGAACAACCAGCACAACAGCAATCAACCAACGCAACATTCCGTATCCTTTCGCAATCACAAGTTTTTATTTTTCTGACACGCCCTAACCGAACAACAGGCCGTGTATTGAGTTTAGCCTTTACCCACAAAAGGCAATGGGATCTCCTTCTGCAGTCGACTATACAGCCGATCAGAGCGCTGATAAAATCGCCCAAATTTTGTTCTATGCATGTCTTGTCTTGGCCGATGTTGCCTCTAAGAGCAACACGCTGACAAGTCGGTACGTTTTAACTTACTTACTCTAGGGTGACTCTCATGGCACATGATGAAAACTACCGCGACCCTGCGGGCTTTAGCTGGATTATTATCAACCTGATCGCGATCGCCTGGATTACCATGCCAGCCAGCATTGCCATCAGCCGTTTGAGCTTCTGATAGCCAAATCCGATATCAGTTCCGGCTGATACGAAAAGGCCCCGTTCACTGACGGGGCCTTTTACGTTACAGCGACTGTGAGTGATCACTTCGTCAGTGTCACCACCCCCTCCGGGGTACCCATCAGTACAATATCTGCACCACGCTGAGCAAACAGGCCGTTGGTAACCACACCCACAATATTGTTCAGTTCAGCTTCCAGCCTTTTGGGATCAAGTATTTCGAGGTCATACACATCCAGAATGCAGTTGCCGTTGTCAGTGGTAAAACCTTCACGCCAGACCGGCATGCCGTCCATTTTCACCAGTGCTCTGGCCACCTGAGAGCGCGCCATCGGGATCACTTCCACCGGCAGTGGAAACGCGCCCAGCAGATCAACCTGCTTGGTGCTGTCCACGATACAAACAAACTCTTTGGCAACTGCAGCGACGATTTTTTCCCGGGTCAGGGCACCACCGCCACCCTTAACCAGATTCAAGTACGGATCAAACTCATCCGCACCATCTACATACACATCCAGCTCATTCACGCTGTTCAGGTCATATACCTGAATACCATGTCCTTTCAGGCGTTCAGCCGTGGCTTCCGAGCTGGCCACCGCACCATCAAACAGGTGCTTGATCTCTGCCAGGGCATCAATAAAGCAGTTCGCCGTTGAGCCAGTGCCTACGCCCACAATGCTGTCCCGCCCCAGCCGGGGTTTGATGTAGTCCACCGCGGCCTGCGCCACTGCCTGTTTCATTTCATCCTGAGTCATGCTGATCTCACTGTGGTTGTGATTAACGGGCTGCAGTGGCAGCGCAAAACGTAATTATACGCATCTGCCCTGCCCGCTTGTAGACGCAAACACACATAAGCTTTACCATTTCCGCCTTTAATCATGGGTAAAACCCGGTGATTCCTAACGCCTTACCGGCTTGCAGGAACATCTATAACACAGCAGATTTTGTATGCCGCACCGCTATATCAAAAAAATTCTGGAAGCCCGCGTCTACGATGTAGCCGTGGAAACACCGCTGGACGAAGCCCGCGGGCTGTCTGAACGGCTGCAGAACCGAATTTTGCTGAAGCGGGAAGACAAACAACCGGTGTTTTCTTTCAAGCTGCGTGGCGCCTATAACAAGATGGCGCAGCTCACTGAAGCCGAAAAGGCCTGCGGTGTGGTCGCGGCATCTGCCGGAAATCATGCTCAGGGACTGGCCATGTCAGCCCGCAAGCTGGGTGTTAAAGCCACCATCGTGATGCCAAAAACCACCCCGGACGTCAAAGTGAATAACGTTCGTCGTCTGGGTGGGAAAGTGGTCCTGCATGGCGATGCCTACGACGAGGCTGCCACCTTTGCCAAGCAGTTGGTAGAGGAAAAAGGGATGACCTACGTGCACCCGTTTGATGATCCGGATGTGATCGCAGGCCAGGGCACCATTGCCATGGAGTTGCTGCGCCAGGAGTCCGGCCCGATCCATGCCATCTTCGTGCCCGTGGGCGGCGGCGGTCTGATTGCCGGTATCGCCACCTACGTAAAATACCTGCGTCCCGATATCAAAGTGATCGGTGTTGAATCCGAGGAATCCGCCTGCCTGAAAGCCGCGATGGATGCCGGTGAACGGGTGGTACTGCCACAGGTTGGCATCTTCGCCGACGGCGTTGCCGTGGCTCAGATTGGCGAAAACACTTTTGAGCTGGCACAAAAATATGTGGACGAGGTTATTACCGTCAGCATTGATGAGATCTGTGCCGCCATCAAAGATATTTACGATGACACCCGCTCGATCTGCGAACCGGCCGGTGCGCTGGGTGTCGCGGGCCTGAAAAAATATATCGAGCGCGAAAAGTTACAGGATCAGACGCTGATCGCCATCGACTCCGGCGCCAACGTCAATTTTGATCGGCTGCGCCACATTGCCGAGCGTTCTGAGCTGGGCGAAAAACGCGAAGCGATCATCGCCGCACGTATCCCGGAAAAACCGGGCAGCTTTAAAAAGTTCTGCTCGGCACTGGGCCGTCGCAACATTACCGAGTTCAATTACCGCTTCAGTGATAATCAGAGCGCGATTGTATTTGCCGGCATCCAGATCAAGCCCGGTGGAACCGACCGTGACGAGCTGGTGACCACCCTGACCGACAAGGGTTATGAGGTAGTTGATCTGACCGATAACGAAACCGCCAAACTGCATGTCCGCTACATGGTCGGTGGCCATGCTCCGGCGGCGGTAAATAATGAAGTGGTTTACCGGTTCGAGTTTCCTGAGCGCCCCGGTGCGCTGATGAATTTCCTCAGCCAACTGGGCAGCCGCTGGAACATCTCCATGTTCCACTACCGCAACCATGGCGCTGCCTATGGCCGGGTTTTAGTGGGCATGCAGGTGGAAAAAGAGGACTACCCACTGGTGGTACAGTTCCTCGATGAGATCGGCTACAACTACTGGAACGAAACCGACAATAGCGCCTACCGACTTTTCCTCGGTTAATCTGTCCCATATCTGCCTGGGCCGGTGATTCGGCTCAGGCTGCCTGCTCAAACCCATCGGGCAAACTTCCGTTTAAATTTAGACGACCAATGGGTTGGTATTTTATGACACCGATCAATGTTTAAATCCCCTTCTATTGACTAAGCTGACCTGTACCCCCGGCCACTGGTAATCAGGTGTTTTATGCAGCAACAGTTATTTGAAACCGGCACCACCCTGACCGAACGGCTTGCCGTGCTGCATCAACGTATTCTGGACTCAGTGCCTGCAGTGGACCGCATCGCCCTGACCCTGTTTGATGAACAGGAAGATATGCTCAAGACGTTTATCAACAGCACCCTTGAGGGGCATGCCATCAAAGGGTACGAAAGCCGTTTGTCGCTGAGCCCCTGCCTGAAACGCCTGGCGGAAACGGCTGAGATTCGGGTACTCCATCACCTTGATGAATGCCTGACACCGGATAAAACCCACAGTGCCTGGGTATTGTCACAGGGCTACCGTTCATCACTGACAGTACCCCAGTTTCACAACGGCAAATTTATCGGTTTCCTGTTTTTTAATTCAAAACAACCCGCTGTATTTTCCGACAAGGTTCAACGTGACCTGTTGCTGTACTGCAATCTGGTCAATATGACCCTCAGTGCTGAACTCAGTGTGGTCAATGCGATTCTCTCCAGCGTTAATCTGGCGCGGGACTTCAGCCATCTGCGGGATTTTGAAACCGGCGCCCATCTGGAGCGTATGGCGCGCTACGCCCACCCGATTGCACGACACCTGGCGGACCAGTGGGGACTGACTGACGAAGCGGTTGAACATATACAGCTGTTTGCGCCGCTACACGACATTGGCAAAATCGGCATTCCCGACAGCATTCTGTTAAAACCCGGCCCGCTGACGCCAGAGGAACGGGCCATCATGCAACAGCATGTGCAGAAAGGGCTGGATATCGTGAACAAGATCGTCGGCAAATTCAGCCTGCAGGAACTACCCGACTCGTCACTGATGCTGAATATTGTCGGCTCTCACCACGAGTTTATGGATGGCAGCGGTTATCCAAAAGGTCTGAAAGGTGAAGAGGTGCCCTACGAAGCCCGCATTGTCACCGTTGCGGATATCTTTGATGCACTGATCAGTGAACGCCCATACAAGCCTGCGTGGCCTGTCGAAGACGCGCTGGCAGAACTGCATGCGATGGCAGATAAAGGCAAAATCGACCGCGCCTGTATCCGCGTTTTGGAAGAGCAGCATGAAGAAGTGGCACATATCGCTGAAAAATATCAGGACCCGCCACTGGCTCAGTCAGCTTAATGCGAGTTAGCCAGTGTCTCCGGCATTTCAGGTGAATGCGAAAACCCTTCGCCAAAAAACGCCTGAAATACAAACACCAGCAGGGACGCTAAACCCCAGATAAGACCGGTCACCACGCCCAGATCAATAATGCCCCGCCAGGGCTGATTCAACTGATGCACCAGCAGAACCATGCAGATAATGCCGCCCGTCAGGCAGTAAGTCACAATCATGCGGCGACGCTTGATGGCGAAGAACCCCATACAGAACAACGGGGCCAGAAAAAACCGGACGGGAGAGACATTGCCGGATAAAAACAGCACCCGCGCCGCAACACGTGGCGACCAGGCCTGCTGAAAACCACGGTAACCTTCGGCAAAACCCATAAAGATCATGCTGCCGACAATGGCGGCCCAGTGGTACCACTCCAGTGGCACGCTGAATGTTTCCAGAGCGATTCCGCTCAAACGATAAATAGCGCTGCCCAGAATCAGACAGATACCGGTAATACCCCAGAGCGCAGCAACGTTACCCAACACAACTCATATCCTGTGAATGTTTCAGGGCGCACATTATAGCCACACTCATTCCCTGCCACAAAAAAGATAAAAAAAACCACCGCAAGCGGTGGTCAAAGCACGACGAATGCGGGGCAGCGGCCATTTCCCATCGCCCACTGCCCCTGGGCTCCTGTTCACGGGATCGTCTGTGATCGTTTAACTCATCAGTAACCTTTTAACTTATCTATATATTCCGGCAGGAACAGTGATATTTCCGGCACGTAAGTAATCAGCATCAGGAAGCCAAGCAACAGACCCAGCCACGGCAGACAGGCCTTGATTACCCACAACATGTTCTCCCCGGTAATCCCCGCCGTCACAAAGAGATTGAGCCCCACCGGCGGTGTCAGCATACCGATCTCCATGTTCACCACCATGATGATGCCCAGGTGAATTGGGTCGATACCCAGTTTCATGGCAATCGGAAACAGAATTGGCGCCATGATCAGCAGGATGGCTGACGGCTCCATAAAGTTACCGGCAATCAGCAGCAGAATGTTCACCACAATCAGGAAACCCCAGGCAGGCAGGCCCCACTCGATGATCGCTTCTGCAATGTTGTGTGGAATACGTTCTGTGGTGAGTACGTGAGCAAACAGCATCGCATTGGCGATGATGAACAGCAGCATCATGGAGACCTTAGAGGCATCCAGCACCACTTTGCGCACTTCTTTGTCGAAGATAGAACGTGGAAATGCCAGAGCAATCTGCCAGCTATTGCGCACAACCGCAGCAGAAACACCCTCATCAGCCTTAATCCATGGACTGTTTTTCAGCGGGCCAATATCACGGTAGCCAATCACCGCAATCAGGAAACCATACACTGCAGCCACCGCCGCCGCTTCGGTCGGTGAGGCAATACCGCCGTAAATAGAACCGAGCACGATGATGATCAGCATCAGACCGCCCAGCGCCACCAGACCGGAGCGCAGCAGTTTGCCAAAACCCGGGAACGGCTGCGAAGGCAGGCCTTTGATGCGTGCCACGATATAGATGGCGATCATCAGAATCAGACCCATCATGATGCCGGGAATAAAACCCGCCATAAACATACGTGAAGCAGACACTTCGGTCGCTGCGGCATACACCAGCATCACGATGGAGGGAGGAATCAGAATACCCAGCGTACCCGCATTAGCGATAACCCCGGCAGCAAACGCCTTGGGATAACCGGAGCGCACCATCCCCGCAATTACAATGGTACCAATCGCGGCCACTGTGGCCGGAGACGAACCCGATACAGCCGCAAACAGCATACAGGCCATAACCGATGCCATCGCCAGACCGCCACGAATGTGCCCCACCGTATCAACCGCAAAGTTGATCAGGCGGCGAGCCACACCACCGGTGGACAGGAATGACGACGACAGAATAAAAAACGGAATCGCCAGCAGGGTGTAATGTTCAGATGTTGCCTCAAACAGCTTCAACGCAATCGACGCCAGCGAGTCGTTGGAGAACATCAGAATGGTTGTGATTGAGGACAAGCCAAGCGCAATCGCGATCGGCATGCCCATAAACATACAGGCAAACAGGGTGATAAACAGAATCGCAATGGTCATTATTTTTTACCCCCTGTTGAAGCATCATCGGCCAGCGCTGTTTCTTTCAGCTCTTTGGCAATCTCCATCGACTCTTCCGCTTCATCGGCCAGATGGAAACCATCGGCTTCACCTTTAATCACTTTCCAACCCAACTGCAGAAAACGAATAATCAGCAGCACAAAACCGATCACCAGAATGCTCATCACAGTCCATTTCGGAATCGGCAGATCTTCCAGTTCAATACCGATCATCTTCATCTTGCTGAGGTAGATCCATGAGCCGTAAAGGAACATGCCGCAGTACGCCAGACACAGCAGAATGGCGATCACAGTGACAATGCGATGCATCTTGTTGGGCAGGGCTTTTACAAACACATCCACACCAATATGCGCACCGACTTTAACGCCATAAGAGGCGCCAAAGAGCACAAACCAGGCCGACAGGATCAGGGTGACCTCCTGTGCCCAGTGAATACCGGCACTGAAGCCGAAACGGGCGACCACTTCTGCAAATACCAGAAGGGTCATCGATACCAACAGCAAAGAGAGAAAGCTCTCTTCAAATTGGTTAATGATATTTCTCACCATGGGGAAACCTCAGAGGGACTCTACCGTTTATTGTTATCTGCTGTTCAAACCAGCGAGCAGTCAGCTGATGCAGCATTGACTGGAAAGTCGGCTAATCACCCGGCTTTCCGGTCAATACTGAGAATGGGCAGGCACTGCCTGCCCATCACTGCAGTGATTACTGGTTAGACATTTCAGCCGCTTTGATCAGGTCAGCGCCGATAGCATCTTCAAACTGTTTCCAAACCGGTTTCATCGCTTCAACCCACTGCTGACGCTCAGCATCAGACAGGGTTACAACTTCAGAACGTTTGGATTCGATGATCAGTTGCTTGTCTTCTTCAGTCTTTTTGCCGGCGATGTCGTTGCCGTAAGCAATCGCTTCATCCAGTGCTTTTTTCAGTTCAGTCTGCACAGACTCATCCAGCGACATCCAGAATTCAGTAGAGGTCACTACCAGGTAATCCAGCACACCGTGGTTGGATTCAGTGATATAAGGCTGTACCTCAAAGAATTTCTTGGAGTAGATGTTGGACCAGGTGTTTTCCTGACCATCAATCGCTTTAGTCTGCAGCAGGGTGAACACTTCAGAGAATGGCTTTTTCAGTGGCACCGCATCCACCGCTTCAAACTGCGCCTGCAGTACGTCAGAGGTCATGATGCGGAATTTCTTACCGGACGCATCCGCAGGAACACGCATCGGCTCAGAAGCAGACAGTTGTTTCATACCGTTGTGCAGGTAACCCAGACCCACCAGACCTTTTTTGCGCAGTGAATCCAGCAGCTTCTGACCTTCAGGGCCCTGCTGGAAACGCTCTACAGCCGCCATATCCTTGAACAGGAAAGGCAGGTCAAATACCTGGAGCTGGTCAGTGTATTTCTGGAACTTGGACAGTGCTGGCGCAGCCATCTGCACATCGCCCAGCAGCATGGCTTCCAGAACCTTGTTATCGCCAAACAGCTGTGAGTTCGGGAACACTTCTACAACGACTTTATCATCGCCCAGACGCTCTTTAACCAGATCGCGGAATTTAAGGGCCATCTGGCCTTTCGGGGTGTTTTCCGCAACCACGTGAGAAAATTTGATTTCGATCGGAGCAGCCATGACAGCCTGAGCCCCGAATGACAATGCCAGAGTAGTGACGGCAGCAGCGAGTAAACGCATAAGTGATCTCCTGTTCGTTCTTTGTTGTTATCGCACCGCCCTAGAGAAGAGGTCGGCACGTTATTGTGAGTGATGCCATGTATGAGCAAGGAAAAGGCCAAAACCCAAAAAACAAACAGAAAATATTTTTAACGCCTTAAATAACAGATACTTATTTAATTTTTCAAAAACAACCCTCCTTAAGTCCTCCGCTTAAAATGGATGGAAACCCACCCATTACCCAGAAAACCACGGGTCAACTTCACCCAAAATTGATCTGGGTTAAAGAACCTGAGCCAACCACTTGAGAAACTCCGCAATCCGCCGACAACTGCTAAATTAACCTACGGTTTGTTTTAAGCGCCGCTGCCAGGAGCAGAACATATATGAAAACCAGCTTGTCCATTCAGACCAAAGTGAATGTTTCGCTCGCTGCCGGATTTATACTGATTTTGCTCACCTCCCTGTGGATCATTCACCGTAGCGAATCCACACTGGCGCTAGAAGTTGCGACCCGCAACACCCAGGAAACCGCAGATTCCTATTTCGACAGCATCAATATCCTGATGCTGAGCGGTGCCATGAGTAACCGTAAAACCCTGCAAGATAAAATCCTCTCCAATGAAGACATCACGGAAGCCCGTATTATTCGCGGAGAAGAGATCAGCAAGGTATTTGGTTCGGGCCTGGATGATGAAAAAGCACTGGATGCGCTGGATCAGCGTGCTTTGAAGGGTGAATCCATCGTCACCGAGTTAAATGACGCTGACGGCCACCGCCTGACCGTCGTGACCCCACTCAAAGCCGAAAGTAACTACAAAGGCACCAACTGCCTGATGTGTCACCAGGTACCTGAAGGCACGATCCTCGGCGCCGTGCGTGTCACCTACTCCTTTGCCAACCTGGACAGCCGTATTCACAGCAACCTGCTGCAGGTGGGTTTTGTTCAGCTGGCCCTGTTTATTGGCGGCCTGCTGATGGTGAGCTACCTGCTGCGCCATCTGGTGGTCAGTCCGGTTAAACGAATGGCCTCTACCCTGAACAAAATCCGCGAGAACGATGACCTGACCCTGCGTATTCCGGTGCAGGCAGATGATGAAATCGGCGCCATGTCAGCGTCACTCAACGAGATGCTGGCCGAATTCCATGCCAACCTGCGTCAGGTCAGCAGCACCGTGCATCAGCTCAGTCAGTCCAGCCAGGAGATAAATGGCATTGCTGACATGGCCAACGTTGCGGTCAGCGGACAACAGATGCAGACCAGCTCTGTTGCCACAGCAATGGAGCAGATGGAAGCCGCCACCCGCAGCGTTTCTGCCAGCGCAGAAAACACCGCCAACGCCTCTGATCAGGCACTGCGACAGAGTGAAGAAGGCACCCGCATCACCCAGCAGGCGATGGATGCCATCGAGTCCCTGAAAGAGCGCATCGACAGCGCTCTGGGCGTGATCAATAAACTGGATAACCAGAGCCAGCAGGTCGGCACCGTCCTGGAAGTGATTGAAAAAATCGCCGAACAGACCAACCTGCTCGCCCTTAACGCCGCCATCGAAGCCGCCCGCGCCGGTGAACAAGGCCGTGGTTTTGCGGTGGTGGCGGATGAAGTGCGCTCGCTGGCCAGCAAAACCCGCCACTCTACCGAAGAGATCAACAGCATTATCAGTGAACTGCAACAGGATGCCCGCGATGCCGTGCGTGTGATGCAGGAAGCCCACAGCAGTGCCGAGGTTGGCGTAAGCAAAGTCCAGAACACCGCCAGCGCACTGGGTAAAATTGCCAACGAAGTCCGCTCAATCAACGATATGAACCATACCGTGGCTGCATCGGTGAAAGAACAAAGCGAGATGGCAGCCAGCGTGGAACACAGCGTACTGGAGATCGCCAACGCCTCGCAGCAAACCTCATCCCGGGCTGGCAAACTGAATCAGGTCGCCCACGAGCTGAATACCCTTGCCAGCCAGCTTGAAGGCCGGGTGCGCAAGTTCAAACTCTAAACATAATCACGTTTAAAAAAGCAGCCAACGGCTGCTTTTTTTTGTGCCCGGCTGACAGCCCCAACCCATACAAAGCTACGGGCTAACACCCATGCCCTGTGGATAAAACCGGAGTCACCACCGGATTTGAAGACAGTCTATTAGCCAACGCTTCGCTCTGATGCTCAAATTGCCCACTGACGTGCGCAGATTTACCCTTGCACTGCTCAGAAAATCGTTACATATTCAAAACTTAAGGAAATAGCTGTGTAGATACTGCGCACAGCCCAGCATCAATATGCGCATGCTCGTTTTTAATGGAGGAAAATGGCAGTGCTGTCAATAAAGCTTTTGATATCAATAGACTACGCTCAGATCGTTGTTTTTCGCTTGCAGAAAAACACGCATGCGTAGTATTCAAATGTTAGGCCGTCATGCTTCGAGAAGATTACATTTATAAGGAAATCGTTTGTGGGAAATAATGAATCAGGATTTTATGCGTACGCATCATCACCCGCTGAAATTGGACAAACGATTGAGCAGGCTGTTAGTAGCTCTCATTCAGAAGTAAGTACATGGAAAGCGCTTGACATACCAGGCCACTTTATTTCGGAGAAAGTCTTAGAAGGTATAGATTCTTGCAGTTTTCTTGTGGCTGATATTTCGGTGCTGAATTTTAATGTCACTTATGAGATAGGCTATGCGATAGGTAAGGGAAAGCGTGTACTTCTGACAAAAAACAGAAGTATACAAGAAGGAAGTCCTTCAATAAGAGAGGTAGGGATTTTTGACACGCTTGGATATAAGGAATATCAAAACTCTTCAGAATTGAGTGGTTTTCTAAATACAGCCGTTCCGGCTGACCCACTTAGCATACCCAGCAAAATTAATATTAAGTCGCCAGTATATCTACTGGAAGGAATGCATAAGACGGATTGGGCAACACGTATAGTCTCTCGGATTAAGAAGGCGCGCTATTTGTTTCGGTCTTTTGACCCGAATGAACAGCCCAGATTATCTGCAAATGACGCTATCAATCAAGTTGCTCAATCTCATGGCATAGTTGTTCCACTACTATCCAGCACAGCGGTCGGCTTTGAAGTTCACAATATGAGAGGAGCGTTTATTGCAGGCTTAGCTGACGGTATGTCTAAAGCACTTTGTATTCTTCAGTATGAGGATTATCCAGTACCTCTGGATTACCGTGATTTTGTTTGTATGTCATATCATCCGAATGACATAAATGAGCATATAGCCAATTTCGCTGGCGAAGTGGCTGAAGCATTTCAGCAAGATGTAAGCATTGTCACATCTAATGAGGATACCTTCCTTCAATCTATTGATTTGGGATCGACCTCAGCAGAAAACGAGATGCGCACGTTAGAAAGCTACTATTTAAAAACCGATCAGTTTCTTAAGTCCTTGAGAGGCGAAGCAAATATAGTTGTAGGACGAAAAGGCTCGGGTAAGTCGGCAATATTTTTACAAGTAAGAGATAGAGAAAGAAACAAGAAAGGAAATATTGTTTTAGATCTTAAGCCTGATGGATACAAACTAATTAAGTTTAAAGAACTGATCTTGTCTTTTCTTGAAGAAGGCACATTCCAGCACACAATTATGGCCTTTTGGGAATATGTTTTACTTTTAGAGATATGTTACAAAATATTGGAAAAAGACAGGGAGCAGCACAAACATGATCACACTCTATATGAACCGTACCGCGCATTAGCTGATTTATATCACGCTGATGGGTATGAAACGGAAGGTGACTTCTCCGAGAGGATGAGTTCTCTAATGGAAAAAATATCAACGGAGTATAGATCAAGGCATGGAGATAAGACCAATGTTAGATTAAATGCATCTAGTCTAACAGAAATGCTCTATTGCCATGATGTTAGAGATCTATCTAAGCAAGTGATCGAATACATGAGGCAAAAGGAGGTCTGTTGGCTTCTTTTTGACAATATTGATAAAGGCTGGCCAACCTCGGGACTTGAACATGAAGACCTATTGATAATTAGAGCATTAATTGATGCAACAAAAAAAATAGAACGTCAGTTTGGAAAATCAAATGTTGTTGTGAATACGATTTTATTTCTAAGAAATGATGTTTATGAATTACTTGTTAAAGAAACCTCAGATCGAGGAAAAGAGGCCAGCGTTCTTCTGGATTGGACCGACCCTGACTTATTAAGAGAACTAGTACGCTTAAGAATTGTATCCAATAATATTAATGGAGATGACTCATTTAATTCATTGTGGCCAAAGATATGTGTTAGCCATTACTCAGGAGAGGAAAGTTCTCAATATCTTATTGAAAGATCTTTAATGAGACCGAGATTTCTTTTAAATTTAATTAGTCAGTGCAAAAGTTTTGCGATTAATCTTAACCATGATCGCATTCTTGAAGAAGATATTGCAAAAGGTTTAACGGCGTACTCTACAGATCTTTTGACCGATATTGGATATGAAATACATGACGTCGAGAATAATATTGATGATGTTCTTTATGCATTTATTGGAAGTAAGTCGACTGTTAAAAAAGGTGAGATATTTTCGGTTTTAGAAGAATTTGGTGTTGATGGACAATTCTTTGAAAATATATTTGAACTTTTACTGTGGTACGGCTTTCTTGGCTTAAATATTAATGGTGAAACCAAATATATTTATGATTTCAACTACAGCATGCAATTAATGGCAGGGATAATTAAGAAGAAAGGGGATGCTGAGTATCTGATAAATCCTGCATTTTGGCCCGCGCTAATGATTGAAGAGACATAACAAGTTGCTGCACTCGGAAAAATTACTCGCTGCGCTCCCAATTTTCCGGTGAGCAAGGGGTTAGATGCGTGGAGCCGGATAGAGAGATGCTAAAGAATAAGTTTAATAATCTGCTTGCAGATTATTTAAATACATTCAATTTTATCGAGCTAAATGTAGGGCTATGTATTCGACACCTATCTCCCCTCGGGCTAGAGGAATCAGACAAAAAACTCGAAAAAATGAGTTTTGAAAGAAAACTTGAGTGCCTGATGGATCTGTCTCCGGTAGATAGTAAGCGGGATTTACATGAGTGGTGTGCGGACGCACACGAGAAACGGCATGAGCGCAACATGTACATGCATGGCCAATGGGCTTTCCTGCCTCACCTTGAGGAAGGAGTTGAGTTTCTTATTGCGCCATGGATGAAACAAAAATACGCAGCAGTATATCCTGGTTCCCGATTTTCATTGGAGCATCTTGAAATTATCGTTTCGGAATTGCAGGCTTGCTTTAAAAGTCTCCAGTTGCTGCGAAGGAAGTATGGCATCTAACAAGATGAGGCAGTCCGACTTGTAGTTCCTCCGCTTTAGTGGACACCTAGATCTAACAAAATCGAGGTTAAACACTGAAAATTAAACATCAAGAAAGGACCTTACCCATGGAAAGCAAGGAATATGCTGGTTTTTGGATTCGCGTCGGCGCATCTCTCATCGACATGATATTGATTGTTATTCTGCTAACGATCCCTTTAAGCATGATCTACGGTCAGGAGTATTGGACAGGATCACGATTTATTTATGGTTTCTGGGATGTGATGCTGGGGTATGTCGCCCCGTTTATTGCCACCATTTGGCTGTGGCGACGGTTCTGTGCAACGCCCGGAAAGATGGCAACCAACCTGCGGGTTGTTGACGCAGCCACCGGTCAAAGAATGAGCGTATGGCAGGCTGTTGGTCGTTATTTTGCGTACTTAGTTGCTGTTTTACCCTTCGGTCTGGGCATTATCTGGGTGGGTATCGACAAGAAAAAACAAGGGTGGCACGACAAACTTGCCGGAACCGTGGTTATCCGTGAGACAGGTAAGGTACCCGTGCAATTTGAATCCGAGATGTAGCCTGCCCCTCCAATCCTATATTGGTTTATATGCTCAGCAGGAGGCAGCATTCGCTGCCTCTATAGATTTGGCTGGCTATATTAATAACTGCAACCTAATTCACGTCGGACCAAAGCCATGAATCAACATGAAAAACTCAATTACGTCGAATTTGCAGCAGCCGATCTGACTGCCACCAAACAGTTTTTTGAACAGGCCTTTGGTTGGGACTTTGTGGACTATGGCCCGGACTACACGGCCTTTTCAGATCAGGGGCTGGACGGTGGTTTTTTCAGGGCGGATCTCTGTTCCAGCACCGCGAACGGTGGTGCATTGCTGGTGTTTTACAGTCAGGCGCTGGAAGCTACCTTGTCTCGCGTGACAGCCGCGGGAGGTGAGGTTGTGAAACCGATTTTTGAATTCCCGGGTGGACGACGTTTCCACTTTACCGAACCCAGCGGCAATGAGTTTGCGGTCTGGTCGGATGTTGTTAGCTGACAGTGTTACTCGGCACCAGGCAAGGGCTGTTTCACATCAGGATAAAGCAATATGGAAGCGGCCATTCACAGCACAAAGTAATCGCCCCATTAATTACTGCACCGCAAAATAAAACAGGCCGCCCGAAGGCGGCCCATGGATGCCCCGAAGGGGTGAGGCATCCTTACCGGCATTGCCAGTGGAGCTGTCAGACAGCTCGGGGAGAGATCAGAACTTCGCTGTAGCGGTCAGCCACAGTTTGGATTTGTCTTCTTTAGCGATGTCTTTACCGGCGTCATAGCTGGCGTACTTCAGTTCAAGACCGTAGTTTTTGCCAAAGCTTTTCGCAGCCAGGAAGCCCCACTCGTCACCGAAGTCCAGAGAACCTTCGTCAGACTCGTAGTCGTGGTAAACCGCCAGCAGTTTGATACCGGCCAGCGTGGTACCCACAGAGAAATACAGGTCTTCAATACCTGCACCTGGGGTTGCCAGGAACATATCAGCCCAACCCTGGAACTTGTGCTTGGTTGCCAGCGGAGTATTGAAACCTACGCCTTCATCAGAGCCCAGCACTTCGTAACCCAGTTTAGCGGTAACGCCCGCAACGCTGACACCACCTTCTACTACGTAGTAATCAGGTTCTGCAGTGCCACCCACGTTTTCCTGAGTTGCATATTCAGCGGTATAAAGGATTTTTGCATCGCCTGCTGGCTTGCTGCCGGACAAACGCACACCGTAGGTATCCAGGCTGTCATCGGCATCTTCCAGCTCAATGCTGTAGTAGTACGCACTCAGCGCACCGATTGGCAGGCCGGTATATTTGGCGTTAACCAGGTGAGTTTCGTGCTCAACGTCAGTACCGGTGATGCCGTTTACAGACGAGATATAGCTGTAGAACAGGGTGGTATCTGGCAGTGAGGTGTTGGTGATGGACAGCGCGTCATAGGTCTGTTCGTTCTGACGGAAACCTACGCCACCCACAAAACGCTGGTTATCCAGCAGGATGCGCTGACGACCAACTTTCACGGTTGTTGCGCCAGTAGTGTACGCCAGGTAAGCCTGGTTTACGTCAGTATCTTCAGGGTCAACAATCGGAGTCGTTCCACGATTGGTAACACCATCGGTATAGGTCACGTTATCCAGCTCGGTCACGTCGTCCACTTCCAGCAGGGCAGAGAAGCCTTTGTAGCTGTCAGTGGTAAAAGTGATTCGGCTCTTCAGGGTCAGTGCTTCTGCATCTTCAGCAGCATCATCATTCACATCTTCGTAACGCAGGCGAAAACTTACGTTGGTTTTACCGTTAGTAAACGCTTCTGCGATCGATTCAGCAGCCTGTACCGGCGTCAGAATAACTGAAGCAATGGCGGCAGCCAGAATCATACGGGGGGGGAAGGCGATCATGGATTGCTCCTTATCAGGTTATAGATTAACCCTGATAGAGCAAGGGCTGTGCCAATTAGATGTTTTAGCAATACACCTTTAGCAAAACAGGCTAAAAATATATTTTTTGCACATCTTTGGCGCTAGCTTGTTTTGCTGTGGTGCAGCAAAAAATGAAATCGTGTGTAATAAAAGTGCAACACTGCATTATTTTAATGCATTTAAAATACACCAATTAGTTTGGACCAACGATCAAGCGCCCGGTTCCGGTTTGAAGTCACTTTTATCCAAACCGTATTTCTTCATCTTGTCGTAGAGTGTTTTACGCGGCAGACCTAAGCCTTGCTGGGTTTCTTTGATAGACCCCCCACAACGTGACAATTCCGCCTGAATCAGCAACCGTTCAAACTGCTCGACCCGTTCCGCCAGCGACAGACTGGCTTGATGGTTCAGATCCGTAATGGGACGGTTTTCAAAGTCGAAGGTACAGCTCTCACCCAGCAACACGTAGCGCTCTGCCAGATTACGCAGCTCCCTGACGTTGCCTGGCCAGTCATGGGTCATCAGGCTGTGCATACGCTCCGGTGACAGCAGCGGTACCTCGCGGCCATACTGCGAGGACGCAATCAGGGCAAAGTGCTGAAACAGCATGCCAATGTCTTCCCGCCGCTCCCGCAGTGGCGGAATATCGACCCGCACCACATTAAGCCGGTAATACAGGTCTTCCCGGAAACTGCCACGGTCCGCCGCTTCACGCAGATCCACCTTGGTTGCGGCAACAACCCGCAGGTCCAGCGGGATGGTCACGTTTGAACCCAGGCGTTCGATACTGCGTTCCTCCAGTACCCGCAGCAATCTGATCTGCAGCGCCAGCGGCATGCTTTCAATTTCATCCAGAAACAGGGTGCCACCGTTAGCGTGTTCAAATTTACCGATGCGTTGGGTACGGGCATCGGTAAAAGCCCCCTTTTCATGACCAAACAACTCGGATTCGATCAGGTTTTCCGGCACCGCACCGCAGTTGATCGCCACAAAATTCTTGCCACGACGCTGACTGTGTTCATGTATGTAACGCGCCAAAAGGTCTTTACCGGTGCCGGTTTCACCCAGAATCAGAATATCTGCCGGGGTATCCGCAATACGGTGCACCACCTGACGCAGCTGGGCGATCTGTGGGGTATTGCCGATTACGCGGGGGCCGGGAGCACTCTGGGCCTCCAGTTCTTTACGCAGCCGTCGGTTTTCAGCCACCAGACTGCGTTTTTCCATGGCCCGGCGAACTACATCGGTCAGCAGCTCGGACGAAAAGGGCTTTTCAATAAAGTCATAGGCACCCGAGCGCATGGCATTGACCGCCATGGAGATATCACCGTGACCGGTAATCAGGATCACCGGCAGGCTGTCATCCAGTTTTTGCACAGCTTCCAGCAGCTTCAGGCCATCCATACCGGGCAGGTTAATGTCTGTTACCAGCACACCGGGCCAGTCGGCACTGAGTGCTGCCAGTGCGGTTTCTGCACACTCATGGAGCTGCACCGCATATCCACCCAGTTCCAGCGCCTGTCCCGCGGCAAGACGAATGTGCTGTTCATCGTCCACCAGCATGACTGGCTGTTCAGTTTCTGTATGCATCAATAACCCTTAACGTACTTAACCTGTTGCCCGGTCCTGCGTGGTGACTTTCGGCAGGATTAATATAAACACCGCACCACCCTCCGGATGGTTGCGGGCACTCAGCTGGCCACCCAGATTGACCATAATACGGTGCGAAATAGACAAACCAAGCCCTAATCCCTGCCCCGCTTTTTTGGTGGTGTAAAATGGCTCAAATACCCGGCTCAATTCTGCCTTGGGGATGCCCGGGCCATAATCACGCAGAGCGATCTCAATCTCATCAGTCCGTTCCTGCAGAGTGATTTCGATACGCGGCTGATCCTGATCTTCCATCGCCTGTAGCGCATTGCCGATCAGATTTACAAAGACCTGCTCCAGCCGGACGGTATCGCCCATCACAAAATACTGCTCCAGCTGCCCCGGCCATTCCACCGCAGCGTGCACTTTACTCAGTTTGCCGTACAGGATCGACATAGCCCCGTCACGTACATTCTTCAGGCAAACCGGTTCAGGTGCGCCGGAGGATTTGCGGGAGAACTCTTTCAATGGATGGATGATCTTCGCCATGCGTTCAGTCAGGCCGCTGATCTCCTGCAGATTGGCATTCACCGTTTCCGGTTTGCCCAGTGCCAGAAACGCCCGGGCGTTGTCGGCATAGGTGCGAATCGCTGTCAGCGGCTGATTCAGTTCGTGGTTGATCCCGGCAGACATCTGCCCCAGCACCGCCAGTTTAGCGGTCTGAATCAACTGATCCTGCGTGCTTTTATGTTTTTCCGCTTCGTCTCTGAGCTGACTGTTGGCCCGGGTCAGATCCAGCGTTCGTTCTTCAACACGCTGCTCCAGCAGCTCACGGGCGTGTTCAAGCGCATCTTCAAACTGTTTACGCTGGGTGATGTCGTGGATGGTCACCAGAAAACGCTTAATCGGACCATAGACCATTTCGCCGATAATCAGATCCACCGGAAAGGTACTATGGTCGTTGCGTACGGCGCGGGCTTCAATGGTCAGCTCTTGTGTACGGTGCGCCGGGTCCGATGTCAGATAGTGCCAGCAGATTGGCCGGTCACCCTGCGACAGCAGCTTGCTGAAATACTCACCCACGATCTCAGCCTGGTTATAGCCAAACAGCCTTTCCGCCATGGTATTGAAACTTTCGATTCGCCCCTGACTGTCCAGCGTGATCAATCCGGCCTGGGTGCTGTCGATAATCGCCCGCACCCGCTGTTCGTTGGCTTC
This sequence comes from Neptuniibacter sp. CAU 1671, assembly GCF_029222905.1. Taxonomy (GTDB): domain Bacteria; phylum Pseudomonadota; class Gammaproteobacteria; order Pseudomonadales; family Balneatricaceae; genus Neptuniibacter. Next base: position 51,958 of record NZ_JARHUE010000006.1, on the reverse strand, counting down.
CAATGCCTGGGTTTCTTTCTGCTTGAAGCGCAGGCGTTCACGCTGAATACGATGCCGGGTGACCAGAAACAGTACCAGCAGAACCAGTGCAACATAGACAAAACCGCTGGTCACGGTGGCAGACACCATCCGCACAGCAACCGGCCGGGTGCTGGCCAGTGCCACTACACTCAACCCTGAGCCTTCCAGGCGACGGGTCTGCACCAGATATTCCCGGGCTTTCACACCATCCAGTGCAGGACTGCTGATGCGGTCCCCTTCTACCAGCGTGATCAGTTCACTGCCATCTGGTCTTGGTTTGCGATCAACAATATCCAGCGCCGTCAGGGTATGGTCGCCGTAACGCAGGCTCTCAATAATACGCTGCAGGTCTGGTTGGTTCAGCGGCCGCAGGGTTTTGAATTTCCACTCTTCGCGGGTGGAGATAAAAATGACACCGTCCTCATCCGTTACCAGCAGGTCCTGATCCGGATCACTCCAGTCTGCCTCGATGTCATTCAGGTCAATTTTAACCACCACAACTCCGATCACCTGCAGATTGGCATACACCGGATAGGAGAAGTAATAGCCGCGTTTTTTCGATACCGTACCCAAAGCAAAGTACTGGCCGGCACGGCCTTTCACCGCGTCTTTAAAATAGGGGCGGAACGCATAATTACTGCCCACAAAGGAGCGGGCTTCTGCCCAGTTACTGGCGGCGAGTGTAGTGCCATCCATTGCCATCAGATAGACATCCGCACTGCCGACGGTGTGGTTCACATACTCAAGGTAAACACTGGCGTCTGCGGCCACTCCCCTATCATCAGGTTGCAACAGCGTTTGCACTAACAATGAGTGGGTCGAAAGCAGGCTGGGCAGATCACGGTATCGCTCCAGTTTCTGCTGCAAACTGATCAGGTAACGATTGAGGTTAGTGGCGCTACGCTGTTGCAGCTCCTCGTAACCGCGCTGCTGGCTGATTTCTGCTGTTTTGCCAATCACCGCCAGAAAAATCAGCACCAGCAACAACAGGATCAAACTCCGATAGGATTTCCAGCCGCTGGTTATTTCCGATGTCATCGTTTATGTCTAACCTGTAATAAGCATGGACGTTTCAGCCCGTTTGTCCGGCCTGACATCCCTTAGAAAGGGGAGTATGGTATGCCCTGTTCTATTGAGTCTAACCCTTCTGCCCTATGGAGCAAATCTCAACCATGTTGAAGCGCACCAAGATTGTCGCCACCCTGGGACCCGCCACTGACGAAAGCAATGTACTTGAGCAGATCCTGCGCGCCGGGGTAAACACCGTACGCCTGAACTTCTCACATGGCGTGGCCGATGATCACCGACGACGCGCGAGTGAAGTGCGTGAAGCGGCACGTAAGCTTGGGCTGGCTGTGGCAATACTGGGGGATTTGCAGGGACCGAAAATTCGTATCGCCAAGTTTAAAGAGGGCAAGATTCAACTCGCCAACGGTGATGCGTTTACACTGGATGCCAACCTGGGCACGATGTCCGGCGATCAACATCAGGTGGGACTGGATTACAAAGACCTGCCGCAGGACTGCAAAACCGGCGATATTCTGATGCTGGACGATGGCCGCATTCAGTTGCGGGTGACTGCGGTCGAAGGCAGCCAGGTTAAAACCGAAGTGGTGATTGGCGGGACTTTGTCCAACAATAAAGGCATCAACCTGCAGGGCGGGGGTCTCTCTGCCGCGGCACTCACCGACAAAGACAAACGTGATATCAAACTGGCTGCCGAGCTGGACATGGATTACGTCGCGGTCTCTTTCCCGCGCACCGCTGACGACCTCAACGAAGCCCGTCAGTTACTGCGTGCCGCCGATGGCCGTGCCGAAATTATCGCCAAAGTTGAACGCGCCGAAACCGTCACCAGTGCCGAAGCACTGGACGCCATTATCATGGCCAGCGACGGTGTGATGGTCGCCCGCGGCGATCTGGGGGTGGAAATTGGTGATGCCGAACTGATTGGCGTGCAGAAACACATCATTAAACGGGCCCGCGAACTGAACCGTGTCGTGATCACGGCGACCCAGATGATGGAGAGCATGATCCAGAATCCAATGCCCACCCGTGCCGAAGTGTTTGATGTGGCCAATGCCATCCTTGATGGTACCGATGCGGTGATGCTGTCCGCCGAAACGGCGGCTGGCAGCCACCCGGTTGAGGTAGTTAAAGCGATGACCTCTATCTGTCAGGGCGCAGAAAAACACCAGCTGGCGCGTCGCAGTCCCACTGCACCCAGCAAACCGCTGGCGCGTTTTGATGAAGCGATTGCCCGCTCGGCCATGTATACCGCCAATAACCTGACCGGCGTTAAAGCCATCATCTGCCTGACTGAATCGGGCTCCACCCCGCTGTGGATGTCGCGTATTCGCTCTGGTCTGCCCATCTATGCCCTAAGCCGCAATGAACAAACCCTGCGCCGGGTAGCCCTGTATCGCGGCGTTGAGGGCCTGCTGTTTGATGCCACTGCAATCCCTGAAGAATCACTGTATCAGGAAGTACTGGCCGGACTACGCGCTCGCGGCCTGCTGAACAGCGGTGATCTGGTGATCCTGACCCACGGTTCTGTCCTGGGCGAGCATGCCGGAACCAACACCCTGCAGGTACTGAAGGTCGAATAGCCCCACACTGAACGGGGCTTTTTAAACATAGAGTATTTCACCCCTGCTCTACTATAATGCACCCCTTCACGGCGGTTTCAGAGGATATACGTTTGCCAAGTTCACTCGCCCAGTCACTGACCTGGCTTAAAACATCAGGCCAGGAACACCTGCTCAGCCAACTGCAACACGGGATCGAAAAAGAAGGTTTGCGCGTGGACCAGCAAGGTCAGCTTTCGCAACAACCGCACCCGCGCGGACTCGGTTCTGCGTTAACCCATGAGCAGATCACGACTGACTACTCTGAAGCACTGCTGGAATTTATTACGCCGGTTTTCAGCCAGCCGGAACAAGGTATTGAATATCTTGCCGACCTGCACCGGTACGCCTACACCCAGCTCTCCGATGAACAGATCTGGGGCGGCAGCATGCCGGGCGAATTGCCACCGGCGGACCAGATCCCCATCGCCGAGTATGGCAGCTCCAATATTGGTCAGCTAAAGCATATCTACCGGGTCGGACTTGAGCACCGTTACGGACGTGCCATGCAGACCATTGCCGGCATTCATTACAACTTCTCGCTGCCCTGCGGTTTCTGGCCGCTGTATCAGCAGTACAAAGGCTCCAATACACCCCTGCAGGGTTTTCAGTCAGCGGCTTATTTTGCCCTGATCCGCAACTTCCGCCGTTATTCATGGCTGCTGTTGTATCTGTTTGGCGCCTCACCGGCTCTGTGCAGCAGCTTTATGAAGGACAAGCCGCATAACCTTGAGCAGTTTGATGATGAAACCCTCTACCTGCCCTGGGCGACTTCCCTGCGCATGAGCGATCTGGGTTACTCCAACAAGGCCCAGTCCAGTCTCGGTATCTGTTTTAACCAGCTCAATACCTATCTGAATTCATTGCACCAGGCGATCCATACCCCGCATCCGCCCTATGAAAAGATCGGTATCAAGGTAGACGGGCAATACCGTCAGCTCAACAGCAATATCCTGCAGATTGAAAACGAATATTACAGTGACATCCGCCCTAAACGGGTGATTCGCTCCGGTGAAAAACCGATTCACGCCCTGATGAACCGGGGTGTGGAGTATATCGAAGTGCGCAATATCGACATCAATCCCTTCCTGCCGGTCGGCATTGATGCGGCAGAAGCCGATTTCCTCAACCTGTTTCTGCTCAGTTGCCTGTTTATGGGCGATGACGATATCTCTGCAGCAGAGTGCGGCGAGATCAGTGAAAACCAGCAAAGGGTGGTTAATCGTGGTCGGGAACCGGGTCTTACATTGACCTTTAAAGGGGAAGCGATTGCGCTGCAGGACTGGGGGATTGCGCTGCTGGAACAGCTAAGTCTTACCGCTGCAACGCTGGATCGTGTTAATCAAAACACGCGCTACTCTGAAACGCTGGCAATACAGAAGGCTAAGCTACTGGACAGTTCACTGACACCCTCGGCACAGGTCTTAGCCGCGATGCGTGATCAGCATCTGAGCCATGCGGCATTTGTTATGCAACAGAGTCAGTTGCATCAGCAGACGCTGAGTGCCAGTCCACTGAATCAGGATCTGTTCAGCACACTGCGCAGTCAATCGGAAGCATCCTTGCAGGCTCAGGCGGCGCTGGAAGCAGCACCGGCACCTGATTTTGACAGTTTTCTGGCCAGCTATCTGGCCAACTAAGCTTACTGCACCACAAAGCTGGTAAAGAAGAGGTCGGAGACAAACGCTTCGCCCTCTTCATCCAGCAAAATTTTCTGCACTTTATCCAGCGCTTTTTTCGCCAGAATCTGCTGCGCTTCCACCGTCTTTACAGTGTCTTCAGTCTGCGCACTGAGTAAAAACACCAGATCATTGCGAATATGCGCCATATGGTGGTTAACCGCGTGGTGCGCCTCAGAGCTGCCCACCTGGATACTGACTTCACACTTCAGAAACCGCGTCTGGCCCTGCCCGCCAAAGTTGGTGATAAAGGGCTTAAGCTCTATGTAACTTACGTAATCCGACTCTTTTTCAGGAGCGGGATCTTCCGCCATGACCGTTAGCGGAGCCACACTCAATATCAGACAGATTAACAAACGCACCAGCATTTTCAGCTTCCTCAGAGGATCAATACAGGCAGTATACCTGTGGCCATCTGCCAAGCAACTCTCAAACGGTTACGCCATTTTTCGATCTGCTGAGCATTGCCCGAAAAATCTCATGGGCATATGATGGGTCTATGTCGGTCTGCCATTGCGCAGCCATCCAGTGGATATTCAAATAATAAAAAAGAAGAAAGCCCGGAGCACACCATGTTGGAAAAATGCAAAAATGCCAAGGAGCGTTGGGGCGGTGTCAGCCAGATCGTTGATAACTGGCTGGACGAGCGGCAAACACTGATCAGCCTCTATGTGCACCTACCGGAACACCCCATTGATGACCAATTGAACGACAACATCGCTCGCTTTTGTCAGGTGATGATGGATTACCTTTCCTTTGGTCACTTCGAGGTGTACGAGCAGTTACTGCTCGAAGGCAACGAATACAATGATGGCAGCCTTGAAAAAGCTCAGGCGCTACTGCCCAGAATCCAGAACACCACGGACATTGCGCTCGACTTCAATGATGATTGCGCCCAGCGTATGCAGTTCAGCGTGCAGTCCATTCGTGAGTTTTCTGAAAAGCTTTCCCGTTTAGGGGAAGCCCTGGAAGAGCGTTTTGAACTGGAAGATCAGATGATTCAGATCCTCCATACCTCGCATCAGGATCTTGTTACAGGCTAACCAGATGTTTGGGCGTCAGCCAGTCAAAATTGCGCTGCTTGTGGGGTGTTTGACCCTGGTCGGCTGTGATAACGCCACATCACCCACCAGTTGGGAAGAGCTGGCGATAGGCGGTGCCTACAGCGCCAGCCTGTCTGATGATGGCCGACTTGCCGTGGTGGGTTCTTTCAACCACGGCGGTAGCCTGTGGGATATTCAATCAAAAGAGCGGCTGTTTGACTGGAATCATGTTAATCAGGGTTTCAGTATCATTTCTGCTGCCGCATTTTCACCCAACGCAGATTATGCCGTCACTGCAACCCAACAGGACCTGGTACTGTGGGAAGTCACCTCCGGCCAGCCCCGCGCATTCTGGAGTGCACCGGCAGAAATCATGCAGCTCGACCTGTCACCGGCCGGCAACTTCGCGCTGTTAGGGCTGGCTGACCATACCGCGGTGTTGTTTGATGTGAAACAGGGCGGTATCAAACGCACACTGCGCCATGACGCACGGGTACGCAGCGTTGACCTGAGCGTCGACGGTCGTTTTGCACTGACCGGCTCTGATGCCTACAAAACCCGCTTCTGGGATATACAGCAGGGTACCGAGTTACAATCCATCACTCTCGGTAACGTGGTCGATACGGTTGCCTTGTCGCCGGATGCCCAGCGAGCTTTCAGTTCCGGCAGTCTCGACAAAGCGATCATCTGGGATACCCAAACCGGCGAAATCCTGCACACACTCAGTGATATCAACAGTATCAAACAGCAACGGGTCAGCTATCTTAGCGCCCGCTTTTCTGATGATGGTGAGCAATTACTCACCGGTACCGCCGCCGGATTAGTGCAGTTATGGAGTGTTGCCGACGGCACAGTACTGAAAGCCTGGCGCGTGCATAAACGTGATCCCTACGGTCCGGTACACGCCGGTGTATACGCGCTGGCCTTTGGTCCTGATGGCAGTTATTTCGCTATCAGCTCCAACGGCATCCTCAACCAGTTACGCTAAGCCAGCTTTAAAGACACAAAAAAGCCGGTCATAAGACCGGCTTTTTCAATTTAGACAAAGACTTAGTTAGCGGCTTTTTCGCCAGCTACCTTTTCATCTTCTTCAGTTGGGTTAACCTTCAGCAGCTCAACCTCGAACACCAGTGTTTCGTTAGGGCCAATCGCATTACCCATACCGCCCGGGCCATAGGCCAGCTCAGAAGGGATCACCAGACGTGCTTTGCCGCCCTCTTTGATCAGCTGCAGACCTTCGGTCCAGCCTGGAATCACACCGTCCAGCGGGAATGAAACAGGTTCATTACGTGAATAAGAGCTGTCAAATTCAGTGCCATCGATCAGGGTACCGCGGTAATGCACTTTAACGGTATCGGTCGCTTTTGGCATTGCACCTTTACCCGCCGTCAGCTCTTCATACTGCAGGCCGGAGTCAGTGGTTTTCACGCCTTTCTTTTTACCGTTTTCCGCCATGTAAGCCTTACCTTTATCCAGATTATCCTGGCTCAGCTTGGCAAATTCGGCTTTTTTCTCTTCCATTTTGCGGTCCTGGAAAGCCTTCATCACAGTACGCACTTCTTCAACTGTCATCTGAGGCTCTTTGTCCTGATACACCGCTTTTGCAGCCGCAAGGAACGCTTCGAAATCAAAATTATCGATGGTTTTCAGCTGCTCACCTACCATCAAACCCACACTGTAGCTGACTTTCTGATCTTCGGTTTTCAGCTCCACGGCGCTCACCAGCGGAGAAACCATGCCTACACTCAGGGCAACGGCCAGCAATGTTTTTTTCATGATTGCTCAAATCCTTTAATACTTATAATTGAAAAAATACCCGCCTATGCACCTGCGGGGTTAAATGGCTCAAACAGCTGCGCAACAGAGATAAGCGAGGCTGATTCGATGCTACCTTAGTGGACGATTAAACCGTAAAGTTCATCGACTCGCCAGCCTTAGCCATGATTGATTTGTTCTGCCGCCTCCAGCAACGGCTTAAGAACCGTCCAGATCTCCTCTCCCTTAAGAGCGCGACTTTGCAGATACTGCTTCAAATTCACCTGCAGCAGATCAACTTTATCTGGAACTGGAATTCGGTCCTGCACTGAGGCATAAAGCAATGACAGTTCAACCTGCTCACACGCCAGTTCCGCCTTGCGCAGCGCCTGATAACAGGCATCCAGCTCTGGCTGGTCTACGCGCTGCTGGCGCACGCGGTAGCGCACCTCCCGTAAAGGGGCGGTGATCTGCTGTTGCCACTGCTGCGCCGGGGTCTCCACAAAATCATCCGCGCTGAGCTGGATACCCTGTTGCGCCGCCCAGCATGACCAGATCAGACGGTTAATACTCAGTCCAAAGCGGTTTTGCAGTTCCAGACAAGCCGCTTCCACCCCTGGCTGAGCATAAAATTTCAGGGCAAAGTGCCAGAGTGCATTTTCCAGTGCCATCGCTATTGATAGAATCCGCGCCATGATTCAAATACAGAACCTCAGCTTACAACGCGGCCGCAACCCATTGCTAGAGCAGGCTTCCCTGACTCTGCATGATGGCTGGAAAATCGGTTTTGTCGGTGCCAACGGTGCCGGCAAGTCATCGCTATTTAAACTGCTGCTGGGGGAACTGCATCAGGATCAGGGCGATCTGCTGCTGCCCGGTGGTCTGCGTATTGCCCACATGGCACAGGAAGTTCCTGCTACGGACCGCAGTGCTCTCGATTATGTGCTGGACGGAGACACCGAGCTGCGCCGGATTCAGCAGGCACTGCTTCATGCCGAGCAGGAAGAGAACCATGCTCACATCGGCAGTCTGCATGCTGAGCTGGACAGCCATAACGGCTATAGCGCAGAGGCACGGGCCGCACAGTTGCTGGACGGCCTGGGCTTTGCCCCCGCAGATATTAGCCGCAGCGTGAAAGACTTTTCCGGCGGCTGGCGTATCCGCCTCAATCTGGCTCAGGCGTTGATGCGTCCGTCCGATCTGTTACTGCTTGATGAACCCACCAACCACCTGGATCTGGACGCCACTATCTGGCTGGAGCAGTGGCTGCGTCAGTACCCGGGCATGTTGATGCTGATCTCGCATGACCGCGACTTTCTCGATAACGTCGTCACCCATGTAGTGCATCTGGAGCAGCGCCAGCTGCAGCTCTATAAGGGCGGCTATTCTGATTTCGAACGCCAGCGCGCAGCGCGTCTGGCGCAGCAACAATCCGCTTTTGTAAAACAGCAGGAGCGCATTGCCCAGATTGAAGATTTTGTCCGTCGTTTCCGGGCCAAAGCCTCCAAAGCAAAACAGGCGCAGAGCCGATTGAAAGAGCTGGAGCGTATGGAGAGCATTGCGCCCGCCCATGTCGACAGCCCCTTCAGTTTCCGCTTTGATGCCAATGAAAAGCTATCCAACCCGTTGCTGACACTGGATAAAGCCGACTGCGGTTATCCCGGCAAACCCATACTGCGTCAGGTGAAACTTAATCTGGCACCAGGCTCCCGCATTGGTTTACTGGGCCCCAATGGTGCCGGTAAATCCACGCTGGTCAAAACTCTGGTGGGAGATCTGGCCCTGCTCAGTGGCGAATCCCACCGAGGCGAGCATCTCAAGGTAGGTTATTTTGCCCAGCATCAGCTGGAAGCACTGGATCTGGATGCCTCACCTGCCCTGCACCTGAAACGCATGACACCGTTGCGTACAGACCAGGAGATACGGGATTTTCTCGGCAGTTTTGGTTTCCATGGCGATCAGGCGCTGGAGCAGGTCAGCACCTTTTCCGGCGGCGAAAAAGCCCGTGTTGCGCTGGCGATGCTGGCCTGGCAGAAACCAAACCTGTTGCTGATGGACGAACCAACCAACCATCTGGATCTTGAAGTACGGCACGCCCTGACCATGGCCGTACAAAGTTTTGAAGGGGCGCTGATTCTGGTATCCCATGACCGTCATCTGCTGCGCAATACCGTGGATGAGTTTTTACTGGTCGCTAATGGCGAAGTGGCACCGTTTGCCGGTGATCTGGATGACTACCAGCAGTGGCTGATTCAGCAAAAACGTCAGGCCACGGCCAACACTGCAGCCGCCGAGATTTCAGAATCGGGCAGTGAAAAACGTTCACTCAGCGCCGCAGAGCGCAAGGAACAAAAACGTCTGGATGCAGAACGGCGTAATCAGTTACGACCTCTGCGTAAAGCGATTGAAAACCTTGAAAAAACCATGGAATCGGCTCAGGCCCGGCTCTCGGTCATCGAATCCGAGTTATCCGACAGCGAGCTTTATACCGAAGCACACAAAGATCGCCTGAAAACGTTGCTGCAACAACAAACCCAGTTTAAGCAGCAAAACGATGAGGCCGAAGAGGAATGGCTCAGCCTGCAGGAACAATTGGAGGCTCTGCAGGCCGAGATCGATGCAGCCGCGCTTTAAGCCACCTGGCCTGGCTGCTCCAGCATGGTGGACAGCGCACGAATAGCACTGTCCTCTGTCAGCAGTTTATCCAGAGCTGCACGCGCTTGCTCCGGGGTCAGCCCCAGCGTTTTGTAGACTTCAGGAGCAGGCTCTTCCAACGGACCATCTGCTAACCCTTCCTGTCTCAGCATCCGGTTAGCAAGGTAAAGTAGCTGTGCCATATGGGCATGCTCACCCGTGTAACCAGGCTGGTTCTGGTGACGAATTCCGGTGCAGACTGCTTCCGGCAAAGCCCAGCTGGACAGCAGCCAGCTGCCTATCTGCTCACGCGTCACATTCAAAACCTGCTGTTCAACCTGATGCAACTGAAAGTGCGGGTTTGCCTCAATGTAACGGATCAGCAGTGAAAACTGCGGCGCAAACAGATGTGCCAGTACCAGATAACCAAAGTTGTGCAGCAACCCAGCCAGATAGGCCATACCCGGCTGTGGCCGAATGTCCGCAGGCATCTGCTTACAGAGTTTCTCCGCCAGACAGGCATTGTAGACCGACTGTAACCAGAACGGCGTGCCGCCCCGGGGACCGTCTTTCGGCACTTTCAATACCTTGCCCATGCCGGTGCCCAGCGCCATATTCACCACCAGATCAAAACCCAGCACCCGAATCACAGCATCATCAATCGAATGCACATCGCCCGGGGCCGCATAGTAGGGCGACGCGGCCCAGCTCATCACCTGAGCTGACAGACTGGGGTCCACCTTCACCACCGGGACCAGATCCGCCACTCCCGCATCCGGGTCTGAACGCAACATAATGATCTGCTGCACAGTGGGCGACAACGAAGGCAGATCCAGCGTATCTTCCAGGCGTTGTTTAATGCGCAGTGCGGTAAACCGTTCCACTGCACGGGTGATCACGGTTTCATCATCACCGCTGGGCTGCTCGGCCGCGATCTCCGCCGTGGTCACAGACAGTTGACAGGGCACAGCACCGGCAAAATCCGCCCGCGTGACGGGAAAACTAAAACCTGAGCAAAGCTCGATCAGCTCGCTTTTATCGTGTTTAAGACATTGTGGGTCGATCAGCAGGGGTAGCGAGAGCAGTTTCTTTTGACCGGCTTCACGCTGCAACGCATCCTGATTAAAAAAACGACAGACATCTTCATGCCGCACCGGCTGTAACTGACGGTGCGTTTGTTTCCACACAACGGATAAATTTAACAAGGACTGGGCCGGCATGATCGCCAACACCTTACTTTCGCTGTCATGCAACAGCACCATACGTAACATTGAGTCAGCATGGCCTTCTGGAATTCTGACGCCGATTGCCAATTTCCCTCTCCCTCTATGGTCATGACGCAATCTAAAGCGTAGATTAGTAGCGAAAATTCCAACACGTCGTTAACGGACTTATTACAACATCATGGAGTTTCCCTACTACCGCGGGCTATTGCGGTACGCTTTCTGGTTGGGGCTCGGCTGCCTGTTTTCAGCTCAACTGTCTGCTGTTGAGGAAAACCTCGCCCCGGAGTCTGCAACAGGCATACAGACCCATAGCACTGTTATCGGCCATCAGGCACTGGTCGTTAGTGCCCATCCCCTTGCCAGCCGGGCCGGTATGAGCATTTTACGCCAGGGTGGCACGGCTGCTGATGCGGCCGTGGCCATACAGGCCATGCTGACATTGGTAGAACCCCAGTCCTCCGGTATTGGCGGAGGTGGCTTTATGCTGTATTGGGATGCCGAAAAACAGATGCTGAACGCCTATGATGGCCGGGAAACCGCGCCAGCTACAGTAGACGAAAGCCTATTTATGCAAGGCGATACACCGGTGAGCTGGCAAACGGCCCTGGTAGGCGGCCGCGCTGTGGGCGTGCCCGGTGTCGTCAGAATGCTCGATATGGCACACCGGCAGCACGGCAAACAACCCTGGAAGAATCTGTTTCAGCCGGCCATACACCAGGCCCATTTTGGGTTTTCGGTCACACCCAGACTGCATAAGCTTATCGCCAGTGGCATCAATCCGGGACTGAACCGGTATGAAGCCAGCCGGGAATATTTCTATCTGCCCGATGGCAGTCCGCTACCCGTGGGTTACCTGCGCAAAAACCCGGCGTTGGCCTATAGCCTGACCGAAATTGCCAACCGTGGCGCTGATGCGTTTTATACCGGCCCACTGGCTGCGGCCATCAGTAAGGCGGTGCAAACCGTGCCGGATAATCCGGGGCATCTGAGTAACGAGGATCTGAGTAACTACAAAGCCGTTCGACGCAGCGCGCTCTGTCAGCCTTATCTGGCTTACCGGGTCTGCGGTTTTCCACCACCCACCTCGGGCGGGATCGCCGTATTGCAGATCCTTAAGCTGCTGGAGCAGGTCAAGGGGCTGACCGTGGCGCCTGATAATCCTCGCTTTAACCACCTGTTTACTCAGGCGTCGAGACTCGCCTTTGCTGACCGCCAGCGCTATCTGGCCGACAGTGATTTTGTCCCCGTCCCGGTGGCCGGACTGCTTAATACCGACTACCTAAAACAGCGTGCAGCGCTGATGAACCCAAATTTTGATGATGGCACCGCCCAGGCAGGTCAGCCACCCGGAACCTCCCCTGACTGGCAGGACAGCTTATCGCCCGAGCAACCCTCCACCAGCCACTTTGTGGTGGTTGATCAGTGGGGCAATGCGATGTCGATGACCAGCAGCATAGAGATGGCCTTCGGCTCTACCCTGATGGTCGGTGGTTTTCTGTTAAATAATCAGCTCACCGATTTTTCCTTTACCCCTAGGGACAGGGAGGGGAAATGGGTCGCCAATCGGGTGCAGCCCGGTAAACGACCGCGCAGTTCCATGGCGCCCTTTATGGTGTTTGACCAGAATAATCAGCTCTATGCCGCCGTCGGATCACCCGGTGGCAGCCGTATCATCAGTTATGTCGCACAAAGCCTGCTGCTGATGCTGAACACCCCCCTGAGTCTGCAGGAGGTGGTCTCTCAGCCCCATATCAGTAACCGCAATGGCCAGACAGAACTGGAAGCCGATACCTCTGCCGTGAATTGGCAATCAGTCCTGGAAGAGATGGGCCATGACGTAAAAATTCGGGATCTTAACAGCGGCCTGCATGCATTCAGAAGACTGCCACAAGGTGGCTGGGAGAGTGGTGTTGATCCACGGCGAGAAGGCAGGGCAATCAGCGAATAAGCGACTATTCGCTGCGACTGATTCGGCTGACGGTTTTGAGGTGACGTAGTTTTTTCAGCACCCGCGCCAGGTGCACACGGTCTTTCACACTGACTTCCATCTTCACCTGCGCCAGCTCACCTTCATGGCGACCAAGATCAATGGACAACACATCGGCCCCGACACTGGCAACTGCAGAGGCCAGCTCGGCGATGATGCCGCGATGACTCTGCACCTCACAGTGCAGGTCCACCGGAAACTCCTGATCCTGGGTGGATGACCACTCCAGATAGACACACTTCTCCGGATCATCACGCAGATAATCAATATTCCGGCAATCCACCTGATGGACCACCAGCCCGCGTCCGGCACTGATATGACCGACTATCAGATCTCCCGGAATCGGACGGCAACACTTGGCATAGTGCAGCATGGTGCCTTCAGTGCCCTTAATCGCCAGTGGGCTGTTGGAGTGATCCGCTTCAGCCAGTTCGGACTCATCTGGTCGTAACTGACGGGCCACCACATAAGCCATCCGGTTGCCCTGCCCGATATCTTCCAGCAGGTCATCCAGTGTCTTAAGCCCCGCCTGTGACAGTACATGCTCAAGTTTTGCCTGTGAGACATCCGCCAGCGTGATGTTGTAGTTGCCGAGGAACTGGTTCAGAAGACGGGTCCCCAGGGCTACAGATTCGTGACGCTGCTGATTTTTCAGGTAATGCCGAATCGCCGAGCGAGCCTTACCCGTGACCACAAAATTCAGCCAGGCCATATTCGGCTGGGCGGCTTTAGTGGTGATGATCTCAACGGTCTGACCGTTCAGCAGCGGTTGCGACAAGGGTGCCAAACGACGGTTAATACGACAGGAAACACAGGAGTTCCCTACTGCGGTATGCACGGCGTAAGCGAAGTCTACAGCCGTTGCCCCCCGAGGCAATTCCATGATTTTGCCTTTTGGCGTAAAAACATAGACTTCATCAGGGAAAAGATCGGATTTAACGCTGTCGATAAACTCCATCGAGTTACCCGCGCTTTTATGCATCTCCAGCAGGCCCTGAACCCACTTACGGGCACGGTGATAGGAGTCCTGAGCACTTTCAGAGTCGTTGCCACTGTCTGTACGGTTGGCTTTGTACATGCTGTGTTCGGCAACACCCTGGCTGGCCACCGCATCCATCTCATGAGTACGAATCTGCACCTCTATGGTGATGTCATGCGAACCAAACAGGTCCGTGTGCAGTGACTGATAGCCATTGGCTTTAGGAATGGCGATGTAATCTTTAAACCGACCCAATACCGGTTTGTAGAGATTGTGCACCGACCCCAGGATGCGGTAACAATCATCCACGGAATCCGTCACAATTCTGAAAGCAAACACATCCATTATTTCGGCGAAGGATTTACCCTGCGCCTTCATCTTGGAATAGATGCTGTACAGGTGCTTTTCACGCCCCGTCACCTGTCCAGACAAACCTTCCTGCGCCAGACGTTGCTCAATCGCCTGCTGAATACCACTGATGACGTCTTTGCGTTGACCACGCGCTTTAACAACTGCCCGGCGAATATAGCGGGCTCGCATCGGGTAATAGGCCTGAAACGCCAGATCTTCCAACTCAACCTGCAGGTCACGCATCCCGAGACGCGCGGCGATCGGCGCATAGATATCGAGGGTTTCGCGGGCGATGCGGCGCTGCTTAACCGGCGGCATGGCGCCCAGGGTACGCATGTTGTGCAACCGATCCGCCAGTTTGACCAGAATAACGCGGATATCCTCCGCCATCGCCAGCACCATTTTCTGAAAGTTGCTGGCTTGCGCTTCGGCCCGGGTTTCGAATTCCAGATGGGTCAGCTTGGAGACACCATCGACGATATCCGCCACCACTGTACCAAACTGTGACTCGAGACCTTCGTAGGTAATTTCGGTGTCTTCAATGACGTCATGCAGCATGGCAGCCATCAGACTCTGATGATCCATGCGCATTTCAGCAAGAATGCCAGCCGCTGCCAGAGGGTGGGTCACATAGGGCTCACCACTTTTGCGTTTCTGACCGTCATGGGCCTGTTCGGCATAAAAATAGGAACGACGAACCTGCTGGATCAGCGATGGATCCATATAGGTATTCAATTGATATGACAGTTCGTCGATGCTGGACATAATTCCTCCGGTGCCTCTTACAACTATAGAGCACCCTTACTAAGGATCATGCCGTATTCAGGGCTGGAGGGAAAGGGATTGGGCAGATGCAGCGCCCCGAAAGACGCTGCAGTCGCAGATCAGTCGTGATCGTTTTCGTCCAGAACGGTACGACCCACCAGACCATCTGCAATTTCACGCAGGGCAACGACTGTTGGTTTGTCGTTTTCCCACTCAACCTTAGCTTCTTTACCACCGGTAGCCAGCTGACGCGCGCGTTTAGCTGCAACCAGCACCAATTGGAAGCGGTTATCCACGTTTTCCAGGCAATCTTCAACGGTAACGCGTGCCATGGTGACCTCAATCTAAAAATCTTACGGAAAGGAGACCGCGCAGTTTACTCTTCGCGATAGTTTATGACAAGAGCGCCTGCAGCAATCCGCCATGACGGGACTCCTGCATGTTCAGCTCGGCCCGGCGGGCCACAAAAATCGCTGCAAGCTCTTCAAGCGCCTGATCAAACTGATCATTGATCACCAGAAAATCATATTCCGGATAGTGGCTCATTTCGCTGATCGCTTCGCGCATGCGCAGATCAATCACCTCGTCACTGTCCTGACCACGGCCGGTCAGGCGTTCATGCAGCGCCTCGCGGCTTGGCGGCAGAATGAAAACAGAGCGGCTGTGCGGCATCAACTGGCGTACCTGAGCCGCACCCTGCCAGTCGATTTCCAGGATGACATCCAGTCCATTATCCAGCTGCTGCTGAACCCACTGCTGCGAGGTGCCATATTTGTTGGTGAAGACTTCGGCATACTCAAGGAAATCTCCAGCCTGAATCATGGCATCAAACTCGACATGGTCGATAAAGTGATAATCAATGCCGTGCTGCTCACCCGGACGCTGCGCCCGCGTGGTATGAGAAACCGACACCACGATCTGCGAATCGCGTTTCAGCAGCGCCTTTACCAGACTGGTTTTACCGGCACCGGATGGCGCCGAGATGATAAACAGTGTGCCCTGAGCATCATTCATGACATATAAGCTAGCTGGTGAATGGGAGAGGCATTATATACCCTGCCACGCCGAGTTGCATGGCAGGGCTAACTCACTCGGGAATACGGGTAACGTCTACTGCGACGTGTAATTTCTGGGTTTTACCGCCATCAAATATCACCCCCCGCAGTGGGGTCACATCGGAGTAGTCGCGGCCCCAGGCCGTGGTAATGTGTTGTTCGGTGGGCATATTGTCATTGGTCGGGTCAAACTCGAACCAACCCTCGGTGGGCGAGAACAGAGCAAACCAGGCATGAGAGGCATCAGACCCCACCAGTTTTTCCTGCCCGGGTGGCGGCAGGGTTTCAAGATAACCACTGACATAACGGGCCGGATAACCAAGAGAGCGCAAACAGCCGATAGCCAGATGCGCAAAGTCCTGACACACGCCCCGCTTGTGTTCCATTACCTCACCAATCGGCGTTGCCACCGTGGTGAATTCGGGATCATAGGTAAACTCATTGAAGATCTTGCTGGTCAGTTCACGTGCCGCAGACAACAACGGGCGGTCATCCACAAACAGCGCCCGAGCGTACTCTGCAAGCTCCTCACTGCATCGAACCATGGGCGAGTCCAGCAGGTACTCTTTGGCCAGCAGAATCTCTTCCGTACGGCCGCGCCGGATCAGGTTACGGGCTTCTGCGCAGGTAACCCCCAGATCCAGATCGAAAGCGTTGAACTTGGGCCGCTCCAATACCTCAATCTCCGATTCAACGTCGATGGTCAGTGAGGTATGGGGGTCTTCCAGCGCGAAGTGGTAAGTACTGTTACCAAAATAATCTACGCGCTGCTGGGCAGTCGCCGGCAGCGGTGCAATCCGCACCCGGGTATGAAGACAGGTCTGGGTATCGGTGTCCCGTGGCAACAGGTGAGCGCGGTTGTAACACTGGCTGACCGGGGATGCATAATCGTAACGGGTGACGTGGCGGATCTGATACTTCATGCGTCATTCTCCCAGGCGGTCTGCACCAACTGCTGCGGTCCTGCCGTGTGATCAAAGTAACGATCACTGATCAGATCAGCGGTATGCCGCAGTTTCTCCTGCAATGATTCAAGGAACGCATCCAGCGCTGCCCGCTCAATGCCTTCCTCGTCAGCTAATTCAAGCGCATCAATATCCACCAGCTGCAGCGCCGTTGTAGCGGACAGCAGCTGTTTCTGCTCTGCTGCCAGACCCGAGAGGGAAAGGTCACTCACCAGACTGTTAAGATGTTCGGTCAGCTCCTGCATCAGGAACAGCATAGAGCGCGGGTTGCTCAGATCCATCAGCATCAGTTTCAGGCCATCGCCAATATCAAGCTGTGCCAGATAACGACGACGGTAGGAGATCAGCGCTTCGGTACTCAGCAGCAGGGTTTCCAGTAACAGATCCTGCGAGCGGCCTTCATAACAGCTTACCAGCAGCGCACGGATCAGCGACGCGCTCTGGTGGGCTTTTTCCAGACGACGGCCCATTTCAAGGAACCGCCAGCCTATGCCGCGGAACATGCTTTCGTGTGCCTGTCCTGCCATGGCCAACAGAGCTGTGACCAGCGGGTCCAGGGCTTCTTCCGGCGCAGAACCCAGGCCACCGGCCAGAGAAGAATCCAGATAACTCAGTTCGTCGCGGATGTCGTTAACGATTCGTTGCGCATCCGCTGACAACTGCTCTTTTACCTCTTCCGCGCAGGTGAGCATGGCGTGCAGGTCATAACGCAATGAGCCAGGACGACTGCTGTCCAGAATCACCGACAGCAACTCCGGCTCCGGTGCATCAAACAGTTTGGCCGCATCCGGACCACGGAAACCCGGCAGTGTATTGGTCACATCAGTCACAGCTGTGAGCATCAGATGACGGGCATCTTTCGGTAACTGCAAGGTACTGTTGAGCTGCAGGAACACCGTTCTGAGCAGACGCGCTGAGGTTTCAGCACGTTCAGCATAACGGCCCAGCCAGAACAGATTTTCGACCGCACGGCTTGGCAGGTTGGCTGGTACATCGGTCCGCGCCAGCTGTTTGCCACGGGCAGTTGCCTGCAGTGAGAACTGTTTCTCCGGTTCGGACGCCAGTACCCAGGTATCTTTACTGAGGGAACCCTGACCCTGCACCACACGGCGGGAGCGTTTATCCGGTGCAATACGTGCCAGACAGCCCGGCATCACGTTAAACGATTGTTCAGAGGCGACCGCAAAACTGCGCAGAATGACACGACGCGGCTGCAGATCACCCTTCACCAGCGTCGGGCACTGCGAAGGTTCCAACAGATCCTGAGCCACCCACTTCTGTGGTTCCGCCAGAATCCGTGCCAGCCAGTTGGCCCGCTCCTCTTTACTCAGCTCAGCAACAAACACGCTCTGGTTATCATGCGTTGGATTAACGGCCTTGAGCACCATGGCATCAAAGTTTGCCTGCACAAACTCCAGATCTTTTTTATCGCCACACCAGTAACTGTTAACCGAGGCCAGCTGCAGCGGCCGACCGAGGAAAAATTCGCTGATTTTTGGCAAATAGCATTGCAGTGCCGGATTTTCCAACACACCGGAACCCAGCGGATTCACCACCACAACACCGCCGCTGCGCACCACTTCAAGCAAACCGGGTACACCCAGATGGGAATCACTGCGCAGTTCAACCGGGTCACAGAAGCTGTCATTTACAAAGCGGACGATCACATCCACCGGGTGCAGACCACCCACGGATTTCATCCAGACCCGGCCACCCCGTACGGTGAGGTCACCGCCCTGAACCAGCGGATAACCCAGGTAGTTGGCCAGGTAGGTATGTTCAAAATAGGACTGGTTGAAAGTACCCGGTGTCATCACCACCACACGGGGACGACCATCCGGTGCATAGGGCACCAGTTCGTTCAGTTTCTGACGCAGCGCCTGATAGAACAACGCCAGACGATGCACCTGACTGTCCCGGAACAGGCTGGGGAATACGCGTGATAATACGGTGCGGTTTTCCAGCGCGTACCCCACCCCTTTTGGCATCTGGGTGCGGTCTGTGAGGACGCAGATCGAACCATCCTGGGTACGGATCATATCCGCCGAATGGAAAATCAGCTGCTGCTCACCCGGCATGAACACGTCATGGCAGGCACGGATAAACCCTTTGTGATCAAACAGCAGTTCGGGCGGTAGAATGCCACGACGAATCAGTGTGCGTTCGCCATAGAGGTCTTTGAGGACCAGATCCAGCAGTTCAGCACGTTCTATAAGCCCCGCCTCAATACCGCTCCACTCTTCACTGTCGAGTAGCATCGGTACCGGGTCGAGTTCCCAGATATTGCTCTTGGCCGGGCCTTCAAAGGAGCTATAGGTAGCACCGTCATCCCGCAGGATGCGCTGGGTTTTGAGCTGACGCTGAGCCATCTCGGACTGGCCCAGCGTTTCCAGACTATCAAGCAGATATTGCCAGTAGGGACGTACCTTACCCTCTGGGGTGTAAACCTCATCATGCCGTTGATTAGCCGCTGGATATAACAAACTATCCAACTGCTGCTGCTCGGCCGCCCCGGGTGTTTTCATGCTCTGGTTCCGCGATGATTAAACTGACAATCGTTATTCAGGTTGCCGACGCAGGTCCAGCGTATGCGGATATTCGTCGGTTCTTTCCTCTTTCGGCGGCTCCATCGGACGAGGGATATGCTCATGAGGGAAGAAACTGCGAAGCATTTCCATTGGATGCTGCACAGGCAAGGCACCGGGAGTATGGCCAAAGCCATCATAACGCGCAACCCTGCGTGCTTCTGCTTCATAACTATTGACCGGGTAAGTATCGTAATTACGCCCGCCCTGATGGCTGACACTGTAAGTGCAGCCGCCAATACTGTGGCCGTTCCAGGTATCGATCAGATCGAACACCAGCGGCGCATGGACCCCGATGGTCGGGTGCAGGGCCGAAGGTGGCTGCCAGGCACGATAGCGGACACCGGCAACATACTCGCCATGCTGCCCGGTATTGCGCAGGGGCACACGACGCCCATTACACGCCAGCACATAACGGTTAGGATCAAGGCCAGTGGCTCTGACCTGCAGACGTTCCACAGACGAGTCTACGTAACGCGCAGTACCAAAACTGCTGACCTCTTCACCCAGCACATGCCAGGGTTCGATCGCCCAGCGCAGCTCCAGCTCAACATCATCGATGCGCACCCGGCCATAGTGTGGATAGCGGAACTCTTCAAACGCCGCCAGCCATTCCAGCTGGAATGGATAACCATTAGCTTGCAGGTCTTTCACCACACCCCGAATATCGGACCAGGCGTAGTGCGGCAGCATAAACTTGTCATGCAGTTCAGTGCCCCAGCGGGCCAGCGGTTTGTGGTATGGCCGTTTCCAGAAACGCGCCACCAGGCAGCGAATCAGCAGCGCCTGCACCAGAGCCATCCGCGAATGCGGTGGCATTTCAAAGCCACGGAATTCGAGCAGGCCTTGACGGCCACTGGCACTGCCCGGCGCATAGAGTTTATCGATACAGAACTCAGACCGGTGCGTGTTACCGGTCATGTCCACCAGCAGGTTACGCAACAGGCGATCCACCAGCCAGGGCTGTTCAATCACCCCGTTCGGCATCTGCTGGAAGGCGATTTCGAGTTCATACAGTGACTCTTCACGCGCCTCATCAACACGTGGCGCCTGACTGGTCGGGCCGATAAACATGCCCGAAAACACATAGGACAGGCCCGGATGGTGCTGCCAGTAGGTCAGCAGACTGCGTAACACATCAGGCCGTCGCAGCAGTGGACTGTCTGCCGGCGTCGTACCACCGATGGTGATATGGTTGCCGCCCCCCGTGCCGGTATGACGGCCATCCAGCATGAATTTCTCGGTACCCAGACGGCTGCGGAATGCCGCGTCGTAGAGGGTCTCGGTGGTATGCACCAGCTCCTGCCAACTTGAGGATGGGTGGATATTCACTTCGATCACACCCGGATCGGGAGTCACCAGCAGTTTTTTCAGGCGGAAATCTTTGGGCGGCTCATAACCTTCCAACACCACCGGCAACTGCAATTCAACTGCGGTATGTTCAATGGCATGAATCAGCTCAACAAAGTGTTCCAGATACTGCAGAGGCGGCAGGAAGATATGCAGTTTACCGTCACGCGGTTCAATACAGAGCGCCGTCCGAATCACATCGGTAAGTACCGTATCCATTCGGTCCGCCGCGGCCATCTTAGGTGGACGCGCCGGTATCGCTGCAAAATCGCTTGGCGGCAAGGGTTCGCGATGCGCCATCGGATCCGCTTCATGCGGCAGCTCTTTTTTGTGCTCTTCTGCCACCACCGGCAGAGAGTTCAACGGCAGACGCAGGCCCATAGGTGAGTCACCGGGTACCAGTACGATGTGATCACGCCGCATTGGCCATGGACTACTGCGCCAGCTAGAGGTGAAGTAATTCCACGCCAGCGGCAGAATATTACCCGACGCCTGGTTAAGCCCCTTCTGCAGCAGCTTGGCCAGACGACGTCGCTCCAGGCTGTCCTTCAGGTTGTATTTGAGCGGGTCTACGTTATCCGGCAGAGACTGCTCGGTCATCAGGTAATACAGCGCGTCCTCGTAAGCATCCAGTACATATTCGGTGGAAAGGCCAAGCTTGCCAGCCAGACAATCACTGAAACGTTTAGCGTCTTCCGGGCCATGCCCGTAATCTTTATCAACCCGGGCCAGCAGCTCAGGGTTGTGCCAGAGGCTATGGCCATCTTCGCGCCAAAAACAACCCAGCGCCCAGCGCGGAATCTCCTCGCCCGGATACCATTTACCCTGCCCGTAATGCAGCAGCCCACCGGGGGCAAAGGATTCACGCAGTTTCAGCAGCAGATCTTTGGCCAGGCGCAGTTTGTCTGCACCCAACGCTTCGGTGTTCCACTGCGGCGATTCCATATCATCGATGGACACAAAGGTCGGTTCGCCACCCATGGTAAGACGCACGTCCATCTGCTGCAGATCATCATCCACCTTATCACCCAGCGCCATGATGGTTTGCCACTGGTCATCGGTGTAAGGTTTGGTCACACGGGGGTCTTCGTGAATACGAATAACTTCGTTGGAATATTCAAATTCCACTTCACATTTATCGGTTGCACCAGTAATCGGTGCGGCAGAGACCGGATCAGGCGTACAGGCCAGCGGAATGTGCCCTTCGCCAGCAAACAGGCCTGAGGTCGGATCAAGACCCACCCAGCCAGCACCCGGCAGGTAGACTTCACACCAGGCATGCAGATCCGTAAAGTCCACGTCGGTGCCGGACGGACCGTCCAGTGATTTCACATCAGCCACCAGCTGAATCAGATAGCCCGAAGCAAACCGTGCCGCCAGTCCCATGCTGCGCAAAATCTGCACCAGCAGCCAGGCGCTGTCACGACAGGAGCCTTTTTTCAGGCTCAGGGTTTCTTCACAGGTCTGAACCCCCGGCTCCATGCGGATACCGTATTCAATCTCTTTTTCGAGACCTTGGTTCAGCGCCACCAGAAAATCGATGATCGGCGTCTCTTTGCGGGAGATCTTGGAGACCCATTCTGTAATCAGCGGCCCTTTGTCGGTGACTTCCAGATAGGGCGCCAGCTCTTTCAGCAGCTGTTTGTCATATTTGAAGGGAAATTTTTCCGCATACTCTTCCACAAAGAAGTCGAAGGGGTTAATCACCGTCATATCGGCGATCACCTCCACCTCAAAGCTCAGCTCCGTGGTTTTTTCGGGAAAGACCAGACGCGCCTGATAATTACCAAACGGATCCTGTTGCCAGTTAAGGAAATGATCCTCAGGCTCCACTTTCAGTGAGTAACCGTGAATATGGGTACGGGAGTGCGGCGCCGGGCGTAAACGCAAAATATGCGGTGAGAGGTTTACGCGACGGTCAAACTTGTAACGGGTCTTGTGATGAATGGCAACACGAATGGTCATGCCGTTCCTCCAGCTAAAAAATTATTCTGCGGCAAACCAACAGTGTGCAAACTGGCCATGTAATTCGGCCAGTACCAGTTGCAATTCATTCAAGTAATCACGGAAGTTCTCGCCCAGCTGATCATCTTCAGCAAACTCAATATCCAGCAAGCTCTGCAGAGTCTCCATTTTATCGACACAGCATTCCGGCAGCGCATCAATCGCATTCTGCATCTGCTGAGTACAGAAAATAACCGAGCGTGGAAACGCCTCATCCTGCAGCAGAAAAGTTGCCACATCAGGTCCGGTGACCTGTGAGCGCACGGTGCGGCGGTAGTTCATCGACGCACTGCAGGAGCGCAACACGTTGCCCCAGATCAGCTGCGAGGTGTCCAGTTGTTGCTCCGCCGCTTCGTTGTTCAGCAGCGCCGCACTGCCCGCATCCAGCAAACGGGTGGTCATATCCGCCCGCTCCAAGTTGCGGCCCAGGCGAATAAACTGCCAGCCCGCATCTTTGCTCATATTGGCAGCGAGCAAACCCACCATCTGCTGACAGCTCTTAATAATCTGATCCAGAAATGCGTGGCGATAGGTGCGGTTGATGCCGGTCTGCACATTTTCTTTCACATACAGATAGAGTTCGTTGACCTGTTCCCAGACCTCTTCCGGCAACACTTCACGTGTGGTACGCACATTCTCCCGCGCCATGATCAAACTGGTCATCATGGAGCTGGGGTTATCATCATCGGCCAGCAGGAACTTAACCACATTGCGCTCATCCTGGTTTTTATACCGGGCCGCAAACTGCTCTGCTGACGAGTTGATCACCACCAGATTAAACCAGCTGATGGAGTAACTGCGTGGCAGGTCAAACAGCAGGTTATCATATACCCCTACTAAACGTGCGGTATTCTCGACGCGCTCCAGGTAACGCGCAAACCAGTACATCCGCTCTGCAACTTTTGACAGCATTACAGGCACTCCTCTTCCACAATCCAGGTGTCTTTACTGCCCCCGCCCTGGGAGGAGTTCACTACCAGCGAGCCTTTTTTCATAGCAACCCGGGTCAGACCACCGGTCGTCACATAGGTCTCTTTGGCTTGCAAAATAAACGGCCGCAAATCCAGATGCCTTGGCTCTGGAACGCCGCTTCCCACCAGCGCTGGCGCCGTGGACAGACTCAGAGTTGGCTGAGCGATGTAGTTACGCGGGTTGGCTTTGATCAGCTCAGCAAATTTGGCCTGATCTTTTTTGGTGGAGTGCGGCCCCACCAGCATGCCGTAACCGCCAGACTCATTCGCCGGTTTCACCACCAGCTTGTCCAAATTATCCAGTACATACGCACGCTGCTCCGGATCATCACACAGATATGTTTCAACATTAGGCAGCAATGGCTCTTCGTTCAGGTAGTACCGGATAATGTCCGGCACATAGGCATAAACCACCTTATCGTCAGCCACACCGGCCCCCGGCGCGTTGGCCAGTGCAACATTGCCCGCTTTCCAGGCACGCATCAGGCCCGGCACACCCAGCATGGAATCTTTGCGGAACACCTCGGGATCGAGGAACGCATCATCGATGCGGCGATAGATCACGTCCACCCGCTCCAGTCCGGAGATGGTTTTCATGTAGACGCAGTCATCTTCCAGCACAACCAGGTCATTGCCTTCGACCAGCTCAGCCCCCATCTGCTGCGCCAGAAAGCTGTGTTCGAAGTAGGCCGAGTTGAAGATGCCCGGCGTTAACACAACAATTTCAGGTTGTTTGAGTTTGCGGGGAGACAGCGATTTCAGCATGTCAAACAGTGCCGCCGGATAACCGTCCACCGGCAAGATGGAGTCATTTTCAAATAACTCCGGCAGTACCCGCTTGGTGATCTCCCGGTTTTCAATCATGTAGGAGACACCGGAGGGCACCCGCAGGTTGTCCTCGAGCACGTAGAACTCACCATCCTGGTCACGTACCAGATCGGTGCCGCAGATATTCGCCCAGACACCATAGGGCGGCGTCATGCCGACACACTCAGGTCTGAAGTTGCTGGATTCTTTGATGATGGCTTCAGGAATGATGCCGTCTTTAATTACCTGCTGATCGTTATATAGATCGTTGATGAACATATTCAGCGCTGTCAGGCGCTGCTTCAGACCGGCTTCTGTTTTAGCCCACTGACAGGAGGAGATAGTGCGAGGGATAATATCGAAGGGCCAGGCACGATCAATGTTGCCTTCATCGGAGTAGACGGTAAAACTCACCCCCATCTCCTGAATGGTAGCCTCTGCCAGTTGCTTGCGACGCTTCAACTCCTCTGTCGAAAGTGACTGCAGGTATTCCACCAGTTTTTTAGCTGTCGGACGTGGTTTGATATCCCCGTCGATCAGCTCATCATAAAAATTCCCCGGAACATACTTGGACCATTCAATACTCATTACGACACACCCTGATTTCTGGTCAGCTAGTGGGAAGTGGTTAAATGCACATAAAAGGTGCGTGCAACCCAGAACAAGAAATACACGGCTCTGAATTAGGGCAGCAGGCGCAGCCAGATGGTGCTTTTCCCTACTCTGATAGTTCTGTTATCGCATAAAGCAATTAGCAGGCCAGTGCTTTGGCATAACACCTAAAGTTTAGAAGAGAACTGTACGCCTCGGCGTAATTAGAAAAAATGTAGCCTGCCATGGGGGATTTTTCTAACCGGAGCAAAACAATAGAGCCGAATCTGAGAGTCAAAACGGCCCCATTGATTAGTGTTTATCGCCGAAATACATCACCGCTTCAACCACTGAACCATTGTGACTGAAGGTCAGGTATTCACAGATATTTTTTACCAGAGA
Source organism: Neptuniibacter sp. CAU 1671 (assembly GCF_029222905.1). GTDB lineage: Bacteria > Pseudomonadota > Gammaproteobacteria > Pseudomonadales > Balneatricaceae > Neptuniibacter. Next base: position 26,161 of record NZ_JARHUE010000006.1, on the reverse strand, counting down.
GATACCCCGGCCGGAAAACTGACGCTCTGCAGACTGGTTAAGATTTTTTAACCACCAGTCGTAATCAAAACCCTTGCCACTGTCTTCAACCCGAATCACCAGACGCCCACCGCCCGGCATGCGGGTATGCTGCAGACTCAGTGACACCTTGCCGGAGTCCAGACTCTGTAAACGTTTTTCCCGCTCGTCAAAGTAGCGCGCAAACCCCTCAGGCGTGCGTTTCATATTCGAACTTAAACCCAGTACCCCGTGATCCAGCGCATTTACATAGAGTTCGGTAATCACCGTAAACACCTGCTGCCACTCCGGACGCGGCCCCTCAGATTCCTGTAACCGGCTTAACGCCTGGGCAACAGGGCTGGTCCGATGCAGGCTCTGGCCCTGCAACTCAATGTGCCAGGTCCAGGTATCCAGTATGCCCTCTTCTTCTGAATCAACCTCAAATGCATAGGCGGGTTTAACCTGTTCAAGCGTGTTATTCTCAAGCCAACCCGGCACTGTAATCAGGGAGATATCATCCCGCTGCACCTGGCCGTGCATAAAGTTCTGCAGACTTGAGAGGATTGCGCTGATCAGATCAAAACCTTTCGGGCATTGCTCAATGACATCGATCAGACGCGCTTCACTATATTGTTCATCCTGAGCATTCACCGCCTCGAGGACACCATCGCTGAGCATCAGAATGCGGTCTTCCGGTTCAACCTTGAAAAGCTGAAAATGGGTATCGTTTAATTTTTTGAGGATCCCCAAAGGAGGGTGACTGGAGGCGATCCGGTGCACCACTTTACCCTTAGACACAATCAACACGTCCGGCAAACCACCGTTCCAGATCTTAACCGTACCCTCAGCGGTCAGGGTCAGCATGGCTGTCGCGAGAAACTTCCCCGTCGGCAGGAGCTGGCCAAGTTTGCGGTTAATCTGGGCGACAATCTCTTCAGCTTCATAGCCCTTGGCCGTCATCGCCCGGAAGGTTTCCGACAGCGGCAAAGCCCCCACTGCTGCGGTAAGACCATGACCGGTAAAGTCACCTAACAACACATTGAGATCACCGTTAGGCCGGTATGCACTGAGCAGCACATCACCACTGAAGGTTTCCGCCGGTTGTTTATGCATGCGCACCTGGGAATTGGGCACATTGCCCGACTCCACCGCATTACTCAGCAGTTTTTCAGCCAGTTCGGCTTCGTGCGAGCGCAGTGCATTTAACTTAGCCACTTCAGAGTAGAGCTCTGAGATACGCAACAGCGCAATGATTTTGCCTTCCAGCAGCTCATAGGGGAACGGCATCTGCAAAAAGTCATCCCCGCCCGCCTCAATGGCACTGCGAATGGCCTCAGGGCCCACAGCAGCAGAAACAAACACAATAGGGACAAAACGTTCATCCGCTTGCTGTTTGATTTCCCGCGTCGCGTCAATACCGTTCATAACGGGCATGCTGATATCCATCAGCACCAGATCAGGACGGAAGCGTTCAAACTGTTCTATGGCTTCATGGCCGTTACTGGCCATGATGGATTCAAAGCCCATATTTTTGACCATATGGGCAAGTAACTCGCGGTTAGGAGCTACATCATCGGCAATGAGGATCAGCACCTCTTTACCACTTGCTCGAACCGACTGCGGCATGCTCAGGACTCAATCGTGACAAACTGATTGAAATTCGCGATGGTGAGGATTTTAACCACGTTTTCAGCTGGTTTAGACAAAATCACCCGGCCGCCCAACTTATCCGCATGTTCTTTCAGCAGCAAGATCATGCCAAGGGCAGAGCTATCCATATGTTTTGCTCTGGCCAGATCAACCCGAAATACAGTGCCGGGCTTTTGTACCTGAGCATAGGCATTACGGAACGCCTGATGCAGGGAATAATCAAACTGTTCCCCTACAACAATCACTATATTTTTATCATCAACCTGTCTTACGGATACGGTCATTGGCGTGTCTCTTATTCTGTTTTGAATCGGGATCGTGCTGTTTTAAGCTAAATTTTTAAAACAGCTCAACCTCACCTTCATCCATCGTCTGCTGAGAAACAGCTCTTTGGGTATTACGTTTTCCTGCCTCATGGGTCAGGGCACGACAGCGGTCAACCGCTTCACGCGCGGCTTCGGCACTGATTTTGCCCTCACCATCAATCAGATTACTGATCAGAATTGCGATCTCATGCATGGCAGTGATGTTATGATCGAGTGACCCCAGCGCCTGCGATGAAATATCTTCAAACTGCATTGAGCGAACCGCATTGTCGACAGCCTGACTGAGCTGCCCGCTGATACCGGAAATCTGCATCACTTTGTCATTCAGGAACGTATTCATGCGCTCCATCATTTCCAGCATCCGGCTCATCTTATCTTTGGTGGAAATGGTATCAGTCATATCCGCCGACGCCATATTGCCTACCGTAGATCTCAGCACCTCAATCGTCCCCTTGGCACCGGCAATCTCTTCACGGATCTGGTTGTTCAGTTTTGCAGAGTTAATCGATAGGGAGCGCACTTCATCAGCCACAACCGCAAACCCACGCCCGGCATCACCGGCGCGGGCCGCTTCAATACTGGCGTTGAGGGCCAGCAGGTTAGTCTGACTGGCCAGATTTTCAACATTTTCTATCAATCCGAAAATACCATCGAGCTTCTGCACCATGTCATCAATGTGATGCACAGTTTCAAGGCTGTGTTTACTGACATCCACCATCATCTTCACAAACATATCCAATGTGGCACTGGTGGCCTGGATAAACTGCTGCATGCTGAAGTTATCACTCGCCTCATCGCCAGCAGCATCATTGGCAACCGAATCATGGGTCTGATCGATAATTTCTGCCGTCAGTTGGCCCTGACGACTGGCCAGTTCATGCATATTGTGAAAACTCTGCCCCATCAGAGCCACCGCTTCACCAATCAACTGATTAACGCGCGTGACTTCCTGTCTGATGATGGACGCCTCCTGACCCAGGCTGGAGGACAACTCATGGGTCGCCGCCTGAAGGGGTGAGGTATCCGAAAACACCGCTGCTTCAACCACTTTTACCTTTGGCTCTTTCGTTGCCTTGGATAACTGCAGAATCACAGCAATCTGACACAGCAAAATAAGGACTGCACCGACCCAGAAAAAGGGAGCGGGTAAGCCAAACGCCTGTGCAGCCAACAACATCAACGCCAAAATCAGCGTCAGGACAGACAGTTGCTTCAATTTCATAACAATTCCTCTGCTGCGGGGCTAACGTGAAAAATATCTAACCAGTTTGTCAGCCACTTTATCCAATGACACCAGTTCTTTTGCTGCACCGTATCGATATGCAGCGCCGGGCATACCCCAGACCATACTCGAAGCTTCATCCTGAACCAGTGAATGCGCACCGGCATCCACCAGCTCTTTCATCGCTTTGGCACCGTCCTCACCCATGCCGGTCAACATCACGGCTACCACTTTATCAGGACTAATCCCTAGTAACGATTTAAACATCACCTCAACCGAAGGCTTATGCCGGTTGACCCGCTCGGCATCACTCAGATGACAATAAAGCTGGTCGCCCCGCTTTTTGATTTCAAGGTGATGAGAGCCCGGTGCGATATACACATAACCCGGTTGCAAAACTTCATTTTCAGCCGGCTCTTTCACTGTCAGCACCGCCTGTTCATTCAGGCGGTTGGCAAACCGGGAACTGAACGTTGCCGGAATATGCTGGGTCACCACGATGGGGGGCATTCCGGCAGGTAACCCGCAGATCACTTCACGCAGGGCTTCGGTGCCGCCGGTGGATGCGCCCATCGCAATCAGTGAGTGCTTACCAAATGACAACGGTTTTGTACTTGCCGTTTTCGGCGCAGGCGTTGAACTGGTACGGCGAAACTTAAGTTTGCTGGCGGTTGCTGCCGCCGTTTTAATTTTACTGATCAGTTCACGCTGAAACTGTTCCAACGCGGTGTCCGACGCTGAAACAGTGGGCTTGGAAATAAAATCAACAGCACCCAATTCAAGCGCATACAGGGTTTCCTCAGCGCCTTCACTGGTCAGCGAGGACAACATGACAACCGGCATTGGATTCAGCCGCATCAGGTTCTTCAGGAAGGTAAGACCATCCATACGCGGCATTTCAATATCCAGTGTCAACACATCCGGACGCAGCGCTTTGATCTTGTCCCGCGCCACATAGGGATCTTCTGCCTCACCCACCACTTCAATGCCAGGGTCCATCGACAACAGCTCGGCAAGTACACTTCGCACCACCGCAGAGTCATCAACGATCAATACCCGCACTTTCGCCATGAATCCGTCAATCCTCAGAACAGTTCTACATCGTTATCGTCAACGTCGTGTTCCACCTGAACACGGAAGGCGCGTTCCACCAGCGCCAGACGTTTGTCTTCTTTATGATCCAGTTTATTCACCAGCATTCTTCCCTGAGTAGGGAAATACACTACTTTTCGGGCGCTGGTGCCGCCGACATCAGAAGCCAGGAGATTTAAACCCTCGTCATTGATATAGCGCATAACAAAATCAATGTTCTGTTTACCTATATCGGTCATCCCAGCCAGAATTTTGCCCCCGCCGGAGATTTTTACCTGCATGTTGCTTTTCTGACAGCCAAAGCGCATCAAGCCGTTGATCAACTGCTCCATTGCAAACAGGCCATACCGCAGGGAACGGGAGGACTCCTGGTTTGCGTCTGTTGGCGGCAACATAAAATGATTGACTCCGCCCATCCCCATCACCGGATCATGAATACAGGCTGAGATGCAGGAGCCCAGCACCGTAGTAATGATCATATCGTCACAGGCAACATAATAATCACCGGGGCCGATTTTGGCGGCGTACTTGCCCCATTTCGGGTCCATAAACAGGTGGAACTGCTCAAACCCAGGCACAATACGCGGGCGAAAAGCCGGGGCACTCATGACTGTACCTTGCGATACGTGGTGCCTCCCACCAGAGCAAACTCGGTGGTAGTGCGGGCCAGCGATTCGGAATGACCCACAAACAGGTAACCACCCGGCGTCAACAGGCTGGCCATACGGTTCAGCAGCCGAGATTGGGTTGCCTGATCAAAATAGATCATCACATTGCGGCAAAAAATGATGTCGAAAGCCGTTTTCATAGGCCATTCATGCATCAGATTCAGGTGCCTGAACGTGATCATATCCTGCAGTGGCTGGCGCACTTTCACCTGTCCGGCGCGTGACCCTTTACCGCGCAGAAACCATTTACGCAGCGTTGCATCAGGTAACGCCTTAACCCGGTCAAAGCTGTATTCGCCGGACTGCGCACTGGCGAGGACCTTGGAATCAATATCGGTTGCCAGTATTTTCATATCCCAGCCGCGGGTCAGCATCGCATCCTGTAGCGTAATCGCTATGCTGTAGGGCTCCTCACCCAAAGAACAACCGGCAGACCAGACCCGAAGCGAGCGCTGCGATTTTGCAGCCAGCTCCGGCAGGATACGCTGAGTGATAAATTCGAAATGATGGCGTTCCCGGAAAAACGCCGTCAGGTTAGTCGTAAGCGCATTGATAAACTGCGTAAACTCTTCCGGATGCTGATCCAGATAGCGGAAGTAATCCTCAAAAGAGTTTAACCGCAGCTCCCGCAACCGGCGGACCAGCCGGTTGTAGGCCATATCCATTTTGTGCTCAGCAAGCACGATTCCGGCGTAGTCATACAACTCGTCTTTAACCTTAACGAAGTGTGCATGGGTAAACTCGAACTCGCGATTTGTGTGCGTGCTCTCAACCATCGTTTGACTGACACCGTCATCGGCCACTGTTAATGTTTATCCTTGTGAGGAGAAGGGTTCTCAGAACTCTTCCCACTCATCGTCACTGGCATTCGGTTTCACCAGTGGTGGCACTTTGGCGGCAGGCTTGGGTGCTGCTTTAGCGGCAGGCCTGCTCGCTGGCATGCTGGCCTTGACCGGCGCCGGTGCAGTCTGGGTTGCCATCTTACGGATCTTGGCAATATCACTCATGGCAGAGCCAGCGGCCTTAACCACTTCAGCGCCCGACACCTTAAACGCATTCACCAGTCGATCCAGTTGCGCAGCCTGCTCTTCCATAGAAGACGATGCAGCAGCAACCTCCTCTACCAGTGCAGCATTCTGCTGAGTACCCTCATCCATCTGGGTCACGGCGATATTCACCTGCTCAATACCGGTCGCCTGCTCACGGCTGGCCGCAGCAATTTCATTGATGATATTAGAGACGTTTTTAATGGCCGCCATGATCTCAGACAAGGCTTTACCTGACTCATCAACGAATGCGCCGCCCTCTTCAACTTTCTGGACACTGTCGTTAATCAGCTCTTTGATCTCTTTAGCCGCAGAGGCACTGCGCTGCGCCAGGCTGCGCACCTCAGAAGCAACCACCGCGAAACCACGGCCCTGCTCACCGGCGCGTGCAGCCTCAACGGCCGCATTCAGCGCCAGCAGGTTGGTCTGGAAGGCAATCTCGTCGATCACACCAATAATTTCAGCGATTTTGGTGGAGCTGCCACTGATATCCCCCATGGAGCGAACCACCCGGTTCGAAATTTCTCCACCTTTTTCAGCCAGTTTCTGCGCATCAGCCGCCAGACGACGCGCTTCATCAGCATTGTCTGCGTTCTGTTTCACCGTACTGGTCATCTCTTCCATGCTGGCGGCGGTCTCTTCCAGACTGGCTGCCTGCTCTTCAGTACGCTGACTCAGCGTGGTGTTACCGCTGGCAATTTCACTGGCACCGGTAGAGATGCTGGCACCTGCCGTGCGAATCTCACTCACCATCTGATTCAGGTTATCCAGCGAGCTATCCAACGCTTCATTCAGCTCAGCAAATTCACCGTGGAACTCACCTTCCATCTTCTGGGTAAGATCACCCTGCGACAGGGACTGCAGCACGCGTTTAACTTCGCGCATCGGCTCAACCACCGCATCCAGCATCTGGTTCACACCGGTTGCAATCTGGTTCATAAAGCCGGTGTAGATTGATGCATCCAGACGTTCATCCAACTGACCCAAAGACGCCTGACGGATCAGGTTATCCACCTGCTCTTCAGCAATCAGCTGATCAGTCACATCGGCCCACTCAACCACAGTACCCAAACGCACACCGCTATCGTCCACCACCGGGTTGGCGATCAGATCAAAACTGCGTTTGCCCACTCGGATACGGCCACGATGCGTGGTTTTCAGCGCGTCCAGCATGCGACGCTGGTGATCGGGATTTTTGTGGAAGATATCAAAGTTAGAGCCAACAATTTTATCCACGTCAAAATCAGGCAGCTGTTCACGAATATCGGTTTCCGCCCTGCGCATCATCTCCAGTACCGCTTCGTTGCAGTAGATGATTTCACCATCATTCGCCGCCATCATGACGTTAGAGGAAACGTTATCCAGCGCGACTTTGATGCGCTGAGAACGACGGGCCGCTTCTTTTGCGTCATTTACCTCAAAGCCCATCTGCTGCGACAGCATCTTCACATATCGCATCAGCTCGCCCATCTCCCCATCATCCTCGATCGGGATATCCGCTTTGTAGTCGCCTTCCATGATCTGCTTCATGAACTCCTGCACCTGACGCAGCGGAGCGATCACTTTTTTCGACAGAACATTCTGAGCACCGGCCAGCATCACCAGAAATGCGGCTATAGGTCCGGCCATGGTCCAGTTGCCGGTCAAACCCACGGCGGCACCAATCAGGTCAATAGCCACACCTGCGGCAACGGCAACGCCAGCCACCTTGAAAATCGCACTTCCCAGAGTAGCCTTAGCGATACGGCTTGGGGACGGCAGCGTGACTTCATTGCGTTTCAGCTTGGCATAGAGTTTGGCGGAGGCATCGATCTCTTCCTGGCTGGGCTTGGTACGAACCGACATGTACTCAACAATTTCGCCATTGCGGAAGACCGGCGTGACGTTGGCTTTTACCCAGTAGTAATCACCGCTTTTGCAACGGTTTTTAACCAGCTTTGACCATGGCCGACCGAGCTTCAGGGTCTCCCACAGGTCTTTGAATGCAGCAGGGGGCATATCGGGATGGCGAACCACGTTGTGGTTTTTATGCATCAACTCTTCCCGAGAGAACCCACTGATTTCCACAAAATCAGGGTTGGTATAGGTGATAATCCCTTTCAGATCAGTACGCGTGACCAGCTCCTGGTCATCCCGCATCTTGACTTCGCGATCTGTGACCGGCTCATTAATTTTCATTGTGTTACCTCCGCCCCTTCTCTGCAGTGCCTAAGCCTGAGTCTCTACAAGATTTTTTGTGGTCAAGTCTTCAATTGCCAACTCATCCGAATTCAACAGCGCGTCGATATCTATCAACACAATCATGGTGTCATCCTGTGACGTCAGCCCTGTGATGTATTCGGAATTAATCACACCACCAAAATTAGGGGCTGGCTGAATCTCGTTTTTTTCCAGTGTGTACGTTTCCGCTACGGCATCAACAATAATGCCCATAGCGCGCTCAGAGGTGCCGGTTTCAACCTTAACAACAATGACCACCGTCGTTGGGCCGTACTCACGCGGCGGCAACCCAAACCGCTGCCGCAAGTCAATAACCGGAATGATCGCACCCCGCAGATTCAGGACACCCTTGATGTAATTGGGCATCTCCGGAATCCGGGTGACAGGCGTCCAGCCTCTTAACTCCTGCACGCGAAGTATGTCGACGCCATACTCCTCGTTATCCAAAAGAAAGCTGAGGTACTGACGGCTATCGGAACTTTTAATCACGCCAGATTCGTCCGACTGCCGGGCGCCAAGGCTCATGCGACACCTCCAAGATTGGTATTTTGTCTAAAGATATTGCTGCGTTTTGCGGCAGCTTCTGAGGTTTCCCGGTCTAAACCACGTTTTACCAGACCGGCTATATCCAGAATCAGCGCGACGCTGCCATCACCGAGGATGGTGGCGCCTGAGAAACCTTCAATACGTTTAAAATTCACTTCAAGACTCTTGATCACAACCTGCTGCTGACCAAATAGCTCATCCACCATAATGCCGACTTTCTGACCACCATTTTCAACAATGGCAACCAGGTTGGTATGAGTAACCGGGGCATTATCCAGGCCAAACAATTTACGCAGATTAATCAGCGGGATGTATTCATCCCTGAAGTGCAATAGCTTGCTTTCCCCCCCCATCGAACTGAGCGCGGACGATTTTGCCTGCATGGTCTCGACAATAGAAACCACCGGAATAATATAGGTTTCAGGCCCTACACCAATCAGCTGGCCGTCCAGAATAGCGAGGGTCAGTGGCAGTTTGACACTGAACGTTGACCCCATACCGGGTTCTGAGTTGAGGCTGACGTGTCCACCCAGCGACTCAATGTTACGGCGGACCACATCCATGCCGACACCACGACCGGAGAGGTCACTGACCGCATCCGCCGTTGAGAAGCCAGGGCGGAAAATAAGGTCGTTAATCTCCTGATCAGACATCGCCACATCAGGGTTAATAAGCCCCTTCTCAACCGCTTTCTGATAGATTTTCTGCGTATTCAGGCCACGACCATCATCAATGATATCGATAATGATGTAGCCACCCTGATGATACGCATTCAGCTCAACACGACCGGTTTCAGGCTTGCCTGCGGCACGACGCTCATCAGGTGTTTCCAGACCGTGATCCAGAGAGTTTCGAATCAGGTGAACCATCGGGTCACCGATTTTTTCCATCACGGTTTTATCAATTTCGGTCTGTTCACCGGACAGCACCAGTTCAACCTTTTTACCCAGTTTGCCACTGACATCGTGCACCAGTCGGGGGAATCGGTTGAATACAAAACTGATAGGCAACATGCGGACCCGCATGATGTCTTCCTGCAGGTCACGCGTATTACGTTCGAGTTGCTCAAGCCCGGCCTGTAATGCTTCCATCGCAGAGCCTTGCGTGCCGAGCTGATCAGCCAGTTCTGAGCCAATCTGACCCAGCATTGCCTGTGTAATAACCAGCTCGCCGACGCGGTTGATCAGGGCATCAATTTTGTCAGTATCGACACGTACTGAACTGGCTTCCGCTGCCGCTTTGGGTTTGCGAGCAGGCGCACCCGCCGGTTTAGGTGCTTCCGCTTTGACCTCAGCCACCGGAGGCGCCGTGTTGCTTTGCGGTGTTTCAGCCTCAGCCGATACTGGCACAAGGGGTTTAATTTCGAGTTTGCACTCATCCTCAACCCATTCGAACACTTCCTCTACTTCGGACTGCGCACAATCCGAAATCAGTGTGAGCTGCCAGGACAGATGTACCTGCTCGGGATCAAGCTCAGCCAGCACTGGCAGACCCTTGGTGTCAGCCTGCACCGTTAAGTCACCCAGATCAGCCAACGCAGCAAACATCAGCAAGGGTTCGTTACCGGTTTGCAGCAAACCCGGTTTTGGCACAAACAGGATCGACCAGCCCTGCATCGCGGCAGCCGGGCCGGATTCGACAGCTTTGATAGTCAGCTGGCAATCATCTTCGACCCATTCGAAGATTTCACGTACCTCGTCTTCAGGGCACTCCGAGGTGAGTGTGAGCAGCCAGGATAGCGACAGCAGTTGCGGGTCAAAGTCAGCCAGTTGCGGCAAACTATCAGTCCTGACTGTGACTTCAAGTTCACCCAGCTGAGCCAGGGCCTCAAACATAAAGATCGGCTCGTGCCCGGCCTGCAACATATCGGCATTAGGGATGAACTCAATCTGCCAGCGTTTTGCCTGCGCCACAGTGGCAGCAGATTCACTCGCAGCAGGTGCAGCAGCGGCAGCGGACTCGCCAGCAAGGGAGTCCTTCAGACGCGCCCGGACATCTTCAATTTTGTCCATCTCGGCATCCGGGCCATCCTGAGCGGCTTCAAGCAGGGCCCGGATACAATCCACCGATTCCAGCAACAGGTTAACCAGCACAGGCGTAACCGCCTGTTTGCCATTGCGTATTTCATCCAGCAGGGTTTCAACCACGTGGGTAAAATGGGCCACGTCATTAAAACCAAAGGTACCGGCACCGCCCTTGATGGAGTGTGCAGCCCTAAAGATCGTATTGATCGTCTCATCATCTGCCGCTTCAAGGTTCAGCAGACTGGATTCCATGACCTCCAAGCCTTCGTAACTTTCTTCCAGAAAAGTCGCGACAAATTGGGACAGATCAATACTCATCTCTGATTACCTTACAACGCGCTTGATCGTACTGATCAGTTTTTCAGGATTGAACGGTTTCACCAACCAACCCGTTGCACCGGCAGTTTTACCTTTCTGCTTCATGTCATCTGAGCTTTCTGTGGTCAGCATGAGCACCGGGGTAAACTTAAAGGCCGGCAGTTTGCGCAGCTCTGTACAAAAGGTGATGCCATCCATAATCGGCATATTCACATCGGTAAGAACCAGATCAAAACGGCCCGACTGAGCCTTGGTAAGAGCCTCTTGCCCGTTTCCGGCTTCCACAACGGAATAGCCTTCCTGCTTCAGGGTGAAAGTCACCATGCTGCGAAGGGACGCGGAGTCATCAACCACCAGAATTGTTGCCATTCGAACAATCTCCAGGATTTTTTTAAAAAAGAAGTTTTTGCTTAATTGAACACAACCTGGGTCAGCCCAAGCTGAGCAACGGTTGTTTTCAAAGCATCAGAGGGCTGTTGCCATACCAGAGGTTTACCCGCGGCTTTAGCCGCCTGGGCAACAACAGCAAAGAGCTGAACACCTGCAGTGTCGACCCGACTGAGCGCACTGGCCACAACCTGTACTGGACTGCTTCCTTGCAATAATCCGGTAAATGTCTGCTTCCACTCTGCGACATTTTCTATCGAAATTTCTTCGGGCAGTTCAACGGTCATTTCAGGGGTCATAAACATTCCTTACCTGGCGGCAACCACCGCCTGAGGCCAGCAATCGTTCATAAAGTGAACGAAAGGTCACCAGTAAACCAGCACCTTCCAGATAACCAATTCTGGATGAATTGATTAACCACTCGCTAATAAGTGTTTCTTCGGCTTCAGCAGTAGATACTTAAGCACTTAAGAATGAAGTAAAGCACAATTTTTTTTGCATACGCATTATGAACTTTACCAAACAGCTTTGTTGATTAGAGTTTCCTGATTCGCATCAATAAAAATACACGACCAAGGTCTAAGAATGACAGGAATCAGGCAGAAATTGGGCTTTCCGCTGCAGTTAATTTTAAAAGCAGCGTTTGAAAATAGTCTCAGAATAGTACTGCCGTGATGTGGCGGGAGGTTGCTGGTTTAGAAATGAGCGCCGGACTTCATACTACTTTCGCACAAGTCCTTACCAGCTTGGCAGGAAGCCCATGTTCGATCACAGGCTTCCTGCCAAATGCGGTTATTCAATATTCTGGATCTTTTTAACAAACCAACCTTAGCTATCTGTTTTGCATAAAATTAATATAGATTAAGGCTTCAAAAACCCAACATTTTACCCACCAACGTATCATCACAATTTAAACGATTCTTAACTAGCCAGCATAGGCAATAGACAGATTATGTAAGAGTGCGTGAACAAATAGGCAGGAGGTTGGCATTTCAATCAGGCTAAGTAATAATCTCCTTATATTGCCTACTTACTCCAAGGAAGGATGCCAGCTTTTGTTAGACAGGCCGGTTGCAAAATCTCAAATCAAACCTATAATTAGCGCCAATAATACCCGCCCAGGCTATGTTCTCCGGAATACCCTCAAACTGGCGGGTTATTTATTTCTGGGGGGCCGATGAAATTCGAAAAGCCTGCCAAAACCTTTGATGAACAGCTGGACATTCTGCTGACTCGGGGCATGATCATCCCGGATCGAAGCCAGGCACTAGCGCTGTTATCCCACCTGAACTACTACCGGTTGGAAGCCTACTGGCTACCTTTTGAAGCCAGTAGATCACCTCACCACTTTAAACCAGAAACCCGTTTTGAGACCATTGTCGACCATTACCTGTTCGACCGTGAGCTCAGACTGCTCGTACTGGACGCTATCGAAAGGATAGAAGTCTCCTTTCGCACTCAGTGGGCCTATCACATCAGTCATGCTTACGGTCCTCATGGCTACCTTATCAATAGCAAGGGCATGCGCAAAAGCGAACACCGTCTACTGAATGACATTAAGGACCTAGAGCAGCACGTACAACGCAGCGACGAAGTATTTATTCAGCACTACAACGACCATTACGATGAAGCATTACCGCCAGCCTGGGTTAGCTGTGAAGTCATGTCTCTTGGATTGCTGTCCCGGTTTTACAGCAACCTCAGAGCATATCCCGTAAGACGGGCCATTGCGTCTATATACGGCTTTGACGAGGGGTTTCTGGAGGGTTTTATGGAGCACCTCTGCTACATAAGAAATGTCTGCGCTCATCACAACCGCTTATGGAACCGTCACCTCACCAAAAAGATGCCACTCCCCAAGGGCAAACCCGCCGGGCTTAAAGACAATATCTATGTCGATGATGCCAACAAAACCGAACATAAAATCTACAACACTCTGGTGGTAATCCAGCACTTGATGACTATCATCTGCCCCGATTCAAGCTGGGCCATGCGCCTGAATGCCTTGATCGAAAAATACCCAGTGGATACCAAGCGCATGGGCTTTCCGGTAGATTGGCGGGATTTACCGCTTTGGCAGCAGGCTCTGGCTGAACCCACGAACAATACGAATAGCTGATTTGATTGGAATTAATACATGCCCATTCTGGACTGGTTAAATAAAGACGCCGCCGTTAACACCGCCAAGCAGGTGCCTTACCGTTTGTTGCAGGCAGTGCCGGAGCTGTCGGCCGGTGACCCCAATAACCAGAATATGCTGATCGAGGGCGATAACCTGGATGCTCTGAAAGCCCTGCTGCCGCTTTATGCCGGGCAGGTAAAATGCATCTATATTGACCCGCCGTACAACACCAAATCGGCCTTTGAGCACTACGACGATAATCTGGAGCATAGCCAATGGTTGTCGATAATCTATCCCCGTCTGGAATTGTTACGAGAATTACTCGCGGAGGATGGCAGTATTTGGGTGTCGATTGATGACAATGAGGCCCATTACTTAAAGGTAATCATGGATGAGGTATTTGGGAGGAAGAATTTTATAACGTCAATGGTCTGGCAGAAAAGATACTCTCGTGAAAATAGAACTGCCATTGGAGAGGCTCACGAACACATTTTACTTTATGCGAAAAACCCAGATACGTTTAAACAACTCAGAAATAAACTACCGTTAGGAGAAAAGCAGTTAAAGCCATACAAAAACGATAATAACGACCCTCGAGGACCTTGGCGTGGGGTATCCCTTTCTGCTCAAGGCTACAGGCCAAACCAAATGTATGAGATTACTGCTCCTAATGGTAAAAAACATATTCCGCCAGCTGGTTCATGCTGGAAGATCATAGAGTCAAAATATAACGAGTTACTTAAAAACGACAGAATCTATTTTGGCAAAGATGGGAATGCCATCCCTTCGAGAAAGCAGTTTCTCAATGAAGTAGAAGGAATGGTTCCTTGGACATGGTGGCCACATGATGAGGCCGGCCACACAGATGAAGCCAAGAGAGAAGGGCATAGACTATTTTCTGCTGAGTTATCCTTTGGCACCCCAAAGCCTGAGCGTCTTATAGAAAGAATTCTTCATATTGCTACGAATCCCAACGACCTAGTCCTCGACTCCTTCCTTGGCTCCGGCACCACCGCTGCTGTAGCCCATAAAATGAAGCGCCGTTATATCGGTATCGAAATGGGTGAACATGCCCAAACCCATTGCCAGCCACGCTTGGCCAAAGTGATTGGGGGCGAACAGGGCGGTATTTCCAAAGCCGTTAATTGGCAAGGCGGTGGCGGCTTTCACTATTACCGTTTAGGCCCCAGTGTGTTTGATGAGTTTGGTGCTATCCGCCCGGAAGTGCGCTTTGCCGATTTGGCCACGCATCTATGGTTTTTAGAAACCAAACAGCCTTTGCAAAAACAAACTGACACACCCCTTTTGGGTGTACATAACGGCACTGCCTATTATCTGCTTTATAACGGCATTTTGGGGGATCGACGGCCACAGGGGGGGAATGTACTCACTAACACCATTCTCGACAGCTTGCCCACCCATAGCGGCCCCAAGGTTATTTACGGTGAAAGCAGCCGTCTTGGCCCGGCACGGCTGGCGCAAGAACAGATCAGCTTTAAACAAATCCCCTATGACGTAAGGACGCGCTAATGTTTCGGCTCAAGACTTACCAACAAAATGCCCTGGATGCACTGGAAGCCTTTTTAAGCCAGGCGCGCCTTTCGTCTGTGGCCGAAGCCTTTGAGATCAGCTTGCGCAATCAGGGCAAACAGCCCTGGCCTTATCGTCATTACGATTTTGCCGAAGTACCCTATGTGTGCCTACGCCTGCCCACCGGCGGCGGTAAAACTGTGTTGGGTTCACACACGGTTAAAGTCGCCGCCCGCGCTTATTTAGAACAGGATTACCCCATCGTGCTCTGGCTGGTGCCCACTAACACCATCCAGCAACAAACCCTCGAAGCCCTGAAAACCCCCGGCCACCCCTACCGGGTCGAGCTGGATCGTGCCTTTGATCAACGGGTGCGGGTATTAGATGCCGATGAAGTCACCCAGATTCGTCCGCAAGATATTGGCTCGCAACTGATTGTTGTGGTGACCACGCTGGCGAACCTGCGCGTCACTAATACCGGCGACCGCAAAATCTACGCCTACCATGAAGATTTTGAACCACATTTTTCCGGGATTGATCCTAACACCCCTAACCTTGAGCGGGTAGTTGAATCTGACCTGCAAGAGCAAGGCTTAGGCCCGGCACAACTGGGCAAGATCAAATACTCTTTCGCCAATCTACTAGCCCTAAAACGCCCGCTGGTAATTATGGATGAAGCCCATAACGCCCGCACCCCACTGACCTTTGAAACCCTGAAACGAGTACATCCGGCTTGTGTGGTGGAATTTACCGCCACGCCGGATCAATCCACAACCTCGGCGTCAAACGTGCTTTTTCATGTCACGGCAGCTGAATTGAAAGCAGAGGAAATGATCAAGCTGCCGATTATGCTGACCGAGCATAAAGACTGGCAGGAAGCCGTGCGTGATGCGGTACTGACCCGCACCAAACTCAATACCGAAGCACAAAAAGACCCGGACTATATTCGCCCCATCGTGCTGTTTCAGGCAGACAAGAAAAACGGCGAAGTGCCCTGGGAAAGACTGCGGGATTTTCTGATCAATGAGCAGAATATCGACGAGCAGAAAATCGCGGTAGTCACTGGCACCCAACGGGAGCTGGATGGCCTTAATCTGCTTTCACCCAGCTGCCCTATAGAGCTGATTATCACCGTCGAAGCCCTCAAAGAAGGCTGGGACTGCCCCTTTGCCTATGTGTTTTGCTCTGTCAGAGATATCCGTTCGAACAAAGATGCAGAGCAGCTGCTAGGCCGTGTACTACGGATGCCCTTTGCCAAACGCCGTCCAGTAGAAGCGCTAAACCGTGCGTATGCTCATCTAGCTTCCCCCGGCTTTGCACAAGTGGCTAAATCACTGACGGATAACCTCATTAATATGGGTTTTGAGGCAATGGAAGTACCTGCCCATATTCGACACGGCGATGCGGATGATTTGTTCTCTGACCAAACACCTACACATCAGCCAGAGCCGCCGCTTACCCTGCAACTCTCAACACGGCCAGCGCTGGATGAAAATGAGCTGTCTCTTTCAGATTCCATGCGACTGACCGAAACTAATGAGGGCTTTACCCTTGAGGTGAAAGGTCAAGTGGATGAAAAGCTACAATCCTGCATCAGTAAAAGCTTAAAAGGCAAAGAAAAAAAAGAAACCTTGGAGCTGATTGAGCAACACAATGCCCGCATTGAAGCCAGTAAATCACCTTCTGAACAGGGGGTGCCTTTTGCACCTTTGCCTCAGCTCTGTCTTCAACAGCAAGGCGAGCTGGAATTGTTAGAACCGGAATCCTTTCTATTTTTGAATGGTGACTGGTCACCCTTGAATTTCACCATTGAGCTGCCCGGCTTTAGCCTGCAAGAAAACGCCACTACGTTTGAAGTGGATATGGAGGGTAAAAAAGTCAGCTATCAGGTTGCCGAAGAAAAGGCCGTTTATAATCTGAACATGGTCGCTACTGACATTAGTGAAGATGATCTAGCGCGCTGGCTGGATCGAGAATTACGGACCCACTATTTAAACCAGTCGGTACTGCATGCCTTTGTGGTGAAAACCCTTTCACATCTCACCCAAGAGCGAGGCATTAGCCTAACCGCACTGCTACGCAGCAAGTTCCTTCTGGTTAAGGCGATTCGCCAACGCCTGGCAATTTTGCAGGAGAGGGCATCGAGCCAAGGCTTCCAGCAGGCGCTGTTCGAAAATACTCTGCCGATGAAAAGCTGCTTTGACTACAGCTACGAATTCTTCCCCGGCCTCTATCCCGCACGCCCTCCATATTATTCCGGTGGATATAAATTTAGGAAGCACTATTACCCCTACATCGAAGACCTAAAAGTAGATGGTGAAGAATTTCTTTGCGCTCAAGCAATTGATGCTAATAGCCAAATTAAACACTGGGTTCGCAACCTTGTGGATCGACAGCAGGCTTCGTTCAGGCTTCCACTCTCAAAAGGGTGGTTCTATCCAGATTTTGTCGTCGAGCTTAACGATGGTCGAACACTGGTAGTGGAGTACAAGGGTGCGGTCTACCGCAGTAACGACGACTCCAGGGTCAAGAACGCTGTTGGCTTACGCTGGGCTGAAAGCAGCCAAGGTAAATGTTTGTTCTTAATGGCTGTTGAGACAGACGATCAAGGGCGCAATGTCTATCAGCAAATTGATGCTCTAATTTCCAGCTGATGTTCATTCTGTACAGTTATTACCAGAACTCCAAGGGGATGCATTCGCGCCCTTTAACTGCACCGGCTTCCTCCTCAAAGTCCACAGCTGAATTTGGGTAACTAACGAGCCATATATCTCTTTTACAATGAATCGCCACAAACCAAAGAAATAAAAAAGCCCCTAATATTGGGGCTTTACATATTCACTGGTGTTTGACGAATATCAGTTGAACATCACTCGATATTCTGGATCTGCTCACGCATCTGCTCAATCAGTACCTTCAATTCAACAGCGCTTTGCGTCGTTCCGGAGACGATGGATTTAGACGACAGTGTATTCGCCTCACGGTTTAATTCCTGCATCAGGAAGTCCAGGCGTCGCCCAACCGGTCCATTTTGCTGCAGTATCCGGCGTACTTCCTGCACATGGGTATTTAAGCGATCCATCTCTTCATCGACGTCCGCTTTTTGGGCTAACAGTACCACTTCCTGTTCGAGCCGCGCTTCATCAAGATCAACTTTCAACTCCGCGATTCGCTGGGCAAGCGTGTCACGCTGGTTTGAAAGAATCGTTGGCATCTGCGCTCTGACCAGATCGACAATGTCACTGATGGCCACCAGGCGTTGCTCTATTAACTGGGCCAGCTCCTGACCTTCCCGTCGGCGGCCATTGGTCAAATCCGTTAACGCCTTATCAAACAGTACTACCGCAGCGGTCTTGACCGCCTCCATATCCAGCTTTACATCCTGCAATACCCCGGGCCAACGCAACACTTCAAGCGCATCCAGGGGCGCATTGCCCGCAATCAGACGTTGGACCTGTTCTGCCGCAGCCACCACCTGACGCGCATACTCTTCATTGATCACCAGCTGTTGCAGACTGGCTTCCGGGAAAAACCGCAGGGTGCATTCAACTTTGCCCCTATTAAGAGACTTACGCAGCTTTTCACGCAGCACAGGCTCAATGTCGCGCAGGTTGTCAGGCAACCGCAGATGGGGTTCAAGGTAACGATGATTGACTGATCGGATCTCCCAACTGATGGAACCCCATGCATACTCGGCATCCTGTCGGGCGAAGGCTGTCATACTTTTCGTCATACATCGTATCTCTTTGTTGGCTGACCGGTGGTGCCTGAGCCAAAACTCATTGGCCCGACAAGTGTAACAAACAGAACCCACAATTTACTGCTCTATGTCAGGGTAACTAAAGGTACGCTGCCAATACGGGGCCGGATGATTTAGAATGCCGCCATTCATACTTGAGTGATTCGTCCTCTGGCATCCTGCCCATGGCGAGCAACCCTAAGGGATCCGCATGAGTTCATCAATCTCTGAACAGCTGCAAAACCTTGGCCTGTCTAAATTAAGACCCAGCCGTCGCGCACCCGACCAGTTGCGCCCCATCAAAATTACCCGTCACTTTACTAAACACGCTGAAGGCTCGGTGCTGGTTGAATTTGGTGATACCCGTGTCCTCTGTACCGCCACCGTGGACAGAGGCGTACCTCGTTTCCTGCGCGGTTCCGGTCAAGGCTGGGTCACGGCGGAATACGGTATGCTGCCCCGTGCCACAACCACCCGTAATGACCGGGAAGCTGCCCGCGGCAAACAGGGCGGGCGGACGGTTGAAATTCAGCGCCTGATCGGCCGCTCGCTGCGCGCCAGTCTGGACCTGAATAAACTGGGTGAAAACACCATCACCATCGACTGTGATGTCCTGCAGGCCGACGGCGGCACCCGCACCGCGGCGATCACTGGTGCGTTTGTCGCACTTCAGGACGCCATTAATGTGCTCAAGCAGGATAAAAACGGTGCTATGAAAGGTGACCCTATCAAATACGCGATTGCAGCCGTATCCGTGGGCATTTTTGAGGGCGAGCCAGTCCTGGATCTGGATTACGCCGAAGACTGTAAAGCCGAAACGGACATGAATGTGGTGATGACATCCCTGGGTGGCTTTGTTGAAGTTCAGGGTACGGCAGAGGGTGCGCCCTATACGCAGGACGAACTCAACGCCATGCTGGCTCTGGCCCAAAAAGGGATTCAGGAGCTACTCGCCGCACAACAGGATGCCCTGGCACAAAACTGATCGACATTAAAAAAGGAGCCACAAGGCTCCTTTTTTATTTCCAGCGATTCAAACTTACATCGGCACATCGTAATCGATAATCAACGGCGCATGCTCACTGAACGATTTTTCACGGAAGATGCGTGCATTTTTGATGGTTTTGCGTAGATTTGCGGTAGTGATCTGGTAATCCAGACGGGCACCCTCATTAAGAGAACGCGCACGGTTGTAATCAGGCCACCAGGTAAACTGACGTTCCGCTTTGTTGAGCTCACGAAACGCATCAACAAAGCCCATCTCTTCAAAGATTTCATCCATCCACTCACGCTCGTGAGGCAGAAAGCCGGACACGGTCTGGTTTGCATACCAGTTGCTGAGATCAACGGTTTTATGTGCGATGTTCAGGCTACCGCAGAAGATAAATTCACGGCGCTTGCGCAGGGTTTTTCTGAAGTGTCCCAGCAGACCATCCATAAAGGCTTCTTTTGCCGCCTGGGCATCTTCACCTTTGAGGCCGGAAGGCACACACAAAGAACTGACACTGACATGTTCGAAGTCGGCTTGGATAAAACGGCCATGCTGGTCACACAGCTCAAAACCCAGCCCGGTCATGATCGCTTTGGGCAGGTGTTTGGTATAAATGGCGACGCCACTGTACCCGTCTTCCCAGGCATCAAAGAAATAAGCATTATAGCCCTCGGGATGGTACCGCTCGTCATCCAGCTGATACTCCTTGGCTTTGAGATTCTGCAGACAAATTACATCCGCATTCTGCTGAACCAGCCAGTCGAATAAGCCAAGCTCAGTAGCCAGTTCAATACCCTGTGTATTGAAGGTGATGACTCGCATATATTTCTGATCCTGTCCCAAGGCCCGAGAAATGAGATCCTTCAGATCATTTTCTGGTATGTCAGGGGATTTCGATCCACCTTTAGGCAAGTCGCCACTCAGAAAATGAAGATAAAGTCATAACAAAAGAAGGGTTTATACTCTCCCCCATCTGCGGATTGTATAGTGAACTGCTTTAAATTGAAATTTTTTGCCGTCACCTGCATCCCGATAAGCAGAGCAGGCTGGTAGAATAGGCATTTTATTTATGCCCAAAGCAGGAGTAACACAATGCATGATTATCAGCGCGAGTTTATTGAATTTGCCATCGCCCAGAAAGTACTGCGCTTTGGCGAGTTTACGCTGAAATCAGGCCGCACCAGTCCCTATTTTTTCAATGCAGGACTGTTCAATAGCGGTGCCGCATTGGCGAAACTGGGTCGTTTTTACGCCCAGGCCATCACAGATTCAAAGCTCAGCTTCGATGTGTTGCTTGGTCCCGCCTACAAAGGCATTCCTCTGGCCGCCACAACCGCCGTTGCCCTGTACGATCAGCATCAGCGTGACGTGCCTTACGTCTTCAATCGCAAGGAAGCAAAAGATCACGGTGAAGGCGGCACGCTTGTGGGCGCACCGTTGCAGGGAAAAGCACTGATTATCGATGATGTTATCACTGCAGGTACCGCCATTCGTGAAGTGATGGCGATCATTGATCAGGCCGGCGCCCAACCCGCTGGCGTGGTTATCGCCCTGAACCGTCAGGAAAAAGGCCAGGGCGAACTGTCCGCGATTCAGGAAGTCGAGCGCGATTACAACATGCCGGTTGTCAGCATTATCTCTCTGGCCGATCTGATCGAATACCTTGAGGAAACCGGTACCGACCCCGAACATCTGGCAGCGATTCGCACCTATCGGGATCAGTACGGGATCTGAGCTAACCGATAATATTCACGCCGTGATCGACATAATGAATACTGCCGGTCACACCCTTAGAAAGATCACTCAGAAAATACAGCGCCGCGTTGCCCACTTCCTCGATGGTGGGCAACAGGCCATCCACTGCACGGTGCTGGTTATACTCCAGCATCGCATCAAAATCCTTTATGCCGCCTGCGGCCCGGGTCGGAATTGTGCCCGGCGAGATGCAGTTAACGCGAATATGCTCTGAGCCAAGATCCCGCGCCAGGTAACGCGTGGAAGCTTCCAACGCCGCTTTGGCACATCCCATGATGTTGTAATCACCGGTGGCCAGCGCGCTGCCCAGATATGAAAAATTGATCATAGAGCCACCGTTTTTCATCAACACCCTGGCTCTGGCTGCAAGATCAATAAAGGAATAACAGGACACGTCCATCGCTTGCAGGAAACCGTCCCGGCTACAGGCCGAGATTGGCGCATGCAGATCATCCAGCGGGCAGAATGCCAGTGAGTGCACCAGGCCATGCAACTCACCCCACTGTTCTGCAATGGCAGCAAACACCGCATCCATCTGCGCAGGCACTGTTACATCCAACGGCAGAAAAATATCGGCCTCAAGCGCCTCTGCCAAAGGACGCACATAGGGTTCCGCTTTCGCATTCAGATAGGTAATTGCTAACTCAGCCCCTTGCGCTTTCAGCTGTTTCGCGCAGCCGTACGCAATGCTTTTATCGTTAGCAATCCCCACAATCAGTATTTTCTTACCCGCCATTAACTGCACTACAATCCCCTTCTTCTGACAAATGGACTGCTCTGAGACCCAGGGTCAGAGCGAATTATTATTCAGGAGAAGTATATTAGGTGCGGTGCAGCATAACGACAATAACGGAATTAGATTCCCGGCATTGAAATAAATCCAGGTAACTGACGAATACGCTCAATCCAACGCTGAACCGCCGGATACGGCGTCAGTGAGACACCTCCTTCCGGCGCCAGCGCAACATAAGGCATGACAGCACAATCGGCTATCGTAGGCCGGTTCAGCGCCAACCAGTCATGCTGACTGAGATGTTGCTCAAGTAATGACAAAATTCTTTCTGATGTCTTTAATGTCGTTTGTTTATCAAGCGCATAACCAAATTTATCAACCAGTCGGGCTGAATTAGGGCCATGCTGAATCTCATTCGCCGCGGTCGATAACCATTGCACAACTTCAGCCATCTCTGCAGGATTAGAGGGCAACCATGCCTCGAGATCATTGTTTTTAGCGATATACACCAGAATCGCCTGTGCATCCCGTAAAACAACATCACCATCCACCAGGATTGGGATTTCTCCCCAAGGATTCATCGCAAGCATATGCGGCTGTTTATGCTCGCCTGCCAGAAAATCAACCGGAATCACCTCCAGCGGAACACCTGTCAGCGCAGCAAAAAGCCTGACTTTATAGCAGTTACCAGACAACTCAAGATCATACAATTTCATTATTTTCTCCTTATTATCAATCACTTTGACGAGTGAATAATTGCTGTTCCAATTCCTGGATGCGACGTTTAAGGGGGTCTATCAACTCCTCCACCACGGCTTCACTGAAGCGCGGCGTAATAAATTGTGCGCAATTCCAGTCAAATGCCTTTAACTCAATGACACAGTGAATAGCGCCCTGTTCAGCTTCTACCATAGATGCACAACCAAAAATTTTGAGGCGTCGACGATTGGGGTAATCCATCAAAATCAAGGCGACTCGCGGGTTATCCCGCAGATTGCCCAGGCTCACATACTCGCCATTTCCCGGAGCTTCAACAAAAGACAGGGTGGTGGAATTGAGAACCTGCAGAAATCCGGGTTTTCCACCGCGATGCTGTACATACGGCCATCCATCTGAATTGACAGAGGCCATGTAAAAGCTGTCCCGCTGCAAAATAAACTGCTGTTCTTGCGGACCCAGCCTATCTCTGGCCGGCTGCCGGGAAACCCGCTTAGCCACACGTTCGCGAGTGCCCTTTTCACATTGGGTCTTCAAGACGGATGAAGTGAAACTGATATCACTGAACTGCATAAAAAAATAAACCATATTGAATTTAGATCAGTATCAACACAACGGCATTCGCAATAAATAGACTTTATGTAATCATTAAAAACCGATAACCGGTGTAATAGACGAGATATAACAGCATGAATAAGCTGAAAGGGATGGAAGTTTTTGTCCAGATTGTTCAGAACGGGAGCCTGACAGGGGCAGCCCATCAACTCAACACCTCGCTCACATCGGTAGTACGCACACTTGCGGCACTAGAGAGCCACCTCAATGTACGCCTGCTAAACCGGAGCACCCGACACATTGCCCTAACGGATGAGGGCCGTGAGTATCTGGCACGGTGCCAGAATATTCTCAGCGAAATCGCTGAGGCAGAAGCAAGCCTTGCCGAACGCGCAGCAGAGCCCGTTGGAAAAATAACCCTGACCGCACCCACTACTTTTGGCCGGATGCACGTAGCGCCATTGATAAATGACTTTCTGAACCAATTCCCTAAAACCCAGATAGAACTCATGTTATTGGACCGGCCAGTAGACCTGCTGGAAGAAGGCGTTGATCTCGCAGTAAGAATTGGACACCTGCAAAACTCAAACCTGATTGGCCGAGCAGTAGGAGAGATGCGCCAGGTCATCTGCGCAAGTCCTGCATATTTAGCCAGGCACGGAGCACCTGAAACACCTGAAGCCCTGAACCAACATCAATGTATTCAGTTAACCCCGCTCAATGCTGCAGCAGAGTGGACTTTTTTAGAGAATAACAAACAGATCTCTGTGTCGATTCAACCCAGGCTGGTCACCAACCAAGTCGATAGTGCACAGGACGCCTGTAAAAAAGGACTGGGGTGTAGCCGTTTTCTCCTATACCAGATCAGTGATGCCCTGAAGCACCAGGAGCTCTCCCTTCTACTGGAGAATTACGAGCCAGCACCGCTGCCGGTTAATCTCATATACCCCCATTCACGTCTGCTCTCAAAACGTGTACGGGCCCTGATAGAGTGGTTATTACCGAGATTACAGCAGAGGCTTGCACACCTCTAGCTATCAAAAACCGGCCACGTTGAAACAGCAATTTAGCCTGAATTTATTCAGTAACCCGCTTTATCTATTGCGCCGCAGCAAAATTACACTGCAATTTAGTACCACCCGCAATACACTGTCACTCAGAGCAGTCAAATGTACCCATAGTTTCACCCATTGAGCCTGTACGTGTTTTTATGTTTCGAGCAGGGCCAATATGTGTACGCGCAATTGCGTTTACGTTTTAAAGACCGGCTGACTCAACACGGCATTGCAATTATTTACCTACAGGAATTTTCAGCATGAGTACTATACATTTTGTCGGCGGAGAAAAAGGAGGGGTGGGTAAATCCGTCCTTTCACGCTTATTGTCTCAATACTTTATTGATCAGAACCTGCCTTTTGTAGGCCTGGATGCCGATCAGTCCCATGCCACGCTGAGCCGTTTTTATGCTGAGTTTACCCAGCCTATTAACCTCGATTATTTTGAAAGTACGGATGCAATCATGGAGGTAGCGGTAGAAGACGATCATCACGTGGTTGTAGATCTACCCGCACAAAGTGAACGTTTTCTGGATCGTTGGATAGAAGAAAATGGCGTACTGGATATGTGTGAAGAGTTAGAGCTGCCGTTTGTGTATTGGTACATCGTTGATGATGGAATGGATTCCGCCAAACTGCTGGAAAACTTTATTCAGAAATACGGAACCCGGATGCGCTGCATCGTTATTAAGAACAGAGGCCGGGGCAACAGTTTCGAAGCCGTCGAAAACATTGTAAATAGCGCTATGGAATTGGGTAGCGACAGATTAGTACAAGCGACCTTACCCGCACTGCATGGAGAAACCATGCATAAAATTGATGCACTCAATTTCAGCTTCTGGGGTGCGGAGAATCTAAAAGACAGCAGTATTGAGCATCTCAGCCTGATGGAACGCCAGCGCACCAAAGTCTGGTTGCGCAAATCATATGCCGTTATTGATCAGGTCTGTAATGGCCTTTAAGTAACGGTCTAAGCCGATGTAATACATAGCTCTGATTGGTAACAGTCAGTTTTTTTTGTTTAATCATTTATGCCCCGTGGGTACATAGGCTCCATGTTCTCGCACTGTCTCAACCGCAATAAAAAACCCCAACCGCGTGAGCGATTGGGGTTTTTTAATATTAGGTGCTCTAGGTGCCCTAGGGGTATTTATGCCCTATGGGTATGGCGATGACTTACATTAAGTTGAAAGCTATGCTTTCAATCGCTGCGCGACGCCTTTGGCGCTTCCATCCTCGCTCCTGCGGAGCAGAGGTGGTCACATGCCCCTTTGCAGTAACAGCAGATCATCACGCCGAATATAAAAAAAGGGCCATCCCTTAGGATGACCCTTTCTTTTACATTAGGTGCTTGGCGATGACCTACTCTCACATGGGGAAGCCCCACACTACCATCGGCGATGTTGCGTTTCACGTCTGAGTTCGGGATGGATTCAGGTGGTTCCACAACTCTATGGTCGCCAAG
>NZ_JARHUE010000005.1 GCF_029222905.1 Neptuniibacter sp. CAU 1671 | reverse complement strand
TTCGAATACATCGAAGTATTTTATAACCGCATACGTAGGCACTCGGCTTTGGGCTATGTCAGTCCGGCAGAGTATGAGCGCAAATGCGCATAACCTAGTGTCTACTTTTTGTGGGTAGGACCAATTTTAATTGTTTGGTCTCTGCCTCGCCTTCGCAGGAACAATCATCTGCTCCAGATCATTGGTAGCGAACCTTACTGCTTCATTTTTTAATGGCCAAAAAAAAGGCAACCAGATGGTTGCCTTTTGCGATGTGGATTGTAAGGACGAAGTCTTAACGACCCAGTTTCTTACGAATCTGCTGTAGGGTACGCAGCTGCGCAGCTGCTTCAGCCAGCTGAGTGGCAGCTTTCGAGTATTCAAACTCGGAAGAACGATCTGCCATCTGCTGTTCAGCATGTTTCTGTGCTTCCTGAGCGGCTGCTTCATCAAGGTCAGCGGCATGCAGTGCAGTGTCCGCCAGAATTGTGACCTTGTGAGGCTGAACTTCAAAGAAGCCACCGGACACATAGAAGATATCCTGCTCGCCACCCTGTTTGCGTAGCTCGACAGGGCCTGGTTTCAGTTCCGTCAGAAGCGGAGCGTGACCCGGATATACACCCAGGTCACCCAGGCTACCTGTTACGGATACGAACTCGATCAGGCCAGAGAAGATCTCTTCTTCAGCACTTACGATGTCGCAATGAACAGTCATAGCCATATTTTTACCTCGTAAAGGTTAGCGAAAGGCAATTACATGCCTTTCGCTTTCTCGATCGCTTCTTCGATACCACCGACCATGTAGAACGCCTGCTCTGGCAGATCGTCGTACTGGCCTTCCAGGATGCCTTTAAAGCCGCTGATAGTATCTTTCAAAGAGACGTATTTACCTGGAGAACCAGTAAATACTTCTGCTACGAAGAACGGCTGAGACAGGAAGCGCTGAATTTTACGCGCACGGGCTACCAGAGACTTGTCTTCTTCAGACAGCTCGTCCATACCCAGGATCGCAATGATGTCCTTCAGCTCTTTATAGCGCTGCAGTACACCCTGTACGTTACGGGCAACGTCGTAATGTTCCTGACCGATAACCAGTGGGTCCAGCTGACGAGAGGTGGAATCCAGTGGGTCAACAGCAGGGTAGATACCCAGCTCTGCAATCTGACGGGACAGTACTACAGTCGCGTCAAGGTGAGAGAAGGTGGTTGCTGGTGACGGGTCAGTCAAGTCATCCGCAGGTACGTATACGGCCTGGATAGACGTGATGGAACCAGTTTTGGTAGAGGTGATACGTTCCTGCAGAACGCCCATCTCTTCCGCCAGTGTTGGCTGGTAACCTACCGCAGAAGGCATACGACCCAGCAGTGCAGATACTTCAGTACCCGCAAGGGTGTAACGGTAGATGTTGTCAACGAACAGCAGTACGTCACGACCTTCATCACGGAATTTTTCCGCCATGGTCAGACCGGTCAGTGCTACACGCAGACGGTTACCTGGTGGCTCGTTCATCTGACCGTATACCAGAGATACTTTGTCCAGTACGTTGGACTCTTTCATCTCGTAGTAGAAGTCGTTACCTTCACGAGTACGCTCACCTACACCTGCAAACACGGAGAAACCGGAGTGCTCGATCGCGATGTTACGGATCAGCTCCATCATGTTTACAGTTTTACCTACACCCGCACCACCGAACAGACCAACTTTACCACCCTTAGCGAATGGACAAACCAGGTCGATTACCTTGATACCGGTTTCCAGCAGTTCGTTAGAAGCTGCCTGATCAGCGTAGGAAGGGGCTTTACGGTGGATAGGCATACGCTCTTCTTCACCGATCGGGCCACACTCATCAATTGGGTTACCCAGAACGTCCATAATACGGCCCAGAGTGGCTGTACCTACAGGTACGGACACTGGCGCGCCAGTATTGGACACTTCCAGACCACGGCTCACACCTTCGGTCTGACCCATGGCGATTGCGCGAACAACACCGTCGCCCAGCTGCTGCTGAACTTCCAGTGTCAGACCGTTTTTGTTCACGGTCAGCGCGTCATACACCTTCGGCACAGAATCACGTGGGAATTCCACGTCAACTACCGCACCGATAATCTGAACAATAGTTCCGCTACTCATGTTCGGATCCTCTTAAAATTTAACCTGTGACCTGCGTTAAACCGCTGCAGCACCGCTGACGATCTCAGAAATTTCCTGAGTAATCGCAGCCTGACGAGCTTTGTTATAAATCATCTGAAGCTCATCAATCATTGAACCGGCGTTGTCTGTTGCGTTTTTCATCGCCAGCATACGTGCTGCCTGCTCACAGGCATTATTCTCAACCACCGCCTGGTAAACCAGAGACTCTACATAGCGAACCAAAAGGCCGTTCAACAGCTCTTTGGCATCTGGCTCGTAGATATAATCCCAGTGGTGATTAAGTTGTTTTTCGTCATCTTCTGCTTTCAGTGGAAGCACCTGATCGACAGCAGGTTTCTGGGTCATCGTATTCACGAAATCGTTAGATACGATGTACAGCTTATCCAGTTTGCCTTCGTCGTAAGCATCCAGCATGACCTTCACAGCACCGATCAGGTCAGCAACTTCAGGCTTGTCTCCCAGATGGGTTTTGACTGCAACAACGTTGCCGCCAAAATTCCGGAAGAAAGACGCTGCCTTGCTGCCCAGGGCGCAGATGTCGATTTCGACACCCTGATCATGGAACGCTTTCATGCTTTTCACAGCCGCCTTGAACGCGTTAACGTTCAAGCCACCACACAGACCACGGTCGGTTGCAACAATCACAAAACCAACACGTTTAGTCTCACGCTCCTGCATGTACAGGTGTTTGTACTCAGGATTGGACTTGGCCAGGTGCTGAATTACACCACGGATACTCCGGGCGTACGGGCGAGATGACTCCATGCGATCCTGTGCTTTACGCATTTTGGAAGCCGCAACCATTTCCATGGCGCTGGTGATCTTCCGGGTGCTCTGCACACTCGCAATCTTTGTCTTAATCTCTTTTCCGACTGCCATAGTTCCGCCTATTTGACTTAGTGTTAGATCTGCACGCGCTGCATGCAGATCACTCACTCAAACCGAGTTATTACCAAGTTTGGGTAGACTTGAACTTCTCAATGCCGGCTTTGAACTGGGCAGCGATCTCGTCAGAGTAGTTGCCAGTCGCATTGATATCTTTCATCAGGTCAGCCATTTCGCTGTTGAAGTAAGAGATCAGTGCTGCTTCAAAGTCCAGGATTTTGTTCAGCTCTACATCCTTCAGGTAACCTTCGTTCGCAGCGAACAGACTCAGACCCATCTCAGCGATGGACATTGGAGAGTACTGTTTCTGCTTCATCAGCTCGGTTACAGCCTGACCGTGCTCCAGCTGGGCACGAGTGGCGTCATCAAGGTCGGACGCAAACTGGGCAAATGCTGCCAGCTCACGGTACTGAGCCAGTGCCAGACGCACACCGCCACCCAGTTTCTTGATGATTTTAGTCTGAGCTGCACCACCTACACGGGATACCGACAGACCTGCGTTAATTGCAGGACGGATACCGGAGTTAAACAGGTCGGATTCAAGGAAGATCTGACCGTCGGTGATGGAGATTACGTTGGTTGGTACGAACGCGGAAACGTCACCACCCTGTGTTTCGATTACAGGCAGGGAAGTCAGGGAGCCAGTCTGGCCTTTAACTTCACCGTTGGTGAATTTTTCAACGTAGTCAGCGTTAACGCGCGCAGCACGTTCCAGCAGACGGGAGTGCAAATAGAATACGTCACCTGGGTAAGCTTCACGGCCTGGTGGACGACGCAGCAGCAGGGAGATCTGACGATATGCCCATGCCTGCTTGGTCAGATCGTCATAAACGATCAGCGCATCTTCACCGCGGTCGCGGAAGAATTCACCCATAGTACAACCAGCGTAAGGTGCCAGGAACTGCATTGCTGCAGGATCCGCTGCACCAGCAGCAACAACAATGGTGTGATCCATTGCGCCGTGCTCTTCCAGCTTGCGTACTACGTTAGCGATAGTGGACTGTTTCTGACCCACAGCTACGTAGATACACTTAACGCCGGTACCTTTCTGGTTGATGATCGCGTCGATTGCTACCGCAGATTTACCAATCTGACGGTCACCGATGATCAGCTCACGCTGACCACGGCCGATTGGTACCATGGAGTCAATCGCTTTAAGACCAGTCTGTACAGGCTGATCTACGGATTTACGTGCGATTACGCCTGGTGCAACCTTTTCAACCGCGTCGGTCAAAGTGGTTTCCAGTGGGCCTTTACCGTCGATCGGGTTACCCAGGGCATCTACTACACGGCCCAGAAGTTCACGACCAACAGGTACTTCCAGAATACGGCCAGTACAACGGGCAGTGGTGCCCTCGACCAGACCCTGGTAGTCACCCAGTACAACAGCACCTACAGCGTCACGCTCAAGGTTCAGCGCCATACCGTAGATACCGCCAGGGAATTCAATCATTTCCCCGTACATTACGTCAGCGAGACCGTGGATGGTGATAATACCATCAGACACGCTCACTACTGTGCCCTCGTTACGGGCTTCTGAAGACACATCTAGATTTTCGATGCGCTTCTTGAGAATCTCACTGATCTCAGAAGGATTCAGTTGCTGCATGCTTTTATTCCCCTCAGGAATTCATCGCTTCGGCCAACTTCGCGAGTCGCGCGCGAACGGAGCCGTCGATCACCAGATCTTCAGTACGAATCACTACACCACCCAGAATCGATTTATCGACCTGTGCTGTCAGAGTGATATCGCGACCCAGCTTGGTTTTCAGTGCCTGAGCCAGTTTTTCCTGCTGCTCGTCCAGCAAATCAAAGGCTGTGGTCAATTCCACATCCAGTGATTTTTCCTGATTCGCTTTCAGTTTGTTGAACTGAGCTGCGATTTCAGGCAACAGCGCCAGACGTTTGTTTGCCGCCAGCAGTTGAATAAAGTTTTTGCCCGCCTGATCGGCTTCTTCACAGATGCTGATCATCAGATCACCTTTCTGTGCATCCGTCATAGCGGGATTGCTCAGTACACGCGCTACTTTCTCATCTCCTGCTGCAGCCGCAGCCAGATTGAGTGTAGCGGACCACTGATCGAGGTTACCCTTACCCAGCGCGTATTCAAACGCCGCTTTAGTGTAAGGCCGAGCGACAGTGTTGACTTCAGCCATCGTTAAACCTCGCTTTAGAGCTCAGCGGCCAGTTTTTCAACAAGCTGTGCGTGGGCATTTGCATCGATGGAGGCTTCAAGAATTTTCTCGGCGCCTGCCACTGCCAGAGCTGCAACCTGAGCACGCAAAGCTTCACGCGCCTGGTTAACTTCCATCTCCAGTTCAGCTTGTTTAGCCGCTTTTACGCGACCAGCTTCTTCCAGAGCTTTCTCTTTGGCTTCTTCGATGATCTGATTAGCCCGCTTGTTGGCCTGTTCAATGATGGCGGCTGCTTCTTCTTTGCCTTTGCGCATATTTTCAGTGGCTTTTTCTTGAGCCAGCTGAAGATCACGCTCGGCACGCTCAGCAGCGTCCAGACCTTCGGCAATTTTCTTTTTGCGTTCTGCCAGTGCAGCCGTAATTGGTGGCCACACAAATTTCATGCAGAAAACTACAAAGATAGCGAATGCGATGGCCTGACCAATGATGGTTAGGTTGATATTCACGCCATTACCTCTCGCGGTTGATTAAGTGAATCGACAAGTCAGTCTTTAGACTTGCAGTTACTTACGCAACAGCGAACAGTACGTAAAGACCCAGACCCACACCAATCATTGGTACCGCGTCCACCAGACCCATTACGATGAAGAACTGGGTACGCAGCAGAGGGATCAGTTCAGGCTGACGAGCAGCACCTTCCAGGAATTTACCACCCAGGATACCGATACCTACCGCAGCACCTACAGCGCCCAGACCCATCATCAGCGCACCAGCGATGTACAGCAATGCCATTTCCATCAGATTTTCTCCAATTAAGTTTTGAAAGATTAAATTGAATTTAAAAAATCGTTTATTTCTTCTATTCAGCAATCACTTAGTGGTGATCATACGCCATGGCCAGATAAACAATCGTCAGGACCATGAAGATGAACGCCTGCAGCGTGATAACCAGAATGTGGAAGATTGCCCAAGGCACGGATAGTACCCACTGCACCCAGAACGGCAGCAAAGCGATCAGGATAAAGATCATTTCACCAGCATACATGTTACCGAACAGTCGCAACGCCAGAGATACCGGCTTAGCCAACAATCCGACAAGTTCCAGGAATAAGTTGAACGGCAGCATCAGTTTGCCCAGAGGCTGGAAGGAAAGCTCAGCCAGGAAGCCGCCCAGACCTTTCTGCTTGATGCTGTAGAAGATGATCAGCGCGAACACACTCAGAGCCATGCCTGCAGTCGCGTTAACATCAGTAGTAGGTACCACCTTCATGAAATGAACGCCCATTTCACCGGCGATAAATGGAATCCAGTCAACAGGGACCAGGTCCATGGTATTCATCAGGAAGATCCACACGAAGATGGTCAGCGACAGTGGCGCGATCAGCTCGTTTTTGTGGTGGAAGATCCCTTTAACGTTATCATCAACAAACTCGATGATGGTTTCGATAAAGTTCTGAGTACTGCCCGGTACACCGGCGGTTACATTCTTAGCAACCTTACGGAACAACCAAGTGAACAGAACACCCAGGGCAATGGACCAGCCCATAGTGTCTACGTTGATTGCCCAGAAACCCATTTCAGCAGCTTCCTGCGCACTGTGAGCCAAGCTCCAGCCATTAACAGGATGATTGCCAAACGTCAGGTTTGTCAGGTGGTGGGATATATACTCTGAGGATGTGACAGTTCCGCTAGCCATTCTCAGTTTCTCTCAGTCAAAGTTTCAGGAATCTTTTGTTTAGCTTCAGCTGCATCAGCCAGCCACTGATCTGCAGCAGTATGAATGTGCCAAATAGGGAAAAGGGGTCAACGGGCTTGAGCATAATAAAGACCGTTGCAAAGCCGAGGATACTTAAACCCATTTTCCATATTTGGCTCACGTACATTTCAGCAAGGGCACGGCGTGCGGTCTGGCCTTTACTGAAACGCAGGGCGCGGCTGGCGAAATAAAGATTGGGAAGGAGGTATACCCCAACAGCACCGAATGCTGATAAGGCTGCCTGGATTCCTAATACCACCAGCGCTAAGCCGGCGAGGATTATACCCAGTCCTGCCTGGAACAGAAAAACCTGAAAGGTCTGGCGACGAACATTACGGCTGTGCACCCCTTGTGGTCGGTTTGCGCGATCCGTGTTGATCAAAATTCCGCCTTTTCTTGCGTTTTGTCTGCCCGATCTTTATTTCGGAGCGCGTAGACACCCCAAAATGCGTGCCGATTATAGGGGTTAAAGAGGCCCGAAACAACAGCCAGTTGTTTCATTTGCACTAATGTCGTAACCAATGACCCAAGAGCGTGCGAAAGTAGTAAACCGGCTGAAGTAAGGCTTAACGTAGCTGTTGCAGGATGCTTTCCAGCACTTCGGCAGAATCATAGTTGATGGTGATCTTGCCTTTCCCCTTCGCATTCTCCGATATTGCCACCTTGGCTGAGAAACGCTGAGAAAGTTCAGACGCCAGCTGTGACAACTGAGGTGAAGGTTCCGGTTTGATCTTTTTCGCCGCCGCGTGATCGCCCTGTTGCAGTGCTTTGACCAGCGCTTCGGTCTGTCTTACGGAAAGGCCTTTGCCGACCACATCCTGAGCAGCTTCATACTGCAGCGGGTCCGCCAGTGCCAGCAGTGCCCGGGCATGACCCATTTCAAGATCACCGCATTCCAGCAGTTTTTTAACCCCATCGGAAAGGTTCATCAGACGCAACAGGTTGGTCACCGTAGAACGGGATTTACCTACCGCATCGGCCACTTCCTGCTGAGTCAGTTCAAACTCATCCTGTAAACGCTGCAACGAAACCGCTTCTTCAATCGGGTTCAGGTTTTCACGCTGAATGTTTTCGATCAGCGCCATGGCGATGGCCGCTTCATCCGGTACATCGCGGATGATGGCAGGAATCTCGGTTAAATCGGCCATCTGACTGGCACGCCAGCGTCGTTCACCGGCGATGATTTCATACCGGTCAGTATCGATCGGCCGCACAATGATAGGCTGCATCACCCCCTGGGCCCGGATCGAATTTGCCAGCTCTTCCAGTGCCACCGGATCCATATCACGTCGTGGCTGATAACGCCCGCGCTGAATCAGGTTCACCGAGAGTCGGTTATAGCCTTCAAGATTTTCCGTGGCACCTGCAGAAACAGCATGCTCTACGTCGGTCACACTGGAAAGCAGTGCATCCAGACCTCTGCCCAGGCCGCGTTTTTTTGCCATCGGTTATGCTTCCTCTGCTGGTGCTTTCTGTTTTTCTTCTTGATTGGTGCGTCGAATTAACTCACCGGCGAGTGCCAGATAGGCCACCGCCCCACGGGAATTTTTATCATACAAAATGGCGGGCAGACCATGACTGGGTGCTTCCGCCAGACGCACATTGCGGGGAATCACTGTACGGTAGACTTTGTCGCCAAAATACTCGACCAGATGGCTCGATACATCTTTGGTCAGACTCATTCGCGGATCAAACATAGTCCGTAAAATACCCTCAATCCTCAGACCAGGGTTGAGTCGCTGGTTAATCTTTTCAATGGTGTTAATCAGGGCTGAAATACCTTCCAGTGCATAGTACTCACATTGCATCGGAATGATCACACCGGCGGAGGATGCCAGCGCATTAACGGTCAGCAGGTTCAACGATGGCGGATTGTCGATCAGAATAAAATCATAATCGTCATTCACTTCCATCAGTGCCATCTTAAGCCGGAATTCCCGCCGCGGGATGTGTAACAACTCGACTTCAGCGGCGGTCAGATCTCCATTTGATCCAATCAGATCGTAACCGGCAGGGGTTTTTTTAATGATCGCCTCAGATGCCTTAGCCTGATCAACCAATACTTCATAGATGGTGGTTTCGAGGGTGTGTTTATCAATCCCGCTGCCCATGCTGGCATTGCCCTGAGGATCCAGATCCACCAGAAGCACACGTTTTTTGGTCGCTGCAAGAGATGCGGCCAGATTGACGCAGGTTGTGGTTTTACCCACCCCGCCTTTCTGGTTAGTGATCGTCAGGATCTTGGCCACGCTTAGCGTCTCCCTAAAACAAGCAGATGTCGTTCCCCTTCCACACCAGGCACCCGCAACGGATGACATTGTTTGACTTCAAATTTCTGTGGTAAGGCGTTGATCTCATCGTCAGGATACAGGCCTTTCATGGCAAGAAAAACACCCTTTTCTGAACAAAGTGATTCCGTCCACTGAATCATATCCTGCAGTGAAGCAAATGCTCTGGATATCACCTGAGGAAATGGCGCCAACCCGGCATTCTCCGCCCGCGCGTTAAAGACTTTCAGGTTAGTTAGTCCTAACTCACCCTTAACCTGAAGCTGAAACCGGGTTTTCTTACTGTTACTGTCCAGGGTTGTAACCGGCAGGTCCGGATAGCAGATCGCCAATGGGATGCCTGGCAGCCCCGGACCACTGCCTACATCCAGCAATGCAGTCTGCTCTATGAAGGGAGCAACACTGAGGCTGTCCAGCAAGTGACGGTGAACCATCTCGAGCGGATCACGCACCGCGGTCAGGTTGTAGGCTTTGTTCCATTTCAAAAGCAGATTTAGGTAATCCAGCAACTGCTGCTGTTGCGCAGTATTGAGCTCAAGGCCCAGTTCAGCCGTGCCCTGCTGTAGAGCCGATGTCCAATCTGCCTGCGAAACCACTGCCATCAACTGACCGCCTTTTTCTGTCGTGAAGCCAGTTGCTGTTTTTTCAGATACACCAGCAGCAAAGAGATTGCAGCCGGTGTAATACCCTGAATCCGACTCGCCTGCGCAATGGTTTCAGGACGAATCTGCTTCAGTTTGGCTTTCAGCTCATTCGAAAGACCGCCCACCTGGTCATAATTGAAATCAGCCGGCAACGCTGTATTTTCCTGGCGGCGCATCTGTTCAATTTCACCGCGCTGACGCTCAATATACCCGGCATATTTATTCTGAATTTCAACCTGCTCGGCCACTTGCGGATCGGCGACAGCGTCACCTTTCAGACTGGCAAGATCCTGGTACTCCAGCTCCGGCCGCTTCAGCAGGTCGGACAGGGAATACTCACGGGTCAGCGGTGTTTTCAGTTTTTCTGTCAGCTGCTCTGCTTCGGCTGAGTTTGGCTGAATCCAGGTGGATTGCAGACGCTGCTGTTCACGCTCAATTGCCTCGCGTTTTTCACAGAACGCACGCCAGCGCTCTTCACCGACTATGCCCAGATCGCGACCTTTTTCAGTTAAACGCAGATCTGCATTATCTTCGCGCAGGATGAGTCGGTACTCTGCGCGGCTGGTAAACATGCGGTACGGCTCAGACGTGCCAAGGGTAATCAGATCATCAACCAGCACTCCGATATAAGCCTCATCGCGACGTGGATACCACTGCTCTTTTTCCTGCGCCCGCAGTGCCGCGTTAATACCCGCCAACATGCCCTGTGCACCGGCCTCTTCATAACCGGTGGTGCCATTGATCTGCCCTGCAAAATAGAGGCCTTGAATGAACTTGGTTTCCAGCGTGTGTTTCAGATCCTGCGGATTGAAAAAGTCATATTCAATGGCGTAACCGGGTCGGGTGATATGCGCATTTTCAAAACCACGAATCGAACGCACAGCCGCCAGCTGAATATCAAATGGCAGACTGGTGGATATACCGTTGGGATACAGCTCGTGGGTGGTCAGACCTTCCGGCTCAACAAACACCTGGTGCTGATCCTTGTCGGCAAAACGCATGATCTTATCTTCAACCGACGGACAATAACGTGGGCCTACACCTTCGATAACACCGGTATACATGGGGGAACGATCCAGACCGCTGCGCAGGATATCGTGGGTTTTTTCATTGGTATGAGTGATGTAACAGCTGATCTGCTGAGGATGTTCCTGCAGCGATCCAAGATAGGACATCACCGGTGTCGGAGTATCACCTGGCTGTTCCTGCATCAGACTGAAATTAACACTGCGCGCATCAATACGCGGTGGAGTACCGGTTTTTAATCGTTCGACCCGAAATGGCATTTCACGCAGACGCTGCGCCAGTGTGATGGATGGCGGGTCACCCGCACGTCCGCCGCTATGGTTCTGCAAACCAATATGGATGAGGCCACCCAGAAAAGTTCCAGCAGTCAGGACAACCGATTTAGCAAAAAAGCGGATACCCGTTTGGGTAACAACCCCTTTAACGGTTTCATTTTCAACGATCAGATCATCTACCGCTTGCTGGAAAATCTGCAGATTCTGCTGATTTTCCAGAATCGAACGAATGGCTGCCTTGTATAAAACACGGTCAGCCTGGGCGCGGGTTGCTCTGACCGCAGGGCCTTTGCGCGAATTCAGGGTTCTGAATTGAATGCCACCGCGATCAGTGGCACGTGCCATAGCGCCATCCAGTGCGTCGATCTCTTTTACCAGGTGACTCTTACCAATACCGCCGATGGCTGGGTTACAGGACATCTGTCCCAGCGTTTCAATGTTGTGACTGAGTAACAGTGTTTGACTGCCAGCACGTGCAGCTGCAAGGGCAGCTTCTGTACCGGCATGACCACCACCGATAACGATTACATCAAACTGATCAGGATAATCCACGTCAGTCACCTCACTGAATTGAAGATACGGATAAAGCAGAAAAAATAGGGAGGCGATTATACCTATACAGGCTCTGCTTAGGAATGGTCATTTTTTAATCAGGTTAGGTTTAGATAAATAGAAGTTAAATAAGAAGTAACGTTTTAAAGGTTTTTTTATTTTTATGATATTTATTAAGCACGGTCTTTTCTGTTGAAAAACATAAATTATCTTTCCAAAACATATATTTATTGGAATGAAAACTACGTATATCTCCTGTCTCGTGCTGGTGTATGAGATGAGGATAGGATGTGGACAGAATGGCATGTTATCCACACCCGGTTTTGTGCACAGGGTTATGGACCTGTTGTTGATGACCCCCCTCACAGATTATTCACAGGGGTTGGGGATTAAATTTAAGTTATGGGACATATTTAAAAATATAGATTACTAAACCAAAATAAATATCTGATTTAAAATAAAAAAATAGGTTTAGTTTAAAAAACAACCAGGTGAAGAAAAGCAATAAGTTTGTGGATAATCTGGTTGTAACTTTTGCAGAGGGTGTGGAAAAGCCGGGTTAGTCAAAAAATACACATTTACCGGCTTTTATTGCTTGAAAGGCTTTGGCTGGCTTATTTGCCGATACAGAATGAGCTGAATATCCGGCCCAGCAGATCGTCGGGGCTGAACTCACCGGTAATCTCATTCAGAGACTGCTGTGCCTGACGCAGATCTTCAGCCAGTAACTCTCCGGCGGCATGACTTTGCAGTTGTGCCAGACCTGTTTCTAGCAGTGCCTGGGCCCTGTCCAGAGCATCCAAGTGGCGTCGGCGCGCCATAAAACCACCTTCAGTGGTGCTGGAGAAACCCATGCAATCCTTCAGGTGCTGTCTGAGCAGATCAATACCTGACTGAGATTTTGCTGAAAGTGAAATTACCGTATGTGAGTTTTGCTCAGTGAGCTGAATGGATTCATTGCTCAGGTCTGCTTTATTACGGATGACGGTGATTTTGCTGGTTTGTGGCAGCTGATCGATAAAATCAGGCCAGATCTCGTGGGGGTCATTGCTGGTTGTAGTCTGACTGTCGACCATCAATAAGACACGGTCTGCCCGTTTAATCTCTTCCCAGGCGCGGGCGATACCAATTTGTTCCACCTCGTCCGGCGCATCACGTAATCCTGCTGTATCAATGATGTGTAACGGCATTCCATCAATATGAATATGCTCTTTAAGCACATCACGGGTGGTGCCCTCTATGGCCGTGACAATGGCTGCTTCCCGTCCGGCCAGCGCATTCAGCAGGCTGGATTTCCCCGCGTTGGGGCGGCCGGCAATCACAACATACATCCCTTCCCTGAGCAGGCTGCCCTGTCTGGCTTCAGCCTGGACGCTGAGGGTTTGAGTAAGGATGTTGTTCAGATCCTGTTCTACCTTGCCGTCGCTGAGGAAGTCGATCTCTTCCTCCGGAAAGTCGATGGCAGCTTCGACGTAGATGCGAAGCTGGATTAACTGCTCCACTAGATCATGAATTTTGGTTGAAAAAGCGCCCTGTAATGAACGCAACGCGCAACGCGCGGCCTGCTCTGAGGAGGAGTCGATCAGATCGGCAATCGCTTCTGCCTGCGCCAGATCGAGTTTGTCATTCAGGAAAGCACGTTCAGAAAACTCACCCGGTTTGGCCAGGCGTGCGCCCAGCTGAATCACTTCCCGCAGCAGCAGGTCGATGATGACGGGTCCGCCGTGGGCCTGTAGCTCCAGCACATCTTCACCGGTAAAAGAGTGTGGTCCCGGAAAAAACAGCGCCAACCCCTGATCAAGCTGTTCCCCTGCGGTTGACCAGAAAGGACCATAGTGAGCATAACGTGGTTTCAGGTGCACTTTGACCAGCGCATCGGCAATGGTTTTGACCAGTGGGCCAGATACCCGAATGATGCCAACACCGCCTCGACCGGGTGGGGTTGCCTGAGCGGTGATGGTGTCATTGGCGGCAAGTAGCATCTCTGGACTCCAAAATACGTTTGAGCGGCAATTTTACACCATAAAAAAGGCCACTACAGGAGTGGCCTTTTTTGATGCTGGCGACAGTTAACTGTCAGTACCGTTTTCGATCTGTTTATTGATCACATACTGCTGTGCAATCGACAGGATGTTGTTCACAACCCAGTACAGAGTCAGACCGGCCGGGAACCACAGGAAGAAGAAGGTGAATACAATTGGCAGCATCTTCATGATTTTAGC
This sequence comes from Neptuniibacter sp. CAU 1671, assembly GCF_029222905.1. Classification (GTDB taxonomy): domain Bacteria; phylum Pseudomonadota; class Gammaproteobacteria; order Pseudomonadales; family Balneatricaceae; genus Neptuniibacter. The sequence continues at coordinate 270,902 of NZ_JARHUE010000005.1, read as the reverse complement.
CTGCATCGGGTCTGGCGGAGTCGGGTTCAGCGACTGCTGAATAAACATGCTCACACCCATCAGAATTGGCAGGATAAAGAACGGGTCCTGCACCGACAGGTCGGTCAGATAGAGGAACTCGGCATGGCGCAGTTCCACTGATTCCATCAGTACCCAGTACAGTGCGATGAAGATAGGCATCTGTGCCACGATCGGCAGACAGCCACCCAACGGATTGATCTTCTCTTTCTGGTAGAGCTTCATCATCTCCTGAGACATTTTCTGACGGTCATCGCCGTACAGCTCTTTCAGTCGCTGCATCTCAGGGCCGAACTTACGCATCTTGGCCATGGATTTAAAGGCTTTGGCGTTCAGCTGGAACAGTGCTGCTTTCACCAGAATCGTGATACCAATGATGGCCAGACCCCAGTTACCGACCAGATCATAGATCCACTTCAGCAGAGTATGCAGTGGAGAAGCGACCCACCACAGCCAGCCGTAGTCTACAGTCAGTTTCAGGTCTTCCTGAGTCAGAGCCATCTCTTCCTGAAGTTTTGGCCCAACATACAGGGTAGCGCTGACACTCTGCTGTTTACCCGGTTCAACATTGAAAACAGGAGACAGAAAACCGGCGATGTAATTACCGTTCAGTTTACGGGTCTGGTAGTTGTATTCTGCACCGGGTGCCGGAATCCAGGCACTCAGGAAGTAGTGCTGTGACATGGCAACCCAGCCATCAAGACTACGTTGCTTATAGGGCGCTTCGTCCATTTTGTCGAAGCTGTACTTCTCGTAACGGGTTTCCTGCGTGGAAAACACCGGACCCAAATATGACTGCATGCCCATACTGGTTGTAGCAGATGGATCAGCACTGCGGTCACGTTTGATCTGTCCAAACAGATTGGCGCTAAAGGTCTGCTCAGACTGGTTGTTGACCAGGAATTCCTGTTTTACCGCGTAGGAGCCTGCGCTGAAGGTGAAGCGTTTGGTGATGATGACACCGTTTTTATCGGTAAAGGTCAGGTCAACACTCAGGGCATCACCGGTCAGTGAATACTCACTGCTTTCGCTGGTATAGACAGGGCGACCATCACTAGCAGCATCCGGACCGTTGGTTCCCACCAAACCACTTTGCGCAACATAGGTACGGTCAGCAGTCTGTTCCAGCAATACAAAGGGCAGATCAGATTCAAGAGCCGCTTTATAAGCAGGCAGAGAAACCTGAATGATGTCGCCGCCTTTGGTATCGATCAGCAGGTTCAGGACATCGGTCTTAACAGAGATCAGCTGAGCTTTAACCGTTTCAGAACCGGTTGCCGGCATATCTGGCTGAGATTGCTGAGTAGTTTGCGGAAGTTCAGTTTCGCTGTTGCTACTGTAGGCCGATTGAGACACTACTGCGGCCTGAGGCACGGGCTTTTCACCGTAATCCGCATTCCACTGTAACACCAGCATATAGCTGACAATTGAAAGTGCGATAATAAGGATTATTCGCTGTACATCCATGGGCTGGGCACCATTCAGATTTGCTGCAACTTTTTAGATTTTTGTTTCAGTCTGGACCAGCACTTCTGCATCAACTTGTGAAGTTGCTCATTTTCAAGCTCACCAATACCTTTGCGAGCGAGAATGATCATGTCCACGGCGGGCAACTGGTGCTGAGTCTGACGAAAAGATTCGCGCATGATACGCCGAACACGGTTACGTTTCACGGCCAGGCGGACATTTTTTTTGGAAATAATGAACCCGATACGGGCGTATCCCAGAGGATTGGGACGGGCGAGCAGCAGAAGTGGTTGGTCTGGAACTTTCAGTTGAACATCATTAAAGACGTTCTGAAAGTCCCCGCCATTGAGTAGTCTCACCTGGCGGGGAAATTTGAATTCGGTCATTCAAATTACCAGACCTGGGCATCAGTCCTTAAGCAGACAGACGCTTACGGCCTTTAGCGCGACGACGGTTGATGACCTGACGGCCGCCTTTAGTCGCCATGCGTGCACGGAAACCGTGAGTGCGCTTACGCTTCAGTACGCTTGGTTGAAATGTTCTTTTCATCGGTCAATCCTGCCAACGCGGTTGTGATTGAAATATGTAGCTCAGCGCTACACGAAAAAATAGAGGCGGAATTCTAGAGAATTTGCGCCCACCTCTCAACTGTTTTTTATCTATTTTTCTAAAACATCTTCTTCTTTTGTGAATGGACTCAATCCATAAGGTCGGTTTTAAGTAAAAATATTGCCAGCAGAGGATGAATGCGCCGTTGAGGTAAGTAATTTGTGGATAAGTAGGCAAGATGTGCACAGTTAGACCTTCGTAGAAGAGGATAACTCTATGTGAAATAGGTGCGTATATTGTGAGTTAATTGTGGATGGATTGAACTCAAGCGCCTGTATGCACCGCAGCATAAGGGTTTCTATATAAATGCATTTAAGAAAGTAAAGTGAAAAAACCACCAAAAACTGTGGATAACTAGGTCACATAACGATAGAATTCTTAGCTGTTCTGAGAAGATCGGAACGGAATAATAATTATTGACCAAGGTATCTGGCGGGACTTCTTTCTATTATGTCATCCGAGCTATGGGCGCGATGTCTGCAGAATCTAAAATCGGAATTTTCTGCTCAACAGTACAACACCTGGATACGTCCACTTAAAGTTGCCGCTGCTTCAGAGCGCGGCCTTGTTCTTATTGCGCCTAACCGTTTTGTCCGTGACTGGGTTAACGACAAATTTCTCTCGCATATCCGGCAGATTGTTTGTGATGTCAGTGGTGATATTGCGACTGAAGTCAGCTTAGAGGTTGAATCCAAACTCGGTCAGTCACTGCCCCGTCGCCCCCAGGTTATGGCCAAGCCGCGTCCTGTTCGTCCGGTTAATGGTCGTGAAGCGTTTTCTGAACCTGAAGACTCAGGACTGCATGAGATTGAACCGCCAGTAGCTATGCCGGTTCATGATGCCGTACCCGAACGGACCGTGGATGTTGAGGGTGGTCTTAAACACGTCCAGTCAAATCTAAATGATTCCTTCACCTTTGATAGTTTTGTCCAGGGTAAATCCAACCAGCTGGCGCTGGCTGCTGCACGCCAGGTGGGTGATAACCCCGGCGTCTCATATAACCCCCTCTTTATATATGGTGGTGTTGGTCTGGGTAAAACCCACCTGATGCATGCGGTGGGTAACGAGATGCTCAAGCGTAACCCCAACGCAAAGATTGTCTATCTGCACTCTGAACGTTTTGTGGCGGATATGGTAAAGGCATTGCAGTTGAACGCTATCAATGACTTCAAGCGTTTCTATCGTTCCGTTGATGCCCTTCTGATCGATGATATCCAATTCTTCGCCGGCAAAGAGCGCTCTCAGGAGGAGTTCTTCCACACCTTCAATGCGCTGCTTGAGGGCGGTCAGCAGATGATTCTGACCAGTGACCGTTACCCTAAAGAGATCAATGGTGTTGAAGAACGTCTTAAATCCCGTTTTGGCTGGGGTCTGACGGTTGCAATCGAACCGCCTGAACTGGAAACACGGGTTGCGATTCTGATGAAAAAAGCGGCCGAAGCCCGGGTACGATTGCCGGATGATGCCGCGTTCTTCCTTGCCCAGAAAATTCGCAGCAACGTCCGTGAGCTTGAAGGTGCGCTAAAACGTGTTATTGCCAACGCGCATTTCACCGGAAATCCAATCACAACCCACTTTATTAAAGAATCCCTTAAAGACCTGCTGGCTTTGCAGGATAAACAGGTTAGTATTGATAACATTCAACGGGTTGTAGCTGATTACTATAAAATTAAGGTGGCTGATCTGTTATCAAAACGGCGCAGCCGCTCGGTGGCCCGACCAAGGCAGGTGGCCATGAGTCTCTCCAAAGAGCTCACAAACCACAGTCTGCCTGAAATCGGTGATGCATTTGGTGGCCGTGATCACACCACCGTACTGCATGCATGTCGCAAAATCAGAGAACTGCGCGAAAGCGACGTTGATATCAGAGAAGATTATCAGAATTTACTGCGCCATCTGACGGCGTAATTATTCGGGAACGGGTCCGGTAAAAGGTAGGTGTATAACCGATGAAATTTGTCATCTCACGCGAAGCTTTGATTAAACCCTTGCAGTTGGTGGCAGGTGTTGTTGAACGCCGTCAGACGCTTCCTGTGCTGTCCAACATTCTGTTGGTAGCAGAGGATGATCAGCTCTCCATGACCGGTACCGATCTGGAAGTCGAATTGGTAGGGCGTGTCACCCTGGATGAACCGGCAGAAAGTGGTTCGGTTACGGTGCCTGCCCGTAAGCTGATGGATATTTGTAAGTCTTTGCCTGAAGGCGCGCGGATTGAGATGTCTCTCTCCGGCCAGAAGATGAAGATTAAATCCGGCCGCAGTCACTTCTCGTTATCCACCCTCCCCGCCGCAGAATTTCCAAACGTTGAAGACAGCCCTGAAACCATGGAACTGGCCATGGTTCAGCACCAGCTGCGCAGCCTGATTGAACGTACAGGGTTCTCTATGGCGCAGCAGGATGTTCGGTATTACCTGAACGGCATGTTGCTGGAAGTAAGTGATGGTCAGCTCCGTTCTGTTTCCACTGATGGTCACCGTCTGGCGACCAGTGTGACTCAGGTAGAGGGCCCTGCCGGGTTGCAGCACCAGATCATCGTCCCGCGTAAAGGTATTCTTGAATTAGCCCGTCTGCTGCAGAATGGTGATGCCGAGCTGCGTCTGGTCGTTGGAGCTAATCATATCCGGGCGCATGTGGGTGACTTTACTTTCACCTCTAAACTGGTGGATGGCAAGTTCCCGGACTACCAGCGGGTTATCCCACGTGGTGGCAACAAAACTGTACTGGCTGACCGTACCGAGCTGCGTCAGGTTCTGAGTCGTATTGCGATTCTATCCAATGAAAAATACCGTGGTGTACGTTTGTCTCTGTCTGATGGTTATCTGCAGGTGATGGCAAATAACCCCGAGCAGGAAGAAGCTGAAGAAACACTGGCAGTCGATTATGCCGGTGACAGTCTGGAAATTGGTTTTAACGTAAATTACCTGCTGGATGTACTGTCAATCCTGAACTCGGATGTGGTTCGGATTACCTTGGCAGATTCAAACTCAAGTGCCCTTGTTGAAGGCTTTGATGAATCTGACAGCCTCTACGTTGTTATGCCAATGCGTATGTGATTCTCTTTAACAGGCCGCTGGTAACAGCGGCCTGTTTTCTTTGCCAACATGGCTATCTCCAAACTCCGTATACATCGCGTACGCAACCTCTCTGCACTGTCGCTGGTACCCAGCCCTGCTATCAATCTGATCTATGGGGAGAACGGCAGTGGCAAAACCAGCGTGCTTGAAGCAATACACCTGCTTGGGTTGGCTCGCTCATTTCGTACCAGCCAGGCCCGGCACCTGATTCAGGCCGAACAAAGCGATTGTGTAGTCTATGCCGAAGTTGATCCACTTAATCAAGGCGAACAGAAACCGCTGGGGGTTGAACGTTTACTGGAGGGTGATCCCAGAATCCGTTTTGCCGGTAAGGATATTGACCTCTCAACACTGGCGGAGCTGATACCGCTGCAGGTTATCAACGCTGATACCTTTCAGTTACTCGAGGGATCACCGGCCCATCGCAGACAATTTCTCGACTGGGGTGTATTTCATGCGGATCCAATGTTTATTCAGCTCTGGCGCGGCTTCAGGCGGGTATTAAAACAGCGTAACAGCCTGCTGAAATGTGGTAAGATTGACCCTCGGCTAAGAGAGGTCTGGGACAGGGAATTTGTCAGCTTTGCCAACGCTTTAACAGAGCACCGTCGCGATTATCTTGCCCGTTTGATTCCGGTTTTTGATCAGTCTCTGGAGCATCTGCTTCCGGGGATAAGGATAGAGCTTGGTTTTCAGTCTGGCTGGGACAGTAAGCGCGGTTTGGATGAGGTATTGGCAACCAGTTTTGAACGGGATCTGGCATTAGGTTATACCGCCAGCGGCCCGCAAAGAGCAGACCTCAGAGTTAAGGCAGATGGCCACAGTGCAGCAGAGCGTTTGTCGCGTGGACAGAAAAAACTGGTTGTCAGTGCGCTTAAGCTGGCGCAGGGCAATCTGTTTCAGGCGATGCATAAACGTCCCTGTGTATACCTGATAGATGATCTGCCGTCAGAGCTTGATCAGCAGCATAACCAGCTGTTCTGTTCCCTGCTGGAACAGTCCGGCAACCAGTGTTTTATTACTTGTGTCGACCATCGTGCTCTATTGGAGCACTGGCGACCTGAAACGGCGATAGCCACCTTTCACATTGCAGATGGTGCGTTGGTCAAAGCGACCGGGCCTGCGGGGTGAATGTTAGGAGACTTGGATGAGCGGCGACGATAATCAAAACTACGATTCTTCCAGTATCAAGGTATTGAAAGGCCTGGATGCCGTACGTAAACGGCCTGGCATGTATATCGGTGATACTGATGATGGCACCGGTCTGCATCATATGGTGTTTGAGGTTGTTGATAACTCCATCGACGAAGCGCTCGCAGGTCATTGCTCCGAGATCAATGTCACCATTCATACCGATGACAGTGTCACCGTTTCAGATAACGGCCGTGGTATACCAACTGATATCCATGAGGAAGAAGGTGTTTCTGCGGCTCAGGTCATCATGACTGTACTGCACGCCGGCGGTAAGTTTGATGATAACTCCTATAAGGTTTCCGGCGGTTTGCACGGTGTAGGTGTTTCTGTTGTAAACGCCCTGTCCAGTCAGTTGAAACTGACCATTCGTCGTTCTGGCAAAGTACACGAACAGGTGTACCGTCATGGTGAGCCTCAGGCGCCACTGAGTGTTGTGGGTGAAACCCAGAGCAGCGGTACCATGGTGCGTTTCTGGCCATCAACCGATACCTTTACTGATATCACCTTCCATTACGATACGCTGGCAAAACGTCTGCGCGAACTCTCCTTCCTCAACTCCGGTGTGCGTATCGTGTTAAAAGACGAACGTACCGGACGTGAAGATGTGTATGAGTACGAAGGTGGTCTGAGTGCGTTTGTGGATTACCTGAATACCAACAAAAGCACCATTAACAAGATGTTCCACTTCACCGCCGAGCATGAAACCGGTGTGGTCGTGGAAGTGGCGATGCAGTGGAATGATAGTTATCAGGAAAGCATCCACTGCTTCACCAACAATATTCCTCAGCGCGACGGTGGCACCCATTTGTCCGGTTTTCGTGCTGCGTTGACCCGCTCCCTGAATAATTACATTGAATCTGAAGGTCTGAATAAAGGCGGCAAGATCAGCACAACAGGTGATGACAGTCGTGAAGGTCTGACGGCCATCATCTCTGTGAAGGTACCGGATCCTAAATTCTCCTCACAGACCAAAGATAAACTGGTTTCTTCCGAAGTGAAGTCTGCAGTTGAGCAGACCATGGGCGAGAAACTGTCCGAGTACCTGCAGGAGAATCCTCAGGAATCCAAATCTGTTGTCTCTAAGATGATTGATGCGGCGCGTGCTCGCGAAGCAGCCCGTAAGGCCCGTGAGATGACGCGTCGTAAAGGCGCTCTGGATATCGCAGGTCTGCCTGGCAAACTGGCTGATTGCCAGGAGAAGGATCCTGCGCAGTCCGAACTGTACCTGGTGGAGGGTGATTCTGCAGGCGGTTCTGCCAAGCAGGCTCGTGCACGTAAAACCCAGGCGATATTGCCACTGAAGGGTAAGATCCTAAACGTAGAGAAAGCACGTTTCGACAAAATGCTCAGCTCTGCTGAAGTCGGCACGCTGATCACTGCGCTGGGTTGCGGCATCGGCCGCGAGGAATATAACCCGGACAAATTGCGCTATCACCGCATCATTATCATGACGGATGCGGATGTGGACGGTTCCCACATTCGTACCCTGCTCCTTACCTTCTTCTTCCGTCAGATGCCTGAGTTGATCGAGCGTGGCTATATCTATATTGCCCAGCCACCCCTGTATAAGATCAAAAAAGGCAAACAGGAAAGTTACCTGAAAGATGACGAAGCGCTGGATGCTTATCTGCTGCAGGGTGCGCTTGAGAATACTACGCTGCATGTGAATGAAGCTGCGCCCGGTATTGGCGGCACAGAACTCGAAAATCTGATTCATCAATACCGCAACGTTATCCGCACGATTGATCGTATGTCACGTGTGTATCCTGTGGGCGTACTCAAATCACTGCTGCAGGTTTCGGCTTTCCCGACTGACCAGATGGCTGATCAGTCGGCTGTGGCTGACTGGTGTGACCGATACGACGATGCGCTTGCGCAGCTGAACGATAACGCGGTCTCCTACCAGGCGCTGCTCGAAGAAGATAAAGAGCACAGTCAGTTTGTGATTAAGGTGAAGCAGATCCAGCATGGTGTTTCCCACTATTACACCCTGAATCATGAGTTCTTCGGTTCACGTGAGTATGCTCAGATTAACGCGATGGCTCAGATTCTGGCGGGTCTGTTGGAAGATGGCGCCTACATGCAGAAAGGTGAGCGTCGTAAAGAGATCAATTCCTTCGATGAAGGCCTTAGCTGGTTGCTGGATCTTTCACGCCGCGGCTACTACATCCAGCGCTATAAGGGACTGGGTGAGATGAATCCGGAACAGCTTTGGGAAACCACTATGGATCCTGAGTCTCGCCGTATGCTTCAGGTTACTATTGAAGATGGCATCGCCGCAGATCAGCTATTCACAACCCTGATGGGTGATGAAGTGGAGCCTCGACGTAACTTTATCGAGTCCAACGCGCTTCAGGTATCTAACCTGGATATCTGATAATTCGCTGAAATTTAAAAGCAGCCTAAGGGCTGCTTTTTTGTGGCTGATGCTTAATCCTCTGTTATATACAAGTGGCCAGCCGCGGCACTAAATCCGAGTTACGACTATCTCTGTTTTATTGATAAGGAATGATCCATGAAACCCTTTGAAGCACTCCTCTGGTCTATGCGCTGGTTGATGATTCCTGCAGTGGTTGCAGTCATTGCCTGTGCCCTGCCTCTTATCGGCTTTGTTGTGTCCGATATTGTTCACCTTGCCGATGTATTGCTGAGTACAGGTTTTACAGCCGAGAGCCGTGTAGAGCTGCTTTTTATCACCGTTGAGATCGTTGATCAGTCTTTAATGGCTGGCGTGATGATTATGTTTGGTTTGGGTATCTACGAGATATTCATTGGCAAGATTGCGCCTGAGCTGACCGGTGCTTTCAGTTCAAAATTGCTCGTTGTGACGAGTATCGCTCAGCTTAAAAGCAAGCTTGGTACCCTGGTGATAATGATTCTGATTGTGAAGTTTCTATCACTGAGTATAGAGATGGGTATTGAAACACCTACAGATCTTTTGATGTATGCAGCGTCGGTTGCACTGCTTGGGCTTGCGCTTTTCCTGACCAACAATAAAGGCGGCGCTAAGGCTGTCTCGGATAACAAAGACGACTAATCTTCCCTGGTCTTGAGCCTGACTGCTTTAGTCGGGCGTTTCACGTGAAACATGTGATCCGTCACCTGCTGTGTTTCACGTGAAACAATGCTCCTGAATTACTTATCGCATCCTTTCTGTTTTTTCTCATGGTGACGGTCGAACATAGGGCGATCTTGTTTCATTTTAGCGAACTGTGCTTGCTGCTCGGGTGTTAACAGGGCGTATATGTCTTTCTGGTGCTCGGCGCGCATCAATACGCGTTCTTTGGCAGCCTCCTGGGCGTTAGCAATAAGCTGATCAAGCTGAGCCTGATAGTCTGGCGCGTTAGGGTCAAGTTTAGCCATAGCTTGACGGTCGCTGCGATATTTCCCCATGCCCTCACGCATCTCAGAGAAATTTTCTTTCATGGTTGCGCGCAGGGAGGCCTGCTGCTCTTCGGTCAGGTTTAGTTCCTGAGTGAGTCGTTCAAACATATGGCCGCCACGTGGATGGCCTTGTTCATTTGACTGTTCCTGTGCATAAGCAAAAGTAGCTGAACCGGCAATCAGGGTTGCAGCGGCAATGCCTGCAATTAATTTAGTACGCATGATCTTATCTCCAACAGTGTTATCGATCTGTGTTTATTCTGGATCAGCGCAATGCAAAGTTGGGTTGGGCGGGTGTAAAGTTAGGTAAAAGCAGGTGGCCAACGAAAACCGGAAGCTTAGAATGTTAATAAGAAAGAATGAGAAACCGGAGCAAATATGACAACCGATGTACGCCTGTTGATGGTGGACGATGATGAAGACCTCGGTGAGTTAATTGGCGATTATCTGGAGAATGAAGGCTTCAAAGTTGAGCTTGCATTAAACGCAGATGAAGCGCTCTTAAAGCTAAAACATGCTGAGCGTTATGCCTTGATGATTCTGGATGTGATGATGCCCGGGAAAAGTGGGCTTGAATTGCTGCAGGAGTTACGACCTGCAGTCACATTGCCGGTGATCATGCTGACGGGACGTGGCGAAGAGATAGATCGCATACTGGGTCTGGAGATGGGTGCGGATGATTATCTCAGCAAACCCTGCAATCCGAGAGAGTTGCTGGCGCGCATCAGGGCGATCCTGCGGCGGAGTGAAAATCAGCCAAAGCTGACCCTCTTTCCGAACAAGGTTGTTGAGCATATGGAGATCACGCTGGATCCTGGCAATCGCGAAGTGACTGTAAAGGGCCAGGCCATAGAATTGACGGGTACCGAGTTTAATGTGTTGGGTTATTTGCTGGCCAATCCCGGCCAAGTCATGAGCAAGGAGCAGCTGACAGAGCTGGTGCTCCATCGGGAATTGACCGCTTACGATCGTGCGATGGACGTTCATGTCAGCCGGGTAAGGCAAAAGCTCGCTAAGCATCTGCCGGAGCGTGAGGTGATTAAAACGATTCGTGGTGCTGGTTATATGTTTGTGCAGGGGTAATTGTGCGCTGGTATAAAAAGCTTTTTTGGAAAGTATTTGCAGCGATCTGGATTGTCAGTTTTCTTGCGCTGGTTGCCACGGTTCAGTTGGTGAGTACGCTGGCGGAAAAAGAAAAGTTTGATGCCGTGATCACGGCCAAAGCGATGGGGTATGTCGAGCTGATGGTCGAGCGCTATGAGCTCAATGGCTATCGTCAGTTGCCCGGATTGATGCAGTCCTTTCGTGAGGAGGACCATAGCCGTCGTTTCGCGCCCCGCCCTCCCCGTATCTCAAAACGTGTCGAGATTGTGGATCAGCTGCTTGGCCAGGCGGTGGTTATCAACCCTCTGTTCGAGGGAAAAACAAGGGGCGTGGAAGAGGCGCAGTACACCTCTGACAGCGGTCGTGAATATCTGGTGCGGATCGATCTGAATTGGCAGGGTTCGCCTGTTGAAAACGTATTAAGACGGCTGTTGTCGCTTCAGGTGGTGTTGATCATTCTTGTGTCTGGATTATGTGCCTGGGTTATCTCCTCAATTATTGTCCGGCCGTTGAATCAGCTACGCCAGCATAGTCAGGCGATATATCAGGGACAGTTGGACAGCCGGACGGATAAAGCCGTGAGTGACCGTGGTGATGAGATTGGTGAGTTGGCGCGGGATTTCAACCGCATGGCTGACTATGTGCAGCTGACCCTGAATGCACAGCAGAAACTGTTGCAGGATGTTTCCCACGAATTGAGAGCGCCGCTGGCACGTTTGCAGGCAGCCGCAGGTCTGGCGGAACAGCGCTGGGGAGAGGAGGACAAAATTGTCTCGCGCCTTAACCGGGAAACAGGTCGTCTGGATGGATTGATCGGCGAGATACTGTCGTTGTCCCGGCTTGAGCAGATGGAGGTGAGATGTGAATCTTACGCACTGAATCAGTGGTTGATAGAACTGGTTGAGGATATACAGTTTTCCTACCCGTCTCACCCCATCCAGACAGAGGTCGTTGCCTGCCGGTGTGAACTGAATCCGCGCTTATTGGAGCGTGCGCTGAGTAATATTCTGGTCAATGCCTGCAAACATACCCAGAGCGGTACGGTGATCGAGATTGCACTGCAAATGAAGAATACCGACTGTGAGATCATCATCCGTGACCATGGTGAGGGTGTGTCAGCTGATGAGTTAGCGCATCTGTGTGAGCCTTTCTATCGTGGTGGCGCGAGTAACAAAGGTTATGGATTGGGGCTCAGTATTGCCTACCGTGCTCTGGCGCGCTTGGGGGCGACTCTGGTGTTAGAAAATCACGCTGGCGGAGGTCTGCAGGCACGCATTAAGTTGCCCTGTCTTTAAGTGATGGGCCTGGCCTGATCGAGACTATAGAGATTAGGCAGCGAAAGAATGCGGGTTAATGCATCCATAGCGGTGAGGATTTCGCGGCGAAGTTGAGGGTCGCTGAGACACTCAAGCGTTAGCTGATCGCGGTAATGACGTACGATCCATGACTGTAATTGGTGATAGCGTTCAGCAGTGAGCAGTATGCCTGGGTGGACAGCCTGATACTCCGTTGCATCCAGTGGGATTGCCAAACGCAGGCAGGCAGGTCCACCGCCGTTATGCATGCTTTCTTTTAAATCGAAGTACAGCACCCGATTTATAATCTCGCACAGACGTGTTTCGATGATCTTTTCTGATTCCTTCTGCAACCGGCACTCCTGGGGGGCGACCAATATCCATTCCTGTTCAGCGGAAAGCAGAAGCTGGCTGTTAAACAGATAACTCTTTATAGCCAGCTCCAGAGGCAGTTCGTTGTTGCTGATTTCAATAATCTGCAATGGGCTGTTCCAGGCGTCTGTCATGGCGCGAAGTTTTTGCAGAACCTCTATCTGATTGGCAAAAGCGTGTTCATGGATAAACAACAGGTTGGCATGACCCACAGCGACCACATCGTTATGGAAAGCACCGGCGCTGATAGCGACCGGGCTTTGCTGAATCAGCATCTGTTGATCGGCAGGAATTTTATGTCGGCGGATAATGGATTCGCTGGCCAACCGGCTCTGGCGTGCGGGGAAACGATTGCCCTGTAACTGCTGTGCTTCATCGCGGCCATACACAAAAAGATTGATCGCGCCCACTCCCTGCGGATCGTATAACCGGATATGGTTTGCCGCCCCTTCATCAGCGAATGAATTTTGGGCTGGCAGTGGGCAGTGGTGTTGAAAATACGCAGAATCCGAAAAAATAGACCGCAGTGCTTTTGAATTGTGCCGGGCCTCGATAGAGCGGTGCAGTGTGCTGATCAGGTTAGCTGGTGTGAACTGTAGCCGGCCATCCAGGCTGTCAGATGCGGCCGTGACTGTGGCAGCATTGGCGGCCCACATGCTGGAGGCTGAAAAGGCGGCACTGAGCAGATGAGGTGCCGTTCGGGAGGCCTGATAGGTCACCGCATTATCGTCACCACTAAAGCCGGCTTCTCGAAGTAGCGAGATATCAGGACGCAATGCCGGGGGCAGAATGCCCTGTGGAAATCCAAGACACAGAAGCTGCCACATTTTATCCAGTCCCTGCAAAGCCGCCTGACGCGGATTCGAGCGCTGGCCGCCATGTCCCATGGAGGCCAGGTTGCCAAATGCCAAACCGCCGAAGTGGTGGCTTGGGCCCACCAGGCCATCCAGATTAAGCAGCATAGGTTACTCCTTAGGCAGAGACAGCCCCGGCGGTAGCTGATTCGGGATAGTCAGTGTTTCGGACTGCAGCGATGCCACCGGGTAGGCGCAATAATCTGCTGCATACCAGGCACTGGGTCGATGGTTGCCGCTGATGCCAATGCCGCCGAATGGCCGGGCGCTGGCCGCACCGGTCAGTGGTCGGTTCCAGTTGATGACCCCTGCCCTGACATGATGATGGAACTGTTTAAATAACGCTGGATTGTCAGTCAGGATGCCAGCAGACAATCCATAGCGTGTCTGGTTGGCTAGTGTGATGCCGTGGTCGAAATCACGGATGCGGTAAAGCTGTAACAGCGGGCCAAAGTACTCCTCATCTTCCACTTGATTGAGAGCGGTACAGTCAATCAGGCCCGGCGAGAGCAGTGTGCCTGTAGCATTCCGGGACTGCATCTCAACCAGCATGGAAGCCCCCGCCTCAGCAAGTTTCTTTTGCGCTTCGAGCATCTGATTTGCAGCTTCCTGATTGATCAGGCAACCCATGAAGGGTTGCGGTGCGTCATCATAGGCGCCATAGGTGAGATGGTTGATGCCTGCTATAAGTCGATCGATAAATGCATCGCCCGTGGGTCCTTCAGGTACCAACAGGCGTCGGGCACAGCTGCAGCGCTGACCGGCGCTCAGATAGGCTGACTGCAAGGTTGTGACGACAGCGGCATCAAGGTTGGCGACCTCAGTCACCAGTAATGGGTTGTTGCCCCCCATTTCCAGGGCGAGAATTTTTTCGGGGTGACCGCCAAACTGCTGATGCAGATAGGTGCCTGTACGTGCGCTGCCGGTAAAGTAGATACCATTCAGATCGGGATGTCGCGCTACTTCAGCACCAACGGTAGAGCCGCCTTGCAGTAGATTCAGCACACCGGCCGGCAGGTTGGCTTTCTGCCACAGGCATACCAGTAATTCAGCTGTGCGGGGTGTTAGCTCACTGGGTTTGAAGATAAGGGTATTGCCCGCCAGCAGCGCTGGCATAATGTGCCCATTGGGCAAATGCCCCGGGAAGTTGTACGGCCCAAAAACCGCCACAATACCGTGGGGTTTGTGAGAAAGGACGGACTTTATACTGTCCGTCTCAGTGATTTCATCCGGACAACGTTGTGCATAGGCTTTGAGCGTCAGGGGCAGTTTGCCCAGCATGGCATCCACTTCTGTACGGGCTTCCCAGAGGGGTTTGCCAGTCTCCTGCCCGATGGTATCGGCAATATGCTCTTTCTCCTCTGCGAGGTGTTTCGCAAACAGCTCGAGATAACGGCTGCGTGAGGGTATGGGTAGTGCGGACCAGGTTGGGAATGCATTGGCGGCTGCCTGAAATGCCTGTTCAATCTGGTGGCTGTCTGCTTCATGGCCATGCCAGATTGCCTGATCCGTAGCAGGATTCACTGAGATCATGTCCGGGCCATGCCCTGTCACCCAGGTGCCGTTTATGAACAGCGAGGAAGCGGGTTTCATGCCTGGCCTCCTTTAAGCTCAACGATGCGTATAGCGTCACCCTCGCCGACCTGCAGAATGGCTGCTACGTCTGGAGAGAGATCAACATTGCCGCCATGTTCGCGCGCCGGTGCAAAGACACAACGAAACTCAGACAGTTTTTCATTACTGAGCAGGTACTCGGGGAACAGCTTACTGGTGGGTGATGGATTGATCTGAACCCGGGCACAGCGGCTTTGGCGGATGGTGCGTATTTTCTTTAGGGGTGCTGTGACTGTCGGCCCGGCATCAAAAATATCCACGTAGTTTTCAAACCGGAACCCTTCACTTTCCAGCATCGCTTTTGCAGGCTCTGTGGCGGGGTGTACCCTACCGATGACCGCCTGTGCAGATTCCGGCAGCAGGTGAAGATAGATGGTGTATTTAGGCATCAGCTCAGCAATAAAGGCTTTATTGCCGCTGCCGGTCAGGTAGTCCGCTTTGCTGAAGTCGATCGAAAAAAAACGCTGTCCCAGTCCATCCCAGAAAGGGGAATGTCCATGCTCATCGGAAAAACCCCGCATCTCGGCAATCACACGTTCTGAAAAACGCTCTGGCTGAGCTGCCATAAACAGGAACCGGCTTTTTGAAAGCAGAGCACCATTGTGATGGCGTCGATGATCAGGTTTCAGATAGAGGGTGCAAACTTCAGAACAGCCGGTGTAATCGTTACACAGGTAAAGTGTTTTGAAGCGGTTATAAACGTTCAGCTCGGGTGAGGCGTGCACAACAGTACCCAATCGATAGTGGTACCAGGGATAATCCATGCCCACAGCAGACTCAATCCCACAGGTGCCGACAACCTGTTCAGTTTCATGCTTAACGAGCACAAAGAGATAACTTTGATTCGTCAGGGCTGAATGGGCAGGTGCAAGGGCCGCCAGACTGCGGCCGATTTTTTGCTCAAGCAGTTCACTGTTGTCCGGTAACGAGGTAAATCCCGGACCTGATTCACGGGCGATCTGACACAGAGTATCCAGATCGGTCATGGCGATTGGGCGAATGTAATACATGGCTTACCTCCCCTGTCGACTGTCCGTACTGTGGAATATCTGGTTAGCGGAATCAGTAACAAACCCCTGATAGAGCTCCCCGTCCGCCAATGGAAAGCGCGAGGCGAATTCGTAATAACAACCGGGAATATGATGAATGCCGTCGCTGAAGGTGACCGGCACCCGGCTGGCCAGGGTTGAAGACTGTTCAAGTCCGACTTCAGGAGAACCCTTGATAGCGCCCCCGGCAGTATTCAGCTGAACCCCCCTTGAAGTCAGGAACGTGTTTACAGCGGCGATGCTGGTATGTGACTGCAGCGCATTGACGAAGAGAGTGAAATGGTTGGGTCTGAAGCCAAAGGCAGCCACCCAGGCAGCATATTCGCTTTCAGCCAGTAGTTGCTGATACTCCCGCCAGCTCAGCTCCCAATGCCGACCGGAGTAACAAAACCCCTCCCCAGCCCTGACAGAAGCCGGAATCTGACTGATAAGTTTGTGGACCAGCGCGTTGTTAACAGCGCCTAGCTCGGCAGTGATCAGCTGACTGATAAAGATTTTAGGTAGCTGCCTATCAGGGTGTTGCAGATGCCGCGCATAAAGGTGTTTGTCCGGGAAATGGTACTCCCCGGCAAAGTCATAACCGGCCAGCTGAAAAGGCCTTGCCAGATGATTGAGGTCGACTTCAGGCAGATCAAAGGTACGCAGCGCAATATGGTCGTTTACCAGTTCGGGATTGCGGGAGCGGAATAAACCATGAATCAGCCGCGCCTGAGGGTTAAGCTGTAGGTAGTCCAGCCACATGGCCTGAAGATGTTGTTGCAGGGTTTCAGGGTTCATAATACCCCCTTAGATGGCCAGCCAGACTGCGCCAGACGCAACAATAAAAGCGCAGTCAGCTGGCTGCGGTCAGTTAAGCTTTTGAGCTCAATGGTTTCCTGGTCGGTGTGGATATTCTGGCCACGCACACCCAGCGTATCCACATTGATTAACCCGGCCGCGGCCAGGTTATTGCCATCACAGCAGCCTCCGGTATCTTGCCAGGCAAGGGGCTGACTGAGTTGAGCTGCTATGGTTTGGACATAGCGGAGCAGGGTCAGTTGCGTTGCATGCAGTGTTTTTGGCATGCGCCCAAACCCACCGTGCAATTGCAGGTTATAGCCATCCCGCTGCGCGAAGCGATCTGACAACTGTTTGAGCTGCTGCTCACACCAATTGGCATCGGCCGGCTCACTGATGCGAATATTAAAACGAAATACACACAAGTCCGGGACCTGATTGGTACTGTGGCCGCCCTGGACAACCCCGACATTCAGGGTCAGATCAGGGCGCTGATGGTTTAAATGGTTGAGCTGCTGAATCAGTTCTGCGGCCAGCACAATGGCATTACGACCCTCTTCCGGGTTGCGTCCGGCATGGGCGCTGCGGCCGTTTATGATGCAGGTAAAATTACCGCTCCCCTTGCGTGCCCCTGCCAGATTTCCGTTTGGTAAGGCAGGTTCGAATACCAGTCCCAGATGATGTTGTGATGCGAGTTTTGTTAGCCAGTCTGCTGAGCCGGGGGAGCCGATCTCCTCATCAGGATTCAGCAGTACGGTCCAGCCCAGATTGGTACATGCGGGGTGCTGCTCCAGCGCATGCAGAGCCGTGAGCATCACCAGTAAACCGCCTTTCATATCGGCGGCGCCAGGCCCATTCAAAATATCTGCGGTCAGATAACGCGCTGTTTGAAAGGGATGTTCAGAACCGAATACAGTGTCCAGGTGTCCGCACAAGAGAATCTGCAAGGGGGCTTCCGGTCTGCGGGAAAACTGCCAGAGATCGCCCAGCGGGCGTGCAAGGCTCTCGCCCGTCATGGAGATAACGTCAGCATCAGGCAGGGTATGGCGTACACACTGAAGGTCAGGAAACGCGCTCTGAAACCAGATTTGCATAAGCTCGCCGCACTGATTGATCCCCGCCGGGTTATCGCTGCCGCTGTTGATGCCAACCAGCCTTTCCAGGCGCTGGACCATTTCATCCTGTTGTGCTGCGCACCAGTCCAGTATTTCGAGTTCCTGGACCGAGATGCCGTGCATAAGATCAGACATGATCAAGTGCCACCGTCATTCAGAAAACATTGCATGGCGCTGGACAGCCGTGTCATGCCCTCGTCAATGTCCGCTTCCGGGATATTCAGCGCCGGTGCCAGTCGCAGCACATTGGGTCCGGCAACCAGCACCATCAGACCAGCATCCAGCGCCTGCATCAGCAGTTCACGTCCACGTCCGGCAAAGTGTGGCATTAGCTCACAACCAATCAGTAATCCCTGTCCCCGTATCGCACTGAAAACCGGAGCGTTGTCATTGGCATGTTTCAGTGCATCCACAAGGTACTGGTGACGCGTCAGAACCCCTGCAAGCAAGTCGGGGTCAGCGATCAGTTCAAGCACTTTGGCGGCGACAGCACAGGCCAGTGGATTGCCGCCATAGGTGCTGCCATGACTGCCAAAATTGAACGCTGTCGCAATCTCTTCACGACACAACATAGCGCCCACGGGGAAGCCGTTACCCAGCGCCTTGGCGGTTGTGAGAATGTCTGGCGTGGCTTCCGGGAAGTGTTCATAGGCAAACAGTTTGCCGGTGCGCCCCATGCCGGTCTGGATTTCATCAAAGATCAGTAAGGCATCATGCCGGTCGCACAGGTTGCGGGCCGCTAACAGGAAATCACGGTCGGCGGGAATGATGCCCCCCTCCCCCTGAATCGGTTCAAGTACAACGGCACAGGTGCGTTCAGAGATGGTTTTTTCCAGCGCCTCAATATCATTAAAGGGAAGATGGGTGATCCCCGCAGGAACCGGTTCAAAACCCTGACGGTATTTAAGCTGGCCGCCTACACTGACGGTAAACAGCGTGCGCCCGTGGAAGCTGTTCTGGAAACTGATCAGCTCGTGCTTCTGCGGACCTACACGATCATGTGCGTATTTGCGCGCCAGTTTGAAGGCCGCTTCATTGGCCTCCGCTCCGGAGTTGGCAAAATAGACCTTCTCGGCAAAAGTATGCTGACAGAGTTGTTGCGCCAGATGAATGGCGGGTTCGTTGGTCCAGACATTGCTCAGGTGCCATAGGGTATTGGCTTGCTGCGTGAGTACATCCACCAGTGCGGGGTGGCAATGTCCCAGGGCGGTAACGGCGATACCGCCGGCAAAATCGATATATTCTTGGCCAGCCTGATCCCATACCCGGCTACCTTTGCCCCGCACAGGGATCATCTCCGGCGGTGCATAGTTCGGAACCATATACTCATCAAACAGCGCGCGGGTCACTTTTGAGTGCATAAGCCCTCCTGATGCCATGGTATTCGCTATCAGTTTAGTCGTTTAGCGGAGGGCAGGAGGTAAAGTGCTGATTGGAAGGCATAAAAAAAGCACCCACTGAGGGTGCTTTTGAAAATTCTTGAAGGCAGGTAGCGCTTACAACGCGTCAGGACCACTTTCGCCGGTACGGATACGAATAACCTGCTCCAGCGGGGTCACGAAGATCTTACCGTCACCAATTTTGCCGGTGTTGGCGGTTTTGCTGATGGCTTCAATGGCCTGATTCACCATATCGCCTTCCAGTGCGATTTCGATTTTAACTTTTGGCAAAAAATCCACCACGTACTCTGCACCGCGGTACAGTTCAGTGTGACCTTTCTGACGGCCAAAACCTTTCACTTCGGTAACAGTGACACCCTGGATGCCAATTTCAGACAGCGCCTCGCGGACATCATCCAGCTTGAACGGCTTAATTACCGCAGTAACCAGTTTCATATAGCTTCATCCTCGTCTGCAGCGGCTGAATCTGAATATGCCTCAGAGAACAACCGGTTATGAACGTTGTTGAAAGAACCCGTGGGTCTTCAGAGAGGCCCCTAGTATAACCAGATTTAGCCGGGATGGAATCATCGGCGTATTTGCAGCCAAAAAACAAAAAAGGGTGCTCAGAGCACCCTTTTCGCTTTAACTCAGGAACTTACTTGGAAGAGGTAAACTCTGGGTAAGCTTCCATACCGCACTCAGACAGGTCAACGCCTTCGTACTCTTCTTCTTCAGATACACGCACACCCATGATCACTTTGATGATCAACCAGGTAACCAGACTGGTTACGAATACCCAACCGAAGATAGTAGCAGCACCGATGATCTGACCAGTGAAGGTAGAACCGTCGTTAGTAACGGGTACCAGCAGCAGACCCAGCAGACCTACAACACCGTGTACAGAGATCGCACCAACTGGATCGTCGATCTTCATTTTGTCGATAGCCAGGATGCTGAATACAACCAGCGCACCACCGATCGCACCGAACAGGGTAGCCTGCAGGGCAGTCGGAGTAGATGGTTCAGCAGTGATGGCAACCAGACCGGCCAGTGCACCGTTCAGGGTCATGGTCAGATCCGCTTTACCGAACATCAGGCGTGCAACGATCAGGGCAGCAATTGCACCTGCAGCCGCAGCAGCGTTGGTGTTCATGAATACAACCGCAACCGCATTTGAGTTTTCAACATCGGAAGTAGCCAGTACGGAACCACCGTTGAAGCCGAACCAACCCAGCCACAGGATGAAAGTACCCAGAGTAGCCATTGGCAGGTTGGCACCAGGAATTGCGTTGATTTCGCCGTTTTTGCCGTATTTGCCTTTACGAGCGCCCAGTACCAGAACGCCAGCCAGAGCAGCAGCAGCACCAGCCATGTGTACGATACCGGAGCCTGCGAAGTCAGAGAAGCCCAGGTCGCCCAGAGTGTACATGCCGAATACAGCATTGCCACCCCAAGTCCAGGAACCTTCCATTGGGTAGATGAAGCCAGTCATAACAACAGCAAACACCAGGAATGCCCACAGTTTCATACGCTCTGCTACAGCACCGGAAACGATGGACATTGCAGTTGCAACGAATACAACCTGGAAGAAGAAGTCAGCTGAAGGCGCGTAGGTTGCTGGCTCATCACCAGAGAAACCGTCACCAGTAATGCCGGACAACAGGTAGTCACCACCGTACATGATGGCATAACCGCACACCATGTACATGATGCAGGCAATCGCGTACAGCGCGATGTTTTTAGTCAGGATTTCAGTGGTGTTTTTGGCGCGAACCAGACCGGATTCCAGCATCGCAAAGCCAGCAGCCATCCACATTACCAACGCACCACACACCAGGAAGTAGAAGGTGTCCAGCGCGTACTTCAGCTGAGTAACGTCAGCTACTGTCGTGTTCAGAATTTCTTCCATTGAGGTAACCTCCAGAAGCTATAAAATGTGTTGATTAAAGTGCTTCGTTGCCGGTTTCACCGGTACGGATACGCACAACCTGCTCCAGCGGCATGACAAAGATTTTGCCATCGCCGATTTTGCCGGTCTGCGCAGCCTGACTGATGGCATCAACCACCTGGTCAACGATGTCGTCTGCAACCGCAGCGTCAACGCGCACTTTAGGCAGGAAGTCCACAACATACTCTGCACCGCGGTACAGTTCTGTGTGGCCTTTCTGACGGCCAAAACCTTTAACTTCTGTTACGGTGATACCCTGCACACCGATATCAGAAAGAGCTTCACGGACATCATCCAGTTTGAATGGTTTGATGACAGCGGAGATCATTTTCATTGAGTTGTCCCCCATTTATGCATAATGCGAAAGCTTTATGCTTCAGTACGAAGCGTCGAGCAGAAAAGTTGATCGACTTGCTCACAGTACAGCGAAACCTGTGCCATCTTTCTTTGTGGTATTTAAAATCAATAGGTTAGCCATTTTTAATGATTAACCCTAAGACTAAACGCATCATAATAATGCACAAAAAATAGCCAATGTTCGGTTTTGGTGCGCATTTTTGCCGCATTTTATCGCTCAGTGTGAATTGATATAGTGCAAGCAATAGAGATAACCGAACACGGAGATGACCATGATTAATCAGGCATTTATAGAAGGACTGGCTGAGCAGCTGGGGCAGATGGTGTCCGGTCAGACCGGGAGTACCCAGGCGCAGGTCAAGCAGATGCTGCAATCTGCCTTTAGCAGGCTTGACTTGGTCACACGGGAGGAGTTTGATGCTCAGAAGGCCGTTTTACAGCGCACCCGTGAAAAGGTCGATGCGCTGGAAGCACAATTGGCGGCTATGCAAGCTTCAGACTCATCCAATTCCTGAACGGGCACTCCATGGAACTACCTGAACAGCAGTTCTTCCTGCAATCGCCGCAGGCGATGGTCATTACTGACAGTGACAGCAATATTATTCGGGTAAACCCCGCGTTTGAACGAATCACAGGTTACAGCTTTGCCGAAGTGGTGGGCGAAAAAGCCCATATTCTGGCGGCAGAAGCACTCAATATGCAGGTCTATGAGGTGCTCTGGCCAGCCTTGCGCAGTAACGGTAGCTGGCAGGGGGAACTCTGGCAACAGCATAAGGACGGCACTGTTTACCCGGTCTGGTTGTCGATCTGCTGCCTCTGGGATGAAGGCCGGCTGATGGGTTATGCGGCACAGTTTTTTGATATCAGCCCGCTGAAAACCGCGATCACGCTGCAGGCCGAGCCGGTCCATTATGATGAGCTGACACAGTTGCCGAGTTGGGATCGATTTCGTGATGTGATGGATGCCCGGTTGCAGCGTGCCGCCGAGATTAAAGAGCAGATGGCAGTGCTGCTGATCGACCTTGATCGTTTCAAGTGGATCAACGATACCCTGGGGCGTGAAGTGGGTGATGGACTGTTGCAGGAAGTGGCCCGGAGGTTGGGTTCTGTAGCGCCGATGCCCAATTCCCTGGCGCGTCTGAACAGTGACGAATTTGTCATGCTGGTGCCCTGCATGGACGGTGTTGAGACCGCCACGCGCATTGCGCAGCAGGTGGTAGAGCAGTTGGGCCACGGCATTATGGTGGACCACCGGGAAATCTTTATCAGTGGCAGTGTGGGCATTGCCATGACCCCTGAGCACGGCAACCGTGCACGGGATCTGGTGAAAAAGGCCGATGTCGCCATGTACGCCGCCAAACAGGGTGGCCGCAATACCTTCAGAGTCTATAACCCGCTGCTCGAGTTGAGTAAGGGGCCGCAGATTCTGCATGAAGAAGATCTGGTGATGGCGCTGGATGCAGGCCATTTACAGATGTGTTTCCTGCCGGTGTACAGCCTGCATAATCATCAGGTGGTGGCGGTGCATGCGGCACCTATCTGGCAGCATGAAGAGTTAGGTCAGGTACCTTTCAGTGGTTTTTCTTCACTATTGCAGGGTGCAGGTTCTGTGCGTAAGTACGAGAGTTGGCTGGCGCAGGAACTGCAATCCTTTAATCTGATCTGGGAACGTTATCCCGGACTTCGCTTTATATCCCTCAGGCTGGAAAAGCAGCAGTTGAAAGCCGAAGATGATGCTCAGCGCTGGCTGGCACTGTTACAGAAGTATCAGATGGCAGGTGCAATCCTGCTGGATATCGATCTTGAGACTGCTCAGGAAAAAGAGGGCCTGTTGTTTGATGTGCTCACCTCTGATGCGTTGCTCTCCCTGAGTGGTTTTTCCCGCAAAATGCCGGATCTGGAACAATTAAAAGATATCCATCCGGATATTATTCGGCTGGATGCGGATCTGGTGACGAATATGAGTGGCGACACTATGCGGCAGAAGCAGATACGCAGTGTGTTGCATATGGCTGACCGGCTGGGTATCGAGGTGCTGGCCGATGGTGTTGCTACCGCTGGTCAGCGTGGTGAGCTGATGGGTCAGGGCTGTATGCTGATGCAGGGACGTTATTTTGGTTTGCCGCTGAGTTTAGAGCAGTTGCTGGCACATCTGGCGGTAGAACACTAAGCTGTTGCTGATCGTTATGTGTCCATTCACTTCCAGGGAAGGAAGTTATGTCGCTTGCCACTATCCATACTCGGGCGCTGGTGGGTATCTCTGCACCTCCAGTCACTGTTGAAGTTCACCTGTCGGGCGGACTGCCCTCCTTTGCCATCGTTGGCTTACCAGAAACCGCCGTAAAAGAGAGCCGTGAGCGGGTCCGCAGTGCTCTGCTGAATGCCGGTTTTGAGTTTCCCCAGCGTCGACTCACCGTTAATCTGGCACCGGCTGATCTGCCCAAAGAGGGCGGACGTTATGATCTCGCCATCGCGATTGGTATTCTGGTGGCCAGCGGCCAGCTGAATGCGCCTGAGATTGATCAGTATGAGTTTCTTGGCGAGTTGGCACTGTCAGGTGAGCTGCGACCAATTGAAGGGGTGATACCTGCGGCGTTGTCCTGTCAGACGGCCGCTCGCAAGCTGATTTTACCGGTTACCGGGGCTGAGCAGGCCGGTCTGGTGCGCGAACTCACCGCCCATGCTGCTGATCATCTGCTGAAAGTCTGTGCGCATCTTGTAAGTGAGCAGTTACTACCTCTGGTAAGTCCACTGGAAAGAGCATCGTTCGAACAGGTTTTGCCTGATCTGGCCGACGTAAAAGGTCAGATTCAGGCGAAACGGGCGTTGGAGCTGGCGGCGGCCGGTGGGCATAACCTATTGTTTTCAGGCGCACCGGGTAGTGGTAAAAGCATGCTGGCGCAGCGTTTGACCGGTTTGATGCCGCCCTTAACCGAAAAAGAACAAATAGAGGTGGCTGCGGTTCATTCTGTAGCTGGCCGAGCCGAACAGGTACAACTGCACTATCAGAGACCTTTTCGGGCGCCGCACCATACCGCCTCTGCTGTGGCGCTGGTGGGTGGCGGCAGTTTGCCGCGACCGGGTGAGATCTCGCTGGCCCATCATGGTGTCCTGTTTCTGGATGAACTGCCGGAGTTTAGCCGCAGTGTGTTGGAAGTGCTGCGCGAACCTCTGGAAGCCGGTGAAATTGTGATATCTCGAGCGGCACGCCAGGCAGCCTTTCCTGCTCAGTTTCAACTGGTTGCCGCCATGAACCCCTGCCCCTGTGGTTACTTTGCTGATGGCTCCGGGCGTTGTCAGTGCGGATCGGATCAGGTGCGGCGTTATCAGTCACGGTTGTCAGGCCCCCTGCTTGATCGGATTGATCTGCAACTGTCGGTGCGTGCTCTGCCCAAAGAAGATCTGTTGTCCGATGCTCCAGCGCATGAACCTACCGCTGTGGTGCGTGAGCGCGTGATTCAGGCACGGCAACTGCAATTGGCGCGTCAGGGCTGTGCCAACCGGCAGTTAAGCGGCAGGATGCTGGAACAGCATTGTCAGTTAAGTCGGGAGGATCAGTTAATGCTAGCGGGGGCTTTGGAAACACTGGGCTTATCTGCGCGGGCTTACCATCGTATTTTACGGGTGGCGAGGACCATTGCTGATCTGGCACAGCGGGAAAAGATTATGGAGGCGGATCTGCTGGAGGCGTTGAGTTATCGCTCAGGTCTGAAATCCAGCTTATAGTGCCTGTGCTTCAATTTCATAATCTTCGATAACCATTTCCATCTGATTGTCATTGGCGCACTGGCGCACGGTATGACGGAAGGTATCGAAGTCAACTGGGCGACTGAAGAAGTAACCCTGCACCATATCGCACTGATGCTCGACCAGAAAATCCAGTTGTTCCTGACGTTCCACGCCTTCTGCGATAACACCTTTGCCCATATTGTGGGCCAGATTGATGATGGTTCTGACGATTTCGGCATCGTCAGCACAGGTGGTCACATCGGTGATAAAGGAACGGTCGATTTTGATGGTATCAATTGGCAGTTTTTGTAGCAGGGAGAAGGAAGAATAACCGGTACCAAAATCATCCAGCGAGAAGGAAACGCCGGTTTCCGACAGGCTTTCCAGGCAGGCAAGTACATGCTCTTCGTCTTTGTGCAGGGCCGATTCAGTTAACTCAAAGACCAGCGCCCGGGTATCAACCTGCGTTTTGTTGAGAATCCGCTTGATGGTTGGCACCAGTTTATCGTCACCAAACTGGCGGAACGACAGGTTGACGCCAAAGTGGCGCATATCAATGCCTTCGGCCTTCAGTTGCTGAAGATGGATACAGGCCTGATGAATAACCCAATAACCAATCGGTACAATCAGACCGGCCTGCTCACAGATCGGGATAAACTCATTTGGCATTAGCAGGCCGCGTTTCGGGTGTTGCCAGCGGATCAGGGCTTCTGCCCCCTCAATTCGTCCGGTCAGCAGATTGATCTGTGGCTGATAATGCAGAATAAATTGGTTACCACGCAGTGCATGAGCAATCTCGGGTGCCAGCTCAGAGTAAAGATCGCGGCCCGGTGCCATTTTCTGATGGTAGAAACTGTAGCTGGTATTGAAATTCTCTTTACTGGCCTGGCGCGCCAGCACTGAATTTTGCAGCAGGGTTTCACCATCACGGCCATGGCCCGGACTGATGGCGATGCCGATGGAGCTGCACACCTGCAGTTGCTGGTGGTTGAAATGAAAGGGTTGCTGCATATCGTTGATGAACTGACGCAGCTTCTGTGTCACAAACTCTTCAACATTCTCAAACGGTGAGGTCTCGATAATCAGACCGAACTCATCGCTGCTCAGGCGTGCAACCACTTCGCAGGGGCTGAATGCATTACGAATCCGCTCGGCCAGTTCAATCACAATGAGGTCACCATTGTGCTGGCCAAAACTACTGTTAAGCGAGCGGAAGTTATTAATATCGATTGAGATGACGGCCAGACGATTGCCATTCTCTTCATGCGCGGCAAGTTTGCTTTCCAGCGTGCGTCGAAACAGCAGCCGATTGCCTACGCCGGTCAGTGGATCCGTATCGCGTAATTGCTGGATCAAACGACTTTGGTGATGGCTGTTTATGGCGTGGCGCAGAGCGCGGTCGAGCAGCTCAGGCGAAAACTGTGTGACTGAGACGTAATCAAACGCGCGGGCTTTGAGTAGCCTCTCCCCTTCTGTTTCAGAGATATGTTCGCCCAGTGCAATGATCGGGGTGTTAGGCACCAGTTGAGAGAGTCGGCTGATCGCCTGAGGGTATTTCTTACCGAGTTGCTTACCCGCAAACATCAGCACTGAATACTGACCCTGTCGGAGGCAGGCAACACCGTCACGCAATGAGGTTGTGATGGTCAGCCGGTTTTTGTGGGTGGTCTTGACCAAAGAACGCATAATAGACTTGCTGACCCGATCAACGTCGATCAGCAAGATCTTTTGCAGATCCTGAGCTGTATGGCCTCGAGCCTGGTACATAACCCCTTCCCGTACAACGACTGAAGTGCCAACTTCAGTCAGATGGCTGCCCCACTTTCTTTATACATGTCATAATAGCGTCGGGCCTGATGCCTGGGCCCGCGAACAGCTGAACGTGGTATAAACACCATCACCTGTCTTTATGCATTCGGCCTTGGTAATTAAAACTTTAATCATTTCCTGAGTTGGTATAGTGAAACACCTTAATGCCCGACAGCGTGACGCTGTGAAATATATCAACGGCCCTCTACTGGTGCTGGCTGGGGCAGGCTCGGGCAAGACCAGTGTGATCACGCAAAAAATTGCCTATCTGGTGAATGAGTGCGGTATCAGACCGGCCAATATTGCAGCCGTCACCTTTACCAATAAAGCCTCCCGCGAGATGAAAGAGCGCGTCAGCAGCCTGTTGGAAGGCCAGCCTTCACGCGGTCTGACTGTAGCCACCTTTCATAATCTGGGCATGACCATTATCCGGCGCGAGCACAAGCTGCTGGGTTTTAAACCGGGCTTTTCAATTTTTGACGCGCAGGATAGCAAGGCGCTGCTGCGCGATCTGATGCTGCATAACAACGAAGAGACGGACCAGGTCGATGCCGTCCAGCACCAGATCTCAAACTGGAAAAACGACATGGTAGATCCGGACACGGCGCTGAGTCGTGCCCAACTGCCGCTGGAGATTCTCGCAGCCCGGGCTTATGAAGCCTACGAAACCCATCTGCGGGCCTACAATGCTGTGGACTTTGATGATCTGATTCTGATCCCGGTGCGTTTGTTTGCCTCGCAGCCGGATGCGCTTGAGCGTTGGCAAAACCGCCTGCGATATCTGCTGGTAGATGAGTATCAGGACACCAACCTCTCCCAATACCGCTTGGTCAAACAGCTGGTGGGGACCCGCGGTGCATTGACGGTGGTGGGTGATGATGATCAGTCGATCTATGCCTGGCGCGGCGCGCGACCTGAAAACCTGGCTCAATTGCAGCAGGACTTTCCCAGCCTGAAAGTGATCAAGCTGGAGCAGAATTACCGTTCGACCAGCCGGATCCTGAAAGCCGCCAATACACTGATCGCCAATAATCCCCATGTCTTTGAGAAGCAGTTATGGAGTGAGATGGGCATGGGGGATCCGATCCGCGTGCTGCACAATGCCAATGAAGAGGCTGAGTGCGAGCGCATCGCCATGGAGATCCTTGATCTGCATCTGCGGAACACGGTCGCCTTTCGCGATATGGCGATACTGTACCGGGGTAACTTTCAGGCCCGCTTGCTGGAGATCAAACTGCAGCAGTATCAGGTGCCCTACAAACTCAGTGGCGGCACCTCGTTTTTTGCCCGCACCGAAATCAAAGACCTGATGAGTTATCTGAAGGTGCTTATTAACCCGGATGATGACAATGCCTTTCTGCGTATTATCAATCTGCCCCGGCGTGAAATAGGCCCTAGTACGCTGCAGAAACTGGGTTCTTATGCGCTGGAGCGCCAGATCAGCATGTTTGATGCCTGTGGTGAGCTGGGCCTTGAACAGGTGATGCCGGCCAATGCGGTTCAGCGTTTAAGACGTTTTTGCCAGTGGATGCAGCATATTCTCAAGCAGTGTTATGAGCATGATCCGATAGAAGCGATCACAGAGATGATGCGTGATATGGATTATGAAGGCTGGATTGCTGAAAACAGCACCAGTGATGCCATGGCTGAAAAGCGAATTCAGAATGTCGGCTTTCTGCTGGATTCACTGCGCTCAACGCTGGAACGCCTGCAGGAAGATGACCCGGATGCGGGCATTGAGGAAGCCATTACCCGACTGGTACTGCTGGATATGCTGGACCGTCAGGAAGAGGAAGACGATTCAAACCGGGTTCAATTGATGACCCTGCATGCCTCTAAAGGGCTGGAATTTCCCTATGTGTTCCTGATGGGTATGGAAGAAGAGTTGCTACCGCACCGAAATAGCATTGAAAGCGATAACATCGAAGAAGAACGACGGCTGGCGTATGTGGGTATCACCCGGGCCAAGCGTGCGTTGACCATCACGCTGGCAAAACAGCGCAAACAGTATGGTGAAAAAGTAGACTGTGTTCCAAGTCGTTTTCTGGACGAACTGCCGCCGGAAGATCTCGAAGTGGAAGGTTTGGGTGAGCGTTGCCAGGTTGCCAATCAACGCCGGGGTAACGCCACGCTAAACAGTCTGAAAAATATGTTTGATTGATTCAGACACAAAAAAAGGCCGCATTCGCGGCCTTTTTTAGCAATCTCGAAATTACTTGGCGCTTTCAACCATGTATTTGATGGCGTTACGCAGTTCTTTATCAGAACAGTCAGCACACAGACCACGTGGTGGCATAGCGTTCAGGCCGTTAATGGCGCTTTCCAGCAGCGCGCCCAAACCTTTAGAACCACGCTCAGCCCAGTCACTGGTGCCGTATTTCGGCGCGCCAGCAGCGCCGGTCGCATGACAGCCTGCACATTTGCCGTTGTAGATCTCTTCACCGGTACGGGTACCGCCTGAAGCTGCCGCTACAGGAGCCGCGCCACCACAGCTGGTGTCGCCTTCGATACATACGGAACCAACAGCTTTGATACGCTCAACGACAGCAGCGTCGTCGTTAGCAGCCTGAGCTGAAGTGCCCAGGAAGATGCTCAGTCCTAGCGCAAACAGTACAGAAGTGATTTTTTTCACAGTCACGACCTCTTAATCGCTCAAATTGTAAAATGTTCAACATCGCCTGAGGGATGCCAGGGCAAAAGCCGCGCAAATGCAGAGGCGTTTATACAGGCTTGGATGCTTAAAGTTTCATCGGCTGCGAATTATAACGACAAATAAGCACAACTCAAATGGGGCTTTGGCCGCAAGCAACCTACTTTGGGTCAAAAAAAATGCTAAAAAGTGTGGTTTTTCACTGGCGGAAAGCGAAACAGGGGTCTTATACTATGGTCTAATTCTTCGCGGACAGTGAGAGCACAATGCTGCAACCAGCCCATCAACCGGCCCCCTGCGCCTGCTTTTCCAACGCTCAAAACTCTTCTGAAGGCACCAGTCTTCGCCTCCTCAGTGAAATTCCCAGTCAGTCCGTGTATCGATGTCAGCAATGCCAGGCTTTTTTGGCGTTTCACAAGCCCAGTCAAACCTGGGATGTAATCGTGCCCGGCATTCAACGCAAAGGGGCAAAAACGCTCTACTGAGTGCCAAAGGCGTTGCTCTGGAACTTAATGTGATTTTTCCTTGGCGAAGCAAGACGGCATCGGTAGAATACCGCCTGCAAACATTCCCGTGCGCCCGTAGCTCAGCTGGATAGAGTAGCAGGTTCCGATCCTGTTGGTCGGGGGTTCAAATCCCTCCGGGCGCGCCACTTTTTTATCTCCCCTATCTCCTTGTTTCTATTCGGTTAGTGCTACCCCATCCACCTGAGCTACGGGTGCAGGGGAATAGTTGTGTCTGGTGAAATACCGGAGCGGTCACTAAGCCGCGAGGAAGGTAGTTGAATTCACTGCGCTGCTACTGGCTTAGCGATCGGAACTGATTCTGCGCTTCTGTTAATGCTTCTTTGAAATCAGGCACATTCATTAGGGCTGGCAAGAGACGTTTGGCCAGCAACTGACCCGCCTCACTATCACTGGGGTAATGTACCCCGGCAATCTCGCGGCGTTGAGCAATGGACTTCGCATAGCGTTCGTATTCTTCTGCATGCGCTGGATCAATCTCTGCTGCAATCAGTGACATCAGCATTGACTGGGTGGCATGCCCGGAGGGATAGGCTGCATGGCCAGGATTATCGACCACCAGTGTCAGATCGGTTGCCAGTTGAGAAGGGCGTGGGCGAGCAAAACGGTGCTTGTCTCTGATAATAAAATACTGACTTTCGTGATCAGCCATTTTCAGTACATGAGCCGCTGCTCGTTTCATGGCCGGGGTAAAGGGTCCACCCTCAAGGTAGATCTCGGAAAATTCGCCAGCCGCAGCCTCTGCATAGATCTTCTCAATCTGCTCCTGGCTGCGGCCATGTTTTTGGTACTCACGCAATGTTTCCAATTCCTGGCGGGTGGTCGCACTGTCATTGGCAGGTGGGGCTGGCAGATTAAACTCTACCTCTGTACCAAGATATAAGGGGCCTTTTTGGAGAGTGGTAAGTACACGAGGGTCCCAGGCGCTGTCGGGGTAACGTATTGGTACTGAATTACCAGCCTGAGCCGTGCCCACGAGTAAAGCTAGCAAAATAAGGCTCAGAGCCGTGTAGGTAGAACGAAAAGTAGTAATGGGGTAGCTCCTGGAAGTATTAATCAGCGAACCTGATCAGACCTTAACAAGTCACATTGCATTCCTGAGTCTGTCGTTTGATGTGAGAGCAGCCATTCTCGCGGAAATGAATGTTTAAGCACCAGAATACTCAGATATGTTTTGGGACTCAATGGGTTGTCAGCGGGTGAGTATGGGACCGGAGGCTCAGGATCAATCAACAGTGCTACGTGTTAGGTAGATTTTTAGTCTGAGGTTCGGGTTGTATAGCCCCGGAAGTTTGATTGGGTATATCAATTACCAATCCTTTCTACCTCTACAGTCGCAGTCCCTTTATCGCTGCTAATCCACACCTCGTTATCCTGAAGATTGCATTGCAGGTTCATATTGCGAGATGCCAGTTGGGTCAGTGTATTGCTCTGCTCAACGGGGATACGCAGCAGAGTCAGATTGTCCTGCCGGTTCAGTTCAGACTGGATGGAAGTTAACCACGGCTTGACGGCCTGGTCGGAACCATAGGTTAGGATGATAACCTGCTTAGAACGGTTGCAGGCTTTACGGATGCGCTTGTCACTGGGCAGTCCAACGTCAATCCAGAGCTCAATCTCATCGGAATAGCTTTTTTGCCACAGGTCGGGTTCGTCATCAGCCGCCAGCCCCCGGGTGAATTCCAGTTGTTCGCTGGCATGCATGATAAACGCCAGAATTCGCATCATCATGCGCTCTTCGGTTTCGGAAGGGTGCAGCGCCAGTGTCAGCGTGTGATCAGCGTAATAATGCCGGTCCATGTCCGCTATTGTTAGCTGCGCTTTGAAGATAGTTGCGTTCTGAGCCACGAATTTAACCCGTTATAAATTAACCCGCGCAGTATACCCTGCCCGCCGGTGTCTGGAACCGTGAAATCTGCGTGATGGTTTTAAATAAAACCTGCGGCTGTTTATGTGCAGAGTGGGTGTGGGTAATCAGCTTACAGGCGCCCTTCCTCTATCAGCTGGCGTATCGCATCACTCAGGGCATGATGCATGATTAGCTGGTATTCATCTTTCAGGCGGGTATAGCTGTGTTTGATGCCGATGATGCTGGTATATGACGGTCGCCCGGAGGCGTCGTTCAGCGGTGCAAACTGTAAAGCATCACAGAGTTTTTTGCCCAGCTCGCTGTAGCCTTGTCTGGCCTGTCGGCTGGAATCGTGTCCGCACAGTTGAGCAAGCTGTGAATAGGAGACGGTGCGATGGGGGGCATAGTAATGCGACAACAACATCTGTTTCTCTTCATGTGAGAACAGTGTGGTATTCAGGCAGTGAAGAAAGTCAGTGGTTAATGGCAGTGATGCCGTCAGGTCAGACTCAATGTTCCAGCTTGCCGCCGTTCTGGCAATTTTGGTGTGCTCCACCTCAAGATTGGCTTCGTTATGCAGAAACTTTGCGATCTCCCTCCAGGAGGCACCTTTGCTTCTCAGTCTGATGATGACGTCTTTATAGGGAGCCAGATGTGCTTTGGATGGTTTAAAGGCTTCGGCGGCTTGAAGTAGCTGGTTCAATGAGTTCATCTGTTTAATTGCGCATGTTTTTTATAAATAGTATTACAAAATGCACAAATTGCAACATTAATGCATTTTTTGAACAGTGTGTTATCGTGGCTAAATTCCGCTTAAATTCAGCATTAAGCTGTAAAAATCATTAAAAGCGAAAAAATGGTCTCATCGGCTTAAACATTACCTCCCCTCTCCGCTTGCGGTTGGTTTGATATCAATGAGTCGAACATCTCGGTTTGCGCAAAGAAGCTCTGAGCTTTAAATGCCCGTTGAAACGAAATTTCACAAAACTGAAATAATCCCCAGACCGCCTGAGTGGTTGAATATACGTTTGTTTTTAAAAGGGATAGTGAAACAGAATGGCGGTCGTGGGTTATCTGCGCAAAGGTGAGGTTAAACTCAAGAAGCAGCGTGAAACCGTTGAAACAGGTGTGCCAGTTGGCAGATGGTTTCAGGAGAAGCTGGAGGATGGCGAGACGCGAGTCTTTGACAAGTTGCTGAATTATCTGTGGCCAGAGGATACAGTTGCTCTGTTTGATCTGCATGATCTGGGCAGCAGTGCAGACGAGATTGTCAGTCGCTTGCGCAAATTGAGTAAGAAAAAGGTTTCTGTTTACTGTCATCTTCAGGGAATCAAACTGCCAGCCAACGCATTAAAAGCCGTTCTGGCGGTGGTGGGTGTTATCGAGTCGATGCCGGCGAATCCAGCGCCATGTGGCAGTGATTCAAGCTGCGAAGAAAATAATCATCGGGCCGAGCGACCCACGGGGCGACGCCGCAAGATTGATTACGATTTGCTCTATCGCTGGCGTGAGGAAAATCGGGCCAGTATTTTGGAGACGGCGAGTCATTTCGACGTGTCTGTTGCGACAGTCAAACGCGCCTGTCGAGAGAGTACCTCTGGATTACCACCGGATGTTAGTCCGGTGGTATAGAACATGAGATACAGCTCACCCGCCCACGGGTGAGCTGGTATTAAGCTCTATTCTGTTTCGGTATGGATGCTGTGGCTGACGTTTTCTGCAACCCGGACGGCACCTTCACGTACATCATCCAAAATTGCCGTGGCCTGATCCATCAATGCTGTACTGCGTTGTGTTTGCTGGCGAATTGTATCGACAATCCCTGCAACCGAACTGGAGAGCTTGTCATTTTCACTGACAAGGCCACCAATTCTGACTGTGGACTGACTGGTTTTGTGGGCCAGCGCGCGAACTTCGTCTGCAACCACGCTGAACCCTCGACCAAATTCACCCGCGCGGGCCGCTTCAATGGCGGCGTTCAGGGCCAGCAGATTGGTCTGGCTTGAGATATCTTCAATTGTGGTCACAATAGAGGTCACTTCCGAGGAGGTCTGACTGAGCTGACGCATCATCTCGTGTGCCTGAGCCACGGTCTGTTCTATCTGCTGGGCGATTTGACTGCTCTCCTGCAGCACGGACATCGCCTGTTCTGAAATGGTCACAGTCTCTTCTGAAGACTGCTGAACCACAGACTGAATCTGTTTTTGTGATTCAATCCGGTCAGTAATGTTGGTGGCAAATTTAACGATTTTGCTGACCTTGCCCGCAAAATCAAAGATCGGGTTGTAACTGGCTTCAAGCCAGATACGGCGTCCACCTTTGGCTAGCCGCAAATACATACCTCTCTGGTAATGACCGCAGGCCAGGTGCTTCCAGAAATCGGGGTGTTGGCGATAAAAAACCTCGTCGCAGAACATCCGGTGATGTTTGCCCTCAATCTCTGGCAGTGAATAGCCCATGGTGTCCAGGAAGTTCTGGTTAGCCGTGAGAATGTTGCCTGATGTATCAAACTCAATCACAGCAAAGCTTTTATCCAGCGCTGCCTGCAGGTAATGCTGATAATTCAGCTGTTGTTTGGTGGCGGTGATGTCGTTGGCCAGTTTAATGACTTTAATTACCTGACCGTCTTGCTCAACGGGTATGTAGGTCGCTTCAAGCCAGAGCTGACGGCCGTTTTTACCGTAGCGTAAGAAACTTCCTTGTGCGCTCTGGCCCTGACTTAGCCGGGTCCAGAAAGCGGTGTACTCAGGTGAGTTTGCATAGTCGCTTTCGCAGAACATGCGATGATGCCGGCCGACAACGTCTGCCAGGGAGTAACCCACTGTTTCAAGAAATAGGTGGTTTGCATTCAGGATGTCGCCCTGGGGTGTGAATTCAATCGTGGCGACACACTGGGTAATTGCGTTCAGCGAGTTTTCCAGTTGTCGCGTTATATCGGGGGTGTTTTCGGGGGCTTTGCTTTGCTTGTTTCCGGTTTTGAATTTGCTCCACATGAATCACAACTCCTTTGCTGCACCGCAAAACTTTTTGTCCATCTAGGTTATATCGGCAAATTCTTGAATAGTCGAATCGCAATTAGGTTTTTCTGTATGCAGTTATGCGGAGCGCGCATGAACGGTAAAAGCTGTACTTTTTTTGATCTGTTGTTTTTGTCTGTCCGTAACAGCGCAGGTGTGTAGTCCCTATTCTGTTACGTCACTCAAAAACGCAGGAGAACGATCATGAAAAAAATAATGGCTCTTGCCGCTGGTCTGGTAATAAGTGGTTCCGCCCTGGCGGGAAACTGTAAATCGGAAGGTGCTGCTTCGATTGTCGATATTGCTGTCAATGATGATCGGTTTGAAATTCTGGTTCAGGCGGTCACCGCATTTGGGTTAGCGAATGACCTGAATACCAATCGAAATTTTACGGTGTTTGCGCCTACGGATGATGCATTTAAAGCGATCGGCTTTGCTATTGAAACCGAGCTGGGCGATGTCCTGAATCCAGAGCTTACTGATGAGCAGTTATCTGCGGTGCCAAATATTCTGCTTTATCATGTCGCCTATGGTTCGCGTGACTCTGAAGAGATTTTTGCCAAGGATAAGATGCAGATGCTGAATAAGGCGTTTGTTGAGCTCGACAGCGATGGTGTGTCATTTAATGTCAACGACGCACAGGTGCTGATACCCGATATTGAAGCCTGCAATGGTTATGTGCATGTCATTGACAGCGTCCTGCTGCCGCCGACAGAAGAAAGCTGATCATCTTTAACCCTGTGCCACAATGAGTTGATGAATTCTGCGTGGCACTATTCAAACTTCCACTCATCAGACAGGCCCGGAATATCCCGATTGATGGCTTCTACGGGCAATCTTTTCTGCAGACGCTCCACAAAACGCTGCCATATCTCAGCCACGGAAATACTGTCTGGCAGGCGCTCGATCAGGGTGATGGGATCGTTATTGGTCAGTGTGTCTGGTTCAAGTACCCGGTAATACCAGCCAGAAATGCCCTGAGACATCAGTAACGCGGCGATATGGCCGTTGCCGTATTTGTGATTTACCTTCCAGCACGGGCGGCGTGGTTGAGAAACCTGAACCAGTGCGGACCCAATGCGAAATATATCCCCAATATGCACGGTTTCATCGGTCAGGCCATGGGATGAGATGTTTTCGCCGATGCTGCCGGGAATAAATGATGCTTCCAGATGAGGCAGTGCCTGTTTCAGCAGGGCGTAGTTCTCGGCAGGAAAGTGGTAAAGCGCTTTTTCCGGCCCGCCATGCACACGGCGGTCTACTTGAATATCGCCTTCAAGCCCCTCTGGAGTCAGGAGTACCGGTTCATTGTAAGCGGACTTGAAGATCCCTGTCGGTGTCTGCGACGGGCCAATCTGCTGTAACTGGCCAATGTAAATCTGGTCGATCCTTGAACTGAGTGTCATCCGAGAACTCCTGTGTCAGAGTTCTAAGTGTTGTTCAGGATGCAAAGAGTCGCAACTAACCCGGACCGGGCTGGACGTCGATGGGAAAGCTGACACGACGTTCACGGATGACCACAGTGCCAGCAAGCTTGTCATGCCAGCCCTGTTTTTTGCGGTCACGCAGGATCCAGAAAATGCCCAGGCCCAGCGGCAGCATTGCCAGTGGATAGCTGATATAGCGAATCACCGCCTGGCGCAGGTGCATGCGGGAACCGGTATTGGCATCGACAATTTTAAGACCCGTCAGGAGCTTGCCGGGGGTGGCGAGAAAGCGGAGCCAGAAGCCGACGGTAATCAGAAACGGCAGCAGGTAATGCGATAACAGGTCAACAGGGTCAAACTTAAGCTGGGCAGGCTGAAGCTCCCAATCAGGAGAGTCATCGAGTAAAAACAAGGGGCCAGAAAAAAGTAGCAGGGTGAGAGAAAAATCCACCCCGGTCGCCAGGCTGCGAACCCAGAATCCAGCATATTCCTGTTGTGTCATGGTCGGCCTCCATCAACAGCAATCGATAAAGAGGTTATTTTTTGACCATAATGCTGCAACTGCTAAATGGCAATAAAAATATTTGCCAATCAAAATATGAAATTACGTTTTATATGATAAAAATGGAGTCATATGCAGTAAAAAGTCGACAATTTCAATAAAAAGTCGACTTTTTGCTGTGGTATAAATTTTTAATGCAGTGCAAATAAAAGGCGCTATCAGAAGCGCTTAAAACCGCTTCTGGTAGCGATGGCAGTAGGGAATTTTGCCGGTTTTGGCGTAGTAATCCTGATGGTAGGGTTCAGCCGGCCAGAAGGGTGACATTGGCAGCAGTTCAGTAACAACGGGATAACCCTTGGCTTTAAGCTGATCGATCAATCCTGCTGCAATGGCTTTTTCGGTTTCATCCTGACAGAAAATGGCAGAGGCATACTGAGGACCAATATCCGGTCCCTGCCCGTTCGTCTGGGTTGGGTCATGGATTTCAAAAAACAGTTTGGCCAGCGTCTCAAAATCTACTTTTGATGGGTCGTACAGGACTTCAACGGTTTCCAGATGGCCGGTGGTTTTGCTGCACACCTCCTCGTAACGAGGATTTGGCAGATGGCCACCCATATAACCGGATACCACGGCGATTACGCCCGGTACTTGCTGCAGCAGGTGCTCTACGCCCCAGAAACAGCCGCCGGCAAAATAGGCTTTTTGTAGTTCAGCGCCCTGTTCTGCGGCCAGCTCTTCAGCGCTGATAAAGGTCATTGATACCGAATTGACACAGTGGCGAATGTTTTTGGCGGTGAGCATTTCGCCCTCAAACACATGCCCAAGATGCCCATCGCAGTTAGCACAGAGGATTTCAGTGCGTCGGCCATCGGCATCCTGCTCACGTCGGACCGCGCCTGGCAATTCATCGTCAAAACTGGGCCAGCCGCAATGGGAGGGAAATTTGTCTTCGGAACGGTAAAGTGGAGCGCCGCATTGTCTGCAGGCATAGATACCGGTTTCAAAGTGCTCATTATATTGTCCGGTAAATGGGCGTTCGGTGCCTTTGTGAAGAATAATGCGGGCTTCTTCTGGTGTAAGTTTTTTATAAGTCATTGTAACACCTCGAATTTGTATCCCTCTTTGTTGCGTTCAGCAGCCAGTCTGAAAGCCATGAATTAGAGATTTAGGCAGCTTAACGATTCCACTTAAATACAGCAACAGAACCGGACGCTAACCCGGCGGTTTACAGGCTTTGTCTGCAGATTTCCGGCTGAAGTTCATTTTTTGCCAAAGTGCATGATCCAGTCATTTGATGCAGCCCCAAAGCCTTAAATACGTGGTGTTGACGGGGTTGGGTCATTCCCTTTTTTAGGCGGGCTGATTACAATGTGGCCCTTATTTATGCCTGAGCCAGATATAGTCAAAAACGGCTTGGGGTGCACAATCTGTAAGGAAGGTGACATGGCAACTGCATTTGGTACCGTATTCATGCCAGAAATGGCGATCTCTTGGTTTGATGGTTCAGCCTGGAGCACGCCTGAGATGGTGCCAAGTGATAGCTTGCAGCTGCACCCGGGTGCTCATGTGCTGCACTATGCCAGCACCTGTTTTGAGGGCCTGAAGGCGTTTCGTCATGAAGATGGCAGCGTCAAAATTTTCCGCATCGACCGCAACGTTGCGCGTCTGGCGCAGAGCAGTCGGTTGTTGTCTCTGCCAGCACTGGATGAGGCTCAGGTTACCGCCATGATCCGCGAAGGGGTCAAACGTTTTGCGGCGGACGTACCGGCACCTCCGGGTTCTATGTATATCCGTCCTACGCACTTCGGGACTGAGCCCGCCATTGGTAAGGCCGCGGCGCCTTCACTGACCTCCTGCCTGTATATCCTGCTGTCTCCGGTAGGCGACTACTTTGCTGGCGGTGACCGTCCGCTACGTTTGCTGGTGGAGGATAATGGTCTGCGCTGTGCGCCACACAACGGCATGATCAAAAGTGGCGGTAACTACGCCAGTGCCCTGCGTCCGACCCTGCGTGCGAAGGCACAATATAACGTTGACCAGGTGTTGTTCTGCCCGAATGGGGACATTCAGGAAACCGGCGCAGCAAACTTCCTGCTGATTGATGGCAATGAGGTGATCACTAAAGGTCTGGATGAGAGCTTCCTGCACGGCATTACCCGTGACTCCATTCTGACACTGGCCCGGGATCTGGGCATGAAGGTGTCTGAGCGTGACCTGACAGTAGAAGAGCTGCTGGAGCGGGCCGCCAAGCCCGGTTGTGAAGCAGCCCTGTCGGGTACGGCGGCGGTGTTGGCACCGGTGGGTACCCTGATCTATCACGATCAGGAATACGCAGTGGGCGACGGTGGCGTGGGTGCAACTACACTGAAGCTGCGTAAAGCACTGAATGATATTCAGTGGGGCCGTGCAGAAGATCGTCATGGATGGTTAACGGACGTCTGAGCCTGCAATCCTGCATAAAAAAGCCCTGATTTATCAGGGCTTTTTTGTTGGTGCTCCTGTTAGCCTGTATGCGGCGTTTGCGTGCCTGTTGTCAGAGCATATTCAGATTGTTTTAACCATTGGAACAGCGCATCGGTGTCTGCTGTGGACAGGGTTTCGCTCTGATATTGCGACAGGACCTGTTGCAGCTGCGGCAGGTCGAACATGCCCAGTCGCAACAGATTGATCAGTTCTGACTTGGTGCGGGTGTTGAGCCGGGCCAGAATTTCACTCGGTACCCGGGCTGAGCCCTCATCGGCATGAATCTCTTTGCGCAGAGTATATAGCCGCATCTGTAACTGACGGGATGGATTCTCGCTGTCTACCGGACGGGCCTGCTGGGTTGTTACGCTCAGCGGCAAAGCAGGTTGTGTTGGGAAATCGCTGATTTTCCCCAGCGGGCGTTCGTTCACAATACGAATTTTATGGTTGTGCACGATCAGGGTCAGAACGTTAGTCCTGAAACTGTCAAACAGCAGCTGCACGGTACGACTTAGTGCACGCGAGGCATGAAATTCAAAACTGGTATACCAGTCGCGGTGGTTCATCTCCCAAGACATCATGGCACTGAACAGGTGGGGGAAGCTGGCCATTAACTGGTCAAACAGACGTGGTTCAGTAATGTCGACCTGAAAGACCTTGAGAAAAAACGCATCCTCTTCAGCCTGCCCGATCACATCAAATAATTCGGTTTTAGACGTAAATGTCTGAACGCCATGATAGCGTTTATAAGCAATATATTTCATAGCTAAGCAGCCGTGCTTTGGAGCAGTAATCCATTGGAGTAAGGGTTCGCTACTGGAACCTGGGGTCTTGAAGGGAAAAGCCTGGAGATCGCCAACAATTACCTCCAAGCTTAGTTCGCGCGTGCGATATTGTCATGCTAATTTCGGCATAACTCTATTGTTTAAAGTACACCATCGCTGCGCTGCAGCAGGAAACTCCGTCACTGTATTGTCATGCAGGGCTGTCGGGCTCCATCATCTGATACCAGATAGTGGCAACAGCATCGCGCAGATCCGTCATCTCATGTTCTTCAAGCACGCCTGACTGATCCTGCAACGCCTGAAGATGGCCTGCTGCACGGAAGGATTTGTAGGCCTCTCTAAGGGTCTCAGCATCCGTTGTGCTGACCAGACCGCAGGCTTCAGCCGCATCCAGTATGCGGATGTTGTCGGTATAGGTTAGCAATGCGGGGTGTTGAGCTGCATTGGCCAGCACGGTGTACTGAACCATGAATTCGATATCGACAATGCCGCCCCGGTCGTGCTTCAGATCAAACTGCTGCTCTGTTTTACTGCCGAGATGCCTGAGCATTTTGGTTCGCATCTCCACCACTTCAGCGCGCAGTGTTTCCTGCTCACGTGTTCGGCTAAGAATCTCTGCACGCACCGCTTCAAAGGCACCTTTAAGTTCTGGGTCTCCGGCCACAACACGGGCTCGGACCAGTGCCTGATGTTCCCAGGTCCAGGCATCCACCGTTTGATAACGCTCAAAAGCGGACAGGGAGGATACCAGCAGGCCGGAGTTACCAGAGGGACGCAGCCGCATATCCACTTCATACAGCTGGCCCGAGGTGGTCAGGGTGTTCAGGATATGGATGATCTTCTGGCCCAGACGGGTGAAAAACACCGAGTTCACGATGGATTTGTCACCGTCAGTATTCAAATTGGGATCTGCTGCATGGATAAATACCAGATCCAGATCCGATCCGTAGGAGAGTTCGATCCCGCCCAGTTTGCCATAACCTACGATGATAAAATCCGGATCACAGGGCTGCCCCGGTGCTTTCATCGGCAGACCATGTTTCTCGGTCATTAAACGCCAGGCCATCTGCAGTACCGCTTGCAGAATCACCTCAGCGGTCCAGGTGAGGTAATCGCTCACCTTCATCAACGGCAGTGCGCCGGTGATTTCAGACGCTGCCACTTTAAGCAAATGGGCATTTTTGAAATAGCGCAGGGCATCCATTAACTGCTCGATATCATCTTCCGGTATGCGCAGCAGTTGCTGGCGCAGCTCATTACTTAGCTGGTGGGTGTCGGGCAGTTCATACAGAGACCGGCTGTCGATCAGTTCA
Organism: Neptuniibacter sp. CAU 1671; assembly: GCF_029222905.1. Lineage (GTDB taxonomy): Bacteria > Pseudomonadota > Gammaproteobacteria > Pseudomonadales > Balneatricaceae > Neptuniibacter. Next base: position 229,221 of record NZ_JARHUE010000005.1, on the reverse strand, counting down.
TCCAGCAGGATGGGCTGTTGCGCCAGCTTGTCAGCAAACCAGCTGGAAGCAGAACACAAACGGACCAGTTGCTGCAGGGCAGATGGATTTTCAGACAGCATGACCAGATAGGCGGAACGGCGCAGCACCGCCTGCACCAGTTGAAACACCCGGCTCAGGGTTTCGCTGCTGTTTTTGGTCTGGCAGACCTGATGCAACAGAACCGGCAGCAGCGCCAGTAAACGTTCAACCGCCACCTGCTGTAATAGCTGAACAGATCGGCTGTCCCGCAGGTCTTTTAATGTTTTCCAGGCGGCTTCCGGGTTGTCAAAACCCTTCTCGGTCAGCAGTGCAATGGCAGCCGGATCTTCCCAGTCATCCTTCCACAGACTGAGCCAGCTTTGCTGATCGCATTGGCGGTCGTCGTCGGAGTCGTGTTCTTTAACATCGCTGATCAGGGCTTTGAAGTGGGTACTTACTTTTTCTCTGTGCCCTTTAAGTTCTGATGAGAAGCTATCCCAGTCGCTAAAACCCATGCTGAAGGCAAGGCGTTCTTTCGGTAGCGGGTCCGTTGGCAGCTCCTGGGTTTGTTTGTCGGCCTGCGCCTGAATGGCGTGTTCGGTGTTACGTAGAAAAATATAGGCATCCATCAGTTCCTGGGCGGCGTAATCAGGCATGCCGACCCACTCTGGCAGATGGGGCAGCACCCAGCACAGTTCACGCCGTTGCAGACGATGATCACGACCGCCTCGCAACAGCTGAAACACCTGCACGATAAACTCCACCTCGCGAATACCACCAGCGCCGAGTTTGACGTTGTGGTCCAGTCCCTTGCGGCGGACTTCCCGGCTGATCATCTCCTTCATTTCGCGTAGCGAATCAAACACGCTGAAGTCGATATATTTGCGGTAGACGAAGGGACGCAGAATTTGCATCAGCGTTTCACCGGCGGGTTTATCGCCGGCGACAACCCGGGCTTTGATCATGGCGTAGCGTTCCCACTCCCGGCCATGATCCTGATAGTACCCTTCCATGGCGTCAAAGCTGATCGCCAACGGTCCGGCAGAGCCGAAAGGCCGGAGTCTCATATCGACTCGGAACACAAAACCGTCCACGGTCTGGTTATCCAGCGCCTGAATCAGTTTTTTGCCAAGGCGAATGAAAAAGTCCTGATTTTCCAGCGTGCGGTGCGCACCCTGAGTTTCGCCGTTTTCCGGATAAACAAAAATCAGATCGATATCCGATGAGAGGTTAAGTTCATTGGCACCCAGCTTGCCCATGCCCAGTATCACCATCTGCTGGGGCTGGTTATCGCGGCTGTGGGGTGTGCCCCAGCGCTGGCAGGCATCCTGATAGAGCCACTGCAGCGTCTGATCGATACAGGCATCCGCCAGCCAGGAGAGCTCCCGGGTGGTTTCCTGCATGTTGTTGAGTCGGCACAGGTCGCGCCAGATCAGCCGTACCTGCTCGCGCTGACGAAACTTGCGTAAAACACGGTGCAGTGAGGCTTCGTCAGTGGCCTCAGATAACAGGGTCTGCAAGCGGGAGGCGTAGGTGTCCGGGCTGTAATGCTGTTGCAGGTCACCGCTTTCAACCAGATCGCTTAATAGATGCGGCTGGCGCTTCAGTTGATCGGTCACAAAATCACTGCCCAGCACCACACGGCTTAACTGCTCCTGATACGCCGTACTCAGGCTCGGCAGTGTTCCCAGCACATCCTGCAACGATTGTGACTGCTGCTCCAGCAGTGTGTGCAACGAGGTGGACAGGTTTTCCGGATCGGGCAGGTGCATGATGCTCTCCTGAAGGCAGCCCGGCAGGACTGCAAGTTCTTATTGTTAGGCGTTTGCCTGAAGGTCATCCTCGACCAGTAGCCACTGCAACAGGTGCAGACAGAACAGTCCCGGCAGTGGCGTCTCCAGTAGGGCGGAAAACTCCCGGCCGTCACCTGTGCTGAGCCGGGCTGCCAATTGCTGTTGCATCGCTTTCAGTGGCGCCGGTAGCTCAAGTTGAGGGTCACTCAGTAGGTCATTCAGTGCCGAAAAAGCGGCTATTAGCGCCGCAAACGCTTCAGTCTGTTGACTGTATTGCCAGAACTCAACGCTGCGCAGCCAGTTTGAGAGCTGCGTCTGGATCTGAGCTGAAATAGGTGCCAAGGGGTCAGACGTCAGCAGCGAGGGCTGAGCAGCAGGCGACAGTAACCGGTAGCCACGCTGGGCTTTGCTGACGTCATTGACCAGCAATGGCAGCTGTTCAGCCAGTTGCAGGGCCAGTGTTATGAGCTGAGCGGGGGAACCTTCCAGCAGTTCCAGTTCAAGCTCACAAATAGCATCACTGGTTCCATCTGAGCGTTGAAGTGTCGTCACCCTGCCCTGATCCAGTGCCAGCTCGACTTTCAGCGGGGGTGTTGCTGCCGGGTCCGACACGATCCAGATATGCCGCTCAAAATCGGTGCTGAATGCCGGTTGCAGCAAGGTTTCAAGCTCCGCCAAAGGCAGCAGCTCAGTCAGGGGTGTGTCCTGCAGCAGTTCAGGTACCAGTGTTGCGGTGGGGATTGTCCACTCCCACTCCTGCCGGGTGTGCATCCCTCCGCGGGCCTGGCCGCCGCCTTTCAGCGTCTGAATATACTGTCCCTGCTTGTTGCGCACCCGCAGGGCAATGCGCTGCTGGCGCAGCCGCTGATCGGCGGTATCGTAATAGATGTTTTCCAGTCTGCGGGTGCCCAGATCGTTGGCGCGGGCGCTATGCAGCAGTGGGTGATTCAGCAGTGCTGTAACCGCGTTGGGTTGCAGGCTTAATTTGAGTTCGATTTCCAGTGCCATGGGCTAAACATCAAGATCCCTGTTTTTGTATAAGTCTACCTCAAGCCGGGCGCCGAATATGCGCAGACCAATAGATATTTTGTCGCAAACTGGCACAATGAGACGAGGTATCAACATAGAGGATTACCGTATGTCCACCCCCTGCCCGTCCCTGGTCGCCATGCTCAATGAATTGATCGCATCGCCATCGATCAGTTGCACCCGAGCGGATCTCGATCAGAGCAATCTGGGCGTCATTGAAAAACTGGAAGGCTGGCTGAGCAGTCTGGGGTTTCGGACTGAGGTTATGCCCATTCCGGGTCAACCCGGTAAAGCGAATCTGATTGCGACGCTGGGTACCGGTCCCGGGGGCTTAGTGTTGTCCGGTCATACCGACACCGTGCCCTGTAATCCGGAGCTTTGGAACAGTGACCCCTTCAAGCTGACAGAAAAAGACAACCGTTTTTATGGCTTGGGTACCTGTGACATGAAGGGCTTTTTCCCGATTGCGATTGAGGCGGCGCGTAAGTTTGTTGATCAGCCGCTGCAGCAGCCTTTGATTATTCTGGCGACGGCAGACGAGGAGAGCTCTATGTGCGGTGCCCGGGCGCTGGCCGAGGCCGGTAAACCCAAGGCACGCTACGCCATTATCGGTGAGCCGACCTCTATGCAGCCGATCTACATGCACAAAGGCATGATGATGGAAGCAGTGAGAATCCAGGGGCGTGCCGGGCATTCGTCTGATCCGTCACTGGGCGCCAGCGCGCTGGAGGCGATGCGGGATGTGCTGAATGAACTGGTGAGTTTCCGCCAGGAGCTGCAGCGGGATTTTCGTAACAGTGATTTTAAAATTGCCGAACCCACTATGAATCTGGGCTGTATTCACGGCGGTGACAACCCCAACCGGATCTGTGCCCGCTGTGAACTGGAATATGACCTGCGTCCGTTGCCCGGCATGAATCTGGAAAACCTGCGCGAAGATGTGACCCGACGGCTGACACCGATTGCAGAAGCCCATGGCGTAATCCTTACCACTGAGGCGCTGTTCCCGGGCATACCGCCGTTTGCTAACCAGAAGGATTCTGATCTGGTGAAAATGGCTGAGAAGCTGACCGGTTATCAGGCCCAGTCGGTGGCGTTCGGTACCGAGGCGCCGTTCCTGCAGGATCTGGGCATGGATACCATTGTGCTGGGGCCCGGCAGCATTGATCAGGCGCATCAGCCGGATGAATATTTGGCTTTTAGTCAGATCGAGCCTACAGTGGCACTATTGGAAAAAATGATTGCAACTTACTGTCTGTAAAAAGGTTTTAGCCGCGTGAATAAGGCTACAGAAGACTACGTAAACTGGTTCCGTCACTCATCGCCCTACATCAATGCGCATCGGGGAAACACCTTTGTGCTGATGCTGGATGGTGAAACTGTGGCGGATGCCAATTTCGCCAACATCGTGCATGACATTGCGCTGCTGAACAGTCTCGGCGTACGTCTGATTCTGGTGCATGGCTCTCGCCCTCAGATTGGTGAACGGTTGCAGCAGAAACAGATCCCTTCCCGTTTGCATCACCATCTGCGCATTACGGATGTGGAAACCCTCAACTGCGTGATTGAGGCAGCCGCCGTAGTGCGGGCTGAAATTGAAGCGCGGTTGTCGCTGGGGCTGCCCAATACGCCGATGGCGGGCGCACGCATCAAGGTGGTGTCCGGCAACTTTGTGACGGCCAAACCGGTGGGTGTGCTGGACGGGGTGGATATGGCCCATACCGGCGAAGTGCGCCGGATGGATGCCAAGGGCATCCGGCAGCAACTGGATGGCGGCAATATTGTTTTGCTGTCACATTTGGGTTATTCCCCCACCGGTGAGATTTTCAATCTGGCGGTGGAAGATGTGGCTACCTGCGCGGCGGCGGCACTGGAAGCGGACAAGCTGATTCTGTTTGGCAGTGAGTCTGGTGTGCTGGACAGCACCGGCACCCTGCGCAGTGAGTTGTTGACCCGCACGGCGGAGCGGCTGGTGGCCAATTACCTGACGTCGCTGACTGATCCGCAGCAACCGCATACCGAGCTGTCGCGGCATCTGGATGCCGCGGTTAAGGCCTGTCGTTCGGGCGTTAAACGCTGTCATCTGATCAGCTATCAGACCGATGGCGCGCTGCTGGCTGAACTGTTTACCCGTGAAGGCTCCGGCACCATGATTCTGCCGGAGTCCTATGAGGTTTTGCGTCAGGCCTCGATTGAGGATGTCGGTGCGATTCTGGAATTGATTCATCCACTGGAGCAGGATGGTACGCTGGTGCGTCGTTCCCGCGAGATTCTGGAGAATGAAATCGAGCGCTTTACCCTGATTGAACGGGACGGTGCGGTGATTGGCTGTGCGGCGTTGTATCCTTTTCCGGAGCAGCAGATGGCTGAGTTGGCCTGTGTGGTGGTTTCCGGCGAGTACAAAGGCGGCAGTCGGGGTGATCAGCTATTGAAGCTGATTGAGGCTCAGGCAGAAGCGCAGGGCATTCATTCGTTGTTTGTACTGACCACCAAAACCGCACACTGGTTTCTGGAGCGGGGGTTTGTACCGGCTGATATCGACCAGTTACCGGGTTCGAAAAAGGCAATGTACAACCTGCAGCGTAACTCCAAGGTTTTTATCAAGAGCCTCTGAGCAGGTTATGGATACAAAAAAAGGCCGCTGGGTTACCCCGCGGCCTTTTTTATTTCGGGCAGAGTTTAGCTGCCCAGCAGTGATATATCGGCAACGCCCAGGAACAGGCCGCGTAGCTGGTTCAGCAGCGCCAGACGGTTGTTGCGCACTGCTTCATCTTCAGCCATCACCATCACGTCTTCAAAGAAGGCATCCACAGTCTCACGCAGGGCGGACAGGGATTCCAGGGCTGCCTGATAGTTGCCTGCGGCGAACAGCGGCTCCAGTGCTGCCTGCTGAGTTGCGATGGCATCCGCCAGCGCCTGCTCGGCTTTTTCAGTCAGCAGTGTCGTGTTGACTTCGGACTGTGGCAACGAACCCTGTTTACTCAGGATATTGGATACGCGCTTGTTCGCAGCAGCCAGTGCTTCCGCTTCCACCAGGTTACGGAAGTGGCTGACGGCCTTAACGCGGCGATCAAAATCCAGCGGGCGGCTGGGTTTCAGTGCCATCACTGACAGGAACACACCAACCGGGATGCCAGCATCTTCATACCAGGCACGGAAACGGTCCAGCATGAAATCCAGCACCTTGTCTTCCAGACCTTCACGGCCCGGCAGCGAGGTGTGATTGTCGGCAGCAATGGTCAGCAACTGACGCAGATCCAGATCCAGTTCGCGCTCCACAATGATACGCAGTACGCCCAGCGCCGCGCGGCGCAGGGCAAATGGATCCTTGGAGCCTGTCGGTGGCTGATTGATGCCAAACAGACCGGTCAGGGTATCCAGGCGGTCGGCGATGGCCACGGCGATACCGGAGGCGGTTGTCGGCAGTTCATCACCGGCAAAACGCGGCATGTAATGTTCATTCTGCGCCAGTGCCACCTCTTCATCTTCGCCATCATGCAGTGCGTAGTGGTAACCCATCAGGCCCTGCAGATCGGTGAATTCGTAGACCATATCGGTCATCAGGTCGGCTTTACACAGCAGGCCAGCACGTTCGGCTTTAGCCTTGTCTGCACTCAGCTGCTCAGCAATGACGCCGGCCAGAGAACTGATGCGGGTGGCTTTGTTGTGCAGGGTGCCCAGTTCGTTCTGGAAAACGATGTCCTTGAGTTTTTCGACCCGGGATTCCAGCGTGGTTTTCTTATCGGTTTCAAAGAAAAACGCCGCATCTGACAGACGTGGGCGAATCACCTTTTCGTTACCCTCAACCACCTGCCGCGGATCGTTAGAAACGATGTTGGCAATGGTGATGAAGTTCGGCATCAGGTTGTGCTGGGCATCCAGTACGTGGAAGTATTTCTGATGCTCTTTCATGGAAGAGATCAGGGCTTCCGCGGGCACGTCCAGGAAACGTTCTTCAAAACGACCGGTGAGTGCGACAGGCCATTCGTTCAGGGCGGTCACTTCATCCAGCAGGTCAGGATCAATCTGGGTGACACCACCGAGTTTTTCACCCTCGGCAATGATCTGCTGGCGGATCTGCTCACGACGCTCAGCAAAATCAGCCACCACGTGGCCCGGAGTACGCAGATTTTCTACATATTCAGATGGGCTGATCAGTTCGATCTCGTGGTTGTAGTGGAAACGGTGGCCACGGGTTTTGCGGCCAGAGGTCAGGCCCAGGATTTCGCAATCCACCACTTCATCACCAAACAGCATCACCAGCCAGTGTACCGGGCGGACAAACTCAACCCGTGAGGCACCCCAGCGCATGCGCTTGGGGATCGGCAGTTTAGCCAGAGACTGATCGACCAGTGCCGGCAGCAACGCGGTGGTGGCTTTGCCTGCTTCGGTGGCACGGAAGACGTAGTAATCGCCTTTGGCGGTAGATTCGGTCTGCAACTGATCCAGCGTGGCACCGCAGGAGCGGGCAAAACCTTCGACCGCCTGTTCAGGTGCTTTGACGGAAGGTCCGCGTTTTTCAATATCACGATCGGCTTGTTTTTCATCCACCGCGCGAATCAGTGTGGCCAGTCGGCGTGGTGATGCATAGCTGATCACTTCGCCGTGCAACACACCGGCTTCAGCCAGTCCGGCAACAATGCCTTGAGTGAAGGCATCAGACAGGGTTTTCAGCGCTTTAGGTGGCAGCTCTTCAGTGCCCAGTTCTACCAGAAAATCGTGCTGTGCCATCAGTTGCTCTCCTCGCAGTTGGCCAGTACTTCCTGACGCAGTGCTTCCGGTGCCAACGGGAAACCGAGTGCCTTGCGGGCATCAAAATAAGCATGAGCAACGCTGCGTGCCAGCGTGCGAACCCGCAGGATAAAACGCTGACGCTCTGTGACCGAGATCGCATGGCGGGCGTCCAGCAGGTTAAAGGTGTGAGAGGCTTTCAGAACCATTTCATAGGCGGGCAGCGGCAGGCCGGCAGCCAGCAGCTTTTCACACTCTTTTTCGTAATGATCAAAATTGCCAAACAGTGCAGGGACATCGGCCTGTTCGAAGTTATAGGCGGACATCTCCACTTCGTTCTGGTGGAACACGTCGCCGTAGGTCACCACGGAGCCGTCCGGGTTCTTGGCCCAGATCAGGTCGTACACGCTGTCCACGTTCTGCAGATACATGGCGATACGTTCCAGGCCGTAGGTAATCTCGCCAGTGACCGGATAACACTCCAGACCGCCCGCCTGCTGGAAGTAGGTGAACTGAGTCACTTCCATGCCGTTTAGCCAGACCTCCCAGCCGAGACCCCAGGCACCCAGCGTCGGAGATTCCCAGTTGTCTTCGACAAAGCGAACGTCGTGGATGCTCAGATCAACGCCCATGCGCTGCAATGAGCCCAGATAGAGCTCCTGAATATTGTCCGGAGAGGGCTTCAGTACCACCTGAAACTGGTAGTAGTGCTGCAAACGGTTTGGGTTTTCGCCGTAGCGTCCGTCGGTTGGACGGCGGCTTGGCTGGACATAGGCGGAACGCCAGGTCTCGGGTCCGATCGCACGCAGAAAGGTTGCGGGATGGAAAGTACCTGCTCCGACTTCCATGTCGAGGGGTTGCACGATCACACAGCCCTGCTCTGCCCAGTATTCCTGCAGCGCAAGGATCAGTCCCTGAAATGTGCTGACGTCTGGCATTGCCTTGTTTGTCACAGAATTCACCATTTGCAATTCATTGGCCTGAAAATAAGGGCGAAATTATACAACAAAAAAATGCGGGACTGCTGCATTCCTGCGCAGATCGGACAAGATTCATCCGGATTGATGAAATGAACGGACTTATCGCCGCCAGAACGCCGGTGTGAACAATACCAGCAGGGTGAATACTTCCAATCGGCCTAACAGCATGGCCACGCAGAGCACCCATTTGGCGGTATCGTTCAGGTCGCCATAATGTGTTGCTACTTCACCCAGGCCCGGGCCCAGGTTGTTGAGGGTTGCGCCTACTGCAGACCAGGCGGTGACCTGATCCAGGCCGGTGGCCATCAGCGCAATCAGCATCACCACAAACACAATCAGGTACACCGAGAAAAAGCCCCAGACCGCTTCCAGTACCTTTTCCGAGATCGGTTTTTTGCCCAGTTTTACCGGAATGATTGCATTGGGATGTACCAAACGCTGAATTTCACGGTAACCCTGTTTCAGGATCAACAGGACGCGAATAACTTTCATGCCGCCCCCGGTGGAGCCGGCACAACCACCCGCAAAGGCGCAGACAAAGAGCAAAAACGGCAGCATGACCGGCCAGTGGGCAAAGTCGGCGGTGGCAAAACCGGTGGTAGTGGCGACGGAAACCACCTCAAACACGGCCTTGCGCAATGATTCTTCCGGGCCGTAGGTGTTAGTCACCACCAGAACAAATAAAGTGATAAAGGTAATCACGCCGAGTGTCAGCAGGTAAAATTTAAATTCCGGATCAGTGAAGTAGTGCAGCAGGGTGCGCTGGCGCCAGGCAAAGAAATGCAAACCAAAGTTGACCGCTGAGATCACCATGAAAAATACACAGATCGATTCGATGACTACCGAATCAAAATAACCAATGCTGGCGTCATGGGTCGAAAAACCGCCAATCGCTACGGTGGAGAAGCTGTGCCCCACCGCATCAAACAGGGTCATGCCCGCCAGCCAGTATCCCAGCGCACAGGCGATGGTCAGCGACAGGTAGATATACCAGAGCGCCTTGGCGGTTTCCGTAATACGCGGTGTCAGTTTGGAGTCTTTTACCGGCCCCGGCGTTTCTGCACGGTAGAGCTGCATGCCCCCGATGCCCAGCATCGGCAGAATGGCCACCGCCAGAACGATGATACCCATGCCTCCCAGCCACTGCAGTTGCTGGCGGTAAAACAGCACCGACTCCGGCAGATAATCGATGCCGGTAATTACGGTGGCACCGGTGGTAGTCAGCCCCGACAGGGACTCAAAGACCGCATCAACAAAACTCAGGTTAGGACTGTCCGCCAGCATCAGCGGGAATGCACCAAACAGCCCCAGTACCACCCAGAACAACACCGTGATCAGAAAGCCATCGCGGGTCCGCAGGTCTTTTCTGACCCGTTGTACCGGCAGCCAGATCAGAAAGCCGGTGATAAGCGTGATCAGGAAGCCGGTGATAAACGCTAAGTCAGCGCCGTCTTTGTAGATGAACGAAATTGCCAACGGAGGCAACAGGCTGAGGCTGAAGATCATCAGCAGTATGCCCAGAATGCGTAGTATGACTCTGAAGTGCATCAGCCCCGCCCGTTATCAGAAGAAAGTGAGGCCAACCTGGAACAGACGTTCCACTTCGGTAATACGTTTTTTGTCCACCAGGAAGAGAATCACGTGGTCGCCACTCTCCACCACCACATCGTCGTGGGCGATCAGCACTTCATCGTTGCGCACCACGGCGCCGATGGTGGTGCCGGGTGGCAGATTGATCTCTTCGATGGTACGTCCCACTACCTTGGAGGAGGACTTGTCGCCATGAGCCACCGCTTCCAGTGCTTCGGCTGCACCGCGTCGCAGTGAGTGCACTTCGACCACATCCCCGCGTCGCACGTGGGTCAGCAATGCGCCGATGGTGGTCTGCTGAGGTGAGATGGCGATATCAATTTCACCGCCCTGCACCAGATCCACATAGGCGGGATTGTTGATCAGGGTCATCACAGTACGCACGCCCTGCCGTTTGGCCAGCATGGAGGCCATGATGTTGGCTTCGTCGTCATTGGTCAGGGCGCAGAATACATCGGTGTCTTCGATATTTTCTTCAATCAGCAATTCACGGTCAGAGGCACTGCCCTGCAAAACAATGGTGTTGCTGAGGTTGCGGGCCAGCCAGTTACAGCGCTGAATACCACGCTCGATGATTTTGACCTGATAGGAATCTTCGATGGTCTGGGCCAGACGGGCGCCGATGTTACCGCCGCCCGCGATGATGATGCGCTTGTAGGGACGATCAAGACGGCGCATTTCACTCATTACCGCGCGAATATCTTTACGTGCGGCGATGAAAAATACCTCATCGTCCGCTTCGATCACGGTATCCCCTTTGGGGATGATCGGGCTGCCACGCCGGAAGATGGCCGCAACACGGGTGTCCACGTTAGGCATATGGGTGCGCAGATAGGAGATCTCGCGTCCAACCAGCGGGCCGCCATAATACGCTTTGACCGCCACCAGCTGCGCTTTGCCTTCGGCAAAATCCAGCACCTGCAGCGCGCCTGGGTGTTGTATCAGGCGCTTGATATGTTTGGTTACCAGCAGCTCAGGGCTGATCCGCACGTCAATGGCGATACCTTTTTCACCAAAGATCTGATCGTTGCGGTGCAGGTAATCATGTTCCCGGACACGGGCAATTTTAGTCGGGGTTTTGAACAGGGTCTGGCCCAGGTGGCAGGCGATCATGTTGACTTCATCTGAGTTGGTCACGGCGATGATCATGTCCGCATCGGGCGCGCCGGCTCGGTCGAGAATCGAGGGGTGTGAGGCTTTACCTTCGACGGTGCGGATATCCAGGCGATCCTGAAGTTCTCTCAGGCGTGCACTGTCCATATCCACCACAGTGATGTCGTTGTCCTCATTGGCCAGGTTCTCTGCCAACGAAGCACCCACCTGTCCTGCACCAAGGATAATGATTTTCATGAATACGTCGCTTCGACTGCCCGGTGATCTAAAAGAAGCTTAACCTGTTTTTTCCAGTACGGCGTAAAAGAACCCGTCATGCCCGTCGGCCTGTGGCAGCAACTGCCGCCCGGCGGGCCGTTCCAATCCCCATTCCGCTGTTATTGGATGGAGCTGGCTATCAGCCTGCCGCGCCAGAAAACGTTCGATCTGACGCTCATTTTCCTGAGGGAAAATTGAGCAGGTAGCATACAGGAGTTTGCCGCCGGGTTTCAGCATTTTCCAGCAGTTATCCAGTATTTCGGCCTGTAATTGGGCTAAAGCATGAATATCTTCACCCCGACGTAGCAGTTTGATATCCGGGTTGCGACGGATCACGCCGGTGGCTGAGCAGGGTGCATCCAGCAGAATGCGATCGTAGAACTGGCCGTCCCACCAGTCTGGTTTACTGGCATCACCGATGATCAGCGTTGCCTGCAGTTGCAGTCGGCTGAGGTTTTCTTCAATGCGTCGTGCCCGGGCCGGTTCAAGTTCTACCGCATCAACATCCAGTTCAGAGGTGTGTTCCAGTAGATGGCATAGCTTGCCACCGGGCGCGGCGCAGGCATCCAGCACATGCTGGCCAGGCGACAGGTCCATCAGGTCACAGGCGAGCTGGGCTGCTTCATCCTGCACACTGAACCAGCCATCGGCGAATCCGGGTAATGTAGTGACATTGCAGGATTCACTCAGCCGCAGACCATAGGGGCTGAATGGGGTGGTCTGTGCATCAATCCCGGCTGTTTTGAGCGCAGCAAGGTAGTCTTCACGGCTGATTTTTGACAGGTTTACCCGCAGCGTCAGAGGGGCTGCCAGATTATTGTTGGCAAGAATCGCCTGCCAGTGTTCAGGCCAGTTGTGCTGCAGTTTGGCGACAAACCAATCAGGGTGGTTGAATTTAAAACTGGCCTTATCCTGCAACTGGGTCTCTAGATCATCGTGCTCGCGCTGATAACGGCGCAGTACAGCATTGACCAGTTTCCCGGCCCACTCTTTGCCCAACACTCGTGTCGCGTTTACCGCTTCATTCAGGCAGGCATGGTCAGGTACCCGGGTGTGTCTGATCTGGTAGATACTGAGTAGAAGCAGGGCCTGCAGGTCCTGATCTTTTTCCTGAAAGGGTTTGCGCAGCAGTTGCGCGAGTAGCTGATCAAGCTGAGGCAGATAACGCAGGGTACCGTAACAGAGCTCACGTAACAGGCCTCGCTCCTGATCCGGGCAGCGGCTTTCAACCGCCGCCAGTTGGGTTCTGAGAGAGCCGCGTTGGGTCAGGAGTGGAGTCAGTACCTGAATGGCCAGCAGGCGGGCATTATCAGCCATGGTGTCTACCTGTATTGGGTCAGATTAGCTGCAGGCCGGGGGCAAAACTGTCTTGCCGGGCATTCAGGATATCTGCTACAGCCATCGGTTTTTTGCCCGGTAGCTGCAGCTGTTGCAAACGCAGTGCGCCCTCGCCGCAGGCGACCACAATACCGGATTTATCCGCCGCCAGAATCTTGCCGGGGATGCCAGTCTGGTCAGTCAGGGGTTGGGCCTGCCAGACACGGATGGTCTGCTCCTGATACTGAAAAAACGCCACCGGCCATGGGCAGAGTCCGCGTATTTTCCGATCAAGTTCGGCGGCGCTGCTGGACCAGTTCAGTTGACCTTCCTGTTTGCTGAGTTTTTCCGCATAACAGGCTTCAGCATCGTTCTGGACTTCAGCTACCACGGTGCCCTGTTGAATCAAATCAAGACAGCTGACCAGTGCTTCGGCACCCTGCTGCGCCAGTTTGTCATGCAGCTGGCCGCTGGTTTCATCGGGGTTAATGGGGCAATGCGTTTTGTAGAGCATGGCGCCGGTATCCAGTCCGGCATCCATCTGCATGATGGTGACGCCGGTTTCACTGTCGCCCGCCAGCATAGCTCGGTGAATGGGTGCGGCTCCGCGCCAGCGGGGCAGCAAGGATGCGTGCACGTTGATACAGCCCAGACGCGGGATATCCAGCACTGCCTGTGGCAACAGCAGGCCATAGGCGACCACCACCATCAGATCCGGTTTGAGCGCTGCCAGGGTTTGCTGATCTTCAGGCTGTTTCAGGGTTTGCGGCTGATAAACCGGGATACTGTGCTGGAGTGCGAGTTGTTTTACCGGACTGGCGGTCAGGGTCCGGCCACGTCCGGCGGGACGTTCCGGTTGGGTATAGACGCCAATCACTTCATGGCGGCTATCCAGTAAGGCCTGCAGACTGCTGGCAGCAAAGTCGGGGGTGCCGGCAAAGACAATTTTCAGCGGCTCTGACATGGTGGTGCTCCGGAAGCTAAACCACCGGGGCGTTCCGGTGGTGACAGCGATCAGGCGTGTTGTGCCTGTGCCTTGTGAATTTTGTCCAGTTTTTGCTTGATGCGGTCACGCTTCAGACTGGAGATATGATCGACAAACAGGCGTCCGTTCAGGTGGTCAATTTCATGCTGGACACAGACCGCCAGCAGCCCATCGGCGATAAACTCAAACGGATTTCCGTCGCGATCCAGCGATTTGACGCGAATCTGCTGCGGCCGTTTAACATCCTCATAAAAGCCGGGTACCGACAGGCAGCCTTCCTGATAACGATGTAACTCATTATCTAACACTTCAAACTCGGGATTGATCAGAACCAGCGGCTCATTCTGTTCTTCAGAGAGGTCGATCACGATAATCCGGCGATGGATATTCACCTGTGTGGCAGCCAGGCCGATGCCGGGCGCTGCATACATGGTTTCGAACATATCGCTGATTTGCTGGCGAACTTCGTCATCCACCACCTCGACGGGCTCAGCGACAGTGCGCAGACGCGGGTCAGGAAATTCAAGAATGGTCAGTGTAGTCATGTTAGAAATCGTATTTCCGTTGCAATCAGTTGCAGAGCGCTGCAGCATAGCTGAGCACTGAATTTGAAGATAAATTTATCTACGAAGGGCAGTGGCCGATATGCTTATCTCAGTGGCATGCAATAAATTATGCCCATATTATACTGATTAGCACGTTCAATGCATTGTCGTGATTCCATCGCGCTGCTAATTTACCCCAGTGCCGCCATGGAGAAGCAAGGGAACCGGACATGAAAAATCTGCTTTACGGACTGTTAGCCTCACTTATCGTTGTCATTTCGCCCGTTCAGGCGGAAGTGCGCAAGGATAGCCTTCTGCTAAACGAGGACTACCCGGAATCTTATGTGGTGGTCAAAGGTGATACGCTTTGGGATATCTCAGCCCGATTCCTGAAAAGCCCCTGGAAATGGCCAGAGGTTTGGGGTGTTAACCCCCAGGTCGACAACCCACACCTGATCTACCCTGGCGACATAATCTACCTGACGTGGGTGGATGGTCAGCCGCGACTGGGCGTTAAACGTGACAGTGGTATCTACCCACGTGCACGTGTGACTCCACTGGATACAGCTATTCCGGCCATTCCTCTGCGGGATATCAACAGCTTCCTGAACAACAACCGGGTGTTGTCTGAAGACCTGATGCAGAAAGCACCATACGTGCTGGGTGGTCGTGATGAACGCATCATCGCTGGTGCCGGTGATCGGGTCTATGCACGGGGTCAGCTGCTTGAAGAGCAGCCGGGTCAGGGTATCTACCGCTCTGAAAATCAGTATGTTGATCCGGAAACCGGAGAGTTTCTGGGCTATGAACTGCTGAAGATTGCGGATGGCAATGTGTCTGAGCGTCATGATGACATTCTGACTCTTGATCTGGCCAAGTCGCATCAGGAAGTGCGGGTTAAGGATCGCGTGGTGCCCACTGAAGAAAGCCGCATTCAGTCAATGTTTTACCCTAAACCCTCGCCTGATGGTGTGAAGGCTCAGATCCTGTCTGTGCTGGGCGGTGTGCGTGATGGCGGCCAGTATAACGTAGTGGCGTTTAACCGCGGTGAGCGAGAAGGTATTGAAGCGGGTCACGTGTTTGCCATCTTCCGCAAAGGCGAACTGACTAAAGATCCGATCACCAATGAACTGATTCAGCTGCCGCAGGAACGCTCCGGTGAGCTGATGGTGTTCAAAGTGTTTGAAAAGGTAAGTTACGGTTTGATTATGCGCAGCACTAACGTGGTGTCTGTCGGCGACAAACTGCAGCAACCTTAATTCAGGAATCAATGCATGGCGAATCCAAGGGACTGGATCGCCGTTGCAGCCCTCCCCGGCCTGGGGCCTGTCAGTATCAGGCGATTAACGGAACAGGGTTGGCCGGCTGATCGTATACTTTCCTCCTCAGATACCGAATTACAGCAACTCGGTCTGCACCTGGCAGCCCGGCAGGCTGTCCAGCAGGCGCAGATAGAACAAGGCCCCTGTGCACAAGCCTGGCACGAGACTCAGGATTGGCTCACCCGATATACCGATGCCAAGCTGCTCACGCTAGACAGTCCCGATTACCCAGTGTTGCTGAAACAATGCTCAGATGCGCCGCCAGTGCTGTTTGTCCGTGGCAATCCGGATGCGCTGCATATGCCGCAGCTTGCGCTGGTGGGTAGCCGGCAGGCCAGCCGGGCGGGGGTAACCCATGCGCATGCATTTGCTCATGCGCTGGCGCAACATGGCTTTGTTATCACCTCCGGACTTGCGCTGGGCATTGACAGTGCTGCACATGAAGCAGCGGTTCGACAGCAAAAACCTACGGTGGCGGTATTTGGTACCGGCATTGATCGCATTTATCCACGCCGTAACCAGCATTTGGCTGAGGCGATACTTGCCCATGGCGGGGCCTGGGTCAGTGAACTGCTGCCGGGTGCCGATGCACATGCGTCACATTTTCCTAAACGAAACCGCATCATCAGTGGCCTGAGTCTGGGCGTGCTGGTCGTTGAGGCGGCGGTGCGCAGTGGCTCCCTGATAACAGCGCGACAGGCGATGCAACAGGGTCGGGCGGTGTTTGCCCTGCCCGGACATATCCATAATCCCATGAGCAGGGGCTGTCACCAGCTGATCCGTGAAGGCGCTACGCTGACAGAAACTGAACAGGACATTGTTGCGGAGCTGGGTGCGCTGTTAGGCTTTATCGCGGAGCGCTCAGAACAGACAGAGGTTACGTCTTCTGTGAGCACGGAGAATCTGTCTGAAGCAGAAATAAAGCTTCTTCGGCACATAGATTTCAGTGAAACTGATCTGGATTCGCTGGTCTGCTTGTCAGGGCTCAGTGCTGCAGAATTGATCCCTTTGCTGATGCGGCTAGAATTGAAGGGCGTCATTGAGCAGTCGCCTAATGGGTATAGCCGCACAAAGTGAAGCGACAACTCATGGTTGCAAGCTGTGGGCTGAATGTTTATCGTTCAGCCCTTTGTGAAATTTAGTCTTATTGGTATCAAAATGAGCCAGCCATTTATCGCAATTTTGATGGGTTCCGACTCTGACCTGCCAGTGATGAGAGCGTCTGCTGATGTCCTGAAGTCTCTGGGGATCCCTTTTGAGATGAGAGTGAGTTCTGCTCACCGTACGCCTGTACAGACTCACAACTACGTCAAAGATGCGGATGAGCGTGGCGCGGTTGCCTTTATCTGCGCGGCTGGCATGGCTGCTCACCTGGCGGGTGCGGTAGCGGCTAACACTACCAAGCCTGTGATTGGTGTGCCAATCAACTCTTCACTGGACGGTCTTGACGCACTGCTGTCGACGGTACAGATGCCGGGAGGTATCCCGGTTGCCACGGTTGCCATTGGTAAAGCCGGTGCCAAAAACGCAGCTTATCTGGCGGCTCAGATCATGGCAGTGGGTGATGCTGCCCTGGCTCAGCGTCTGCGTGACGAGCGTCAGGCCAACACTGATGCGGTAATTGCCAAAGACGCTGCATTGCAGGAACAGCTGAAAAACGGTGAAATCTAAGTCTTTATCTTCGAACTGGTGGCAGGTTCACCAGTCAGTACAGGCACTGCATCAGGGCGGTGTCATCGCTTACCCTACCGAGGCGGTTTGGGGTTTAGGGTGCGACCCGTTTAATGCTGATGCCGTGGCGCAACTGCTGGCAATGAAACGCCGACCAGAATCGAAAGGTCTGGTGCTTGTTGCTGCCTCTATCGCGCAGGTTGAGCCGCTGTTGCAGGGATTAACTGCTGAACAGCGTGCACAACTTGAAGCGTCCTGGCCCGGACCTTATACCTGGGTAATACCTGATCCACATAATCTCATCCCGGCATGGATTCGCGGCGACTCTCAGTCTGTGGCTGTTCGCGTCAGCGCTCACCCGGTCGTAAAAAGTCTGTGCGAAGCTTTTGGTGGTTTGCTGGTTTCGACTTCGGCTAATCCATCCAGTCATCAACCGGCAAAGGATGCGTTGCGAGTACGTACTTACTTTGGTGATCAGTTGGCCGCGGTGGTGCCAGGCGCACTGGGCGACCAGGCCCAGCCAACCCAAATTCGTGATCTGATCTCCGGCCGTATCTTTCGCGCCTGAAGCGAGGAACAATTGCATGTCATTGCCCGATACCAATGCAGTAAAACAGTATCTGCTGGATCTACAGGACCGTATCTGCCAGTCGCTGGAAGCGGCAGATGGTCAGCAACAATTCACGGAAGATGCCTGGGAGCGGGAAGCGGGTGGCGGTGGTCGTACGCGGGTACTGGCTAACGGCGCGGTGATTGAGAAGGGCGGTGTGAACTTCTCCCATGTATTTGGCGACAACTTGCCAGGCTCTGCAACGGCGCACCGATCTGAATTGGCCGGTCGCAGTTTTCAGGCCATGGGTGTGTCGCTGGTGATCCATCCGCACAACCCGTATGTGCCCACGTCCCATGCCAATGTGCGCTTTTTTATTGCGGAAAAGCCGGGTGCCGATCCGGTCTGGTGGTTTGGTGGCGGTTTCGACCTGACCCCCTATTACGGTAATGACGAAGATTGTCGCCATTGGCATGAAACTGCCAAAGCGGCCTGTGACCCCTTTGGTGAAGAGATCTATCCGCACTTTAAACAGTGGTGTGATGACTATTTCTATCTGAAACATCGTCAGGAACCCCGCGGTATCGGCGGGCTGTTTTTTGATGATCTGAATGAACCTGATTTCGAGCATGCATTCGGTTTGATGCAGGCGATTGGTAACGCCTATACGGACGCCTACCTGCCGATTATCGAACGTAACAAAGACCGTCCCTACGGTGAGCGGGAGCGTGATTTCCAGCTACATCGCCGCGGCCGATATGTTGAGTTTAATCTGGTGTATGACCGTGGCACATTGTTTGGCCTGCAATCCGGTGGTCGGACTGAATCGATTCTGATGTCGTTGCCGCCGGAAGTACGCTGGGGTTATGACTGGAAACCGGAAGACGGCACACCTGAAGCTGAGTTGTATACCCGCTACCTGCAACCGCGTAACTGGCTGGAGGTTTAAGTGACAGACCGTTATGCCGTATTCGGTAACCCGATAAAACACTCTAAATCGCCGCAGATTCATGCAGCCTTTGCCCAACAAACGGCACAGGATCTGACCTATGAAGCGATCTGCGTGCCGGAGGATGGGTTTTCTGAGGCGGTATCCGGGTTTTTGACAGGTTCTGGTCTGGGCCTGAATATCACCATCCCGTTCAAGCAGGAAGCCTGGGCTATGGCGCAGCAGCGTTCTCCCCGGGCCGAGCTTGCGGGTGCGGTTAATACACTCTATCGCAACCAGGCCGGAGAGATCTGTGGTGAGAATACCGACGGTATTGGCATGGTGCGCGATATTATCCAGAATCATGGTGGCCAGATTGCTGGAAAACGCGTTTTGATTCTGGGAGCGGGCGGTGCCGTACGGGGTGTTTTGCAGCCAGTCCTGGCAGAGCAGCCCGCCTGTCTGGTGATTGCTAATCGAACCCCGGAAAAAGCGGTCCAGCTGGCCGATCTGATGGCTGATCAGGGGGCTGTCGAAGGCTGTGGCTTTGACGCGTTGACTGGCCGCCAGTTTGATCTGATTATCAATGGCACGGCTGCCAGTTTGCAGGGTGAGGTGCCGCCACTGCCTCAGGATGTGCTGGCGTCAGATGGCTGGTGTTATGACATGATGTACGGTGCTGAACCCACGGCTTTTTGCCAGTGGGCGGCCAGCCATGGCGCTGCAAAGATAATGGATGGTCTAGGCATGCTGGTTGAACAGGCCGCTGAATCCTTTCGTTTGTGGCGCGGAGTTCAGCCAGCAACCGGGCCCGTCATTGCGCAGTTAAGAAAAGCGCTAACTGTTTGATTTTTATACAGCGCTTAGGTCTTTCTTCCCCACTCTTCAGACTTGCATGGTCTTCCTGCTAAGCGTATAACTGGGTTTAAAGCGGTCAAAATGACCCTCCTCCAGTCCAGCAGGAGAATTGTGCCAGCATGGAAACCCGACTGACACCTGAACAGCTGTATCAACGCTGCGATCCTGAACTGCTTCCCTTCAAAACCACGGCTACGCTTGAACCCTTCTCCGGGTTTTTTGGTCAGGTCAGAGCCATCGAGGCGATGGAATTTGGCATTGGCATGCGCCGCCCCGGGTACAACCTGTTTGTAATGGGCAACCCCCATACCGGACGCTTCTCCTTTGCCATGGAAAACCTGAAGACGGCGGCGAAAAAAGAGAAAAAACCGGGGGACTGGGTGTATCTGAACAACATATCAGATACCCGCCACCCCATTGCCCTGCAGTTACCGCCGGGTAAGGCACAGCCGTTTAAGCGGGATGTTAAAAACATTCTTGAGGGTGTGCTGGCCGAGATGCCAGCGGCCTTTGAAAGCCCGACCTATCAGCGAAACAAAAGTAAAATCGAGCGTGAGCTGAATCGCTATTACGATCAGGCGATTGAAACGGTAGAGCGTGAAGGGCGTCAGTACAGTATTGCCGTCTACCGGGATGCCGGCAGTATCGGTTTCACGCCGGTGGCAGAAGGTCAGGCCATTGATGAAGCGGTATTTTCTCAATTACCGGAAGAAACCCGGGATGCCTTCAACAAGGCAATCGGCATGCTGGAAGAGAAACTCAACGAGGAATTGACCGGCCTGCCAAAATGGCGTCGAGAAGCCTCAGAAAAAATCAAAAATCTGGACCGTGATACTGCCCGTCAGGCCATCGCGCCGCTGTTCCAGCCAGCCAAAGAGAAATACAGCAACATTCCCGGTGTGAATGAATATCTCACCGCGATGGAAACCTCGCTGGTAAAAAACTGCAATGACATTGCCGGTGAAGACAAACTCGGTGAAGTTACAACCGACAGCGGGCGTCTGAGTCAGCTGGAGGATGTCTACGGTGTAAACCTGCTGGTGGATAACCAGAAAATCAAGGGTGCACCGGTCGTGTATGAGGCGCATCCGAGTTATGAAAACCTGTTTGGCCGGGTGGAATACACCTCTGAAATGGGTGCCCTGTCCACCAGTTACAAATTGATCCGTCCCGGCGCCCTGCATCAGGCCAATGGCGGTTATCTGGTGATGGAAGCGGAAAAACTGCTGGAGCAGCCGTTTGTTTATGGCGCGCTGAAGCGGGCACTCAAATCCCACGAGATCCGTATTGAAAGCCCTGCCAGCGAATACACCGGCCTCAGCACCATCACGCTGACACCGCAGGCGGTGCCACTGTCGGTGAAGCTGGTGCTGATTGGCGGACGTAATATCTACTACCTGTTGCAGGAGCTGGATCACGACTTTGAGAAGATGTTCCGCGTGGTGGTGGATTTTGATGAGGATGTAAAACGCACTCCACAGTCAATCCGTAACTATGCCCGGCTGATGAAAACCCTGGCGGAGGAGGAGGGTCTTGCTCCCCTGACCCGCCGCGCAGTGGCCCGTCTGGTGGAGCACAGCTCGCGTCAGGCGGAGGATCAGGAGCTGTTGTCGGCGCACATTGGTGAGCTGGTGGATCTGCTCTGTGAGGCCGATTACAAACGGATTCGTGAAGAAGACAGCCTGATCAATGCCGATCATGTCGAAATGGCACTGGATGCGAAAGAGCGCCGGACCTCCCGCATGTCGGAAAAAATTCAGGAGGGCATCCTCAACCAGACCGTGCTGATCGACACGGATGGTGAGGCCGTTGGCAAGGCCAACGGACTGACGGTACTGCAGGTGGGAGACGTGTCTTTTGGTACCCCGGCCCGCATTACCGCAACGGTGCATCCCGGTAACCGCGGTATCGTCGATATTGAGCGTGAGGTAACACTGGGGCAGCCAATCCACTCCAAAGGGGTGCTGATTCTGTCGGGTTTTCTGGGTCACCAGTACGCACAGGATTTTCCGCTCGCCGTGTCTGCCAGCATTGCACTGGAACAGTCCTATGGTTATGTGGATGGTGACAGCGCCTCACTGGCGGAAGTCTGCACCCTGCTCTCTGCCCTGACCCATATTCCGATCAGTCAGAGTTATGCCATCACCGGCTCCATCAACCAGTATGGCGAGGTGCAGGCAATCGGCGGTGTGAACGAAAAGATCGAAGGTTTCTTCAATCTCTGTAAAACCCGGGGTTTAACCGGTACGCAGGGGGTTGTGATTCCCCGGGCCAATGTGCGTAACCTGATGCTCAAAGCAGAGGTGATAGAAGCGGTAGAGCGTGGCGAATTTGCGGTTTATGCCGTGGCGCATGTGGATCAGTGTCTTGAGATTCTGATGGGCCGCAAAGCTGGCACCCGTAAACCGGATGGCAACTTTACCCAGCGGAGTGTGAATGCACAGGTGGTGAAACGGCTGCGGGAAATTGCTACTGCACGGGTGAAAACAGAGGCCGATTAACCGTCGTTTCCCTCAGACATTCGGAGAAAAAGTCCGCTTTTGTCTTGCGCCGAATCGGGCTCTGTTGGAAGATGCATGCAGCGTGATTTTTCATGCTACACCGTGACAGTCGGTCTTTTACTCTGGGGGGACTAAAAGGCTGGCTTGTCACCCCTATCACTCCCTGATTATTGAGCTGGTCTTCCACCCTGCAGCCAGACACTGACCGGCGCGATCCAGGCCGGTTCGCCATTTGCTCCAAACCATGAATCCACTACAAACTGATCTGAGCTGCCGGTCTCCTGAATTGTTGCTGTGTTATGCGGCATATGCAGGGTGAAAAATCCGCGATGGGCGCGTCCGCCTGGCCGATGAAATCTGAGTAAGCCTTCCTGCTCCAGCAGCATAAGATACACACTGGTATTGCTGGTTTCAGCCACGCAATCCAGCTGATTACTGCCACTGAACAATGCAAGTGCATTACCGGGGCCATCGCCTGCAGTATTCAGGCTCGGGGCCATCAGGCGCTCAAGCAGGCCGATGGCTGTGGCAATCTGCGCCCGTTCCTGTTCCGCTGATTGCGCTGCTGGCTCAAAAGTGGCGCGTAATTGCGTCAGCTGGTTTTGAGTGATCTGAACCGTCTGCTTCTGAGCGCAGTCAATATCGCTGCATAACACCAGTTGATCAGCCGCTGGCGCGGGTATTTCGTAATATCCAAGCCACTCGGAAGGCGTCTGCTGCACACTGATACAGCCGCTTAGCAGCAGACACAATGCCGGAATGACAGGGTTAAAGCGCGGCATAGTCTTCCTGCAGGTGTTTGTCTTTCAGACGCACATAGTTACCGGCGGTATAAGTGAAAAAGCTGATCTCTTTTTCGGTCAGTGCGCGTACCTGTTTTACGGGCCGCCCGACATAGAGGTAACCACTTTCCAGTACTTTGCCCGGCGGTACCAGAGACCCTGCACCGACAATCACTTCATCTTCCACCACCGCACCGTCCATGATCATGGCGCCCATGCCCACCAGTACCCGATTACCGATGGTACAGCCATGCAGCATCGCCTGATGTCCGACAGTAACGTCATCACCAATGATCAGGGGAAATCCATCCGGGTTGTAGGGGCCGGCATGGGTAATGTGCAGCACGGAGCCATCCTGCAGACTGGTGCGTGCCCCGACCCGAATCCGGTGCATATCGCCACGAATCACTGTCAGGGGCCAGACGGAAACGTCATCACCCAGTTCAACATCGCCCAGTACCACGGCACTGGGATCTACAAATACACGTTCCCCCAATTTTGGAGTCATGCCCTGATAGCTGCGGATTTTCATATAGCTTTCCCGAATTGAAAAATACTCTGCATCAGATTGTGAAACTCAATGATCTGATGATTGAAATTGGCGTTACTATACCCATTGTAGAGGGGAGGCGTGAATAAAACCTTCCACTGAAAACCGTATCCATCAGGAGTGACCCCGTATGAGCAACCCGCTGTTAGCCACCCAGGGACTGCCCCCGTTCAGCCAGATCCGCCCGGAGCAGATCGAACCGGCGATTGACCAGCTGTTGCAGGATAACCGGGATACGGTAGAGAAGATTCTGTCCGGTTTGACAGACCCCGACTGGGATACGCTGGTGGCACCGCTGGAAGAGATGAATGACCGGTTGGCAAAAGCCTGGTCGCCTGTGTCGCACATGAACAGCGTTGTGAACAGTGATGCGTTGCGTGAGGCCTACAATGCCTGCCTGCCGAAACTATCTCAGTACTGGACCGATATGGGCCAGAATCAGGAGATGTTCCAGGCGTTCCAGACACTGGCTGAGAGTGAAGGTTTTCAAAAGCTGGATGAAGCCCAGCAGAAAGTGGTGACAAATACCCTGCGTGATTTCCGTCTGTCCGGTATTGCCCTGCAGGGTGAAGATAAACAGCGTTATGCCGAGCTGCAGCAACGCCTCTCCGAACTGACCACACGCTTTTCTGAAAATGTGATGGATGCCTCGGATGCCTGGCAGAAAGAGATCAGTGATGAGTCTGAACTGGCCGGCCTGCCGCCCATGGCCCTGGCAGCGGCCAAGCAGCTGGCGCAGATGAAAGAGAAAACCGGCTGGCTGGTGACGCTGGATTTCCCCTCCTACATTGCCACCATCACCTATGCGGACAACCGTGAGCTGCGTAAAGAGATCTATACCGCCTTTGCTACCCGGGCGTCTGACCAGGGGCCAAATGCCGGTAAATGGGATAACAGCCCGGTGATGGAAGAGATCCTGACGCTGCGTCAGGAGCTGGCCAGACTGCTCGGGTTTGATAACTACGCCGAGTATTCCCTGGCGACCAAGATGGCAGAAACCCCACAGCAGGTGATCGACTTCCTGCAGGATCTGGCGGAAAAAAGCCTGCCGGTGGCCCGTGCGGACTATCAGCAGTTGTGTGATTTCGCCCGGGATGAATACGGTGTGGAGCAACTGGAAGCCTGGGATCTGGCCTATTACAGCGAAAAACTGAAACAGGCCCGGTATGCCATCTCTGAAGAGCAGATTCGCCCCTATTTCCCGCTGCCAACGGTGTTGAACGGGTTGTTTACGGTAA
The DNA here is from genome assembly GCF_029222905.1 of Neptuniibacter sp. CAU 1671. Taxonomy (GTDB): domain Bacteria; phylum Pseudomonadota; class Gammaproteobacteria; order Pseudomonadales; family Balneatricaceae; genus Neptuniibacter. Next base: position 204,480 of record NZ_JARHUE010000005.1, on the reverse strand, counting down.
CAGGCAAACTGTTTGGCATAGAGATTAAAGAGATTACTGAGTTTGACCGCTGGCACAAAGATGCCCGCCTGTTTGAAGTGAGCCGACAGGGCACGGTGATTGCGCGTTTCTTCCTGGATCTCTATGCCCGGGAGAAAAAACGCGGTGGCGCCTGGATGGATGATTGCCGGGTGCGCCGTCGTCTGGATGATGGTTCCCTGCAGCTGCCGGTGGCCTATCTGGTGTGTAACTTCAACTCGCCAGTGGGGGATACGCCAGCGCTGCTGACGCACAATGAAGTGACCACAATGTTCCATGAGTTTGGCCACGGTCTGCATCATATGCTGACCCAGATCGAATATGCTGATGTCAGCGGTATCAACGGTGTGGCCTGGGATGCGGTGGAGCTGCCCAGTCAGTTTTTGGAAAACTGGTGTTATGACCCGGAAGCGCTGGGTCTGATCTCCGGCCATTATGAAACCGGTGAACCACTGCCGCAGGATCTGCTGGACAAACTGCTTGCGGCGCGTAACTTCCAGTCCGGCATGATGATGGTGCGCCAGATAGAATTTTCGCTGTTTGATTTCCTGCTGCATCAGCAGTTTGAAGCGGGCAAGACCGATATCCAGCAGTTGCTGAACGATGTCCGGGCGCAAGTCGCAGTGATCAAACCGCCGGTCTTTAACCGTTTTCAGCACAGTTTCAGCCATATCTTTGCCGGGGGTTATGCGGCGGGTTATTACAGCTACAAATGGGCCGAGGTGCTCTCGTCGGATGCGTTTTCACGCTTTGAAGAAGAGGGGATATTCAGTCCCGAGGCGGGACAGGATTTCCGCACGCATATACTTGAGATGGGTGGTTCCCGCGAACCGATGGATCTGTTTATTGCGTTCCGGGGCCGTGAACCTGATGTCAGCGCCCTGTTGCGTCACTGCGGCATTGCTGAGGAGAACACATGAATCCGGTAAAACGTTTTATCGCCGGTGCCGTCTGTCCCCGCTGTGGCGAGATGGACTGCCTGCGCAGCTGGCGGGATGAGGAACAGTTGTACCGGGAGTGTGTGCGCTGTGATTTCAGTGATGCCCAGCGAGCAGATGGTGAACCGTCCCCTCAGGAACTGGAAACCCGGGTCAACAAGGTGGAGGAAAAACCGGCAGATCCGGATGCTCAACCTCTATTGTTTCACCCGAACCCCGGCGGCTCCCGTCAGGATCACTAAACAGTAGAGCCGGGTGTAACACACCCGGCTGTTTCAGACCCGCAACGGCACAAGACTACGCAGTTTCAGCCGGTCCCCCCAGTGGTAACAGACCAAGGCCAGACCGATCAGACCCGCGCCCAGAAGGAGTTTTCCTGTCAGTACCTCTGCATTCAGCAGATGTCCCAGCAGCAGCGCAAATACCGGACAGATCAGGGTAATCAGCGCCACACTGGCGGCCCGCAGGCGCTGCAGGATGTAGAAATAACAGAAGAACCCTACCACTGAACCCATTACTGCCAGATAGATCACCGCCCAGACGCCGCGATCCTGCCACTGCCACTGCAGTGGTTCAGCCCCCTGCAGCCACCAGGTCAGGGCGTAGCAGGGCAGCGCCACCAACAACGCCCCGGCAGTCTGGTTGATCGGATGGGTTTCGCTGTTGACGCGCTTCAGCAGAACGCCGCACAGGCTGTAGAGCAATACGCCCAGCAGCAGGATAAATACCCCCGGTAAGGTCGAAGCATCGATCACCAGATCTTCGCTGAAGATCACCGCCAGACCCCCGCCTCCGATCAGTAGCCCGAGCAATGCGGTCGGGCGAATCGCATCACCCAGCAGTGGACGGGCCAGCAGCGCTGACAGCAACGGTGTCAGACCCCAGAGCAGTGAAATCAACCCGGATGGCAGGTAACCGGCAGCAAGGTAGGTGCAGTACATCGGGGCATAGATCATCACGCCTCCTATGCTGTAACCGGCCCAGGCACGTCGGCGCCAGACCATCGGAATGCCCACCGCCCAGGCCACCGTGACCACCATTGGCAGCGCCAGGGCGATACGGGTCAGGGCCGCCAGTTCAGGGCCGAGACTTTCGCTGCTCCAGCTGATGCCGAGGGGCGTGGTTGACCAGATTGCAATAACCGCAAGGTAGGCGGCGGGCACAGACATGATAATTCCTCCATGGATAAGGGCAGTCCCGCAGCCAGAAACGAAAAAGGCCGCAGGGTTGCTGCGGCCTTGGTGTAGTGTCAGGTTGAAAACTTATACACACCCTCGCCGCAGAATGAATGCGCGCAGACGCGCCCAGCGCACCACTCGGTGGCTGATCGGCATGGCGATAATGTTCTGGGACAAGTTCAGTGTTTGCATCATGCAGCCATTGTCAGTTCAGCGATGACTCAGTGTCAAGGTTCAATGTTGTGCTGTGTGGTTAATGATTTCGACAATCTCACGAAAGCTGGTGGCCCGCTGGCTGATATCCACCGGAACCTTGAGTTTTCGTGCGATGTCACTGGCAGAGATAATGCCGCAGATGGCATCCGCTTCAGTATCAATGACCAGCATGTACTGGCTACCCCCCTGTTTCAGGGTTTTGAGCAGATCGCCTATGCTGCTGTGGGACAGCGTCTGCAGGCTGACTCCACTGAGTTTGTGTTTAGGGATCATCAGATCACGGATTGTCAGGTCTGATCGCTTCAGTCCCTGACTGGTGGCGATGCTCAGCACCTGACGACTGACCAGATCGGCAACGGTCAGCAGACCCTTGAAGACCCCGCTGTCATTGATGACCAGCCCACTGCGCACATGCATTTTGCGCAATAAGGCCATGGCTTCATCCAGACCCATTTCCTGAGATAACTGCACCGGTTCGGTCAGCCGGAAATCAGTCATCACCCGCAACGCCGGTGTGTCCGGGGTAAAACTGTCATTGATTTCGGGGTTCGAGATTCGCTCAAGGCTGTCCAGCGACAGGGTTTTCAGTGTGTGATACAGATTCATAACGTGCTCCTCACCTGATCAGTCAGGTGTTGCCTAGATAATTGAGTGTGAACGGTGGTGGTTCAGACCCGTGGCGGGGCACGTGGATTGGCAGGTTGTGGCAGCGCTATCAGGCTGGGGGCAAGGTAAGGCTGCTGAATTTTTCTTGCTGGAACGGAATCCAGATTCAGCGTTGATAGCTGCGGCAGATCGTCAAGATCATCGACGCTGGTTGAAACGGGTAAGCCGGGGTCAGGCAGGGTATTCAGACTGATCCACTGCGGGCCTTCGTAAGAGAAAGAGGGTGTCAGATAGACGCCACACAGCAGCAGAATCAAAAGACACTGCAACAGGGTCTGACGAAGCGTTATGGTGGATAAGAACTGGCTCAACGGCTTTGCCTTTGGCAAATGGCTCTATCTGCAGACTAACCTGAACAGGCGGAAAGTCAATCTATAAGCGGCCGGCTTAACGTGGGGTTATCCGGTAAATTACGCCGGCCATGTCATCTGAGATCAGCAGGTGGCCGTTTGGTTCAACTTCTATATCGTTTGGACGTCCCCAGGCGGTTTCACCCTGTAACCAGCCTGAGATCAACACCCGGTGGTTTCGAATCCTGCTGCCCTCGGTTTGTACCTGCACCACTTGATAACCGATTTTTTGGCTACGATTCCAGGAGCCATGCTCTGCGATCAATAAGCTATTTGAATTCAGACCGGGCAGAGGTGTGCGGGCATCAGCAGCCGGGGTATAAAAACTGAGACCCAGCGGCGCTTTGTGGGGGCCCAGCAGGTAAGCAGGGGTCTGGTAGGAACCGCTGGCTTTTGCGCCAAATTCGGGGTCGGGCAGGTTGTCAGCATGGACATAAGGGAAGCCGAAGTGCTGACCGGGTTGGGTGACCACATTGAGTTCGCAGGAGGGCAGATCATCGCCAAGCCAGTCGCGGCCGTTGTCGGTAAACCAGAGCTGCTCTGTTTCTGGATGCCAGGCCAGCCCAACGCTGTTCCTCACCCCGTGGGCGAGAATGCTGAGGGTTTTATCCTGTCCCAGTCTGACCAGAGAGGCAAACCGGGGATCGTCTGACAGGCAGATATTACAGGGAGCGCCGATGCCAAAATAGAGCGCCTGGTCTGGTCCCACGGTCAGGTATTTCCAGCCGTGGGCTGATTTATCCGGTAATTGATCGAAATACAACTCGGGTGCCACGGTTTGGCCGTGATAGGGCAGCAGGTTGGGATAGCGCCAGATCCGTTGCACCTCTGCGACATAGAGGTCATTCCCGCGGATGGCGATGCCTGAAGGCAGGTTCAGACCGCGGGCCAGCTCTGTGCGCTGCTCAAAGACACCGTCCTGATTCAGATCTTGCAGCACGAACACCCGGCCATCACGTCGGGTACCTACAAACAGGGTGCCGTCGGCAGCCAGCGCCATCTGGCGTGCGTTGGGGACCTCTGCGGCGACGCTGACCTGCATCCCTTCTGGAAGTTGTAGCAGGTGCAGGGGAAGCGTTCCGGCTGTCAGCGAGCTGCTGCCGCTAAATAGCAAAGGCAGCACAAACAGCAGGCTATTGAGTTTCATGCATTCAGCTCCGGGTTTGACTGATTCTCCAGTAACCATAGCCGCCGCTGAGGGCTCGGGCCAATCACCGGCTGAAGAAAGCAAACCATAAATCCGGATCGTCCGGCACCGTTCAGACTCAGATAATTTTCAACCTGGATTTTGTAATCTGAGTAAAACCGTCCTGCCAGTGAGTGATCAGTAACAGAAAACTTCGCACCATCGCATTGATGGAAGACACCGTCATGCACACTGGGTATATCGCAAACGTTTAAGGGCTTTCAGCGTTTATAGAAGGTGTTTATCAGTGCTCCTGAAATGATGAACAAACCGCCGATAGCCGTCCATAAAGTAGGGACTTCAGCAAAGAGCGCCCAACCCAGAATCGCGGAGAAAACGACCTGCACATAAGCATAGGCAGCAGCTTTGCCTGCTTTTTCCACGGCCATCGCTTTCGTTAGCCCGATCTGGCCAATTTGAGTAAAGATGCCAACCAAGATGAGCAAGGCCAGCGCCTCTAGGTTGGGTATTACAAAGTTGTCGTGTAAGAGTACGACGGAAAGGGGGAAAGCAATCAGGGGGAAGTAAAAAATGATAACACTGGAATCCTCGGTTCGACTCAAGTGACGCACAATCACATAGGCCACCGCACTTCCCAGTGCGCCAAGTAACGCCGCTGCGATGCTGAGAGCAGAAGCGTCGATGATTATTCCGTCGCGAAGGTTGGGCTGCATCATTGCGATCACCCCTGCGATACTCATGCCTATACAGAGCAGAGTCGCAAATTGGATGCGCTCCTTCAGGAACCACAAAGCAATCAATGCGGTAAACGCAGGATAGGTGTATTGCAGCACTGTTGCTTCAGCCAACGGCAGCGTGGAGACGGCGTAAAACACGCACATCAGGGCAAGCGCCCCGACCGTACCGCGAGCAATTAGCAGGGGCTTATTGTTGCCCCAGACAGACAACCGTTTACGTTTTATGTCCAGGTAGCTCAGAGCAAGCGAGACAATGGCCCGGAACGCTACGATTTCCAACACGGGGATGCCACGCGTTGCTGCGCTTTTAACGCAGGCAGCCATCAGCGCAAAACCAAGCGCTGACAGTAGCATATAGCGAACACCTGTTGTGAGACCCACTGGCTAAGCTTCTCTGGTCGTTTCCGTTTTGTGTTGGCGAATGCTAAATGAACGGCAGATGCTTTGTCATCCGTCTGCACGCTGTGCCAAAACAACACTGAGAAACAGGTTGGAGTCTATTGGCCAGCTACTGAGCATCCCCGCCGCAGGGCAGAGGAAAGTATGGGCAAGCTGCCTGTGACTTTCGCTCCAAAGCGGTCAGATATAACCCTAATCCCGGTTCAGTACCTCTAAATCAGGAAAAAACCGGCTCACCGCATTGGTCCTTTTACGGTAGATCACGTGTTTGGGAGGGTATTTGATAGGCGTTAATTTTGATTTTGGTAGATTTGGCTCTCTTATTTTGCGAACCGGTTGTGGCCCTTTGGGTCGGCGGACTTATCATTCGAGAATGCCAGGATGTACCAACGTGTTGAGACCCGCATCAACGAGAGCCTGTGTCAGAAGGGAGCGTATGGCACTGGCCTGCTCCAGTTTCAATACCTGCCGTAGCAGGGCTCTGGCTTGTTGTCGGCTGAAGGAATGGATCGTCCATTTAATTCGCGGTAGGTCTCCGGCGCTCAGGCTTAGACTGCTGACACCCATCCCTATCAGTAGTAATGCGACGGCAGGATCGCCAGCCGCTTCACCACAGACACTGACCGGTGTGCCGCTTCGTTTGCCAGCCCGGATTATTCGAAGTAATGCCTGAATCACCGCGGGATGCAGGGCATCGAACCAGCGCGCGACACGCTCATTGTTGCGGTCGACCGCGAGCAGGTACTGAATCAGATCGTTGGTACCGACAGAGAGGAAGTCTACCCGCCGAGCCAGTGCTTCGACCTGATAGACGGCAGATGGCACCTCGATCATGGCGCCCAGACGTGGCCGCGGAATAATCAGCCCCTCCTGCTCCAGCTGCTGATGAGCCCGTTGTATCAATATCAGAGCTTCGTCCAGGTCTTCGACCCGGCTGATCATCGGCAACAACAGACTCAGGTTGTTCAGCCCGCTGCTCGCCCTCAGCATGGCCCGGATCTGGGTCAGAAACATCTCGGGATGATCGAGCGAAATGCGGATGCCGCGCCACCCTAGGAACGGATTTGTTTCCTGTACCGGGAAGTAGGACAGTGGTTTGTCTCCGCCAATATCCAGCGTTCGCAGTGTCACGGGGCGAGGATGAAAGGTTTTGAGTACCTTGCGGTAAAGGGTGTACTGCTCCTCTTCGGTCGGAAAGCAGTCGCGCACCATGAAGGGGTATTCTGTACGGTACAGGCCGATACCTTCGGAGCCTGCGGCGAGCGATGGATTGAGGTCGGACAGCAAACCTGCGTTGGTATACAGCGGTACTCTGAAACCATCGAGGGTTTGCGCGGTTTGATCGCGCAGATGACAGAGCTTCTTTGTCAGTCTGCGTTCGCGCGCAGCAAGGCTTCGGTATTGCCGTTTCAGGCTGGCATCGGGTTCGATGTAGAGTTGTGCCTTGTAGCCGTCGACAATCAGCGACTTACCGTGAAGACTGTTGAGAGGTAGAGTGCCGGCAAGGCCCATTACCGCAGGGATACCCATGGAGCGTGCCAGAATTGCCAGGTGAGACAGCCTTGAACCGTGCCCCGAGACCACCGCCACCAAACGCGCGCCCTTAACGGCGGCTAGATCCAGAGGGCTAAGGTCTTCGCCGACGAGTATGGTGCGTGAGGGATAGTGCTCTTCAACTGGTTCCAACGTCTGGAACTCGTTTAGCAAGGCCCGACCGATATTACGAATGTCATCGGCCCTTTCCCTGAGGTAGGGGTCCTCCATTGCTTCGAAATAGCGGGCATGCTTCTGGATGCTATCGCGCAGAGCCCCGGGAGCCCAGTTGCCGCTACGGATACCGGTCAGCGTGCTTGTGACCAGTTCATCGCTGCGGGCAATCATGGCGTAGGCGCGAAACAGTGTACGATCTTCCGCCGTTAACCTCCCTCCCTGTTCATCGGCTATCCGGTCCAGTTCACCGGCCACCCGACTGACAGCAGCCTGAAAGAGCGCGATCTCGGATTCGATATCGGCTACCTCACGATTTGGAATCTGAGCCAGCTCCGACCTGACGTAGATAACATGTCCGATACCTGTGGCGATACCCGGTGCGCCAATGACACCTTCAAACAAAGGGGGCGTCTGCAGGTCTCCGGAAACGCTGGCATTGATGCTGCCTCGGGCTTTGGCCAGTTGGATGCCGCCTGCGATTTGCGCTGCCAATGTAGCCAGCGATGCCTGCTCTGATTCGCTGAACTGGCTTTTTGCCCTTTGTTGCACAATGAGTACGCCCAGCAGCGCCCCCTTATGCATGATGGGAACACCGAGATACACGTGACCAGCGGCATCCTTATGTGTCGGCAATGCTTTGCTATCAAAGAGGTGCACGGGTTCTAAACGCTCAGCCACGAGGTTAGCCAGCGAGTTGGCGAATGCCGGCGGTGCGGCATTATCTGCCAGGCCCTCCCGAGCCATCAGATGCTGCACACCCAACTGTGCGGGATCTGACAGATAGAGTAAGCAGATGTCTACGCGGAATAGATCACGCACGCTCCTGACGATACTTAGCAGGGCATGGTCTAGGTCTGGGGCATCCCCGAGGTTTTGGATTATTTCATCCAATCGGGTTTTTAGGAGCACTGACGGACGCGCTGCCGATTCTTGAATCATATTTCCCTCCAAGGGAGCTAATTCGACATCCGGTCGAACAGCCTTGAGTGATCCAGCGGCTCAGGCGATGCCGCTCTCGGAGGCAAAGTTCCCCTTGTTGGGAATGAGTGGGAAAGCCGTAAAATCCAGAGGCGAAGTGCTAGTGCTTCTGTTGTTGGGGTACATCTTTCAGTTTAGACCAGCGCACTGGGCTTGTAATGCGGTGGGAGAGATCTGGAGTATTGGACAGATGCACTGTGTCGACCATTGTGGCATGTCTTAGCTGCACTCTGTAAGGGGTGCAGCTCAATGATGGGAAGCGTAAACAGCAATTGCGATACCTGCAATCTCGAAGGCGACGAAGCAAGCAGAATGTCACTTGGCACTGTCAACCTGGCTTGCGTCAAGGGTTCAGCTGGCCATGAACAGTGTCATCGTAAAACCAATCTCGGCTCTCTGTCATGTACAGAGGAAAGCACAAAATAGGCAATGAAAGAGTCATCTGATCGCGTGCCTGAGAACGGATCTGCGCGTGTTATGTGCTATATTGAAGCGGTATTCACGGGGGCCTTTCACTTGTTTTGCCTCAAAAGCAAACAGAGGCTCCGATCCATGCCGTTTTCAGGCTCTCATCCGCGCTACGTGGGTGGTAACTGCCTGTTTGTGAGTTGATTGTTTTACCCTGGGGGACGAACAATCAGACGATCTCCCGTGTCCTGTCCAGTCCCCTGACGGCTCGGCTACATCTATTCCTTACATGTTGGCTCCGGCTTTGCTTCGCAGAGTGCAGTTGCTGTTCGAATGTGTGTATGACCAGAGGTGCCGATTCTCCAAGGAGTAACCAAATGTGGTTACGTGCAAGTTGTGATTTAACGTTCGATATCACAGTGCCGACCCCGTTTATTCTTATGCTACGGCCTCGCAGCGGCGCCAATCAATGGGTTGCGCGTGAGGAATACAACATCGAACCGGTCGTACCGGTTTTCGAATTCACCGATGGTTACGGCAATCTGTGTCAACGACTGGTTGCGCCCCCTGGAAGGTTTTCGGTCCACACGGTTGCTGACATGATGGTCGCAGATGGTATCGACAGGGCACCTGGCGCGCCTTTTGTGAATGTGGAATGTCTGCCGGATGGTGTGCTTTGCTATCTGCTGCCAAGTCGTTACTGTGAGTCTGATCATTTCAACGAAATGGCCACCGAAATCACCTCGGGACAGCTAATGGGATATGATCAGGTTGCGGCGATCGAGGCCTGGTTACGTAGCACCTTCAGTTACGTTCCAGGCAGCACCAGTGCCACGTTGTCCGCTGTTGAGGTCAATGCGCGACAAGTTGGTATCTGTCGTGATCTGGCGCATCTCGGCATCGCTCTGTGCCGTAGCCTCAGTATTCCGGCGCGCATGGTGGTAGGTTATTTACATCATCTGGAACCCATGGATCTGCACGCCTGGTTCGAGGCCTACGTAGGCGGACGATGGTATACCTTTGATGCCACGCAGTCAGAGTTAAGAGGCGGTTATGTGGCGCTTGGTTACGGGCGTGATGCCGCTGATGTCGCGGTCTTCAATCAATTCGGCCCAGCTGCTTTCGCCACGGCACAGACAGTGCAGGTTCAACTGCTCCACGACTGATTTTGATCAGGAAGCTGGAAACCTTTAATCATGAAGCCAGCGAGGATCGCGAGCTTGCTATTTAATATCCAACATCGTACCCACTACAGCTATTCGCACCCCGTACGGCTGAGTCCACAGCAATTGCGCTTTTACCCGCGTTGTGACGGTTCACAGCGTGTTGTCGCTTATCAGCTTAATATCAATCCTGCACCTCAAGGACAGAATGAATACCTTGATCTGGAGGGTAATCACGTTACCCAGATATGGTTTGACGGTGAAACCCAATATTTCGAAATCGAGGTCAAGATGCAGGTTCAAACACTGCGCAAAAGCGCTTCCGATTTCATGTTGGCACCCACTGCTATGCACTTACCCATACGTCATGATCAGGATTCGATCTGCGTGGCGGCTTATCTGGAACGGAGTTGGGCGGACGATGCGGTGACTGCATTCGCGGCGCAGCTCAGCATGAGTGTCGATCGCGATACATTGCGGTTTCTGGATCGTCTCAATCGTTACCTGCATGAGGAATTTATCCAGATTCATCGTCATTCAGGCGCGCCGCAGGCACCAGCTTTTACCCTGCAAACCCGGCATGGGGCTTGTCGCGACCTGGCTGTTTTGTTTGTCGATTGCTGCCGGGCTGAGGGCTTAGCGGCGCGCTTTGCCAGCGGCTACCAGAAAGGGGACCTGCAAAGCGACCGCCGGGACCTGCATGCCTGGCCAGAGGTGTATTTACCCGGTGCGGGTTGGCGCGGGTGGGATCCTACTCACGGCTTTATGCTTGCCGATACGCATGTGGTCATCGCTGCGGCGGCAAATGCAGAGGATACCCTGCCTGTCAGCGGTGCTTTTGAAGGCAGCAATGCGAGCAGTGTGCTCAATTTCGATGTGCAGATTCAGGTCGAGGACTGATAGGCGGTTGCGATCTCAACATCTTTACTACAGTCTGGAGCCTATCCGTTTGCTGCGCACTTCGTTTGGTCGCTGATCTCCCGCGGCTATCCTGCGGCCTGAAAGTGGCCCCTGATCTTCGACCGTTGCATGGGTCAGCCCCCCACTGTATTTGTCCTGCGTGGGGCTGATACCCGGTTGAAAATTTCGTCAAGCAGGCTGGCGCAGAGGCAGCAGATAACTGGCGATGAACAGCAGTAACGCGATCACCACTACAGAGGGACCTGCTGGCGTATCTCCGTACCAGGAGAGCAGCAGTCCGCCAGTGACAGCAAGGCAGCCACAGACGGCGGCGCCAATCGCCATCTGTTCCGGCGAACTTGCGACCCGACGCGCAGTGGCGGCGGGGATAATCAGCAGGGATGTAATCAGCAGCAGGCCGACAATCTTCATCGCAATGGCGATGACCATCGCGATCAGCAACATCAGACTCAGGCGAATGCGGCCTACTTTCACGCCCTCTACCTTGGCCAGTTCTTCATTGATGGTGATGGCCAGCAGGGGTTGCCAGAGTTTGTACAGCAGCAACAGGACCAGCGCGCCGCCACCGTAAATCCACAGCAGTTGCTGAGGACCGATCGCCAGCAGATCACCAAACAGGTAGGCCATCAGATCCAACCGAATCTCCAGCAGAGCAACCGCGACCAGACCCAGAGAGAGCGCGCTGTGTGCCATGATGCCAAGCAATGTGTCTGTTGCGATCAGATGCTGACGTTGCAGGCTCACCAACAGCAGGGAGAGACCAACACAGCAGGCAATGATGGCCAGGTTAAGATTGATCTCCAGCAGGAACCCCAGTGCTACCCCCAGCAGGGCAGAATGAGCCAGGGTGTCGCCAAAATACGCCATGCGGCGCCAGACAACGAAGGCGCCGAGTGGTCCGGCAATCGCCGCCACCCCAAGCCCGCCGATCAGGGCGTAAATCAGAAAGCTGTCCATCAGTGATGCTCGCAGTTGTGGCTGGTAACAATATCGCCGTGCACATTGTGCCGGTGATTGTGCTGGTGGTTATATATGGCCAGTTGCTCAGCACCGCGCGGGCCAAACAGCTCCATAAATGCCGGGTCATTGGTCACATGCTCAGGATGACCGGAACAGCAGACATGCTGGTTAATGCAGACCACATGATCGGTCGCCGCCATCACCAGATGCAGGTCATGGCTGATCATTACCACGCCGCAGCCACGCTGATCCCGAATTCGCTCGATCAGGCTGTAGAGCTCAAGCTGACCGTTGATGTCGACGCCCTGTACCGGTTCATCCAATACCAGCAGTTCCGGGTCGCGCAACAGGGCGCGAGCCAGCATTACTCGTTGCATCTCGCCCCCGGACAGGTCATGTATCGACTGTTTCCAAAGGTTCTGAGCACCCACATCGGATAGAGCAGAACGCATTTTACTTTTATCCCGACACTGACTGGTCTCCAGAAAACGTTTTACCGTCAGCGGAAAGGTTTTATCGATCTGCAATTTTTGTGGCATATAGCCAATGCGCAGTCCCGGTTGTTGCCAGACAACGCCGCTGGTGGGTTGCTGCAGGCCCAGCAGCACACGGACCAGGGTGGTTTTGCCTGCGCCATTGGGACCAATCAGGGTAGTGATGCAACCGCGATGAAACTCTACGGTCACCTGTTGCAGTACCTGAGTGCTGCCGAACTGCAGATTGATATTGCTCAGTGTGGCCAAGGGTTCGTGGCTATGACTCATGACTGCGATTCCTGACAATGCTGACACAGGCCCAAAACCTCAAGCGCCTGCTGTTGAGGCAGAAATCCCATTGTTTCAGCCTGGTGCTGGATCTGTCGGGTCACCGCCTGCATATCCATTTCCTGCGTATTACCGCACTGCCGACAGATCAGAAAAGAGCATTGATGCTTTGCACCGGGATGCGGGCAGCCGATAAAGGCGTTGAGCAGCGCAATGCGGTGTACCAGTCCCTGTTCCTGCAGAAACTCCAATGCCCGGTAGACCGTGGGTGGCGCCGAATTGAAACCTGCTGCCGACAGGGTGGGCAACAACTCATACGCTCCCAGAGGTTTATGGCTCTGCCAGATGGTTTTGAGTACCAGCTCGCGAATCGGCGTCATGCGCAGTTTGCGTTCCTGACATAGCTGACGGGCTTTGGCCAGGGCCGATTGGCGACAGGCGCTGTGGTTATGGTCCGGGTCGAAGGCCACATGCTCTGAACTCATGAGACTGTCCTGAAGGGAGTGAGATGTTATATTATAACTGTAAATTTTCCGGAGTGCCTGCCTTGATCCGTCGCCTGTGTGTTTTGTTCTGTCTGCTGAGTCCTGCTCTGATGGCAGCGCCGCTTAATGTGGTGGCGTCCATTCGCCCTTTGCAACTGATTGCCGACAGCCTGGTCGAGGGGCTGGGTGAAACAACGGCGCTGATACCGGCAGGCAGTTCGCCTCATCACTTTGCCCTGAAACCCTCTCAGTTGAAGCTGATTCAGAATGCAGATCTGGTGCTTTGGGTGGGGCCGTCGCTGGAACCTTTTTTAGACCGTCCGCTGTCGAGTCGAAAAACGCTTCAGCTACGCTGGATTGAGCATGAGGCGGGCGAGCACAAGGATGAAGCCCACAGTCATGCCGGACATGATCACGCCGGCGAGGATCCGCATGTCTGGCTCGATCCTGACGCTGCGATGGGATACGCACAGCGCCTCAAAACGATGCTGCTTGATCTTCGCCCCCATGACAGTGTGGTGATCGAAGCTAACTTTCAACGTTTCAAAGAAGCACTGGCACAGGCGGATGCCGAAAACAGAGACAACCTGACCCCCCTGCAGGCGGTCGGTTTTGTGGTATTTCATGACGCCTTTAACCGTCTGGTCAGCCACTACGGTCTGAATCAGGTGGCCTATCTGACACTGGAACCGGGGCTGCCACCCGGCGCGCGTAAAACAGCAGAGATCAGACGGCTGCTGTCGAGTGGTGAAGCGCGCTGTATTTTCATTGAGCCGCAATTTGAGGCCGCGTTGATTAACCGGTTGATTGCTGACCTGCCGGTGACTTCTGTAACGCTGGATCCGCTGGCCAGTGATCTGGATTCAGCTTTGGGTTATCCCGGTTTTCTGCGGCATTTGGGTGAGGCGATCCGACAGTGCCTTGGCGAAAATAATATCAACCCGAAATGATCATTGATTGTAGGGCTGTTGGGGCCTGTGGTGTGAAAAAATAAATGATTCACAGGCTTCACAAAGGGTTTTTTGCTCTATATAATGCGCCCCACTTTCGACGCAGATGTGGTGGAATTGGTAGACACGCTAGCTTCAGGTGCTAGTGCCTTCACGGGCGTGGGAGTTCGAGTCTCCCCATCTGCACCATCCCTCGGTTTTCCGGGTATGGTGCAACGAAAGAACAGGCCGCTGATCCTGTATAAATCAGACTGATACGCAGATGTGGTGGAATTGGTAGACACGCTAGCTTCAGGTGCTAGTGCCTTCACGGGCGTGGGAGTTCGAGTCTCCCCATCTGCACCAATCCTGAAAAATTCTTCTCCAGATTTTCATTAACCTGTTCTGATCTAAGTGCTATCCTTCGCACTAAAGCCAGTGATATTAAGTCTCTGTTCCTGAGGACTTATTTCCTGAAAAATCCCGGATTCTGAATATCTTGAGTAATATGTCCAGCGAAATGCTATTCGCCCGGCAGCCGGTCTTTGACCGACAGCTTGAAACCTTTGCTTACAGTTTGCGTCTGGCGCATCCGGATCTTCCATTATTGGAACAGCCGCCCGAACCAGATACCTGTAACGATCTGTTTATCGATTCCTGCTGCAGTTTGCTGGAGCAGGGGCAGCTGCGTGTTTTGCCTGCCATCATTACCATCTCACTGGATTGGCTGAGAACGGCTCAGGTGCCGGGCGTAGTGCCGGAACGACTGATACTTGAATTAAAACTGGCGGAGCCAGATCAACTCTCGGCCGATGACCTGTATCGTCTTAAAAAGCTGTCAGAAAAAGGCTATCGCCTGATGGTGGCGGCGGACGTTTCACAGCATCTGAGGGCCTTGGCTGATATTATCAAGCTGGATCTGCAGCGGTTTTCCCTGTCGGCCTTAACCAAATACGTGCAGTCCAATCGCGAAGGTGACGCTGAGTTGCTGGTTTGTGGCATCAACAGCTATCCGGATTATGAAGCCTGTACCGCCCTGGATGTGTCTTTGGTGCAGGGCAATTTCTTTGCCCGTCCCAAACCGGTTAATGGTCGTCGCCTGAGCCTGCAGGAAACGGTCATGCTGCAGTTGATTGCTGAAGCACATGATCCGGAGACTTCACCTCAGTCACTGGAAGAGCTGATCAAGCGTGATCCGGCGCTGGTGGTGGGGTTGCTTAAACTGGTTAACTCGGCGGTATTCCGTGGTCAGCGGCAGATTAACAGTATCAAGGAAGCCATTATCCTGCTGGGTATGAACGAGCTCAGGAAGTGGCTGCTACTGTTTTCAGTCAGTCGTTATCAGAATAAACCTCAGGAACTGATGCGGTTGCTGCTGACCAAGGCCAGAATGAGTGAACAGCTAGCACAGGAGAGTCGTTCTGTGGAGCCGTCAATGGCATTCCTTGCGGGGGTGATCTCCGGTCTGGATGCTCTGCTGGATATCGAACGTGATGAATTGCTGCCGCAGTTACCCATCTCGCTTGAAGTTAAGCGGGCAGTGAACGGTGGCAGTGGTGAACTGGGCAAATTGCTGGCTCAGGTTCAGGCGTATTGTGACGGTGACTGGTCTGTGATGAACGGGGACGAATTGAAGGATTCCTTTTTACCGGCACACCAGGAAGCACTGAATTGGTGCAATCAGGTGATGGGATCTCTCTAAATCTTTACCGTTTCTTTATTAGAACTCTCGAATATTTGTGGGTAGAGTTATCTCATGCTGTCTTCTAACGGCTACAATCCATAATAAGAATGAACGGAGAGTAAGATGCGCATGAGAAAAAAACGGGATCTATCCATACGGCTTTTACTGGTTTTGTTTTTTGGGCTGTCTGTTTCGGTTGTGTCTGCCAACCCTCTGGCGGGCGAAAAAACGGTCTATCTGTTGGATAAGTCCGGTGCTGAAATTGCGGTGGGTTCGGTAACCTTCAAGCCAGCCGATGGTGCCAGCCAGTACAGCCTGCACATGGATCACGCCAGGTTCAAAGACTATTTTCTCTCCATGAAGGAGATGAAATGCCTTGAGGGGCCTGAGCTCTGGTGTCACCTGCCGTATCCCTATGAACAGCCTCACCGTGTCACTGCCGATAACCTGAGCTGGCTGGAACATGACTTGTTGTTCATGTTTAAACAGCCGGATGAGTTTGGTGCTAATTTCTGGAACGGTATCTACTACAACATGCGTGTAGAAGATGGAAAAATTCTGGGTACCGCTGAGGCAATAGACCTTAACCTGCTCGCCTCTCCACCAGCAGATCTGAATGTCCCGCCCCTGAATGAAAACCTGCGTGACCCCATAGAGCGTAAACAACGCTGGTTACCTGATCTGGTTATCCGTTAACAGATCGCTCCCCTCTCTGAGCAGGTATTCCGGGCCGATCCCGCAGTACCTGCAGTTACAATCTTTCCTCTTGCTCGGATGCCTCTTTTCGGTGCGCAGAATGCTGCGGGCGCGAAATTTTACCTTTTTTAGTGCATTTAAAATACATCTTTAGATCCTGTGTAAGTATGTGTCTTGTATATATAAGAGCATGTTTTTAATGGGTATTTTAAATTAACAAATACTAATATATATCTTTTGGCAAATCTTTTGCTCTGCTCTGATTGTGTATTTATTGAACGATCTTAGAGCTGGATATGAACATGCAGGCGGTTGCCACTACCACATCTGAAGTGACCTCAGTCCGTTGGGATGAGGCGATCATTATTGTGGGAGCAGGCCCGGTAGGTTTCCGTTTTATTCAGGAGTTGCGCAAACGTAAACCGGATGTGCCGGTGATTCTGTTTGGCAACGAACCCTACCAGCCCTATGACCGTGTCAGGCTCAGCTCGTTATTGGCAGGTCAGGACAGCAGCAATAACCTTTTGCTGCCGCTGGATGAGCTGGATAAGGATCCGGCCTTCCAGTTTATCTGTGCTGACATCGCCAGCATCGACCGCGAACTCAAATGCGTGGTTGATGCTCAGGGTACAGCCTATCGCTACTCCAAACTGGTTCTGGCGACCGGTTCCAGAGCCCATGTGCCGCATATGGATGGGGTTGATCTGGATAATGTCTTTACCTTCCGTAACATGCGCGATGCCGAGCGGCTGAAAGCACGTACCACCCGCAGTAAAGATCTGGTGGTCGTGGGTGGAGGCCTGCTGGGTCTTGAAGCGGCCCGGGCACTGCAGTGCAACCTGATTAATATCACCTTGGTTCAGCAAGCCTCGCGCATTATGAATCAGCAGCTCGATGATGAAGCGGCGGTACTGCTCCAGAGACGTCTTGAAGCCATGGGTATCCGTATTGTTACCGGCGCGGGCGTCAAAGGTGTGATCGGTAATGGCAAGACCGAAGGCGTCGCCCTACGTAACGGTGAGGTGATTGCCTGCGATACCGTACTGTTGTCAGCGGGCATCCGACCCAACATTGAGCTGGCACGTAAGGCCTGGCTGAGTGTTGGACGTGGCATTCGAGTCAACGATCAGCTCTGCACCAGTGACCCGAATATCTACGCCATTGGTGAATGCGCCGAACATAACGAAAAAATATATGGCCTGGTGGCCCCCGGTTTTGAACAGGCCGCCATCGCTGCAGATCATATCTGTCAGGGTGACAGCCGCTATCTGGGTTCACACAGTATTGCTCGCCTGAAAGTGGTGGGCGTACCCGTGTTCAGCATGGGTGATGTACATGATGATCAGCCCAATGATCCAAAAAAATCGATTGTCTGGCAGGGTGAACAGGGCTGTTATCGCAAACTGATTTTGAAAGGCCGTCGTCTGGTAGGTGCCATGGCGGTAGGAGAGTGGAGTGAAATCCCCCGCATTCAGGAGCTGATTACGCACCAGCGGATATTGATGCCTTGGCATACACTCAGCTTCCGTATGCGCGGCTTTCTCTGGAATCCCTCTACCGCCAACAACCCTCTTGCCTGGCCTGAGTCCGCCATTATCTGTAACTGCAAGCAGGTGACCCGCGGTCAGTTGAGCGTGGCGATGGAGAGTGGCTGCTGTTCTGTGGCGGCGCTGGGCGAAGCGACCGGCGCGGCAACCACCTGCGGTAGCTGTAAGCCCCTGGTGCAACTGATGGTGGGCACGGCTGAAAAGGCTCAGCCAGAAACCGATCGCAACAGCCTGGTGGTCACCGGACTGGGTGTGCTGGCTGCGGTACTGGCGTTTTTGCTGGTGCCGGGGCTGGAGGTCAGTCAGTCGGTGCAGCAGCCACTGCGCCTTGATCTGATCTGGAATGATGGTCTGTTCAAACAGATCTCCGGTTTTACTTTGCTGGGGCTGACAGTGATTGGTTTGCTGATGTCACTGAAAAAGCGTAGCAGTCTGTTGCGCTTTGGCAGCTTTAAGCTCTGGCGCAATCTGCACACCATTTTGGCCCTCGTCTGTCTGCTGACACTGCTGGTGCATACCGGATTTCATGCCGGACAGCAGCTGAATCAGTGGCTGCTGATCAACTTCCTGGCGCTCAGTCTGCTGGGTGTCGTCGTCAGTCTGATCATTGGCTGGCAATACAAATTCAGCCCCGGATTGGGGCAAAAGCTACGTTCGTTTGGCTTCTGGGGCCATTTATTACTGACCTGGCCGCTGCCGGTGCTGCTCAGTTTCCACATTCTCAGCGTGTATTACTTCTAAGGGGTATTGATGAGTCGCAAGCTGTCCATCTGGCTGATCTGGTTAACGCTCTGTGCAGGGCTTGCCGGTCTGTTGGGCTATGAAATGCTCGCTAAGCCGGAGAAACCCAGTTTTCTGATTGGCCCAACCACCCATGGTCATTATCAGATCGAACTCAGTTGCGATACCTGCCACACCGACCCGTTTGGCGGTAAAGAGCTGCTGCATGATGCCTGCATGGGCTGTCACGAGCAGGAGCTGAAAGATGCCCATGACTCGCACCCGCGCAAGAAATTTACCGACCCACGTAACGTCGACCGGCTGGAAAAAATCAACGCCACCAACTGCGTGAGCTGTCACGGTGAACATAAACAACATCAGACCTTCGCCATGGGTGTGACCCTGCCGGAAGACTTCTGTTACGAATGCCATCAGGAGGTTGCCAAGGACCGTCCGAGTCATGAAGGCATGGGTTTTGATACCTGTGCCAGTGCTGGCTGCCATAACTTCCATGACAACCGCGCCCTGTATGAAGACTTCCTGTTAGCAAATCAGTCCGGCCCCATGGTGAAAGCTATGGCTCAGGTACTGGCGCGCAGTGGTACTCAGGATATTAAACGTAAAGAGCCTCTTTCTCTGGCGCAGGCGGATGCCGACGCAGCCCATGAGATTGTTGAGGGCTGGAGTCTGAGTGGTCATGCCGAAGCCGGTGTGAACTGTACTGATTGTCATTCCACCACCGGCGTCTGGCAGGACGATCCTGGTGTAGCCAGTTGCAGCAGCTGTCATGAAAACGAGGAATCAGGCTTTCTCGCTGGGAAACATGGTATGCGCCTCAAGGCGGGCCTGGGCAAGATGTCACCTGCCCTGGCCCGGCTGCCTTTCAAAGCCGATGCGGACCAGAGCGGTCTGGACTGCGCCAGTTGCCACGATGCTCACCAGCCAGATCTGAAAGTTGCGGCGGTGGAGTCTTGCCAGAGCTGTCATGACGACGATCACAGTCGTAATTATGCCGATTCTCCCCATGCCTCGTTGTGGCAGAAAGAGCTGGCCGACGAGCTGCCAGCCGGCAGCGGTGTGACCTGTGCAACCTGTCATATGCCGCGTGAAGCACATAAAGCCTTTGGCAAGGTGACTGTGCGTGTTGAGCACAACCAGAACATGAATCTGCGCCCGAATGAAAAGATGGTGCGAAGCGTATGTATGGACTGCCACTCACTGGCGTTCAGTCTGGACGCACTGGCAGATCAGACATTGATTATGAACAACTTTAACGGAAAACCCGGAAGCCATATTCCGTCAATCGACATGGCCGTGGCCCGGGATAGAGAAAAGAAAGATCGATAAAACTACAACTCAACTCAACTTGAGAACGGAGTGTTTAAGATGCTGAAAAAATCAATTATCTGCGCGGCCCTGGTGGCAACCCCTTTGATTCTGACTGGCTGCCAGGATGAGCCCAAAGCGGTGGGTATCAAACCCGAGTTGTACACTGACTCGCTGTTTGCCGTGATGAAAGCGGATCGTACCAACTACACCAAGCTGATCATCAAACGCCTTGGCCCTGCCGGTGCGAATGCCATTGCGCCTAAAGAGCATTGGCAGGATCTGGAAAACGGTGCGCCACTGCCAGCACAGATGTTCCGTGCCGGTGCTGAGGCTGTTGCCGAAATGACCGATGACTTCACTTACTCGCTGCAGTCGCTGTGGCCAATCAACTCACAGAATGCGCCACGTACCGAGATGGAAAAACAGGGTCTTGAGTACATCGCAGCTAACCCTGGCAAAAACTTCTACGGCGAAGAAAAGCTGGGTGATACCACTTACTTCACTGCGGTATATCCGGACGTTGCGGTAGCGACCCCATGCGTAACCTGTCACAACGAGCACAAAGACAGCCCGCGTACTGACTTCAAAATCGGTGAAGTTATGGGTGGTGTCGTGATTCGTGTGCCACTGGGTGGCTAATTAACCACGGAGAAACAGGATGAAAAACACAGCCCGAATCGGAAGCCTCGCACTGTTGCTCGCGTTGACGGGCTGTGACGGAGGCGATGGCCCAGCAGCTACGCTCTCCCCTGCGTTGCAGAAAGGAGAGCAGATTGTCACCGCTACCTGTTTCGCCTGCCATGGTCAGGGCATCAACGGTGCCCCGATCATTGGCAACAATAAAATGTGGGGTAAACGGGTCGTACAGGGCCGGGATGTACTGGTGCAACATGCCATCAATGGCTATCAGCTGATGCCAGCCAAGGGTGGTAATACTGATCTTACTGACGAAGAAATCGGCTATGCCGTGGACTACATGTTGTCCCAGCTAGAAGCCCGATAAAGGAGCCTGATATGTGCAGTTTCATGAATAAACTCAAAGGGTTGTTTTCCGGTAAAGAGGAAGCAAAACCAAGCTTGTATGAGCGTCTGGGCGGCCAGCCTGCGGTGGATGCAGCCGTGGATATCTTCTACCGCAAAGTGCTGGCGGATGACCGTATCAGTCACTATTTCGACAGCGTTGATATGGATGGCCAGATCGTTAAACAGAAAGCGTTTCTGACCATGGTGTTTGGTGGTCCTAACAATTACAGCGGTAAAGATCTGCGTGAAGGCCACAAGCATCTGACCGGTCTGAACGACACCCATTTTGATGCGGTGGTTGAGAATCTGGCAGCTACCCTGACCGAGCTGGGTGTGGGTGGTGATGATATCGGTGAGATTGCCGGTATTGCTGAAAGCGTACGCGACGACGTACTGAATCGATAATCGAGGATTCCCATGAGCAGTTTATACGAGCAACTGGGTGGTGAAGCTGCTGTGGACGCTGCGGTAGATATTTTCTACCGCAAAGTCCTGGCCGATGACCGCATCAGTCATTATTTCGATACCGTCGACATGGACGAACAGGCTGTTAAGCAGAAAGCCTTTCTGACCATGGTGTTTGGCGGTCCCCATAACTACACCGGCAAAGACATGCGTGAAGGTCACAAGCATCTGAAAGGGCTGAACGACACCCATTTTGATGCAGTGCTGGAAAATCTGGCAGCCACGCTCACCGAGCTGGGTGTCGGTACAGATAAAATCGAACAGATCGCTGCCATTGGCAACAGCGTGCGCGACGACGTGCTGAATCGCTAGGAGATTTGCATGGCGACGGTACAGTTTGAAGACAGTATGGTGAGTGTGGCATCCGGCAGTAATCTGCTGGAAGCCCTGCTGCATGCCGGGCACGATATTCCTAATGCCTGTCGGGCGGGCGCATGTCAGAGCTGCATGATGCAGGTGCTGGATGGTGAACTGCCCGCCGCTGCCCAACAGGGGCTGAAAGCAACACAAAAAGCACAGGGTTACTTTCTGGCCTGCTGCTGCGAGCCGCAAACGCACCTTAAGGTGCAGCGCAACCCCGCCAGTCAGTCGGTTTGTGCAGTGGTGGTGGACAAACAACTGCTGCCGGGTCGGGTACTGAGATTACGGTTAAGCAGTGAGCTGGATTATCGTTCGGGTCAGTTTGTAAATCTGGTGCGCGAAGATGGTTTAAGCCGTGCCTATTCCCTGGCCAGCGTGCCAGAACTTGAACCTGAGCTGGAAGTGCAGATCCGAATCCATGACGACGGTCAGTTCAGCCAGTGGGCTTTGAATGATTTGGCGGTGGGTGATTCGCTTAAAGTGCAGGGTGCTTTTGGCGACTGTTTTTACACCTCTGAAAATATGCAACAACCCCTGCTGTTGGCGGGTACAGGTACCGGTCTTTCTCCCCTGTATGGCATTGTGCGTGATGCGCTGCGTCTGGGGCATGATGGCCCTATTCACCTGTTTGCCGGTGCGCGGGTGGCTGATGATCTTTATCTGGATAAAGAGCTTAAATCGCTGGCTTCAGCCTACAGGAATTTTACCTATACCCCGGTGGTGCTGGAGGCTGAAATACAGCCTGATGGCATCGAAGTGGGGGATATCAATCAGATTATGAAAGCGCACTATCCCGATACCAAAGGGATGCGCGCCTATTTCTGCGGCTCACCCGAACGTGTGCAAAAGTTACGTAAGCAGACGTTTCTGGCCGGTGCCAGCATGCAGGATATTCACTGTGACCAGTTCACTCCCTCAAGTCAGGCGGTGGCAGCCTGACTTGTCCAAAGCCGGCGTTCGCCGGCTTTTTATTTTGCGTCGCAGTAAAAACGGCACAAAACCTGCAACAGCTATAATCACCTGAATAAGGAGTGATTGATCCGAATTTGTGCACATTATTGGTGCAATGAGGCGGATCACCCAATGTTGCAATGTCACAGCGTCAGAAAACCTTTGATTATCTGGTCTTTACCGACCTTGATGGTACCCTGCTCGACCATCACAACTACAGCTTCGCCCCGGCTGTAACGACCCTGCGGTTGCTTGCAGAGCAGCAGGTACCTGTGATTCCCGTCACCAGCAAAACCCGCGCTGAACTACTGCCGCTGCGTGCCCAGCTGCAGAATGAACACCCTTTTGTGACCGAAAA
The DNA here is from genome assembly GCF_029222905.1 of Neptuniibacter sp. CAU 1671. Classification (GTDB taxonomy): domain Bacteria; phylum Pseudomonadota; class Gammaproteobacteria; order Pseudomonadales; family Balneatricaceae; genus Neptuniibacter. The sequence continues at coordinate 181,380 of NZ_JARHUE010000005.1, read as the reverse complement.
TGGCGCCGCGGTGTTTATTCCCAAAGGCTATTTCCCTCTGTGCCCTCAGGGTTGTGAAGAGGCGGAGGCATTCTGGGTAAAGCCCTTTTCCCGGTCGGTTGAGATATGGCAGCCCCTGCTGCAGCGGCTTAAAACCGAATTTAAAGATGAGTTTGTGCTGCTGAGTGAACTCACCGTCGAACAATTGGTTCAGTTGACCGGCCTGAATCCGGAGCAAGCCCGGTTGGCGCAACAGCGTGAATACAGTGAGCCTGTTCACTGGCTGGGAGACGAGAAGCGCCGCGTAACGTTTATCGAGGCACTTGCTGCAGAGGGTATTGAACCGCTGCAGGGTGGCCGTTTTCTGCACCTGGTGGATCAGTGTGATAAGGGAAAGGCACTGCAGTGGCTGACCCGCTGTTATCAGGCCTATCAACCCAAACACCCTTTGCTGACGGTGGCCGCCGGCGACAGTCAGAATGATATTGCCATGCTGCAGGCGGCTGACAGGGCGTTGCTGGTGCGTTCGCCCGTCCATGCGCCACCACAACTGTTTTCAAGTACCCCGTTTATCTTAAGTGAACACTGTGGGCCGGCGGGCTGGGCGGCGGGTATCCGTCAGCTATTGTCCCTGTCCGCAGACTGAAATGATTGAAATGCTGAGGAGATGTTATGGCCGATTTTTACCAGAATGGCATTATCACGACCCTGCATAACCTGTCACAAAGGCCGTTGGAAGAACTGGAATCCGAACTGGTGCGTTTCAGTCGGCAACGCCCGATGGCGCTGATTCTGCCATCGTTGTATTCCGAGCTGGAAGGTCCGGCACTGGGCCCGATTGTTGAGCAGCTGAAAGCCGTGCCTTACCTGTCCGAAATTGTGATCGGTCTGGATATGGCGGATGAAAAGCAGTATCGCTATGCGCTGGAGTTTTTTGGCGGCTTGCCGCAGCCGCATCGTATTCTCTGGAATGATGGTCCACGGCTGAAGGCGCTGGATGCGGAACTGCAGGCATTGGATCTTGCGCCCCGCGAGCGGGGCAAAGGCCGCAACGTCTGGTACTGCATGGGTTATATGCTGGCCACCGGCCGAGCGGAATCTATCGCCCTGCATGACTGTGACATCGTGACCTATAACCGAGAGATGCTGGCGCGGTTGATTTATCCCGTAGCTAATCCGCAGTTTAACTATGAGTTCTGCAAAGGTTTTTATGCCCGGGTAGCGGATGGCAAGATCAATGGCCGTGTCTGCCGCCTGTTGGTGACGCCACTGCTGCGTGCGCTGAAGCGAATTTTCGGTGAACTGGATTATCTGCAGTATATGGACAGCTTCCGCTATTCGCTGTCCGGCGAGTTTTCGTTCCGTCGCGATGTACTGAGTGACCTGCGCATTCCCAGTGACTGGGGGCTTGAGATCGGTGTTTTGTCCGAAGTGCACCGTAACTTCGCCAATAACAGGCTCTGTCAGGTGGACATCGCTGACCGTTACGACCACAAGCATCAGGATCTGTCGAAAGACGATGATGGCGGTGGCCTTTCCAAGATGTCCATCGACATCACCAAGGCGTTGTTCCGCAAGCTGGCCACTCAGGGCCACACGTTTAATACGGAAACCTTCAGAACGCTCAAGGCCACCTATTACCGGATTGCCCTCGATTTTATAGAGACCTACCATAACGATGCAGTGATGAATGGCCTGTCGCTGGATATCCATGCGGAAGAGGAAGCGGTGGAGATGTTTGCCCGCAATATCATGAAAGCGGGTGATGCGTTCCTGACCAATCCGATGGAGAAACCCTTTATCCCCAGTTGGAACCGGGTTGCCAGTGCCATGCCAGACGTGTTTGACCGATTGATTGAGGCGGTGGAGGCTGATTACCAGCAGTACAGCCGCTAAGGGGTGACGATGACAGCCGCCAGTGAGCAGCTCAGGTTTCAGCTGAAGACCCACCTGCAGGTGATATACAGCGGGGTGTTGGCGCCAGAGCAGTTGGAACCACTGACAGACAGCCTGATTGAGTTGATGCGGCTTGAGCAGGTTGAACAGCAGCCTGAACCGGGCAAAAACCACTGGGATCAGCAGGATGTGGTGCTGATCAGCTACGGCGATACCCTGCTGCAGCCGGATGAACGACCGCTGCATACCCTGCATCGGTTTATGGATGAATATACTGACGGGCTGATCAACAGCCTGCATATCCTGCCTTTTTTCCCGTTCAGCAGTGATGACGGTTTTGCCGTGCAGGATTTTTTCGCTGTGCGTGAAAGTCTGGGTGACTGGCAGGATATTCAGTCGATTGCCGAACGTTACCGGCTGATGGCCGATCTGGTGATCAATCATGGCTCCAGCGACAGTGAGTGGTTCCGCAATTTCCTGGCTGACCGTGAGCCGGGGCGTAATTTCTACTTCACCACTGACCATGAGCAGGACCTTTCTGAGGTGGTTCGCCCAAGGACCAGCCCGTTACTGCGTACAGTTGAAACCAATAACGGCCCGCGCCATGTCTGGTGCACCTTCAGCCATGATCAGGTGGACTTTGATTTTCGTAATCCGGAACTGTTGAAGATGATGGTGCGGATAGTGCGGTTCTATCTGGATCAGGGGGTGAAGATCTTCCGGCTGGATGCGGTGGCTTTTCTCTGGAAAATTCCGGGGACCAGCTGTCTTAATCTTGAGCAGACCCATGAAGTGGTGCGTCTGTTACGCAGTCTGATTGAATACGCCCGGCCTGATGCGGTGATCATCACTGAAACCAATATCCCCAGCCGGGAAAACCTCTCCTATTTTGGTAACGGCAACGAAGCGCACTGTGTGTATAACTTCTCTTTGCCACCGTTGCTGGTCTACACCCTGATCAGTGGCGACAGCCATTATCTGAAGCAATGGCTGATGGCGATGCCGCCGGCACAGGATGGCACCGCGTTCTTTAACTTTATTGCTTCCCATGATGGCATCGGCCTGCGACCGCTGGAAAATCTGCTGACTGAGGCCGAAGAGCAGAAACTGATTGAAACCATGCAGCAGTTTGGCGGTGAAATTTCGTGGCGCAGCCTGAATGAAGGTCTGTCACGCCCTTACGAAATCAATATTTCGCTCTATGATGCCCTGCAGGGTACGCAGGAGGGACCGGACCAGTACAACGAAGACCGGTTTATCTGCGCCCATGCCATCATGCTGGCGCTGGAAGGTATCCCTGCCATCTATATTCAGAGCCTGCTCGGTTCGCATAACGATTATGCCCGTATGGCCCGCACCGGGCATAACCGCTCCATCAATCGCAGCCAGTGGCAGTATGAGACCATCAGGACGCGGCTTGATGATGCCGACTCGCATCACCATCGGGTGTTACACCGCCTTAAGCACCTGCTGCGCATTCGTACCCGTCAGCCAGCATTTCACCCCAATGCGACCCAGTTCACCCTGCATCTGAGCAGCCAGCTGTTTGGTTTCTGGCGGCAAAGCCCGAACCGCCAGCAGAGTATTTTCTGTGTTGCCAATATCAGCCATCGTCAGGCCGAGCTGCGCCTGGCGGACCTGAATCTGGTGAATACCCAGGACTGGTCTGATCTGCTCTGCGGGGTTGAATATCCGGATCTGCATGCCGTGATCAGCATGGAACCCTACCAGACGGTGTGGCTCAGTAATCGGTCAGATCTTTGATTTTCCTTGATTTTAAAACGAAATTCAGGCTCCATTGAGGTTGATCATGCCGCCACCAGCAGGCGGGCGTGAAAGGAATAAACCGTAACTGCGTACTCTGTCGCACGGTTGGATTTATGGACAATCGCTTTACCCGAAAACGTCTGCTGCTGATCTTCACCCTCACCGCGCTTGTTGCGGCGCTCTTCTGCTATTGGGCTGGCAGCCTCTATTATCGGGGAACTCGTCTTAACGAAAACTGGAATCAATACAGCCGTAATGTTGAAGCGGCGTCAGAGTCCCTCAGCCAGCTCAACAGAAATCTGGGTTATGGCGGTTTTATCTACCACTTCAATAACTATCTGCTGTACCGCAATGAACGCAGTGCCGTCTCGCTCCAGCAGTCCCTGAACAACAGTTTTGATTCCCTGCAAGCGTTGGAGCGTCTGCTGACGGAGAGTGCTGATCTGGCGGCGTTGAAGCAGATAGACCTGACCCTGAGGCAATATGAAGACAAATTCCGATTATTGCGGGACTTTGTCTCCAACGGTGAGCCGATTGAAGATGTTGCACCGCTGGTCAGGGTAGATGATCAGGCCGCTATTCAAAGCCTTAACCTGTTACAGCTCAACCTTCAGCAACGATACTGGCAGACCCACGATGCTTCAGAGCGCGATCTGAGGGCATTCAACCATCTTCTGTTTCTGGGCATGATCGGTCTGGTGCCACTGGTAGTGTTTGCGGTGTTTCATTCCCTGATGCTGAAACGTCTGATCAACGCCAGTTTTGACCTCGAAGAGGCGCGGCAGGATAACGAGTCGCTGCTGGAACAGCTGCCCGATGCCATTCTGGCGGTGGATGCCGAGGGGAATATTGTGCGGGCCAACGAAATGGCTGCACAGCTTACCGGATTCAGCCTGCAGGAGCTGACCGCAATGCGGGTCGAAGAGCTTCTGCCCAAACGTTTCCGGCAGGAACACGCCTTATTTCGAGAAACCTATGAGGCCTCGCCGCATAACCGGGTGATGGCTCAGGGCCGGGCGGTCAAAATCCGGATGGCGTCGGGGCAGGAACGTGATGTGGCAATCAATTTGAGCCATATCAACCTGCAGGATGGAGATGTCAGCATTGCGGCCATGCGTGATGTCACTGACCAGAAACTGGCGCGCGAAGCGCTGGAAGATGCCAAACGGCGAATGGAGTTGGCATCTTCGGCGGCCGGATTTGGTATCTGGGACTGGAACCTTGTGACCAATCGGGTGTTCTGGGATACCCGGATGCTGGAGATGTTTGGCGTTGATGCCGCCAGCTTTGATCAGGATTTTCGTAGCTGGCAGGCGGCGATTTATCCGGCCGATGCCAGCCGGGTAGAGCAGGCGCTGATGCAGGCTCAGGAGGGGGTTCAGCCGCTATCAACCGAGTACCGGATATTGCGTCCGGGCGGCGATGTGCGGTTTGTGCAGATGCTCGGCAAGGTGGTGCGGGATGCCTCGGGTGCTCCCGTCCGCATGACCGGGGTGCATATGGATATGACGCGGCAGAAAGAGAGTGAGGCGCTGCTGCAACGTGCCAGGGCGGATGCCGAAGCGGCCAGTCAGGCCAAGACCGATTTCCTCGCTAACATGAGTCACGAGATTCGCACCCCCATCAACGGTGTGCTGGGTATGGCGCAGCTACTGCTGGACTCTTCGCTGGATACAGAGCAGCGCATGCTGGCGAAAACATTACAGCAGAGCGGCGAGTCGCTGCTGAACATTATCAACGATATTCTCGATTTCTCGCGGATTGAAGCGGGCAAACTGCAGCTGGATCAGGTGCCATTCGACCTGTCAAAACTGCTGGCGGAACTGGCGCAATTCTTCTCGGTGCAGGCCAGCGAGAAAAATCTCGAATTTGTCTGCCCGGCCAACCCGGTATCCGCGGTCAGGCTGATGGGTGACCCATCCCGTATCCGGCAGATCCTGACCAATCTGGTGGGTAACGCGCTGAAATTTACCCGTAAGGGTTCTGTCGCGGTGTTTGTAGATCTGTTTGAACAGAATAACGGCCTTACCGAAGTGCGCTTCAGTGTCAGGGATACCGGTATTGGCATGAGCAATGAACAACGCCGGAAATTGTTTGATCGTTTTTCGCAGGCCGATAATTCGACTACCCGACGTTATGGTGGCACCGGCCTTGGCCTGGCGATCAGTCTGGAGCTGGTCTGTCTGATGGACGGTGAGATTGGTGTTAACAGTGAGGCGGGACAGGGGTCCGAGTTCTGGATCTCGGTGCCACTGCGGCATCTGTCGGACAGCAGTGAACTGCGGGTCAAGCTGCCGGATACCCGGATGCTGCTCCTGTCAGATAAAACCATTACCTCGGACTACCTTGAGCAGCTCTGTCGGTCATGGGATTGCGGCTACCAACAGGTGACTGATACCGCAGACGCTGTAACCCTGTTGCAGAACGAGGCCTATTCCGAGCAACCATTTAATGTATTGCTGGTGGACAGTGATATTCCGCTGGCCCAATTGCAGCAGTTGGGTGAGATGCTGACACATGAGCCTGCCTACCGCGGACTGCGTCGCTATCTGATGACCGGCATGCGGATTCAGAGTGCTGCTCGACAGGTATTGGCCAGTTACTTTGATGGTTTTATCAGTCTGCCGTTGGTGGAAGAGTCGTTATATCCACTGCTTGCCGGTGAGACAGCCCTGTCTGATGTAGAACCGGAAACGGCTGTTGAGGTTGATGACCCGGTTGCACGGTTTACTGGTCGGGTGCTGCTGGCCGAAGATAATCTGACCAACCAGAAGGTGGCCCGACTGATGCTTGAACGATTGGGCTTGCAGGTGGATATTGCGGGCAATGGCACCGAAGCTGTCAGCGCACTGGCAGAAAAATCCTACGATCTGGTACTGATGGATTGCCAGATGCCGGATATGGATGGTTATGAGGCAACCCGGCTGATTCGCAGTCCGACATCCACAGCACTGAATCGGGCGATTCCCATTATTGCGATGACGGCCAACGTCATGAACAACGAGCGCCAGCGTTGCCTGGACACCGGCATGAACGACTTTATCAGTAAGCCGGTTGATATCCTGCATCTGCGCACAGTGCTGGAGAAATGGCTGCATCCGGAGCGGCCGCAGACGACGATGATCCTCCCGGCGGTTGAACCGGTTGAAGAACTGCAGAGCGATGCCGATAGCAAATTGTTGTGGGATAGCTCCGCACTGGAACGTCGAATGCAGGGGGATCGGGTGATGGTGGATGCCGTTATCGAAACCTTCCTGCTGGATATGCCGGTGCAGTTGCAGCGTTTGTCCGAACAGGTCAGGTGTTCGGATACACAGTTGTTGAGTGCGCAGGCACACAAGATCAAAGGCGCCGCATGGAATATAGGCGCTGCGGCAATGGGTGAACTTGCTTATGCCATGGAGCAGGCAGGTTCGCATGAGGACATGGAGCTAGTCCGACAGTTATGGCCTGAGCTGGAAGAGAGTTTTATTCAGCTGAAACATAGACTCGAGGAACGAGCCAGTGAAACTTCTGATCGCGGATGATGATGCAACCTCCCGCACCATACTGATGATGCTGGCCAGAGAGTGGGGCTTTGAGCCTGTTCTGGCTGAAGACGGATTGGCCGCCTGGGATGCGATGCAAACCGATGCACCACCCACGCTATTGCTGCTTGACTGGGAAATGCCCGGTCTGAATGGCGTGGAGCTCTGTGCCAGAATTCGCAGCCAGTTCCGGGATAATCCACCCTATATCATTCTACTGACCTCAAGAAACCGGGTTGAAGATGTGGTGGCAGGTCTTGATCAGGGCGCCAATGACTATATTGCCAAACCCTTTGAAAATGCCGAGCTGCATGCGCGCATCCGGGTGGGGCGGCGTCTGCTGCAGATGCAGGAAGATCTGAAAATTGCCAATGCCAATCTGGCCTACCGTGCCGACCATGATGATCTGACCGGCCTGTATAACCGACGTGCCATCTATGAGGGTATCCCCGTCGAGCAGGCTCGTGCGGCGAGACAGGGTGAGGCCTTCTGCATCGCCCTGTGTGATGTGGACTTTTTCAAGAAGGTGAACGACACCTACGGTCATTCGGCGGGTGATCAGGTTCTGAAAGAGGTGGCTAACCGGCTCTGTGATACCCTGCGGCCCTATGACCTCATTGGCCGCTATGGCGGTGAGGAGTTCATGATTGTGCTCAGTACCTCCCGCAGCCAGATTTGTAACCTGTTCGAACGATTACGCAATCAGGTGGCTTCCATTCCATTTCAGCTTGAAAATACCCAGATCAATGTCACGCTCAGTACCGGTATCTGTATTGTTGATCCTGAACAGTCTGCTCTAACCGTAGACCAGCTGGTCTCACTGGCCGATGAAGCTCTCTATAAAGCAAAAGCCGATGGCCGTAACTGCACCATGGTGATCTCAGGCAACACCCAGGATCAGACTGAGTGCTGCACCGAGCGGCTCTGAAGATCGGTGGCGTCTGCCACCGGCTGTTCAGGCTTAAAGCGATTGCAACGCGGCAGAAAGTCCACGCAAAGAGAAGGTAATGTGCGTTATCTGGTTACGCAACGGTGTGACGCCGACTTTCAGGTCGCCTCCTTGTTTGAGTTTTTCAAACAAATCGTCACCCTCCAGCAACAGGTGACAGCCGGATTTGCTGCAAAATTTAAAGCCTTTTTTCACGGCGGGCTGATCATCAATCTGTAGCAGCGCCTGTGCCTCAAGATCCAGCATCAGAGGCACGACAATCTCCATCATCAGCTGACCATCATTGGGTTTGCGCACCGCTGTAAATACGCCAATCACGCCGCCTTCGTCATTGGTGACTGCGTGACGCGCCAGGCAGCGTTTTTCCTGAACGTTTTCCTGCGTACCACAGATAATTTGCCAGTCACGGATGGAGGTGGTTTCAGTGGCAGCGAGGCTGAGACTGCTGATACTCAAAAACAGCAAGGTCAGCAGTGACGAGAAGCAGGACAGTCGTTTTTTCATTTTGATCTTCCATGATGTTATAAACCGGGTAAAAAAATTCCGGTGTTCACCTTAACTTTTCAAACTGCATGTTGGCAACTGTGGTTCAGTTGGATGGTCGTGTGCACCTCTGAAACAGCTTGCGGCGTTGCACAAATGGGCTACAGTGAATAGGGCCTGTCAGGATCAGCCAGGTCGCTTCCCCCTAATACAAATGAGGATGTAAGGATGAAAAAAGTCCTGTTGGCTTTTGGTTTCAGTCTACTGGCGGCACAGGCTGCAATCGCAGCAGAAGCACCTGAGGGTGCAAAAGCCTATATTGTTTCTCCAGCGGATGGTGCAACCGTACCCTCTACTTTTACCGTCGTGTTTGGTTTGTCTGGCATGGGTGTTGCGCCGGCTGGCACAGACAAAGCCAACACAGGGCATCACCACCTGATTATTGATGGCGAGTTGCCGGATATGATGATGCCGATGGGCAAAGACGTGAAACACTTTGGTGGCGGTCAGACCGAAACCACTTTGACGCTGGAACCGGGTACCCATACCCTGCAGCTATTGCTGGGTGATATGGCACATGTGCCGCACAATCCTCCGGTGATGTCTGAGAAGATTACCATTACCGTTGAATAAGCGACGGGGATAAAAAACCCGGCTTTTGCCGGGTTTTTTGTTGCTTGAGGGTCTTAGGTCAGATCATAACGATCCGCATTCATCACCTTGTTCCAGGCGCTGACAAAGTCACAGACAAACTTCTCTTTGGCATCGTCCTGAGCGTAGACCTCGGCGTAAGAACGCAAGATCGAGTTTGAACCAAACACCAGATCCACCCGGGTTGCGGTCCACTTCACTTGTCCGGTACTGCGCTCGCAGATTTCGTAAAGGTTTTTGCCTGCTGGATTCCAGCGGTACCTCATATCGGTCAGGTTGACGAAAAAGTCATTGCTCAGCACCCCTTCGCGGTCGGTAAAGACACCATGTTGGGTTCCCCCATGGTTGGTGCCGAGCACCCGCATGCCGCCAATCAGTACTGTCATTTCCGGTGCGGTCAGTCCCATCAACTGACTGCGGTCGAGCAGCAGTTCTTCCGCCGAGACCAGATAGTCCCGCTGCAACCAGTTACGGAAGCCATCATGCACCGGCTCCAGCACGGCAAAGGATTCTGCGTCAGTCATCTCCTGAGTGGCATCGCCCCTGCCCGGTTTGAATGGCACCGTGATATCGACACCGGCATCCTGCGCTGCTTTTTCTACCGCCGCAGTGCCGCCCAGCACAATCAGGTCTGCCATGCTGACGGTTTTGCCAAAACCGGATTGAATCCCCTCCAGTACAGTCAGCACCTTCTGCAGTCTGGCGGGTTCGTTGCCTTCCCAGTCTTTCTGCGGCGCCAGCCGGATTCGCGCGCCGTTGGCGCCACCCCGGTAATCAGATCCGCGGTAGGTGCGGGCACTGTCCCAGGCAGTGGAGACCAGTTCGGAAACACTCAGACCGCTGGCCAGAATCCGGGCCTTCAGGTCGGCAATATCCGCATCTGTCAGGCTGTAATCCCCGGTGGGAATCGGGTCCTGCCAGATCAGGTCTTCGGCGGGCACATCCGGTCCCAGATAACGGGATTTAGGGCCAAGGTCACGGTGGGTCAGCTTAAACCAGGCCCGGGCGAAGACATCCGAAAAATACGCAGGGTCCTTGTAAAAGCGCTCAGAGATCTTGCGGTATTCCGGGTCCATCTTCATCGCCATATCCGCATCGGTCATGATTGGATTCAGGCGGATGGAGGGATCTTCCACATCAACCGGTTTATCTTCCTCTTTGATGTTCACCGGCTCCCACTGCCAGGCGCCGGCCGGGCTTTTGGTCAGCTCCCAGTCATAGTTGAGCAGCAGGTGGAAATAACCGTTGTCCCATTGAGTCGGGTGGGTGGTCCAAGCGCCTTCAAGGCCGCTGGTCACGGTATCGCGGCCAATACCACGGGTCACTTTGTTATTCCAGCCAAAACCCTGATCTTCAATCGGTGCAGCTTCAGGTTCCGGGCCAAGATTCTCTGCATTGCCGTTACCGTGCGCTTTACCTACGGTATGACCACCGGCGGTCAGGGCGACTGTTTCTTCATCGTTCATCGCCATGCGGGCAAAGGTAACACGAACATCCTGCGCCGTTTTGAGTGGATCAGGCTTGCCGTCCACCCCTTCCGGGTTTACATAGATCAGCCCCATCATGACCGCTGCCAGCGGGTTATCCAGATCGCGCTCTCCGGAATATCGGCTGTTGGGGTTGTCTGTGGGCGCCAGCCACTCTTTTTCTGAGCCCCAGTAGGTATCCTTTTCCGGGTGCCAGATATCAGCACGACCGCCGGCAAAACCAAAGGTTTTCAGTCCCATTGATTCATAGGCCATATTGCCTGCAAGGATGATCAGGTCAGCCCAGGACAGTTTGTTGCCGTATTTCTGTTTAATGGGCCATAACAGCCGACGGGCTTTGTCCAGATTGCCGTTATCCGGCCAGCTGTTGAGCGGGGCAAAACGCTGGTTGCCGGTGCCTGCACCGCCGCGGCCATCAGCCACGCGATAGGAACCAGCCGCGTGCCAGGCCATCCGAATCATCAAACCGCCATAATGGCCCCAGTCGGCGGGCCACCATTCCTGACTGTCGGTCATAAGGGCTTTCAGGTCATTTTTGACTGCCGCCAGATCCAGCGATTTAAACGCCTCAGCGTAGTTAAAAGAGGTCCCTAACGGATTCGTTTTGGTGTCGTGCTGATGCAGGATGTCGAGATTCAGCGCATTCGGCCACCAGTCATGAATATCGGTGCCGCTGTTACCCACCCTGGTGTGCGCGCCGTGCATAAAGGGGCATTGGCCAGTGGATGTCTCGTTATTGTTGTTCATCATGCTCTCCTGAGTCGGTCTATGGAAACGCGTCGTGCACTTCCTGACTTTGTCTGAGTACTAGTTATAGTCAGCAATTGAGCGTGGATGAAATTGATCCTGTTTCTAAGCGTGATTGCTTTTCTCAATCAGAAACAGCGGAATCGGGAAAAATGCTTATTAATCAGGGTGTCATGCAGATGTAGGGATGCGCTGAGAGATCAGAGAGAATTCCCGGCAGAGCGCTCTGCCGGGAGGTAGTGGTGGTCTGGTGTATCAGTCCGGTACATCCGCTGAAGTCGGTACAACCGCGGATGGCAGATCAGACAATGCAGCCAGAGCAGCTTCATGAATCTGCGCCGAAGGCAGTGCCTGGCCTGTCACCTTGGATGGCAGAGAACGGGTTGCTGTTGCAGATGCCACCACGGTTGGGTTGTAGCCCAGACTGAATGCGCCACGGGCGGTGGAGTTAACACACATATGCGACATAAAGCCCACCAGAATCAGGTTGGATACACCGGCCTGTTTTAACAGATCATCCAGTTCGGTCTGGGTGAAGGAGTTCGGGTAGTTCTTGGTGATGACGGCTTCACCTGCCTGCGGTGCCACAGCGGCTGCGATCTGACCAATATGACTGGAAACATCATACGGTGTGCCTGGGCCTGCATCGTGCTGAATATGAAAGATGGGACGCCCGGCCTTACGGAAACGGTCCAGTAGCGTTTTACACTCTTCCAGTGCGGCTTCCACGCCATCCAGTTTCATGATGCCTTCACAGTAGGTGTTCTGGGCATCAATGATGACCAGCGCGGAATCGCTGATTGGGGTGGCGTTGTTGCCGAGACCCACAAGGTCCCGCAGGGTGGTCAGGTCGCTCATAGCATGTCCTCTTTTTATCGTCGCTTGGAGACCCTCTTTGAAATTGTTCAAAGAAAGGTTGGTTATTATTGGCTCTATTCTGTTTGTTATTAGCGTCCTATACTGCGGGCTAAACTGGCATAAAAGAAGCTCAAAGTGACAAAAAATCTGATTCAGATTGGTATCGTGCATTATCCGGGTGCTCTGCTCTCTGCCGTACAAGGGATGGCAGAGCAGTTTTATCTGGCTAATACCATCTGCCACCAGCATGAGTGGGACGGCGTTTTTAAAACGCATATCTTTGACGGCTTGCAGATCAATCAGGGTGTGATTGATGAAACTGCACCGTTGCAGGTGATTATCCTGCCGCCCTGTCTCGATGATAGCTATTACCTCAATCCCGAGCAGAGTCTGCTGGACTGGCTGACAAAACATCACCAAAACGGTGCCATTATCTGTTCTGTGTGTGCCGGGGCGTTTGTTTTGGCAGAAACCGGGTTGCTGAATGGACGCCGGGTCACCACACACTGGGCGTTGGCTGATGATTTTGCCAGACGTTATCCGCACATCGGGCTTGATATCAATAAATTGCTGATCAACGATGCAGATATCATTACGGCGGGTGGTTTGATGAGCTGGGTGGATCTGGGGCTGGAGCTGGTGGCTCAGTTCACTAATTCACAGATTATGCGTCAACTGGGACGTTTTCTTATTGTCGATACAGGCCCGCGGGAACAGAGTTATTACCAGAGTTTCACGCCAAAACTGGATCATGGTGATGAAGCGATCATCAGAGTTCAGCATCAGCTGCAGCGTGACTTTCAGAACACGGTGGTAATAAGGCACCTGGCTCAGCTGGCACACCTGACCGAACGCACGTTTTTGCGCAGGTTTGTCAAAGCGACCGGTCTGAAGCCGACCCAATATCTGCAGCACCTGCGAATTCAGAAAGCCTGTGAACTGATTGAAACCAGTGCTACCTCAATCGAACGTATCGCCACGGAAGTGGGTTATGAAGACTTGAGCGCGTTTCGCAAAACCTTTATCAAAATCACCGGCCAAACCCCCAAGGAATTTAAAAAACGTTTTGTGCGTTAAATGTCGCAGCAGGCATAACCATCACGGCTGGCTATAGCCGGCCTTCCCGTTTTAGTCGCCGTGTTACCCAATGATGATATAACCGGCTTACCAGTGGGCGGATTACGGGTAAACCGATCAACCAGCCAAGCAGCCGGTATTCTGGTATACGCGCCATTAATACCCGGTACGCATCCAATTCTGAGAGGATCTTGTTGTCGGCAGTGCGAATATGCAGCTCGGTCAGTGCCTTGCGTGGCTCAATGCCCAGCGCCTTTAGTTCATCATCGCGTCCGGTGATATCAAACCACTCAACCTCCGTTCCCGGCTGAGGGTCCTTAGACTCATACTGCTGCCGGTCACGTACACAGCGTGGACAGGCGCCATCGTAGAAAACGGTGATTTTATTGTTTGAATCATTCATCCCATTTCAAATCTTATGCACGTGTTCGTTATACATTTTAGAACTCTGTGGGAATAAGTGGTTCGTTTATTTTGATAGTTTCGTTTATTTCGTTTGTGCTAGCATTCCATATATAAAGATCGATTTATACGATCATGCAAAAGAAGGAGTATTGGTCATGCCTGCTCAGAAAATAGTCCAATTGCCTACCCCGGCAGAGGTAGAGCAAGCCAAAATATCAAGTCGCACCTTGTCTAAATATGCAGATGTTGACCGGGTGCAGCTATCACTGCGAGGCAGTAATGGTGAATCTGACGATTTAGTGTTGCCCGGTCATGTCCTGCAAATTTTGTTAGATGTATTGGCAGAGATGTCTAAAGGTAATGCCATCAGTTTGATACCTCACCATCAAGAGGTGAGTACACAGGAAGCTGCCAACTTACTTAATGTGAGTCGTCCCTTTCTGGTGGGTTTATTGGAAAAAGGAGACATTCCATTTCGCAAGGTAGGCGCTCATCGTCGTGTGTTATTGAATGATGTACTAACCTACAGGGATCGGACGGCACAATTAAGAGAGCAGGCTCTGGACGAGTTGGCGGCCCTGTCTCAGGAAGAGGATATGGGATATTGATTCCCCGTGAGTAAATTTACCGTTGTATACGATGCCTGTGTGCTGTATCCCGCACCTTTGCGGGATACGCTCATGCGGCTGGCGTTAACGGACCTGTTCAAAGCCCACTGGACGGATAAAATACATGAAGAATGGATCAATGCTTTACTCCGCCAAGGCAAATTTACACCAGAAGCTCTGGAACGAGTACGGGATTTGATGGATGCTCATGTCAAGGACGCCAAAGTAACTGGCTATGAGTCTTTAATTGAGACGTTACAACTCCCCGATCCTGATGATCGCCATGTGTTAGCTGCAGCGATTCGTTGTGGAGCCGATGCGATTATCACCTTCAATATGAAAGATTTTCCTCCAGATGCCTTGGCTCCGTACGGTATTGATTTGTTACATCCGGACGATTTTATTTATTACCAAATTGATATGGCTCCTTCCGTTTGTTGTTCAGTGATCAAAAAACAGCGAATGGCACTAAAGCATCCACCTGTTGCAGTAGATGAATTTCTGGCTACGTTACAAAAACAACAACTACCGCAGGCAGTTTCAAAGCTCAGGGAGTTTTGTGAATTTCTTTAATTCTTCGGTTTCTTGGTCCTGAGGGGAGAAAGTGGTTGAAATGAGTGTATGGGAAACGATTCTTTCTGGACAGGGATTCTGGGCAGTTGCTGGTTCTGTTGTTGGTGCAATTTGTGGCTGGTTGCTTTCAGGGTTGTCTGAAAGTCGTGCGTACAACAAAAAGATAAAGCGTAATAAAAAAGCGTTGCTGCATGAGCTAGACGATATTCTTGAAGCGTTAACAGATGCGGAAATCTGCTACGAATACATGATAAAGATGTACGCTTTGGGTGGTGTTCCTGGATACGCGCCGCCAACAATTAGCAACCCTATATTCAAGAACTTTTACATTGAAACTATGCTGGATTTGCCTGCTTCCCAGTGTAAATCATATGAACTTATTGATTTGCAACTCTCATATGTCAATCAAGACATCGCACGTATTGCAGATTTCATCGCAAGTAAAAAGGAAGATCCCGATAGTGTACTAGAAGACTGGGAAGGCATCCTCAGACCAGCTTGTCATAATGTCAGGATGACCCTGTGGCATGTTAACTACCATTTGAATAATAAAGCTTTTCCATCCCTCAAACACTGGACTAAAGAGCATCAACAAATGCTTGAGGAGTACAAAACAGCACCAAGTAAGGTGGATGAGTTGATTGAGTATGCACAAGAAAATATGAGTAGAAGCGACTTTGAATTTGATGGAGTAACTCCGGTAGCCATAAAGTGAGTGGCTGCCGGAGTTTTTTATACTCAATATAGCATTACAGGCTACACACGAAAGAGCCATCCAGGATACTCAGGCGCTTCTTCACCGACATGCCCCAGCCTGCAGGCGGTGAAGAGCATTGCTGCCTCATGTGCGGCTACTGTAGGAGGAATTCTTCCGGCTACATCGAACGCATCGTCTAACAGACACAATGTCTCGATTCTAAGAAAACCTACATCCTTTCCTGAATTGATTTTAACGAGCATCTCTATATTTAGTGCTGCTTGGACTGCTGCAATAAATTGAGATGTTTTTGATGAATTTATAGCCATGAATTTTCGTTCCTTCTTTGATGTTAGAAGGTTTTAAATTAACTTCTAAACAGAGTGTCGTCTGTTAAAAAAACACCATTCCTAATGGTGTTCTAATTTGCTCATCAGTAATGTTGGCAAAGGATATGTCGGCGCAGAAGCTGATCTGAATAAAGTGATGTGTGTTCGGAAATAGATTTGAGTAAATACCTATCCCAACAACAGCGCGTGGTTATAGTAGGATTGGCGGATTGAGCTTAATTTCTTTAGGAAATTAAGTCCCTGCGGGCTTCGAAAGCGGAGCTTTCTCGTCGCAAAATGCTTCTGTGGGCGCATTTTGTCGAACCAGATTGGTGGTTCTCATCCAGCCTCCCGCACAAAACAAAAAGCCCCGCTGATAGCGAGGCTTTAAGTTTTGGTGCCCGGAGGCGGAATCGAACCACCGACACGAGGATTTTCAATCCTCTGCTCTACCGACTGAGCTATCCGGGCAACTCAAGTGGCGCGTATTAAACCGTTTCCGCCGAAAGGTGTCAAGCGCCTGATAACAAAAATTATTTTGAAGGTGGAACGTAGCCTTCAGCCTTCTCGTAATCTTCGCCATCCATGAATTTTTCCATCTCTTCCTGCAGGAAAACACGGGTTTTGGGGTCCATCAGGCTGAGGTGTTTTTCGTTGATCAGCATGGTCTGGTGGTCGGTCCATTCCTGCCATGCCTGCTTGGAAACAGTATCAAAAATTTCCTGACCTTTCGGGCCCGGATAAGGTGGGCGCTCCAGTCCTTCCAGTTCCTTTTTGTATTTACGGCATAACACGGTGCGGCTCATTTAATTCTCCAGCCTTAAAGCGGGTTGGCGGGCCAGTTGCTGCAGTAGTTTTTTCACAGGGGCAGCCAGGCCGACATTTTGCGGTTGGCGTAAGTTATACCAGAGCAGCGGCCCGGCTTCCATGACACAGTCTGTGGGGTCTTTCAGTTTGGCCAGCACCGGGGTGATATCCAGATGGAAGTGACTGAAGGTATGGCGTAAGGGTGCCAGCGGCTGAAAAGCGGTTTCATCAGCGATCAGACCGGTGGCTGCGGTCAGGTCTCTGAGGTCCTGAGTTTCGGGCAGACTCCATAATCCGCCCCATAAACCGCTGGGAGGACGTTGATAAAGCAGTACGCTCTCTTCCGCCAAATCCTGAAACAGCAGCATATGGGTCTGTTTAACCGGCAGCACTTTTTTCGGCCGGGGGGCAGGCAGTTCATGCGTGCGTTGTTGTGCCAGGGCCTGACAGGCTGCTTGTAATGGACACTCGGTGCACTTGGGTTTGCTGCGGGTACAGAGCGTGGCGCCCAGATCCATCATCGCCTGAGTGTAATCGCCTACCCGGTCAGCCGGCGTGTTTTGACTGGCATAGTGCCAGAGCTTTTGCTGGTTGGCGGTGGTGCCGGGCCAGCCGTCCAGTGCATAAAAACGTGCCAGTACACGTTTTACGTTGCCATCGAGAATGGGGGCATGTACGCCTTTGCTGATCGAGAGAATGGCCCCGGCAGTTGAGCGTCCGATACCTGACAGGGTTTCCATCTCTTCTACTGTGTCCGGAAAGCTACCGCTGTATTGGTTGACGATCTGTTTTGCGGCTTTGTACAGATTGCGGGCGCGGGCGTAGTAGCCCAGTCCGGTCCAGAGGTGCAGTACTTCGTCGATAGGCGCTTCCGCCAGTGCATACACATCCGGAAAGCGTGCCATAAACCGCTCAAAGTAGGGGATCACTGTGGTGACCTGGGTCTGCTGCAACATAATTTCAGAGATCCAGGTCGGGTAGGCGGATTTGTCCCGTTGCCAGGGCAGATCATGCCGGCCATGCTGGTCAAACCAGCACAGCACGGCATGTTGGAATTGTTCAGGGGTCATTAGCGGCCCAGTAACCCCTTCAGTTTGTCGCCCAGTTTGCCTTTCAGCTCTTCGTTGACCTTCTCTTCAACCTTGGCTTTGGCTTTTTCTTTCACTCGTGCTTTCAGGGCATCAGTGATCACGCTCAGATCCGGTTTGCACAGTTTCTGCGGTGGGGTGGCAAAACCGCCTTTACAGTTGATGGGGATCTCCACATTTTCCAGCGCATCCGGGAATGAACAGGTTTCCTGGAACAGGTTCTTTTCTACCTTGAAGCCCAAACGGTAATCCAGTGTCTGTTGTGGCAGGTTGACCAAGCCCCGACCATTCAGCGCCATGGCATCCAGCTGTGCAGTCAGGTCATTGTTGTTGATCACGCCATTGGTGATTGGCAGGGTGGCACTGATATTGGCAAACGGCGTTGAGCGATCCACTTCCTGCGTGTCGATACCCAGACTGCTGACATTGTTCATCGCCTGACAGACGCTCTGGGCGGCATCAATGCCTTTGATCTCACCATCGCTCAGCTTGATGTTTGAAGTGCCGGTAGCGGTGTTTACAAAGTCATATACCGAGTTGCCGCGGGTGGTGATATCAGCCTGAGCGTTCAGCGTGCCGGTCAGCTTATCCACCTGAGCCACTGCCATCAGCATGCTGCCCATATCGATACCACTGATGTTTTTGCGCACGCGCAGGGTCGGTTTGGCACTGCGAAGGTCAAGCTGCGCGCTGTTACGCAGGGTGCCTTTATACATATCCGCATTCAGCTTGCTGGCATTGATTACGCCGTTGTGGGCGCTGATCGCCAGATCAATATTGCTGATGTCGAGGCCGCTGACTTTGAGTGACTGCAGACCAATGGTGCTGTCCAGATTCAGTGGTTTGAGGGTATCAACCGGGATCACCGGGTCTTTGGAATACGTGGCCGGAACGCCAGCAGCCGGTTTGCTTGCTGGCGAGCCTTCGCTGGCTGGCGGCATGTAACGGTCAGCATCCAGACTGTCGCCCTTCAGATTAAGCGTGATGCCGGAAGTGGCCAGATTAAAGCCTGCGTTGCCGTTGAAGGTGGTGTCGTCCAGCTTCAGAGTCAGGCTTTTAGCCGTGACAGTGTTGGCAGGTCCGCCCAGTTCGGCATTCAGGCTGACTTTTTGTAGAGCGCTGGAATCGGCAGTTTCTACTTTGGCCTGACCGAGGGCACCCAGCAGTTTATTCAGATCAAACTCCGCCAGATTGAGGGCACCGGTGACGCTGGGTTTGGCGAAATCAGATACCGCCAGTTTGCCTGTAGCCTTGAGATTGGCCATGGCAAGGGTCAGGTCGGTAATCTCAGCCTGCTGCTTGTTCAGGTCTGCTTTCAGGTTAGCCTGCGTGGTAAAGTCGAGGCTGTTGCCGCCCAGCGGTTTGCCGCTGAGGGTCAGTGCTGAATCCAGGCCTTTCAGCTCATACAGCTGCTTTTCCAGATCCAGCAGGATTTCGGTTTTAAGTTGGCTGACCACTTTGATCTGGCTTTCGCCAGCCTGTTTCTGTTCCAGCGTAAAGCCCAGTTCCAGCGGGAAGAACGCACCGGTAACGACCTGACCAGAGGTGAGGTTAAGATCTGTAATCAGCGCTTCCATGCCGCTGGCCAGATCCTGATAACTCACCTTGCCGTTTTTAATTTCGATACTTTCGATATCCAGCGCCAGAGCTGCGCCGCCAGTGGTTGAAGCGGCATCCGGAGCTGTTTCAGTTTTGGTGGAGGCTTTGGCACTGCCGGTCCAGTTATTTGAGCCATCCTTGTTCTGTACCAGCGCCAGATCAAGTCCTTCAACCAGTACACTTTTCATCTCGACCTTGCCGGAGAAAAGGGCCAGCAGTTTGACCGATACCTGCGCCTGATTGAGGCTGGCCAGTTTAGGTTTGCTTGGATACTTTACGTCGATCTGGTTGACTTCCAGGCCCAGCCAGGGGAATACCGACCAGCCAATGTCACCATTGATCTTGAGTTCAATACCGCCTTTATCGAGAGCGGCCTGTTCGATCTCCGGTTTGTATTCGTTGGGGTCAAAAAATGCGCCCAGAATGGCACCGCCAGCGACCACCAGAACGATGATCAGGGCGGCTAAGCCAGCAAAGACCTTGAGCAAAACCTTCATTATTCTCTCCTTGGTATTAACCTTGTTGTCTGAGCATAACCAGAAACGTTTAATTTTCAATGTTATCAAGCATGACTGTTCAGAGTTGTGTGGCCGGTAAGTGCATGGTTTCTGGGATGGTTGTATAATTCCGGCTTTGATTTGATTAGCGGGAGAACAACATGGCAGAACGTACCGCCACGGTCAGCCGGAATACTCTGGAAACCCAGATTACAGTTGCTGTGAACATTGATGGCACTGGCAAGTTCCGTGCAGAAACCGGCGTGCCCTTTCTGGAACACATGATGGAGCAGATCTCCCGCCATGGTCTGATTGATCTTGAGATTGACGCCAAGGGTGACAATCACATTGATGATCACCACACGGTTGAAGATATCGGCATTACGCTGGGTCAGGCCTTCAAGGAAGCGGTAGGTGATCGTAAAGGGATTACCCGCTACGGTTATGCCTATTGCCCACTGGATGAAGCGCTGTCCCGCGTAGTAGTGGATTTCTCCGGCCGTCCCGGTCTGGACATGAAGGTGGAATTTACCCGTGCCAGCATCGGCAAACTGGATACTCAGTTGTTCTGGGAGTTTTTCCAGGGCTTTGTGAACCACGCTGGTGTTACCCTGCACATTGATAACCTGAAAGGGTTTAATGCGCACCACCAGGCCGAAACCATCTTCAAGGCGTTTGGCCGTGCCCTGCGTCAGGCGCTGGAATTTGATCCGCGTGCGGCTGGCACCATGCCATCTACCAAGGGGTGCCTCTGATCGATGGCCAGTGTTGCAGTAATTGACTATGGCATGGGCAACCTGCACTCGGTTGCCAAAGCACTGGAAACGGTGCAGCCCGGTGTTGAGGTCCGTGTGACTGCGGACCCCGCGCAGGTGGCCAGCGCCGACCGGGTGATTCTGCCCGGAGTCGGCGCGATTCGCGACTGTATGGCAGAGATGCTGAAACGGGGCGTGGACCGTGAGGTGGCGCAGGCCATTGCCTCCGGCAAACCCTTTCTCGGCATCTGTGTTGGCATGCAGGCCCTGATGCAGTCTTCTGAAGAGAATGGCGGCGTGGAATGCCTGTCACATTTTGACGGTCAGGTCCGCTACTTTGGTGATGACCTGCGTGAAAACGGTGAACGCCTTAAGGTGCCGCATATGGGCTGGAATGAAGTCCACCAGTCGATCTCACACCCGCTCTGGGCTGAGATTGAGCAGGACAGCCGTTTCTACTTTGTGCACAGCTATCAGGTGCAGTCGGCGCAGCCTGAGCTGGTGGCTGGTACCTGTCATTACGGCATCGATTTTGACGTGGCCCTGGCGCGCGATAATGTCTTTGCAGTGCAGTTTCACCCGGAGAAAAGCTCGCGGGTGGGTTTGCGGCTTCTGAAAAATTTCCTGAACTGGAATGGTCAACCCTGAGCGGCTTTTCAGGGCCGCTCAACGCGTGAGGTTTTAACATGGCATTGGCGAAACGCATTATTCCCTGTCTGGATGTGGAAAATGGACGGGTGGTGAAAGGCGTCAACTTTGTCGATATCCGTGATGCGGGTGATCCGGTGGAAGTTGCCCGTCGGTATGATGAGCAGGGTGCGGACGAAATCACTTTTCTGGATATCACTGCCACGCATGAAGGCCGTGACACCATGGTCGAAACCGTTGAGCGGATGGCATCTCAGGTGTTTATCCCGCTGACAGTCGGTGGTGGTATCCGTACCTGTGAAGATATCCGTACCATGCTGAATGCCGGTGCAGATAAGGTCTCTATCAACTCCGCAGCGGTGACCAACCCTGATTTTGTCCGTGAAGCGGCCGAACGTTTCGGTTCACAGTGCATCGTGGTCGCTATTGATGCGAAGAAGGTGTCTGCAGCGGGCGAACCAGATCGCTGGGAGATCTTTACTCACGGCGGCCGTAAACCGACCGGACTGGATGCCATTGAGTGGGCGAAAAAGATGGTAGGTCTGGGCGCGGGTGAGATCCTGCTGACCTCCATGGATCAGGACGGTGTTAAAAACGGCTATGACATCCCACTGACCCGTGCCATCAGTGATGCGGTGAATGTGCCGGTAATCGCATCGGGTGGTGTGGGTAATCTGGATCATCTGGTGGAAGGCTGTATCGAAGGCAAGGCAGATGCGGTGTTGGCGGCGTCGATCTTCCATTTCAATGAGTACAGCATTCCCCAGGCGAAAGCCTATATGCGTGAGAAGGGAATTGAGGTGCGGCTTTAACTAGCCGGACACAAAAAGGGCCGTCAGTGACGGCCTTTTTTATGCCGGGACCGATCAGATATCGAAGCTGTAGTTCATGATCAGGCGGCTGGATTTACCGTCATCGCTCATGTCGAGATGAACGAATTCAAATGACCATGCATCATTCAATTCGTATCCGGCGACAAAGTTCCACTCGTTTTCCTGCTGGTCCAGATCCAGATGGTAAACCGCCAGTGTCAGTTGATCGATGCCGCTGTATTCAACACCCAGTCCGAAAGCTTTTTCATCTTCAACGCCTTCTATGGTGTGATCATCGGCAGAGGTAAAGTAAGGGCCGCCACCTAAGCCGTTAATCACGGTGCCGGAAACCCTGTTGTAAGTGGCACTGAAGGTCAGGTCGGCAATGTTGACACTGGCCAGTAACCCCCAGACATCTCCGTCATTGCCGGAGTTGTCTGCGGTTTCATCATCCTGTGAGCCGAACTGCGCACCAAGGGTAAACGCGTCGGTTTCATACAGGGCTTCAGTGTAAAACCAGCTTGCCAGATCGTCGGCATAGTAATACCAGGCCTGCAGGCCGAGGTTCTCAATGCTGTCATTGTTGATACCGGCTACAAACAGGCCCTCATCGTCATTAATGCGATTGAAGTCTTCCGGTCTGTCTGCGCCGACACCGGACCAGCGATCCAGCCAGGCCAGTGTGACTTCAGTATGGGCAAAGCTGGTATTGGTCAGCATGGCGCCCTGGAAGGTGTTCGGAATCATGCGGATATCATCGGTATCGGCATGGGGGGAGTCGAACAGAAAACGCCCCACTTTAATCTGGTGGTATGGAAATTCGAATTGAATGTAGGCTTCGCCCAGAATGGTGTAGCCACTGCCTTTGGAGTCAAAGAATTCATTGTTATCGTCATGACTCAGTTTCTGGGTGGTGTATAGCGTGGCTCCGGCTCGAAAACCGCTCTTCTGCGGTGAGATAAAACCAAACTTGCCACCAATCGCTGTGGCGCTGGTGTTGTCTCCATCTGCGTCTTCGCTGCTGATAATACCGGAACGCAGATTCGCGAAAACCTCAGCGTCTTCAGCGGCGTGAACGGCACTGAACGGTGTCGCTATCAGCACAGCGACGGCGATCAAAGTTTTTGTCATGGTATGTCCTAAATTGTTATTTGTGTCCCGGCCGGAAGCCGGGCTGGGGCAACCGGATGAACCGGTATCTGATATTCGGGAGGGTTCAACTTCAACAACCTTTCTGGTTTGACGGCATCATCCAGCGGCGGTGCATGAGCGCGTAGCTCCAGCATTAAGCCTCAGAACTCGTAGCTGAGTTCAAGATTATATTTGCGTTCGTTCTGGTCTTCGCCATTGAGGTGTTGTTCTACATTAAACTCCAGCTCAAAACCGGGCAGCGGGCTTTCGTATTCCAATTCAATACGTGCCAGCCATCGCTCATCGTCTTCCCAGCCCCAGTTGCCATCATCCAGATCCTTTTCTGCGTCCAGTTCTCTCTGCCAGTATGGGCCGACTCTCAGCTCCCAGCCGTCCAGGGGAGTAATCCAGTCCAGGAATAGACCCAGTTCATATTGCTGTTCTTTTTCGGCCTCTTCCCGCCGGTCGCGGCCTTTGTTGTACCAGTCGCTGAAACGCTCCTCCTTGTATTCCAAGCGCGGCAGAAGATAGAGACTGATCCAGGGGGTAGAGTATTCCCCTTCCAGCTTTACCTTCCACTCATAGCCATCAAGGCTGCCGGAACGGGCTTTTGCGTCTTCCCGGAGTTCTGAAGCGCCATAGGCAATATGGAAGTAGCGATCATAACGGGTCTTGATCCGCCAGAGATCGGCGCCTAGAAACGGATCGCTTTTGAAGCTCAGGCCGGCACCAATAAAGCTGAGACGGTCATATTCGGTGCGCGATTTATCTTTTTTCAGCGAACCGTCTTCCCGGTATTCCCGCTCGCTGTCGCGATTCTGTTCCCAGTTGTACCCGGCCCGTAATTGGTAATCCAGCCCCATAATGGAGGGCTTAAAGCTGGCAACCAGAACGGTTTTCAGCTCAGTTTTGCGTTTTTTCTTTACCACCCGTTCGTCAAAGCTGCCACCGTCATACTTGATCTGGTTGGAACGGGCGCCGTCGGTGTAATTGAGATCGGACTTAATCTCCCAGTCGATCGCGGTCGCTGTGAGTGGAGTGGTGGCGAGGACAGCGATCAGAATAAAACGTTTAAACCGAAGCATTGCTAATCTCTTGTTTTAACATGGTGAGTAACTGATCAAGCGTCATCGGCCGTGCCAGCAGGTAGCCCTGACCAAAGTGACTGCCGAGATCCAGCACGGTCTGGCGCTGCTGCTGGGTTTCGATGCCTTCGGATATGGTATCCAGCCCCAGGGAGCGGGCCAGTGTGATAATGGTTTCAATAACCTGGGATGGCTGGCCAGGGTTTATGGCCTGGACAAAACTTTTATCAATTTTAAGGCCGTCAATCGGCAGGCTATGAAGGTAGTTCAGAGAAGAGTAGCCGGTACCGAAGTCATCGATCCAGATGGCTGCGCCGGCCTTTTTCCACTCGGCAAGGACGCGGGAGCAATCGTCGATGTTTTCCATCATGCTGGTTTCGGTGATCTCCAGATGCAGGCGGTGCCCCGGAGAAGAGAAGGCTTCAACGGTAGCGGAGATCTTTTCCTGTACCGTTTGTTCAAGCAGTGCGCCACCGGAGATATTTACTGACAGTTTGAACTGATCCAGCATCGGCCGGATTTTTTGCATATCCTTGGCAGCCTGATCCAGAACCCAGCGGGTTACCGGGGTGATCAGGTGAGTTTTTTCAATCACCGGAATAAATTCGCCCGGTGGTATTAAGCCTTTGTCCGGATGCCGCCAGCGTAACAGCGCCTCCGCACCGATGATGCGACCGGTATCCAGATTGAAAATCGGCTGGTAACAGAGAAATAGCTTTTGCTGCTCCAATGCTTCACGGATGCCTTGTTGCATCTGCAGGTGATGCGTCATCTGGTGATTTAGCTCGGGTTGATAGAAGCAGAAACGCTTGCGCCCGGAATATTTCGCGGCATACATTGCCAGGTCGGCCTGCTGCAGCAGCTCACTGCTGTTGGTGGCCATTTCCGGGTAGAGGGTAATACCGACACTGGCCGAAACATCGTAACGGACCTCATCGATGATAAAGTCCTGCTCCAGGGTGTTCTGGATCTGGCCCGCAATACTGTTGATGTCGGATTCCCGTTTGTAAGCTGGCAATGTCATGACGAATTCATCGCCCCCAAGACGCGCCAGCAGCAGACTTTCAGGTACCGGGAAATCTATCTCTTCGCCCAGGTTCTTCAGCAGAGACTGCAGGCGTTCCGCCACCATCTTCAGCAACTGGTCACCTACATCATGGCCGGCGAGATCGTTGACATGCTTGAATTCATCCAGGTCGATAAACAGGACGGCCAGTTTGTGCTGGTGTCGTTCAGACCACTGAATCAGACTGTCCAGCTCTTCAGCAAACATGCGTCGGTTAGGCAGGTGAGTAAGCGGATCAAGATAGGCCAGCTTTTCCACTTCAGCGCGTGATTCGGTGATGATCTGCTTCATATGATCCAGGGCATCACTCAGTTCACCAAACTCATCTTCCCGACCCAGATGAAAGCTCACCCGATTGTCACCGGCAGCATAGAGCCGGCAACGTTGCGCCAGCTGTTGAATAGGGCGCAGCAGGCGGCGGGAGACCTGTACCATGAGTAGGGTTGTAATCAGCAGCAGTACGGCGATAACCCCCAGCGAGGTTACCAGTATCCTGCTTCTCAATTTACGTTCATCGGAGGCCAGCTGCTGCTGCAATTTGGTTAGCTGTTGTTCGGCCCTCGGGTAGGTTAGTCCGAGCCGAAGCGCTGCAAAGGTAGCGTCTCCGGAGCTGATGGGGTGGGCAACATGAATGGTTTTGTCAATTTTAACCACCTGCCGGGTCAGGCTGGGACCGAGTCCTGAGGGCAGGAGCTGATGTACCGGTTTGCCAAAGTGGGTCAGTGCATCAGTGCCGTCGTGTAACACGTTGCCCTGTTGATCATAGATGTAGGTATAGAGCAGCTTGCCGCTGTTGTTCAGGCCGCGCATCAATTCGGCCATGCCGCTGAAGTCGTAATGATATACAGCCTCCTGCAGGTTTTCGGCCAGGGTCGAGGCCATCAATTCGGCATCGCTCATCTGCTGTTGGCGCATCAGCTCATCCAGCTGCTGCTGACTGTTGTGGATCGACTGCTCAGAGTAGTCTTCCAGATAATGCAGATTAATCAGCAGGATGCTGATGCCGGTCAACAAAATAATCCCGGTCAGCAGGCCAGTATATTTGCCGGAAATTGAGCGACTCAAGGCTGCCACCTCCGGCTGTTATGGTAGATCTCCCTCAGCAGCTCTTGCAGGTCTGCCTGAGGTTCTGAAAAGCCGGTGCTTTTTTCGTAGCGATGCAGCAGGGCTGCCTGGTTTGAATTATTGAGGTTCAGCAGGGTTTGCTTGAGAGCAGTGGCGCGTTCCTCGTTAAGGGAATCGCTGACCATTTCCAGACTGCGTGGGTAGGTCTTTGAACGGTAGATTATTCTCATTTCTGACTTCAGATCGTCAGGTACCCGGGAGCTGTTTTGCCAGTCTCCATCATTCAGGGCGCCAGCCTCTACCAGGCCAGCACGAACCCATAAGGCATTATTTGTCTCGTTACGGCTGAAGCGGTAGCCCACTTTCCCGGTCTCAACCGGCGCATTGAAGCTGTCGAGTAACTGCAGTTGCATCCCCGCCTGTTCCAGGATCATGCGGGGCAGATAGTAACTGCTAAACGAATCCGGGTGTTCGAAGGCAATCCGTTTGCCGCTCAGATCGTTGATGGTTTTAACATTGCTGTCACGGTGGCTGAAGATCAGAGTCTGGTAACTCTGCTGACCGTTTTTCCATTTGGTTAGCAGAGGCCGGGCATTCGCTTCATGAATCAGGTAGGCAGCCGTCAGCGGGGTTTCTGTAATCCAGTGTACCTGGCCCGCCCTGACCGCCTCAATCAGTGCCTGCCGGGTAGAGAACAACATGACTTCGCCATCGGTGATGCCGTAGGGATGTAGCTGTTCAGCCACATACTTCACCATCGGGCGCAGCTGTTTATAGTCTTTTTTCGGCTGGTCGCTGAGTTGTGCCAGCACCAGGCTGTCGGCGACGGCTGGTGCGGCCAGCAGAAGCAGGCCGATCAGTTTGATGCATTTGCCAAACATGTCAGAGCAGATCCACCATGGCCTGAACCAGGCGGGCAATGCCGGCATCGACTTCTGTAATCGAACCGGCCAGCATATAGGCTGGCGTGGTGACTACACGGTGGGCCGCGTCGATCACGATATCATTTACAGGACAGTTTTTATGTTTGCCGCCCATTTGCTCAATGGCTGATGCAACACCGGTATCGTTGCCGATGGTGCAGGTGACCCCTTTGCCGATCAGCAATGGTGTCAGTGCCGGTGCAATGCAGATCAGTCCAATTGGCTTGCCCGCTTCATGCATAGCGCGGCTGAATGCAACAACATCGGGGTTAGCCTGAGCATCACCGCCCTGGAGTGCGAAATCGGACAGGTTTTTAGCGGCACCAAAACCGCCGGGAATGATCAGGCCGTCATAGTCTTCCGGATTGGCATCGGCCAGGCTGATGATCTCTCCCCGGGCCAGACGGGCCGATTCCTGCAATACGTTGCGAACTTCGCCCTCAACCGGCTCTCCGGTATGATGGTTGATAACATGCAACTGCTCTATATCGGGCGCCATGCATTGATAGGCGACTCCGGTACGACTTAAATGGAGCAGGGTCAACACGGCCTCGTAAATTTCAGAGCCGTCGTAAACGCCGCAACCGGACAGAATAACCGCTATTTTTTTCATAATTATTGGAGTATGTCTCGGTTTTTAGAATAAGTGGCTCAACCACAAGGGGTTTTGCGCCCAGTCATATTCACACATCCGAAGATTACGATAAGATGTACTGCATTACCATGATGAAACCATGGTCTTTTCGATTCCCGAAATCATCAAATTGTAACTATTATCCAGTCTAATTCAGGCCAAATCAGGGAGTATCCGTGTCCTTTAACAACAGCCAACGCTTCTACCCGGAAACCCGGATGCGCCGTATGCGCGCAAACAAATTTTCCCGTCGTCTGATGCAGGAAAACCAGTTGACGCTGGATGACCTGATCTATCCTGTATTTGTTATCGAAGGCGAAAATGCCACAGAGAATGTAGCGTCAATGCCGGGCGTTCAGCGCATGAGTATTGATCTGCTGGTGAAGGAAGCGAAATACCTTGCCAGTCTGGGTGTACCTGCGATGGCACTGTTTCCGGTGACCCCGGCCAGCGCCAAAACTGAACTGGCGGAAGAAGCCTATAACCCGGATGGTCTGGCACAGCGTGCTGTCAAAGCGATCAAAGATGCCTGTCCCGAGATGGGTCTGATGACCGATGTGGCCCTGGACCCGTTCACTACCCACGGTCAGGACGGCATCATCGATGAGTCCGGCTACGTGCTCAATGACCGCACAGTGGATACCCTGATTCGACAGGCGGTGTCACATGCCGAAGCCGGTGCCGACATCGTTGCCCCCAGCGACATGATGGATGGTCGGATTGGCGGCATTCGGGATGAGCTTGAAGGGCATGGTTTTGTTAACACCCTGATCATGGCCTATTCCGCCAAGTATGCGAGTGCCTACTATGGGCCTTTCCGTGATGCGGTGGGTTCTGCAGGTAACTTAGGTAAGGGCAATAAGTACAGTTACCAGATGGACCCAGCCAACAGTGATGAAGCACTGCATGAAGTGTCACTGGACCTGGCGGAAGGCGCCGATATGGTGATGGTAAAACCCGGTATGCCTTATCTGGACATTGTGCGCCGGGTCAAAGATGAACTGAAAGCGCCTACCTACGTCTATCAGGTAAGCGGTGAATACGCCATGCATGTGGCGGCCTTCCAGAACGGTTGGCTGGATAAGGACAGCGTGATGCTCGAGTCGTTGCTGGCATTCAAGCGGGCAGGTGCCGATGGCATCCTGACGTATTTCGCCAAAGATGTGGCCGAGCTTCTTAATCAATAATGTGTCAGCCCCAGGCTGATATGACTGGCAGATAGTGGCAGATGACTGAATTAACAACCGCACAGATTTCCTCCGAAACGGTTGAGCTTGATCCCAACGCGGCAGCCGCCGCGCTGTTGGAAAGCCGTGAGGTTGTCTGTATCACGGAGCAGGAGGTTGAAGAGCCGCCGGTGGATCTCAAAGCACCGGAGCTATACATCAACCGTGAGCTGAGTCATTTGCAGTTTAATATCCGCGTACTTGAACAGGCGCTGGAGGAAAAACATCCGCTGCTGGAACGGCTGATGTTCCTGCTGATTTTCTCCAGTAATCTGGACGAGTTCTTTGAAATCAGGGTGGCTGAACAGATCACTCAGCTGAAGTATGGCCGCGAAGTGGTTGGGCCGGATGCGATGCACCCGAAAAAGGTACTGGAGCGTATCAGCGAGATCTGTCATGCCACGGTGGAACGCCAGTACAAGATTCTGAATGAGATCCTGTTCCCGGCCATGGAGCTGGAACAGATCCACTTCCTGCGTCGTCGGGTCTGGACCGATCCGCAGCGTGAGTGGGTGAACAAATACTTTCAGGAGAAGGTGGTGCCGGTGATCAGTCCGGTGGGTCTTGACCCTTCTCATCCCTTCCCCCGACTGGTCAACAAAAGCCTCAACTTCATTGTCGAGCTGGACGGTAAAGATGCGTTTGGCCGCCAGACCGGTCTGGCGATCATTCCTGCACCGCGTTCTCTGCCTCGGCTGATCCGCCTGCCGGATGAGCTGTGCGAAGGCGGTGATAATCTGATCTTCCTCTCCTCAATTATTCACGAATTTGCCGAAGAACTGTTCCCTGGCATGCAGGTGAAGGGTTGTTATCAGTTCCGTATCACCCGTAATGCGGATATGAACTTTGATGTGGAAGAGGTTGAAGACCTGGCCAACACCCTGCGGGGTGAGCTGCACTCCCGTAAGTTTGGTGATGCGGTGCGGCTTGAGGTGGATAACCGTACCCCGGAAGAGCTTATCCGGTTCTTGCAGAGCGAATTTAAGCTGGATGAAAGCCAGACCTACCGGGTAGATGGCCCGGTTAACCTGACCCGTCTGATGGCTGTGCGTGAGCTGGTGGAGCGCAATGAACTGCGTTGGAAACCCTTCTCTCCGGGCGTACCGGGCAAACTGAAAGCGTCAGAGACGGTGTTTGATGCGCTGAAGCAAAGCGACATGCTGCTGTTGCATCCGTTCCAGTCCTTTGCGCCGGTGGTGGATCTGTTGCGTCAGGCGGCCAAAGACTCTGATGTGGTGGCGATCAAACAGACCCTCTACCGTACTGGCGTCAAATCCGACATTGTGAACGCGCTGGTGGAAGCGGCCCGCAGCGGGAAAGAGGTCACGGTGGTTATCGAACTGCGTGCCCGGTTTGATGAGGAGAGTAACCTGCATCTGGCGTCTCGCCTGCAGGAAGCCGGATGTCTGGTGGTCTACGGCGTGGTGGGTTACAAGTGCCACGCCAAGGCGATGCTGATTGTGCGTGAAGAGGGCAATGAGCTGGTGCGTTACTCTCATCTGGGCACCGGTAATTACCATTCAGGCACGGCGCGTCTCTACACCGATTACAGCCTGCTGACCCGGGATCAGGATATCGGCGAGGATGTGCATAAGGTTTTCCAGCAGCTTACCGGTATGGGCAAAATCCAGAAGCTGAAACGCCTGCTGACCGCGCCGTTTACACTGCACAGCCGGATGATTGAGCTGATCAAACGGGAAGCAGAGCTGGCCAAAGCTGGCAAACCCGGCCATATCATGGTGAAAGTGAATGGCCTGACCGAACCCAAAATGATCCGTGCCCTCTATGAAGCCTCTGCCGCAGGGGTGAAGGTCGAGCTGATTATCCGTGGTATGTGCCGTTTGCGTCCGGGGATACCGGGCTTGTCCGATAACATTCGGGTACGTTCAATCATCGGCCGTTTCCTGGAACATACCCGGGTTTATTATTTCGGCAACCATGGCAAGCCGGAGATCTTCTGCTCCAGTGCCGACTGGATGGAGCGCAATATGCTGCACCGGGTAGAAACCGGTTTTCAGGTGACGGGCAAGCAGGCCGATCGGATCAAAAAAGAGCTGGATTGTTATATGCAGGACAACTGCGAAAGCTGGGAACTGCATGCTGATGGCAGTTATATCCAGAACAAACCGGCTGAAGGCGAAGAGCTGTTTTCCGCGCAGAAGTATCTGCTGGAAACCTACGCCAAATAATCAGCCCGCCAGAAATTCCGCCACAATCGGCGTATAGCCGCTTTTGTAATCCGGAAATTTAAACCTGTAACCGCTGGCCTTGAGCCGGCGGTTATCACAGCGTTTGCTGCCCGCGCGTCTTGCCAGATGTTCCTCTGTTGGCGTGACACCAAGCTGATCTGCCAACCAATGAGTAATTTCGTACATGCTGACCGGACAGTCATCACTGGCCAGATAGATCGGCTCAAGCGCTAAACCCTGTTGCCAGCGTTGGATCAGATGATAAAGCACACCAGCACAGTCATCCCGATGAATCCGGTTACTGAACTGGGTGGGTGTTTCTGGTGCCACTTTGCCATCCAGTACACTGCGTAGCAGGTGATTGCGCCCCGGACCATAGATGCCGCTGAAACGCACAACCGTGGCAGGAATAGACTGCTCAAGCAGATTGATTTCTGCCTGACGCATCAACTGGCCACGAAAACCGGAAGGCAAACACGGGCTGTCTTCATTGACCGAGCTATCATCATCCTGATGATAGACGCCGGTACTGGAGGTAAAAAACAGCTGTTTTGGTTTCACCGGCAGAGCATTCAGCACATGCTGTGGACCCTCGGTATAGGCGATTCGGTAGCCATCTTCGCCCGGTAATGAAGCTGCCGCGCTATAAACCAGCAGATCACAGCTTGACAGGGCGCTGAGTGATAGTTTCAATTTATCAGGTTGAGCCAGGTCTGCCGCGATACCTTCGATCTCCGGAGGCAGTTTGCTGATATCGCGTCGTAATCCGATTACTCGATGGCCTTGGGCAGCCAGTTGTTGTCCCAGTGTGGTGCCAACGTCACCACAGCCAGCGATAAGAATGGTTAGCGATTCAGACATGGGGATTACTCCGTAGATTCAGTACCCGATAATAACAAAGGACTGCACTAATGACCCTGACTGAGTTGCGTTACATCGTTACCCTGGCCCGCGAGCAGCATTTTGGGCATGCGGCAGAAAAGTGTTTTGTCAGTCAGCCTACCCTCTCGATTGCGGTTAAAAAGCTTGAGGACGAGCTGGGTGTGGCGCTGTTTGAGCGCAGCAAAAATTCAGTCAAGGTGACGCCGGTGGGTGCCAAGGTGGTGCAGCAGGCCCAGCGGGTGCTGGAGCAGGCTGAAACCATCAAGGATCTGGCCCATGAGGGCAAGGATCAGCTGAAAAGCCCGCTACGCGTCGGCGCTATCTACACCATCGGCCCCTATCTGTTCCCGCATCTGATCCCCCAGGTACAGGCACTGGCGCCTCACATGCCGCTGTATATAGAAGAAAACTTCACTGAGAATTTGCGACACAAAATTCGCAATGGCGATCTGGATGCGGTGATTGTGGCTCTGCCTTTCAATGAGCCGGATATCGTGACCCGGCCGTTATACGATGAGGCCTTTGAGATGCTGATGCCCAGAGAACATCCCTGGGCCAGTCGTAAGGAAATTGACAGTGAGTTGCTGCCGGAAACGCCGTTACTGTTATTGGGTGAAGGCCACTGTTTCCGTGATCAGGTGTTGGAGTCCTGCCCCAGCCTGAATCAGACCTTGCACGACCAGCACACCATTACCGAGGGTAGTTCGCTGGAGACCATTCGCATGATGGTCAGTTCAGGCCTGGGTTGTTCGGTACTGCCAATCTCCGCCCTGCAACTGGACCGGCAGAGTGAGATGGTGGTCTCGCGGCCCTTTAAAGCGCCAGCACCAAAACGTACTGTGGCGATAGCCTGGCGTGCCAGCTTCCCGAGGCCTCAGGCGATTGATGTGTTGATTGACGCCATCGGCAAATGCGGCCTGGCTCAAAATAAATGAGCCATCTGCTGGCTGACGTGTCTGTCAGCAGTCTCAAAGGGGTCGGTGCGGCGGTGGCAGAAAAGCTCAAACGTCTTAATATCCTGAATCTGCAGGATCTGCTGTTTCATCTGCCATTACGCTATCAGGACCGCAGCCGGGTGGTGCCGCTGGGTGCTTTGCGCCCGGGGGATGAATGTGTCATTGAAGGCGAAGTCAAACTCTGTGATATCCAGCAGGGCCGTCGTCGCAGCCTGCTCTGTCGCTTACAGGATGGCACTGGTTCTGTCACCCTGCGGTTTTTTCATTTCTCGGCCGCCCAGAAAAATAACCTGACCCCAGGCACGCGGCTGCGCTGTTTTGGCGAAGTCAGACCCGGCCCGGCCGGACTGGAGCTGGTGCATCCTGAATACAGCCGTATCAGTGATTCCGAGTTAAATCCGGTCGAGGAGCATCTGACACCGGTGTACCCCACAACTGAAGGCTTGCATCAGGCGCGTCTGCGCAGCCTGATTGAGCAGGCGCTGACGCAGTTGCTGCAGGGGGATATCACCGAGCTGATCCCTGAAGTGTTACGCCAGAACTGGCAGTTTCCGGCACTGCGTGATGCTCTGCTGTATCTGCATAGACCGCCTGTGGATGCAGACCAGCATCTGTTACTGGAAGGGCTGCACCCCGCGCAACGTCGATTGGCTTTTGAGGAGCTGCTGGCCCATCACCTGTCGTTGCTGAAGCTGCGTCAGCAGACCCGTCAGGTGGGTGCGCCGGTGCTTGAACCTTCAGGACATCTGACCCAGGCCTTTTTAAGCCAGTTACCTTTCCCACTGACGAATGCCCAGACTCGGGTGGCTCAGGAAATATCTGCTGATTTGAGCCAGCCCTATCCAATGCTCCGGTTGGTGCAGGGTGATGTAGGATCAGGTAAAACCGTGGTGGCGGCTCTGTCGGCATTGCAGGCGGTAGAAGGTGACTATCAGGCGGCGGTGATGGCGCCGACAGAAATTCTGGCAGAACAGCACTTTATTAATTTCAGCCGTTGGCTGGAGCCACTGGGTATCGAAGTGGCCTGGCTGGCAGGCAAACTCAAAGGTAAAGCACGTCAGGCGCAGCTGGAGGCGATAGCTTCCGGTCGTGCCGTCGTGGTGGTGGGCACCCATGCTCTGTTTCAGGATGAAGTGACCTTTGCCCGGTTGGGTGTGGTGGTGATTGATGAACAGCATCGTTTTGGTGTACATCAGCGCCTGTCGTTACGGGAAAAGGGACGCCAGCAGGGGCGGGTGCCGCATCAGCTAATTATGACGGCGACACCGATTCCGCGGACGCTGACCATGAGTGCCTACGCCGATCTGGACTGTTCCATTATTGATGAGCTGCCGCCGGGCCGAACGCCAGTGAACACCGTGGTGATTGAAGATACCCGGCGTGATCAGGTGATTGAACGGGTACGCGCTGCCTGTGCTGAACAGCGACAGGTGTATTGGGTCTGTACCTTGATTGAAGAGTCAGAAGCACTGCAATGCCAGGCGGCAGAGGTCACGGCTGAATCACTGAAAGAAACACTGCCGGAGCTGCGTATCGGGCTGGTACATGGGCGAATGAAACCGGCTGAAAAAACCAGTGTGATGCAGGCTTTCAAGGCGGCTGAACTGGATCTGCTGGTGGCTACCACGGTTATAGAGGTGGGGGTCGATGTGCCCAATGCCAGCGTGATGATCATCGAAAATCCGGAACGTCTGGGGTTAGCCCAGTTGCATCAATTACGGGGTCGGGTTGGGCGAGGTTCGGTCGAAAGTCACTGCGTTCTCATGTACCATGCGCCGCTCTCACGTCAGGGACGTGAACGGCTCAAAGTGATGCGGGAAACCAGCGATGGCTTCAAGATTGCCGAGAAGGATCTGGAGCTGCGCGGCCCGGGTGAAGTGCTTGGCACCCGACAGACCGGTGTCATGCAATTCCGAATGGCTGACCTGCAACGCGATGCCGATATGCTGACCCGTATCCGTACCCTGGCAGAACCGATGCAGCAGTGGCCCGAGCAGGTGGATCAGTTGATCCAACGCTGGTTGGGTCACGCAGAAAATTACGGCAATGTGTAATGCAGCACGCGAATATCACACCAGAACAACAAGCGATCATCAAAACCCAGCTTGGGCGTGAGCCACGCGGCCTTGTGGGTATTGCTGTGTCATCGTCAGCAGGAGAGCCGTTAGTGCTGCAGATGCGCTCGCTGGTGGATGATGAACCCTTCCCAACGTTGTTTTGGCTGAGCAGCCCGGTTCTGTATCAGGCGATTGCCGAGATTGAAACCGCAGGCACAGTGAAACAGCTGGAGCAGGCGCTGCAGGCTGAGCCGGATTTCCTGGCTGAGCATCTGGCCGATCAGCAGCGTTATGTGGATCTGCGCTGGCAGTTAATGGCAGCAGAAGACCGGCAGCGGATTGAGGAGCGCGGTTTTACCGAGTTATTTAATCAATACGGTATTGGCGGCATTCGGCATTGGGACAAAATCCGCTGTCTGCATATGCAGTATGCGTTTCATATGGTGGCGGGCAGTGCGGTGGGGCGACGACTGGATCAGCAGTTTCAGCTTAATAGCATTTGGTCGGAGCCAGAATAAACACAATAAAAAAGCCGATCATTTGATCGGCTTTTTTGTGCCAGAGCGGATTGACGCTTACGCCTGACCGGTCAGCTTTTTGTACTTTTCCATCAGCTGCGCTTCAGACTCAACGTGATCCGGGTCTTTAGGAATACAGTCAACCGGACACACCTCAACACACTGTGGCGTATCGTAGTGGCCTACGCACTCGGTGCATTTGCCTGGGTCGATTTCATAAATTTCGTCACCGGGGGAGATTGCCTCATTAGGGCATTCCGGCTCACATACATCACAGTTGATGCATTCGTCAGTAATGATCAATGCCATGTTGGCTACCTCACTCTTCTATCTAGGGTTACCGGCCAAGGTGCTTTTGCAACGCTGCGGCAACCGCCGGATGTACAAACTTGCTAACATCTCCACCCAGGCTGGAGATCTCTCTGATCAGCGTGGACGAGATAAACGACAGATGTTCTGCCGGTGTCAGGAAAATGCTTTCGACACTGGGTGCCAGGTGTCGGTTCATATTGGCGAGCTGAAACTCATACTCAAAATCCGAAACCGCCCGGAGGCCACGCAGTATAATGTTTGCATTCTGTTCTTGCAGTAATGTTGCCAATAAGCAGTCAAACCCGATCACCTCAACATTGTCCAGGTGCCCCAGCACCTCCTGACAGAGCTGAGTACGGATCTCCAGCGGTAGCATCGGTTGTTTTTTCGGACTGGCGGCCAC
The DNA here is from genome assembly GCF_029222905.1 of Neptuniibacter sp. CAU 1671. Lineage (GTDB taxonomy): Bacteria > Pseudomonadota > Gammaproteobacteria > Pseudomonadales > Balneatricaceae > Neptuniibacter. The sequence continues at coordinate 144,694 of NZ_JARHUE010000005.1, read as the reverse complement.
AGCTACCACGACCTTGTCAAACAAGCGACTGGCCCGAATAATCAGATCAGAATGGCCGTTGGTAATCGGATCAAAAGTACCGGGATAAACAGCAATATTCATATCGGGTTCACAGAAGCTGGTGTCTGCTTACATACTAGCAAAATGTGCAAGCGCGGAATCTTAGCCGAAATGGCAATCGCGCACAAACACTATAAACGATGGTTGAATATCCATCCAGTTATAAAAATAATTTTTAATATATTATTTTGGAATAAATTAGAAAGGAAATTTTGCAATGCCCTTAAGGATTTCAGGTGCTTTAGTGCTTCTCTGCTTAGGTTTATCCGGTTGTCAGACCCTGCAGCGGGTGGATCAGAGTCTCTATCAGGTGGCTGAAGCGGTCAGTGAAGAGGACCGGGTTACCGGGCGGCGCAGTCTCAGTCTGGCGGACCGCAAAGCCCAGATAGAAGCAGGCAATGCCTACGTAGAACAAGTCATCGCGCAGGAAAAAAAAGCGGGGCGTGGCATTAATGAACAGGTGGATAAAGCACAGTATCAACGTCTGGTGCGGGTATTCGACCGGGTGCATCGGGTTTCGCACCTGAGTCAGGAGCGCTGGCAGCCGATCCTGATCAAAAATGAGCAGTTCAATGCGTTCACCACCGGTGGAACTTACATTGTGGTGTTTTCCGGCCTGATGAACAGCGTCAAAGATGATGCTGAACTGGCGGCGGTGGTGGCCCATGAAATTGCGCATACGGTGGCCAATCACGCCTTTGAGCGTCGCACTATGAGTCAGCTGACGGCTCTGACCGGCTCCAGTTCAGCCCGTCGCAGCAGTTATCAGGCGGCCTTTACCCATGAGAATGAACGCGAAGCGGATCGGATCGGCATTCTTTATTGTGCTTTGGCCGGTTATGACCCTTTGGCGGCCAGCCGGATCTGGCAGCGTAAATACACGGAAGAGGGCAATGCCCGGGCGCTGTTTAATCACGATCATCCGGTGAATGCCGAGCGTTTTGAAGAAGCCAAAACGGTGGGTGATGCCGTTAAAACCTATTACCGACGTGATCAGATCAATCCTGACCATGCAGCGCTGCTGGAAAACAATGTGCTCTGGCAGAAACGACAGGGCGCTGCCGCCGGGGACGGCGGTGGGCTTGCTGCCCTACTGGGCACTGCCTTGGGTGCCTATGTTGATCATGAAACCGCTAAACAGGAAGAGCAGCGCCAGGCGGCCCGCAGTCAGTTTGTCAAAGCGGTTGAAGCCAGTCTGAAGCTGGAAAAGATGACGGCGGTAGAACCGCATCTGCTGGAAACACGCTGGTTGTATCAGGCCCGTCAGCCTGCCCTGCAGGGTGTGGTCATGGGCATTATGGTCAAACGGGATGACAAGGTGCTGCGTTATGTGGCCCATGTTGAGGGTCTGGTAAAGCCGGGGCAGGTATTTGTTGCCCGATTCCGCCTGCCGGACGATCTCACGGTGGAGCAGCTAAAACAGTTGCCGGGCAAGTTTTATCTGGACGACGCGCTGCCGCGTTAGGTTGATTCACCTGCAGGGGCTTCGCGGATATAGAGCCGGTAACTGACCTGCCCGCTCTGTTTGCTGCGGTGCTCCCGCCAATGTTCAGGTACGACTCTCTCTGATAGTTCCGATTCTGTTTCTACGTAGATAATGGCGTTGTCTGCCAGCAGATTATGCTGTTCCAGCAGTTCGCAGCAGGGTCGGATCAGATCTTGTCGGTAGGGTGGGTCCATAAACACCAGATCGTAGCGCGGCTCCAGATCAGTGATGCGCTGTTGCAGCCAATCCAGCACAGATGCCTGAATGACCTCGGCGTTATCCGCTTTCAGTTTTTGCAGATTGCTTTGCAATGCACGGCATGAGAGAGGTTCGCGGTCGACAAAAGTGGTGGAGACCGCGCCGCGTGACAGGGCCTCCAGCCCCAGTGCGCCGCTGCCAGCAAACAGATCCAGACAACGGGCGCCACTCAGAAAGGGTTGCAGCCAGTTGAACAGGGTCTCTCTTACCCGGTCCGGGGTGGGTCTCAGGCCGTCGGTTGCCGCAAATTCCAGCCTGCGCCCGCGCCATTCGCCCGCGATGATACGCAGAGATGAGGTGGTGACTGGACTGTGTTTTTGGCGCGGCGGATGGTGACGACCCATAGCGATCTCCTGATCATTGACCGGGGCGAAGGATGCTGAATTGTGCGCGGCTTTGCAAGGCTGCCCTGACAGCATCGACGGCTAGCTGCGGGTCAAGATCCGACAGGCGTTCAATCTCTTTCTCTACCTGATCGACAGGCAACTGATAGTGACTTAGCTGAGCCACTAATTGGCGTTGGCGTAAAGGTTCGGTTGTGCTGGACTGCCAGGTGTCCAGCAGGGTTGAGCGGCTCTGTTCGGCTTTTTCCTGGGTGGCTGCAGCGGTAAGTTGCTGCAGGATTGCCGCCGGATGCTCCGGACTGTGCAGCAGCATGGCGCGATAGCCGGTGGATCTGCCCAGATGAAACAGCAATCGGTATTTCAGATCGGGGTGCATGCTGCGGTATTCCACCAACAGATCCTGCAGGAGCTGGGTGGCCCAGCGTTGCACCAGATAACTCTGGTCCAGCCGACCGGGCAGTCCGCTGCCCAGCAGTAAGTGAAAGTTCTGGTCTGTCGGATCAAGTGTGATCTGGTCGGAGGGAAACGCCGTTGCTTCAGGCAGACTGACTAACTCCGTCGCACGCAGCGGCGGGAGCTGCGCCACTGCCTGCTCTGCGCCCTCGCCGGTCAGGCTGATCGCAGGTGTGTGCATGCTGCGGGCATAGGTGGGCTCCAGTTGTTCCAGAACGGAGGCTGCAGGGGCAGGAAAAACACTGAAAAACTGATTCAGCAGGTTTTGCTCAACCGTCTGGTTGTTCAGGTAGCTCTCGGCTTTCAGGGTTTCCAGTGGCGTGGCCCAACGTAAAGGGTCCAGCGGTTGTCTGAGAGCGGATAAAATTGCGACCAGCGGTGGAATGTTCCGATCATTCAGCCAGCTAAAACTTAATGAGATCCCGTCCAGTTGTGCTGACAGGTGGTAACTGAAGTCCGGATGGGTAAAGGGTTGCAGACGGGTTCTGATGACTTCCTGCATTAGTGCCTGAAGTAATTGCTGATGAGGATGGATCGCCGCCGGCGTGGAAAATATGAGTGTCAGCGTGAGCGGTTCATCGGCCTGCTCCAGCCAGTAAATCTGCTGTGTGGATTCAATCTGTATCTCACCGGGCTCGGGATCATCGGTACCCAGTGAGGTGAGAATCAGAATGGCGATCAGACAGAACCAGATCAGCGCAGTCAGATATTTTCGGTTGAAAAGCGGACGATAGCCGTTGGTCATGGCAAAGTAGTCGCGAGGCAGAAACACTATGTTAAGATACCAGACTTTATCAGGTGGTGCTGCTACACGCGATGGCCCCGGCGTCGGTTCTGGAGTAACAACATGCAAACACTCTTTTTCTGGTTTCAGTCGCATGGCTGGCATTCCGGCTGGATGGCTCTGGCTGGCGGGGTGGTTGGGCTGTTGGTATTAGCCGCCATTTTTCTCTATGTGAATCGGGATGACTTTATCTGAGTCACTCCCTGCCTTTCGGCCAGGACAGCGGCCGGTTGAGGATGTTGAATGTTCAAGAAACTGAAAACGCTGTTTTCAGACAATGCTGCGTCTGAGAATAACGCTACACCGGAGACCGAAGTTGCTCAGGTTGTGCCTGAACAACATCCGGTCACCGATGCGCCAGCCGAAACAGAAACAGTGGCTGAGATGGCGGAAGCGCCCGTTGCGGTTGCTCAAGTGGAAGTGCAGCCTGAACCCGCTGCAGAAGAGGTTAAATCATCAGGCTTTTTCAGTCGGATCAAGTCTGGCCTGAGTCGTACCAAAGCCAATCTTAGCGAACAGCTGGGCAACCTGTTTCTGGGTGCTAAAGAGATTGATGATGATCTGCTGGAAGAGATTGAAACCCTGCTGTTGACCGCCGATGTCGGTGTGGCAGCTACCTCTGAAATTATTGAACGCCTGACCGATAAGGTTGCGCGTAAACAGTTGGCTGATGCTCAGGCACTTTACGCATCCCTGAAAGAGGAGCTGGCTGGTCTGCTACAGCAGGTTGAACAGCCCCTGGAGACGACAGCGACTGATGGGCCTTTTGTCATCCTGATGGTGGGTGTGAATGGTGTAGGTAAAACCACGACCATTGGCAAGCTGGCCAAGCGTTTTCAGAGTGAAGGCAAAAGTGTGATGCTGGCGGCGGGTGATACCTTCCGTGCTGCTGCTGTGGAGCAGTTACAGGTCTGGGGCGAGCGTAACAATGTGCCGGTGGTGGCACAGCATACCGGTGCTGATTCGGCGTCTGTAATTTTTGACGCGCTGCAATCCGCCAAGGCCAAAGGCATTGATGTATTAATTGCCGATACAGCAGGCCGTCTGCAGAACAAAGACCACCTGATGCAGGAACTGGAAAAAGTCGTCCGGGTCAGCAAAAAACTGCTGCCGGAAGCGCCGCATGAAGTGATGCTGGTGCTGGATGCCGGTACTGGTCAGAATGCGCTGAGTCAGGCCAAAATCTTCCGCGACAGTGTTGGTGTGACCGGGATTTCGCTGACAAAACTGGATGGTACCGCCAAAGGTGGCGTGATTTTCGCCATTGCCAAACAGATGCAGTTGCCGATCCGCTATATCGGGGTTGGCGAACAGATTGACGACCTGCGGCCGTTCCGGGCGCAGGAGTTTGTGGATGCCCTATTCGACTGAGTGAGCCACCCACGTGATAGAGTTCAGCCATGTCAGCAAACGTTACCCCACCGGCCATGATGCGCTGCGTGATGTGAACTTTTCTCTGGGGCGGGGTGAACTGGCGTTTCTGACCGGGCATTCCGGGGCCGGTAAAAGTACCCTGCTTAGGCTGATCATGCTGATGGAACGCCCCAGTAGCGGAACAATTCAGGTGGCCGGTCAGACGCTGACCCAGCTTAAAAGTGCTGAAATCCCTTTCCACCGCCGCCGTATTGGTGTGGTGTTCCAGAATCACCAACTGCTGTTTGACCGCAGTGTGTTCGACAATATTGCCCTGCCGCTGCATATCTCTGGTTATCACCTGGATGATATTGGTAAACGGGTACGTGCCGCATTGGATAAAGTGGGATTGCTGAGCAAGGAAAAGCTGAACCCGGTGACACTCTCCACCGGGGAGCAGCAGCGCATTGGCATCGCTCGCGCCATTGTGAATCGACCCCAGCTGATTCTGGCGGATGAGCCCACGGGTAACCTGGACCCCGAGCTTTCCGCTGAGATCATGCGGTTGTTTATGGAATTTAACCATCATGGCACCACAGTGCTGATTGCCAGTCATGATCTGGCGCTCATTAACCAGATGGATTGTCGGGTGCTGACCCTCAATCAGGGCAGGATGACGCAGCATGGCTAACGAACGTGACATACAGCGTCCCCGTGGCGCAGTCCGGCAGGAAGCCAAAGCCACAGCGGCTGCAGCCACAGCGCCGCGCGGTGCTGCCCGGCATCAGGTTACCCTGAAAGCCAAAAGCCAGAGCTGGTGGCGGCATAATCTGCTGACCGCCAAAGAGGCACTGTCACGTCTGCTGCAAACGCCTCTGCCAACGCTGATGACGCTGGCGGTGCTGGCCATTGCCCTGACCCTGCCCGGCATCATGTATCTGGCGCTCAAAAACATTAATGCTCTGAGTCAGCAATGGCAGGGCGGTCCCCGTGTCTCACTGTATCTGCAGGCCAGCCTGCCGGATGACGAAGCCCAGCGCTTCAGTCAGGAGTTGTTGTTGCGCCAGGACCTGCAGGCGGTCGAGCTGATCTCCAAGGCCCAGGGGTTGTATGACTTCAAGAAAGCTTCAGGGCTCGGGGATATCTTTGACTATATCCAAGGCAATCCATTGCCAGCGGTGGTGGTCCTGCAGCCAGTGGATCAGACTGCTGAGGCGATGACCCGGTTGCAGGAGGAGTTCAGTGCCTTGCCTGAGGTGGCTGAAGTAGTGCTGGATATCGAGTGGGTTAAACGGCTCGCGGCCTTTGTTGAGGTGGCGAACCGGATTGTCGTTGTGCTGGGCGGTCTGCTGGCGCTGGCAGTATTGCTGGTGGTGGGTAATACCATCCGGCTGATCATCGAAAACCGGCGTGATGAGATTCTGGTGGCCAAACTGGTGGGGGCGACAGATGCCTGGATTCGCCGGCCTTTTTTGTACACCGGCTTCTGGTTTGGCGTGCTTGGTGGTCTGATGGCTGTGCTGCTAATTGGCTTTAGCCTGGTGTTGATCACGGAACCGGTCAATCAGTTGATCGGACTGTATCAGAGTGGTTTTGTACTGCAGGGCCTGTCACCTGATGAGGTTGTCATTCTGCTGGCCAGTGGTCTGTTGCTGGGGTTGATGGGCGCTCGGTTGGCGGTAGGTCAGCATCTGCAGGAGATTGAGCCGCGATAATCCTTCCGACAAGGTTGCGGTTACGGTTTTTCCCCGTTATATTTTCCTGCCCACGTCGCTATTCCGCGTGGGAACTTTCGTTTTTCGACAGGGTCACATTTGCGAGCTGCAAACCAGACACCGGTTGCAGTCAGTACAATGATGCGAGGTCATTCATGGGCACTAGCTTACAAGCTATCAACAATATTTCACCGGGTCGCAACCTTGATGCGTATATGCAGTCGGTGGCAACCATTCCGGTGCTGAGCGTTGAAGAAGAGCGTTCACTGGCGGATCGGCTGTATTTTGATGGTGACGTAGAAGCCGCACGTCAACTGGTTATGTCACACCTGCGTTTTGTTGTGCACGTGGCAAAATCCTACTCCGGATATGGTTTGCCGCTTGGTGACCTGATTCAGGAAGGTAATGTTGGCCTGATGAAAGCGGTGAAACGCTTTGATCCGACCATGGGTGTTCGCCTGGTCTCCTTTGCGGTGCACTGGATCAAGGCCGAAATGCATGAGTTCATCCTGCGTAACTGGCGGATTGTTAAAGTCGCCACCACCAAGGCGCAGCGTAAACTGTTCTTTAATCTGCGCTCCCGTAAAAAAGGTCTGGGCTGGATGACCAATGACGAGGTCAATGCCATTGCTGAAGATCTGGGTGTAGATGCCAAGGTTGTGCGTCAGATGGAAGGCCGCATGGCGTCCGTTGATACCGCGTTTGATGCACCTGAGTCCGATGATGATGAGCAGGCATGGGCACCGGTCCACTATCTGGAAGATAAAAGCGCTGATCCGGGCATGATGCTGGAAGACAGCAACTGGGAAGAAGATTCCCAGCGCCGTCTGATGAGTGCCATCACTGATCTGGATGAACGTAGCCGCGATATCCTTTCGCGCCGCTGGCTGCAGGACGATAAGGCTACGTTGCATGAACTGGCCGCCGAATATAACGTCTCTGCAGAACGTATCCGTCAGCTGGAAAAAAACGCGATGAAAAAACTGCGAGTGGCGATGGAAGCCTGAGTATCAGCTACGCTTTGCAAAGAAACCGCCTTCTGGCGGTTTTTTATTTTAACGATGCCTGATCCTCTAACTGCGTTAAGAGGATCAGGCATAAGCTTTTCTCTGGCCTACATCAGGCAGGCCTTTCAGGTATAATTGGCGGACATTTTCAGGATGATCTTTATGGTCTGGCGAATTGAATTGCTGTTGGCCGGTATCAGCGGTTTACTGGCGGTGATGCTGGGGGCTTTTGGGGCGCATGCGCTTAAGGCTCAGTTGGCGCCAAACCTGTATGCGGCCTATCAGACCGGCGTTGAATACCAGTTTTATCATACCCTGGCATTGCTGATGGTGGGGTTGTTACGCCAGCAGTCTGAGTCAACCCACCTGCAATGGGCGGGCCGGGCATTTGTAGCCGGAATCCTGCTGTTCAGTGGCAGTCTTTACCTTCTGGCACTGACCGGGGTTAAGGCGCTGGGCATGGTAACCCCGCTGGGAGGTGTATTGTTCATGATCGGCTGGGTGATGGTGATCCTTGCAGGGTGTAAGAATAAAAGAGGAACAGAATGATGCAGATCGAGCTGAATGGCGATCAGATGCAGGTAGCAGAGGGTTTAACCCTTTCGGGGCTGATCACGCAGATGGGCCTGACCGGGAAGCGTATTGCGATCGAGTTAAATCTGGAGATTATCCCCCGCAGTCAGCATGAGACGACTTTGTTGCAGGAGTCCGATAAGGTCGAGATTGTCCATGCGATTGGTGGCGGCTGATTGCCACGCTATTTTCAGTGTTAGCGCTCACAATAATTACAGTTGGAATTTGACATGTCTGAACAGCTTAATGATCCATTGATCATTGCAGGTAAAAGCTACAACTCCCGTTTGCTGGTAGGTACCGGTAAATATAAGGACCTTGAAGAAACCCGTCTGGCTATTGAAGCCAGCGGTGCCGAAATCGTGACCGTGGCTGTACGTCGTACCAATATTGGTCAGAACCCGGATGAGCCAAACTTGCTGGATGTGATTTCACCGGACCGATACACCATTCTCCCGAATACCGCAGGTTGTTTTACGGCGGCTGATGCGGTGCGCACCTGTAAACTTGCCCGTGAACTGATGGATGGCCACGACCTGGTCAAACTGGAAGTGCTGGGTGACCAGAAAACCCTCTATCCAAATGTGGTAGATACCCTGAAGGCGGCAGAGGAACTGGTAAAAGACGGATTCAAAGTGATGGTGTACACCAGCGATGATCCGATTGTGGCCAAACAGCTGGAAGAGATCGGCTGTGTTGCCATCATGCCGCTGGGTTCGATGATTGGCTCCGGTCTCGGTATTCTGAATCCGCACAATATCAACATTATCATGGAAGAAGCGAAAGTGCCGGTGCTGGTGGATGCCGGTGTGGGTACTGCTTCTGATGCCGCTGTGGCGATGGAGATGGGTTGTGAAGCGGTGCTGATGAATACGGCAATTGCCGCAGCCCGTGATCCGATTCTGATGGCGTCAGCCATGCGTAAAGCGATTGAAGCAGGCCGTGAAGCCTACCTTGCAGGCCGCATGCCACGGAAAAAATATGCCAGTGCGTCTTCACCACTGGATGGCATCATTGCCGCCAAATAAATCGATGTAGCCTGGGTGGTCATGCTGACCGCCCTGTTCAACCAGAAAGATTACCCAATGAGTGAAAAAGAGTTGCAAGCGGCTGAGACTGAACAAGCTGAAGCCAAACATATGCGTACTATCCGCAGTTTTGTGCTGCGGGCTGGCCGAATGACAGAAGGCCAGCAGCGTGCCATGGATGAAATTTGGCCAAAAATCGGACTGGAACTGTCTGGCGGCATGCTTAACCTCGCTGAGGTGTTTGGTCGCGAGGCACCTGTGGTGCTTGAGATCGGTTTCGGCATGGGTGATTCGCTGGTGGAAATGGCGAAAGACCAGCCTGAGAAAAACTACATTGGTATTGAGGTACATCGCCCCGGCGTGGGCCGGTTACTGAAAAATGCATCCGATCAGGGACTCGGCAATATCCGGGTGTTCTGTGATGACGCCATCGAAGTGCTGGCGCAGTGTATTCCAGATGGCAGTCTGGATTGTATTCAGCTGTTTTTCCCCGACCCTTGGCATAAGAAAAAACACCATAAACGTCGCATTGTGCAACTGTCACTGGCGGAGACCCTGCGTCATAAACTGAAGACTGGTGGTGTATTTCATATGGCCACTGACTGGGAAAATTATGCCGAACACATGATGGATGTGATGAGTGCGGCACCCGGTTATCGTAATCTGGCCGGCGAAGGTCAATATTCCCCTCAGCCACACTGGCGACCAGTCACCAAATTTCAGCGCCGTGGCGAAAAGCTGGGCTATGGCGTCTGGGATCTGATGTTCGAAAAAGTCGACTGACCTCCGCAAAAAAACTGATAAGCTTTTTAAGCGCCGATAACATGGGGTTGTCGGCGTTTTTCGTTGTGTTGAATGCTTATAGGGAGTTAACAAGATGTCTACAGTGGATCGTGCTTATCTTATGACCGGTTTGGGCTACGGAATTCTGGGCCTGGCACTGGGTATTCACATGGCGGCCAGCAAGGACCATGGCCAGTTTGTAACTCACGCTCATATTATGCTGGCGGGTTTTGCGGTCTCGTTTGTCTATGCGGTCTGTCACAAACTCTGGCTGTCGGCAGAACCCTGTCGTCTGGGTAAACTTCAGTTCTGGTTGCATCAGTTTGGCATGGCCGGTATCGCTGTGGGGCTGTTTCTATTGTATGGCCAGTTTTTGTCGCCAGAGCTGCTGGATCCGTTTTTGGCGCTGAGCTCCATTGCCTTTTTGCTGGCGATGATTCTGATGAAAGTGATGATTATCCGCGCCCGGAAACAGTCTGTTTGATTTGCTTTCCACGCGTGTTGCACTATACCGGTAGTCCTACAATTAAATAAGCAGTGGAGCAAACAGATGCGTGCATATCAGGTGGTTGAGCCCAACGGTATTGAAGCAATTCAGCAGGTCGAGCTTGAAACCCCTACGCCGGGGCCGGGTGAAATTCTGGTAAAGATGAAAGCATGCTCTCTGAATTACCGTGATCTGCTGGTGGCCAATGGCGGCTATGTTCGCAATGACGTCCGCCCCATTATTCCGGTGTCTGATGGTGCAGGTGAGGTTGTTAGCGTTGGCGCGGGCGTTAACGGTTTTAAGCCGGGTGACCGTGTCATCGGTAACTTCTTTCAGCACTGGGTGGATGGCCAGATGGGTGATGCGGGACTGACCTCTGCTCTGGGTGGTGCGATTAATGGTGTGCTGGCGGATTATTTTATTCTGCATGAAGAGGGCACGGTTAAAATCCCGGATTACCTCTCCTATGCCGAAGCTGCGACCCTGCCCTGTGCGGCCACAACCGCCTGGCATGCGCTGGTGGATGTGGGCGGTATCAAGCCCGGTGACACCATTCTGTTGCTGGGTACCGGCGGTGTTTCTATTTTTGGTTTGCAGCTCGCCAAAGCGATGGGGGCCGAGGTCATCATTACCTCTTCCAGTGATGAAAAGCTGGCCCGGGCCAAGGCAATGGGCGCTGATCACACTATCAACTACAAAACCTTCCCTGACTGGGAGCAGAAGGTGCTGGAGATCACACAGGGCCGCGGCGTGAATAATGTGCTCGAGGTGGGCGGTGCCGGAACTTTTGAAAAATCGGTTGCTTCAGTGGGTGTGAATGGCACCGTATCGGTGATTGGTATTCTGACCGGTCTGGAAAGTCCTACGCTCAGCCTGATGACCATTTTCAATCTGCTGCATATTCAGGGTGTTTATGTGGGCAGTGTGGCGATGCTGAAAGCAATGGTGGCGCTGATGGAGAAGCATCAGTTACATCCGGTCATTGATCACTGCTACAGCTTCAGCGATGCGATGCAGGCTTATCAGCAACTGGCATCAGCTGGACACTTTGGCAAACTGGTGATCGAAAACGATCAGTAACAATTTTGCTGCCCGGCTGTCAGTGATGGTCGGGCAGAATCACTTCAAAGCAACTGCCGCCCAATGCCGACTCGCTGACACTCAGTTCTCCGTTATAACTACTGATAATATCCGTGGCTATCGCCAAACCAATGCCCTGCCCCTGAATTGATGTATCCAGCCGGGCACCGCGTTCCAGGATTGTTTTGCGCAGGGCTTCGCCGACACCGGGACCGTCATCGCACACCCTCAGGGTGAGGGCATTGTTCTGATGCCAGCCTTCCACTTCAATCTGTTGTCTGCCGTATTTGCAGGCGTTTTCAAGGATATTGCCCAGCAGTTCCATCATGTCGCGCGGGTCGCCGTTGAATCTCAGGGGTTGTCTGAGCTTCAGCTCAATCTGTAAGCCTTTGTCGCGATAGACTTTCTGTAATGCGCTGACCAGTCGTTCCAGCAGTGGTACCACGTCAATCGCCATGCCCAGCGGGCGGGAGCCGGACTGTACCGCACGACTGAGCTGGTACTGGACGATCTGATCCATGCGCTGGGTCTGTTCGGTAATCAGATTCTGATAGTCGGCCCGATTCAGGTTTTCATCACCGGCGCCGCGCATCACGGCGAGGGGTGTTTTAAGGCTGTGGGCCAGATCATCCAGGGTGTTGCGATAACGCTCACGCTGTTGCCGTTCGCTGGCAATCAGCTGGTTCAGGTTGCGCGTGACCTGCTCTACCTCAGTGGGATAGTTGCCGCGCAGAGAATCAGCATTGCCCTGTTCAATCTCAAGCAGGTCATGGGCCAGTTTATTCAACGGCCGCAAACCCCAATAGAGAATCAGCGTTTGTGCCAGCAGGGCGACCAGGAAGATCACCCCCATCCAGATCATCAGTTGCAGGTTATAGGTGCGGATCGCTTCTTCAGAGGCGGTGTCGGTTTCCAGCACTGAAAACACCAGTTCCCGCTCGCCTTTGGGATGATCCCAGATCAGCTTGAGCTGCAATCTGTACAGACCCAGCTCACTCAGGTGGCTGAAAAAGGGTTGTCCTGGCAGCAGCAGGTCACTCTCCTCATCGCTGAGAACCCGATTGTCGAGCAGGCTGGAGGAATAGGAGCGCCAGAGCAGGTTGTTCTGTTCATGGATGGCCGCATACAGACCGGAGCCAACGCGATCATAACGCGGCTCCTGTAGGCGCTGGGGGAACTGAATATGTTGCTCGTTCAGTTCAATCGAGCCCAGCAACAGGTAGATCTGCAACTGCAACTGGTCCCTGACGGCATTTTCAGTATTGAACCGGTAGGCGCTGCTGAGCGCCAGCCCGGCCAGAAACAGCACCAGCGGTAACACGATGGTGGAGGCAATCAGCAGACGACCCTGCAGTGAGTACAGGGGAGCAATGAGCCTCACGCCGGTGGTTTATCCGCCATGGTGAAACGATAACCGAGACCACGTATGGTCGCGATCGGCTGCAGGGTTTGCTCCGGATCCAGTTTCTGTCTGAGGCGACGAATAAACACCTCCAGAACATTGCTGTCCCGTTCAAAGTCCTGATGGTAGAGGTGCTCGGTCAGTTCTGTTTTGGACACGGTTTTGCCCGCATTCAGTACCAGATACTCAAAGGTGCGGTACTCATAACTGGTCAGGTTGACTATGTTGCCATCCAGATAGACCGCCTGACCGGTGGTGTCGAGCTGAATGGGACCAAATTCCAGCACCGGCTTGGCATGACCGGCGGCGCGTCGCAACAGGGCATTCAGGCGTGCGCTCAGCTCTTCCATGTGGAACGGTTTGACCAGATAGTCGTCTGCTCCGGCTTCCAGACCTTCAACTTTATCCTGCCAGTCGCCCCGGGCAGTCAGAATCAGAATCGGGAAGTTGCAACCTTCCTCGCGCCACTGACGAATGACTTCTATCCCGGACAAACCCGGCAGGCCAAGGTCAACAATCGCCATATCATAGGGATATTCGGTGCCAAGGAAAGCCGCTTCCTTACCGTCAGCGCACTCTTCTACGGTGTAATTACGTTCCTGTAATGCCCGTACCAGCTGACGGCGCAGATCGGTATCATCTTCGACCACTAGAATTTTCATTATTCTTATCTCCCTGCAGTGGATTCATGATTTTCCCGCTTTGTGCATCAACCATCAGGTCGCGAATGCGGCCTTGCTGTACAACCCGGAACCGGTAAACCGTTCTGCCCTGCCAATAAGCGGATTGAGATTTTACGACCCGGCCTCCGGTTTCGGATTCAACAACCTGACGTGCCTGCTGGATATTGATCGCTTCAGCGGCCTGCGCTGATAGAGGGCTGATTGCACACAGGCTCAGCAAACTGCCTAAAAGCAGTTGGCTGAAGTGTCTGCGGTGTAACATTTTTCGTAAGGGCATGGCGAGTGTTCAGAATCCGTAACGGTTGCTCCACACATCATATATGCAGTAGAGCATACTGAGCAGCGGGTGAAAATAACCACAGCCTAACTGCCCGCCTCTGAATCCTAAATGAACTGGTTCAGTCGTCTTGTTTTTCTTTCAGTTGTCGCACAGAAAGAATCACAAACCTGACGTTATAAAGCAGACCGATGATCAGCGCGATGCTGGCTGTGATCATAAAAACACTGCCCAGTCCGGGAATCTTGAAGAGCCAGCCTGCCCAGAGGCAGATAATGCTGACAATGGCGACCGGGATACCGGTTTTCATAAAACGCTGCATCCATATATCAGAACGGATGGCTTTTTTATCAAGTGAAGACATCTGCAACCTCGTATTGTTTGGTCCACAGAGTAGTGATTGCCTGAACCGGGATCAAGCCGGGAGCGTCGCCAGCGTCCGGTTGAATGCACTGGCCACCCCTGGGCAGTAGATCTGTCCCTGATGCACATTCAGTCCGTTGGCAAACCCGGGGTCTTTGGCAAAAGCGCTGCGCCAGCCATGATTGGCCAGTTGCAGCACATACGGCAGTGTGACGTTACTGAGTGCCTGACTCGAGGTTCGGGCCACTGCACCTGGCATATTCGCCACGCAATAATGCACTACGCCATGTTTAATAAAGGTCGGGTTGCTGTGGGTGGTCGCTGAGCTGGTGGCGAAACAACCGCCCTGATCAATCGCCACATCAACCAGTACAGCGCCCTGTTTCATACGGCTGACCAGTTCTTCTGACACCAGCTTGGGTGCGGCGGCACCGGGAATTAACACCGCGCCGATCACCAGATCAGCGCAGAGGACCGTTTGTTCAATACTGTCTGCGGTGGAATAGAGGGTAGTGAGTTTGCCGGAGAAGTTCTGTTCCAGCCAGGCCAGTCGGGTGGCGGAAGTATCGAGTATGGTCACGTCGGCGCCCATGCCCAGCGCGACCTTGGCGGCATTGCTGCCCACCACGCCACCGCCCAGAATGACCACTCGCCCCGCTTCCACCCCCGGCACGCCGCTGAGTAACACGCCACGTCCCTGCTGAGAAATCTCAAGGCAGTGGGCGCCTGCCTGTACGGACATGCGCCCGGCGACCTCACTCATGGGGGTCAGTAGCGGCAGGTCACCCTGTCTGCCGGTAACCGTTTCGTAAGCAATCGCGGTACAGCCTGAGGCCAGTAAACGCTCGGTCAGCGGTTCATCCGCCGCCAGATGCAGGTAGGTGAACAGGATATGATCAGCCCGCAGGTAATCACACTCACCCGGCTGGGGCTCTTTCACCTTAAGGATCAGTGTGGATTGATCCCATACTTCCACGGCGCTGTTGCAGATCTGTGCGCCGGCGTTGCGGTAATCCTGGTCCGAAAATCCCAGATGATCGGCGGCGCGGGTTTCAACCCGGACTTTATGGCCGGCCTTGATGAGTTGCTGTACTCCGGCAGGTGGCAGAGCAACCCTGTATTCGTGATTTTTAATCTCTTTAGGTACGCCAATATCCATACGCTGACCTCCAAAAGAACTTTGTTTGCAGTATAGATAGACAGGCGCAGGCAGGCAGAGATTCCGTTATACTTGCCACGTTGAATAAGATCGTAAGGATAGTTCCATGCCTCAGTATCGCTCCAAGACATCGACCGCCGGCCGGAATATGGCGGGTGCCCGCGCCCTGTGGCGTGCCACCGGAATGAAAGATGAAGACTTTCATAAGCCGATTATTGCTGTTGCCAACTCATTCACCCAGTTTGTGCCAGGGCATGTGCACCTGAAAGATATGGGGCAGCTGGTGGCGCGTGAGATTGAAAAAGCCGGTGGTGTTGCCAAAGAGTTCAATACCATTGCGGTTGATGATGGCATCGCCATGGGGCATGACGGCATGCTCTACTCGCTGCCATCACGCGATATTATCGCTGACTCGGTCGAATACATGGTTAACGCGCATTGTGCTGATGCGCTGGTCTGTATCTCCAACTGTGACAAGATCACCCCGGGGATGCTGATGGCGGCTATGCGCCTGAATATCCCGGTGGTCTTTGTCTCTGGCGGGCCGATGGAAGCAGGTAAAACCAAACTGGCCGATCATAAGCTGGATCTGGTGGATGCCATGGTGCTGGCAGCCGATCCAAACGCCAGTGATGAAGAAGTGGATGCGGTTGAGCGTTCTGCCTGTCCAACCTGCGGTTCCTGCTCCGGTATGTTCACGGCCAACTCCATGAACTGTCTGACTGAAGCGCTGGGTCTGTCCCTGCCCGGTAACGGTACCGTGCTGGCGACCCATGCGGACCGAGAGCAGCTGTTCAAACGTGCTGGTCATCTGATTGTTGAGCTGGCCAAACGTTATTACGAACAGGACGATGAAACCGTGCTGCCGCGTTCTGTAGGCGTCAAAGCCTTTGAAAACGCGATCACGCTGGATATCGCCATGGGCGGTTCCACCAATACCATTCTTCACTTGCTGGCTGTAGCTCAGGAAGCGGAGATTGAGTTTACCCTGCACGATATTGACCGCATGTCCCGTGAAGTGCCGCAGCTGTGTAAGGTGGCGCCGAATACCCAGAAATACCATATTGAAGATGTGCACCGTGCCGGTGGCATCATGGGCATTCTGGGTGAGCTGGATCGGGCCGGTAAACTGCATACCGATGTACCGACCGTTCACTCTGCGACCATGAAGGATGCGCTGGATGAGTGGGATATCATGCGCAACCCGACTCCTGAAGTGGTTGAGTTCTTCA
Source organism: Neptuniibacter sp. CAU 1671 (assembly GCF_029222905.1). Lineage (GTDB taxonomy): Bacteria > Pseudomonadota > Gammaproteobacteria > Pseudomonadales > Balneatricaceae > Neptuniibacter. The sequence continues at coordinate 128,167 of NZ_JARHUE010000005.1, read as the reverse complement.
AAGCGGGTCCCGCTGGAATTCCAACGCAGGTGGCGTTCAGTCAGGCGACTCGCTGGCCATCACTGGATGGTGACCGTGCTAACGGTTGTATCCGTTCCCTTGAGCATGCTTTCTCACTGGAAGGCGGTCTGGCGGTTCTGCACGGCAACCTGGCGCAGGATGGTTGTGTGGTGAAAACGGCCGGTGTGGATGACTCCATTCTGGTATTTGAAGGCCCGGCGCATATTACCGAGTCTCAGGATGAAGCGGTTGCGAACGTGCTGGAGGATAAAGTCAAAGCCGGTGACGTGGTAATCGTGCGTTATGAAGGGCCACGCGGTGGTCCGGGTATGCAGGAGATGCTCTACCCAACCTCCTACATCAAATCCAAAGGCCTGGGTAAAGCCTGTGCCCTGCTGACCGATGGTCGTTTCTCTGGTGGTACTTCAGGCCTGTCAATTGGTCACGTTTCGCCTGAAGCGGCGGCGGGTGGCACGATCGGTCTGGTACGTAACGGTGATCGTATTCGTATCGATATTCCGAATCGGACCATCGATGTGCTGTTGTCAGATGAAGAACTGGCTGCACGTCGCGCCGAACAGGATAAACTGGGCTGGAAACCAGCTAAAGAGCGTCCTCGTAAAGTGTCGGCAGCGCTGAAGGCCTATGCCAAACTGGCAACCTCGGCGGACAAAGGCGCGGTGCGAGATCTGTCGCAGCTGGACTAAACCCGTCTGATTGAAAAAGGCAGCCATCTGGCTGCCTTTTTTGTATCTGAACCTGGCTCAGAAAAACTGGCTCAGCCCCTGCCAGAGTAGCCGTAGAGCCAGCAGTGTGATGCTGATTCGGAACAGCTGTCGAAAACGATCGGTTGAGATCCGGTGTAAAACCTTCATGCCGATCCAGGTGCCGACCATGCCGCTGAGCACCATCAGGATGATCAGTGGCAGCCACTGCCAGAAGGAAAAACCCACCGCCGAGAATACCACCAGCTTTAAAACATGCTGCACGCTCATGCAGGTAGCAAAGTTGGCAGTGGTGGCCAGCTTGTCATATTGCTGGCGATGAATCAGCCCGGCCACCAACGGCCCGGTGACGCCGACAAACATCGATAGCAGAGTGGTCAGGCCTCCGCTGATAATATGGCCGGAACGCGTTATCTGGGTTTGACGTGGTTTGGGTCCCCAGACCAGATACAGGATAAATAACGCTACGGATAGCTGAATCACCTGTAACGGCAGTTGCACCACAATCAGCGAGGCAACGGCAGCACCCAGCGCAGCACCAAGGGCAAAACCTGCTACCAGTTGCCAGTCGGTATGGTGGCGGGTCAGCCAGGCACGATTGGCGTTGGAACCCATCTGCACCAGACCGTGAACCGGAATCAGCGCGGTGATCGGCACAAATGACGCCATCACCACCAGTAACAGAACACCGCCACCAATGCCCATGGCGGCGGTTATAAAGGAAGTAATTCCGGTCGTTAGCATCAGAACAATAATGACCCAGTCACTGATCAGGTCGGGGAAGAGCATGCCAACGTCCATGTGGCACCGGTTTAATCGTTGGTGTACAGGGTCTGCATCACCTGTTGTGACCAGGAGAGGCTGTGGCGGTAGGCCGTTTCATAAAAACGGGTTTCCAACAGGTTTTTCATGTTGTCGAATTCGCCCGCTTCGTAGAGTTCGACTTCATGCAGAATTGTGCCCAACTGTCCGCTGCGATCGAGCAGAGCCGCTTTTACTTCATCCTGCAGCGGCACCTGAGAAAGCAGGTCGCCCATGCGCATGTCCAACAGAACATCCAATTGAGAAAACAGGCCGGTAATAAAGGCGCTGATCGGTTGATCAAGTCCGGTCATCTCGCCGATGATTTCACACATTCGGCCCCGAACCAGCATGATGCGGGTCAGCTCTTCGGGTTTGTCTGCGGTGTCAGAGACCAGGAACAGACTGACCCATTTGCGGATCTGATCAAAGCCCAGCAGGGTAATGGCATGGGAGAGGGATTTAATCTCGCGCTGCACGTTGAATGCGGCGGAATTGACCACTCGCAAAATCCGGTAGGTCAGCAGAGGATCGTTAATGACGATCTGTTCAACTGAGGCGGCAGAGGCGTGCGGGCTCTGCAGCTCCAGCATCAGCTGAAGCAGTAACACTTTGCTGCTGCTGAGTTTCTTGCCTTTAATCGGTTCCGGCTTGCTAAGGAAGTAGCCCTGAAACAATCCGAACCCGAGTTCGTAACATTTACGGAACTCTTCCTGGGTTTCGACTTTGTCGGCCAGCAGTTCAAGGTTATAAGGTTTCAGGTCATGCACGATTTGTTCAATGCGATCCAGACCAAAACGCTGCAGATCCAGTTTAAGGATATGGATATGTTTCAGCAGCGGTAGGTAACGTTCAGCCGGCTCATAATCACACAAGGCCAGCCGGTAACCTAACTGCGCCAGCTCAGCCACGCGTTCAACAAATTCGGGTGTGATTTTGGAATGGCTGAGGATTTCCAGTACAAAGTGCTCTTTAGGCAGCTCCGGAAAATGCTCGGACATCAGGGTGGAATCGGTAACCTTGATGTAACAGGGCAGGTGACGCACTTCGCCCTGCTGACAGATGCTGGCATAGGTGTTGAGAATGACCGAAGAGGTGGCAAGATGATCATTCAGCTCGGCTGGCAGACCGCCTTCCGTATTCCGGTACAGCAACAGATAAGCGACAACATCCTGACTTTTGTTAAAGACCGGCTGTCGCGCCAGCAACAGATCGAGTGATTCTTCGTTATCTAATTGACTCGCCACTGGCGACTCCTATTCAGATACAGCTTGATGGAGATAGTTATTTTTTAAGAAAGCCGCGGCTTTGGAGGAAACTCAGCATATGCGGCCGGGCTTCTTTGACCAGCATACCTGAGATCTGTTCGCTCCAGGTCATCTCCTTCTGACCACCGGTTCGGGTGCGGTAATAGTCACGCACAGCCTTATCGTATTCGGCAATATCATCGCAATCTTTAGTAAAATTGTAGCTATTTTGCTTCAGCACCACCGATAACGGCAGGCGAGGTTTTACCTCAGGGTTCTGATCAGGATAGCCCAGACAAAGCCCGAATACAGGATACACCAGTGCGGGCAGTTCAAGAGCATCGGCTACCTTGTCAATCTGGTTGCGGATGCCGCCAATAAATACAGTCCCAAGCCCTTCTGACTCTGCCGCCAGCGCCACATTTTGGGCAAACAGCGCGCAGTCTACGGTGGCGGTGATGAACTGTTCGGTAAATCCCGACTGCATAGGTGCATCATGCATATCGCAGGCGAGTTGATGACGGTGCATATCTGCACAGAACACCAGAAATACCGGCGCCTGCTCGACATAAGCCTGATTACCGGCCCATTCCGCCAAAGACGATCTGAGGTCGGGTTGGGTGACCTGAATTACGGTGCACGCCTGAATAAAACTCGAGGTAGAAGCAGACTGCCCGGCTTCAATACAACGTTGCAGAAGGTCCTGATCAACAGGCTGAGCAAGGAACTTACGAATCGAGCGGTGGGACTTGATCAGATCAATAACATCATTCATGGTTATTCAGTCATTTGGGGTGAAACAGGATCATATCAATCGTTTACGTGCAGAGACCAGCAGAGTGTGGCATTGTTCATTTTTGCAACAGATTAGCAAAAAGTATTATGATGATCTGTTCTTGTGCGGCGCAATATGGATGACACGCCTCTTTGTTGACCTTTGCGGAGCTGTAGACCCATGGAAACTGCAATGCCCTCTTTATCGGTCATAATACCGTTGGGCAGACAAACAATTCTGGATCATGACTGGTTGAACGCCATGCGGACCCTGCCGCAGGGTGCCGAAGTGATTTTTGTCAGCAGCGGTAGTTTTTTCAAACAGTTGGATAAGAAGCCAGCGCAAGCCACGCTTGCTCACTGTAACCTGAAGTGGCTCTGTGCTGCTGAGAGTGTAACGGCGCAACTGAATACTGCGGCAGCCACGGCGCAGGGTGAATGGCTGTGGTTTTTGCGGCCTGACCATCGATTAGATGCTGAGCTGATTGCTGAGATGCAATCACTGCAGCAGGCCGGTGTATCCGGTGTCATCTGTGCCCGGGTGCGTTATTTGCCTTCAGCGCCCCTGCGTTTCCGTCTCCTTAACCCTGTGATCAATCTGCTCAGTCGCTCATTGAAACTGCCGTTGCCGGAGCAGGGCTACTGTATAAGTAAGCGTTTGCTTTCATCGTTGGGCGGCTTTCCGCCCGGCAGTGATGACAGTGATCTGTGTATGCTGCTGTCTGTTTGTCAGCTGAATCTGCCGATTCGGATGACCGCGGCTACGCTCTTCAGCAAAGGTCAGACCGGGCGATTGCTGCCCTGGCTTCGCCTTTCCATCAGTGCGCTCAGACTGAGCCTGCAGCATCAGCTTCAGTTTGGTCGGCGACGACAGCAAAACTCCTGATTCTCTGCAGCGTTTAGGGGATTCCCTGAACATCGCGTATGATACGACCATTCATTTTTGTACCGGGTCAGATGGTTGTTTTTAACGCGGAGTGTACGTGTCCTATATCTGTATTGTCAGCGACGGTAAACCGGGTCACCTCAATCAAAGTCTGGGGTTAGCGGAGGCGTTGCAAAAACGCCGTCCCGAGCTGCAGGTCCGACTGCAAACTCCCCTCAATCTGAAACAGCAGTTAGCCGCACTGCTACCGGGCGAAAAGTCTGATGTGGTGTTAGTGCTGGGTGCTGGACACGCTACCCATCGCAGCCTGCTGTTGCTGGCGCGGAAATGGCAGGTTCCTGCCGTTGTGTTGATGAAACCTACCTTGCCCTTAGCTTGGTTTGATCTCTGTCTGATTCCGGAACATGACCAGCCAGCGCTTAAAGGCAATATTGTTGCAACGCGCGGCGCTCTGAACCGCATGCATCCGGCGGAGAAACAGGCAAACACAGGCATTTTCCTGATTGGTGGTCCCAGCAAACATGTGCGTTGGGATGAAGCAAAACTGCTGACACAACTAAACGCCATTCTGGAGAGAGATCCTGCGCGACAGTGGCAGCTGACTACATCCCGTCGTACGCCGAACAGCACACTGGCTGAATTGCAGCAACTTCAGGGGGTGCAGGTGTTCCCGGCAGCGGAAACGGAATCAGGCTGGTTGCCCACGGTGCTCTCTGCTACAGAGGTTTGCTGGGTGACCGAGGACAGTGTTTCCATGGTTTATGAATCGCTGAGTGCCGGTTGCCAGGTAGGTACCTTGCCTGTTGAGGGTGGACGGGATGGCCGGCTGGGTCGTGGACTCTCGACGCTGCAAGAGCAAGGTCTGATCCTGCACTGGGACGATTATATTCAGGGTTCCCCGTTATCCTCGACGATCGTGTTGGATGAAGCGGGGCGTTGTGCCGAGCTGATTCTGGCCAAAGGCTGGTTTTGAATGCGTAAGGCGGATCTGGATAGAATAACTTCCACCGCGGTGGCGGCATACATGTCGCTGTGCCGGTCTGTCTGGCTAAGGGTTTAGGATGTTGCGGTTTTTTTATAGTTTGCTCTGGTATCTGGCATTACCAATGGTGCTGTTACGCCTCTGGCGGCGTGGTAGTAAGGCGCCGGAATACCGTCGTCATATCGGACAGCGTTTTGGTTTTGTGCCCAGGCATTCAAACGCACCGCTCTGGATACATGCAGTCTCCGTGGGTGAAACCGTAGCGATCGCACCGCTGGTGGAGTTACTGCTGCAGCGTCATCCGGATCTCCCGTTGTTGCTCACAAATATGACACCTACCGGTGCCGCGCGAGCGCAGGCCTTATTCGGCAATCGGGTAGCACACTGTTATTGCCCGTATGATCTGCCGGATGCGATGGGGCGTTTTATGGACCGTGTGCGTCCCCGGGGTCTGCTGATCGTTGAAACCGAACTCTGGCCCAATATGCTGTTTGCCTGCAAAAAAAGTCAGGTGTCGGTGTTGCTTGCCAATGCCCGTTTGTCTGAACGTTCCGCACAGGGCTATGCCCGGTTTGCCGGCCTGACCCGGCAGATGCTCAGTGCACTGACCCGGGTGGCGGCACAGCATCAGGCGGATGCCTCGCGACTGGTGGCTCTGGGGCTGCTGTCAGAAAGGGTAGCGGTAACCGGCAGTATCAAATTTGATCTGGATATTGCCCACGATCTGCCAGAGAGGGCGGAACAGCTGCGGGCACTGTGGGGTGCAGGCCGGCCGGTGATCGTGGCGGGCAGTACTCATGAGGGTGAAGAACGGCTTCTGTTAGAGAGTCTGCAGTTATTACACAAGGCATTTCCAACCCTGTTACTGGTGCTTGTGCCCCGGCATCCTGAGCGGTTTGAATCTGTCGCGACACTGGTCAATGCGACCGGTCTTTGTCTCAGTCGGCGTAGTCAGGGACAGCCTGTATCGGAAGATACAGCGGTGTATCTGGCAGATACCATGGGCGAAATGATGCTGTTTTATCAGGCCGCTGACCTGGTGTTTGTTGGTGGCAGTCTGATCGAACGGGGTGGTCATAACCCGCTGGAACCCGCCGCGCTGGGTAAACCGGTGTTGATGGGGCCGCACTGTTTTAATTTTCAGTCGATTACACAGATGCTGGCTGAGGCGGGTGGTCTGATACCGGTAGCTGATGTAGATGAGCTGACTCGGCAGCTGGGTCTCTGGTTAGAGCAGCCCGCGCTGGCAAAGCAGGTGGGTCAGGCGGGTGCCGCTTTTGTAGCCCAAAATAAAGGCGCATTAGAGCGCCTTTACCTGCTGGTGTTAGAGGCCATGCTTAAAGATCAAAGCTGAACGTTTCACCAGCCTGCTCGGAAAATACAGCCTGTAACAGGTCAGCCAGAGGCTGCTGATCTGTATCTCTGACCCAGCGCTTAGTTTCGCTGTCAAAGTCAAAATGGAAGCCGCCACTGCGTGCTGCGACCCAGAGCTGTTTGACCGGTGTCTGACGGGTGAAGATCACCTGAGAGCCGTTTTCACAGATCACTGTCAGAATGCCACCCGCATTGCGATAGTCCAGATCCGTTTCCGCTTCATCCAGAATTTCTTCTATATGTTGCAGGGTTTCGTCGACCTGATCATAGAATTCGCTTTCAGTCATGCGGGGCTCCACTGTCACTCTTGGTTTTGCGGGATGGGGTGTTGGCGGGAGTATAGCCAATTTACCCGGGTGACTCATCCCAAATTAAGCGTAGATCGGCCTTAGCGGGAGCGTTGGCTTTAGGTATAATCGACGGCTTAGCCATTAACCATTGGGTGTCTGATTGTGCAAAACCGACTCTACAATATCCTGCTCTCCATCGTTTTGGGTTCTCTGGTCTTGCTGGGTGGTTGCGGTCAGAAAGGCCCGCTGTATCTGCCGGATGAAACACAACAAAACGCTGCGCAGAAATAAAGAGAGCTGAATGGACAGTTTTGAATATCGTAATGGCCAGCTGTACTGCGAAGAGCTGGCACTGGAGCGTATCGCGGATGAATACGGTACGCCCACCTATGTTTACTCCCGTGATGCGCTGGAGCAGGCCTATCTGGCCTATGCTCAGGCACTGCAGGGGCAGCGTTCGCTGGTCTGTTATGCGGTTAAGGCCAACTCCAATATCGCTGTTTTGAATGTACTGGCCCGTCTCGGTTCCGGTTTTGACATTGTGTCCATAGGTGAGCTGGAGCGGGTACTGCGTGCCGGTGGTGATCCGGCACGGGTGGTGTTTTCCGGTGTTGGCAAACAGCCACATGAGATCAAACGTGCGCTGGACGTGGGCATCCGTTGCTTCAATATCGAATCCGAAGCGGAGCTGGAGCGTGTTAATGCCGTTGCCGCTGAAGAGGGTAAAGTTGCGACCATCTCTTTCCGTGTAAACCCTGATGTGGATGCCGGGACTCACCCCTACATCTCCACCGGCCTGAAAGAGAATAAATTCGGTATCGCAATTGATGATGCACCGCGTATCTATCAGCGTGCCGCAGAGATGAGCAACGTCCATGTCTCTGGTATCGATTGTCATATCGGCAGTCAGTTGACCGAAATTGCTCCTTTCCTGGATGCACTGGACCGGGTGTTACTGCTGCTGGATCAACTGGCAGGCATGGGCATTGAGATCAAACATCTGGATCTGGGTGGCGGTCTGGGTGTCTGTTACACAGACGAAGTGCCGCCAACCCCCGGTGAGTATATCGCTGCGATTCTGGACAAACTGCAGGGGCGTGACCTGGAGTTGATCTTTGAGCCGGGTCGTTCGATTGCCGCCAATGCCGGTGTATTGCTGACCCGGGTTGAGTTCCTGAAACAGACCGAAGCCAAGAATTTCGCCATTATCGATGGCGCAATGAATGACCTGATCCGCCCGGCACTGTACAGCGCCTATCAGGAGATTATTCCGCTTCAGATTCGTGAAACAGAAGATATCCAGAGCTGGGATCTGGTGGGGCCGGTGTGTGAAACCGGTGATTTTCTGGGCAAAAGCAGGCAGTTGAATCTGCAGCCGGGTGATCTGCTGGCAGTGTGTTCGGCGGGGGCGTACGGTTTCGTGATGGCGTCTAACTACAACACCCGTGGTCGTCCGGCCGAAGTGATGGTCGATGACAACAAACACTATCTGATTCGTCAGCGTGAGTCGGTAAACGACATGCTGCGTGGCGAACAGTTACTGCCAAAGGATCGTTGAGGGGCTAAGGCAATGCTGGTGCGTTTTACCAAAATGCATGGTTTGGGCAACGATTTTATGGTGCTGGATCTGGTGAGCCAGCGCATTAAAGTGACGCCAAAACTGGTCAAAAAACTGGGTGATCGTCATACCGGTATCGGTTTTGATCAGCTATTGATTGTCGAACCGCCGACCGAGCCCGACGTGGACTTCTCCTATCGCATCTTTAATGCGGATGGGTCTGAGGTGGAGAACTGCGGTAACGGGGCTCGCTGTTTTGCCCGTTTTGTTCGGGATAAAAGACTGACAGCCAAACAGGAGATCTGGGTGCAGACGGCCAATGGTCGTGTCCTGCTCAAACTGCGTCAGGACAAACAGGTTGAAGTGAACATGGGTGCGCCCCGACTGGCACCGGCTGAAATACCGTTTCAGGCAGACCAGCAGGCAATCACCTATTTAGTGGATGTACTGGATACCACGGTTGAACTGAGCGCTGTTTCCATGGGTAATCCGCATGGTGTTCTGCTGGTGGATGATGTGTCCACTGCGCCGGTTGAAACACTCGGACCGGCTCTGGAAGCCCATCCACGTTTCCCTGCCAAAGCCAATATCGGTTTTATGCAGGTGGTGTCGCGTAACGAGATCAAACTGCGGGTATTTGAACGGGGTGTGGGTGAAACCCGGGCCTGTGGTACCGGCGCCTGTGCTGCAGTGGTTGCAGGCAGTCTGCGTGGTCTGCTGGATATGCCGGTAAAGGTGCATCTGCCGGGCGGTGCGCTGGAGATAAGCTGGACGGGTGAGGGTGAACCGGTCATTATGACGGGGCCAGCTATGACCGTTTTTGAAGGACAGATTTTCTTATGATGAACAGCGAAGCTGAGTCTACAACTGCCATTTCACCGGCGCAGGTGGCGGAATATCTGCTGCAGCATCCGGATTTTTTTGTTGGCAACAGCCGTTTGCTGGAAGTAATGCAGGTACCGCATGAAACAGGCCGTGCCGTCTCGCTGGTGGAGCGCCAGACTTCGTTACTGCGTGAGCGAAACCAGAATCTGAGTTCGCACCTGTCGGATCTGATTGAGGTGGCACGTTATAACGATGTGCAGTTTGAGAAAACCAAACGCATGGTGCTGGCGCTGCTGGAAGCTGAAAATCTGGACGATATCGCCGTGGCGATCGATGAGAGCCTGTGTCAGGACTTTCACAGTGATATTACCAGTCTGATCCTGTTTACTGAGGTACCGATGTCTGGCAATAACCTGCAGTTGATGCCACGCGCGGAAGCCTCCGTGATTGACTCTCTGGTCTGCTCAAACCTGCCCTGTTGCGGTCAGCTGACTGAAGTAGAAAACCGGTTTATCTTCCTGGATCAGGCCAACAAGGTGCAGTCGGCTGCGGTTGTGCCGCTGGTACAGGGGGAAACGCTTGGACTGCTGGCCATTGGCAGTTACGATCCGACCTATTTCCAGAGCAGTCAGGGCACGGTGCTGCTTAACTATGTAGGCGAAGTGCTGAGCCGTATCGTCAGCCGGATTCTGCATCAGGGACAATAACATGAGTGTTTTGCTGGCCGGTCTGGAGCAGTTTCTGCAGTACCTGGCCAGCGAACGCCAGCTCTCCGGCCATACCCTGAGTAATTACCGCCGCGACCTCCATGGTTTGCTGATCTATGCCGAGCGGCATGAGATTACAGACTGGCAACAGCTTCAGACCCCGCAACTTCGTCATCATATTGCCGGCCTGCATCGTAAGGGTTTATCAGGCAAAAGCATCCAGCGTCACCTCTCTGCCATCCGCAGTTTTTACCGCTTTCTGATCCGTGAAAAACAGGCTGGCCATAACCCGGCGGATGCGGTGCAGGCTCCAAAATCCCCACGACGTTTACCCGCTACGCTGGATGTGGATCAGATTGGCCAGCTACTGGAGATACCGGTCACAGACGCCGTGTCGGCCCGGGATGCGGCGATGATGGAGCTGATTTACTCATCGGGTCTGCGTGTTTCCGAACTGATCAGCCTCAATCTGAATGATCTGGATCTGCATGATCAGAGTCTGGTGGTGACCGGTAAGGGGCGTAAAAGCCGGATGTTGCCCATTGGCAGTAAAGCGTTGCAGGCACTCGACTGCTGGCTGGAATACCGCCATGAACTGGCGGATGCGTTTGATAATGCCTTGTTTGTCAGCAACCGGGGTAACCGGTTATCGGTGCGAGCGGCTCAGCAACGCATGGACCACTGGGGCCGCCAGATGGGAGTGCAGGGCCGGGTGCATCCGCACCGGCTGCGCCACAGTTTTGCCAGTCATATGCTGGAATCCAGTGGTGATCTGCGGGCGGTGCAGGAACTGCTCGGTCACGAAGATATATCCACCACCCAGATCTATACTCATCTTGATTTTCAGCACCTGATGCAGGTGTATGAAAGTGCACATCCCCGGGCCAAAAAGGTCAGTAAATGATTCGTTGTATTACCTTTGATCTCGATGACACGCTGTGGGCAGTGGATCCTGTAATCCGGCAGGCTAACCAGACGTTGTTTGACTGGCTGGCCCAGTATGCCCCAGCCTTTACCGAGCTGTATCAGTTGTCTGATCTTGTCAGCCTGCGCACGGCCGTGTTGCATCAGCAACCGAGCATTGCCCACAGTGTCAGCCTTATCAGACGGGCACAGCTGCGCCATGGTCTGGCACAGGTGGGTTATGGCGGTGCCGAATTGGAGCGACTTGCAGAGCAGGCATTCGAGGTATTTCTGGAGGCCCGGCAGCAGGTGACCTTTTTTGCTCATGCCCGCGATATGCTTTGTCAGCTTAAACAGCAGGGTTACCAGCTGGGGGCACTGAGTAATGGCAACGCGGACATCCAGCGGGTGGGTCTAGCTGACTTGATGGACTTTCAGTTCAAAGCGGATGAGGTGGGCGAGATGAAACCGCACCCGCTGATGTTTGAAACCATGCTCAGTCATACCCGCTTACGCCCGGAACAGGTGATCCATGTGGGCGATCACCCACAACATGATATTGAGGGTGCCCGGCAGGCCGGACTCTGGACCATCTGGGTTAATCTGAAGGCGCTGCCTGCAGATACGGCGCAGGCGGATGCACAGGTTGGCTGTCTTAGCGAGATTCCCTCCACTGTGGCTGAGCTGGCGTTGCGTTCGGGTCAGCGTTTGCGGTTGTAATCGATTTCAATCTGTCAGCGCAAACCTGATTGGCAGGTGCAGTTCCAACATGGTGGTCCCAAGTTCAGGTGGCACGGGTGGAAAAGGTGACGCGCCCCGGACCATTCTGGTCGCTTCCCGGTCCAGACGGCTGAATCGGCTGCTCTCTATAATCTCTATCGCGAGTAATTCTCCTTGCTGATTGATGCTCAGGTTTAACATCACACTGCCCTCTTCCGCCCGCTGTCTAGACTTTTTTGGATAACGTTGCTGCTGCTGAATAGCCGATGCGAGTAGCGCGAGATAAGCTGTTTTTAGCTGCTCGTGAGTCTGCTCTGCGCTTAGTGGACTGGCCGGTTGCTGTAGGTTGATGGCTGCAGAGGCTGAAACCGTCCGCAGTGTTGGGGTGGTCGGGGTTAGGAGCGCTGTCGTTTGTGGGGCGGGTGTTGTGGGTTTTTGAGCAGTTGTTGGCCGATCAATTTTTTTGACAGGTAGCGGCTGAGTATGCGAATTAGCTGACACCTTGGCCTGAGTCTGTTGGGGTTTAACTAATGGTTCTGAGGGTTCCGGTTTTATAGCAGTCTGTTCCTGATTAGGCGCTGTTTGCACGGGCGTTGAGGTTTGCAACGCAACGGCGATGGTTGGCTGAGCGGATATTTGCGTTGTTGCCTCAGCCCTTGTTTGTGGCTGCAGAGTAAGCAGGATCAAAAGGTGCAGGGCGACTGATACTGACAGTGCAATGGCCCCGTTAGACTGCAGGCTGCAAATTGTCATAAGCTCTATTCGGATGTTGACCGCGTTCGGGCCCGTTGGCGTTTAAGCCATAAACTGCCGCCCAGCATTGCAATCATGCTCAGCAGTAACAGGGTGAGTGCCATTAAACCATCACGGGTGTTGAGTCCCAGCCCATCAGCGAAGCGCCATTTATGCAGGTAACGAAATACCCAATTGAATAGTCTTGATGCTGTATCCGTCTGTTTTGAAAGCACCTCGTCACGAGTGTCCAGATAAAGCGAGTGTTCCGGATAATGAAGGGCAATGACTGGCAGGCGTTTGTCGATAAAGCTGTAATCATCCGATGTTCTGAAGTTTTCAATCCGTTGTATGTCTGAGGTGTTTGGCAAAACGCCAATAGCCGCCGCAGCTAAGGCATGGGCAAACGCGGTCTCTCCACCCGGAATCCGTTGTCCGGTTACAGCGGAAATCCATTCATCCGGTTTGCCTGAGCGACTTACCTGCCAGACCGGTTGTCGATCCAGGTGGTGGAGTATGGCATTGGTCATGTCGGGCAGGTGCTGTTGCAACTGTGCGAAATTGACTGTTACCTCTCCCAGATTAGGCTGGCTGTTGAGCATTACCCCTCTCATCTCGGGTAGCTGTTTTTCAAGGGTGCGCATCAGTCCACTGTTGGCAAACATCAACAGGATTAGCGAGAGCAGCGTACCACCCCATATATGCAGTTTGCGGCTGTTATTGAGCGTGCTATTACGTAGTGGCAAAACGGTAAACAGGTAAAGACCACTGGCGCCGATGAATAACAGACCCGTTGTCATGGCCATAAATACGGCATTTCTCAGATGCGCGTTAGCATCCCAGAATGACCACAGGTGCAGGGTTTGAAACAGTGTTTGCAGTGTACGGCGGGTATTGTCACTGACCGTGGCCAGCCGATCCTGTCGGATATCCACATATACCTTAAGCGCATCAGCGCGGTAAAAGCTTACCTCCCAGACCGGTAGCAGACGGTTAATCGGCGCATAGTCATCATTAAACCGATCAATAAAGCGTATCTGACGAATAGCCGAGGTTGTATCGCCGCTGAAATGCCGGGCCAGTTGAGTTGCATATTGCTTAGCAACGTCAGGGCGGGGTACGCCCGTTTTTAGATCCACGAAAGACGCCGGGGTATGACGGTCCTGCCACTGTTGCTGCCACCAGCTACCACCTACGTTGACTGCCCTGACCCCCGCGATTGTCTGTAACTCGCTTTTCCATGGACCAGCCAGGTTGGCTGGCCAGACCGGAAGCGGGTAGTGGTGCTGAGCGATCTCAGGCTGAGTCAGGCGCATCAGTGGATGCAGCAGGCCACTCATCGCCCAGAGCAACAGTGGCAATAACACCACCATCGCGATTCGACGGTGCCAGTGATAAAGCGTCCGTTTCATATCTAGTACTCCTGTGGCGTTACCAACGGTATTCGAGTGCTGCGCTGACGGTTAGCGGGGCGCCGGGGTAAAACATTTCGCGGCCCCAACTCAGCTCCGATTGATAGGCGTAGTCACGATCAAACAGGTTTTCGATGCGGGTCAGCAGTTGCAGGTCGGGTGTCAGCTGATAGCGTGTTTTCAGGTGCGCGACGGTATAACCATCTGCGCGGCGACTGTTGGCATCATCCATCCAGTAGTTGCCGAAGTAGTCGAGTTGCAGTTCAAGATTGAGTTTCGGGTTGTCGGTCGGGTGCCAGAGCAGGCTGGCCGATCCTTTGTTGTTTGGCCCAAGCATCAGCTCATTACCGGAATAATCGACTGTGTTATTGATGTAATCATCGAAAGCGTGGCGAGAGTGACTGAAGGCCAGTTGGGCCGACCAGTCCGGACTTAGTTTGTAGCGTGTTTCGATTTCTATACCGGTATGCTGCACCCTGCCAGCATTGGTGCGGTAGGTGTCATCATTGCCGTCGCGTGCCAGTACAATCGCGTCATCAATATCGATTCGATAGACGGCCAGGGTCAGGTAACCGCGGCTGTGCTGCAGACGGTAGCCCAGCTCCAGAGTGGTAGAAGTTTCCTCTTCTACCCCGCCGACCAGTGAGCCACTGTCACCGCTTTTCAGGTTATACAGAGTAGATGCGGTTGGCAGGCGGTTGGCCTGTGCCAGCCGACCGTAAATCCCCTGCTGCTGATCCAGTTGATAGGTGAAGCCCAGTTTTGGGTTCAGGCTGTTGAAGCTGTCTGTGCGATCTGCCAACTGCCGGTTGCCGAATCCGTCATCATCGGTTTCTACCAGATGGTTATCCAGGCGGTAGCGGTTGTGGTCATAACGGATACCTGCCTGAAGCATCAGTTGGTCACTGTACCGGTAGTTGTGCTGCATATAGGGCGACAGGTTGCTGTAACGCACCGACTGATCCTGATAACTGAACCCTTCCGGGTAGGTGGTGCTACCGCTCCAGCCGCTGATGGTAACCGTAAAGGGTTGCAGGCTGCTGAAATCAGCATCGGACCGTTCCAGATCGATGCCGAACAGGGTTTCGCTACCGTTGTCATGACTGTAGGTCGCCTTGGCCAGCAGGCCCAGGCTGTGTACCGTGCTCTCTGCCTGAGGCGTGTAGCTGTTCCAGGTGGCAACATAATCATTGGTGTTGTACCGCCAGTAAGGGATCAGGCTCAGCTCCAGACGGTCACTGTAAAAATGGGTCCACTCCACACTGAGGCGGGCAAAGTCACTTTCACGGATCGGATCAATCGCCAGCACCTGATCACCCAGTCCGGACAAGGTTGGATCAGTACGATAATCGTCTGCGCTCAGGGACGTAGCCATCTCATCATTTGAGCGTGAAGTTTGGAACTGGGTTTTGATTTCGTTTCGGTCATCCAGCAGCCACAGATGTTTCAGCAACAACTCCTTGCGATCCCGCGCCGTATGATCACGCCAGCCATTGTCCTGCAGGTAGGAGGTTGCAATCAGCAGGCTCTGATCGTCGCTGATGGCATCGGTGTAGCTAAGCCGGGTCTGGACTGCATCGTTTTCACCTGCCTGCAGGTAAAGTTTGCCCTCAGGTCTGAAACCTGGCTCCTCACTTATGATGTTAACGGTCGCCGCAACAGCCCCTGAGCCATAGAGGGTGCTGCCCGCACCCTTAAGCACTTCAATCTGTGACGCGCTGGTGTTGAAACTGCTCCAGCGCAGCCCGTTATGATTAAAAAAAGCAGCGGATTGCAGCGGCACATTGTCCTGCAGAAACAGATAATAACCGTCGTAGTTAAGTGGCATGCGGATGCCGGTGTTGTGTGAAGAGCTGCCACTTATCTGATTGATGGTGACTCCGGCCATCTGACGGGTGCTGTCCTGAATATGGGCACCCTGATCCATCGACAGCTGTTGCTGGCTCACGACACCGATGCTGACGGGCACCTCAGTGTTGAGCTCATCATCCCGACTGGCGGTAACGATCATAACCGGCATGAGTTCTTCGGCATAGACGGTGGAAATGTTGGGTAAGCCGAGACAGGTAAAGAACAGATGAGACCAGCAGGGTCTGATTCGGCCAGATTCCATGGGCGCTATGCTCCAGATTCAGTGAGAGTAATAGCGTGACAGTTTAAGAGTTAAGACTGGTTGGCAGAATGTGGCATATTGTCGCGCCAAGGGAAGGCGGCAGCGTTGTGATCAGAATCAGTTCAGAAATAGCCCCAGCAGATCATTCAGAAACAGCCTGCCCTGTTGTGAAGGGGCCAGACGTTCAGGATTGTTGAGTAACAGTCCGCGTTTGCGAGCGGTCTCCAGTTGTTCTGCAATCTGTTCCGGTTCCAGTCCTGTACGCGCGGTCAGCAGTGTTGCATCCACGCCTTCCGTCAGTCTCAGCACATTCAGCATAAATTCAAAGGCACGGTCTTCCGTTGCAATATCGCTTTCGCCGCCCAATCGGGTTTCCGTTTGCATGTACGCCTTTGGTTGTTTCTGTTTCCAGCGCCGGATAATGCGCCCCTCTTCCGGCAGGGTCAGTTTGCCATGGGCGCCAGCACCAATACCGATATAGTCGCCAAACTGCCAGTAATTGAGGTTATGGCGTGCTTCCTGTCCGGGCTGGCTGTAAGCCGAAATTTCATATTGCTGCAGCCCGGCGTCTGCCAGCCGGGCCTGTCCGGCTTCCTGAATACTCCAGAGGGTTTCATCTACCGGTAACTGCGGCGGTCTGGCATGAAATTCGGTATTCGGCTCAATGGTGAGCTGGTACCAGGAG
Organism: Neptuniibacter sp. CAU 1671; assembly: GCF_029222905.1. Classification (GTDB taxonomy): domain Bacteria; phylum Pseudomonadota; class Gammaproteobacteria; order Pseudomonadales; family Balneatricaceae; genus Neptuniibacter. The sequence goes on along the minus strand of NZ_JARHUE010000005.1, from coordinate 111,433 downwards.
AGGTGATCAGGATTTATGCTGAGTGCCTGTTCAAGATCAGCAAGGGCGCCCTCAACATTCTGATCGGGTAGGCCATGCATCAGATCCAGATTCAGACGGGGGAAAATCTCGCGGGCCAGTCCGGCGGCGTGCAGTGCCTCCTCAGCGTTATGGATGCGCCCCAGCGCCTGAAGCTGATGATCGCTGAAACTCTGAATGCCCAGTGACAAACGGTTAATCCCCGCCTCCCTGAAGCCGCGAAATTTTTCCTGCTCAAAGGTACCGGGGTTGGCTTCAAGGGTGATCTCGGCATCTACCGCCAGCGGTGTGATCCGGTGTATATCGGCCAGCAGTTTTTTATAGCTGTCAGCGCTGAACAGGCTGGGGGTGCCGCCGCCAAAAAAGATGCTCTGAATGGTACGTCCCTGCAGCCACTGCGCTTCCTGTTTGAGGTCTTCAAGCAGGCATTCGATGTAAGCCTGTTCGGGTATCTCGTTGCGAACCGCATGCGAATTGAAGTCGCAATAGGGGCACTTCCTGACACACCAGGGAATATGCACATAGAGCGAAAGCGGTGGCAGTTGCAGCGTCATTGGGGTTATTTCAGGTACTGGGCTATAGCCTGTTTAAAGGCATCCACCGCCTGTCCCCGGTGACTGAGACGGTTTTTCTCATCCGAAGGCAGTTCAGCGGAGGTTTTACCCAGCGCATCAATCCAGAACAGGGGATCGTAACCGAAGCCGTTATCGCCCTGTGCTGCTGTTAGAATGTGCCCCTCCCAGGTGCCCTGACAGATCAGCGGCATCGGGTCGTTGGCGTGGCGCATAAACACCAGTACGCAACGAAAACGTGCGGTTCTTTGTGCTTCAGGCAGGCCCGCCAGCTCTGTCAGTAGCTTGGCATTGTTTTTTGCATCGGTGGCATCGGCACCGGAATAGCGGGCGGAGTAAATGCCGGGAGCGCCCTGCAAAGCATCCACTTCCAGTCCGGAGTCATCTGCCAGCGCGGGCAGTCCGGTAGCCGCAGCGGCATGGCGCGCTTTGATGATGGCGTTCTCGACAAAACTCAAACCGGTTTCGTCGGCATCTTCCAGCTGAAATTCGGATTGGGGAATGACGGTGACCTCGAGTGATTCCAGAATCTGGCTGAATTCACGCAGTTTGCCGCGGTTGCCGCTGGCAAGCACAATTTTATCGATCATTGGGGTATCTGTGTAATTCGCCCGGGTGTCTGGGTTGCCCGGGCGGAATGGTTATTCAGCAAAAAAACGCTGCTCAAATTCTATATGGTACGGGGCTGCGTTGGCATCCGGCTGAACATCCAGGGCGATACGCATCACCATGTCGTCAGAAAAACCGAACTGCCCCAGATAATAGATCGCTTCACCCTCATCCAGCTTGCTGAAGCCGATATCCTGAGTCTGTGAGATCAGGTTGGTGGCTTTGCCGCTGACCATTGCGGTAACCGGGGTTTTCTTGTCGCCCTCTTTTTTCAGTACCGATACGTTCACCAGTGCCCGCACCTTACTGCGCTGGATACCGGCGTTTTTTGCCACATCCGGCTCAACAAAGGTGCTGTTGAAAGCGTTGTAATGAATTTCATAGTCGCCAACGGCAACAAACTGCTCAGCTAACAGGGGCTGACTGAGCAGGGTTGCCAGTATCAGCAGCGTGCCCTGTAACCCGCGACGTGCCATTGTTGTTAGCATTTTCATGACCTGCCTCTCCGTTATTTGGTTATCCGGTAGATGGCGATTTCACCCAGCATATTCGGCCACAGGTGAATCCACCACCGGTGCTGATGTTCATGGTCCACCACTGTTCGATCCATGATAAAGATGTTTCGTTCCACACACAGTCTTTCAAAATCCTTGAAGGTACAGAAGTGGGTGTTTGGGGTGTTATACCAAGTATAGGGCAGGAACTTGGACACCGGCATTTTGCCGCGAAACGCCAGATAGCCGCGGGCGCGCCAATGCCCAAAATTTGGGAAAGTGACAATGCATTCGCGGCCGATGCGCAGCATCTCATCCAGGATTTCATCCGGACGCATCATGATCTGGATCGCCTGGGTCATGATGACACTGTCGAAGGTGTTGTCCTGAATCGAGGCCAGGCCTTCTTCAATATCTTTTTCGATGACGTTGACGCCCTTGCGGATGCATTCGGTAATGTTGTCATGGCCGATTTCCAAGCCATAACCTTTTACCTGCTTGTTGGTTTGCAGGTAATGCATCAGTTCGCCTTCGCCACAGCAGAGGTCAAGCACCCGGCTTTGGGGTTTGATCCAGTCTTTAATCAGGTCAAGATCAGCGCGCATGGTTACACCTCCTCCGTTTGGGTGTTGAGGGAGGGTGTGTCAGCAATTACCCGTTCCATGTAGGCCCCAAATACATCCAGATAGCGTGGGATCGGTATCAGGAAGGCATCGTGTCCCTGATGTGCGTCGATCTCGGCATAACTGACCGATTTATCCGCTGCTACCAGCGCATCAACGATCTCCCGGGAGCGTTCCGGTGCAAAGCGCCAGTCTGAGGTGAAGGAGATCACCATAAAATTGGCCTTGGCTTTTTTCAGGGCGGCCGCCAGGTCATGGTTGTAGAGCGCTGCGGGATCAAAGTAATCCAGCGCTTTGGTCATCAGGAGATAGGTATTGGCGTCAAACGCGGTGGAAAACCGCTCGCCCTGATAACGCAGGTATGACTCCACCTCAAACTGAGGGGTGAAATCGAAATTGATCTTGCCTGAGCGTAACTCACGGCCAAACTTGTTGCGCATGCCGTCATCAGACAGATAGGTAATGTGCCCCAGCATACGCGCCAGCATCAGGCCAACCCGCGGCACGGTATCCTGTTCGTAATAGTGACCGTCGAAGAACTGAGGGTCCTGCGTAATCGCCTGGCGGGCGACCTCATTAAACGCAATATTCTGCGCTGACAGTCGTGGCGCCGCGGCAATCACCATGCAGTGTCTGAGACGGTCGGGATAGTTGATTGACCACTGCAGCGCCTGCATGCCGCCCAAGCTGCCACCGATGATGGCGGCAAACTGCTGGATACCAAAATAATCCGCCAGACGTGCCTGACTTTCGACCCAGTCATCGACGGTGACAATCGGAAAATCCGGGCCGAAGGGTTTGCCGGTTTCGGGGTTGATCTGGTTGGGACCGGTTGAGCCGTGACAGCCACCCAGATTATTGACGCCGATAACAAAAAAACGCTTGGTGTCGATCACCTTGCCGGGACCAATGGCACTGTCCCACCAGCCCGGTTTGCTGTCTTCCATGCTGTGATAACCGGCGACATGGTGGTTGCCGGACAGCGCATGGCAGATCAGGATGGCGTTGGAGGCATCTTCATTCAGTGTGCCGTAGGTTTCCACCACCAGATCATATTGATCCAGAGTGCGGCCACAACTGAGTTGCAGGGGTTGATCGAAGTGAAGGGTCTGAGGTTGAACCAGACCCACAGAGTTTTCAGGAATTACATCTGGCATGGCGATACTCGTTTCTCTGAAGGAACACAGGGAACAGGGGCCGTACAGGCACGGCGAAGTTGAGCATCACATCTCGTACAGGATAAGAAAGCGGTTGGAAACGTTGTATGTGTACGTGATCACGTCAGGGTATCTCTATCTCTAAAACATCTGGTATCTGTTTTGGTGCCAGGATTTTAACGCGTTTTTCCCGCGTCAGCTCACCTTTGACAATGATTACTGCATTTTTAGCCACACCAAACTGTTTGGCAAGGTATTTCACCAGATGCGCATTGGCCTTGCCATCTACCGGTGGTGCCTTGATGCGGATCTTTAAACTATCGCCATGCAACCCGGCAAACTCATCCCGACTGGCGTTGGGTTGCAGGTGGCAGCTGAGGATCAGATCCTGTGACTGCCACTGGAACCAGCTCATGTTTACAGCAACCGGCCCAACTGTGACTGAATCAGCTGGATTACGATGATGATCAGAATCGGTGACAGATCCAGCCCTCCGATAGGGGGAATCACTTTGCGTGCGACGGCAAACACCGGTTCGGTCAGCTGTTGAATCAATTGTGGCCCTGGATGGTAGCTGTCAGGCGCAACCCAGCTAATGATCACGGCACCCAGAATCGCCCAGAAATAGATGGTCAGGACCGTATCCAGTACACCCACAAGGGCATAGATCAGAATGCCTAACGGATGAGGTATGCCGCCGCCGTTGTAGAGCACCAGCAACAGAATAATGACCAGTTTGACCAACAGTGCCAATACCAGCGCGGAGATGTCGATACGGCCGATTTTGGGCAGCACCCGGCTCAGCGGCCAAACCGGCTTGTTGGTCAGTTTGGCAATCGCCTGGGAGATCGGGTTGTAGTAGTCGGCATGGGATACCTGCAGCAGAAAGCGCAATACCACGATAAACACGTACATCTGACCGATGACGGTAATGAGGAAATTGATTGGATCCTGTTGCATGACGATTCCTGTAATAAAACAGCGAGTTAGGCTTTAGAGTATAGAGTTTAAATGCGACTGACGACAGTCTCTAATCGGGCTCAGTCACCCAGCTCCTTTGCCAGTTCCACTGAACGGTCATAGCAGGCCTGCATGCCGCGGTTGAACATTTCAGGCAGTTGATCTTCGGTGAAACAGCGAATCGCCTGTTCTGTGGTGCCATTGGGCGAGGTCACACGACGTCGCAATTCTGCAGGATCAAATTCACTGCTATTGGCCATTTTAGCTGCCCCCAGAGCGGTCTGCAGCGTGAGCTGGCGTGCCACCTCAGGACTCAGGCCGAGCTTTTCGCCTGAAGCGATCATCGCTTCCATCACCATAAAATAATAGGCAGGTCCGGAACCTGAAACAGCGGTGACTGCATCCAGCTGGCCTTCGTTTTCAACCCACAGGCTCAGACCGGTGGCTGCCATGATTTGTTCAGCCTGATTTCTCTGTTCCTGACTGACAGTGTCTGTTGCGTAGAGGCCGCTGGCACCGGTCTGGACCAGGGCCGGTGTGTTGGGCATGCAGCGGACGATGGCACAATTACCGCCAAGCCATTGTTGCAGGCTGGCAGTCGTAATACCCGCCGCCACACTGATCAGCAACGGTTGTTTGGCCTGAACCGCATCCGCAAGCTCAGTGGCAACGGCTTTGAGAACCTGGGGTTTAACCGCCAGAATAACAATGTCAGCAGCAGTCACCGCGTCATTGTTGTTGCCGGTGGTATGCAGACCCTGCGCAGCAAGGTCATTGAGTTTGGCCACATCTGGTTCTGTCGCCCAGATCTGGCTGGCCGGATAATTGTTGGCCAGCAGACCACCGATGATTGCGCGGGCCATATTGCCTGCACCGATAAATGCCAAGACGGGTTGTGTGCTCACATGAACTCCTAACTGGTTTAGCGCGGCTGTCGCGCCCCGAAGATGGCCGTGCCTATTCTGACGATGGTGGCGCCTTCTGCAATCGCCATCTCCATGTCACCGGACATGCCCATGGAGAGGGTGTCCATCTCGGGAAATTCGTTTTGCAGGGATTTTAACAACTCAGCCAGCGCATGAAAGGCCTGTTGCTGTTCCTGGGGGTTGTTTGTGGCTTGAGGTATCGCCATCAAGCCACGCAGTGTGATGTTTGGTAAGGGTTGGATTGCCCGAGCCAGTTCGATTACCGACTCTGGGGCGCAGCCTGACTTGCTCTGTTCCTGGCTGATATTGACCTGAAGACATATCTGGAGGGGCGGCAAATGGCCGGGACGCTGCTCTGAAAGCCGCTCAGCGAGCTTTAAACGGTCTACACTGTGAACCCAGGCAAAATTTTCTGCAACTTTTCGGGTCTTGTTTGACTGCAAGGGGCCGATAAAATGCCATAGGATCTTCAGATCGCTCAGCGACTCTATTTTTTCCAGTGCTTCTTGCAGGTAGTTTTCGCCAAAGGCGGTTTGTCCTGCCGCATAGGCTTCTCGCAGGGCACTGGCAGGTTGGGTTTTGCTCACGGCAAGCAAGGTGACCGAGCCTGCAGCGCGGTGTGCATTGGCTTCAGCAGCACGTATCTGAAGGTGAATTTTTCCTAGATTGTCTGCGATGTTTTGCATCTTTGCTCTCAGGCAATTGGATTGCTCGGCCCAATCTGCTAGAAATGAGTTGATAAGCAGTCGTACCGGCTAACAGGATTGTTATGGATATTACCGAATTATTGACTTTTAGCGTACAGCAGAATGCTTCCGACCTGCACCTGACAGCCGGAATGCCTCCCGTAATTCGGGTAGATGGCGAAGTACGTCGGATCAAGCTTCCTTCCATGGATCATAAACAGGTGCACGGCCTGATTTATGACATCATGAATGACAAACAGCGCAAGGAATATGAAGAGGTTTATGAAACTGACTTCTCTTTCGAAATTCCCGGTGTCGCGCGTTTTCGTGTAAACGCTTTTAACCAGGATCGTGGCGCTGCGGCGGTGTTCCGTACCATTCCCAGTAAAGTATTGACCATGGATGATCTGGGCATGGGCTCGGTCTTCCGTGAGCTGTCGGAAAAAGCCCGTGGTCTGGTGCTGGTAACGGGTCCGACCGGTTCCGGTAAGAGTACTACTCTGGCGGCGATGGTCGATTACATCAACGACACCCGCGCCGATCATATTCTGACCATCGAAGATCCGATCGAATTTGTGCATCAGAGTAAAAAGTCGCTTATTAACCAGCGCGAAGTGCATCGGGATACGCATAGTTTTGCTAACGCCCTGCGCTCCGCTCTGCGTGAAGACCCTGATGTGATTCTGGTGGGTGAGATGCGAGACCTGGAAACCATTCGTCTCGCTCTGACCGCGGCAGAAACCGGTCACCTGGTGTTTGGTACGCTGCACACCACCTCAGCTGCGAAAACCATTGACCGTGTCATCGACGTATTCCCTGCAGCGGAGAAACAGATGGTACGCTCCATGCTATCTGAGTCACTGCAGGGGGTTATCTCGCAGACGCTGTTGAAAAAACCACAGGGCGGCCGCTGTGCAGCCCATGAAATCATGATCGGCACGCCGGCGATTCGTAACCTGATTCGTGAAGATAAGGTGGCGCAGATGTACTCTGCCATTCAGACCGGCTCGGCCTTTGGTATGCAAACCCTGGATCAGTGTCTGGCTAACCTGGTCGCAAAAGGGCAGATCTCACGCGATGTTGCGCGTGAAAAAGCTCAAAACCCGAAAGCGTTCTGACGGGATAAAAGGAGATAAGCGTGGATTTTACGCAGTTATTGAAAGTAATGGTGGAGAAGGACGCATCCGACCTTTTCATTACCGCTGGCGCCCGCCCTACCCTGAAAGTGGACGGTACCCTTAAACCAATGACCAAAGAGCCGCTGAAGCCATCACAAGCGCGCGCCTTGGTTTACAGCACCATGAACGACAAACAGCTGGCGGAGTTTGAAGGCACCAAAGAGTGTAACTTTGCCATCAGTGCTCCGGGTCTTGGGCGCTTTCGTGTCTCCGCCTTTTTTCAGCGAAATGCAGCGGGCATGGTGTTGCGTAAAATCAGTGACTATATCCCGAGCCTTGAGGAGCTGAATCTGCCGCCAATCCTGAAGGATCTGGCGATGACCAAACGCGGCCTGATTCTGTTTGTGGGTGGTACCTCCACCGGTAAATCCACCTCGCTGGCATCGATGATTGATTACCGCAACACCAACCATCGTGGTCATATCATCACGATTGAAGACCCGATCGAGTATGTGCATGACCACAAGCAGAGCATCATTACTCAGCGCGAGGTTGGTCTGGATACGGACTCCTTTGGTGTCGCCCTGAAAAATACCCTGCGTCAGGCACCCGATGTCATTCTGATGGGTGAGATCCGAACTAAAGACACCATGCAGTACGGTTTGACCTTTGCGGAAACCGGTCACCTGACACTGGCAACTCTGCATGCGAACAATGCCAACCAGGCGCTGGACCGTATCATCAGTTTCTTCCCGCCGGAAAACCATGATCAGCTGTGGATGGATCTGTCCCTCAACCTTAAAGCGATTGTGGCGCAGCAGCTGCTGCCAACTAAAGATGGCAAGGGCCGGCGTGCAGCAATCGAAGTCTTGATTAACACCCCGCTGATGCAGGATCTGATCCGTAAGGGTGAGGTGCATGAGCTGAAGGAAGTAATCAAGAAATCCACTAACCTGGGTATGCAGACCTTCGACCAGTCGTTGTTTGAATTGTACCGCGACGGTGTAGTGACCTATGAAACCGCGCTGGCCCATGCTGACTCTGCCAACGACCTGCGTCTGCTGATCAAACTCAGTGCGGATACCAATCCGGAACTGGGCGTTCAGGAAGAAACCTTGTTCTCACTGCAGGGTGAGGATGACTATATGGACGAAGAAGACGAAGAGTTCCGTAACCTGTAATCAGGACGAGAACAAGAAAGCCGGCCGATGAGCCGGCTTTTTTTATCTGTTATTAATCGTTGTTGAGCGGATGGGGGTCCGGTGTGCTGATATGACCGGTCTGTTGCTCCAGATAACGGATGATCTGATCCTCCGGTAGCGGTTTACTGTAAAGGTAACCCTGCAGCAGATCACACTGCAGTGATTTAAGCAGATTGGCCTGATCCAGCGTTTCCACACCTTCCGCCACTACCTGCAGGTTCAGGCTGTGCGCCATAGCAATGGTACCCTTAACCAGATTCAGGTCGGAGCTGTCATGGGTGATATCCATGATGAATTCACGGTCAATTTTCAGACTGTCGAAGGGGTAATTACGCAGATAACTCAGTGATGAGTAGCCGGAGCCGAAATCATCCATCGACAGTCGCACGCCAATCTCTTTCAGACTGGTCAGGTTTTCCTGGACATACGCCAGACCGCTGAGCAGCACCCCTTCTGTGATCTCAAGATCGAGAGAACGTGCTGATACACCACAATCCTGCAGGATTTCAATGATGCTACCCACCAGACGGGTGTCACGGAACTGGCGCGGGGAGAGGTTGACCGAGAGGCTGTAGTTTCGATCAAAACGTTGCTGTAACTGCCTCAGTAACAGCAATCCCTGTTTCAGCACGAATTTCCCAATGGGTACAATCATGCCGTTGTGTTCGGCGACGGGGATGAATTCATCCGGAAATACATTGCCCAACGCCGGATTTTTCCAACGCAGCAGTGCTTCAAAAGCAACGACTCTGCCAGTGGCCGCGTGCACCTGGGGTTGGTAGCAGAGGTAAAATTCATTTCGCTCCAGCGCGCCATGCATCTGTTCTTCCAGTTCCAGATTGCGCTGCACTATCTGGTTCATGCTGGCGGTGTAGAAGGAATAGGTATTACGGCCCAGTTTCTTGGAGTGATACATCGCGGTGTCGGCATTACGTAGCAGCTCGGATGAATCACGCCCATCCGCCGGGTAGAGCGCAATCCCGATACTGCAGGTTACGACCAGTTCGCGCCCGCCAATACAGAAGGGTTCAGAAAACAGATGATGCAGTTTTTCAGCCACCCGACCCGCGTCATCGGCCTGCAGTAAACCAAACAGCAGAATCACAAATTCATCGCCGCCGAGACGTCCGACAATGTCCCGGTCCCTGACGGTTTCCCCCAGACGTTGTCCTGCCTGCATCAGAATCTGATCACCGGTTTCGTGGCCAAGTGTGTCATTTATGCGTTTGAAGTCATCCAGATCGATAAACAACACCGCCAGCGGATCGGCACTGCCAATGATCGGGTTTAACTGCACCTCAAGCTGTTCCAGCACCTGGGTACGGTTGGGCAGAGTTGTCAGACTGTCATACCGTGCCTGATGCTGTAACTGGCGGGTGCGCTGGCGAACCTTGCGGTTCAGGGCAAAGTTCCAGAACAGACTGAGTAATGCGATGCCTAATGCACCACCGGCAAAGTACCAGAGGTAGGTCAGGCTGAGTGGTTTTTCGAGTTTAATGTCGACCCACTTTTTCAGAATGGCGTGTTTCTCTTCTGCAGTAATACTGTCGAGGGCTTTCTGCAAAATCGAGGTCAGCATGGGCCAGTCCTTTCTGACCCCCATCGCCAGTTCGAACTGATAAGGCGTCTGGCCTGAGACTTTGAGATTGGTGATGCCGGACTGCTGCATCAACTGGCCCAGCGTGGCGATGTTGCCGATATAGGCGAAGGCTTTACCACTGGAGACCGCCAGCATGGCGGACAGACTGTCGGTGTAGGGTTTCAGATTCAGGTTCAGACCGCTCTGACTGAGCAGATCATAGGAGGCATATCCGGCCTCAATGGCGATGGGTTTATCATCCAGAGTGGACAGGTCCTCAATGTAACCCACATCCTTACGGGTCACGATCACCATCGGGGAGTACAGGTAGGGCCGGGTAAATTCTGCATAGGTGAGCCGTTGCGGGGTTTTCATCGCCGCAGGAAACAGATCCAGCTCCTTATTGCGCACCATTTCGGTAATGGTTTGCCAAGACTTTACCGGAGAGATTTCAAACTGGATACCCAGACGCGTTTCCAGCAGGCTGATGTAGTCTGCTGCTATCCCCTGATAGTTACCGTTGCTGTCGATGCTTTCATAGGGCGGCCAACTGATATCAGATGCCAGTCGAATCAGGGGATGGGCCTTCAGCCAGGCCTGTTCCTGAGGTGTCAGGTTGGTTTCGACAAAACTGCGGTCGCCACCAATCCAGCGCAGATTAATCCGCTCTCTGACCTGAGGGGTGATGGAATTGAGTGCCTGTTCCAAAATACTCGCCAGCAGGGGTTTATCTTTGCGGATGCCAAATGCGAGCACGGATCCTTCTTTGTTCAGCTCACCGAAAATGCGTAGATTGGTGATCAGGTCACGGGAGATAATATGCAGCGCTACCGCACGGTTGCCGGCATAGGCATCGGCATCCCCCCGGGCGACAGCGTTGAGTGCCTCACGGGTCGATGGGTAAAGTTTAAGACTGACACCGGGGTATTTTTCAGCAAAGTATTTTACGTTTCCGAATCCCTCTTCGAGCGCCAGCGTTTTGCCCTTCAGGTCAGTTTCCGATGACAGTGGCGCACTTTCCTTGCGCGCCACAATGACATGGGGAATATTCAGATAGGCTTGCGTGAACAGGAAGGACCTGGCTCTTTCAGGTGAAGGTGTCAGGTCCATCAGCACATCAATCTTGCCCTGCTCCAGATCCTGATACAGGCTTTTCCACTCACCATAGACCGGCTGCAGCTTGCCGCCCATGATCCGGTTCAGCTCCTGCAGATAGTCGGCACCGATACCGTCGGGTTCGTCCTGACTGTTCAGATAATTGATAGGCGGCCAGGAGGCCATCACCCCCACCAGAATCCCGGTCTGGGCCTCCAGCCAGTTCTGTTGCTCCTCGTTAAAACGTGCCGTCAGACCAAACAGGTTATTGCTGATCTGGGGAATATTGGGCAGGGTCCAGCGGGCGTAGATATTGAGCAGCTCCTGGTCGGTCAGTGACGCCAGTGCTTTGTTTAAAATTCCTGCCAGTTCGGGCCAGTCATTGCGGATGCCGAACGCCTGTCGGGACTGATCCGCAGAGTAGAGTGCAGCGTAAGCCAGGTTATTGAGCTGGTGCAGGCGGACCAGATAGTGGGCCATGCCAATATCAGCAATGGTGGCATCCGCCCTGCCCTGATCCACAGTTTTCAGGGCGTCCTCAAGGGTGTCTACAAACACGGGTTCGATGGTAGGGTATTCCCGCAGCACAACCTCGGCCATGGAATAGCCGGTGACCATGGCTACCTTAAGCCCCTTAAGATCGCTTTTCTGGTGAATTTGATGCAGGGATTGTTTGCGGCTGATGATGTATTGGCTGAGGGACAGGTATGGTCGGCTGAAACTGAACCAGGCCTCTCTGCCAGGCAGTTTAACCAGGGTGGCAATGACATCCACATCGCGTTTCAGCGCATCATTGTAAAGGGTGCTCCACTTGCTCTCCGGGTAGGGTTCCAGGCGGACACCGGCCCGGCGGAATACTTCACGGGTGATATCCACTGCCACCCCGGCAAAATTGCCGTCCTCGCCTATAAAACTGTAGGGTGCGTAATGACCGTCAAAGGCTACTTTGACAGAGGGGTGATCGATGATCCACTGTTGTTCTGCCGGTGTCAGATCCAGTGGGGTAACACCGCCGGGGTCAGCTTGAACTGTTCTGATCAGGGCAAAACAACAAAGTGTAAACATCACCAGCGACCAGATAGGTCGCCGGAATGTGAGGGTCCCAGCCATGGCGTCTTGGTCCGATCCTTCGTTTAAAACATATAGCCAGTGTAGGGGGTAAATAAAGCCCTGTCATCCTGTAAGGGCATTCAGTGCCTGATCAGGCACTGACGCAGTTTAAAGCGAATAAACGGTATGTCCATTCAGCAATGTGTGTGTCACTTTGCCGCGCAACGGATAGCCCATAAACGGAGTATTTTTACCCCGGGATCTTGAGGTCTCGGGTGTCAGAGACCAGCTCAGTTCAGGGTTGAAAATACAGACATCAGCACGGCTGCCTACACTGAGTTTTCCAGCGTCGATACCCATGATGGTAGCGGGTGCCAGCGTCAGTTTTTCGATCAGTTGTGGCAACTCCAGAATCTGCTGCTCTACCAGCATCAGCGAGAGCGATAACAGTGTTTCGAGACCGGTCATGCCCGGCTCTGTGTTGGCAAACGGTGCTTCTTTGGCGGCTTTTTCCAGTGGATGGTGGTTGGAGCAGATCGCCTGAATCGCACCGGTAATCACCCCCTGAATCAGGCCGGCTCGGTCCAGCTGTCCCCGCAGTGGCGGTTGCAGATGAAACGCGCTGTTAAAACCATTTACATTTTCATCAATCAGCAACAGGTTCTGAATTGCGACATCGGCGGTGACGGGTAGGCCACGTTCGCAGGCTTCTGCGATCATGTGTACTGAACGTTCGCAGGAGATCTGGCCAAAGTGAGCACGTACTCCGGTTTGTTCGACCAGCAGCAGGCAGCGGGCAACCTCGATGGTTTCCGCGGTGCTTGGGATGCCATTCAGGCCCAGGCGGGTGCTGGTGGTGTCATCATGCATACAACCGCCTTCGGCCAGCGCAGCGTCTTCCGGGTTGAAGACGACCAGCAGGTCATGGGTAGCGGCGTATTCCAGTGCGCGGTTAAGCACCCGGGAACTGGTAAAGGGGTTACGGCCATTGCTGAATGCGACACAGCCGGATGAAGCCAGTGCGTAGAGCGGTGCTAACTGGTCACCCTCTAGCCCCTTGGTCAGGGCGCCCATTGGCAGAATGCGGGTGATGCCGGTCTCTTCACAACGGTCCTTGATCAGTTCGACAACGGCTGGGCTGTCGACCACCGGATTGGTGGTTGGCGGGCAGATCAGGGTGGTTACCCCGCCAGCCGCTGCTGCACGTGACTCGGTTTTGATTGAGCCGCGCTGAGCCGGACCGGGTTCGCGGCTATGGGCGCTGAGGTCGACCAGACCGGGGCAGACCACCTGTCCGCTGGCATCAATCACCTGCTCGGCTTGTTCCTGCAGGTCAACACCGATGGCTGCTACGCGTCCGTCCTGAATCAGCAGGTCGGCAATCATGTCGGTTTGGCTGGCGGGATCGATGAGGCGTCCGCCCTGAATCAGAATGCTCATAAACGTGTCTCGAAGCTCTCAGCAGTTTCCATTCGGCATTTGGTCTGGCCACTCATGGCCATCGACATGACGGCCATGCGCACGGCGATGCCGTTGGTGACCTGATCAAGAATCAGCGAACGATCGCCATCGGCTACCGAGGATGCGATCTCAACGCCGCGGTTGATCGGTCCCGGGTGCATGACCACCGCATCCGGTTTGGCCAGTGCCAGCTTGTCTGCTGTGAGGCCGTAGAGTTTGTAGAACTCGCTTTCACTGGGTAGCAGGGCACTGCTCATGCGCTCTTTCTGCAGACGCAGCATCATGATCACATCGACATCATGCAGACCTTGCTGCATGTCGGTGTAGACCTTCACGCCCAGCGCTTCGATATGACGCGGCAGCAGGGTTTTCGGTGCGATCACGCGAATTTCAGCCGCACCCAAGGTGCGCAACGCATGAATCTGAGAGCGGGCAACGCGGGAGTGCAGGATGTCACCCACAATCGCCACTGTCAGGTTGGTGAAATCACCTTTATGACGACGAATGGTCAGCATATCCAGCATCGCCTGCGTTGGGTGTGCATGACGGCCATCGCCGGCGTTGATCACAGCTACATCCGGTGTCACATGTTCGGCGATAAAGTGGGCTGCGCCGCTGCTGGAGTGGCGTACTACGAACATATCTGACTGCATCGCATGCAGGGTCATCAGGGTATCTTTCAGGGTTTCACCTTTGGAGGTGGACGAGGTGCTGATATTCAGATTCAGCACGTCCGCCGAGAGGCGTTTGGCCGCCAGTTCAAAGGTTGAAAGGGTGCGGGTAGAGGCTTCGAAAAACAGGTTTACCACCGTTTTACCGCGCAGCAGCGGCACCTTCTTCACCTGTTTGGCGCCCATATCCACAAAGGAGTCGGCTGTATCCATGATTTCGGTCAGCAGCTCCCGGGAGAGTCCTTCCACGGTGATAAAGTGCTTCAGTTCACCTTCGCTGGTGAGCTGGATCTGATTGGGATCGATATGTTCAAACATGGCCAGGTACTCGGACAAATTATTTCTGACGAATTTCCAGTTCCAGAGGCTCTGGACCGATCAGTTTGATCTGTTGGTCCGGACCCAATGCCAGGGTGCCTCCTGTGACATCCGCCTGGATGGGGAGTTCACGACGTTGCAGGTCCAGCAGGGTGATCAGGGTGACTGAGGCAGGTCGACCATAATCAAACAGTTCATTCAGGGCGGCACGGATGGTGCGGCCGCTCATCACCACATCATCCACCAGCAGAATGTGACGACCTTCCGTCACCGGCAACTGGCTGGACTGGCCGCACAGGCTGAGTCCGCTGTGGTTAAAGTCATCACGGTGAAACGAGATGTCCAGTACACCCATTGGGCTTTCCAGATTGAGAGCCTTATGCAGGCGCTCAGCCAGCCAGACGCCGCCGGTGTGAATACCGATCATCAGCGGATCTTCGCGCTCAGTGCTGGTGAGCAGGGCTTTCAGATCCTGCTCCATCTTTTTCAGCAGGGCTTCAACATTAAGGCTGCTTGAGCTCATACACGTCCTCTAAACGGGTGTGACTTGGAATATGGGTTGTGCTCTGAAACCAGCTTTCCAGAATCAGACAGGCGGCAAGACCGTCCACGGACTGGCGTTTAAAATCATTGCTTCCACCGCGGGCAAAATGGATCGATTTTGCTTCCCGGGTGGAGAGTCGTTCATCCTGCAAAAAACTCGGCAGTTTATACCGCTCATGCAGGCGATTGGCAAACTTGCGTGCGCGGTAAGCCATCTCGCTGATACTGCCATCCATATTCAGGGGCACGCCGACAACCAATCCATCGGGTCGCCACTCATCAATGATACGATCCAATTGTGACCAGTCTGGTTGTCCTTCACGGGCAGACACCGGCGGCAGCTCACTGGCGGTGCCGGTCAGACTCTGTCCAACAGCCACACCAATGCGGGAGGTGCCAAAATCGAACCCCATCAACTGACTCGGTGTATTACTCATCTTAATATCAGGCGTGTCCTGCCTGGGCGGAGAGAAGATCGAGATTTACGCCCAGAATCGAAGCGGCTGCCCGAAGGCGATCTTCAGCCGGAATGCGAAAGAGTATATCCGAATTTGCCGGGCAGCTTAACCAGCTGTTATCGACCATCTCCTGCTCCAGTTGTCCCGGCCCCCAGCCGGCACAACCGAGGGCTACCAGATAATCGCTGTGCAGCTGGCCGCTGCCCGCCAGCTCAATAATATCCACCGAGGTGGTGAGGCAGATATCATCGGTAATGAAATAACTGTCAGGCCACTCTTTTGGATCTTCGGCGCGGTGCAATACGTAGCCGCGTTCCGGTTTCACCGGGCCACCAAAAAACACAGGTTGCTGCTGATCACTGATGGAGGGGCAGAGTATATCCAGATGATCACACAGGTCCGCCAGTGTGATGCCCACCGGGCGGTTGATAACAATGCCCATGGCGCCGTATTCACTGTGATCACAGATGTAGGTGACGGTCTGAGAGAAGTGCAGATCGTTGAGATGGGGCATTGAGATCAGCAGGTGATCTCTTAATGAATGAAACGTGGCGGTCATCTCGGAGTCACCCCCGGTTGCGGGTTTGAAAATGCCGATCGGTGATCAGACCAGACACTTAAGGCTTAGTCTAAGTAAGCCTTTTTCTCAAACTTCCAGGTGCGGATAATCTCCAGCGTATCGTATTTTTTTCGCATCTCTACAGTGAAAGGCGGGAATGGCGCCGCCAGGCGTACGATCTTCAGCGCGGCATCATCCAGCACCGGAAAACCTGAAGACTGCAGTAGTTCAAGTTCTTGCACGGTGCCATCGGCCCGAATAGCAACCAGCAGTCTCAGACTGCCATACATTTTCTGTCGGCGTGCTTCGGCCGGGTAGTTAATGTTACCGACCCGCTCGATCTCTTTACGCCAGTTATCCATATAAGCAGCATAGTCGGTGCCCTGGGTAGCGGCGGTGGTGACGCGCAGAACTCTTGGCGCTCTTGCCAAAAGTTCCTGCTGGCGTTTGATATCCGCCTGCAGGCTGGCAATCTCCAGACTGCGGGCCAGCAGTGAGGTTGCAGTGCCCGGTGCTGCCTGAGGTGCGGCTTTATCAGGGCTGCTGCGTTGATCGCTGGTACTGCGTTTGGCCTGTGTGGCGGTCACCACCTGTTGTTGCCCGCTGCGGGCAGGGGTGGTGTTTTTATCCTTGCTGGTGCGGGCGTCAGCCAGGGTATCCGGACTGGGTTGTGCATCCAGCGTCGGCTGCGGTGCCTGCTGTGCTGCCAGTGCCTGAGACTGGTTGTCCTGAAAGTCAGCGGTCTGACGGGTAGAAGGCAGACTTTTCTTCTGCTCGTCTCCACTTCCCTGCTGATCCGCCTGCGCGATGAAGTCGGCTTTGTCCGGGCGGGTTTCACTGGGCTGTTGCGCCAATGTGACTTCGATGGTGGTGCGGGGTTTGGGTTTATCAACGGTAAAACCCACCCCCAGCACAATCAGGGCATGAAAAGCGGCAGCAAAAAACAGGGTAAAGCCGAACCGGTCAGCAACGGATACAACGGGTTGTGTTGCGGTTCTCACCCTGTCTTGCTCCTTTTACTCAATCCTTAAGTTTTGCTTCGATGCAGTTCATCAGTTGCATCGAAATATCCAGACCAAACTGCTGATCCAGCTCCCGGATGCAGGTTGGGCTGGTCACGTTAATTTCGGTCAGGTAGTCACCGATGACATCCAGGCCAACAAACAACAGGCCTTTCTCTTTCAACGTTGGACCTACCTGAGCGCAGATCCAGCGGTCACGCTCGGTCAGTTCACGTCCCTCACCGCGGCCGCCAGCGGCCAGATTGCCGCGAGTTTCGGTGCCGGTAGGGATGCGTGCCAGTGCATAGGGTACCGGTTCGCCATCAATCATCAGGATGCGTTTATCACCGGAAACGATTTCAGGGATATAACGCTGCGCCATGATGGTACGGCTGCCATGCTGCGTCAGGGTTTCGATAATTACACCCAGATTAAGTGCATCGGCCTTAACCCGATAAATTTGAGCCCCACCCATGCCATCGAGAGGTTTAAAGATCACATCCTGCTGCTCGGCATGAAACGCTTTCAGGCGGGCCGCATCGCGGGTGACCAGTACCGGCGGACAGCACTGCGGGAAATGAGTGGCAAACAATTTTTCGTTAAAATCGCGCAGGCTCTGTGGTCGGTTGACCACCAGTACGCCTTCACTTTCGGCCTGTTCCAGCAGATGGGTGGTGTAGATAAACTCGTTATCAAATGGCGGGTCCTTGCGCATCAGGATTACGTCCAGTTCAGACAGCGCGTGGGTCTCATATGCGCCGCGCTGAAACCAGTTCTCCGGGTCCATTGCCACAGTCAGTGGTGCCATACTGGCCTGCACTATGCCATCCCGCGAGAACAGATGATGCTGCTCCATGTACCAGAGCTCCCAGCCTTTATCCTGGGCTGCGCGCAACATAGCCAGTGAACTGTCTTTTTTGTACGTAATGGACTCAATCGGGTCCATGATGATGCCGAGTTTAATGCTCATAAAGTGCCAATCTGCCGGTTGATCAATCTGTTAATGAGTGTACCCCAGTGCCGGGATGGGGCACAGGGTTTCAGCCCATATCGCCCCAGAGGTAATTCAGGATCGACAGGGCAGCCACGGGGGCGGTTTCAGTACGCATCACCCGGGGGCCAAGAGCCAGCGGCTGAAAACCATGCTGGATGGCCAGTTCTACTTCAGTCTCGGTAAGCCCGCCTTCGGGGCCAATTAGCAAGGCAACGGAGGACGGTGGTGCGATTTCAGCCAGCGGCTGTTTGCTGTGATGGTGTAAGACCAGTTTGAGTTCCGCTGTCTGTTCGCCCAGCCAATCAGTCAGGGTAACGGGTGCATCTATCTGAGGGGGATGTACCCGGCCGCTCTGCTCGCAGGCACTGATGGCAACCTGCTGCCAGTGGCGGGTGCGTTTTTCCTGGCGTTGGTCGGCCAGTTTGACCTCACAGCGCTCGGAAAACAGCGGCGAGATCCGATGCACGCCCAGCTCCGTGCTTTTCTGTACGGCATAATCCATCCGCTCGCCTCGGGATAAAACCTGTCCGACGGTGACACTCAGCGGAGATTCCACCTGAGGCGTGGTCAGTTCGATAACGGTCGCTGTCGCAGCGCGTTTTTCGGTGGTGACCAGCTCGGCCAGACACTCCTGCCCCTCGGCATTAAATAAGCAGAGCTGGTCGCCCGGTCGCATCCGCAATGCCCGGCAGACATGCTGGATCACGTCGTCGCTCAACTCAAGCGTTACCCCTGTGCCAAAGGCTTGCGGCTCATAAAAGCGTGGAATTCTCATGGCAGATCTAACCCGTGAATGATGTCTGGATTATCCGGGATCAAATCTGAAAATGCATCCCTGAATCAGAATCTAGATAGGATGTCACAGGTACAAAAAAAGCACCCGAAGGTGCTTTTTTATCAGTGCGTTGAGCTTACAGGCCAGCCGCATCGCGCAGAGCGTCTGCTTTGTCTGTGCGCTCCCAGGTGAAGGCTGTGAAGACTTCGCCTTTGTATTCCATCTCAAACGGGTTACGACCAAAGTGACCGTAAGCCGCTGTTGGCTGATACATTGGGTGCAGCAGATCCAGCATTTTGGTAATCGCGTAAGGACGCAGATCAAAGTGCTCACGCACCAGCTGAGTGATACGCTCTTCAGGGATCTTGTTGGTGCCAAAGGTGTTGATGGAAACCGAAGTCGGTTCTGCCACACCAATGGCGTAAGACACCTGTATTTCGCAGCGATCTGCCAGACCCGCTGCCACGACGTTTTTGGCTACGTAACGGCCAGCATAAGCAGCAGAACGGTCTACCTTGGATGGGTCTTTACCGGAGAATGCGCCGCCACCGTGGCGAGCCATGCCGCCGTAGGTATCTACAATAATCTTACGGCCAGTCAGACCACAGTCGCCCACCGGGCCACCAATCACGAAGTTGCCGGTTGGGTTGATGTGGAACTGGGTGTCCTTGGTGATCCATTCAGCAGGCAGCGTATGCTTGATGATCAGTTCCATCACGGCTTCATGCAGATCTGCCTGAGTAACATCCGGGTTGTGCTGAGTTGAAAGCACAACCGCTTCAACAGCGCAGGGTTTGCCATTTTCGTAACGGAAGGTCAGCTGAGACTTGGCATCCGGGCGCAACCACGGCAGCAGGCCGGATTTGCGGGCTTCAGCCTGACGCTCAACCAGACGGTGCGCGTAGGTGATCGGTGCTGGCATCAGTACATCGGTTTCATTGGACGCGTAACCAAACATCAGACCCTGATCGCCGGCACCCTGATCTTCAGGTTTGCTGCGGTCAACACCCTGATTGATGTCTACGGACTGTTTACCAATGATGTTGATAATGCCGCAGGTATGGCCGTCGTAACCCACATCGGAAGAGGTGTAACCGATATCGCAGATCACCTTACGGACCAGATCTTCCAGATCTACCCAGGCGCTGGTGGTGATTTCGCCAGAGACGATTGCTACACCGGTTTTAACCATGGTTTCACAGGCAACGCGGGCATATTTGTCTTCAGCAATGATCGCATCCAGTACCGCATCAGAGATCTGATCGGCAATTTTGTCTGGGTGACCTTCAGACACGGATTCTGAGGTGAACAAGCCGTATTCGCTCATTATCGGGAGACCCTCGGAAAGTTGGTTGAGAAAAAAAGATAGTCGAATTGTCAGGGAGAGGACAGCGCCGGTCCCTGTCGGAAAAGGCCGGTATTGTACCCGCGCAATGATTGATTGCCTAACATACAATGCCCGTGGTGGTGAAAAAAATGCGATTTAGCATGAAAAAGCTTCATTTTTTAGCGAAAACCGCAAATCCGATTTGAAGCTGAACCCTATCTGGGGGAAAATTGCGCGCAAATTTTTTCCCGAATTCTACCATTGGGCCCATGCCCAGGAGCTGAGTGAATGTCCTCTCGTCGAGAACTTGCCAATGCGATTCGCGCATTGAGCATGGATGCCGTACAGAAAGCTAAATCAGGCCACCCGGGTGCGCCTATGGGTATGGCAGACATTGCCGAAGTGCTGTGGAATGATTTCCTTAAGCACAACCCGAGCAACCCACAGTGGTTTGATCGCGACCGCTTCATTCTCTCCAACGGCCACGGCTCGATGCTGATCTACAGCCTGTTGCACCTGACCGGCTACGATGTGTCCATCGACGATCTGAAAAACTTCCGTCAGCTGCATTCCAAAACCGCCGGTCACCCGGAATACGGTTATTGCCCTGGCGTTGAAACTACTACCGGTCCGCTGGGTCAGGGTGTGACCAATGCTGTTGGTTTTGCCATTGCTGAAAAAGTACTGGCAGCGCAGTTTAACCGCGAAGGCCACGACATCGTTGATCACCACACCTACGTGTTTATGGGTGATGGCTGCATGATGGAAGGTATCTCCCACGAAGCCTGTTCACTGGCTGGTACCCTGGGTCTGGGCAAACTGATTGCATTCTGGGATGACAACGGCATCTCCATTGATGGCGAAGTAGAAGGCTGGTTTACCGACGATACCGCCAAACGTTTTGAAGCCTATGGCTGGCAGGTAATCCCGGGTGTGGACGGTCATGATGCGGATCAGATTCGTGAAGCGATTCTGAAAGCGCAGGAAAACACCGAACAGCCAACCCTGATCTGCTGTAAAACCGTGATCGGTTTTGGTTCACCTAACAAAGAAGGTAAAGAAGAGTGTCACGGCGCACCGTTGGGTGATGATGAGATTGCTCTGACCCGCGAACGTCTGGGCTGGAATTACCCTGCCTTCACTGTGCCGGAAGATATTGCGGCTGACTGGGATGCCCGCGAAGCTGGCAGCCATGCTGAAAACGAGTGGAACGAACGTTTTGCTGCGTACCGCGCGGCCTATCCTGAAGAAGCAGCGGAACTGCTGCGTCGTATCTCTGGCGACCTGCCTGCGGACTTCAGCGAAAAAGCCGATGCCTGGATTCGTGAAATTCAGGCCAAAGGTGAAACCATCGCCTCCCGTAAAGCGTCCCAGAATGCCCTGAACACTTACGGCCCGATGCTGCCTGAACTGCTGGGCGGCTCCGCTGACCTGGCAGGCTCCAACCTGACCCTGTGGTCCGGCTGTAAAGGTGTCAGCAAAAATGACGCTAACGGCAACTACATGTACTACGGTGTGCGTGAATTCGGTATGTCCGCCATGATGAACGGTATCGCCCTGCACGGTGGTTTTATCCCGTACGGCGCGACCTTCCTGGTGTTTATGGAATATGCCCGTAACGCGGTGCGTATGGCTGCACTGATGAAACAGCGCGCCATCCACGTCTACACCCATGACTCCATCGGTCTGGGCGAAGATGGCCCGACGCATCAGCCGATTGAGCAGATTGCCAACCTGCGTCACACCCCGAACATGAGCTGCTGGCGTCCATGTGATGCGGTTGAATCCGCTGTCGCCTGGAAAGCAGCACTGGAGCGCACTGACGGTCCGACCGCGATGATCTTCTCGCGTCAGAATCTGCCCCATCAGACCCGTTCTGATGAGCAGCTGGCGAATATCGCTCGCGGTGGTTACATCCTGCGTGATACCGATGGTCAGCCTGATGCGATTCTGATTGCTACCGGTTCTGAAGTCGGCCTGGCGATGGATGCTGCTGAAGCATTGGCCGCTGAAGGCAAACAGGTACGTGTCGTTTCCATGCCGGAAACCCGTCTGTTTGACCAGCAGGATGCCACCTACCGTGAAAGCGTACTGCCAGCTGCGGTGACTGCCCGTGTGGCGGTTGAAGCTGCGCAGGCGGACTTCTGGTACAAGTATGTGGGTCTGAACGGTGCCATCGTGGGCATGACTACCTTCGGTGAGTCTGCACCGGCCGGTGAGCTGTTCAAACATTTTGGCTTCACCGTTGAAAACGTGGTGGCCACTGTTAAATCCGTACTTTAAACAGTCGGGGACTTCCCCGCTCAGGTGAGTGACCGCGTTGAGTTATCGAATCGCTATTAATGGCTATGGCCGAATCGGCCAGTGTCTGCTGCGGGCGATTTACGAGAACGGTTATCAGGATCAGTTCAAGGTTGTTGCGATCAACGAGCTGTCTGATCCTGAAACCGTCACTTACCTGACGCGGTACGACACCACCCACGGCCGTTTTCCGCTGCCAGTTTCGCAGGATCAGGATCGCCTGGTGATTAATGGTGACCGTATTCTGCTGCTGAACAAAGCCTCTGCGGATGATCTGCCTTGGGCAGACCTGAACATCGATCTTTTGTTTGAATGTTCCGGCTCATTTAAAACCCGTGAAGAAGCACAGCGTCATCTTGCTCAGGGCGCTAAACGTCTGCTGTTCTCGCAACCGGCCACGCCGGAAGTGGATTGTACGGTGGTGTATGGCGTGAATGAGCAGCAACTGGCGGCTGAACATCAGGTGGTGTCCGCTGCATCCTGTACCACCAACTGCATTGTACCGCTGCTGGATCTGCTGGACCGCGAGCTGGGCATTGTGAATGGCGTGACGACAACGATTCACTCCGCGATGAACGACCAGCCGGTGATCGACAGCTACCATCAGACTGACCTGCGGTTGACCCGCAGTGCGATGCAGTCGATCGTGCCGGTGGATACCGGACTGAGCAAGGGCATCGATCGTCTGTTGCCACAACTGGCAGGCAAGTTTGAGTGTCTGCATGTGCGGGTGCCGACCATCAACGTCTCGATGATGGACCTGTCGTTGAACCTGAAGCGTGAGACTGATGTGGCAGAGGTCAATCGTCTGCTGGCAAACGCGGCGGCGGGACCGTTGCATGGCTTGTTGGGCTATACCGCCGAGCCGCATGCTTCAATCGATTTTAACCATGATGCCCGCTCCGGCATTGTGGATGGCACCCAGACCCGGGTTTGCGAAGGCAAGCTGCTGAAGCTGGTGTGCTGGTTTGATAATGAATGGGGTTTTGCCAACCGCATGCTGGATGTGGCGAAACACTGGCTGGCACTCTCTGCTGGCAAACACTGACTTTTACTGACTAACTGCAGGACACATCAATGAGCGTACTGAAAATGACCGATCTGGATCTGGCTGGCAAACGCGTGCTGATCCGGGAAGATCTTAACGTACCGGTTAAAAACGGTGTTGTGACGTCAGATGCACGTATCCGCGCATCACTGCCCACCATCGAACTGGCGCTGAAAGCCGGGGCCAAAGTGATTGTGATGTCCCATCTGGGCCGTCCAACCGAAGGCGAATATGAAGAGGTGTTCTCCATGGCGCCGGTGGCCAGTCATCTGGCGGGGCTGCTTGGGCGTGAAGTGAAAGTGATCAAGGACTTCTCGGCTGGCGTTGATGTGGCCGAAGGCGAGTTGGTGCTGCTGGAAAACGTGCGCTTTAACAAAGGCGAGAAAAAAGATACTGACGAATTGGCACAGGCCTATGCTGCGCTGTGTGATGTGTTTGTAATGGACGCCTTTGGTACCGCACACCGTGCTCAGGCATCTACCCACGGTGTTGCCCGTTTTGCGCCGGTGGCTTGTGCCGGTCCATTGCTGGCAGGTGAACTGGAAGCACTGGGTAAAGCGCTGGATAAACCTGCGCGCCCACTGACGGCGATTGTGGGTGGTTCAAAAGTCTCCACTAAACTGGAAGTGCTGACGGCGCTGTCTGATCAGGTAGACCAGCTGATTGTAGGTGGCGGTATTGCCAACACCTTCCTGGCTGCTGCGGGTAAGCCAGTGGGTAAATCTCTGTGCGAACATGACCTGATTCCAGTCGCACAGGAGCTGATGGCGAAAGTGAACATTCCGATGCCAACTGATGTGGTGGTGGCCAAAGAGTTTGCTGAAACAGCTGAAGCAACCGTGAAATCAGTAGACGATGTGGCGGAAGACGACATGATTCTGGATATCGGTCCTGCTTCTGCCGCAGCGCTGGCGGCCCTGCTGAAAGATGCCGGCACTATCATCTGGAACGGCCCGGTGGGCGTGTTTGAGTTTGATCAGTTTGGCGAAGGCACTAAAGCACTGTCACTGGCCATTGCCGAGAACCAGGGGTTCTCAATCGCTGGTGGTGGCGACACCCTTGCAGCAGTGGACAAATACGGTATCGCTGATAAGGTGTCCTATATTTCCACCGGTGGTGGCGCATTCCTTGAGTTTGTTGAAGGCAAAACCCTGCCGGCAGTGGCGGCTCTGGAAGCGAAAAACAGTTAATCATGTGAGGCTTGTTATAAGCCTCATAACCGTGCCTTCAGGCATGAAAAATCAACATTAATAGGTGACACAATGGCTCTAATCTCCATGCGTCAGCTGCTGGACCACGCGGCAGAATATGGCTACGGCATTCCGGCGTTCAACGTAAACAACCTGGAACAGATGCGTGCCATCATGGAAGCGGCGGATAAAACCAACTCCCCCGTGATCGTTCAGGCGTCTGCCGGTGCGCGTAAGTACGCGGGTTCCAACTTCCTGCGTCATATGATTCTGGCGGCAATTGATGAGTTTCCGCACATCCCGGTATGTATGCATCAGGACCACGGTACGTCTCCGGCGGTATGTCAGCGCTCCATCGCTATGGGTTTTTCCTCTGTGATGATGGATGGCTCGCTGATGGCTGACGGTAAGACCCCGTCCAGCTACGAATACAATGTGGATGTGACCCGTCGTACTGTTGAAATGGCACATGCCTGTGGCGTGTCCGTAGAAGGCGAGCTGGGTTGTCTGGGTTCGCTGGAAACCGGACAGGCAGGCGAAGAAGACGGTATCGGTGCAGACTGCACCCTGTCCCACGATCAGATGCTGACCGACCCGGATGAAGCGGCTGACTTTGTACAGAAAACCGGTGTTGATGCGCTGGCGATTGCCTGTGGTACCAGCCATGGTGCCTACAAATTCACCCGTCCACCGACAGGCGATATTCTGGCGATTGACCGCATTAAAGCGATTCATGACCGTATTCCTGGCACCCATCTGGTGATGCACGGCTCCTCTTCTGTACCGCAGGAGTGGCTGGCGATCATCAACGAATTTGGTGGTGAAATTCCGGAAACCTACGGTGTGCCGGTTGAGCAGATTGTGGAAGGCATCAAGTACGGTGTACGTAAGGTCAATATCGACACCGATCTGCGTCTGGCATCGACCGGTGCGATCCGTCGCTTCCTGGCTGAAAACCCGGCCGAGTTTGACCCACGCAAATACCTGAAGAAAACCATGGATGCGATGACCGAGATCTGTATCGCGCGTTATGAGGCCTTCGGTACGGCTGGCAATGCTGACAAACTGAAAGTGATCGCGTTGGAAGATATGGCAGTACGTTACGAAAAAGGCGAGTTGAACGCCAAAATCGTATAACGTCCACCGTGAAAAAAAACCGCCTTTATGGCGGTTTTTTTGTGTCTCAATAAGGTTTTTTCTTTTGCGACAGGGGTGGCCGTGGCATGGATGGAATGGGAAACAGCGCCTGTCGTACCATATCTTTGCCACGATACTTGGCCTGATAGAGTGCGTTATCAGCACGCTGGACCAGATTTTCCTGGCTTTCTCCCGGCTGCCATTCAGCGACCCCAAAACTGCAGGTGGGCAGTGCGAACGGGTAATCGGTGCTCTGTTTCAGGCGCAGGCGTAATTTTTCAGCCACCTGTGTCCCGCCATCCAGATCGGTATTGGGTAGGATGACGAGAAATTCCTCACCACCCCAGCGGCCTAACTCATCTGTTACCCGTAATCCCTGTTTAATTGTTTCACAGACAGCAATCAGTACTTTGTCGCCAAAATCATGGCCGTTTTTGTCATTGATCTGCTTAAAGTTATCGATATCCAGGAAAATCAGGGTGAAGGGTGACTGATTGCGAGCAGACAGGTTGAGGTGAAGTTTAAGCTGCTGCTGCATTGCATAGCGATTCTGGGTTTTGGTCAACGGGTCAGTGTGTACGATACGTTGCAGCATGCGGTTGTTTTTGTGGACGATGTAATAACGATAACCAAAAAATGCCAGCACCAGACCCAGTAACAGCAACCCCCTCTCAACGGTTTCAGAAGATAGGACGGGTTTGTAACTCAGAGGGAGCCAGCGCTCCGCAATGTCATTGCGGACTTTCGGTTCCAGCGTGCCGATGGCGCGATCCAGCAGACTGATCAGATAGCTGTTGTTGGGTGTGGCCGCAAAACTCAGATCCCATGAATCCTGAATGCTGGTATCGATAACCAGATTACTGATATGCAACTTGCGCTGCGTATCGGCGATGCTGGCTTCCGCATCAATAAAGGCATCCAGCTCATTGTTCTGGACCTGACGCAGGCCATCCTTAACCGAAAAGATCGAGCGCAGAGTCAGGCCAGGATAGCGGCCGGCGATCAGATGGCCAATGCCATGATGGGCCATGATGCCGACACGGCCCTGACGCAGAGATAGACTCTGCAGTCCCTCTCCGTTGCGGGTAGCAGCTACCATGGGCATGCTGAAATAGGGCTTTGAAAACAGGATACGGTCACTGCTGTCCAGACGGTTATTGATGCCGCTGAGCAGGTCACAGTTTTTGCTTAACAGCCGCGCATGGGCCTGGTTCCAGTATTCCACAGTGCGCCAGCGATATTTGAGGCCCAGGGTATCCAGAACTGCTTTGGTATAGTCAACAATAATGCCCTCAGGTGCCTTATCGGGTACGCTGACAAAGGGTGCCCAATTATTTTCGGTGCAGACAGTCAGTTCCGGCAGGTTGGCAAGCCATTGTCTTTCTTTAAGACTGATAGGAAGGGTTTGTTCAGGATTGATGTTGCAACAGAAGATAAAGCCGGACAGGTCAATGTCACCGGCTAGCTGGTCGGTAATGCGATAAACGTTGGCCATGGACTGGAAACGTTCAGGCTTGATGGTGCCAAATAACCCCTGCTCATCAAATGCCAGGTGTTTCAGGCTTTCTGCCTCATACTTCAGGGCATCTGCTGTCCGACCCTGCGGGTTGTATTTATTCAGAATCAAAGCGACGGTTTCGTCGATATTGTCAAAGGCATAGAGCCAGCCCTGAACAGAGGCCGTGCGGAATCGCTGGACTAGGTCCGGACGGGTACGGGCCAGTTTTTCTGAGGTAAAAAGAATGTCTGAGTACATGGGGAAGCCATGTGCCTGAGGGTGGATCTGATTTACATCAAAGCCTCTAAGGGACATGGCGTAGGGTTCGTTAGAGACATAGGATGCCACGGCATCGGATTGGTGGTTGATCAGCTTTTCTATACTGAAACTGTGTGGCACCAGCACAATTTGGTCTATGGTCAGGCCGTATTTCAGGAGCATGGCGATGATTTCGGAACCCTGTTGGGCCTCAAGCGTGATTTCGACGCGTTTTCCTGCCAGGTCAGCCGGTGATTTAATATCACTGTCGGCGCGGGTCATCAGCATCAGCGGCGAGTACTGAAAGGCTGCCAGCATGGCGACAACAGGCGCACCCCTGGCTCTTTGCAGCACCAGTGAAGACCGGCCGACGCCAAATTCAGCATCCCCTCGGGTGACGATATCTGCCGGGTCCTGTCCTGGCGGCAATTCCAGAAACTGGACGTCGATTCCGGCTTCAGTATACAGCCCTTTCTCTTTCGCTATGTAATAACCCGCAAACTGGAACTGGTGTTTCCACAGCAGTTGCAGCCGCACGGTTTCCTCTGCTGCAGAGAGCGGATTAAAGGGGATGATGCAGACAACAACCACAAAAATGAGAGACAAATAGCCCAATTTGTCTCTGCCATGTCCGTTCATACATCGGTGTCCAAGTTAACCTGCATAAATAATAGGTGTATTTTTTATAACCCGATGGATGATTTTTAACTCGCTTGTTTGAAATTTCGATTAAGTTACAGATATGTAAAGCTTTTCTAATTTGCACGAAAAAATTTATTTCCTGAATAAGGTGTGTTTTCGATAGCTTTGTTTTTTATGAAATTTTTAATTAATGGCAGAAAGGGGGCTTAGGCTGGCTTGGGATCGATTTTTTGAATAAACCGGATGTGAGAAACGGGTACCTGCATGGGGTCATCAGGTATTGCCTGTTTAAAAGCAGCGTTTAATTCAGGCGACTTCAGTGTTCGGTTGACAGGACTGATTGCTCTGTCGGATCTCGTTCCAGGCTTCAAACTGGCTCAGATAGACCTGACCACTGAGATCGTTAAGGAAATGGCTGCGTTTTAGCTGGTCCATAACCGGGCCTTTCACTTCAGAAAGGTGCAGGCAGACACCGCTATCCAAAAGCCGCTGGTTAATGGCTTCAAGGCTTTCCAGGGCGGAGGCGTCAATCAGGTTCACGGCGGGGCACATCAGTATCAGATGTTTGACGCTAGGATTGCGTGCCACCAGATCATAGACAAGGTCTTCCAGATAGCGGGCGTTGGCGAAATAGAGGCTTTCATCCACCCGTAGGGTCAGCAGGCTTTCATCGGTTTCCACCTGATGGCGATCGATATTCCGAAAATGCTCTGTGCCGGGTACCCGGCCCACAATCGCGCTATGGGGTTTGCTGGTCCGGTAGAGGTGCAGCAGGATGGACAGACCGACTCCGGCGATAATGCCAATTTCGACGCCTTCGATCAGGGTCAGCAACAGGGTTGCCAGCATGGCGGCAAAGTCACTGCGTGAATAATCCCAGGTCCGTTTCAAGGCACCCAGATCCACCAGTGACAGCACCGCAACAATAATGGTGGCTGCCAGCGTGGCTTTCGGCAGGAAAAACAGCATCGGTGTCAGCAGCAGGGTGGCAATGGCAATGCCCACTGCAGTAAAAGCGCCCGCAGCTGGTGTTTCTGCCCCGGCATCAAAATTGACTACAGAGCGGGAAAAACCACCGGTGACCGGAAAGCCGCCGGACAGCGAACTGGCAATATTGGCGCTGCCCAGACCGATCAGCTCCTGATCAGGCGAAATGCGCTGGCGACGTTTTGCAGCCAGCGTTTGTGCAACGGAGACACTTTCCACAAAGCCAACCACGCTGATCAGCAGCGCGGAGATAAAGAGCTGTTCCCACAGATCTGGATTAAAACTTGGCAGACTAAGTCCGGGCAGCCCCTGAGGGATATGGCCAACCACTTTTACGCCCGCATCCTGCAGACCGCCGCTCCAGGTTGCCAGCGTGGTAATCACAACCGCAAAGACAGGGCCTGCTTTGGTCAGGATATCCGCCAGTCCTGCTTTAACACCAACTCGGGTCAGCAAAGGCTTGAGCTGTTTTCTGACCCAGAACAGAAATACCGTGGCACTGACGCCAATGACCAGTGTTGTCAGATTGGCCTGATCGATAGCGGCGGTCAGATTAACTACGATTTCATACAGATTATGTCCGCCTGTATTCACCCCCAGAAGGTGTTTCAGCTGGGAAGCAGCAATGATAATGCCCGACGCTGTTATAAAGCCGGAGATCACAGGGTGACTCAGAAAATTGGCCAGCATGCCGAGGCGCAGAATACCCATCAGAATCAGAATGACACCTGACAGAAAGGCCAGTGCGACGGCTGCAGCCAGAGATTCAGCCGTACCCTGTAAGGCAAGATTGCCTACCGCGGCAGCGGTCATCAAGGAAACCACCGCAACGGGGCCCACGGCCAGCGTCCGGCTACTGCCAAACAGGGTATAGGCGACCAGCGGCAGTATGCTGGCATAGAGCCCCACCTCGGCGGGCAAACCGGCCAGCAGGGCATAGGCCAGTGACTGCGGGATCAGCATGATGGTGACGATAGCCGCAGCTACCAGATCACTGGTCAACGTGGGTCGGTCATAGGTGCGGGCCCATTCCAGACAGGGGAAAATACGTTGCAGCTTCATCATCTGATCCGTGCGCGCCTTTATTTTTTGTCACCAAAATTACACGCCTGTTGCGCCTCATGTGCCGTAGGCTGATGCAACAGAATTTCAGGTTTAGCCAGCCATTCATGCCCTTTGAGCATGGCGTTCCAGTAGATCCAGGGCAGCATTTTTTCCTTCAGGAACCAGGACAAACGGCTGGGCTGACGGCCTTCCACCAGCCAGGTTGGGAAGGTTGGCAGCAGTTTGCCGCCATAGCCGAATTCAGCCAGGACGATTTTTCCGCGTTCCACGGTCAGCGGGCAGGAGCCGTAGCCATCATAGACAGCACGGGATGAGCCGCCCTCAAGAGCGCGAATCACATTCTCGGCCACCGTCGGAGCTTGCTTGCGAACCGCCGCGGCTGTTTTGGCATTGGGGGTGTTGCCTGCATCACCCAGACCAAAAATGTCGCCATATTTTTTGTGTTGCAGCGTTTCCGGGTTCAGGTCCAACCAGCCAGCCTGATCGGCCAGTGGGCTGTTAGCGATAAAAGCCGGTGCCTTTTGCGGCGGGCAGACGTGCATCATATCGAACTGTTTTTCGATTTCAGACACATTGCCTTCGGCATCGGTGGCTTTGAACAGGGCTGTTTTTCCAGCCCCGTCTACAGCGACCAGATTGTGCTGGAAGCTGAGTTGAATATTGTATTTTTTGATGTATTCCATCAGTGCGGGTACATAATCCGCGACACCAAACAGCGCGGCGCCGGCGTTGCAGAACTCAACCTCGATATCCTGAATTCTGCCCTGGCGCGTCCAGTGGTCGCAGGCCAGATACATCGCTTTTTGCGGCGCACCAGCGCATTTGATCGGCATGGGCGGCTGGGTAAACAGTGCTTTGCCTTTTTGCGTGCTCTGAACCAGTTCCCAGGTATAAGGTGCCAGATCGAAGTGATAGTTTGAGGTGACGCCATTACTGCCGAGGGTTTCTTTCAGACCCGGAATGGCTTCCCAGTCCAGGCTGAGTCCCGGTGCCACAATCAGAATGCGGTATCCGATCCGCTCGCCATCTTCCAGAATCACCTGTTGTTGTTCCGGGGCAAAGCCAGCGGTAGCGGCCTGATACCACTTGGCCTGCTTCGGCATCACTGAACTCATGGGACGAACTGTTTCCCGGCGTTCAAAAACACCACCGCCCACCAGCGTCCAGCCGGGCTGATAGTAGTGTTCAGTGCGGGGTTCGATAATGGCAATGTCCAGATCGGGTGCCCGTTTCAACAGGCTGCTGGCCACCGCCTGGCCACCGGCACCGCCACCGACAATGACCACATCATGTTGCGCACCCGATACCTTGAGGGGTTTTTCCGAAGCCGAGGTTTGGATGGACTCAAGGCGTTCGCGCTGGGCACTGAGGTCGTATCCAGCAGCGGCTGTTGTGCTCAAAATGGCGTCAACAGAAAGATGTTGGGCTTCAGAAAGTGCCCACAGTGTGCTGCTGCGGGTGCCCGTGCGACAGAACGCCAGTACAGGTCCCTTTATCTGGTTCATCAGGGCGCTGAAGTCATTGATGTCCTGTTCAGTGATCTGACCAGCCACCACTGGCAGGAAATGCCAGGTCAGCCCATTGGCTTCTGCTGCTGAACGCAGATCGGCCATGGCGGGTTGGTCCTCGCTTTCATGCTCGGGCCGATTGCAGATCACCGCTTTAAAACCCTTTGCTGCCGCCAATCCCATATCGGTTGCGGTGAGTTGAGGTGAAACGCTGATAAAGGGCGTCAGTTGGCGAACATCCATTGGAAACCTCCGGGCTGATTTATTGTTATTGAGTGTGCCGCTACTTAAAACAGATTGATGGGTACCTTCAGGTAGACCTGACCATTGTCTTCTGCCGGTGGCATATGCCCTGCCCGCATGTTGACTTGCACAGACGGCAGGATCAGGCGTGGCATATCCAGAGTGGCATCGCGTGTCTCACGCATTTTGACAAAGTCGGCTTCACTGATGCCTTTGCCAACATGGATATTGTGCAGGCGTTCTTCCGCTACCGTGGTTTCGTTAGCATAGGTGTCGCGGCCCGGTGCCTTGTAGTCGTGGCACATAAACAGGCGTGTGTCGTCGGGCAGGGCAAACACTTTTTGAATTGACTGATAGAGTGTAGAGGCATCACCGCCCGGGAAGTCACACCGTGCAGTGCCGTAGTCCGGCATAAACAGGGTGTCGCCTACAAACGCAGCATCACCAAACACATAGGTCATGCAGGCAGGGGTATGACCCGGGGTGTGAATCGCCTTGCCGGTCAGATCGCCAACCTGAATGGCATCGCCATCCGCCAGCAGTACATCAAACTGGCTGCCGTCGCGGGCAAATTCAGTGCCAGCATTAAAGGCTTTGCCAAAGGTGTTCTGAACCACGGTGATATTAAAACCGATGCCTAATTTGCCTCCGGTTTTTTCTGCCAGAAAGGGTGCCGCAGACAGGTGGTCTGCATGTACATGGGTTTCCAGCACCCAATCTACGGTCAGGTTATGCTCGGCTATATAAGCCAGAATGGCTTCTGCGGATGCCGTTGACGTGGTGCCACTGGCATAATCAAAGTCCAGCACCGAGTCGATAATGGCGCAATGCGCACTGTTTGGATCCTGAACCACATAACTGTAGGTGAATGTGGGTTCATCGAAGAAGGTGGTGACAATCGGTTTCATGCTGTTGCCTTTTGATAACTTAAAGTAATAAGCATATAACTAATAAAAATATGATAATAAATCCTGGGCTGGATTCCAAGCCGTTGGCAGTGCTTTTGGTTGATTTTTGTTCATCCTTGCTGTCTTTATTGTTTGTCTGTAGCTAACAACCTAGCAGAGATTGAAATGACTAAACTGTTCGTCAATGTGCCAGTGGATTCGCTGGAGAGAGCTACTGCGTTTTATTTGAAGCTGGGTTTTGCGATAAACCTGCAATTCTCTGGTGCTGAAATGACGGCGCTGGATCATCCTGCCGTGCACCTGCTGCTGCATACTCCGGAAAGTTTTATGCAAACCCGGCAGGAAGCTGGCACCGGCTTTGTTAAAACAGGACTGATGCTCAGTCTGCAATGTGACCATCGTGATGATGTTGAACAGCTTTTTTCTAAGGCGTTACAGGCCGGCGCGGTCGAAGTCGGCGCACGCGTCGAGCATGAGCTGGGGTATGGCCGCAGCTTTAGTGATCCGGACGGCCATCACTGGCAGCTATTCTGGCTGGGGATTTCGCAGGACTAGGGGTTAGGGGCTTCGCGTCGATCGTTGGGGCCGTAATCCCGCATGACCTGAGCAACTCTGAGGCGATAATCCTTGAATAAGCTGTAGCGTCCCTGTGCCTGAGCCCTGCCATGATCAATCTGCTCCCGCCAGGTTTTGATCGCAGCTTCGGATTCCCAAAAAGAGAGCGAAACAAGTTTGCCTTCCTCGGTGAGGCTCTGAAACCGCTCTACTGAGATAAAACCCTCAATCTGATCGACCTTTTCTCGCATTTCTGCGGCAATGCCCAAGTATTCATCACGACCTTCGGGTTTGACCCAGACTTCAAATATCACCGCATACATTAATCTTTCCCTCGTTTGATTTCAGTGGGCTGTGATTTGCCGGGTACTGTGGGGTAAGTTTCCAGTTGGTCCGGTAAACGGTACCAGGCGGCATGGCTGTCCCAGAAAATATTCTGGGTTGGCGTTGCATCAGGCAGGGTGTCTAGCGTGCCGGCGGGCACAACCACCGTCGTACCGCGCTGGGTCAACCAGGGCAAACTGCTGCCACAGCGCTTGCAGAAGCAGGTAGCGAAATGCTGTGCCTCAGGGATCTCGAAACGTCCCACTTCGTTTTCACCCGTCAGCCAGGTGAACTGGTCCGGCGGCAAAATAATATTACTGCCATGGGCGCTGCCGCTGGTTTTCCGACAGCGCGAGCAGAAACAGTTCTGAAATGCCATATAGGGTGGTCTGATTGAGTACTGCACCTGTCCGCATAGGCAGCTACCGGTGATGTCAGGCATGTAAGCTCCTGTTTTTATTATGAGTTTCGTGCTTTGTTAGCGTAGATGGGTAGTCCAAGTTAAAACCATAATAGTGGACTTTGCGAGTAACCGCTCAGCTAAAATCG
Organism: Neptuniibacter sp. CAU 1671; assembly: GCF_029222905.1. Taxonomy (GTDB): domain Bacteria; phylum Pseudomonadota; class Gammaproteobacteria; order Pseudomonadales; family Balneatricaceae; genus Neptuniibacter. The sequence goes on along the minus strand of NZ_JARHUE010000005.1, from coordinate 77,024 downwards.
GCGGTCTGATGTGGTATAACAGGTTTTTTTGAATCGGGGGTGCTATGACGTTCAGGCTGGAGATGAAAGTACGGGATTACGAATGTGACCTGCAGGGAATCGTCAATAACGGCGTCTACTTCAATTATCTGGAGCACGCCCGGCATGAATTTCTGCTTGAGAAGGGTATCGACTTTGCAGCACTCACCGCCCAAGGGATTCATCTGGTGGTGGTGCGTTCCGAACTGGATTACCGCCAGTCCCTCACCAGCGGTGATCGTTTTGCAATTGAGGTGCAGGTTGAGCGTATCAGCCGCGTCAAATTCGGTTTCCGGCAACAGGTCATTCGGTTATCCGATAATCAGGTGGTATTGCACGGATTAGTCATCGGTGTGGCGCTGAACCCTCAGGGGCGTCCCTGTGTACTCCCCGCTCTGGAAACGCTGCTGGAAGGGTGATCAGAGCGCCTGAAGCTGTGACCAGAAGGCGCTGATGAGGGGGTTTTTCAGCTTTTTATTCAGGGTCACAATGCCTACTTCGTAGGGCTCCAGCTCCGGTTCAACCGGCAGAATAGTAACGCTCCCCGCCAACGGACTGTTTTGCAGCACAATCTGCGGTACCACGCCTACACCGAAACCCAGGCTGACCATGCTCACAATCGCTTCATTGCCTGCCACCTGGGCATAGATTCGGGGCTTAATCTGGTGCTGCCTGAACCACTGGTCAACCCGCTTTCTCGCAATGCCTTCCTCAGACAGAATCATCGGGGTCTCTGCAGTGATCTCGGTGCTGCTCTGGCCGTTGCCCGGGTCTTTAGGGCCAATAAACAGCAGTGGCGAAATGGCGATCTGTTTAAATGCCAGGCCATTGGGCAGATGGCTGGGTTTGGCTGCAATGGCAAAGTCATCTTCGCCGCTCATCACTCTGGGGATGGCATGCTCAGGATCACCCGTATGCAGCTTGATTTCGATGCTGGGGAAATCAAGCCGGAACCGGCTCAGTATTTCGAACAGGAAGCTGTAGCTGGCGGTGACGGAACAATAGATGCTCAACTCGCCCTGTAATTCCCCGGACTGTTGCATCAGGGTGGTGCGGATCAGATCCCACTGGCCCAGCGCGTCGCGGGCGTAGCTCTGAAAGAGCATGCCTGCACCGGTCATCGCAACCGACCTGTTATCACGTTCAAACAGTGGGGTACCCAGCTCATCTTCCAGCTGTTTGATGCTGCGGCTGAGGGCGGATGGGCTGACATGGCAGGCTTCACTGGCTTTGCCGAAGTGTAAGCACTCACTCAGGATTAGGAATTGTCGTAACTGTTTGATGTCCATGCTGGCATCTTATTGTGCTTTTTTGCCAGATGCACGAGGAGTAATGCAAATGGAGTTGTTGCTTTGCACAATTAAGGTGCGATTCATCTGTTTTTGATAGCGTTTCAGAGAGCGGGTTGGGTTGGTGTTAGTTGGGGGTTTACAAAGCGAACATAACTTAATCTATTGATATTAAATAAGTATATTTTAAATACACGGCATAATTCTTGAATTTTAAAACTTTTCATATACGGAGATGTCAATAGGTTATACTTTGTGCAATGCACAAATTTATGGAGGGCTCAGGATGACTCGACGCTTAAATCTGGCATTGCAGGGAGGTGGAGCTCATGGCGCATTTGCCTGGGGTGTGCTGGACCGCCTGCTTGAAGAAGAGAATTTTTATCCTGAAGGTATCAGTGGTACCAGCGCCGGTGCGACCAATGCGATCATTATGACACAAGGCTGGCTGGATAATGGTCCGGAGGGTGCGCGGGAAGCGTTGAACCGCTTCTGGCACAAGGTCTCTCTTTGTTCGCCGCAGGACCTGCTGGGCACTCAGGTACCGGAAGCGCAACTGACAACGATGACCGGCTGGATGCTGGATCTGCTGCGGTATGTTTCCCCCTATGATCTGAATCCACTTGATATTAATCCGCTGCGGGGCCTGCTGGTTGAGCAGGTTGATTTTGAACAGCTCCGGGCGGAGTCTCCTTTTAATCTTTTTATCGCCGCTACGGATGTCAGTCGTGGCAAAATCCGGTTGTTTCGTGAATCAGAACTCACGGTAGAGCATATTTTGGCATCGGCCTGTCTGCCAACGCTGCATCAGGCCATTGAAATAGAGGGTGTGCCCTACTGGGATGGCGGCTTTTCAGGCAACCCCGCGGTCTATCCATTGATTTTTGACTGCCGCAGCTCCGATATTCTGATGGTGCTTCTGCAACCCATGTATCGACCGGAGGTGCCGACCAGCTCTCAGGCGATTAACCAGCGTATTACCGAGCTGGGTTTTCAGAGCACCTTTATGCGGGAGATGCGTGCCATCAGCTACACTATTGAACAGTCCCGCAGTAAATATTTCACCTCCAGCAGTCTGGAGCAGCGGTTCAGGCAGTTACGTTTTCATTTGATTGAATCGGGTGAGGTGCTGTCAACGCTGGAGGGTGCCAGTAAGTATGTTACCCGGCAGGATTTTCTGGGGGGGCTGAAAGAACGCGGCAGGGAAACAGCGGATCAATGGTTGCAGAACCACCGGCAGGATATCGGTATCAGAGCAAGCTGTAACCTCAATGAACTGTTTCTCTGAGAGGGAAGGGGATGCGGGAGCGAGGTACGCTCAGGGTATTACTGCTGCAAATTCGCGATGGTGCTCAGGTGAGGCGTGAAGAGCTGGAAAGTTTTGCGCTTTACAGTGGCCTGAGTCTGCGTCAGATCGATGTGTTAAACGTATTTGATACCCCTCAGGTGCCGGTGGATGCGTTTGAGGGCTACGATGCTGTGTTTGTCGGTGGCGCCAGCGAAGCCAACGTGTTGCAGCCAGAGCAGTATCCTTTTGTGACCAGTTGTATCCATCTCCTGACGGCCTGTATCAACCAGAATATCCCTGTTTTTGCCTCCTGTTTTGGCTTTCAGCTGGCCGTACTTGCGCTGGGTGGTGAGATTAAACATCGGGAGACTGGATTCGAAATGGGGACGCTGCCTATTTCAGTCAGTCTGGCCGCTACTGATGACCCTCTGTTCAGCCATCTGCATGATCCGTTTTATGCGGTTTCTGTTCATAAACAGTATGCAGATCAGCTTCCATCAGACTGCCAGGTATTGGCCTTTACCCAGCAGTGTATTCATGCTTTCAGGGTGTTGGATAAGCCGTTCTGGGCGTTCCAGTTTCACCCTGAAGTGGATCGGCGAGTGCTGGTTGAACGGCTGACCTACTATCAACACAACTACACCGAAGGTGAACGTCATCTGAAACAGGTTCTGGATGCCGCTGTTGAAACGCCGGTCTCCAATGCGCTGCTGGCACGTTTTGTTGATCGTGTCTTGTTGGTTTGATGCATGGCATCAGCGGGTGCAGCACAGTAGAATGACGTTCTTCCTTTCTGGCGGATGAGAAACCCATGACAGAGCACGAAGAAGTACCAGCACAGGAGCAGGATAAACCCCGGGGTCGGGGCGTCTATCTGTTGCCCAATCTGTTTACCACCGGCGCTTTATTTGCGGGTTTTTATGCCGTGGTCGCCAGCATGAACAACCAGTTTGAAAATGCGGCTGTGGCCATTTTTGTCGCCATGATTCTGGATGGACTGGACGGACGCGTGGCTCGCTGGACCAATACAACCAGCCCGTTTGGCGCTGAATATGACTCCCTTGCGGATATGGTCTCCTTTGGTGTAGCGCCTTCGCTGGTAGCCTTTAACTGGGTGCTGTCTGATATTGGCAAGCTGGGTTGGTTTGTTGCATTTGTGTATGTGGCCTGTGCCGCCCTGCGTCTGGCCAGATTTAATACTCAGATCGGCTCAGTGGATAAACGCTATTTCATAGGTCTGCCCAGCCCGGCTGCTGCCGGGACCGTTGCTGGCCTGGTGTGGGCGGCAGTGGAGTTTGACATCACCAGCGCAAACTATGTTTATCTGGTGGCTGTTTACGTCGCCTTGGCCGCAGTGCTAATGGTCAGCAATATCCTGTATTACAGCTTTAAGGATGTGGGCCTGAAAGAGAAAGTGCCGTTCCTGATTCTGACAGGCATTGTCCTTGGCCTGGCGGTGATCTCTATCAATCCGCCGACCTTCCTGTGGCTACTCTTTCTGGTCTACGCCCTGTCTGGCCCGGCGCTCTGGGTACTGAGAAAACGCAAGCAGTTGCATCGCGATACTGAGGCTTAAGCGCAGTCTGAATTCCCCTGTCCCGGTACAGGGGAATTATTTTCCTGTTGGCAGTCTAACCACTATCGGAAACTGCTCTGGGGGCTGCCATGCTGATTAAAAAACCTGATTCCATACCATCTTCTGAAATCACATCCGAGTCAGTTTATCTGCAGCGACGGCAGTTTATGCGCGGTGTCGGCGGTTTGATGCTCGGTGGTATGTCAGGCTTGGCTCATGCCGTGCCGGAGTATCCTATTGATGCGGATCTGCCGCGTTACCCCGGTCCTGCCTGGCTGCAACCGCAGATTCGCAGCAGTGTCAGAAACAACGACTACTCAACCAGTGAAACACCAGCACCCTACTTCAACGCCATTACACACAACAATTTTTACGAATTTGGTACCGCGAAAAAGAACCCGGCTCAGTATGCGCAGGAGTTCAAAACCGACCCTTGGAAGGTGGAAATTGCCGGGGCGGTAAATAAACCCGGTCACTATCACCTCGAAGATGTCATCAAACCCCATCTGCTTGAGGAGCGTATTTACAGGCTTCGCTGTGTTGAAGCCTGGTCCATGGTCATTCCCTGGATTGGTGTACCACTGGCTGAAGTATTAAAAGCTTTTGAGCCTACCTCAAAAGCTAAGTATGTTGCGTTCACCACTTTGCTGGATCCGGAACAGATGCCGGGGCAGCGATCCTATTTCAGTACCATTCGCTGGCCCTATGTAGAAGGGTTGCGGCTGGATGAAGCGAGGCATCCGTTGACCTTGCTGGCGGTAGGTGTCTATGGCAATGCTTTGCCGCCACAGAACGGCGCGCCGATTCGTCTGGTGGTGCCCTGGAAATATGGTTTCAAGAGCATCAAATCGATCGTCAAAATCAGCCTTGAAGAGGAGATGCCGCCGACCAGCTGGAATCTGACTGCGCCCAATGAATACGGTTTTTACGCCAATGTGAACCCAAAGGTTGATCATCCGCGCTGGAGTCAGGCCACAGAACGCCGGTTGCCCTCTTCATTGCTTGATCCTAACCGGATTGAAACAACCCTCTTCAACGGTTATGCCGAGGAGGTTGCCGGGCTTTATAAGGGAATGGATCTGAAAAAATGGTATTAACGGCTCGGATAAATTGGGGGCGGATCATTGTATGGTGGAGTCTGTTTTTAAGCTGCCTTATGCCCCTGCTATGGATCAGTTATCAGGCCTGGACACTTAATCTTGGCGCTGATCCTGCTGAAGAGATTACCGATTTTACTGGCACCTGGACGCTACGGTTTTTGTGGCTCACCCTGGCGGTTACACCGCTGCGAAAGTTATTTGGCTGGAGCTGGTTGATCCGCTACCGGCGCATGCTCGGGCTGTATACGGCGTTTTATGCGCTGATTCATCTGTTATGTTTTGTCACGTTTATTCTGGGTTGGCGACTCGATTTGTTGTGGAATGAGGTGACAGAGCGGCCTTATATCATCGTTGGTTCGCTGGCGTTCTTGCTGTTATTGCCTCTGGTGGTCACATCAACCAAAAAAATGCAGCGCAGGCTGGGCAGAAACTGGACCCGCTTACATCAGTCCGTTTACCTGATCAGTCTGTTGGCGTTGCTGCATTTTATCTGGCAGATCCGCAGTAACTACCTTGAGGTGCTGATTTATGGTGTGATTCTGGCGGTACTGCTGGGGTATCGGCTATACCTTAAATTAAGAACAACTCATCTACTGAGGATGTCTAAAGTACATTCTTCCTGAACTGGCAAAGGAGGTGTGCGATGTTGAGGAGGTTCAAAACGAATAATTTCTGGCAGGTGTTTACCAGCACACTGGCAGCGCTTTTCGGTGTCCAGTCTGAAAAAAATCGTAGTCGTGATTTTACCTCGGGCAAGTTTCTGCCTTACCTGGTCAGTGGTGTTGTTGTGGCGCTACTGTTTGTGCTGTGCGTTATGGTGTTGGTGCGTGTGGCTTTATACCTTGCGGGGGCCTGATTTTCTGGCGCTCACCCTCTCGAGCACTCTGGTTTTCCCTTCCTGATTCGGCCGGACTTATTGCAAATGCGGCATATTGTCACACCCCTGAAAGCAGTACTTATGGTCTGTAAGATTTACGCTTAAGTATTGTTATTGTTAGGGAAATTGCTGTTCAAAAAATATTCACTGCCAAACTTGCATTCTGTTTTTCCCTGCTATACTTCAGCAAAACCAAGTGGATTGGTCGGATAAGATAGGAAGGAACCAGGACTACAGAGAGCCTGCTCAAAGCCTGTCGCTACCGACGTTGCGTATTGTTGTCACAACGCCCCTAGTGACTTGCCTTGAGCAGGCTCTTTTGTATGTTTACAAAGGAGGGCAGTTAATGAGTAGAGCTACCCCATGGTTGCTGGTTGCACTGTGTGCACCGTGCGCTGCATGGGCAGATTGGACCGTCAATCTGACTCAGGGCGTGACAGATATCAGTCGCGAGGTCTATGGCCTGCATATGCTGATATTTTGGATTTGTGTTGCGATTGGCGTGGTCGTTTTTGGCGTCATGCTTTGGGCGCTGATCCATCATCGCAAATCTCGTGGGGCCGAAGCCCACAACTTCCACGAAAACGTGGCGGTTGAGATCACCTGGACGATCATCCCTTTCGTCATCCTCATCGCCATGGCTGTCCCGGCAACAGCGACGCTGGTCAAAATGTATGACCAGTCGGAAGCTGAGCTGGATATCCAGATCACCGGCTACCAGTGGAAGTGGCGCTACCAGTATCTAGGCGAAGATATCGATTTCTTCTCATCCCTGAGTACGCCGCAAACCCAGATCGGTAATGAAGAATCCAAAGGCGAGCATTATCTGCTCGAGGTGGATAACCCGCTGGTAATTCCAACCGGCAAAAAAGTTCGTTTTCTGGTGACTGCCAATGACGTAATCCATTCATGGTGGGTGCCTGATTTGGCGGTTAAGAAAGACGCTATCCCTGGTTTCATTAATGAAATCTGGACCCGGGTTGAAGAGCCCGGTGTTTTCCGGGGCCAATGCGCTGAACTCTGCGGTAAAGACCACGGATTTATGCCGATTGTGGTTGAGGCCAAGTCTGAAGCAGATTACCAGCAGTGGCTGGCAGAGATGAAACAGGCCAAGTCGTCTCAGGCCGCGGCGGCAGAAAAGACCTGGACGCTGGCTGAGCTGATGGAAAGCGGACAGCAGGTTTACAACCGTACCTGTGCAGCATGCCATGGGCCTGATGGCGGTGGTTTACCCGGTGTATTCCCGGCGCTCAAGAACAGCCCGATTGCTCTCGGTGATCCGGCAGCACATATCGATATTGTAATGAACGGTAAGGCTGGTACCGCCATGCAGGCGTTCCGTGACCAGTTGAGTGCCGTTGAGCTGGCCGCTGTCGTGACCTATGAGCGAAATGCTTTCGGTAACAACACCGGTGATCTGATTAACCCCGCTGATATTGCAGCACTGAAACAGTAGGAGGGTGATATGTCGACTCTGGAACAGACTGCTGCAGCCGGCGAGCTGACAGAACACCACCACGGTCCTGCTTCAGGCATTGGCCGCTGGTTATTTACCACTAACCACAAAGATATAGGCACGCTCTATCTCTGGTTCAGTTTCATCATGTTCCTCACCGGTGGGTGTATGGCGCTGATGATTCGTGCTGAACTGTTTCAGCCGGGATTACAGCTGATTGAACCGGCATTTTTCAACCAGATGACCACCATGCATGGTCTGATCATGGTATTTGGTGCGGTGATGCCCGCTTTTGTCGGGTTGGCTAACTGGATGGTGCCGATGATGGTGGGCGCGCCGGATATGGCACTGCCGCGGATGAACAACTGGAGTTTCTGGATCCTGCCATTTGCCTTCGCCATGATGATCTCGACCCTGTTCATGGACGGTGGCGCACCTAACTTTGGCTGGACCTTCTATGCTCCGCTTTCCACGACCTATGCGCCTCCCAGCGTAACCTTCTTCATCTTTGCCGTGCATATGATGGGTATCAGTTCGATTATGGGGGCGATCAATATCATTGCTACCATTCTGAACCTGCGGGCACCCGGCATGACCATGATGAAGCTGCCGTTGTTTGTCTGGACCTGGCTGATCACCGCCTTCCTGCTGATTGCAGTGATGCCGGTTCTGGCGGGTGTGGTGACCATGATGCTGATGGATATTCACTTCGGTACCAGCTTCTTCAATGCAGCCGGTGGCGGTGATCCCGTACTTTTCCAGCATGTGTTCTGGTTCTTCGGGCATCCTGAGGTCTATATCATGATTCTGCCGGCGTTTGGTATCGTCAGTGAGATCATTCCCACCTTTGCCCGCAAAAAACTGTTTGGTTATGCCTCCATGGTGTATGCGACCGCGTCGATCGCATTCCTGTCGTTTATCGTCTGGGCGCACCATATGTTCACGGTAGGCATGCCGCTGGTGGGTGAAGTGTTCTTCATGTTCTCCACCATGCTGATTGCAGTACCGACCGGGGTGAAGGTGTTTAACTGGATCGCCACCATGTTCAGGGGCTCGATGACCTTTGAAACGCCGATGCTGTTCTCGCTGGCCTTTGTGGTGCTGTTCACTATTGGTGGGTTCTCAGGGTTGATGCTGGCCATCGCGCCAGTGGATTTCCAATACCATGATACTTATTTTGTGGTGGCGCATTTCCACTATGTGCTGGTGCCGGGGGCTATCTTTGCCATCATGGCGGCGACCTATTACTGGATTCCCAAATGGACCGGTCGCTACTACAACGAAACCATGGGCAAGGTGCATTTCTGGCTGAGTTTCATCGGGGTGAATATCACCTTCTTCCCGATGCACTTTATCGGTCTGGCGGGTATGCCACGGCGAATCCCGGACTACGCATTACAGTTTGCCGACTTTAATGCCGTCGCGTCGGTGGGTGCCTTTATCTTTGGCTTCTCGCAGCTGATTTTCCTCTACAACGTGATCAGTTGTATCCGATCTGGTAAGAAAGCCAGCAGTGAAGTCTGGGAAGGTTCGCATGGCCTGGAATGGACTTTGCCATCCCCCGCGCCTTACCACAGCTTTACCGAGCCTCCGGTGGTGAAATAAGGCAGGAGGCTGGATCGATGGACGCTGAACTGAAAGCCAGAACACGCCGCACCATCGCTTACAGTGTGATGAGCTGTGTGGCGATGTTCGGCTTCGGTTTTGCCTTGGTGCCGCTCTACGATGTTTTTTGTGACATCACAGGGCTGAATGGCAAGGTTGAGCTGCGCGCCGTTGAGGCGCCTGCTCCAGAGGCGGTTGACCTCAGTCGCGAGGTTAAACTGCAACTGACAGCAGTCAATAACGAGTCGATGCCATGGGAGTTTCGCCCCATGAAAAGTCAGACCCGACTGCATCCGGGTCAGTTGCTGCAAACCGCCTACTTTGCCCATAACACCACGGAGCGTTACATGATCGCCCAGGCGATCCCGTCGGTGTCTCCTTCGGAAGCCGCGCCCTATGTGCACAAGGTGAACTGCTTCTGTTTTGATCGTCAGCCATTGTTTGCGGCTGAACAGAAGGAGATGCCGTTGTTGCTCAGTATCGATCCGAAACTGCCTGCCCACATTCATACCATCACGCTCTCCTACACGCTTTTTGACATAACGCCGGCGGCAGACAACCGCGTTGCTGACGGCGGGAGGAATGGATTATGACTACCCAGACCTACTACGTTCCAACCCAGAGCCGTTGGCCCATACTGGCGTCAATTGCCCTGTTTCTGATGGCCTTTGGTGCCGGGAATACCATCAACGGACTTAACGCCGAACAGGGCGGAGGCATCGGTGTGATGCTGCTTCTGGCCGGTGCGCTGGCCATGGGCCTGATCCTGATTGGCTGGTTCGGTAATGTTATTCGTGAAAGCCATGAAGGGCTCTACAGCAGTCAGATGGATCGTTCATTTCGCTGGGGTATGAGCTGGTTTATCTTCTCTGAGGTGATGTTCTTCGCCGCCTTTTTCGGCACCCTGTTTTATATCCGTACGCTGGCCGTGCCATGGCTTGGTGGTGAGGGTGAAAAAGGTGTGGCCAATATGCTCTGGCCGGGCTTCACCGCGGAATGGCCATTGATGGCACCGCCAGACAGTGAAACCTTCCCGGGTCCTAAAGGCATCATCGACCCCTGGCATCTGCCTTTGATTAATACCATCCTGCTGATCTCTTCCAGTGTCACGGTCACTATCGCACACAAGGCCCTGAAGCAGGGTAAGCGTTCTGCAATTGTGCTCTGGCTGGCAGCCACGATTTTGCTGGGTGCCGGGTTCCTTGTGTTCCAGGCCTACGAATACGTTGAGGCCTATCATGAACTTGGGCTCACACTCCACGCCGGCGTTTATGGTGCCACGTTCTTTATCCTGACCGGCTTCCATGGGCTGCATGTCACACTGGGCACGCTGATGCTGATCATTATCTGGCTGCGGGTGATGAAGGGGCATTTTTCAGCCGAGAAACACTTTGGCTTCGAGGCGGTGTCCTGGTATTGGCATTTTGTGGATGTGGTCTGGGTGGGATTGTTCCTGTTTGTTTACATCCTTTAATGCAGCCAGGGTGCATGGGGTTTCAGTTCGCCACTGTAAATCCCATACAGCAAAACAAGAATGATCAGGGCGCAAAATCCAACCCGGAAAAAAAGTGAGTTTACCGTTCGGTTGGAGCGTCCCTGATCCTTGATTAAAAAGAAAAGGCCGCAGAAAAGGCTGATAACAGCGGCAAGAAACAATAATAATAACAGTGGTTTAAGTAGCATTATGTACAGTTCCGGCAAGCTGATGAATCTACAGAGTAAAGATCAAAGCACGCTGCGCTTCAAGTGGATGTTGGCGGGGTTCGCGTTATTTGGGCTGCCGGTACTGGTAGGACTGGGCTGTTGGCAGTTGCAAAGGGCTGATCAGAAACAGCAGCTGCTGGACAGTATGCAGCAGGCTGAACAACTGCAATATCTTCCCCTCTCTGAATCACTTTCTGACGTTCAGTATTCAATGCTTGCCCTGCAGGGAGAGTTTGACCGACAGCAGTATTTTTTGCTGGATAATCGTACCCGGGAAGGCCGCGTGGGTTATGAGGTCATTGCGCTGTTTCAGCCGTTACAGGAAGCGCACTTGATACTGGTAAACCTGGGTTGGACACCAGCGGGAAACTCCAGAGATGAATTGCCCAATGTTGACCTTCCATCGGGTGTTGTCAGCCTGGCGCTCATGGCTAAAGCAGAGCAGTCGTCACTGGTTCTGGCCAGGGATCAATGGGCCGAAGGCTGGCCCAAGCGTATCCAGGCGATTGATACGCAACGGGTTGAAGTGCTGCTTCAGCAACCCATCTGGCATGCAACGGCCAAGACCCGGGAGTCTGTTGTTGATGACTTGGATATCCGTTGGACTCTTAACCTGATGACCCCGGAGCGACATCGGGGTTATGCCTTTCAGTGGTTTGCGCTGGCTACGGCCCTGTTGATTTTGTTGGTTGTCAGCTGGTTTCGCTTACAGGGAGAAAAACACCATGAATAAACGTATTTTCTGGCTGGTCTGGGGGGTGGGGCTTATCCCGATGGTCAGTGCAATAGTGATGTATTACGGTGGGTTTGCTGTCCCCGAAGGCCGTGTTAATCATGGCGAACTGGTTGTTGGGCAGCAGTTGAATGGTTGGTTTGCAAGCAGTAAAACCCCCGAGACACTCACCACCGAGCACTGGCAGTTGATCCTGACCAGTCCAACCACCTGCCAGTCCGCCAAGTCTTGTACCGAGTGGCGTGATCGACTTGAAAAAATTCATATTGCCCTTGGCAAAGACAGTGATCGGGTCGTGGTTAATGTGCTGGATGATCTGACTGCGTCAGACCAGACCGTCTCTCCGGGACAGGCAATCTGGATTGCTGATCCGTTGGGCAATCTGGTGCTGCGTTATGAGTATGAACAGTCTCCTCGTGGGGTGCTGGATGATCTGCGTAAATTGCTGAAGTTATCCAAGGTGGGCTGAGTATGGCGCTACGTACAGCATGGAAATTGGTCAACCTGGCGATTCTGCTGGTCTTGCTGGTGGTTTTAATGGGTGGCTGGACGCGTATCAATGATGCGGGTCTGAGTTGCCCTGACTGGCCTGGATGTTATGGCCATATAGTGATGCCCGGATCGCATGAGGCACTTGAACTGGCGCAACAGCGTTATCCGGACACACCTATCGAAAAACATAAAACCTGGCTGGAGATGGGCCATCGTTATCTGGCGGGTTCATTGGGTTTGCTGATTGCGGCGCTGGCCGGCATCGCTGTACATAAGCGCAAGACTCGATCTTATCCGGTTGGACTCAGTGTGGCGTTGCTGCTGCTGGTGGTTATTCAGGCGTTATTTGGTATGTGGACGGTCACCCTGAAACTCCATCCGCTGGTCGTTACTCTGCACCTGATGGGTGGCTTGCTGACCCTGACGCTTTTATTGTTCCTGCGGCAAAAGCTGAAACGGCTGAATATCCGTGAGCCGATCAACCCGGCAGCACCTCAACGCTGGTTCCTGATAGGTGTTTTTTTGCTGCTGTTACAGATCGCACTGGGTGGCTGGACCAGTTCCAACTACGCTGGGTATGCCTGTACTCACTGGGTAAGTTGCAACCCGGGTACTGAACTGGGACTCGATTTTGCGGCCGGTTTTGATCCTGTTAAATCGATCGGTCCTAACTATCAGGGCGGGCAGTTGGGAGTTGAAGCACGTGCGGCTATCCAGGTGGTACACCGTATAGGTGCACTGGTGGTACTCACCTATACCCTGATTCTGCTGTGGTGTTTTTCCCGTATCCCCGCGTTGACCACCCCCCTGAGGTTATTAACGGTGCTGGTGGTGGCGCAGGTTGGGTTAGGTGTTGCCAATATTGTTCATGCCTTGCCGATAGGTCTGGCGATGGCACATCACTTTATGGCAGTGGCGGTTTTATTGGCATTGTTGTGGGCATATGACCGTGCCGGAATGGCGGTTAAGGAGGTAATAGATGGCTGAGCAGCGTGTTTTTGCAGTATCTGAAGCACCCATTGGATGGCGAGACTACCTGATCCTGTGCAAACCCAATGTAGTACTGGTGATGTTAATCACTGCTGCAGTGGGAATGTTTGTGGCGGTGCCCTCTTTGCCAGACCCCGTTAAGGTCATTGTCGGATTGATCGGCATCGGTATGGCGGCTGCCTCCGCAGCAGCGGTAAACCATGTTATGGACCGGCGCATCGATGAAAAAATGGCACGCACGAAAGGTCGGCCATTACCGCAGGGTCGTCTTACCGCCGCGCAGGCGCTGACCTTTTCTGCCATTGTAGGGACGGTTGGAATCAGCCTGTTGGTGATCTGGGTTAACCCGCTTACCGCCTGGCTGACGCTGGCGTCTCTGGTGGGGTATGCGTTGGTCTATACGGTCTGGCTCAAACGCGCGACACCGCAGAATATTGTCATTGGTGGTATCGCAGGTGCGGCGCCGCCGATGCTGGGCTGGACTGCTGTGACCGGTTCACTGGACGCAAACAGCCTGTTATTAATGCTGATTATTTTTGCCTGGACGCCTCCGCATTTCTGGGCGTTGTGTATCGCCCGTAAACAGGATTACGCCAAAGCAGGCATTCCAATGCTGCCTGTGACGCATGGCGATGATTATACCCGCCTGCAGATTGTGCTTTATACCCTGCTGATGGTGGCGACAACTGCGTTGCCGTTTCTGAGCGGCATGAGTGGTTATCTTTATTTGTTATTGGTGGTGGTGCTGAATCTGCGGTTTATGCAATGGGCGCTGAGAGTCTATAACGCTGTGCCCGGGGCGCCTATGGCAATGTTCCGCTATAGCATCACGTACATCATGTTACTTTTTTGTGTCATTTTAATTGATCATTACCTGATCATTAGTTGAAACGGCGTTTAGGCGATCTAAACTTAAGTAGAAACTACCAACCCCTGAAAAAGGAAGGGAGTAAAGCTGTAGATGTAAACCAACCAACGAGCCGTTGAGCGTCTGAAGTCAGGCAGTCGGCAAAATAATAAAAAGAGGAAATTACCATGTTCATTCAACATATGATGGGAATGCTGTATCACCCCAAAACAGAATGGAACCAGATCCGGGACGAGCACTACAGTGTCTCGCATATTTTCCTGCAGCAGGTCAGTATGCTGTCGGCCATTCCAGCCATCGCAATGTTCATCGGGACGACACAGGTCGGTTGGAGTATTAATGGTACTGACTTTGTTAAGCTGGATGTTATGAGTGCGCTGCCCGCCGCCATAGCATTCTATTTTGCCATGTGGGCCGGTGTTGCGTTCATCAGCTACTGTATTCACTGGATGGAAAAAACCTACGGTGGCACTATCTCATTTGAAGATTGTGTCTCTCTGGCAACTTACACTGCTACGCCGCTCTTCCTGTCAGGCCTCGCTGCACTTTATCCATTGCTCTGGTTTAATGTATCGGTAGGGCTTGCGGCAGTTTGTTACTCGGTTTATCTGCTCTACACCGGGGTGCCTGTGATTATGAAAATACCTGAAGACCGGGCGTTTATGTTTTCTTCATCGATTCTGACAGTAGGCCTATGTACGCTGGTTGGCATGCTGGCAGCCACAGTGATTCTGTGGAGTACCGTGATTCCGCTGAACTATGTAGCTGGCTGATAAGATTGATAACAGCTCAGCAATAAAAAACCCCGCCATGGCGGGGTTTTTTAATCAGCAGATTCTGCTTAGAGTTTCTGGAACACCAGAGTAGCGTTGGTGCCACCAAAGCCGAAGCTGTTGGACATCACACGCTGCAGATCAACATTCTCTTTAGCTGTAGTAGCGATTGGCAGACCGACCGCTTCAGGATCCAGTTCTTCAATATTGGCAGAGGCTGCAATGAAGTTGTTTTCCTGCATTAACAGGCAGTAGATCGCTTCCTGAACACCCGCAGCACCCAGAGAGTGACCTGAAAGCGATTTGGTTGAAGTGACGGCTGGCATTTTGTCGCCAAACACGTTCTTCATCGCTTTCAGTTCCTGCATATCGCCTGCAGGGGTAGAAGTGCCATGTGCGTTAATGTAATCAATATCGCCATCAACGGTAGCCATAGCCTGCTGCATGCAGCGTGCGGCGCCTTCGCCTGATGGCGCAACCATGTCATAGCCGTCAGATGTGGCGCCGTAGCCTACGATTTCAGCGTAGATTTTCGCACCACGGGCTTTGGCGTGTTCAAGTTCTTCAACCACCAGTACACCTGCGCCGCCGGAAATGACAAATCCGTCACGGTTAGCGTCATAGGCGCGTGATGCTTTTTCAGGCGTTTCGTTATACTTGCTGGACAGGGCACCCATAGCATCAAACATCGCAGTCTGGACCCAGTGCAGTTCTTCACCACCACCTGCAAATACCACGTCCTGTTTGCCCAGCTGGATCTGTTCGACCGCGTTACCGATACAGTGTGCGCTTGTTGCACAGGCAGAGGTGATGCTGTAGTTCACGCCTTTAATTTTGAAAGGTGTCGCCAGACAAGCAGATACAGTGGAACCCATGGTACGGGTTACACGGTAAGGACCCACACGTTTAACGCCTTTTTCGCGTGTGATGTCAGCTGTTTCAACGATGTTTTCCGCGGAAGCACCACCGGAGCCAACGATCAGGCCGGTACGCACATTGGAAACCTGGTCTTCGCTCAGGCCGGAGTCGGTGATGGCATCCTGCATGGCAATATAGGTGTAGGCAGCAGCGTCACCCATAAAGCGCAGCAGTTTACGATCGATACGGTCTTCAAAACTGATATCAATACTGCCTGCAACCTGGCTGCGAAAGCCGCGTTCTTTGTATTCTTCCTGGAACTTGATTCCGGAGCGACCCAGTTTCAGGGACTCCAGAACAGTGGCCTTGTCATTACCCAAACAAGACACAATGCCCATACCGGTAACTACGACGCGTCGCATGTGCTTCTCTCTCTTTCTTTATCGTTAAGGCGGTTATTTTCCGTGAATCCAACTGATTTGGCTACCGGAAAGTCGCTCTCCACCTATCGTTATTGTCTGATTACCCGGCTTAGAAGCCATCGGTGGACGTAAACAGTCCAACCCGCAGATCTTTGGCGGTGTAGATTTCGCGGCCGTCAACATACATGCTGCCGTCTGCAATGCCCATCACCAGCTTGCGTTCAATTACACGCTTTAGATGAATATGGTAGGTAACTTTCTGCGCAGTGGGTAGGACCTGACCAAAGAATTTAACTTCGCCAGAACCCAGCGCGCGGCCGCGGCCAGGGTTGCCTTTCCAGCCCAGATAAAAACCGACCAGCTGCCACATGGCGTCCAGACCCAGACAGCCAGGCATTACCGGGTCAGATTCGAAATGGCACTGGAAGAACCATAGCTCTGGATTGATATCCAGTTCAGCAATGATTTCACCTTTGCCAAAGTTGCCACCGTCTTCGGTGATTTTAAGGATTCGGTCCATCATGAGCATGTTGCCAATTGGCAGACGTGCATTACCTGGGCCGAACATTTCGCCGTGGCCGCACTGCAGAAGTTCGTCGCGGCTAAAAGAAGAAGGTCGTGTCATTGGGTTATGCGTTTCCGGGCTTTTAAAGGTCAAAATATCGCGCAATTATACAGATTTGAAACGGGTGAGGCACGAACTGTCCGTTATAATTCGCCCAATTATTGACGAATGTCGGAGAAATATAGGATGGAAAAGGCTTTTTGGCAGGAGCGATGGCGTAATGGTGAGATTGGTTTTCACCAGGCTGAGGTGAATCCGCACCTGATTCGTTATGGTTCAGAGCTCAATCTTGATGCTGGCGAACAGGTGTTTGTGCCGTTGTGTGGCAAAAGTCTCGACATGCTTTGGTTGCTGCAGCAGGGTTATTCGGTCTCTGGTATTGAGCTGGACCGGACTGCCTGTGACGGTTTTTTCCGGG
Source organism: Neptuniibacter sp. CAU 1671 (assembly GCF_029222905.1). Classification (GTDB taxonomy): domain Bacteria; phylum Pseudomonadota; class Gammaproteobacteria; order Pseudomonadales; family Balneatricaceae; genus Neptuniibacter. The sequence continues at coordinate 59,992 of NZ_JARHUE010000005.1, read as the reverse complement.
AAAATAACCTGTCTGTTTCAGTCTCGGAATGTTCGCGGTTTCAGCATTTTCGGCATCAGAATCTGGAGTTGCTCTGCGGGGATGTGTTTGATTTGACACCGGACGACTTAACCGATGTCCGGGCAGTTTATGACCGCGCAGCGTTGGTGGCATTCCCGCCAGAAATGCGGCGGCGTTATGCGGAGCTGTTGCTGCACTGCCTGCCTCGCGGTGTGAAGGTGTTACTGGTAACCCTGCAGCGCCCCTCTGCAGGTGGGCCGCCGTTCACTGTGACGGATCAGGAAGTGTCGAATCTGTTTGGTGAACGTTTTGAATTGCAGTGTCTTGCCGAAGCTGACGCCTGGGATCGGCCTGAGTGGCGTGAGGCTGTGTGGTTGTTGACCGACCGATAGCCGCTTTTGCCGCGCTGTTTAAGCAGCGCGGTTTACGGCTAGATTGGCAAGTTGTTCAAGTGTTGATTTGAAAGAGCTGTCGGGCAGCGCTGACAAGGCTTCAATGGCGGCGGCGGCGGCCTGCTGAGCCTTGTTTTGGGTATATTTGATGGCGCCGGTGCGATCAATAATTTCCAGAATCGGATCCAGATCGTCTAAACCGCCTTCTCGGATCGCCCGCCGTAGCAGAGTGCGCTCCTCGTCAGAGCAGAGCTGCATCGCCTGAATCAGCGGCAGCGTTGCTTTGCCTTCTGCCAGGTCGTCGCCCACGTTCTTACCCATGGTGTCACTGTCAGAAAGGTAATCCATCACATCATCGATCAGTTGGAAAGCGATGCCTAGCTGTAATCCATAGTGTTTCAGGGCCTGGCGCTCAGTGTCAGAGCAGTTTGCCAGCAAGCCGCCAACCTCTGCTGCTGCTTCGAATAACATGGCGGTTTTGCCCAGAATAACCTGCATGTAGGCGTCTTCTGAAGTATCCGGATTTCGGCAGTTCAACAGCTGAAGGACTTCGCCTTCGGCAATGACGTTAGTGGCATTGGATATGACTTCCATGATCTCCATGGAGCCAATTTCGACCATGATCTGAAATGCCCGGGAGTAGAGGAAGTCACCCACTAATACACTGGGCGCATTGCCCCAGCGGGCATTGGCGGTGTCTTTGCCGCGACGCAGTTCCGAATTATCCACCACGTCATCATGTAACAGGGTCGCGGTGTGGATAAACTCAATCACGGCGGCCATGGGGATATGTTTGTCACCCTCGTACCGGGTTGCATTGGCGGCCAGCAGTACCAGTAGAGGGCGCAGGCGTTTACCGCCACTTTCAACTATATAGTGGCCAATCTTTTCAACCAGCGGCACATTTGAGCCCAAGTGGTTGATAATGTAGTCATTAACTGCCTCAAACTGTGGCGTGATGAGCGGGTTGAGTTCAGATGGCTGCATGATTAAAGATATTGGCTGATAGTTGTGTAAGCGCGCATGCTATGGGTAGCCCGCAACCCTGTCAAGAATTCGGCCTGATACCTTTGATAGGGGTTGCCTGCCGGGTGTTAGGTGCTTTATAATCGCGCGCCCTGACTCATCCAAATGTAGCTCCCTACCATATGGTGCGCCATTAAAAGTAGGTTTGTTAAACAGTAGCCGGGTGGGCAATTGACGGAGATTAACATGTACGCAGTAATCGTAAGTGGCGGTAAACAGTACCGCGTCCAGGAGGGTCAGACCCTTAAGCTGGAAAAACTGCAGGCTGAATCCGGTGCGAACGTTGAGTTTGATCGTGTTCTGCTGGTTGGCAATGGCGATGACGTTAAAGTCGGTGCGCCGGTTGTTGAAGGTGCTAAAGTGACTGCTGAAGTTCTGCAGACTGGTCGCGCTAAGAAAGTTGAGATTCTCAAATTCAAGCGTCGTAAGCATCACATGAAACATCAGGGCCACCGTCAGTGGTTCACTGAAGTGAAAATCACTGGCATCAACGCCTGAGATTAACTGAACAGGAGATAGATAATGGCTCATAAGAAGGCTGCGGGCTCAACGCGTAACGGTCGCGATTCAGAATCGAAACGCCTTGGCGTTAAGCGCTTTGGTGGTCAGGCAGTGATTGCCGGCAATATCCTGATCCGTCAGCGTGGTACCAAATTCCACGCAGGTGAGAACGTAGGTTGTGGTAAAGACCACACTCTGTTCGCTAAAGCGGATGGCGTAGTAAAATTTGAAGTGAAAGGTCCTAACAAGCGCAAATACATTTCTGTTGTAGCTGCGTAATAGCACCTGACATCGAAAAAAGCTCCGCCCTGGCGGGGCTTTTTTTGTTTATGATTAGCAATATTGAAGAAGAACCGGCGTCAGCCGCAGGGTGAATGCAATGAAATTTGTCGATGAAGCAGTGATTACAGTCGAAGCCGGCAAGGGCGGCAATGGCTGCATGAGCTTTCGACGTGAGAAATTTATACCTAAGGGTGGCCCTGATGGTGGTGACGGCGGCGATGGTGGCTCGGTCTATTTCGAAGCCGAAGAAAACCTGAACACGCTGATTGATTATCGTTTTACCCGCTTTTATAAGGCGCAGAACGGTCAGCAGGGTATGGGTCGCAACTGTACGGGCTCAAAAGGTGAAGATCTGGTGCTGAAAGTGCCGGTCGGTACCACCATTATTGATACTGATACCGACGAAGTTTTGGCGGATCTGACAAAGGCCGGACAGGTCGAAAAAATCGCCCAGGGTGGTTTTCACGGTTTGGGCAATACCCGTTACAAAAGCAGTATCAACCGGGCGCCAAGGCAGACCACTAAGGGTTCGCTGGGTGAAACCCGTAACCTGAAGCTGGAGCTTAAGGTGCTGGCGGATGTAGGTTTGCTGGGTCTGCCTAATGCGGGTAAATCAACCCTGATCCGTGCAGTTTCTGCCGCGCGGCCCAAGGTTGCCAATTATCCCTTTACCACTCTGGTGCCAAATCTGGGTGTGGTGCGTACTGAGCGGCACCGTAGTTTTGTAATTGCAGATATCCCCGGCATTATCGAAGGTGCGGCTGAGGGTGCGGGTCTGGGGATTCGTTTCCTCAAGCATCTGGCGCGCAACCGTATTTTGCTGCATCTGGTGGATATGGCACCCTGGGATGAGCAAACGCCTGCAGAAGCGGCTGCTGTAGTGGTAGCGGAGCTGCAGAAATTCAGCCCTACGCTGGCGAGTCGTCCGCGCTGGCTGGTGCTGAATAAACTGGATATGGTGCCTGAAGAAGAGCGGGAGGCTCGTTGTCAGTCCGTTCTGGATGCCTTGCAATGGGAAGGGCCGGTTTACCGCATCTCGGCGCTGGGTCAGGAAGGCACTGAAGCGATGATGCGCGATATTCAGGCCTTTCTGGATCAGCGCCTGATTGCTATTGAAGAGACACCTGAACTGCTTGAGCAGGAAGAGGCGGAACGTCAGCAGATTGATATTGAAGCACGTGAGCGGATTGAGCAGCTGCGCGGCTCCAAGCGTCGTTCGGATGAAGATGATCTGGATGATGATGACTTCGACGATGATGATTATGATGTCGAAGTGGAATATGTGCGTTAATTATCAGGTCTTTTGATTGAGGAAGAACTGTGGCCAACGGTCGCGAAAAACTGGCAAGTAGCCAGCGGTGGGTGGTAAAGATTGGTAGTGCCTTGCTGACCAATGATGGTCAGGGGTTGGATCTGGATGCCATTGGACGCTGGGTGGATCAGATTGCTGCTCTTAAGCAGGCGGGCATTGAAGTGGTGCTGGTCTCTTCCGGCTCTGTGGCAGAAGGGATGACCCGTCTGGGCTGGCGTGAGCGACCGCATGAAATCTACAAGCTGCAGGCTGCAGCAGCGGTTGGTCAGATGGGTCTGGTGCAGGCGTATGAAACCAACTTTAAACGGCACAATACCCATACCGCCCAGATTCTTCTGACGCATGAAGACCATGCCAACCGCAAACGTTATCTGAATGCCCAGGCGACCCTCCGTACGCTATTGTCACTGGGTGTCGTGCCGGTGGTGAATGAAAACGACACGGTGGTAACGAAAGAGATCCGTTTCGGTGACAACGATACCTTGGGTGCGCTGGTGGCGAATCTGGTGGAAGCGGATGCGCTGATCCTGCTGACTGACCAGAAAGGTCTTTACACCGCCGATCCCCGCTATAATCCGGCTGCTGAGTTGATCAGTGAGGCGCGTGCAGAAGATGCGGCGCTTGAATCAATGGCCGGTGGTGGCGGTAAATTAGGCCAGGGCGGCATGGCAACTAAAGTGCGTGCAGCTAAGTTGGCAGCGCGTTCGGGCGCGGTCACGGTGATTGCCAGTGGGCGTGAGCCTGATGTGTTGCTGCGTATTCGTGCTGCTGAGTCTGTCGGTACACTGTTGGTGCCAGAAAAAGGCCCGGTAGCTGCGCGTAAGCAGTGGATAGCCGGTCATCTTCAGGCCCGGGGTACATTAGTTCTTGATGAGGGTGCTGTGCGTGCCCTGCGCGAACGCGGTACCAGTCTGTTGCCAGCCGGAGTGCGCAGTGTCTCGGGTGACTTTTCCCGGGGTGAGATGGTAATGCTGGTGGACGAGTTTGGTCGAATCATCGCGCGTGGTCTGGCGAATTATGGCTATGAGGATGCGCAGCGAATCATTGGTAAACCCAGTCGTGAGATCGAATCAGTGTTGGGTTTTATGGGTGAAGCAGAATTGGTGCACAGGGATAATCTGGTACTGGCCTGAATAAATTTCAGACACAAAAAAACCGGCATTTGCCGGTTTTTTTATTGCCAGGGTTATTAATTAACCCAGAGCAACGATGCGTGCACTCAGGCGGCTCTTGATGCGAGCCACTTTGTTTTTGTGGTAGATGCCCTTGTTAACAGAGCTATCCAGCACAGGCTGAGCAGTTTTCAGAGCGGCTTCAGCGGCTGCTTTATCGCCACTGTCGATAGCTGCTACGACTTTCTTGGTGTAGGTACGTACCATGGAACGCAGGCTAGCGTTATGCTGGCGACGCTTCTCTGCCTGGCGAGCACGTTTACGAGATCCTGCGGAATTTGCCACAGTCCGGCTCCTTAAAATAAGAGTTAATCAAAAAACGGCGCGAACGCCGAAAATTAGAGGCGGAATTATTCATATTTGCGAGCAAAGTGTCAATAAAACTGGGGAAATTTTATTCGTTACTCAGTAATATTCCAGCTGCTTATGGAGTCTACCGGGGACAGTGATGCAGACAGACAAACCGAAGGATCGTGAGGCCGGGCTGCTCCGCTCCAGCGCAGTGGTTGGTTTAATGACCATGCTGTCCCGAATCATGGGGCTGGCACGTGATGTTGTGGTAGCAGGTTATTTTGGTGCTGGCAGCAGTGCTGATGCCTTTTTTGTGGCTTTCAAAATACCCAATTTCCTGCGTCGGTTGTTTGCTGAAGGGGCTTTTGCTCAGGCCTTTGTACCTGTGCTTTCGGAATATCGGACTCAGAGAGACCTCAATGCAGTAAAAGCGTTGATTGATCGGGTTGCAGGCACCTTAGGCGGTATCCTGATTATGGTCACTGTGGTGGCGGTCACTGCGGCGCCTGTGATAACGGCTTTGTTTGCCCCTGGTTTCTACCTGAACGACAGCCAGAAGTTTGCCCTGGCTGTGGATATGCTTCGATTGACCTTTCCCTATCTGCTCCTGATCTCGTTGACTGCGTTCGCTGGCTCAATTCTTAATAGCTATGGTCGATTTGCTGTGCCAGCGGTTACCCCGGTGTTTCTGAATGCTTCGCTTATTGGCGCAGCGATATTTCTAAGTCCGCTGTTTGATCCGCCGGTACTGGCGTTGGCCTGGGGCGTGATGATTGCGGGGGTAACTCAGTTAATCTTTCAGCTGCCTTTCCTGGCCCGTCTTGCGTTGTTGCCGCGCCCTATATGGGGGTGGGGTGATGAGGGCGTCAGGCGCATTATGAAACTGATGTTGCCTGCGCTGTTTGGGGTTTCGGTCACACAGATCAGTCTGTTGCTGGATACCGTGCTTGCTTCATTTCTCCAGACGGGTAGCGTGTCCTGGCTCTATTATTCCGATCGGCTGTCTGAGCTGCCGCTAGGGGTATTCGGCATTGCCATTGCGACTGTGATTTTACCGAGTCTCTCCCGTAAACATGCGGCACAATCGCCTCAGGCGTTTTCGGACACGCTTAACTGGGCGCTGCAGTTGGTGTTGTTGATTGGCGTACCGGCTGCGCTGGCGTTGCTGTGTCTGGCAGAGCCGCTGTTGATCACCCTGTTTCATTACGGGGCGATGCAGGAGCGGGATGTCTGGATGGCAGGCATGAGTTTGCGTGCTTATGCCTGTGGTTTGGTGGCGTTTATGCTGATCAAGGTGCTGGCAACGGGTTACTTCTCACGACAGGACACCAAAACGCCGGTCAAAATAGGTTTGCAGGCTGTTGCGGCGAATATGGCGCTGAACCTGCTGTTAATTGGTCCTTTGCAGCATGTGGGTCTGGCGGCGGCCACCTCCCTGTCGGCGTTTTTGAATGCCGGATTGCTGCTGCTGGGATTGCGTAAACTGGGCATTTTGACCTGGAGTGCTGGCTGGGGCGCACACTTGTTGCGTTTGTTACTGGCAAATCTGGCATTGGCTGGCTGGGTATTATGGCAGGTCGCCCCGGCAACAGAATGGTTTGAGATGGATGTCTGGCAGCGTGTGCTGAACATGACCTGGCTGGTTGGAACGGGAGTTTTGCTCTACCTGTTGGTGCTTGTGACCTGTGGTTTACGGTTGCACCACCTGAGGCAGCATTAAATCGCCTTGAAAGTACATCTGGAGACTTAACTGGTCTATAATTGCGCGTTCGTTTTGGCTGGCATTTTGTGAGATGGAACTGATCCGAGGACTGCACAACCTGCGTGGAGAGCACCGGGGCTGTGTAGCAACTATTGGCAACTTTGACGGGGTCCACCTGGGTCATCGTCGTGTCCTGCAGCAGGTGAAAAACAAAGCCGCTGAACTCGGATTGCCCTCTGTTGTGATTGTGTTTGAACCACAACCGCGTGAGTTTTTCGCCGGTGAGGACGCGCCACCGCGTCTGACGCGTTTTACTGAGAAATTCCGACTGTTAGAGGCGCAAGGCATTGATCGCATGCTTTGCCTGACCTTCAACGAACGCCTGCGCTCACTGTCCGCAGATGCCTTTGTCGAAACGTTGTTACTGCAGGGGCTGGATGTAAAACATTTTGTTGTAGGCGATGACTTTCGTTTCGGCTGTGACCGGGGTGGCGATTACGCCATGCTTAAAGCGGCGGGCGACAAATACGGCTTTACGGTCGTGAATACAGACACCTGTCTTAAAGACCATGAGCGTATCAGCAGCTCCCGCATTCGTGATGCGCTGATACAGCATGACTTTGCCCTTGCTGAACGCCTGTTAGGCCGTCCTTACCGAGTTTCTGGGCGGGTGATGCATGGGCAAAAGCTGGGTCGTCAGCTCGGTGTGCCAACGGCCAATGTGCGAATGCACCGTTACCCCTGTCCATTGCAGGGGGTATATGCAGTCTGGGCGTGGACTGAACAAAACGAATGCCTGCGGGGTGTTGCTAATGTCGGAATTAGACCGACAGTGGGAGGCAGCCATCAGCCGGTATTGGAAGTGCATCTGTTTGATTTTGATAAACAGATCTACCGTGAATTGCTAAGCGTGGAATTCAGGCAATTTATTCGTCCGGAACAGAAATTTTCAGGCCTTGATGCGCTGAAACAACAGATTTTTGATGATATTGAACAGGCTCGACGTATTTTGGCGGTCGAGTGCGAAACGGAAACCAGATAATGACCGATTACAAAACGACACTTAACCTGCCTGAAACGGCGTTCCCGATGCGTGGCAACCTGGCGCAGCGTGAGCCGGAGATGTTGAAGCAGTGGCAGCAGTCAGGTTTGTACCAGAAAATCCGTGAAGTCAGTGCCGGTCGTGAAAAGTTTATTCTTCACGATGGCCCGCCGTATGCCAACGGCGATATTCATATCGGTCATGCCGTTAACAAAATTCTGAAAGATATCATCATCAAGTCGCGTACTCTGAGCGGCTTTGATGCGCCTTATGTCCCAGGCTGGGACTGCCATGGTTTGCCAATTGAACACAAGGTTGAAACCAAGGTAGGTAAAGCTGGTACTAAGGTGAGCTTTAAAGAGTTTCGCCAGAAGTGTCGTGTTTATGCCCGCAAACAGGTTGAAGGTCAGAAAGCCGATTTTATTCGCCTCGGGGTGTTGGGGGACTGGGATAATCCTTACCTGACCATGAACTTCGAAACAGAAGCCAACATCGTTCGTGCCTTGGGTAAAATTGTTGAGAATGGTCACCTGGTGAAAGGCTTTAAGCCGGTTTACTGGAGTGTGGTTGGTGGCTCGGCACTGGCTGAGGCCGAAGTTGAATATCAGGACAAAACGTCCACCGCTATTGATGTGAAATTTGCCGCCGCAGATCAGGCCGCTTTCCTCGCTTTGTTTGCGTCTGAAAATGGCGGTGGTGAGGGTGTCGCCTCTGTGGTGATCTGGACCACAACCCCCTGGACGCTGCCATCTAACCAGGCTGTATCCCTGAATGCAGAGCTTGAGTACGTGCTGGTTCAGGTTGATCTGGGCAATGGTCCAGAGCGTCTGGTGATTGCTGCAGGCCTGCTGGACGATGTGATGGGCCGCTACGGTATCGAGTCTTATCAGGTGGTAGGCCGTTGTCTGGGTCAGGCTCTGGAGAATGTGCAGCTTGAGCATCCGTTTGCAGGCAAACAGGTGCCGATCATTCTGGGTGATCACGTCACACTGGATGCCGGTACCGGTGCTGTTCACACCGCGCCGGATCATGGTGTGGAAGACTTTGAAGTCGGTCGAAAATACAACATCGGCACACTTAACTTGGTGGCCGGAGACGGTGTCTTTACTGAAGAAGCGGGTGTTTTCGCGGGCGAGCATGTCTACAAGGTGGACGATAAAGTCGTTGCGCTTCTGCAAGAGAAACATGCGCTGGTCAAACTGCATAAGTTTCAGCACAGCTACCCGCATTGCTGGCGTACTAAAACACCCTTGATTTACCGCGCGACACCGCAGTGGTTTATCAGTATGGAAGAAAAAGGCCTCAAGGCTGATGCTCTGTCGGCCATCAAGGGCGTACAGTGGTTCCCCGCCTGGGGTCAGAACCGTATTGAAGCGATGGTTGAGCAGAGTCCTGACTGGTGTGTCTCCCGTCAGCGTACCTGGGGTGTGCCGATCACGCTGTTTATCCATAAAGAAACACAGCAGCTTCACCCTGAAACGCCTGCCCTGATTGAGCAGGTTGCCCTGCGTATCGAGGAAGATGGTATCGATGCCTGGTTTGATCTGGACCCGTCTGATGTGCTGGGTGATGAAGCGAATCAATACGAAAAAGTGACCGATACGCTGGATGTCTGGTTTGATTCAGGTGTGACCCATTATTCGGTACTGGATAAGCGTGATGAACTGACGTTCCCGGCAGACCTCTATCTGGAAGGTTCTGATCAGCATCGCGGCTGGTTCCAGTCTTCACTCAAGACGGGGATCGCGATTAAGGGCTGTGCGCCATATAAACAGGTTCTGACCCACGGATTCACCGTGGATGGTCAGGGGCGCAAAATGTCCAAGTCTGTGGGTAATGTGATCGCGCCGCAGGAAGTTATGAACAAATATGGCGCGGATATTCTGCGGTTGTGGGTGGCTTCAACGGATTATCGCGGTGAAATGACCATTTCCGATGATATTCTGAAACGTGCGGCTGATGCCTATCGCCGTATCCGTAACACGGCGCGCTTCCTGTTGGCTAATTTGAACGGTTTTGAGCCTGACAGTCACTCTGTGCCAGTCGCCGAAATGGTGGCGCTGGATGCCTGGGCCGTTGATCGCGCAGCCCGTTTGCAGGATGAGTTGCTTAATCACTACGAGCAGTACGAGTTTCTGCAGATTTTCCAGAAAATTTCCCATTTCTGCTCTCTGGACCTGGGCGGTTTCTATCTGGATATCATCAAGGATCGCCAATACACCGCGGCGACTGATTCACATGCCCGTCGTTCAGCCCAGACCGCACTACATCATATCGTTGAAGCCCTGACCCGTTGGATCGCTCCTATCTGCAGCTTTACTGCAGATGAGATCTGGCAAAATCTGGCAGGTGAGCGTGCTGAATCTGTGCAGCTGGATGGCTGGTACGCACAACTCGAAAAATTGCCAGAAACCAGTACGCTGGGCGCGGACTTCTGGGCTGAAATTATGGCGGTTAAGGACGCAGTGAATAAGCAGCTGGAAGCAAAACGTAATGCCGGAGAAGTAGGCGGCAGTCTTGAAGCTGAAGTCACGCTCTACTGTGCAGATGACCTGTTGAATACTCTGTCGGCACTGGAAGATGAACTGCGGTTTGTGCTGATTACGTCGAAGGCAGCTGTTAAACCGCTGGCAGAGGCGAAAAATGCAGAAGCAACAGATCTGAACGGCCTGCAACTCAGTATTGTGAAAAGTGCAGCCCATAAATGTCCTCGCTGCTGGCACTACCGTGCTGATGTGGGCAGCAATGCAACAGATCCTGAACTGTGTGGCCGCTGTGTGGATAACGTGCATGGTGCAGGGGAAACGCGGAAGTTCGCCTGATGTCTGATGCTCAGAAACAATCTCAGCCAGAGAAAGGCTGTTTGATCTGGCTCTGGCTGACGGTTCTTGTCATTGGGCTGGACTATCTGACTAAACAGCTGGCGGTTACCGTCCTTAGTTACGGTGATCCGCTGCCTGTGCTGCCGGTGTTTGATCTGACGCTGCTCTATAACTACGGTGCGGCGTTTAGCTTTTTGTCTGACGCCGGTGGCTGGCAGCGTTGGTTGTTTGTATTAATTGCCCTGGTGGTCAGTATTGTGCTGATTATCTGGCTGAAGCGAACGCAGCGTGGACTTTGGTGGGTAGGCATGGCTTTGTCCCTGATCCTTGGCGGTGCTCTGGGCAATCTTTATGACCGAGTTGTGCTGGGGTATGTCATCGACTTTATTTCAGTGCATTACCAGAACCGGTATTTCCCAGCATTTAACCTTGCTGACAGCGCCATCACGTTAGGGGCTGCAGTTCTGATTTTTGATACGCTCTTTATGGAGCGTCGGCGTACAAAAAGTGAGAAAACAGCATGAGTAAGCTGATTGGTCCCGGTAAAACTGTCACTCTGTTTTTTGCCATTAAACTGGAAACAGGCGAAATCGTTGACTCTAATTTTGGTGCTACGCCTGCCACATTTACCATTGGCGATGGCAATATGCTGGAAGGTTTCGAGAAGGCGCTGTTTGGCCTTGAGGAAGGCACAGAGCATAGCCTGAAAATCTTGCCGGAAAACGGCTTTGGTATGCCGAACCCCAGCAATATTCATCGCGTTCCGCGTAGCCAGTTTGCTGATATGGATATTGAAGAAGGTCTGGTGGTTTCTTTTAGTGACCCCGCTAGTGGTGAACTGCCGGGTGTCATTAAGTCGATTTCAGACGAGAAGGTTGAGGTGGATTTTAATCATCCACTGTCAGGTAAAAGCCTTCAGTTTGATGTAAAAATCGTCAGTGTAAACTAAGTATCAGTTTTTCCAGCAAGCTGCTGGCGTGACGTTGCTGGATTGATTGATAGTCATTGGTGAGCAGCTCACACCACCTTCTTTATCTTCAGTTTGAGATTCCCCTGCCTTTGCCGTGGCGGTGACGGTGAAAGTGCTGGTAGAGCCCGTAGTAGAATAGGTGTAGTAGTCATTTTCCGAAATCATACTCAGGCCTGCGGTGCTCAGAGCAGTAGAGTTAGCAGCGTATTGATTGTTGTAGCCTCTGTAACGCTCTTGTAGCAGTTGGGCATCCAGTAAATCGGCCTGTGCATCGGCGCGTCGGGCCTCTAGCACGTAGTCGCGATAAGCCGGGTACGCAACAGCAGCTAAAATAGCCACCACTGCAACCACAATCATCAATTCTATAAGGCTGAAGCCAGATGTTGTCCGTTTCATTTTATCTTCGCCACTGCTATCTTTAATGAACTTAAGTATCAGAGAACTTAGCGGCCAAGTCTAGGTTACTTTAGCTTTTGTTTTATCTTCCGATAACACGTTAATGATCTAATGTGTCCCTTGGAGTGTGCATGCAGAAAAGGAAATCTCAGACAGGCTTTACCTTTATTGAGCTGATCATAACGGTTGTTGTTCTGTTGATTGTAATCGCCGTGGGTATGCCGAGCCTGTTTCAGTCGATAGATAATCAGCGTGTATCCGGAGCTGCACAGGCATTTCTGTCGGATGTGCAGTATGCGAGAGCTGAATCGATCAAACAAAACACCCCTGTCTATTTGGCAATGGATGATACTGAGTGGTGTTATGGATTAGATGATACATCGTCAGCTTCTTGTATTTGTGGAGGGGCTTCAGTCGCGGGGTGTACGTTAGGTGGAGTGACTTATACCGTTGATAGCAGCCGTTTCCCGGGAGTATCCATGTCTGCATCGTTGGCAACGGGGTCAACAATTACATTTGACCCTGTTCGAGGCACGATGAATCCCATTGGTACTGTTTATTTCTCTTCTGACGCCGGTGGCATGACCCTTAATGTTGTGCTGAGTCGGCTTGGCAGGGCAAAAATTTGTGCCACCAAGGGTAGTTCCTGGGGGTATGACGCATGTTAAGACAAAAACAGTCAGGCCTTACCCTGATTGAACTCATGATTGGCTTGGTTTTGTCGTTTATTGTCATGGGCCTGGTTATCTCAATGTTCACTTCGTCCCTGGGGATTCATGGTCAGGCCATTAAAACAGCCCGCCTGAATCAGGATATGCGCGTTATCATGGATATGATGATCCGTGATATTCGTCGCGCAGGATATTGGGCCGGAGATAATCCGGCCAGTAACCCGCACGCTACCGCTATCAGTGGGGGCACGGCCGTGAACGTGTTTAACGTGACCTCAGGTGCGGGCAACTGTATTCTGCTGAGCTATGATTACGATGGTGATGCCAGCTCAACAGCGGAAGAGCTAATTGGTTATAGACTGGAAAGTAATGATATCAGGACTTTTCTGCTCACATCATCTGCCCTGGTTTCACCTAACTGCACAACAACAATACCGGGCGGTTGGTCTCGCCTGAATGATGAAAATACATCAACTATTCTCGGGCTGTCGTTTGAAATAGAGCCCGATACCTCTGCATCATTTGCAGCATCAACCCTCAAAGTCGTAACCATAACGTTACAGGGACAGTCGTTATTGGATACTAATGTTACCAGCACGCTGAGAGACACCGTGCGTATCAGAAATGAACTCTAGGTAAAGGGCCGGTTTTATGGAGAAAACATCTATTCCCTGTCCAAAAAAGCAACAAGGTGCAGTTACTCTACTTGTGACGGTTTTGCTGCTGGCGATTGTGACAATTACCACCATATACCTGGTTAAAGTGAGTCTGCTTGAGACCCGTACCTCTGCCAACTCAAACCGGGCGAAAGAAGCATTGCACCACGCTCAGGCAGGTCTTGATTACGGTTCCATGATGTATCTTGATCAGGGCGATTCCTGGGCGGATGGCACTGTCAATGTGATTGGTTTGGAAAACGGTGTCAGCGTGTCTGTACGGGGTGATATTGCCAGTGACCTGCTGACGATTACAGCCAGTGGTGGCTCAGTCGATCTGACGGGCAGTGCCACGGTTAAAGAAGGGTATGGCCGTTTCCCTATTGTCGATTTTGGAGAGCTGCCACCGTTGATGAGTAATGGTAACTTCCCGCCGGGTGGTACCTTCTCAATTGTTGGAAACCCCAATGGTGGTGGTACCGGGGTACCGGTTTCAGCTTGGGTCGAAACCTCAACCACTACGGGTGTAGCATCCTGGCAAACCTGTAATATGGATGAATTTCTGTATGAAGGCGGTAATGCGGCGCAAACCAAATCAGAGCAGTCTGATGGTTTTATCTTGTGTAATGATTGCCGTTGTCAGCAGGCAGACAATACCCTCTGTGAAGCGGGCGATGTATCTGACCCCTCTGAATGTCTCGATATCGTCGAGACGTCTGAGTCTGCTGTGCCCGATGTGTTTGAAAATGTCTTTGGAATCTGTGTTACCACGGCTTGTGGAGCCAGTGATGATACGCCCTGGCAGTCGTTTCGGGATGAATTTGCCACTTTGATTAGTTGTGATGATTTTAAAGCCCTGGGTGCTGCTGCCGGAGATCCTTTTTATGAAGGTGGCGATAAAGCAGGTCAACTGCCGCTGTATTGGGTACCGGAAAGTTGCAGTATTCCGGCCAATAGCCAGGTTGCCAGCTACGATAAGCCGATCATCTTAGTGGTGCATGGTGATCTAACCATGAACTCCAACAGTACTTTTTTTGGCATTATGTTTGCGTTTTCGGATGTGTACCCGGATCCGACGGCAGTCGGTGTTGAAGATAATGACATCACCATTAACGGCTCGCCTACGGTGTATGGTGTGATTCTGGTCAACAGTGAAGTTAACCTGCCGACCGGTAGTTTTACGTTGGTGTACGCGCAGAATATTCTTGAGCGTCTTGCGAATAATGCCGGTTCCGTTCGTTATGGAGTTGGACGACGGGCTGGCAGTTGGACAGATTTTGATTAAGGTGACAAAAATGGATAAGCGACAAATATCACCTGTTTTTTTCCGCGGCTTTACGCTCTTAGAGGTGTTGATTGCCCTTGTTGTGGCAGTGATTGGTGTACTGGGCATTATTCAGCTGTCCGGCGTGATGCTGAAAACGATTTCTGATTCAGAACGCCGGGCAATCGCCATGACCCTGGCTGAAAACGCATTGGAAGACCTGCGCGGTTTTGAGCGTCTGGAAGCGACATCTGCGTCTGCAGAAACAGCATTTACAGATATTGTGACCACTGCACCCTCTACGGTAACGGTTTCGTCAGGCATGTCGACCCTGAGTTATAACGTCAGCTGGGATGTAGTGGATTATTTTGTGTCCGGCGGGGTGGTCAGTGCCTTCAGCAGCGGCGCGGTTAACAAACGGTTTAAGGATGTCGCGGTTACCGTCAGTTGGGATACCCCTACGGCGGGCAGTGTGTCTCTTTCAACCATTATTGCAGCGATTAGTGATAACTCCGCAGTGCTCGCAAATCTGGGGGCAGCAAATATTGGCGGCGGCACACCGGATGTGAACTACACGCCGGGTGAAGCGCCTGATGTTATCGCGGTTGATGTGGGTGATGGCAAGTTCAAGGAAACCACCAAGCCGCTACCAGAAGTTGAGTCTAAAAATGAAAGTACCGTGGTGCGAATCGAAACCATCACCTATGACACCTCTGATATTCAGCTGGTGCAGGAGGACTATGTCACGGTTAACTGTTTCTGTGAAATGTCAGCGGGCAGTGCACTGATTCGTACCCCTGCATACCGAACCTTTATCAATGCCACTGAGGGTTTTGAAGAACATTATGGCGACTACGTGTCAGCTGCTACGGGAACCGCACTGTCTCTCAGCGGGGGGCGGACGCAATCTGATTATTGCGACCGCTGCTGTGCAGGACACCATGACTCAGTAAACAACACTACTGGTATTACGTTTAAAACAGGTGCTAGCGCCGCCTCTGGAGCATTTGGTACTCTGGGCGATCATGCGCACTATAAATTTACTGTCTCCGGATCTGCTATTGTTTTGGGAGGTATAGCTGATAGTGCAGGTGATGATTACGTTGAAGCCTGCCGCTTTAAGCGCATTGATGGCATCTATCGACTGGTACCCGACTGGAAGGCTATAGAAGTCAATGCATTCCCTGAAAATTACCTTTCCAGTGGTGCGTCATCCAGTCTGGCCAGTTACATTACATATATCAAAAACCGAGTTCATTACGAGCTGAGGGATACCGTTGCCAGTCTGTCCGTCTGGTCGGCTGTATCGGCGCCCACCATCTCTCCAGCACCTGAGATTACAACCGCGACAGGGGATTCTACTCAGGCTCTTTCACGCACCATTTATATCGATGACTTTAGTCATGACACGGCACTGCTGACTTATTTGTCCAGCCTCAGTGCGGCCTCTGTAGCTGGGCAGTCCTGGTTGCAGTACATCCCCTTTAATGAAGTAAATACCACGCTGCTGAGTACTTGGGGATCTGCATCCTCTGGCGTCGCTTCTGTGACGAGTGAAATCATTGATAACGTGGATGATCCTGCAACTGATTATTACGGCACCTTTAGCCGCGGTTTGGTTACAGGTGAAACCGCGCTGAGTGCGTCAACATCCGTAACCGCCTATATGCGCACGGATAATACTGGCTTGCTGGGTAATGAATACGCCAACCCCAGTGATTATAAAGGCAGTGATAATAAAATTGTGCCAAGCCCTAATGAAATATCAGGTAGCCTGGCGGTCAACGTGAATCTCTGTGGGGCGACCTGTTATATCTCTGGTACCATCCAGAAGGGCTATTCGGGTAATAGCCCGGTCAAATTTTCTGATATCAACTTCGGCACTGATGTATCTGTAACCACAACACCTGCTGCGGTTGGGTGTAGTTATGGTCTGAATACGGGCACCCAGATGAGCTTCAGTTGTGAGGTTGCGCATCCTGCAAACTATACCATTCAGGTGACTCAGTCAGGTGGTACTTTTGTATTGGGTGATAGCTGTGATGCAACGTCCGATGGTACCTGTTCCGCTGTAAGTTCAGGTACTTCAGGGGTCACGTTCACCTTAGGTAAGCCATAGTATTCATGTCTTATATTGTTATCGGCGGTGGCATCATCGGGATGCTCACCGCCAGAGAGCTGGCGTCTGCTGGCTGTTCTGTCACCTTAATTGATAAAAACGCCTGTGCCCGGGAAGCGACCTGGGCGGGTGGCGGTATTGTCTCCCCTCTGTATCCCTGGCGTTACCCGTCTGCCGTCACTCAGCTCGCGACCTGGTCGCAAAGCAGTTATATCCATCTGGCAGCAGAGCTTAAGGAAGAAACAGGTATCGATCCTGAATTGCGGCAGAAAGGCATGCTGATGGTGGATGTTCAGGACGAGACGGAAGCGCTACGTTGGGCTGCTGAGTTTCATCGGCCACTTCGGCAGGTAGATGCTGATTTTCTGTATCGTACTGAACCCCATTTGGCCCCAGGGATCGAACAGGCACTCTGGATGCCTGAGGTCTGTAGTATCCGTAATCCGCGGTTAGGTCAGTCGCTACGCCAGAGTCTGGTATTAAATGAGCGGGTTAGGTTACTTGAGCATCAATCGGTTGCAGGCTTTTTGAGCGAGAACGGTTCTATTACTGGGGTTCGCACTGCTGATGGTGTTTATGAAGCGGATACCTATGTTGTGGCAGCTGGTGCATGGAGCGGGGAGTTACTCGGTGGTCTGGATATCTCTCTGCCGGTTGAACCCGTGCACGGCCAGATGATGCTATTCAAGGCTGAACCGGGTGTGATTGACCGCGTTGTTCTACGTGGGGACCGTTATGTGATCCCCCGCAATGATGGCCGCGTTCTGGTTGGCAGCACACTTGAGCGTATTGGTTTTGTAAAGCGCACGACGGAAGAGGCTGCAAAAGCGCTTTATGCCTCGGCTCTGGAGATCGTTCCCGCGCTGGCTAATTATCCTGTGGAACATCACTGGTCTGGTCTGAGACCTGGATCTCCAGATGGCATTCCCTTTATCGGTAATGTGCCGGGATATCAGAACCTGTTCGTCAATGCCGGGCAGTTCCGCAACGGGCTGGTGCTTGCTCCCGCATCAACACGTCTGCTGGCCGATCTGGTCTTACAGCGCCAACCCATTGTTGATCCCACGCCGTATCAGCTAAAAAACGTCTGAGTTTGGGTTGTATGGTTGCCCCATAGGCTGGGTTGCTTACAATGGCAGGTATTGGTGTAACTTTGTGAGGCATTGCTATGCAGGCTCAGGATATCATCCGTGAAATGCGGGTATTGTCAGAGATTGATCCGCAATTTGAAATTCAGCGCCGTGTTGATTTTATCAAAACCACTTTGCTCGCCAGTGGCCAGAAACATTTGGTGCTGGGAATCAGTGGGGGTGTGGACTCGTCGACCTGTGGTCGTCTGGCCCAGCTGGCTGTAGAACAGCTCCGGGCTGAAACCGATGATGCGGCCTATACCTTTGTGGCTGTGCGTTTACCCTATGCTTCGCAGAAAGATGAGGAAGATGCACAAGCGTCCCTCCGCTTTATCGATCCAAGTCAGACGGTGGTGGTGAATGTGCAGCCGGGTGTTGATGGTATCCATCAGCAGGTGTTATCGGCGCTGGATCAAACCGGATTGTTATCTGCTCACGAAGCTGCCATAGATTTTGCCAAGGGCAATGTGAAAGCCAGAGCCCGCATGGTGGCGCAGTATGAAGTTGCCGGTATTCTGGGTGGGTTGGTTTTAGGAACAGATCACTCGGCGGAAAACGTCACCGGCTTTTACACCAAGTGGGGTGATGGCGCCTGCGATCTGGCACCACTGTTTGGATTGAGTAAGCGTCAGGTGCGTTTATTGGCGCATACGCTGGGCGCACCAGAAGCAGTTGTAGATAAAATTCCTACTGCAGACCTGGAATGCCTTGCGCCGCAGAAAGCGGATGAGCATGCCCTGGGCTTAACCTACAACCAGATTGATGATTTTCTTGAAGGTAAAACGGTCGGGGCCGAGGTCGAGCAGAAAATTATCGACATCTTTATGCGCACCCAACACAAACGACAACCGATACCGACACTCTATGATTGATCTATAGAGATTAAAAAAGGCACCTTTAGGTGCCTTTTTTGTTATTCAGCTGAAGATGAAGGCTTTTCCTCGTCATCATCAAACAAACCAAATGTAAGTTTGCTGAACAGGCTTCGCTCCGGCGCCGGAATCGATTCTGTTACTAACACAGGCGGTGGTGGTTCTTCGGCACTGCTAAACAGATCAAAGGTCGCAGCATCCAGCAAACTTTTTTCTGCTTTGTACGCCGGCGTGTACTGATAGTCGGGGAAGTTTTCCTGCAGCACAGCGAGTGTGTCAGCAGCCAGTTGCTGACGACCCAGAAGTGTATAGGCTTCAACCTGAACGCCTAGTGCATCAGCAAGTGCAGGCGTTTCCTGCATATTTTCGACTACATATCGGCCACGGTTAACCGCCGCTACATAGGCGCCACGTTTGATGTAGTAACGTGCCACGTGTACTTCATAGGCCGCCAGACGGTTTTTCAGGTAAACCATGCGCTTTTGCGCATCGGGTGAAAACTGACTGTCCGGATAACGGGTGACCAACTGGTTAAAGCTCTCAAAGGACTCCAGTGCTGCGCCCGGATCGCGTTTGCTTTCGTCTACCGGCAGATAACTGGCGACCCATGAACGGTCCTGCTCGAAGGCTGTCAGGCCTTTCAGGTAGTAGGCATAATCAATGTTGTCATGGTTTGGGTGCAGGCGGATAAAACGGTCAGCCGCAGCACGGGCAGCTTCAGGTTCATAGTTATTGAAGTAGGCATAGATCAGTTCAAGCTGGGCCTGCTCAGAAAAACGGCCGAACGGATAACGCGCTTCAAGTAGCTGAAGCTTTTCCAGCGCCAGATCCCAGTCATTAAGATCCATGGCCTGAAGGGCCTCTTCATACAACTGCTGTTCCGGAATATCAGGCTCCGGTAATTTGTCCTTGAACCACGAACAGGCAGAGAGGGCAAAGCTGAACAGCAATATTGAAATTATTCTGGTTAATGGC
Source organism: Neptuniibacter sp. CAU 1671 (assembly GCF_029222905.1). Lineage (GTDB taxonomy): Bacteria > Pseudomonadota > Gammaproteobacteria > Pseudomonadales > Balneatricaceae > Neptuniibacter. The sequence goes on along the minus strand of NZ_JARHUE010000005.1, from coordinate 40,397 downwards.
ATGTTGTTGATCCTGATGCGGTCCCTAGCCGGATATGAGGTATACTGGCAAAGAATTTAACGGCCTATTTAAACACAACCGTTCTGTAAGCCAAAGCCTCCTGAAATATCTGACAGGTATAAATGACCGACCAAATAAATCTATCTGCCTCTGTAACGGATGACCTGATTGGTCAGCGTTTGGATCAGGCAGTATCAAAATTGTTCCCCGAATATTCGCGTTCACGCCTGCAGGGGTGGATCAAAGACGGCTCCCTGAAAGTTGATGGCGCAGTGCGCCGCCCGCGAGACAAGCTGGTGGGTGGCGAAATATTGTCCCTGAATGCCACGCTGGAAATGATAGAGCACCATCAGGCACAGGATATTCCGCTTGAAATTGTCTACGAAGATGATGCGATTCTGGTGATCAATAAGCCTGCGGGTCTGGTTGTTCACCCGGCAGCGGGTCACCATGACGGCACGTTGTTAAACGCGCTTTTACACCATTGTCCGGAGATTGGGCAGGTGCCCAGGGCCGGTATTATTCACCGGCTGGATATGGATACCACCGGCTTAATGGTGGTAGCAAAAACGATTCCGGCGCAGACAGAACTGGTGTCTCAGCTTCAGGAACGGGATATGGGCCGTGAATATGAAGCGATTGTGCATAAGGTCATGACTGGTGGCGGCACGGTGGATGAGCCTATGGGGCGTCACTCTAAAAATCGTCAGAAAATGGCGGTGGTGGGAGTCGGCAAAGAGGCTATTACCCATTATCGCGTACTGGAGAAATTCCGGGCACACACCCATATTCGACTGAAACTGGAAACAGGCCGTACCCATCAGATCCGTGTCCATATGTCACATATTCACTACCCGCTGGTGGGTGACCCGCTTTATGGTGGTCGGTTTAGATTGCCGAGGGGTATCAGCGAAGAGTTACAGGAAGGACTGAGAGATTTTAATCGCCAGGCATTGCATGCGAAAAAACTGGAACTCTGGCACCCTGAAACAGGCGAGCTGGTCTCCTGGGAGATTGACCTGCCAGAGGACATGCAGCACCTGTTAGCACTTCTTAAAGCCGATAAGGAACAGGCTGAGACATAAGGCCATGGAATTTATACTGCCGGACTGGGATGCTCCGACACACATTAAAGCACTCACCACCACCCGCGCGGGTGGCGTGAGTGAGTCACCCTATGCCGGTCTGAACCTTGGAGATCATGTGGATGATCAGCCTACGTCGGTAGCGCAAAACCGGAGCGATCTGATACAGACATTGGGACTGACCAGGTCGCCGCAGTGGCTCAATCAGGTGCATGGCGTTGATGTTGTAAAAGCAGCGGATAACGGAGCGGTTCCTCAGGCGGACGCCTGCTGGACAGATGAAGCTTGTCTCGCCTGTATTGTGATGACGGCTGATTGTCTGCCGGTTTTCTTTACCAATGCAGACGGCTCAAAAGTGGCGGTAGCGCATGCCGGTTGGCGTGGTCTGCAACAAGGTGTGCTTGAAGCAACGCTAAAAATATTCTCCCCAGGTGACAGGGTTCTGGCCTGGCTTGGTCCTGCAATTGGCCCTGACGCTTTTGAGGTTGGAGCTGAAGTCAGAGAGGCGTTTGTTGGGCTGGGTGATCAGTTTGCAGAGGGCTTCAGTGAGCAGGATCAGCACGGCAAATACCTAGCGGATCTCTATCATCTGGCGCGCCTGAAATTAACCCAGGCGGGTGTAGAACATGTTTTTGGTGGTCAATACTGTACCTATAACGACCCGGAGCGTTTTTATTCCTATCGTCGTGATGGTCAGACCGGCCGGATGGCCAGTCTGATATGGATTGAAGAAAGGCAGGTTGTAGATTGTGAGTAAGTACATACTTTCTGAGCTGTTTATCAACCTCCAGGGTCTGATTCCCGACCTTGTTGTTGATCTTAAATATGCCACTTCAGATAATTTTGTCGGTGCACCCATTGAAGGTTATGCCGCGAACATGGCCTGGTTGACGCCACCCGCTGCGCAGGTCTTGCTCAGTGTGCAGCGAGATCTGAAATCCGCCGGGTTGGGGTTGAAAGTATTCGATGCGTATCGTCCGCAAAGGGCGGTGAATCAATTTTTACGCTGGGCGCAGGGGACAACCGACCCAAAGCTGGCGGCTGAGTATTATCCCGGCCTGAAGGCCGAAGAGTTGTTTACCCAGGGTTATCTGCTGGCGCGTTCCAGTCACAGTCGAGGCAGTACAGTCGATTTGACTTTGGTAAGCCTTGATCAATCGACAGAGTTGGATATGGGTAGCCAGTTCGATTTTTTTGGGACCCGGTCATGGATTGACAGTTCCGAGGTGAGTCCGCAGGCAAGAGCCAACCGGTTATTGCTCCGGGAAGTGATGGAACGTCACGGTTTTGTGCCTTTTCATCATGAATGGTGGCACTTTACTCTGGCAGATGAACCCTATCCCGACACCTATTTTGATATCCCAATTGCCTGATCGTGCAAGAATCTGGAAGCGTTGCACTTGAGCTGACGATGCTTTGGCCGATACTTATCAGGATCTATGGCCAGATCATAAAGACAGATAAAAATCGGTGAGAATTAACAGGCTTGGCTTGTTGATCATGCGGTGCGCGGTTTAAGATTTTCATAGTGTTGGGTTTACGCGACTCTTTGCATGTCTGTTTTACACCGTCAGGGAGCTGTAAATGAAAGATTTTAAGGTGTTGTTTACCGGGTCGGTTGCCTCGGGCAAAACAACCGCCATTCGATCTCTGAGCGACATTGATACCGTCGATACAGACGCCAATGTCAGTGATTCTGCGATTCGTCGCAAGCGAACCACCACCATCGCGATGGACTATGGTGTGCTGGAGCTTGATGACACCGCACGCATGCACCTTTACGGTACGCCGGGTCAGGAACGCTTCAAGTTTATGTGGGAGCTGATGATGAGCGATCTGGCGCATGACGCCATCGGCATGATCCTGCTTGTGGATAACACCCGCAAAGACCCCTTCCGGGATATCAAATTCTACTTAGAAGAGTTTCGGGACTTTATTGTCCGTCGTCGCATGATCATTGCGGTGACCCACTCCGACCTGCGTGCTGAGCCAGATCTTCAGCATTATCAGCGTGTTCTCAAGGATATGGGCGTGTTTACCACGGTGATGTTTATTGATGCGCGTGTCCCTTCCTCTGTGCTTGGTGTATTACAGGAGCTGGTGGGGACTGAAGTCGCTGGATTGGATTGGGAAGGCATTGGTGCCCGTCTCGACAGTAAGCAGCCTGAGTTACCGCAAGAGGATGAAGAGCCCGCTGCGCTCAATCAGGTGCCGTTGCTGCAGGCTGCGGTAAATACCCGGGGCATTACCTCCGCGATGTATCTTGATGCCGAACGAAAAATCGTTGATTCGACCATCAAGAGTGAAATCAAGAAGGAGTTGCTCTGCTCCATGGCAAATCTAATCTCCGCCCTGGAGAAAAAAGCCGCGTTCATGGGGTCGATTGATAATCTGGTATTGTGCGGCGAGGGTGAGGAAACCCTGTCTGTGTTTGTAGATACCCAGCACGCGCTAGGGTTGTGTTCTGAACCCAATCTGACCCTGAATGTCCTGAAACAGCAAGCGGCTGACCTGCTACAGTGGAGTAACGAATGATCGCTGCCCTTAAACAGTTACATCAACCGGGTTTGATTCAGGCTGCGTGTTTTCTGCGCAATAAAGAGGTTGAGGCTTCAACCTTTGAGGCCAATGATCGAAACTATCAGACCATTGCGCGTCAGGCGTTCACCTATATCTTCCATAACGCCTCACGTGTAGGCGCGAACCACAATGAGTCTCACCTTGAAATCGGGCATATGCGCCTGAGTGGTTTTCTCATGCCACAGGGCTGGATTCTGGTATGTCTCTCACCTAAACACAGCAATATTCAGCTGCTGAGAGAAGTGGTGAAATGCAGCCAGAAAGGCCTCAGAGCGGCGACAGAGTCCGCTTAATCAGACTCGTATTAAAAATTGATATATATCAGTTTTGTCTAATTTTTAGTCAGTCGGCGCTTGAAGCTGACTGACTTCACCCCCATACCTGAGTCATTCAGTTGATCTAATCCCGTTAAGGGACTTGGGTGTGGAGGAAATATGCGCCCCGATAAATTTACCGCCAAACTTCAGGAAGCCCTGGCCGATGCCCAGTCGCTGGCCGTTGGGCGTGACCATAACTATATCGAACCGATCCATCTGCTGAGTGCCCTGCTGGAACAGCGTCAGGGCACTGCTGGGCAGGTTTTGCAACAGGCGGGTGCCAATGTTGCGTCTCTGCGCCAGCAGCTACAGAGCAAACTGGAAGCGCTGCCGCGGGTGAGTAATCCGGACGGCGAGGTTCGCTTTTCACAGGATTGTGCCCGCATCTTTAACCTGATCGATAAGCTTTCCCAGCAGCGCGGGGATCAGTTTATTGCCAGTGAACTGGTGCTGCTGGCACTGGTAGACGATAAATCGGATGCCGGTAAACTGCTGCGGGATGCCGGTGTGACCAAAGCCAAACTGGAGCAGGTCATTAATCAGATGCGTGGTGGCGACAGCGTCAATGACCCGAATGCCGAGGATAACCGTCAGGCATTGGGTAAGTACTGTATAGACCTTACTGAGCGTGCTGAGTCGGGCAAGCTTGACCCGGTGATTGGTCGTGATGATGAGATTCGCCGGACCATTCAGGTGTTGCAACGTCGTACCAAAAACAATCCGGTCCTGATTGGTGAACCGGGTGTCGGTAAAACGGCGATCGTAGAAGGTCTTGCGCAACGTATTGTTAACGGTGAGGTACCGGAAGGGCTGAAGCGCAAAAAGGTGTTATCGCTGGATATGGGCGCGCTGATTGCCGGTGCTAAATTCCGTGGTGAGTTTGAGGAGCGCCTTAAAGCGGTGCTGAATGAACTGGCCAAGCAGGAAGGTCAGGTGATCCTGTTTATCGATGAGCTGCACACCATGGTCGGCGCCGGTAAAGGCGAAGGCGCGATGGATGCAGGCAACATGCTTAAACCGGCGCTGGCCCGTGGTGAGCTGCACTGTGTCGGCGCCACCACATTGGATGAATACCGCCAGTATGTGGAGAAAGATGCCGCACTTGAGCGTCGTTTCCAGAAGGTGCTGGTGGATGAGCCGGACGAGGAGTCCACTGTGGCGATTCTGCGCGGCCTTAAAGAGCGGTATGAGGTTCACCATGGGGTGGACATTACCGACTCTGCCATTATTGCCGCCGCCAAGCTTTCACAGCGTTACATCACTGACCGCCAGCTGCCCGATAAGGCGATCGACCTGATCGACGAAGCCGCATCCCGCATCCGGATGGAGATGGACTCCAAACCGGAGGATATGGACCGCCTGGAACGCCGTCTGATCCAGTTGAAGATGGAACGTGAAGCCCTGAAGAAAGAGCAGGATGCCGCTGCAAAACAGCGCCTGCAGGAGCTTGAGGGCACGATCAGCCGTCTTGAGAGAGAGTTTGCTGATCTGGATGAGGTCTGGAAAGCTGAGAAAATAGCGCTGCAGGGCTCTCAGAAGGTGAAAGAGAAACTGGACCAGGCCCGTGTAGAGATGGAACAGGCCAGCCGTGCCGGTGATCTGACCCGCATGTCTGAACTGCAGTATGGCGTGATTCCGGAGCTGGAAAAGCAGCTGACAGCCGTCGCTGAAGCGGAACAACAGGGCGAAGTGACCCACAAGCTACTGCGTAACAAGGTGACCGAAGAGGAAGTTGCAGAAGTGGTTTCCCGCTGGACCGGTATCCCTGTGAGCAAGATGCTGGAAGGTGAACGCGAAAAACTGCTGCGGATGGAACAGGCACTGCATCAGCGTGTTATCGGTCAGGATGAGGCTGTCGTGGCGGTGTCCAATGCTGTGCGTCGGTCACGTGCGGGTCTGGCTGATCCAAACCGGCCTAATGGTTCGTTTCTGTTTCTGGGGCCAACCGGTGTGGGTAAAACCGAACTCTGTAAGGCCCTGGCCAGCTTCCTGTTCGATACCGAGGAAGCGATGGTACGCATCGATATGTCCGAGTTTATGGAAAAACACTCCGTTGCCCGTCTGATCGGTGCGCCTCCGGGCTATGTAGGTTATGAGGAAGGTGGGTACCTGACAGAAGCTGTGCGACGTAAACCCTATTCGGTACTGCTGCTGGATGAGGTGGAGAAAGCGCATCCGGATGTTTTCAATATTCTGCTGCAGGTATTGGAAGATGGTCGTCTGACAGATGGTCAGGGGCGTACGGTGGATTTCAGAAATACCATCGTGGTGATGACCTCGAATCTGGGGTCTGATCTGATCCAGAACTTCAGTGATGACGATGATTATCAGCAGATGCGAAATGCGGTTATGGAAGCGGTGGGTATGCACTTCAGACCTGAAGTGATTAACCGCATCGATGAGGTTGTGGTGTTCCACAGCCTGCGCAAGGAACAGGTGGCCGCTATTGCCGATATCCAGCTGGCACGTCTACGCAAGCGGCTTGCTGAGCGTGACCTGACACTGACGCTGACCCGTACCGCAATGGATAAACTGGTTGATGTCGGTTTCGAACCCATCTACGGTGCACGGCCTTTGAAGCGGGCCATCCAACAGTGGATAGAAAACCCGCTGGCTCAGCAGATTCTGGCTGGCCAGTATGCGCCCGGCGCTGAAATCGCGGTTGACGTTGAAGCGGGAGAGTTTACTTTCCACTAAACGCCGACACACTTCTCTAAAACCCGCTTAATGGCGGGTTTTTTTATGCCTTCTCGCGCCACTCCATATCACCCAGCTGCACATGCAGCCATTCAAATCCAATTCTGCGCGCCACTGCTGCCGCACCATCCAGGCTTTTGAACTCTCGTTCTTCCCGTGAACGCTGCAGGTCCAGTGTGATGATTTCGTCATTATGCGTGTGGAATTTCAACGTCCAGCCGCGTGACATCGAGATTGGTGATGCCTTGCAGGAACGAAATACACCCGCCCGAAAAAGAAGCCTTATTTCTTTCTCTTGCATAATCTAAATCCTATTTAGATGTTTAAATAAACTATATTGATTAGTATAAAATAAACGGTGATAAATTCAACTCTTTTTTTGATTTTAAGTTGTTGAAATAAAAGGCTTTTATTATTTTTTTTCGGGGATATTTCGGTGTGCGGTTGATGTGATATAAGTGTCTGAAAAATAACGATTTAATTGGTGTTTTATGGAGGGGTGTTTTGGGCTTTAAATTGAAATCATTTCACGTATTTGTGATTTCAATAGGCGATATTGATTGTTAGTGGTTCTTCGTTGCATCGGTTAGGTGCTGGTCACAGGTTTCAAGTCAGAAAACCATGTAATATGCTTACCAAACCTAGGGAAATGACAGGGAATGAGGGATAGCAATGCGACAGACATTCAGGGCACTGATCACCCTGCTGGTGGTTGTTCTTGCCGGATGTGCAGGACAGCCAAAATCTGTTCAGCCACCGGTTGAAGAAAAGAAAGCACTTAAAGTAACGCCTGTTGAAATGGTGTTGGTGCAGGCTGGTTTGGATCTGCAGCTTGACTATGCACAGCCCTTATTAACCACTTTGCGACAAACTGCTTTCTATCGAGCGGTCAACAGTGAACGGCTGGCAAGCAGTTATACCTACGCGGGGGAAGTGAACACCGGTGCTGCACCACGTCTGGTCCAGGTATACCAACAGAGTGGGGGAAAGGACTGGGGGTATATCACAACCAGTGCGACGCAGAGTTCTGTGGCGAATGCTTTTCAAATGGAAAATACGCCACAGGGCACTCTGTATGCGTTGGTGATAAAACAGGCCCGTATCTGTTTGACCACTCAGGCCAGCGGAGCTCCGACCTGGAATGGCCATAAACTGGTATTTGCCAGCCAGCCCGGGTTTTTCGAATGTACCGGTATGACCAACAGCAGTTTGTTCCAGCCAGGCAGCAGTATTCCTGCGATGCTGGGTCCCTATTATGGTGATGGCGATACCGTGTTGGTCTTCAGGGATTTTGCGACATTGAATCGAGTCATGTCTGCATTAAAGCAGCGGTTGCCCGAAATCAGAATTCCAAAGATTTATTAGTGTTGCTGAATTGCCGATACTAACTCGGATGCATTTGAAGATGCGGACCTAACCCACAAGACGTTGAGTGGCGCTATGGCAGAAATAAAAGTACTGGTAGTCGATGATGCTCGTTTAATTCGTGAGCATGTCAGCCGTATTGTTAAAAACCATTTTCCTGACTATCAGGTGGATGCTGCGGAGGATGGCGAGGTTGCCCGTAACCTTATGACCAAACTCACCTACGATCTGATTCTGTGTGATTGGGAAATGCCGGGTATGTCCGGCCTTGAAGTATTGCAGTGGGCCCGACAACAACCACAGTATCGGGATGTCCCTTTTGTCATGATCACCAGCCGTGGTGAACGTGATTATGTATTAAAAGCGATTCAGGCCGGTGTAAACGATTACATGGGCAAGCCGTTTGAAGATGCATCCCTGGTGGAAAAAATCACCAAATTTGCGGGCAAGCGGATTGAGACCAGTGCTGAGTCACGCCGCAAGGCCGCTCAGATGCTGGCTGCAGGCAAGTCCGCGGCCGGGCAGGTTAAACCCCAGAAAAAACCGCTGGGTCTGGTGCAGTTACGTGTCGCAGTTGGATTGCTCAAGTGCGCGTTGAAAGATGTAACTCTGCAGCACGCACGTCTTGCGTTGAAACGGGAAGACGGTGTTCCCGCGTTGCTGGAACAGGTGGTACTGGATATCGAATTTGCGCCCGGGAAAGTGGTTCAGTTAAACGGTTTTATCAGCGGCCTGAACGCCAACGAATTACGTATTGATACCCAGTTTATTGGTGTGGATGTGCAGTTTGCAGACACCGATCCGGAAAAACTGGAGCAGTTGACCCGGTTTATTGCGACCCTGCAGAAACAGAAAAAAGCCTGAAAAAAAGGCACTCAGTAGAGTGCCTTCTCATCCTTGATCACATCTTTAAGCAGTTTCAGAAACAGCTTGTCGGCATCGCTGTGTTTTGGTGGGATCTTTACATTGGTGGTGGATGAGAGCAGCTCGGCAATCACTACGTCTGCATTTTCATCATTGAGATGTTCCCGGGCTATCTGCTTGGCGGTGTCACAGATTTCAGGCTCGACCAGCACCTTGCGGATAAAACCGATCAGCTCGTTAATCACGCGTTCCGGATTTTTAATTTCGCCGATGTTCATGTTCCAATCCTTATACAACGGGTTTGATTTCACTATAACCCTTCAGCTTCGTAGTGCACAGTCCATCATTAGCCGGGTATTGCGGTAAATTGGCGAAGATCGAGTCTGCCGGGTTGCTCAAGCAATCTGCCTGTGCGACAATTGCCGCCTCAATTTTTTGAGACCTTGAGCGTGTAGGAAATCCCGAAGCTCAGGGAAGCAACTTTCTGAGGGTTGTTTCTCAATAGGTCTGTCGGCTGGGCGATCCCTGGCTCCGACACACACCCGAACGTGAACCTGCAGCTCTACCCCTGATTGGTTCTGAGTGAGACCGCTAGAGATTCAACAATTTGTCTGGTTCAGGCGCGTTCAACGTTACAGAAACAAAAACTGTTAATTTCGTCAGTAACCAAATACTGGCGTCGTTAGAGGGTGACACAGGTGGAATTACTTTCAGGCGCAGAAATGGTGGTACGTGCCCTGCGCGATCAAGGCGTTAAATACGTATATGGCTATCCCGGCGGTGCTTTGCTGCATGTCTATGATGCATTGTTCCAGCAGGAAGAAGTCGAACATATCCTGGTTCGTCATGAGCAGGCTGCCACTCACATGGCTGATGCTTATGCCCGTGCTACCGGCAAAGCAGGCGTTGCACTGGTAACGTCCGGTCCGGGTGCGACCAATGCCGTTACCGGCGTTGCGACTGCATACATGGATTCCATTCCGATGGTGGTCATTACAGGTCAGGTCATGTCGCACCTGATCGGTGAAGATGCGTTCCAGGAAACCGATATGATCGGTATCTCCCGGCCCATCGTTAAACACAGTTTCAGTATCACCCGTCCGGAAGAGATTCCTGAGGTGATCAAAAAAGCGTTCTACATCGCAGAGAGTGGTCGTCCGGGTCCCGTTGTCGTGGATATCCCGAAAGATATGACTACCCCGACCGAACGTTTTGAATACGAATTTCCAAAAAGCGTCAAACTGCGTTCCTACAACCCGATCACCAAGGGTCACTCTGGTCAGATCAAAAAAGCGGTTGATCTTTTGCTGGCAGCCAAGCGTCCGGTTATCTACGCCGGTGGTGGTGTCATCATGGGTGATGCCAGTGAAGAGCTGACCGAACTGGCACGTGTTCTGGGTTACCCGGTCACCAATACCCTGATGGGTCTGGGTGGTTACCCAGGCACCGATAAACAGTTTATCGGTATGCTGGGTATGCACGGCAGCTATGAAGCCAATATGGCGATGCACCATAGCGATCTGATTCTGGCTGTAGGTGCACGTTTTGATGACCGTGTTACCAATGCCACCGATAAATTCTGCCCAACGGCGAAGATCGTGCACGTGGACATTGATCCGGCGTCCATCTCTAAGACCATCAAAGCGGATGTGCCGATTGTAGGTCCGGCCAAGGCGGTGCTGAAAGAGATGCTGGAACAGGTTCAGGCTGCGAAAAAACTGCCTGAAGCTGCAGTGCTTAAAGCCTGGTGGGAGCAGATTGACGACTGGCGTGGTCGCCACGGTGGACGTTATCGCACAGATGATTCCGAGCTGATGAAACCACAGCATGTTATCGAAATGCTGAGCAAGGTCACCAACGGTGATGCGTATGTCTGTTCCGATGTAGGTCAGCATCAGATGTTCGCCGCACAGTACTACAAGTTCAATAAGCCAAACCGCTGGATCAACTCCGGTGGACTGGGCACCATGGGCTTTGGTCTGCCAGCAGCGATGGGCATCAAGATGAACTTCCCGGATGAGGAAGTGGTATGTGTGACCGGTGAAGGCAGTATCCAGATGAACATTCAGGAACTGTCCACCATCAGTCAGTACAACCTGCCGGTAAAAGTTATCTGTCTGAACAACCAGTCTCTGGGTATGGTGCGTCAGTGGCAGGATATGAACTATGAATCCCGCCACTCTCAGTCTTACATGAAGTCGCTGCCTGATTTCATCAAGCTGGTTGAAGCCTATGGTCATGTGGGCATCAAGGTTGAGAAATACAGCGAGCTGGAAGAGGCGATGCGTAAGGCATTTGCCATGAAAGATCGCATGGTGTTTATGGATATCGCCGTAGATCCGTTTGAACACGTTTATCCGATGCAGGTACCGCGTGGTTCCATGCGTGACATGTGGCTGAGCAAAACGGAGAGAACCTGATCATGCGTCATATTATTTCTGTATTGATGGAAAACGAACCGGGCGCACTGTCCCGGGTTGTGGGTCTGTTCTCTCAGCGTAACTTCAACATTGAAACGCTGACTGTAGCGCCGACGGAAGATGAAACCCTGTCCAGACTGACCGTCACCACCATTGGTGATGATCATGTCATTGAACAGATCACCAAGCAGTTGAATAAACTGATTGATGTGGTGAAGGTGGTGGATCTGACCGAAGGTGATCATCTGGAGCGTGAGCTGATGATGATTAAGATGAAGGCCAACAATGGCACCGTGCGGGCAGAGATCAAGCGGACTGCGGATATTTTCCGCGGCACTATCATTGATGTCACACCTAACACCTTTACAGTGCAGTTGGTGGGTGCCAGCAGCAAGCTGGATGCCTTCATCGAAGCGCTGGGCACTTCCAATATCATGGAAGTGGTGCGTTCCGGTGTTTCCGGTATTGCGCGTGGTGAGAAAGTACTGACGCTTTGATGGCGTAAAGCACTAAAAAAGCCGCTCTTCGGAGCGGCTTTTTTGTGTCTGCGAGTTACCGGTCAATTGCCATGGCTAAGTCTGATCAGTTTGAAGTGGCCATTGGCAGCAATCACTTCGGCCTGTTTAAACCATCGGGCGGCTTTACGTTCCAGTGGAATATGCAGGTTGGTGACAAAACAGGCAATGCCTCTTGATTCAAGGTGGTCATGGGCGGCCTTTAAAAACCGATCCGTCAGGTCGCCGTCAACCGAGAAGCCGGCATGGAAAGGCGGGTTGCAGACAATCAGGTCAAATTTTTTGGCAATCTGCTCAGCGCAGTTATCTGCCACTGCCTGGGCATCAATCGGATACCGGTTAAAATTGTATTCGCAGGCTTTGATGGCGGCGGCATTGTTGTCGGTGGCGGTGACCGGAATGTCCAGATGACTCAGGTTCAGGCTGAGATAGCCATAACCACAGCCTAAATCCAACGCGCTGCGGGGTGGCTCGATCAGGGTCATCAGAAACTGATCAAGATGCTCGATCAGGTAAGCGCTGCCTTTATCAATTTTGTCCCAGCCGAAAACGCCCGGTTTGCTGAAATATTCAAACTGCTCATCGGCGGCAACGGCTCTGATCCGGGTATAGTTTTGATCATCCAGCAGGGCAGACATATCAGTTGAGGTTTTGGTTAGTTGCGCAAACCAGATATCGCCGGCTGTTTTTGAACAATCCCCTTCACCAAACAGGGCTTTGGCTTTGCTGAAATAGGTTTTAATGCCTTCGGTTTTCGCCCCGGCCAGCAGGAGCTGACCACCGGGTTTAAGCGCGCGAAAAGCCTGATTGATCAGGTGGTGCACCACCGGTTTTTCTTTGGATATACGGTAGATGACCCGATCAAATGAAGCATCAGTATGCACTGAAAAATCGTAATCAGAATACAGGGCTGACCAGTCCTGTCGCTTCAGATTTTCAGCCAGATCATAGCGATTCGTGATCGCTTTGAGTAACGGGGAGGGATTAATCCGGGTTGTCAGCAGGTTTTCATCTGCCACCCAGAGGGTCTGCCCCTGAGGCTGTTCCAAATAGGGCCGCAGGCGTTCAAAGGCCGGATCGCTCATCCGAGGCGCTCCACTTCTTCATCGGTCAGCATGCGGTATTCGCCCGGGGCAAGCTCCGGGTCCAGTGTGACCGGACCGATGCTGCGGCGGTGCAGTTGAGTGACCCGGTTGCCGAGCGCTGCAAACATGCGCTTTACCTGATGGTAGCGGCCTTCGGTCAGAATCACTTCGGCCTGATGCTCGCTAAGCAGGCGCAGTTCTGCTGGCTGGGTGCGTTGCTTATCATTCTGCAACATCATGCCGCGTTCAAATTTTCGGATCGCGCTTTCAGGAATGGGGTCCGCGGTGGTGACTTCGTAACACTTCCCTGTTTTGTGTTTAGGTGAGGTGATGCGATGTGCCCATTGACCGTCACTGGTAATCAGCACCAGCCCTGTGGTGTCGATGTCCAGTCGGCCGCAAATGATCAGCTCCTCTGCGCGAGGCAGATCAATCAGACTCAAAACGGTTGGATGGGTTGAGTCATCATTGGCGCAGACAAACCCCTCGGGCTTATTGAGCATCAGGTAGCGTGTTGCTGGCGCGTCGATGGGCTGGTCTTCAAAACAAATTTCATCCTGCTCGGAATCAATCTGGACGGCGCCGCTACGAATAATTTCATCGTTGACGGTCACGGCACCTTTTTTTAACAGGCGTTGGATATCCTTGCGGGACAAACCAGTAGCGTGGGACAGGTATTTATCGAGACGCATGGGCTGAGTTTCATCAGAAAACGCCTATTATACCCAAGCGGCACAGGCATGCCGAGAATGACGTTTTTTGTACAGTCGTTTTACGCTAAGATACGCCTCCCCTGAAACGGAGCCTGTTGTGAAACTTTTTGTCGATAACCTTACTCATGTGGATTTTTCCTACCTGCACCCGGAACGGGGTTTGCTGGGTGAATCCTGGATGGTTTTGCTGGAGCTGGACGGCAGTCTTAACGCTCAGGGCATGATCTGTGATTTTGGTATCGTCAAAAAACAGGTAAAACAATGGCTGGACCGTGTTGTAGACCACGCGCTGGTGGTGCCAACCGGCATGCAGAATTTGACCTGTCGTCAGGCCGCTGGCCAAACAGAGGTGGAGTGGCAGTACCCATCGGGAGAGCGGTTTTATTGCCGTTCACCTGAGCAGGCGATCACGCTGATAGAGACGGCTGAAATTACCGAGCAGTCACTGGCTGAATGGTGCCAAGATCAGCTACTGGCATTGTTCCCGTCCGAAGTGCAAGGCCTGACCATTCGTTTTGTGCCGGAACAGATCGAGGGTGACTTTTACCACTACAGCCACGGCCTGCAGCAACATGACGGAAATTGTCAGCGTATCGCACATGGCCACCGCTCAAAAATCAAAGTCTACCTGGATGGTGAACGTTCACCTGAACTGGAAAATTTCTGGTCGCTGCAACTGCGTGATATTTATATTGGCACCACTGACCATCTTGTGGCCTCAGACCAGACGCAACATACCTACCGTTACCGAGCACCGCAGGGGGAATTTGAGTTGTCTCTGCCTGCGCGTGTCTGCTACCTGATTGATTCTGAAAGTACTGTTGAGCGAATTGCAGAACATCTTGCCGTTAAAACCAAGGCTGAACATCCAGCATCTCAGGTCCTGGTACGGGCTTATGAGGGGATTGGCAAAGGCGCGATTGCTCAAGCCTGATCAACGTGAAAATTTTTGCGGTGCAAAATATTGAGAATCTGAGCTAGGCTGTACTTAACTATTAATTAGTGAGGTCAGTGTTATGTCTCGATTTGCCCGGCCTGTTTTGCCCAAACTTCAATCGACCACCTCTGAACCTGAAGTTGAGATCCTGCCGGCGTTGCCGTCTGCTTCGCCAGCAACGATTAGCCGAATGCCCGCCTCTCCCTGGCTGAGTTTTGAATGTCAGACACTTGAGATCAGCCTCTCTAGGGATAAAAGTCAGCTTAAGGGTGAACGTTTTGTGTTTGCCGAGGGGCACTTAACCCATGAAAGCTTCAGCGCAGAGGCCGATGAGCAGCTGTTTTATGATGTGGCTGACCAGTGGCAGGCACAGATGGCACAGCAGATGGAAACGATGTTCAAATTAATGTTTATGCCCTGGCAGTCATTACCGGGGTTTAGTGCATTGTTACCCAAATCCATTTTTGGAAAGTAAAAAAAACCGCAGCGAAAGCTGCGGTTTTTTTATCTGTAACGGGTCTTAGCTGCGTTCAACTGCCAGCGCAGTACCCATGCCGCCACCGATACACAGTGTTGCCAGGCCTTTTTTGGCATCGCGTTTGGCCATTTCGTGCAGCAGGCTAACGAATACACGGCAACCTGAAGCACCAATTGGGTGACCCAGAGCAATTGCACCGCCGTTTACGTTTACGATATCAGTGTTCCAGCCCAGATCTTTATTCACGGACATAGCCTGAGCGGCAAATGCTTCGTTGGCTTCAACCAGTTCAAGGTCTTCAACTGCCCAGCCTGCTTTAGCCAGTGCTTTCTGCGTAGCGCAGATAGGTCCGGTACCCATGATGGATGGATCAACACCCGCAGAAGCGTAACCTGCAATCTTGGCCAGCACTGGCAGACCCAGTTCAGCCGCTTTTTCTGCAGAGCACACGATCACGGCTGCAGCACCATCGTTGATGGTAGAAGAGTTACCGGCAGTTACTGTACCGTCTTTCTTGAATGCTGGACGCAGTTTGCCCAGCGCTTCAGCGGTACAGCCAAAACGAGGCTGCTCATCGGTATCAAAAACGATCGGGTCGCCTTTGCGCTGAGGAATCGTGACCGGGATGATTTCGTCTTTAAAACGGCCAGAAGTGACCGCTGCTTCGGCTTTGTTCTGAGA
Organism: Neptuniibacter sp. CAU 1671; assembly: GCF_029222905.1. Classification (GTDB taxonomy): domain Bacteria; phylum Pseudomonadota; class Gammaproteobacteria; order Pseudomonadales; family Balneatricaceae; genus Neptuniibacter. Next base: position 24,660 of record NZ_JARHUE010000005.1, on the reverse strand, counting down.
GGCTGCAGCAAATGCATCCTGCTCTTCACGGGTGAAACCGTACTTTTCAACGATGTTTTCGGTGGTGATACCCATGTGGTAATCATTGAACGCATCCCACAGGCCGTCTTTGATCATGGTATCAACCATTTTCCAGTCACCCATGCGGGAACCGTTACGGGAATTAGGCAGTACGTGCGGGGACAGGCTCATGTTCTCCTGGCCACCGGCAACAATAATGTCAGCGTCGCCGCAGCGAATCGCCTGAGCTGCCATCTGAACAGCTTTAAGGCCAGAACCACAGACTTTGTTGATGGTAATGGCAGACACTTCTTTTGGCAGGCCGGCATTCAGACACGCCTGGCGCGCTGGGTTCTGGCCGCAGCCAGCAGTCAGCACCTGACCCATGATAACTTCATCTACCTGGTTAGGATCGATTCCGGTTTTCTCCAGCAGACCTTTAATCACGGTAGCGCCTAGATCAGAAGCGGGGATTTGAGACAGGGATCCACCAAAGGTACCAACAGCTGTACGACCGGCAGCTACAATAACTACATCACGCATTCTTAATGCCTCTTAAGCTTGAGTGTATATGTTCACGCAGAGTGAATTCTCTTGGATGACTCGGATAGTGAGCTAAAAAGCATCTCTTGGACCGGATTAATCTGCACCCCCACCGGGTTAAAAATGCTTTTTGGGTAAACCGCTGCGGCTGGAATTGAATTTATTTTGTGCGCTGCAGTGCTTACGAATTTGCAGTCTGCGTATTGCTCCGGATTTTGTCAACCGTAGCGGTATGCAGGTAACTGACCTGTGTCACAGATGCACCGTAATCACCCTGAATTTAAAAGTAACAGGTTGGCAGGGTGTGGAAAAGACCACTTAAGAGTAAAACTGAGTCACCGCCGCTGGTAGCGGCGGTTATGTACTTTTGGCGCAGCACAAATGCAGCAGGTTTTGCAGGGTATAAGGTGTGTCAGAAACTGACTTCGAGATTATCAATTAAACGGGCCGGACCCATGTGCGCCGCGGCCAGAATCACCAGCTTGTTGTCAGTGGCGGTAGCAGGCTGCAGATCGGTCTGACGGCAGATCATGTAATAATCTCTGCGGAAACCCTGAGTTTCCAGTTGTTGCTGTGCCGTTTCCTGCAACCGGGCGAAATCTTTCTCGCCGGCTTTGAGTGCCTGAGCAGTCTGATTCAGGGTCGCTCTGAGTGCGATAGCGCGGGCTTTTTCATCGTCGCTCAGATAGCCATTGCGAGAGCTCAGGGCCAGCCCGTCGGCGTTACGGGCAATGGGAGCACCAACGATGTTGACAGGAATACACAGGTCGGCGGCCATCTGGCGAATCACCATCAACTGCTGATAATCCTTTTCACCAAATACAGCCACATCCGGTTGAGCAATGCCAAACAGTTTGCAGACGACTGTGGCGACACCGGTAAAGTGCCCGGGTCGACTGGCGCCACAGTGCAGATCAGAAATGGCCGGAACGGACACCTGAGTCTGGGCTGAGCGGCCGTTGGGATACATTTCGTCTTCAGTCGGCGCAAACAGGAAATCACAGCCCTGACGAGTCAATTTATCCTGATCATCCGCCAGGGTGCGCGGGTATTTATCCAGGTCTTCACCGGCACCAAACTGCAGCGGATTAACAAAGATTGTGGCTACGACGATATCCGCATGTTGTTTGGCGAGATCGATCAGTTGCAGGTGACCTTCGTGCAGGTTGCCCATGGTGGGCACCAAACCAATTTTTTTGCCTGCCCGGCGATAAACAGCAAGCTCATCGCGCAGTGCCTGGATACTGTGCAGGGTTTTCATAACAACAGGTTACTCGAAACAGTGTTCTGCCGCGGGAAAGCTGCCATCTTTGACAGCAGTGGCGTAGGCTGAAAATGCGCTGGCGATGTCGCCGCTTTCGGCCATGAAATTTTTTACAAAGCGTGGCGGCCGACCGGGTGTAATGCCGAGCATGTCATGCATTACCAATACCTGAGCGTCGGTGTCCGGTCCGGCACCAATGCCAATGACAGGAATATCCACGGCCAGGGTAATCTCTTTGGCCAGCAGCGCAGGAACACACTCAAGTAGTAAAACGCTGGCGCCGGCTTCTTCCAGCAGGCAGGCGTCTTTGATCATTTGCTGTGCTGATGCTTTATCACGGCCCTGAACGCGATAGCCGCCCAGTTGGTTGACCATTTGAGGCGTCAGACCCAGATGAGCACAGACAGGCACGCCGCGTTCAGCCAGAAGGGTGACAGTCTCGGCGAGCCATGCGCCGCCCTCAAGTTTGACCATGTTGGCACCCGCCTGCATCAGCTGGGCGGCGCTCTGCATGGCCTGCTCAGGCGTGCCGTAACTCATAAAAGGCAGATCGCTCATGATCAGGCTGCCCTTATTGCCGCGCGCCACTGATGCGGTGTGATAAGCCATCTCTGCGACGGTGACTGGCAGGGTGCTGTCCTGTCCTTGCAAAACCATCCCCAGAGAGTCGCCGACCAGAATGACCTCGATTCCGGCTTCACTGACCAGTTGGGCAAAACAGGCGTCATAGGCAGTCAGAACGGCAAATTTCTGACCTTGCTGTTTCATTGTCGACAGGGTGTGCAGTGTGGTGGTGCTCATGGGTTCAGCGTCCTGTTGGCAGAGTGTTCGCGAATTATACCTGCAACTTGGTTAGGCTGCCCAGCGTGCAACCAGACAGAAGCGTGGTCAGTGTGTCTGCGCCGGGAATTTCACACATGGGTGCGATTTCTGCAAGTGGATAGAGTACAAAATTGCGCTCTGTCATATAGGGATGGGGTACTTTCAGGCGATCTGTATCGATCACCTCATTGCCGTACAGCAGTAAATCAAGATCAAGCGTACGTGGCCCCCAGTGGCGCTCTCTGACTCTCTGGTGGGCCTGCTCCAATGCTTGCAATTCATCAAGCAATGCATCCGGGCTCAGTCTTGTTGAAAGAGCAGCTACCGCATTGATGAAATCCGGTTGATCCTGAGGTCCTACTGGCGTTGAACTGTACAGGGATGAGTGTTGCAGGAGGACCGTATTCGGTAGCAGAGCTAATTCTTCGAGGGCGCACTGTACGTGCTGGACCGGCTGGTCAAGGTTGCTTCCCAGACCAATGTAACAGAGTACGGATTCAGTCATTTGCCGGGCTGTTGCTCGGCCGTCTGCGACGACGTCGCTTGGGACGCGTTGCTTTTTCCGGTTCCTGGCTCATGGAATGACGCTGTTCCGGGTTGGCTGTTTGGTAGTCGGTCCACCACTGGCTCAGGCCGTTTAGTGGTTCGCCGCTGTTTTCACGCAGTAACAGAAGATCATAGGCCGCTCTGAAACGAGGATGCTCAAAGGTGCGGGCGGCCGCTTTTTCACTCTGTCGGCTCAGGCGTAATTGCAGTTCCCAGATCTCACGCAACGGAGTAGAGAAACGACGGGGAATGGCAGTAGAGCGAACCTGGGCAGATAGAACCTGGTTGGCCGCTTCATGTAATGCCGGTAGCTGAGGCATATTCTGTTCGCGGATCAGTTTTTCCATGCGCAACTGGGTTGGATACCACAGCAGTGCGGCAAACAGGAATGCAGGAGTTACGCTTTTGTTCTGAGCCAGTCGACGGTCAGTGTTGCTCAGTGCATTCAGAACCAGTGTATCAACCGGCAAATTTGGGTCGTTTTGTTTGAGTAGCTGCTCCAACTGTGGAAACAGGTATTCAAACAGCTGGAGTCGGCGAAGTTCCTGATAAGACTCGACCGCGTGACCTGATTGAAACAATTTTAGTGTTTCATCAAACAGGCGAGCAGGCGCGATCTTGCCTAGCAGGTGACCCAGTTCAAAAATCGGTTTTTCACTGGCCGGTTCAATGGTGAAGCCAAGTTTGCCGGCAAAGCGGGCGGCACGTAACATGCGCACCGGGTCTTCCCGGTAGCGCGCATCGGGATTGCCAATAATGCGGAGTCTTTTCTGCTGCAGGTCCTGATAGCCATTGGCAAAGTCATAAACACAATGGTCTTTAGGGCAGTAATAGAGAGCGTTGACCGTAAAATCACGTCGCAACGCGTCATCTTCCATGGTGCCATAGACGTTGTCACGCAGGATCATGCCGCTGTCACATTGTTTGGCGTCCTGATTTTCTTCTTCAGACAGGTTGTCGTGGCTGGTGCGGAAGGTGGCGACCTCAATCAGGTCTCGGCCAAAGCGGACATGAACCAGCTTGAATCGGCGGCCAATCAGACGCGAACGGCGAAACAGTTCAGCGGCCTGCTCCGGATGAGCATCGGTAGCGACATCAAAGTCTTTGGGAGACTTGTTCAGTAACAAGTCTCGGATGCAACCGCCAACCAGATAACCCTCAAAGCCACTGTCCTGCAGACGATAGGCAACTTTCAGGGCGTTATCATCCAGCAAACGGCGGGGAATACGATGTTCAGTTTCCGGGATAAGGCGTTTGCCAAAGTCGATAGCGTCCGCTGTTACGGGCGTATTCTGCTGAGAAGAACCCAGTAGTCCGCGAAGACGGGAGATAATTGTTTGGATAAGTGGTCTGCCCATTGATTTGAATAAAACTGCAGTCGCTCAGGGTTTCAGGCTGCGCATGATAACACCGATACCGATACGGTATAAGTAAAACCTTAAGCTAATAAGTCGGGTGGATAGAAGTTACAGAAGGGGGGGATGGGGAGCAGATCGCACATCAGGGGACAACGTTATTTCCCACTTTTTATTTTTATTGTAGAGCTATAGTTCGCTGTGCTGCTCTACGATCTGCTATTCAAGCCTCATTTTTATTTTTATTCGAGGCGGGGCTTTTACGCATACAACCTATTTTTATTTTTATTATGGTGCATGTTTCAAAGCATGCTTCTTGTTGTTTTCGGAGGCCACTATAACAGGAGTTTTCCGAGGGTAGCAAACAACTTTAGTCGTATATTTTTTCATGTTGCAAAGCACAGTAGTAAGGCTTTAGGTTTTATCTTGAAGTCTATATGACTAAAGTCGGTAATCTATTGTTTTAGTTGAATAAAATTTATTAATCCAAAGGGTTAACTTTCGGATTAGGTATTTATTTGCGAAAAAAAAGTTATTTTTTTGCGGTGCATAAAAACAACAAAATGGCTCAAAAAACTGCTTTTCTTTCAGTTCTTTGGATCTGTTGCGGCCGCCAATTCCGGATCGCCCAGTTGATTATGTCAGAGGTCTTTTCGCTCATCAGTTCGGGTGGTGGAGCCTGGTCCAGATGCTGCAGTGCTCGGATGAGTTGGCTCTCGGGCCGCTTTGTATCCAGTGCGGTTGCCGCTGTTTGTTTGCTGAGTTTCTGGCCTGTTGCATTGCTTGCTATTGGGATATGGGCATAGTCAGGTGTTTGGTAACCCAAATAACGTTGTAACTGAATCTGGCGGGGTGTTTCAGTCAGCAGATCGCTGCCGCGTACGACATGCGTAATACCCTGTAAATGATCATCTACAACAACGGCTAACTGATACGCGAATAAGCCGTCACGGCGTTTTAAAATAAAGTCACCGCTCTCTTGTGACAGATCAAAACAGCGGGTGCCTTGAATGCGGTCGGTAAAGCAGATGCCGCCAGAGCTGCACTGCAGACGGTAACCTGCTCTTTTATGCGGCGTCGGGCCATGCAGCAGGCAGTGGCGATCATACAGTCCGCTGTGGGTTCTGGTCTGGATCTCTTTGCGTGAACAGCTGCAGGGATACGTCAGGTGATGTGAACTTAGCTTGCAGAGCGCTTCTTCGTAGAAGGCTAGGCGGTCACTTTGATAGACAATCGGTCCATCCCAGAACATGCCAAATGCTTCCAGAACAAATGGAAATTGAGCTTTCGCTTCGGGTTGCTCGCGGGCAGGATCAAGATTCTCTATGCGCAATAGCCATTCGCCCTGTTGTGCACGGGCATCAAGAAAACTGGCTAAAGCCGCCAGCAGGGAGCCAAAATGCAGAGCGCCGGTAGGGGAGGGAGCAAAACGTCCGACGTAATTCACGGCCGTCATAACGGGAAGTTGGAAGTCTGTAACTGATTGCTACAGACTTCCCTCTGGAATTAGCCGCCGAGCTGCTTTTCTTTGATTTCAGCCAGCGTTTTGCAGTCGATGCAGAGTGACGCAGTTGGCCGTGCTTCAAGACGACGGATGCCGATTTCGATACCGCATGCATCGCAGTAGCCGTATTCGTCCTCGTCAATGAACTCGAGCGATTCGTTGATCTTTTTAATCAACTTACGTTCGCGGTCACGGGTGCGCAGTTCCAGACTGAATTCTTCTTCCTGGCTTGCCCGGTCACTTGGGTCAGCAAAGTTAGAAGGTTCTTCCCGCAGGTGATGAATGGTGCTGTCCACTTCTTCCATCAGTTCCTGTTTCCAGGCCAACAGAATTTTGCGGAAATGGTCTTTCTGCTTTTCGTTCATGTACTCCTCACCCTCAATAATCGGGTAAGGCTCAAAATGTGTGAAAGAATCGCTTTTATTTGGCATATGCACGCCTCGCTCTTTCCGATACGACTCTGAAATTTAAAGCCGTATCGACTCCTTTATTGATTAATGCAATCTATTCAAACGGCATGAAGGCTGCGAAATTAACAGATGCCCGTGCATTAGGCTAGTCCTAATTCACGTTAAACATGCTCTGATTGAAGCGGAATGATCCGCAGTCGGTATCTGTTGCCGAAAACAGTATACTGCGGCGAAGATTGTCAGCCGGACTTTTCCTATGAATCCAGTTTTTTCGCAGCGCTCTCAGCGCATTGAATCCTTTAAAGCTATGGATCTGCTCAAACGTGCAGCGGAACTGGATGCTGCAGGTTTTGATGTGGTGCATATGGAGGCCGGAGAGCCTGATTTCCCAACTGCGGAGCCGATTCGTCGGGCGGCCATGAAACTGCTGGAGCAGGGTGGGATTAAATACACTCCGGCAGCGGGGATCTGGCCGTTACGGGAAAAAATAGCTCAGTGGTACCGGCGTAGTTATGGGCTGAATATTTCGCCGGAACGTATCATTGTGACAACAGGCGGATCGAGTGGCCTGCTGATGTTGTTTGCCTTGCTCACGGATGCGGGTCAGCAGTTTATGATTGCCGACCCAGGTTATCCCTGTAACCGTCAACTGTTGAGGTTTTTAAATGCCGAGCCACAGATGGTGCCCACCGCTGCTGAGCAGCACTACCAGTTGAATGCGCAGCTGTTAGAGGAACATTGGGAGGAGAGCACCGCGGGTGTTTTGCTGGCCTCTCCGGCCAACCCGACCGGAGCGGAGCTGGACCCCGAAACGCTGGCTGAACTTGCGGGAAAAGTCAGAGCCCGGGGTGGTTCGCTGATTGTTGACGAAATTTACCACGGCCTGAGTTATGAAACGCCGAGTTACAGTGTGCTGCAATGTGATGACTCCGCGTATGTGGTGAACAGCTTCTCCAAGTATTTTGGTATGACGGGGTGGCGTCTGGGCTGGATTGTGGCACCTGAAGCGAGTGTGCCCTCCCTTGAAAAACTGGCCCAGAATCTGATGATCTCGCCACCGACCCTGTCCCAGTACGCTGCTCTGGCTGCGTTTGATGATGAAACCCTGGCAATTCTAGAAACCCGTAAAGCGGCCTACCAAGCTCGCCGTGACCGGTTAGTCGAAGGGCTGAAGGCCCTCGGTTTTGAGGTGCCTTTGTTACCGGCGGGCGCATTCTATGTATATGCTGATGCCTCACATCTGACCGATGATACCTATCAGTTCTGTTGGCAGTTGCTGGAAGAGGAACATATTGCCTGTACCCCGGGTTTGGATTTTGGCAGCTATCGCAGCCAGTCGTTTATTCGTTTTTCATATACCACCGGACTGGAGCGTATAGACCTTGCGCTTGAGCGTCTGAAACGTCGTTTTGGGCAAACATGAAATTTCCATATCCCCTGCAAGAAGGGCGTCTTATCAGGCGTTATAAACGGTTTCTGGCGGACATCGAACTGTCGGATGGCACGCATGTCACTGCGCACTGCCCCAATACGGGGTCAATGCGCCACTGCGCTGAACCGGGCAGCCGTGTGTGGGTCTGGGACAGTGGTAACCCTAAACGCAAATACCCGTTGACCTGGGAGCTGGTAGAAGTTGATCAGCAATATCTGGCCTGTATCAATACCGGGCGGGCCAATAATCTGGTTGCAGAGGCGATTGCAGGGGGTGTGATTGAACAACTTGCGGATTATGCCGAGCTGAAAAAAGAGGTGGCGGACGGTGAAGGCAGCCGGATCGATTTCCTGCTGCAGGACCCAGACAAAGGCAGCGTCTGGATTGAGGTGAAAAATGTTACCTTGCTTGAAGAGAGAGGCTGGGGCAGCTTCCCGGACGCAGTGACAGCGCGCGGTGCAAAACACCTGACGGCATTACAACATCGGGTTGCCAACGGTGAGCGGGCGGTGCTGTTGTTCTGTGTGGCGCATGAAGGTATTGAACGGGTTCGCCCGGCGGATCAGATTGATCCTGAGTATGGTCGTTTATTGCGCCAGGTGGTGCAGGCGGGTGTTGAAGTGCTGGCTTACCGAACCCGGATTTGCCCGGAACAGATTCAGCTGGTGGAGCGTTTACCCGTTATTCTCGATTAGTCGACAGTCCTCATTGGCGGCAGCGAACTCAGGTCGACACAGATTGTGTTTGCTTTCAGTGAATGGGGTAGTGGTGTCAGCTGGTCTCCAACACAGGGACCGGCAATGCATTCCCCCGTGTCGATCTTGAACAGTGCGCCATGGGTGGCGCATTGCAGAAAGGTCTTTTCTACATCAAAAAACTGATTGGGCTGCCACTCCAGCGGGATGCTGCGATGTGGACAGCTGTTGTGGTAGACATGAATCCGGTCACGGTAATTCACCACAATCAGGTTAACGCCCTGACAGATGAAGCCTCGGGCATCATTGCTGGGGACATCTCGGATTTCACATACAGGGTGCATACCGGCCTCTGGATTATGGGTTTTGAAGTCCTGTATCTGTCACAAGTACCGGTTTTAGCGCCGGTAACTGATCCAGAAAGCGATTCAGGGCCTGAGCATCAGTGGTGTTTATATAGCGTGTCAGCAGTTCTTCTGACTCTGTCAGTGCCTGCAGATGAATCTGTTGCTGTTGCATGACTTTAACATCTGCATCAGAAGCATCTTTTCCCACCTGCTGTCGGTCAGTGAGGCGCTGAATCAATGTTTCTTCGTCGCAGCGACAGGCGATGATCTGCACCTTGGCTTTGAATTGCTCGGCCATTTCAATAAACATGCGACGGCTGCCACGACGGATAAAGGTGGCATCGACAACAACAGACAGACCGGCTTTCAGAAGGCGCTGGCTCAGTTCCAATAGGTGGTTCAGGGTATACAGGTTCATCTGAGGGCCATACAGGTCCAGAGATACCCCTTTTTTGCTGAGTTGCTTGAACAGTCGTTTACGTTCGACATCGGAGCGCAGCCGGATCAGCGGGCTGCGTTGCAGCATCAGTTCGCTGAGAAAACTCTTACCACTGCCTGACAGACCCTGCATCAGATACAGGACCGGTTGCTGCCGGTTAGCATAGTGTTCTGTCAGAGACAGGTAATGGCGCATGCCTGGCAGATCCAGATGCGGTCCTAGCACAGCAACCTTGGCACGTACCATGGCGCGATAGGATTTGTAAAAATTCAGTAATGGCAGCGCTTCATAATCACCCAGTAACTCCAGGTAATGGTTCAGGCAACGGTTCGCCAGACTGAATTCGCCGTTGGCTTCCAGATCCATCAGCAGAAAAGCCAGATCGCTGATGGTGTCTATCCAGCTGAAGCGTGGGTTGAACTCAATGCAGTCAAACAGTCTGAGTTCGCCGTTGTACAGCGTGATATTGGCCAGATGAAGATCGCCGTGACACTCCCGGACATGCCCGTCCAGTTTGCGCTGTTCGATCAGCGGGGTCAGCCGGCGAAACAGTTGTGCGGTTTTCTGCAGCAGCACCTGAACCCGGTGGCAGTCATCGAGGGTATTCACTGTGTTGCTGATATGGCTGAAATTGTCTGAGACAACCTCCCAGATGGTTTCCGGCTCGCCCAGTGGACTGTCGGGTGCAATGATCGGAACTTTGCGGTGGAATTTGGCAATCTGTTTTGCCAGTTTGTAGATCCATTCCGGTTTGAACTGGTGTCCTGCAAGCAACAGATCAAGCCGTTCCTTAGGGTCAAACTGCTGCATTTTGATGGCATATTCGAGGATGGATTCTGTGGCGCCAAAGACAGGCGCATCGGGCGTGCCGCCAATCGCCAGCACTTCAAGATAAATATCGGGTGCCAGGCGCTGGTTCAGCCTCAGTTCTTCATGACAGAAGTATTCTCGTTGCTCCAGTGTTGTGAAATCGAGAAAACCGAAGTCGACGGGCTTTTTCAGCTTATAGGCGTACTCTCCCGTCAGAATAATCCAGGATATATGGGTTTCGAACACTTCAATCCGTGATACCGGATGAGGGTATACTGCGGGATTGCGGAGCGAATCAATCAGTTGCATCTGTTCTGTATCACCGGGCATAGGAAGGCATTATACTTAGCCGATGGCAAAAAAGAGAGCATCCAAATCATCCCGCGGCAAAGGCCGTAGTACTCAATCGCGGGGATGGTCCCGCCGATTGTTATCCCTGTTTCTGAAATTGAGCCTGCTGGGTGTGGTCATTGCCGGTGTTGGCATGATCTACCTCGACGCTCAGGTGCGCGCTAAATTTGAGGGAAAACGCTGGGCACTTCCGGCCAAAGTGTATGCCAGGCCACTGGAGCTGTATCCGGGTCAGGCCTTAAACCGGGATGATCTCAAACTTGAACTCAAGGGACTGGGTTATCGTTTTACCCAGCGGGCAACCGCGCCCGGTATGGTGGAGTGGGCCAGTAGCCGGGCCAGAATCTATACCCGTGGTTTTGTTTTTCCAGACGGTGCAGAACCGTCACGTACCCTGTTGCTGGAATTTAACGGTGACGGTGTGCAGTCGATTCGGGATGCGCAGGGTCAATCTGTTTCTCTGACTCGTCTGGAACCGATTTTGGTCGGTGGTATCTACCCGCAGGACAATGAAGACCGTGACCTGATTCGTCTTGAAGATGCGCCGCCCTATCTGAAAGAAGCGCTGGTGGAAGTTGAGGACCGTAACTATTACCAGCATTCCGGTATTTCGCTGCGCGGAATCAGTCGGGCCATGTGGGTGAATCTGCAGGCAGGACGTTTTGTGCAGGGTGGCAGTACGCTGACCCAGCAGCTGATCAAAAACTTCTACCTCACCTCAGAGCGTTCGCTGGCACGCAAGCTGATGGAAATCCCCATGGCGTTGCTGCTGGATTTTCATTACGACAAAGATGAGATTCTTGAAGCCTACCTGAACGAAGTTTATCTGGGGCAGGCCGGTGCCCGTGCGGTGCATGGCTTTGGTCTGGCCAGCCAGTATTATTTTGCCCAGCCGATCAATGAGCTGGAACTGCATCAGGTCGCCCTGCTGGTGGGTCTGGTCAAAGGTCCTTCGTACTACGATCCGAGACGAAACCCGGAACGAGCCAAGGCACGTCGCGATCTGGTGCTGCAAATCCTGCAGGAGCAGGGCGTGATTACGCTGGAGCAACGTACCTCGGCTGAACGTAAAGGCCTCGGTGTGGTGCAGCAACGGAGTCTGCATAAAGGAGCTTACCCGGCGTATCTGGATCTCGTGAAACGACAGCTGCGTGAGGAGTACCCGCAGGAAGTTCTGAGTTCTGAAGGGATCCGGGTCTTTACCAGTCTTGATCCGGTGGTACAGGAAAACAGTGAAAATGCGCTCTCAGGACGGATCGGGCTGCTGCAGAAACGTTTTGGTCGCAGCATGGCCGAATTGCAGGGCGCCATGGTGGTCACCGATCCGCAAACCGGCGAAGTACTGGCAATGGTGGGTGGCCGCAATGCCCGCTATCAGGGATTTAACCGGGCGCTGGATGCCATGCGTCCCATCGGCTCGCTGGTTAAACCCGCCGTTTACCTGACAGCCCTTGAGCGTGGTTATACGCTTTCCAGCTTGCTGGACGATGAGCCTTACAGCGTAAAATTGCCAAACGGCAGCGAATGGCAGCCGCAGAATTTTGACCGGACCAGTCATGGCATGGTGCCGCTGCACTATGCGTTGGCGCACTCCTATAACCAGAGCACGGCGCGCCTCGGGATGGATGTGGGCGTGAGTCGGGTAGTGGATATGCTGGAGCGTCTGGGTTTTGAGCGCGAAGCCAAACCGTTCCCTTCGCTGCTGCTGGGTGCAGAGGCGATGTCGCCGGTTGAGGTGACGCAGCTTTATCAGACCATTGCAGCCAATGGCTTCCGTATTCCTTTGCGGGCGATTCGTCTGGTCACTGATGCTGACGGGGCCGAGCTATCGCGTTATCCGTTCCAGATTAAGCAGGTGGTAGAGCCGGAAACGGTGCACCTGATTCAGTATGCGATGCAGGAAGTGGCGCGTGAGGGTACAGCCCGTTCCATCTACAATCGTCTGCCTCAGGCACTGAATGTGGCCGGTAAAACCGGTACCAGTGATGACCAGCGTGACAGCTGGTTTGCTGGTTTTGCCGGGAATCGGCTGGCGGTAGTCTGGCTGGGGCTGGATAATAACGCGCAGTTGCCTTTCACCGGGTCGGGCGGGGCGTTGCAGGCCTGGATTGATCTGATGCAGCAGGAAAAGCCGCTGCCGTTTATGGCGGTTCGGCCGGAACAGATCGATTATCAGTGGGTCGAAGATCGGACAGGTCTGCTCTCTGCGGCGTATTGTGAAGGCGCACGACAGATTCCATTTATTCAGGGTACACAGCCGCAGGAACATGCGGCCTGTGCAGATAACCAAGTTGAGAGAACATTGGATTGGTTCAGGCAATGGTTCAGATAAAACAGACATACAAAGCGGTTCTGGCGCTGACACTTTTCGGTTTATTGGCAGGTTGTGCGGGTCCCAATCCGCTGGGTGGCCCGCCGGTCATCGACCGTACCAGTGAAAAAACGGCTTCTGACAATGACGTGGTTGCTCCGGCGCCACCTGAGCAGGGTGTTGCCGTAACGCCATCCCAGCGTGGCTTGGTAATTGAACAGGTGCCTGAAGCGCCCGTTGCGGCTCCTGGTCGACAAAGCAACTCAGCGGTGCTGGCCCTGCTGGATACAGCGTCGCAACAGCAGCGGCAGGGAGCTACCCGGGAAGCGGCCAGTAGTCTGGAGCGAGCGCAACGCATTGCGCCGCGGGATCCTGAAGTCTATTTCCGCCTGGCCGATCTTCGGCGCAGTGAGCGCCAGTGGTATCAGGCGGAGCAACTGGCATTACGCGGCACCGATCTGGCGATTGGTGACAGTGTCATGCTTAAACGCCTGTGGACGTTGATAGCGGATATTCGCAACGGTGCGGGCAACCGTGAAGGTGCTGCTGAAGCCCGCACACGTGCAAGTCGATATTGATCGGATCAGAGATCAGCGACCAATCGCAGGATATCCAGCGTAGAGACCGCACCGCAGATCTGATCATCTTCGGTGATAAACACCCGATGGATGCCTTTATTGTGCATCAGAGCCGATAATGCCGGCACGCTGGTGTCTGCAGGTGCCGTGATTAGCGCCTGGGTCATGATCTCACTCACCAGATGACTTTGGTGTTGATTCACATCTTTAAAACCCAGCTCATCCGGCGTGGCGCCCTCTGCCATATTGCAGTAGTACTGCGTCATTGGGTTTTCTTCCATGGAGTGTCTCGGCACTCCATCAAAGGTCAGGATATCACTCAGACTGACCACGCCTACAAACTCCCGTTGTGCCGATAAAACAGGCGCTCCGGAGATTTTATGACGATTGAAAAAGTCGATCAGTGTTTGAATGGACCAGTGCTCTGAGGCGGTCAGAAGTTCCCGGGTCATGATTTCCCCGGCGGTATACTGCTGCAGCGTGCGCATTATTATTCTCCTCACATCTGCTTACCCATACAGCATAGCAGTCGCTGCTGGATTGGCGAGGGAAGGGGTGGTTCAGCGCAGCAGTCGTTGTTGCCAGGTTAACAGCAGCAGTGCGGTCGCGAGTGCCAGAGCGTAGCCAGGCAACGACTGGTATTGCGGTAGTAAACTGCCATGGCTGAAGATCAGCAGTGCCAGGCTCAGTGGAACGAGGGTAATAAAGCCGGTGAGTCTGGCCTGCATGTTGGACAGTTTTGGCAGCGATGCAAGTAGCAGTATGACGGATGCTACAGCCACGATCTGGCTGTAGAGGTCACCCTGCTCTGCACGGCGCATCAGCTCAAACAGGGCAAAAAGGGCCAGCAGCCAGCGGCCCCATGCGGCGCGACTCCAGTCTTTCTGCCAGGCCTGCGCAATCAGTGCAGTGGCGAGTAAAGGCAGAGCCGCATAAAAAGCCAGATTATCCAGCATGCGCTGAAAGGTGAGCAGGTCCTGAGTGGTTGCTTCCAGTGTCAGCTCGCCGAGACTGGCTGCCGCCAGAAAAGCGGCTGACAGGCTGATAACAAAACTGGCAGTCTCCTGTTTTTGTTCAGCACGCCGATAGCTTTGCCCTGCCAATAGCAGGGCGCAGACCAACAGAATCGTTTCGGCTATCAGGATCAACATGATTACAGAGCTGCAAACACCTGATCAGCGGCTGCTAGGGTTTGCTCAATATCTTCCTGGGTATGCGAAGCTGAAACAAATCCGGCTTCAAACGCAGAAGGCGCCAGATACACACCCTGCTCAAGCATGCCGTGGAAGAATTTGGAGAAACGCGCTGCATCACAAGCCATGGTTTCACTGAAGCTTGTTACCTGCGGCTGCTCAGTGAAAAACAGACCAAACATGCCGCCGACCCGGCTGGTGGTAAACGGCACACCATGGGACATGGCGACAGCCTGTAAACCTTCAGTTAGAAATTCTACTTTGGCGGAAAGCTGCTCATAAAAGCCGGGCTGACTGATGGCGTTAAGCATGGCCAAACCTGCCGCCATGGCCAGTGGGTTACCTGACAGAGTGCCTGCCTGATACACCGGACCTAGCGGAGCAATGTGCTGCATGATCTCTTTTTTACCGCCAAAAGCACCGACAGGAAGGCCGCCACCAATCACTTTGCCCAGCGTCGTCAGGTCAGGTTTGATGTTATAGACTGACTGGGCACCGCCCAGAGCGACACGGAATCCGGTCATCACCTCATCAAAAATCAGCACGGAGCCGTACTGATCACAGACTTCACGCAGACCTTCGAGGAAACCTGCAACGGGAGGAATGCAGTTCATGTTGCCGGCAACCGGTTCGACGATAATGCAGGCGACCTGATCGCCCACTTCGGCAAAGGCCGTACGTACACTGTCGATATCGTTGTAATTCAGGGTGATGGTGTGTTCTGCCAGAGCTGCCGGTACGCCGGGGGAGTTAGGTTCACCCAGTGTCAGTGCGCCGGAGCCCGCTTTAACCAGCAGAGAATCGGAGTGGCCGTGGTAGCAGCCCTCAAACTTCACTATCTTGTCACGGCCGGTATAACCACGCGCCAGTCGGATCGCGCTCATGGTGGCTTCAGTGCCGGAGTTCACCATGCGTACCATTTCCAGCGACGGCATGATCTCGCAGACCTTGTCGGCCATGGTGATTTCGATTTCGGTGGGAGCGCCAAATCCCAGACCTTTTTCGAGCGACTGCTTAACCGCGTTGATCACGTCAGGATTGCAGTGTCCAAGGATCATCGGACCCCATGAGCCGACGTAGTCGATGTACTTGTTGCCATCTTCGTCAAACAGGTAAGCGCCTTCGCCATGGTTAAAAAATACCGGGGTCCCGCCCACACCTTTGAATGCGCGTACCGGGGAGTTCACGCCACCCGGGATATGGATCTGTGCTGCCTGAAAAAGCTCATCGGATCGGGACATAGGTATCTCTCTGTGTTTTAACGCTGAAAAAGCCGGGAAAACTGTTCTGCAGTCTGGGAGATCGCCGCACTGGCATAGAGTGCGTGGATAACAGCGATCATATCTGCACCGGCATCAATAACCTGCGGGGCATTATCTACACTTATGCCGCCAATCGCCACTATTGGGCGGTCGATTAGCGTACTTGCCTGCTGGAGCAACGCCAGTGGTGCCGGTTTGGCATCGGGTTTACTTTTTGAGGGGAAAAAGGCGCCAAAGGCAACATAGTCAGCCCCTGCGGCAACGGCATCCTGCGCTAAAGGCAGTTGATCATGGCAGGTCACTCCGATTATGGCGTTGCTGCCAAGGCGTTGTCTGGCTGCGCTCACCTGCCCATCGGACTGACCAAGATGCACACCGTCAGCGGCTGACTGGTAAGCCAGTTCAATATCGTCATTGATGATCAGGGGTACGCCATAGCGATTGCACAGGCTTTTTAATGCCAAAGCTTGTGTGAGTCTTTGGGGCTGATCGCTGCTCTTATCCCGATACTGCAGGATTCTGACGCCGCCTTGCAGGCTTTGCTCAACAAAATCCAGCATAGTGGCCAGGTCGGGCATCAGGCTGGCGTCGGTAATGGCATAAAGCCCGGTAAGAGATGAATTCATAAACGGGTATATTGTCGGTAAAAAGTATCCAGTTGGTCGCGGGTCAGTACGCCGGACAGGCGGCCTTCAAAACCAGTGATACAGAGGGCGTCCACTTCTTCGGCAGTGAGTTTTTCCAGTGCCTCTAACAGCGTGGCCTGAATGCCCAGTTGGCCGCAGTCGAGTCGTAATGCGGGCATCTCCAGCAATTCAATGCGTTCAGCGTCCGGGTGTTCACGCATGTATGCCACCAAATCTGCAGGGGGCAGCAGGCTCTGCGGGGTTTCATCAATCACAAGCCAGGACGGGTTGCGCGTCAGAAGCTCTGTTGCTTCCTGAGCGCTGATCGATTTCGCTACGCGGATGATGTCAGTATGCATCAGGCTGCTCACTGCACTTCGACTCAGCACCTGCTGCACCGGTTTGAGCCTGAAATCCATACCCTGAGCACGCATCATGGCGATAAACACCGAGGGCAGATTAAACACATATCGGGCAATCAGATTGGCAACCACAATGGCAATCATGGCCGGGAACAGGATGTTGGGGTTTGAGGTTAACTCCATGATGGCTATCAGTGCAGCCAGTGGGGCATTGAGTACGGCAGCCATCATGCTGCCCATGCCCAGCAACGCATAAAAACCCTGATGAGTTACTTCCTGCTCTACTGCACTGCTGCCCAGAATGCCCAGCGCGCTGCCCGCAATCGCTCCAATAAAAAACGTAGGACCGATCAGGCCAGCGGGAATGCCCAGCCCAATAATAACCGGTGTGATCAGCACTTTAACCAGCAAAATGAGCAACAGGGTTGTGAGTACCAACTTACCTTCAAGCGCCGAACTGACGGTGTCATAACCAACGCCCATGATTTCTGGCACATAGATGGCGCAGGCACCGGTCATAACACCGGCGAGTATCAGACGGTAGCTAAGATGAAAACGGGGTTGGCTGGACCAGCGGGTGACCAGACTCACTAAACGGATAAACAGGCTGGCAAGCAGGCCGATCACGACACCGAGAAAAAGCACATACGGCACTTCGTTGAGAGAATGGATCTGCATGGCGGGCACGCTCATGATCTGCTCCGGTCCCAGCAGCAGATGCATCACCAGAGTGGCCGCGGCTGCGGCGGCCATGACTGGCATGAAGCCGAGCACGCTATATTCCATCAGCACAACTTCCATGGCAAAAATGACGCCCGCCAGTGGCGTGTTGAACATCGCGGCGATGCCTGCGGCGGTTCCGCAACCTGCCAGAATGCGCAGGGTATTATTCGGCAGGCGTAATTTCTGGCCCAGCAGACTTCCGCTGGCGGCACCCAGATGAACAGCGGGACCCTCTTTGCCGGCAGAGTGCCCGGTCAGTAGTGCGATCAGTGCGGCGATAAACTGTAATAGCGCATTTTTGAGGGGAAGTTGACCCTGGTGATATGAGATGCGCTCCAGCAGGTGCGCTACCCCTACTTTTCTGTCCAGAGGTGCCAATGGCGCCAGCAATGCAAGCAGGATCAGGCTGCCTGCCACCGGTAAACTGAAACGAAGCCAGGCGGGCAAACTCTCAAAACCTTCATGATCGCAATTGGGCAAGAGTTGCTCCAGTGGCCATTCCAGCGCCATCCGAAACAGGCCCAGAACCAAACCGCAGAGCACGCCGCAGAGCACGCCCAGAATAACCATTTGCGGCAGTGCCTCAGCAAAGGATAAACGGTGGCGAAAGGATTTCAGAGAGGCGGCGTATTTTTGCATTACACACTCAATGGCATAAGTAATGTCACAGACGTCATTTGGTACTGCTGGCCCGGAAACCTGAGTTTAAGGCTACATTAAAGCGTTATCTTACACTATTGGTAGGGTGGAATCTGTGGTCATGGCGCGGAGGGCTTTGTATCATAGACACTGGTTTAATTCCTGTTGATGAGGTCATCGTGATTAAAGTAGGTATCGTAGGCGGTACGGGCTATACCGGCGTTGAATTGTTACGTTTGCTGGCAAACCATCCGAATGTTGAGGTGACGGTTATTACTTCGCGTTCTGAAGAAGGTGTTGCTGTTGCAGACATGTATCCGAACCTACGCGGCCATCATGACCTGAAATTTACGGTACCCGACATAGATCAACTGGCTGAGTGTGCAGTGGTGTTTTTTGCGACGCCTCATGGCGTGGCGATGAAAATGGCGCCCGAACTGGTTAAGCGCGGCGTGAAGGTGATCGACCTGGGTGCAGACTTCCGGATCAAGGATCTTGATACCTGGTCGCGCTGGTACGGTATGGAGCATACGGAGCCGGAAATGGCTGAGCTTGCGGTTTATGGTCTGCCTGAAGTGAACCGCGCGGCTATTAAAGAAGCTCAGCTGATCGCGTGCCCGGGTTGTTACCCGACCGCAACGCAGCTGGCGTTTATTCCTCTGCTGGAACAGGGGTTGGTGGATCATCGTCGTCTGATTGCGGATTGTAAATCAGGTGTCAGTGGTGCGGGTCGTGCCGCTAAAGTCAGCTCTCTGTTGTGCGAAGCCAGCGAAAGTTTCAGTGCCTATGGCGCTTCGGGTCATCGTCATCTGCCCGAGATCAAGCAGGGTCTCTCTGACGCGGCGGGTCGTCCTGTAGGACTGACTTTTGTGCCTCATCTGACCCCGATGATCCGCGGTATTCATGCAACCTGTTATGCGGTGCTGAAAGATCCGGTTGATATGGGGCTGCAGGCGTTGTTTGAGTCACGTTATAAAGATGAGCCATTTGTTGATGTGATGCCTGCCGGCAGTCATCCGCAAACACGCAGTGTGAAAGGTGCCAATATGTGCCGTGTCAGTTTGCATCAGCCTCAGGGTGAGGATGTGCTGGTAGTGCTGTCTGTTATCGATAATCTGGTAAAAGGCGCTGCAGGTCAGGCTGTGCAGAATATGAACATCATGCTGAATCTGGATGAAACTGCCGGGCTTAATCTGGTAGGCTTGATGCCATAATACTTGACTATTTTAGTTGGTTAAGTGGATAATTGAGTCCTAGTAACCGATGTGTATAGAGCAATGATCGAAACAGAAGATCCAAACACACCACTGGTTTTCACTGAGGCGGCTGCCCGTAAAGTGAAAACGCTGATGGAAGAAGAAGCTAACGACAGCCTGAAACTACGTGTTTTTATTACGGGTGGTGGCTGTGCGGGTTTCTCCTATGGCTTTACCTTTGATGAGCAGTCTGCTGAAGATGATACTGTGGTTGAACGCGACGGTGTTACGCTGGTGGTTGATCCAATGAGTTTTCAGTACCTGGCTGGCGCACAGGTTGACTACAAGGAAGGGCTTCAGGGCTCGCAGTTTGTGATTAACAACCCCAACGCCACCACGACGTGCGGTTGCGGTTCTTCTTTTTCTATCTAAGATATTTCGTATAGTCTGGCATAAGTGGAGGTGTTGCTTTGAAATGGCTGGCGCCTCTGCTCATGCTGCTATCTGCTTCTCTCGCAGCAGCTCCCTTGCAATCTCCTGTGCCTGACCAGCCCGGTTTGATGGCCTATTTAGTCAAGCACACCCCTTCAGAGCTTGAGTTATTGTTTCAACGGGCCGCGATGCTGGCGGACAATGAATCAATTCGCTCGCATGAACCTGTGGTATTTATACTGCACGGGGATGAAACATTTGCGTTCCTGAATGCCAATGCTGAGAAAAATGCACATCTGATCTCGCTGGCTAAAGCGCTGGATGATAAACGCGTCATTGATGTCAAAGTGTGTGAAATCTGGATGCAGGCCAATGGGGTTTCACGTGATGAGTTGCCTGCCTTTATCGATACTGTGCCCGATGGGCCGGCGCTCGGTCGCCAGCTTCGCGCAGCGGGTTATCTCTATTTCTAATCAGGCCGGGTAGATTGCGCCCAGAATGCGAGGCCCTTCAGCGCCCGTTACTTCCGGCAGATTGCCGCTTTGCTGGCTGAGGCAGCGCCAGGCCAGCCAGGCAAAAGCAGCGGCTTCAACCCAGTCTGGATCAAGGCCCAACTCACTGGTCAGAGCAACTTTATGCTCAGGCAGTTCCGCTTTTATGGCGTTGATCAGTGCAGAATTTCGAGCACCGCCACCGCAGATATAAACTTCAAAGTCAGGCTGCTGAGATTGTTTTTTTATCGCATCTGCAGTGCTCTTTGCCGTCAGAGCAAGCAAAGTGGCCTGGACATCCTGCGGTGCAGACGTTGAAAATTCATCAGACAGCTGGGACTCAAGCCAGGCGAGATTAAAGCGTTCCCGGCCGGTGCTTTTGGGGGCGGCGGCGGCAAAAAACGGTTCATCCATCAGCCTTTGCAGCAGCGTTTCAATTCGGTCTCCCGACGCAGCCCACTGTCCGTCCAGATCAAAAGGTTGTTGCAGGTGTTTTTCTATCCAGCCATCCAGCAGTACATTCCCTGGTCCTGTATCAAAACCGGTCACGGGGGATTTTGGATTGCCAGGCAGGTGGGTGATGTTGGCCATGCCGCCAATATTGAGAATAAACCGTTCAGCGTCGGGTTTCCTGAATAAAGCGGCATGGAAGGCGGGTACCAGCGGTGCGCCCTGACCACCCGCTGCCAGATCCCGCTGACGGAATTGGCCCACCGTTGTGACACCGGTTCTTTCTGCAATCCGACTGGGGTCGCCAATTTGCATTGAATAACCTAACTCAGGATGGTGCCGGACGGTCTGGCCGTGACTGCCAATGGCTTTTATAAGATGTCGGTTATTGCTCGTAATGAGTTCAGATGCAGCATTCGCAAAGCAGTCAGCGATGACACCGTCGATTTGCGCAATACGCTGTACTTCATTTGCTGCCGGTTGGCAGAGATTCAGAATTTCAGCACGAAGTGTGTCGGGATATTGCCCGCAATGGGCGGATAGTAATTTGAAGCTGGGTTCAAACTGCACCAGCGCAGCATCAATGCCATCTACGCTGGTGCCGGACATCAGGCCGATGTACAGATCAGCCGGATCGCTCATTGGCTGAGCTGAGCCACTTGGGTGGCCTGATAGGTTTCCAGCTGAGCCATCAGCTTGTTGGCTGCAAGGTCGAAAGATCCACGCTCGGATTTGGCGACTGGTTCTGCCTGAGGCAGTTTTACGGTAAGTGGGTTTTTATGCACGTCGTTGAGGCGGAATTCGTAATGCAGGTGAGGGCCTGTCGCTAAACCGCTGGAACCTACAAAACCAATCACCTGACCCTGCTTTACGCGAGAGCCAACGGACTGCCCCCGTTTGAAGCTTTTCATGTGTGCATAAAGTGTTGTGATGTTGCTGCCGTGCTGAACAATCACAACGTTGCCGTAACCACCCTTGACGCCCCGGAAAATGATTTTGCCATCACCTGCCGATTTAATCGGGGTGCCGGTGCTTGCCGCATAATCAACGCCTTTGTGCGCACGAATCCGGTTAAGCACAGGGTGTTTGCGTTTCAGGTCAAAGCGCGAACTGATACGGGCAAAATCAACTGGTGAGCGCAAAAAGGCTTTGCGCATGCTATAGCCATCCGGTGTGAAGTAATTGCTGTCGCCCTCTGAATTGGTATAGCGCAGAGCTGTGAACGTGTTTCCCTGGTTGGTAAATTGCGCTGCCAGAATAGGGCCTTCATCAATTTTTTCGCCGTCCAGGAAGTGTTCTTCATACATGACGCTAAAGCTATCGCCCTCGCGGATATCTAAAACAAAATCCACATCCCAGCCAAACAGACTGGCCAGCTCCATGATTTTTTTGTTGGATAGACCGGCGCGTTCACCGTCCACAAACAGCGAGTTCACAATGGTACCGGACGTGAATTGCTGCCGAACTTCAGGGACTCGCTCAATTTTTTCTACGCTGAACCCAGAATCCTGTGCAGTGATGAGGGTGCTTACCAGCTGAGATTCGATGTAACGCAGTTTTTTCAGCTCGCCGCCTTCAATCAGGAAAGCAAGGGTTTCGCCCGGGTGCATGCGGCTGAAGGTTTTATGCGGCTTGGTGGCGCTGGCAACGTTATAGACATCACGTGCAGTCAAACCGGCTTTTTTGAATAAAGTTGTTAGGTTATCGCCGCTGGAAACCTGATATTTAACCCAGTTTTCCGGTACAGCTTCAGGAGCAACCGGTTCTGCCTCTGCTTGAATCACTTCTGTTTCAGCGGGCAGATCGGCAATGTTGGACGTTGGGGGTAAAGATTCGAGCGTAGTTTCGGATGGCGTGCTTTCACTGATATCCAGTGTGATGCTTCGCGTGGCCGATACTTCTTCAGAGGGCACCAATAACAAAACAATACTGACAATAAAAATACATGCGCTGGCTGCAATAAGATGAATCGTTGGAAAGCTGCCTTTAAAGCGCTTGATGCGATCTAACACGCTCTGCTCCTGATGTAACAAGTGTAATAACCGGACATTATGCCATCTCCTTTTAATATTGTCGGCATCAGAATGTCAAACTCGATAGGTAGATATTTGTTTGCATCCGTTCCTGCCGCTAGAATATGGCCTCTTTTTTCACCCATTATTACTACCGGAAACTGAATACCTCATGAGCGCAACATTGCTACAAGATCTAAAAGCCCGAGGGCTGATAGCGCAGATGACCAGCGAAGACGAGCTGGAACAACACTTGGCCAATGGCAATGTGACCCTGTACTGCGGTTTCGACCCGACAGCGGATAGTCTGCATCTTGGTCATCTGGTTCCACTGTTGGTGTTGACCCGGTTTCAGGATGAGGGTCACAAACCAATTGCATTGGTTGGCGGCGCTACCGGTTTAATTGGTGATCCGAGCTTTAAAGCGGCGGAACGGCAGCTAAATACACCTGATATTGTATCGGGCTGGGTTGAAAAGATTCGTAGTCAGGTCAGTCAGTTCCTCAAATTCGAGGGCGTTGAAAATCCTGCAATCGTGGCTAATAACCTTGATTGGACGGGTGATATGAATGTGCTCGATTTCTTGCGCAATATTGGCAAGCATTTCTCTGTGAATGCGATGATCAATAAAGAGTCAGTTCAGCAACGCTTGAACCGTGATGGTGCCGGTATCTCTTTTACCGAATTTTCTTACGCGCTCCTGCAGGGTATGGACTTCGCTGAATTGAATCGTCGCCATGGCTGTACTCTGCAGATTGGTGGTTCAGATCAATGGGGTAACATTGTTGGTGGTATTGATCTGTCGCGTCGCCAGAATGGTGCGCAGGTGTTCGGGCTAACGGTTCCGCTAATCACTAAAGCGGATGGCACAAAATTTGGTAAAACCGAAGCGGGTGCGGTCTGGCTGGATCCGGCGAAAACCTCTCCCTACAACTTCTTCCAGTTCTGGATGAATACCGCAGACGCGGATGTCTATAAATTCCTTAATTACTTTACCTTCCTGCCTGCTGAGCAGATTCAGCAGATTGAACGTGAGGATGCTGAGCGAGAAGGTCGTCCTCAGGCTCAGGCGATTCTGGCAGAGGAAGTGACACGGCTGGTGCATGGTGAGGCGGGCCTGACGGCCGCAAAACGGATTACTGAAGCGCTTTTCTCGGGTGATACTTCCAGTTTGAGTGAACAGGATTATGAGCAGCTGGCGCTGGATGGTCTGCCAAGTTCTGCCCTTTCAGGCGCTGATCTGGCGGAAACACCGCTGACTACACTGTTGTCTGATGCGGGATTGGCACCGGGCGGTAAGCAGGTGAAAGATGCGTTGCAACGCAATGCTGTGCTGGTTAACGGTCAGGCCTATGGTGTTGATGACAATATGCGGGCGGCTGAGATCTTTACTCAGACACAGGCTAAGTATCAGAAATACTTCCTTGTGAAGCTGGGTAAGAAAAAGCATCACCTCTTTACTCTCTGATGCCGTACTTAAAAAAAGGCGCGTTGCGCCTTTTTTTAAGTAACTGAGATTTTCCTGTTGACCTAAAAAGTGTGGGGTGTAGAATGCGCCTCCCTGACCTGACGAGGGCACTGCTAAGCAGGCTTTTGAAGTACAGGTCAGGCCTTAGTAACTGAATGAAATTGTTTGTTTTTTGTTCGTTTTACTGAGGTTGAAGTCAAACGTTTTCCGGTCGTGATAAATTCTGGATTTGGATAAAAATAACGGTTGACTTTGAAGAGGCGGGAAGTAGAATATGCGCCTCGCTTGGACGGAAGTTCAAGCCCGCTCTTTAACAACTTGATCAGATAATTCGTGTGGGCGCTTGTTGGGATAGTGCAAAGCATTATCAAGACAAGCAACCAAGTGAATTCATTTAAG
>NZ_JARHUE010000004.1:98432-372599 GCF_029222905.1 Neptuniibacter sp. CAU 1671 | reverse complement strand
TTGGCGACCATAGAGTTGTGGAACCACCTGAATCCATCCCGAACTCAGACGTGAAACGCAACATCGCCGATGGTAGTGTGGGGCTTCCCCATGTGAGAGTAGGTCATCGCCAAGCACCTAATAAAATAAGCCCTCTGCACGCTGTGCAGGGGGCTTTTTTATTGCCTTCCGTTAACAAGGGACATGCAATCTATTCGCTTGTTCTTGCATTGAACCCTCGCTAGAATCGCTCGTCATATTTGTTATAACGAATAAATTTGTTATTTCGTTTTGTTTTTACTTGTTCAGGATGATATGCAATGCGGGCTCAGTTTCCGACAATCGAAGATTACATTGGTAAAACACCCCTTGTGCGCCTTCAGCGACTGGGCCAGGGGCGTGGCAATGTCATTCTGTGTAAGTTGGAAGGAAACAACCCTGCCGGTTCCGTAAAAGACCGACCTGCGTTGAGTATGATTCAGCGTGCTGAGGTGCGAGGCCAGATCAAACCCGGTGATACTCTGATCGAAGCTACCTCTGGTAATACCGGGATTGCACTGGCGATGGCTGCGGCCATTAAAGGTTACCAGATGATTCTGATCATGCCAGATAATGGCAGTGCTGAGCGTAAAGCGTCGATGACAGCTTATGGCGCTCAATTGATCACCGTATCGAAAGAAGCCAGTATGGAAGGCGCGCGTGACCTTGCTTTGCAGATGCAGGCGGAAGGCAAGGGTATTGTGTTGGATCAGTTCTCAAATATGGATAACCCTGAGGCGCATTATCAGGGCACCGGCCCGGAAATCTGGGAGCAAACCGATGGTGAAGTGACTCATTTTGTGAGCTCAATGGGTACAACCGGCACTATAATGGGTACGTCCCGTTTCCTGAAAGAACAGAATCCTGATATTCAGATCATTGGTCTTCAACCTGCGGATGGCGCACAAATTCCAGGGATTCGTCGCTGGCCGGAAGAGTACCTACCGAAAATTTTTGACCGTTCACGTGTGGATGAGGTCCTGGATATCACCCAGAAAGATGCAGAGGACACCATGCGTCTGCTTGCGCAGAAAGAGGGGATATTTTGTGGCGTCTCTTCCGGTGGTGCCGTCGCTGGTGCGCTTAAATTGGCCGAACAGGTCGAAAATGCCGTTATTGTCTGCATTATTTGTGACCGGGGCGACCGTTATCTTTCGACCGGTGTATTTAATGACAAATAATGCACAGGGCCTCAGTTGAGGCCCTTTGTCGTTTAGGTGTTGAAAATTATTGCAGCATCTTATGATGCCGGCACTTTATACTTCTATAAGCAAAATGAGATGCAAGGGTTGATTATTGCCTGTTTGGCACCATTTAGGGCATAGGCATTGCATGGAACAAAATAATAAAAATACAGTCTGACGCTGTCGTTAAGAAAGGGTGGTTTTACATACGTGGTAAAGGTTCGGGAAGAACAGCCGGTCAGAGAAGATGGCTCTGTGGATCTGGATTTGTGGTTAGAGCATCTCGAATCTCTGACCCAAATTGACGACATTGAGTTAGTCCGCAAAGCATGTGAAGTAGCTAAACATGCCCATGATCGTGTTCCTGCTGCAGAGGATATCTGGGCTGAGAACACCATTGGGAGTTTTCGGACCGGGCTTGAAATGGCTCAGATCCTGGCTGATTTGCAACAGGATCAGGAAGCCCTTATTGCCGGTATTCTCTATCGCAGCGTGCGTGAGAAAAAACTCGCCATTGAACGCGTCAGAAAACTGTTCGGCAAAAACGTCGTGCAGCTGATTATGGGTGTTCTGCAAATGGCGGCCATCGGCAGCCGCAAAAATCCCCGCATTGATGAAAGCGTTTTAGGTAGTGATACCACGCAGATGGACAACATCCGTAAGATGTTGGTCGCCATGATTGATGATGTCCGGGTGGCACTGATCAAGATTGCTGAACGTACTTGTGCCATTCGAGGTGTTAAAGATGGCACCCGTAAAAAACGCTACGTTGTTGCCCGTGAAGTCTTCGAAATCTATGCGCCTTTGGCGCATCGACTAGGTATAGGCCATCTGAAATGGGAACTGGAAGACCTGTCCTTCCGGTACCTCAAGCCCAATGACTACAAACATATTGCGCAGTTGCTGGACGAGAAACGACTGGATCGACAGGGTTACATTGATCGGGTTGTTGGCCTTTTGCAGTCCGAATTGGATAAGGCGGGCATAGCCGGTGAGGTAAATGGCCGCGCAAAACATATCTACAGTATCTGGCGCAAAATGCAGCGCAAGAACATCGATTTTAATCAGGTATACGATGTCCGTGCTGTGCGAATTCTTGTGCCTGAAAGTCGTGACTGCTATGCGGTACTGGGTATTGTGCATGGGTTGTGGCGCAATATTCCGCATGAGTTTGATGACTATGTTGCCTCGCCTAAGCCGAATGGTTATCGCTCACTACACACCGCGGTCTTTGGGCCTGAAGGACGTGTGTTAGAGATTCAGATTCGTACCTTCACCATGCATGAAGAGGCTGAGCTGGGTGTCTGTGCCCATCACCTGTATAAGGGTACTGATATTAAGTCCGGCAGTGCGGCCTATGAAGACAAGATTGCATGGTTGCGGCAGGTGCTTGAATGGCATGATGATCTGGGCGAGAGCGAAGCGTTTGGTGACATGCTGCGTGGCGACGTGGTGGAGGACCGATTGTACGTCTTTACCCCTGATGGTCACGTCATTGATATGCCCAGTGGCTCAACCCCCGTCGATTTTGCTTACCGGGTACATACAGAAATCGGCCATCGCTGTCGTGGAGCCAAAATAAATGGCCGCATTGTGCCATTGAACCGCCGCTTACATACCGGAGATCAGGTTGAAATTCTGACCGGCAATGAAGAAAAACCGCGGCGGGACTGGTTGAATGCTAACCTCGGCTTTGTGAATACTTCGCGCGCTCGTGCCAAAGTTGCGCACTGGTTCAAGCTGCAGGCTAAAGAGCAAAATGCGGATGCCGGGCGGCATATTGTAGCGAAAGAGTTTAAACGTCTGGCGATTGACCATGAAGGCGTTGATCTGCGGCAGATATGTGAAGCGGTCAACTACAAGTCGGTCGAGGATATGTATGCCGCGCTGGGCGCAGGTGACCTGAGGCTTTCCCAGATTATCAATGCCGCGCAGCGGCAAGTGGTGCAGGAGCCGGTTGAAGAGCAACTGGATCTTGCGCTACAGAGCAGTCCTGAACGCAAACCTGAAGGCATTCGTATTCGTGGTGTTGGTCATCTGATGACCACGCTGGCGAACTGCTGTAAACCCGTCATTGGTGATCCGATCTCCGGTTACATCACACAGGGCCGGGGTGTGTCTGTCCACCGTGAAGACTGCAGTAACCTGATTCAACTGCAGGAACGCGAACCTGAGCGTATTGTTGAAGTTGACTGGGGTGAAGAGGGCGAAGCGACCTATCCTGTTGATATCTACATTGAAGCCTTTGACCGTGCGGGCTTGCTGAGGGATGTGATGCTGGTTCTGGCCAGTGAAAATCTGAACATCATTGCGGCAAATACCCTGTCGGATAAACGTGAAAACATGGCGCGTCTGACGTTGACTGTCGAAATAGCCGGACTGGAAATGCTCGGTAAGATTATGGATCGCATCAATCAGATACCGAATGTGATGGAGGTACATCGTCAGCGCAGTGGTATCTCGGTATGAGTCAAACCGTGGATTCCAAGCAGTTCTCACTCAATGATCTACTGACACTGATGGCACGCTTGCGTGATCCTGAAACGGGGTGCCCTTGGGATCTGAAGCAGGACTTTGCCAGCATCGTACCGCACACCCTGGAAGAGGCGTATGAGGTTGCAGATGCGATCGATCAGGCTGATTGGGCTCATGTGAAAGACGAGCTGGGCGACCTGTTATTTCAGGTGATCTTTTACGCTCGCCTGGGAGAAGAGGCCGGTCATTTCGATTTCAACGGGATAGTCGGGAATCTGATTGAAAAGTTGTTGCGCAGACACCCTCATGTATTTCCGGAGGGTACACTTGAGTCCCGGCGTGATCCTTCTGTAGCCCCGGATGAAGCCGACATTGCCCGTCGCTGGGATGAAATCAAAGCGTTTGAAAAGCAGCTTAAACCGGCGAAGACTTACTCCTATTTACTGGACGCAGTGCCCAATCGACTGCCTGCACTGAACCGCGCTTGCAAGTTGCAAAAACAGGCGTCCACTGTCGGTTTTGACTGGGACGAGACACATCAGGTGCTCGACCAGATAGAAGAAGAGTTGCAGGAAGTGCGTGAAGCTCTCGCATCGGGTGATCAACAGGCGGTTGCAGAGGAGATGGGTGATCTGCTCTTTGCGCAGGTGAATCTGGCGCGTAAGTTAGGCGTTAATCCGGAAATGGCTGTCCGGGCAACCAACCAAAAATTCACCCGCCGATTCAACTACATAGAAGATCAGGTCAAGGCGTCGGGCAAGACCTGGCAATCCTTTTCCCTGGCAGAGCTGGACCACTGGTGGCGTGAGGCCAAACAGCAGGGCCTCTAACTAAAAAGTAGTAGTTCTTCCTGGCTAGATTCCTGTAGCATCAAATGCAACTGATACGTCAATGCTGCCCCTCAGGGTGATCGAGTTGATATTGCCCTTTCTGCAGCCTTTCAGACTGACGGATCCCACTTCAAATCTGGCGGTGTCTTCCATAGGGAGAGAATATGACCGATCTGCATGAAGCGTTACGTGATGATGTGCGAATGTTGGGAAGCAGCCTGGGTAATACCATCCGGGCGCAACTGGGTGATGCCTTCCTTGAGCGTATTGAGCATGTGCGTCAGCTTGCAAAAGCCGGGCGCAGTGCTGAACAGGCTGAGCACGAAGAGTTGCTGGAAGCCCTCAACGCCCTCAGTGAAGACGATGTATTACCCTTAGCCAGAGCGTTTAATCAGTTCTTGAATCTGGCCAACATTGCGGAAGAACATCACCGGGTTCGCATTCGTGATGAAGAGGGGGAGTTGTGTGCTCCGGATACGTTGTGTGGCTTGTTTGCACAACTGCGCAAAAAAGGGTTTCCGCCAGAACAGATCACTCGCGCACTGGGGCAGATGCGGATCGACCTTGTTTTAACTGCGCACCCTACCGAAGTGAACCGCCGTACCCTGATTCAGAAATATGATGATGTTGCACTGTGCCTCAAAAATCTTGACCGGGGTGACAGCGGAGCTCAACAGCGGCTCGATGAGCTGATTTGTCAGATCTGGTACACCGATGAAATCCGTAAACAGCGCCCAACACCGGTAGATGAGGCTAAATGGGGCTTCGCGGTTATTGAAAACTCCTTATGGCAGGCAGTACCGCGTTTTCTGCGGCGGCTGGATGAACAGCTGCTTGAAGCACTCGGTGAGGGACTGCCTCTGGACTGCTCTCCTGTTCGCTTTGCGTCCTGGATGGGGGGCGACCGTGACGGAAATCCGAATGTCACGGCCAAGGTCACTGAAGAGGTGTTATTGCTCGCACGCTGGATGGCTGCTGACCTGTATTATTCCGATATCGATGCACTTCGGGCAGAGCTTTCCATGCAGCCGGCCATTACGGAACTCGCCGAACGCAGTGGTCACAGCACAGAACCCTATCGACAGATTTTAGGTGAGGTCAGATCCCGTCTGGCGGCAACCAAAAACTGGTTGCAGTCCCGTCTGAAAGGTGAACAACTCGAGTCTGATGATATCTATCAGCATGAGAGTGAGTTGCTTGAACCGTTATTGTTATGTCATCGCTCACTTAAGAGTTGTGGCATGGAGCTGGTTGCCAAAGGGGCGCTGGAAGACATTATCCGACGTATCGCCTGTTTTGGACTGACACTGATTAAGCTTGATATTCGACAGAATTCAGATCGTCATGCTCAGGTGTTTGATGAGTTATCTCAGTTTTATGGTCTGGGTTCTTATACCGGCTGGAGTGAAGAGGGTCGGCAAAGTTTTCTGCTGAAAGAGCTGCAGAGTCGCAGGCCTCTGCTGCCAAAACAGTGGAACCCCTCTGCCGATGTCCAGGAAGTCCTCGATACCTGTAAAGTTGTTGCTGCGGCAGAAGCCAGTGCATTGGGTTCCTATGTGATCTCCATGGCCAGCCAGCCATCGGATGTGCTGGCGGTTATTCTGCTGTTACGGGAGATGGGCATTCAGCACAATATGCGTGTGGTGCCGTTATTTGAGACGCTGGCTGATCTGGATAATGCCCGGGATTGTATCGCTTCATTGCTTCAGGTCGACTGGTATAAGCAGTACACCGAAGGGCATCAGGAAGTGATGATCGGTTACTCTGACTCGTCCAAGGATGCCGGACAGCTGGCAGCCGCCTGGGGTCAGTACAAGGCGCAGGAGGCATTGACCCAGCTTTGTCGTGATGAAGGCGTCCACTTAACACTGTTCCACGGTCGTGGGGGTACAGTGGGCCGGGGCGGTGGTCCCACCCATACGGCGATTCTGGCGCAGCCACCCGGCTCGGTAGATCATGGTCTGAGATTGACCGAACAGGGCGAAATGATCCGCTTCAAATACGGTATGCCTGAAATCGCAGTGCGCAACCTTGAACTGGTGACCGGCGCTGTGCTCGAGGCGACGCTGTTGCCGGGGCCAAGCCCCGAAACAGCCTGGCGCGAACAGATGGAAACCCTGGCGGGCATCGGTATGCACGAATACCGTCATATCGTGCGTGAAGATCCGATGTTTGTGCCTTATTTCAGGGCTGCAACGCCCGAACAGGAGCTTGCCAAACTGCCACTGGGGTCACGCCCGGCAAAACGGAAGCAGGATGGGGGGGTAGAAAGTTTACGGGCAATCCCATGGATTTTTGCCTGGACCCAAACCCGTCTGATGCTGCCAGCCTGGCTGGGCACCGACAAAGCGCTGGCTGAGGGTTTGAAACTCAATCAGGGCCGTCTGCTGCAGGTGATGTATACGCAGTGGCCGTTTTTTAAGGCCAATATCGATATGCTTGAGATGGTCATGGCGAAAAGTGACAGCAACATCTCGGCTTATTATGATGAGCGCCTGGTTTCAAAAGAGCTGAGTGTGCTTGGCTCGAGTTTGCGCGCCCGGTTGGGAGAGATGCAGGTCTGTATTAATCAGATTAAGCAGCAGAGTGGGCTTTTGGAACACAATCCGCTGATCAGGCAGTCCATTGAGGTGCGTAATCCCTATCTGGACCCGCTGCACTTTTTGCAGGCGGAGTTGTTGCACCGGGATCGAAATCAGCCGGACCAACGCCTGGAGCAGGCCCTGATGGTGACAATGGCCGGTATTTCGGCAGGTCTTCGAAATACCGGATAAGCCTATTTAACTGCATGAAAGTAAATGGCTTTTGTGGTAGTTTAGCCCATGCAAAGCGCGCGGGTAATCCCAGCGTGCGCACTTTAGTTGGGTAGTGTTAGTGCTAATGTCGAATTGTTCGTCAGCGCGGCCGTGGTATTTTCGCCCATTAAATGTAATTGCGGAACAGTTTTTGCTCAGTCATTCCACGGCAGGGCTCGTACCCGATTCAGAACCTGTGATCCGGTAAAGTCAGATTTTTCATCCCAGAGTGATAGCCTCAGGGGTTACAGGTTTCTCCGTTTTCAAAATATTATTTAGGAGTTTTGGTATGCGTATTATCCTTCTCGGCGCACCAGGCGCAGGTAAAGGTACCCAGGCGCAGTACATCACTGAAAAGTATGGTATCCCTCAGATTTCTACGGGTGACATGCTGCGTGCTGCAGTTAAAGCCGGTACCCCGCTGGGCCTGAAAGCGAAAGAAGTTATGGACGCAGGTCAACTGGTATCTGATGAGATCATTATCGGTCTGGTTAAAGAGCGTATCGAAGAAGCGGATTGTGAAGCAGGTTTCCTGTTTGACGGCTTCCCTCGCACAATTCCGCAGGCAGACGCACTGAAAGATGCAGGCGTTAAAATTGATGCGGTTGTCGAAATTGACGTGGCAGATGAAGAGATCATCAAGCGTATGTCAGGCCGTCGTGTACACCCTAGCTCTGGCCGTACCTACCACGTCGTTTTCAATCCACCAAAAGTGGAAGGTAAAGATGACGTGACCGGTGAAGATCTGGTGCAGCGTGTTGATGACCAGGAAGAGACTGTACGTGATCGTCTGAATGTCTACCATGAGCAGACTGAGCCCCTGATCAGCTACTACAAAGGTTGGGGAGAAACCGATGCGGCTTCCGCTCCTTCTTATGTGTATGTACCGGGTGTTGGCAGTGTAAATGATATCCGTGATGCGGTATTCGCAGGTCTGGAACAGGCGTAATCGAATCTGTTGTTAAAAAAAACCGCGCTAAGGCGCGGTTTTTTGTTTTCAGGCCTCTCATCACGGGAATTGGCCCCCGTTGCTGGGTTTTTAACTCGGTTTCCGGGATAATCCGCGTGTCAGATCAATCGTGCAGGGCGCTTCTCCTGCAATCGTCATTTGGGGGATCGCATGCAATATGAGTATCTGTTTGGTATACACGCTGTCAAAACAGCCCTTAAACGTGATGCTAGGCGGGTACAGAAAGTATTGCTGCTGCAGGGGCGGCGGGATCAGAAAATACAGGATTTAGAAACCCTGGCAAAAGCCGAACATATTCGGGTTCAGTGGGTGAGCAAACCAGAACTGGAAAAACTGGCTGAGAACCAGGTGCATCAGGGCGCGATTGCGGTCTGTGAACCGATGCGGGCGCAGTCCGAGAGTGACTTGATTCAGTTGTTGGATGGCTTGCAAGCAGAACCCTTTCTTCTGGTGCTGGATGGCGTGACTGATCCGCACAATCTGGGCGCCTGCCTGCGTACAGCTGATGCCGCGGGTGTCCATGCGGTGATAGCACCCAAAGATAAATCTGCTCCTTTGAATACGACCGTGGCGAAAGTGGCCTGCGGCGCAGCGGAAGTGGTGCCCTATGTGCAGGTGACCAACCTGTCCCGTACTCTTAAGATGCTTCAGGAACGCGGTATCTGGATCACAGGAACCGCCGGAGAGGCTGAGTTACAACATACCCAAGCCAATCTGAAAGGGCCTATGGCGCTGGTGATGGGAGCTGAGGGGCAGGGTATGCGCCGTCTGACCCGTGAGTTTTGTGACCAGCTGATCAAGATCCCGATGGCTGGCGAAGTCAGCAGCCTGAATGTATCGGTCGCAACCGGGGTCTGTCTGTTTGAGGCGGTGAGACAGCGCGGATAATCTTATGTTTGTCGGCTGTACTCAGCGATCTGCTCATCACTTCTCTGGATAAACTATGTTTCCTGAAATTACACTGCACCCTCAGCTTGAGAGTAATCTCAATACCTTAGGTTTTACTGAAGCGACTGAAGTACAACAGCAAGCCATTCCGTTGCTGTTAGAAGGCCAGGACCTACTGGTGCATGCACCTACTGGGACAGGTAAAACAGCGGCGTATTTGATTCCTGCCATCCAATCTATGCAGGGGACAAAATCGCCTGTCAGGCAGCCTCGTGCGCTGATATTAGTCCCGGTACGCGAGTTGGCGGATCAGATTCAGACTCAGTTCGCCAGATTATCCGAAGGACTGGGATTGAATGCCGTTTCGATCGTGGGAGGTGAGGACTTTAAGGTTCAGGAAAAACAGCTGGCACAGGTCGATCTGGTGATTGCCACCCCGGGCCGTTTAGTGCCTCATCTTGAGAACGGCTCGCTGGAACTCGACAGTTTAGACTTATTAGTGCTGGATGAAGCCGATCGTATGCTCGAAACCGGCTTTAAAGAAGGGCTGGAACAGATAATTGCGGCAGCGCCAGCGATTCGTCAGACACTTTTGATCTCTGCAACACTGCCCACTACGGTTCGCTCATTAGCAGCGGATATTCTGATCGATCCGCAATGGATCAGAGTCGGTCAAAGCCGTGCTATAGCCGAAGGCATAGAGCAATTTATTCTGCTCTCAGACGATCCGGCCCACAAAGATAAACAGCTCTGTTGGTTGTTGCAAAACGAAAGTTATGAAAAAGCGGTTGTCTTCAGTAATAGCAAGACCCAGGCGAAAAGGCTGGATGGCTTGTTGCGCTATCATAAATTCAAAGCTGCACTGCTGCATGGTGATGTCCAGCAGAAAGGACGTTTTGCGACCATCGAAGGTTTTCGTAAAGGCACAACAAAAGTGCTGGTAACAACGGATCTGGCTTCACGTGGGCTGGATGTAGAAGGCATTGATCTGGTGATCAATCTTGAGATGCCGAAAAAAGGCGATGTGTATCTGCACAGGGTTGGCCGCACGGGCCGCGCTGGTAAGACAGGCCAGGCGATCTCATTGATAGAACCAGCGGAATGGAATTTGATGTCGTCAATCGAGCGCTACCTTAAAACCCGTTTCCAGCGGAAGTGGATCAAAGAGCTGGCGGGATTTTATAAAGGTCCTAAAAAAGTCAAAGCCTCTGGTAAAGCCGCAAGCAGTAAGAAAAAGAAGACATCATCAGCCAAGAAAAAAGGCACCAGAGTGTCTAAATAGTCAAACTATTAAGATGCAGATGTATGCTCGTAATGGATTGTATTGACAGGTGTGATCGGGTTCTAAATCAATGTGAATGTTGGCTTTTATGCACCCGATAAGTGACTGGAATGGTTTGATGCCGTACCCAGCGTGTGGCAGCGAGCTGAGGTACGGCAGCAGTCTTGCTCTTATTTGTTGTAGAAGTGCTCGTCGTAGCGGGCGATGTAGTCATCGAGTTCCAGCGGGGCATGACAACCACGGCAACCGCTGAAGTCCTGCGTTGCAGGGGTGCTGGCATCAGCCTGGTAAGCGCTGTATAACCAGTCACCTGTTTTCACTATTCCTTCCGGTAACATTGCTCCCCAGCCTTCGCCTTTAGACATCACAAAAATCTTGGCAAGATTGGCTTTCACCAGACGTCCATCAGCATCCTTAACCAGATCACCCTCGGCAGTTTTCTGTGCGGCGTAGATCTCCATCACGGTGGTTGTACCAAACGGGAACGGATCTCCCTGATTAGCACCCATGCCGACATCGTTGATATAGATTTCGCGGATTTGACCAGCCTTGGCTTTATCTACAGTCGGAACAAATTTTGCCCAGCTTTGGTAGCCTGCAGGAACAGCTAGGTCACCATCACCTTTGATTTGAACCGTTTCAGACTTGGTCATCTGCTGACAGCCCACCGCCATCATGAGTGCCGCTCCCAAAAAACTGATTCCCAATACTGATCCGGTGGTGCGTTTCATCGTTTTCATGCTCGAATCCTTGTCTAGTTTGTATATCCATTGAGATGTAAAACCAGTACGTAATCGATTGGTTTTCAGATTTTAAGCAGCAGCGAATTGAGATTATTTTTAGTGGTTTAAAATTGCAGCGGTATGCAGGTTTTTAAGCTCGAATTATCGGTACATGCCATGGCTTCGGCATGGGCTATCGTTTGACACAGTTCTGCCTGGTGGATACCTACCTTTCTGCAGAGCTGATAGATCTGCCCGAGATTGGCAAAATGCTGAACTCTGTTGGCGGAGTCACGCAGCAGGCTCATCCGGGTTTTGCTTTGTTGCAGATATGAAATTTCTAAAACCATCGGGCCACAACTCTGAGCCTGCACGGTCACTTTGAGAATCTGTTTGCAACGTGCTTTTTGCTTTAAGGACTTAGGATTCATGAGGCGCCCCGTGAGATGGTGGTTGGATTTTGAGCTGATCCTGAAGTTTGGTCAGGGCTGAGTGTTGCAGTTGACGTACCCTTTCCGTACTGATGTTCAGTTGGTTGGCGATCTCCTGCAGGGTGTGTTCTGTATGGCAATCGATGCCAAAACGCATTTTCAGTACCTTAGCTTCGCGATCAGTCAGAATTTTAATCAGCAGCTCAAGCAGACGTTTCTGTCGATCATTGTTGAGTTGGCTATCTGCACGGGCCTCGGGGTCATGCAATGACATATCGAGAGTGAGGGATTCACTGTCATGCACCGGTAGCGAAAGTGAGATCGGCGTTTCCGGGAAAGACTGAATCGCTTCCAGGGTATTGATCGGGATTCCTGTATCAGTATGAATCTCTTCAATTGACGGTAATCGGCTGTGTTGATGCTGAAACTTCTGTTCACAGTTGCGGATCATGGACAGCTTCGATTGCAAATGGGCGGGGCGGGCAATCAGGTGATAGCGTTTTTGCAGGGCATTCTTTACCGCTGTGTTGATGCACCAGTGCGCATAGGTTGAAAAACGGTAACCTTTGGCAAAATTGAAACGGTCAGCGGCTTTGATAAGACCCAGATTGCCATCCTGTAAAAGATCCTCAAAACCAATGCCAAGCTCCCGGTATTTGGCTGCAACCCTGAACACCAGACGAAGATTGCTATTGATCAGCTGAGCTCTTAGTTGAGAGTAACGTTGCATCAGACGGGAATAGAGGGGTATCAGGTTTGAATGCCGTTTCGATTCCGCCTGCGCAATATCAATTAACGCCTGGCGACTCAGGTTGAGTTTAAGGGTCAGTTCAATCAGTGTGTTGCGTAGTTCAATTGAATGGTCTTCTGCTAACCCATCCAGATGGTCAATGACTTTGAGTGTATCGATCAGAGTGATGACCTGATTTTCAACCGACTGGGGAGGTTCTGCCAGATCCCAGCGTTTTGCCGGTGCTCCATCTGCACACAACTGGTTGCAGAGAAAATCACTGATGAGGTGTTCAAGCTGATCCAGTCCCGATTCGGTACCCAATAAACACTCGATAAGCTGTGACATCACCGCATTAATCTGACGCCCCAGCGCGGCTTCTTTTTTTTCGCCCAGTAAAGGAAATCGCTGAACATCCTGTCCGTAAAGTGAGAGTGCCGTCAGTGGCTGGAGGTCTGATGTTGAAATGGTCTCATTCAGCGGAGGAAAAGTATTGTCCAACATGGTTATGCCTGTTTCGCCCTATTGAGGGAGATACGAGGCTGAAAATAGAGCAGATCACCCTTGTCGGTTTTGGCAGGAGATACGGTGATGAGAAGTTAATGATCCGAGTGAACGCGTTGTTTTCCCACCCAGGCAAAGTGCTGGGACAGTAAAGGATCTGCCAGCAAAGCTTCAAGGCTGTTCAGCTTTTTACCCAGCGTCATTTCATCGTAAAAACGATGCACAGCGTTGTGGCAGGTACGGCAGATAAAAATGCCCTGATTAAGCTGTTCCCGATTGAAATGCTTGGCAAAAAAATTCCGTCGGTGCAGTTTTCTGGGAATCAGATGATGGAAAGTCAGAGCCGTACTGCGCTGGCATAAGGGGCAAGCGGACTGCTTCGGTCTGTGTTTCGATCTCATCTTTCAAATCATAATTTAAGAATTTGTCTGAAGGTTTTCATAGTAACCCTAAACTACACTGCCTGCCGACCAAGGGCCGGAGTATTGCCCTGTGAGTCTGACACTTTGAGACTGTCGTGCTCATCAGTTGTTCCCATAGAGGGCGCGACGGTTTCAGACCACAACAAGGAGGGAAACCATGTTGGTTCAAAAACCGATTTTATTATCTGCCACACTGTTTATGTTATCGGGTCCGGTGACAGCAAATGATCCGCCAAGACCCTTTACTGAGATCAAACACGCAGTAGAAGCTGTCTCAGATCAGGTGGAGGCGCTGGACGCCAAAGTGGATGCGCTGACAAGCGATCTGAGTGGCCTGGAGGCTAAGGTTGATGCACTGAGTGCAACGGTCGATGGTGTGGCAACGGATGTTGCCTCATTGCAAGCCACAGTGGATATGGTGGCCGCCGACACGGCATTGCTGGCCAGTACTCTACAACTCAGTGTGGCGGTAGATACTGAAGCCTGTGCATCCGCTGCGGTGCAATGCAGTGTTGATGGCACGGGTGCCGCAGACAGTGGTAATCACAGCCCGATCCGGTTATTTGTGCATGTCAGCCAGAATGGCCAGCCGGTTACTGGGCTGACACTGGATGATTTTGGCTTAACTGTACCCTTTGTCCCCGCGGGAGGCGCAGCAACGGTAATCTGCGAAGAAGCGGTCTGTGGACCCGATCGTTTTCAGGCACAAGCCGGGGTCTATACCCTTTGGTTGGATCGCGGCCCTGCTGGAAACTGGGTGGCTGGCAGTTATGCCGGATCACTGACCGTGGTGACGGCCGATTCTGCCGGTGCTGAGCTGGTCAACTTTACCTTGCCCGCGGCGCCCTGAGTACTGGTCTCAGTTGGTTGTCGCCTGGTTGAGCTGATTCTGCTGGGTGTCATAAGCACGGTTCAGGGTATCCTGAACCGTTTTTGCTTTTTCGAGGGCCTGTTGCTGGTTTTCCAACAGATGTCCTTTGTTTTCCTGGCTGACCTTATCGGTGTCGTCAGAGCAGGCTGTCAAAGTGATTGTGATCAGCAACATCAGGACGGCAGAACCATAAGAACGTTTCATGCTTGTAAGGTCTCCAGCGTATATTGCGCCAACATCGCTTCTTCATTGGTGGCAATGACCCTTACCGGGAGAGCGGATTTAGTTGCGCTGATAATGGCCGCAGAAGCGGTGTTTTGCTGCTCATTCAGGGCTATACCCAGCCACTGACAGCGGTGGATAATACGCGCGCGGACATCGGCATCGTTTTCACCCACACCGCCGGTAAAGACCAGTTGCTCAAGTCCGCCGAGGGCGGCGGTGAGACGGCCTATTTCAAGTGCAGCACGATAACAGAACAGATCAATTGCCTGCTCCGCTTCAGCGCATTCAGCCTGATGCAGGGTCAGCATATCACTGCTGATACCTGATATACCCAGCCAGCCACTCTCTTTGTAGAGCAGGTTTTCAAGCGAATCCGCATCCATGTTGAAATTACGTTGCAGGTAAAGCAGTACCCCGGGGTCGATCTGTCCGCTGCGACTGCCCATGGGTAAACCTTCAACTGCGGTAAACCCCATGGATGACGCGATGGATCGTCCGTGTTTAACAGCACACATACTGGCGCCGGCACCTAAATGGCAGATCACTGTATTCAGATTACCGCTACCCAGCGATTCCAGCTGACGTTGAATGAAAGCATAGGACAACCCATGAAACCCGTAACGCTGAATACCGGCATCGCGCAGGTGTTTGGGCAGTGCGTACATGCGCTCCAGCTCAGGCATGCTGGCGTGAAACATGGTGTCAAAGCTGGCAACCTGCAACAGTTGTGGTGCTACTGCTGTGCAGGCTTCAACCAGTTTGAGGTTGAACGGTTGATGCAGCGGCGCCAGTGGAATCAACTTTTCCAGTTGCTGCTGAACCTCAGCGGTTAAACGCACGGGCCGGGTAAAGCGATCACCGCCATGCACTATGCGATGTCCTACCGCCATTAACGGTGGCAGATCGGTCTGTTGTTCCAGCCATGTCAGAACCTGGCGCAGCGCAGCTTCATGACGTGCTGACGGCTCAACCTGATTAAAGTCGGTGCTGAAGGGCGCTTTTATGCCCTGTGTGAGGTGTTTGAGTTCCCCACGGGGAGCCTCGCCCAGCAGGTTACCTAATTTGATCTGATAAAGCGGGGTCAATTCAGTTCCGTTGGTACCATAAACTGCGCACTTCAGGCTGGAAGATCCCGCATTAACGGTGAGGATAGATGCGTTCATTATTCAGAGACGTGCTGATCCAGAACCATATGTGAAGCCAGCGCGCATGATGCGAGGCGACCCAGTGTTTTTTCTGAGCGGCTGGTCAGAATAATCGGCACTTTGGCTCCCAGAGCAATGCCAGCTGATTTCGCATTTGCCAGGTAGATCAGCTGTTTGGCGATCATGTTGGCAGCTTCCAGATCCGGTGCCAGCAGAATATCGGCCTCACCGGATACTTCAGAGACAATGTGTTTATCTTCGGCGGCTTCTTTAGAGATGGCGTTGTCGAAAGCCAGTGGACCATCCAGAAGTCCGCCGGTGATCTGGCCACGGTCGGCCATTTTGCAGAGGGCGGCAGCATCCAATGTACTTTGCAGATTGGGTTTCACTTTCTCAACCGCGGACAGAATGGCGACCTTGGGCAGTTCAACACCAAGCGAGCGGCAGAAGTCGACAGCATTTTGCACGATATCCCGCTTGCACATCAGATCAGGCACGATGTTGATGGCAGCATCGGTAATGATCAGGGGTTTGTGATAGTTGGGCACATCAAAGACGAAAACATGACTCAGGCGTCTTTCGGTGCGGATGCCGCGGGTTTTATGGACAACCGCGCTGAGCAGTTCGGAGGTGCCGAGGTGCCCTTTCATGATGGCTTCTGCATCGCCATTGCGAACCACATCACAGGCCAGTTCTGCTGCTGCATGGCTGTGTTCGGTGTTCAGTAGTTCGTATCGGCTGATATCTAGATTATGTTCCTGCGCCACGGCCTGAATTTTATGGCTGGGTCCGATCAGAATGGGCTCAATCAGGCCGTGTTCAGCGGCTTCAATCGCGCCAACCAGACTGTTGCCGTCGACCGGATGAACCACGGCGGTACGAATCGGGCGTGCCGCTTCAGCCTGACGAATAAAAAACTCAAGCTGATCGTGAACGGGCGGTTTCTCTTTGATGATCATGTTTGATAAAGCCTCTTCGGCCCAGATGCCGTTATGGGGAGCGATATTAGGTGAAAGAGAATAGGTTTATTATGACGCAGCGCAGCAAAATATGCATTTGTTTCACCGGCGAACCTGAAGTTCGCCGGTGAAATGCCAGGGGATCAGTAGAGTTTATCGACGTTTTGGTCGAAATGGATCGCTTCCGGTAGTTTTTCGATCTCGATCAGGTCGCCCATATCTTCCTGAGTGAGCGGTTTGCTGAATAGATAACCTTGCACAATGTCGCATTCAAACTCACGCAGCAGCATCAATTGTTGCTGGCCTTCGATCCCTTCTGCCACAACTTTCAATTTGAGGGCATGGGCCATCGAGATGATAGAGCGGGTCAGAGCGGCGTGGTGCGGGTTGTTGACGATGTCCCGAATGTAGGTCATGTCAATTTTCAGGCTGCTGATTGGCAGTTTACTGAGATAACTGAGCGAGCTGTTGCCAGTACCAAAGTTATCCAGGCTCAACGCAATGCCCAATTCACGGATTTCGCGGAGTTTGGGCAGCAGCTCATGCAGGTGATCTGACAGGATGGGTTCACCCAGCTCAAGTTCAAGATATTTAGGATTCAGTTTAGTCTCAAGCAGAGTTGCCTTGATGTGATCAATCAGTCCTTCGTGTCGCAGCTGTGCCAGCGAGAGGTTAACCGCCATGCGCATGGGACGGTTACTGACTTCAAGAAAGGTTGCCAGTGCGCTGGTGGCCTGAGTAATGGCAAATTCGCCCAGTTGGTGAACATGACCAGTCTCTTCAGCTACGGGTATAAACTCGCGTGCAGAGATATCACCGAGTTTAGGGCTGTGCCAGCGCAACAGGGCTTCAAAGCCCATCATCTTACCGGATTTGATAAAGTTCTT
This sequence comes from Neptuniibacter sp. CAU 1671, assembly GCF_029222905.1. GTDB lineage: Bacteria > Pseudomonadota > Gammaproteobacteria > Pseudomonadales > Balneatricaceae > Neptuniibacter. The sequence goes on along the minus strand of NZ_JARHUE010000004.1, from coordinate 355,261 downwards.
GGTTTGATAGACCAGATAGAATTCATTGTTCTCTAGTGCCGCAGGCAGTTCTGCAGCAATTCTGGCCTTGCGTTCACGTTGCTTTTCGAGCTCTGCGGAGTATTGCACAAACCGGTTACGTCCTTTGCGTTTCGCCTCCGCAAGAGCAACGGTGGCTGCATGCACCAGCTCTGCGACATTTCTACCATCCTGAGGTGCACTGGCGATACCCGCATTAGCGGTAATGGAGATCAGTTTATTATCGAGCATTAGCGGAGCAGTAACCTGTTCCAGCAGTTGCTCTGCAAAAGACTCCAGCGGCTGGTCTTCGCCGGTCTGGTAGATCATGAAACCATAGCCACCCATGTGGTAGACATGATCAGTTTTATCGGTGAAAAAACGCAGCCGTTTGGCGATCTCTTTGAACAGGTCATCACCCAGATGATGGGAGGGATCGTCGTTATAGGTACACCAGTTATCGATGTCGAGATAGCAGACATAAACCGGTTTTTTGCTATCCGCTGCAACATTCAGACACCGGGTTAACTGCTCTTCACCCCAACTTCTGTTGGGCAGACCACTCAGCGGTTCATTGCGGGCCAGGGCTTTGAGTTTCAGTTCGGTTTTCTTGCGTGCCGTCACATCCTGCAGCAGGAACATATAACCTACTTCCGATGCTTTGCTGCCAGCAATATTGCTGATCGAAATGTGATACCAGTGGCCGTTGTGGTCAGTAAAACGTTCGCCACTCCAGTGCCCTTCGCGCTTCAGTTGTTCGCTGATGCTCATGCGCTCAGTAGAAAGTCCGGAGAAGGGCGGAAAATCGGTCAGTGGCTTATTGCGCAGCGCTTTGGCGTCATGTTGTTGACCATCAAGGGTGAAATGTCGGTTTGCGTAACGAATCGCCCACTGACCGTCGGTGATGACAACCCCATGGGATGTCTGCTCAATGGCGTCTGACAGAGAATCCTTGCTGCGGGAGCCGCTGCTAGGGGCGACCAGGTCTTGTTGTTTTTTTGAAAGCAGCAAGTAGGCCAGAAAAAGAATCACAAGTAGCGCAACAAAAGCGAAAATCATGGGCTTCATCCGGTTGATCCAGCTTTCCTGCAACACAGAGGCCGGGATACTGGATAGAGTGTAGAGTTGGTATTCAGAGAAGTAATTGATGCTGACAAGCTGTTTGATGCCACCCAGGGGCAGTACAACCGCATCATAGGCGTTGACTGACAGGTGGTTGGCTTTGATTTTCTCCAACAGGTTAGGGTTGAGCGTCTCACCTAACAGTGCTGTGTCGGGGTAAGCCATTACCACTTCGCCATAGTTGGAGATCATCCACAACTGGCTTTCAGGCGCCAGTGGAATGCCGGTCAGAAAACTGGCATCACCGCTGATCTGTAATAGCTCAACCACCACACCTTTGAGATTTTCTTCATCATTGAGCAGCGGGATCAGCAGGGGCAAAACCGCCTCGGTTTGCTGTTTGCGGTTAACCACTTTTATCGCAGGCGCAAGCTGGGTCGAATTGGTGCTTTGCATCAGCTGGATGGCCTGCCGAAAATGACTGTCGATTGGCTGCTGCGGGGTTAAACCCTGTTGGTAGCGCAGCGAACCCTCTGAGTCCAATACCATCAGGCCTGCCAATGAAGGCTGATCAGTCAGGCTGGAAACGGTATCGGCTAGCTGGGCACGTGGACTGTTTTTGTCCAACAGCCAGACCGGAAATTTTCGTTGTACCTTGAGGGTTTCTGCCGTGAAGTATGCGCGATTGTGTTCAATCAGGCGGGTGGTTTGCTGTCGTAGCTGGTCAAGCTTGGTGCGCTGCACCTCTCCCCAGCCAGTGTATAACTCCCAGGCTAATGCCAAAGACAGCAGGAGTAGGGCTATACCCAACAGGCGTTGCACTGAGCTTTTGGCTAACGAAGTTAGCATCTTTATCTCCTGAGCGGTCCATCACTTTGAGAAGCGTAACTGTAATTCATTGTGCAGATGCACCCAATGCCTTAGTAGTTAAATTTAGACTTATGTCGGGCAATTAACCACTTAAATCACAATGTTTTTCCGGGTGGCCAGCACTTCATTCAGCAGAGTAGAATGATAACAGAGCCAAGAAGGGAGACGCGATATAGATGGCAATGTTAATAGACTGGTTTTTGGATCTCTGGGACAACATGCCAGCGGGTAAAATAGGGCGAGGGTTGTTGGCACTGTTGCTGCTGGTGATTGCTGTTTCTGTGCCTCTGGGGGTTTACTGGAGCATAACTCCTCCGGCTTTTGAGCCTGTGCAGGCAGCTAAAGAGGAAGCCGCGACCACCGGGCTGGCACCAACCACGGGCTATACAACTGTATATACCCTGCATCGTCTTGTCAGTACGTTGCTGGATAAACCCGGTGGCTATATCAGTAATGACCGTCTTCCGCCGGGGGTATGGCTGGATAATATCAGCAACTGGGAGTTTGGGGTGCTGGTGCAGTCAAGGGATTTGGCCCGTGCCATGCGTAAGGATTTCAGCCGATCCCAGTCGCAGTCAGTTGAAAACCCGGCGCTGACTGTGGCTGAACCTCAGCTTCACTTTGATAACAACAGCTGGTGGTTGCCCTCCTCAGAGTCGCAGTACCGAGAAGGACTGGAGGCGCTGTCTAAATACCAGCAGGGGCTGGCAAGTGTCAGTGAGGGCCAGACTCAGTTCTATGCCAGGGCAGATAATCTCAATAACTGGCTGGCCGATGTCCAGACCCGGCTGGGTAGCCTCTCTCAGCGCCTGAGTGCCAGTGTGGGGCAGAAACGTTTGAATACCGACCTGGCCGGTGACCCTGAAGCGGCGCAATCCACGGGTACCCCTCAGCTTCAGGAGGTAAAAACTCCCTGGCTTGAAATTGATGATGTCTTTTATGAGGCGCGGGGTTCTGCCTGGGCGTTACTGCATATTCTGAAAGCCATAGAACATGATTTTGCCGCTGTGCTGGAGAAGAAAAATGCCCGCGTGAGTTTGCAGCAGATCATCCGGGAGCTGGAAGCCACGCAGGAAACCGTGTGGAGCCCAATGATTCTGAATGGCGGAGGTTTTGGTCTGTTTGCCAACCACTCACTGGTTATGGCGAATTATATTTCACGCGCCAACGCTTCCATTATTGATCTGCGTGAACTCCTGGCCAGAGGCTAGAATTGAGGCAGGCACCGTGGTTATCGCAGTGCCTGCCAGTTCACTTACTGAAAAATACAGGACTTGGTGAATTCGGCAGCTTCATTTGCGCTCCAGTCGCCCTTGGGTTTTTCTTTCATCTCAGCGCACCATTCAGGGCTGCCTACTTCAGCAGAACAGCCGGCAAGCAGCATTGCCAGAAAGCCAGCCAAGAAGATTGTTTTGAACCCTTGCATAATAATTTCCTTGTTTTTGAGAATGCGATGTTGGAGCAATGTTGCCGGAAAAAACGGGCACCATCACCGTTTATATCTGTATTGTCTAAAATTCGACCGGTTACAGATGATTTTGTCTGAGGCGTGGGCGAACTCGAGTTTAAAAATACTGAATATACCTCGCCAGATCATCTCTGCAAGCCTGCTGTCTGAGCAGGAATGATCTCGTTGGACAGTGTCACCGGTGATTATTTATCTAAGTCTGCTGTTCAGGCCCCTACTGTTACAAGTCATCACACATTCATTAAAACGACTGGATTCCGCGGAAGAGCTTGCTTCCTGAGACTGATCACCAGAATTAGTCTTGCGCAATAACGGCAAGGGAGATGCAAAAAATATCGGTAATAAATGGCAACTCCGGTGCGCTGGAGTTACCACTTATTATCTGAAGAGCGTTGTTCAATAGTTAATCGCACGGGGAAGGTCTTTGGCCTCGGCAATCCAGTTTTCGACCTGTGTTTCACTGGGGAGTTTACGGACAAGATTTTTGTCATCATTCACGGCAACAAGCTTCTCGTAAAGATTTTTCGCGTTGCGTTGGGCAAGTTCTGGCACTGTGTCTACACCGGCCACTTCAAGAAGATCGGCGTATTCGCTGCCAATACCTTTAACCCGAGCCAGATCGGCACGATTGATCCATTTCAGAACCAGCTTATCACTGAGACCACTTTCATCAGTGATTTTTTTGCGGCCAGATGGGGTGCTTCCCTCACTGAGCAGCTGTTCCTGAGTGTTAATTCCGATTGCTTCAAGCTTACCGGCGTAGGTTTCGCCAATGCCTTCGATTTCTGCCAGCTTAGTCATGTTAGTGATCCTTTTTGAGGTTGAGAAAAGATGCGCATTAAGCGTTGTGCACCGCACCTAAGCTGTCAAGCAAGACAGGAGGTGTTATATATAAGAAACCTAATTTCTGCATTCCACCGTGGAGCATGATCTTATGACGGGTGTCTATATCGGTTCTCGTACCAGCGACTCGAGACAACGTGAATATCTGGATTTGGAATATGCAAATCGACACGGTCTGATTGCCGGTGCGACCGGCACAGGCAAGACGGTGACCCTCCAGGGATTAGCCGAAGGATTTTCCAATGCCGGTGTTCCGGTTTTTATGGCTGATGTCAAAGGTGATCTCTCAGGTTTGTGTCAACCTTCAGATATGCAGGACTTTTTGGTTCAGCGTGCGTTGGATATCGGTTTTTCGAAAGAGTACAAAAAGCAGGCTTTTCCGGTTGTCTTCTGGGATCTGTTTGGCAAGCAGGGCAATCCGTTGCGGACCACAATTTCGGAGATTGGCCCTCTATTACTTGCACGTATTCTGGATCTGAATGATACCCAGGAAGGTGTGCTCAATATTGCATTCAGGGTCGCAGATGAAGAGGGTTTGCTGCTTCTGGACCTTAAAGATTTGCAAAAGCTTTTGGTGTTCATGGCTGAGAACACGAGTGAACTGACCAGTGACTACGGCAATGTCAGCAAGGCCAGTATTGGTGCCATCCAGCGCAGGCTTTTGCAGCTTGAAAACGAAGGTGGTGAGAAGTTCTTTGGCGAAACCGCGCTTGAATTGAATGATTTTCTCCGCACCAATGAGGACGGTCGAGGTTATATCAACCTTCTGGTGGCGGACGAGCTGATGCAATCCCCAGGCCTGTATGCGACGTTTCTGTTGTGGCTGTTGTCGGAACTGTTCGAAGAGCTGCCAGAAGCCGGTGATCTCGATAAACCTAAATTTGTTTTTTTCTTCGATGAAGCCCATTTGTTATTCGAAAATGCACCTAAGTCACTGGTGCAAAAAATTGAACAGGTCGTTCGCCTGATACGTTCGAAAGCTGTGGGGATTTATTTTATTACACAGAATCCGGCTGATATTCCCGATGCGATCTTAAGCCAGTTAGGGAACAGGATTCAGCATGCTTTACGTTCATTTACAGCAAAACAGAGAAAGATGATCAAACTTGCTGCACAGACGTATCGCGAAAATCCTGACTTCAAGGTTGAGGATGCTATTACTGACCTTGGTGTGGGGGAGGCTTTGGTTTCAACGCTGGAGAAGAAAGGGCGCCCAAGTATTGTCCAGAAAACATTGATTCGTCCACCCTCTTCAAAACTGGGTCCGGCTGACGCAGATTTTCTGCGCATGTACAGAGCATCCTGTCCGTTGGCGGCAAAATATAGTGAGATGATTGATAGAAGGTCTGCATACGAAGTGTTGCTGGAAAGGTCTGAAAACAGACGCAAAGCCGATGAAGAGATCCAGACAACCAGCACGAAAAACCGGGGCGCAGCTTCGAGAAGCTCTGCCAGACAAACGCCTGTCGAAGCGTTCCTGAAGTCAATGGCACGTCAACTGGGTAGCGCTGTTGGCAAACAACTGATACGCGGGATATTGGGTGCGCTCAGCCGGAAGTAACGATCATTTGCTCTAGTAATCAAAGTGGGACTAGTTGATTAATTTGTCTGTTGTGGTAGGTGTCGGGTAACTGGATAACCTTATCTCTTAGATATGACTTGGCTGCTTTTTAGTCAGGGTCTAAACTGGATAGACATCTGGGCAGATTCAGCGAAGTAACTGGATTGAATGTTTCTGCCTGTCCTATCTTCAGGAGCGGTAATTTTTAGCTCAGAGGAAGCCCTCCATGCCTCGCCGTTTTATTCGTCATCCAGCTGCTATACCCATACAGTTAATCCCTAATACCTATCATGAAGAAACGGTGGTCACGGCGGATGTCAGTGCCGGTGGGTTATCAGTGATATCGGATCATATGATCGAGCCGGGTGCGGGTGTGAATGTAAAAATTTTTATCGCAGAACCGCCTTTTTCAATCTGTGGCTATGTTGTCTGGTGCCGTAAAGAAAAGGATGGATTCCATGTAGGCATCAGTTTTGCCGATCTGCCAACGGCGCATACGCTCAGAATGGTTGAGCAGGTGTGTCATATTGAACAATATCGTCAGGATGCCTTTGCGCAGGGGCGTTACCTTAGCGAGGAAGAGGCCGCTTTGGAGTGGATATCAAAATACGCGGCTAATTTTTATCCCCATACCGGTATCAAGAATTAGTCTGGGTTTGAGCTGGTTTTGAATCTACAGGCTCGACGTTATCGGTGAGCAGGTAAAAGCTGGTGATAACACCTCCCATCAAAACCAGAAATAGGGGAATCCAGAGCAGTTGCATGCCAATTGGCTGCTCTTCGACGAGGGGAAACAGGTTCTCCTCCGTGATCATCTCATTCTCCTCCAGCAGTGGCAGCAGAAGCGATCGCAGTAAACTCAGATTGCCCTCAGACTGGCGATAGATCACCAGGTCCGTACCCTGCTGAAAGATATGTCGTTCTTTGCCCTGTTCTTTGCTGAGATAACCCATGAAATTTTCAATTTCATCCGAGCCGACAGGAGGCAATTTCACCTCCGCAGGGATCCACTGATGAAACGCAGTATTCGGCGTGTCCGGGGTGGGCAAAACCAGATAATCGTCGCGCACGACCACCAGTTTGATGCTGCCTGAAACCCGGGTAGTAGGATCGCACAGCCTGAAGAGTGCGCGGGTGACTTCGTGGCTTGAATCGATGGCACTCTGATCGATCACTATCAGACAACATTGGTCAGCCTGCTTAAGCAGGTGCAGTTTTTTCAGTAACTGGTCTTTTTTACGGGGCGGTGGCAGGTCAAGTTCTTCTGCCAGTGCTTTGTACAGGCTCACACTGCGTTGCAGCGGCTCGGTAAACAGCAGGTGGGGCGAACCGTGGGCGCTAAATTCGGCAATCAGCTCTTTAACCAGAGTGGATTTGCCGCTGCCCTGGCCGCCGCACAGAAAGACTGCATTATCGCTGTGCAGGTGCTCATGCAGTCCCTGCAGCGCCTGACGGTAACCACGCCAGTGAAATAAACGCTTATTGTGCTGTTCAGTCATGCTTAGCCCCGGTCTGAGCGGTGGAATCAGAGCGGCTGTTTCAGCTTTTCAGTGTAGGGTGGCCAGCCCAGTGGTTTACCACCCAGCAGATGCAGATGGATGTGATACACCGTTTGCCCGCCATGCGTGTTGCAGTTCAGCACCGAGCGATAGCCGTCCTGAGCAAAGCCCAGACTGTCAGCGATTTCGGCCGCCGCCTGATGCATGCGACCGACCAGTGCAGTGTCTTCATCAGAGATCTCATTGGTGGTGGCGATATGTTTTTTCGGGATTACCAGAACATGGTGGGGCGCCTGAGGGTTGATGTCATTAAAGGCAATGACACGCTCATCCTCAAACACAATCTGGGCGGGTATTTCCTTGTTCACGATTTTACAGAACAGACAGTCCATTAATGATCTCCCGAAGTGACAGCAGGTTCAGTGACAGAGTATACCTCTGTCACGACCAGCTATGGCAAGGGGCGATGATGTTTTCCTAGATCAGGTCTTCTGTGACCGGTTCTCTGACTTTCTCCGGGCAGTGAAAACTGCGGGTGACAGTATTGTCTGGCAGGACCGATTCCAGATGGACAGGGAAACCCCACAGGCGATGCAGATGCTTAAGTACCTCTGCACTGGATTCTGCCAGAGGCTGTTGGTTGTGCATGTAATGGCGCAGTGTCAGGCTGCGATCACCCCGCACATCCACGTTGTAGACCTGTATATTCGGCTCCCGGTTACCCAGATTGTATTGTGCTGCCAGATCTTCACGCACCTGACGATAGCCATTTTCATTATGGATTGACGTTACCTCCAGCGTAGGCTGACTGGCGTTGTCCATAATGGTGAACAGCTTCAACTCCCGGATCAGGCGTGGTGACAGGAATTGCAGAATAAAACTCTCATCCTTGTAGTTGCGCATCGCGTCGTTCAGGGTGGCTTTCCAGTCACTGCCGGCAATCTCCGGAAACCATTCCCGGTCCTCTTCGGTTGGATCAGTACAGATACGTTTGATGTCCTGCATCATGTTGTAGCCGAGCGTGTAGGGGTTGATGCCGTTGAAATAGGGACTGTCAAAGGCAGGCTGGTGGACCACACTGGTGTGTGAATGGAGGAACTCCATCATAAAACCGTCGGTAACCAGACCTTCATCATGCAGGGCATGCAGCAGGGTGTAGTGCCAGAAACAGGCCCAGCCCTCGTTCATCACCTGAGTCTGTTTCTGAGGATAAAAATACTGCGCCACTTTGCGCACAATACGCACGATTTCACGCTGCCAGGGTTCCAGCAGTGGCGCGTTTTTTTCGACAAAATAGAGAATGTTTTCTTCCGGTTCCGCCGGGAAACGCGGTGCTTTGGGTGTCTTGCTGGCGGATTTTTTCGGAATGGTATTCCACAGGTCATTCAGGTGGCGCTGGATATATTCTTCACGTGAGCGTTGCCGTTCCCGCTCCTCTGTCGCGGTAAGTGGCTGCGGCCGGATATAGCGATTGACCCCGTAGTTCATCAGGGCGTGACATGAATCCAGTAGTTCTTCCACGGCTTCGACACCGTGTCGCTCTTCACACTGCCGAATGTAGCTTTTCGCAAACAGCAGGTAATCGATAATCGCGCTGGCATCGGTCCAGGTGCGGAACAGGTAGTTACCTTTAAAGAACGAATTGTGGCCATAACAGGCATGGGCAATGACCAGCGCCTGCATGGTCATGGTGTTCTCTTCCATCAGGTAGGCGATACAGGGATTGGAGTTGATCACAATCTCATACGCCAGCCCCATACGACCACGTTTGTAGTTCTGTTCGGTTTCGACAAACTGTTTACCAAACGACCAATGGTTGTAATTGAGTGGCATCCCGACAGATGAATAGGCATCCATCATCTGCTCTGAGGTGATGATCTCAATCTGATTTGGATAGGTATCCAGTCCAAACTCAGCGGCGATACGGCCAATCTCCTGGTCATAACGCTGCACCAGCTCAAAGGTCCATTCGGCGCCAGTGGAGATGGGCTGCTTTTTCTTTTTCATGCGGCGCCCTCCACTTTGCGGGTAAACAGATTACGGAATACCGGATAGATGTCAGCGGGTTCCATGATCTGCTGCATCATGAAACAGTCTGGCCATTTGGCCTGGACCTTCTCATATTCCATCCAGAGGTTCTGGTGCGGACCGGTGGTTATTTCGACGTAGGAGAAGTACTGCACCCGTTTCAGTAACCGCTCATTGAGCAGTTGTGAGCAGACCGGAGAGTCGCCATCCCAGTTGTCGCCATCAGAGGCCTGGGCGACATAGATATTCCACTCACCGGGCGGGTAACGTTTTTCCATGACATCTGCAGCCATGGTTAAGGCGCTGGAGACAATGGTGCCGCCGGTTTCGCGGGAGTAGAAAAACTCCTCTTCATCCACCTCTTTGGCCTGAGTGTGGTGGCGGATAAACACCACCTCAATCTGTTTGTAATTCCGCTTCAGGAACAGGTAAAGCAGGATAAAAAAGCGTTTGGCCATGTCTTTAACCGGCTGAGTCATCGAACCTGAAACATCCATCAGGCAGAACATCACTGCTTTGCTGGAAGGGAGAGGCACCCGCAACAGGTTGTTGTACTTGATGTCGAAATCGTCAATGAAGGGCACTCGTTTCAGGCGTTTTTTCAGTTGTTCGATCTCTTCTCTCAGGGCTGCGATCTGCTCGGAGGCGTCCGGCTGGTCGGCCAGTAGTGTCTCCAGTTGTGCCTCGGCCTCACGTAACTTACGCCGCTCTTTGCCGGACAGTGCGATACGACGGGCGTGGGCGGAGCGCAGGGAGCGGACAACATGAATTTTGTCCGGACTGCCAGCATTGGTGAAGCCGGCCCGGCGCGTCTCAAACTGGGTGGTATCCTTGAGTTGTTTTTTCACCAGATAGGGCAGTTCAAGTCCATCGAACATGAAATCGAGAAACTCTTCCTGACTGATCTGAAAGGTGAAGTCATCCTCACCTTCACCCTGATCACTGGCTTTGCCCTGGCCGCTGCCGGACCCGCCACCGCCCTGAGGGCGCTGGAATTCATCCCCAACCACAAACTCTTTGTTGCCGGGGAAGACCCGGTTGCGGACACCGCCTTCACCATGGTGAAACACCGGCTCTGAGATATCCCGCCGTGGGATAGATACACTGCCACCCTTGTCCATATCGGTGATAGAGCGGCTGTTTACAGCACCCTCCACCGCCTCTTTGATATGTTTCTTGTAGCGTTTAAGAAAACGCTGACGGTTGACTGTGCTTTTCTTTTTCGCGTTTTGACGGCGATCGATGATATAGCTCATACAACAGTTCCCGTAACCCCGTCCTGGGGCCTCTCCTGCGGTGTTCTGCAGGATGACCCTGTTTTGATTTTATTGCCTGCACGGTGGTGCTTTACTGCGATTTACGCACGCGGATATACCATTCGGACAACAGGCGAACCTGTTTTTCGGTATAGCCACGTTCGATCATTCGTTTCACAAACTCACCATGTTTTTTCTGCTCATCGCTGGAGGCCTTCGCATTGAAGGAGATCACCGGCAGCAGATCCTCAGTGTTGGAGAACATTTTTTTCTCGATCACTGAACGCATTTTTTCGTAACTCATCCAGGACGGATTTTTGCCATTGTTATTGGCCCGGGCACGCAGTACGAAGTTGACGATTTCGTGGCGGAAATCTTTTGGATTACTGATTCCAGCCGGTTTTTCGACTTTTTCCAGCTCTTCATTGATTGCTTTACGGTCCAGAATGTCGCCGGTTTCCGGATCACGGTACTCCTGATCCTGAATCCAGAAATCGGCATAGGTGACATAACGGTCAAAGATGTTCTGGCCATACTCGGAGTAAGATTCCAGGTAAGCGGTCTGGATCTCTTTACCCAGAAACTCGATATATTTTGGTGCGATAAACTCTTTCAGGAAGCCGAGATAACGTTCCTGGGTTTCCGGTGGGAACTGCTGCTGTTCGATCTCTTTTTCCAGCACATACAGCAGATGAACCGGGTTGGCTGACACCTCAGAGGCATCAAAGTTAAAGACTTTGGAAAGAATCTTGAAAGCGAATCGGGTTGAAAGGCCGTTCATCGCTTCATCGACACCGGCAATATCTTTGTATTCCTGCATCGACTTGGCTTTCGGATCGGTATCCTTCAGATTCTCACCGTTATAGACCCGCATTTTAGAGAATACACTGGAGTTTTCCGGCTCTTTAATACGCGACAGTACGGTGAACTGGGCCAGCATGTTCAGTGTGTCCGGTGCACAGGGTGCCGATGCCAGAGAACTGTGTTCCAGCAGTTTTTCATAGATATGAATCTCTTCAGTGACCCGGGTGCAGTAGGGCACTTTGACAATATAGATTCGGTCGATGAAGGCTTCATTGGTTTTGTTGTTCTTGAAGGTCTGCCACTCGGACTCGTTGGAGTGGGCCAGCAGAATACCTTCATAGGGAATTGCCCCCATGCCTTCAGTACTGTTGTAGTTACCCTCCTGGGTAGCGGTCAACAGCGGGTGAAGTACCTTGATTGGGGCTTTGAACATCTCGACAAATTCCATGATCCCCTGGTTTGCCCGGCACAATGCGCCGGAGAAACTGTAAGCATCCGGATCGTGTTGTGGGAAGTCTTCAAGTTTACGAATATCGACCTTACCCACCAGGCTGGAGATATCCTGATTGTTTTCATCGCCCGGTTCGGTTTTGGCAATGGCGATCTGGTCCAGAATGGAGGGGTAGAGTTTAACCACTCTGAATTTGGAGAGATCTCCGCCATATTCATGCAGGCGTTTGGCTGCCCAAGGTGACATGATCCCTTTCAGGTAACGGCGCGGAATGCCGTACTCCTCTTCCAGAATGGTGGCATCTTCTTCCGGCCGGAACAGGCCCAATGGTGATTCAAACACGGGTGATCCCTTAATGGCATAAAAGGGGATCCGCTCCATCAGGTGTTTCAGCCGTTCAGCCAGTGAGGATTTACCGCCCCCTACCGGACCAAGCAGGTAGAGAATCTGTTTCCGTTCTTCCAGGCCCTGTGCAGCATGTTTGAAGTAGGCGACGATGTTTTCGATGGCATCTTCCATGCCATAAAACTCACTGAAGGCGGGGTAGCGTTTGATCAGTTTGTTGGAAAATATGCGGCTGAGGCGAGGGTCTTTCGAGGTGTCGACCAGTTCAGGCTTGCCAATGGCTTGCAGCATGCGTTCTGCCGCATCGGCGTAAACCAACGGGTCCTGTTTACAAAGGTTTAGGTATTCATCCAGTGAAAGTTCTTCCTGCTGGATGGAGTCATAACGCGCCTTGTAGTGGTCAAAAATACTCATAAACAGTCACCTTTGTTGCAGCCAAACGGAAACAATGCGTCAGGTTGAGACTAAGGTACTTGCCGAGGAGCAATGGCCGTTATCGGTCAAAGTTAGATGTTCGCAACGCCCTCTTTATACACAGCCAGGCGAGGTTCATGTATCCCCACAAGTATCTGTCCTTTGTTGTCAGTGTAGATCACAATCAATTTCTCTGAAGCTTGGATTGTGCAATGTGAAAAAGGTTGCACAAAACATTAACCTGATGATTTTAAGACTATAAAGATTTTTGCTGCATTGCACAAATTTTTTCATTCAGCCGTTTTATTTCTGTAGGTGAGTGGTGACTGCGGCTAGAAACCGCGCCGCCTCTGCACCCGTCAGCGCACGGTGATCAAAGGTCAGTGAGAAAGGCAGGTGAGCCGCTAATCTGATGCCAGCATCAGATGGCACGGGGTAGGCAAATTTTCGACCCACCGCAAGAATGCCAATCTGTGGCGGAATCACAATGGGGGTGGCAAAAAGCCCACCCAGCATGCCGAAATTACTCAGGGTAAAGGTGGCGCCCTGCATCTCCTGTGGGGGGATAGACCGAGCAGCAACGTCTTTGCGCAGACGGTCCAGACCTTGCCGCAGATCCTGCCCTGAACGGGCCGTTACATCTCTGAGAACCGGTACAAAAAGTCCCTGCTCAGTGTCCACCGCGATACCTAAATCCAACTGGGTATGTTGTCGCCAGGTCAGCAACTGACCGTCAAACCAGCTGTTCATCTCAGGTACCTGCGCACAGGCATGAGCAATTGCCTGAATCAGTTTCAGAGTAATGTCTGCGTCTTCAGGCCAGTGAGCAATACTTACCTGCTCCGTCAGGGTGACCGGCACCACTTCTGCGTGTGCCTGCTGCATACGGGTGGCCATATGACGTCGGGTACCTTTCAGGGGAAGGGCGGGACCGTGTTGTTCAGCCAGTTGGGCCGCGCGCTCGATATCTGCGGGGGTAATCTGTCCCTGATGGCCTGATGCCTTGACCGCGTGAATATCTACCTGCAGTCGATTGGCGAGGGCGCGAACCGCCGGTGTGACCCGGATGCTGTTTGATTCAGTATTCGTCTGGGCGGCTCCGACAATGAAAGGTTGTTGACGGCTGTCTGAATGGGCAACAGGGATCTCGCCGACCACACTCTGGCTCTGGTCTTCTCCTGCTTCAAACTCCAGCAGGGGTTCTCCGATATGAAGCAGATCGCCGGGCTGGCCAAACAGATGCGTGACTTTTCCCGCCTGAGGTGAGGGTAGCTCTATAAGTGCTTTGGCGGTTTCGACGGTCAGCAGGGTCTGATCTTCGGTGACCTTGTCTCCGGGTTGAATATGCCACTCGACAATTTCGGCTTCGGTGAGCCCTTCACCCAGGTCAGGCAGTTTGAAATATTTCATAACGCCTCCATCGACTGTTTTGCGGCTTGCACAATATCGGCAGTGTTTGGCAGGTAGTGCTGTTCCAGCTTCAGGTAAGGCATGATGGTGTCGTACCCGGATACACGGCGTACGGGTGCCTGCAGACTCAACAGGCAATGTTCTGACACTGACGCGGCAATTTCGGCGCCGATACCACAGGTGCGGGGTGCCTCCTGCACCACCACCAGCCGACCGGTGCGTGTCACCGACTGTAGCAGCGTGTCGATATCGAGAGGGTTCAGTGTCACCAGATCAATCACTTCCGCATCAATGCCTTCTTCGGCCAATGTTTCAGCTGCTTTGAGGGTTTCACAGATCATGGCGCCCCAACTGACCAGTGTGATATCGCGTCCCGGACGTAAGGTATAACAGCGGCCCAATGGCAGAGGTTTACCGTCATCCGTCACAGGTTCTTTAACACTGCGATAGATCCGTTTGGGTTCAAGAATCAGGACCGGATCAGGGTCTGCAATGGCAGCCAAGAGCAGGCCATAAGCGCGTTGAGGCGAGGAGGGAATCACGACTTTCAAGCCGGGGATATGGGCAAACAGGGCTTCAGTACTTTCGGAATGGTGCTCCGGTGCATGAATGCCACCTCCGTAGGGAGCCCTGACCACTAACGGACAACTCAGGCGGCCTCGGGTCCGGTTACGCATCCGGGCCGCATGCACGACCAGTTGTTCCATGGCCGGAAAGATAAAGCCCATAAACTGAATTTCTGCGACGGGTTTCAGTCCCTGACTGGACATGCCGACGGCCAACCCGGCAATCATCGCTTCGGCCAGGGGGGTATCCAGAACCCGGTGTTCACCAAAGGTGGCCTGCAGGCCTGCAGTTGCGCGAAATACCCCACCATTGACGCCGATATCTTCCCCTAGCAACACAACATCAGAATCGTTACGCAGCGCATGGTTCAGTGCCAGATTGACCGCCTCAAGCAGTGTGATAGCGTTATTCATCTGCACCTCCGGGGGCGTGACTGCCGCCCGGCATCTGGTTCACCTCACACCAGTCCCGTTGTTCACGTAAAGCCGGATGCAGTTCAGCATGCAGATAATCAAACATATCTGTAACCGGCGGGGCAGGTGTCTCCAGATAGGCTTTGACTTCAGCGTCCAGTTGATTCTGCAGATCGTGAAGCAGAGCGGTGTCGCGCTGTTCATCCCAAAGCTGCAGCCGGAAGAGCAGTGTGCGCAGTCGTGCGAGAGGTTCATGCTTCCAGGCTGTTTTCAGTTCTTCTGCGGGTCGATAGCGGTTGGCATCGTCGGCAGTGGTGTGGTCACTCAGCCGGTAACTGATGGCTTCAATCAGGAACGGACCCTGACCTTCCCGTGCGGTTTGAAATGCGGTTTCCAGGGCGATACGCAGGGCGATAATGTCATTACCGTCGACCTGAATTGCTGGGACACCCGCGGCCAGCCCCTTGTCACTCAAGCGGGAGACTGCGGATTGCAGCGTCCGGGGTACGGAGATCGCCCACTGGTTATTGTTGATGATAAATACCACCGGTAGTTTCCATACGCCCGCAACATTGAGGGCCTCGGCAAAATCGCCTTTGGAGGTAGCGCCATCTCCCAGCATGGCGACGGCGATGCGGGACTGCTGCCGGTATTGCAGAGCGAAGGCAGCGCCACAGGCATGCAGAGTCTGGGTGGCAATGGGGATACAGTTAGGAAAATCTTGCTGCATTTCTGCGGCGGCACTGCCGCGTTCATCGCCCCCCCAGTAACTCAGGATATGGCGGGCGGGCAGGCCACGTACCATCTGACAGGCATGATTCCGGTAATAAGGGGCGAGAATGTCTGTAGCTTCCATACACATGCCCACGGCAACATCGATGGCCTCGGCCCCGAGAATTGAAGCATAGGTGCCCAGTTGCCCTGTGCGCTGCAAGGCGATCGCTTTCTGGTCAAACAGGCGGGCAAACTGCATATGCCGGTAAGCCTCTACCAGCCAGTCGCTCTGGCTGCACCAGACCGGCAGTGCGGTTAAGGGTTCGCCGTTGGGTGCAATGTAACGCAGGAGGGTCGATTCATGCATGGCCGTGTCCTCTCAGGCTGCGGTGTGCAGTTGTTCAGCTTGTTTGAGCAACATACGAGCCTGTTCCAGCGCCAGCAGGTGCGGGGAAAGCTGAGTAGTGATACTGCGCAGGTAGAGGTTCTGCAGCATCGTACCGATCTGCTGTATTTTCTGTTCGATCGCCTGCAGGGTTTCCCCGGCGTATTGCAGGGCTACAAAAATTAAACCACCGGCGTTTACCAGAAAATCCGGGGCATACAGAATGCCTTTTTGTTGCAGCAGGCTGGCGATACTGTCATCAGCCAGCTGATTGTTGGCTGATCCCACCACCATATTGACCCGCAGGCGCGGAAGGGTATGTGTATTAAGAATTGCTCCCAGTCCACAGGGGCAGAACAGGTCGGCTTTAACATCATAGAGGCTATCAGGGCTGACGATTTCGGCGTTGAAGCGCTCGGCACAGAGATGCGCCCTGACTTCATCCACATCCGAGATAATGAGTCTGGCCCCGTCAGCATGTAAGTTCTGTGCGACGGCCATACCGACATGACCCACCCCCTGCAATGCCACCGTCAATCCATTCAAATCACGGCTGCCACTGCGAAATGCCACGGTCGTTCTTATGGCTTCCATCACACCCTTGGCCGTGTACGGTGAGGGATCCCCTTGTTGTTTAGTACAGCTTACCCAGCGGGTCTGGCTGCGGATAATGTCCATATCCGTGACCCGGGTGCCGCTGTCCATCGCGGTGATATAGGCGCCGTTGAGACTATCGACCATCTGGCCAAAGCACTGCATCAGTTGCTGACGGTTGAAGGGCTGGTTGGGCTGGATGATAACGGCCTTGGCGCCACCATGAGGCAGGTCCGCCAGAGCAGCTTTATAGCTCATGCCACGGGCAAGGCGCAGGGCATCCTCAAGGGCTGACTGTTCATTCGGATAACTGATAAAGCGGCAGCCGCCAATGGCAGGACCACGGGCGAGTGAGTGGATAGCTATGATCGCTTTAAGGCCGGACTCAGGGTCATGCATCAGGTGCAGGCAGCGTGTGCCGTGGTGTTCCATCTCTGCAAACATCTCGGGATCCTCCGGAAGGTACGCAGACTCTCTGTTGGCTTTAACCACGGCAGGATGGATCGCATCCATGTAGGTGGTTTACAGCCGGATCAAGGTTGCCGTAAAGATGGTGGGCAACCCGTGTGACTGTTGCACACGATTACCTTTTGGATAGCACAGAATCCGGCAAAGTTCATAATCGGGCTATGGGTAAGCAACGCCATAATTTGATCAGTTTGCCGGAACGCTTTGATTATTCAGAGAAGTTAAGCAGTCCGTGTGACTCAGAAGATATCCGAGTCATTCTGCAAGACATAAGGGGGCAGGTCTTTTTCCAACGGGATCGGCGTTGGGGTGCCTGACTCATCAATTGAAACAAACTTAAAGGTTGCCTCAGTCACCTGTTCGCGGTGACCGATGCGGCCACGTCTTACCCAGGCCTCAACATGGATTTTCATCGAGGTACGACCAACCTCGCTGACTTCCGTGTAGACACCGAGAATATCGCCGACTTTTACCGGGCGGATAAAACTCATGCTGTCGACGGCGACAGTCACCACACGTCCCTGTGCCCGCTGACCGGCACAAATGCCTGCCGCAATGTCCATTTGGGAAAGCACCCAGCCACCAAAAATATCACCGGCAGGGTTGGTATCGCTTGGCATGGCAAGAGTGCGGGTTGTGAGTCGTCCACGGGTCTGTTGGGTCATGCTAGGGCCTGATAATTGAATACTGAATGGGAATCGGCAAAGCGGTGTTTGCCTGTCTTACTATAACTGAAAAACTGCGAAGCACCGGATCTTTACTGGTCGGGGAAGTCGACGATGCGGCCAAACAAATTGAGCTCCTCCAACAGCACGGACTGCAGCAGTTCGAGGTGGGCTGCATTGACTTCGCGACCTACATAAACCACGGTCATTTGCCCTTTGTGACGGGTAAAGGGTTCGTAGCCTTTTTCCAGTAGGTGTTGTTGCAACCGGCTGGCATTATCACTCTGCTTAAAACTGCCCAGTTGTAGGGTTTGCCAGGTGGCGTCAGAGGCAGTGGCTTCAGAAGCGGCCAAGGTCTGTTTCTGCTGGGTTAACCAGGCCCGCACTTCGGCGAGTTTGGTATACATCCACACCTCGTCGAGCTCCGCTGGTGGTTCCTCGGACAGGTAGGTGGGCGGTGTTTCAGGCGTTGATGCTTTTTCCGGATCGCAACTGTAGTTATTTTCTTTACTGCCATTGAGGCAATAACTGCCTTTTTGAGCAGTCGCTTCTGCCTCATTGGGCAGTGTTTGACAGCCCAGCAAAAAGAGAGAGCTGAGTAACAGGAAAAAACCGGTTAAGCGTAGTTTGGGCATCACAAAGATCGTCAGCATCGTCCGGGTTGATGAAAGATCAAATCGATTATTGCGTGATTTCTGTGCATAAGAAAGTAAAAAGCCGCCCTGAAGGCGGCTTTAATTGACGTTTATTGCTGTTCGCGTGCGATCGCACGGTAGGCAATATCTGTCCGGTAATACGCATCTTTCCAGCTGACCTGCTGCAGTAACGCATAAGCGCGCTGCTGGGCTTCAGTCACGGTGTCACCCAGTGCGGTTACGCAGAGAACACGACCGCCGGCCGTCACGACCTGACCATCTTTCAGGGCAGTACCGGCATGGAAAATCTTGGTACCTTCAGGGGAGGTTTCAGGCAGACTGATTACATCACCTTTGGTGTAATCGCCGGGGTAACCACCGGCAGCCATCACCACGCCAACGGATTTACGGGAATCCCACTCAGCGGTGGTTTGATCCAGTTTCTGATCAATCGCGGCATTGCAAAGCTCGACCAGACTGGACTTAAGACGCAGCATGATCGGCTGTGTTTCAGGGTCACCAAAACGGCAGTTATATTCGATTACCTTAGGTGTGCCGTCAGCCATGATCATCAGGCCGGCATAGAGAAAACCGGTGTAATCGTTGCCTTCAGCCGCCATGCCATTCACTGTTGGCATGATCACTTCGTCCATTACGCGCTGGTGGATCTCTGCGGTTACTACCGGCGCCGGTGAGTAAGCACCCATGCCGCCGGTATTCGGGCCGGTGTCAGCGTTGCCCACACGTTTGTGATCCTGGCTGGTCGCCATGGCCAGTACGTTTTTACCGTCCACCATGACAATAAAAGAAGCTTCTTCACCGTCCAGAAACTCTTCGACTACAACACGGCTACCGGCATCACCAAAGGCATTGCCAGCCAGCATATCCTTGATCGCTGCTTCGGCTTCTTCAAGGGTCATCGCCACGATCACACCTTTACCTGCAGCCAGACCGTCGGCTTTCACCACAATCGGTGCGCCTTTTTCACGGACGTAGGCCAGCGCAGGTTCGATCTCGGTGAAATTGGCGTAATCTGCAGTAGGAATCTGATGGCGAGCCAGGAAGTCTTTGGTAAACGCTTTGGAGCCTTCAAGTTGGGCCGCCGCTGCGGTTGGACCAAAGATACGCAGGCCAGCTTCACGGAAACGATCAACCACACCCGCTACCAGCGGTGCTTCAGGGCCAACGATGGTCAGATCAATGGCGTTGTCCTGAGCAAATTTAACCAGACCGTCCAGATCCAGTACATCAATCGCAACATTCTGCATTTTTGCTTCATTGGCGGTCGCTGCGTTGCCCGGAGCAACAAAGATCTGCTGAACATTTGAGTCCTGAGCGGCGGACCAGGCCAGCGCGTGTTCGCGGCCACCGGAACCAATAATCAATACGTTCATTTTCAATTCCTTAAACTGGGCTGTCTGCAGAAAGCAGACGGGCCAGCAGAGCTGGCCCGAAATCGGTTAGTGGCGGAAGTGGCGCATGCCAGTGAAGACCATGGCCATGCCATGTTCGTCGGCTGCGGCTATGACTTCCTCATCACGCATAGAACCACCCGGCTGAATCACTGCGGTGATGCCAGCTGCCGCTGCGGAGTCGATACCGTCACGGAACGGGAAGAAGGCATCAGACGCCATCACGGAGCCTTTGACTTCCAGACCTTCATCAGCGGCTTTAATACCGGCAATTTTAGCACTGTAAACACGGCTCATCTGACCGGCACCAATACCGATGGTCTGGCCATTTTTGGCATAAACAATTGCATTGGATTTAACGAACTTGGCCACTTCCCAGCAGAACAACAGATCGCGGATTTCAGCTTCAGTCGGCTGTTTTTTACTGACAACTTTCAGCTGTGAAGCATCTACCCGGCCCAGATCACGGTCCTGCACCAGCAGACCGCCGTTCACGCGTTTGTAATCAAAACCATGAGCACGTTCAGCTTCCCACTCACCACAGGCCAGCAGGCGAACATTCGGCTTGCTGGAGATAATGTCGGAGGCTTCCTGGCTCACGCTTGGCGCGATGATCACTTCAACAAACTGACGGTCAATGATCGCCTTGGCAGTAGTGGCATCCAGTTCACGGTTAAATGCAATGATGCCGCCAAACGCGGAGGTTGGATCTGTCTGGTAAGCACGGTTATAGGCTTCCAGGATGTTTTCACCCACTGCGACACCACAAGGGTTGGCGTGTTTGACGATGACACAGGCAGGTTCGCGGAACGGTTTGACACATTCCAGCGCCGCATCAGTGTCTGCCACGTTGTTGTAAGACAGCTCTTTGCCCTGCAGCTGGCGCGCGGTGGCGATACTGGCTTCCGCAGGTTCAGCTTCAACATAAAAAGCAGCACGCTGATGCGGGTTTTCACCGTAGCGCATCTCCTGCACTTTTTGGAACTGGGTATTAAAGGTACGAGGGAAGTCAGCAGGCTGCTCCTCTTCACCTTCAACGATTGCGCCCAGATAGTTGGCGATCATGCCGTCGTAAGCCGCCGTGTGCTCAAAGGCTTTTACCGCCAGATCAAACCGGGTGGCCTGCGTCAGACCGTTGTGCTGATCCAGTTCGGTTACGATGGTGTCGTAATCAGTTGCATTGACCACAATCGCTACATCTTTGTGGTTTTTAGCGGCAGAACGCACCATGGTTGGACCGCCAATATCGATGTTTTCGATCGCCATCGGCAGGTCACAGTCCGGACGGGCAATGGTGGCGGCAAAGGGATACAGGTTCACGACCACCATGTCGATTGGACGGATGCCATGCTGATCCATGATCGCATCATCCTGACCCCGACGACCCAGAATGCCACCGTGTACTTTGGGATGCAGTGTTTTAACACGGCCATCCATCATTTCAGGAAAACCGGTGTAGTCAGACACTTCTACTGCAGGCACGCCTTTTTCCTGCAGCAGTTTGAAGGTGCCACCGGTGGAAAGAATTTCGACGCCGCGCTGGTTCAGCGCCTGGGCAAATTCAACAATACCGGTTTTATCTGAGACACTGATCAGTGCACGGCGAACGGGGGTTAAACGTGAGGTCATCAGTCAGACTCCAGAACTTTTGAAAACAGGATTAAAGCAAGCCGTACTGCTTAAGCTTTTTACGCAGGGTGCCGCGGTTAAGACCCAGCAGCTGAGACGCTTTAGTCTGGTTGTCTTTGGTGTATGCCATGACAGTCTCAAACAGTGGGGCTTCAATCTCAGCCAGAACCATTTGATAAACATCGGTGACAGGCTGGCCATCCAACTGACGGAAATAGTTGTTCAGCGATTGCTGCACGTTGTCACGCAGGGTGCGGTTACTGTTTTCTGTGGCATTCGACACAAGGTTCGGGTGAGTGATTTCTTTATATTCCACGGTACTTTAGGTCCATGTGTTCAAGCGGCAACACCGGCATCACGCATTTGATTGAAATACACCTCAATCGCGTTGACCTGATCCGCTGCGGTTTCTAGTTTAAAAAACGTTTGACGAAAATCTTTACTGTTTGGCTGGTCCTGCAGATACCAGCCAACGTGTTTACGGGCAATCCGTACTCCCATGTGCTCACCATAGAAGGCATGAAGCTCGCTGAGATGTTCCAGGAGCAGGCTTCTGACTTCTGACATTGGTGGTGGGGGGAGCATTGTACCGGTTCGCAGATAATGATCAATCTCGCGTAACAGCCAGGGACGGCCCTGGGCACCACGGCCAATCATGACGGCAGCACAGCCGGTATGTTTCAGTACCTCAGCGGCTTTTTCAGGCGAGGTAATATCGCCGTTGGCGAAGACCGGGATTTCGACACTCTCCCGAATCCTGGCGATGGTGTCGTATTCAGCTTCCCCGGTATAACCGCAACTGCGGGTCCGGCCATGCACGGCCAGTGCTTTAATACCGCAGTCTTCTGCGATTCGGGCGATGGTTTCACCGTTGCGGTTGGCGGTATCCCAGCCGGTGCGAATCTTCAGGGTAACGGGCACATCCACACTGGCCACCACGGCTTCGATAATCTGGCGCACCAGAGGCTCGTCTTTCAGCAGGGCAGAACCGGCGGCACGGTTACACACTTTTTTGGCAGGGCAGCCCATATTGATATCAATGATCTGGGCGCCACGGCGCACGTTCCACAGAGCAGCATCCGCCATCATGACCGGGTCGCCACCGGCTATCTGTACAGAGCGGGGTTCAGGTTCACCCTCATGGTTAAGGCGTTGTGCGGATTTGCGGGTGTTCCAGAGCCGGGTATCTGAGATCACCATCTCGGACACCACCAGGCCCGCGCCCATACGACGACAGAGCTGGCGAAAGGGCCGGTCTGTTACGCCTGCCATTGGCGCCAGGATCACCTGACTGTCAATGGTATAGGGGCCAATTGTGAACATGTGCTTACCCTGAAAAACGGCCAATAAAACCCTCAGCACCCATAAAGGTACCGGGCAAATTAAACCTGTTTGGAAGGCCGCCAATGATACCTGTTCGGGGTAGTTGGGCCAAGGATTTTCTGTTGCTTTTTTGACCGATTCAGCGGCCGCGCTGATCCGCTGGTTGCAGGTCCAGCTGATAACTCACGGCACGGTTACCGGGGGAGGCGATGTCGAGTGATAACTGGATTGGAACGCCGCTGGGGATCAGGGCATTGGCGGCATTTTTTGCCAGATAGTCCCTGGGCTGGAAGGTGCGGCTGGCAACGATACGCCCGCGCAGATCAGAGAAGGTCAGCATGACGGCGGGGTAAGGCTGATTAAACTGCGCCTTGTTCAGCAGGATAAAGCTCACGCGAATCATATCCTGATATTTCGGGTGCGGTTGAATCGACATCTGGGGATTGGTAAGTGCGCTCAGGTCCTGCCTCTGCAGAAAATCACAATCAGGGCAGACCCAGCTATAAATCGGTCGCAGACGTTCATCATAGGCCAGTTCGTAACGTTGGAACCATAGGTACTGAGTGGCCAGCAAAGTCAGGGTGAGCAGGCAGCCAAACACCAGAATCAGGGTAGGTTTCAGGCTGCTGACCTTATGATGCTGTTGCAGGGTGATGGGTTCTGGCTGGATGGTTGGAATCTCCCAGCCTGAACTTTCTGTTGGTTTTGCTGCTGTTGCCAGCTCAGGCGAGGTGGGTGCTTGCTTCAATTCAGCAGTGGTCACATCCTGATCTGGCTCTGGCTCTGGCTCTGGCTCTGGCTCTGGCTCTGGCTCTGGCTCTGGCTCTGGCTCTGGCTCTGGCTCTGGCTCTGGCTCTGGCTCTGGTTCAGGTTCAGGTTCAGTCCCTTTTCGGGCAACGGAGATCGCCGGTAACGCGATCTCGTCATCTTCTATCAGTAGTGGACTCAAATCTTCTGGCGTGAGGGCGGTATTATCCGCATTAAAGGCTTCTAACTGATGCTGATAGGCGGAAAACGTGATGTAGCAGACGCCACAACGGACTAAGCCATCGGCCATCATGAGTTGAGCCGGTGTGACTTCAAACCGGCTGTGACAGCTGGGACAGAGGGTTGTGATTCCGTAAGATGAAGGAGTGTCTGCCATGACGTGTACGTGCCTCAGGATGCTTTGCGGCGGCCTGACAGGCGGATCCAGCCCTCTTTCTCAGCAGTGGGATCAAGTTCAAACCAGTCGGAATAAGCCGCTCGAAGTTCTGCTTCCTGATGTGCCAGCAGGCCTGACAGGCATAGCAGGCCATCAGACTTGACCCGGGCAGCGATGGTTGGTGCCAGGCTGACCAGAGGTCCGGCCAGAATATTCGCGACCAGCACGTCAGCCGGAACTTCCGGGGCTTTTTCTGGCAGAAATACCTTAAAACGGTCAGCACTAAGCTGATTGCGGGCCAGATTATCCTGGCTGGCTTGTAATGCCTGAGGATCGATATCGATACCCACGGCATCTTCTGCGCCCAACAGCAGGGCTGCGATCCCCAAAATGCCTGAGCCACAGCCGAAGTCGATCACACTTTTACCGTTCAGGGCCTGCGCATCAAGCCACTCCAGACAAAGGGCTGTGGTGGGATGCGTACCGGTACCAAAAGCCAGTCCGGGATCGAGCATCAGGTTCACTGCACTCGGGTCGGGAACATCGCACCAGCTAGGGCATACCCAGAGACGCTGACCAAACTGCATCGGGTGGTATTCATCCATCCAGGCGCGCACCCAGTCCTTGTCTTCCAGAATTTCCGCTTTGGCAGGGGCAGGTGGCTGCTTTGGCAGCAGCTGAATCTGTGCCTGTTTAAGGTATTCAAGTGTGCTTTCCAGATTGTGCTCAGCACTGAATAGACCGGTAATGGTCGTGTGCTGCCACAAGGGTGTGGTACCCAGGTCGGGTTCAAAAATGGGTTGATCACCACTGTCCTGCAAGGTCACTGCAGCGCAACCGGCGCTGAGTAAAAGGTCCTCGTAAATCTCGGCTTGAGAGGGCTGAATTTCAATTTTGATCTGTAACCAGGACATGGGCACTCACTACAACAAAAACAGACAGATAACAGAGTTTGAATTACAGCATGTTAAAGCCGTGGAATCTATGTTCTTGGTCTTTTTGGCGTGGCAGATATAACCGTTTAGGGTTGCGATTGCCTAAGTGGGACAATAAAAAAAGCCGGTCGCGGGACCGGCTTTCTGATGGAGTCAGCAGAGACATGCTTACAAGCCCAGCTTTTTCTCCAGATAATGGATGTTGACTCCGCCTTGCTGGAAGCGACTGTCATTGGTGATCTGCTGTTGCAGCGCGATATTGGAGCGGATGCCGTCTATCACCATCTCATCCAGCGCGTTGCGCATACGGGTGAGTGCAGTCTCACGGTCTTCTGCGTGAGTGATTAGCTTGGCAATCAGCGAATCGTAGTTCGGTGGTACGGTATAGCCGCTGTAGAGGTGAGAATCTACGCGTACACCATTGCCGCCCGGAGCGTGGAAATGTTTAACGGTACCGGGGCTTGGCAGGAAGGTTTTTGGATCTTCAGCGTTGATACGGCACTCAAACGCGTGGCCCTGAACCTTAATATCTTCCTGTTTGAAGGACAGAGGCATGCCTGAGGCGATACGCAACTGTTCTTTCACAATATCAACGCCCGTGATCATCTCGGTTACCGGGTGCTCAACCTGAACACGGGTATTCATTTCGATGAAATAGAAACGGCCGTCTTCATACAGGAACTCAAAAGTACCCGCACCGCGGTAGCCAATTTCGATACAGGCATCGACACATGACTTCAGAACCTGGGCTCTGGCTTCTGGGTCTAGCATAGGCGCAGGTGCTTCTTCCACTACTTTCTGGTGACGGCGTTGCATAGAGCAATCGCGGTCATACAGGTGGATGGCATTGCCCTGGCCATCAGCCAGTACCTGAACCTCAACGTGGCGAGGATTCTCCAGGTATTTCTCCATATACACGGTGTCATCACCAAAAGCGGCAGCCGCTTCTGATTTGGTCACGTGAATGGCATTGATCAATGACGCTTCTGAGTGCACAACACGCATGCCGCGACCGCCACCACCGGCAGCGGCTTTGATGATCACCGGATAACCGATTCGGGCGCCAATCTTGTAGACAGCATCGTTATCATCCGGCAGAGCGCCGTCAGATCCGGGCACCGTGGGTACGCCCGCAGCTTTCATGGCCTCAATCGCTGATACTTTATCGCCCATCAGGCGAATGGTGTCTGCTTTAGGGCCGATGAATACAAAACCGGAACGCTCAACCTGTTCAGCAAAATCAGCGTTTTCAGCCAGGAAGCCGTAACCGGGGTGGATACCCACGGCATCGGTCACTTCAGCTGCGCTGATGATGGAAGGAATGTTCAGATAACTTTTTGGTGAAGGTGCTGGGCCGATACATACGGCCTCATCCGCCAGGCGCACATGCATCAATTCCCGGTCAGCCTGAGAGTGGATGGCAACGGTTTTGATGCCAAGCTCCTTGCAGGCACGCAGGATGCGCAGTGCGATTTCACCTCGGTTAGCAATGACGACTTTATCAAGCATGGGTAGATAATCCTTGCTTTAAACTGGGTGAACTGACTTAAACGATAGTAACCAGTGGCTGATCAAACTCGACCGGCTGACCGTCTTCTACCAGAATCGCTTCGATGACGCCTGCCTTATCGGCTTCAATCTGGTTCATCATCTTCATCGCTTCGATGATACAGATAACATCACCAGCCTTAACGCTCTGACCAATCTCAATGAAAGAAGGGGAGCTAGGTGATGGCGAACGATAGAAGGTGCCGACCATCGGTGATTTAACCACGTGACCGGTGAATTCAGGGGCAGCCGGTGCTGCTTCGGCGGCCGCTGCTGGTGCTGCGACCGGTGCCGGTGCTGCCATAACAGGAGCAGGAGCTGCAGCTACGGCCGTGATGGATGAGCCGCGGCTGATGCGTACTGATTCTTCACCTTCTTTGATTTCGATCTCGTTGATGTTGGACTCTTCCAAGAGTTCGATCAGCTTTTTAACTTTACGGATATCCATGGATAACAATCTCTCAAAACAGATAATCAGGCTTGCTTCAACCGGCTGACAGCCGCCTGAAGTGCGAATGAATAACCCTCTGCACCTAACCCACAGATAACACCTTCAGCGATATCAGAAAGATAGGAATGGTGTCTGAAGCTTTCCCGGGCGTGCACATTAGAGAGGTGAACCTCAATAAAGGGGATTTTGACCCCAAGCAGCGCATCGCGCAGGGCAATACTGGTGTGAGTAAATGCAGCGGGATTGATAATGATGAACGCAACGCCGTCATCCTGAGCATTGTGAATGCGATCCAACAAAACGGACTCTGCATTGCTTTGCAAATGCAGCAAATCATGCCCTGCACGCTGTGCTTCTTTTGTGAGGGTGTCACAAATGTCGGCCAGCGTGGCGCTACCGTAGATGCCCGGTTCACGTTTACCCAGCAGATTCAGATTTGGCCCGTTAAGTAACAGGATTTTTGCCATGATTTCTCTCAGAAAGTCGGCGTTTTGGTTCAAAAGTGGCCATAGTTTGCCGTAACTGGGTGTGACTTGTCTATAAGTTAGCAGTTTTTTGCAGTTTAGCTTCAATTTTACCGAAAATAGACTCCATATCCCGAATCTAGTGGGTTAAAAAATGAGCGTTGGCGGATTTTTTGCTGTTGCGGCCTTTGAAGCGTCAAATTCGCTAGCTATCTGGGGATTTAGCGTCAAAACCATTGACGTTCGCTGCATAATTAGGGATATTGCGATGCAGTAAGGCAGCATGGTTTCTGTATTCAATACGTTGTGAGGGTCATCATGGTCAAGCGGGTCGTGTTCAACCAGAAAGGCGGTGTCGGTAAGTCGAGTATTGCGGTGAATCTGGCTGCAATCAGTGCCTCCCGCGGTAAGAAAACCCTGGTGGTAGACCTTGATCCGCAGTGCAACTCAAGCCATTACATGCTGGGTGAAGAGTATCTGGACATCAAACCGGATATCCGTGATTTTTTTGAATCTGTGTTGAGTTTTCAGCTGAAACCGCTGGGGCCGGAAAGCTATATTCACCCCACGCCCTATGAAAACCTGTTTGTCATGCCGTCCAACCCCAGTCTGGGTGATCTGCAGTCCAAGCTGGAAGCAAAACACAAGATCTACAAGCTGCGTGATACGCTGGAAGTACTCTCTAAAGAGTACGATGCTATCTATATTGATACCCCGCCGGCTTTTAATTTCTATACCCTGTCAGCGCTGGTTGCGGCGGACCGCTGCCTGATCCCATTCGATTGTGATGAGTTTGCCAGACAGGCTTTGTACAGTTTGTTGGCGAATGTGCATGAAACGCGTGAAGATCACAATAATGCGTTGACGGTGGAGGGGATTGTTGTAAACCAGTTCCAGCCGCGCGCAAGTCTGCCTCAGCGCATTGTGGATGAGTTGCTGGCCGATGATCTGCCAGTCTTGAATACCCGCATTTCAGCCTCTGTGAAGATGCGGGAATCACACGATGTCACCTGTCCTTTGATTCATTTGGCGCCCAAACACAAACTCACTGAACAGTTTGTAGAGTTGTTTCAGGAATTGTCCTGAGCGCTTTGATCAGCGGTCGGTTGCTTCGTTCTGCATTTCCGGTAGTGCTTCGGGTTTGCGTAAGCTCATCACCCAAAGCACAACCAGCGGAACGCTGATCGCAAGAATTATCACTTCAGCCATGTGGCATCCAGGTAGTTACGGGAATTTTGATTCTAGGTCCAAACATCTGCCTGAGAAAACTCTTTTTTTACGACTTAGTTAAATTTTTCCTGATTTTTTTTCATGCTGCCTCGGTGCCATTTGCTCAGTCTGGTTTAAATCTTGCTGGATGCTTAGCTGAATTTTTTATCAGCAGGTGAGGTTTGTCATGATCAGCCCTCTTTTTTTGCCTGGCGTGGTGTCTGTTTCTGAGACAGGGGCAGGTGCCAACGGACAGCACAATGCGGCGTTTTTTGAGTTGCTGCAGCAGGCGGCCAGCAATCAACCTCTTTCTGAAAAGAGCAATAAAATCAGTCTCTCAACGGAAATTGCTCTGGCTGCTAAAGAGCAGAAGCAGACATTGGTGCAGGATTTTCTGAACCATCTGATGCGGCATGGTTTGTCGCAAATGAGTGATAAAAATGAAGAGGCGTCAGGTTATTTGAGTGAGCCTTTCCGCGTAAAGGGTTCATCTGTAGCGGAACTCAAAATGGATGCTTTGCTGGATCAGGCTGCCGTGATGCGGCAACTGTTTGCCGTGATTGCAGAGCAAAGAGAGGCGGCGAAAGTTCGACTGGAGGCGCATTGGGAGGAGAGGGCTGAGACCAGTGCCAACGAAAAGTGGGACTAGTCTCAGTTGGATCAATGGGAACAGTGGCTACGTGAACAGGTAATTAGTTCGACGCGGTCGCTGTAACCGGCCGTAAACTGCCGATTTTGATCTGTCCATTCTGTTTGCCAACATACATCTTGCTGGTGTTGGTGGCACCATTTTTGTCCATGTAGACGATGTAAAGCTGGCCAGTGGGTTTGAGATTGAGTTCGTACTGTTTGCCATTTTCTTCAAAGGTCGGGTGAGGCAGATCCTTGCGAACCGGATCAATATAAATCCGGCGGATCTGTTGACCTTTGAATGCAGCGCGTAGCTCTTTCTCGACTTCCTTGCGTAATCCTGATTCAACTCCGTCCCAGTTAAACAGATTGTAAAGCCCTGCGGCATCGCGGCTGGCAAATGAATTCAGATAGTAGGAAATGAATTCAAAGTTGGTGCTGGCCGCATGTGCCTGGACATTTAAAACTGCGCCTAGGATCAGCGTCGAGAGTGCAGGTAACTTCATTGTTATAAGACCTTTTGTTATGACTCAGAGACAGCTTCAATCAGTATATCGAATTTTATTTTGAAAGACTGCCCGTTAACTTGCATCTTGTTTACTTAAACTGGCCAAAGCCTGAATTTTTCTAATGATAAGTGGTTGATTTTGTTTAAAATAAAATCTGAATTTTGTGAAAATTTTAGGCTAAGACGGTGTCAATGTGATGAAAGTTCAGGGAAAAACAGGAAATAAAAAACCCCGCAGTTGCGGGGTTTTTTAATCAATAAATTGGGGACTTATTTGTTGGCTTCAGCGTATGCCTGAGCGCCAGCCATGATGGTTGCACGTGCTGCATCCGCGTTATCCCAGCCTTCGACTTTAACCCACTTGCCTTCTTCCAGACCTTTGTAGTTTTCAAAGAAGTGCTTGATACGATCACGCAGCAGCTGTGGCAGGTCTTCAACGTCCTGCACATCTTTGTAGGCTTTAGTCAGTTTGTCGTGTGGTACGGCAACCAGTTTAAAGTCTTCGCCCGCTTCGTCGGTCATTTTCAGAACGCCCACAGGACGGCAGCGGATAACAGAACCTGGAACTACCGGGTAAGGGGTAACTACCAGCACGTCAACAGCATCGCCATCATCAGCCAGGGTGTTGTTGATGTAGCCATAGTTCGCTGGGTAGAACATGGGTGCAGCCATGAAGCGGTCTACGAAGATCGCGTCTTCCTCTTTTTCGATCTCGTATTTAACCGGATCGCTGTCGGCTGGAATTTCGATGACTACGTAGATGTCGTTCGGCAGGTCTTTACCTGCTGGTACTGATGCGAAGCCCATGATTGCCTTCCTGTTCGAGTTTTAAGTTAAATCAGTAAAGCGCCGATTATAGTCAGGCTATCACCGGCAATTGAATACTACTTAGAGGTGAAGCTTTGATCAGCTGTTAAGCTGAGCAGCTACCCCCGAATGATCGTTATGGTACTCAAGCAGCGTGTTTACCTCGTCTGCAGAACCCAAAGCGACTGAAACCCGCTGGTGAATCTCTTTTGGTTCCAGATCCAGAATATTGATGTAACAGGTACTGGCGATACCGCCTGCCTGCTCAATCAGCATGCTCATCGGATTACCTTCATACATGAGACGCAGCTTGCCTGGTTTTCCCGGATCGCGCTGATCCCACGGGTAAGTGAAGATGCCGCCCCGGGTCAGAACGCGGTGCACTTCGGCAACCATCGAGGCGATCCAGCGCATGTTGTAATTTTTACCGCGAGGACCTTCGCTACCTTCAAGCAGGTCACCGATATAGGTGCGCATGCTGTCTTCCCAGAAACGGTGGTTTGACATGTTGATGGCAAACTCTTTGGTCTGTGTGGGTACCTGCACGTTTTCACGGGTCAGAATAAAGTCACCGGTATGCGCCAGGGTAAAGAAGTTAACGCCCTGGCCGGTAGTCAGAGCCAGGACTGCGGACTGACCATACAGAACGTAACCGGCTGCAAGCTGTTTGCGGCCGTTCTGCAGGTAAGCTGATTCGTCAGCGCCGCTGGCGCCTTCTGGCAGCTCCAGAATGGAAAAAATGGTGCCTACAGAGACGTTGATATCGATGTTGGATGAACCATCCAGCGGGTCGAAAATGACCAGGAACTTGCCGTCTGGATTGCCAGCTACCGGCAGGTCTTCCTCTTCAGAGGCCAGGCCGGCCACCAGAGGGTTATCCAGCAGAAATTTTTTCAGCAGGTCGTTGGCGATAACATCCATTTTTTTCTGGGTTTCGCCCTGCACATTGGTGTTGTCGGTAGAGCCCAGAACACCGGCCAGTTCACCCTCACGTAATTGAATGGCTACTTCTTTACACGCCAGCATAAGGGTATCGATTAGCTCGGCGAGCGTGTCTTCCGTTTTGTGATGTTTCAGGTACTGACTGAGGAGTAACATGCGCTGTTTTTGGCTCCGGTGGCAGGGGTTTCGTTTGGCTGCGAATTCTACGGGATTCAACTTTTGATTGCATCGTTTTTAGGGTCAAAAGTGGCGAATGCGCTGTATCTGCAGGGAAAACTGTTATGATGCCTCACAAACCATTTGGTCATGCGTAATTATAGGCTTCAGGAAGAAAAAACGAGGTAAGGAGTTGGGATTTTGCATATCCATATTTTAGGCATCTGCGGAACCTTTATGGGCTCGCTGGCCATTCTGGCGAAAGCCCTCGGACATCGGGTGACAGGCTCCGATCAGAATGTCTATCCACCGATGAGCACCCAGCTTGAAAGTCAGGGCATTGAGTTAATTCAGGGTTATGATCCGATTCAGTTAGAGCCCGCGCCGGATCTGGTCGTGGTGGGCAATGCAATGTCTCGTGGTAACCCCTGTGTTGAATATGTGCTGGATAAGGGGCTGACGTATACCTCGGGTCCGCAATGGTTGTCTGAGCATCTACTGCAGGATCGCTGGGTGTTGGCGGTGGCGGGTACCCACGGTAAAACCAGTACTGCCACCATGCTGGCCTGGATTCTAGAATATGCGGGTATGTCGCCCGGTTTTCTGATTGGTGGTGTGCCGCAGAATTTTCCTGTCTCTGCCCGGTTGGGTGATACGCCTTTTTTCGTAATTGAGGCAGATGAGTACGATACGGCGTTTTTTGATAAACGCTCCAAGTTTGTTCATTACCACCCACGCACCTTGATTCTGAATAATCTGGAATATGATCACGCGGATATTTTCCCGGATCTGGCGGCCATACAGCGGCAGTTTCATCATCTGATGCGTATTCTGCCTGCTTCCGGCCAGGTGATTGTGCCGACTGGTCAGCCTGCACTTGAATCAGTACTCGAAATGGGTTGCTGGAGCGAACGGGTCAATGTCGACACGACAGGGCAGGTTGCAGACTGGCAGTCTGAATTGCTGGCGGCTGATGGCAGTGCATTCAGAGTCAGGCTGAAAGGCGTTGTGCAGGGTGAAGTGCAGTGGAGCTGCACCGGTTTACACAATGTAAATAATGCACTGGTTGCTATGGCTGCTGCCCATCATGTGGGGGTTACGCCGGAACATAGTATTGCCGCGCTTTCAGAGTTTGCCGGGGTTAAGCGGCGTATGGAGCTGCTGGGTACCGTGAGGGGTGTCCGTGTCTACGATGACTTTGCTCACCACCCCACGGCTATCGCCACTACACTTGAAGGTATTCGTAACAAGGTGGGGCAGGAGAAAGTCATTGCGGTGATTGAGCCGCGCTCCAACACCATGCGTCTGGGCGGGCATCAGGCTGCACTATCTGCATCCGTAGCTGAGGCCGATGCGGTTTGCTGGTTTGAACCGGCGGGGCTGAACTGGTCTTTGGAGCAGGTGATTGAAACGAGCCCGGTGCCAGCGCGTGTATTTAATTCTACAGCTGAGATTATTGAACACCTGCAGGCTGAAACTGCTCAGCCGTGCCATATTGTGATTATGAGCAATGGCGGTTTTGAGGGCATTCACCAGCGGTTGATAACTGCTCTGGAACAGGTTTAGTTATGTCCGAAAAGACAATTACACTGGCAATTACCGGTGCCTCCGGTGCCCAATATGGCCTGCGTTTGCTGGAGTGCCTGCTGGCGCAACAGTGTAAAGTGTATGTGATGATTTCCCGGGCTGCCCAAGTGGTGATCAACACCGAAACGGATCTGGTTCTGCCAGGTACGCCCTCCGAGCAGCAGCAATTTTTGACGGATCTTTATAACGCCAATGAAGGTCAGTTACGGGTATTTGGCCGCGAACAATGGATGGCGCCGGTCGCTTCTGGTTCAGGTGCGCCAAGTCGCATGGTGGTGTGTCCCTGTAGCACGGGCACCTTGTCAGCCATTGCCTGTGGTGCCAGCAATAACCTGATTGAACGGGCCGCTGATGTGGCTTTGAAAGAGCGGCGGCAGCTTATTCTGGTGCCGCGCGAGGCGCCATACTCTGAAATTCACTTGGAGCATATGCTTAAACTGACCCGCATGGGTGCAGTGGTGATTCCTGCCAGTCCCGGTTTTTATAATAAACCCCAGTCAGTCGCAGATATGATTGACTTTGTGGTTGCGCGTATCCTCAATCAACTGGGTTTTTCGCATGCGTTGATGCCCGCCTGGGGTGGGGACCTGAGTTAGCGTGACGCATTCTCTGATGGATGAAATTCCCCGTATCGGGCGTTAGAATCGCCGCAATCGTTTTAGAAGAGTTGTTTTAATGGCAAAAATACTGGCACTGGATACCTCAACGGATGCCTGTTCTGTCGCGCTGCACCTTGATGGTGAGGTGATGCAGGATTTCAGAGTGATCCCCCGGCAGCATACGCAGCAGTTGTTACCAATGGTCGAAGCCATGTTGGCTGAGGCGGGATTGAGCGTGCAACAGCTGGATGCTATCGCGTTTGGCAGGGGGCCTGGCTCTTTTGCGGGTATCCGGATTGCGACCGGCGTGACTCAGGGCCTGGCCTTTGCAGCAGACCTGCCTGTATTGCCCGTTTCTACACTGGCCTCGCTGGCACTGAGTGCATGGCTGGAAGAGGGGGCTGACAATGTGGTGGCGGCGCTGGATGCACGTATGGATGAGATCTATGTGGCGGCGTATCGGATTGATCAGGGGCTGCCCGTTGAAGTTATGCCTGAGAAAGTTTGTCCCCCTTCACTGCTCACTCTGCCGGAGATGAGATCGCCCTTGGCTGTGGGCAGCGGCTGGTGTTATCTGAACAGCATGTCGTCAGAGGTGCAGCAACAGGTAAGGGTTTCAACCCGTACTTATTATCCTAATGCAGCGGTGATGCTGACGCTGGCACTGTCAGATTGGGCGCAGAGTAAAGCGGTAACTGCTGAGCAGGCGTTACCGGTCTATTTGCGGGATGAAGTGGCCTGGAAAAAGTTGGATCAACAGTAAATGGAATTTCTGCACCTTTTTATTCTGGCCCTGCTGCAGGGGCTGACAGAATTTCTGCCGATCAGTAGCTCGGCTCACCTGATTTTACCCTCGCAACTGCTGGGCTGGCCCGATCAGGGGCTGGCGTTTGATGTCGGTGTGCATGTGGGTACTCTGCTGGCGGTGATGTTTTATTTCCGTTATGACCTGATTCAGCTGCTGCAGGCCTGGTTAGTCAGCCTGACGGGCAGGGCCTCTGCTGAGTCCCGCCTGGCCTGGTGGATCATACTGGCAACGCTGCCTGCGGTGGTGGCCGGATTTACCTTTAATCACCTGATTGAGACAGAACTGCGATCTATTCTGGTCATCGCTGCAACAACGCTGATTTTCGGGGCGCTGCTGGGCTGGGCTGACTGGTTTCGAAAAGAGCAGCGGCAGATGGAGCAGATAACGTTCAAAGACGCCTGCATTATTGGTTTTGCTCAGGCGATCGCGTTGATTCCCGGGACCTCACGCAGTGGCATCACGATTACCGCCGGGCTGCTGATGGGTCTGAAGCGTCAGGCGGCTGCACGTTTTTCTTTTTTGCTGTCGGTCCCGGTCATTATGGGCGCAGGTTTGTTGAAAACGGTTGATCTGATTCAGACACCGGAACCGCATTGGGCTGGCGTGATGATGGGCACAGTGGTGGCGGGATTGAGTGCATATGCCTGCATCCATCTGTTCCTGAGTTGGCTGGATCGTATCGGTATGCAGCCGTTTGTGATTTATCGTTTGTTGTTGGGCGCTGTTTTGCTGCTGGTCTGGTTGGGCAGTGGCGCATGAATTCGGCCCCTCTGGTGATTTTGGCGGATCCTGATTGTCAAAGTGCAGGCCAGATTTTAGCTGAGCGTTTGCAACTGCCTCTGGTGGATGATTCGACAGGTTATGATCTGGTCTTGGAGGTATTGCCGGAGGGTTTACAACTGCAGCCGTTGGGGAAAAAAGCACCCGGACCTACCCGGGTTGATTTTGTGTCTGGTGCGGTTGCCCACCGGCGTCAGTTTGGTGGCGGAAAAGGGCAGATGATTGCCAAAGCGGTGGGCATCAAAGGGGGCGTCTGTCCTGCGGTGCTGGATGCGACCGCAGGCATGGGTCGTGACGCTTTTGTGCTGGCAACCCTGGGTTGTGAAGTCACCCTGCTTGAACGTGCTCCGGTCATCCATGCGTTGCTGGAAGATGGTTTATTCAGAGCGGGTAAGGCAGATGATGCTGAGCTTCAGGCTATTATTGCGCGCATGCAGTTGATCAACGCAGACAGTCAGCAATGGATGACAGATCAGGCAGCCGCTGGCCAGCGTTACCCGGTTGTGTATCTGGACCCAATGTTTCCGCATTCGGACAAATCCGCACTGGTAAAAAAAGAGATGCGAGTGTTCAGGCCTGTGGTGGGTGATGATCTTGATGCAGATGCTCTGCTCGACAGCGCGCTGCAGATTGCCTCGCACCGTGTGGTGGTTAAACGCCCTCGCAAAGCGCCGTTTCTGGCGCAAAAAACGCCCTCCTATCAGCTGGAAGGTAAATCCAGCCGCTATGATATCTACGCCTTGAAAAAACTCTGACAAATTCGCCTAGAACAAGGCGGATACGTGTTCAGGCAGTAAGTCCCTTAGTTTATCAGCACTGTCACGCGGCAGGTTCTGCAGGGTCAGTTGATTGTTGTTTTCTCTGATAATTTCAAACTGAATCAGCAGGCTGACCAGATGTTCCAGCGCCCGGGTGTCTGCATAGAGTGCCACCGGATGGCCGGTTTGTTGCTGCAGCCGCAGACCTGTTTTCTGGCAGGTTTCTATCAGTTCTGTCCTTGAACAGCCCGGATATTTGAGCAACAGGCTCAGCAAAATCGCGTAGCGAATTAAGACGCCCTCGGCCAGTCGTTGCAGGATTACCACCGCCGGATGGTCAGAGCAGTGCCAATGCCGTTTGCTCGCTGCTTTGAGTAAGTCTGCATCAAGCAGTTTTTGACGTTGTTTTTTCAGTTTTGCTGTCAGCTCTGCGGGATCGTTGTGCAGGTAGTACTCAGCCTGTAACAACGGGTAAATAAGTCGAACAAGTCGGTTGATATTCAGTGCATGGGGATTGTGTAAACGCTGGCACAAAAAAAGATACAGTGCCGGCAGAAGCAGGCAGTGCTCGGTGCTGTTACGTTGATACCAGAGTACTGCCATCTGCTCAGGCGTCACGCTGATCTGGTCCAGTTGAGCGGTGAGCTGGTCACGCTGCAGGGCTGCGCTGATGATTTCGTCAGCAGTCTGTCTGGTAGGACAGGGCGTATAGTCGGTTAAGTGACCTGACACGGCCAGAAGGGCGGAGAGGTTGTTCTGTAAGCTGGTCCTGCTCTGTTTTGGTTGATCCAGCACAGCCAGCGCCAGAAGTGTGTTGGGTGTGATTTGTGCCTGTTGATTGATGCGTTTTAAAACCTCTGTGCCTATCTGTGCGGCAGTGAGATGTGTGTCTGTACCGGCTTTGGTGACGAATAACGGATCGGCAAAAGCGAGGCGTGCGGAGCCAAGATCACGTTTGATCAGTCGAAAGGATTTCAGGGTGCCAAGCAGTGACTCTTTTTGCTTCGGCTGACCATTGAGCTGAGAGACAAAAGAGGTTGCATCAGGTGTCTGGTCGTAATCAATCCATACAGGAATCATCGCCAGCTTTTGCTGGGGTTGGCGCGTCTGGTTATCCAGCAGCATGTTCAGCAATCCGAGTCGGGCGGGCAGTAGATGACCGGTTCG
This sequence comes from Neptuniibacter sp. CAU 1671, assembly GCF_029222905.1. Classification (GTDB taxonomy): domain Bacteria; phylum Pseudomonadota; class Gammaproteobacteria; order Pseudomonadales; family Balneatricaceae; genus Neptuniibacter. The sequence continues at coordinate 317,955 of NZ_JARHUE010000004.1, read as the reverse complement.
GCTGCGACCGCCCTCAATAAAAAACTCAAAAGGCAGGCGGGCATCGGTGAGTACCTTCATGTACCCCTGAAATAAAGCTGTATAGAGCGCATCATCCCTGAAGCTACGGCGCATGAAAACGGCGCCCGCCTGCTGCAATAAGCGACCAATCAAGGGCATGTTCAGGTTATCTCCTGCTGCTACATAGGGCAGTGGAAATCCGTTTTTATGCAAGACCCAGTTCAGCAACAGATAATCAAGATGGCTGCGATGGCAGGGAATAAAAATCATCTGATGGTCTTTGGGGATAGACAATACCCGTTCGATGCCGCGAATTTCCAGATGGCTGCAGATCGATTTCCAGATCCAGCTCATCAGGGGTGTAAATATGTTGATGGTGATTGGCTTTGGATTGGCAGCAATGCTGTCCAGAATCTGGCGTGCCGTTCTTTTTACCTCTGCAATATCTACTCTCTGTGCTCGGGATGCCTGAATCATTTCAAGTTTCACCTTTTCCCATTTCAGGGTAGAGGCAATGAGTTGTTCGCGGTCAGTATCGGGTACAGCGAAGCTGATATTACGTAAGCGCTCAAAGTGTTTGCTAAGTGCCGTGATCAGATTGAATGTGGTTTCGGTTAAGCTTGCTGTCTTTTCGTCTGCTGCAAGGTCAACCCATACCGGCTGTCCCATCTGGAAGCGGGTTTGTTTAGGTTGGTCAAACCAGCATCTTTTCGAGGGAGTGTTTTTCTTGCTCAGCAGGCAGACAGGGATCAGTTTAATTCTGTTGGCTGCTGATTTATGCCATTGGGAGAGTTGATGATGTAAGGTGTTGTGCGCATTGTCACTTTGCAACGGTGGCAGGCTCAAAACAGTTAATGATCTGTCCGGAAACTGCCGCTTTATGGTGCGAAGCAGCAAGGCGTGTTGGGATGAATCTTCAGTATTCAGGACCAGACAGGTGAGTTGTGAGTCATCGGCCTGCAGCAGCGCGGCCGGACGAAGAGCGGGCAGGTGACCTCTGTGTGGCAACCATTGTCTGAGCCTGAAGGAGCTGCGCATCAGTAATGAGGTGGTGGTGTGCTGTCATCCGCTGAACTGATGCCGTTTTGTGACAATGACTGTAGTTGCTGGTGCATCAGTTTCAGCATTCGGGTCAGGCGCTCAATGTCCAGTTCCTGTTGGGATACGACCTGATTAAGTTTGTCCAGCGTATCTTCCTGAAACGCCACCCGTGTCTCAAGTTCGGTAACGCGATCCTCGGTGTTCATTTGTTAACCTGTTCGGCAGAGGGAAAGAGTATGTGCGGTCGCACAAGTTTCAATCCTAACAGCATAGAACAAATGGGTTTGAAATTAAATTCGCGGATAATGGATAAGCTATTGAAAAGGAATATGAAATTCGATATAAATTTTTGTCCGGCCTGGGTGGATGCTTTTGGGCTCGGGATTTGTGTGTTTTGATAATTTAAAATAATGATGAGGGGTGGTCTGTTGATACGAGGTTTAATTGCAAGTGTGATTGCAACAGCATTGTTGCCGTTGTTGCTGACACAGTTCGCGGGTGTTGAAGTTCAATGGTCCAACATTCCTGCATTGCTGCTGATCCTGGTTATTACCCTCGCTGCTACGTTATTTGCCAGTCTGGGTGGCTCAGGTGTGGGCAGTGATGCTTCCGGCGCAGAAGAGTGCAGCGAAGATGAGGATGATGGCCGTGAGCAGGGCACTGTGAAATGGTTCAACGTTTCCAAAGGCTTTGGGTTTATCACGCGCGGAAATGGCGATGACGTGTTTGTGCATTTTCGCAACATCCGAGGTCGCGGTCACCGGTCTTTGACTGAAGGGCAGCGTGTTCGCTTCAATGTTCGTGAGAGTGATAAAGGTCTCCAGGCTGAAGACGTTTCTGTTCTGAAAGGTTAATCTGTCTGACTGAAAACACACCGCTAGATGATCTGCAGAGATTATTTACGGTGTGTTTTTTTATGGTTTCTGTTTATTCGTCCGGTAGCTGCCAATCCTCTGGCAGGACCTGCCCGACGTTTTCCTGCTTCCAGATATAACACCAGGCTTGCCTGGCTCCCTGACGAGTCAATACCCTGACTATCTGACGGTCATATTCATCACCTTCGTAAAGATCCAGTTTTTTCAGATCAATGGCGTTTACCCGGTAAAGGTAACCGCGCGTGAGTTTGCCTCTTCTGGGGATGATGCCCGGGTAGTGTCTGTGCTTAAGGCTATGCCTTTGGTAACCACAGAGGCTTGCTGCCATCGGTTTGGAAAAAGTGCGACTACAAATGAACTGCATCAGTTCGGGGCGCATCAAGGTGCCATAGGTGAACAAATATATCCGGCTGCCATGAACTGGTGAAGGTGCACTGCAAAAACGGGTTTTCCAGCTGGATTGCATATTGAGAAATCCTGAATTCTGCGGAGGAGAGCAGTTATTTTTACTGCAAAATACGCTTAAAGCGATATGGGGCTGCGAATAAATATTGCAGGTGCGTTAAAGGAAGGATGGTTTTTTGTTACAATTTGGTGCGTCAGGTTATTTTTATGCTCTTATTTGATGCAAATAGGGCGTCTGAGTTTTTACTCTGTTCTTGGTAAATAAAATTTTATGTTTTTTAAGTTATTGAATTTAAATGAATTCTTCCAAGTGGCATAGCCTGTGCTTTAAGACAATCAATCATCACAATTAACATATCCTAGGGGGGAATAAATGATGATGAAGCCAATGACTAAAGCTCTGATTGCTGCTGGTCTTATGTCTGCTTCTGTAGCTGCGAATGCGGGCCTGTCTGCCAACATTGGTGCAATGAGCGATTACTGGTTCCGTGGTATTGACCAGACTGAAGGTGCGAGCGTCATGGGTGGTGTTGACTATGCTGCTGACAACGGTATCTACGTTGGTCTGTGGGCTGCCAGCCTGGATGCTCCGGATACTACTGACGACGGTGAGCAGGTTGAGTACGACATCTACGGTGGTTACGGTAACGAAATCGGTGGTTTCTCTTACAGCGTTGGTTACACCGGTTACTTCTACACTGAAGGCGATGTTGATTTCCACGAATTGAACCTGAACTTCGGTTACAGCTTCCTGAGCCTGGAAGTCACTTTCGGTACTGAAGATGGTCCATCTGGTTACGACGAAGCTGATTACTCTTTCGTAGCACTGACTGGTGAATACGAAGGTGCTTACCTGACTTACGGTGACTTCGGTCAGGATTACGAAGGTGACTACGTTGAGCTGGGTTACGGCTTCTCTTATGAAGGTCTGGACATGGGCGTAGCTTACATCAACGCTGACGAAGATCTGGGTGACGGTTCTACTGTTACTTTCAGCATCAGCAAAACGTTTGAGTTCTAAGACCGACTTGCCCCGGTTGACATACTAGGTGTTAACCCGTCAGCGTTGCTGGCGGGTTTTTTTATGCCAAAAAAAATGCCGCCCAGCTGGGCGGCATTTTTGTAGATAACGATCGGGATTAAACGAGCGCGTCCAGCTTTTGTTTCAGAATACCCTGAACCTGTCCCGGGTTCGCTTTGCCCTGGGAGAGTTTCATGACCTGTCCCATAAAGAAACCGATCATTTTGCCGCGTTTATCTGGCTCAGCGCTGACATATTGCTCTACCTGGGTGGTGCACTGGGCGATAACCTGATCAACGATCTGCTCAATTGCACCGCTGTCGGTTACCTGCTTCAGCCCTTTGGCTTCGATAATCTCGTCTGCGCTACCGCCTTCGCTCCACATCACCTCAAACACCTGCTTGGCGATATTGCCGGACAGGGTGTTGTCTTTGATCCGTTCCAGCAGTCCGCCCAATTGCTCTGCGCTGACCGGAGATGCAGTAATCTCGAGGTCATTCTGATTCAGGTATTTTGCGAGTTCACCCATGACCCAGTTTGCGGCCAGCTTGCCATCCTTGCACTGTTTGGCGGCGGTATCAAAGTAGGCCGCTTGTGAAGGTGTGGATGAGAGCACGCCAGCGTCGTAATCAGACAGTCCGTATTGTTCAATGAACAGGGCTTTCCACTGATCAGGCAGCATTGGCAGGGCGTCACGGACGGCATCAATAAAACTGTCGTCAATCTCAACCGGCAACAGGTCAGGGCAGGGGAAGTAGCGGTAGTCGTTGGCTTCCTCTTTGCTGCGCATGGAACGCGCCACTTTTGTGTCACCGTTGTATAAACGGGTTTCCTGAATGACTTTGCCGCCGCTCTCGATCAGGTCGATCTGGCGCTCGACCTCAAGGGCAATGGCTTCTTCCATAAACCGGAAAGAGTTGAGGTTCTTGGTTTCGGTACGGGTGCCCAGCGTATCACTTCCAGCTGGACGCACAGATACGTTGACGTCAAAGCGCATGGAGCCTTCGGCCATGTTGCCGTCACAGATGCCGATTGAGGTGACAATGGAATGCAGTTTGCGGGCGAATGCCACTGCTTCTTCGGCAGAGCGCATATCGGGCTCTGTTACGATCTCAATCAACGGTGTGCCGGCCCGGTTCAGGTCGATGCCGCTCATGCCATGAAAGTCTTCATGCAGGGATTTGCCTGCATCTTCCTCAAGGTGGGCATGGTGAATGCGGATCTGGCGTGTTGTGCCGTCTTCCAGTGTGATTTCGACATGTCCCGCCCCGACAATCGGCTCAGCCAACTGAGTGGTCTGATAGCCTTTTGGCAGGTCGGGGTAAAAGTAGTTTTTGCGTTCAAACACAGAGCGTTTGCCAATCTCTGCATCTACCGCCAGGCCAAACGCTACCGCTTTGCGCACTGCTTCGGCATTCAGCACCGGCAATGTGCCGGGCAGGGCCAGGTCAACGGCGCAGGCCTGTGTATTGGGTTCGGCGCCAAACGCAGTGCTGGCACCGGAGAAGATTTTGGTGGCAGTGGAGAGCTGAACGTGGATCTCCAGACCAATGACTGTTTCCCATGCCATCTGCTTATACCTCGCTCAGACCGTCTGGTGACTGTTGGTGCCAGTCTGTTGCCAGCTGGAACTGATGTGCCACATTCAGTAGTTTCTGTTCGGCAAAATAGTTGCCGATAATCTGCAGGCCAACGGGCATGCCATTGACCTTGCCGCAAGGAATCGACATGCCGGGCAGGCCAGCCAGGTTCAGGGAGATGGTGAAAATATCTTCCATGTACATGGCCACCGGATCGGAGGTTTTTTCGCCCAGTTTGAAGGCTGGATGGGGTGTGGTCGGACCCATGATAACGTCGACTTCCTGCAGGGCTGCCGTGAAGTCGTTCTGGATCAGACGGCGTACCTGCAGTGCCTTGTTATAGTAAGCGTCATAGTAACCCGCAGAGAGGGCGTAGGTGCCGATCATGATGCGGCGTTTGACCTCAGCGCCAAAACCTTCACCCCGGCTGCGCTTGTACATGTCTTCCAGATCAACCGGATTTTCGCAGCGATAACCGTAGCGTACGCCATCAAAACGGGACAGGTTGGATGAGGCTTCTGCCGGAGCAATGATGTAATACGCAGGTACAGACAGGCCGGTATTGGGCAGGCTGATCTCATGCAGGGTTGCACCCAGTTTTTCAAACTCTTTCAGGGCAGCTTCAGTCTGTTTCGCCAGTTCCGGATTGGCCTGATCGATGAAGAACTCTTTGGGCAGGCCGATGCGCAGCCCCTGTAGCGGCGTGTTGAGTTCGGCGCAGTAATCCGGTACCTCGCGGTCTACAGAGGTGGAGTCTCGCGGATCAAGCCCCGCCATCACGTTCATCATCATTGCGGCATCTTCAGCGCTGCGGGTCATTGGGCCTGCCTGATCAAGGGATGAAGCAAAGGCGATCATGCCGTAACGGGAGATGCGGCCATAGGTTGGCTTCAGGCCGGTAATGCCACAAAGCGCGGCAGGCTGGCGGATAGAGCCGCCGGTATCGGTGCCGGTAGCGGCCGGTGTCAGTCGACCGGCGACGGCAGCAGCGGAACCGCCGGAGGAACCACCGGGCACATAGTCAGTATTCCAGGGGTTGCGTACTGGGCCGTAAAAGCTGGTTTCGTTGGAGGAGCCCATGGCGAACTCATCCATATTGGTTTTACCCAGTGTCACTGCGCCAGCCTGATTGAAGCGCTCAACCACAGTGGCGTTGTAGGGTGAAATAAAGTTATCCAGCATTTTTGAAGCGCAGCTGGTGCGAACGCCTTCAGTACAGAAGATGTCTTTATGGGCGATGGGCAGACCGGTGAAAATGCCCGCATTGCCAGTGGCAATGGCCTGATCGGCTGCTTTTGCCTGAGCGATCGCCCGCTCTTCGCAAACTGTAATAAAGCTGTTGTAACGACTGTCCTGCTGTTTAATGCGCTGCAGGTAGGCCTGGGTCAGCTCCACGCTGCTGTATTCACCCTGTTGCAGGCCTTTGGCCAGTTCGGCCAGTGTTTTTTCAAACATGATGTTTCCTTAAATCCTGAACCGGGGCTTATTCAATAACACGAGGAACCAGAAACAGGCCCTCTTCCACGGCAGGCGCATGGGCCTGTAGCTGGGTGCGCTGGTCGAGTTCGGTTACATCATCTGCGCGCAGGCGTTGTACCGCATCAAGGGGGTGTGCCATGGGCTCCACGCCAGTGGTATTAACAGCCTGCAGCTGATCAACCAGCTGCAAAATATTAGTCAGATTCTCGGTGTACTGAGGAATATCCTGCTCGGCAATTTGCAGGCGTGCCAGATGGGCAATCTTTTCCACATCAGAGCGGTCAAGGGACATAGTTTTCTCTCACGGCCGGGGTGATGTCAGGCGTTGAAAAACGCGCATTGGACAAGGGCCGTACAATACCACAATGGCGGGATCGGAAGAAGGCTGAAAAAGCGACAATACATTGTCTGACAACGGATATACGCTTGCTGAATTTGTCCACCATTGATAGAGTTACGGGATTTCAGGATCCGGCGGCAACCGGGCTGCAGAATTCTAGGACTCCCATTCCATGCTCAAGAAAATCCGTGGTCTTTTTTCAAGCGATCTGTCCATTGACCTGGGCACCGCTAATACACTGATCTATGTCCGTGATAAGGATATCGTGCTGAACGAACCCTCCGTGGTCGCGATTCGCCAGACAGGCAACCAGAAATCGGTTGCAGCGGTTGGTGCAGACGCTAAACGGATGCTGGGGCGTACACCCGGTTCCATTACGGCTATCCGTCCGATGAAAGACGGTGTGATCGCTGACTTCCATGTTACCGAGAAGATGCTGCAGTACTTTATCAGCAAGGTGCATGACAATAATTTCCTGACACCAAGCCCACGTGTGCTGGTTTGTGTGCCCTGCAAATCCACTCAGGTGGAACGCAGGGCTATCAAAGAGTCTGCCATGGGGGCAGGTGCCCGTGAGGTTTACCTGATCGATGAGCCAATGGCTGCAGCGATTGGTGCAGGCCTGCCAGTAGACGAAGCCAGTGGCTCCATGGTGGTGGATATTGGTGGTGGTACCACTGAAATTGCTGTCATCTCACTGAACGGTATTGTTTATGCCGACTCAGTGCGTCTGGGCGGCGACCGTTTTGATGAATACATTGTCACCTATGTGCGTCGTAACTACGGCAGCCTAATTGGTGACTCCACGGCTGAGCGTATCAAGCAGGAAATTGGTACTGCCTATCCGTCCACTGAAGTACGTGAAATTGACGTCCGTGGTCGCAACCTTGCTGAAGGTATTCCGCGCAGCTTTACACTCAACAGCAACGAAATTCTGGAAGCACTGCAGGAACCGCTTTCTGCCATTGTGCAGGCGGTGAAAAGCGCACTGGAACAGTGTCCGCCTGAGCTGGCTTCGGACATTGCTGAGCGCGGAATCGTACTGACCGGTGGTGGTGCGTTGTTGCGTAATATTGATCGTCTTATCAGTGAAGAGACAGGTCTGCCGGTGATTGTGGCAGAAGACCCTCTGACCTGTGTGGCTCGGGGTGGTGGTCGTGCGCTTGAAATGCTCGACAAACATGGTTTTGAACTGGTCAGCTATGATTGAGCGCATGTTCTGTGCTCAATCTTTTTGCCCCCTGATCAACCACCTGCTCCGCGTCCGGCGGGGGAGGTGATCTATTAAATCGCTGTTTCGTGGCAGTTCTCAGAGTCGACGCTTCGTTATTCTGTTTTTGCTCGCCCTGATTTTAATATCCGCCAACCTGCTCTCGTCACGGGTGCAGGAAGGTCGTGCTTTTATCTCCCTTCTACTGACTCCCCTGCAATGGTTTGTTGATGTACCCAGCCGTGTGGCCGGTGAGGTCTCTGATCTGGTGGTCGACCGGCGTTTGCTGATCAAAGAAAACGCCATGCTGAAGACTGAAAATCTGGAACTGGCCCATCAGGTACAGCAGATCGATAGTCTGGTGCAGGAAAACAGCCAACTGCGGCAGTTACTGCAGGGGCGTAAGCGGGTTCTGCACGATGTGGAACTGGTGGAGCTGATTGGTGTGAATCCGGATCCGTTCCAGCATCAGGTGATCATCAACCGCGGCAGTGAAAATGGCGTCTTTATCGGCCAGTCGGTTTTGGATGCCGGTGGTGTCATGGGGCAGGTGACAGAGATGTCGCATTATACCAGTCGTGTTCTGCTGATTACCGATGCCCGCCACGCACTGCCGGTGGAGGTAAACCGCAATGGTTTCCGCTCGATTGCGCTGGGCAAGGGGCAGGTGGATGAGCTCGAGCTGGAGCATGTGCCGGATACTGCAGATATCCAGGTGGGCGATTTGATCGTCACCTCTGGCTTGGGTGGTCGTTTCCCGCGGGGTTATCCGGTCGCAAAAGTCAGTGAAGTGATGCGTGATCCGGGCCGGCCTTTTGCCCGGGTTCGGATCAAACCTACAGCGCTGCTGGATAAAAGCCGTCATCTGTTGCTGGTAAAAATGCCGCAGCAGGTGCTGCAACTGAACGCTGAAGTTGCCGAGGCGCGCCCGTGATGAACCCGGCTGCCACCTCGCCTGGCAGTGGTGGTTTCATCATTATGGCGACTTTCCTGGTTGGTCTGATGCTCAGCCAGATCCCGCTGCCCTATGTGATTGAGTGGGGACGGCCGGAATGGGTGGCGCTGATCCTGATCTACTGGGTTATGGCGTTGCCACACCGCATTGGCATGGGCTCGGCTTTTTTTCTGGGCCTATTACTGGATGTCATCAAAGGCAGTGTGCTCGGTCTGAATGCGCTGTCTCTCACCATCATCGCATTTGTGACTCTGGTGTTGCATCGGCGTTTGCGGATGTATCCGCGGATTCAACAGTCGATGATGATCATGGTGCTGATAGGCATCAATCAGTTGCTCTTTCACTGGATGCAGGCGTTTACCGGATATACCGGTGACAGCCTTATGTTCCTGTTGCCCTGCTTGGCCAGCGGCATTATCTGGCCCTGGTTGTTCGTGGTATTACGGGGTATCAGACGTTTCTTCAGGATACGCTAATGGGTCGGTCAGAGAGTGCTCAGTTGGTGCTGGCGTCGGCTTCCCCGCGTCGAAAGGAGCTGCTACAGCAGATCGGTGTGCCCTTTACGGTTGCACCCGTTGATCTGGATGAAACTCCGTTGCCTGAAGAGTCCGCCGCAGCCTATGTCGAACGGCTTGCGCTGGCAAAAGCCAGGGCGTGTTTCGCTCAGCTGCAAGAGAAAAAAAAGGTCCTCGGATCGGATACCACTGTACACATGGACGGTAAAATTCTGGGCAAACCGGAAACAGAAGCAGAGTCTGTTGAGATGTTGATGCAGCTTTCCGGGCAATGGCATCAGGTTTTGACGGCGATTGCGTTGGTGGATGGCGAACAAAGCCAAACCTGTGTGGTCACAACAGACGTTGAGTTTGTAACACTCACCCCGGAACAATGCCGCGCTTACTGGCAGACGGGTGAGCCAAGAGATAAAGCCGGCAGTTATGGGATTCAGGGTCTGGGTGCAGTGTTTGTCAGACAGATCAGGGGCAGTTATTCTGCAGTAGTGGGGTTGCCGCTGGCAGAAACGGCAGCTTTGCTTGATAACGCAGGCATTCAGATCTGGCAGTAGTCAGTATAGGAAAGACGATGGGAGAGGAGATTCTGATCAACTTTACCCCGATGGAAACTCGGGTGGCGTTGATTGAGAACGGTATGCCGCAGGAAGTCTATGTCGAAAGGGTGAATCGACGCGGCATTGTTGGAAATATCTATCAGGGCAAAGTTGTTCGGGTGTTGCCAGGCATGCAGGCGGCATTTGTCGACATTGGTCTGGAGCGGGCTGCATTTATTCATGTCGAGGAAGTGTTGCCACCAGGCGCGACCCACGAAGACAAAAGTAATGCATCTATTGCTCAGGTCCTCAGAGAGGGGCAGTCACTGCTGGTGCAGGTGACCAAAGACCCGATCGGTACCAAAGGCGCTCGCCTGACGACCCATCTGTCACTACCTTCCCGCTATCTGGTATGCATGCCGGGTACCCATCACATTGGTATTTCCCAACGGATTGAAGATTCTGCTGAACGGGAGCGTCTGCGGGCGTTGATGCAGCAGATTATTGAGGCCGGTAATGGTGATATGCCTGAAATGGGTTATATCCTGCGTACCGTGACAGAAGGCGCCAGTGAAAACGAGCTGCAGTCCGATATTCAGTTTTTACATCGTCTGTGGCGCTCCATTCAGAAAAAAATCAGCAATGCCTCTGCCCCCAGCATGATCTATGAAGATCTGCCACTGCATATGCGCGCGTTGCGGGATATGGCCCACGGCGGGCTTGAGCGTATCCGCATTGACTCACGCGAGACCTTCGTCAAGGCAGAAGAGTTTGCCAATGCGCTGGTACCTGAGATTACTGAGGTACTGGAATACTACCCGGGTGAACGGCCGATCTTTGACCTGTTTAATGTTGAAGAAGAGATTCAGAAAGCCCTGGGCCGCAAAATTGATCTGAAATCCGGCGGGTATCTGATCTTCGATCAGACCGAAGCGATGACCACGGTGGATGTGAACACGGGGGCCTTTGTGGGTCATCGGAATCTGGAAGAGACCATCTTCAAGACCAATCTTGAGGCTGCTACAGCGATTGGTCGTCAGCTCAGACTGCGTAATCTGGGTGGCATTATCATTATCGATTTTATTGATATGGAAGATGAGGATCATCAGCGTCAGGTCCTGCGCACACTGGAGCGCATGCTGGAGAAGGATCACGCCAAGTGCAAGGTCACGGGTGTGTCTGAACTGGGCCTGGTGGAGATGACCCGCAAGCGCACCCGCGAGAGCCTTGAGCAGGTGCTGTGTGATGTCTGTAATGAGTGTCAGGGACGGGGATCGATTAAAACCCCGGAGACTGTCTGTTACGAAATCTTCCGCGAAATTTTGCGTCAGCACCGGGCCTATGACACAGAAACCTATCTGGTGTTGGCGGCGCAAAATGTCGTGGATTATCTGCTGGATGATGCTTCCAGTCATGTCGCCGAGCTGGAAAGTTTTATTGGTAAAACCATTCGCTTCCAGGCTGAGCCGCTTTACAGCATTGAAAGCTTTGATGTTGTATTGAGGTGAGCACCCCATGTCGGGCGCTTTAAACCGAATATTTTGGGGCCTGTATTGGCTGCTGGTGCTGACACTGTCGGTTTCGGCGCTGTTGCTGCTGACATTTCGCCTGCTGTGGCCGCAATTGAATGGCCATCAGGCGGCACTGGTCGACCTGTTGAGCCAGCGGTTAAACTCTCAGGTTGCTCTGGTGTCTATGGATGCCCAGTGGCAGGAGGGTTATCCCTCTTTACACCTGCAGGGCCTCAAATTGCAGGGCATTGCTGGTCAGCCTGAACTGGCGTTGTCGCTCAATCAGGCGTATCTGGCGCTGGATTTGACCGCGAGTCTGCGTCAGCTAAGGCCGGTGTTTAATCGTCTGGAACTGGACGGCCTGCATCTTAAATTGACCCAGCCTGAGCAGACATCCCAGACCCTGACGCATCCACCAAAAGATTTACCCGCCCAGATACTGACACTGCTACTGTCTCAGCAGGCGATCAGTCTGCGCAACACACGTTTGCAATATGAAACCCTGAAAGGTGAGCTGCTCGAACTGTCACCGCTGCAGCTGAGTTTGCAACATGATGGCCGGTTGCATCAGCTGCAACTGGATGCTCAGCTTGCTTCTGATCAAAATCCTACCCGTCTGCATTTAAGTGCTGAAGTGGAGGGGAATCCGGCCAAGTCACCGATCCGCTTGCATCTGGTTGTGGATGATCTGAACCAGACCGTGCTGAATCCATGGCTGGGATTGGCAGATATACAGCTCGACAGCCTGCAGGCCTCATTACAGCTTTGGGGACAGGTACAGGCCGGGCGTATCGAATATCTGATAGGCAGTACGCAGCTGAGTGAGCTGCATCATGCAGCGTTTCAGTTAAATCAACTGCAGTTAAAGACCGCACTGTTACGTCGTAATACCGGTTATCAACTGCAGATACTCGATGCCTCAGTCGGAGAGAGCCATCATCTTGAGTTGCCCTTTATCGGTCTGAATGTCGTTATTCGGGGGCAACAGATCTTGCCGGAACAACTGTTGCTGGATCGTATGCTGCTGGCTGAACTTCAGGCGTGGCTAAATGAACACCGGCTTTTGCCGGAGCAACTGGGCGAGATTCTGACCACCTTGGCGCCGACTGGAGAGGTCAGTAATTTAAGGGTGAAATGGCCCCAGCCGGATGACTGGCTGGCATTTGAAGCTGAAGCTGATCTACAGTCTGTGAGCATTCAGGCCTGGCACGATGTGCCCGCGCTGAAAGGGATCAACGGTCTTTTGCGGGTCAACCGTTCTGGCGGTGAAATTCACCTTAACAGTGATGACTTTGAGCTGTTTTTCCCAACCCTTTACCGTGCTCCCTGGCACTATGACAAAGCGAACGGCGTTATCAGCTGGCACCTGCGAGATGATGATGTGGTGGTGGCATCGCAGCTGCTGCATCTGTCTGATCAATATGTTTCGGCGGCAGGTCGATTCAGTATCAGTTTGCCTTACAGCCGGGATGAACAGCCGAGTCTGACCCTGATGATCGGCATGGAAAACAGTGATGGGGCGCAGGCTCAGCATTACATTCCACCGCATGCTGTGGGTGATAATCTGTATGTCTGGCTGGTCAAAGCCCTACAGGGAGGGCAGGTTGAGCGAGCGGGTCTGGTGCTGAACGGTGATACGCGAAGCCGTCTGGAGGACTTTCAGCCCCCCAGCCTGCTGATGTTCTACGATACCAAGGCCGTTGAATTTGCCTATCAGCCGGACTGGCCACCGGTCAAAGATACGGATGCCTTTGTGTTTTATCGCAATGGCGACCTGTTGGTCGAGGCCTTGGGTGGCTCCATTTATGACACCCGGATCGGGTATGTAAATGCGTTTATGCCGAGTCATAGTCCTGAGCTTTATATCAAGGGTAATCTGACAGGTGATCTGTCGGACCTGAGTCGCCTGCTGGCTGAAACGCCCCTGAAAGAAACCGTGGGGGATGGCTTTTCCAGCTGGCAGATGGGTGGTGCAACAAACACCCTGCTGCAACTGGCGATTCCGGTCACCTCTGCCGGGAAGTTAGGCGTGCGGGTGAATGGTGAACTGAATCAGGGGCTCTTTCTGTCGCCCGAACTTGGGCTTAATTTCAGTAACCTGGCTGGATCTGTGCAGTACGACAGCCGCTTAGGTTTGAGTAGCCGTGGAATTACGGGCCAGTTGTTTGGTAAACCGGTCAAAAGCACCATCACCACTGAAGCGGGAGGTTCCACCCGGATTAATCTCGATGGCTCTGTGGCAATTGATGTGATTCGGAAATGGCTCAATCTGGATATTTTGCAGATTGCATCAGGCACGGCGCAATACAAGGCTGGACTTGAACTGTGTCCTAAGCAGGCATGCCGACAGCTAAGCTTGACCTCTGATTTGAAAGGCGTTGCCATCAAAGCGCCAGAGGGCTTAGGCAAAAGCAAAGAAAACGTCTCCGCATTTGATCTGGTGACCGAGGTGGGTGGTGCTTCGGACAAACCCCGTTTGTTGCGCTTCAATCTTGGTCAGCAGCTGAGTGCGGTGGTTCAGACTCAATTCGGGGTGATCAGAAAGGCGCGCTTCACCCTCGGCGATGCATCCCCCAAACTGCCCGATTTTGATGGTATCTGGGTGGATGGTTACCTGCCACGTGTTGAATTTGCGCAATTGAATGCATTTCTGACCGACAGTGCTTTGCTTGCCTCAACCGACAAACAGCCCAAAGGTGCCGTGTTGCAGGAGGTGAAGGTCAGCACCGCCGAGTTTGATTTGGGCGGCCTGACTCTGGATAACCTGTCCGCTCGGGTCATACCTGACAATCTTGGCTGGATGATTAATGGGGAAGCTGACCAGTTGTCCGGCCGTTTGTTATTGCCGACAGATACTGAACAACCCATGCAGTTAAAGCTGGACCGTCTGGTCTGGAAAAAGGCCGATAAAACCGAAGCGCAGGCTGAGGTTGAAAAGGACCCTCTGCCGGGGATGAATCCGGGCGATCTGCCAAAAATGGATATCGACATTGCTGCCCTGTTTCTGGACGAGAAACCACTGGGGAACTGGTCGTTACAGCTCAGGCCACAGCCTAACCACCTGAATGTCGAACAGATCAGAGGTGATATGTTTGGCACCCAGGTAACAGGGGAGTTGGACTGGCAGCAGAACGGTAAAAAGCTCACCGAACTGTCACTGAATCTGAAAAGTGAAGACTTTGGCAAAGCCCTGAAAGCCTGGGGCTACGCAAAAGCGCTTGAAACGGAAAAACTCAAAGGTTATGCCCAGCTTAGTTGGCCCGGAGCGCCGTGGGATTTTGAACTGGCAGAGCTGAATGGGCAGGTTGATTTTAATGCCCGTAATGGGCGCCTGCTGGATGTGGGTAACAGCGGTAATCTGCTGCGGGTATTTGGCATTCTCAACCTGCAATCCCTCACGCGACGCCTGAGGCTGGATTTTACTGACCTTTTCAAAAGCGGCGTCGCGTTTGATGCGATGGATGCAAGTTATCAGATTGAACGTGGTATTGCCCGTACCCGTACGCCCTTTGTCATGAAAGGACCGTCCGCCAATATGGCGCTCACCGGTCAGCTGGATCTGGTACAGGAAACCGTTGATAAAGATATAGAGGTTGCCCTGCCAGTCACAGGCAATATTCCGTTGGTGAGCGTGTTGCTGGGGGCGCCGCAGGTGGCCGGTGCAGTTTTCCTGCTGGATAAGCTGATTGGTGATCCGCTGGAGAAATTTACAACGGTGCGTTATCACCTCAATGGCAGTTGGACAAACCCTGAAGCGGATTTCAGTTCTTTGCCAGATGCAAATAAGGCTCAGGATAAACCGGGTCCGGTACTGCCTGAGTCCGGAGGTTAACGGATGCGTATTGCTGCAGTGCAGATGGTTTCGACGGCGGACCTTAAAGCTAACCTCAGACAGGCAGAAACGATGCTGGAACAGGCCACCGCTCAGGGGGCTGAGCTGGTTCTGTTACCGGAAAACTTTGCCCTGCTTGAATCTTCAGCCATGCTGGCGTTGGCGCACTCCGAACAACAGCAGCAGGAGGTTTATGCTGAATTGTCAGCCTGGGCCCGTCGTTATGGTATCTACCTGATTGCCGGTAGTTTTCCGGTGGCGCAACGGCCTGATGGCAGTATGGTAGAGCACAGGGTCAGGGCACGTTGTCTGGTGTTTGATCCGCAGGGTACGCTGCTATCCAGTTACGACAAGATCCATCTCTTCGATGTGGATGTGGCTGATGCTCATGGGCGTTATCGTGAATCCGATCTGATCGAAGCCGGTGATCAGCTGGTGGTTGTTAACCTTCCAGAGTGTACGCTGGGTCTGAGCATCTGCTACGACCTGCGTTTCCCGGAAATGTATCAGCGTCTGCGAGCGATGGGAGCAGATCTCTTGCTCATGCCTGCCGCTTTCACCTACACCACCGGGCAGGCCCACTGGGAATGCCTCAACAGAGCCAGGGCTGTTGAAAACCAGTGTTATCTGCTGGCGGCTAATCAGGGTGGGCAGCATAATCCGTCCCGCAGAACCTGGGGCCACTCCATGATTGTCGATCCCTGGGGCCGGTTGCTGGCAGAGAAATCCGAAGACGGCCCCGGTGTGGTTGTGGCAGAACTACAGCCCGATCTGATCAGCCGTTGCCGGGCTGAAATGCCGGTGCTGGCTCACCGTGAAAAAGCCGGCTTCTAAAGTGTTTGGCGATTCCTCCCGGGTTTCATAATTCTATTTCGAGCACAGCGCCGGGCCGGGTGTCAGGTCGCTTCTCAACGTAAAACAAAACCGTAAAGGTACAGATAATCGCCTCATTGTTCCGATCAGCGCAGCATGATGTGCAGTACCCGTTAGTCCGGTTACCAGGTTTGAGTAGTGTGGCCTGATGCTGTTCGGATAAAAGCCGGATTCATAGTTAATGATCTATAAATGGATTGGCTCTCAGTCGTTCTACCGCCAGATCAATGAATGAGCGAATTTTTGCGTTAGCTTTCTGTCCGCCCAGATAAACAATGTTGACGGGCAGAGGGTCCATTTCAAAATCCTTTAAAATCCGTTGCAGGACTCCGGCTTTAAGTTCCTCGCCCACCTGATAGGACATCAGACGGGTGATGCCAAATCCATGAGATGCGGCACAGATGGCTGCACCATTCTGGCAACAATTCATGCGTGGTGTCACTTTCACACTGACTTTGCCCTTGGGTGACGAAAATCTCCAGCTGGTCGAGGGTTCAACGGTCGTGGCCTGAATGATTCTGTGGTCAGTCAGTTCGGATGGGTGCTCGGGTGTCCCATATTCTTTTAGATACTCCGGAGAAGCGCACACAATCCTTTGCACGTGACCTACACGGGTGGCATACAGGCTTGAATCCTTTAAAGGGCCGATGCGGATGGCGATATCCATACCCTCATCAATAAGATTGCTAATGCG
This sequence comes from Neptuniibacter sp. CAU 1671, assembly GCF_029222905.1. Lineage (GTDB taxonomy): Bacteria > Pseudomonadota > Gammaproteobacteria > Pseudomonadales > Balneatricaceae > Neptuniibacter. The sequence continues at coordinate 301,091 of NZ_JARHUE010000004.1, read as the reverse complement.
ATCGAAAAAAAGGGCATTGGCTGTGACCGCAGGGTTGGCCTGCAGGTATTCCGTGAGAATGGGCGTGATATGCATCTGTCCGAACAAAACAGGCGCTGTAATGGTTAATTCCCCTTTCGGTTGAATGTAACTCCCGTTTGCCATGGCTTCTGCCTGCTCCAGATCTTCCAGAATCCGTTTGGCGTCATCAAAGAAACGCGCTCCCGTGTCTGTCAGTCGGATATGACGGGTTGTTCTGTTGAACAGCTGTACCCCGAGTACTTTTTCAAGCCTCGCAATCGCACGGGTTACAGCTGGTGCCGATAGGTCAAGCTTGCGGCTGGCGGCAACAAAGCTATTAGCCTCAGCGACTTCAACAAAAATTCGCATCGCATCAAATTTATCCATACAAGGGGCGCCTGCTCGTTAGATAATTTCAAAATATGTAATAGATAGTTAATTTTATAACCAATTATTCCTCTAATTGGTAATTGTAGTATGAAGGCTCCCAACTTAGATATCACAGGAGCTAATCATGTCTCGTATTCCAACTCCAGCCACTATTGATGCTGCACCAGACGCCGCTAAAAATTCACTCGAAGCGGTAAAGAGCCTTCTGGGCAGTGTTCCCAACCTATTCCGCATCATTGCCAACAGCCCTCAAACCCTTGAGGGCTATCTGGGTCTGAATGGAGCATTAAGCCAGGGCTCGTTGAGCGCTCAGACCCGGGAGCGAATTGCGCTGGCCGTGGCAGAGATCAATGGCTGCGACTACTGCCTGGCGGCCCACAATTATCTCGCTACCAATCTGGCTAAGCTGAGTGTCAGTGAAATCAGAGCAAACCGGCTTGGCACTTCCGGAGACAGTAAGGCCGCCGTTGCAGTGAGATTTGCCGTCAATATTGTCAATAACCGGGGCAAGGTTGCAGACACCGACCTTCAGGATGTGCGTGACGCAGGTTACAGCGATGCAGAAATTGTAGAAATCCTGGGACACGTTGCGCTGAATACGTTCACCAACTATGTCAATGAAGTGCTCGGCACTGAAATTGATTTTCCAGCCGCTGCAAAAGTCGCAGCCTGATCTTGTGCGGGTGGCGATTTGCCATCCGCCAATTTATCTATTGAGGTGAGTAGTATGTCACGCCCCCTGTTACCGCCATTTACTGATAGCACGGCCATGGAAAAAATTCGTCTTGCAGAAGATGCCTGGAATAGCCGAAATCCAGAGACCGTCTCTCTGGCTTATACCCCCGATTGTGAATGGAGAAATCGAGCAGAATTTGTGCGTGGTCGAGATGAGATAAAACAACTGCTTACGCGAAAATGGACCCGCGAACAGGATTACCGGCTCATTAAAGAGCTATGGGCCTGCAGTGGCGAGCGGATTGCGGTGCGTTTTGCATATGAGTTCCATGATGATTCCGGACAGTGGTTTCGCGCCTACGGCAACGAAAACTGGGAATTTGACCGCAACGGACTTATGCGTCGACGTATTGCCAGTATTAATGAACACCCTATCGCAGCCAGTGAACGTAAATTTTATTGGCCGTTGGGCCGACGTCCGGATAACCATCCGGGTCTGAGTGAACTCTGTCTGTAGCCGCTGTTTGGTGAGCATAACCAGCCGGTCAAACAGCAACCAGGGATAAACAGCCATGCAGCGGGACATATGGGTGATTGATATTGAAGCGAGCGGCTTAAGCCCGGCAAGTTATCCGATTGAGGTCGCTATTGTTAATGGTGACCAGGAATATCAGGCACTGATTATACCTGCGCATAGCTGGACTTACTGGAGTCTAAAGGCGGCAGCGTTGCATGGCATTTCACGTCATGATCTTGAAAACAGTGGCAAACCCGCACGCCGGGTTGCCAGAGAACTGAATCGAATATTGGAGGGGAAAACGGTCTATTCAGATCACAGTGACTGGGACGGATTTTGGTTGCAGAAACTGTTTGAGCATGCCGGGATCGAACAGACATTTGTGCTTATGGATATCACAACGCGGCTGGAGGGTTTCCAGCAGGATAAGTTTTTTGATGCGCTGCAAACACTCACGCAGTCTGCATCTCACCGTGCTCATCGTGCACTGGATGATGCACGCGTGATTCACCGGGCCATTGCACTCGCTGAAGTTAATGGAGGTGTGATCGATACGGTTTAACAGACCGTGCAAACAAAACGATCACTGACGATCAGTTTTGCTCAGAGGTTCAAAATGAGACCTTAAACGTAAAGGTTATTTCCTCGTCGCCATGGGTTTCTAACAGGGTCTGGATATCACCCTGGCGATACTCCGTCTCAAGTTTTATCCCGTCTTTTTGCAGATACACCACAGAGTCGTTGGTGATATGCGTCCGGGTATACTGCTTCAGTGACTGTTCCAGCCGCTTCCGTCCCTGCAGGCTTTTTTGCATCGGATCGAGTCCGCTGTTCTGAGTTGTGTCGGTGTCAAGATCCGTGCTTGTTGAGAGTGAGGGCAGGTTGTAGGGATTGTCCTGAGCGAACAGGGGTGTGGGGAAAAACAGTAGCAGGCAAAGCGACAGATAGAACAGCCACTCTATTTGATGGTCACCTGCTGGATGGTAGTGAGGTAATACGGCATATCTGTCCATATCCTTAGACCCCCGGCTATTGTTATTGTTGCTTTACACAGCTGTACATCTGCCGGTGTGTATTTAAAGCCTAGAACATGATTGTCCTTTCGAAGGTGAAAAAAATTCCCAACGCTGCGCAATTGATGATCCGATTTTCACATGACTGATTAAATCCAGCCGAGCAGTTGCCACCAGAGATAATCCAGCGGCAATAAGATCAGCAGTGTCAGCAGGGCCAGGATCAGGCAAAGCCGCACGGCATGTTTCAGCGGCACCCCAGCCAGCGGCATGGCCAGCATGATAGGCACTGACTGATAGGTGAAGACTACCGTCGAAAAGCCGAATACCTGGGTCATCAAAACGGCGTTCAGACTAAACCCGGTCATCTGACTGATCTGCTCCGCTAAGGGGGTCAGCGTGGCCGGTACGCCGGCCAATGTGGTCAGTACACCAATGGCTGTAGCGCTGATGGAGAGTGAGTAAAAATTCAGCAGGTCGTTACCCGGTTCCAGCGGCAACCAGTTGAGCACCTTTTCACCGGCCAGCAGACTGATACCGCTGTGATTGATCAGACTGGCAATACCAAGCAGGCCCGCCACCACCAGAATCGAGCTGATATTCACCTTTTCATTGAAGCTTTTGGCTGAGACCATGCCGATGCCCGGCAATAGCAGCAGGGTTGCTGCCGCCAGCCCAATCCAGGCGGCCGAAATATGGTGCAGTGTATCAGTCATCCAGAATGCCAGTGTGATCAGCATGATCGCCAACAGCCTTATCTCAAGGGGTTTAAACTGGCCGTTGCGGTTCTGCTGCTCTGTGCGTGTGGGGGTGTCCGGATACAGCTTCACAATAATGGCAATCAGTAACAGTGATTTCAGAAACCCCAAAACCGGAAAATGTAATAACAGGTATTCACCAAATCTTGGCGTCCAGCCATAAATGTTTTCGGCCGAGCCGATCATGATCATATTCGGGATATTAGCGGGCAGAATGGCGAAGGTAGGCAGATGGCAGCCGAAGGCCGCCGCCAGCAGGGCGCCGGTCTGCCCATTGCTGCCTTTCTCGAAACCACAGCTGGTGGCAATCGCCAGGGCGATGGGGATAAACAGCATCACCCGGCCCACCGAAGATGGCATGACAAAACCCAGCATCACACCCATAAACACGATGCCGCTGATCAGCCGCAGATAACTGCCGTCGAGATGGGGCGTGAACTTGTCTGAAATACGCTGTGCCAGCCCGGTTTCAGTGATGGCGATACCTAACACCATGCCGGAAAAAATCAGCCAGCAGGCAGTGGATGTCAGGCCAGAAAAAACCACGTCGGCCGGTGCAACAGCCAGCAACATCGCCAGTACCAGTACCACCAGTGCACTGACAAACTCAGGCAGTGCGCCGGTTGCAAACAACACCATACCCGCCATGATCAGCAGGGCAGACCTCAACTGCAGATCGGTCAGAACCTCTGTAGCAGGGCTTAATAACAGGGCCGCTGACAATAGAGGAATCAGTATCAGTGCAGTCAGTCTGGAGGGTGAAAGTGGTAAGGTCATAGCCAGCTCTCCGCGTGTCGAGATGGCTATTGTGACAGCAAAGCGTTATGTTTAAAGTCGATAATATGACATTTAATATCGAGTTAAAGACATCATGTCAGCACCGCAGCTCACACCACGTAAACGCTTCAGATCCAAACTGGGCATGCGCGTTGATCCAGCCCTGCCTATTCTGGGTTTGCGAGACGTAATCCTGACTGATTTTGAATTTGATTTTCACAGTCACCCCCGGGGGCAGCTCGCGTATGCCGCATCCGGGGTTATTAAAGTCTTTACGGATTTTGGTAGCTGGGTGGTGCCGCCTTCGCAGGCGGTCTGGATTCCCGGTGGCATGCGGCACTCGGTGAATCCTGAAGTGACATCAGAGATCAGGCATCTGTTTATTGACCCCAGCTGCCTCGACCGCTTTCCCTCAGAGTGCAGTGTCGTTGAAGTTTCACCGCTGTTACGCGAGTTGATCAGTCGGGTAGCCGATTTTGGTGAGCAGTATTCAGCCGACAGTCCGGCCAGTCGGGTGTGTGCGGTTATTCTGGATGAACTGCAGGCGTTAAAGCCCTCTTTGCTGCATCTTCCCGGGGCAACTGACCGACGTTTGCAACGCATTATGCAGGGCATGCTTGCAGAGCCGGTTGCAGAACGGGGTTTGCATTATTGGGCGGAGAAGGTGGGGGCCAGTGAACGGACACTAAGCCGCTTGTTTCTGCGTGAAACGGGTATGACTTTTTTGCAGTGGCGGCGGCAGTTGCTGCTGCATGAAGCGATTAACCGCCTGGGTAGAGGTGATTCCGTCACGCAGATTGCACTGGATCTGGGTTATCGGAGTCCCAGTGCATTTGTGGCCATGTTTCGCAAGGCGCTTGGTCGGTCACCGGGGCAGTATTTTAAAGAGATGAGTTAGTCTGCTGGGCTGATAGGGGGACTGTTGCCTTTTTTCTCTCGCCCTGCGGGTGTTTTAAAGCATCCGCTTTCGCGGAGTTAAGAGAGAGCGGCTGCGCCCTCTCTTAACAATCTCTCCGCAGCCCCGCTGCTGGGTTGGCTACGCCAACTACCCTGGGCGTTTCAGTTGCCAGTGCGGGCAAAAAACTCGGCCTTTGGCCTCAAACAGTTTTGCCCTTATTTAACTGGCATCTTCCAATACCCAAAGGGTACAGGTGCTCGGCTGCGCAGAAGGGGGAAGGGGTCCGTGCTATCGACGATTCTGTGTTTTCTCCTTAGCCGTTATAGGGACTTTAAGTCTGGTACAACTTCGGGCAGTATCGTAGATAACAACAAGGATTGAACAAGCAGAAAGGGAGTTTCTATGTTCTTATCATCCGCCGTTCACCAGCATACGTTACAGCCCCTCCGAATATCAGAATTAACAGGCACCATGCCTGTTCTTATTCCTGATAATTTTTGTGCAGATTATTTTTCCTTTATATTCATAAAGATAAAATTTACATGCTGTTTGTATGGGTAATTATGAGGCATTCCCACTAATAATTATTATGAGGTCGAAGACCTCATAAACTGACTGTTGTTTTTTTGGTGCGAGGGATTTATGGCCAATAAAAAGAAGGCACGGAAAGAGAAGCTATCAATTTATCTTGCAAGGGAAAGTGCTAAGCCAGACTCGGACCTGATTAAACTTGAGAATGCTAAGGAGGCAGTAGAGCTGGACCTACTAGATGTGGAAGCAGCAATTCTTTATGTTAAAAAGCAGCCACCAAAGAATCCGCCTCCATGGACTAGGTTATTCACTGAAAATGAAGCGGTTGATTCGTCTTTATTTGGGGTCTCCTCTAATGTAGGCTCAGTATTTATTGTGCGAACTGGAACGGCTACGTTTGTTCTATCTTTTGGCACTGGCTTTCATTTGCTCAAGCCAGAAGCAATCGAAAGAGATTTCGGACTGAAGGTAACTCTCAACTCTGTTGATCCCGATAAACTTAGAAGTTTAGATAAAGCGAGTTATGATCACAATCCACTGAATTCCAGAACTCAAAGCACTAGAGACGTCGATATATTCAATCTTCATCTTGATTCAGAAATGGAAATGCTTTACGCAATCACAGGGGCGTCTCAAGTAAAAGAGTTTGGTAGCCATGTTACAGGTAGAGATGCGCTCACTATTGCAGTTGAGACATCCCTAGACAATATACCCCAAATCCTAAGAACTGCGTACTCTAAATACAAAACTACTCTGCCTAGTAAGTTTAGCTGGGTTGAGAATATCAACCGAGTACGGGATCTGGACGAAATCGAGATTCTTGATTTAGAGCTGGATGATTGCTTCAAAAAAATGGCGGCTGAAAGTTTTTGGTTAGGAGAGCCAGAAATTGTAGATTGGGAAAACCAAATCGGCTACTCCTTTAGCATGTATCCAAATTCGCCTCGACACGTTGTGCTTTTGTTTCAAGATTATATTGATTACTTAGAAGGAGTGTCACCATCTGTCGAGAGAATGAAGTCGGATGTAATCCATGTGAACAATTCAGAGTATCAGTCTGTTAAAAATTGGTCAGTATATCGTTGTTTATATGCTGAAATTCTATTCGATGGCAGTCAATATATATTAAGGAATGGAGTTTGGTATAAGGTAAATAGTGATTTCGTTTCTACAGTTGACGAATATTTGAAAGAGCTTCAAGTATATGATTTTAAATTTCCCGTCTATTCTCATGATCGAGAAGAAGAATACAATGATTATGTTTATAAATCCCAGTCTGGTTTTTGTCTGATGGATAAGAAAAACATAAAAATAGGTGGGCCATATGACAAATTGGAGCACTGTGATTTGATTCGAAATGGAAGTGACTTTGTGCATGTCAAAGTATATAAGAGCTCTAGTACGCTGAGTCATCTTTTTTCACAGGGGTTTGTCGCAGCAGAAGCATTTATCAAGGACAGTTGGTACCGGGAGCGGCTAAATCCAAAATTACCAAATTCGATAAAATTGTCTGACGCAAAGTCGAGACCAGACCCTCAAAAATATTCAGTTGTATATGCGATCGCAACTAATAAAAAGATTCCGGAAGAGCTACCTTTTTTTTCAAAGGTTACCTTAAAGAATGCACTCAGAACGTTAAAAGCGCTGAACTACAATGTCGCGCTTGCTAAGATAGATGTGGACGATCGTGTTCTTAAAACGAAGAAATATAAGCCAAAGAAAAACTAACAAGTTGCAGCACTTCAGCCGCTTCGCGGCTCGGATCTCAATAAGCTACGCTTATTTCGTCCGGTGTGCAAAGCGTTAGCTTTCAAGGATAGATATGACCATTTTTGAATATGCTCAAATTGCTACTGCAATAGGCTCTACCATTATTGCCATGACAGCTCTAGCGGTTGCAATTTATGAGGGGCGAAGCAACAGAAAGCACAATAGGCTTTCGATGAAGCCAGCTATCGTCTTGGAAACATCGTCAGAAAGTAGCCCGCCGACAATAAATGTTTCTATTGTAAATGCAGGCTTGGGGCCAGCTGAAATTACCAAAGTTCAGTTTTTCAAGCATGGAAAAGAGCTTTCTGGTGATTTGGAGTATGAGTTGAAATTGGCCATTTCAAACATACTTGAAAAAATAATGGTAGAGACTACAACAGTATCTGTAATGAATCCTGGTTATATTTTGCGATCATCTGCTGAAAACTGCGTAGCGAAAATTAAACTTTCACCAACAGAGCCAACCTGCATAGAAAACCTGACAGAGCTACTAGGTGTAATTGATATGAGAGTTGAGTATCAGTCATTCTATGGTGAGGCCGATGCATATGATTCTAGAGAAATCTAACAAGGCCAAGCATAATCACCCAATGCAAAAACCTGCATTGGGCTGGACCTCGCTACCGCTCGAGGATAAATAAGGTCAGAGTAGAAATAAATTTGATCAGGGCACATCGGTAGCGGAGCTGCTGGGGTTGTTGTCCCGAACAAATCTTCAACTGGAAGCGCCTGTTTGCCCGGCTGACGGAGAGTTTAGAGGTCCGTCAGTTTAAGCGTGAGTCACCTTCTTATGGATAAGTACTGGTGTTAAAAATGCAGAAAATTGTTTCTTATAGAATCATATCTAGTGCGAAAAGGCTGTTGATTGGAGCGTGTGTAGTATCAGTTTATAACCTTGTTTTTCTATCTTCGGCTAATGCCGAAGTTTATAAGTGGAGAGATAGCAATGGAGTGATTCACTTTAGTGATAGACCTCCGGCTGGAACTCATTCCAAAAAAGTAAATATCAAGCCGGTTAGTGTTGTTCCATCGACCCATGTAGAGGACTCTACTGCTGTCATTGGTAAGTCAAAAGATAAAATAAATAAAACTCATGTTGTTATGTATGGTACGTCATGGTGTCCGTACTGTGCGAAGGCACGCAAATACTTTACTGCTAATAGAATTCCATATACAGAGTATGATGTGGAAAAATTACCTGATCGCAGGCGCGAATTTAAAAAATTTGGTGGCACTGGATACCCTTTAATTCTGATTGGCAGAAATGAAAAAATGCAGGGTTTTAGTGTTGAAGGGTTTGAACGACGTTATTATAAATAGGAATAAATGGCGTCAATAAATAATGAAAAATTGGGTCAAATAAATGGAGGCAGAGTAAATTTAATTATTCGTACTTATCTTACGAAGAAAATTTAGGTCCTGCCCTTTGCTCAGAGTAATAGATCGATCCTCAAAAGTTACACATTTTCGGCCCTTTAATTGTACGTGAAGTTTCTATGAAAATTACATGCCCACACTGTAAAAAATCCTTCAAGGGTAATGAGGCGAAAATTCGTCCAAGGAAAGCAAAATATAAATGGTATGAATTTTCTGGTTCTTACTCGTATTGTCCTATTTGTAATGGCAGGTATCAGTTAGATATCACTCCTACGGGTGCGATGATCATGTGTACGCTCATGGCAACAGCATTTTTTATTGGTGAGTCTATGGGTAGTTTCTATAGCCTTCCGGTATTGCTGGTGGTTGTTTTATGTTTCACAAAATTCCCAGAAAGTTTTGTCAAAATTGAAGCAAAGGAAAGCATTTAACCAGCATAAAAATGGGGCCAGAGACGTTCGTCTTTACGTACGTACCTGAAAGCGCGCACTGGTTAAATACTGATCATATTTGAGGTGCGTCATGACCGGAATTACAGTAACTGAGGCGCGCAGTAATCTTTATCGCTTGATTGATGAAACCGCCGAGTCTCATCAACCCATCGTTATTATGGGTAAACGCAACAGGGCGGTTCTGGTATCCGAGGAAGACTGGTCTGCCATTCAGGAAACCCTTTACCTGCTATCTGTGCCGGGTATGCGTGAGTCTGTTCGTGAGGGGATGGATACCCCGGTGGATGAATGCGATGAGGAGCTGGATTGGTGACATGGAAGTTGGTGTATACCAAACAAGCCCAGAAGGATGCTAAGAAGCTGGCCTCCAGTGGTCTCAAGCCTAAAGCCTAAAGCCCAGGAACTGTTGGCGCTGATTGCGGAAGACCCTTACCGTAAACCCCCTCCGTTTGAGAAGTTGATCGGTGATCTTTCCGGCGCCTGTTCACGTCGTATAAATATTCAGCATCGCCTGGTATACCAAGTGCTCGAGGAAGAGCGGGTGGTGAAAATTCTTCGGCTCTGGAGCCATTACGAATAGAACAGGGGTGATCCCTTTCCCCAGATAATGGTGTCGGAGTCAGTACCTGACTCGACACCTGAGATATCCGTTAAGTCCCACAAAACGTCTGATAATCCCGGTCGTTATCGGCCGGGGCGTCCTGATATTGCGCTGTGGTGGCTGTCTCCCGGTAGGGGGATTTCAGTACGGCAAGAAAGGCTTCGGCGTCGTCGGCGCTACCGGTTTCGATGCAGCTTCGGATGACCGCTTCCATATGGTGGTTGCGCGGGATCACAACCGGGTTTTGTGAGCGCATCTGCTGATAGACGGTTTCTTTATTCTCTCCCTGTTCATCCAGCCGGATTTTCCAGCGCGGGTACCAGTCGCCCAGGTCGGTGCTGATTTGTGTATCAATCTCACTGGAGTGCAGGCTTTCGGTCAGTCGGTGGAAGGTCTGGGTGTAGTCCAGCTTGTTCAGGCGCAGGTGTTTCAGGAGGTCGTTGATCAGGGTTTCATCGGCGGGTTTTGTCTCCGTCAGGCCGATTTTCTTGCCCAGCATGGCAAAGTATTGCTGGTGGAATTCATTGGCCATCTCTTTCAGTAGTTCTTCGGCAATGCTGACGGCGGTCTTGCTGTCTTCATGGATCAGGGGCAGCAGGCTTTCCGCCAGGCGGGCCATATTCCATTGGCAGATCTGCGGTTGCTGGATAAAGCGGTAGCGTCCCGAGTGGTCAATGGAGCTGAACATGGCATCGGGGTTGTAGCTGCTCATCATGGCGCAGGGGCCGTAGTCGATGGTTTCCCCGCTGATACTGGTGTTGTCGGTATTCATCACGCCGTGAATAAAGCCGACCCGCAGCCAGTGGCAGATCAGTTCGATCTGTTTTCTACATACCGCCTGCAGAAAAGCGGTGTAAAAACCCTCACCTGTTTCCTGTTTCAGTTCCGGGTAGTGGCGCTCCACGGCGTAACCGCATAACCGCTCGACCGCATCCAGATTGCCCTGTGAGGCGAAGTATTCAAAGGTGCCCACCCGAAGATGGCTGGCGGCGATCCGGGTGACCACCGCGCCGGGCCGCATCTCTTCCCGAAATACCATCTCCCCAGTGGTGACCACCGCCAGCGAGCGGGCGGTGGGGATGCCCAGAGCATGCATGGCTTCGCTCATGATAAATTCACGCACTGCCGGTCCCATGGCACAGCGACCATCGCCGCTGCGGGAAAATCGAGTCGGGCCCGAACCTTTCAGCTGGATATCAAACCTGTGGTTTGTCCTGTCTGTTAGCTCTCCCAACAGGTGGGCACGGCCATCGCCCAGACGCGGGTTAAACTGGCCGAATTGGTGGCCGGCATAGGCCAGTGCCACGGGGGTTGAGTCCGGGAACAGACGGTTGCCCGAAAAGTACTGGCTTAACGCAACACGGTCCTGCTGCAGCGCCGGGTCGATGGCCAGTTGATCCGCCAGTTCATGGTTCCAGAGCAGCAGGTTGGGTGCAGCGACGGGGGTGGGTTCTATCTGTTGATAGAACTCATCACCTAAAGACAGGTAGCTGTTGGTTAAGATCATAGGACCACTTAAATCGGTTGTTGTAGGGGTTTACCGGCTTGGTTGTCAGTATGTCAGACAATGCGCTTGCTGCAGAGTTACAAAACAACTGATTTTAAAATGGTTTTGTCAGAGGCGGTCATTTTTCTATTGGCAGTTTGCTAACACCGCAGCCGTTATCTCACCTGGCTGAGATGCTGGTTGAGAAAATCCCGGAACAAGTCGTAGCGTTGCCTGAGCCCCGGATTCGGCTGCGGATTGAACTGTTGCGGGTCGTCCCGGACCCAGTCGTCAGGGCAGCCTGCCGCCAGAAACGCAATGCCCCTGGCGGTCATTTCCGTATCCGGAAACTGGCGTACTGGCAATCCGCTCAGGTCGGCCAGCCCCTGTCCGAACAGGGGAGCGTTGCTGAGGCCGCCGCTGATATGCAGTGTTGCGATGTCGCAGCCCGCATCCAGCATGCGTTTCAGGTTGGTAAAAATCATAAACAGAATACTTTCACAGACGGCAACCAGAGCTACCATCGCCGGAACTGTTTCTGGCCGTGAGCCGCGCAGATCCAGCCAGCAGGGATTGCTCTCCGGTTGCCACCAGGGAGAGCCGAGTCCCGCCACAGTGTTTATAAATATCAGGCTGGTCTGTGGATAAGACTGTTCGGCTCGTTCTAACAGCTCAGGAATTTGCTCTGTCAGTTGCAGGTGATCTTTGGCCCAGAGCAGGGCGGCTCCCGCGCCGTTGACCGTCCCCTCAACGGCATACAGGCGCGACTCAGCATCGTTATGAACCAGACTGGTTAGCAGGCCAGCGACCGACAGTTGCTGGCGACAGGGGTACTGGATAAAACCGCCGGTGCCCAGGTTGACCCAGGCGGTGCGGGGCGGCAGTTCGCCCTGGGCGAACAGGGAGGCGGGCTGATCACCGTTGACGGCGGTAACCGCAATACCTGATTGCGCCAGCCGGCCGAAGTCATGACAAACCGGAACGATATCGGGCAACAGGGCACGGGGGATGGCAAAAAATTCTAACAATTCAGGGTCCCAGTCGAGGGTGTCCAGATTGACCAGCTGGGTCCTCAGCGCACTGGCCGTATCAACCAGAGCATGGGGCGTCTGGAGCAGCTGGCTGAGGTAAAAACTCACTACCGGGCCGATCCTCAGGTTGACGGGTAACTTTTCATCCGCGCCGGCGTTCTGCAATAACCAGTGGATTTTGCTGGCGCCATAATGGGGGGAGAACGGCAGCCCGGTTTTATCGCGTACGGTTGCCGCACAGGCCTGATGCTGCTTAATCCAGTGGGTGCAACGGATGTCCTGCCATGACAGGACAGGGGAACAGGCCTGTTGGGTATCCGCCTGCCAGGCGATGACGCTGGAGCGTTGACTGGTCAGGCCCAGAGCGGCAATGCGCTCGGCCCTGATTCCGGCTTGTTGCAGCACCTGATCCAGGCAGTCGTGCAGCGAGGCGATAATGGTCTTGCCATCCTGCTCCACCCGTTGGCTATCGTGGCGAATCAGGGGGATGGCGACCGAGGCCTGATGTAGTTTCCTGCCCCGCTGATCAAACAGTACCGCCCGCGTGGACTGGCTGCCCTGGTCCAGTGCCAGCAGATAGGCAGGACTAGTCATCGCTGGGCTCCAGCCGTAATTGAGCGGTATCGGCGATGGGGGTTCGCTTGGGTAGAACCTTCTGCAGCTGCTGCACCACCCGTTCTGCCGTCAGCCGGTAGCCGGTCAGCTTACCGCCCAGTATGGAGAGAAAACGCGGGTTGTTGGGATCGTTGACCGCAATCCGGGTTTCCCGTGGCCGGTTAAAGGGTAAAGACGAGGCTTTGGGCAGTACCCGTAAACCGGCCCAAGCATCCAGCACGGTGGTATCGTGAGCGGGAAAGTAATGCTGATAGATTTTTTGCAGATAGTCGATGGAGGCCTGGGTGGGAGCCAGTTGATCCGGATGGCCGTAATAGGGGGTTTCGGTGGTGCCGATCAGGGTACGGTCGCCCCAGGGCAGGATAAATACACCGCGTCGGTCGGAGGGTGATTCCACATAAAAGGCGGCAGTGAGTCCGCAACCGGGGCATTCAATGTGGGTACCCTCGATGCACTCGTAGGCATAATCCGGCAGTGGCGGTGTGGTCCGGCTGGCCATCCGGAAGCCCCAGGGGCCCATGGCGTTGACGATAGCCAGACACTGCACGCTTTTCTCGCTATCCCCCACGCGATAATTGACCACACAGTGGTCGTCATATATGGCTGCCGAGGTAAAGCTGGCCGGGCAACAGATCACGGCACCCAGTTGTCGGGCGGAACGCATCACCGCACGGGTCAGGGCGGCATCATCTGTCTGCGCGTCTGAGTAGGAGAAAACCGCTTTCAGGCCCCGGGTCTGAAGCCCGGACAGGCTGGCCCACTCTGCTGGTGCGAGGCGAGATGAGCGAGGAACTTTCGTCAGACCGGCAAACAGATCATACAGCCATAACCCGAGGCGAATCATCCAGGGAGATCTGGAGGAGCCTTGATACAGGGGGATATAGAAGGTCGTACGATGTACCAGCTCCGGTGCCAGTTGCAGCAGCAGTTCCCGTTCCCTGAGGTTTTCCCGCACCAGATGAAACTGCCCGCTTTCCAGATAACGCAGGCCGCCGTGAATAAGTTTGCTGGAGCGGGACGAGGTGCCGGCGGCCAGGGCCGATTTTTCCAGCAGCAATACCCGGTAGCCGGCGGCGGCTGCCGCCTGTGCCACGCCGACGCCATGGATGCCACCGCCGAGTATTACCAGTTCAGTCTTGTCCATGCAGCATCTCGGCAATGCAGTCGGTTTCAAAATAGCCGATGCCCTTATCCCTCAGCTGCCGTGCGGTTGCACCGTCGTTGATGACATAGAAACACCAGTGCCATGGCCCCGGCCAGGGGGTAGCACCCGCCGGGTATCGTTTGAGGTTGCAAAACAACCAGTCCGGTTGCAGGTTATGGGCGATAGTCTGATGGTGCTTGTTCCACTCGGGAATAATCCAGCCGATCCTATGGGAGCTGCGCGCAACTATTGCCGAAAGGACTGGGGTAGAGAACGAGATCAGCACCAGGGGTGTGGGGCAGTCCATCAGTACCGGCAGCAGATAGTCCAGATACCGGTTGATGCCGAAATGCTCAATGGATGCGGTCTTGAGTTCAATAAACACCCGGGTTTGGGGGTATGCCTGCAGCAGCGTAAACAGGTCGCTGAGGGTCGGGATACATGGTTCTGCAGCTTGTTGTGCAGGCCGGTCCTGCCAAAGCAGTGGCAGAGTTTGCAGCTTGGCGGCGGGCAGATCAAATACCCGCAGGGGGTGCCCGGTCAGCCGCTCAAGGTCTTCATCATGGAACACCATGGGCACGCCGTCCTGTGACAGCTGGATATCAAACTCAAGAAATTGAGCGCCGGAACCAAGCGCTACCTCAAACCCGATTAGTGAATTTTCAGGGTATCGTTGCGGGTAGCCCCGGTGTGCAACCCACTGCATGGCGCTCTCCTCGGCAACTGGCTTCATGTAATGAGTATAACCACGATTGGCCGGTTGTGATTTGCTGAGGGTAGGTCAGAATACTCATGCCGGTCGCCCGTGTGTTCCGAGCTGCAGATGGCGGCGTTTTTGTATTTGAAAGGTGGATAGATTAACCCTTATGGAAAAAGTCACCATTCTGGTCGATGCCCAGAACATCTATTACACAACCAAGCAGATGTACCGTTGTGGTTTTGACTATAACGCGTTCTGGCGCCAGGTTACCGCCAACCGGGAGGTAGTCAGGGCCATCGCCTATTCCAGTGAGCGGGGTGATCAGCAACAGCGTCAGTTCCAGAACATCCTCAGGGCGATTGGTTTTGAGGTGAAGTTAAAGCCCTATATTCAACGGGCGGATGGTTCTTCGAAGTGTGACTGGGATGTTGGCATCACGATTGACGCGCTTGATGCGGCCAAAGACTCGAGTGTGGTTGTGCTGGTCAGTGGTGATGGGGACTTTGATCTGCTGCTGGAAAAATTAGCAAACGAGTTTGCCATCCGCACGGAAGTTTATGGTGTGCCGGGGCTTACCGCCGCCTCACTGATTAAGGCTGCATCCCGTTATGTGCCGATAGAGAACGGCCTGTTGATGAAACCCGCCGCTGAGCGTTAAGGCTCACTGCCCGGATCAGCGGCCGAAGTACTGGTCAATCAGGTCCGGCAGGCGGTTAAGTAAATCGACTTCGAAGTGATCAATCTGCTCGCCAAAGTAGGCAAAATAACGGGTGGCATGTTCGCGGGACAGGGGGCGGCTTTGTAACGCATAGGCCAGCTCTGGTAGCGTCTTGTCGAGGCGGGGCTCTATCCGCCAGTTCATGAATTCGGGGGCGCTTTCTGCCAGTTGGTTGCTGGCAAGTTGGCAGAAGGCGGCCACATGAGATCTTCCATCAGGCCCCAGACAGCCGGGTTCAATACGAAAGATCACGGTGATTTTTTTGTCCTGAGTCAGTGTCATGCAGCGTGCTTTAGAGAGGTTTTTAATAAGTTTTTAATCATTTCTTCAACAATAAAGCATCGCCCATTATCCTGCCATCATTATTGGCTGACGGCTTTGATGCTCCCGGTGGTCGTTGCTGCCATTGTCGCCAGTACCGCCGGTTCTATACGCTAACTAAAGCCACTATCAGGCGTTGAGCCAGTTCAATTTTACTCCCCAAACCCTCTTCGACTACCACCTGATAGGTATAGGTACCCCAGCAACCGGATTGCGATAACCGATGAATCTATAATCGAGGATGGTAGCGATGACACAACCGCAACAGGGCCTGATCGATGGTCTGGGGAGAAAAATCGACTATATCCGTATGTCGGTCACCGACCGCTGCGATTTCCGCTGTGTGTATTGCATGGCAGAGGATATGCAGTTTCTGCCCCGTGCCGGGGTGTTGTCACTGGAAGAGCCGCCCCTGACCACCAACGGTTCACAGCTCAGTAAACTGGCAGGCCCACTGCGTGAGGCAGGGTTGAAGCGGATCAATACCGACATGGCCCTGATGCAGGGCGGATGACTTAGTGGCTGAGATCCGGCCGCTGTTCTGATAGGGCTAACGGAGCCTTGCCCAGAATGCCTGCCAGATCCGGTGTCGGTCGTCCGATATGGTAACCCTGGGCATAAGAGATATTGGCGGCACGTACCATGGCCAGCACCTCGGCACTTTCAACAAATTCGGCAATGGTTTCCAGTCCAAGCTCCTGAGAGAGTTTGGCAATACTGTTGACCAGCGCCATATCCTTGCTGTCGTGCACCATGTTGGCGATAAACTCACCCTCAATCTTCACATAGTCGATCGGCAGGTGTTTGAGGTAATGGAATGATGAAAAACCGGAGCCGAAATCATCAATGGCCAGTTTGAAGCCTTCGCCGCGCAGTTTGGCGACAAACTGCTCCAGCACGGTAATACTTTTCACAGTATCCCGCTCGGTAATCTCGAACACAATCTGCTGAGCCTCAATGCCATAACGCTCCGTCAGGGATTTAATGCACGGAATAAAGTCCTTAACCACTACAGCCTTGGGCGACATATTGATAAACAGCAGCCCCTGGTAACCTACCTTCTGCACGATCTGGAAGGTTTTCTCCATGACGATCTCATCCAGGGTATGAATCAGGTCCATGGATTCGGCAATCTCGATGAACTCCGAGGCGTGCATCAGTTCATTATCCGGCAGTTCAATTCGGCTCAGCACCTCAACCGCCTTGATCTCACCGGTGGACGTGCTTTGGATCGGCTGGAATACCGGCACCAGTTTGTGCTGCTCAATGGCATGCTGTACCAGCCGGGTTTTCTCATGCATGTCTTTGAAGATATCCAGCAGGTCGTGTTCGTCCGGTGCACACAGGCGATCGCGCCCCTGACGCTTGGCCCGGTACATCATGTTGTCGACGAACATGAACAGGTCTTTTTTATTCTGGGCATGGTCGGGGAAGATGCCGATGCCGATGGACGCGGTAATTTTCAGCGGGCTGCCATGAGTATAAGGAAGTGAGAAAGCACGGATAGCACTGAGTAGGCGCAGGGCAGTGGCTTCGGCCTTTTCCTGGTCGCAATCCGGCAACATAACGACAAATTCATCGCCACCGTAACGGGCTACGACATCGCCTTGAGTGAAACTGGTTTCCAGCGTGCGCGCGAAGTTTTCCAGCAGCCGGTCACCCCAGCTGTGGCCGTAACCATCGTTGATAGCCTTGAAGTTATCCAGATCGATCAGCAGGATGGCGACTGGGTAATCGTGCCGCATACCCCGGTCAAGCTCATACTCCAGCAGTTCCCAGAACATCCGCTGGTTATACAGGTGGGTAAGGGGGTCGCGGGTGGCATAATATTCCAGATCGCGGGTGTATTTGTAGATTGCCCGTACCGAACCGACCACGTTGAGCAGGGTGGAGAGAATGCTCTCCAATACCAGCACCTTGGTCTGATCCTGGATGATATCGGACTGTACGCCGATACCGACAATACCGCCGATCTTGGGTGTTTCCACCAGCAGAGATTTGCACTGCAGTTCGATTCGATTCTGGTCCAGATCAATCAGGCCGCCACTTCGGTTCGCTACATTGTGCCGGATCTGGATGCCGTTGCCATACAGCACATTGTCTTGCTCCTGTAAGCGATTCAGCACCGCTTTTTCCATGGAGTTCTGGGTGCGGTCAGTGGGCGGGCTGAGCCAGAAAATCTCCAGATCAAACAGCTCGTCATCCACCTTGAAGATGGAAAACATGGTATGCGCCACAATGACCTGGTTGATATCCATTAGCAGCTCGCTGACATACTCCCGCCAATCGCGTACCACCTCGGAGGTGATTACAAACTTCTCCAGCAGGCGGATTTCAAACTCCAGCAGCTCTTTGTCTACCGCAATATCACGCAGTTTACTGGCCAGCGATCCGACCTGCCGGTGGATCAGGGTGAGTTCGGCAAAGCCGAGTTTCTGCCGCTCTTGCTGTAACAGTTCCAGGTCCGAGATTGACTCCACATGGGCGATGCTTTCAGTCAACTGATGAATGGAACGGTCGATCCGGCGGGTAAGGATGGTTACGGCCAGAAAACCGAACAACAGGGGCAGGGGAGCGATTAGTGACAGGTAATAGCCCAGATTGATTTGCGCATGGCCGACACTGGCGTCCAGGTTCTGTTGTACCTCAATGACGCCTAATACCTCACCTTCATCTGCATTGGTATGGCATTGAAGGCAGGTTGCTTGTGCCTGCAGAGGATAAAGGAAGCGGCTGCTGCCTTCGGTGATCCGGGAACTAGACTGACCACTGGAAAAAGCCCGTCTTATTTCACTGTCGGCGGATTGCGGCCCAATGAAGCCGAAACGCTGGTTAACCCGTTCGCCGCGATACAAGTTGATGCGGATATCAGAATCGGCGTTGTTCTGCTCCATCTGGTCAAGGAAACTTTGCAACTGCTGCCGGTTCCATCCCTGACTCATTACCAGGTACATGGAATTGAAAGTCTGACGCGCCATCCGTTCAGCGGCCTCGCTGGCATTCTTGCGGATACTGCTGGTGTAGGCCTGGCTGGCTATCAGAAAAATAACAACAAAACCCAGCGCCGAAAACAGCAGAATCCAGCGCAGAAGAAAGGCTTTTATAGTACCGGCTTGAGCTTGCATCCTGTTTGAATTTAAAACCTTGTACACATCAGGAGCAGGAAAAATAGCACAGTATTTTAATAAATACCTAATTATTATGTGGAATTTAATATCCAGTAATCAAAGATCGAACAGAGATCAATGTTTTCGTGTTTGAAACAAGGGGATAAATGGGGTCAGAGCAAATTTATCTATTCCATAATCTAAATTTCACAAGGATGTGAGGTAGTTATGGCCAGAAAGGCTCGATATACACCGGCAGGAATATCTCAGCATGTTATACAACAGGGCAACAACCGTCAGGTCTGCTTCGGTAGTGAGTGGGCTTTCAAGGCTTATTTATCCTGGCTCAAATACCTGCCTGACGCTGGCCGTCGGTTTTGGCAAGTACGGCTTTCTCTGCTGCATACGCGAGTAGAAAATGCCGTATACTCAGCAGTTTCTGTCATCAGTGTTTGCAACTAGGATCGTTGTATATGACAAAGCCCTCAATTGAAATGGAAACCGACAGCGAGGTTTACAAAACCCTGCTGGAATCCACCAAAGCAATTCCCTGGAAAATTGATTGGGAGACCCTGGAGTTCAGTTATATCGGGCCTCAGATAGAAACGCTGCTGGGCTGGGAGCGTGATAGCTGGAAGGGTATTAATGACTGGGCAGCACGCATGCATCCGGAAGACCGGGAGCATATCGTTGATTTCTGCGTGTCCCAGTCAAAAGCGGGCAGCGACCATGAAGCGGATTATCGCGCTCTGACCAAGAGTGGTGAGTATGTCTGGATTCGTGATGTCGTGCATGTGGTGCGCGATGAGACAGGGGAGACCGTTGCCCTGATCGGTTTTATGTTTGATATCACTGAGCGCAAACAGACCGAGCAGCGCTTGCTTCAGCTGCAACAGGAGCTGGAGGAGCTGTCGTATAAAGATCCGCTGACCGGCATAGCCAACCGGCGCATGTTTGATTCAGTGCTGGAGCTGGAATGGGCCCATGCCCTCGAAAAACGCCAGCCGCTCTCGCTGATCATGCTGGATATCGACTGCTTCAAACAATACAACGATCACTATGGTCATGTGCAGGGTGATGAGTGCCTGCAACGGGTTGCGCAGACATTGCAGAAAGCCGCGCGCAGGAGTTCGGATTTTATCGCCCGCTTCGGGGGAGAGGAGTTTGCACTTATTTTGCGGGAAACTGATCAGCAGGCGGCGCTGGCTGTGGCTGAACGTTGTCGCGCAGAAATTCATCAGCAACAGATACCGCACCGGGCCTCGGATGTCAGTCATGTGATCACAGTCAGTCTGGGCGTGAGTACCATTGTGCCCACCGTATCGGATGAGGCGATCCGTTTTGTTGATAAGGTGGATTTTCTGCTTTATCGGGCCAAGCAGGCGGGCCGTGACCGGATTGAAACCACCGAGGAATGAACGCTAAACGGCTGAGTAAAAACTGTTCAGCGTGTTGTTGAGTCGATCCGGCAGGTTAATTTCAGTGGCCGGATCCTGCCCGTTCAGCCTGAGGCTGAGATGGCTGGCTGTTAGCTGGTGGTGCTCACCACCCAGTATCTTAAAATCTTCTGCATTCAGCTCTTCTGTCAGTCGTTTCAGATAAAACCGGCCCTGATGGGCATATATTTTGTCCCCGACAATGGGATGACCCAGATTTGCCAGGTGTGCTCTGAGCTGATGACGCCGACCGGTTGCGAGTGTGCACTCTATTAACGAAAACGCCTGATCAGATTCAAGCAGTTGAAACCGACTGATGCAGTGTTTTGCGCCGGGTTCATCGCTGTCAGCGATATGCATCTGTGAGCGGATTTTACTCTCAGGGCGGGTCGCCAGCGCCAGAGTACAGGCTCGAGTCTGCCACTCCGGTCTGCCATACACCCGGGCATGATAACGTTTACTGATAATCAGGTCAGAGAGTATGGGTTTCCATTTTCGGTCGGCAGTCTGATTTTTTGCCAGCAGGATCAGGCCGTCTGTTTCGGTATCAAGTCTGTGCATCAGCCGTGCATCTGACCAGACTGTTTCTCTGCGGACCCGTGAGATCAGCGTGTTGTAAAGATTACGCGTGGTGCGACTGACAGGCAGGGTGGCGGGTTTATACACCACCATCAACTCATCATTTTCCCAGATTGGTTGCCAGTGGGTATCGACAGGTTCCTCCCAGTGATCCGGTATCATCAGACAGATTTGCTGACCCTGTTCGATTGTTTGCTCAGGTTTAACTGCCTGCTGGTTCAGCCAGATGCGCTGCTCAGCAAACCAGGCAGGCAACTGTTCCCTATGCCCACTGGCCAGACGTGATTGCAGAAATTCAAAAGCAGAGAGCGGGGGCTGATCCGGATGTTGGAATACCGGCAACTGCAACGCGAAGTCGCCGGTGATCTGAAGGGGTTTAGGCACCTGCTACTTCGCGCAGGTATTTAAACAGTTTGCGGGCAGAAGCGGGTGGTTTGTCCTGCGCCAATTCTTTCTGTGCGTTACGGACCAACTGCCGCAGATGTTGTACATCCGCTTCCGGGTGCTCTTCGATATACGCCTGAACAGCTTCGTTACCTTCATGGATAAGCCGGTCACGCCAGCGTTCCAGTTTATGAAACAGCTGAGTATGCGCCTGTTTGCCAGCTTCATAGATGCCCAGCTGCTGCTCAATCAGTTCAGAATCTTCGGTGCGCATCAATTTGCCGATATACTGCAAATGACGTTTCATGGCGTTGTTGGATTTGATTCTTTTGGCTTCTTCAATGGCCTGAACCAGGCGCTCATCCAATGTGATTTTAGCCAGTTGTTCAGCATTCAGCTCAAGCAGTCGGGCACCCAATGCCTGTAACTCGTGCATATGTTTTTTTACTTGGGTTTTACTGACCCACTCCTGATCGTCGTCAGGCAGTTCGTTATCGAACAGATCGTGTTCGCTCATAATCTCTCTCAGGCAAAGAACAGGGTGGCCAGGCCCAGAAAGGCAAAGAAGCCGACCACATCAGTAATGGTTGTCAGTAGCACGCTGCCCGCCAGAGCGGGGTCGATACCCATGGATTTCAGGGTGATGGGTAACAGGGTACCTGCCACAGCGCCAGCAATCAGATTGATGACGATGGCCAGGGCGATCACGATACCGATATTGATATCGTTGAACCAGACGGTGGCCACAACAGCGATTACAGCGGCCCATAAAATACCGTTCAGGATACTTACAATCACTTCACGGTTTAGCAGCCAGCCGGCATTGCTTTTGTCGACCTGTCCCAGGGCCTGACCACGAATCACCAGTGTCAGGGTCTGGGAACCGGCAATACCGCCCATTGAGGCAACGATCGGCATCAGCACGGCGAGGGCCACTACCTTGTCGATGGTCTCCTCAAACAGGCCAATGACGGCGGAAGCGATAAAGGCAGTAAGCAGGTTAATACCCAGCCATACGGCACGTCGGCGGGTGGTAATCATCACCGGAGAGAAGGTGTCATGGTCTTCATCCAGACCCGCCATGCTCATCAGTGAGTGGTCCGCATCTTCACGGATTACGTCGACCACGTCATCGATGGTGATACGACCGACCAGTTTGCCGCGCTCGTTCACTACGGGTGCCGAGATCAGGTCCTGCTGTTCGAACAGTTTGGCCACGTCATGATCCGGCATGAAGGCATCAATCGGATCAGTGTCCGTATCCATGATTTCACGGATGGTGATGGAAGGATCAGCAACCAGCAGTTTAGTCAGTGGCAACAGGCCGATGTAGGAGTCTTTCCGGCTGACTACTATCAGGCTGTCCGTCATGTCCGGAATTTCTTTGTGCCGACGGATGTAACGCAGTGCCGTCTCCACCGTGATATCCGGCCGGATGGTGGTGGTATCGGTGTTCATCAGACCACCGGCAGTATCTTCCGGATAGGACAACAGTTTTTCTACCCGACGCCGGTTCTGCTTGTCCATGATACGCAGGGTTTCCCGCATCACCCGGTTGGGCAACTGCTGCAGGATGTCCACCATGTCATCCGAATCCAGCGACTCGGTCAGGGCCAGCACTTCTTCGTTGTTCAGGCGGCTTAGAATGTCGGCCTGAATATCATCCCCCAGATACTGCAGGACTTTGGGTTCCAGCTCAGCCGAGATCAGATTCCAGAGTACATGACGTTCTTTCGGCGGGGACTTTTCCAGCAGGCGGGCCACTTCCGTTGGACGCAGTGTGTGGTTCAGCGTATAGCGCACCTGCTGCAAAGCACCGGTAGAGAGTGCTTCGCTGAGTCTATGCAGTGGATCTTGAATTTCAATCTGAGCCATGCGCCTGCCTGTGTACCTTGAGAGTGCGATTTTCGCAGGAAAATCTGAGAATTACGTGCATTATAGCGAAAGGCAGGGGGGGGAAGCACCCTTGTCGGGTGAAACGGAAAGGATTTTATTCCTCTTCGTCAAACCGGTTGTTGATCAGCTCTTCAACTGCAGTCAGCGCCTGGTGTTCGTCATCACCGTCGGTGCGAACGGTCAGCCATGATCCTTTTGCAGCAGCCAGCATCATCACGGAGATAATGCTCTTGGCATCCACTTCGCGGCCATCTTTGATCAGCTGGATGGTGGAGGAAAAACGGCTGGTCACGCTGATCAGTTTGGCAGCGGCCCGGGCGTGCAGGCCCAGTTTGTTGATGATTTCGAGTTGTTTTTCCAGCATCCGGCGTTAACTCAGTTCTCGATGGCGTACATGGACATTATCCATATGCCCGGCGAAATGAGAAGCCAGACATTCACTGATATAGACTGAACGGTGTTGCCCACCGGTACAGCCAATGCCGACAGTGACATAGCTGCGGTTATTAGCACTGAACAGGGGTAGCCACCGCTCAAGGAACTGTTTTATATCCTGTACCATCGCCTGAACATCGGGTTCCGCAGAGAGGAAGTCAATCACTGGCTTTTCCCGGCCGGTAAACTGACGCAGTTCTGGTATCCAGTGTGGATTGGGTAGCGCACGGACATCATAAACAAAGTCGGCATCCAGCGGCACGCCATGTTTGAAACCAAAGGATTCAAACAGCAGGGACAGGGTTTGTTCTTTTCGCTGGGCCACACGCAGTTTAACCGTATCCCGCAGTTCATACAGGCTCAGGCGGGTGGTATCGACGCGGATGTCCGCCATATTGGCGATCGGTTCCAGCAACTGGCTTTCGTAGGTGATTGCCTGTTGCAGGCTGGTGGTCTCATTGGTCAGCGGATGTTTGCGCCGGGTAGAGCTGTAACGCTTGATCAGAGTCGCTTCAGAGGAGTCCAGATAGATCACCTCACACTCTGCCCAGCCCTGTTGCTTGAGTTGATTGAGAATAGCCGGAAACCGTGACAGGTTGCTCACCAGATTGCGTGCATCAATACTCACGGCAATGCGTTCCGGGTGACTGGTTTCGCTGCTCATCTGACTGATCAGGTCAGGCAATAGCAGTGCTGGCAGGTTATCAATGCAGTAAAAGCCGATATCCTCCAACGCCTGTAACGCAGTACTTTTGCCTGAGCCAGAGCGTCCACTGAGGATCACCAGCTTCATAAATCAGCTGCTCTTTTGTTGAATAATCTTGTACATCTCTTCAGGACCGCTGGCGGTTCTCAGGGACTGAAGTACGTCAGGCTGTCCCATCAGCTCAGCAATGCTGGCCAGTGTTTTGAGATGTATTTCGGCACCGTCTTCGGGTACCACCAGGAAAAACAGCAGATCGACGGGTTTATGGTCGATGGCATCAAAATCGATCGGCTCTACCGTACGCAGGATCATGCCCACGGCTTCGGTACATTCGGCCAAGCGGCAATGGGGTATGGCCACGCCCGAGCCAATGCCAGTACTGCCCAGTCGTTCACGGCCGTGCAGCCCGTTGAACAAGGCGGTGGCATCTAATTCAGGGTGTGCTGCAGAGAGCAGCTCGCTGGCTGTTTCGATGATGCGTTTTTTACTGCCGCCCTCGAGATCACAGCGGATGCTCGAGGGGGTCAGAAGGTCAGTAAGTGGCATATAGGTGTGTTATTTGTGTTTTTTCATTTTTTCTTTGTGTTTGATGATCTGACGGTCAAGCTTGTCAGAAAGGCCATCAATCGCCGCGTACATGTCTTCAGATTCATGGGTCGCAAACAGTTGTCCACCAGCGACGTGCATGTCTGCCTCAGCTTTCTGGCGCTGTTTTTCAACGCTGAGGGTGACCTGAACATTGGTGATATTGTCGAAGTGACGTTCAATTTTTTCAAACTTGGAGAGAACGTAGGTGTTCAACGCTTCAGTAACTTCAACGTGATGGCCTGTAATATTGATCTGCATAGGTTATCTCCTTGGCAGTAGCGGGATCATATCCCAATTACGTCTTTCCATTAAACCAAACGCTTTCGCTCATTAGAAGGTGGAATCCCCAACGCTTCACGGTATTTCGCGATGGTGCGTCTGGCCACTTTAAAGCCTTGTTCATCCAGAAATTGAGCAATTTTGTTGTCACTCAACGGCTTGGACGTGTTCTCCGCAGCAACCAGTTTTTTGATCAGGGCACGAATAGCTGTGGACGAAGCTGCGCCACCGGTTGCCGTGCTGACATGACTGGAGAAGAAGTATTTCAGTTCAAAAATACCCCGCGGTGTATGCATATATTTCTGGGTGGTCACACGAGAGATGGTGGATTCATGCATTTCAACGGCTTCAGCAATGTCATGCAGTACCATTGGTTTCATGCCTTCTTCCCCATGATCCAGAAACCCCGCCTGTCGTTTAACAATTTCGTTGGACACCTTCAGAAGCGTTTCGTTTCGGCTTTGCAGGCTTTTAATAAACCAGCGTGCTTCCTGTAGATGATTTTTAAGATAGGCGTTATCTGAGCTGTTGTCTGCCCGCTTAACCAGACTGGCATAATCGGCATTGATGCGAAGACGCGGAGAGACATCAGGGTTAAGGTTGACGGTCCAGACACCACGGTGTTTTGTAACCAGAACATCGGGAATTACATATTCTGCCGTGGTGCTGCTGATCATGGCACCCGGTTTGGGGTTCAGCTGCTGTATTAACTGCACCACCTGCTGCAACTGAGGTTCTTTGAGGCGGGTTTTGCGCATCAGCTGACGGTAGTCATGACTGCCGAGCAGTTTAATGTAGAGCTGAACGACTTTGACTGCCTCGTTGCGCCAGGGGGTATCGGCGGGCATCTGTCGCAACTGGATGGCCAGACACTCACTCAGATCCCTTGCAGCTACCCCTGGAGGGTCAAACTGCTGTACCCGATGCAGCACGGCTTCAAGTTCATCCATTTCGACCGGGTCATCATCCTCGGTCTGCTGGTGGCGTAGATGTTCATGGATCTCTTCGAGGCTAATGGTGAGGTAACCGTCAGGATCGATGCCATCGATAATATTGGTGGCAATCAGCCGGTCCAGATCTGACATCGGCGTCAGATTCAGCTGCCAATGCAGATGGTCCTGCAGGGTTTCTTCGGCGGAGTCGTTGGCTTCAAAACCCTCGCTGTCGTCGCGGCCGACAGAGGGCAGGGCAGACTGGAACGTGTCTTCCCAACTGCTGTCAGTGCTGAGTTCGGCCGGTATCTCGTCATTCCATTTGTCTTCAGCAACAGCTTCGTTCTCATCATGTTCAAAACGAGATTCTTCATTCTCTGCTGTTTTGCTGTTGTGCAGATTATCGAGTTCCTGAGCGCCGTCTGCCTGATCGTGATCCTCTTCAGATACGTCAAGCATCGGATTGCTCTCCAGAGCCTCCTGGATCTCCTGCTGCAGATCCAGCGTCGAAAGTTGCAGCAGACGGATGGCCTGTTGCAACTGGGGCGTCATGGTGAGCTGTTGCCCTAGTTTTAGATGAAGCGCTTGTTTCATAGACCGCTTAACGGAACTCCTGAACCTGATTCTGGAACTGCAACAGAAATGCGGTTGCCGTGATGGATTTTAAAGCCTGAACTGATCACCGAGATAGGCATTCCGAACGGCGGCGTTGGCCATGATCGTTTCGGGAGCGCCCTGCGCTAAAATAGTGCCTTCACTCACAATATAGGCACTTTCACAAATATCCAAGGTTTCCCTGACATTATGGTCAGTGATCAGAATGCCAATCCCTCTGGCTTGTAGGTGGCGAATGGTCTGTTTGATGTCGTTGACCGATATTGGGTCAACGCCGGCAAAAGGCTCGTCCAGCAACACAAATTGAGGCTCTGTGGCCAGTGCGCGGGCGATTTCGACGCGACGCCTCTCCCCTCCTGAAAGGCTCATACCCAGAGTATCGCGAATGTGGGTAATATGGAACTCTTCCAGCAGCTCTTCCATTTTTTGCAGGGCCTGCTCTTTGGAAAGATCCTGTCTTCCCTCCAGAATGGCCAGCAGGTTATCGCGTACACTGAGCTTGCGGAAAATAGAAGCTTCCTGCGGCAGGTAACCGATGCCTTTGCGGGCCCGGCCATGCATTGGCAGTTGGGTGATCTCTTCGTGATCGATGATAACCTGACCCCGATCTGCCTGAACCAGACCGACAATCATATAAAAACAGGTGGTTTTGCCGGCACCATTCGGCCCCAGCAGACCGACAATTTCACCACTGTTAATCTGCAGGGAAACGTCATGGACCACTTCGCGGCCTTTGTAACGTTTGGCCAGGTGTTTGGCGACCAGCTGAGTCATGGCGTTTCGCTGCTCTGTTTAGGCTGGATGATCATCTGCACACGGCCGCTGCCGGATTCTGTCTCGGTCCCGCCAAACGCATTGACCAGAGAGCGGCTGATGTCGTAATCAATTTTCTGTCCGGTAAAGGTATCTGAACCCTGAATCACTTTAGCCTGCTCGGTAATGGTCAGTATGCGTGTATTGATCAGGTATACCATGTGCAGGCCCCAGGCATCGGTGAAGGGGTCTGTGGCGGTGTTTTTCTGACGGAAATGGGCCGGTTTGCCTTTGGCAATCACTTTATCCACGTTGCCATCTTTGCGATACAACTCAACCTGATCACCCTCAATCAGGATCGACCCCTGAGTGATAATCACATTGCCGGTGTAGATCGTGATGCCGGTTTTGTCGTTGATCTGCGCTTTGTCGGCAGCAATATGAATCGGCTGGTTCTGGTCATCGGGCAATGCCAATGCCATGCCTGACATCAGTGAACAGCAAACCGCAAAGATAACACCCAGACTATTGCGCATTGTGAATGATCCCTTTTACTTTTGATTGCAGCTCAAGCGTGCCTTCTTCCAGGTTCGCATGCATACCGATCCCTTCTGAACGACTGTCCGGGTGAGTTATGACAACCCGAACCTTTGAATCTGCTTGTTTTTTTTCCGGGTAAATCGTCAATTGTTCGGTATCCAGTCGGGTACCTTGTGATGTGTCCGGATTATCTAGAACAACCACATTGCCTGCAAGTTCAATCCGGCTATTGTCATCGGGTACCGAACCCTGATCGGATGTGACCCGGATAACAGAGCCATCCTGCCGGTAAAAATGGCTGATTGGGGCTGCCAGTTGGCTTGTTTCCTGTTGCGGGTAGTGTTCGATGCGCTGGCTCTGAGAGGTGCGGATCAGTTCACCGTCCTGCTGCCACTGGGTCAGATGTACCGAGTTGACAAAATAGTCCATCTGACGGTTCAGACCGAGTTTGTCGGCCGAACGAAGCAGAGGGTTATTGCCGCCAAGGCTCCAGTAAAGCACTAAGCCGATCACCAGGGTGGTCGTGACAGCAATGGCGGTGCGTGGTTTAAGCATGATTTACAGATAGGCCTCTGCCAGGGCGTCGAGCTTGCCCTGTGCTGACAGAATCAGTTCGCAAAATTCACGGGCTGCGCCGGTACCGCCGGAACGGGAGCTGCACCAGTCGGCATGTTGCTGCACCAAAGGGTGGCCGTTGGGGACTGTCGCACCTACGGTGCAGGCTCGAATGGCGCTGAGATCAGGCCAGTCATCACCCATATAGGCGGTTGATTCCGCGGTATGCCCGGTTTCCTGCCACAGTTCAGTGAGTGCGGTCAGTTTATCTTCACGGCTTTGGCGCAGGTGGTTGATACCCAGTGACTTGGCGCGTTGCTCAACCTGCGGCGAACGGCGGCCGGTGATAATGGCGGTTTCAATACCGGCCTGCATCAGCAGTTTGATGCCTAAGCCATCCAGAATATTGAACTGCTTTACCTCCTGGCCGTCGGGCAACATCAGCAGTTGGCCGTTGGTCAGAATGCCGTCCACATCAAACACCACCAGGCGAATGTTCTGCAGTTTGGCGGTAAGTTCTGCTGCGACTGTATTATTCATCAGATCACCCCCGCCTTAAGCAGGTCATGCATATTTAACGCACCGATGGGGCAGTTATTCTGGTCTGTCACAATCAGGGCATTAATTTTTCGGCTATCCATGATTTGCAGGCACTCTGCCGCCAGAATATCCGGCTTGATCGTCGTGCAGTGGGTGGTCATGACTTCATCAATCGGCGTGTTCTGCAGATCCACGTTCTGATCCAGTGCGCGGCGCAGGTCACCATCAGTAAAGATGCCGAGCAATTGGCCCTGTTCTGCAACGACTGCAGTCATGCCAAGGCGTTTGCGGGTAACTTCCAGCAGCGCTTCGCGCAGCGGGGTGCCTGAGGCCACTACCGGTACATCGTCACCACTGTGCATAATGGTTTCAGCTTTAAGCAGCAGGCGGCGACCGAGACTACCGCCCGGATGCGAAAAAGCAAAGTCTTCAGCGCTGAATCCGCGAGCTTCCAGCAGGGCAATTGCCAGCGCATCGCCCATGACTAATTGGGCTGTCGTGCTCGAGGTTGGCGCCAGATTCAGGGGGCATGCTTCCTGCTCAACCCCGATATAGAGGTGGGCGGCAGAGGCCAGAGCCAGCGTTGAATTACTGTTGGCGGTGATGCTGATCAAAGGGGCATTCATCCGTTTGATCAGGGGTAATATGGTGACAACTTCAGCCGTTTCACCTGAATTGGAGAGTGCAAGCACCACATCCTGTGCGGTGATCATGCCCAGATCACCATGGCTGGCTTCACCCGGATGGACAAAAAACGAGGGTGTGCCGGTGCTGGCCAGCGTGGCCGCAATTTTGTTACCGATATGACCTGATTTGCCCATGCCCGTTACGATCACGCGGCCCTTGCAGTTCAACATCAGATCACAGGCCCGCAGGAAGTTTTCATCCAGATGGCGTTCAATATCGCGCACCGCTTCAGTTTCCAGTTGGATGGTGCGGCGGGCTGAAGCGAGAAAGTCAGGTTGTGTCATAGGATCAGTATCTATTGTCAGGCTACGGTCATAGTGTATAGCAGCGCCAGATAAGCTGCATAGGCAGCGCTCAGCAAGCCACCTTCAAGGCGACTGATCGAAGGCGGTTTCTGCCACAGGGCAAAGGCCAGTAACAATACAGTCAGTCCCAGCATGGTCATGGCATCACGATAAAACACTTCAGACTCAAGCGCGGTTGGAGATAACAGCCCCGGGACTGCCATGACTGCAACCAGGTTAAAAATGTTGGAGCCAACGACGTTGCCGATGGCTATATCATGGTGTTTTTTCAGAGCACTGGCGACGGAGGCGGCCAGTTCGGGCAGGCTGGTGCCCACGGCAACAATGGTCAGTCCCACCACCAGTTCGCTGACACCCATGGCATAGGCAATTTCACTGGCACCCCACACCAGCAGGCGCGAGCTTGCGGCCAGTATCAGTAGCCCCACAATCAGCCAGAACAGTGCCGGACCTGTGGCCAGATCTGGCAGGTCCTCTTCGTCTGAGGCGATTGCATCGCCAGCAACCGATTTTTGAAAACGGGCAAACAGAAACAAACTGACGACAAGCGCAGCCAAGAGAATCAGGGAATCGTAGAGACCGAGGTATAAATTAAAAAGCAACATGCAGGCGAGCAGGGTGATCGCCAGCAACAGGGGGATCTCTTTTTTCAGGATGCCCGATTTTACCGGGAGCGGAGCGACCAGTGCAGTAATACCCAGCACCAGTGCAATGTTTGCAATGTTGGAACCCAACGCGTTACCGACGGCCAGTTCTCCCGATCCGTTGAGTGAGGCCATGACTGAGACCAGGATTTCAGGTGCGGAGGTGCCGAAGGAGACAATAGTCAGGCCGATCAACAATGGAGACATGCCAAAGTTGCGGGCGGTGGCTGCGGCGCCAGCGACAAAGCGATCTGCGCTCCAGACTAATAAAACCAAGCCACCAAGCACGGCCAGAACGGGATAAAGCATAGGGTCCATCTCAAGCTATTAACAAGGCGGCTATTAAAACAAAATGTGCAGGGCCTTTAAATGATTCTTCACGGCCATTTTGTTCAAGGCTGCGGCTATATTTCTGTTTTTACTGTGTAATGATATAGTCTCAGCCCTTGTTGGATCGCCGTATGCGTACTACTGCATCGGTTCTGACCAGTGATTTCAAGTGTATGGAACTCTATGAAACCGTTTGAAGATGTCATTATCGATATCCAGGGTCTGTCATTTGCCCGTTCAGGACGTCCGATCTTCCGTGATGTGAATATACAGATTCCCCGCGGTAAGATTACGGCCATTATGGGGCCCTCAGGTACCGGTAAAACCACGTTGCTGAAGCTGATCGGTGGTCAGTTAAAGCCTGCCAAAGGCAGTATCGTGATGGATGGACAGAATATTCCGCGTCTTGGGCGTCGTGAGTTGTTTGAGATCCGTGAAAGAATGGGCATGCTCTTCCAGAGCGGTGCGCTGTTTACGGATATGTCTGTTTACGAAAATGTTGCCTTTCCACTGCGGGTGCATACCGATCTGCCTGAACAGATGATCCGCGATATCGTGCTGATGAAGCTGAACGCCGTTGGTCTGCGTGGTGCTAAAGATCTCATGCCGAGTGAGCTGTCAGGTGGTATGGCTCGCCGTGTGGCGCTGGCGCGGGCCATTGCGCTCGACCCGGATCTGGTCATGTATGACGAACCCTTTACCGGTCAGGATCCCATCGCCATGGGTGTGCTGGTAAACCTGATCCGTCGTCTGAATGAGGCGTTAGGCCATACCAGTATTATCGTCTCCCATGATATTCAGGAAACACTCGGTATCGCAGATTACATTTATCTGATCGCTGACGGTGAAGTGGTTGCACAGGGTACACCTCAGGAGCTGAAAGAGGTTGATTCAGCCAAGGTTAAACAGTTTATGCAAGGCTTACCGGATGGACCTGTACCATTCCATTTTCCGGCTGCGGAATATGTGGATGAGTTAATGCAGGAGGCACGTTCATGAATCAGTTGGCTCAACTGGGACGCGGTGCTCTCGGTAAACTGGCGGCGTTTGGTCGCTCTGGCATTATTTTGGGTCATGTCCTGGTTGCGAAACCTCAGCCGCGCACCATGCTGCCGCTGTTGTTGCAGCAGATCTACTTCGTCGGAGTGCTTTCGCTGATCATTATCGTGGTCTCCGGCCTGTTTATCGGTATGGTGCTGGGCCTGCAGGGCTACACCATTCTGGTGGACTACGGGTCGGAACAGGCGGTGGGTCAGATGGTAGCGTTAAGTCTGGTGCGTGAACTGGCACCGGTGGTGACGGCTTTGCTGTTTGCCGGTCGAGCGGGTTCGGCTCTGACGGCGGAAATTGGTTTGATGAAAGCCACCGAGCAGCTCTCCAGTCTGGAGATGATCGGGGTCGACCCTCTGCGTCGGATTATCGCACCACGGTTCTGGGCGGGTTTTTACTGCCTGCCTGTGCTGGCAGCCATATTCTCGGTGGTGGGTGTGTATGGCGGCGCGCTGGTGGGCGTTGACTGGCTGGGTATTTATGAAGGCTCATTCTGGGCCAATATGCAGCATTCTGTGGACTTCTTTGATGACGTCCTGAACGGTTTGTTCAAAGCTGTGGTCTTTGGGTTTGTTGTAACCTGGATCGCAGTGTTTCAGGGATATGATTGTATTCCAACTTCGGAAGGGATCAGCCAGGCAACTACCCGTACAGTGGTGCTTTCATCACTGGCGGTCCTGGCGTTGGATTTTGTACTTACAGCTTTGATGTTCGGAGATTTTTAATATGCGGATCACAGAGATCAGCGTGGGTGCCTTTTTGCTGGCAGGGATTATCGCTTTGTTGGTTCTGGCACTGAACGTGAGTGGGCTGAATCTGTCCAACGCCGAAGGAACCTATACAGTGTATGCGCGCTTTGAAAACATTGGTGGATTAACTGCGCGTTCAAAGGTGACGATGTCCGGTGTCCAGATCGGGCGGGTCAGCAATATTGAGCTGGATGAAAAAATGCTCATGGCCCGGGTAGAAATGCAGATTTTCAACAGTGTCGATTATCTCACCACTGACAGTTCTGCGATGATTTTGACCGCGGGCTTACTGGGTGAGAAATACATCGGTGTTTCTGTCG
Organism: Neptuniibacter sp. CAU 1671; assembly: GCF_029222905.1. Classification (GTDB taxonomy): domain Bacteria; phylum Pseudomonadota; class Gammaproteobacteria; order Pseudomonadales; family Balneatricaceae; genus Neptuniibacter. The sequence continues at coordinate 267,887 of NZ_JARHUE010000004.1, read as the reverse complement.
GCGCTGAGGATGATGTGTTGAAGGATGGTGATTATATCCGGGATACTCAGTCCGCGCTGGTGCTGGAAGATCTGGTGGGTAAGTTCTTGTTAAATAAAGCAAGTGAGTGATGAAAATGAAATATTTTACAACCACAGTTAAAGCGAGTTTCGCAGCTGTTGTCCTGATGTTGTTGTGTTTGGGTCAGGCCAGTGCCAGCTGGCAGGAAGCCAGTCAGGTTGTTGATCAGAAAACCAAAGAGATGCTCGATCTGTTACATGACGAGTCGTTCAAGACGCCTGAGCGTGAGCCTGAGCTTGTTGCTGCCATTGATCAGATACTGTCGCCGGTAGTCGACTTTGATTACATCTCACGGGTTGTGATGGGTAAGTTCTACCGTCGTGCTACACCGGAACAGCAGCAGCAGTTTTCTTCCGTATTCAAGACAACCCTGCTTAAAACCTATGCTCGGGCGATAGTTGGTTTCAGTATCAGTGGCTATGAAATTCAGCCGCCTAAGGTTGAGAGTCCTGAGCCAGGCAAGCAGGTCGTTACGGTTGATGTGATCGGTGGTAATGGCGCTCGTTATGCACTGGTTTATTACATGTCCAAGGAAGAGAGTGGCTGGCGTCTGGTGAATGTGCTGATGGACGGCGTTAACCTGAGGCTGACCTTCAAAAATCAATTTGCAGACATCATTCAGCGCAGCAATAACGATGTTGGCCAGGCGATTATTAACTGGGAAAATCTGGTGGATCCCGACAAAAAGGGTGATGCCTGATGGCTCAGGTCCAGCGTAATGGTGATGCGCGCATCTCGCTTGAAGGTGCGCTTAAATTTGCCAATATTGTGCCTTTGCAAAGTGAAATGGCACAGCTGCTGGCCCAGGAAACGGGACCTGTTGTGTTTGATTTCTCTGGTGTGACCTCGGTAGACAGTTCAGCGCTGTCGTTCTGGTTGTGCTGTCAGCGTAAAAGCCGTGAACTGGGAATAGAGATTACGGCTGAATCGGTGCCTGAAGAGCTGGTGTCGATTGCGCGTTTGGTCGGGCTGGAGCAGGAGATTGGTCAGTAATTCTGCGCCAGTTTGAGCGGTTCTAAGGCGGTGCATGGCATCGCCTTTTTTATTGTCTTCCGGTATGATTGTCCGCTTGATTTTAATGAGAGTGCGGAGAGCGTTGCATGCAGGCGGAAGAGGTCAAGCAGATTCTGGAAACTCAGTTAGAGAACTGCGTTGTGACCACAGCGGGCGAAGGCTGTGATTTTCAGGTAGTCGTTGTTGGCGAAGTATTTGAAGGTCTGCGTCCCGTGAAATCCCAGCAGCTGGTATATGCCTGTCTCAAAGAGCATATTGCCAATGGCACTATTCATGCGCTGACGATCAAAACCTATACGCCTGCTCAGTGGCAGGCGCTTCAGAATTAATCTCCAGTCCGGAAATACCGATGGATAAATTGATTATTACCGGTGGCGAACAGCTTTCCGGCGAGGTGCGAATCTCCGGCGCCAAAAACTCGGCTCTGCCGATCCTTGCGGCCACGCTTCTGGCAGATAAGCCTGTCACGGTCTGTAACCTGCCTCACCTGCACGATATCACCACCATGTTGGAACTCTTACGCCGTATGGGTGTAGAGCTGGTGATTGATGAAAAACTCAGCGTCGAAGTTGACGCCACCACCATCAAGCAGCTCTGTGCACCTTATGAGCTGGTGAAAACCATGCGTGCCTCCATTCTGGTGTTGGGGCCGATGCTGGCACACTTTGGTGAGGCTGAAGTGTCTCTACCTGGTGGCTGCGCGATCGGTTCCCGTCCGGTGGATCTGCATATTCAGGGTCTGCGCGCGATGGGTGCTGATATTTCTGTCGAGGGCGGTTATATCCGGGCACGTCGCAACGGTCGCCTGAAAGGCGCACGGGTATTCTTTGATACTGTGACTGTAACCGGCACCGAAAACATTCTGATGGCGGCAACACTGGCTGAGGGCCAGACCATCATTGAGAATGCGGCAAGGGAACCGGAAGTGACCGACCTGGCAAAATGTCTGATCGCCATGGGCGCAGATATCAGTGGTCACGGTACCGATACCATCGTTGTAAATGGTGTTGAATCTCTGCACGGTTGTACCTATTCCGTCGTGGCAGACCGTATAGAAACCGGTACCTATCTAACCGCTGTTGCGGCGACACGCGGCAATGTGCGAGTGAAAAATACATCACCTCTGATCATGGATGCGGTGCTGCAGAAGCTTGAAGAAGCGGGCGCGCATATCGTCACTGGTGAAGACTGGATTGAGCTGGATATGAAGGGCAATCGTCCTAAGGCGGTCAACATTACAACCGCACCTTATCCTGCTTTCCCGACCGATATGCAGGCACAGTTTTCTGCGATGAATGCGGTATCTGAAGGGGTCAGTATTCTTAAGGAAACCATTTTCGAGAATCGTTTTATGCATATGCAGGAGATGATTCGAATGGGTGCCAAGATCACGATTGATGGTAACACTGCGGTGGTAGAAGGGGTTGAGCGACTGCAGGCTGCGCCTGTTATGGCGACTGACCTGCGTGCATCCGCCAGTCTGGTTATTGCAGGGCTGGTGGCCACTGGAGATACCATTATCGATCGTATTTATCACATCGATCGTGGTTATGAATGTATTGAAGAAAAACTCCAACTCCTCGGCGCGCGCATCAAACGTGTACCGGGTTGAGGACTGAAAAAGCATGAAACAGCAACTGACCATTGCACTGTCCAAAGGGCGCATTCTTGATGAAACTCTGCCGTTGCTTGAAGAAGCGGATATTGTCCCGGCGGAAGATATTCACAAAAGCCGCAAGCTGATCTTTGATACGAATCACGACAACATCAAACTGGTTGTGATTCGTGCCACAGACGTACCTACCTATGTGGAATACGGTGGGGCTGATATGGGCATTGCCGGTAAAGATGTGTTGATGGAGCATGGTGCTGCTGGTCTGTATGAGCCGTTGGATCTGAATATATCGCGGTGCCGTCTGATGGTCGCCGGTCCCAAAAATGCAGCGCCGGTGAATGGCCGGATGAAGGTTGCCAGTAAATTTGTCAATGTTACCCGCGACTACTTTGCCAAACAGGGCATGCAGGTTGATATCATCAAACTGTATGGTGCCATGGAGTTAGCACCGTTGCTGGGTCTGGCTGATCGCATTGTAGATATTGTTGATACCGGTAATACGCTGCGCGCCAATGGCCTTGAACCGATGGAAGAGATTGCAGAAATCAGTTCGCGACTGGTGGTGGGGCAGCCATCAATGAAAATGAAATACCGCCAGATTCAACCCATTCTGGAAAAGCTGACCGCGGCTGTAGAACGTCGCCGGATGGAGGCAGGGGCATGAGTGATTTGACACTGACAAAACTGGATTCAACCCAGACTGACTTTAATCAGCAACTGGACCGTCTGTTGGCCTGGGAAGCGGTCTCAGATGATAAGGTTAATCAGATCGTCAATGAGATTTTACATCGGGTCAAAACCGAGGGCGATGCCGCTGTTCTTGAATACACAGAGCGTTTCGATCGCTGTCCAGCCGAGACTATGTCTGCCCTTGAGATGTCCCAGGAGCGTTTGCAGCAATCGCTGGCAAATTTGCCGGCAGATCAGCGTAAAGCATTGGAAGTCGCAGCGCAGCGCGTGACTGACTACCACGAACGGCAGAAAAGTGATTCCTGGCGCTACACTGAAGCGGATGGCACCATGCTCGGTCAGCAGGTGACGCCTATGGATAAGGTGGGCCTGTACGTGCCGGGTGGTAAGGCGGCATACCCTTCATCAGTGTTGATGAATGCGCTGCCGGCAAAAGTGGCCGGAGTAAAAGAGATCATCATGGTGGTGCCAACCCCGGGTGGTGAGGTCAATGAGCTTGTACTCGCTGCAGCGGCACTGTCCGGCGTAGATCGGGTGTTCTGTATTGGTGGAGCTCAGGCGGTTGCGGCTCTGGCATATGGCACAGAGACAGTGCCTAAGGTCGATAAGATTGTTGGTCCCGGTAACATCTTTGTAGCCACGGCCAAACGTGCGGTATTTGGTGCCGTTGGCATCGATATGATCGCCGGTCCTTCCGAAATTCTGGTTGTGTGTGATGGCCAGACCGATCCTGACTGGGTGGCGATGGACCTGTTTTCTCAGGCGGAGCATGATGAAGATGCGCAGCCTATCTTGGTCAGCCCAGATTCCGACTTTATAGCTGCCGTTGAAGCCAGCATCAATAAGCTGCTGCCAACAATGGAGCGTAAAGCCATCATTGAACCTTCCATGGTGAATCGAGCGGCACTTATTAAAGTACGGGACATGGACGAGGCCTGTGAGGTATCCAACCGTATCGCGCCAGAACACCTGGAGTTGTCCGTTGCTGATCCGGAAAGCCTACTGCCTAAAATTCGCCATGCAGGCGCCATCTTTATGGGCCGTTATACAGCCGAAGCGCTGGGTGATTACTGTGCCGGACCCAATCACGTGCTGCCGACGTCGGGTACAGCGCGCTTCTCCTCACCGTTGGGGGTGTATGATTTCCAGAAGCGTTCCTCACTGATCATGTTTTCTGCTGAAGGTGCATCAGAGATGGGCAAGGTGGCTTCAGTGCTGGCGCGTGGGGAGAGCTTAACGGCTCACGCCCGCTCTGCGGAATATCGTATTAAATAATTCTGACTCTAGAGAGGCGCCAGCCTCTCTTTTTTTGTCGGCAGGATTACCCGTGAAGCAGAGTTTAAAACCATATTTTTTCTGGGAAAACGAGTATTTTTTGCGGGGCTTATTTCTTTTCAATAGCCTGCTCGTGTTCTGGTATTTCTCGAACAGTATTGTCGGTAATAAAACACCGGCTACCTCTTTGTTGCTGCTGCTAAGTCTCCTGTTTCTTATTCCTGCTCTGAAAAATTTATCCAACGTCTGGGCGACGCAGAAATGGTGGATTCTGGCTTTGCTGGCGTTTGGCGGATTTCATGTTCTGCACCTGTATTTGCATGGAACAGAGGTCGGCGATGACTATGACAAACCGACAAAAGCGATAGCGGCTGTTCTGATCTTTTTATACCTGTTGCGATATGGTTTTAGCGACAAGGTGGTGGGCGTTGCTATTGCTGTATCAGCTGTTGCAGCGGGTGGGTATGCTTTATATGAGAAATTTTACCTTGGACTTCCTCGAGCAGGGATGCTGACGAATCCGATCCGTTATGGCTATCTTGTTGTGACTATGGCTTCGATTTGTTTGTTTTATTGTTGGTACAGTAAAAAACCTTTGTTGAAAAGCTTTTATTTGGTAGCTGGATGTGTCGGATTGCTGGGTGCGTTTGTGACGGGGACCAGAGGCGTCGTCCTAATTTTGTGTGGCATAATTTTGTTTGTTTCATATCAAGCGATCAAACAAAATTTAGTCTCGTTTCGTAATCTCTTGGTTGCGCTAACTCTAGGCATTCTGGGTTTTGCTGTTATTGTTTTAACTACTGATATAGCCGATAGGCATGTGAAGCAAACGTTTCACGAAATAGAGTCAATCGCAACAGGGCAGATTAATACAGAGATTGGATACCGATTACAAATGTGGCATCTGGCTCTTTATCTTGGGAAAGAGGAACCTCTCCTCGGTGTTGGTATTGACTACGATGTAATAAGACAAAAATCGGCTGAATTTATTGAAACTCATGGTTACAGTCCTGCGATAGTATATCAGGTAGGCCATTTTCATAATCAATTTCTAGACAGTCTAGTAAAGCAGGGTGTTCCAGGCTTACTGGTTTGGTGTTTGCTTTTGATTGCAGCCTCTTCGGGAATGGGTACTCGATATAAGTATGGAGTTTTACTAATTGTGGCCACTATGATGATTGGAGGGCTAACAGAAGCTGTTTTGCGCAGTAGCCGCCTCTTCTACTTGATGGTGATTGGTATATCCATTTTTAGATGTCTGGACTATCAAGCTGCATGGAGCAAGAGGACTATCAGCTAACTATGCTCTTTAATTACCTGAAACTCCCTCTGGTTTGGCCTCTTCTGGTTAGATATCTTTCAAATTTTAACTAGATAGTTTTATTGAAATGAAGAATACTTCGCGCTGAATTGGTCGAGTGTTCTGGGCAGTACAATGGGCATAAAAAAAGAACTGTTAAAACTCTTCGGTAGCGGTAGAAGTAACAAAGCGGCTAAAGGAAAAATTGCTTTTGCAGCTGAGATGGAAGCAGTCAGAGCCGGAAAGAGTGCTTACAAAGCTCATCTACAATCTGGAGTGTCCCATTCGCCCCTGCTGCGTCGAAATATACATCGCCTTGAAAAAGGGCTTTGCTTTCCAGATGGTAAGCGAACATTTGCTGAGAAATATATTACTGAGACTGTAACTGCATTTTCTGTTGCATTAAAAGCTGATACACATGATCCTCTTGAACTGCAGTGGGCAAAGGATGTATTGACTCGTTATTTTGATCGCGTCGAAAAAACTGCCCCAATTATTGCGGATGCCTATGCGCTTTTTCTGAGCGGTCATGATGCATATGCTGGCTCCAGTTCACCTTTCCCTTTTAAGCAAATCACACCGGTAGAGGGCATAAATGGCGAGAGTTTCTTGCGATTATGTCAAAACAGGGTTTCATGTCGTTGGTTCACAGACCAGAAGTTGTCCAGACTGCAAATTGAACAGGCGGTTAATTCTGCGTCACAGGCAGCATCAGCCTGCAACCGCCAGCCTTTCCAGTTTTTATTGATAGAAAATGCAGAGTTGAAAAAGCAGGTTGTGAACCTGCCTTTTGGCACAGCAGGATTTGGTGAAGATCTGCCGCATCTGATGATGGTCCTGGGTGATCTATCTAACTTTGCTTTAGAAAGAGATCGCCACCTGATCTATATCGATTCAGCCTTGGCCACTGCGCAGTTGATGTTAAGTTTCACTGCACAGGGGTTTGCCAGCGTACCGATTAACTGGCCTGATGTTGAAGAGAATCACTCGACTGCGCGGAAATTACTGGGTTTGGAAAACTATCACGTGCCAATTATGTTAGTCGGATTTGGTTGCCCAGACCCTGAAGCAATGATTCCTTTTTCTCAGAAAAAGTCCCCTCACAGCTTGATGAAAGTGTATGACTAAACCGAAAGCTAAATATATAGAACTGATTGGAATCGGACTTCCAAACAGAGGTGCTGAACTGCTAGTGAGAGCGGTAATTCAGGCCTGTATTGATGAGTATGGGGATTGTGTTTTCGCAACTGCCCAAAAGTTGCCGGAGAAAGAATTACGAAAACTGGGACTGAAGCGCTGTTTAAGAAACGGTGCGGGTTCTTTGCAGACATTAATCGAGCGGCTGATTAAAAAAACAGGTATTTCAAAGCGACGTAAAATATCTTATCGGCCATTTTCATGGTTGTCGCGCGAGCAGCGCGACAAGCTTGGTATTGTCCTAGAACAGGATATTGACCTTATTGTTGATGCGTCTGGCTTTGCTTATGGAGACTTTTGGGGAAGTGCAAAGGCTCAGCGCCGCCTGGAAGACCGTCGTAAGATGTGGCAGTCAATGCAAAAGCCACTTGTATTTTTGCCTCAGTCTTTTGGGCCGTTTGAACAACCCGGATTTGAAGTCAGCCTTAAACCATCTCTTGAAATGGCCTCCTGCGTCTGTGTACGTGACAAAAAATCTGCGGACTATCTGTCAAAATTTACGGAGAAAGCCAGGCTTTATCCCGATATCACGTTTTTATTGAATGGGATCACGATACCTAAGCCACAAAAACCGTACTCGCTGTTTATACCGAACAGTAAAGTGATGGAATCTGGTGTTGTGTCTAGGGATGAGTATCTCGAGATGGCGCGACGTTTTATTACTCTGTCCAGACAATTAGACTGTGAGCCCATACTGCTTAACCACGAAGGTGCTAAAGATCTTGAATTGTGTCAGGAGCTTGCTCGAAGTGAGCAGGTGAATATTCTTGATCCTGAAGATGCCTTGGTTATTAAGGCCACAATTGCTAATGCTGAATTTGTTTTTTCTTCTAGGTACCACGGCGTGGTATCCAGTTTGTCAACGGGGACACCTGTGCTCGTATTTGGCTGGAGTCACAAATATAGAGAACTGCTGCAGGATTTCGGTATTGAGCAGTGGTTGATTGAAAATCCCCTGCATGCTGAAGAGGTTATGATCAAATTTTGCCAGCATGAGCAATTGGAGACGATCAAACAGGAGATTGCTGAGCATCTTCCTAGTGTCAAACAGCAACTTACTCAGATGTGGCGTTGGATATTTGATACAGTCAGGTCTGAACCTTAGTCCGAGCTTGTGCTTTCCTTTTTTTAAACAATGGCTTTCTCTGGACAACGAAATAACATCGGTTTTCCGCGGGAAATGAGAACGGTCGCTGGCTAGCTTTGTTATGACAAAAATTAGTATTTGCATCTGTACCTGTAAGCGGGGCGATTTGCTGAAAATGTGTCTTGAAAGCCTTGCTGCTATTCAGACTGCGGACACAGATGTCAGTGTTGTTGTCATTGATAATGACCAACAGCGCTCAGCTGAGGCGTTGGTTACGTCTTTAATGTCTCAATTTCGGTTTCCTCTTTATTACGTTTGTGAAGAAAAACGGGGTATTCCTTGCGCGCGCAACAGGGCTATCCGTGAAGTTCAGCAATTGGGCAGTGATTATCTGATCTTTATTGATGATGATGAATGGGTGGAACCTGATTGGTTGGAGAAACTCTTTCAGCTCTGTACTGAGATGGGTGGATCAGTGGTGGTTTCAGGTGGCGTTGTGTCAGAGTTGCCTGAGACAACACCACCACATATAGCGGCATTGTTTAATACCCGTTTACAGAATCATGTCAGAGGGAAGCAGGTTGAAGCCTGCGCGACAAACAATGTTCTGGTGCCAATGCAATTAATCCGTCAGCATGATTTGTGGTTTGATGAGTCCAAGCCGCTGGCGGGTGGCACCGATATTATTTTCTTCAAAGAAGCCTCTTCCAAGGGGGTTAAAATCCTCAAGTGCCCAGAAGCCTTGGTGCATGAAATTATTCCTGAATCCCGGACTCGGTTGGGGTGGCTGTCAAAACGTAAGTACAGAGCCGGTATTACAGAGGCCTGGCGAAAACAACAAAATGGGCGCTCCCCGATAACCGTTTTTCTGTCAGCGATTTTTCAGGTGATGGTGTTATTGATCAAGTCGTTACTTTCTGTTCTGGTTTGGAACCGGGTCGGTCGAAATCAAAGCTGGTTAAAAGCCTGCAGAGCGCTGGGTGTAGCAGCGGGTGTATTAGGCTTCAAGGTTGATAGCTATCGAAAAATAGATGGTTGATAAGGCACTTAATATCGCTAACAGATCTGCCTGATTGACCTCTGCTTTTACAAATAGGGATAGTTTATTGTGACGGCTCCTGGCGAGGACGTTCGCCAATCGTGATATCTACAGTCTGCTGCTTGCCTTCCCGCAAAATGACAACTTTGATCTGTTCTCCCGGGCGATAACGCGCCACTTCAATCATCGAACGTCGGCCATCTACAATCGGTTTGTCATCAATGCTCAGGATAATATCTCCTGGCTGCAATCCGCCTTTGTGGGCAGGGCTGTCGCGATATACACCCGCAATGATGACGCCCTGACTCTCTTTTAAGCCAAAAGATTCCGCCAGTTGTGGGGTCATTGCCTGGCCTTCAATGCCTACCCAGCCACGTATCACCCGACCATGGCTGATCAGATCCTGCATCACCTGTTTGGTTAAGCTGGAAGGGATGGCAAAACCAATACCCTGAGAGCCGCCTGATTTAGAAAAGATCGCGGTGTTTATACCGATCAGATTGCCATGGGTATCGATCAATGCCCCACCGGAGTTGCCGGGGTTGATTGCGGCATCTGTCTGAATAAAGTTTTCATAGGTGTTGATGCCCAGGCTATTGCGTTCTGTTGCACTGATAATGCCCATGGTAACGGTCTGGCCAACCCCAAAGGGATTACCAATCGCCAACACGACATCGCCGACACGCAGGTTGTCTGAGTCATTCAGATTAATTACAGGCAAGGCAGGCAGGTTAACTTTGAGTAACGCCAAGTCTGTTTCAGGATCTGTCCCTACTACTGTCGCAATCGCTTCACGTCCATCCTTCAGTGCAACAATGATGCTATCTGCACCCGCAATCACATGGTTGTTGGTGACGATATAACCCTGATCACTGAGGATAACGCCAGATCCGAGGCTGGATTGGATACGCTCACGCTGTGGGATGCTGTCATCATCGAAAAAACGTCTGAAAAAAGGATCATTGAACAGCGGATGGACTTCCTGCTTGATGATTGTGCGGGTGTAGATGTTAACAACAGCAGGGGAGGCGGCTTCCACCGCATCGGCATAACTTTGGGGACCGGAACTCACCTGTGTGGCGGAGTTGTTCCTTTGAAAAGGTAGCCCTGAGTCAGGCCCCTGAGTGAGTGCAGGGAAGTATTGCAGCAACAACAGCGCAACCAGGATGCCTGAGAGTACGGGCCAGAATAGGAAATTAAATTTACGCATGGTGTTTGGTTGCAACGGCCAAAAGATTCATAGGATTATACGTTCAGAATAGACTTTGTGAATGGCTGAGAGCGGATGGCAACAAAACTTAACGAAATAATTCAGTACCTTGATGAGCAACTGCAACCGGGTTTGTTCTCTGATTATTGCCCGAATGGATTACAGGTTGAAGGTAAACACGAGGTTTGCAAGGTTGTTACCGGTGTCACCGCCTCTCAGGCACTGATTGATGCAGCAATTAAGGCTGGTGCCGATCTTATTCTGGTTCACCATGGCTTTTTCTGGAAAGGTGAGAACAGTTGTATCACCGGTATCAAAAAACGCCGTATTCAGGCTTTGCTGGCGCATGATATCAGTTTGCTCGCTTATCATCTGCCGCTGGATGCCCATCCGCTGTGGGGGAATAACGTGCAGTTGGCTGAGCGTCTGGGACTCTCTGTCACCGGTAATCTGGAGCCGACTAACCCCCGCAGTATTGGTTTGGTGGGTGAGTTGCCTGCATCAACATCAGCTGAAATGTTGTGTGACAACATAGCTCAGGCACTTGGACGTCAACCGCAACTCATTGTTGGTGGAGAGCACAGCATTAAAACCGTGGGCTGGTGTACCGGCGCTGCGCAGGGTTATATCGATAAAGCGATTGCACTGGGTCTGGATGCTTTTATTTCAGGTGAAATATCAGAACCGACCGTGCACAGTGCGCGCGAAAATGGCATTCACTATATCGCTGCGGGCCACCATGCTACTGAGCGTTATGGTGTACAGGCGTTAGGAGCCGCGCTGCAAAGCCGTTTTGGGCTTGACTATCAGTTCATAGAAATAGAAAACCCGGTCTGAGCCGGGTTTTTTATTAGCTGGCGATTTTCTCTTCGTGCTGATCCTGCCGGACCTTAGGTTTATCGCTGACACCGTAGTTCTCTGACAAGGTGCCTTCATCACCGGGAGATTTCGGCGCATAGTCCCGGGGAGGTTCAGGTGTAGTATCCGACTGTTCCTCAGCATGCTTAAGTTGAGGCTGCAGTGAGGCCTCAAGTGAACGCACGATCTCGTCCGACTGGCATAGCTGTTGGGCACCGCCCGCCAGATGCTGATATACATCTTTGTAGCTGCTGGTCAGATTGTTGAACAGGTTTGCCGTTTTGCTGAAGTGCTGGCTAACGTCTTCGCGGTAGTTTTCAAGCGCCTGCTTGGCTTCTTCAAGTTCCTCTTCCAGTGCGGCCTGACGGTTGTCCGGCTGACTGTTTCGTCCCAGCATAAATCCAATAACGCCCCCAATAATCAGGGCAACAAGGCTCATCAACCAAAGATTTTCCACAACTGCTCCTTTCATTACCGGTGTGGGATTGTCCATCATTATAAATGACTCTCGTCCTGAGGACAGGTTCATTGTGCGAAAAGTCGCACCTGGCAGCTATAACCGTTTAGTCGTGTCGGTTGGCATGGGCTGACTGGGCGTCCTGTTGCAGGCGTTCCAGATAGTTGATCTGCTCAGTCATGATGGCTGTGGCGAGGTTGGTGTTACGGGCCTGAACCGCATCAATCAGGCGCCGATGCTGATTCAGGATGACACTCCGCTCACGGAAATGATAGGACAGCATATTTGCGACGGGTTGCAGCGATTCAATCAAACAGTACATCACAAAGCTCAGCATGCGATTGTGCGAGGCATCTGCCAATGTGCGATGGAAGTTTACATCTGCTGCACAGAAAGCTTCAGCGCTGATATGCACGTCTGACTGATGCACCAATGCGATTTCAAGTTTTTCCAGATCCTCCAGCGTTCGATTCTGGCAAGCCAGACGACAGCAGAGCGTTTCCATCTCTTTACGGGTACTGCTGATCTCCTCAATGGAAATATCGTTCATACTGACAAAGAGTGTGGTTGCAGTGATCAGGTTGTCACTTAATTCCGCTGCATTTAAAGCGTTGATAAAGGTGCCTCCGGCAGGACCGCGTCTGGATCGGATCAACTTTTTGGCGGCAAGCCGTTTCATTGCTTCCCGAATAGTGGCCCGTGACACATTAAACCGCTGAGTCATCTCTTCTTCAGTAGGGAGACGGTCATTTGCTTTCAGGCTGCCGTCCACTATGGCCGACTCAATCTGATCGGCGATCTGTTTCGACAGGCTGGTGCGAATTACGGGTTCAAGCTCAATAGACATTGTGATCCTGATACTTAAAGAGAGATTGAGGCTCATTTTATAGTAATTTATATTTGTATGACAAATGGTATTAATTTATATTTGTATGACAAATAGAAAATAAGCTTAGGTGGATATCATGTTTAAAGCGTTATTGCTCGAAGAGGCAGATGGCAAACAGAGTGCCAGCGTGAAGAACCTGACGACAGCAGACCTCCCGGAAGGGGAGGTGTTGGTTAAGGTTCAATACTCATCCCTGAACTACAAAGATGGCCTGGCTGTTACGGGACTGGGCAAAATAATACGCAGTTTTCCAATGGTGCCTGGCATTGATCTGGTCGGTACGGTTGAGGAGAGTTCGGATAGCCGCTATCAGCCCGGAATGGCTGTAGTGCTGACCGGTTGGGGTGTGGGTGAACAGTATTGGGGTGGTTTTTCCCAGTATGCCCGCCTCAAGGCTGACTGGCTGGTGCCGTTGCCAGAGGGCATGACGGCAGTGCGCTCAATGGAGGTCGGAACAGCCGGTTTAACTGCGATGTTATGTGTTCTGGCACTTGAAGAGGGCGGGGTTAAACCCGAGTCAGGTCCGGTGGTTGTCAGTGGTGCAGCCGGTGGTGTTGGCAGTATTGCTGTGCTCCTGCTGGCTAGGTTGGGATACCAGGTGGCGGCCATTACCGGGCGTCCCGAAACGGCTGATTATCTGAAAAAGCTGGGTGCCACGGAAATTGTTACCCGTGAAAGCATGGCAGAGCCATCGCGGCCACTTGAAAAACAGCGTTGGGCCGGTGCCGTGGATACCGTAGGTGATACCATTCTGGCGCGTATTATCGCTGAAACCAATTACGGCGGTACCGTGACCGCCTGTGGTCTGGCAGCCAGCTTTAAACTGCCAGCGACAGTGATGCCCTTTATTTTGCGTAATGTGAGACTGCAGGGTGTGGATTCCGTGAGTTGCCCTTACGAGCGCCGCTGTCAGGCCTGGCAACGCCTGCAGGCGTTGCTGCCTGAGGATATGGCAGCGGATGTCACGAATCTGATCGGACTGGAGCAGGTGCCTGATTATGCTCAGCGTATTGTGCAGGGCCAGGTCAGAGGACGTGTGGTGGTTGATCTGCAGCGCTGATCAACCAAACACACCGTCCACTCTGGGCTGGATCAAAATCGGAATGTATCGTATCAGGAACAGCATCCAGCCCAGTGTCCACAACAGGACTACCAGCGCCAGGCCTTCAGCATAAAAAACCGGGGCCAGCGGTAAACAGATTCGCAACAAGGCTGCTATGGCCATCAGGCTGAACGCTGTGATCATCATCGGACTGACTGTCAGGGCGCGACCGGTGTGCCCAAGTGAAACCCGTGCCATCATGCCGAGCGTCAGACAGCCAATCCCGCCCACCGCAAAAGCATGAATGGCGCTGCTGATATTTGCCATATCCAGCAGGGCGAAGCCGTAAAGTCCATACCCCAAACCGATAAATGCATAGCCGACCTGTAAAATCCAGATCAGGGGGTGGGCAAGCACTCTGCGATCAAACCAGCCGATCCAGCGCAGGGTATTCAGAAGCGCAAGGGTCAACGCGAGCGCAATCGTTACATTGCGGAATTCACTCAGGCTGACAGGTAGCCAGAGCAGTGACAGAGGCAGCAGGATTTTTTCTAGCCAGGGGCGGCGTGTGCACTGAACGCCCGCAATGCCACGTTCGGTAAAGAATGGAATGACGCGCCCACCCAGCAGGGTCATGATGATCACGACCAGAAACAGGGCCATCAATATGCCGGTGTGCCGGGTTTCCGCAGTGATGCCCAGCAGATCAAGATGTACCAGCAGGTTGGCTATCCAGAACAGGCAAAGGATTACCAGAAATACCAGATTGCGGTAGTTACGAGCCAGCAGAATCGGTCTTGCCAGACAGACAATCAGCAGTGGCAGGAAACTCAGATCTGCCGCCGCAATCCATATCGCGGGCAGGCCGCCTATCCAGGGGAAAACACGAGCCATCAGCCACAATAGCGTCAGCAGTGCCAGCGGTATGCCCTGAAGTGTGTTGATTGATGTCCAGTTCCGTACAGCGGTCAGCAGGAAACCCGCGATAATGGCCAGGGCAAACCCGAAAATCATCTCATGGCCGTGCCAGGTAATGCCCTCGGGATAATAATACGGCTGAAGCTTACCCTGATAAACCGCCAGCCAGAGAGGGATGAGTACCATCGCGACGGCGGCGCCAGCGAGAAAAAAAGGTCTGAAGCCCAGATAAAAGAGAGCAAAGCGGCCCGGCGTCTGACGCTCTTGCAGTTGGATCATGACTACCTTCCTGATAATAAGATGCTTTTATAATACATCTTTATTGATGATCAACCATGACGCTGGTCATGTTTTTGTATCTGAGCGAGAGAGTCTCCGCGAACCAAAATACAGACTTCATTGTTGTAAACACTTAAGATAGATGGAGTTTGGCCGTTTAGGCTAAGGTCGTTTTTATTTCAGGAGTTATGCGGGGCTTATGCCGCTCAATACAACCCTTAACAGAATTCAGCAGAATCTGGGCAGTCTGGGTGATCTACCGGTCTTCAGTAACACGCTGTTGCGCATCAAACAGATCAGCAGCTCAGACGAGAGTGATGCCATGGGTCTGGCAATGGTGATCATGAAGGATCCCAACCTGACTGCCCGCCTGCTGACATTAGCTAACTCTTCCACCTATCACCGGGGATCGGGTCCGATTCGGGTGATCTCCAGAGCGGTGGTGCTGTTAGGGTTTAATCAGATCAAAAACCTCTCCATGACCCTCAAGCTGGTTGAACAATTCCAGTCAGCGCATCCCGATCTTGATGTGCCGGAACTGATGGCGCGAGCGGTGCTCTCTGCCAATCTGGCGCGTGAACTGGCCGTTCAGAGCCGTCGTCGGGTGGATGCTGAAGAGGCGTATATCAGCGCGCTGCTGCAGAATATTGGTGAAATTATTGTGGCCTGTACGTTGCCGGATACCTACCGGAATATGCTCGGTAAACGGGCGATGGGCGAGTCCTGGCCCAAGGTGCAGGAAGAGGTGTTAGGCAGCAGTTTTAGTCATCTGGGGCAGGAATTAGCCATTAGCTGGGGTTACAACAGCGAGGTGATGACGCGCCTTAGAAGCGAAAAATTTGATGCCCGGCTGAGCAGTGTTGATGCCACGGCTGCTTTATCCAGAATCAGTGGTCATGTACTGCAACATCTGTTTGCTCCGGATGACGCGGATAAAAGCTTCAATGAGTTGATCAGTCAGGTGGCTGAAATAACGGACCTGCCGTTGGATGAAGTGACCGGTGTGGTGGTACATAGCTTCAAAAAAGTGACCAAGGTGTGTCGCGATATTGGCCTGAGTCAGAAGCATCTGATGCCGGCGTATGCTGAAACTGGTGAGCCTGACCGTGATGATCTGATTCGACAGGTTTCGTTTCTGGTGCACAGTGAAGTCGAATCTGAATCGTCTCAGCAACAGGTGAATTTTCAGCTACATAATGTCATGCAGGAGAATGACCGGAATAAACAGGTACTTGAGTACCTGCGCCGCTTTGCTCAATGCATGGCTGCAGGTGATCAGTTGCATGAGGTATTGAAGTTGTTTGTGGACTCAGTCAATGCCTGTAGCGGATTTGATCGGGTCATTATCGGATTGATGGATCCACAAGGGACGAGGCTATCCGTTAAATTGTTGGCGGGTAAACAGATCGAGCCATTGCAGACCTATTTCCAGCGAGAAAAAAACGGCGGTGCTGATGATCTCTTTTTCAGGGTGATTATGCGCCAGCATACCTTTCTGGTTGAAGATGCGATGGAAGGTGGCTGGCAGCAACGCTTGCCTGAGAACTTCAAAGCTCAGGTTAATTGTCGTGGTTTTGTGCTGGAGCCTCTCAGTCGAGGGAAGCGGGCTGTGGGTATGCTCTACGCGGATTATCTGCATGACCGTGAGGCAATCAGTGCAGAAGACTTTGAGTGTTTTATGCAGATGGCAGGGCAGGTTCGGCTGGCTCTGAATCATGCCGGCCGAACCGGCTGATCACTCTTCGGTCATGCCACGAAAAAATGATTTGGTGCCTTCCCAAGCCTTTTTCGTCACATTGACCCCTGAATCCACCAGATCGCCACCAAAATCGACGGCTGTTTCGGCGCCACTCTGAGTGGAGCAGACAGCGCGTTTGCCAGCGCAACGTGATTTGCAGCCCAGTTGAGCGGCTTCGTTGTTTTCATGTTTAATGTTGCATTTATTGATGCACATATTTTGCTCCAGCGGACAATCTGCCATCACCATCGGTGAGAGCAGAACCAGCAGGAGCAGACTGTAAATGCTTTTCACGGTGCAAGTCCCTTTCGTTTTGTTTTTATGATCTCCTAACTCAGCTGTCGGTTCCCGGGTTGCCAGAAAATCTCTTCGCCCCCATCCAGTCGGGCTATATGACGGCAGAGTACGAATAGCAGATCCGACAATCGGTTCAGGTAGACAGCCGCCTCAGGGTTACAGTTTTCTTCAGGTTCCGCAAGTAGTACCAAAAGCCGCCGTTCAGCGCGTCGGCAGATACAGCGGGCCAGGTGGCAGTGTGCGGCAGCCGTACTGCCTCCGGGCAGAATGAATTCTTTCAGCACCGGAAGGGTCTGGTTCAGTTGATCTATTCGGGCTTCAAGTTGCTGTGTGTGCTGAGGGGTAATGCTGATGTACTCTGGATCCGCCATGGCTAACTCGCCTCCCAGATCAAACAGCTGGTGTTGAATAACCGATAACAGCGCGGAACTGGACTCTTCTCTTGGTAGACTGGCGATGACAACCCCCAGTGCTGCGTTAAGTTCATCCACCGTTCCCAATACCTCTACGCGTGCGCCTGTTTTTGGCGTGCGCTGACCGTTGCCAAGCCCGGTCGTACCGTCATCGCCGCTGCGTGTATAGATTCGAGTTAAACGGTTTGCCATGGTTGATCTTCCTGAAATTCCGGTGGTTAACGTTCGAGGTTTTTAACGGCAGAAAAGAGAGACTGGTTAAGCGGCAGGCTTAACTTCAGTTTCTCGGCTTCGTTCAGCAGATAGCCGGTGATGAAATCAATTTCACTGCGTCGACCCTTCTGGATATCCTGCAGCATGGAAGAGTAGTTTTGGCCTGTTTGTTGTGCAACCGATGCCGCTGCCCGGAATAACCCCTCTGGAAACAGGTCCAAATCCTTACTGTCCAGTACCTGAGTGATCTCAGTACAGACCTGCTGCAACTGTTTGGAGAGTTCGGGCTGCTCTACCAGTTGGCCATTTTGACAATGATTGACGGCGGTCAGAGGATTGATTGCACAGTTGATCGCTAGTTTTCGCCAGAGCGAGACCTCAATTGCATCATGCCACTGCACTGACAACATGGGCGTATTTGGCAGTGCCTGTGTTGGGTGTTGCCCGGGATTTAACAGACCGATTTCGGTGTTGCCCCGTCCCGCCTGCACAACATGAAAAGGCTGTCGCAGCCAGGCACCATTGGTGGTGGTGCCCGCCATGACGGGTTGAGTAACCAGCCTTGTCCGAACCGCTTGCTGACTGCCCATGCCATTTTGCAACAGAATCACCTGTGCATCTGCGGTCAGACAGTGCTGAATATTGCTGACCGCAGAAACCGCATCATAAGCTTTAGTTGTGACCAGCAGGTGCTCAATCACCGGGCAGTTCTCAGCCAGCAGGCCCTCGACCGGCCAGAGTGTGGTTTGGCCATCTGCTTCCAGCACAATGCCTCCCAGCTGTGAAAGCCGTGCCAGTCGCGCCTCGCTGTGCAGGATCAGAGTTACGCTGTGGCCACCTTCCAGCAGGGCTGTTGCCCACTGACAACCCATCGCGCCGGCACCCAATATGTACCAATGTGATTTCATGTACACTCCTCAGTAGCGCTATTGTGACGTGAAATAGCGCTGCGGGTCAGCTAGAATCGGCAAAAAACTACGGAGATTAGCTAATGCCTTCATTTGATATCGTTTCTGAACTGGACATGCATGAAGTTTCCAATGCGGTGGACCAGGCAAACCGAGAAATTCAGAACCGGTATGACTTCAAGGGCATTGATGCCCGCTTTGAGCAGAATGAGGGCGTTGTCGTGCTCTACGCTGAAGTTGATTTCCAGCTGCAGCAGATGCTGGAGGTATTACGTACCAAATTGACCAGCCGTAAAATTGATATCCGCTGTCTGGAAGTAAAAGATCCGGAAAAGGCCAATATGCGTGCACGTCAGGAAGTGGTGATGAAACAGGGGCTGGATCAGCCACTCTGCAAAAAAATCACCAAGCTGATCAAGGATGCCAAACTCAAAGTGCAGACGCAGGTTCAGGGAGAACAGGTGAGGGTCACAGGCAAAAAGCGTGATGATCTGCAGCAGGTGATGGCGATGCTGCGTGAAGCTGATCTGGAACTGCCACTGCAGTTTAATAATTTCCGTGACTGATCCGGGGATTTGAATCCACTAGGGACTAAATAGATGACTCAGCCTCAGGTGAGCTGGCGGGAAGCCCTTGAGGCTATGCTCCACCCTCGTGTGGTCGGCATGCTCTTTCTTGGTTTTTCAGCAGGTATTCCCATCCTGCTTATCTTCTCTTCTTTATCGCTATGGTTGCTGGAAGCCGGTGTAGAACGGGCTTCCATTACGTTTTTCAGCTGGGCAGCACTGGGTTATTCATTCAAGTTTGTCTGGGCACCGTTGGTTGATCAGCTGCCTCTGCCTCTACTGACACGCTGGCTGGGTCGCCGTCGTGGTTGGCTGTTGCTATCTCAGCTGGCAATCATTCTGTCTATTGTCAGCATGGCCAATACCGATCCGCAAACCGGTTCATTGGCGATCATGGCGATTGCTGCTGTTGCACTGGGGTTCTCTTCGGCAACACAGGATATCGTTATCGATGCCTATCGTATTGAAGCGGCATCGCTACGCCTGCAGAGTTTGCTGTCCTCGGCGTATATTGCGGGTTATCGGGTTGCCATGGTAATTGCCGGCGCTGGTGCACTCTATCTGGCCGCGGGTTTTGGCAGCACGATGGAGAATTATGTGTATTCAGCCTGGCAGAAAACCTACTGGCTGATAGCCATGACCATGTTGTTAGGTGTACTGACAACGCTGGTTATTGCTGAACCTGAAACCAGTCAGCAGCGTCCTTACAATCACCGTGCAGTCACGTATTTGCGCTTTTTAGGGGTATTTGTAATTGCAGTCATTGCGTTTGCCACCTGCTTTTACCTGAGCGGTGATGTTATTCAATCCCTTAAAACGCTCGCTGCAGATCCTCTATTGGGTTTTTTGTTGGAGGTTGTACGGCTGGTTCTGGCAATCGCAGTGGCTTTGCTGGTTGCGAAAAGTTGTATTTTGCTGGGCGTGGTAGAGCAGCAGATGCTGGATGAAACCTACAAAGCCCCCGTGGCAGATTTCTTTGCCCGCTACGGTCTGAAAACGGCTGTTTTATTGCTGCTGCTTGTGGGTACGTACCGCATTTCTGACATCATTCTGGGTGTGATTTCCAATGTGTTTTATGCCGACATAGGTTTCAGTAAAGAGCAGATTGCCCTTGCGGTTAAAACCTTCGGCGTGGTGATGGCGATTGTAGGTGGTTTTTTGGGTGGGGTGCTCTCCATGCGCTTTGGCGTCTTGCGTATCCTGTTTACAGGTGCGTTACTGGCTGCGCTCACAAATCTGATGTTTCTATGGCTTGCGGCTGTACCTGAACTTTGGCTGATGTACCTGGTGGTAGCAGCAGATAACCTCTGCGCCGGTTTGGCAGGAGCGGCATTTGTAGCATTTTTGTCCGGCCTGACTAATGTTTCCTTTTCAGCCATGCAGTATGCGATCTTTAGTTCGGTCATGACCTTGCTGCCAAAATTACTGGCAGGGTATTCCGGCAGTATGGTGGATAGTCTTGGCTACAATCAGTTTTTTGTTATTACAACCCTCCTGGGCTTGCCCGTTCTGGTGTTGGTCGTGCTGGCAGGGAAGCGACTGATTAAACAAGATCATTAAATGATAATGATTCGTATTTAAATTTACATATAAATCAGTTATTCTGAGTGGGTATAAACCTGTGAGGGATTCAGAATGACTTATCAGATTGATGCCTGGCTTGAACGTAGTGACCCCTACCTGCGCATTATTGATTGTCAGTCGGGTGTGGTGGTGATGGAGTGGCGCAACCAGCGTCTGAAAGGGTTACTGGAGCAGGGCGATATAACGCGACAGGAACTTGAGGACAAAAGCACTAATCAACAGGCGTTGGTGAGAGATCTTTTCCTCTATGACTGCATCTCATAACGGTTGCCAATAGGGCTGAAAACAAAAAAGCCACGACCGGAGCCGTGGCTTTTTTTCAGTGAGTCAGCGATTAGATACGCAGGCCACCGTCTACTTCGAAACAACGACCAGAGATGTAGTCGTTTTCCAGAATGAACGCAACAGTAGAAGCGATCTCTTCTGGTTTACCCAGACGCTTAGCCGGGATACCTGCAGCGATTTTTTCCAGTGCTTCAGGTTTCATGCTCATAACCATCTCAGTACCGATGTAACCCGGTGCGATGGACGCAGCACGGATACCGTAGCGGGACAGCTCTTTAGACCAGGTAACTGCCATGGCTTCTACAGCAGCTTTAGTAGCAGTGTAGTTAGTCTGGCCCATGTTACCGGAGCGAGAGATAGAAGAGATGTTGATGATACAGCCTGGGATGCCCAGATCAATCATTTTAGCCACAGCTTCACGGGCACACAGGAAGGTGCCAGTCAGGTTAACGTCCATGACCAGATTCCACTGATCCATGGTCATTTTGGCAGCCACTTTACCGGTTTCACGATCGACTTTCATAAACAGACCGTCGCGGGTAATACCAGCATTGTTTACCAGACCGTGAACTGCGCCGAAATCGGCAACAACGTCGTCAAACAGTTTAACTACGTCTTCTTCTTTAGCGACGTTACAGATGTAACCACGTGCTTCTACGCCTTTTTCAGCGCACATCGCTGCGGTTGCATCCAAATCTTCCTGGCTCAGGTCAGCCAGCGCCAGTTTTGCGCCTTTAGCAGCCAGATCCAGAGCCATGGCACGACCAAGGCCACGACCACCGCCAGTAACAACAATTACTTTATCTTTAAGTTCCATTGCGGATTACCCTAACTTCGATTGTCTTTTTGTGCATTGCGCCATTGTGCAGGCGATCAAGGTAGCTTGCTTTCGCAAAAATGTCCATAACTTGAACAATGCTTCAGAAAATATGGATTTGCAGGACGGTAAAAAGTTGTAGGGGTGATTTTATTTTGCAGTTGCTAAATCACTGAAATACCAATTATTTTTTGTTTCATGACTGCAATGCAGTATTTTTATAAGCCCATTGGGGGTGTGCTCAAAGCTAAGGTTGCATAACACGAAAAGAGGGCGAAGACTGATGCTTTGGCGTACACTGAGTCGCTTGTTTTATCGAAAAACCCAGTTGTTAAGTTGAATTTAAGGCCTTTGCGCCAATCTATACCCTACACACTGATTAAGTTGACCCAACTGCCGAGGATTTGATGCGGTTTCTATTTCTTCTGTTTATTGTGATGCCCATTGTTGAAATTACTTTGCTGATTCAGGTGGGTCAGGTGATTGGCACCTGGAACACGGTGGGACTGGTGTTACTGTCTGCGTTTATTGGCGTAAATATGCTGCGTTATCAGAGTCTGGCAACGCTCAGTCGTGCCCAGCAACGAGCTCAGGCTGGAGAGATTCCGGGCCAGGAGATGGTTGAAGGCATTGCCCTGGCTGTAGGGGGCGCTTTACTGGTAACACCCGGGTTTGTTACTGATTTGATTGGTTTTAGTTGTTTGTTGCCCCAGAGTCGAAAGTGGCTGGCTGCACAACTGATGAAACGGTTTACAGTGGTCGCCATGTCCTCTTCGACGCAGTATTCGCATGGCGCACCACATGGACATTCTAAATCACCTCATTCACGCCGTAATGGCCATCAGGGGGATGTCATTGAAGGCGAATACGAACGTAAGGACTGACGCCGGACACACTGAATAAAGACAAATAAAATTTTTTCAGGCGTGCCATTGAAATGCTTTTTTGCGCCCCAATCTAGCTAGCCAACGGGCAATTTAGTCATCAGCTGATGTCTTAATGTGCCTGCCTCAAACAAAAAACATGTTGTTTTTGATCAGAAGATCAGGAGAAAAAACAGATGAAAATTCGTCCGCTTCACGACCGTGTTGTTATCCGTCGTAACGAGGAAGAAGCTACCACTGCCAGCGGTATTGTGCTGCCGGGTTCCGCACAGGAAAAACCGAACCAGGGCAAAATTATCGCGGTTGGCGAAGGCCGTCTGCTGAATAACGGTGAACTGAAGCCAATGTCTGTCAGCGTGGGTGATACCGTGCTGTTTGGTGGCTATGCAAACACCGTCAAAATCGATGGTGAAGAGCTGCTGATTCTGAGCGAAGGTGAAATCTACGCTGTACTGGAAAGCTGATTCGAAGCATTTCCCTGAACCGTGAAACGAATTTGATACAGGATTATAACAATGGCTAAAGATGTACGTTTTGGTAATGACGCTCGTCAGAGAATGCTGGCAGGTGTAAATATCCTGGCTGACGCTGTTAAAACTACGCTGGGCCCTAAAGGCCGTAATGTTGTTCTGGAAAAATCCTTTGGCGCGCCAACTGTCACTAAAGATGGTGTATCGGTTGCCAAAGAGATTGAACTGGAAGATAAGTTTGAGAACATGGGCGCTCAGATGGTTAAGGAAGTTGCTTCCAAAGCCAACGATGCTGCCGGTGACGGTACCACCACTGCTACTGTTCTGGCTCAGGCAATTGTTAATGAAGGCCTGAAGTCTGTTGCGGCGGGTATGAACCCAATGGATCTGAAACGCGGTATCGACAAAGCGACTGCTGCTGTTGTAACCAAGATTCAGGAACTGTCCGTACCCTGTACTGACACCAAAGCGATCGCTCAGGTAGGTACAATCTCTGCCAACTCCGACACCCAGATCGGTGAAATCATCGCTGAAGCGATGGAGCGTGTGGGTAAAGAGGGTGTCATCACAGTAGAAGAAGGTTCTGGTCTGGAGAACGAACTGGCTGTGGTTGAAGGTATGCAGTTTGACCGCGGTTACCTGTCTCCTTACTTCATCAACAAACAGGAAAACATGACCGCTGAAGTTGAGCAGCCATACATCCTGTTGTTTGACAAAAAGATCTCCAGCATCCGTGAACTGCTGCCAGTACTGGAGCAGGTAGCTAAATCTTCCCGTCCTCTGCTGATCATTGCTGAAGATGTTGAAGGTGAAGCACTGGCAACACTGGTTGTGAACAACATGCGCGGCATCGTTAAAGTAGCTGCAGTAAAAGCGCCGGGCTTCGGTGATCGTCGTAAGGCGATGCTGGAAGACATCGCTGTTCTGACAGGCGGTACTGTGATCTCTGAAGAAGTGGGTCTGAGTCTGGAAGAAGCCACCCTGAACCAGCTGGGTCAGGCTAAGCGTGTCACTATCACTAAAGACAACACCACCATTGTTGATGGTGTCGGTTCTGCTGAAGCGATTGAAGCGCGTGTCGGTCAGATCCGTGCTCAGATTGAAGAAACCAGCTCTGACTACGACCGTGAAAAGCTGCAGGAACGTGTGGCTAAACTGGCGGGCGGTGTGGCTGTGATCAAAGTGGGCGCAGCGACTGAAGTCGAAATGAAAGAGAAAAAAGCACGCGTTGAAGACGCGCTGCACGCAACCCGTGCTGCGGTTGAAGAAGGCGTTGTGCCTGGTGGTGGTGTTGCACTGATTCGTGCGCTGTCCAGCGTATCTGATCTGAAAGGTGACAACCACGACCAGAACGTTGGTATTGAACTGGCGTTCCGCGCGATGGAAGCACCACTGCGTCAGATCGTCGGTAACGCAGGTGAAGAAGGTTCTGTGATCGTTTCTAAAGTACGTGAAGGTTCCGGTAACTTCGGTTTCAACGCGGGTACTGGCGAATACGGTGACATGATCGAAATGGGTATCCTCGACCCGGCTAAAGTAACCCGCTCTGCACTGCAGGCAGCGGCTTCTGTTGCCGGTCTGATGATCACCACTGAAGCCATGGTTGCTGAAAAACCACAGGAAAAAGGTGCTGGCATGCCGGATATGGGTGGCATGGGTGGCATGGGCGGTATGGGCGGCATGATGTAAGCCTGCTCCGTCTTTGGAAAAACCTCGCTTCGGCGGGGTTTTTTTATACCTGGTCGATTCCGTCGGCCTCTTTTGTCGAACCCCTAAAACTGGTAGTGTTTGGCTGATTTTTTTGCGAATTTGGAAGCTGTGATGAACCGACAGGATGATGATCTGAATGTGCCCGACCTGGGGCCGGCAGAAACGGACCGGAATGACTTTAGTGCACGTGCTGACTACGGCCAGCTTCGGAATTCGCACACTCACGCGGCTGGTCGAAGCGGTCCTGGCTGGTTCACAACCCTGGTGCTGGTGATTCTGGTTGGCTCGGTGACCGGGCTGGGGTATGTCGGTTTTGGGCTTTATCAGCAGCAACAGCAACGTGAAGTGACCTTTGCTCAGGCTCAGCAGCAGATCATTGAGTTGCGTGAACTGCTTAAATCAGCAGAGCAGGGGGCTGAGGCATCGGGCCAGACGCTGACCCAGCGCCTGCAGAAACTGGAAGCAGCGCATGCAGAAAAGACCAAACTCTATGATTCTGAAATTGCCAAGCTCTGGACCCTGGCGCATCAAAAGAATGCGCCTAAGCTGGATGAACATGACAAAACCCTCGCGGCCCAGGACACCCAGCTGAAAAAAATTACTGATCAGCTGGCGAAACAGGATAAAGGTCTGCAGGGCGTTCAGACTCAGGTGGCAGGGTATTCTGATCAGCTAAAAACATTGCCTGAGCTGAAAAAACAGCAAACAGCCTTGCAAAAACAGATGACGGATAAACAAGCTGAAGTAGCCCAGCTGGTGGCCCGGCTTGAAACGCAACTGGCAGCAACCACAGAACTACTGCAAGAGCAGATTGATCAGCTCAAATCCGGGCAGAAACAGTTGGCAAATAAACCTGACGGGGCTGATAAAGCGACTATCGCTGAACTGGAGCGCCGCTTAAGGCTTAATGAACAGTCGGTCCGGGCATTTGACTCTACCCGTCAGCAGCTGAATCAGGAGTTGCTTCAGGTCAAACAGAAACTCAATACATTGCAACTTGCAATTGAGTCTCGCTAATTAGCTGTTTTTATTAAGGTTGTAGCTGTGGCTTTGAATTTATGCCGCAGTGCGACCTTTTCCTATTTGCCTCAGTCCACCGCTGAAGGCAAAATATCCGTTCAGATCAGTTCAGGGGCATTACCTGCGTAATGAAATTAAGGGTATTTTTTGCACTACGTTTGCCGGATGCGGTTGTTCGCTGGCTGTCGGATCATGCAGATGCCCTTTGTCAGTTTGATCAGCACGGTGAAGTGAGCTGGGTTGATGCCGACCGGTACCATCTGACCCTCTGCTTTTTGGGGAATATCTCCCTTGAACAGGTCGCACTGCTTGAGCAGAAAACCCGAGAAAGGCTGGCAGATGTCAGTTCTTTTCAGGTTCACATAAACGATACCCAGTATTATCGAGTCAATCAGCGACTGGCACTGGTGGCCGGTATACCTGAATTCAGTGATGAACTGTTGAATCTGCATCTGGGTATGGTGCAGGTGGTCGAAGATGCGGGTATCGCTTATAAAGAAATTGGCTTTAAGCCACATATCACACTGGGCCGTCTGTCCGGAGATAATAGTTTTGAACCACCTGATGCTTTCCCGGCGATTGATATGTACAGCCTGGCGGATGCGGTGGTTTTGATGCAAAGCAGGCCCGTAGAGGGTGGTTCGATTTATACACCGCTGTTCGAAGTGCCATTGCAAACCATGATTTAAGCCCCTGGGTGCCAACTACCGATGCAAACCCCTGAATTGCTGTCCCCTGCCGGGACGTTGAAAAACATGAAATATGCCTTTGCGTACGGCGCTGATGCCGTTTACGCAGGTCAGCCACGCTACAGCCTGCGTGTGCGTAATAATGATTTCAATATGGAGAATCTCGGCGAAGGGATCGCAATTGCACATCAGCTGGGCAAAAAATTCTATCTGGCCAGCAATATTCTGCCTCATAACAGTAAGCTGACCACCTATATTGATGACCTGAAGCCAGTCATTGAGATGGGACCGGATGCGCTGATCATGTCGGATCCAGGTTTGATCTGGATGGTAAAAGAGCATTTTCCGGATGTGCCGATCCATCTCTCAGTTCAGGCCAATACCATGAACTGGGCAGCGGTTAAATTCTGGCACCAGATGGGGATTGAACGGGTCATCCTGTCACGTGAGCTTTCACTGGAAGAGGTTGAGGAGATTCGTCAGCGTTGTCCTGAAATGGAGCTGGAAGTGTTTGTGCATGGCGCGTTGTGCATTGCCTATTCCGGTCGTTGTCTGTTGTCGGGTTATATCAATAAGCGGGATCCTAACCAGGGCACCTGCACCAATACCTGCCGCTGGAAGTACGATGCGCACGAAGCAACCCAGAATGAATCCGGTGATGTGGTGGCGGTTGAACAGTTTGACCCACAGGCTGAAGTGCAGCCTGATCTGGGCGAAGGTAAGCCAACGGATCGTATTTTCCTGTTACAGGAAGAGACCCGTCCCGGCGAATACATGCCTGCGTTTGAAGATGAACACGGCACCTACATCATGAATTCCAAAGATTTGCGGGCGATTCAGCATGTCCACCGGCTGGCGGCCATGGGAGTAAGTTCATTAAAGATTGAAGGCCGCACAAAGTCCCACTATTACGTTGCCCGCACCGCACAGACCTATCGTAAAGCGATTGATGATGCCGTGGCGGGAAAACCCTTTGATATGAAACTGATGGACGAGCTGGAAAACCTGGCCAGTCGCGGGTACACGGAGGGTTTTTACCGTCGCCATGTGCACGACGAGTACCAGAACTATGAAACTGGTAACTCAGTGGGCGTACATCAGCAGTTTGTCGGTGAAGTGCTGGGTTACGACACGGCGGCAGGGATGCTCGAGATCGATGTTAAAAACCGCTTTATGTGTGGTGATACGCTGGAGCTGATGACCCCGATGGGAAATCAGAAATTCAGACTGGATACTTTGTTGGATAAAAAAGGTCAGCTCACCGATGTGGCGCCTGGTTCGGGCCACCGTGTGAAGATTCCAATGGCGTTTGAGCAGGTGCCGGATTTCGCGCTTTTGATGCGTGATCTGCCGAATGCACCGGCTTAATTAGGAATGATGTCAGGCTCAGACCGTGATTTTTGTATCAAAATATAATTTCCGCAAAGCGCTGCGTCCGTTTTCCCTGAGCGTTAGCCTGGTGGCCTGCTCCACAGGACTGTTCAGTGCGTACCGTGATGGCTTTTACGACACGCTAACGGCTGCATTGGTGCTGCTGGCCGGTGTATTGCTGCAGTCCGGAGTCAATCTGATTAATGACTATTCCGATGGCAAGGGTCTAGATCCAGAGTATCAGCGACGGATTCGGCGGAATTTTTTTCTAGGTTTGCTGGCGTTTGTGGCGACCATTCCCATCACCCTCTATCTGGTGATGCATTCCGGTCTTGGATTGGTCTGGCTGGTGTTTTTAGGTGTTATCGGCGCGATTGGTTACACCATGGAGCCGATCAACTATAAACGCCGTGGACTGGGCGTGCCGCTGGTGTTCTGGCTGATGGGCATGATGATGGTGGCGGGGGCCTATTATGCTCAAGTGGGTCATTTTAGTGTCCATATATGGTTACAGGCTGTTCCGGTGAGTGTGCTGGTGGCCATGCTTTTGCTGAGCAATGAGCTGCGCGATTTTGAGGAGGATAAAGCTCAGGGTGTCGCAACGCTGAGTGTCAGGCTGGGGTATCCTCGTGCCATGTGGCTCTACCGCGGTGGACTGCTGGCCAGCTATCTGATCGCCTTTTTATGGGTTGCGACGGGCACATTGCCGGCTGCCTGGCTGGTCATTTTTACTTTCCCGCTGGCAACGGCGCCATGGGCACTGAGTGGCAAGCAGGAACCGGTCTCGCGGAAGATGATTACTGTCATGACCGGCCGTTTACTGGCGGGATTTGGGTTCTTCTACTGTGCCGCATTTCTGGTGGGCATTCCCCACTGAAACAGGCCCGACTAATACCAAGGCGGAACACGCCTGAAACCAGTTTTGGTGTATACTGCCGCCCTGTTTAGCTTCCCGCAGAGGAAGTATTTTCATTTCACCCCATGATTGGGGTGGGCCGACGTTTGATAGACAAGAGCTTAAGTGGGAGCCTCAACCATGAGCGTAATCCGTGAAGACGATTTCGTCAGCAGCATTGCTGATGCCTTGCAGTTTATCTCCTATTACCACCCGATCGATTTTATTCAGGGTGTACATGAGGCTTACCTGAGAGAGGAAAATCCTGCTGCCAAAGATGCCATGGCACAGATTTTGATCAACTCACGTATGTGTGCTGAGGGGCATCGCCCGATCTGTCAGGATACTGGTATCGTGACTGTATTCCTGAAGGTGGGCATGAATGTCACCTGGGATGCCAAACAGAGCGTGACCGACATGGTCAATGAAGGCGTGCGCCGTGCTTACCTGCACCCCGATAATGTTTTGCGTGCCTCCATCCTGGCTGACCCTGCTGGCAAACGTCAGAACACCAAAGACAATACCCCGGCGGTTATTCATTACGAAATCGTTGAAGGTGATGAAGTCGAAGTACACGTCGCAGCCAAAGGCGGCGGTTCAGAGAACAAATCCAAAATGGTGATGCTGAATCCTTCTGACAGCATTGTCGACTGGGTCGTGAAAACCGTGCCGACCATGGGGGCGGGCTGGTGCCCACCGGGTATGCTGGGTCTGGGTATTGGTGGTACTGCAGAAAAAGCCGCTGTACTGGCGAAAGAATCCCTGATGGATCCGATTGATATTCATGAGCTGCGTGAGCGTGGTCCTCAAAACCGTGTTGAAGAGCTGCGTCTGGAAATCATGGATGCGGTTAACAAGCTGGGTATTGGTGCTCAGGGCCTGGGCGGTCTGACTACCGTACTGGATGTCAAAATCAAGGATTATCCAACCCATGCTGCGTCTCTGCCGGTCTGTATGATTCCAAACTGTGCGGCGACTCGTCATACACACTTCAAGCTGAAAGGTGATGGCCCTGCGGTCCTGACGCCGCCAAGTCTGTCTGACTGGCCTGAAGTGACTTTTGAAGTGGGCTCTAACACCCGTCGCGTTAACCTGGATGAAATTACGCCGGAAGATGTTAAAGAGTGGAAAGTGGGTGAAACCGTGTTGCTGAACGGCAAAATGCTGACTGGCCGCGATGCTGCTCACAAGAAAATCGTTGAGATGCTGAACAACGGTGAAGAACTGCCGGTTGATCTGAAAGGTCGCTTTATCTACTACGTTGGCCCGGTTGATCCTGTGCGTGAAGAGGTTGTGGGTCCTGCAGGTCCAACAACTTCAACCCGAATGGACAAGTTTACCCGCCAGGTACTGGAATCTACCGGTCTGCTCGGCATGATTGGTAAATCAGAGCGTGGTCCGATTGCCATTGAAGCGATCCGTGATAACGGTGCGGTTTACCTGATGGCCGTTGGTGGTGCTGCGTATCTGGTATCTAAAGCGATCACCAACGCAGAAGTATTGGCCTTCCCTGAGCTGGGTATGGAAGCGATCTACGAGTTTGAAGTAAAAGATATGCCGGTCACGGTCGCCGTTGATGTGAATGGAGAATCTGTGCACAACACGGGCCCTGCCAAATGGAAAGAGATCATTGCCAAGCAGGCATAAAATGGTCAATTTTCAGTGAATTAATACAAACGCAGCCTTCGGGCTGCGTTTTTTTTGACGCGCGTCAAGCAATGCTCCGTTAGACCATTGTGTGAAATGAAAACTTGCTAATATGGCTCACAAGCCTTCAGCAAGAACTGACAGCCGCGGTGAAAACCCATCCGTCAACCTTGAAGGCAAAGGTTAAATTTTTGATTAAGGGGCAATACCATGAAAGCTAAAACTGCAAAACTCTTTGCTCTACTGCTGCCTTTGGCAGCTGCAAATGTTGCGCTGGCGGATGAGGCTGCAATGCAGGCAGCGGGTGCTGAAGTCTTTAAGAAGTGTGCAGCCTGCCACTCTGTTGATACCAGCAAAAATGCGTTTGGCCCAAGTCTGGTTGGCGTCGTAGGTCGTGAAGCTGGCAGCCTGCCACGTTTTGCTTATTCTGATGCGCTGAAAAATTCTAAAATTATTTGGAATGAAGACAATCTGCGCAAATGGATGGCTGGCAATGACCAGTTCGTACCAGGCACTCGCATGCGTCACATCGAAATCACTGACGTAGCAGAACAGGATTACCTGCTGGCTTACCTGAAAAGCCTTAAGTAATCCCATGAAGATTCAGAAAACGCGGCTTAGGCCGCGTTTTGTGTTTTATCAGGGGTAAAAAAATCTACCCCGCTAGCAGGGAGAAGGAGGATAAAGAGCCGATAGCTCAGGATGCGTTCAGCAGTTTACGCTGTTCTTCTAAATAACGTGGCATAGGGCCAGCATCTTCATAAATCTCTTCGCCGTCTTCGATGCGGATGACCTTGTTACCTGGCACATAAGGCATTTTGGCTTCGAGTTCCTGTAGTGCTTCGTGAATCAGTGATGCAACAACGTCTGCTTTGGGCAAGCGGTACATGCGAGACAGTGCTTCCAGTTTGACAGAGTCGGCCTGATAGATAGACAAAACTTCTTCAATCAATCCGCTGTTGGCACGGGCGCGGTTTTCCCAACCTTCAAGTAATTTAGAGAGATTCTGGTTCGACATTTTCTTTCCCCTTCACTGCTATCACAATTTCAGTTTAGAAGCTGTTTTCTGCATTGCAAAAAAAATGATCGCTTATATAAGGTTAGCGGTCGCTGAATGAAACACTTAAGGTGTTTTTATTACGGCCTGATAACTTTTAATCTGCTGTCCTAAACGGCACAATCTGTAACCCAGTCTGTGGGAGAGTTTTATGGCGAATATCAAGGTGTTGGTGGGGACAGTCTATGGTAATGCGGAGGAGGTAGCCCGCAGCTGTGCGGATCAGCTAAAACAGGCTGGCCATCATGTATCGGTGTTTACCCGTCCTGAGTTGGAGACGGTGTTGGCTGAAGATACCGAGGTCATCCTGTTCTGTTCCTCCACCACGGGCCAGGGTGAATTGCCTGATGAGATGCTGCATCTGTATGTTCAGATGCGTGACGGATGTCCGCCCTTGCCGCATATTCGCTATGGCCTGATAGGTCTGGGTGACAGCGGTTATGAGGAATTTGCCGGTGGTCCGAAGATGCTGAATGAGTTGTTATTTGATCTTCAGCTCAAATGCGTGGGCATACCGCTGTACATTGATGCCTGTGAAACCATGGACCCGGTAACAGAGGCTCTGAAGTGGCTTGAGCAGTGGCAGGCTCAGTTGTAATCGCTTTTGTCAGAGCCGGTGATGATTTGACGGAAGGTTAAATTGATACGGGCTCGCGGGCAGTGGGAGGCTTTAGGCAGACTGTGCTGCCAGTGCTGCTGCACTCCTGATCCCATATAAAGCAGTGCGCCATGGTTTAAGTCCAATTGCAGGGATCGCTCGCCTTTGCTTCTTTTTTTGCGGCGCAGCATAAAGGTGCGTGCTGTACCCAATGACAGGCTGGCGATGTGAGGGTCATCGCCCAGCTCGGGTTCATCATCACTGTGCCAGCCCATGCTGTCATTACCATCTCGATACAGGTTCAGTAATACAGCGTTAAACCGAGTACCGGTGTACTGTTCGATACGGTTTGCCAGTTCCTGCACCTTGGGGTGCCAGGTGTTGGTTGAGAGTGTTTTGCCTGAGTAGCTGTATCGAAGGCCAGGGTCAGCCATAAAAGCCTGTAACCTGGGAATTACCCGAGTTTTGCCGAACAGTATGATGCTACCTTGCTGCCAGTCGATCTCATTTAAGAGAACCTCAAAATAGTCGTTGGCCTCGGGTTGCGACAGAAATGTATCATCCAGCCAGAGAGTCCCCGGATTCAGGCAGAGCGTATTGTCAGCGTTCATAGCATAGCGCGCACAGCATCGGCGAGAGCGGGAGCCAGTGTAATCCGGTTTGACGGGTGAGGCACGCTGTCACAGGTAAGCACCTCTGCCTGTTGTTGTAACAGGTGATAGGCATCTCCGGCGAATAAACCATGCACCGCAATGCAGATGGCTTTGGGTAATGCTGTTTGCTGCAGTTGGGCAAGTGTCATCTGCAGTGTTTTACCGCTGGAGATAATGTCATCCACTAATACCGGGGTGTGCTGTTTGAACCCGGAAAAATCGATGGGTGATACGGCTACATCGTAATCACCATAACGGGTTTTGTTGAGAATCTGGTAGGGTGCGCCCGCCAGAGAGGCGACATGGGCAACCCACTGTTCGCTTTCGCTATCGGGTCCGATCAGCAACGGCTTTGTGACATTATCAATAATCCAGTTGGCAATGACTGGAGCGGCTTCCACAACAGTGGATTGAAGGGTGTAAATCTCATCCAGACTTTTATAACGGTGCAAGTGAGGGTCGACGGTGACCAGCCAGTCAAAGTGGCTGGAGAGCAGTTGTGCAAAAAACCTTGAGGTCACCACTTCTCCCGCTTGGAACGCTTTATCCTGACGCATGTAGGGCAGATAGGGGACTACCAATCCGACCTTGAGCGCGCCCTGATCACGCGCCGCCTGTGCCAGAAAAATCAGTTCCAGCAGTTTTGCGTTTGGATGATCCAGATACGCACAGAGAATAACATGCCGCTGGCTGCAATCTGTCAGTAGCCGGAGGTAGTGTTCCCCATCGGGGAAACCGCGACGTTCTAAAGCGCCTTGCTCGATTCTCAGGGTATGGCTGAGTTTGCTGGCAAGGGCATCAGCGTCCAGTGAAAAAATCAGCGTGGTGTCAGTGTTCATCGCGCTCCAATAGGATGACTTCCGGGTGATCTTCTAAGAACTCAACGGCATAGTTTAGTTCACCGGAACTGTCGGCATGTAACGTCAGCAGTGGCTGATGTTTACTGAGCTGGTCACCCACTTTGCAATGCAGGTCTACACCCGCGGCCGGAGAAGCCGGTGCGCCGGCCAGTTTGGCAACCTTGGCCAGTAAACGGTTATCAAAGGCGAGCACTTTGCCGCCACCATTGACCAGATATTCATAACGATAAGGAGCAACCGGCGGAGTTTTAAGGCCGCCCTGTGCTTTACAGATGGCCTGGAATTTCTGCCATGCCGCACCCGACTGAAGAATCTCGATCGCCTGCTGCCGCCCCAAACCCTTCGCTGCAGTTCCGGCCATCTCCAGCATGGCGCCGGCTACGTTCGCTGCTCTATGAAACAGGTCTTCCGGCATCCCCGGATCGTTTTGTAATACCTGCAGAATATCCCGCGCCTCCAGCGCAGGCCCAATGCCCCGTCCGACAGGCTGACTGCCGTCACTGAGTAAAATTGAAAGGTTCAGCCCCAAGGTTCTGGCAACGTCACTAAAACTCTGTGCCAGTTGTTCTGCGGCGGCCTGGCTGCGCACTTTTGCTGTCGGACCAACCGGAATATCAATCAGCACATGGGTTGCACCAGCAGCAATCTTTTTCGACAAGACCGAGGCGATCAGTTGTCCTTCGCTGTCGATATCCAGTGCCCGCTCAACCTGAATCAGCAGATCGTCGGAGGGGGAGAGTCGCACTGAGCCGCCCCAGGCAAGACAGCCACCTTCCTGTTTGACGACGCGCCGCATGGCTTTCAGCGACAGGCTGACTTCAGTCAGAGTTTCCATGGTGTCGGCTGTGCCGGCGGGAGAGGTAATCGCGCGCGAGGAGGTTTTGGGCATGGTAAGCCCTGCTGCGCAGAGAATTGGTACCACAATGGGCGTTGTGCGGTTGCCGGGCAGACCTCCTACGCAGTGTTTATCGACCACCATTGGCTGCTCCCAATGAATCCGGTTGCCGGATTCAACCATGGCTTTAGTCAGGTCGGTCACTTCCTCAATGTTCAGGTGATCTCCGCTGCAGGCCGTAATAAACGCAGCCAGATGAACATCGGCATAACGGCCGGCCACAATATCGTTAATGATCTCGGCAAGTTGTTCGGGAGTGAAGGTTTTGCCGTAGACCTTGCCGCGGATGTAGCCAATGGATTGGACATGCCGGGGGTGGGAAAGCCAAACCTCGGTTCGTTCCCTCAGCTCAAGCAGATGCCAGGCGGATTCTGAGAAACCAACGCAGCCCGGTTGCAGCAGATCACCGGTGACGGTGTTAAGCGTGGCAATCAGATGGTGATGTTGTGTTCTGACCAGAACCCGGGAGCGAGCCGCAAAACCCTCAGAGCGGCACACGGGGCTGTCATCACGCAGGTAAATGGTGGGTTCCTGATGGGTGTCTATGCCCAGTCGGCAGGCATGCAAAGCAATCGCACGTTCAGGTACAAAGTTCATGCTAACCCCTTATTTTTATTACCTTCAGTGAAAGGCCAGACCTGAGCAAAGTCAAGCCTGCTGCGGTCTGCTACAGTAACAATAGTCAGGTTAAGAGAGGAAACGTTGTGTTAAATCAAGAACAGTGCGAAGCCTGTCGTGTTGGTGCGCCCAAAGTTGACGATGCCGAGGCGCTTGAGCTGCTGGCGGAAATTCCGGAATGGCAGATCGTTGACGTAAAGGGTACTCCCCAGCTGAAGCGGACCTATACCTTCAAAAACTTTGCCACGGCGCTGGCGTTTACCAACCAGGTGGGTGCGTTGGCAGAAGCAGAACAGCATCATCCTGATATTCTGACCGCCTGGGGGCGGGTGGAGCTGGTGTGGTACACCCATAAGATTGGCGGCTTGCACCGCAATGACTTTATCTGTGCGGCACGCTCCGATCAGCTTTATTCAGAGTCAGCCTGAGTACCCGCCGCTGAAATCGCTGCATCGGTCGTTTTCCAGCGTCAGGCATGCTGCTAGAATAGCCAGCCTTATAAGCGGAATGCAGTGGGATTGTGGCAATGGAACGTAGATTCAGACTGGTACTGGCGTGTCCCGATCGGGTAGGCATTGTGGCGATGGTGAGTAACTTTATCTCCAGCCATGGTGGTTCCATCGCCGACGCTAACCAGCACAGCGACACCTCAACCGGCTGGTTTTTTATGCGGGTTGAGATCAGCGCCAGCACTTTGCCATTTACACTGGATGAACTGCGTCAGGCGTTTGCGCCGATTGCCCAGTCGTTCAACATGGTTTGGGAGATCTCCGACTCCGGCAAACCGAAAAAAGTGGTCCTGATGGCCAGCCGGGAATCACACTGTCTGGCTGATCTGCTCTACCGTTACCACGAAAAAGAGCTGGATTGCGAGATTCCCTGCGTAATCTCCAACCACGATGTGTTGCGCAGTATGGTGGAGTGGCACAATATCCCGTTTATCCATGTGCCGGTTGATCGTGATAACAAGCAGCCGCATTTTGATCGGGTCAGTCAGCTGATTCGCGAATATGAAGCCGATGTTGTGGTACTGGCGCGTTACATGCAGATCCTGCCCGAGGATATCTGTGCCAGTTATGCCCACCGCATTATCAATATTCATCACAGCTTCCTGCCTTCTTTTGCTGGAGCAAAACCCTATCATCAGGCTCATGAACGGGGCGTAAAACTGATTGGTGCCACCTGTCATTATGTGACGGAAGATCTGGATGCGGGCCCGATTATTGATCAGGATGTGATCCGTATCAGCCACCGTGACCGGCCGGAAGACATGGTGCGTCTGGGACGCGATGTTGAAAAAGCGGTGTTGGCGCGTGGTTTGCGTTGGCATCTGGAAGATCGGATTCTGGTACAGGGCAACAAAACCGTCGTATTTAATTGATCCCTGTGGCTGAACCTTCTACATTGGCGGAAAGACAGTGTGAAAACTGCTAAAGATCAATAACCGGCAGCCTCACTCTGTAATAGCATAATTAAGAATAACAGGGGTAACCCGTCGGTTATCTCAGGCGATTGTGCCACGCGATGGAGGAAAGGGGATGTTGCGATCAGTCAAGGCTCAGGATTATATGACTCGAGATCTGGTGACGTTTAAACCGGATACTGATCTGTTTCAGGCAATTAATATGCTACTGGAATACCGTATCAGTGGTGCCCCGGTGGTGGATGACGAGGGTTGTCTGGTTGGTTTGATCTCTGAGGGCGATTGTCTAAAAGCGATCCTGACTCTGACCTATCACGAAGAAGAGATGGGTGGTGTGGTAGGCACCTATATGACGCCACAGGTCCATACCATTCCGCATGATGCCGACATAATCCGTGTGGCAAATGAATTTATTCAACACAACCGTCGCCGTTTGCCCGTTGTTAAAGAAGGCCGCCTGATTGGTCAGATCAGTCGTCGCGATGTGCTGCGCGCGGTGGAGAAATTCGCCCAGAATAGCAAAACGTAATTAGAGTTCGCAGCGCTGAATACAGCCCTGCGACAGGGATACACACCATAATGAGTTTTCAATTTCCTGAAGCCCCACTGTTGTTATATCCATCGCTGATTGAAGCGTTGGGGGTGGATGGAGCACTGCTGCTGACACTTTACCATCAGCAGGCCAGAGGCCGTCATACCTGGCAGATGGATCAGAGTGAGTGGATCGAACTCGCCCGTTTCTGGGAAGAAGACCGGGTGGCGCAGTTAACCTCGATGTTGGTGGAGCAGGGATATATAGAGGCAGAATTCTGTCCCTCTGGTGGTATTCGTGTTTCGATGTTATCTGCGCAGGAAGCAGCAGTGGATGATGACGTGACTGATGAGGTGGCTGAAGAAGCGCCTGAAGTCGTGAGTCGCTTGCCGGTGTTTGAACGTTGCCCGCCTGCACCTGAACCTGCACCCGAACCCCAGCCAGCGCGGCTGAATCAGGCTGGGCAGGGTCCGGCCCCAACCTTTGGTGGCAGTATTGGCTGGGCGCGCAAGACGCGACAGGGTGATGAGCTGCATGCTCTGTTTCAGCAGCATGAAACCCGCAATCAGCAGCTGCACCCTATGTCGATTGGCTGGCAGCCTTCGAATAATTTTTTCGCCCTGTTACCCCGCCACAACATTACGGAAGTGTTCGCCCGCAGTTGTCTGGATGAATTTGTCCTGTACTGGCTGGATAAGGACCGTAAGGAAACCAACTGGGATCAGAAATTTCTGGGTTGGGTAAAGCGTGAGTGGGTGCACAAACAGACCGAAGCCGGTCGTCAGCAGCGTATACAACAAGAGCGACAGTCAGGGGAGTTCCATGAAAACACCCGCCGAGATACTCGGGAAAACAGAAAACGGGTTACCCAAGCCATCATGGACATCAGAGACACCGACTGGTAATCCTGAGGCGGGTTCCGGTCCGGCGCTGAGTATCGAAATAAAAGCGCTGGTGAACATGATTTTTGCCCGCTTTATGGCGATCTACGGCCATAAATTCAAAAGCTGTTTTGAGACCCAGGATGAGATCCGCATTGCCAAGCGAGAGTGGGCATTAAGTCTGCAGGGCTATCGTGAACCTGAGCTGGTGGCGGCGGTTGATCTGTGTAAACAGCAATATGCCTGGATGCCGACGATTGCCGAGTTTCTGCAGGTCCTGAGAGAGCTGACAGGTGACAGTGGTTTACCTTCAGTGCAACAGGCGTATCAGGAAGCCGGGCGTTATGCAGATGCGCCTTCTCAGCATCATTGGTCACACCCGGCGGTCTACCATGCCGGAAAACTCACCGGCTGGTTTCGTTTGCGGACGGAAACAGACCTGCGTGTCATGCCTGATTTCAGACAGCAGTATGAACGGGTCTGTCAGCGGGTCCGGGCAGGCGAAACCCTTGAGGTCCCGAGCCATCAGGCATTGCCTGATCATCAGGATCAAAGTCTGTTTGCCTTTATCCAGCAGTGGGGAGAGCAGCACCAGCTGGCGCCTGAAGTTGCCAGCAAGTGGCTTTTTTACCTCACTAAGCCCAAGGGTAGTCAGGTGCGCGAACGGTTTCGTAAACAGGCGCAGGAACAGGCCACCGAGCAGGGCATTACCCTGCCGGATGATATTACCTGAAACTGACGGTTGTTACTCAGTGCGTGGTGAACGACTGGCCAAACATCTCACCGATGGCCTGGCTTAGTGTTTCGCTACGCTGCTGACCTCTGAACTGCATCAAAATCAGTGCCCGCAGGGCTGGCAGGAACATCAGATCGGACAGGATACGTGAAAAGCCGGTCTGGCCTGCCTTACCGGCTGCCAGTTTTTCCAGAAATGGCTGTAACAGCTCCGGGTGCTGCAGGCTCTCGGTGCAACGGGTTGCAATAGCCGCTATCACTTCCGGTTCCAGCGCATAATCTGAACCGACAATCTGCTGTAGCAGACTTAGTTTACGGCCCTGGTCCCGGCCATTGGACAGACCTCTGATCAGTGCAGCAATGTGATTACTGTTGGCTTGGCCGCGCTGCAATGTCTGCTCTGCCCGTGTGCAGAGTGCCTCATATAACCCATGCTCCGGCTCGATATTTTCCAGACAAGTACAGAGGGCTTCAAAGGGAACATCTGGCAGAAACGGGATCGCCTTGGTCAGCATCGCGCTGTTGCTCTCCTGTTGGTGTCGAACAACCAGATCGGCAATGCCCTGAAAGCCAAGCGACTGCCAGTCTGAAAACCCGTCTGCGCCACTGAAGTAGTTCTGAGCAGGGCGGTAAAAGGACGACGGTGGCTCTGCTGTGACCAGTGTGGAGTAGGCGTGGAATACCGCCATTTTTTCCTGATCCGGTTTAAAGGAGAAGGGGTTGTCCTTCAGCGCATCCGGTGTGTCAGTATCACCGCCACTGTTGAGCAGGTTGCTGGCATTTTGCAGTAATCGATTGAGCAGGTCATCGCGTACGGCCTGTACCAGAAAGCCCTGTTCATCCAGCGGCAGTTTAAGAAACCAGACCACACCCTGTGCTTTATCTTTGGGATTCCATAACATCAGCGCCAGCCAGGCATGATGCAGATAGGGGAGCGGATAAGGGATCTGCTGATTTTCGATTTTGGCAAACTGTTCAGTGCTGAGTTTGCTGATACGTCGACCCATATCAAAAAAACGCAGCTGAGCACCGCTGTTGCGCAAAAGTTCGGTGAGAGAAGTGATTTCAGACATGTCGGCCCCCCTTGGAAGGGCTGCGATTTTAGCAGGTCTGGCCGCTTAACTGTAGCGGCCGGCTGATCGCTTAATGAGACCGGTTGAGCGTAGTATCCAGCTGCATGATCAGCTGCAACAGGTTGTCGGTATCTTCTGTCAGTTGCTTGAACGCTTCCTCGGCATAGGGCGAGATCTCGCAGTTGCTTGGCAAGCAATGCTCCTGCTGTACCATCCAGTGCAGCCGTGGAATCATGATCCACTGCAGCCACTGGTTGAACTGCAGCGTATCAATCGCAAAAGGTTGTGTGCTCGAGAGCGCCTCATCACTGGGGGGCAATGCTTCCCAAAGTTCCAGTCGTCGTAATTCGACTTCGATATCCAGTAAAAGGGTGGTTACAGCCTGCATCTTACCTCCGTGCAGCTTTCAGTGTGTCAGCAATCAGAAATGCCAGTTCCAGAGCCTGCTCCCCATTCAGTCGTGGATCACAGTGGGTATGGTAGCGGTCTGCCAGATTGTGTTCAGTGATCTGATAGGCACCGCCAATGCATTCGGTAACGTTTTGACCGGTCATCTCAAAATGTACGCCACCGGCATGGGTGCCCTCCGCCTGATGGACGGCAAAAAAGCCCTTCATCTCTTTGAGAATGGCATCAACGCTGCGGGTTTTATAGCCGGTTCCTGTCTTGATGGTGTTGCCATGCATGGGATCACAGCTCCAGATAACATCGTAGCCGCTGGCTTTGACCGCTCTGACCAGTGCGGGCAATTTTTCAGTGACCTGGGTGCTGCCCATGCGACTGATCAGGGTGATTCTGCCAGCTGTGTTGGCAGGATTGAGTTTCTCCAGCAGGCGGCACAGTTCGGACGGATCCGCATTAGGACCGGTTTTAATACCCAGTGGGTTGTGCACGCCACGCAGAAATTCAACATGTGCTTCATCAGGGTGGCGTGTTCGATCGCCAATCCACAGCATATGCGCTGAGCAGTCATACCAGCGTCCACTGAAACTGTCCTGGCGGGTGAGGGCCTGTTCGTAGCTCAGCAGCAGCGCTTCATGTGAGGTATACAGGGTGGTTTCATGCAGTTGCGGAGTATTTTGCGAAGTAATACCGCAGGCTTCCATAAAACCGATGGCCTGATCGATCTGGTCCGCCAGATGCTGATACTTTTCACCCTGGGGACTGGCAGCGACAAAATCCTGATTCCAGGCATGCACCTGATGCAGGTCAGCAAAACCGCCCTGGGCAAACGCACGCAGCAGATTCAGGGTGGCGGCAGCCTGATGATAGGCGTTCAGCAGGCGGGTAGGGTTGGGTTCTCTGGATTCCGCCGTAAAGCCAATATCGTTAATGATGTCGCCCCGATAGCTGGGCAGGCTCAGATCATTCTGCGTTTCGAAGTCGTCGGAGCGGGGCTTGGCATATTGCCCGGCGATTCGGCCCACCTTGACCACCGGGCAGCTGCCGGCAAAGGTCATGACGATGGCCATCTGCATCAAGACTTTAAATGTATCGCGAATTTTATTGGCGCTGAATTCAGCAAAACTTTCGGCGCAGTCACCCCCCTGTAACAGGAAGCCCTGCCCGTGAGACACTTCAGCCAGTTGCCGGGTGAGGTTATCGATCTCGCCGGCAAACACCAGTGGTGGCAGTTTTGCCAGTTGCTGCTCAGCACCCGCCAGTTGGCTCTGTTCAGCATATCGGGGTTGCTGTTTGATGGGAAATGCCCGCCAGCTGTCGGGCAGCCACTGGGATGCAGACATGAAAACTCCTTAGTGATCGTCGGCTGTTTCTCTATCAACAGACTCCGCAGGGTCGCAAACAGTTCAGCCTCAGGCGGATTTCACCCCGGTCAGGGTGCGGAACGAAATATCCTTGGCCGTATTGAGGAAGTCCACCATGAAATCCGCATTTTGTTGGTCTTCTCGGATGGCGGCATAGAGCGTGCACCAGATACCTTTTTCGCCCAGTGGTTTTGAGGCGATGTAATCGCGTTGCAGGTACTCATGCAGAGCCCAGTTGGGCAGCGCAGCAACCCCGCGGCCACTGGCAACCAGTTGCAGCATCATCAGGGTGAGCTCAGCGGTACGCGTGGCAGCAGGTTCCACCCCTGCCGGGTCCAGAAAGTTCCGGAAAATATCCAGTCGTTGCTGATCAACGGGGTAAGTAATCAGCGTCTCTTTGGCAAGGTC
Organism: Neptuniibacter sp. CAU 1671; assembly: GCF_029222905.1. Classification (GTDB taxonomy): domain Bacteria; phylum Pseudomonadota; class Gammaproteobacteria; order Pseudomonadales; family Balneatricaceae; genus Neptuniibacter. The sequence continues at coordinate 225,951 of NZ_JARHUE010000004.1, read as the reverse complement.
TTCGGCATGCACAAACCGGCGCGCCATTAAACGGTGCTGTTTGCTGATTGCCAGACGAGATTCATAGGTGAACAGCGGCACGTAAGTGATGCCATTTTTCGGTTCCGGATCAGAGGTAATGACCAGATCCAGATCGCCGCGGGCCAGCGCGGGCAGAGGTTGAAAACTGAAGCCGCTGGACAGGTCCAACTCCACTTCAGGCCAGTGCTGACGGAAATGGTCGATGGTTGGCATCAGCCAGTCAAAGCAGCTATGGCATTCAATGCAGATATTCAGTCGGCCAGCAGCGCCTCCGGCGAGTCGGGCGATGTCCCGCTCCGCATTGCGGATCATCGGCAGGATTTCGTCGGCCAGCGTCAGCAGCCGTTGACCGGCGCTGGTGAAACAGATTGGTTTGGTTTTGCGAATGAAGAGCGAGCAATCAAGACGATCTTCAAGATCTTTGATCTGATGCGACAGGGCTGATTGCGTAAGGTGGATTCGTTCAGCCGCTTCCACCAGGCTGCCAGCATCGCGCAGGGCGGAGAGCGTTTTCAAGTGACGCAACTCTATCATTCAGTATTCTCCGATCGGATGACCTTACGCAGTATAGTATGGCAGAGGAAAATCAATGTGTTGATACGGCGCCATCAATGACGCCGATCAGTTTTTTAGGCCAGGTCAGCTGCAAACTGGTTGGTCTGAATTTTAGCGGTTTTTTACCAGCAGAAACTCAAGCAGTGCTTTTTGCGCGTGCAGGCGGTTTTCAGCTTCATCGTAAACCACAGAGCGAGGGTCATCCAGCATGTCTTCACTGACTTCTTCACCGCGGTGGGCCGGTAAGCAGTGCATAAACAGTGCATCAGGATCAGCCAGATCCATGAGTTCGGGTGATACCTGAAAGCCATCAAACTGTTCCAGACGTTCTTCCTGTTCATCTTCCTGGCCCATTGAAGCCCATACGTCAGTCACGACCAGGTGGCTGCCTGCAACCGCTTCTTCAGGGGTATCACAGATGGTCACGCGGTCTTTATTCGCTGCGACAAGTTTGTTAGCCGGGTCAAAGCCGGATGGGCAGGCAATACGCAGTTTGAAATCAAACTGGCGGGCGGCGTTGATATAGGAGTGACACATGTTATTGCCATCACCAATCCAGCTTACCGTTTTACCGGCAATATCGCCGCGCTGTTCAAAATAGGTCTGGATGTCAGCCAGCAGCTGACAGGGGTGATATTCATCCGTCAGTGCATTGATAACCGGTACCGAGGAGTTGGCGGCAAACTCTTCAACGATTTGATGGCTGAAGGTACGGATCATCACCACATCAACCATGCTGGAGATGACACGGGCGCTGTCACTGATCGGTTCGCCTCGTCCCAGCTGGGTATCTCGGGGCGATAAAAACATGGCATGACCACCAAACTGGGCCATGCCTGCCTCAAAGGATACACGGGTACGGGTGGATGATTTTTCAAAAATCATCGCCATGACCTGGTTTTTCAAAGGCTCATAGATCTCACCCCGGTTACGCATCGCTTTCAGTTCTGTCGCGCGACGAATAATGGATCTTAACTCCTCTGGGGTCATGTCCAGAAGGGTGAGGAAGTGTCGGGTACTCATTACAGCATTATTCTCTTTTTTATGATGAGGCTACTGAGTCTCAGATTCGTCCGCGGCATATACCTTGATCAAGCGCGAGACGGTTTTTACCAGGAGCTCAGCTTCGCTGTCCGTCATGGTGAGTGGAGGCAGCATCCGGATAACCTTACCGCCCCCGGTCACATTCAGCAATACGCCTTTCACCTTGGCCAGCACGGCCAGCTCGGCACCGGCTTCGCTCAGCTCGATGGCAAGCAGCAGGCCTTTGCCGCGGATATCCTTGATATAGGTAGCGCCTTTCAGCTCCTCACGGAAACCTTCGAGGATTTTAGAACCCAGTGTGGTTGCCCGTTCACACAGCTTGTCATCAACGATGGTGTTCACCACAGCCAGCGCTGCAGCACAGGCCAGCGGGTTGCCGCCGTAGGTAGAGCCGTGGGAACCAGGCACCAGAATGCCGGCCGCTTTACCCTGTGCAAGACAGGCGCCAATGGGCACGCCGTTGCCAAGGCCTTTGGCCGTGGTGACCACATCCGGCAGGATGCCGTTATGCTGATAGGCAAAATACTGACCGCTACGGCCGTTACCGCTTTGTACTTCATCCAGCATCAGCAGCCAGTTGTGTTCATCACAGATTGCGCGCAGCTGATTGAGATAATCATCAGCCGGAATACGGATACCGGATTCACCCTGAATCGGCTCAACCAGAATCGCCACAATGTTCGGGTTATTAGCGGCAATTGCTTTAATGGCGTCAACATCGTCGTAGGGAGCACGCACAAAGCCGCTGACCAGTGGCTCAAAACCTGCCTGTGCTGCACGGTTGCCGGTTGCGCTGAGTGTGGCGAGTGTACGGCCGTGAAAGGCGTTTTCCATAACGATAATGGACGGGTTCTCAATATTCAGCACCTGATGGCCATAGCGGCGAGCCAGTTTGATCGCCGCTTCGTTTGCTTCAGCGCCGGAGTTGCCGAAAAACACATTCTCCATACCTGAAATCTGAGTCAGGCGCTGAGCAAGTTCCTGCTGGCGTGGAATGGTGTACAGATTTGACGTATGCATCAGCTTGCCAGCCTGCTCACAGATAGCGTGAGTGACAGCAGGATGAGCGTGGCCCAGACCACAGACGGCGATGCCGCTCAGTGCGTCCAGGTATTTATTGCCGTCGGTATCGAACAACCAGCTGCCTTCGCCGTGCTCAAAGGCAACAGAAAGCCGGTTATAAGTATTCATAATGGAATCTTGAGGCATTTTCTTTCCCTACAACGCAAAAAGGCAGCCAAGGCTGCCAAACAAAGAAGCAATAATATTCAGCTTGTTATCGGTTGGCAAGCATGAAAAGCGCTATTTTAGGTAATCTTATGAGCTGAATCAGTGGTCAATATGGGTAATTAAACGTTATAAAGATCACATGATTTATCAGAGTAAAATAGTCGGGATTTATGGTATATTGACGCTTTGCGGAATAACGCCCCGCATCTCAGGCGCGTTGTTTGGTTTTTGCATATTTTCCGGCAATCCCAGGCTGGAAACGGTTTAAGAAAACAGGTGTAGCAATGAGTGTAATCGATACTATTAAAGAGCAGATTGAAAACAACGATATTCTGCTTTACATGAAAGGCACCCCACGTTTTCCGCAGTGTGGCTTCTCCTCCCGCGCGTCTGAAGCGCTGATGTCATGCGGTGAACGTTTTGCCTTTGTGAACATTCTGGAGAATCCGGAAATTCGTGCTGAGCTGCCTAACTATGCTAACTGGCCAACCTTTCCCCAGCTCTGGGTCAAGGGTGAACTGATTGGCGGATGTGACATTATCTGTGAAATGGCCGCTTCAGGTGAGCTGCAGACGCTGGTTAAAGAAGCCGCTGCAGATTCTGAAACAGAATAAATAAAAAGTCGTGACAGGCATTGAATTGTCTGTTGCCGGACTTATCTTATTGTTTTTAACGCAACTCAAGCATAGGAATGGAGATTCTTTACCATGGGTGTACTTGTAGGCAAGCAGGCTCCTGATTTTACAGCAGCAGCAGTATTGGGTGATGGCCAGATCGTTGGCGACTTCAACCTGAAAACAGCGATCAAAGGCAAATATGGCCTGGTATTTTTCTACCCACTGGACTTCACCTTTGTATGTCCATCTGAGCTGATCGCTCTGGATAACCGTATGTCCGCTTTCACTGAGCGTGGTGTTGAGGTTGTTGGTGTATCTATCGATTCTCAGTTCACCCACAACGCATGGCGTAACACTCCTGTAAATTCAGGTGGTATCGGCCCGGTTAAATACACGCTGGTAGCTGACGTTAAGCATGAAATCTGTCAGGCATATGATGTTGAAGCGGATGCGGGTGTGGCTTTCCGTGGTGCGTTCCTGATCGACCAGAACGGTGTTGTGCGTTCTCAGATCGTGAATGACCTGCCGCTGGGACGTAATATGGACGAACTGATTCGTCTGGTTGATGCGCTGCAGTTCCACGAAGAGCACGGTGAAGTTTGCCCGGCTGGCTGGAACAAAGGTGACAAGGGTATGACTGCTTCGACTGAAGGTGTTGCGGCTTACCTGGCTGACGAAGCAGGCAATCTGTAAGGTATTATCTGCACACAAAAAAACCCGCCATCAGGCGGGTTTTTTTATTCCTGCCAACCGCCAAGAGCCTTCCAGCGGTTAACAATCTGACAGAACAGTTCGGCTGTTTTCAGTGTGTCATACAGTGCTGAATGCGCCTGTTTGCCATCAAAGTCGATGTTGGCGGCGTCGCAGGCTTTGGCCAGTACGGTTTGTCCAAAAGCCAGTCCCGCCAGGGTGGCCGTATCAAAGGTTGAAAACGGGTGGAACGGGTTGCGTTTGATGTCGGCCCTTGCCGTTGCTGCATTAATGAAGCTTTGATCAAACGCAGCGTTATGACCCACCAATACCGCCCGTTTGCAATCATGGTGTTTGATTGCCCGGCGCACCGGTTTGAAAATCTCTTCAAGCGCTTCCCGTTCAGGCACGGCTTCCCGTTCCGGGTCATAGGGGTCAATGCCCGTGAAATCCAGCGCGGCTTTTTCAAGGTTAGCGCCTTCAAACGGATCGACCTGGGCAGAAAAACTCTGGTCAATGACCAGATCACCCTTTTCATCCATGGTCAGTAAAACGGCTGCAACTTCGAGCAGGGCATCTGTGCGTGGATTAAATCCCGCGGTTTCCACGTCCACGACAACCGGCAGAAACCCTCTGAAACGGTTGGCCATTGGGTGCAGGATATTTGAATGATCTGGCAAAAGGAGCCCTTACTGTTGAGGCGAAGGAGAGGGGATTTTAACTCAGTAGGCCTGTTGCTCCAACCGTGTCATGAATATGGACTAAAAGACAGCGGTTGAACTGATGTATCATTAAAGAACCTCTCCTGTAAGCCGAAACACTCGCTATAAGCCTGAAAGGCGGAAGAGTTCATGTCGAGAAGAAAACAGCAATGGCTATGTGCATTGATGGGCAGCGTATTCAGTTACGCCGCTCAGGCTGTGACTTTTTCTTCTCAGCTGGATAATACCAACTGGCAGCTTGAGGCCTCCAAGTTCAGTTGTCGGCTGACACAGGACATTCCGACCTTTGGGCGCGCAATATTTGAACATGAAGCCGGAGAAACCGTCCGCTTTTTGCTCAAGCCGATTGAAAAAATTCATTTCGCCAAAGGGGCTGAGCTCTATGCAGAAGCGGCGCCCTGGCAGCCGGGTATCTCACCCTGGCGGATTGGCAGCATCAAACAGGGTGATGCCGGTGACCTGGATGTGCGTACAGATTATGCACAGAATATGCTGGCCGCCCTGTCTAAAGGCATGATGCCAACCTTTACCTCTCCGGGCTGGTATGGCACGGATGAAACGTTGCGCGTCGCGGTGTCAGCGGTGAATTTTCACGCTGCTTATTCCGATTATGTAAACTGCACCTCTGGTCTGTTACCGGTTAATTTCCGTCAGGTTGCCCGAACCGCACTCCTGTTTCCGCCAGCCCAGACTTCATTGTCTGATGCCTCGCAGGAGCGCCTGCGTCTGATTGCGCTTTATGTGCAGAACGATAACTCCGTGAAATCTCTCTATATTGACGGGCACTCAGATAATCTGGGGCGCCGGTTGCTAAACCGGGATCTGTCTAAACAGCGGGCAGATGAAGTGACCGCTTTTCTGGTCAAGCTGGGTGTCAGCCCGGAGATGATTACCACACGCTATCATGGCGAACGTTATCCGGTCGTGGAAAACAATAGCGCTGAAAACCGGGCCAGAAACCGTCGAGTTACAATCCGACTGGAACGTGAATAATCTCCGCTATTCCGATTAATCTTTAATCATTCCCTCTGCGATTTTTGTGCGGTCTCTGCTATACTCTCGCCCCTCGATTTTTACTGTGGATTGCATGCTGATCAATCAGCGACTGCACCATGGGTGCCATTTGCAAGTTGGAGCTTGAAATGTCCGATATCAAAAAGGTTGTGTTGGCCTATTCCGGTGGACTGGATACTTCGGTAATCGTTCGCTGGCTGCAAGATGAATACAACGCTGAAGTTGTGACCTTTACTGCTGACCTGGGTCAGGGTGAAGAGGTTGAACCTGCGCGTGCTAAAGCGGAAGCGTTGGGCGTTAAAGAGATCTATATCGAAGATCTGCGCGAAGAGTTCGTCCGTGATTATGTCTTCCCGATGTTTCGTGCTAACACTATCTATGAAGGCGAATACTTGCTGGGTACCTCCATTGCGCGCCCTCTGATTGCCAAGCGACTGGTAGAAATTGCTAACGAAACCGGTGCTGATGCGATCTCTCATGGTGCTACCGGCAAAGGCAACGATCAGGTTCGTTTTGAACTGGGAGCCTATGCTCTGAAACCGGGCGTGCATGTGATTGCGCCATGGCGTGAGTGGAATCTGACGTCGCGTGAAACGCTGATGCAGTATTGCGAAGATCGTAATATCCCTGTTGATTTTTCCTCCAAAAAGAAAAAATCCCCATATTCCATGGACGCTAATCTGCTGCACATCTCTTACGAAGGTGGCATTCTGGAAGATCCCTGGGCGGAAGCTGAGGAAGATATGTGGCGCTGGTCTGTTGCGCCGGAACAGGCGCCAGATCAGCCAACCTATGTTGAGCTGACATACGAAAAGGGTGACATTGTGGCCATCAATGGCGAGAAAATGTCTCCTGCAACTGTGCTGGAATACCTGAATAAAGCGGGTGGTGCCAACGGCGTTGGTCGTCTGGATATCGTCGAAAACCGCTTTGTAGGTATGAAGTCTCGCGGCTGTTACGAAACACCGGGGGGCACTATCATGCTCAAGGCACACCGTGCCATCGAATCGATCACCCTGGATCGTGAAACTGCTCACCTGAAAGATGAGCTGATGCCACGTTATGCCAAAACCATCTATAACGGTTTCTGGTGGTCAGAAGAGCGTAAGATGATGCAGCAGATGATCGATTTCTCTCAGCGTCATGTTAACGGTGAAGTACGCGTAAAACTTTACAAAGGTGGCGTGTCAGTTGTGGGTCGTCGTTCTGCAGACAGTCTGTTTGATGAAAATATAGCCACATTTGAAGACGATGCTGGCTCTTATGATCAGAAAGACGCCGCTGGCTTTATCAAGCTGAATGCTCTGCGCATGCGTATTGCTGCAAACAAAGGCCGTGATCTGCTGAAAGACTGATCTTTCATCTTCAGATGAATAAGAAACCCCGTGACCTCAGGTGCGGGGTTTTTTTATGTTTCAAACAGCCTTGGCTTTGCTAATGAGTTGATTCTTATGCTACTTTTGGGCTGTCTCTGCTAGTGTTCAAATCATGGAAAACCGGAATTCAGGCAAGTCTGTCCTGATCGTAGATCGTAGTCATGAAGACCTTGGAACTCTGCGGAGTCATCTGAGTCGCTTGGGGTTTACCTCAATTATGCCTGCGTCCTCGGTCAATATGGCGCTGAGCCTGATGCGCGAAATTCCGTTTGATCTCGTCTTTGCGGTTTATGAGATGGGCGACGGGCAGAAAAATGGCCTGCAACTCCTGCAGGAAGCCAATCACGAAAAAATCCACAACTCCACCAGCTGTTTTATTCTTTCTGTCGATCAGGAAACTTCAGAAGTGCTGCATGGCTCTCTGGAAAACGCGCCTGATCACTTTATAGCTAAGCCTTACGATTATCCCCGCATCCAGACAGCGATTGAAAAACTGTTACGTATGAAGCAGGTTATCGCGCCCGTGGAGCGCTTGCTCGACAGTGAAAAGTTTGACGAAGTACCCAATGAATGCGACGAGGTGATGAGTAAGTATCCGGGATTGCATCTGCATCTGCAGCGGATAAAGGGCATTGCTCTACTGGGTCTGGGTAAACATACAGCTGCACTGGAGCTGTTCAATAAAATCACGCACAACCGTGAGATGCCCTGGGCCGAGGTGGGTAAAGGCATGGCCTGTTATAACCTGGGTCGTTTCAAGCAGGCGGCGACATTTTTCCATCGATTGATCGATCAGGGTCAGGTATCGGTTGAGTCTTATCTGTGGCTGGCACGATGTTATCGGGATAGCTGTGAACTTGACCGTGCGGTAGTTTTGCTACGTAAAGCGGTGTTGATACAGCCATGTATGCCCCCACTGCAGGCTGAACTGGCTGATCTGGCCTTTCAGGCAGGTCAGTATGATTTGTCGGTCAGTGCCTATCAGAATGCAATTGTGCATGCCCGCCATTCCACCTATCAAACTCCGGATCATTATTTTGGCTGCGCCCGTGCATTGTCACTCTGTGAGGGCAATGAAAAGCTGGAGCGGGAGATGGTCGAAATTCTTGAGCGGGTGGTGATGGAGTATGAAACGCCTGAAGTTAAATTTATCGGCAAAGTAATGGCGTCGGGTTTTTATCGGGAAAAAGGCAACGCGCAACGTCAGGCGCAGACCCTGGATGATGCCTGGAAGCAGTTCAAGCTTTTGCCTAAAGCGACTCAGTGCGAACGCATGGAACTGATAGCAGATGCGGTACAGGACACCATTTATGCCGATGAGTTTCAGGAGCGCCGCCGGGAAATTAATAAATGGATGCTGGAATTATCCTGGGGGAAACAGAACCTTCAGGGCATGGCTGCCTTCAAGAAGGGTGAGGTTGAGCAGGCGTATAAGTATTTCGCAACGGCCTATAAAACCATGCCTTCTCATCTGAGTATTGCGCTGAATTGTGTGCAGGCATTGCATGAGCGAGTCAAGCTTGAGCCAGCTAAAGCGTTGCCTTTGTTGCTTAAAAGTGCAGAAATTCTGCGGGGGATCAGCTTTGCTGCACTGACCCGAACCCAGCAGGCGCGTTATTCGCGGTTTTCTGAGCGTTGTGCGAAGTTATTGTCTCAGCTCAGTAAGGATTAAAAACTATCATCCTCTTCAATCAGGAAAGATGCGCCCGGTAGCTCTTCACTGAGAGAACCGTCCGGATTTTTCAGATTACGGACCAGTTTGCGGCTCAGCAGTTTTTTCTGTGCGGGTTCAGGAAGATCGGTGAACATAATCAGGTTTTTGCCAACCAAAACCTCGATCAGATCTTCAAGAATACGGGCAATGCCCAGATCCGAATTTTCAAGAAAATCGCCATTAGTAATGGCATCGTTACCGATTGCCAGAAACCGAAGTACCTCTTCATCCTGAAGGGCAACCGGTTCTGAGTCAGGCAGTTTGGCTTCAGACAAACTGATGATATGTCCTTCAGAGTTACGTATGGCGTATAACATATTGGTTTGATAGAGTAATTCGGTTAGATGAAAGGAACGTAGCAATCAGTATCCTGTCAGGGTCGCATCAGGTCAAGCGCGACAGAGATTAATCTTAAGGTATTCAAATGGAAGTTAACCACGATCCTTTGCTCGGTTGTCTGGTTCACCTTACGGAGCAGAATCATCGTCCTTTATCTGCAGAAGTACTCTGTGATGGTCTGCCACTGGAACAGGGCAGACTGACGCCAAAGCTGTTTATCCGGGCGGCGAAAAGAGCAGGATTCTCTGCAGCGTTACGTAAACGCTCTTTACCTCAGATATCTAAACTGGTATTGCCCGCGGTATTGCTGCTCGAAAATGACAACGCCTGTGTGTTAATCAGCGTTGATGATGAGTTGAATCAGGCGGTGTTATTCCAGCCGGAAAGTGGTGGTAGTCACACCTGTACCCTGGATGAGTTAGCGGCCAGTTATACCGGCTTTGCCATTTTTGTCCGGCTTGAATATCAGTTCCAGAAGCAGATGACGCGCCTGCTGGAAGGGCATAAAGGCCACTGGTTCTGGGGCAGTATTAAATATTCGTCTGCAATCTACCGCGATGTTCTTCTCGCTTCATTTCTGATCAACCTGTTTGTGTTGGCTAACCCGCTCTTCGTAATGAATGTATATGACAGGGTTGTGCCCAACGATGCTATTGAAACCCTCTGGGTCTTGGCGGCAGGGGTGTTTATCGTTTATCTGTTTGATTTTGCGCTCAAGATGCTGCGGGCTTATTTTATTGAGATCGCCGCCAAAAAGGGCGATGTCATGATGTCTTCTCTGGTGTTCGAGAAGGTGATGTCACTGCGCTATGACGCGATGCCCGCTTCGGTTGGCTCGTTTGCCAGTAATCTCAGAGAGTTCGACAGTCTGAGAAACTTTCTCTACTCCACTTCGAATACCATCATTATTGATCTGCCATTCGCCTTTCTGTTTCTTCTGGTTATTGGTTTTATCGGTGGGCCGCTGGTGATCGTGCCGGCTGTGGCGATTCCGCTGATCATTATTTATGCCTTTATGGCCAAGGGGCGGCTGAAAGAAGCGGTTGAAAAAACCTTTGCGTCGACTGCGCAGAAAAACTCCACGCTGGTGGAGAGTCTGACCGCCATGGAAACTGTTAAAACCCAGCGGGCTGCATCATCCATGCAACTGAAATGGGAGCAGGCGTCAGGATATATTGCACGCTGGGGGCTGCGTTCGCGGGTGTTGTCAGCATCGGTAGTGAATTTTGCCGGTTTTATGCAGCAGCTTTGTTCTGTCGGCATTGTGGTTGCCGGTGTGTACCTTATCAGTGAGCGTGAACTGACTATGGGTGCGCTGATTGCCTGTGTGATTCTGTCCGGTCGGGCGCTGGCGCCGATGTCCCAGGTGGCCAACCTGGTGATCAGTCTGCATCAGGCTTCCACTGCACTTAAATCGCTGAACAGCATCATGGCGTTGCCGGTGGAGCGTGAAGAGGGGCAGGAATTTGTTAATCGTGAACGCCTGCAGGGCAAAATAGAATTCAAAGATGTCAGTTTTGCCTACCCTGAAGCCGAGCAGAGGGCGCTCGAACATGTCTCGTTCAGGGTCCAGCCGGGTGAACGGGTGGCGCTGATTGGCCGCATTGGTTCCGGCAAAACCACCATTGAAAAATTATTATTGGGTCTTTATCAGGCAAGTGATGGCTCAATCAGGCTGGATGGTGTGGATGTGAAACAGATCGATCCGGTCGACCTGCGACGCAATGTCGGCTATGTGCCTCAGGATGTGATGCTGTTTGCCGGTACCTTGCGGGAAAATATTGTCAAAGGTTCGCCCCATGTGGCTGATGCCGTGCTGCTTAAGGCCGCTCAATTATCCGGTGTGAGTGACTTTGCAGATAGTCATCCTCAGGGTTATGACATGCAGGTGGGTGAGCGCGGTGCCCGTCTTTCAGGTGGTCAGCGGCAGGCGGTAGCTATTGCCCGAGCGCTGATACACGAACCCAATATTCTGGTGCTTGATGAGCCAACAGCCTCGATGGATAACACCTCTGAGGAACAGGTAAAAAAATCCCTGCTCAGTTTGCCGGCTGAAACCACTATGCTGGTTGTCACGCATAAGATGTCCCTGCTGCCGCTGGTAGATCGAATCATTGTGATGGATCAGGGCCGGGTAGTGGCAGATGGACCTAAAGAGTCGGTGCTGGAAGCTCTTAAATCCGGTCGCCTGCAGATCAAACGCTAGGAGCACAGAGATGAACTATAACAGCGATGATCTGAAGTATATGTCCAGCGTCAGCGAGGCAATGCTGGAGCAGTCTCCGCGGGGTGCGCAATGGCTGATCTGGATATGTGCCGCTTTTATTCTTCTCGCTATTGTCTGGGCCAGTCTGGCTCAGCTGGATGAGATCACCCGGGGTGATGGCGACATTATTCCATCCAGTCAGTTGCAAAAAGTCGAAACCCTGGAAGGTGGGGCTGTCTCCGAAATTCTGGTTCGCGAGGGTGATGTTGTTCAGAAAGGCCAAGTGCTTCTGCGTATTGATGACGTGCGTTTTGCCAGCAGTTTTAAAGAGAACCAGGTACGCAAATATGAGCTGATTGCGAAATCAATCCGTCTGCGTGCTGAGTCCTACGGTGGGGAATTTGGAATTCCAAATGGCTACCCGGATGAATACAAGGATATGCTGGAACAGGAACAACAGTTGTTTCTGAGTCGTGCTCAGGAGCAGCGCGCTGCAGTGGCAGGGCTGGAGCAGAAAATTACCCAGCGCGACCAGGAGCTCAAGGGTACACGTGCCCAGGAAGCGCAACTGGCGCGGAGCACGCAGTTATTGCAACAAGAGATGAATATTACCCGCCCGCTGGTGGATGAGGGTGTTGTCTCAGAAGTGGAATATCTGCGTTTGCGTCGACAGTTGAATGATCTGCAGGGTGAGCTAAGCCGTGTTCGTCTGGATATCCCACGTATACAATCCACGTTGCAGGAAACGCAGCAGAAACGGGATGAGATTGAACTGCAGTTCCGCAATGAGGCACGGCGCGAACTGAATGAGGTAAATGCAGAAATCTCCCGTATCAATGAAGTGCTCACTGGCATGACTGACCGGATCAATCGTGCTGAGGTGCGAGCACCGGTGACGGGTACGGTCAAGCAGCTTTTTGTTAATACGATTGACGGTGTTGTCCAGCCCGGTGATGAGTTGCTGAATATTATTCCTTGGGAAGATAAATTGCTGGTAGAAGCCCGTATCAAACCTAAGGATATTGCCAACATCCAACCGGGCCAGCCTGCGCGGATCAAAGTAAGCGCCTACGACTTTTCTATATATGGCGGTGTCGACGCTAAGGTGGTATTTGTGAGTCCAAGTACCATTCTCGATGAAAAAGACGAAAGTTATTACCTGGTTCGACTGGAAACTCAGAATCCATACATTGGGAATGATAAGGCTCGATTACCGTTAATCGCTGGTATGACCGTGAGTGTGGATATACTGACCGGCAAGAAATCGGTGATGGATTATTTGCTGAAACCGATTCTGAAAGCTAAAGATAAGGCGCTTACTGAACGATAACAGTTCTATCTGCTTAAAATTGCGATAAAAAACGGCTTAAATTAAGCCGTTTTTTGCGCTTCAAATTAAGGATGAATTGCCCGCATGCAGGTTCTTTTACTGAGTCACCGCGCCAGCGTAACGGCCCGATGGCATGAAGCCTTATCCGCGCTTAACCCTGTAGCAACCAGTGTGTCGATGCTGCAGACTCAGAACCGCAGCGAGCCCGCGGTTCTGTTTGCACACATCAGTTCAATTTCTGCAAACGAGTGTGAATTGCTGGTAAAGCTGGCGCAGCAGAATTCAACGCTGAGTCTGGTTGCCTGTGATGATGTGCCCAGCACAGAGCAGGGCATCGCCCTGTTACAGAGTGGTTTTAAAGGCTACACCAATACCTTTATGGCACCGATGATTCAGCAAGAGATCATCAAGTCAGTTTCAAATGACGAAATCTGGGCCAGTCCTGAGGTGTTGCAAAAACTGATTCAGAAACTGTTACACCGCCAGCCTGTTTTAAATAACCATGCAACGAGTGACGACGACAGATTAAGTAGTTTGAGTCAGCGTGAGCATGAAGTGGTGGCAGAGCTGGGCAAAGGTTTGAGTAATAAAGAAATTGCGAGAAAACTTGCTATTACAGAAAGAACGGTCAAAGCTCATTTGAGTTCTATTTTTCAGAAAACGGGTATGCCGGACCGTGTTTCACTGGTGTTACTACTAAGTGGAAAATTGTAATAAAATTGAGCTAAACTGGGTCAGTGACCTTGATCAACTTATACAAGGGAAGGGATATGAGAAAAAAAATAGTGTTGGCTGCCATCCTGGCAACGATGTCAGCAGCGACAACTGCGGCGACACTTGAGGATGTGGTCGTTCAGGGATTGAATACAAATCCTGAAGTCCAACGTGCGCTGAATGCGCGTAATGCGGTCTATCAGGAAGTTGTTCAGGCACGTGCAGGTTATCTGCCGACCTTTGATTTTGCAGGTGGTTTTGGTTGGGAAAAAACCAATAACACCACCACGCGTGCAGATGGCCATGACAATGTGGAGCTGCACCGTAAAGAGCTCAGTCTTAGTCTGCGGCAGATGATTTTTGATGGCTTTGCTACCAAACAGGAAGTAGAGCGTCAAACCGCCCGTGCGGATTCTGCCGATCAGCGTGTGATCGAAACCGCTGAAAAATATGCACTTGATGCGGCCCGCGCATACCTCGAAGTGATGCGCCGTCAGGAGCTGTTACAGCAGGCTAAAGAAACCCTGTATAGCCATGTCCGTATTTATGATCAGATCAAGCGTCGTTCCGAGTCCGGTCTGGGTGCACTGGCTTCTATACAGCAGGCTGAAGGTCGTCTGGCGCTGGCTGAAGTGAACGTACTGGCGGCTGAAAACAACCTGATTGATGCGCAGGCCAGTTATCAGCGTATTACTGGTATGATGCCGGAAGGCGAGTTTTCCATGCCTAAGCTGGAAGTTTCCTATCCTGAATCCCGTGAAGATGCTGTAAAACAGGCGCTGGATAATCATCCGACTCTGGGTGTTGCTGCGGCTGACACCATGGCGGCTATGGCCCAGTATGAAGCGGCGCGTGCCCGCTGGTCACCACGTGTTCACTTGGAAGTTGATCGTACCTGGAACAACGATATCGATGGTGTAGATGGTATCAATGAAGATTTTGTGGCCATGCTTCGACTGCGCTACAACATCTATAACGGTGGTGCTGACCGTGCCCGTGTACGTCAGACGCAGCATCAGATTGAAGAAGCCAAGTCCATTGCCATGGATACACACCGTCAGGTTGTGCAGAGTGTTGAACTGTCCTGGAATGCGAAAGATATTCTGGAGCGTCAGATCCCTTATCTGCAACAACATGTGGTTGCCAGTGAGCAGACACGCAACTCATACCAGAAGCAGTTCAATATCGGTCAGCGTTCTCTGCTGGATTTGCTGGACACTGAAAATGAGGTGTTCTCAGCAAAAAATGATCTGACTAACGCCCTCTATGATCATATGATCTCGGAATACCGTCTGCTGAATGGTATGGGTCAGTTACTGGATACTTTGCAGCTTGTACTGCCTGAGCCAAATCTGGGCAACGTGAAGTCTGAGCAGGAACCTGGCTAACGGGTTGCTTTTATAGGCGTGGGTTCTATAAAATTCACGCCAACCTGTTGTTATGAAAAAGGGTTGCCTCTGGCAGCCCTTTTTTCTTTATTCCTGCTGGCGCACCGCCGATGAAAACACACAAAATTACTCAGGCCCCAGTACCCATGCGCAGTGTGGGGCCGATTAATATCTGTGGCCCTGTGCTGCAGGAAAAGCTCAATGTGCCGCTGGCCACCTATGAGACTCCTCTGTGGCATTCAGTCGGCCGGGGTGCCCGCGTGTCTTGCCTGACCGATGGCATAAAAACCACTGTGGTCGATGAACGGATGACCCGTTCTATCTTGCTGGAAGCAGATGATGCCCCTGCTGCAGTGTCCGCGCTGCACCAGATAATGTCCCGCCAGGATGATATGAATCAGGTGGTCTCCCAGAGCAGCCGCTTTGCCCGGCTGATTGATCTGCATAGCCAGGTAGTAGCTAATCTGATCTATCTGCGGCTTGAATTCACCACCGGTGATGCGTCCGGTCATAATATGGTGACAAATGCCGCCGACAAGCTGATTCCATGGATTTTGACGGAATACCCTCAGCTTAAATATTGCTCCATATCGGGTAATTACTGTTCGGATAAAAAGGCCACTGCTGTTAATGGCATTCTGGGGCGTGGCAAATATGTCATCAGTGAAATCACTATTCCCAGAGCACTGTGCGAGCGCCGGCTGAAAACCACCCCGGAAAAAGTGGTGGACCTGAATATCAAAAAGAACCTGATCGGCACCATGATTGCCGGCGGTTTGCGCAGTGCCAATGCCCATTATGCCAATATGCTGCTAGCGTTTTATCTTGCCACCGGGCAGGATGCGGCCAACATAATCGAAGGTTCTCAGGGTGTCGTACATGCTGAAGTGCGGAACGGTGACCTGTATTTCTCCTGTACCTTGCCTAATCTGATTGTAGGTACCGTAGGTAACGGCAAGGGACTCGACTTTGTGGAAGAAAACCTCACCGCATTGGGTTGTAAAGCAAGCCGTGAACCCGGCGAGAATGCCCGTCGGCTGGCAGCCATCTGCGCTGCGACCGTTCTCTGTGGGGAGCTGTCTCTGCTGTCTGCCCAGACCAATCCCGGTGAGCTGATGGAAGCTCACCTGAAACTGGAGCGCTGATGTCCGATCCAACCAATAATCGAAAAATCGAACATATCCGTATTATTGGTGACGATCAGGCCACTGATCGTCAGGCTGCCTATTTTGACCGGATTCGCCTGCAGCATCGTGGGTTACCGGAACTTGCTTTGGATAGCGTGGACCCCTCCTGCCAGTTTATGGGACGAGAATTATCATTCCCACTGCTGATATCCTCCATGACCGGCGGTGATCATGAGCTGGTGAATCGTATTAACCGTAACCTTGCTGAGGCGGCGCAGCGTTGCAAAGTCGCGTTGGCGGTTGGTTCGCAGCGGGTGATGTTTACTCACCCCGCAGCACGCAGCAGTTTTGACTTGCGTGGATTAGCACCGGATATCCCGCTACTGGGGAATCTGGGCGCTGTACAGCTGAATTACGGTCTGGGGATTGAAGAGGCTCAGGCGGCAGTAGATTGTTTACAGGCTGATGGCCTGTATCTGCACCTTAACCCGTTGCAGGAAGCGATTCAGCCGGAGGGTGATACAGATTTTTCCGGTCTGGCTGCCAAAATTGCGACTATTTCAGGTGCGTTGAGCGTACCGGTATTACTGAAAGAGGTAGGTTGTGGCCTCTCGGCGTCAGACATTGAATTAGGCCTGCAGGCCGGGGTTAAATATTTTGATGTGGCGGGTGCCGGCGGTACTTCATGGAGCCGGATTGAGCATCACCGAGGCGCAGAGGCAGATGACCTGGGTCTTAAATTCCAGGATTGGGGTCTGCCAACCCCGGTTGCACTGATGCAGGCAAACCCATTTCTGGACCGTGCCACCATAGTTGCAAGTGGTGGTCTCAGAGATGGGATCGACATGGTTAAATCTGTTATACTCGGCGCCTCTTTAAGTGGCATGGCCGCACCTTTCCTGCAACCGGCAATGAAATCGGCCGATGCGGTGGTGCTGGAAATAGAAAAACTGCGTAAACAGTTCATAACCGCCATGTTTCTGTTGGGTGTTCCGGATATCAAAACGCTGTTCAATAACCGGACGCTTGTGTTAGATGAGTGCTGAGGATTGAGATCCAAGAATGTCTGTCGGTATTGACGAAATCAGTTTCTATACACCCAATTATTACTTGGATTTAAGAACGCTGGCTGAAGTACAGCACACTGAATCCGAGAAGTATTATCAGGGTATCGGACAGGAAAAAATGTCCATGCCTGCACCGGATGAAGATATTGTCACCATGGCGGCAAATGCAGCTCAGCCATTGGTTGAGCGCGTCGGTGCAAGTGCCATCTCTACTGTGTTATTTGCAACCGAAACCGGTATCGACCAGTCCAAAGCGGCGGGTGTCTATGTGCACCGTTTGCTGGGTTTGAGTTCCAATTGCCGTGTCGTTGAGCTCAAGCAGGCCTGTTACAGTGCGACTGCGGCAATCCAGATGGCCTGTGCCCTGGTGACCCGTCAGCCGAACAAGCAGGTGCTGGTGATTGCGTCCGATGTTGCCCGGTATGATCTGGATACTGCGGGTGAAGCGACTCAGGGTGCGGGTGCTGTAGCAATGCTGATTAGCGCCAATCCCCGCCTGATTGAAATTGCACCTGAGGTGGGTAATCACACGGAAGATGTGATGGATTTCTGGCGTCCCAACTATCGCAATACAGCGCTGGTGGATGGCAAATATTCCACCAAAGTGTATTTGAAATCCCTCAAGAAAGCCTGGGAAAACTTTGTAGAAGCCAGCTCTCTGGCGTTTACCGATTTTTCATATTTCTGTTACCACCTGCCGTTCAGTCGAATGGCTGAAAAGGCCCACAAACATCTGGCGAAACTGAATCATAGTGGGTTGAACCCTGAACAGTTGGAGCAGCAGATCGAAGATACACTGCATTACAACCGTATCATCGGTAACAGCTACACCGCATCCATGTATATCGGTTTAAGTTCACTGCTGGAAAACTGTAAACAGAATCTGGCCGGTAAAAAAATTGGTTTCTTCAGTTACGGCTCCGGCTGTGTCGCTGAGTTTTTTGCCGGCACAGTGGTGGCCGGTTACGAACGCTGCCTGCATACACTGGCTCATCGCACCATGCTGGAAACCCGTCAGCAGGTCAGCTACGACGAGTACCTCAGCCTCTATCGTTATCCGGATCCACGGGATGGCGAACACTATGATATTCCTCAGGGAACCACCGGACGTTTCCGCCTGGCCGCCATCAGCGGGCATAAACGGGAATACGTTATCTGCTGATGAAAGCGCAGGCGCCGGGCAAGCTGATTCTGAGTGGAGAACACTCAGTGGTTTACGGAGCGCCTGCGTTAGCAATTGCCGTCAGGGAAAAGGTTGAGGTCACTCTGGAACCTTTGTCTGAGGGTGCCTCTATCACGCTCAGCAGTGACAGTTTCGATGAAACTGAATGTGCTTTGTCAGATCTGCCGGTGTTGCAAACGCAGCTGGATAAAGCCTATGAGGCTTTTCTGGCGGGTGAGCGTAGTATAAATGGGCTGCTCGCCTGTCCAACAGACCTGCTGTTTTACGTACTCTCATTATTCCCTGCACAACCTGGTCGTTATCACATCCACAGTACCATCCCGGCTGGTTCAGGTTTAGGTTCTTCAGCGGCGGTGATTGCCGCTTTGCTGCAGACCACTGCCGCTGCCGAGCAGTCTGCCACAGAGTTCATGCAACTGGTCAGGTTCTGTGAACGTTTACAGCACGGAAGAGGCAGTTTGCTGGATGCGGCGGCCTGCACTCTAGGGGGTGTTGTGCGGGTCCAGAATGACCAGGTCAGCAAAGTAGAACTGGCAATGGACGGTGGCTGGTACCGGATTAATACAGGCCGCCCAGATTGTTCGACCGGAGAAGTTGTCGAATATGTCCGACAGTGCCATGGTAAAAGCAGTATCTGGACAGAATTTTCTGATCTGACCGGCCAGTTGGAACAGCATTGGTCTGATGTTTCACAGCGCTCTGAATTATTGCGTATTAACCACCGCCTATTACAAAAAATTGGTGTAGTGCCTGCTGAAGTCAGTGCACTGGTAGCAAAAATTGAGGCCAGAGGCGGTGCTGCCAAAATCAGTGGTGCCGGGGCGCACCGGGGTGAACATGCGGGTCAGCTGCTGGTGTATTGGCCAGAAGAAGAAACTGAGAATAGTCTGGCTGCGCTATCAGGTTTGCAGCCGGTTAGGTTAGTGCTTTCACGACTTGGAGCCTGCCATGAAGGCAATTAGTGTTTCTGTGCCCGGCAGTATCATGCTGATGGGTGAACATGCGGTGCTGTTTGGAGAACCGGCGATCGCCTGTGCAATTGACAAATATATCCACATACAGCTGACCCCCCGTAACGATGATGGTGTGAACATTGAGTCCGCTCTGGCATCTCACCAGACCCGCCTGCGGCAGATAAAATCACACCCTGCACTGACCTTTGTGATGGCAGCCATCAGTCAATTGGAACGCACCTTACCTGCTGGATTTGAGCTGACGATTGAATCGGAGTTTGCGCATACGGTTGGACTGGGCTCTTCTGCGGCCGTAACTGCTGGCGTCGTGGCTGCGTTGCATGCCTATGCGCAACTGCCTATGGACACGGAAGCGCTGTTTGACCGTGCCTTGTCGGTGGTGCATGAAGTGCAGCAGGGGCGGGGTTCAGGCTCCGATCTGGTGGCCAGTATTCAGGGCGGACTGGTGGCGTATCGGATGCACCCCAAAACCATTACAGCGTTATCGGGCCAGCCTGTGCTGGGACTGTATTATGCTGGCTATAAAACCCCGACACCTGAGGTGTTGAAACAGGTTGAGACCAAAACAGCGGCGTTCCCGGAACTCTATTCTGAACTCTACCGCCTGATGGGTCTGGTCACTGAACAGGCGATTGCGGCGATAGAGTCTTCTGATTGGACGGCTGTGGGGCTTCTGATGAATACCTATCAGGGTTTGCTAGATGCTTTGGGTGTTAACGATGCGGTATTAAGTGAGATGGTTTACCAGCTGCGTCAGGAGCAGTCTGTACTGGGTGCGAAAATTTCCGGCTCGGGTTTGGGCGACTGTGTTGTGTCACTGGGTGGCGCGCCCAAACTGCAATGGAATGAACAAATTCCTGTGGCTATTTCCGAGCGGGGGGTGAGTGTTGAGTATCACTAAAGGACAAGTTATCCAGACCGCTTTGCCACAACCACCAAAACCAGGTCTAAGCGCGGAGGCGTTTGCGCCGAGTAATATCGCGCTCTGTAAATACTGGGGCAAACGAAATGCAGAACTGAATCTACCGGTTAACGCGTCGTTATCGATCTCTTTAGGTGATCTGGGCAGCCGGACCCAGATTCAGCCTGCGGACGAGGATCAGGTCTGGTTAAACGGGGAACGTCTGGCGCCAGAGAGTAGTTTCAGTCGCAAGGTTATCAGCTTTATTGATCTGTTCCGGCGGGGTCTTCAGCAGCCGGTTCGGGTAGACACCCAGAACACTATTCCGACCTCAGCCGGGCTGGCGTCTTCGGCCAGTGGGTTTGCGGCCTTGATGCTGGTGCTGAATAACTTTTATCAGCTCAATCTTTCGACACAACAATTATCAGCTTTTGCCCGTATGGGCAGTGGCAGTGCCAGTCGTTCTCTCTTTAATGGGTTTGTCGAGTGGCATAAAGGGCATCGTGATGATGGCATGGACAGTTTTGCTGAGCCGTTGTCACAGACCTGGCCCGGATTCTGTATTGGCCTGTTAAAACTCTGTACGACTGAGAAAAAAGTGGACTCTCGTGCCGGGATGCAGCGAACACTGGAATCAGCACCGCTTTATCAGGCCTGGCCGACGCAGGCGGCACAGGATCTGCAAACTCTCAAACAAGCGATCTGCCGACGTGATTTTACCCGGTTGGGTGAAACAGCCGAGCAGAACGCCCTTTCCATGCATGCCACCATGATCGCTTCCTGGCCACCGCTGCTCTATTGGCAGCCGGAATCTGTGGCGGCGATGCAACGGGTCTGGGCGCTCAGGGCACAGGGCACTGAAATATACCTGACCATGGATGCCGGGCCTAACCTCAAGCTGTTATTTCAGGAAGCCGACCGAGGCGCTGTCATGTCCGTATTTCCCGAGCTGCAGGCCGTTGATATTGTCGCCCCTTTTGATTGAGTCCTGAGCATGCTGGTAGCGCAAGCGAACAGCGGATTTTTGCTCACACGGCAACAGCAGGATACCGCTCAGGGTATCCGCTTCACCTACTGGGTGCATACGGCTCAGGGGCCGCAGTCCCTGCTGGTAGAGCAGCAAAATCAGGTTTTTTTTATTGCCTGCGCTGACGAGGCACAGGTCCGGTCTCTGCTGCAGGATCTGAAAGGCTGGCATCTGGCGGATGTTGCCCTGAAAGACCTGCAACAGCAGTCAGTTCTGGCGCTGTATTGCAATTCACTCGCGCTGGCACGCCAGATTATCGCCCGTCTATCAGAGGCTGAAGTCCTGCTCATGGAAGAGGATATCCGTGCGGTAGACCGCTATCTGATGGAGCGTTTTATTCAGGGTGGCGTGCGCTGGGGGCAGGGGGCTGATGGCATGTTACGCCTGGCACCTGCAGACATTTCACCGCAATTCAGGGTCCTTTCGATTGACCTTGAAACCACCCTAAGAGCTGATCGTATTATCTCCGCTGCTGTGTATGCCGATGATCTGCAGCGAGTGCTGATGTTGGGTGAAGGAACAAACACTGACACGGTGCGTTATTTTGCCGATGAACGCGCGCTATTGCGGGCGTTGATTGTCCTTATTTCTGAGTATGATCCTGATATTCTGATTGGCTGGAATGTGATCGAGTTTGATTGCCGAGTGCTGCTGCGTCGAGCCAAACAATTAGCGGTGCCACTCAAACTGGGACGCGACGGTTCAATCATGCAGATGAATGATCGGGGTGAAGGTAACAGTTGGGTACGTATTGCCGGCCGGGTGGTGCTGGATGGTATAGATACCCTGCGCGGTGCCACCTGGCAGTTTGAAAGTTTTTCCCTCGAATATGTGGCACAGCAGATGTTGCAGCGGGGCAAACTGATAGATCACCCGTCAGATCGGGGTGAAGAGATTCAACGTCTGTTTCGTGAAGATAAAACCGCGCTGGCACGTTATAACCTGGAAGACTGCAAGCTGGTCTGGGATATTTTTGCCAAAGCCGAACTGCTGGATTATCTGACTGAGCGTGCCCGTCTCACCGGCTTGGCACTGGACCGGGTGGGTGGTTCAGCGGCGGCATTTGATAACCAGTACCTGCCACGTTTGCACCGTGCCGGTTATGTGGCGCCGCCCTATGCCTCCGGTATGTCAGGGCTGGGGGCGCCCGGTGGTTATGTGATGGATTCGGCGCCGGGTTTGTACCAGCAGGTGCTGGTGCTCGATTTCAAAAGCCTGTATCCAAGCATTATCCGCACCTTCTGTATCGATCCGATGGGGTTAGCAGAAGGACTGAAGCCGGATGCGCCGGCAGACGATCTGCTGCCGGGCTTTAACCATGCGATTTTTTCCCGTACACAGCATCTGTTACCGGATCTGATTGCCGGACTTTGGCAGGCCCGTGACCGGGCTAAACAAAGAAAGAATCAACCCCTGTCCCAGGCGATTAAAATCATTATGAACGCCTTTTACGGTGTGCTGGGTTCCAATGTCTGCCGTTTTTACGACCAGCGTCTGTCCAGTTCAATTACGCTGCGTGGTCATGAAATACTGCTGAAAACCAAGGAGTGCATTGAGCAGACCTTTGGTTTTAAGGTGATTTATGGCGATACCGATTCGGTGTTTGTCTGGTTGGGGGATGATTTCCCGGATGCCGATGCGGCCAGACAGGGACAGGTGTTGTCGGAATATCTCAATCAGTGGTGGCGCGAGAATCTGCAGCAGCGGTTTGCGCTAGAAAGCTTTCTGGAGATTGAATACGAGACCCACTATCGCCGCTTTATGATGCCGACCATCCGACACTCTGAAAAAGGCAGCAAAAAACGTTATGCCGGGCTGAAAATCAGTGCGCAGGGTGAGGAAAAACTGGTTTTTCGTGGGCTTGAGAATGTCAGAAGTGACTGGACCTTGCTCGCCCGTCAGTTTCAGGAGCAGTTGTGCCAGAAAATTTTTCATGATGAACCCTGGCAGGGGCTGGTGCAGCAGACCGTCAATGCAGTGCGGGCAGGGCAGGTGGATGACGCACTGGTGTACCGGAAACGCCTGCGTAAACCTCTGGCACAGTATCAGAAAAACCGTCCGCCTCAGGTCCAGGCAGCCCTCAAGGCCGATCAGGTCTACCGTGCCCGTGGTCAGAACAGCCCGTTTCACTCCGGTAGCCGGATCGAATATGTGATGACTGTGAATGGCCCTGAACCGCTTGAATTCAGGCAATCACCACTGGATTATCAGCACTATATCGACAAACAGATTCGCCCGGTGGCGGAGAGTATCTTGCAGTTTT
Source organism: Neptuniibacter sp. CAU 1671 (assembly GCF_029222905.1). Lineage (GTDB taxonomy): Bacteria > Pseudomonadota > Gammaproteobacteria > Pseudomonadales > Balneatricaceae > Neptuniibacter. The sequence continues at coordinate 202,449 of NZ_JARHUE010000004.1, read as the reverse complement.
TACAGGTGGATTTTGAGCAGGTGATAACCCCTCAGCAGACTCTGTTTTGAGTCTGCCGAGTCAGGCCCACGCATCAAACTGCGTGCCGAGGGTGGTCAGCGGGTCAAGGCTGAGCTGGGTCTGACCTGCAACCTGTAACAGCTGCAACATCATTTCACCCTGTGCTTCGATCATGTCATTCGCCATGGCAACGGACTTGACTGCCAGTTCCGTCTGAACAGTTTGTTGACTCATGGCAGTAGCCAGGCTGGCGATGCCGGATACTTCCATCGTGAATTCCTCTTAATCAAGTAATGGGGTTGTCGGCCTGTTTTTTCAGGACTTGATCATTAAAACCCAACACCTGTTTTATACCGTTGAAATCTTTTTGATCAGGTCCTATTTTTTTATTGCGGGCCGCCCTGTTCGGTGCTATTTAGCAACTTTTAAAATTCGGTTCAGGTGCCCAGACAATCAGTCTCTGTGCGGGCAAGCACCCACCTCTGAATGGATTGCAACCCATGAAACCTGACACACCGCTTTGCGTCGATGAAGGCGTCTCTCCACTGCTGCCCCCCTCTTTTCTCAGCTTACTTTCGCTGCTGATTCACACCCCCAGTGTGGTAGGGGCAGAGCACTCTTTTTTTCGGGTTCTGCAACGTGAGCTGGAGCTGCGGGGCGCCAAAGTCACCTGGTATGAAGGCTTGCTGGTAGCGCAGGGCAGTGACCCTTACAGTATGATGTTTTCGGCCCATGCCGACCGGCATGGCCTGATCTGTACCGGTCCTAACGAGTTCCAGTATGCGGCGTTTGTGGCGGGTGCCCGCTCTGACCTACTGGGTAACTCGGTGGATGAGCAGCTGATGAAAAAGATCGTGGATCGCTTCTCATCAGAGACTGTGTTTGCCTATGAACCCTGGTCAGGTGCTTATCGTGGCCGGGGTGAAGTTGATAAAGCGTACATCTGTGAATTTCGTAACAACCTGATCTTTATACTGAAGGGACTGGAGCATCTGGTGGCGGGCACGCCGGTGGCTTTCACTGATCGACTCAAGGTGGATCAGGATACGCTGGTAGCGCAGTTGGATAACGTGCTGACGGTGGCGGTGCTGGTGTATCTGTTTGAGCTGGGTTTTCAAGGCACTGTGTTTTTCACGGCGCAGGAGGAAGCGGGTAAAAGCTGGCGTTATCTGCTGGAGTGGTTCCGACGTTTTGGTGGCACCACCAACCAGCTGATTGTGGTGGATACCAGCCCCTATCCGGATCAGGAGAGTGCCCGACAGCAGCATCTGGTGTTGCGAAACCGGGATGCCAATGCGGCGTTTAACCCCGAATTAACCGCTAAACTGGTGGCGACCTGTGAATCGCAGGGCTATAGCTATCAGTTCAAGGATAAATGGGTCGAAGCACGCAATGCCCAGCTGGTAGCAAAGGGTGAGGAGCCCGGTTCTCTGGGTTCGACCGAGATGGGACGTATTATTGCTGCATCCGGTGGTCTGGTGGATGGTACAACGTTGCAGATTCCGACATCGGGTTATCACACTATGTCCGAAACAGCACCTTTAGCGTCAGTCGTTGCCTTTATTCAGGTGTTGGCATCTCTGACTGATCTGCACTTTTCCGTTTAAGGAACAGACATGCGTAGAACTTTGATTGTTGTGGATCATGAAGAACTGCTGGCCAATCCTGGCGAGCTGAATGTGATTGGATTTGACCGTTATCTGGCGGACTACCCCCAGAAAAATGAGCCGCTTACCCGGATTATTAATCTGTGTGATACGGCGCACTATCTGAGTCGGGGTTACTATTGCTCGCTGCTGGCTGAAGCACGGCAACATCGTGTATTGCCCAGTGTCAGTTGCATCAATGACCTGCGAGACCTGACTCAGGCTGAATTGAGTGGCCTGAGCCTGGGCCATGCCGAAGCCCTGCGTAAAACCCTGAAAGTGGGTGAGTCACTGGAGCTGCAGATCTACTTTGGCTGGACGGTTGATGAACAGTGGCAGAAGCTGTCCCGACAGCTGTTTGACAGTTACCCTGCGCCACTGCTGCACCTGCGGGTACAGCGTGAAAGCAGTGGCCTGCAACTGCAACTACGGCGGATGGCACTGGCTGAGCTGGATACAGATGCTCAGGCGGCTGTCCTGGAGAGGTTGCAGCTCTATACTGCCCAGACCTGGAAAGGCCCTGCGGCGAAAAAACGCCAACGCTGGGATATGGCGATTCTGGTCGATCCGGAGGAGAAGTTCCCCCCCAGCGACAAGGATGCGGTCAAGTTGTTTATCAAAGCGGCCGCGAAGGTCGGCATTAACGCGCAGACGATCACGGCGCAGGATATGCCACACGTTGGCCAGTTTGATGCCCTGTTTATCCGCGAAACCACCGCGATTGATCATCATACCTACCGTCTGGCCCGGCGGGCTGAGCGGGAAGGGCTGGTGGTGATGGATGACCCGACCTCTATTTTGCGTTGCTGTAACAAAGTGTTCCTGCATGATGCCTTCACCTACAACGGGGTACCGTCACTGAAAACACGGGTGATCGGTGACAGCAGTGAAGAATCGCTGGACCGGATTGAAGCTGAATTCAGTTATCCGCTGGTTCTGAAAATGCCGGAAAGCTCGTTCTCCAAAGGTGTGTTTAAGGTGGATAACCGGGACGGGTTGCGCCAGCGGGCGCATTCATTGCTGCAGGATACGGCGTTGCTGCTGGTGCAGGAATATCTCTATACCGATTTTGACTGGCGCATCGGGGTACTGAATGGCCGGCCGATCTATGCCTGCCGTTATCATATGGCCCGCAACCATTGGCAGATCTATAACCACGGTGACAACCGCACCACGTCAGGCGGCTTTGAAACCCTGCCTACCTTTGAGGTGCCGCGCCGGGTGCTGGATGCGGCTCTGAAAGCAGCAGCAATGATCGGCAATGGTCTGTATGGTGTAGATCTGAAACAAAAAGACAGTCAGGTGTATGTGATTGAGGTGAACGACAATCCCAGCATTGATCATCGGGTGGAAGACCGTTACCTGGGTAATGAGCTATATATGCAGATCATGCATGAGTTCGCCCGTCGTCTGGAGCAACGCGGCCGCTAATGTTACCTATTACCATTAGAGAGGCGGAGCTGGCAGATGCCCAACGTCTGCTGGATATTGAGCGGATCAGCTTTATCACGGACCTGATCCCGTTGCGCCAGATGCGTTACCTGATCAGCAAGGCTAAAGCGGTCACTTACGTGGCTGAATATGAAGGGCGGGTGATCGGTTATGTGATGGTGCTGGTGCCAAAACATCCGCGCCCGGCCCGGATTTACTCCATTGCAGTTGATCCAGCGCATCGTGGGCAAAAAGTCGCCCAGCGGTTGATGCACATAGCACTGGGTTATTTGCGGTCACTACAGTATGCTGTGGTCAGGCTGGAAGTGAGAGCTGACGATGAAGGGGCGCAGACCCTGTATCGACAGTTTGGTTTTACGCCAATCCGGCATATGGCCCAGTATTACGCAGATGGTGCGGCTGCATTAAAAATGCAGCTCACACTGGAGGTGCCATCCCCTTCCGAGTAGAGACAGCAGGCTAAAATCAGGCATGAAAAATCTGGTATTGGAACTGACCCGCATTGTTCAAGCTGTGGCAATGGTGGAATCACCTGAGGAACAGGTAAAGCTGATTGTGGATTCCATCAGCGAGTACACCAGTGCAGATGTGTGCAGCCTTTATCGCATGAATGATCAGCTTGAGATGCACCTGCTGGCCAGCCATGGTCTGGATATGCCCGGTAAAGTTGTGATTCCGGCGGGCAAAGGCCTGGTGGGTCGTGTCGCTCAAACCAAACATACCATCAACCTGGGTGATGCTGCGTCTCATCCCGATTTCTACTATGTGCAGGGTTCTCAGGAAGAGCTCTATAAAAGTTTTTGTGGTGTGCCGTTGGTGCGCAATGGCAAGGTCATTGGTGCACTGGTCGTGCAAAGTGCTCTGGCTGAACCCTTTAATCCTGAAAGTGAGGCAATGTTGCTGACACTGGCGTCGCAACTGGCCTTTATTGTTTCCAATCTGCCCAGCAGCACCAGCCATTCCGAAAAGAACCTGCGGGCCAGCGGCATTCGTGGTGCCCCCGGCGTAGGTATTGGTCGGGTTATCCTTTGTGACTCAGATGAGCTGGCTCAGGTTGCGGATACCAGTTGTGAGGATATTGAGGGCACAATAGCGATCTGGCGGAACCTGCTGCTGGAAGTCGGCAGTGAAATCGACAGTGAACGCAAGGCGTTGGGGGATGAACTCTCCGACAGTGTGGCGGCTATTTTTGATGCTTATCAGATGTTGCTGGCGGACCGTTCTTTCACCAACATGGTGGAAAAAGAGATCCGGGCCGGCCACTGGTTGCCAGGTGCTCTGCGTCTGACTGTACACTACTTTGCCGGGCTGTTTCGCGCCATGGAAGACCCCTATCTTCGTGCGCGGCATGAAGATATTCAGCATCTGGGCAATAAGCTCTACCGCGCCTGGCGAGGCGGCAGTGCTGAGCACTCCAGTTTTACAGAACCGGTGGTACTGATTGCGCCGCAGGTCAGTGTCTCTGCCATTGCATCAGTACCGCCTGAATTATTGGCGGGCGTGATCTCCTTTGAAGGCTCGAGTCTTTCGCACACCGCAGTACTGGCGAATGCCATGGGTGTTCCCGCCGTGATGGGTGTGGGAGAGATCAAGGGCATTCACTCCGGTGGTCTGGTGATTGTGGATGGTAATGAAGCCCATATCATTTTTAATCCGACCAAGGTGGTTGCCGCGGAATACCGCCGTATCTTGCGACGGGAGAAAAAGCTGGTAGCCAAGCTGGATCAGCTTCGTGATCTGCCTGCCATCACCCGTGATGAACACCGGGTGCAGCTGCTGACCAATACCGGTTTGCTGGCCGATATTACGCCAGGCCTGAACAGTGGCGCTGAGGGGGTTGGCCTCTACCGGACCGAAATACCCTTTATGGTGCGCGACAGCTTTCCCACCGAAGAGGAACAGGTGCAGGTGTATCGCAAGGTGGCCGAGGCGTATCTGGGCAAGCCGGTGTATATGCGCACACTGGATATTGGCGGGGATAAACAGCTGCCATACTTTCCGATTACCAACGAGGAAAATCCGGCGCTGGGCTGGCGTGGTGTGCGTTTTACGCTGGATAACATCCAGCTGTTGATGACCCAGGTGCGGGCGATGATCCGGGCCTTCATCGATCATGATCAACTGCACATTTTGTTGCCGATGGTCAGTTCGACCTTTGAGGTCGATACCTTTATTCAGTTACTCGATGACGCCTGTTTACAGTTGCAGGAAGAGGGTTTAGAGGTCATTCGCCCAAAAATAGGTGTGATGATCGAAGTGCCCGCGGCTATCACCCAGTTGCATTTCTGGCATAAAAAGATCGATTTTGTCTCCATCGGCTCCAACGACCTGAGTCAGTATCTGCTCTCGCTGGACCGTAATAACAGCCGGGTAGCGCCACGTTATGATCATGTTCACCCCGCGGTACTGCATGAAATTAAGCGAGTAGTGAATACGGCTAAACGTTACAACCTGCCGCTCAGTGTATGCGGTGAGATGGCCTCAGATCCGGTGGCGGTGGTGCTGCTGCTGGGGATGGGAGTGCGCAAACTCAGTATGAGTGCGGCCAAACTGCCGCAGATAAAATGGTTGATCCGCTCTCTGTCAATGGCGGAGGCGGAAGCACTGCTGAAACGCGTTATGAAAGTCGACAATGTTGAACGCATTCGTCAGAAGGTGAACAAGGAGTTTGATCGCCTGGAGCTGCGTGAAGTCATACACTGATTCTTGCCGCGGGATTAAACCCTATTAGACTTTATATCGGTTTCGAGATCCTGTTTATGGCCGATAATTTAGTTTCTACCCTCAGCATTCAACAGCCTATATCGTAGTGGAGGTGTCATGTTAGTGATCGTATTCACAGAATTTATGGAGATGGTTGAGACGCGTTTTTCAGCCGATGTGCTTGATGATGTGCTGGATGATGTGAATTCTGAAACTGATGGTGCCTACACCGCTGTGGGCTACTATGACTACCGCGAGATGATTCAGATGGTGGTGGCCCTGAGCAAACGGGTCGATGTGCCAGTTGATGATCTGGTGGAGGCGTTCGGAGAGCACCTGTTCGGCGTACTCTCAAGTAAATACCCTGCGTTGATTGCCTATCATGCCAACACTCTGGATGCATTGGAGTCGATTGATGGCACCGTGCATAAGGAAGTGCTGAAGCTTTATCCTCAGGCGGAATTACCGAGTTTCAAATGCCGTCGTCTCAGTGATACACACCTGATCATGCAGTACTCATCCAAACGACCTTTTTCGATTTTGGCGAAAGGTCTGATCAATGGCTGTGCGAAACATTTCGAGCAAAAACTGGATATCAAGCATAAGTCACTCACGGATGGTGAACTGCACACAACTGAATTTGATATTCGCATTGCCTCATGAGCGAACCCGATATTGAAGCCCGGTGGCGGCGTCGCCTTGAGAGAGAGCGGCGCGCACGTTCAGAAGCCGAATCGCTACTTGAAGCCAAATCGTCCCAGCTCTACGAAGCTAATAAAATCCTGCGGCAGATGCTGGATGAGCAGGAGCAGGTGGTAGCCGAACGCACCGAAGAGCTGCGTGAGGCGCTAGAGCAGGCAAAACAGGCAAACGAACACAAAAGTGCGTTTCTGGCCAATATGAGTCATGAGATCCGCACGCCCATGAACGCCATCATCGGGTTGAGTCATCTGGTGCTGGATACCCGTCTTGATCCTCGTCAGCGTAACTATCTGACCAAAATTAACCATTCAGCCAATGCGCTGCTGCATATCATCAATGACATCCTCGATTTCTCGAAAATTGAGGCGGGTAAGCTTGAAATTGAACAGCAGGAATTCGAGCTGGATCTGTTACTGCAGGGCGTATTTGACCTGCATAAAATACCGGCCAGAGATAAAGGCCTGTTATTACAGGTAGAGCGCGAGTTCACACTCCCAAATCGGCTGGTGGGTGATTCAGTCAGGATCACCCAGATCCTGATCAATCTGATCAGCAACGCCATCAAATTTACTGAACAGGGCAAGGTGCAGGTGACCGTGAATCGCATGCCATGCCCTGAACATGAACTCTGGCTACGGATCATTGTTGCAGATACCGGTATTGGCATCTCCGATGCTAATCAGAAAAAACTGTTTGAGGCGTTTACCCAGGCTGATAGCACCACAACCCGCAAATATGGTGGCACGGGCCTGGGGTTATCCATTACCCGTCAGTTGACTGAGCTGATGCAGGGTCAGATTCATCTGGAAAGTACGGAAGGTATAGGTACCCGGATGATTGTAGAGCTGCCTCTGGGGGAGTGTAAGGATGTTTTTCCTCAGTTCGATCGCGTTTTGCATACCCTGTTGATCAGTGAAGACCCTGTCCACGAAAGACTACTGCAGCAGGTAGGTTGGCCTTATTCCCATCTGGCACCGGCTGAGGTATCAGCTGAGCGTATTAATAGCCTGCTGAATCAGGTGCCCATAGAGTGCATTATTTATGATATGCGCAACCTCGAGCGTGATCAGGATGCATGGCTGCTCTCTTTAGCTGATGCTTGCCCTGGCGTCCGCGATCTGCCCTGGATCATCATTATTCGGCCCGGACATTATCTGCAGTGGTCCAGCGCGCAGGAACTCAAACTTTATCCGATCTCTAATCTCTACACTCCAACCCTGTTAAAAGCGCAACTGCGCAAAGCACTCAATCAACACCTTGCCGGAGACAGTCAGGGCGGACAGCCCTTTAGTGGACAGAATCCGAAATTTTACGGTGCCCGAATCCTGCTGGCTGAGGATAACCCCATTAATGTGGATGTTGCCGTTGGCCTGCTCGAAAAATATGGCTTAGACGTGCATACCGCAGCAAATGGTGAAGAAGCATTGTCGCTGTTGGCTCAGGAGTCATTTGACCTGGTGTTTATGGACCTGCAGATGCCGGTGATGGACGGCTATACGGCCACCCAGCACATTCGCAGTCAGCCTGAATACCAGGCGTTGCCAGTGATTGCCCTTACGGCGCATGCCATGGCAGATCATTACGAAAAAAGCCTTGAGATGGGAATGAACGATCATCTTACCAAACCGATTGATCCTGAAGCGTTGGAAAAGGTACTAGAGCGCTGGTTGGTTGATCGGGTACACCCCCATCAGGTCATGCCCCCCCATCTGCATCTGCCGGTGTTACCCAAACATTTACCGGGACTGGATCTGGCTAAGGCGCTCTCCCGGGTAAACAATGATCTCTCTCGATATATGGCCTTGTGCCAGAGATTTCAGGCTGAATTCAAGGATGTGGTGGTACAGATCAATCAGCTGGCAGCTGAGTCTGATCTTAATGCAGTAAAACAACGGGCACATAACCTCAAAGGTGTAGCGGCAACGCTGGGTGCCTATGAAGTAGCTGCCGCGGCTGAAGAAATTGAAAGACTGCAGGATTTACACCTGTTAGCTGCCAGTTCAGAGAGGCTGGCCGGGGAGTTGGAGATTCTGCAACAAAGCATTGGGATGGTTTACGTACACTCTGTTAACGGCGATCATTCTTCTGCTGCCATCGTTATGGAAAACCAGCCACCACTATCGTTGGAACAGCTTGCCCGGTTACTGGAGTTGGGCGATAGTGACGCCATCTCCTATCTGCCTGAACTGATTCAGCTGGCGCAGCAGTCGCCTGATAATACTGCCTTACTGGAGGTGGTGGAGATGATTGAGTCCTTTGATTTTGACAAGGCGTTGCAATGTCTGAAGCCCCTGCTAGCCTCTCAGGTAAGTTAGGACTGCTGGCATAGGTTCAAATCAGGGGCACTCATTTTTGAATGCGAACTTATGAACCGCATACCCGCCAAGATCCCGTTTTAGCCAGTTCAGCATCAGCCAGGCAACAGGCCGCGGCAGTCTTAATTCATCCCAAAACAGTCCCAGTTCAGCGGCACGCTGAAACATCGTTGTGTGCATCAGGGGGTGATAGCCCAGCTGTAGAAAAATCTCCTCCGGGGCGTCGGGGCGATTGGTAAAGGATCCGCCGGCGGCTACCAGTTTGTCATGTACGCTCTGCGCAAATTGTTCAAAAAACTGGCGCGTCATCAGGTCGCAGTAGATCACATGCTGTTGAAATGTTTGCTGAATTGCCTGCAGGGTGGAGGTGATGGCGATCGGTTCCAGATACATCAATACTCCCTCAATAACGAAGATTGTATGCCGGTCATGACTGAAGGGTTCGAGTGTGTCTGCCAGCGAATCTCTCGAGAAATCAATGCTGATTCGGGTCAGCGGATTGGGGCACTCTGCAACGGGTAGACAGGTGTTTTTATAGTCGATGATCTGTGCCTCATCGATTTCGATCCATTTTCCGCCTTTAAGTCGATAGGGGCGGGTGTCAAAGCCAGCACCGACGGTGATAACCGTCAGTTCAGGGTCTTCCTTAAGCTCTGTTTTAATATGGTCATCAATGATCCGGCAGCGGGCTATATTAGAACAGTTGGCTCTTTTCTCGGCTTTAAAGGGTTCAAAAATGGCCCTGCCACGAGCATCCATAAAACGTTCTGCATAATGATCATTACAGACAGAGTGGGTGCGTTTGGCATCTTCCATACGAATGCCGCAGCAATAAAATGCCGTGTTTGATATTGGATTCATGCTTCGTTCCTTATGAACGGGTTCCAGGCTGTTGAATGATCCATAACACACAAATCAAGGTATAGGTCTGATATAGCGATTTGAAAAGTGCCGACCGCCAATGGTAAGGGCCAGCTATAGGACGTCTTATGAAACTTCAACTGGCCGATCTGGCAGGTGTTGCCAGCATAACGCAGGTTACCATCCATTCAATCGACTGGATGATCTATCAGGTCAGTCTTGAAATAGACGGCAAAGAGTTACTGCTCTACGCAGGTGAAGCGCCATTCCGCAGCCGAAATCTCTTACAGATTAAAGAACTGTTCGAAACCCTGCCCGTAACAAAATATCGACTGGGAAGACCCACCTCTGCCTATGATGAGATGGTGGGTCAGCCAACACCTATGTTCAGTGATGCGCTGGAGACGGAGTTGTTCTGGCAGCGGATTGATGCTGTCCGGCATTAAAAAGCGCAAATGGAAAAAACCGTACAATCGTTAGCGGGACTGTACGGTCAGTTTTTTAGTGTGCCTCTTTCACCAGAAAAATAACCAGCTCACAGGGTCCGTGAGCACCCATCTGCAGTTTCTGGCCAATATCCGCACTGCGTGAAGGACCGGTAATCATATTCACCGTACGCGGTAACGAATCAGGGTGATTCTGACGCAGCATCGCCCAGGCATCTTCATAACAACCAACAATCTGCGACTCCCTTAATACCACCAGATGGCAATCCGGCAGGAAGTTCAGTGTCGTAGGGCTGTTGCCGCCGGAGTGCAGCATCAGCGTACCGGTTTCTGCAATACCGGCCATGCAGCCGGTCAGACTGACGTTATCACCTGATTGAGCCACCCGACAGGTGCGCGATATGTTGTTCAGTGGTGCCCAGTCGAGTTCGTTTAGCCAGCTTTCATTGGCACTCACCAGTTCGGTAAATCCCTGATGCTGCATCCACTCGGCAACTTTTTCCGGTAGTTGTGTCAGGCTATCCAGATCGATCAGTTTTGCCGCCGCCTGAGAGGACATGCTGCGAAACAGCTCGATCTGTCCGGGGTGATCCAGTTGTGAACGGGCAGGCACCAGTTCCGGTTTGCGGGACTGAATACGTGCCAAAGCGGCTGCGGTCTGTTCGGCAGACGGGGCGCCGCGCTTCAGGCCGCGACGTATTTTGTTGAAAATAGCAGTTTTACTCACGACTGATCTCCCGACTGACGTTTTTTCCACTGGTCCATGAAGGTAGCGCCCTGCGGTGCGGGCATCTCCCGCCAATCGGTCCAGCCACCGGCCATGGGTAGTTTACTGATACGGCCTTTTTTGCCTGCCATACGGCGCATAAACCAGGCAGAACTCCTCGCCAGCCAGCGGTAGAGGGCTGGACGTTTGGCAAAGAAGGCCCAGCCTGCCAATCCCCAGCGGACGGTTGAGGGAGTCAGGTGTTGTTCAAACTCTTTCTCACGCCAGTGACGCATCAGCTTCGGTAATGGAATACGAACCGGACAGACCTCCTGACATTTGCCACAGGCCGTGGATGCATTGGGCAGGTGTGCAGATTTGTCGATACCAATCATCTGTGGGGTTAGCACCGAACCCATCGGCCCGGGGTAGACCCAGCCGTAACTGTGGCCACCCACTGCGCCATACACCGGGCAGTGATTCATACAGGCAGCACAGCGGATACAGCGCAGCATGTCCTGAAAATCGGTGCCCACCATATCGCTGCGGCCGTTATCCACCAGTACGACATGGAAGTTCTCAGGCCCGTCCTGATCATCCGGCCGACGCGGCCCGGTGGACAGGGTGTTGTAGACGGTAAACTCCTGCCCGGTTGAGCTACGCGCCAGCAAACGCAGGAACAGGCTCATATCTTCCAGATTAGGCACCACTTTTTCGATAGAGCTGATCACGATATGGGTTTTCGGCAGGGTCTGGGTCAGATCGCCGTTACCTTCATTGGTCACAATGATGGTGGAGCCGGTTTCAGCTACCAGAAAGTTGGCGCCGGTAATGCCAACATCAGCACTGACAAATTTCTTGCGCAGTACTTCTCGGGCCTCTTTCATCAGCGTTTGCGGGTCGTCGCTGCGTGGGCGGTGATGGTGTTCATGGAAGGTATCCGCGACATCATCCACATTCAGGTGAATGGCGGGGGCGATAATGTGACTGGGGTGATCACCACGTAACTGCAAAATATATTCACCCAGATCGGTTTCGACCGGTTCAATGCCATTGGCTTCGAGGTAGTCATTGAGATTGATCTCCTCTGACACCATCGACTTGCCTTTGGTTACCGTTTTCGCGCCAACGTGTTGGCAGATATCCAGAATGGCCTGTCGGGCATCCTCAGCCGTGCTGCACCAGTGCACATGGCCGCCGTTGGCGGTCACCTGTTGCTCGAACTGTTCCAGATAGATGTCGAGATTCTGAATAATATGATTCTTCAGGTCTCTGGCATGGTCGCGCAGTGTTTCAAACTCCGGCAAATTGGCAATGGCACGGGCACGGTTGACCGGAAAACCAAATTTGAACTGACCCAGTGCCGCCTGCAGCGGTTCGTTATGCAAGGCGATGCGGGCGTTTTCTTTGAATTCGGGACTGTGAATTTGCATCGTCTGCTCCTTACAGGGCTTTGCCGAGATCGTACTCGGCTTCACCGATGGCGGGGGTGTCCGTCATGCCGGCCAGAATCTCAACCACATGACGTGCCTGAACCGGTTTGCCTTCGCGTTTAAGCTTGCCCGCCATATTCAGCAGGCAGCCCAGATCGCCGCCAACCAGCGTGTCGGCGCCGCTGGCACTGATGTTCTGGGTTTTGTTGCTGACCATGCGATTCGAGATGTCCGGGTATTTCACACAGAAGGTGCCGCCAAAACCACAACAGGTTTCAGACTCTTCCATTTCTGTGAGTGACAGGTCTTTTACCTTGCTCAGCAACTGTCGAGGCTGCTTTTTAATCCCCAGTTCACGCAGTCCAGAACAGGAATCATGGTAGGTGATGCTGCCGTTAAACTGGGCTTCTATCTGCTCAAACTGAACCACATCTGTCAGAAAGCTGGTGATCTCGAATGCCCGTTTTTTCAGTGCTTCAGCGCGGGCAAACCAGGGGTCATCCTCACTGAACAGCTCCGGATAATGATGCAACATGCCAATGCAGGAACCGGAGGGTCCGACCACGTATTGAAAACCCTCAAACGCTTCAATGGTGGTTTTCGCAATATCCTGTGTTGTTTTGCGGTCACCGGAGTTGAAAGCGGGCTGGCCGCAACAGGTCTGACGTTCCGGAACCTCTACACGGCAACCGGCTGCTTCAAGCAGTTTGACTGTGGCAAAGGCGACGCTGGGTCGGAACATATCGGCCAGACAGGTAACAAAAAGGCCAACCGAGGGTTGATCAGTTGTGTGGGACATGTCGGTATTCTCTGTATTGTTATTAGCCGCTGAAGATAGAGAAGCGTTGCATCTATGAAAATGATAGACGTAAAACTGGTCTGACCAAGAATCTGTTGCTGATTCAAATCACAGGGACTCATCATCAGGGGGTGAGTGGTTTATACTCTCTCGCCAATAAGGATCACCGCATAAGAGAGTGATCGCGTTTCAGAAAACCACCGGTGCAGTGAACCGCTGCCTGGATTCACTGTATACGGATTAAAAACTCACGTGAAAGTTGTTCAGGTATTACCAGCGTTAGAGCTGGGCGGGGTTGAACGGGGCACGCTGGAAGTGGCCAAAGGTCTGGTTGAGGCTGGTCATGAATCTGTGGTGGTTTCTGCGGGTGGCCGACTGGTCGCACAGCTTGAGGCTGAGGGCAGTCGTCATGTGCAGTGGGAGCTCGGCAGAAAATCCCTGGCGATGCTATTGCAGGTACGGCGTTTTCGGCAGTGGTTGCAACAGGAGCAGCCGGATATTGTGCATGTCAGATCTCGGATGCCTGCCTGGGTTGTCTGGCTGGCCTGGCGCAAAATGAATCCAACAACCCGGCCACGTTTTATGACCACTCTGCACGGCATGCATTCGGTGAATCGATACAGTGCGATTATGGGTCGGGGAGAGCAGGTGATTGCGGTGTCTGAAACTGCAAAGACTTATCTGCTGGATAATTTTCCTGAGGTTGATCCTGCCAAGGTAACCGTTGTGCACCGGGGCATTGATCCACAGGAGTTTCCCCGGGGTTTTGTGCCTGAAACTGCCTGGTCTGAGGCACTGTTTGAGGCCTATCCCGCTGCCAAAGGCAAAAAACTGATCTGTTTTCCGGGGCGCATTACCCGCTGGAAAGGTCATCTGGATCTTGTGAAGGTTGTTGCTGCGCTGGCGCAACAGCGTCAGGACTTCCATGTACTGGTGGTAGGCAGTGACCCCAAAGGGCATTTTCTTGAAGAGGTCAGGCAGGCTATTCAAGCAGCAGGCGTTGAAGGCTTTTTCAGCTTTCTCGGAACCCGTTCCGATATGAAGGATCTGTATGCACAGTCACACGTGATGCTGACGTTGACCTCGACAACGGCTGAGGCATTTGGCCGCACGGTGGTTGAATGTCTCTCGATTGGTACCCCGGTGGTGGGGTATGCCTACGGTGCGGTAGATGAGACGCTCAGTGCAATTTATCCGGAAGGTAAAGTGGCCGTTGGTGATCTGGCAGCGGTCGTAAATAAGGTTTCTGCTCTGTTTGATGCTGAGCCCGTAAAGATTAACGAAAACCCGTTTGTGCTGAATCGAATGATTGAAGCAACGCTGGGGCTCTATAAAAAACTCGCCGCAGACTAATTCTGTCCTTTAGCCTCAGGTTAAAGGGCAGCTCACTTAGCTGGATAGTCTTTGATAAAGCTCTACATACCGGCTCAGCACACTGCGGGCAGTGTACTGGCTCTGGTATTCCTCAAAGCCTTGTTCAATCAGTTTTGCCTGCAGCGTCGGATCACTGAACAGGGCGAGGATCTGTTTTTTCAGCCCGTCGCTGTCACCGCGTTTGAAAATCAGGGCATTTTTATCCGCTGTGGTGATGGCCTGAGCACCCTCAGAGTCAGAACTGATCAACGGCAGGCGATGCGACCAGGCTTCCAGTAGCACGCTGCCAAAGGGTTCATGATTTGAGGGCACCACAAACGCATCGCTCAGATAACAGTACTGCGAAATATTGTCTGTCCAGCCAACGAATTTTACCCGATCAGCAATGCCTAGCTCTTTAGCTTGTTGTTTCAGCTCAGCTTCTTCGGGGCCCTGACCCGCAATGACGTAACAGTATTGATCCGGAAGTTTGGAGAGTGCTGTCAGAGCCAGGTCTAATCCTTTCACCGGATGCAGGCGGGCAGGGGTGAACAGAACCTGTTTGTTCTGCAGTCCCAGTTCAATTATCAGGCGCGCTGTATCGGGAGGCACTTCCGGTTTTGGCGGATTGACAAAGTTAGGTATGACCGCTGTTTGATCAGCGCTATGCCCACCCTCAATAATGTGCCTACGCAGATCATTTGTGGCCCCGACTAACCAATCCATCGACTGGAAGTTTTTCAGAGCGTAATAGCCGCCCAGTCGTCCGATGTTCACCGTGCCACGCACCTTGGGCATGCTGCTTGCGGCTCGGCTCATCCAGCACTGCGCAATCTTGGCCTGCGTTCTAGCGGCGATTGTTTTCAGCTGGTAACGGGTCCAGAGGTCATAACGTCCAAGAAAGGGCAGGCTATAGCAGGTTATCTGAAGTTCCCGAAATTGGCTTTCCAGCCAGGAGCCTTTGCGCACGACTGGTACAACATGGATGTTTTCGAATTTTTCCAGTTCGATACAAAAACGCAAAAAATGGGCTTCGGCACCCCCAGGGTTTTTTCCACCGCATACCTGCATCACGGTGATCATGTCTGAGATGTGTCCCGCTGTTTTTTTGTGTACAGATAACCCTTGCCTTTCGGGTGCGTTTTGAAACGCCGGTGTACCCACATGTATTGTGAGGGATCGATCCTGATCGCTTTTTCAATCTCGGCATTCACCAACGATGCATCTGTTTCTTCATCTCCGGTTGGGAACGGCTCAATCGGAGGAAACACTTCCAGCACATAACCTGAGTTATCCGGTTTGCGGTGTTGGGCCAGCATCATGATGGGCGAGTCATTAAACTTCACCAGACGGGTAGTTGCCGTGATAGTAGCGGCAGGCACGCCAAAAAAGGGGACGAATACAGAATTTTTGCGGCCAAAATCCTGATCGGGTGCATACCAGACAATATGGTTTTTACGCAGCGAACGTACCACCGTGCGGATATCCGAACGTTCAATCACCACTTCAAAATAGCGTTGCCGTCCCCGGGTGATGATGTGTTCCAGCAATGGATTGTTGTGCTGCCGATACATTGCATCGACCGGGTAAAATTCTGAAAAGATCAATCCACCCAGATCGAGAGTTGAGAAGTGCGCACCCAGCAGAATGATGCCTTTGCCTTTTTCCAGCGCCTGCTCAAGGTGTTCCTGACCTTTTAACTCGATAAAAGGTTTGAGTTTTTCTCTGGGGGTCCACCATGCCATTGCTGTCTCGAACAGGCCGATTCCATTGTTGATGAAAACCTGTTTGATCATTTTTGCCTGATCATCGTTGCTGAGTTCAGGAAAGCAGAGGCGAATATTGGTGCGCGTCACTCGGCGGCGGTGGGGACTGGTCACGAACAGGAATAAACCCAAGACGCGGCCAAGCTGAATCTGCCAGCGCCAGGGCAATCGATTTAACAGCCAGAGAATCCCGATGCCTGACCAGATCGGCCAGTATTTGGGTGAGAGGAAATCAGAATTTCGGGTTGCAGCGGTCACGGTGTTGTTCATCGGCCAGTAATGTGGGAATTGTAAAGATGACGCCGGTCATCAGCAAACCCGATTTCTTCACAAGTTTGTCTTTTCGGGCCATGCTGTCATTCTCAAGCGTGGTATCATACGCCACAGTTTAGGTTCTGGTAGCAGGAAATAGTTGAATGAAAATTGCGGTAGCAGGAACAGGCTATGTTGGGCTTTCAAATGCAGTGTTACTGGCCCAGCATAATGAAGTGGTTGCGCTGGATATCATCCCCGAAAAGGTTGAACTGATTAACAACCGTCTCTCTCCGATTGAAGATCATGAGATCAGCGAATATCTGAAAAACCATGAGCTGAACCTGCGTGCCACGCTGAATAAAGAAGAAGCCTATCTGGGCGCCGATTTTGTCATTATTGCGACCCCGACGGATTACGATCCAGAAACCAACTATTTCAATACCCGCAGTGTTGAAGCGGTGGTGAAGGATGTGCAGGCGATCAACCCGGCAGCAGTGATGGTGATCAAGTCCACGGTGCCGGTTGGTTACACACAACAGTTACGCGATGACCTCAAACTCGAAAATCTTATGTTTTCACCTGAGTTCCTGCGTGAGGGCAAGGCGCTGTATGACAACCTGTATCCTTCACGCATCATTGTTGGCGAAAAATCCCAGCGTGCAGAGACGTTTGCTTCGTTGTTAAAGCAAGGTGCTCTGGCAGAGAATGTATCTTGCCTGTTCACGGATTCAACGGAAGCGGAAGCAATCAAACTGTTCGCCAATACTTATCTTGCCATGCGGGTTGCGTACTTTAATGAACTGGATTCCTACGCTGAATCGCATGGTTTGGATACCCGCCAGATCATTCAGGGTGTTGGGCTGGATCCCCGTATAGGCTCACACTACAACAATCCCTCTTTTGGTTACGGTGGCTACTGCCTGCCTAAAGATACCAAACAGTTGCTGGCTAACTACGATCAGGTGCCCAATAACCTGATCCGCGCCATTGTTGATTCCAACACCACGCGTAAGGATTTCATTGCCTCTGCAGTCCTGAAACGTAACCCGAAGGTGGTGGGTATTTATCGACTGGTGATGAAGTCTGGCTCAGATAATTTCCGGGCGTCGGCGATTCAGGGTGTTATGAAACGCATAAAAGCCAAGGGTATCGAGGTTGTGGTGTATGAACCGGTGTTACATGACACACACTTCTTTAACTCCCGCGTCATTACTGATCTGAATGAATTCAAACAGGTCAGCGATGTGATTATTGCCAACCGTCTGGCTGAAGAGATCGAAGATTGCGCAGAGAAGGTTTATACCCGCGATCTGTTTGGTAATGACTCTTAATTCTGTCAATTTCAGGTAACCCAATGCGAGAAGAGAAAACAACCGGTACGCCTGTTGTACCGGTGACTGAGCAGAGTGCCTGGCAGATTTACAGCCGCCTGCTCAGGTATGTGAAGTCCATGTGGTGGGGCTTTGCGATCAGTTTTGTCGGGTTTGCCCTCTATGGTGCGGGCCAGGCCCTGTCCGCGAAATGGCTCGAAACTGTGATCAACGCGGTCCAGGACGGTGCTTACGATAAACGCTATTTTCTTGCGCTGGCCGTATTGGGTATTTTTTTCATGAGGGGTACAGGGTTATTTATCGGTACCTACTGTATCTCTTATGTTGGCCGCGAGGTTATTCACCTGTTGCGGACTGAGGTTTTCAATAAGCTGCTGTTGTTGCCCTCTCTTTACTACAACCAGCACTCCAGTGGCGAGTTGCTGGCAAAGCTGACCTATAACGTCGAACAGGTTACTGAGTCCGTCACCAATGCTATCAAGATTCTTTTCCGGGAAGGTCTCACAGTCATTGCCCTGCTGGGTTATATGTTTTATCTGAACTGGAAACTGACACTGATCTTTTTCGTCACAGCGCCCTTTATTGGTCTGGTTGTATCGGTTGCGGCGAAACGGATGCGCAAGCTCAGTAAACGGATACAGCAATCCGTAGGCAGTATTACCGAGGCGGCATCAGAGTCGATCAAGGGCTATCAGATTGTACGAATCTTTGGCGGTGCTGAATCCAGTCAGAAACGTTTTGAAGATGCCAGTAACCACAACAAACGTCAGTTTATGAAACTGGTGGTGACTAAATCATTGAACACCCCGCTGATTCAGATGCTGGTTGCATTGGCACTGGCGGCGCTGTTGTTCCTTGCCATGCACCCTAGTGTGATGGGGTCGATGACTACCGGTGGTTTTGTCGCCTTTTTAACCGCTGCGGGTATGGTCACTAAACCACTGCGATTGTTAACAGATGTTATTTCTATTGTGCAGCGTGGTATTGCGGCGTCCGAAAGTCTGTTTCAGATTTTGGATGAACAGGAAGAACATGATACCGGCACAGAGATATTGACCCATGTTGACGATATTCAACTGAATAATCTGAGCTTTTCATACCCCAATTCGCCTCGTTCGGTACTGCATTCGGTTTCGTTACAGCTGCCCAAAGGAAAGACGGTTGCGCTGGTTGGCCGCTCTGGCAGTGGTAAATCCACGTTGGCAGCCCTTCTGCCGCGGTTTAATGATGAGTGGCAGGGAGAGTTGCTGATCAATAACACCCCGTTGCAGAATTTTACCCTGGAAAGCCTGCGCGAACAGATCTCTCTGGTGAATCAGAATGTGGTGCTGTTTAACGGCACGATTGCCGAGAATATTGCTTACGGTTCTATGGCAAATGCGTCTGAAGAGGCGGTATTGCAGGCGGCGGAAGCAGCGCATGTGATGGAATTCGTGGACAAGTTCCCAGACGGCCTGCAGACTCTGATAGGTGAGAATGGCGTATTGCTCTCCGGTGGACAGCGTCAGCGTATCGCCATCGCCCGTGCCATCCTGAAAGATGCTCCGATTCTGATTCTGGATGAAGCCACGTCTGCACTGGACACTGAATCCGAGCGGCACATACAGGATGCGCTCAGTGAGGTTATGAAAGGCCGTACTACTCTGGTGATTGCTCACCGCCTTTCAACCATCGAACAGGCAGATATGATTGTGGTGATGGAAGAGGGGCAGATTATCGAGCAGGGCACACATGCTGAATTGCTTGAGCTGAATGGTGCCTACAGTCGTTTTCGTACGCTGCAGGTCGAGCAGTCTTAAACTTACCAGGCGTCGCTCAAACTGTGTAAACAGGGAGTTAACTTGGCTAAAAGTGATCAGCCCCTGAGTCAGCAGCTGGTGGACCTGTTTGAGTCACAGCTTTTGTCCGGTGAGTTTCTGCCGGGACAATCGCTGCCCAGCCAGCGAGTGTTATCTGATCGCTTTAAAGTCTCCAGATCCACGGTGCGCGAAGCCGTAAAATCGCTCGAGTTGAGTGGGCTGATTGCAACAGAGCAGGGTGCGCGGTCCCGTTGCCTTAATTTGTTAGAACCCTTTCTGGAGATGCCTCAGGAGTCCACTCAAGGCATCAGTTTTCTGCTTCAGGTGATGGAAATGCGCGCTGTGCTTGAGGGGGAGGCGGCTTTCTACGCGGCGCAGAGGGCAACGGCTGAACAGCTACAGCGGATCGATGCTGAGTTTCAGGCAATGCGTCTGCGCAGCAGTGGCAGTACCACGCTTAATAAAGCAAAAGCAGATCTTCGTTTTCATACCTTGATTGCGGAATCAAGCCACCATCTTTTGGTGATCTCCTTCAGCCAACTGTTTTACACCCGCTATTTTAATGCGATCTACAGTGTGCTTGATCTGACGCTGAAAAAGTTCGGCCGTTATCCGGACCGGATCGCATCTCAGCATGGCTCTATTCATCAAGCCATCATGCAGCGCAATCAACAGCAGGCCCGTACCGCTGCGACAGAGCATATCCTCTATACCCGTGATCTGCTTAAGGCATGCGAATAGTCGCTTAAGTCGCCGTTCATTACCTGAATGGCATACTTTTCTGCAGTACCTTCACAGGACTTTTGTTTGGCTAACTTGCTGAATAATAAGGCAGTGTAGAGATTTACAAAACTTTACCTGATCGCAACCCTTATTTTCAGGAAAGTTTGTCACACTGTAAGCCATGTAAGGTGGTTCCAGTGGGAAAGCGTGATTGACCCGGTATGACCGGGTCCTTTTTCCCAAACACCAACAGCGGCGCATTTGTGCCAACCTGCAAAGACATGGGGGTGAACCATGCGAAAATTAACACAATATGCATTGGCGATGGCGATGGCGATGGCGTTAAGTCTGGGTATTGCGGTACCGGCTCTGGCGCATGGCCCTTCTTCAATTCGGGTAGAGCCAACGTATCAGCACTCGGATCGTTACGATCGCAAATATCGAGATGATCACCGTGGTCGTTATGAACGTCACGAGCGCAACAAACATCATAAACATCACGATTATCATCCTGGCAATAATGGCTATCACCGTGGGCACGATAAGTCATGGAAGTATAAAGCCAAACACTATGACCGACATTATCGGCATGACCATCGTTATACCGGCAATTGGGTAAGAGTGTTGCCTAGGAACAGTTATGCTGTTGTCATTGGTGGGGACCTGTACCACCGTTACCGCGATAGTTATTACCTGTCCGGTTATCACAATGGTGAGAAGGTCTTCTTTTCAGTAGACCTCAGGCTGTAAACATTGAGACCCAGAATACTAAAGAGCGCTTCGGCGCTCTTTTTTATTATGTATCAGGGCTGCGTTTAAACTGAAGCAGGCCACGGAAAAAGATGCCGCAGAAGGCGCAGAGCAGCATGACCGTGGCCATAGGCAGCGGTGTGCCGTCGCCAAATACACCAATCAGTGCGCCGCTTAATCCACCCATTGCAAAGCCGGATGCGCCCAGAATTGCGGTTGCTGTTGCACTTGAGTGAGGAAAATACTCAATTGTGCTGGAGGTAGCATTCGCCACCATAATGCCCATGGCACCTACGTACAGAATGATTAAGCCGACGACCGGTATCAATAACAGGTTGTTCGCAAAACTGATATAGGCCCATAACAGGAGCCCTGCGCTGATTTGTATTGCCTGACCCAGGGTCAGAATCTGATGCGGATTAAACCGGTGTAGCAGGCGAATATTGATTCGGTTTGCCGTGATCATGCCAATGATATTGGCACCAAACAGAAAGGGATAGACGGACTCGCTAACCCCAAAAAATTGCATGTACACCAGTGGCGAGCCGGTGATAAAGGCGAACATGCCAGCCATGGCAAAACACTGAGAGAGTACAAAACCCATCGCATACCGATGACTTAAGACACTCTTATAACGTGTCAGAACACTGGTCGAGGCAGGTTGAATTTTCCGGGTTTCAGGCAGCTTAAAATAGAGCATTAATCCAATCAGCAGGCCATAGACCAGCAGAAATTCAAAGATCAGCTTCCAGGAAGAAAGATGCAGTAAAGCGGCCCCGATCATGGGTGCCAGCAGTGGGGCCAGCATCATAATGACTGCAATATTAGAGAGATGCCGTGCGCTATCACGGCCCTGGCTCAGATCACGAATAACCGCAGAGGAGTTTACTACCGCCAGGCCACCGCCGATGGCCTGAATGGCACGACAGAGCCAGAGTGTTTCCATATTGGGGCTGAAGACAATACCCAAAGAGCCCAGACAAAACAGGCTGATACCCCAGCCTGACGCCATACGCCGGCCAAAATGATCTGAAAACGGCCCACCAATCAGTTGACCAAGGGCAAATCCGGCCAGAAAAACACTCAGTGAAAATTCAGCCTGATGGATGCTGACAGCATAAAACTGGGCCATCTCAGGCAAAGCGGGCAGGTAGGCATCCACAGCCAGCGGCGCCATAGCCGTCAACCCGGCTAGCAGATAGATCAGCAGTGTGGTGGGTGCAGCAGGGGCTTGCATGAAAATATGAGAATCCGGGTCTGCGATGAAGGCGTATTGTAGCTGCAGTTTACCCGATTGAGAGGGTTTAGATTTGCAACAGTCTATTGAGGCGGATCGGGTCAGTTACATGGTATTCACAGCGCGTATCCGCTAGAATGCCATCCCCCGGCTACGTACCTGGTTTGTACGATGCCATATGTTGAATAACAGCGTGGCCTGACGTAGGGGTCATGCCTGAGAACAAGGAACCGAAATGCCTGTAATTACCCTGCCTGATGGTAGCAAACGCGAGTTTGCTAATCCTGTCACTGTATTTGATGTTGCCGCTGATATTGGCGCTGGTCTGGCAAAGGCTGCGCTGGCCGGAAAGGTCAATGGCAAGCTGGTAGATACATCCTACACAATTGATGCCGACAGCGATCTGGGTATTGTGACAGCACGGGATGAGGACGGCCTTGAAGTGATTCGCCACTCCTGTGCGCACCTGATGGCTATGGCGGTGCAGGACCTGTTTCCTGGTGCGCAGGTGACCATCGGGCCGGTAATCGAAAACGGTTTCTACTACGATTTTGCCTACGAGCGACCTTTTACCCCTGAAGATCTGGAAAAGATCGAAAAGAAAATGCAGGAACTGTCAAAACAGAACCTGCCGGTCAGCCGTTCGCTGATGAGTCGCGACGAAGCGACCGAGATGTTCCAGAAAATGGGTGAGACCTACAAGGTTGAACTGCTGCAGGCAGTACCTGATTCTGAGGACCTGTCGTTCTACTCGCAGGGCGATTTTATTGACCTCTGCCGTGGCCCGCACGTACCGTCTACCGGGCACATCAAAGCTTTCAAACTGATGAAAGTTGCTGGTGCATACTGGCGTGGTGATTCCAACAACGAGATGCTGCAGCGTATTTACGGCACTGCCTGGGGTGATAAAAAAGACCTCAAGGAATACCTGCACCGCCTGGAAGAAGCGGAAAAACGTGATCACCGTAAACTGGGTAAACAGCTGAATCTGTTCCATTTGCAGGAAGAAGCGCCGGGCATGGTGTTCTGGCATCCGCATGGCTGGACGCTGTATCAGCAGATTGAACAGTACATGCGTCGCAAACAGCAGCAGCATGGTTATGACGAGATCAAAACCCCGCAGGTTGTGGCACGTACCCTGTGGGAAAAATCCGGTCACTGGGACAAGTTCTCTGATGAGATGTTTACCACTCATTCAGAGAATCATGACTTTGCCATCAAGCCAATGAACTGCCCGTGTCACGTGCAGGTATTTAATCAGGGCATTCGTTCTTACCGTGACCTGCCGCTGCGTCTGGCTGAGTTCGGCTGCTGTCACCGTAACGAACCTTCCGGTGCGTTGCATGGCATTATGCGTGTACGTGGTTTTGTGCAGGACGATGCGCATATCTTCTGTGCAGAAAACTCGATTCAGTCTGAAGTGGCGCGTTTTATCGAGTTTCTGGATGAAGTGTATGCGGATTTCGGTTTTACCGAGGTTATTTACAAGCTGTCGACCCGTCCCGAACAGCGTGTAGGCTCTGACGAAGTTTGGGATAAAGCCGAAAAAGCGCTGGCGGATGCACTGGATGCTGCTGGCCTGGAGTGGCAGGAGCTACCGGGTGAGGGTGCTTTCTATGGACCAAAGATTGAGTTTTCTTTGAAAGATTGCCTCGGTCGTGTCTGGCAGTGTGGTACTATTCAGGTCGATTTCTCGATGCCGGGCCGACTCGGTGCACAGTTTGTCAATGAGCAGGGCGAACGCGAAACACCGGTCATGCTGCACCGTGCAATTCTGGGTTCCTTTGAGCGATTCATCGGAATTCTGATCGAAAACTTCGCCGGTGCGTTACCTACCTGGTTGGCGCCGTTGCAGGTTGCCGTGCTGAATATCACTGATAAACAGTCTGAATATTGTAAAAACATCGTAAATGAGCTTGCAGATCAAGGTTTTCGTGCCGAAGCGGACTTGAGAAATGAAAAAATCGGCTTTAAAATCCGCGAGCGTACTTTACAGAAGGTCCCTTACCTGCTGGTAATTGGGGACAAAGAAGTCGAGGCAGGTGCTGTCGCGGTGCGTACCCGTACCGGTGAAGACCTTGGTTCCATGCCTCTGAGTGAATTTAAAGCCTTACTTGGCAGAGACGTCGCCAGGAAAGGTCGTCATGACTCCAACGAGTTAGGAGAATAACTATCAGGCGTGAATCTAAACGGGGCGCTCGCCGTGAGCAGCCCATGATCAATGAGCATCTGCTGACTATCGCAACCGAATGCAGGCTAATTGGTCCCGACGGCACCCAGATTGGTGTGGTAACGATTAATGACGCTCTTGAGGCATCTCAGGAAGCGGGACTTGATCTGGTAAAAATTTCTGATGCTGACCCCATCGTCTGTAAGGTGATGGACTACGGCAAACACCTCTATGAGCTGAAGAAAAAGGCCAACGAGGCGAAGAAGAAGCAGCATCAGATTCAGATCAAGGAAGTGAAATTCCGTCCTAATACGGAAGAAGGGGATTATCAGGTAAAACTACGCAACCTGATACGTTTCCTTGAAGCAGGAGACAAGGCCAAGATAACCCTACGGTTTCGTGGTCGTGAGATGGCTCACCAGGAGCTGGGCATGCAGCTGATGAACCGGGTTGAAAAAGACCTGGAAGAGTTAGCAGTAGTTGAACAGCGCGCAAAAATGGAAGGCCGTCAAATGACCATGGTGTTGGCTCCGAAAAAGAAAAAGTAACGCGCTGCGTTTAAACCCGTGACTGCCTTTTTGGCGGCTGCGGGTTTTTCGTTGTTTCGCGTGAAAAAACTAAACGAATGCGTGGAGATTTTTGTAATGCCTAAAATCAAATCTTGCCGCGGTGCGGCTAAGCGATTCAAGAAAACTGCGAACGGCTTCAAGCACAAGCAGTCCTTCACTAGTCACATTCTGACCAAGAAGAGCACTAAGCGTAAGCGTCAGCTGCGTCCAATGCTGCAGGTTCATGCTGCAGACAAGGCGCTGGTTCGTCGCATGCTGCCGTACATTTAAGTACTGCTTTTTTCAGTTAACAGAATATAGATAGGAAGGTAAATCATGGCTCGCGTAAAACGTGGTGTTATTGCACGTCGTCGTCACAAAAAGATCCTGAAAAAAGCAAAAGGTTACTACGGTGCTCGTAGCCGAGTATTCCGCGTTGCTAAACAGGCAGTTATTAAAGCAGGTCAGTATGCATACCGCGACCGTCGTCAGCGTAAGCGTCAGTTCCGCGCTCTGTGGATTGCACGTATCAACGCTGCTGCGCGCATCAACGGTCTGTCTTACAGCCGTTTCATCGCTGGTCTGAAAAAGGCTAACGTTGAAATCGACCGTAAAGTACTGGCTGATCTGGCTGTACACGAAGCTGGTGCCTTTACCGCTGTTGTAGAGAAAGCGAAAGCTGCTCTGGCATAAGGTAACCCGCCTCTTGTAGGTCGAGTATTAGCAGGGGAAGGGTGTAAACTCTTCCCCTGTTTTTTTGATGCGTTTGCCGAGTGTTCGTCTGAGTACTGGGCAAACGTATTAGTCAGGGGGCACTCCACGGAGCCCCTGCAGTAAACCTCCTTTTATCGGAGCCGGATAATGGAAAACCTTGAAATCCTGTTGGCAGCAGGTAAAGAAGCGGTCGCGCAGGCGACGTCAACTCAGGACCTGGATCAGGTCCGGGTACAGTACCTGGGTAAAAAAGGTGAACTGACCGCATTGTTGAAAAGTCTGGGTGGTTTGTCTGCTGAAGAACGCCCAAAGGCGGGTGCGCTGATCAATGAAGCGAAAGACGCGCTGCAGGACGCCATCAACCTGCGCAAAACTACGCTGGAAAGTGCTGCGCTAGAAGCCAAACTGGCGGCGGAAACCATTGATGTGACTCTGCCAGGCCGGGGCCAGAATCTGGGTGGTCTGCACCCGATTACCCGTACCCTGCAGCGGATCGAAGCGTTTTTTACCGGCATCGGTTACAGCGTGGAAGAGGGTCCGGAGATCGAGGACGACTACCATAACTTTGAAGCCCTGAATATTCCATCGCACCATCCGGCTCGTGCGATGCATGACACCTTCTATTTCAATGCCAATACACTGCTGCGTACCCATACCTCCGGGGTTCAGGTACGTACCATGGAAACGCAGAAACCGCCTTTGCGGATTATCTGTCCGGGTCGGGTGTATCGCTGTGATTATGATCAGACCCACTCTCCGATGTTCCATCAGGTGGAAGGTCTGATTGTCGATAAGGACATCAGTTTTGCGGACCTGAAAGGCACACTGGAACAGTTCCTGCGTGAATTTTTTGAAGAAGATGTGAATGTGCGTTTCCGTCCATCTTACTTCCCGTTCACCGAGCCATCGATTGAAGTGGATATTGACCGCGGTGATGGTAAATGGCTTGAAGTATTGGGCTGCGGCATGGTGCATCCGAAGGTATTTGAAGCATCCGGGATCGATCCTGAAGAGTTTACCGGCTTTGCCTTCGGTATGGGGGTTGAGCGTCTGGCGATGCTGCGTTACGGCGTGAATGACCTGCGACTGTTCTTTGAGAATGATCTGCGATTTTTGCATCAGTTCAACTGAGGCACAGCAGGTTCAGGACAGTAAACAGAATTTTTTCGGATACCTATTATGAAATTCAGCGAACAGTGGTTACGTGAACTGGTCAATCCGGCCATCGATACTCAGGGACTGGTGGATCAGGTCACCATGGCGGGTCTCGAAGTCGACGAAGTAGAGCCGGTGGCCAAAGCTTTCAGCGGTGTGGTTGTTGGAGAGATCCTGACCGCCGAACAGCATCCGGATGCGGACAAATTGCAGGTGTGTCAGGTCACTGACGGCACGGAAACCTTTCAGGTAGTCTGTGGTGCGCCCAATGCACGTGCTGGTCTGAAAACCGCATTTGCCACGTTGGGTGCGGAGCTGCCAACCCCAGATGGCACTGTTTTCAAAATCAAAAAAGCCAAACTGCGTCAGGTTGAATCCTTTGGCATGCTGTGCGCCGAAGATGAACTGGGGATTGCGGACAATCATGCCGGGATTATGGAACTGCCTGCGGATGCACCAGTAGGCACCTGTCTGCGTGACTATCTGAATCTGAATGATCAGGTGATTGATGTTGATCTGACGCCTAACCGTGGCGACTGCCTGAGCATCATTGGTCTGGCCCGTGAAGTCGGGGTGCTGAATAAAGCCCCGGTGGCGGATGTGCCGGACACTGAAACCGCTCCCGTGATTGATGATACTTTCCCTGTGACCCTGGCTGCGCCGGAGGACTGCCCGCGCTATGTGGGCCGGGTGATTCGTAATATCAACCCTCTGGCAGAAACACCGGTCTGGATGCAGCAGCGTCTGGAACGTTCCGGTATTCGTTGTATTGATCCGGTGGTGGATGTCACCAACTACGTGCTGCTGGAATTTGGCCAGCCGATGCATGCCTTCGATCTGGATAAACTCAGTGGTGGCATAAACGTGCGCCGCGCAGAGCAGGGCGAGAAGCTTGTACTGCTGGATGGTCAGGAGATTGAGTTAAATGCCGACACGCTGGTGATTGCCGATGCTAACGGCCCGGTGGCTATGGCCGGCATTATGGGTGGCGAGCCCACCAGTGTGACCGACGCAACTCAGCACATTTTCCTGGAGAGTGCGTTCTTTAATCCGATTTCCATTGCTGGTCGTGCCCGCAGTTATGGTTTGCACACTGATTCATCGCATCGCTTTGAGCGTGGTGTTGACTGGCAGTTACAGGTACGCGCCGTTAACCGCGCCACTCAATTGCTGCTTGATATTGTTGGCGGTGAAGCAGGTCCTGTGATCGAAACTGTTGAAACGGAGGCGTTACCTGCCAACCGTCAGGTGCGTCTGCGCCAGAGCAAAATCGACGCCATGCTTTCATTTGCAATGCCTGCAACTGAGGTAGAGGAGATTCTGACCCGCTTAGGCATGATTGTAGAACCCTCCGCCGTTGCCGGTGAGTGGTTGGTGAGTGTGCCTTCTTACCGTTTTGATATTGCACTGGAAGTGGATCTGATCGAAGAGTTGGCGCGGGTTTACGGCTACAACAACCTGCCGGTACGTACGCCAACCGCCAGTCTACCGCTGAAATCAGATGACGAAACGCAGGCTAAAATTGGTACCTTGCGTCGTTCTCTGGTCGCGATGGGGTATCAGGAAGCGATCACCTACAGCTTTATTGAAGCGGGTCTGCAGAAACAGTTTGATGACCAGTACGAGGCACTGGCCCTGGCGAACCCGATCTCTGCCGAGATGGCGGTGATGCGAACAACGCTGTGGCCTGGACTGACTAAAGCACTGCAGTATAACCAGAACCGCCAGCAGTCACGTGTACGCCTGTTTGAGACAGGTCAGCGTTTTCTGGCAGAAGCTGACACTGTCGTACAGGAAAATGTGCTGGCTGGCCTCATCAGCGGCAAGCGTCAGCCTGAAGGCTGGCAGGCAACAAAGGACGTGGTGGACTTTTTTGACCTGAAAGGTGATGTCGAAAACCTGCTGGCCCTGGCCGGTGCTAAAGGTGAGTTCACCTTCGTTGCAGATCGTCATGTTGCTCTGCATCCGGGACAGACCGCCAGAATTGAAAAACAGGGTGAAACTGTCGGGTTTATGGGTGCGCTGCATCCGAATCTGATCAAGTCTCTGGATCTGGATGGCCCGGTCTATCTGTTTGAAATCCGCTTGCAGCCGCTGCTGCGGGGTGTGTTGCCGCGCTATCAGGAAATTTCCAAGTTTCCTGAGTCCCGCCGTGACCTGGCTGTCGTAGTAGACGAGCAAGTAGCCTTCGAGCAGGTGAGGGCACTGGCCTCTGAAAATGCAGGCAGTTACCTCAAACAGATCACCCTTTTTGACGTATATCAGGGCCAAGGTATTGATCCGGGACGAAAAAGTCTTGCTTTGGGCTTGACGTGGCAGCATCCTTCGCGCACTCTTAATGACGAAGAAATAAACAGCGCAGTGGATGCAATCGTCTCTGCGCTGGCCAGTACGGTGGGTGCTTCATTGCGAGAATAGCGTCAAAGGTGAATCTATGGGCTCGTTGACCAAAGCAGATATGGCTGAACGCCTGAATGAAGATCTGGGTTTAAATAAACGTGAAGCCAAAGAGATGGTGGAATCGTTTTTTGAAGAGATCAAAGCCTGTCTTTCAAACAACGAGCAGGTAAAACTGTCCGGCTTTGGGAATTTCGATCTGCGTGACAAACGTCAACGCCCGGGTCGAAATCCTAAAACCGGTGAAGAAGTTCCCATCTCCGCCCGTCGAGTAGTTACTTTCAGACCTGGGCAGAAACTCAAGGATCGTGTTGAAGCTTATGTCGGAGACGGATCAGAGTAACGCTACCGAGGCCACCATCCCCGGCAAGCGTTATTTTACGATCGGTGAAGTGGCTGCGCTGTGTGATCTTAAAACTCATGTTCTGCGTTATTGGGAAAAAGAGTTCGAACAGATCGCACCGGTAAAACGCAACAACCGCCGCTATTATCAACGCCAGGATGTGATTCTGATCCGGCGTATCAAATCCCTTTTGTATGAACAGGGTTATACCCTGACAGGTGCCAAGCAGTTTTTGACTGGTGATCATAATGAAGATGATCAGACCCGTTATAAACAGCTGTTGCGCCAGACCATTGCTGAACTTGAGGCTCTGTTAGCCTCCACTCGGCGCAGCTAACTGCTACTTAAGTAGCAAGCCTCATGTCCCCTCTACTTTCTCTGCCAAACGCCGATATGATTTGGGCTAATACGCGACTGTTACAACGCGCTTTAACCCTGCGGAAGGAAACCGATGAGTGATTGCATAAAAGTCGGCATAGGCCACGCAACTTCAGCCAGACTGGCGGCTGAGCAGGCCCATGCGGCAACGCCGAAAGCTAACCTGGTACTGTGCTTTATCAATGCAGCACTGGATGTAGCTGCATGTTATGCCGATGTCCGGGATGTTTTTGGTGACAAGGTGCCCATTGTAGGTGGCAGCTCCGTCGGTGAGCTCTCCTCAAGGTTGACTGCACCGCAGGACAACACTGTGGTTATCATGAGTTTGCAGAGCAGTTACCTCAGTGTGGGCATTGGTGTGGGTGAAGATCTGACCGCTTCCCCACGCAAAGCAGCGATTACTGCTCTTGAGCAGGCTCAGGCAAGGTTGCACACCAATCCTACCGTCATGTCTCTGATGACCATTGCACTGGAATCCAAAAAACCCACTGAAGCCAGCCGTATCAAACCTTTTGTCAAAATTGTGTTGCCTGATGGGACCTCTGAACGGGAAGAGCCTTTTCTGCGGGCGCTGATGAATGAAACCGGGCGTTCTCCCCAGATTATTGGAGGCTCCACCGCGTCACTGCCGGAGGTCAAAAATAGCTATCAGATCTGTGATGGGGTATTTCAGGACAGTGCGGTATTAACCAGTATCAGCACAGCGCTGAAAATGGGTACCGCCATTGGTCAGCCCTATTTGCCCGCTAGCAGAGGGGTGGTGATCACCAGCGGCGAAGGACGAGTGGTGAAAGCTTTTAATGGGAAACCGGCTGCAGAAGTGCTGAAAAAACTGCTGGGCTGTGACGAACTCACGCCTGAGGTGTTTGCTCAAAACCCGTTCGGGGTTCAGTCTGCCGATGTGTTTGCTGAATACACCATAAAAAGCGCCCGTTGTGTGAACCCGGACCAGAGTGTCAGCTTCTATTCTGCGATTACTAACGGTAGCTTTCTGCGCCAGATGAAGACAGACCGCAACACCGCTGAGAGTCTGTTTCGCAAGGCGCTGGAACGCGCCATCATTGATGCCGGACGACCAAAGAAGATCGCAGGGATAATTGTTTTCAACTGCATTCTGCGTCACTTGCTGAAGTGCCGGTTGGAGATTGATGATGCTGCAATCATCCGTGATGTCTGTGGTCAGGACGTGCCTTTTATCGGGTTTAACACTTTCGGGGAGCAGGGTGCGACCCTGGGTGGATCACTCGGACACTATAATCAGACAGCCTCAATTTTGGTGATTGGTGACGAAGTCATCACCCAATAAGCCACAGAAAAATTCTTCACACATTCAGGGCGTTAGGGTACTATAGCGCCCTCTTAATCCGCGGCAGCGGATCATGCCTGAGTCGGGGCGTAGCGCAGTCTGGTAGCGCACTTGCATGGGGTGCAAGGGGTCGGAGGTTCAAATCCTCTCGTCCCGACCAATTTTGTCATTTCTGGCAGTTCTTACATATCTCAGTTTCGTCAACTCCGCTATTCGATTTATTCGCCCGGTCACAACCCTGTGCGGTTATCACAGTTTTCTCTCTATCATGATCCAAATTTTCTTGGGCAAAGAATAATCCTCATACACGCTTAGCTCAGCAGCGCGCTCAAATATCCGTATTACTACGTAGGCTTAAACTTTAGTTTTAAGGGTTTCCTCGCAGGGCATTTAACGGGTTAGTGCGCATGTGAATGCGCTAAGACTGTGCCACACTTATTCTAATAAGTTTTAATGAAGCGATGACAGCTGCTGTGAGCATGGAGATCCTTCAGTTGTGATCAATCCAGAGTGAGAGAAGAGGAAAACAATAAAAATGTTGAAACTGAAGATGGCACAAAAACTTGCTGCTGTAGCCGCCTGTGCTGCAGTACTGGCAAGCCCGCTGGCGATGGCTGAAAAAGTCTATCGTCTGAAACTGGCTGAAACCTGGCCAACTAACTTCCCGGTTTTTGGTGATGCACCGAAAAACATGGCGGCGATGGCAGAGAAAATGTCTAACGGCCGTCTGCAGATCACCATCGACTCTGCTAACAAACACAAATCTGCCTTTGGTGTGTTTGATATGGTGCGCTCTGGCCAGTATGACATGGGCCACTCTGCGTCCTATTACTGGAAAGGCAAAGTACCTAACACCCTGTACTTCACCACCATGCCGTTTGGGATGACTGCGCCTGAGCAGTACGGCTGGTTCTATTTCGGTGGCGGTATGGAGCTTATGAGTGAGGTGTATAGCGAGTTTGGTTTGCTGTCATTTCCGGGCGGTAACACCGGTAACCAGATGGGCGGTTGGTTCCAGAAAGAGATCAAGTCACTGGATGACCTACAGGGTCTGAAAATGCGTATTCCGGGTTTTGCAGGTGAAGTGCTGGCAAAACTGGGTGCAAAACCGACCAATATAGCACCGGGCGAACTTTATACTGCGCTGGAGCGTGGCACGATTGACGCGCTGGAGTGGGTAGGTCCTTCACTTGACCTGCGCATGGGCTTCCACAAAATTTCCCCATTCTATTACACCGGCTGGCATGAACCTGCGACTGAGCTGCAGTTCATGGTGAATAAAAAAGTGTGGGATAAGCTGCCAGCAGACCTGCAGGAAATTCTGCGCGTCTCTATGCGTACTGCTGCGTATGACATGTATACCCAGTCTTACCATGCTTCTGCAGAAAACTGGGTCACCATGAAGCAGGAGTTCCCGAACATTCAGGTGAAAACCTTCCCGAAAGATGTAATCGCCGCCATGCGTAAAGCCAACGATGAACTGTTGGCCGAGAAAGCAGCTGAAGATCCAATGGCTAAAAAGATTCTGGACTCTCAGGCTGAGTACATGAAGAAAGCTCGCGCCTGGACAGATATCTCTGACCGCGCCTACCTCAACAGTCTGTCTGACTGATAAAAACAGACATCCGGGAGGCTCCACAAGAGCCTCCCGTTCGTTTTTCTTGAACGCGTAAGAAAGGGTGATGTCGATGTTGCGATTGGAAGCGATCATAAACCGATTTTCCGATCTGCTGGGGAAAATCTCCGCAGTGCTTTTTGTTCTGATGTTATTCAATGTGTTTATCGACGTAGTGATGCGTTATGCGTTGAATGATGTGTCGATTGGCATGCAGGAGCTGGAATGGCACCTGTATGCAGCAGTATTTCTGTTAGGTGTACCCTATACGCTGCGTGCCGGTGGGCATGTAAGGGTTGACCTGATCTATGAGCGTCTCTCCGATAAATCACAGGCCTGGGTCGATATTTTTGGCACTCTGTTTTTACTTTTGCCGTTCTGTGCACTGGTGGCCTGGTATGGCTATGGTTTTGCAATGGAGTCATACAACCTTGGCGAAACGTCCGGTGACCCGGGTGGACTGCCGTACCGCTGGGTAATTAAGGCGGTCATCCCGTTTTCTTTTGTCGCTATGGTGATCAGTGGTTTTGGTCTGCTGGTTAAATCCGTGAACGTGTTATTGGGTCTGCGTCCGCAAGACCATTACGAAGCGCCACAGCAGTAAGGAGTCACACACATGATCGGTATTGTGATGTTTTTTGTGGCCCTGGTGATGCTGTTAGTTGGCTTCCCGGTGGCCTTTACCTTTGGTGGTATTGCCCTGATTTTTGGTGTGTTTGCAGAAGGTCCTGATATCTTTGCATTTATGCCGTTCCGAATTCAAAGCATCATGGAAAACACGGTATTGATGGCAGTACCGCTGTTTATATTCATGGGCCTTGTGTTACAGAAAACCAAGCTCGCGGAACAGCTGCTGGAGTCGATGGGGAAACTCTTTGGCGGTGTGCGTGGTGGTCTGGCGATTTCAACGGTACTGGTTGGCGCTTTGCTGGCGGCCTCCACCGGTGTGGTGGGCGCATCTGTGGTAGCGATGGGTCTGATCTCGCTGCCGGTGATGCTGAAGTACAAGTACGACAAGTCTCTGGCCTGCGGCACCATCTGTGCCTCCGGTACCCTAGGGCAGATTATTCCGCCTTCAATCATTCTGATTATCCTGGGTGATGTGCTGGGCATTCCAGTGGGGGATCTGTTCAAAGCCGCAGTTGCGCCGGGCCTTGTGCTAATCGGTATCTATGTAATCTATATTCTGATCTATACTTGGCTGAAACCAGAGTCTGCACCCGCCCTGCCGCTGGATGATGATGTAGAGAATAAGCGTCAGCAATATCGTAAAGCACTGATTGCGATTGTGCCGCCTCTGGCGCTGATTCTGGTGGTACTGGGTTCGATCTTTGCCGGTATCGCAACACCCACGGAATCTTCTGCTCTCGGGGGTGTGGGTGCGCTGATTCTGGCGGTGATGTACCGTCAGTTCAGTTGGAAGATGGTTATGGACTCAGCTACCGAGACGGTGAAAGTAACCGCCATGGTGTTTGCGATTCTGCTGGGTGCGACCGCCTTCTCCATGGCCTTTACCTACACCGGCGGTGATTACATTGTCGAAGAAATTCTGACCGATCTGCCCGGCGGTGCCACAGGTTTCCTGTTGTTGTCCATGCTGGCGATTCTGGTGCTGGGTTTCTTTATCGACTTTGTTGAGATCAGCTTCATTATTGTGCCGATTCTGGCACCGGTGGCCGATGCTCTGGGTATTGCGCCTGTGTGGTTTGCGATTCTGATTGCAATGAACCTGCAGACCAGCTTCCTGACACCGCCGTTTGGTTTCAGTCTGTTCTACCTCAAGGGTGTGGCGCCGCCGCAGGTTCGCACCATTGATATCTATCGTGGGGTGGTGCCGTTCATTCTGATGCAGATTGCGGTGGTGCTGTCGATTCTGATCTTCCCGGGTTTCTACGGACTGGTCTGATCAGCCTGAAATCTGCTGCAGGATATTGGCAAGTCCGGTCTCCTGCAGCAGCTTGATCTGTATTTGATCTTTGACCAGCAGGGAACCGGTAAACGCTAACGCATTAAATGAAATACCGCAGGCGGATTCGGCTACCCGCGGTACCAGCATCATCCATGACTGAGTCAGAAGCAGGTTATAGGGTTTCTCAATCTGTTGATCCTGAACTTCAATAGCCAGTGTCATGCGTAGCCGGTCATAAAATTGTTGCAGGTATTGGCTGCCTTCCGATTCCGGTAGTTGAAACAGGTCGTTGGGCAGGGCAAGAGCCGCGTGTTGGAAAGGGAGCGTCTCGAGCTGACGCGGCACCTGATCATGCAGGGCTTCAAATTGTGGTGTAAAGGGTAGGTGCGTTTCTGGTGTCAGGGGGATCAATTGCAGATGTTTATGTGATTGACTGGCACCGGCAACAGCACCACTGTTATAAAACGCCAGTGCCGGCGCTGCCTGCATCGCTTTGAACAGTGCGCTGAAGTCGGTTTGCTCGATGATCCGGGTCTGAGGCACAAAGGTCTTGGTGATCAGCAGCAGATGCAGGTCAAACACGTTGTATTTGTTCAGAACCCAGAGGTGCTCAGGGCCTGCCTCGCACACAACCAGACTGGGTTCGGGCGGTAAAAACGGATTGATGGAGGCTTCGGTGCTAGTTGCAGGCTGCGCTTTTAAGCGTAGCGCTTCCAGTACCCGAACCCGCCAGTTGAGATCGCCCTCACGCAGGTCAACCGAGGTGGTAGGCAGACTCAGGAGCGTGCCGGAGTTTAGGGCTGCCTGTTTTACTTCGGCGGCTTGTTGCCATAACGGTAAAAGCATCACCCGTTCCTTTTTCGGCTTTGTATACTACGAACATAACGCTTGATAATAAAAACAGCAGAAGATGTTAAACATTGCCACCTCTTTAAGAACGAAAATCCTGTTGCTGGCGATTCTGCCGCTGACGGTGGTGACCGTGCTTGTCACCCTGATCAGTATGAATCAGGCCCGACACCTGTCTGAGCAGGAGATCGCCACCTTCGAGGAAAACCTGCTCCGCTCCAAACGCATAGAGCTGATGAACTATGTCGATATGGCAATGAACTCCATTGCGGATATCGTAGAGCAGGGTGAGCCAGGTGATCCGGCGGTTGAGGCTGAACTGACGCGTATCGTGAATAACTTTACCTATGGTGATGACGGTTATTTTTTCATGTACACCCTTGAAGGGGTGAATCTTGTACATCCTATTCAGCCCGAACTGGTGGGACAGAATCTGTATGACCTGCAGGACCGCGAGGGCCGTTATGTCATTCGTAATCTGCTGCGACTGGCCCAGGAGGGCGGTGGTTTTTTCCGTTATCTGTGGGAAAAACCCTCACGCGGTGATCTGGAAGACAAGCTCAGCTACGTGGTGATGGTGCCAAAATTCAACTGGATGATCGGTACCGGGCTGTATATCGATGATATCGCCAAAGAGGTAGCGGCGATCCGGCTGAAAGTCACTCATAACATCCGGAATACCTTTTTTACGGTGGTTGCTATTCTGGCAGCGACCCTGGTGGTGATCGCGTTGGTGGGGGTAGCGATCAACGTACATGCGACTCAGTTTGCGGATAAAAGCCTGCGGCATATGGCGCACAGATATGTGCAGTTTCAGGTGGCCCAGCGACGTAATTTCGCCCGCGAGCTGCATGACGGTATCAACCAGATGATGGTCTCGGTGAAATTTCGCATTGAGCTGGCGCTGGATAAACTGCATGCCGGTAAAGGTAACCTTGGTGAAGATCTCGAAAAGGCCCATCAGGTGCTGGATCAGACGATTCAGGAAGTCAGACGGTTGTCACACGATCTGCGCCCCATTCTACTGGATGACCTGGGGCTGGAATCGGCGCTGCAAAGTCTGCTGGATGATTTTGTCCTCAGAACCGATATCAGCATGGAGGTCAGCCTGAACCTGCCGGACGCGCGGTTGCCGGATGATATTGAAATCACCCTTTATCGCATGGCGCAGGAGGCACTGACCAATATCGAGCGGCACTCCGGGGCGACGCAAGTCAGTCTGAAAATCTGGCAGGATCATGGTCATGTCTGGCTGGAGATCAAAGATAACGGCAAAGGTTTTCAGGCCGGAGATGAAGAGCACACCGGTATCGGTTTGCTGAATATGCGTGAACGAACCGAGTTGCTGAGCGGCACCTTCCATCTGCATAGCCGTCCCGGATTAGGCACTGTGTTACGGGCGGGATTTGGGGTTTTATAAAGGTATAGAAGCTGATGAGTGAAGAGATCATTCGTGTTTTATTGGTGGATGATCATCCGCTGGTACTGGACGGTATTGAGGCGCGACTGGCGCAGGAGCCTTCAGTCGAGGTTATCGGCACTGCCAATAACGGTGAACAGGCGCTGGCACTGGCAGCAGAACTGAAGCCGGATGTGGTGTTGATGGATATCTCCATGCCGGTGATGAATGGATTTGAAGCGACTGAGCGCTTTCGTGAACAGATGCCGGATATCAGGGTGCTGATTCTGAGCATGCATGATGACCGGGAATACATCATGAAACTGGTACGCTGCGGGGCGTCCGGTTATGTGTTGAAAGATGTCTCTTCACGTGAACTGATTCATGCGATTCAGACTGTCTCGACCGGTGCCAGTTACTTCAGCTCCGGTGTTTCACAGACCCTGTTCAGTGCGCCAGCAATGATCCCTGCAGAACCTGAACCGTCGCTGCCGGATCCATTGACCCCCAGAGAAACCGCCGTGCTCAGGGCGATAGCAGAAGGTTTGAGTAACAAAGAAATCGCCCGGCAACTGGATATTTCTGTGCGTACCGTGGAGACCCACAGGCTTAATATCAAGCAGAAGCTGGATCTGCAGACGACCGCTGCCCTGGCGCGTTACGCCATTGAAAAAGGGCTGCTGGATTAGGCCGTAAAAAAGCCCTCCGGAGAGGGCAAAAAGGCACCGAACCAAAGCTCAGTTTTTGCAGAGTCTACGTACAAATCCGGTTTGAAACCTCATGTTGCCTGCCGCGACTCGGGCGGCAGGTTTCATTCGGATTCAGTTGCATTGGCCTGTTCACGCAGCAGAAACTTCTGGATCTTACCGGTAGAGGTTTTTGGCAGCGGGCCAAACACCACATGACGAGGCGCTTTAAAGTGCGCCATATGCTCCCGGCAGAATTTAATGATCTCTTCTGCAGTGACCTCTTTATCGCAGTCTTTCAGGGCGACAAAAGCGCAGGGCGTTTCACCCCATTTCTCATCAGACTTGGCGACTACAGCGGCTTCCTGAATCATTGGGTGGCTGTACAGTACATCCTCCACCTCAATGCTTGAGATGTTCTCACCGCCGGAAATAATGATGTCTTTGGAGCGGTCTTTAATTTCGATATATCCATCGGCATGCCAGACCGCCAGATCGCCGGAGTGGAACCAGCCGCCATCAAACGCCTTGGCGGTGGTTTCCGGATTTTTCAGGTAGCCTTTCATCACCAGGTTGCCCTGCATGAAGATCTCACCCATGGTTTTACCATCCTGCGGCACCGGTTGCAGCGTGACTGGGTCAGCCACCATCAGGCCATCCAGCATAGGGGCGCGCACACCCTGACGGGCTTTGAGTCGGGCTTTTTCTTCCAGTGTTTTATCGTCCCACTCTTCATGCCAGACACAAACCACAGAAGGACCGTAGGTTTCGGTCAGCCCGTATACGTGGGTGACGGAGAAACCGAGTTTTTCCATGCCGGCAATGACAGCAGCCGGTGGCGCAGCGCCAGCGGTCATTACTTTTACCGGATGCTCAATGCCCGCCTTCAGGGCGTCATCCGCGGAGTTCAGCATGTTCAGGACAATCGGAGCACCACAGAAATAACCGACTTTTTCAGATTTGATCAGATTGAAGATATGGTCCGCACGGACGTGGCGCAGGCTGACACTGACACCTGCCATGGCAGCGATGGTCCAGGGGAAACACCAGCCATTGCAGTGGAACATCGGCAGGGTCCAGAGGTAGACCGGGTGCTGCTGCATGCCCCAGGAGATCGCATTACTGACCGCGTTCAGGTAGGCGCCACGGTGATGATAGACCACACCCTTAGGGTCGCCGGTAGTGCCGGAGGTGTAGTTCAGCGTGATCGCATTCCACTCATCCTTAACCCGAGGCCAGACAAAATCGGCATCGCCGCTGTCCAGCAGAGCTTCATACTGGGTCGCACCGATCAATTCACCTTCGGTGTAGTACGGATCGTCAATATCAACCACATACGGGGGGGACTCCAGCATCGTCAGCGCGGCTTTGACAACCGCACTGAACTCGCGGTCCACAATCAGTACCTTGCTCTCAGCGTGTTTGAGAATAAAGGCAACAGCTGCCGAGTCGAGACGGGTATTGATGGAGTTAAGCACAGCACCGCACATCGGCACGCCAAAGTGCGCCTCAAAATGCTCTGGTAGGTTGGGGGCCATAATCGACACGGCTTCGCCTTTTTTAACGCCCAGTTTTTGCAGGGCACTGGCCAGTCTGCAGCAGCGTTGATAGACCTCTTTCCAGGTGCGGCGAATTTCGCCATGCACGGTTGCGACGCGACTGGGATAAACAGTGGCGGCACGCTCCAGATACGTCAGAGGCGAGAGTGCAGTGTAGTTAGCCTGATTCTGGTCCAGATTGGTTTCGAAGGCGGAATTATTATTCATGGTTTTCCCTCGTGAGCTTTTGAACCTGCGGGCTCCGCGTCAGCAGGTTTAGGTCAATTAGTACCTGACGGGCGGTGTCTTGGTCGGACACCGTCCGTTGTTAAAAATTATCGCGTTTAAATTTAGCCAGCTGGCCAACAATGCCGCTGCGAAAACTCAGTACACAGATGACAAACACAGCACCCATGATGATATGAATGTAGTTGCCCAGCTCGCCTCCTGACAGGTAGTTCTGCATGGTGACTACAAATCCGGCACCCACCAGAGGACCGAACAGGGTGCCAACACCGCCCACCAGCGTCATCAGAATGACTTCGCCCGACATATGCCAGTGCACATCAGTCAGTGAGGCCAGCTCAAAGACCAGAGACTTGGTGGCGCCAGCCAGACTGGCCAGTGCTGCCGAGATAACAAACGCCAGCCATTTATAGCGGTTTACGTCATATCCCAGCGAAATGGCGCGGCTCTCATTTTCGCGAATCGCTTTCAGTACCTGCCCGAAAGGTGAGTGCACGGTGCGGTTGATCAGCCAGAAGCCAAAGCAGAAGATGGCCAGCACGAAGTAATACATCACCATGTTGTCGGACAGATCGATCAGACCAAACAGTGCGCCACGGGGAATCCCCTGCATACCGTCTTCACCATGGGTGAATGGTGCCTGCACGTAGAGGAAAAACGTCAGCTGGGCGAGTGCCAGTGTCACCATGGCGAAGTAAATGCCTTCACGTTTGACCGCCAGGGCGCCGTAGACTGCACCCAGCAGACCACCGGCAATCGTGCCGGCAATGATCGCCAGTTCAGGGGTCAGACCACTGTTGATCATCAACCAGCCGGTGACATAACCACCGGTTCCCAAAAAGGCCGCATGGCCAAACGAGAGCAGTCCGGCAAAACCCAGCAGCAAGTTAAAGGCACAGGCAAACAGGGCAAAACAGAGTACCTTGGCGAGAAACACCGGGTAGAGCACCAGCGGTGCCAGCAGGGCCAGAGGCAGCAGAATCAGTAGCAGTTTTTTATTCATGATGGATACCTCAGGCCTCTTTGCCGAACAGTCCGGCGGGTTTAAACAGCAGTACAATCACCATGACCAGGAAGATCACCGTGGTGGAGGCTTCCGGATAGAAATATTTGGTCAGACCTTCGATGACGCCCATGCCTAAACCGGTCAGGATGGCACCACCGATCGACCCCATGCCGCCGATAACCACAATGGCAAACACGACGATCAGAATGTTGGAACCCATATCAGGTGATACGGAATACACCGGGGCCGCCATAACGCCTGCCAGACCTGCCAGCGCAACGCCAAAACCGAAGGTCAGGGTCACAATCAGCGGCACATTGATGCCAAACGCCTGCAGCAGTTGCGGGTTCTCGGTGCCGGCGCGCAGGTACGCACCCAGTTTGGTTTTTTCAATCATCCACCAGGTGCCAATACAAACCACCACAGAAACCAGAATGATCCAGGCACGGTAATTGGGCAGGTACATAAAGGGCAGTTTGGTGCCACCCTTCAGGGCGTCAGGAATCGGATACGACAGGCCTGAAGAACCAAACAGGTGAGTGAAAATACCCTGCAGCATCAGGGCCAGACCAAAGGTCAGCAGCAGACTGTAGAGGTGATCTTCGTTAGCGATGCGACGGATCAGAAAACGCTCCATCAGAATGCCGACCAGACCCACTGCCAGCGGGACCAGAATCAGGGCAAACCAGTAGTTGATGCCCAGATATTGCATCCCCAGCAGGGCAGCAAAGGCACCCAGCATATACATGGCACCCTGAGCAAAGTTAATGATCTTCAGCAAACCGAAGATGATCGCCAGACCCAGGCTCAGCAGGGCGTAAAAAGAGCCATTGATCAGCCCGATCAGCAACTGGCCGAACA
Source organism: Neptuniibacter sp. CAU 1671 (assembly GCF_029222905.1). Lineage (GTDB taxonomy): Bacteria > Pseudomonadota > Gammaproteobacteria > Pseudomonadales > Balneatricaceae > Neptuniibacter. The sequence continues at coordinate 161,052 of NZ_JARHUE010000004.1, read as the reverse complement.
GGGCAAACAGGTTAATATCAAACAGACTTGCCATAGTGGACTCAGACCTTACTCAGTAAATCGGGGGAGGGGTGAGCCTCCCCACGCCGGTTATGAGCTGAAATTACATTCCGCAATCATTGGGTTGTAAGCCTCGTCGGCTGGGATAACCTCAATGATTTTGTAGATGTCATTTTTGTTTTTGCGCTCAGCTGCCGGTTTGATCTCTACCAGCAGCATGTCGTGCACCATGCGTCCATCGGCACGCAGTTGAGCATTGCGGGCAAAGAAATCTTCTGGCTTGGTCGCTTTCATCTGTTTCATCACGGCATCCGGCTCATCAGTACCCGCCGCTTTAACCGCGTTCAGATAATGCAGAGTGGCGGAGTAGGCACCGGCGTGTGCCATGGATGGGATGGCGCCGTGACGCTCTTCAAAACGTTTGCTCCAGGCACGGGTTTTCTCATCCATGTCCCAGTAGAAACCGGTGGTCAGCCGCATGCCGGCTGCAGTGGCAGGGTCCATAGCCTGTGCGTTAGGGGTGAAGACCAACAGGCCTGCAACATCCATGGACTGGGTCAGACCAAATTCAGCGGCAGCATTCAGAGCGTTGACGGTGTCGTTACCGGCGTTAGCCAGGGCAACTACATCTGCGCCGGATGACTGCGCCTGCAGTACGTAAGATGAGAAGTCAGTGGTACCCAGCGGGGCACGTACACTGCCAACCACTTCACCGCCATTCTCTTTGATCACGCCGGTAGAAACGTTTTCCAACGCATGGCCGAAGGCGTAATCAGCTGTGATAAAGAACCATTTTTTCTTGCCGGATTTCACCAGTGATTTCACGGTACCGTTGGCCAGTGCCACAACGTTATAGGTCCAGTGCGCGATGTAAGGTGAACAGGCTTTGGTGGTGAAAGAGTTGGAAGCCGAGCCGGTAATCAGGGTGATGTTTTTGCTGGTGTTGGTGACCTGTGTGACAGCACCGGTGACGGCAGAAGAGACCAGACCGCCGATGGTATCAACGTTATCGCTTTCAACCCACTGGCGGGCAATCGCAGAGGCAACATCGGGTTTCAGCTGTGAATCCGCTGTCACCAGTTCAATCGGGCTGCCCAGTACCTGACCCCCAAAATCCTCAATTGCCATCTGGGTTGCAGTCACACAGCCGGGACCACACAGGTCAGCATAGGTGCCCCCCATATCCGCCAGCACGCCGATTTTGACTTTGCCATCCGGTGCAGCCACTGCTGAAGTTGCCAGTGCGCCTGCGATCAGTGTGGTCAGGAGTCGTTGTTGCAGTGTTTTCATTTGGGTCTCTCCGAGTATTTTTGTTATTGATCTCAGAAGGTGTGGGTTACACACCCAGATAGGTGTTGAGTAGTTCGGTTTTCTCTGCCAGTTCGTGTGCAGCAATCTCTTCCACAATGTGGCCATGCTCCATCACGTAGTGACGGTCAGCGATGGGGGCCGCAAAGCGGAAATTCTGCTCCACCAGCAAAATGGTCAGGCCGCGATTTTTCAGCTGTACCAGCACTTCGGCCAGCTTCTGCACAATCACCGGTGCCAGACCTTCGGTGATCTCATCCAGCAGCAGAATATTGGCGCCGCTGCGCAGGATGCGGGCCAAGGCCAGCATCTGCTGTTCACCACCGGACAGGCGAGTGCCCTGGCTGGTGCGGCGTTCATACAGGTTGGGGAACATGGCGTAGATCTCATCCACCGACATGCCGTCAGACCGAACCGCCGGGGGCAGCATCAGGTTTTCTTCCACGTTCAGGCTGGAGAAGATGCCGCGTTCTTCCGGGCAGAAACCCAGTCCCAGATGGGCGATACGGTGGGCGGGCAGGCTCATAGTATCGTTGCCATTCACAACGATCTGGCCACTGCGTTTACCCACCATATTCATGATTGCTTTGAGGGTGGTGGAACGACCTGAGCCGTTTCTCCCCAGTAAGGTGACCAGCTCACCCTGCATCACGGTCAGGTCAATGCCATGCAGGATATGGGATTCACCGTAGTATGCATGCAGGTTGTTGATGCGCAGTTTTTCACGATGATTCGGACTCATGAGGCCTCCTGTACAGCATCGGCTTCAGTGCCCATATAGGCTTCGCGCACCTGAGGATCGGCGGAGACCGTGGCGTAATCGCCTTCCGTGAGAATAGAGCCGCGCTGCAGCACGGTGATGCGATCTGCCAGGCGGGAAACCACGTGCAGGTTGTGTTCCACCATCAGGATGGTGCGGTCTTTTGATACCTGTTTGATCAGGTCAGTCACCATGCCCACATCTTCATGGCCCATGCCCTGAGTCGGTTCATCCAGCAGCATCAGCTCCGGTTCCAGTGCCAGGGTGGTAGCAATCTCCAGCGCCCGTTTGCGTCCGTAGGGCAGGTCTAGGGTTTTGCTCTGGGCGAAATCAGCCAGACCGACGGATGCCAGCAGCTCCATGGCGCGGTCGTTAAGACGGTTCAGTACTTTGTCAGAACGCCAGAAGTGAAAGCTGTTGCCCTCTTTGCGTTGCAACGCGATGCGGACATTCTCCAGCACCGACAGGTGTGGAAAGACCGCAGAGATCTGAAACGAGCGGATCACCCCAAGCCGGGCAATCGCTGCAGGGGTCTCGGTGGTAATGTCGCGACCATTAAACACAATGCTGCCGGAGGTTGGCTGCAGGAATTTGGTCAGCAGGTTAAATACGGTGGTTTTACCGGCACCATTGGGTCCGATCAGAGCATGGATATGCCCTCGGGTAATCTGCAGATTGACATCATCTACAGCGGTGAAGCCTTTGAAGGCTTTTGTAAGGTGGCGGGTTTCAAGAATGAAATCCTGTTGCGGTTCGGACATGTTAATCGTTCTCTTCGCACAGCGGCGCAGCCGTGACCGACGCCGGTTCTTGTTGTTATGCGAGGGAAGATTAAAGGTGAAAGTTTGCGCAATTATTCGACAATTCTAACGAAATGTAACAACAGGCAGGCGCGTATTGAACTTTGTGTTAGATTCGATACAGATAACAATAATTAGATAAGCCATGTCGAAGTATTCGCCGATCACATTACGTCTTTTCCTGTCGCTGCTGATCTTTGTGGGTGGGCTGCTGGGGGCGATTTACTGGTTTACCGTACCCATGATCAAGAGCAATGTGTTTGGTCTTGAGCTGCATGCCAACCGCCAGGTGCTGAATGTGGTGTACGATCTGGCCAACCGCATTCACTTCAACAGTGAAACCTATATCCAGCGTACGCTGGCCTATCATGAGCAACGGCTGCGTTCGATTGTCGAATTATCCGAAAACCATATTCGTGCTGCTCTGGCCGAAGGCAAGGCGGCTGGCCGGTCGGAGGCTGAAGTGTGGGCTGAGGTTTTCCAGCATTTAAGGCAGTTCAAGTTTGGTCATGATGACTATATCTGGGTGGCTGGGTATGACAGCCATATCTTGTCGCATCCCTCGCCCCGGTTTCATGATAAATCGATGCTGGACTTCAAAGATCCGGACGGCAATCTGGTGATCCCAAGGCTGGTGAAACTGGCACTGGATGATGGTGAAGGGTTTTACAACTATAAATGGTACCGGCTTGACGATACCGAGGTGATTGATAAGTACTCCTATGTGAAAAACTTTCCTGACTGGGGGTTTGTGATCGGGGCGGGTGTTTATATTGATGATGTTGAGCGCGAGATCCGAGACCAGAAAGCACAGGCCATAGTCGACATTAGCCACGCCCTGAAAGATATCAAGATTGCCAATAATGGCTATCTCTACGTGTTTGATTCACAGGGGAACATGCTGTTTCACCCCAATCCGAATATTCATGGGCGCAACTTTGTTACTCAGCTCAACCCCGTCACCGGACATCCCATCTATCAGGACCTGATTGCCGTCGCGGATACCGGCCAGGAACTGTATTACAAATGGGACCGGCCCGATGATCAGGGCAACTATGTCTATGAAAAGCTCTCGCTGGTGCGTCACCTGTCCGGATTTGACTGGTACATCAGCTCGTCGGTCTATCTGGATGATCTGAAAGCCAGCTCAGTACAGTTGAGTCAGCGGATCATGGCGCTGGGTTTTTTTGGTCTGCTGGCCGGGGTGATGGCCGCGTTCTTCTTTGCCGAGTGGATCACGGCCCCCCTGCGTAAACTTTCCCTGACGGCCTATCGCATCAGTCGCGGTAACCTGACCGCAAAAACCGGCATTCGTCGCGATGACGAGCTGGGTACGCTGGCGGAGTCGTTTGACTATATGGTCGACCGCTTAAGGGACAACATCACCACCCTGAATACCCGGGTGAATGACCGCACCCGTGACCTGTCTGAAAGCAATGCGCAATTGCTTCGGGCCGTTCAGTCGCTGCAGAAAACACAGGGCGAGCTGAAGGCGGTAGAGGAACGCCAGCGCCTGATTCTGAATGCCCTGCCAGCGCAGGTGGCTTATCTGGACGCCGATCAGCGTTTTATCTTTGCCAACCGTGAATATCTGGAGATGTTCGGTGAAGATAAACGCAGCATTGTCGGGCAGAAACTGGCGCAGGTGATCGGCGATAAGATGTATCAGGATATTGAAGGCTATATCCAAAGCGCCCTGCAGGGCGAGCGGGTGATCTATGAATACCCGCTTCAGTTTAAAGGACAGGATATCCTCACCCGCCGTACAGTGCTGCCATTTTTCAATGAGCAGGGCGAGGTGGTGGGTCTGCTGAACCTCTCGATTGATATCACCAACGAACGTGAAACCGAGCGGCGTCTGGCAGAAGCCAGCAAGATGAAAGCCGTGGGGCAGATGTCCGGTGGACTGGCCCATGATTTCAATAACCTGCTGACCATCATACTGGGCAATCTGCTGGAACTGCAGCAATATCCAGACCTGCCCAAATCCCTCAGCAACAATCTGGCTCCTGCCATCCGCGCGACCCGGCGCGGGGCTGATATGACGCGCCGACTGCTGGCTTTCTCACGACGCCAGCCTTTGCAGCCCGATTATATCCGTCCCGAAGTGCTGATTCGTGATCTGGTCTCCCTGCTCAAAGCACCTCTGCCCGAGAATGTCGAACTGAAAACCTGCGTTGTGGCCGGTTCCCCCGGGGTGTATCTGGATGCTGCGCAGATGGAAGATGCGCTGGTGAACATGGCGCTCAACTCTGTCGATGCGATGCCAAAAGGCGGCACACTGGCGCTGCACGTTTCCGGTTTTGAAGCTAAACCGGAGCAGCCGATGCCGGAGGGGTATGATGAACCGGTGCCCTTTGGCTTATATATGCATCTGCAGATCACTGATACCGGAGAAGGGTTCAGTGACGACGCGCTGCAAAAAGCGTTTGAACCCTTTTTTACCACCAAAGCCACGGGTGCAGGCTCCGGACTGGGCCTGAGTATGGTGTACGGTTTTGTGAAACAGTCGCAGGGCTATATCCGGCTCAGCAACCGCCCGCAAGGCGGTGCCAGCATAGAGCTGCTGCTGCCCGCGGCGTCACCTAAACTGCCCGGCAGACGCTCATCCGAAATTGCCAAAACATCAGTGATCCGGGGAGATGGCCATGCGCTCGTGCTGTTGGTCGAAGACAACGAAGATGTGCGCCGGGTTGTACGCCGTCAACTGCTGGAATTAGGGTTTCAGGTGCTTGAAGCCACCAGTGCGGATGAAGCCCTGACAATGCTTGGCAGTGGCCTGCCAGAGTTGAGCGGCCTGGTGACGGATGTGGTGATGCCCGGTAAACATGATGGTTACGAGGTGGCAGTGCAGGTACATAAGCTGTTTGCCAAGGCCTTTATTGTGCTGATGACCGGTTACAGCGAACCGCCACCTGCACTGAGTTTCAACTTTGCGCTATTACAGAAACCGTTTACATCCGAGTCGTTGAATGAAGCCATTCAGCGCACCGCCGGGGAAGGTTCAGGGTCAGAGAATGGATAAAAAAGCATTGATCTATGTGATCGAGGATGAAACGGATCTGGCTGATCTGGTGTGTCGCAGTCTGCAAAATTTCCACTTTGATACCTGTCATTTTGAGACCGGCGGCGCGGTGTTGCCCAGCCTTGCACAGCAACGTCCGGCTCTCTGTATTGTGGATCTTAACCTGCCGGATATGGATGGTATTGAGCTGGTTAAACAACTGCAGAGCCAAAATATCGGCATCATCATTGTGTCCGGTCGCGACGGTGTCACAGACCGTGTGCTGGGGCTGGAGCTGGGCGCAGATGATTACATCACTAAACCCTTTGAACCCCGCGAGCTGGTGGCTCGGGTGCAAAGTGTGCTGCGCCGCCTCCATTCAGTTGAAAAAGAAGTTACCCCGAAAACGCACTGCGCCCGGTTTGCCAGCTGGTGTTTTTATCCCAGTGCCCTGTCACTGCTGCCAGAAGATGGGGTTGAGGAAACCCTCAGTCGGGCTGAAGGCGACATGTTACTGGCCCTGCTGCAGCATCCGTTTCAGATTCTCTCCCGGGACCAGCTGCTGGGAGACAACATTGTGCCGTATGACCGCAGTATTGATGTACGCATGTCCCGTCTGAGGAAAAAACTGGCGGGGACCGATGGCAAACCGGAGCTGATCAAGACGGTTTACGGTGCCGGGTATATGTTGATGTGTGACGTGCGCTGGGAATAACAGGGAGACAGGTATGGCGAAGGTATGGCTCGACTTCAACCGGCAGATCAATGCAACGCGTCAACAATTCTTTGAGGAGCAAAATCCCGATGTGATGCTGGATGCACTGGTACGCGAATCCTGGCAGCGCTGCCAGACCATGGGTTTGGGCCATCTGGAATATCTGGATTTTTTACCCGTCAGCTCACAACAGCTCAACCATCTGCTTGAGCAGGATCAGGCGTTGGTGGCGGCATTTTCCGACGTATTACCCGGTTTCCAGCAACAGATTGAAACGGCGGGTTATCTGGTGGTGCTCACCAATGCCAGTGGCATAGCGCTGCAAATTCAGGGGGATCTGCGGCGGCATGATGTGGCAACACAACATACATTTCGCCCCGGCATCAGCTTTGCCGAAGAATGCATTGGTACCAACGCCATGGGTTGTGCCATCAATGCGCGCCGAGAGGTCAGCATTCTGGGGGGTGAGCATTATGTGGAATCGATCACCGGTTTCCAGTGCGCTGCGGCACCGGTACTGGATCGTCAGGGTAGGGTATTGGGCGTGGTGGATCTGTCCCGTTGTGCCGAGCGCCCCGACTATGGTGCCAAACAGATTGCACGGCAGATTGCGCGGCAGGTGGAGCGGCGACTGTTTTTTCAACAACGCAGCTATATGGCGCTTGAACTGAATCTGGTGCAACTGCCTGTCGGCGTGAATACGCAGCATTCAGATGGCCTGTTACTGGCATTCAATGCGCATGGTGTTTTAACCACAGCCTGCCATCAGGCACAAAGCTGGCTTGAGCTGCATCGGATAAAAGGAGATGTCAGCTTTGAAGCGATTTTTGAGCAAAGTTTTGCCCAGTTAATGCTGAATCGTAAAGCTGATCTGCACCGGTTACGTCTGCACTCCGGGCTTGATATCAGCGCACGCCTCTATCCGGGCAGCAGTGGTGTTGTCGTCAGCGGATGTGATATCGGCGCACGTAACCGGCCCCAGCCTGAAATGGGTGATCCCGCATTGATGCGCCTGCTGGTGCAGGGGGGGACCGCTTTGCAGGCGGACCTGCCGGTTATGGTGAGTGGTGAAACCGGGACAGGAAAAGAAGTGATGGCCCGTCAGCTCTATCAGGAAAGTGCTTTGCCCGGCCGGTTTATTGCGCTGAATTGTGCCGCCATTCCTGAAAGCCTGATAGAAAGTGAACTCTTTGGTTATGAGGAGGGCGCATTTACCGGTGCCCGTAAGGGGGGCGCCCGGGGCAAAATTGAGCAGGCCGATAAGGGAGTGCTATTCCTCGATGAGATTGGTGATATGCCACTGGCACTTCAGGCGCGCTTACTCCGTGTACTTGAGACCGGTGAAGTGACCCGCCTGGGGGGAGAGCGTAACCGTTTCTGTGATTTCAGATTGATTACTGCCAGTCATCGAAACCTTCAGCAGGCCGTTCATGAGGGCCAGTTCAGGGAAGATCTGTATTACCGGATTAAAGGTTTAAACCTGCATCTGCCTCCACTACGCCAGCGTCCGAATCTGCGGCAGTTAATCCTCTCGCTTGCTAAGACCTATCTGCCCACAGCTCAATTGAGTGAAGCTGCGCTGACACAGCTATGTGCCTACGCCTGGCCGGGCAATGTCCGCGAGCTGATCAACGTGCTCAAAGTGCTGCGGGTGTTTAATCAAGGTGTGTCCGAAATTGGTGTGACCGCTTTGCCGGATGAGATTCGTCAGCAACGGGCTGTGCCCAGACATGGGCGCCTGCTGGATCAGGAGTGTCAGATGATCTGCGAGGTGTTGCGTCAGTGTAAGGGGCAGGTCGAGATTGCAGCAAAACAGTTAGGTTTAGGCCGGGCTACCCTGTATCGCAAGATACAGCGTTATGGCTTGGATATTCGCGACTTCAGATGAAAAATCACAAATCTCATCTTGAGATAATCGTCATCTCAAGATGAGATTTAGCGGCGCTTTTCTGCGCTGTATTTATAATTAAATCATTAAAAATCAATGTCTTAATTTTCTTTATCTGGTTTGGCATAGGGCTTGCTGATTCAGTATGCACTCTATATAAAAAAGATAAGGAGAAAACCATGTTTAAGCTGAATCCGATCCAGTCAGGTCTGAAAGGATTGTTGTTGTCTGCCGCTGTCTCAACAGCTTTGCCTGCCCATGCGCTGGATGTGGATGCGGGGGACTACACCGCTCTGCCCGAAGGCACCCGGCTCCTGGCCCTGTACGGCCAATACGCAGAACGGGATAGCCTGTATATCAATAATGACAAGCTGGCAGGTGATTACGGACTTGACTCTCAGGTTGGCATTCTTAGGGGGGTTTACTACACAAAATTGGGCGACTACATCGTCGATCCTCAGTTCTTGTTGCCGTTCGGCAAGCTTGAGGCAGAGGGTGATCTGTCCGGTCTTGGTGAGGCAAGTGGGGTGGGTGACCTGATCGTGGCCGCGACCGTCTGGCTGGTCAACAACCCGCAGGAGAAAGAGTATTTTGGTGTGACGCCGTTCCTGTTTTTACCGACCGGCAGTTATGACAAGGGCGATGCATTAAATCTGGGGGAAAACCGCTACAAATTGACCCTGCAGGCCGGTTATATCAAAGGCTTGACCGAAAAAACCACACTGGATCTGATCGGTGATGTCACCTTTTATGGCGATAACGACGATTTCACGGCGGCCAACCTGACGCTGGAACAGGATGCCAGCTACCAGCTGCAGGCGTATCTGCGTTACAACGTGACCCCTACCTTCGATCTGCGTGCAGGTGTGTCTAAATCCTGGATTGGGGAAACCTCAGTGGAGGGTGTGGACAACGGAGATGATGCTGAAATTTCCAAGTATCAGGTGGGATTTGGCTGGTTCTTCACTCCAACCACACAATTGCTCGCAACCTACGGCAGCGACCTGTCAGTGGATAACGGTTTTAAAGAGGATGCACGCCTGAACCTGCGTTTGCTCACTCTGTTCTAACCTGGTCGGCTTCTCTGAAAACAACCGCACTGCGCCATTGTGTTGGGGTCTTCTGAGAAGCTGGCCATCTTTTTTCAAGCGAACCGTTCCAATGGCCCCCTCGGAAGGGTTCGCTTTTTTTGTGGCAGCATAATGGTTGCCGCAGAGTCTGATTCGGTGCGTGCTGTCCTTGTGTGCAAGCTCTAGGCTGGCCTGGACGGTCACTTTACATGGATGGCTCAGTTCAACGGGGCGGCTGTAGTTCGGTTCAAAAGGATACCATTGAGTACCACTTCAGCGTGTTTGAAATCAAACGCATCAAGCGCAGCCGAGAGGGCTGCTGCCTGTGTACCATAGCCCTGTTGTGTAAGGTTTTGTGTCAGTGTATTGCGCATGCCGGGTGCGATGAAACGGTTCATTTGCAACCGTGATCTGACGTCTTCAATCAGCGCTATCAGATCGGGGTCCGAGAGTGATTCTGCATCGGCCTGATGGTTGGGACGCACGAGTTTACTGAACTGGTGCAGATGCTCATCCAGTATCAGTAGCAGGCGATGGCTGTCCGGATTCTCACCGCTTTTGATTAAGTTCTCTAACCGCTCCGCTTCTTTTTCTAACTGCAGGTCCGAGATGTTTCTGGCATTGGTTTTTAGGCTAAGCAAAAAACGTTGCATGGCGGGCAAATCGTTTTCGGCCAGGGCAATCCGGTACTGCTTTACTGATGCCTGGAACGTTGTCAAAAAACTGTTCAGGCAGCTGTAGAGCAGATCGGCATTGTGATTAAACCGGCCCATGGCGTCTTCAAAGTCGATGCAGGCCGGGAAGGCGTGTGACAGATCGTTGGGCTCTTGCGTATGCAGCGTTTTTTCATACAGTTTGTGTTCTTTCAGAGCGGAAATAAATGCATTCAAATGAAAAGGTTTTGTCAGATACCCATTCATGCCAGCCTGCTGACCTGCATCGCGGTCTTCCTGCATAACTGAGGCAGAGAGTCCCAGAATCACCGGTTGTTGAATCATGTTGAGTGCACGGATATGCCGGGTTGCCTCAAGGCCGTCCACATCATCCATATGGATGTCCATCAGGACCAGATCAAAGCTGTTCTGCTGCAGATGTTTGATGGCCTCAACCCCGCTGAAGGCACGGATCACTGTGATACCAAAGGGCTCAAGCAAGCCGGTGACAACATCATGGTTCAGTGCCACATCATCCACTGACAGGACGCGCAGGTGCGACAGGTCTTCGGCGATATCAGCCAGATCCGACTGACTCGCCTTACGTCCGTGTTGTGTACTGATCAGGCTATTGTAGAGTCGTGACGGACTCATGGGTTTGCTGATCAGATCAACCTTGGGTTTATTCAGCGCACCACGTAAGTCGGCAGACAACAGCGCCGGAACGTGGAAAATAATTTTGGGTTGTTGCGGTAACAAGCGTTGTAACTGAGCCAGTGCTTTCTCTGGGGTGCAATCCAGTTGTTGCTCAGCGGTGGCATCAAACAGAATGACTCCCACGGCTTTAAGGGCATCTTCGGACAGGCTGTGCAGCGCTTGTATATCAGTTAAAAACGTTACCTGTAACGACCAGTGTTTTGCATGCAGTTCGACCATGTCATGTAGATGTTCATCCGCTCCGATCACTATCATGTGCTGTTCAGCGAGGTCCAGTTCTTCAAGGGTCTGGCTTGTGTCCGGGCGCTGGACCGACAGGCTGATGTGGAAACAGGTGCCGTGCCCAATTTCACTTTCCACACTGATTTCACCCCGCATCAATTCCATCAGGCGTTTGCAGATGGAAAGCCCCAGACCCGATCCGCCAAAGCGACGGGCTGTGTTGTCATCCGCCTGTTTAAAGGCATTGAAGATGCGGGCTTTTTGTTCATTGGTGATGCCAACGCCATTATCCCTGACATCAACCAGCAGGCGATCACCTGAAGGGTTGGGGCGATAATAGAACTGCACGCTGACATGCCCGTACTCTGGTGTAAATTTGATGGCATTACCCACCAGGTTGGCAATCACCTGACTCAGTCGCAGTGGATCACAGATGATGCTCAACGGCATGCCGGGCTCTACATAGATACCCAGATCGATATGTTTTTTTTCTGCATTGATGGCAAAGATGTCTACCGCGTTTTCAAGCAGTGAGTCCAAAGTTGTCTCAGACATACTCAGTGGCAGATTGCCGCTTTCAATCCGTGACAGGTCGAGTACATCATCCAGAATAAGTAACAGTCTCTCGGCCGCCTGATGGGCTTTGTTGGCATGTTCCTGCTGAATGGAAGGTAGGGACGCCTGACGCAGCAGTTTGAGCATGCCGATAATGCCATTCATCGGGGTGCGTATTTCATGACTCATATTGGCGATGAAAGCAGATTTTTCCCGGTTGGCCGCTTCAGCTTCCTGTTTGAGGGCTGTCAGTTTTTTTTCACGGTAGAACAAGGCGTTCTGCATCTTGATAAAACCATTCCAAAGCTGGTCGATCTCTGAACGGTCACTGGTGGGGGGCAGTTGGTGCGGTTTGCCTTGCGCCAGCGCATCGCCGGCGCTCATCAGATCACGCAGGGGCAGCAGCAAACGCTGGCGGGCTAAAAAACCGGCCCACAGGATCAGGGCAGCCAGTGTGGATGCAAAAATAATAATGATCCAGTTAATCTGGGTCGCCAGTTGATCTATACGCTGGTGTTGTTCAGCGGCAGCCATGGTGACGGCGGTCTTGATTTGTGACAGTTCGAGCCGGATGGCATCCATGTGCTCTTTGCCTTTATTACTGAGCACAATGTCCATGGCGGCTGCATGATTTTGTTCCTGAGAAAGGCGGATTGTCTGAGCCAATTCCGTTTGTTTTATATCGATAAGCTGACGTAGTGTGACCACCCGCTGGCTGAGCAGAGGATCATGACGGGTCAGTTGTTCAAGTTCTGCAAGTTTATCTTCGGTGGGCTGAAGCGATTTAAGGTAAGGATCGAGGTAGGTATATTTTCGGGTCAGAAGATAACCGCGCTGCCCGGTTTCGGCATCAAGCAGGTCAGACTGGAGACCTTCTGTGACTTCAATCACCTGATGGGCGAGTTCTGCATCCGCTCGCGCGTTCATCTGGTAGAGACGGGTTGTAAGCATCAGCACTGTCATGACAACAAGCACAATGAAGGGCAGGAGAACGGACAGCGTGATATAGCGTTTAAGGGTGATGCTTTTCATTAACTGCCTTTTAATAATGCGTCTGAGCGGCTCAGATGGTAAGCAACATCCTTATTGATTTGTTAACGTGTTGGCATCAACACAGATAACAGTATTACGTTGACCCTGTTGTTTGTGACTCATCATCGACTGATCCGCAAGTTCAATCAAGCTCCAGCCATTAGAATCGAATGCCGGGATTGTGGTAGCACAACCAATGGTGGCGCTGGGCTGCAGCGTTGTGTGTTTGAACAGGTTGGCGGTGTCGTTTAAGCCCTCTATATCCTGTCGAATGCGTTCAGCCAGTACACGGGCATCTTCCAGCCCCGTATCCGGCAGTAACACTACAAACTCATCACCCCCATAACGCACCACAACGTCCGAAGGGCGGCGGGCATGGCTCTGCAAAATATTGGCAGTGTAGATCAGGTATTCATCCCCGGACTTGTGCCCTAAAAGGTCGTTTACCTCTTTGAACTTGTCCATATCTACCATTAGAACACTGAAAGAGTGACGGTATCGCATGGCACGCCGCCACTCGTTGGCGAGTCGTTCATCCAGAGCGCGCCGGTTGTAAACGCCGGTCAACGCATCACGCACCGCCAGTTTATTCAGCAGGGCTGTTTTGCGTCTGAGGTCAATCAGGGTCCGGATTTTGGAGATCAGCACCAGCTCATGATAGGGCTTGATGACATAATCGAGTACGCCCCCGGTAAACATCTGCTGGATATCTTTATAGCGTTCTGAGGCGGTGACACAGATCACCGGAACATCGGTGAGAGTGGGCTGTTTTTTGATCGCCTGCAGCAGTTCGTGACCACTCATGTCAGGCAAACCCAGATCAAGCAGAATCAGGTCGTAGGGATGATCAAGTAACCCCAGCGCAATTTCGCCAGAGGTAGCCAGGGTCATTTCATAACCATTGTTGTGCAGCATATGGGAGAGTGCCGTCAGGCAGACACGATCATCCTCAATCACCAAAAGGTGCGGCATGCTGAACTGTTGATCAGTATCCATTACCTGCCTGATCCTTTTGTTATTTTAGTTTCAACGTTGATGGTTGATATGGCTGGCTGCCATCCAGGCCTATGGTTAGCTATCGCTAACTTTGCATATAACTTTAATAAATATGTTTAATAGTTAAACCCTAGCCCAAAACGAATAAGAGCAGTTAGTCAGATGCCATCGGGGTGAGCTGGTCAGCCCCGGTGCGCAAGTACCCAGCGGCTGATAAATGTGCCCACCACAAATGCCACAAACACGGTGAGAATATCTGCGTTGGCAAAGCTGAGCGAGGTGATCATCGGCCCCGGACAGTAACCTGCCAGCCCCCAGCCAATGCCAAAGATAACGCCACCCACCACAATACGGGCATCAATCTCTACCTTGGTTGGCAGGCGGAAAAACTCAGCAAACATCGGTTTGCTGCGTTTCAGTATGAGGGGTGTTACCAATGCATTTACGGCAAGGCCACCGGCCATAACAAACGCCAGTGATGGGTCCCATGCACCGGTAATATCCAGAAAATTGAGTACTTTGGCCGGGTCGATCATCTGAGAAAATGCCAGACCAAAACCAAACAGGGTACCAGCAATCAGCGCAGCGCCCAGGCGATACAGGTTATTCATCAGACACCTCCCAGCAGATGTCGGACGACAAAGACGGTGACCACCGCACTGCCCATAAAACAGAGCGTCGCCACCAACGAACGGGGACTGCGTCGTGCCAGACCACAGATGCCATGACCGCTGGTACAGCCGGTACCAATCTGGGTGCCAATACCCACCAGTAATCCGGCAATGACCAGCACCGGGGTGCTTACCTGCGCGGTGATATGCGTCACACCCACGCCGAATCCAGTCCATTGATAGATCAGACCACCCAGAATCAGGCCGACTATAAATACAACGCGCCAGCTGATGTCATCTTTCTGTTCCGGATAGATCACGCCACCGGCAATGCCAGATATTCCGGCAATACGTCCTTTGGCAAGCAATAAAAAAGCGGCAGCCAGACCGATCATGGCGCCTCCTATCAGGGCGGGAACCGGTGTGAAATTGATAATCGTCATATATGCGGTACACCTTTAACGCAGAAATAGCTCGGAAGATTCGCTATTATCCCTGTCTGTTACAAAAACGTGAAGCATTATATTAGTTATAACTTAATTACATTATATTAGTTAAGTTTTATATTTTTTTAATCTAATATCCGCATCTTACAATTCATCGATTCCAAGACAGCATCATGACCTTATCTGCACGTTCCAGTTTGACACTTGTTCTGACGTTGATCCCCCTGACTGCACAGGCGACCAATGGTTATTTCATGCATGGCAGCAGTGTGAAAGCGCAGGGCATGGCAGGTGTCAGTTTTGCGCTGGCCCATGACAGCATTAAATCGGCCAGTAACCCGGCCTCGCTGATTGCGTTGGGTAATCAGTATGACCTGGGCCTGACGCTGTTCACACCTGACCGCAGCTCAGAGATCGAGGGCAACGGGTTTGGACTGAATGGTCGCTATGATGCCAACTCTGATCATCACTTCTGGATTCCGGAAGCCGGTTTTGCCCGTCGTCTAAATGACCGCGTTGCCTATGGCCTGGCGATGTATGCCAACGGTGGTATGAACACCTCCTATAAACAAAACCCCTTTGCGTCCTTTGGTGCCACTGGCCCGGCGGGTGTGGATCTGACTCAGCTGTTTGTTACCGGTTCTCTGGCCTATAAGGTGAATGAACAACACAGTGTGGGTGTGGGTGTGACCTATGTGTATCAGCGCTTTGCGGCTGAAGGCATTCAGAACTTTGCCGGTATCAGTAGTGATCCCGGTGCGGTCAGCAATAACGGTCACGACAGCAGCAACGGCTGGGGCCTGAAACTGGGCTGGCAGGGCAAGGTCACAGATACGCTGACGCTGGGTGCCAGCTGGTCTTCTAAAGTAAGTACAGATGAATTCAACCGTTATCGCGGGCTTTTTGCGAAACACGGTGGTTTTGACGTACCAGAAAGTTACGGCCTGGGTTTTGCCTGGCAGTTTGCCCCCCGCTGGACCCTGGCGGGTGACTGGGAGCGCATCGAGTACAGCGAAGTCGCCTCTGTGGGTAATCCACTCAGCCTGATGGCGCCACTCGGTGCTGACAACGGCCCCGGTTTTGGCTGGGAAGATATTGAAGTCTATAAACTGGGTGTCATCTATCAGTATGACGCCCGTCTGACCCTGCGTGCAGGTTACAGTCATACCAATCAGCCAATTCCATCCAGTCAGACTCTGCTGAATATTCTGGCCCCTGGTGTAATTGAAGACCACCTTAGCGTGGGTGCCAGCTGGCAGTTAACACCGGAGCAAACACTGACCTTCTCCTACACGCATGCGCTTGAGGAAGAAGTCAAAGGGCAGAATTCAATTCCGGGACCGTTTGGCGGTGGCGAAGCCAACCTGAAAATGAGTCAGGATATTCTGGGTGTCGCCTGGGAATATCGGTACTGATTCGATTCACCAATACACTGCTCAGAAAAGGTCTCTACAGAGGCCTTTTTTTATGTCTGCAAGTGACGGATCAAGTCTGTACGTATCAAAGGCCTTGAGGCCGCAGACTGTTGCTTGGTCAATGATTGATAATCAGCTTTGCTGAAACGCTGCCCAACAACCCATTGGGATAAAACCAAAAGCGGCAACCGAGTAGAGAAGCAAAGGAAATGACTAGCAGAAAGGATTGGTAGGACTAACCAGATTCGAACTGGTGACCTCTACCATGTCAAGGTAGCGCTCTAACCAACTGAGCTATAGTCCTAGAGTGGGCGGAATATTAATAGTCTCCCTCGCCCCTTGCAACCGTTTTTAGAGAAAAATCGTTACCTCGGAGCTGACCAGCGGTGCTTTTTGCTTGCTTCAGGTCAAACCCGCTTTGTCACGGGCAATGTATGATCTGTTTCAGGCTTAATGCATTGTCTTTTTCAGATGTTCCGAGGGTGTGTTCTTAATGTTTTTTAATCGCAAAACCCAGCAATTAATCACGAATGTTCAGCAGCAATTGGATGAACAGGCACAACGTCATCAGCAAGAGATCCAGTTGTTGCGCCAGCAACTGGCACAGGAGCAGCAGCTCAGAAAAACACTGGAAGTTGAGCTGAATGCCAATGGCAAAATTCTGGAACATCAGCTTAGCGGTGGGGAGATGCTGAATGTGATCCGCGATGGCATGGCGGGTGGCGCTGAGGAACTGATTGACGAACGTAAAGCGATGAAAGCACTGGATGGCATTTTCGGTCAGACTCGCGATGCGCTGTCGCGGTTACAGAGCCGGGCTGAGCGGATGAACGAACATGCTGAGCAGAGTATTCAGGTAGCCCAGGTGCTGGATAGCACGGCCAATGCCATCAATCAGCTGGTAGCTGCGATTCAGGAGATTTCCGATCAGACTAACTTGCTGGCGTTGAATGCGGCGATTGAAGCGGCGCGCGCCGGAGATGCTGGTCGGGGTTTTGCGGTGGTGGCGGATGAAGTCCGTCAACTGGCGAGTAAGGCGCATCAGGCCAGTGATAAAATTGAAAGTCTGATTCAGAAAGTGATCAGCCAGACCGGTCAGATCCGGGATATGGTCACCGACAGCAAAAACAGTGCGCTGGATGTATCGGCGTCTTCTGAACAGATTGATCAGGTGGTGGATCAGGTGCTGCAACGCTCAGTGCGCATGCAGTCGGTGATTCGACAGTCGACGGATGCCGCCTTCCTGAATACGGTTAAGCTCGACCATGCCATCTGGAAAAATCGCGTCTACAGCATGCTGGAAGCGGGAGACTTCTCCAGTGGGGTGAATGCGCATACTGAATGCCGGCTGGGTGGTTGGTATTACGAAGGTTATGGTGCGCGTAAATACCATCATCTGGGTAGTTTTCGTGATCTTGAAATTCCGCATAAACAGGTACACGACAGTGGTCGCGCAGCCTTGGCTGCGGCAGATCAGGGTGATCAAACACGGGTTCTGGATCATCTGGATAAAATGGAACAGGCCAGCCTGCATGTGGTGGATTGTATTGATCGGCTGATCCGTGATTTGACGCCTGCCTGATCAGAACGCTTCCAGATTCATACGCTGAATCAGATCAGCCCAGCGGTTGAACGCACTGGCGGTACTCGCTGGCTGGTCTGGGCGGTTAGCCCACCAGACGGCGTGCTGATCAAACCGAAAGCGTGGCAGCAGGTCTTTTCTCTGAGAGAGGGGTAGCAGCGCAGTTTCAATGTTATCCAGCACCAATGGGTCTGCATCCGGTTGGGGGTAGTATTCCAGAACCATATGGCCGGTACCGTCACGGAGGCGGACATAGGCGACTTTGAGCTGGTGTTCCGGAATGCCCATCTCCAGCAGGGAAAAGTATTTCGCGATCGAAAAATCCTCGCAATCTCCGGCATTTCTGATCAGGGTTTCGGCGGGAGTGGCCCAATAATCGCGCTGCTTCCAGAGTGCCAGATCATCTTCCCAGGTCATGCGATTGTAGAATGCATTGATCGCCTGCAACTTATCCAGGTCAGACATCTGCTCTCGCTTTGCCAGTAACTGGTGCCACTCTCTGAAACGATGTGCGATCTCTTGATTGGTGTGATGCGCCAGATTTTCCAACTGATCGGCAGGCATCAGGCGTTTCAATGTGTCGGCATGCACACTGGCCTGGAAACCCAGCAGCAGCGCAAGAGAGGAGAGAATATACAGAGACTGGCGGAACAGGTTATGCACTGATGGAATGGCCTTTAGACATCGAAAAGGCCACTCTATCGGAAAAAACAATTGTTTAAAATATAAACAATGGTCTATTTGATGGTGTCGGAATATCAGCGCCGGAAGTAGTAGGTTGCCGATGCTCTAGTGTGTAAATCTAAGCCTGACCGAAGGGGTATTGGGTGTCTTCTTCTTCCTCATTGAGCCAGTGCATCGCCTGCAGGAGCTGGCTGGCGCTGAAGTGACGTACCTCTCCCCGGGTAACATGATTGGCCAGTGACGTGGCCCACTCAATCCAGTCAGGCCCGCCTACAACCGCGCAACGAAACAGCTCCTGGCCATGGCTCAGTCCGAACTTGGCATCCTCCCAGATGGCACCGGCCTGCCAGCCTGTGAAATGCGGATCAAGAAACAGCAGCAGGCGTGGTTCCGGGTGGCGCTGTTTAACATGCTCAAACAACGGCAGGAAAGTGTCCTGATAATCTGCCGCCGTCAGTTGATCGGTGGCCTGCAACACCATAATGTCACCGGTCGTTTCTGGCAGTACATACAGCATAATGTTCTCCTGTCCTGAAGTGCTGCCATTATACGGCGCTGATTTTTGAGTGCCATCTGCAGTTTTGTTCATCTTTACATTACTGCGGCTCATTTGACCTGATCATCAGGCGTGGTAAGGTTGCCGCGCTGAGACGCTGTGTCGTTTCAGCCATGTAATGGTGCCTTGACGGCCTAACAGGGAACACGGTGAAGCGCCGTGGCTGCCCCCGCAACTGTAATCAGCGAGTTACCGCTCAAAATACCACTGGCTTATGCCGGGAAGGTGAGCGGTCGCGATGACCTGACAGCCAGGAAACCTGCCATTGCAACAGCCTCTAGAGGCTGTGTGTCACCTGCCAGACAGCGGAGGGCTGTGCTGGGCGGACTGCGTAAGGGTGACAATATTTTAGTATTGTTGCCGGTGCAGTTTGCCTGAATTCACAGTTTATTTAGCAAGATTCACCGGCTCTTGATAGATCCTATTAGGAGCACATAATGTCTCGATTCTTCAAGGGCAGCCTGTTGGCGGCTGCTGTTTCTGCTGTGCCATTTTCCTGGGCTGAGACGGCTGACCAGTCGTTCGTGATTGTTGCATCACGGGTTGAAACCGCCCGTTTTGAAACCGGTAGCAGCGTTACCGTGCTGGACCGTGAAACACTGGATGCCCGTCAGGTTCGTACGGTGGCGGATGCGCTGCGCACGGTTCCCGGTGTGAGTGTTAGTCAGGCCGGTGGTGCAGGTGCTCAGACGCAGGTGCGTATCCGTGGTTCTGAGGCCAACCATACGCTGGTGCTGGTCGATGGTATTGAGGTCAGTGCTACCTCCGGAACCGATTTTGATCTGGCCCATATCCTGACGCTCAACGTTGAGCGGATTGAGGTATTGCGTGGAGCCCAGACCGCCCTGTGGGGTCCCGATGCTCTGGGTGGTGTGATCAACATCATTACCCGCAAAGGTGAGGGCGCGCCGACTTATCAGATTCAGGCCGAGGCCGGTCGTTATGACTCTCATCAGGAAACTGTCCGACTGCAGGGCGGCAGCGAGCAGGGTCATTACGCGCTCGCGATCACCCATCAGAAAACCCGTGGTATCTCTTCTGCGCCTGAATCTCTGGGTAATACCGAGCGTGACGGTTATCGCAACAAAACCCTGAACCTCAAGGCGGGCCTGAACCTGTCTGAGCGTACCGAACTGGATGTTGTGTTGCGCCATACCCAGGCCGATGTTGAATATGATTTTAACCCCTTCGATGCGGATGCCACCGCCGATGTGGCGCAGACTTTTGCACGTCTGGGTGGTCGCTGGCACAGCGCAGACCAGAAATGGACCCAGAAGCTTGATCTCTCGCTGGCGGATAATGATCGGGATGACTTCACCAACGGTGTGCAGAGCACGGTAAACCGCGGTAACAAGAAAAAGTTGGCTTACCAGGCCGGTTACAACTGGGGGGATGCGGATGCGGCGCAAAATCTGACGCTGGCGCTGGAGCAGGAAAACGAAGCGTTTATCAACGCCTACATTGACCCATTTTGGGGTTATGAAGTGGATAAAACCCATCGCACCCGGGGTGGTGCGCTGGAATATAACCTCAATCTGGACCAGAACCTTTTCCTGACACTGGATCTGCGCCGGGATGACAGCAATCTGTTTGATGG
The DNA here is from genome assembly GCF_029222905.1 of Neptuniibacter sp. CAU 1671. Taxonomy (GTDB): domain Bacteria; phylum Pseudomonadota; class Gammaproteobacteria; order Pseudomonadales; family Balneatricaceae; genus Neptuniibacter. The sequence goes on along the minus strand of NZ_JARHUE010000004.1, from coordinate 140,441 downwards.
CGAGACAACATGGCGTGTGGCGCTGGGCTCCTGGCTGGCAGAGCAGGTGCGTCTGCACAGCAGTCTTGGCAAGGGGATTAAATATCCCTCAATGACTGAGCTGTACGGTTATTCGTCCGAGTATGTGGGTAATCCGGACCTGCAACCGGAGCGTGCCCGCACCGTGGATCTGGGCCTTGAATACCACTTTACGCAGTTGGATGGCTGGGTGGATATGACCCTGTTCTACAATCAGGTGGATGATCTGATTGTAGGTGCGGGTATCACGTCGTTTAATAATGAAGATCAGGCGACCCTCAAAGGCGTTGAGTTGTCTGCAGAATTGCAGCCAGCGGATCAGCTGCGCATTAATGCCAGTTATACCTACACGGCGACAGACGATGGTTTGGGCGACGATCTGCTGCGACGTCCGCGTCAGGCAGCCAGTCTGGGCGGTACCTATCAGTTTGCCAACGGGCGTACGGATCTGACTACTACACTTAACTATCAGGGCCGCCGTTATGATCTGGATTTTGCCAGCTGGCCGGCAGAGCGAATTAAGCTGAAAAGTTATACGCTGCTGGAACTGGCCTTGTCGCACCAGTATTCGCCTCAGTTAAGCCTCTATGCCCGACTGGATAATGCGTTTGATGAACAGTATGAAGAAGTCTTCCAATATGCCAGCGAAGGGCGTCTGCTCACGCTGGGCGTTATCTGGACCGGCAACCTGTAAATCCGCCATGCACCCTGTCTGGCTGTTACTGGGTCTTCTCTTCATCAGTCCGGTGCAGGCGGAATCCCGCGCCGGACTGCTGTCAGATGGTTTACTCAAAGCCAGTGAGCTGCATGGGGAGGGATTCCCCAAGCAGCTGGTTGACCCTTTGGGCGGTACTGTGCTGTTTCAGCAGCCACCGCAACGCATCGTTTCTGTCACCCTGGCCAGCGATGAGATGCTGGCTGATCTGGGGGCTATGCCAGCGGTGGTTGGAGTCACCCATCTGGTGGATAACCCGGATCTGTCTAATGTGGCGGGGCGTTATCCGGCAGCTGTGACCCGGGTCGGGGGCGATATAGAATCCATTCTGGCCCTGCAGCCTGATCTGGTTATTGTGGCCAGTTACACCCGCATCGAAACCGTGCGTTTATTGCTGGGTGCGGGCCTGCCGGTGCTGCGCCTGAAAGCACCTGAGACACTGGCAGACCTGAAGGCAAACCTGTGGCTATTGGCGGAACTGACGGGTCACCAGGACAGAGCGCGCATCATTACCAATTCCCTGCATATACCGAAAAGCACTGAAGTAGACCCGCCCCGGGTACTCTATTACGATCTGTCGGGCAGCTCAGTGGGTCCGGGTGATCTCACGCATGAGCTGATTTCACTGGCGGGTGGTTATAATGTGATGCTCGATACAGGTCTAAAAGGATTTCAGCCATTGAATACCGAACAGGCGATCAGCCTGCAACCGGAGATTATCCTGCTGAGTGGCTGGGCGACGCAGACCGAAGCGGTAAACCGCCTGCTGGCTGAACCTGCCTGGCAGCATGTACCTGCGGTTGAACAGCGGCGTGTCTGCGCGCTGACCGGCGCCTGGCGCTCATCCGCGTCTCACTTTCGCTGGCAGGGGCTGGCCAAAATTTCAGCCTGCCTTAAAGCGCAGGAGTCATTACCTTGAGAGGTCGTGCCTGGCTGACTTTCTGCACTCTGTGCGGGCTGCTGTTAGGACTGCTGCTGGCTAATCTGCTGCAGGGGCCGGCGCAGATCAGTGCACTGACCAGCTTGCAGTTGATCGCCGCTCAGCTTGGCTGGTTGCCCGCTGAGCAGTTCCCAGGCTGGCAGCTGGATATTATGCAGTACGTGCGTGAGCCGCGAGTGCTGGTCGCCATGTTCAGTGGTGCCTGCTTTGCCCTCAGTGGTGCGGTGATGCAGGGGCTGTTTCGCAACCCGCTGGCTTCACCCTCAGTGCTGGGGGTGTCCTCCGGTGCGTCACTGGGTGCAGTGCTGGCACTGTATCTGGGGTTGGCGGCAGTCTCTGTCTGGGCGATTCCTCTGCTGGCAGGTCTTGGCGCTGGGTTGACGCTGTTTCTGGTGTACCGGATTGCCTTGCTGGCGGGTCATGCGGTGTTAAGTACTCTGTTGCTGGCGGGCATTGCAGTGGGGGCAATGAACGGTGCGGCTTCTGCGTTTGTTCTGGCGTTATCGCTGGAGGAGTGGGAGGTCGGCCGCATGATTGTCTACTGGACCATGGGGGGGCTGGACGCCCGTACCTGGGATCATGTGTTACTGATTCTGCCCGCAGTTTTGATCTCTCCATTGGTTTTTCTTCAGGCGCGTCGACTGGATATGCTGATGCTCGGTGAGACCCATGCCGCGTCTGTAGGGCTGGATGTTGGTCGGACCCGGCTGGTATTGCTTGCGCTCACTGCTGTGATGATTGCACTGGCCGTGTCGGTCAGTGGTGCTATTGGTTTTATCGGTCTTCTGGTGCCGCATGTGATGCGGTTATTGATCGGTGCTCAGCATCGCTGGTTATTGCCTGCTTCAGCACTGGGCGGTGCGGCTTTTCTGTTGCTGGCTGATCTGATCAGCCGTCAGTTGTTTAATGATGGCAGTGTGCCGGTCGGGGTAGTGACCGCCGCCTTTGGCGCACCGTTTTTCCTGTTTCTGCTGGTGCAGCGACGTTGGCGGCTGGGGTAGGGAATGGCGATATTATCTGCTGAAAACCTCAGTTTCAGTTACCGTGACCAGCCGGTCCTGCAAGCTGTCGATCTGCAGTTCAAGGCAGGGCAGTGCGTGGGACTGATTGGCGCAAACGGTGCTGGTAAGTCCACCCTGCTTGAGCTGTTGATGGGGCTGAAACAACCGCAGCAGGGTGTGGTGTATTTGCAGGACAAAAACATTCAGCACTGCTCCCGTCGGGAGATTGGCAAAATGCTTTCTTATGTGCCGCAACAAAGCCCGGATGATGTGGGTTTAAGTGTCACGGATGTTGTGGCGATGGGACGTTATGTGCACCAGCCCGGCTGGTTTGGCGTCAATGCAACCGATACTGAGGTGATTCAGCAGGCGCTGGTCCAGACGGATCTGACGCATTTGGCTGAACGCTCGTTGCAGTCGCTCTCTGGGGGGGAACGTCAGCGGGCTTTCATCGCCCGGGCGCTGGCGCAACAGGCTTCAATGATTGTGTTGGATGAGCCTACCGCGAGCCTCGACCTTAATCATCAGTTGGATGTGATGCAGCTCCTGTCAGCTTTTGTGCAACAGGGTGGCAGCGTACTGTTGGCGTTGCATGATCTGACACTGGCTGCGCGCTTCTGCCAACAGCTGGTGTTGCTGGATCAAGGCAGGATTGTGGCGAGTGGAACGCCTGCGTCAGTGCTGACAGCAGAGAATCTGGCCCGTTATTTTCAGGTGCAGGCGGATCTCATCACTCACCCGGACAGCGGTGATTTACTGATCCATCCCCGGGCCTCGTTGTCCCGCAATTAATCCAGCCTGAAGGTAAATTCAAAGACCTGTTCAATCAGCTCTGCCTGTTGCTCCGGCACTTTGAAATGTTCCCGTTCAAGAAAATCGATCACAGCCTGATCCAGTAATCGATGGCCACTGCTTAATGTCAGCTCAAAGTGACTGACGCTGCCGTCGGGATTCAGCCAGAGGTGCGCCCTGACCTGGCCTTCTTGATGTCTGCGGATAGCCAATGCTGGGTAATCGGGAGTGTGTCCCGAAACTGTCTGAGCAGCCGGGGGTGTGGATTCAGTCGATTGTGGTGCAACAGACTTGGGTGATTGAGTCGTGGTGGCAGGGTGCGTGGGTGGTGTTGCATCCGGCTGAGCCATGGTTGCCGGGGTTATTTCTACTGGTTGTTCAGGCAAACGTTCTGGCTGGGTGTTTGTGGGCCGGGGTTTCGCGTCGGTTTTTTCGACAACAGGACTGGCTGGAGTGTGTTTGCTCGGCAGACGTTCTGTTTCAGCCTGATCTTGAGTATCAGTGTGCGCTATTGCTGTGGGGGTATTTTTTGCAGGGGAGTCGTCCTGTGACGTTGCAGGCAGGGGCTGAGTTTGTATTCCCCTGAGTTCGACCTGTACGCCGCCAGTCTCCGTATGGATCGGACTGTACGCCGAAAAAAACCAGCCCAAGACAGCTGCATGAGCCAGCCCTGCAATCAGCAGGGCTGGAATCAACGAGGTATAGCGTTGCGGTTTAAGTGGCACACTGCGCCTCTAACTGTCCCTAACCGGGGTATCAGGCCTGAACAACACGCCATTGAATCTGTTCATTGGCACGAATAGGCACCAACTGACTTTCTCCCAGCGGATAGGTGGCTGGCACCGTCCATGATTCCCGGACCAGCGTAATCTGGTCAGTGTTGCGTGGCAGGCCATAAAAATCCGGGCCATTGAAGCTTGCAAAGGCTTCCAGTTTATCCAGCGCGTTCATCTGCTCAAAGGCTTCTGCATACAGCTCAATGGCGGCGTGCGCAGTGTATGAGCCGGCACAGCCACAGGCGGCCTCTTTGGCATGTTGCAGATGGGGTGCTGAATCGGTACCCAGGAAAAAGCGACGGCTGCCAGAGGTGGCGGCTTTTAGCAGAGCCTGCTGATGAATATTGCGCTTCAGAATCGGCAGACAGTAGTAATGGGGGCGAATGCCACCGGCCAGCATATGGTTGCGGTTATAAAGCAGGTGGTGGGCGGTGACGGTCGCCGCCAGATTCTCATTGCCTGCTGCCACAAATTCGGCTGCATCCTGAGTCGTGATATGTTCAAGTACCACTTTCAGGTCCGGGAAGTCCTTTACCAGGGGGGCCAGCGTACGTTCGATAAAGATCTTTTCGCGGTCAAAGATATCAATCTCTGCATCCGTGACCTCGCCGTGAATCAGCAAGGGCAGACCAACAGACTGCATCGCTTCCAACACCGGATAGATATTCTTGACTGAGGTTACACCGGAATCGGAGTTGGTGGTTGCGCCGGCAGGATACAATTTAGCCGCATAAACCAGACCACTGGCTTTGGCGGCATGAATTTCTTCCGGAGCGGTATTGTCCGTCAGGTAGATCACCATTAAAGGCTTGAAGCCCTCGCGATGCGGCTGCTGCAGAATGCGCGCGCGGTAGGCTTCTGCCATGGCAGTTGTTGTGACGGGTGGCACCAGATTAGGCATTACGATGGCCCGGCCCATATAACGGCTGGCATCAGGTACAGTATGTTGCAGAGAGGCACCGTCACGCAGGTGTATGTGCCAGTCGTCAGGTCGTGTCAGGGTAAGTGTGGTCATAAGCTATACGATGAACGCTGAAAAAAGGTCGTCCTGACTGGGTCAGGCTGGAGCGCCGAAGTATAGCGTTTTTTGCGGGATTATTCTTCAATCCAAATTTTGCGCAGTGGTTCGCCAAAATCATCATAAACGGTTTTCTGGCTGAGCGACCGGCGACCCTTGGCACGTTGCGTACCGGTTGGTTTTGCCGATTTGCGACGGGAATCAATCGCGGCCAGCAGTTCAGGCACAGGCGTACGGTCGGAAGAGGCAGGGCGCTCTACATAAGCACGGCCAAGAGGATAGCGACCGTCGATCAGGCCACTTTCGCCCATTTTAACCTGTTGGATCTGACCTCCCTTATTCAAAAACGCCTCGACCTCGGCTTTCATCCGGGATCTGAGTTCCGCTTTGCTTGGGCGACGTTCAAACATGACTCTTTTATATCCTTGAAGTTATTGCGGTTAATGCTGAAAATAACCTTAACTTCGTTTTTTTGAATGGCTAGACCCTCTATTGTGGCGGGAAACCGGAGAAAGTAAAGGTGTTGATCAGAAGCCTTTTGATGTTGTTGTTTTTCACGCTGACGGGTTGTGGACTGAATGAATCGGAAAAAGCAGTTGCGTTACAGGTAGGTACCAATCAGTGGCCTGGTTATGAACCGCTCTATCTTGCTAAAAGCAAAGGCTTTTATCCTGAAAATCTGCGGGTAGTCCTGTTACCCTCTGCCAGTGAGGTGATGCGGGCGCTGCGTAATGAGGTGATTGACGTTGCAGGTTTGACCCTTGATGAAGCGTTGATACTGGCCTCTTCAGGGGTCGATCTGAAAATTTTTTTGGTCGCGGATATTTCGGCGGGTGCTGACGTGATTCTGGCCCGCCCTGAACTGAACTCGGTGCAAGAGCTGAAAGGACACCGAGTCGGAGTCGAATCCACTGCGCTGGGGGCCTTTATGCTGAGCCGGGCTCTTCAGCTCAATGGTCTGCAGGCTTCTGATGTGGAGCTGGTTGACCTGCATGTTGATCAGCATGAAGAGGCCTACCTGACTAATAAAGTAGACGCTGTAGTGACCTTTGAGCCAGTTCGTACCCACTTGCTTAAGGCCGGTGCCAGGCCAATTTTTGACAGCCGTCAGTTGCCGGAAGAGATTGTGGATGTGCTGGTGATTCGAACATCAGTCATCGAAACGCAACGTGAAAACCTTAAAGCACTGATAGATGGGTGGTTTAAAGCCCGTGATCTATTGGTCGAAAATAATCCTTCTGCTATGGTGTTGGCAGCTAAACATCAGGGTATTTCAGCCGCTGAACTCAGTGAAGCGCTGACAGGGATAGAACTGCCGGCCCGTGGCAAGGTGAGTTACCTGATCAATGAAGCGGAACTCGTCAACAGGGCAGTGCCAATTCAGCGTTGGATGCAGCAAAAAAAATTGCTGAAAGGGGAGCAGATTGATCTGCATGATCTGCTGCTTCAGGGATTATATTAATTTATTAGGTAAGGCCACTCAGTGCGGGTTTCTCTGCGGTTTACTATTCCAGCCATTATCTTAATCAGTGCGATGGCGATTCTTCTGGTTGCGCTTGTGATGATCAAGCCAATTCTGGAGAACAATAACCTTGAGGAACTTCGCACTGAGGCACGTCACACCGTCAATCGTTTGCAGGGCACGCTGGAGTATCTCCTTCAAAAGGGTGATCTGGAAGGGGTTCGACGTGAAATACTGCTCAGTGCCAGTTCGAGCAAGGTGAAAAACCTAATTTTGTTCGATCATTCCGATTTTGTAATGGTGTCGGCAAATCCGGAACATGACAATGCCAGTTTTTTTGAAGTGCAGCCCTACCTTCATCTGAGTCTGGATCTGCTGGTCAGGGCGCGTAACGCCGGTGGATATGTATTTGAAGCCAATGATGTTGAGAAAAGTCTGTATGCCGCGATTCCGGTTCAGCAGTATATCCGAGAAGCAACTGAACTAAGGCCCGATACGCTGGGCGTGATTCTGCTGGAGCTGGATGAACGCAGTACCTATCTAAGCAGTTGGAATGAACTCAAATACCTGTTCTATACCCTGCTAACCGCTTTTATTTTACTGGCGGTTGTCCTTGCCTGGGCGCTGAACGCGATGGTCACCCGCCGTGCCAAGCGTTTGGTGAGACAGTCTACAGTTTATTCTGAAGGGCAGTTTCAGCACCGCGAAACCTGGCGGGGTTGGGACGAACTTGGCATTCTGGGGCGCAGTCTTAACCAGATGGCAGGTCAAATTCAGCAGTACCATACCGAACTAAAAACCAACGCAATTTTGCTGGAGCAACTGCTCAATAACTCGCCTTCGATGATCATGTTGCGCGATGGGGAGGGGCGTTTTATCCGGGCCAATCCTTCTTATCTGCGGTTTTACGGGATTAAAAACATCGACGCACTGCGTGAACTGAGTCTGCAGGATCTGTTTCAGGGAGAGGAATTACGGGACCTGCAGCAGCAGGACCAGAAAGTTCTTGAGTCAGGCGAGCCGATGCATGGTCATTTTGTGGTTGAAAAACAGGGTAAGCGCTTCCAGTTTCTGTGCAGCCGTTTTGCGTTAGAGAACGAGCAGGGACAGCGGTATGCCGTCTGCAGCATTGATACCGACATATCTGAACGTCAGGCCAAAGAAGATGAACTTCGCCTGTCACGGTATATCTTTGATACCACCAACGAAGGGATCATGGTCACGGATAACAACCACGTGATTACCGATGTTAACGCCGCCTTTGAGCGGGTAACCGGTTATTCGCTGGAAGAGGTCAGGGGTAGCAAGCCGAGTATCCTCAATTCGGGCAAACATAAACCGGCGTTTTATGAGGATATGTGGCACCAGATCGATACGCTGGGCAGTTGGGCCGGTGAGATCTGGAACCGTAAAAAGAACGGAGATACATACCCGGAATGGCTGACGATCAAGAGTATTGTTGGCGGTGATGGCCAGATATCCGGTTATTTTGGTGTGTTTACTGATATTTCAGAACACAAGAAAACCCAGGAGTCCCTGAAAAGTCTTGCGTATTACGATCCTCTGACTGAGCTGGCGAACCGCACCCTCTGTCAGGAGCGTCTGGTGCATGATATGCGTCTGGCTGACCGGCATGCAGAATCATTGGCGCTGGTGTTTATCGATCTGGATTTCTTCAAACATATTAACGACTCACTGGGCCACGAATACGGCGATCAGTTGCTGACAGAAACCGCCCGGCGCATCGAAAGTCAGGTCAGACAGTCCGATACAGTTGTTCGCTGGGGCGGTGATGAATTCATCCTGATTCTGCCGGGGATCCATGAGATCAACATGGCACAGATCATTGCCGATAAGGTGCGGGCTCAGTTAAAGCTGCCGTACTACCTCAAAAATACAGAAACCTTTATCGGAGCCAGTATTGGCATTGCGATCTATCCCCATGATGGCGTTGATGCCACCACGCTGATTCAGCATGCCGATGCGGCGATGTACAGTGCCAAGAAAAAAGGCCGTGACCAGATCTGTTTCTTTGATAAAGCCATGAACGAGAAAAACCTTGAGCAGATCAAGCTTAAGGGAGAACTGCGTCAGGCGCTGGAGCAGGATCAGCTCGAGATTTATTACCAGCCTAAAGTTGCCATCTCCACCGGTGATATCATCGGGATGGAGGCGTTGCTGCGCTGGCGGGGTGAGGATGGACAGTTTATTTCACCGGCTGAATTTATTCCGGTGGCTGAGAGCAGCGGTCTGATTCTGCCAATAGGTGAGTGGGTATTCTCTACGGTGGCGGAGCAGGTGCATCGCTGGAAAGAGGCGGGGTTGATGCAGTCTCGCCGGGTTTCGGTCAACCTCTCACCCAAACAGTTGGTTGACCCGAATCTGGTGGTGCGCCTGCGCGACACACTCGAGTCCTATACCGGGCTGGATAATACGCTGAGTATTGAGATCACTGAAACTGCGGTTATCGAAAACCTTGCGGTGGCTTTGCCTGTATTGCAGCAGATCAGGGGTATTGGCATTGAGCTTGAGCTGGATGATTTCGGCAGCGGCTACTCATCACTGAACTATCTGCGCCGCCTGCCCGTGGATGTGCTCAAGGTTGATAAATCTTTTACCTTTGAGCTGGATCAGAAAGATACCGATATCGCCATTATGCAAGCGATCATCAACATGGCACATACCCTGGGTATGACGGTCGTGGCGGAAGGTGTTGAATCCAAAAATCAATTTGCCAGCCTGGCCAGACTGGGCTGTGATATCGCACAGGGGTACCTGTTTGCGCCGGCGCTGGCGGCACCAGAAATGGAAAAACTACTGCTGGGACAAGGCTTTGATGTTGCTCAGAATTAAGGCAGGTTTAGCTGGCATCACTTCGCGGCAACCGGTAGCATAACTGCATCTAATTCTGGTACGGATCACAACCCAAGCAATGAGTTATCAGGTTCTCGCGCGTAAGTGGCGTCCCTCCCGTTTTCAGGAGATGGTGGGTCAGGAGCATGTGCTGAAAGCACTGGTCAATGCTCTTGATGATAACCGTCTGCATCATGCGTATCTGTTCACAGGTACACGCGGAGTGGGTAAGACGTCCATTGCCCGGCTGTTTGCCAAGTCGCTGAACTGCGAAACAGGCGTATCCTCATCTCCCTGTGGTACCTGCTCAGCTTGTCGTGAAATCGCCGAAGGGCGTTTTGTTGATCTTATCGAAGTCGATGCGGCCTCCCGCACCAAGGTTGAAGATACCCGCGAGCTGCTTGAAAACGTGCAGTATGCGCCCACCCATGGCCGCTACAAGGTGTACCTTATCGACGAGGTGCACATGCTGTCCACGCACTCCTTCAATGCGCTGTTGAAAACGCTGGAAGAGCCTCCACCGCATGTGAAATTCCTGCTGGCCACCACGGATCCGCAAAAACTGCCGGTGACGATCCTGTCCCGCTGTCTGCAATTTAACCTCAAAAATCTGGTACCTGAACGCATTGTGGGCCACCTGACCCATGTGTTGAATGCTGAGCAGGTCCGTTACGAGGAACCCGCATTGTGGATGCTGGCACGTGCAGCCGACGGCTCCATGCGCGATGCCATGAGCCTGACTGATCAGGCGATTGCATTTGGTGCAGGTGAGATTGGTGAAGCGGATGTCCGCGCCATGCTCGGTACCATCGACCAGCAGCTGGTGTATCGTATTATTGAAGCGCTGGCGATCGGCGATGCCCGTGCCCTGTTGCAGGCCGTCGCCGATGTGTCTGAGTTCTCGCCAGATTTCAATGCGCTGCTGGGCGACCTGCTCAGTGTGCTGCATCGCCTGGCGATCTGTCAGACCCTGCCAGATGGGATCGATAACAGCCTCGGTGACGAGCAGCGCATCCGTAACCTGGCGGCACAACTGACGCCTGAAGATGTACAGCTTTACTACCAGATTGGCCTGAACGGTCGGCGTGATCTGCCTTATGTGCCGGATGGCAGAGAAGGGCTGGAGATGGTGTTGCTGCGTATGCTGGCATTTCGTCCGGCAGATGCGGCGGCTCGTCCCACTCAGTTAAAAACCGATTCTGCGCCAATATCGACGCCACGCTCAGGTTCAGAGACTGAAACTGAAAGGCCTCCTGCGGATCTGGCTCCATCTGCAGTACCGATCGAAGCATCTGCTTCTGTGCCTGAACAGGAGTACCCTCCTGCAAAAAAGCCACAGACTGAGCCGTCACTGGGGGAGGATCCTCCACCCTGGGATATGGAACCGGCTGAAGATTATGCAGACGCTGTCATTGAAGAACCGCCCTATTCACCGCCAACTGAGCTGACAGTAGCGGCAGAGGCTGCCCCTTCTGTGGTGAAGCCTGAGCCCATTGCAATACCGGTGCAAATTCTGGCGCCTTCAGTACCAGATACTGCAGTCTCCGCGGCGTCACGCACTCAGCCTGAGTCACTTGAGCGGCTAATGCTGGCAGAAATGCAGCCGACCAGCTGGGTTGTACTGCATCCGCAGCTCGGCTTGTCCGGTATGACGGAAAGTCTGGCCAGTCATTTGAGTCTGGAATCAGTGGCGGCGGATCTGCTGCAGTTTCACTACACTGCCAATCAGTCGGCGATGCTGAATGAAACCCAGCAGATGCGGATCATTTCGCATATCCAAGATTATTTCGGTGAGCCAGTTAAGGTAGAATTCCTGCAGGCCGTACAGACACAGGAAACCCCGGCGCAACATCAACAGCGGTTGCGTGAGGCCCGTCAGTTGCAGGCGTTAACCTCCCTGCGTGAAGATCCTGTGGTACAACGCATTCAACAGGTGTTTGATGCTCAGATTGATCTGGCATCGGTAACACCGATTGATCCCTAATCAAGAGGAACAGGTAATGATGAAAGGCGGAATGGGCAATCTGATGAAACAGGCGCAGAAGATGCAGGAAAACCTGCAGAAAGCGCAACAGGAGATTGCCAATGCCGAAGTGACTGGCGAATCGGGTGCCGGTCTGGTTAAGGTGGTAATGAACGGTCGCCATGATGTGCGCTCCATCAGCATTGATGAAAGCCTGATGGAAGAAGACAAAGAGATGCTGGAAGACCTGATTGCAGCAGCGGTTAATGACGCCGTACGCAAGGTAGAGACCTACAGTCAGGAAAAAATGGCGGAAATCACCGGCGGCATGGGATTGCCACCGGGTTTTAACATGCCATTCTGATCATGTCCTTCAGCCCCTTACTTGAACAACTGATTTCAGCCCTGCGCTGCTTGCCGGGCGTTGGGCCTAAAACGGCGCAGCGAATGGCGTTTCACCTGCTTGAGCGTGACCGCGAAGGGGCGCTTGACCTGTCAAAGGTACTGGAAAATGCTGTCGGTGCGATCGGGCATTGTCAGCAGTGTCGCACGCTGACGGAAGAGGCCCTCTGTGATATCTGCGCCTCCGGTAGCCGTGACCGATCGTTACTCTGTGTGCTGGAATCGCCGGTAGATATGCTCGCGATCGAGCAGACCGGTGGTTTTAATGGTTATTATTTTGTGCTGTCGGGCCACCTGTCACCGATTGATGGGATTGGGCCTGAAGATCTGGGTATCGATCAGTTGCTGGAAATGTTGCAGCAGGGTGAGGTGAAAGAGCTGATACTCGCCACCAACCCGACGGTGGAGGGTGAGGCTACGGCACACTTTATTGCCATGCAGGTGAAAGATCTGGGTATCCAGGTATCGCGTATTGCCCACGGCGTGCCGGTGGGTGGTGAATTGGAATTTGTTGACGGTGGTACGCTGGCGCATGCGCTGGCCGGGCGCCGCTCTTTGCTTTGAGAGGCGAATGAATACTTCCACGGCGTATCAGTGGCAGCAGTTGGAAGCCGCAGCAACATCCCCCATCTGGATTACCTCAGAAGATCAACTCCGGGCGCATTGCGAACGCTGGCGAATCTTGCCGCTGATTGCGCTGGATACTGAATTTCAGCGGGTCGAAACGTTTTATCCGGTGCCGGGCCTGATTCAGGTGGCCGATGATCGCGCCTGCTATCTGATCGACCCGTTGAGTATTACAGACTTCACACCACTTAAAGTCCTGTTTGAAGATACCAGCGTCACCAAGGTGATGCATGCTTCCACCGAAGATCTGGAACTGTTTGTAAACAGTTATCAGTGCCTGCCAGCGCCGCTGCATGACACGCAACTGGCCGCATCTATGCTGGACTGGGGCACTTCAATGGGGCTGCAACGTATGCTGGAGCAGGTGTTACAGGTCTCCGTTGATAAGGGTGAAACCACGTCCAACTGGCTGCAACGCCCATTAACTGCGTCTCAGGAACACTATGCGGCACTGGATGTTGCCTATCTGCCTGCGCTCTATACCATCCAAACCCAGGCGCTTAATGAAAAAGGGATGCAGGACTGGCTGGCGCAGGAGTGTCTGGCGCTGCTGCATGGCGCACTGGATACTGACCCTGAGGGACTGGAGTACTACCGTCGTTTCAGTCAGGTATGGAACTATCCTGAACACAAAGTGGCTGCGCTGCGTGATTTGACCGCCTGGCGTGAACAAACTGCCCGCTCGCGCGATGTGCCACGCAACCGTGTCCTTTGTAATCAGGCGCTGATTCGAATTATTGAAACCTGGCCCCGTTCTCTGTCGGAGCTGTCACGGCTCGAAGACATAAAAAAACGGGTGTTGCGTGAAGATGGCGATATAATACTCAACCTGCTGAAAAACGGCCTTCGCAGTGCGCAGGAAGAGCCGCCGGCGTCGATTGACCGTCCGCTGCACTATTTCTGGAATAAGCCGCTGAAAAAACTTAAATCGGTGGTGCGTCAGGTCGGTAGTCAGCACCAGGTACCCGCCGAGCTTTTGCTCAAACGTAAAGAACTTGAGGCTTTAGTGCGTTCAGGTCTGGAGCAGGGTGATTACCGCCTGCCGGAGAGTGTGAGTCCCTGGCGTAAAGCGCTGATAGAAGCGCCTCTGCTGGCTGAACTGGCAGAGATTGAGAAACAAAGAATTCAAGAGGCCCAATAAATGCTGACGATCTGTTCAGTCTATCTCAGCTCCCGCAAGGATGAGATGTACCTGTACGTTGATAAGCGTGACCAACTCAAACGTGTTCCGGAACCCTTGCTGGAGATGTTTGGGCATCCAAAACATGTGATGGATATTCCGTTGACAGATAAACGCAAACTTGCCCGGGTTGATACTGCCAAGGTACTGGAAGAGCTGGGGAGTAAGGGATACTACCTGCAGATGCCACCACCAAAAGACGATTACATGCTGGATCTGTACAAGGATCGTCCCGAAACCGGTGTTCGCTGAGCATGGCACAGGAAGTCTTCTGGCGTAGCAAAACGTTGCAGCAGATGACTCCCCAGGAGTGGGAGTCGCTCTGTGACGGTTGTGCCCTGTGCTGTTTGCACAAAGTGGAAGACGAGGACACCCAGGAAGTCTTTTATACCACCGTGGTTTGTCACCTGCTGGATTTTGATACCTGCCGCTGTACCCGCTATGAGGATCGCTGCACGCTGGTGCCGGATTGCGTCAAACTCACCCCTAAAGATGTGGATGAATTCCACTGGTTACCCCCCACTTGTGCTTACCGTCTGGTTCACGAAGGTCAGGACCTGCCAGAATGGCACCCGCTGGTCAGTGGTGATCCCCTTAGCGCAGTTGAGGCGGGAGTATCCGTACTCAATGTCTATGAAGTCCGTGATGACCAGATCACTGAAGATGAACTGGTTGATTACGTCATCGATTGAGAACCGGTCTGCCTGTTGACTTGTTCTTGTTTGAACATGACTTTTGCCTGTCGCTATCTATCCCGCAAAGCGATGCATTTATCCGGAAATCCCGGGATATGCTGATCTACTATTGTCTTATTCATGAACAGCTGCATTGAGTGTCCTGTTTGAATTACTATTGGACACTTACTTTCCGCAGTGCTTATGCAGATTTAATATGTGTCAGGGATTTTTCAGACAGTTCGCCCGCCGATGGAACCGACTATTGCGGGCATTGATGCTACCGGGCACTGCTTCGGGTCGAAATTCCAGTTATCAGCAGCTCTCCTCCATTCTTAATGCAATACCGGATCTGATGTTTGAACTTGATGCAGAAGGGCGTCATTGGGATTTTCGTGTGCTGCGGCCCGAGTTATTGGTTGCTCCATCCGAGGACCTGATGGGACGTACGGTGCGTGAAATCATGCCACATGACGCTGCGCAAGCCGTTATGGCAGCGCTTGAAGAAGCGGCCATTCAGGGCTATTCACAGGGTACCCATATCCACCTTCCCACGCCGGTCGGGGACCGTTGGTTTGAAGTCTCCATCGCCAAAAAAGAATTTATGCCCGGTGAGGAGCTACGGTTTATCGCGCTTTCACGGGATATTACTGAACGTAAGTTGCGCTTATTGGAGGCTGAACAACTCGCATTTTTTGATCGGCTGACTGAGCTGCCTAATCGAAATGCGTTAAAGGATCGTCTGCAGAGTGAACTGCGTGTCCAGGGCAAGCAAGATCAACTGGATGCATTGTTGTTTCTTGATCTGGATAACTTTAAGGCCCTGAATGACCTGAAGGGGCATGCCTATGGCGATATGCTGCTCAAACTGCTGGCCAGAAGGCTGCGCTCCTCTGTCAGTGAAAACGATCTGGTGATGCGTTGGGGCGGGGATGAGTTTGTGATCCTGCTTGAAAACCTGGGCGACACGATGGAGCAGGCGCAGGAGAATGCGGTTGTGATCTGTGAGCGCATCGCTGCCAAGACCAATATGCCCTATGAACTCAATGATTACGTTCACACCTGCCAGGTCAGTATTGGTATAAAGATCTTCAAAAACACAGCGGCTGATCTGGAAGAGGTTATCCAACAGGCAGATCAGGCGATGTATGAAGCTAAAAAATCGCTCAACCTGCGTTACGCATTCAGTGGAGAATGCGAACAGGTTTCTCTTTAAGGCTCGGCTTTCATAACCAGCATAGGTATGCGTTAGCTCTTGCTGTTCAGTATTCAGCGATTAATTTTTGACTAAAAGGATTGTATACCTACCTACTGGTAGGTTAGTATCTGGCTATGAATAAACGAAATGACATTCTGGATGTTGCTCAGAGGCTACTGCAGCAGCGGGGTTTTAATGGGTTTAGCTATGCCGACATTGCCGCTGAAGTGGGCATCAGGAAGGCGAGCATTCACCATCATTTCCCGAATAAAATTGATCTGGCGAAGGCCTTGTTGCAAAGCTATACCGATCAAGTAACGTGGCTTTTGCAGGACTTTATGCAGAACCGGAGCAGTGCGCAGGACAGGCTCGCCGGGTATATCAATCTGTATTCTGAAACACTCGCGGCGAACCGGGTTTGTCTTGGCGGTATGCTCGCATCAGATATTCACACGCTGGATATAAGTCTGAAACCTGAGCTGATCGCATTTTTCTCGGCAAGCAGAACCTGGCTGGTTGAAGTACTTGAACAAGGCCAGATCAATGGAGAAATCAGGTCTGATCAACCACCTACTATGCAAGCTGATCTGGTTCTTGCGGGTTTGCAGGGAGCATTAATGCTGGCCAGAAGCCATGAGGATGAGTTGATATTCACCAATACGGCTGAAGCATTGATTGCAAATTTAAGACCGTTGGCTGATTAAGGCGAGGTCTTAAAAAGAGAGAGACAGGGTGTCTCTTTTTTTACATCATCAAACTACCAACTAGTAGGAAGGTAAATATGAATAGTTATTCTGATATATCCAGTAAGCGCTACGCTCTCCATGAGGCTGGCAAGCTCACGGCATGGGCTGAGTATTGTCTGGAAGTGCCCGGACTTGGTGCTATAGAAGGTAAGCAGTTTGTTAAAGACAGCTTGGCGGCTACCGGGTGTGAGATCTCGATTAACTCATTGTTGCCTGGCGCGGGTATGCCTTTTTATCACAAACATCAGCAGAACGAAGAGGTCTACATCTTTCTTAAAGGACAGGGTGAAATGCAGGTTGATGCTGAAACCTTTCAAGTACAAGAGGGTAGTATGGTGAGAATTTCACCGGCTGGCATGCGGAGCTGGCGAAATACGGGCTCCGAATCACTGATCTACCTGATCATTCAGGTTAAAGAAAATTCACTCGAGCAGTATTCCCTCACTGATGGTGTTGTTGGAGAGGGCCCGGTTATCTGGTCTGATAATTAAGCGGAGAACTGCATATGCCTCTTGTTCAATTAAAAGTATTTGAGTTGGAGCTGACTCAGGATCAAACAGACCAGATTATTCAGGGGTTTACGGATGTTATTGCGGATGCGACACATGAAAAGCTGCGTGATGTAACCTGGGTAATCGTGAATGAGGTGAAAGATTGTCATTGGGGTGTGGGTGGCAAGTCGATCAAGCTGGAAGATGTTAAACGGCTGTGTGTTGATTAGACGGGCAGCCTGGATCTAACGTTGGCCAATTTAAAAACCGTAGTTTTTCTGACTACGGTTTTTATTTGTGTGTTTTACGCTGCGTTTGACTTTCTTCTCCGCCCGGATGGACTGCGGGTTTGGGTTAAAGGGGGAATGCCTGCGCAACTCCCGATATGAGGATCCCTGAATGTAGGTACTGAATTGCATCAAGTTCACCCTGAAGATGTGGATGCATTTTGCTGGTGTATCCCTACTCAATCGGTATGGATCAGAGACAATCTGCTCATTAAAGAAGATTTAATCGACTACGTGATCGAATAATCTAGTCGGTGTCGATTTCCACTATTGTTTCACTGTGTTCACTATCTGGATCGAGAAGAATAGAGATCTGGTCCGGTAGCAGCGGCTTGTAGAAGTAATAACCCTGAAAAATTTCACAACCCAGTGTCAGTAGTGTTTCCAATTGCGCTTTAGTTTCCACCCCTTCCGCTACGGTTTGCAGATTGAGGCTGCGCGCCAGATTTATGATGGTGGCGCAGATCTCACCGTCCTCCTCCTTGCTGGCGCATTCCTCAACAAATGACTGGTCGATCTTCAGAATATCCAGCGGTAGCCGCTTCAGATAATTTAGCGAGGAGTAACCGGTGCCAAAGTCATCGATAGAGATGCTGATATGCAGCTTTTTCAGCTGTTCCATGACCTCAATGCAGCGTTCAATATCCTGAATCAGTACGCCTTCGGTTATCTCAATCTCCAGCAGCCTTCCGGGTATGGAGAAGAGGCTGAGTTGCTGTTTGATAAATGGTAACAGAGCATCAGATATCAGGTGGCGCCCGGAAATATTCACTGATATTGGGAGTAGGGGGAGGTGTTGCTCTCTCCAGTTGGATAGCTGCTTCAGGGATTCACTGATAACCAGCTCTCCTATTTGAATGATCAGGTTGCTCTCTTCAGCGATAGGGATGAATTCAGCCGGTGAGATAGGGCCTTTTTGAGGGTGGTTCCAACGGATCAGTGCCTCGAAGGCAACTATCTCGTCAAGTTTGACCTTCGGCTGGTAAACCAGGTGGAACTGATGCTCCTCTAAAGCTCGTTTAATCATGTTTTCGTATTCGACCGACTTAGTGGTGCGCTCGGCCATGTAGGGTTCAAATATCTGATAATTATCCCGCCCACCGAGTTTGGCGGTGTACATGGCAATATCCGCTTCCTGAATAAGCTGGTCAGCCTCGGTTTGACCGTGTTCAGATACAGCGACTCCGATACTGGTCGGTATATTGAACTGCTTTTCCGCAAGCTCCACCGGCACGCGCATAATATCCAGAATGCTCTGCGCTTTGTTGCGGATCAGTTCAGGATGAAGATTGCCGCAGATGACAACGATAAATTCATCACCGCCCCAGCGGGCAATAATGTCGCCCGGACGAGAGACGGAGCTGAGGCGGCGAGCAACCTCGCAGAGTAACTCATCGCCGGCTTTGTGACCCAGGGTATCGTTAATCTTTTTAAACTTATCCAGATCCATAAACAGCAGCGCGATCACTTGCTGGGTATTTTGTGCTATCAGAATCTCCTCTTGCAGTCTCTTCATGAGGTGAGCGCGGTTGGAAAGACGGGTGAGGGGATCTTTATAGGCTAAAAAAGTGAGGCGAGATTGCAGTTTTTGATCCCGGGTTACGTCACGTATATGCAGGGTGAACTCAGTGCGTGATTCCTCAGACATGCGGGTACTGGTGATGGTAACCTCGGCAGGAAACTGGTGCCCTGATACTCTTCTCAGTGTGAGCCTGTTCCGTCGATTAAGTACCGGTCCGTTGGCTGCACTGAAAAACTGCTGCAGACTGTGATTGAACTGCTGTCGATCTTGTTCAATTACAAAAAACTCTACAAAGTGCTTCCCTTGGATATGTTTTTTCAGACAGCCCAGTGTCCTCTCTGAGGCGGAGTTAAACTCGATCACCCGACCTTCCCAGTCAATAGATATGATGCAGTCCATAGATGAGTCGAGAATTGCTCCCTTGCGTCGTTCGCTGGACTGATATTGGTCAATTGCGTTATCCCGTTCATGGATTTCCAGATTGATCCGCTCGATAACCTCGTTGTACTTTTTAGCGATTTGACCGACTTCGGTAAAGGGTTCCACTTTAACCGGGGTGGTAAATTGTCCATGGTTCTGTTGCAGTTCCATATCACTTAACAGGTCAATCAGCTCGGTAGAGGCGCGGTGTTCGGTGACATTCAGTCCCTTCATCTCATCGTTAGGCGTAACGCGAAGCGGTATAAAACGGTTAACGATGCGCAGTAACAGGTAGCTAAGGCCGAAGCTATAAAGGCCGATTATGGTTATTGAAAATAACTGGACGCCGAACTGCTCCAAACGGCTGAGGCCAGAGCTTAAGAATTCCGGATGACTGAATAACGCGAATGCAAGGGTGCCCCAGATACCGGAGAGTAGATGTGCAGGTATTACGTAGAGAGCATCATCGACGCGTAATCGTTCTATCAATTTGGTGCCGTAGAAAAGAATTACTCCGGCAATCATGCCAATCACGCTAGCTGCCGAAGGTGATACCGCATGACAAGCTGCAGTTATACTCACAAGACCCGCGATAATGCCGTTAAGTATATAGCTGACATCAATAAATTTTTGTTCAAAATAATGCAGGGTTGAGGCAATAAAGCCACTCCATACGGCCGCTAGACAGGTGTTGAGCAGTATGGTGGGAACCTGCTCAGTCAGGTGAAGCGCGCTGCCACCGTTGAAGCCGAACCAGCCAAGCCAGATAAGCAGGGTGCCCATGGTGGCCATCGGTAGGTTATTACCGGAGGGAAAGCGGACATTGTTCTGATAGCGCCCTATTCTAGGGCCGATGACCAGTACTGCAGCCAGTGCGATCCAGCTACCAACGGAGTGGACGACAGTGGCACCGGCAAAGTCCACGAATCCCAGGCTTTCAAGCCAACCCTGGTTTGAGGGGTTATAAAGGCTGGCCCAGCTCCAGTGTCCTGTGATCGGATAGATAAAAAGACATAGAATAGCAGTCACCAGAATGTAGCCATTAAAGGTCATTCTTTCCGCTGTTGCACCAGAAGTGAGCGTTGCGGCTGTGCCGCAGAACATCATCTGGAATAGAAAGAAGCAGGTCTGAAACGCGTTGGCATCGTCGCCGAACAGGAAATTATTGCTTCCGGTAAGACCGCCGATGCTGTTTCCGAACATCAGTCCAAAGCCTACCAGCCAGAATATGCAGATAGATAGAATGAAGTCAGAGATGTTCTTAGCTGCGACGTTAATACTGTTTTTGCTGCGAATACGCCCGCTTTCCAGACAAAGGAAGCCAGCCTGCATTAAGAAAACCAGCAGTGCAGAGATGATAAGCCACAGGTAATCCAGCATTCTTACTTCTGCCTTAGATTTGAAGCCAGCCCGGATGGGCTTAAGCCGGTTATTAAATCCATGCAATAATTAAGCCTTTTTAGTCAGGACAGGTAGTAATTACTTCTGCTTGTCCAACTGCAGCTTGATCAGATCACCGATAGTGGCCGGGCCAGATACTTCAACCCCGTCTTCCTCTAGGACAGGGTGAAATGCAGGTTGATGCTGAACCTTTCAACTACAAGAGGGCAGGATGGTGAGAATTTCATATGTCTCTCGTCCAAGTAAAAGTATTTGAGCTGGAGCTGATCCAGCATTAAATTTTATGCTGCGTTTGACTTCTTTTTTCGACGTCCGGATGGACTGCGGGGTTTCGGTGATAATGGATTGTGGCTGGCAAGCTCCTTCTGCAGGTAAGGTAATATCCAGTCGGCGGTATTGATGCCGCCCCGTGACAGGCCCTGATTCCCAAACAGTCGGTTAAATTCGATGACATATGGGTGATCGCCTACCATGGCGATATCAAAACCCGCGTGGTTGATGCCCAGCGTACTGCACAGATGTTTCACCAGTGTCTCTGCCGCAGGTGGGATGATCCCTTCCAGTACTTCGCCACCCCGGGCAATATTGTTATGGAAACTATAGGGAGATTGCATGCGCCAGTAACCCCGGACGATCTCCTCGCCCAGCACAACAATCCTCAAATCCCGGTCAATAGGCAGGTATTCCTGCGCATAGAGTACATCGGCTTTTGCGCAGTACTCCCGCCACTGTGAGCGGTCTTCAATCAGGAAAACACCTTCGCCCATGCTACTTTTTACCAGCTTGGCCACAAAAGGCAGTGTCATCTGATCCCAGACTATCTCAGCGTTTTCCGGGGTATTGGACTTGATCAGCGTAAAAGGGGTGTGAGTTGGTGCGACCAGCTCAAAGGCACGGGTCATCTCAATTTTATTATGCCCAAGCAGGTAACTGGGCAGGCTAGGGAAAATCCGTGCTTTCAGACCAAACACCAGTGAATTAATCAGCCAGTAAGGTGGGTAGAGTACCCAGTCAGCAGTGGCAATGGTCTGCTGGTGCAGCAGCATGGATTCAGGTTTTAAAACAGTATGGGGCGGGAAGTGCAACGTTCGAAGCGGGTCAAACGAAACTAGTTTCATACACAACTTTCAGGTGGCCAAGGATGCGCAAATATAGAATTTTGCTGTTTTTTTGGCAATGGGATTGTGAGCACGTTAACTGAAAAAACTGTGCTGTTCTCATGTTTGATTGATATGACGACCGGGTCGAAATGGCGCGCCAAAGTGTCTAGACTGATGTGACAATTTAAGCCCTGAGGAAAGCGAGAATGGAATCACTGGAAATTAAAAAACTAAGTGCTGGCAGTGTTTATAAGCTGATATTTATTGGCTCACTGTTGGGTATGTTGCTGGTTACACTTTTTTTCGGGGTGCTGGGTGTCCTGGGAATGGAAACCGTGAGTTGGAATGGCCAACCGGTGACAGGCTTTAAAGCGTTGCTGGTTGCGCCCATGATTGGCGTGATGATGTCTGCGTTGTTCACAGCCATTTTTGGATCTGTCATCGTGCTTGGATTGTGGCTTTATGCCTTTTATCGGCCGCTGACGTTGTATGTCTTTGAAAACAAAGATCAGACCTGATTCCTGATCAGACAATAAAAAACCGCAGCCGTCGCCGACTGCGGTTTTTTTAATTCAGCGGGCTGCAAAGCGGCCCGTGAAAAGATCTTACTTCTGGTTGTCCAGCTGCTGCTTGATCAGGTCACCGATAGTGGTCGGGCCAGATACTTCAACTTCAGTGTTACGTACAGAAGCGATAGCTGCCTGCTCTTCTGCCTGCTCTTTAGCACGGATAGACAGAGCGATACCGCGGTTACGACGATCAACGTTAGTGATCTTCGCTTCAACGCTGTCGCCAATGCTCAGAACGGTAGAAGCATCTTCAACGCGATCTACAGAGATCTCAGATACTTTCAGGTAGCCTTCGATACCTTCACCCAGTTCAACAGTTGCGCCTTTAGCGTCAACGGCAATGACTTTACCGTTTACGATGGTGCCTTTGTCGTTGCTGGCTACAAACTCAGCAAATGGGTCGCTTTCCAGCTGTTTGATGCCCAGAGAGATACGCTCTTTCTCAGCATCGATAGACAGGATAACGGCTTCAACTTCTTCGCCTTTCTTGAACTGACGCAGCGCAGCTTCAGCATCGGCTTCCCAGGTGATGTCGGACATGTGAACCAGGCCGTCGAGATCATCCTGCAGACCAACGAAGATACCGAAATCGGTGATGGTCTTGATGGTGCCAGTTACTTTGTCGCCAGCAGCGAAAGATTCAGCGAAAGAAGTCCATGGGTTAGCAGTGCACTGCTTGATACCCAGGGAGATACGACGACGCTCTTCATCAACGTCCAGGATCATTACTTCAACTTCATCACCGATCTGAACAACTTTAGATGGGTGGATGTTTTTGTTAGTCCAGGACATTTCAGAAACGTGTACCAGACCTTCAACGCCGTCTTCGATAGATGCGAAGCAGCCGTAGTCAGTCAGGTTGGTTACACGAGCGTTGCACTTGGCACCTGCTGGGTAACGTTCTTTGATCAGCGCCCAAGGATCCTGGTGCAGCTGTTTCAGACCCAGGGAGATACGGCCGGAGTCTTTGTCGAACTTGATGATCTTAACAGTGATCTCGTCACCTGGGTTCAGCATCTCAGATGGGTGAGAGATACGTTTCCAAGCCATGTCGGTGATGTGCAGCAGACCGTCAACACCACCCAGATCGATG
The DNA here is from genome assembly GCF_029222905.1 of Neptuniibacter sp. CAU 1671. Taxonomy (GTDB): domain Bacteria; phylum Pseudomonadota; class Gammaproteobacteria; order Pseudomonadales; family Balneatricaceae; genus Neptuniibacter. The sequence continues at coordinate 117,193 of NZ_JARHUE010000004.1, read as the reverse complement.
AAGGCACCGTAGTTAGTCAGGTTCTTAACGAAACCTTTAACTTCCTGACCTTCTTCCAGCGCAGCCAGCAGCTCGTCACGCTGTGCAGAGTTAGCTTCCTGCAGAACGGCACGACGGGATACAACGATGTTGTTGCGCTTAGGATCCAGTTTGATCAGTTTGAATTCCAGCTCTTTGCCTTCCAGGTGATCAACGTCGCGTACTGGACGCACGTCAACCAGAGAACCTGGCAGGAAGCCCTGGATGTTGTTGATGCTGACAGTGAAACCGCCTTTAACTTTACCGCTGATGTAACCTTTAACGGTTTCTTCAGCATCAAATTTGGACTGCAGAACTTCCCACGCTTCAGCACGCTTGGCTTTTTCACGGGACAGACGGGTTTCACCGAAACCATCTTCAACCGCTTCCAGAGCAACTTTAACGTCGTCACCGATTTTGATTTCAAGCTCATTCGCGTCGTTCAGGAACTGAGAACGTGGAATGATGGCTTCTGATTTCAGGCCGGCGTGAACGGTAACCCAGTCGCTGTCGATATCAACGACTTCGCCCACAACCAGTTTGCCTGGAGTCATGTCCAGAGACTGAAGGGATTCTTCAAACAGATCTGCAAAGCTTTCGCTCATGAATAAGTCCTATAAAAAGGCTACGAAGATCGCAGCACTTCTGCCTGCAATGACCGGCTTGCAGGGTTGGTTGTTTTTCCTGCCTGGGGGCCAAAGGCCGGAGTCACCCCAGACTGGATATAAAATGAGCGCGCATTATACAGAATTCCGGCACAGAAAACAGTGTTAGGGCAATATGAAGTGGAAATTTTAGAGGGATTTAGCCGGGCTGACGCAGATCGGCCAAACTCAGCTCCAACTGGCGCTGACAGGGTTGAGTGACGGTGTTGAGGTCTTCCTTTAACTGAGGGCTCAGGCGGGTTTCACCGGATTCATCGCTCATGTAGGCGGTGATCTGTCGGGTTTCATCGGCCGAGTTGGCGGCGATCTGGATACCATCACCAACACAAAAGGCATAAACCGCCAGCTCCTGCTCAACAAATTTTTCCCGCTCGGCATCGGTGAACATGATCCGGTTGTTACGAATCACGTCGTGATATTTTTTGCTGGCGGCTGCCGCCATCGCCTGTTGTTCCAGAGTATTGAAACGGCGGGCATCCTTGCTGTTTTGCAGCAGTTTGATCATTTGCTGCTCTACAGCGGCTCGCTGCTGCATGATACTCAGCGGAGCAAAGTGTTCATTCAGGCGTCGATATTCCCTCAAATCTGCAACCTGAGCTTTAAGTTCATCAATTTCAGATTGGAGGAGTTTTTTATCTTCGATCAGCCGTTCGTTATCGCGGATCAGTCCACGGATAACACGTTGTGCCGGAGTGAGTTTTTCTTCACCAAAGGTTGGAGGAAGCTGTTTAGTGCCCAGAACGCCTACGCTCTCTTCAAACCGACTGCTGGGTAAGACCTTGAAACCAAATTCGGCAAACTGTTCGGTGTTTTCACTGTGCTGATTTGTAAGCGTGTTAAAGGCGAAATAGCCAATAACCAGCAGCAAAATCAGCACAAATGGAGCCAGAACGATAAGTATGACTGTTCGTTTGCTCAAAACAGGACACCTTCAATGGGCAATAACATTGAAGAGTTAATCGGCACTCGCGGCAGAATACTTTAAGGTCAGATACATCAGGTCGATCAAAATGCGTCCGCTTTCAGCCAGCATGGCTTCTGCCTCCGGATTGATGGGTTTGCCCTGCGCATCGGTTTCTAAAGATTCGGTTAACTCGGTCAAGCTCTTAAACAGTGGTAACTGTTTAGCCGCGCGACGACGGTTTTCGGCTTCGAGCTGCCAGCCTTCCATTTCGTCTCGTTGCTGTTTTAGAGCCGATTCCTGCAGAGGAACCAGTGCATCTTCAGCTTTTAGTTCGTCCAGATGCGCAATCTGTTCACGCATAAACTGGAAATCAGGATCTTTAGAAGTACGCTCTTCATAGCGTGCTTCCAGTTCAGTGATGAACGGGCTGATCTCAATATAATTGCCATGCGGGGCAGAACGTACAGTGTCCCAGTCCAGTGCCTGATCCAGCGCACTTTCGCCAATAATTTCGGGGTCGTACAGGGTCGGGAAGCTGATATCCGGGTGTACACCCCGGTTCTGGGTACTGTCACCTGAGATGCGATAAAACTTGGCATTGGTCAGTTTAAGCTGGCCGTGATCCAGTGGCAGCAGGGTCTGAACCGTGCCTTTACCAAAGGTCTGGCCACCAATAATGATGCCGCGGTTGTAGTCCTGAATGGCACCGGCAAAAATTTCGGAGGCTGATGCTGAAAGCCGGTTGACCAATACCGCCATCGGGCCGTCGTAGGCGAGCTTCGGATCGTGGTCACCCAGAACCTCAATGCGTCCGGTAGAGTCTTTAACCTGAACGGTAGGGCCACGGTTGATAAACAGACCTACGGTTTCGTTAGCTTCGCGAAGTGAACCGCCGCCATTGTTGCGCAGGTCGATGATCAAACCGTCAATGTTTTCGGTTTTAAGTTCGTTGATCAGTTTTTCAACGTCCCGCGAGGTGCTTTTATAGTTGGCATCACCCTTTTGCAGGGCGGCAAAGTCAATATAGAAAGCCGGGATTTCGATCACACCCAGACGGAAGTCACGGCCGAAATGATTCAGCTCGAGCACTCGCTTCTGGGCAGACTGCTCTTCCAGCTTCACTTTATTGCGTACGATGCGTACCACACGGACCGGGGCATTTTCACGTTCCGGTGATTTGACCTGCAGACGAACCACGGTGTCCTTGGGGCCACGAATCAGGTCGACTACATCGTCCAGACGCCATCCCACTACATCCTCGAATTCGCCTTCATCACCCTGACCAACACCTACGATCATGTCAGAGGCTTTGAGCTGACCGGTTTTGTCGGCCGGACCAGCCGGTACCAGACGAACAATCTGGGTAAACTCATTTTCGCTTTTTAGTACTGCACCGATACCTTCCAGAGAAAGGCTCATGTTGATCTGGAAATTCTCGGAGCTGCGCGGAGAAAAATATTGAGTATGCGGATCAAATTGCTCGGTAAATGCGTTGGCAAAGGTCTGGAACACATCTTCAGATTTGATCTGCTCGGCACGTTGCTGCTGATTTTTGTAGCGTTTGAGTACCAGCTCACGAGCTTCTTCGTCGGTCTTGCCCGCCAGCTTAAGATTTAGTAATGCGCTTTTCACCCGGCGGTGCCAGAGCTGGTCCAGTTCGCTCTGGGTTTTGGCCCAGGGGGCTTTTTCGCGGTCGTTATTCAGGGATTCGGCGACGGTAAAATCAAAGCTTTGGTCGGATTCCAGCAAGGCGATGATTGCGGTCAGGCGCTCTTCCAGGCGTGACTGAAAACGGTTGTAGATCAGGTAAGCACCGCTCAGATCGCCCGCTTTGATCTGATCATCAAAGGTAGTGCGATAGACCTCAAACTCGTCAATATCGCTCTGCAGGAGATAACTTTTAGCGGGATCTACATCCTTCAGGTATTGCTCGAAAATTCTACCGGACAGCGCGTCGTCAAGGTTGATGCGGTTGTAGTGGCCCAGTTTAAGCGTGTCGGCAATTTCTACCAGTGTTGAGCTATGAATGGGTTTTGCTTCCAGCCTGGCCTGAGCAGCAGAGAAGGGCAGCAGACAGAGCAGAGAAACAACCAAAGACCGAGACAGCAAGGATGACATCATAGGCATAATAAACGACTGAGTTCCGAATAATTCGTGTTTAAGACAGAGGAAACCAGTCTGAGGTTCCCGATGCCACAAGGCAGCAACACCGCTGATTCTGAGTGTAGACATGGGGTTTACTGATGTAAACTGCAACCTCTTGTTAAGAAAAAGGTTGTTAGACAATGCTAAAAACCGGTGTAAAACGCTTAGGTTGCCTGGCTGGGATGGTACTGGTGTTACTGGCAGGTTGTGGAGAAAGTCAGGAGGATCAGGCATTTCGGCAACAGTTGAAAGATAAGGCATTGAATGATGAAACGCGTCAGCAAGGCACAGCCTTTCTGGCAGACAATGCAAAACAAGCCGGAATTCAGACCACCGCCAGCGGCTTGCAGTATCGAATTGAGGTTCCGGGCGAGGGGCCGCACCCGCATATCACTGATCTGGTAACGGTGCATTACGAGGGACAGCGCGTTGACGGGTTTGTTTTTGACAGTTCCTATCAGCGGGGTGAACCGTCGGTATTTCCGCTGAACCGGGTCATCCGTGGCTGGACCGAGGGTGTGGGCATGATGAATAAAGGCGCTGTCTGGACGCTGTTTATTCCACCGGAACTGGCCTATGGTGCGACCAGTCCATCAGACGACATTCCTGCCAACTCCACCTTGATTTTTAAAGTGGAACTGATTGATTTCGAACCGGTAAACCGTTGATCGAGTAAGACTGAATGACTGATTTTCTGACACAACTACAAGATTTCCTGGCGGCATCCCCCACGCCCTACCACGCAACGGCCAATATGGCAGCAAAGCTGGAGGCTGAGGGTTTTACCTTTTTGCCGGAGGCGGCGGAGTGGTCGATGCAACCGGGTGGTCGTTATTACACCACCCGCAATGGTTCCTCTATTGTGGCCTGGACACTGCCCAAAACCGCAGCATTGGAAACTTCAGGCCTGCGTATGGTGGGCGCGCACACTGATTCTCCCTGCCTTAAAGTCAAACCGAAACCAGAACTGTGGCGTTTGGGATATCAGCAACTGGGTGTTGAGGTGTACGGTGGAGTGCTGCTGAATCCGTGGTTTGACCGGGATTTGTCGATGGCAGGTCGGGTCAGCTACCTGAACGGAGCGGGGCAGCGCTGCCAAAGTCTGATCGACTTCAAACGCCCGGTGGCGGTGATTCCGAGTCTGGCAATCCATCTGGATCGAGAAGCTAACAAAAAACGCGAAATAAATGAGCAGACCTATCTGCCGGTGATACTGGGTCAAAGTGATTCAGCGCATGACTTTAAACAACTGCTGATTGATCAGCTGCTGGCCGATGGATTGCAGGATGTAGACTCGGTGCTGGATTACGAAATTGTCCTCTATGACACTCAGCCACCGGCACTGGTTGGACTGGATCAGGCCTTTCTGACGTCGGCCCGTCTCGATAACCTGCTGAGTTGTTTTGTTGGCCTGACTGCCTTGTTAAAGGCAGACAGTGATCTGGGCACTTTGCTGGTCTGCAATGACCATGAAGAGGTGGGTAGTCTGAGTGCCTCTGGCGCTCAGGGGCCAATGCTGAAACAGGTGATTGAACGTATTCTGCCTGATCCGCAGCAGCGCGCGCGCATGCTGGCGACCTCTATGCTGATCTCAGCTGATAATGCCCACGGTGTGCACCCCAACTTTGCCGACAAACATGATGAGAATCATGGCCCTCTGCTCAATGCCGGGCCAGTGATCAAAATCAACGCCAATCAGCGATATGCGACCAACAGTGAAACCAGTGCGTTGTTCCGCCATTTGGCGCAGCAGGAAGATCAGCCGGTGCAGTCCTTCGTTGTTCGCAGCGATATGGGATGCGGCAGTACGATTGGTCCGATTACCTCGGCGGAACTGGGTGTCAGAACCCTGGATGTGGGTGTGCCTCAGTTTGGTATGCACTCCATCCGGGAGATGGCAGGTGTGGAGGACGTACAGAGCCTGACCGCTATTCTGCGTCGTTTTTACACCACAGAAACACTGTAAACCAGGCGGAAAAACTAGGTTTTGATTGGGTTGATCTCATGACTGAGGCCATTGGCAGTGTTGGTGTATCTTGATTCCAATTTAGTTGGCCATACTTGCGAAGCCAAACCAATTCCGTAGAGCATCCCCTGGATGCCATAGCGTACTTGAGCTTGTCAATAAGTCAGTTCGCCGTGCTCTATCTGATAACCACAGATATTTTAAAGGCTAGGGGAATAATCGCGTTGTGTACGTTTAGATTTTGATTGCATAACACTTTCCAATTAAGTGATGGAAAAGTGTCAACGTTATTTAGGGTGGGACATTCCAATCAAAAAAGCCTCCTTATGGAGGCTTTTTTGTGGTTAAACGGTTGTGAGCAGCGTCAGAACATCATCAAAAGAGCGCAGTTGTTCACGTGATTTAATCAACTCTACGCCCAGTTTCAGAGCCTGACGTTCGGAAGCAGCGCGAACGTTTTCATCGGCAATCTCATTCAGGTCAGCAACACCCGCCAGACCAATCGTGCGCCGGATCAGTTCAGTGCCGGCATATCCCAGACTGTCAGACAGAATCTGTGCCAGGCGCTGTTGTTGCCACAGGGAGGATTGCAGGGTCTGGTCGACGGTTTTTTCTGCCATCAGTGCTGAAAACGTTTCAGCAAAGGTCTGCCACAGTTCGGTCAGGTTGGTGCGCAGTGCCATCTGGTATTCGTTACGGATGGTGGAATCAGAGGTCAGGCCATTCTGAGCACAGTGATTGAGAAGCAGGTTGCCGATGATGCTGCCCACGTCAAAGCCGATGGGGCCAAAGTAGGCAAATTCCGGATCGATGATCTGAGTACTGTCACTGCGTACAAAAACCGATCCGGCATGCAGGTCACCATGAACCAGCGCCTCGGCATGGTTCAGGAAACGGTATTTTAACTCGGCAACTTCTGCTTTCAGCGGTTCATCTTGCCAGAGCGCCTGAACATCGTCGGCCAACAATGGGTTGTAGTTATTGCGCTCGTGGTCACAGTAAGGGTCTAAAAAGAACAGATCTTCAGTGATCTTGCACAGATCGGGGTTAATAAAACGACCCAGCATCGCTTTACGTGCATGGGCATCCAGTGCCAGGTCGCTGGTGTAAAACAGGGTATTGGCCAGGAACAGGCCGAGGTGACGTCCCAATTCAGGCAGAGGCTTACGGGCAATCAGGGCGTGGCGCAGGTTTTCATGGTCGCCGATATCCTGCATCACCAACGCTGCACGGGCACTGTCAAAGTGATACAGCTCAGGGACATAGTCCGGGGCGTATTGGCCTTCCAGACTCAGGGCTTCGGCTTCAATGCGAATACGGTCCAGCGACAGTGGCCAGCCTTCACCAATAATGCGCACATAGGGCAGGGCCTGTTTCACAATCATACTCTTGCCATCGGCTGCGCTGACACGGTAGACAAAATTGATGTTACCGTCGCCAATTTCACTGACCACAAAACTGTTCGGGTCTCCCTGCAACTGGGTGTGTTCCAGAACAAAGGTGATGATTTCAGCATCGCTGGAAAATTTATGTGCACTCATCCGGCCAGATCCCTGTAAAATTTGACCGGCCTATTCTACCTAAAACCACTCTTCGGGCGAGCCATTTCTTAACCGTTGCGTGGACGTATTAACCTTGGAACTGAACTGATGAAAGCCCTTTTTGCCACCAGTCTGCGTTACACCGGTGCGGTGTTGGAAATCCTTGATCAACATCTGCTGCCCCATCAGGAAGTGTGGTTACCCTGTCAGACGGAAGATGCATTGGTGGCGATGATTCAGAAACTGCAGGTGCGGGGTGCGCCGCTGATTGGTATCAGTGCTGCGTTGCTGCTTGCCTATCTGGCTGAGCAGGGTATGACTCAGACTGAGCTGAAGGCGACAGCGCAGCGTCTGCGCAAGGCACGTCCTACCGCCGTAAACCTGATGAACAATATCGATGCCATGTTGGCCGTGATCGATCAGGGTGTTGCGGCCATTGTTGCCAGAGCCGAAGCGCTGTTTGCGGAGGATCAGTCGCTCTGTCAGAGCATGGCGGAGCAGGGTGCGGCGTTGCTCGCACCTGGCAGCCGTATTCTGACCCACTGTAACACCGGGGGATTGGCTACTGCCGGGGTTGGTACGGCGATCGGCGTGATCGCAGAAGCACATCGACAGGGCAAGGTGGCTCAGGTGTGGGTTGATGAGACCCGGCCCTTATTGCAGGGTGGTCGCTTAACGGCCTGGGAGATGCAGCAACTGGGCGTACCCTACCAGATTATTACTGACAGTATGGCTGCGCTGCTGATGCGTGATGGTCAGGTGGATGCGGTGTTAGTCGGTGCAGATCGCATTGCGGCAAATGGTGATTTTGCCAATAAAGTGGGCACCTACAATCTGGCGGTGAATGCGCATTTCCATCAGGTGCCCTTTTATGTGGTGGCGCCGGTGACTACGGTTGACTCCGAGTGTCCGGGTGGGCAGGCAATTCCGATTGAACAGCGCAGTGCTGCGGAAGTGAAGGGTGTGAGTGGCAGCTTTGGTGATGTTTGCTGGGCACCCGCAGAGGCTCAGGCATTTAATCCGGCGTTTGATGTAACACCTGCTGCTCTGGTGACCGGCTGGATTCTGGACAGTGGTGTCTATGATGCGTCCGGAATTGAGGCGTTTATCGCACAAATGAAAAGGGCCTGATCCAGGTCAGGCCCTACTGCTAAACTGGCGCGTGTCACTCAAAATAAGGGATCTGAGTGGCAATCTCGGAGCCGGTGAAGTTAGCCACCCAGCCTTCCGGATTGTTAAACAACCGGATAGCGGTGAACGTCGGCTGCGGACCCATATCAAACCAGTGTGTGGTCCCGGCGGGCACTGACAGAAGGTCGTCCTTCATGCACAGCAGGGCGTAGACCTTGTCTTCGATATGCAGATAGAACATACCCTGACCGGCCACAAAAAAGCGTACTTCGTCTTCTGCATGGGTGTGTTCACTCAGAAACATCTGACGGAATTTATCTTTATCCGGATGATCCGCGGTCAGGCTAACCACATCCACGGTCTGGTAACCGCCACTCGCTTTAAGCCGTTCAATATCGGCTGAGTAGGCCGCCATAATGGCATCGTTATCCATCTCGGCTGTGATCGGCGTCGCCGCCTGCCAGCGTTCAAAGTTGATACCCAGCCCGGCCAGCGTAGCCGCAATTTCAGTACCGTTTTCCGTGGTTGAAAGTTGGGTACCCTGTTCGTCGTAGATGGTTAATACACTCATGGTTGGCTCCCGGGGTTAATCGAGTCAAACGTGTCGGTCTGAGTATGACCGGCTGCATTATCAGGTTGTTCACCACGGACCAGCAGGCAGGTTTGCATACCTGCTGCTTTTGCCGCGTCCAGTTCAGGCACGATGTCGGATAAAAACAGAATTTCCTCGGCGGGTACGCCGATCGCCTGAGCGATGTTGTGGTAAGCCTCGGCCTCGCGCTTCTGACCGGTATTGGTATCAAAATAGCCACTGAATAAGGGGGTCAGATCGCCAAAATCGGAATATCCAAACAGCAGTTGCTGGGCTTTTACCGAGCCGGAAGAAAAAACATAGAGTTTAAGGCCCTGTTCTGACCAACGCTGCAGCCCGGCGTGAGCATCTGGGTAAAGGTGGCCGGTAAAGTCTCCCTGTTCATACCCCTGTACCCAGATCAGGCCCTGCAGGGTTTTCAGCGGTGTTGCTTTGGTGTCGCTGTCGATCCAGGCCAGTAACTGGTCAATAACACGATCAAGTCTGGCGTTCGGCTCTTCCAGTGAGGCTTTGACCTGCTGCAGACAGTCTGCAACGGCAGGTGTTTCAGCGTTGGCACGGACAAATGCAGGCAGATGCGCCCGTGCATAGGGAAACAGCACCTTATGGACAAAGTTGATGTCAGTGGTGGTGCCTTCGATATCGGTTAGAACTGTGCTGATCTTCATAATGTACCTAACCGACGCATCTCCAGTTCACAGGCAAAGAGAAACTCCATACCTTCAAGGTGACGGCGAGCTTCCTGCATATCGCGGCCCCAGCTATAAAGCCCGTGCCCTCGAACCAGGAATCCCCACTGCAGGGGTGTCTTCTGCCAAAGCTGAGCAAGCTGATCAGATAGAAAGGCCATATCCTGATGGTTATCCAGAATCGCAATCTCAATCTGTGCCTCATGGGTGGTATTGCCCGCCAGAGACTTTTGCATCTCATAACCGGAAAGGGTGAGGCATGCGCCTGTTTCAATACGTGATAACACGGTGGATGCGACAGAGTGCGTATGCAGGACCGCACCTATAGCGCTATCAAGCTGGTACAAGCGGGTGTGCAACAGGGTTTCTGCTGACGGTTTGCCGGTGCCGCCGAGCACGTTACCCTGCAGATCAACCTGCAGCAGGTTGCGGGTGCTCAGTTCACCTTTCTGGCAGCCGGATTCCGTGATCAGGGCTTCGTTGTCATTCAGGCGGGCAGAAAAATTACCGCCGGTGGCTGGGCACCAGTGTCGGCTCTGGATCCAACGGCCCGCTTCAATGATGGCCTGACTGGGGTTTTCTTGCATAGTTGCGCTCTAATTCAGGGTAAAGGAATCTGCATCCTGCCAGGCAGGAAAGGACTCACGAAAACGTTGCAGATCATCGCCGATCAGGGTGGTGCTGGCAATCCGGAATTGCGCATCGGCTAAATCCAGCTGAGGTTCACCCAGATGATTCACCAACATACTGTCTCCGGCATAGTTGAGCTCATTGCCATCGGTGCCGGTGCGATTGACCCCAGCGACAAAACACTGATTTTCGATGGCACGCGCCATCAGCAGGGTACGCCAGGCATTGCGTCTGGGGGCTGGCCAGTTGGCGACATAGATGGCCAGATCATAGTCGTTGCGGTTGCGGCTCCAGACCGGAAAACGCAGGTCATAACAGACCTCTGGCAGAATCCGCCAGCCTTTGTATTCAATCAGTTGGCGTTCGGTGCCAGCGGCATAGTGCTGATGTTCGTTACCCATTCTGAACAGATGGTGTTTGTCGTAATGGGACACTGCCCCATCCGGTGTCACGAACAGGAAACGGTTTCTATATTCTGTGTTGTGCTGAATCACCACGCTGCCGCAGATTGCAGCATTCAGTTCTTGGGCCAGTGTTTTTAGCCAGACCAGAGTTTCTCCGGTCATCTGCTCGGCCACCAATTCAGGCTGCATACTGAAGCCACTAGTGAACATCTCCGGCAGGATGATCAGATCTGTTTTCCCTTTTAACGCGGTAAGCTCGGTTTGGAAGCGAGCACGGTTGGCCGCCGGGTTTTGCCACTCAAGCGGGGTTTGTACCAGCGTGATGGTTAAATTTTGCATAGGCGCTCCGCAGCGGCTGCCAGTGTGGCTTCACCTTTGGCAAAACAGAGTCGGATGTAACCGGTTTGCTGGCCGTGCTGATAAAAAGGTGACAGTGGAATTGCCGCAACACCGGCCGTTTTGAGCAGTGAGGTAACAAATTCCAGATCGGGTAAGTCGCTGATTTCGGAATATTTCAGCAGCTGGAAGTAGGTGCCTGCAGCGGGCGAGATGTGAAAACGACTGTCACTCAAGGACAGATTCAGATAATCACGTTTTTGCTGATAAAACGCCGGTAGCTGTTCGTCATGCTCCGGATGATCGACCATAAATTCCGCGATTGCAGCCTGCAGCGGAGTCGAGGTACTAAAGGTCAGGAACTGATGTACTTTCTGCATCTCCTGCATCAACGCCTTCGGTGCAACGCAGTAGCCAATTTTCCAACCAGTAATATGGTAGGTTTTGCCAAACGACGAAACGATAAAACTGCGCTCTGCCAGCCGAGGGAAGCGGTTGATGCTCTGATGAATTTCACCATCGAACACAATGTGTTCATACACCTCATCAGACAGCAGCACGATATCGGTGTTTGCCAATAACTGTTCCAACTGAGACAGGTCAGCGTCCGACAGAGTAGTACCGGTTGGGTTATGCGGCGTATTGATGATGATCATCCGCGTGCGGGGGCTGATCGCTGCCGCAACCTCCGACCAGTTGACTGCAAAGCTGGGGGGCAGCAGCGGGATATGCACGGCTGTCGCACCGTTCAGTCGAATTGCGGGTTCATAACTGTCATAGGCCGGGTCAAATACGATGACTTCATCACCATTACGCACCACGGCACTGATTGCGGCATAAATTGCTTCAGTGGCACCTGAGGTCACCGTAATTTCGGCGGCAGGATCAAGAATGCGCCCGTAACAACGGTTGATCTTGGCAGCAATGGCTTCACGCAGGCTCAAAAGCCCCGCCATGGGTGCATACTGGTTGGCACCCGCCGCAATCTGCTTGCCTACACTGCTCAGCAGCTCGTTTGGGCCATCGAAATCGGGAAATCCCTGAGAGAGATTGATGGCCTGATATTCCGCCGCAAGTGCTGACATGTGGGAAAAAATAGTTAACCCAACATCGGGCAGTTTGCTGGTGGGGTAGTGCATGCAGGCTCCGGGGAATATTCGTTTCTAGGCGAGATTTGTTAGGCATGAATAGCTGTTTTTTGACCATACTATTTTAAAAGCCATTTACTGCGCTGTACAGGAGCAGATCCTTTGTTGAGTAACGGTGCAGCCTTGCAGTTAATCAATAGTCAGCGTTTGAATGATAGACGAACTGGCTTTTAGATTAATGCTTATCTGAAAGATGAAAAAAACTGCGGTTAATAGTGTATAAAAACAATATTCTGATTTTCATATAAGGAGTAACCGTGAATCAGTCCAGAGGGTTTACCTTAATTGAGCTGATGTTAGTGATAGCTGTGATAGGTATTCTTGCGGCGATTGCTTATCCTGCTTATCAGCATTATATCCATGCTGCAAAATCAGCTGATCTACTGTCCCGTATTGAATTGCTAAGGGAAAAAACTGCAGTTGAATACAGTGAAGGTCGGTGGCCAAAAAACTCTGGCCCTATCTCCTCGGGTGAGTGGCCTAAAGGTGTGCAACTCTCCCCTGAACTATTGGCTGTGAAGCACTTCAGCAGTCAGGTGTTTATTATTAACAGTGGTGCGGCGGTGGCCTTTATGGCGACTGATGCTCAAGGTAGAGCAATAGTGAATGAACTGCGCCATCTCTTACCTGAAAAGATTGTTTATGCATACTACAATCGCACCATGCTGGCAGTGCACTTGATTGATTGGGCTGATACCAGATCAGCTGCAGGTGGTGTTACCAGCAGTCCTGTTTCCAGTTCGGTTGGACCTGACCCTTTGGTACCTGCCCCAGGTTCTGCCACCGCTTCATCCGCCACGGGTCTTACTGGCAGTGCATCCGTTGCCGCTGGTGGTGCGACTTCAGGACCGGCTCAAGCAACATTGCCACCTCAGTCAGCAACTGCGGCACCTAACGTAGCTGCAACGGCTTCACCGCGGCCGACAATTCAATCCAATACCATCCCTCAAGTGAATATTCCGGCTGAATGCCTAAAGCCAAATGGTGGTTATTATCACCGTAATGCTCATCGGCCCAACTGCCCAATCTGAGGAGCGAGACTAAATGAGCGAATTAGATAATTACATTGCCATGGCAGTTTCTCGGGATGAGCAGACAGCCCTGGCGCGCTACAAAAAGAAACAGGGCATCAAGCTTAATTTGTTTATCTGGCCCTTGTTTATCCTGTTGGTACTCAGTCAGGGTAAATTTTTGTTACATCATCATGAACTGATACCGGATGAGCACCACCTTGCAAATATCGATCAGTTGTATGATGAGGCTGAAGCCGAGTTGACAGACCGCTTCCATAGAGGGGAATCGTTATTGGAGGCGTTTAATGACCCGCTATTGAATGCATCTGTTGGCATTTTGCCGACCGGAGAAAATAAGGTTGTGCTGTTTTATTTAGGTGACCATGAAGACGGCCACGGTCGAGAGTTGGTGTTCAGTAAAGGATAAAATATGAGTGCCCTGGATTGGCTTCAAACGCTCCTGATGCGTCAGTTTCCAGATGCTGAAGTTCCATTGTCTCAACTTAACCTGCCGGAAAATGATGTTCAGGCGTGGGGGGTGCTGGCACAGTGTCTCGATCTTTCTGATGATGCATTACTGGAATACCTGCGAACAGAAACCGCAGTTCCAGTTGCTGATATAAATCCTGAAAGTCGTAATTTTATTCCGATTAAGGAATCTGTTGCTCGCCGTTTCAAAGTAGTGGCGTTTGCCCAGCAGGGTAATACTTTGCATCTTGCCTGCACCCGTCCCCTCGATGAAATGCTCAAAAGGGAATTGGCGTTTTGTCTGGGGCAGCGGGTTGAACTCTTTCTGGCTGCGCCGGAAACGCTCTCTAATCTGTTAAATCTGATTTATTCATTACAGGAATCTGATAGTCGATCCATGTGGATTGATGATCAGGTTCTGGCCGAAGCTGTTGGTCCAGAAGCGGCAATTGAGCGCATCTGTATGCTGTTGCTTGATGAAGCCGTTGCAAAAAAAGCGTCTGATTTACATATCCAGAGCTTCTTAGGCGGGGGGCTGGTTCGATTCAGGGTAGATGGTCAGCTTATTCGAGGATCGAGTTTGCCGCGTAAAGTGCAAACGGAGGTCATTCGGTTTTTGATGACACGAGCACATCTGGATACTTCAAATCACTCAACGCCCCAGGATGGACGTATTCGCATCACCATCCGTGAGCGTATCTTTGACCTAAGGATCTCTGTCCTGCCAAGTCATGAAGATACTCGACTGGTTATTCGGTTTTTGGATCAAAGCCGGGAATTTACCTTGGCGGGCCTCGGATTTCCCCTGGCTGAGCAGCATAAACTTGAACGCCTGTGTATGGAGAGCAGAGGACTCATTCTGTTCACCGGGCCTACAGGTTCCGGTAAAACAACAAGTTTATATAGTTTGTTAAGTGGTCTGAATACACCGGATCGAAATATTATGACTGCTGAAGACCCTGTAGAGTATCGATTGGCGGGTATCAGTCAGATTGAAGTTGATGACAAGCGTGGGCGCACTTTCCAGGCCATTTTGAAGTCTATGTTGCGGCAAGATCCTGACATTATCTTGATTGGCGAAATTCGTGATGCTGAGACATTGAAAATCGCGATGCAGGCGGTGATGACTGGGCATCTGGTTTTTGCGACTTTACATACGTCTGATATCCCCGGCACTGTCCGGCGGTTGATGGACCTTGATGTTACTCAAGGTCAGTTGGCTGAGGGCTTGAAAGGTGTCATTGCTCAGCGTATGGCTCGAAAATTGTGTAGTTGTGCCGAAGCCATCGGTGAGCTGTCCCACTTGGAACAGCTCTTCGCAGACACCGCAAAAGAAAAACCTGCCAAGCGGGCTGTGGGTTGTGAAATCTGTAATTTTACGGGTTATTTGGGACGTTTTCCCTTGGTCGAAGTGTATGAGCCTGATCAGGAAGATCGAAACAAACTGAGAACAGAAAGCTTCCTGCTTGATGCGCCTCCGGCGCTGAGGCGAAGTATGGCGGTGATCGCAGCTGATGCTGTTGTCTCGGGTGTGACTTCGGTAGAAGAGATTACAAAGGTGCTAGGGGCCGACTTCTGGCGGCAATTTAACGAACTTGCGGTAACGGAAGCCCTGTCACATTGTGGTTCTGGTTTATCGGCTTCTGCGTCTGCCAGTCTTCTGGTCATCGGAATGCCTGATGCGCTCCTGGAACAGATTCGTGATGCGTCAACTTATCCAGTCGTGAATGTCGCAGATGCTCCAGCTGCGAGTAAATTACTTCGTACGAATAGTAATGTGTTTGCGCAGATTGTTTATCTATCGAGTGATGCAGACAGGCTGCAACAGCTTTCTGAGCTGCGTCATTCGCTCTCCTGGGCTGGACTGCCGACCGCCTTTTTGGTTGAAGACGCAAATGAGTCTACTGAATTGCTGTTTTCTCAGCAGAATGTAACTAACTGGCTAGCAATGCCAGTTGAAATTTCGCAGCTAAAACATTTGTGTAGCGAGTTATTGCAAGATAGTTAAAACAGCACGCTCTGAAGGTTAATTGAGCGTGCTGAGAGGGATTGATTAAGACGTTTTAGCCAGACGTACAGGTGAGTTTTGTACCATTGCAGACAGCTTTTCTTTGGCCAGATCAATATCAACCTGAATAGGTTGGTCGGTTAAACGACGGCCATGACGGCTGGCAGCGCGTTTTGAGCTTCCGAGATGTTCAGAGTCATTGGAGGCGTATCGACGTCTGTCGACTTTACGCCTACGCCGGTCAGGTCCCTGATACTGATTGAAGTGATAATGGGTATACCACTCCTTGGCATGCGCTAAGGTTGGAAAAAACGGACTTACGGACGTCTTCTCAGCATCAATCCAGTAATAGATGATTTTGTAATCTTCGAAATCTTTGACAAGTTTGAGCATGGGGTAACTACATAACCTACTGCATAATCCATAGCTATAGTATGGATTTATTGAAAAACTGTCTGTAAGAAAAATTCTTAAAGATCAGGTTCGGCGTGTAAAAAACTATTTTAACCGGCTGGTCGGAGTGACAGGATTTGAACCTGCGACCCCTGCCTCCCGAAGACAGTGCTCTACCAGGCTGAGCTACACTCCGAACGCGCGCGGATTTTATCAACCGGGTTGCAGAAAAGTAACCCGGTAAAGGGTGGACAACTGCATTTTATACCATTGGGCCGTTTTTGGGTGGCAGGTAACCGAATTAGGAGAGTCTGGCTTAACGCCTTCTATACTTCTCCTCACCTTCTTGTCATCGCTTGGGCAATGTTTCTTTCTGTGATCGGCGCATGTCTCCTTCGGGTGTTTCCAGCCAAGCATGTCTCCTTCGAGTGTTTCCAGCCAATAAGGAGTTGAGCAATATAAATACAAAAGGTTTGGTAATAATGCTGGGGTATTAAATGGCCGGAGTGGAGGGATAACTCGGCTCTGCCTCGTCCTTCTGTTCATCGCTGACACGATGTTGTCTCGCTGTGCTCGGCTAGAACCCTTTTCGGGTGCGTTCATTCCCGTAAGGTTCTGAGTGTTACCAAATTAAGATGGTTAATGACGGTGCAGGAATATAAGTGGTCGGAGTGATAGGATTCGAACCTACGACCCTCTGGTCCCAAACCAGATGCGCTACCAAGCTGCGCTACACTCCGACTGTCGATCTGAGGAAAAAGTGGTCGGAGTGATAGGATTCGAACCTACGACCCTCTGGTCCCAAACCAGATGCGCTACCAAGCTGCGCTACACTCCGACACCGGGTTCCCGTAAACGGGAAAGATCGAACTTTCAGATGAATTGGCTCCCCGAGCTGGACTCGAACCAGCGACCAATAGATTAACAGTCTACTGCTCTACCAACTGAGCTATCGGGGAACACCTCGAAAGTGCGGCGTATGTTAATGAGCATTCCTAAAGTCGTCAAGGGCTTTTTGCTGAATTTTCAGGGTGACAGGCGCGGGTCACGAAAAATCAAAAAGTTGTTTGAAAAACAAACAGAAATGCACATTTATTGTACTGATTGTACCTCGGTACAGTAGGCGTACTTGAACACTGTGTTTATAACTATTTACAACAAGTAAAACCATAGAGACAGGATTGCAGCCATGAGTGTTATAGGAACCGTAACCGCCCTGACAGGTAAAGCCGTTGCCATCAGCCCTGATGGTACAGAACGTGTGCTGGCACTGGGTGATGAAATTCAAGCTGACGAACTGGTAAAAGTCGGTCCGGACAGTCATATCGAAATTTCGACGCCAAACGGCATGGTTGCTCTCGAAAGCGGCCAGCAGTGGCTGGTAACGTCGGAAGTTTACGCTGATCTGGAAAACTTCGATCCGGCTGATGCCATTATTCAGAATCCTCAGGTTTTACAGACAGCACTTCAGGCTGCAGGCGAATTGCCAGAAGGCGCTAATAACGCAGCAAATGCAGAAGACCCAGCTCTGGCCCTGACCGGTGATGTAGGTGCAGACGTTGATTCTATCCAGGCTGCAATCTTGGCGGGTGAAGACCCAACAGCTGTCGCAGAAGCCACCGCTGCTGGTGAGACTGCTACAGGTGGTCAGGAAGATAACGGTACATCAACTGTCACTATCAGTCGTACCGGCAGTGAAGTAACTCCAGATGCGGGTTACGACACTACGCCTGAAGCCTATGATTTTTCAAAACCTCAGGAAGAAGAAATTGGCATCAGCCTGCCAACGGTCAGTGTGGCTGTGCAGGTTGAGGTTGAAGGTCCTGTTGACCCTGAAGATCCACAGGTGCCTGATGAGCCAACCACTGAGTATCCAGTGCTGGTCAGTGGCAACAATATCCTGATTCTGGAAGGTTCTGATGCCCCAGAAGTTAAAACAGTTACCTTTAATCTGGTGCTGTCTGAACCCTTTACTGAAGACGTTACTGTTACATACCAGTTGGTAAGCGGTACTGCCACCTATGGTGAAGACTGGTCTAATGGTCCTGATCCTGACCATATTTATACAGCTAAAATCTTTGCTGGTGATACAAGCATCCCAGTTACAATTGATATCTTTGAGGATAAATTGGTAGAGGCTGATGAAACGCTCAGTATTGTTCTGCTGAGTGCTGATAACGCTACTATCAATCCTGATGCCAGCACCGGAATGGTCACCATCTACGATGACGATACCGCGCCAGTTGCCATTGATGACGCCAACAGCATCACTGATAGTGAAGAAGCCAGTTACTCTGTGGCCGGCAATGTCCTGGATAACGACACTGATGAAGACGGTGATGCTGAGCCCGGTAATGGCATCCTGTCAGTGGTTGGTGCACCAGTCGTTCTGAACCATGCTCTTGGTACATTGACTATTGAGTCTGATGGTAGCTATGAGTTTGTTCTGAATGAAGCTGGTATTACGGCTTTGGTTGAGTTGGGTGATGAAGATACTACCTCTATCACCTTTACTGATGCTTATCAGGTTACAGACGGCACAAATCCTGGTACCTACGCAGACGTAGTTATTGATCTGAATGGTATTAACGACGATCCAGAAGGCTCAATTGGCAACCAGGAAGATTACGACTCTGATGTTATCAGTCTGGATATCAGCAGTAACTTCACGGATGCCGACGGCGACAGCCTGAGCTTCTCGGCTACGGGT
>NZ_JARHUE010000004.1:0-98332 GCF_029222905.1 Neptuniibacter sp. CAU 1671 | reverse complement strand
TAGGTGCAGTGGATGCAGATGGCGATACACTGGTGTACAGCATCACGGGTGGTAACGAAGCAGGTCTGTTTGCAATTGACTCTGCGACCGGTGCGATCTCTGTTACACAGGACATCGATGATGCTGAGCTGGGCGATTACAGCCTGAGCGTACAGGTGGTTGATAACGAAGGTGGCGTAGACACAGCGACTGTAGATATCAGCCTGGATAACATAAATGATCAGCCAGTTGCCAATGCTGATACTAACTTCGTCAACGAAGGTGTGGATGGTGTTGACGCTGCCCTGATTACCGGTAACGTCATTGATGGTCAGGATCATGGTTCTGATGCTGCTGAATCTGCCAACGGTGCAGAGGCCTATGCTGATGTTGCGGATACCGATATAGACAGTCCAACCCTTCAGGTTGTGCAGGTATCCGGTAGTGGTGGCTCTGCGGGTGATGGTTCAACACCAATTGGTGCAGCTACTGTTGTGGCTGGCCTGTACGGTACATTGACTATCAATGCAGACGGCTCTTACAGCTATGATCTGGATGACAGTAATCCGATTCTGGATCCATTGAATGTAGGTGATGAGCTGAATGACACCTTCTCTTACACTGTATCCGATGGCGCCCTTACATCTACAACCAGTTTGACCATTACTATTAATGGTCAGGATGATGCATCAGTCCTTGAGCTGGCCAAAGATGTTTGGTTGCCTGCAGATCCAGGTCAGTTGCCAGCAGAATATACCGATGGCTACCCACTGAATCTCAGTGTGTATGATGTGGATACCGACCTGACAATCACCTTTACCAGTCTGGTTGAAGCGACGGTTAATCAGGCTGCTGAGGGTGATCCTGCTGACCTGGTATCCATCGGCAAGGTGGTCTACTGGGATGGTGATTCCTGGGAAGACGTAGCGCTGAATCAGGAGTTTGATGTTCCGGCGGGTGGATCGTTGCCTGAGTTCCGGTTCATTGCGAATCCGGATCTTGATGTTAACTTTATCTCCGCAGAAATTACCGATCTGATCACCTACACCGTGACCGATACGGATACTGACGGCACTATTGTTAATGAAACTGCAAATGTCACACTGCATGCACTTCCACCGAATGAGCTTCCACAGCAGTCGGCGCAGGTGGGTAACGGTAGTTCTCCGCTGACTTCTGGTAACGATCAGGAATCTAGTTTGGTGCTGGAGCAGTCTCTGGTTAACAGTATTATTGCGGATCCAACTAACGGTTCGGTTACCCTGTTTACCGACTTCCAGCAGTCACCATTCACTGTGCCTATTGATGTTGGCTCACAGGACGGTGCTCAATTGGAAGAGGAAGTCACTGCGACCGTAACCATCAATGGCGTTGAGTTCATGGTCATTGAAGGCACGGGCAACGGTGGTGGTGATGCAGATCGCTGGGTATATGACGCTGAAACCGGCTTGATGAAGTATACCGCCAGCTACACCGAGATTGTTGAAGTGGGTGGTACACAGACGCTGGCTGAATACCTGACAGCTAACCCGCCATCAGCGGGTGATACATGGGATGTACTGTACAATGATGATGATGGCGGCAACTATCAGGCACGTTTTGTCCGCTTTGACTTCAGTCTGGATGATCCAGGTGATCTGGGTATTACTGCAGTCGGTACCAATGACCCGAACCTGATGTTTGGTACCAATAATGCAGATGACTTGACTGGTGGTTCTTCTGATGACTTGCTGTTTGGCCGTGATGGAAACGACATTCTAACTGGCTTGGGTGGTAATGACTCGATTGTCGGTGGTGACGGTGCAGATACTATCTACGGTGGTGCTGGCTCCGACACGATCACTGGTGGTACTGGTGCTGATACTTACATCTGGCAGGATGGTGATGCCGATGGTGGTGTAGACACAATCACTGACTTCAACGCAGGTGAAGGTGATGTGCTGGACCTGGCAGATCTGCTGGATCCAACCGGTGCACTGGATATTGGTGGTGCTGACTCTCTGGACGATTACCTCAAAGCCAGCTTTGACAGTGACTCTGGTCAGACAACCATCAATGTTTATACCGGTGGTGATGCCAATGCGGCAGGTACAATTGATCAGACCATCGTTGTAAATGGTGATGTTTCTGATCTGACCACCCTGCTGGCAGGTAATAACCTGGATGTTGATCAGTAATTAACTGCTGCATCATTGACAAAACGCCCCGCTAAGCGGGGCGTTTTTGTTTCTGTGGCTTATAAATCATCGATTTAAGCTGAGTCACAATTCGGCCTTATCCCTCCGGTTTTTTTCCGTTAGAATCGATCCATTACGTGATAAAAATTACCTTCTAGGACGCGGATATCGCCT
The DNA here is from genome assembly GCF_029222905.1 of Neptuniibacter sp. CAU 1671. Classification (GTDB taxonomy): domain Bacteria; phylum Pseudomonadota; class Gammaproteobacteria; order Pseudomonadales; family Balneatricaceae; genus Neptuniibacter. Next base: position 96,002 of record NZ_JARHUE010000004.1, on the reverse strand, counting down.
GAATGCTTTTCAACAAGTTGCCCGATCAACTTTTCATACCGTTGTCCGGTCAGAACCGACAGGTTTATCAGTCGGTCCTGCTTTCTCTGGCCGATCTGTTTTTTGATGAGGATCTGGTTGATCCTTTTGTCCCCAAGGACTTAGTGCGCTCTGCTATTGAAGATGCGGTGGTGCGTCTGGGCGTCAGACGCTGGGAGCCGGAAGAGGGCGAAAGCGCAGAGGAGCAGCAGGCCCTGCCCAGCTCCAGCGCGGAATATACCAGCCGTATCTACCGGCGCCTGGTTGAAACCGGCTGGCTGGAAGAAGAGCAGCGCATCTATCGCACCTATGTGTTGCTGTCACCGTCGATTAGCTTCTTGCTGCGTACATTGGTTGCCATCGCCAATCTGGAAAAACGCAGTTACGGTGGCGCGGTTCTGAACGTTTTGAGCTCGCTGGAAGCTGCAATTAAAGACCCGGTGGGCCGCGGTATTACCCTGTCAGAAGCCGCCCAGACAGCCGCAGATTTCAGTGCTCACCTGACCGATATGATGCTCGGATTGCGTGAACTGAAGATCAATCTGTCCCAGAGCAATAACCCGCAGGAGATTGTGCGCAACTTCTTTGACCGGTTTGTTGAACACATTCTGGTCTCCGACTACAAGACACTGAAAACCAAGAATAACCCGTTCCGTTTCCGGCAGCAGATCTTGTCTCTGCTGCGTGAACTGCAGTTCGATAGCCTGACGGTGCAGCGTTTGACCGAACATTATCAGCAGCAGTTTGAAATCAGTCTGTATGAAGCTGAGGCCAAGGTGCATCAGCATATCAACCGGATAATCCGCATCTTTGAGTCGGTGGATCAGCGTCTGGCGATCATTGATGATTTCCGCTATAGGCTGGAAAAACGGGTATCGGATACCGTGCGGTACATGGATAAAACCACACCGGGCATGGCATCACGTCTCTCCCGGGTGATTACGCAGGTTGCCCGTCGCGATGGTCGTGAAATTCCGCGCATCAACTCGCTGGAAACCGTGGGTTTTCTGGCACCAGGCAGTATTCGTAACCCGATTAAACGCCGTCAGCCAGCCGAACCACGGGTGATCACCCAGCAGGAGATCGACCCAAGAGTGCTGGAACTGCGTCAGCTGTTCAAAGAATACAAAGAGCGGCGTGAGGTGCGGGTTGACCGGATCGAGTTGTATCTGGAACGCCATCTGCTTGGTAAGGATCAGGTTTCGGCGGCTGAATTCAGCATCGAAACCATTGAAGACTATATCTGTTTCAGCTACCTGCGCCATTTGAAGTCGTTGGGTAAAAAAGCCCGCAAGACCATGGATCAGTATCAGATCAGTTTTCAGGAAAAGTACGTGAACGTTGCCGACATGGTGGAGTGTCGGGACTTTGTCATCCAGAGGAAAGCATAAATGCTAGGTGATTTGCAGAAAATCGTCAGTCGTAGCGACCAGTATCAGGCCAGTGATTTCAGCCGTGCTGCCAACCAGCTCCTGACCAATCAGTTCCTCTATGCGGATCGCCCGGTGCACCGGGAAAGTTATTTTCTGGTGGCGTCCCATGTGGATTACTTCACCAACCTGTTTGAAGCGATCGGCTGGTCGTTTGTTTATCAGCCTGATGAAGCCTACATGGGTATTCTGCCAAAGGGCGAAGAGCGCTATATGCGCCTTAAGCTCGATGAGTCTCTGTTGTTGCTTTGTATTCGTCAGCAATATGAACAGCGTCTGGAGTCGTTTGATGTGGAGGCTGGGCAGGCCTATACCAGCACGGATGAACTGCTGACCACTTATGAAAACCTGACCGGTAAAGAGATCCCTAATGAAACCCGTCTGAAAGAGATTCTGTCACTGTTTTCACGTCATGGCGTGATTGAACGGGGTAAAGCTGATGAGACAGATCCCAAAAACGTGCCTCTGAAAATAAATCCGATTATCCGTCAGGTGGTGGTTGAAGATTATATTCGCCAACTGGAAGGGCTCTGTGATCCCGATGAGGCTGGGGCGGATGATATTGATGAACCCACTGCAGAACAGACCAGCGAGCAAGAGGTGACTGCACCATGAAACAACTGAACCGAATGGTCCTGGTGAACTGGTATGTGCTGGGTGCGGTAGAGATCCCGATTAAAGGTAATGTGGCGGTGGTTGGCCCCAACGGCTCCGGTAAGTCATCGTTGCTGGATGCGATCCAGACCGTGCTGATGGGGGGGAACAAGCGCCATTTAAGCTTTAACGCCTCTGCGGGTGAAAAAAGTGAGCGTAGTCTGCGTACCTACTGTCTGGGTTTTCTGGATGATGATGGCCGCAAGAATACTGCACGTACCGATTCGCTCTGTTATTTGGCGATGAGTTTTTTTGATACCGAAACCGCGCAGGAAACCACTGTAGGTCTGGCGATCAGTGCCACCACGGCGGCGGCTGAAGAGGATGTGCTGGGTCGTTTTATTCTGCCTAACTGCGCAGTATCGTTGGATGACTTTACCGAAAAAACACCCAACGGCCGCCTGCCAAAACCCTGGCCGGTAGTGCGCGAGAATCTGCTGAAGCAGTGTCCGGACATGATTCTGGAGAAGCGCTCAAGCCGTTTTGTGCGCGAAATGGTGACGCTGCTCAGTCATGACACCCAGATGCCGAATGATGACGACAAGTTCGTCAAAAACTTCAAGAACGCCCTGAAGTTTGTACCGATTGACAGTCCAACCCGCTTTATTCGTGAATTTGTGCTGGATGAAAACATCGTGCACGTAGGTGGTTTCCGCAAATCCCTGGATGAATACCGGGCGATGGAGCAGAAAACCCGCGAGGTGGCCAACCGAATCACGGAACTGGAGAAGGTTCAGGAGCTGTGCAGCGGTATCTCCCGCAATATTAAAAACGCGGCAGAGTATGAATGGGTGGTGCATGAAACCCGTTTTGAAGACGCTGACCTGAAAAAAGAGGATGCAGCAGAGCGCCTCGAAGACAATCAGGAAAAAGAAACCACCCTGCAGCAGGAACTGGATCTGAAGCAGGCTGAGCTGGCTCAGCTGATGCAGGATCTCGCCAACGCCCGTGCCGAACTGAATACCTCGGATTCGGCGCACAAAGTGAAGGCACTTGAGTCCTCAATTGCAGCCAAAACCCACGAGGTGAATGTAGTCAAAGACCGTATTCAGCGGGTCTACAGCCTGATGCGTACGACCGTGAGTTTTGCTGAAAACAAAGATTTACTGCCGGAGAAGTTTGCCCCGGTGGTTGAGCAGTGTGTCACCCTGTGGCGCAGTGGTCAGGACATGATGTCAGATCTGTGGCCCCATGCACCGGTGGAAGTGGATAACGCACTGGACAGCATGAAACAGCAGATCGAAGGTGTGCGCCGTGAAGTCTCCCGTCGCTATGAGCAGTCGGTGATTCGTATCTCCGAACTGCGCTCCACCATTCAGGATCAGAAAAATGCGGTAGAAGCCCTGAAGCAGGGCCATGCACCAGTGCGTCACAACACCCGTGAGCTGATGGAGCTGCTGCAGGAGTACGGCATCGAGAGTACCCCTGTCTGTGAACTGGCGGACATTAATGACGATAAATGGCGTATCGCGCTGGAGTCTTTTCTGGGTGCCCGTCGTGAAGCCCTGATTGTTGAGCCTGACCGAGTGAAGGAGGCGATCACCTTATACCGCCGTAAGGGTCGTCACCTGAAAGGTTGCCGTATCGTGAACACCACCAAAACCGGTGAATGGCTCAACCGTTATAAAGCAGGTTCTCTGGCGCACTTTATTGACACCGACAACGATCATGCGAAGGCTTACCTGAATCGTGCCCTCGGTGGGGTAATGGCGGTTGAAACCGAAAACGAACTGCTGCGCCATGAACGCGCCCTGACCTATGACTGCATGTTGCAGACGGAAGGTTCCACGACCGCGATCAACGAAATGCAGCCGATCATGGGCATTCGTCGCCGTGCGGATCAGGCCAGTTTGCAGGGCAAGCAGGTGGATCAACTGGTGCAGGAGTTCAGCACGCTTGGGCGCAATCACGAGAGTCTTGAAAAACTGCGTGATGGTTTGATCACCCTGCATAACGGTCTGGATGCGATCAATGAGCGGGTATTTGATCTGGTGAACCAGCGTGAACAGCTGACGACCGAAATCGAAGGTCAGCGTCAGGCGATCATCGATCTGCGTAATCAGGATGACACCGGCATTCAGCAGCGTATTACCGATCTGGTCGCTGAGCAGAAAGAAGCGGAACAGACCCAGCGCAGTCTGATGGACAAACTGCAGAAAGTACGCACGGCCATTATCAAGGATACTGCCGCACTGGAAGTGCTGGATAAAGAACTGGAAGAGCATGCAACCGCCCGTTCTGTGTGTGAAAGCCGTGAAGACTTTGATGCGCAGGCAGCGCAGGAGAAACGGGATTATCTGGATGAATCTTGCGCCGGTGAACTGGAACGGGTGATCTTTGAGGCGGCTAAACGCGCTCAGTCCGAGCTGGCGCTGCATGAGAAAAAGAAAAATGCGGTACGTGATGGCGTGGCTCAGTACAAGGCGAAATACCATGGCGGTGGCCTGAGCCATCAGCAACTGGATAAAGTAACGCAGGACTCTACCCATGAAGAGCTGTCTGAATTTGTCGATGAAACTATTCAGGCACTTAAAGACTCAGAGCTGGCGAACTACAGTCAGAAAGCTGAACGTGCCCGTCAGGAAGCGGAGACGGCCTTCCGTTCTGACTTTGTGGCGCATCTGAATGATCAGATCAACAAAATTAAAGATCTGATTCGAGAACTGAATCAGCACCTGAAAGGCCGTCCGTTCCACAAAGAGATGTATAGCTTTGAGATGACACCCAATCCAGAGCTGAAAGATATTCTGGAACTGGTGGAAGCCTATACCCAGATCGACGGTGCTAATGTGGGGTCACTGTTTGATATGAAGTTTGATGGTGATCGCACCCATAAAGATGCACTGACCAAGATCCATGAAGTGCTGAAAGATGAAGGTGAGAGCAGCCTGCTGCAGGACTACCGTAACTTCTATAACTTCGAATTGGTGGTCAAGGATCTGGATGGCAACCGCAAGACAACCCTGACGCAGCGTATCAAGACCGGTTCCGGTGGTGAGCACCAAGTGCCATTCTACGTTGCGATTGCGGCGGCGCTGGGTGCCACCTACCGTCTGCGCGAAAGCAGTGATGGCAAACCGCTGGGTGGTATGAGTCTGTCGGTGTTTGACGAAGCCTTTAACAAGCTGGACTCTGAAAACACTGTGACTTCTCTGGGCTTTATGAGCGATCTGGGTCTGCAAACCATTATTGCAGCACCGGATGAGAAGTATTCTCTGCTTAGCTCCTGTATGGATACCATTATCAACGTCTGCCGTGATGGCAGGGTGGTGGATCTGGATGTGGAGTTTCCCACCCTGAAAGGTCGGCAATTGCTGAACTCAGATAACCCGCTGAGAATGATGGCAGAGCGTGCCGAGGAAGAAGCTGAGGAAACCCTGGAGGTCTGAGCATTCAGACCTGCGGACTGCCGGCTCAGGCCAGACGCGGTTCTGGCCAGTGCAGTCGGGGGATCAGACTGGCGATCGGCTGACCATGCAGCAGCAGGTACAGCCTGTTATCGCGCATCTCTGCGCTGCAGGGATGATCATCCTCAATTAGCAGCTGGATCAGTTCCGCCGGTGACGGTGGTTCGGCCGGTGCGCTGGGTCTGAGCTGAGTGCCGGGTAACAGTACCTGCTCGGATCGCAGATCAGTGTACTGACCATGGCTGATCATCTGACTCAGCGACTGGTTATCCCAACCTGTTGGCAGTGCCATCAGTGGTTTAAGTAGCCCAATCTGATGGGGTGGCTGTAGTTTTTCTCTGGAAAATACCTTGCGTGCCGTCAGGTCTGTATGTACCTGAAGCAGCGCGTTATCCCGCACGTTACTGCTGAAATCCAGCTCGTTCAGGCCCTTTATCAGCGCATCAAGATCCCACTGACAGGCTTTAATCAACTGCCAGGCAGGTTCCATACTGCTGCGCGATCCAAGACTGTACTGTATTGCATCACCCTGCTCAGGAAACAGGGTGAGCTGCAGAAAGCTGGTCTGAAAATCCACCAGACAAGGCGGGCTTTCAACATAGCAGTAGGGTTGTTCGCGACGGCAGAAGGCAATCCACTGCTCGCGGCTGTTAAGACTGGGCAGGACCCGGATATTCACAGAGGATGGCTCATGTTGGATAATCAGACTCGTTTAGCTCACGGCTCTGTGAGAGTATATCTAAAACCCGGGCCTGACTTAACTCACCTTTGCTGCTGTCCGTATTGAACTGCCCTTCTGAATAACGGAATCTGGACATGAAACTGCTTAACCGATCGGCATTTGTTGTGTTGCCGAAACAGCCATTTGTGGATTGGACCAACCAGTTGGATGTGGACGCTGATGGTCTGCATCAAAACCTGTCCATCGATGAACAGCGTCGTGAGGGTACGGTGTATCTGATTCCCGAAGTGGTGCTGGAGAGTGATTTTAATCAACAACTGGAACAGTGCTGGCTCTCTATTTTTCAGAATGAACTGTCTGCCTGGGACGAGCTGGGTGATAACTGGCCGCAAAAAATGAATTTCGAAGTGTTCCGCCAATGGTTTGATGTCTATCCCCAGATTATGGCGATAGACCTGTGCGAAAAGCCCTTGCTGCTTGCGCCGCTTGAGGATGTCTGAGTAAGATAAGATTTTGTTTTTTATGGAGTTGAATTGATGGAACAGGGTGCAAATCTACATGGCCTGACCATGCATCCCCTAAGGGAGTCCTTGTACGAGGAGTTGCATTCGCGCCCATTCCAGGTGATTCCATCCCCGGCTCGGATCACCCATATGGCGGTGATGTGCTCACCAGAGCAGTGCGCAGACCAGTTTGAACACCTCAAAACCCTGTATGCCCATTTTGGTAAAGAGCCACCCGAACGGGACCAGCTCTGTTACCACGTCGACTTTGGTAAATTGCGTGTCAGACGTGAAAGGCATATGGAGTTTACCACCTACACCTTTATCAATTCTGAGGTAGAGCAGGGTGGGAATCCATTCGACACAACGGGTATCTCGCTATTACCAGAGGGCTGGCTGTCAGGCATTCCCGGTACGGTGATTGCGGCGTTTCATATCGCCACAGAAGATGCCCGCCAGACTCAGGAACTCAACCTGCCGCTGGTGAAACGCTTTTTTGAGGGTATGCGATTGGTCGGCAGCAGCCCGCAGCAGGGTGATGCCCGGGTCTGGACCACCTTTCAGCTACACAACGATGGTTTTGGCCGTGTACTGATCTATAACAAGCAGATGAGTGACAGTCAGCTGGGCCGTCTTACCCAGCGCATCATGGAGATCGAGACCTACCGTGTGATGGCGCTGCTGGCGCTGCCACTGGCGCGGGAGTTTAATCCGCAGCTGAGTGAGATGGACCGGCAACTGGCGGCCATTACCGCATCGCTGGCAGATACCTCTAACGGCGTGGAAGAAAAATCGATACTGGCACGTCTGACCGATATGGCGGCCTGGGTTGAGGATTGCAGAGCGCGTTCAACGTTTCGTTTCAGTGCAACCTATGCTTATCACGAACTGGTGATTAAACGGTTGGATGAACTGCGTGAAGATGAAGTGTCCGGCCACCTGACCATCACTGAATTTATGACCCGCCGCCTGACGCCCGCGGTGCGCACCTGTCAGGCAATCAGCAGCCGTCTGGAAGATCTGTCCAAACGTATCGACCGGGTATCGGATATGATGCGTACCCGGGTGGAGCTGGCGATTCAGTCACAGAATCAGGCCTTGCTGGAGTCGATGGATCAGCGCTCAAAAATCCAGCTGATGATGCAGCATACGGTTGAGGGACTGTCTGTGGCGGCCATCAGTTATTACACCATCGGTCTGACCAAATACCTGATTGATGCCCTGTATAATAATGGGGTGCCATTCAATAAGGATCTGGCACTGGGCATCGCGGTACCGGTCATTGTCACGACGGTTGCTTTGATTACGCGTAAAATTCACAAACGTTTTACCAAGCTGGCGGGGGTGATTGAACCCGGCAGCCAGAAGACAGATTAGAAGGGTAGGCTGATGAGCCTTGCAGACACCATTGAACAAAAATTACGTGCTCAGTTTGAGGTGTTACACCTTAATCTTGAGAACGAAAGCCATATGCACTCGGGTCCGGCAACCGATAGCCACTTTAAACTGACCTTGGTAGCCGACGCCTTTGAGGGCAAGCGTCTGGTGCAGCGTCATCAGATGATCTATGGCCTGCTGGCCGCCGAACTGCAGGGGCCGGTGCATGCGCTGGCGCTGCACCTGTTTACCCCGGCAGAGTGGCAGACTCGAGGGGGCGCAGTGATGCCATCACCGACCTGCCGCGGTGGTTCCAAGGTAGACCAGTAACCTCAGGCGACTGCTGGTTTACGTTCCAGATTAAGCAGGTAATTTTTTTGCGGTAGTCCACCGCTGTAGCCCGTGAGCTGACCATTTCTGCCTACAACCCGGTGGCAGGGAATGACGATGGGGATAGGATTACGATTATTGGCCATGCCTATGGCCCGGGCTGCACGCGGGTTACCTAGCTTGCGGGCAATATCACCATAACTGCAGGTATTGCCATAGGGAATCTCCTGCAGTGCTTTCCAGACCCGTTGCTGAAACAGTGTGCCCGTGGGTTTGATCGGCACACTGAACTGGTTGCGCTGGCCATTCAGATACTCCCCCAGTTGCAGGATGCATAGATCGGTCAGGGCATTGCTGACCAGTTCGGGTACAGCCTCACCATCATGCATAAAGTGGATGGTGGTGATGGCATCTTCATTGGCTTTAATCAGCAGGGTCCCCAGAGCGGTATTCATCATTGCAGCGTACATGGTTTGGGCCCTCCTGATCTGATGATGACAAGCAAGATATTCTGCGAACTGACGTTGAACATTATGATCCAACTATAGCAGCCAGACCGGATTGCTTGAAACCATAGAGGCCGGTTTGCGTATACTGATAAAGACAATCAATCCATCCATATAACGGGACGTTCTTTTGAAGCAACTCTACGACTGGACCTACATTGCCCGGGTGGCGGCTGAGCACAAACCTGAACTGATTAAAGCCAATCTGATCGCCTTGTTGGCGGCGTTGGCTTCAGTGCCTCTGCCACTGTTTATGCCGTTATTGGTCGATGAGGTGTTGCTGAATCAACCCGGACGCGTGGTTGAGCTTCTGAATCAGTTTTTCCCGATTGCCTGGCATGGTCCGGTTTTGTATATCAGCGCGATTCTTGGATTTACGGTCGTACTCAGGCTGATCGCGCTGGGTCTTAACGTTTGGCAGGCCAGACAATTCACCACGATTTCCAAGGATGTGATCTATCGCATTCGCAGCGGTCTCTTAAATCACCTGCAGCGGATTTCGATGGCGGAATATGAAACTCTGGGCAGCGGAGCCGTGGCTTCCCGGCTGGTGACCGATCTGGACACCATTGACCGCTTTGTCGGCAGTTCGGTCAGTCGGTTGTTGATCGCAACCCTGTCTGTCTTTGGTACGGCGATTATTTTGCTCTGGATGCACTGGCAACTGGCGCTGTTCATCCTGTTTCTTAATCCGGTGGTGATCTACTTCACGACCGTGGTGGGCAAACAGGTGAAACAGCTCAAGAAGAAAGAAAATCTGGCCTATGAGCTGTTTCAGGCAGCGTTGACCGAAACCCTTGAAGGGATTCAGCAGATTCGCGCCAGTAACCGTGAACAGCATTATCTGTCGCGTCTGGTGGATGAGGCCCGTCAGGTGAGGGATCGCTCTACGGCGTTTGAATGGCGAAGTGATGCTGCCAATCGTCTCAGTTTCATTCTGTTTATGGTGGGTGTGGACCTGTTCAGGGCTCTATCCATGTTGATGGTGGTGTTCTCTGATCTGAGTATCGGCGAGATGATGGCCGTGTTTGGTTACCTCTGGTTCATGATGGGCCCGGTGCAGGAAGTACTGGGCATTCAATACGCCTATTACGGGGCGAATGCCGCTTTAGCGCGCATTAACGGACTGCTTGAACTGAATGAAGAGCCGTATTACCCGGCTGAGGTGAATCCGTTTACCCAGCCGAAGGTGTCGATTCGGATCGATAATGTGCATTTTTCCTATGTTGAGGGGCAGGAGGTGCTGCAGGGTGTTTCACTGGAAATTCCAGCCGGACAAAAAATAGCCCTGGTCGGTGCCAGTGGCGGGGGAAAATCGACACTGGTTCAGGTGCTGCTGGGGCTGTATACCCCCAGTCAGGGCCAGGTGTATTTTAACGGTGTGCCGGTGACACAGATTGGTCTGCCCCGGGTACGTGAGCATGTTGCAACCGTTTTGCAACACCCAGCGTTGTTTAATGGCACCGTGCGCAGCAATCTGGAGATGGGGCGTGAATTCAGTGAAGAACAGCTTTGGCATGCGCTGTCTGTGGCTCAGTTGGATGGCTTTATCCGGCTTCAGAGCGACGGTCTTGAAACCCGGATAGGTCGCCAGGGTATCCGTTTATCCGGTGGGCAGCGACAACGCCTCGCAATTGCGCGTATGGTGCTCACGAATCCCAGTGTGGTGATTCTGGATGAGGCGACATCGGCACTGGATACCGAAACAGAACTGGCGTTGCACCAGGCTTTGCAACGGTTTTTGTCGGGCAGAACCACGATTATTGTTGCTCACCGGCTCAGTGCGGTTAAGCAGGCTGACCATGTCTATGTATTTGAGGATGGTCGGATTTGTGAGCAGGGTGCTCACGAGGAGCTGCTGCAAAATAATGGCTTATATGCCCGCTTGTATGGAGAGTTTCAGGCGTAATGAAAGCACCACTAAACACCGATGCGTAAACGTTTCCCCTGGCGTCAGGGCAATGCCATCGAGTTGATGGTCGATGGTGAAACCTTTTTTCCACGCATGTTGTCAGAGATTGACCAGGCGCGTCACAGTCTGCTGCTTGAGTTCTATTTTGTTACCCCGGGTATGATTGCCGAAAAGTTTATCGCTGCGCTGATTGAAGCGCGCCAGCGCGGTGTCATGGTCAAACTGATTGTGGATGGTTTTGGGGCCTATCGTTTTATTCGCGCAGACAGTCAGCCATTGCAGAAAGCAGGGATTGATCTGGTGGTGTATAACCCACTCAGCGCCCTGAAACTGACCCATAATTTTGCCCGTGATCATCGCAAGTTAATGGTGGTGGATCAGCAGGTTGCATTCATCGGGGGTACAGGTCTGAGTGATGTATACTGGTTATCAGAAGCGCAGGGTAGCCCCTGGCATGAGCTGATGGCGCGGGTTGAAGGTCCGGTGGTCGCCGATGCGGTGAATCTGTTTAACCAGCTCTGGCAAAGATGTACTGCACAGCAATTGCCATCCGCTGCGACATTGGGCCAGCCCTGTGGTGATGCCGATGTGCGTTTGCGAACCGTGCAGGGCCTGTATCAGCAGGATATCAAAAGTAGTTTCCTGCATCGGGTAAATCGGGCGGAAGATAAAGTCTGGTTGATGACGGCTTATTTTCTCCCCTCGTTTTCTATACGCCATGCCCTGCGCAGTGCGGCTAAACGAGGGGTGGATGTGAGGCTGATTATCGCGGGGCCTTACACAGATCAGCCCTGGGTATTTCATGCCTCCAAACGCTTTTATCGGCGTTTGCTGGCGGCGGGCGTTAAAATATATGAATATCAGCCCCGTTTTCTGCATGCCAAAATGGCGGTAGTGGATGACTGGGCAACCCTGGGGTCCTGTAATCTGGATCACTGGAATCTGCGCTGGAATCTGGAAGCCAATCTGGAGATCAGGCATTCAGAATCTGTGCAGAGAATGAGCGAAATTTTCAGCAGTGATCTGCATCACTGCATTGAGGTAACGTACGATGTCTGGCAAAAACGTCCCTGGCATCGGCGCTTAAAAGAGGTGGTTTGGGCATGGATCAGCCATCTGGTACTGAAAATAAAATGAGGTAACAAACATGAAGCGTTTATGGATGGTGGCCACGCTTTCAATTTTGGTGGTGCTCTCGGGTTGTGCCAACAACCTCAGTGGCAGTACGTATTCCCGTAATGAAGCGCGTAAGGTGCAAACGGTCAATTATGGCGTCGTCGAAGCGGCTCAGCCGGTGGTGATTGAAGGACGCACGGACGGTATTGTGGGCACCGGTGCAGGTGCAATTATTGGTGGCTTGGCGGCCAGTGAGATTGGCGGCGGTAAGGGTAAAAGCATAGCTACCATTATTGGTGTGGTCACCGGTGGTATTCTGGGTCAGAACATCGAAGAGTCTGCAACCCGGGCGCAGGGGCAGGAACTCACCGTGCGACTGGAAAATGGACGCGTGCTTTCGATTGTACAGGAAGTGGGTAATGGGCCGTTTTTCCGCCCGGGTGATCGGGTTCGGGTGCTTCAACATGGCAGCACTGCCCGCGTGACGTACTAAACAGGATGATAAAAAAAACGGCTGCAGATGCAGCCGTTTTTTTTTGAGTTCAATTACTTTTCAGGGCTGTGAAAGTAAAGATAGAGGTCAACCAGTAGCTCCGGAATCTCTTCACACATCTGCTGACTAAGCTCTGCATTTTTCCGAATGGCCAATACATCTTCTTCATCAAACAGGTCCGAAACCACCATCATGGGGAGCAGCATCTCCGCTACATCTTCCTCGGTATCTGCGCTGAACCAGTCATCCTCATGGGTGAAGACACCTTCCATAAAGGCCTGCGCCCACCAGGACAGTGCGGCGGTTTCATCTTCTTCATCGGCCTCGAGGCTCAGTTCACAAGGCAGTTCTGGTACCTGATCGCTATACAGGTCTGCACCGATCTGACTGTAAAACCGACGCAGCAAGGTGGAAATCTGATTTTCTTCTTCGGCTGAGGCCCACGTTGGCTGGCCATCAAAGATCAGCTCCATCCACTCGGTTTCAGGACAGGGTTTGGGGCTGATGTTCAGGGCACAAAACAGGCCATGCACACCGATCAGATCAAGGCTGTCCTCTGACACGGAGTCTGAATAAAGAAAGTCTTCAAGTAGATCCAGTTCAGCGTCAGTAAGGGCTTGGGTGAGATTCAGGCTCATGATAAATATCCGGCAAGAGAGGCAATGTGGGTGATTGTAGCCTGCTTGGCGCTTAGGGGCAGCTTATTTATCCATTGAGCATGGGAATGCAGTGACAAGCATCAGTCCATTCAGGATAATCACAGCATGATGAATGAAGCCCTGCAACGCCTGCGCGACGTCTTTGGTTATGAAGCATTCCGACCGCCTCAGGATGCTGTGATCGAGACCATTCTGCAGGGCCAGGATGCGCTGGTGGTGATGCCCACCGGCGGCGGGAAATCCCTCTGTTATCAATTACCAGCACTATTGCTACCCGGTACCGCGGTGGTGATCTCTCCTCTGATTGCCCTGATGCAGGATCAGGTCACAGCCCTGTCACAGCTGGGTATTTGTGCCGGTTGTCTTAATTCAAGTCTTAACCCAAACCAGCTCATGCTGACCGAGCAGGCCTATCGCAGTGGTGAGCTGGACCTGCTGTATGTGGCGCCGGAACGTCTATTACAGTCAAAGACCCTGAGATTATTGCAGCAGGGCAGAGTCGCTCTTTTTGCGATTGATGAAGCGCATTGTGTCTCGCAGTGGGGACATGATTTCAGACCTGAATATCTTCAGCTTGATCAGCTGGCGCAGCACTTTTCTGATGTTCCCCGCATCGCCCTGACGGCAACCGCAGATCAGCGCACCCGTGATGAAATTCATCATCGGTTGGGACTGCAGCAGGCGCGGGAGTTTATTCAGGGCTTTGATCGCCCTAATATCCGCTACCGCATCGGTCAGAAAGATAGCGGGCGTCAGCAGCTGTTACGTTTTATTCGCGCCGAACATGCGCAGGATGCAGGTATTGTCTACTGTATGTCACGCAAACGGGTCGAGGAAACCGCGGCCTGGTTGACGGAGCAGGGGCTTACGGCGCTGCCGTACCATGCCGGTCTTGATCCGGAACTCAGGGCTTACCATCAGCATCGCTTCCTGACCGAGGAGGGGATCATTATGGTGGCCACGATCGCCTTTGGGATGGGGATTGATAAACCCAATGTGCGGTTTGTGGCTCATTTGGATCTGCCCAAAAGCATTGAAGCCTATTATCAGGAAACCGGACGGGCCGGGCGCGATGGACTGCCCGCGGATGCCTGGATGGTGTATGGCCTTCAGGATGTGATGTTGCTGCGGCAGATGTTGTCGGGATCACAGGCACCTGAGCTGCAAAAGCGGATAGAACAGCAAAAGCTGGAAGCGCTGTTAGGTTTATGTGAAGTCACCAGTTGTCGGCGTCAGGTACTGTTGCAGTACTTTGGTGAATCGGACCATCAACCCTGTGGCAATTGTGATACCTGTCTTGAACCTGTGGCGGTATGGGATGGCACCGAAGCTGCGCGTAAAGCACTGTCCGCGGTGTATCGCTCCGGGCAGAGTTTTGGTGTTAACCATATCGTAGATATCCTGCGCGGTACCAGCAATGAAAAAACCCGCAGTCACCGCCATGAAACCCTGTCTACCTGGGGCATTGGCAGTGATCTGGATAAAGCTCAGTGGCGTTCGGTCTTTCGTCAACTGGTGGCCCGAGGCTATCTGGGTGTGAATCTTGAGATGCATGGGGTTCTGCATCTGACCGAAAAATGTCGATCTTTATTGCGGGGTGAAGACCGGATTGAGCTGCGCCAGGATAAGCGTAAGCAGGCCGCCTATGGTCAGAGCAAGCGGCCGCAAAGTCAGCTCTCAGCCGAGGATTATCAACTCTGGGAAGCGTTGCGTGGTTGCCGTCGCCAGCTTTCAGATGCTCAGGATGTACCACCTTACGTAATTTTCCATGATGCGACATTGATGGAGATGGTGATGTACCGACCGGTGACTTCGGATCAGCTGCGTCGATTGAGTGGGGTGGGTGAACGGAAATTGGCGTTATATGGCGATGCCTTTCTGGATGTACTCAGATCACATGCCGAACCTGAACAGGACTCCACTCAACAGCAGGCGCAACAGTCGCTGATTCTGTTCCAGTCCGGCATGACTGTGGCACAGGTTGCCCGGCAACAGAAGTTGTCTGAGCGGGTGATCTATAACCATCTGGCTGTGGCGGTAAAACAGGGTGAGCTGGCTATCGATGAGGTTGTGGAACTGCCATCGGCAGAGCGCCAGCAGATCGAGCAACTGATTCTGGAACACCGCAATCACTCCGGATTGTCATTAAAGCCGGTCTATGATGCCCTTGAAGGGCAATATGATATGGGTCTGTTGCGCTGCTTGAGTGCCGCGCTGGAACCCGTATGAGTGAAGCGGCACTCTCGGGCCTGTTTGTCAGCGGGTTTATTGCATCGACCCTGTTACCCGGAGGCTCTGAACTTCTGTTTGGCTGGATGTTAACAGAAGCGATGCACCCATGGTGGCTGCTTTGGCTTACGGTCACAGCCGGGAATACCCTCGGTGGTTGGCTGACTTTTACTATGGGGATCTGGCTGGCCCGGTACAGACCGCTGACGGCGCTGGAAAAACCGCAGCAGCAACGGGCCAGACACTGGTTAACCCGATATGGCCCGGGCGTATTGTTATTATCCTGGTTGCCCATCATCGGCGACCCACTCTGTTTACTGGCCGGTTGGCTAAGGCTAAATCTCTGGATGAGTGCAGTGATGGTTCTTGTCGGTAAGGCGGGTCGTTACTGGGTGATTGCCTATTTGATCTGAGGGAGTGTTAGGCGAGATGGAAAAAAAGCAGTTCTGGTATCGGGTAAGGGTGTTTTTTTTATTGCTGATACTGCTGGTGGTTTCACTGAATAGCTGGTTATCCCGCTCCCGTACCACCGACTGGCAGGAGACCCTGTGGGTGGTGATTTACCCGATTAATGCTGATCAGCGCGGCGATACTCGTGGCTACCTCAATGCATTGCAAGCCGATCATTTTGATGAGATCGAGCAATTCCTTGGTCGTGAAGCTAATCGTTATGGCATTGCTCTCAATCATCCGATCGAGATTCATCTGTCGGATGTGGTTGAAAATGAGCCGCCAGAGGTGCCAGATAATGCCAGTATTCTGCAGAGTGTCTGGTGGAGCCTGCGTTTCCGGTACTGGGCCTGGCGTAACAGTGCCTGGCAGGGGCCGGAGCCTGATATCCGCATTTTTATGCGCCTGTTCTCTCCCCAAAACAGAACCGTACTGGAGCATTCGCTGGGTCTGCAGAAGGGCATGATTGGTCTGGTAAATGGCTTTGCCAGTGTGGATTTTCAGTCGCTGAATAACTTTGTCACCCTGCATGAAATTCTGCATACATTGGGGGCTACGGATAAATATGATCCGCAAACACTGCAGCCACTGTGGCCTGAAGGCTACGCTGACCCCTACCAGGACCCACTTCTGCCGCAATTCAGGGCTGAGATCATGGGCGGACGCATTCCCCAGAATGACCACTTTTCGCTAATGCCGGATGCATTGGAAAACAGTGTAATTGGCCCACTGACTGCGCAGGAGATTAACTGGCTCAATTAACTTCTACTGCGCCAGTTGCCTTGAGCGCTTTCATCAGATCAGCCTCCAGCTCAAGTAGTATCTTCTGAGCCGGACTTTCCGGCTTAATAGCAGAAGGCCGTAACATCATAATCTCAGTCTGATTACCCTTTTGCAGCAGGGTCAGTGAAAGGGGGCAGAGGGCGGCCATTTCCGGATCCAGATTGAGAACCTGATTCACATACCAGGGATTGCAGAACACCAGACTGCGGATTTCAGTGAATCCGTTGCGGTTGTAATCCTCTCCCCAGCGCTCTTTGAAGTTGGCAATAGAGCCGCCAATATTGGGTTCAAAGATCACATAAAAGCGCTGTGCTTCCAGTTGGCTGTTGATCTCTACATAGTTGCCATCATAGTCGCCTTCCAGAGTCATATGCAGAATACTGCCCGCCTGGCTGATGCCGCAGAAAGTAAAGGTCAGAAAAAACAGTGTGTTGAGAAGGGTCCGCATCTCTAGCTCCTGAATGGGTGCCTTTATCGCCAGTGTAGCAGAGAAATATCCTCTGACCGGAAGCAAAAATTCGCTAGGGTCAGGCATGTCGAATTCGCCGCCGGGTAAAAGCCTGAGGTATAATGCGCGCCTTAACCACCGAGACCGGCACCATGATTGAACAGATGACACCATCCTCCGACTCTGATAACGCTTTTGTGATGACAGAAGCGGAGAAAAAGCAGAAAACCCGACTGAATAAACTGCAGAAGCGCCTGCGTCGTGAGATGGGTCAGGCCATTGAAGCCTTCAATATGATTGAAGAGGGCGACAAGGTGATGGTGTGTCTCTCAGGTGGCAAGGACTCCTATACACTGCTGGATATTCTGATGAATCTGCAGCGCAGTGCACCGGTACAGTTTGAGCTGGTGGCAGTGAATCTGGATCAGAAACAACCGGGTTTTCCTGAAGAGGTGTTGCCAGCCTATCTGGCAGAGCTGGGTGTGCCGTTTCATATTATCGAACGGGATACGTATTCGGTCGTGAAAGAGGTGGTGCCGGAAGGAAAAACCACCTGCGGCCTATGTTCCCGGCTGCGTCGGGGCACACTCTATGGTTTTGCGGATGAGATTGGTGCCAACAAAATCGCCTTGGGACACCACCGGGACGACATCCTGGAAACCCTGTTTTTGAACATGTTTTATGGCGGTCGTCTGAAAGCGATGCCGCCTAAGCTGGTATCGGACGATGGCAAGAACATGGTCATTCGCCCGCTGGCATTTTCCCGCGAGAAAGATATTACGGCGTATTCGGAACTGAAACAGTTCCCGATCATTCCCTGTAACCTGTGTGGATCTCAGGAGAACCTGCAACGGCAGGTGATCAAGGAGATGCTGCAAGGCTGGGATAAGTCTCATCCGGGTCGTCTGGAAACCATGTTCAGGTCCCTGCAACATGTGGTGCCTTCCCATCTTGCCGATACGGCAACCTTCGACTTTAAAGGTCTGCAACTGGGTTTCCCCCATGGCATCAGTGATTCAGCCGGACAGGATGAGGGGAATTGCGCTTCATTTGCTCAGGCTGAACGCATAGATATTCTGGCACTCTAGGCCGGAGTGTGAATCGTAACGTCTACCTGTTATCGGCCTGTCAGGCCCTGCTGGTCTGCGGCAATGTGCTGCTGGTCTCTGTGGTTGCACTGATCGGTCAGCAACTGTCGCCAGCTCCTCTCCTAATTACCTTGCCGGTAGCTCTGCAGTTTGCCGGACTGATGCTGGCGACTGTGCCTGCCTCTCTGATTATGCAGCGGGTAGGGCGCAAAAAAGGCTTTTTTCTTGGCAGCTGGATGGGGGTTGCCGGGGCCGTTCTGGCAGTGATTTCTTTATTGCAGCCCTCTTTTATTCTGTTTTGTTGTGCGACTTTTCTGCTGGGTATTGGAATTGGATTTGGCACACTGTACCGGTTTGCCGTGGTGGAGGTGTGTGAACCCCAGGTAAAAAGCCGTGCTATATCCATGGTGATGGCCGGTGGTGTGGTGGCTGCGGTGATCGGTCCTCAGCTTGCGATTCAGGGCCAGCAGTGGTTTACCGACCGACCCTATCTGGGCGCCTTTGTTGGTCTGCTGGGACTTTATCTGCTGGCGTTGCTACTGTTGACCCGGACTCAGTTACCCGAACCAAGCGCACAACCGGCTCAGGGTGGACGTCGTCTGCGGGTGATTCTCGCTCAACCACAGTGCATCGTTGCGATTGTTGTGGCCGCCGTTGGCTATATGGTCATGACCCTGCTGATGACTGCGACACCTCTGGCCATGGCACGTTGTGGCTTTGCTTTTACCCACTCTGCGGAAGTGATTCAATGGCATGTGCTGGGCATGTTTCTGCCGTCATTCATTACGGCGAAATTGATCGCGCGCTGGGGGCTGAAAACTGTGATGTTGCTTGGGGTGACGCTGATGCTGGGTTGTATAGGCGTTAACCTTGCCGGGGTGGAATTGTGGCAGTTCTGGCTGGCCCTGGTACTGTTAGGCGTCGGCTGGAATTTCATGTTTATTGGTGCCACCGAGCTGCTGACCGGCTGCTACACTGCAGCAGAGCGGGGTAAAACCCAGGCCGCAAATGAGTTTCTGGTATTCAGTATGGCGACGTTGGCCACGTTCAGCTCCGGTGCACTTGAGTCGATTCTGGGCTGGCAGATGATGAACATCCTGATGTTGCCGGTCGTAGTCTGGGCCGCAGCAGTGATACTGTTTTTCCTCAGGGTTCATCAGCAGACCTTAAGCAAAGGCCAGCACAGTGATGCATGAACAATTAATAGTGGTGCAGGCGTCAGCACCGGTCAGGGTGAGAGTTAAACAGGGTGCCGATCTGACTGATCTGGCGGCGCTGGGGATTGGCTTTATCTGTGAAGGTAACCCTCATCGTCAGGTGATGCAGAAAGCTGAACTGAGCCCTGAATTGTTAAGTTATCTGCAATCACATCCGTTTCAGACCGAACTGTGGATGGCTCAGGGTTACTCTGATGCTCCTCTGGAACCCCTCGAAATTCAGCCCTTTCTGCGATCCTTGCGCGGTCATCCCTTTCTCTTTTCAATGCTGGGTTCTCTGACCGGGATTGAAGATCCTGAACGGTTCCCGCTGGGCGATCATTGGCCGTTGAGTTGTCTGGACCGTGAAAGGGCTTTTTGTCTGCTGCTTGAGCGGTTGCGCCGGCTTTGGCAGGAGGGATATCCGGATACTGAGATGCGTCTTGCACTGATGGCTGATTATGCCAGCCGGTTAAGACAACTGGAAAGTCACAGTTTTACCTGCTGGGATGGCAGTTCACTCTATGCGTACAGCGATGGCAGTGAACATCAGGGACTTTCTTATCTGCAAACTGAGGGGACTGAGTTCAGTCTCACTAACGCCGTGTTACCGCTTGAGATCACAGCAGATGAAACCGTTGAGATCACTATGATCGGCACTCACAGCCTGATGGGTAGTGATGCCAAAGCGATTGAAAATGGTCAGATTTGCAGCTTCGTCGGGGGAAAACTCGATAATAAGTGCGATCCGGTCAAACTTTGGGGCTGAATTTAGACCATTCTTGTCACCTTTCCAGCCCGCTTGGGTTTATACTTCAGTGATAATAACATTGCCGCTTGGCACCGATCAGCAGGCAAGATGATGGAATGCAGTATGGCTAACTCTACATCCTCAGCTAAGACGGTTGCTGGCTCAAACAGTGACCTGCCCGCTGTCAGTGGCATTGTTGAATCGCTCAATGAACCGATGCTCGGTCTCCTTCTGGACCGGATTATTCTGGCCGCTTTTGTGATTGATCGACATCATGTTGTGCGTCACTGGAACAGTGCGATGGAGCAACTCAGTGGTTTACACCGGGATGAGATTATCGGCACAAAAGATCACTGGCGGCCTTTCTACAAAGCTCCCCGGCCCTGTATGGCTGACCTTATGCTGGATGGTCAAATCAGTGACATTGAGCATTACTATGAAGGTAAGTACAAACCCTCCAATCTGATTGCCGATGCGTATGACGCGGAGGATTTTTTCCCCGAGTGTGGGGAGCAGGGTGAATGGCTGCATTTTTCAGCGGCATCTATCACCAATCCGGCGGGTGAGGTGATTGGTGCAATTGAAACACTCTCTGTCATCAGTGATCGGAAAAAAGCGGAGTTTGCTCTGCTGGAACGGGAACGAATCTACCGTGAACTGAGCATCACCGATAACCTGACCAACCTGTATAACTCACGTTATTTCTATCAGCGTCTGGACGAGGCACTGGCCAACGCCCGACGTTATCAACACCCTTTCTGCCTGTGTTTTTTTGATCTGGATAACTTCAAACAACTTAATGACCGTTTTGGTCATATCGTAGGGGATAAGGTGTTAGAAACCTTTGGCTCAATGGTACGGGCGTCCCTGCGTACCACCGACACCGGTTACCGTTATGGTGGTGAGGAGTTTGTGGTATTGTTGCCATCAACTGATCTGGCGGAAGCCTGTGTCGTCGCGGAACGTATCCGCCAATCGCTGGAGCACCATCGGTTTCCGGTACGAGAGGGTGAAAAGATTGGCATCACTGTCAGTCTTGGTCTGACCGAGTATCATGTCTGCGATACGGCTGAAAGCATTATGCAGCGCGTGGATGAAGCCCTCTACAACGCGAAACGATCCGGTAAAAATCAGTTGCAAACCCTATAGTTGCGGCATCAGATCTTGATTGAACATCAAAAATGAAAAGTTATCTCTTCAGTACTGATAATGACCGTGGTGGCGTTATTCTCTGTGAAATTGACACCCTGCCTGAAGCGGTGAGTTATCTGCAGAACCGTTTCAAAGGTGTGGTCCGGGTAGAGCAGGGGCGCCAGTTCTGGGACCAGTCCTCTGGCTTTGGCGAGCTGCCTGCATTAGAGGCGACGGACAGGGAATAAAGCTGAATCCCCTGTATTGTTAGGGTATGCTGCTACAGACTAAACGTTTGATTTTCTCTGGAAGGACCCTGTCGAACGGCCTCTCATGCTGACCGTCTATTACTCCAATGATCTGATTGTCCTCAAAGCGCTGTTGCTGAAACAGATCTCTTTGCAACCGCTGGAAGATCCCTTTGTCGCAGAGCAGATTCTGGTACAGAGTCCCGGGATGGCTCAGTGGCTGAAACTGGAGCTGGCTCAGTCTCAGGGTATCGCTGCTTCAATTGAATTTCCGCTGCCGGCATCTTTCCTCTGGCAATGTTTCTCCTCAGTGCTTGATGATGTACCGCAACGCTCCGCATTCAATAAGGAAGCGATGCAGTGGAAACTCATGCAGGTGCTGCCGCCGTTGCTGAAGCTGGAAGCCTTCAGTGCCCTGAAGCGTTATCTCAGGGACGATCCCGATCAATTTCGGCTGTACCAGCTGAGTCAGAAAATCGCCGACCTGTTCGACCAGTATCTGGTTTACCGTGCTGACTGGATCGCTGATTGGGAGCAGGGCGGCTGCCTGGCAGCCATAGATCAACCCTGGCAGCCCATTCTCTGGCGGGCGCTGGTGGACTATACACACAGTCTGGGTCAGTCCCATTGGCATCGGGCGAATATGTTTGATGCCTTTAAGCAGGCATTGACGCAACCGGGCGTCACCCGGCGACTGCCGCAAAGATTGTTTGTGTTTGGTATCTCGGCGCTGCCGCAGAACTATATCGAAGCCCTGCAGCAACTGGGGCAACGTATTGATGTGCATCTGATGGTCTGCAACCCCTGCCGTTATTACTGGGGTGATGTGGTGGATCAGAAACAGATTGCCCGGCTTAACCGGCGCTGGTTTGATAAACCGGGCATGGTTGCTGAACAGTTGCTTGATCTGGGCAACCCGTTACTCTCCTCCATGGGTAAGCTGGGACGGGATTACATCTACCAGCTACAGGCGTTGCAGAGTCAGGAACTGGATGCCTTTGTTGATCCTGGCCGAACTACACTGCTGAACGCAGTGCAGCAGGATATTCTCGACCTGTCTGACCCATCGGCACTGCCGGATCAACTGACCCACAGTGGTCACAAACAGTTTATTCAATCGGATGATCGTTCGCTCTCTGTCCACAGTTGTCACAGCGCCCTGCGTGAAGTGGAAGTTCTGCATAACCAGCTGTTAGCTCTGTTTGAAGAAAATCCGGGTCTGCAGCCCCGCGATATTATTGTGATGATGCCTGATGTTGGCGTCTATGCCCCGTATATTGATGCTGTTTTTAGCAGCGCATCGGCTGAGCGTAAGATTCCTTATGCTGTCTCGGATCAGAATACAGCGCAGGAAAATCCGCTGTTGCTGAGTTTTGCCCGCTTACTGAAGCTGCCGCAGAGCCGTTTCAGTGTCAGCGACCTGCTCGAACTGCTGGAAGTGCCTGCCATCCAGCGTCGGTTTGAACTGGATGAGGCTGCGTTTAATACCCTGAGTGACTGGGTAAACGGCGCCAATATTCGCTGGGGGCTGGACGGTGCTCAACGTGCGGCATGGTCGATACCGGTGTTTGAGGAAAACAGCTGGCGGTTTGGACTCAGGCGTATGTTAAGTGGTTATGCGCTGGGCAATACCGGCTTGTGGCAAGGCATAGCGCCGTATCCTGAAATTGAGGGCCTGCAGGCGGAGTTACTGGGCAAACTGGCGGCTTTTATCAATTGTCTGGATCACCTGCGGACAGCTTTGACCGGTGACAAAACACTGGCTGACTGGGTGCAGGTGATTAATCAGTTGCTGGATAACTGTTATTTGCCGGATACGGACGATGAACTCGCGCTGAAAACCATCCGTGACCTGCTCCAGCACCTACAGCAGCAACTGTCGGATGCGAACTGGCAGGGCCCTCTGTCTGCAACGGTGGTGGTGGATTATCTTCTGGCAGGACTTGAAGAAAGTCGCTCCAGCCAGCGTTTTCTGGTGGGGGCAGTGAATTTCTGTACTCTGATGCCGATGCGTTCGATCCCCTTCAGGGTGGTGTGCCTGCTCGGGATGAATGATGCAGCTTACCCCCGCGCCATTGCGCCGATGGGATTTGACCTGATGCATGAGCAACCCAGACGTGGTGACCGCTCCCGCCGGGATGATGACCGTTACCTGTTTCTGGAAGCATTACTGTCAGCGCAGGAAAAGCTCTACATCAGTTATATAGGGCGCTCGGTATACGATAATCGCGAGAAAATTCCCTCGGTTCTGGTCAGTGAACTGCTGGATTATCTGCGTCTGGGCTACTGCCTTGAGGCAGATTGCGAGCTTGATTATGCGACCAGTGGCCAGGCCCTGTTGCAACACCTCTGTGTGCAGCATCCGATGATGCCTTTTAGTCTGGATAACTTTTCCCGGACAGACCCCCGGGTCTTCAGTTATGCAACAGAGTGGCTGGCTGCTGCACAGGGTGGGGGAGCAACCGTTGCGGCGGGCATTCAGGTGCTGCCGCAGGAGCCTTTGACTGAACTGGATCTAAGCGATCTGCTCAGCCAGATCAAAAACCCCTGTAAGGGCTTTTTTAACCGTCGCCTGAAAACCTTCTTTAGACCACTTGATGCAGCTCAGATTGATGAAGAGCCTTTTGATCTTGATGGTTTAGAAACCTATCTGCTGAAACAGCGTTATCTGCAGGCGTTGCTGACCGGTACAGATCCTGATCGGCTGGATCAGTTGTTACTGGCAGAGGGCGGGTTGCCCGTATCCAGTCACGGTTTAACGTTGCTGGCTAAAGTGCGTAAAGATATGACGGAGCTGCAGGTTAAGCTTGAACTCCTCATGCAGGGTGAGCCAATGCGTCAGTCAGTTGATCTGCCGCTATGTGATACCCGCTTACTTGGCGCGTTGGACCAGATCTATGCGGGCCAGATGGTGCGCTTTCGACCTGCTCAGACCAATGGCAATGATCGCCTGATCACCTGGATCGAGCATCTAGTGCTGCAGCTGAGTGGGGGTGGGAGAAGTTTTTTCCGTGGTCTGAATACCTGGGTGTCATTTGCTCCGGTGGCCAGAGAGGATGCCCTTGTCTATCTGCAGCAGTGGTGTGAGTTTTACCAGCGCAGTCTCTGTTCGCCTCTGGCATTCAACGCCAGAGCTGCGTTCAAGTATTTTGAAACCCTGCAAAAAGGTGAAGAGGCTGCCCGGTATGCATTAACGGAACTCTATCAGGGCAACGCAAACAGCTATGGCCTGAGTGAAGATCCTTATCTGGCACGTGTCTTTCCTGATGCTGATGCTTATTTTGATGCGCTGCTACCGGACCTGGCGTTAATGGAACCCATGTTCAGCTATATGGAGGATGGCAAGGATGAGTAATGCCCTTCCGCTGGACCTGATGCAGTTCCCCCTCAGTGGGACTCAGTTAATTGAAGCCAGTGCCGGTACCGGTAAAACCTTTACCATCGCTGCGCTTTATCTCAGATTGGTGTTGGGGCTGGATCCGCACAGAACGCCTTTAGGCCCGGACCAGATACTTGTGGTCACCTTTACCGAGGCGGCCACAGAGGAGTTGAGGGACAGGATCCGGCAACGGGTGGCAGCAGCGCGTGAAGCTTTTCTGGTGGGCAGCAGTTCTGATGGTTTCCTGCAGTCGCTGATTGAAGCCACGAAGGATACTCAGGCTGCGGTAACACTGCTGGAAGCCGCCCTGCGTCAGATGGATGAAGCCTCTATCTTTACTATTCACGGCTTCTGTCAGCGCATGCTGCGCCAACACGCCTTTGAAAGTGGCAGTCTGTTCAGTCAGGAACTAGTCACTGACACCCAGCCACTGGTGCGCCATGCGCTGTTGGATGTGTGGCGTGATCTGCTTTACCGCCTGCCCGCGCCGGTTGCTGACCGGATACTGGATGAGTGGAAAACCCCGGATGCACTGTTTAAACCGGTGCAGGGTTATCTTGGGCGCCACGGCCTGACGTTAACGCCGACAGACCTTGCCGATACTGATCTGATCAGATTGTCTGAACAACGTCTTGAGCTGATTCAGGAATTCAAACGTGCCTGGTTGGCGGGATACGCTGATCTTGAACCCCTGATTATGGCTTCGGGGGTGAATAAAAACAGTTACAGAAAGGACTCTGTACCTAAATGGATAGAGCAGATCACCGCTTATGCCGCCAGTGAGCAGATTGAGCCGCCCAAAAAATTGCCTGACACGCTGTTACGGTTTACGACAACTCAGCTGCAGGAAAAAACCAAAAAAGGTGAGCCGCCCACTCATCCACTGTTTGATCTGACTGAACGGTTGCTAACAGAAACGCTGCCGCTGAAAGAGGTCGTGTTCTCCCGGGTGCTGCGTGACTTGGAACAACGGATGCAGCAGGAAAAACTACGGGAACAACAACTGACCTTTGATGATCTGTTGAGCTCCCTGTTTAACGCGCTGCAGTCAGAGGCGGGGGCATCTTTGGCCGGCGCCATCCGGCAACAGTATCCGGTGGCCCTGATTGATGAATTTCAGGATACCGATCCCCTGCAGTACGGCATCTTCAGCTGTGTGTATCACACCCGTCAGGAAGCAGCCTGGATCATGATCGGAGATCCGAAGCAGGCGATCTATGCGTTTCGTGGTGCCGATATCTTTACCTATATGGATGCCAAAAGTGCTGTGGCCCAGCCCTTCACGCTAGCCACCAACTGGCGTTCGACCGATGCGATGGTCGATGCGGTTAATGCGTTGTTTCAGCACGTGCCTGCACCCTTTATCTATGCCGATCAGATACCCTACCAACCAGTACATGCGGCCGGTAAAAACACTCAGCTGCTGAGCGAGGGTGAGGTCGTGCCTGCCATGACGATCTGGTTTGACGCCGCCGGGGATGCCCAGAGTAAAGATCGATCACAGCGGCATATGGCTACCGTGACCGCCCGCCAGATTTTGCAGCTGTTAACTACAGAGACCTGCATTGGCAAAAACCCACTGACAGGAGGGGATATTGCTGTACTGGTGCGGGACCGTTTTGAAGCGGACCATATCTATCAGGCGTTGCAGTCGCTTAATTTACCCAGTGTCTACCTGAGCGGTCGGGATTCAGTGTTCCAGACCCAGGAGGCACGTGATCTGAGTCTGCTCCTGAATGCTGTTGCTAACCCGCAGGATGAGTCTGCCCTTCGATCAGCGATGGCCAGCAGTCTGATGTTGCTGGATCTGCATGCACTGGAACGTTTCAGTCGTGATGAGCAGGCCTGGGAAGCTGTATTGAACGAGTTCGCCGAATATCATCAGGTCTGGCAGCGGCTGGGTGTATTACCGATGCTCAATCAGTTGATGCAAAGGCGTAATCTGGCAGCAGGATTACTGGCCCAACCACTGGGCGAACGACGTCTGACCAATCTGTTGCACCTGAGTGAGTTGCTGCAGCAACGCAGCCTTACACTGGAAACCCACACCGCGTTGCTGCGCTGGTTTAATGCTCAGCAACAGGAGTCGGCGTCGCAGTCGGACGAGCAGGTTTTGCGACTCGAAAGTGACCGAAAACGCATTACCATCATCACAATTCATAAATCCAAGGGATTGGAGTTTCCGGTGGTGTTCCTGCCATTTGCGAGCAGCGCCAAAAAGAGTCGGGATGCCCTTTTTCATGATGCGGATGGCAGGGCGGTTTTAGATCTTGCAGCCAGTGAACAGTCTATGGAAAAAGCTGAACAGGAACGACTCGCAGAGGATCTCAGGCTGCTGTATGTGGCGCTGACACGTTCGATCTACGCCTGTTATATCGGCATTGTAAAACCGGGCACCCGTTCCCTGGCACTTGATAAAACAGCCATCGGTTATTTGCTTTCGCAGGTTGATCCTGACCCGGCGCAGGCATTGGCAACGCTGCAAACCTATAGCAACGGTATCAGGGTGGTAGCACCTCAGTTAGCAGCACAAACGCCTGCCCCATTTCAAACAACGGAAAAGCAGCCTGATCTGCATGCCCGTCAATTTACGGGTTCTGTTCCGGATCGCTGGCGGGTCACCAGCTATTCAGCGCTGAGCAGGCATACCCAGTCTTTGCCGGAACTGCCCGGTTTTGACCTGGAGGTTTCCGGAGAAAACGCAGCTGTTGAGCCGGTTCAACAGTCAGCGCATACGATCTTCACCTTTCCGAAAGGAGCAAAGGCCGGTACCTGTTTGCATGCGCTGTTTGAAGAGATCAGTTTTGAGCGTTTTGAGACAGACAAAGACAGTGAAATTTTATCCAGACAGCTTGAAGTGAATGGCTATGGCCCTGAGTGGCTACCCGTGGTTTCTCGCCTGGTGCAGGACGTGCTTGCCTGTCCGCTGGACGGTGCGGATCTGCGCCTTGGGCACCTGGCTGATGCTGATCGTCGCGTGGAGATGGAGTTTATGTTTCCGGTACAGGGCGTCAGTGCCGCCGCGCTTGAGCAGGTGATCCGAAGCCATGATCCGCTGTCAGCCCAGTCGCGGTTGGCACTGGAGTTTGAACAGGTTGAGGGCATGTTAAAGGGATTTATCGATCTGATGTTCCGATATCAGGGTCGTTATTACGTACTGGATTATAAATCCAACTTCCTTGGCTCGGATGTCGCAGCTTATCAACAACCCGCACTTGAACAGGCGATGCTGTCTCATCGCTATGATCTTCAGTATCAGATTTATTCTCTGGCATTGCATCGGTTGCTGAAAACCCGCTTGCCGGATTATGACTATGAACGGCATTTTGGTGGGGTCTATTACATGTTTTTGCGCGGCATTCAACCTGAGTCTGACACCGGTATATTTGCCTGTAGGCCTGCGCAGGCGCTGCTGGACGCGCTTGACCAGTTGTTTGCGGGCGGTGGGGTGATGCCATGAGCCAGGACACCGAATTAGCAGTATTGACCCAGTGGCAACGACAGGGTTACCTCCGCCTGTTGGATCTCGAATTTGCCCGTTTGGTAGCTGATCATGCCAGGAATCAGCACGGCCTGCCCACGCTGGCTGCTTTGGTAAGCCATCAGTTATCGGCGGGAAATGTCTGCCTGCCACTGGCCTACCTTAAAGAGTCATCTCATTGGCCTGCTGAACTGGTGGCGCCCCTGTCGGCCCTGGGTGAGAAGGTGTGGCAGCCGGATGGGGTTGTACTGAGTGATGGTTCTCAACCTTCGCTGCTGGTACTTGATGAGGGCCGGGTCTACCTCTATCGCTATTGGCATTATGAAGTTGAGGTCAGCAAGGCGATCTTGCAGCGGGCACAGCCGTTGGCATGTGATATGGGTCTGTTGCAAAAAGGTTTAGGTGAGTTGTTTCCTGCCGGTGATGAAACACCTGACTGGCAGAAAGTGGCAGCAGGACTCTCGCTGCAGCATGCATTCACGGTGATCAGTGGTGGACCAGGCACCGGTAAAACTACAACGGTTACAAAAATTCTGGCGTTATATATCCAGCAACAGCTTGCCGCAGGTCTGAGTCCACAGATCAGGCTGGCAGCACCGACCGGAAAGGCCGCGGCCCGGTTGAGCGACTCGATTGCCCGTGCCAAAAATGCCCTGCATCTGTCTGAACAAGTGCGGGCATTAATACCTGAAGATGCCAGTACATTGCACCGGTTGCTGGGCGTGCAGCAGGGTACCATAGAGTTCAAACACAATCGGCACAACCCGCTGGCGCTGGATCTGCTGCTGGTGGATGAAGCATCCATGATCGACCTGCCCATGATGTATCGCCTGCTCCAGGCGATGCCACCCCAGGGACGTCTCATTTTATTGGGTGACCGAGATCAGCTGGCCTCAGTTGAAGCGGGCAGTGTGCTGGGCGATATCTGTGCCTGGCCGCAGACACTGGCGTATAGCAGCGCACAAACTGATCTGTTGAATCGCTTATGCCGCCTCGAGCCCGGCTCAGCCTTGCAGGCAGATGAGAAAAATAACGTCCTTATTCGTGATTGCCTGTCATTGCTGTGGA
Organism: Neptuniibacter sp. CAU 1671; assembly: GCF_029222905.1. GTDB lineage: Bacteria > Pseudomonadota > Gammaproteobacteria > Pseudomonadales > Balneatricaceae > Neptuniibacter. The sequence continues at coordinate 66,663 of NZ_JARHUE010000004.1, read as the reverse complement.
AAAGTTATCGTTTCTCTGCCGGCAGCGGTATTGGGCGACTGGCGCAGGCAGTCAATCTGGGTGATCTGGAGGGCGTGCTTGAATTGATTTCAGATCCTCCTGAAGATTTGACTCTGGCGACACTGGGTGAGCAGCAGCTCAGTCAGTTGCTCGAGAGGGTTATAGAGTTTCATGTCCATTTGCTGAGTGATGATCTGTCAACTGGACCAGAGGTGTTTCTGGACCGGTTAGAGCAGCTCCAGGTCCTTTGTGCGCTGCGCGAGGGGCCGTTGGGCGTCTCTGGACTAAATCAACGTATTCGGGAGGGCCTTGTCAGTCGGGGTGTTATCCGCGGGGATCACCTCTGGTACCGTGGCCGGCCAGTGATGATTACCCGCAATGATGCGCGTCTGGGTCTTTATAACGGTGATATCGGTGTCGTCTGGCCGGATGCTGAGGGCAACAGTAAAGTCTGGTTTCCTCAGGCGCAGGGGCTGACAGGATTTTTACCCAGCCGTTTACCTGAGCATGAAACGGTGTATGCGATGACCGTGCACAAGAGTCAGGGCTCAGAATTTGATCATGTGGTGTTGGTGATTCCGGCTGAAGCGCCGGATATTCTGACGCGGGAACTGCTCTATACAGGTATTACCCGGGCTAAGAAACAGCTGAGTCTGATCGCGAACAGGGTTTCATTGGAAAGGGCAACTTCGCAACCTGTCCTCCGCTGGGGCGGTTTGGCAGACAGGCTGTGGAATCAAGCTGAATAAACAAAATCGCCAGTGCAAGGACACTGGCGACAGGTAGGTTAGTTTAGCGTCGACGACGGCGTTGAGGTACCGGCTGTTCTTCAACTCGGATACGCACGGGTTCGGGGCGCGTGGGAGTGGCATAGATTACGCCCAGTATAAGTGCCACAACGGCTAGAATTGTCAGACTTAGTAACAGCATCTTTTGTCACTCCTCTGCCAAGTTGGCTGTCTGTTCAGTATAAACTATTTGTCGGCCATCACTCCAGCCAGTTAAGCGCGATTGTGCTGTGTCTGGCTGAGAAAGCCGGATAATTCGGTATATCCTCCGATATGATCCTGGCCATGAAACACCTGAGGAACGGTTAAAACCGGTTTGCCGATGGTTTTTTCCAGATCGGCTTTGCTGATCCCTTCCTTATGAATATCGATATATCGGTATTGCAGATGTTTGATTTCACAGAGTTCAACAGCGCGGCGACAATAACCGCAGCCTTCACGGCCAAAGATAGTGATGGTTTTCATAGCAGCTCTCCTGTTTTCTGAACTCCATTAAACAGGGAAGTTCAATCCGGGACTAATTGGCTCTTTTAATCTGGGCCATTTGTTATTTTTATGCTGCCAGAATCGCCATGCCCAGTTATGGTGCCGGCGATTGTGAATAGTTTTGTGCGTCGCCAAAATGTGGTGAACCCCACAGGGGGTAAAGGCTGGCGCTGTTTTTCCCCAATCTTTGTGGATAACCCTGTCGAAAAACAGGGGGGAACTCGGGTAAGCCCCTCTGCGACGGCCTTTTTTATTAATCTGTATAAAAAATATACATCTGTGTATGGGTTTGATACATATGGATTTTTTGACTGTTTTTTGGTCATTTTGTGCTTCAAGGTAGTGCTTTAAGCAGTGAATGGCTGTGCCAGATCGGTGCAATGTTTCTGACATATTCTGATGAATAAGTGATAAAAAAACGGCGCAATTTGCGCCGTTTTGAAGCAGGAATGATGAGCTCAGAACCAGTCGTCGCGACGTTTCTTGCGTCGGGGCAGATAAGGCAGGATCAAACCAAAAAAGACGCCACCTAATGCGACAAGACCGCCATAGGTAAACCAGCGCATAAGGTTGGTCTCATCGGTGGTATCAATCTGAAACTGCAGCTCCTTGATACGGCTGTTCAGTTTCTGCACCTCTGAACTCAGGGTTTCATTGCTGGATTTCAACGTGGCGGACTCTGACTGCAGCTGCTCGATCTGCTCCGCCTGTTGACTCACTGTGCTCTGGCTTTGCTCCAGACTTTGCTGGAGTTTGGGCAACCTGACGGCAAGGCTGTCGCCCGGATCAACCGCGGCACTTTCAACCCAGCCATCACGCCCATTATCCATACGGATGTGGGTATATTTAGTGTTGTTATTGCGTTCCAGAATCTCTACCGGGGTACCGCTGGCAATACGGGTAATGATCCGGTACTGATTGCTGGGGCCATTGTGCACATACACCGTGGCATCATCGGCAATGTGGCCAGGCTGTGCCAGGACAAGGGGTGAAACACAGAAAAGTATAAGTGGAAGTAAGCTGTATTTTTTCATTGATCTACTAATTTCGTTAATGTTCGCCCATTTGGCGGTTATTGTACGGTGTTCTCCACGACCTTAACAGCGCAGGTCGTCACTCATCTTTGCCCGTTATGCTGACAGGGCAGCGTATTCAAGGTTCCAGACTGACGTTAACTTTACGACAGCAAGGGTTGCTATGCTGCAAAAGCGGGATGATACTTACGCAAAGTGCGTTGTTTACTGACTGGAGATATGAAATGGAAAACTTTTTTTCAACATACGTGACGCCCTGGGCACTGAATATTCTGCTCGCGCTGGCCATTTTCTTTGTGGGTCGCTGGGTCGCCAAGTTGCTCATTAGTTTGTTGGAACGCATTCTGCGCAAAGCCAAGATGGAAGATATGCTGATCCATTTTGTCAGTTCCATCTGTTCGATACTGTTGCTGCTGATAATTGTGGTGGCGTCACTGAATCAGCTGGGTGTCGATACTACCTCTCTGATCGCTCTGGTGGGTGCCGCCGGCTTGGCGGTAGGTCTGGCATTGCAGGACTCGCTGAAGAATTTCGCGGCCGGCGTGATGCTGATTGTGTTCAAACCCTTCCGGGAGGGGGATTTTGTAGAAGCGGGTGGTGTTGCTGGTGTTGTTGAAAAGATTCATATCTTCAATACCGAGATGCGAACCGGCGATAACCGTCAGGTGATCGTGCCCAACGGTGGTATCTACAGTGGTGTCATTATCAACTACTCCAGCAAAGGCACCCGTCGTATAGATATGGTGTTTGGAATTGGCTATGACAGCGATCTGCGTCGAGCTAAAGAGGTGCTGAATGAGATCATTGCTGCAGATGAACGTATCCTGCCGGATCCTGAACCGGTGATTGCAGTGTCCGAGCTGGCTGACAATAGTGTGAATTTCGTGGTTCGTCCCTGGGTGAAATCCGGCGATTACTGGGCGGTCCTCTGGGATATCACTGAACAGGTGAAACTGCGTTTTGATCAGGAAGGTATTGCGATCCCATTCCCGCAAATGGATGTTCACTTACACAAGACTGAACAACCAGCGGAATAAAACTGAAATAAAAAAAGCCCCGAACGGGGCTTTTTTATTGGCTTCAATTCAGGTTTTTACTGAGCTCGATGCGCAGTTCATGCACTTCCTGTTGGGCCCTCTGGACCTCCAGGCGGCTTTTAAACAGTGCTTCGTTACGTTGTTCCAGTTTGCCTTCCAGAGATTCAATGGTTTTGGACTGTTCTTTCACCTGAATCTCAAGTCGATCGATCTGGTTTTGCAGATCTTCAATGATATTGAAAGAGGTTGGACTGTCATCCTCAGCCACCTTTTCGATTGCAGAGCCGGTATTCAGCTCACTGATGATATGGCTGTACAGGGCTTTGAGGTCGGCGGACTCACGTTCGTTATAGCGAATGTTCTTTTCAATCGCATTATGCGCACCGGCAGAGCCGACTGATCCAGCCAGGATATGCTCCAGCATGCGATGGAACTCCATCAGCTCAATGATGCTGATGTGGGTTTTATCCGCCACCTGGAGATCTTCAGCAATCCGCTGCACCTCGTCCTGCGCTTTCTGCTCGCTGTGGAATTCGCTCAGCAGCAGGATGGCTTCATCCAGTTTAGGCTCCAGCAGAATATAGGCATTCAGACCGGTAGGGCGTGCCCGCTGATTGACCAAAACTCGCATGGCAGCCATAAATTCGCAGGTCAGGGTGCGTTCGGCTTTGTTAGGTGAGTACAGCAGAGAGCCGACCAGATAACAGCCCAGGTTGAACACCATCGACCACAACACGGCGTGGGTTATCGGGTGTAGCCCTTCAATACCAAACAATGCTTCTGGCCTGAGCGCGTCAATCTGCCAGGGACCCTGCGTGAGCAGGGTCTGATCAAACCAGCCATGCTGGATAAACGCGGGCAGCAGCAGGGTATAACTCCAGACAATGAACCCTGCCATCAGACCCATCAGTGCACCGGCACTGTTGCCGCGTTTCCAGAACAAGCCACCAAACAGGGCGGGGGTGAACTGCAGCACTGCAACAAAGGAGATCAGACCAATCGCCACCAGAATGTAGGAATCTGAAAACGCTTCTGCAAACCAGAGGCTGCCAAACAGAATTGCGAGGACCAGCCCCCAGCGAATCTGCAGCAGATAGCGGTGCATAAACCTGAGGCCCTTAACGGAATCAATTAACGGCATCACCAGATGGTTGGATGCCATGGTTGAGAGGGTCATGGTGGTGATAATGATCATGCCGGTTGCAGCAGAAAAACCACCAATAAAGGCCAGCAGGGTGAGAAACTGCTCACCTGACTGCTGAGGCAGCAGCAGGACAAAATAATCCGCTGAGGTGATGGGGAGCCCTTGTAACAGTCCTGCGGCAGCAATCGGAACTACAAACAGGTTCATCAGGATCATGTAGAGCGGCAATATCCACATGGCTGTTCTGACATGCTTGGGATTAGAGTTTTCCACCACGGCAACATGGAACTGCCTGGGCAGATTCTGTATAGCGGCAAAACTCAGCAGCAACAGTGTTACCCACATATATCCACTGTTTTCAACGGCATTGAAACTGTATACATGAGACAGGCCACGGTCTTCCAGCCGACTGAAAATATCGCCGAAACCATCAAACAGATGGTAGGTGGCAAACCAGCCCACCATCATAAAAGCGATCAGTTTAACCAGACACTCAGCCACCAATACGGCCATCACTCCGGGGTGTCGTTCAGTGGGATCAATGCGCCTGACACCAAAGGCGATGGTGAAGATGGCCATAAACAGCGCTACCAGCATGCCGGTCATCTCATTTTCCAACGACCGGTTTGTGCTGTGAGTAATCAGATCAACCGAACTGATAACTGCTTTTAATTGCAGGGAAATATAGGGTGCAATGCCGAGCAGGCAGATCAGGGTGACCAGAGCGGCGATTTTCTGCGAGCGGTTGTAGCGGGTTGAGATAAAGTCAGCAATGCTGGTAATACGGAATGTGGTTTTGGCATACACCATCCGTTTCAGTGTCACACCCCAGAGCATAATGCCGAGAATAGCCCCGCCATAGATGCCCAAAAACAGCAGACCTGAGGTTGCAGCGAAACCCACACTGCCGTAAAAGGTCCATGATGTATGGTATACGGCAAGTGAAAGGCCATACATCAGGGCTTGTGAACCCTGGCTTGGGGCGCCGCGCAGGCTGATGCGTTTTTCAACCCGTTGGGCAATCAGAAACAAAATGCCCATATAGAGGGCGACAATCAGAATTACCGAGCTTGCACTGAACATGCTGTTGCCATTGTCATTGATTCGTTTGGCTGTTGAGCAACATATAGCTGCAACCCAACAAAGTCGCAAAATGATACGCTTAAAGCGCATTGGTAGAAAGCAAACCATAGCGGCCGTTAACTGCAAGTGTAGGCTGCCTGATAGACCGGTGGAAAAAGTGGGATATAACCGATGAAACTGAATTGTGATCTGGGCGAAAGTTTTGGTGACTGGCGGATGGGCCTGGATGATCAGGTGATGCCACATATTGATCTTGCCAACATCGCCTGTGGTTTCCACGCCTCAGACCCGGTGCATATGGAGAATACCGTGAAACTTGCGCTGGAGCATGGCGTGACAATGGGCGCTCACCCGGGTTATCCCGATCTGGTGGGGTTTGGTCGTCGCAGTATGCAATGCAGTGAAGCGGAGATTCGAGGGCTGCTGATCTATCAGATTGCAGCACTGGAAGGGATTGCCCGGGTACAGGGTGGTCAGCTTAACTACGTTAAACCCCATGGTGCTCTGTACAACGATATGATGCGCAGTGAGTCTTTGTTGCGCATCATTCTGACTTCCATCGCAATGTATTCTCCAAATCTGGCATTGGTGGTGCAGGCCACAGCAGATAATCAGCGTCGTCAGGCTATCGCGGACGAATACGGTATTCGCTTATGGTTTGAAGCGTTTGCCGACCGTGCTTATGACGATCAGGGCTTGCTGGTCTCGCGCCAGCAGCCCGGTGCAGTACTACAGGATACCGATCTTATTCTGGCCAGAGTGCAGCGTCTGGCTGAGAAGGGTGAACTGGAGAGTCAGAGTGGTCGGATACTGCAACTGCAGCCCGATACACTCTGTGTACATGGCGATAATCCGGCTGCGGTTACCCTTGTCCGTGAAATCAGACAGGTGCTGAATGCGCTACCGGGTTGAAGTGGCGGGGGTGGACAGCCTGCTACTCCGGTTTGATCTGCCGGCTGAGCAGGCCGCAATCTCGGTCGCAGCCTGTGCAGACCAACTGAAATCCCGGTTGGGATCATCCGTTATCGATCTGATACCGGCCTATAACAGTCTGCTGATTACGTACGATCTGATGCAGCTGGATGATCCGACAATCCGACAGCAAATTGCAGCCATACTTGATCAATATATACCGGATACTGATCAGGAAACCGGACGTCGAATTAAAATCCCTGTCTGTTATGAACCTGAATTTGCCCCCGACCTTGCGGTGATTTCCTCTCAGCTTAGCTTACCCGTTGCTGACATCATTGAGCTGCATTGTACGGCGGAGTATGAGGTACAGGCCGTGGGTTTTGCACCTGGTTTTGCCTATATGGGGACGTTATCAGAGCGATTGCTGCTGCCGCGCAAAGCCACCCCCAGAGTTGAAGTACCCGCGGGTTCGGTAGCCATTGCTGAGCGCCAGACGGCTGTTTACCCGCAGGCCTCTCCCGGTGGCTGGTGGCTGATCGGGCGCAGTCCGGTGACTTTATTTGATGCACAAAGTGAGCCCCCGGGGTTGCTGCAGGTCGGAGACCGGGTCTCGTTTGAGCCGATCTCTGCCGCTGAGTTGAAGCGGCTGCAATCATGAGTGTCCAGGGTTTACGTGTGATCAAGCCCGGTGCCCTGAGTCTGATTCAGGACACCGGGCGTTGGGGGTTTCAGCATTACGGACTGAGTCCGGGCGGAGCCATGGACGAACATGCCGCGCGCTGGGCCAATAAACTGCTGGCGAATCCTCCGCATGCGGCCCTGCTTGAAATTACCCTGGGCAATGTCGAGCTGGAAGCGGAGATTGCATGCCTGATCGCAATAACGGGCGCCAGACAGCCCATATCATTAAATAACCAGCCTGTCCGCAATTGGACAAGTGTTCAGTTGCACCCCGGTGATCGCCTGAAAATCGGGTTTGCCAACAGCGGGCAGCGTAGCTATCTGGCCGTTGCCGGTGGCTTCCAGTTAGCGGGAAATTTTGGCAGTGTTGCCACGGTGCAGCGGGAACAGATCGGTGCATTTTCAGGCCAGCCGATTAGCAAAGCAGATCTGCTGCCTTGTCGTCCCTCATGTCCTGAACGGCCAGTAAGATCCGTGCCCTGGCGATTTATTCCGGATTATGATCAACCGTTGACCCTGCGAGTGATTCCCGGCTATCAGGCAGATCAGTTTAACCCTCAGGCACTAAAGACTTTTTATGCCTCTGACTATAGTCTCAGCAGCGACAGTAACCGCATGGGTTTTCGTCTGTCAGGCGAAACGCTCGACTCTGGGCTCAGTGGGTTGTTGTCGGAAGGAATCAGTTACGGTGCAATTCAGATTCCGCCGGACGGTCAGCCGATTATCCTGCTAAAAGATCGTCAGACGCTCGGTGGTTACCCCAAACTGGGGACGCTGTTGCCGCTGGATGCTTTTCGTCTGAGTCAGTGTCGACCGGGTACAGTGTTGCGGTTTGAAATGATCAGCTTGCAGGCGGCTCAGGCCGTGATGCGACCGTTTTATAATTTTTTTGCGTTGTCCTTGTGACAGTCACAGGGTGTTTTTGACTCGGGCACTGGATCGAAACCCCCGTCACTGTAGGGATGGCAGCGACAGAGTCGTTTCAAACCCAACCAGACACCTTTAACAGGGCCATGGGTCTGAATAGCTTCAATCATGTAATGGGAACAACTGGGATAAAACCGGCAGCGCGGTCCCAGAAGAGGGCTAATCAGCAACTGGTAACCACGTACCGGCAGAATCAGCAGCCATTGCAGGAAGGATTTCAACATCTGTTAAGTATATCAGGAAGCAAGGCCCACCGGAGGTGGGCCAAACCTGGTTAGAGGTGTTCTTCGGCGTATTCCGCCAGGCGTGAACGGAAGATACCTTCAAGATGCACATTGGAGGCGCCTTCATAATTTTTAAAACGTTCAACAATGTAGGTCAGACCTGAGGTCAGTGGCGTCAGGTAATTAGAGTCGATCTGGGCCAGGTTACCCAAACAGATAATTTTTGATCCCTTGCCGCAGCGGGTGATGATGGTTTTCAGCTGCGAAGGGGTCAGGTTCTGCGTTTCATCCAGCAGTACGATCGCTTCCTGAATACTGCGACCACGGATGAAGTTAAGTGACTTGAACTGAATGTTCGCTTTTTCGATGGCGTATTTCACGCTGCTCTGAGGGCGTTCATCATGTTCATGCATCGCTTCAAGGTTGTCCTGAATGGCACTCAGCCAGGGTGTCATTTTCTCCTCTTCGGTACCCGGCAGGAAACCGATATCTTCTGCTACCGGTGGCGTAGAGCGGGTGACGATGATCTTGTTGTAGCGTCGTTGCTCAATCACCATCTCCAGCGCACAAGCCAGAGCGATCAGTGTCTTACCTGAACCGGCAGCACCGTTCAGGATCACCAGATCCAGATCCGGGTCCAGCACGGCACTCATGGCAAACGCCTGCTGAATATTGATCGGTTCAATGCCCCAGCAGTTTTGCTGCATCAGATGTTCAAAACCCAGATCCTGCAGGACAACCGACTCATCCGATACCGACACTACCCGGGCGCAGAAATCTTCAGAATCATCGAAAATATATTCACAGGGGTAGGTGTTAGGCAGCAGGGAACGGTCAATACGGTGATAGGTGTGACTGCCTTCCTGATAACTTTCGACCTGTTCTACCCTATCCCAGAACTTACCTTCCAGGTGATGATGCCCTGCGGGCAACAGCTCAATGTCAGAGACCAGCTGGTCGGTGCGGTAATCCTCAACCCGTTTCAGCCCGGCACCAAGCGCCTTGAGGCGCATATTGATATCTTTGGTGACCAGAATAATGTGGCGGTGCGGGTTGGTGGCCTGAAGGTGCAGGGCACAGTTGATAATGTGGTTGTCTTTATTGGAGCTGATTGGCAGGAAACCCTGACCCCGGGTCAGTTCATGATCGGGAAATATGCTCAGCTTCCCGAGTTTATGCGTGGTTTCAATCGTACCGGGAATGGTGATTTGCACACCCTTGGTAATTTCAGAGGTGTCCTTGGCCGTGCTGATGATCTGATCGATCGCCCTGATCGCGGCGCGCGCTTCCTGGGCAACGGTTTTTTTCCGGTCTTTAATATCGTCCAGCTCTTCCAACACCGTCATGGGGATGGCGATGTCCTGTTCCTTGAACTCATACAGACATTTAGGATCGTGCAGCAGTACGTTGGTGTCCAATATATAGAGTTTTGAGGCAGTCATAGACTGTTCCTTCTGCGGCCGGGGAGTATGAAATTTTTAGGGAAAAACTGAGAACGTGGAGGCGCAAGGGAGCAGGTCAGCTCGGTTGCCGGAAGCAGGATGATGGTTGTACGGTCGTGAATATAGTCCACAGCTGAACTGCGCTCTCCAGGTGGCCCTGTGTCTGGTCAGACATGGTTGCCAGCGGTCAACAAGTGATGTTTACGGGCGATCACGCCATCGCCGTCTGTTTTTTAGTTAACCCCGCTTAACTGATAAACACAAGGTTTTTTTTTTGCATGTTGTTATCGTGCTCAGAATGGCTCCGCTGACTGGATCGAGAGTGCTGTAAAACCAGGCATCGGTCGTATGATTGTACAAATTTTGTTCTAAAAGTGGTTGATTTTTATACTTATTTTGCGAAACCTTTGGGCCTACCCTATAGTCAGAACATAAAGTGACCGCATCAGGTGGTCCGAATGTAAGGTGGATAACAATATGATGACGGAACAATTTATTACCACCAGTGTAACTCCGCTTGAAAGCCTCAACAGCCTGACTCCGTTTGAGGTGGAAAAGCTGCGTGATGCCAGTCAAGGTGGTCTCTATAACCTGTTTCGAAAATGTGCGCTGGCGGTACTGAACAGTGGCAGTCAGGAGGACAGCACTAAACGCGTACTGGAAAAACACCGTAACTTTGATATACGCATTACCCAGAAACACCGGGGCGTGCAGCTTGATCTGATCAATGCACCGGCTACCGCTTTTGTGGATGGAGAGATTATCACCGGTATACGTGAGCATCTGTTTTCGGTGTTACGTGATCTGCTCTATGTGGGCGATGAACTCGATCAGTGTTGTCCGGGATTAATTGACAGTGAAGCCACCACCAATACCGTGTTTCATGTGCTGCGACATGCCAATGCGATCCGGCCGCATGTTAAACCCGATATGGTGGTCTGCTGGGGCGGACATTCCATCAACCGTACCGAGTATGAATACACCAAGAAGGTTGGTTACGAACTTGGACTGAGAGGTCTGAATATCTGTACCGGTTGTGGTCCTGGGGCCATGAAAGGACCGATGAAAGGTGCCACCATTGCCCACGCCAAGCAGCGTATTCGTGATGGTCGTTATCTGGGTATCTCCGAGCCGGGCATCATTGCAGCAGAAAGCCCCAATCCGATTGTCAATGAACTGATCATCATGCCGGATATTGAAAAGCGTCTGGAGGCCTTTGTGCGTCTGGGGCATGGCATTGTGGTGTTTCCGGGCGGCGCGGGCACCATGGAAGAGATTCTCTACATTCTGGGTATTCTGTTGCATGAAAAGAATACTCATCTGCCGTTCCCGCTGATTCTGACGGGGCCTGAATCCAGCGAAGCCTATCTGAATTCTGTGGATGCGTTTATCCGTGAAACGCTGGGGACTAAGGCTGCGGGGCGTTATCAGATCGTGATTGCCGACCCGCATCTGGTGGCGAGCCAGATGAAAGAGGGCATGCAGCAGGTGACCGATTACCGCAAGGCGACCGGGGAGTCCTTCCATTTTAACTGGCAGATGCATATTCCATCTGAATTTCAGCAGCCGTTTGAACCCACGCATGCCAATATGGCACAGCTGAATCTGAGTCGTAATCAGCCGGATTATCTGCTGGCGGCTAATCTGCGCTGCGCGTTATCCGGTATTGTGGCAGGCAATGTAAAAGAGCAGGGTATTCGAGCCATTGAAGAGGGTGGACCTTTCCGAATCTGTGGTGAATCCAGTCTGATGCATCCACTCGACCAATTATTGCAGTCGTTTGTGGAACAGCGTCGCATGAAACTCAACCACCGGGATTACAAACCCTGTTACTCCGTGGTGCCGGCCTGAGCGGAGCCCAGTAATTCCCGGTTACCCCCTTCGGCGGTGGTATTGCGACACACGCTCTGCTCGCGGCAAAACGCTTTCAGGTAATCAGGTCCACCTGCTTTTGGCCCTGTGCCTGAAAGACCCATGCCGCCAAAGGGGTGGGCAGCCACAACCGCACCGACCTGATCGCGGTTGATGTAGATATTGCCCACCCGGGCATGATCAACAATGGTTTGAATGGTACGGTTGTTGCGGGAGTGGATACCCAGCGTCAGGCCGAATCCACTGCGGCGGATCTCCGCCAGCACACGGTCCAACTGATCTGCATCATAACGAATGATATGCAGCACCGGACCAAACACCTCCTCCGTCAGTTCATCCAGGCTGTGCAGGCGAATCAGGGTTGGCGGAACATAACAGCCCGAATCGGTCTCCGGTGGTAGTGACATCTCAAACATTACCCGGCGTGCCAGACGCTGGCGCTCGACATGTTCCAGAATTTTGAGTTGGGCCGGTGTATTGATTACCGGGCCGACATCGGTGGCCATCTGCATCGGGTCGCCTATAGTCAACTCTTTCATGGCACCGATCAGGCGGGCTTCCAGCGACTCGGCAATCTCTCGCTGCAGATAGAGTACCCGCAGGGCGGAGCAACGCTGTCCGGCACTGTTAAACGCTGAGCGCAATACATCATGAATCACCTGTTCTGGCAGAGCAGAGCTGTCCACAATCATCGCATTGATACCCCCGGTTTCGGCCACCAGACTGGCGATTGGCCCGGTGGTGCGCTGACCCAGTTGTTGATTCAGGGCGCTGGCGACCTCAGTTGAGCCGGTAAAGACAACACCGGTCAGCCGCGAATCCTCCAGCAACTGCTGAGTAAAGGCGCCCCCCCGATAGGGGATCAGTTGCAGAGCCTGCGGGGGCAGGCCGATTTCAAACCAGATACTGACCGCCTGTGCAGCCAGCAGAGAGGTGGCTGAGGCGGGTTTGGCCAGCACGCAGTTACCGGTGACCAGACCGGCGGCAATCTGTCCGGTAAAGATCGCTAACGGGAAATTCCAGGGGCTGATACAGAGCACAGCCCCTTTGCCCAGATAGTGGAGGGTATTTTTTTCACCGGTCACGCCGGGCAGTTCAACCGGTTGCAGTTGTTCCCGTGCCTGCTGGGCGTAGTAGTAACAAAAATCAATCGCTTCACGCAGTTCATCGATCGCATCGGGCAGGGTTTTGCCAGCTTCGGCCATGCACAGGGGGATGAGTGTGTTGGCGTGGGCTTGCAGGGCGTTTGCATAACTTTCCAGATAATCCGCGCGCGTCTCAACCGGCGTATTTTGCCAGGTTGTTTGAAAGTGTTCTGCTGTGTTGAGGGCGTCTTTAATCTGTGATTCAGAGCAGTGGTTGAGATATCCCAGCAGGCGCTGGTTATCATGCGCAGCATACACCTGATGTAGGTCGTGACCTTCACACAGTTCGCCGCCGATAATCGGGTGGCATTCAAATAGAGGCAGTGTTTTTTGCAGGTGTTGATAATGCTGATGCAGCAACTGCAGCGAACCGGTATTGATGCCGCTGGAGTTCTTTCTGTAGGGCAGGAACAGATCCTGCGGCAGAGGGATGATTTGTTGATGCGTCTGCAGGCGTTCGCTGATCGGGCGTAACAGGGCAGATGTGGCCTGATGTTTCTGGTTCAACTGAAAAACAAACGACGCGCTGGAACCATTTTCCATCAGCCTCCGAACCAGATAGGGCAGCAGTGTGCGGTAATCACCAATGGGCGCGTAGATCCTGCTGGGAATGGGGTATTCCTGCTGCATACGCTGGTGCAGTTGGTCACCCATGCCGTGCAGACGCTGCACCTCAAATGATTTGGAGGTGCTGATCTGGCAGAGCTGGCTTAGGGTCAGCGCATTGTGCGTGGCAAACTGTGGTTGCAGATACTGACACGGCTCACTCAGCAGAAACCGGGCACAGATCAGATAGTTGAGATCGGTCGCAGCTTTGCAGGTGAAAACCGGATAGTCCGTAAGGCCCTGTTGTTGTGCCCATTTAATTTCGCTGTCCCAGTAGGCTCCTTTGACCAGCCTGACGGGAATCGGGGTATCCAGTTTTTGTGCCAGTTTCTCCAGCCAGGCCAGAACCGGCAGGGCTCGTTTACTATACGCCTGTACGGCCAGACCTAAGCCACCCCAGTTGCGACAGATCTCGGTCTGCAGCAGCTCGGCAAAAATCTGTAATGACAGTTCCAGCCTGCTAGCCTCTTCAGCATCCAGGGTGATGGCGACATCGAGATCTCTGGCCTGCAACAGCAGTTGTAACAGACGATCCCCAATCTGACGAATCGCTTTTTCCTGTTGCAGGTTTTCATAACGCGGGCAGAGGGCGGAGAGTTTAATGGATACACTGCAGCCCGCCCGGTTACTGCTGCGGCCCACGGCTTCAATGGCATTCAGATAAGCTGAAAAGTATTGGTCCACATCGGCTTTGCACACCGCTGCTTCGCCCAGCATATCAAAGGAGAAACGGGTTAGCGGTGTGGCCTGATCAAACTGCTCTTGCAGGGCATCCTCAATGGTCTGGGCAAAGACAAACTGATCACCCAACAGGTGCATCGCTTTGCGTACGGCCGCAAGCAGGGATTTGTGCTCCATCTTGCGCCAGAGCTGCCCGAGCAGTGAGGTTGGACAATCCTCATGGCTGACAATCTGCTGCGCCAGTGCCAGTGCCCAGATCTGACTTTGGTGCAGCGATTGCTCTTCAATAAACCGGGACAGATCCAGCAGACTCAGTTTGTCCTGCAGTATACCCAGTGCGCCGGTCTCATCCGGTATTCTCAGCAATGCTTCTGCCAGACTGAGCAGCGCCAGCCCTTCATCACTGGCCAGATCGAATTGCTGCATCAGCTCGGCCACGGCCAGGCTGGAATGTTTGTCGGAACGGATATCAGTAACCCACTGCTCGGCTCTGTCCTGAATGAGCGGTGATTCCTCCAGAAGCGGCAGTAGCGTTTGCACGAGTGTCTGCTCATCACAGAGATAACAGTCGTCCAGTTGCTGCCAGAAATGCTCTGCGGTGTACTGGGCGAACTCGTCAGAAAAATAAAAGCGTGGATTTAGCATGGAATAGGCTGCTGGCTGCGTTTCAGTCAGTGTAGATCAGCTTGATGTAACGACCTAGGTCAGCAGCACTTTACTTGATAGGATCTGTCAGATCGAAAAACAGCTCAGGCGTTTAAAAAGAGGGCAGATAATGCGCAGTCATGAAATTGACTACCGGATATTGGGTGAAGGCTTACAGGTGGTCGAAATTGATCTGGACCCGGGTGAAAAGGTCGTCGCCGAGGCGGGCACCATGAATTACATGGAACAAGGCATCCAGTTTGAGACCTGTATGGGCGATGGCTCTGCGGCCGAACAGGGTATGTTTGGTAAGCTGTTTTCTGCCGGTAAGCGATTGATCACCGGCGAATCACTGTTTATGACCCATTTTGAAAACACCGCCAGTGAGAGGCAGTCACTGGCATTCGCTGCGCCTTACCCAGGCTCCATTGTGCCGCTTGACCTGCAAGCGCTGGGAGGTGAAGTAATCTGCCAGAAAGATGCATTTCTCTGCGCTGCACTGGGTACTCAGCTGGATATCGCTTTTTCCAAACGTCTGGGGGCCGGTTTTTTCGGCGGTGAGGGTTTTATTCTGCAACGGTTACGGGGTGACGGCCTGGCGTTTATTCAGGCCGGGGGTACTGTGGTGCGTAAAGAACTGAATAACAGCACCTTGCGGGTTAATACCGGCAGCCTGGTAGGATTCTCCGGCGATATTGATTACGACATTCAAATGGTGCGGGGATTAAAGTCGATGTTGTTCAGTGGCGAGGGGCTGTGGATGACGACGCTGTCTGGTACGGGTAGTGTATGGGTTCAGAGTTTACCGTTTTCCCGTTTGGCGGATCGTATATTGCAGCATGCGCCCAGTGTGGGTGGCAAAGAACAGGGCGAATAAGCCGCGGGTGGTTTGTCAGGAGGCGTTGAACCGGGTTATGCGACCACAGGGCGCTAGGCGAGTTGGGCCAAAGTCGTTATATTACCCCCTTATGACAAACCAGCCTGAGGCTGGTGTTAATACAATAACAAAACCTTTACCGGGTCTTTTTTTGGGTTGCTGTTTTGCGAAATAAGCTGGTTATCACGCTTACAACGGTGTATGGATCACGCCAGTATACGCTCAATCAGGTAGCAAAATATGTTTTGCTGCTGTTCCTTCTGCTGGCCGCGTTCAGCTTCTTTGTTTCAAACGCTTTATTGATGGCGACAACGGATAACCTCGCAACACTGGAGGAAGACCATCAGGAGCTGACGGAAAGTTACGAATACCTGCTGGGTACCCAGCAGCTCTATAAAAATGAGCTGGAAACACTCAGTAGCACACTGAGTGTGTTGAAAACCGAGCGTGATGAGCTGCATGAGGAAAACCAGCGGGTCGGTGAGTTAAATGAAACCCTTGATTCATCCCTCTATATGCTGGAAAACCTGCTCGGCATGAATGCGTCAGAGTCGATGACGCTGGAGCGGGCCGAGTCTCTTAAAGTTACGGCGACCGAGCGGTTGTTTTTTCTGCATAATATTCCTAACGGGCTGCCGATTCAGGGACTGCGTGTCACCGATAAATTTGGTATGCGTAATCATCCTGTTACACACAAAAAAGTCATGCATAACGGCATCGATTTTAAGGCTGACCGGGGCACTCCCGTCTATGCAACCGCTGATGGTGTAGTGGACACGGCGACCTATCAGAAAAGCAGCGGTTATGGCAAACTGATTGTTCTGCAACACAATTTCGGGTTTAAAACCTACTACGGGCATTTAGACAAAATAAAAGTGAAAAGCGGTGAGTTTGTCACCAAGGGGCAACTGATCGGATTAAGCGGTAACACGGGGCGTTCAACAGGTCCGCACCTGCACTATGAGATCCGATACCTCTATACCCCTTTGGATCCCGGTCCCTTCCTGGCCTGGAGCATCACCGACTTTGATTCACTGTTTGAGAAGGTAAAGGGTGTGCAATGGGCATCATTAAGAGAAATGTACCCGCTAAATCAGCGCCGTCAGCCATTACTATAATTGCTCAGGGCAATAAGTTTTGTGGTGACATGAGCATCATCGGCAAAATGCATATTGATGGCATTTTTGAGGGCAATATCTCTTCACTGGATGGCATTACTATCGGGAAAGCCGGACATGTGAAAGGTTTGATAAAAGCGCGTACGATTGATGTATGTGGCCTGCTTGAGGGCGAGGTTATCTGTGATGAGATGCACATAGAGCCCGGTGGTCAGGTACACGCTACGGTAGAAAGTGTTGAAATGTCGATCAGTCCGCGGGGCAGTTTTGTGGGTGAACGACGTATCAAGGATAAAACAAAATCGTTGTCGGAATCTGCGTCTGCATCCAACCAGAACGCTGGCAAATCCGGGGTAGAGGCGATCGATAGCCTGCCCGACAAGGTAGTACTCAAACAGAAAGCCTGACAACTGACCTGCAGAGTTATGCCATGTGTGAACTGCTGGGCATGAGTGCCAACGTACCAACAGATATCTGTTTCAGCTTTGCTGGCCTGATGCAGCGCGGCGGTGGTACAGGACCGCATCGCGATGGCTGGGGTATTGCCTTTTATGAAGGCAAGGGTGCGCGTTGTTTTCATGACCCCAAACCCAGTGTTGAATCTAAGATAGCTTCACTGATCTGCGAACACCCTATTAAAAGTCATGTGGTGATCAGTCATATCCGTCAGGCCAATGTGGGTGGTGTATGTCTTGAAAATACGCATCCGTTTCAACGTGAGTTATGGGGTTATACCTGGACCTTTGCCCACAACGGACAACTGAGCGAAGCGCTCTTTGAACTACCGCTGAGTTTTTATCACCCGGTCGGGACGACAGACAGTGAGTATGCGTTCTGCTGGTTGCTGGGAGAAATACGCAAAGCCTTTCCTGAGCAACCCGATAATCCTGCTGAGCTGTATGCATTTATTCAGGCGCGCTGTGAAAAACTGAGGCAGTTGGGTGTGTTTAATATGCTGTTGTCCGAATCGATCCATCTGTTCGCGTTCTGCAGTACCAAACTTTCATGGATTACCCGCTCTGCACCCTTTGGTACCGCCTCACTGACAGACCGTGACATGCAGGTGGATTTTTGCCATGAAACGACGCCGAATGACATTGTGACTGTGGTTGCAACTGAGCCACTGACCCAGGATGAAGTCTGGCAACCAATCCGTGCCGGTGAACTGGTTACATTTATCAAAGGTGTGCCCCAGGGCAATTAACCTTTCAGGGAATAACGATAACAATATGCAGGCCCTGCAGCTAAGTGACATTGAGCAATACCAGAACCTGCCTGATTTTCTGGATCAGCACTGGCGTGGATTTGCCGATCATCCGGCCTACACCAATATGGGCTCAACGCTCAGCTATGCCGATATCTCTGTGCACGCCCGTCGCTTTGCATCCTATCTGCAACACTGTACGGACCTGCTTCCGGGCGATCGCATTGGTATTCAGTTACCCAATCTGCTGCAGTACCCGGTGGTGGTCTATGGCGCGTGGCAGGCAGGTCTGGTGGTGGTCAATCTGAACCCCCATGGCAGTGATGAGGACCTGCGTCAGCGTATTCAGGAAACTGACCTGCGGGCTATCGTAGTGATGTCAAATTGCGCCAGGCAGTTAAACAGATTGCTGCCTGATTTTGCCATCAGGCATATGATTGTGACGGAGCCTGGTGACCTGCACCCCTGGCTTCGGCGCCAAAAAATTAACCTCGCTAACCGTTACCGACACAACAAAGGGCTCAGTCATCAACTGCCGCATGCTCTCAGCCTGAGAAAAGCTCTTGAACTGGGATGCAGGCGTCGACCCAGTCGTTGTGTGATGAAGCTGGAACAACCCGCTTTGATTCAATTTACCTCAGGATCAAGAATGTCTCCGCGGGGTGTTGTTCTGAGCCATCGTAATCTCATAGCCAATGCGCTGCAGATCAAACAGCGTCTGCATGGGTACCTTTCAGAGGGGCGCGAGTGTTGTGTATCGCCGCTGCCCATGACGCATATTTATGGCTTCACATTTTATTGTATTGTGCAGCCAATGCTGACGGCACATACCGTGCTGATAACCTATCCACGTCATATTGATGACATGGTTCGGGTGATTCGGGATTTTAAATTCAGTTGTTTTACCGGACTTAACAGTCTGTTTGTGGCGCTGTGCCAGAATCCTCAGTTCCAGCAGCTGGATTTCAGTCATCTGAAACTGACCGTGTCGGGGGGTATGCCCCTGGTGCAATCCGTTGCCCGTCACTGGAAAGCTATTACGGGTAAAGAAATTCAGCAGGGTTATGGGTTGACTGAAGCATCGCCGACGGTGGCGCTGACGGATCCGCGCAGTGCTAAGCCCGGATCGGTGGGTACACCCTTGCCGCTCACTGAAATTCGAGTGATCGGTGAGCAGGGGGAGTTGTTAAACCCCGGTGAAAGTGGCGAATTGTATGTCAGAGGACCGCAGGTCATGTCTGGATACTGGGGATTTGAAGAGAGTGGTGTTAACGCGGACGGCTGGTTGGCCACCGGTGATATTGTGCGGGCCTGTCTGGATGGTACACTCAAAGTGATCGGGCGCAAGCAGGATGTGCTGAATATCAGTGGATTCCCCGTCTACCCGCAGGAACTGGAAAATATTATTAGCAGCCACCCCGATATTATGGAGTGTGCTGTGGTGGGATTACCGGATGGTGCCTCCGGGCAGGTAATAAAGTTGTTTGTTGTCAGCATCAGCCGTCGGCTGACGGTTAAGCAGGTGCGTGATTATTGCCGGGAGCGTTTGACGGCCTACAAGGTACCCAAACTGGTTGAATTTTGCAGTTCCTTGCCAAAATCTGATGTGGGTAAAATCCAGCATCAGATTTTGCTCACAGAAGCGATGCGCAAAGCGCAGCGTCAGCGGCGCCATATTTAACCCTGTTTGGCGACAGCCACAGCAGGGCTGACCCTGGCTGGCGAGTGTGACGGTTTTTCTCTTTCCTTGATAATGACCGAGGCAGGCAACCAGAACCAGATATGGGTCATGCTCGAAGAATCGGCTTGCGCACCCACCTGTCCACCATGGGCTTCAATCAGCTCCTTCACGATTGCCAGTCCAAGACCGGCTACACCATAACCTCTCGAACGTGATCGGTCCGCACGGAAGAAACGCTCGAATATATAAGCCGCATCCTCGTTGCTGAATGTTTGCCCGTCATTACTGAAACGCACGCACAAGCCCTGATTTTGTGACAGCGTTTCTATATTGAGTTTTCCGCCTGCGGTGGCGTAATGCCCGGCATTCTCGACCAGATTACGTAACACCTGCCGAAACTTATCCGGGTCGACACTGATCATGTTCAGCTCAGGGGCTAAATCCAGGTTCACGTTTAATTTCTGTAGCTCCAGCTGCGGTCGGCCCAGTTCAAGCGCTTCTTTGATCATTGCACTTAGTGCAACTGGCTGCGGATTAAGATCTGTGCAGGCTGCGTCGGCACGGGCCAGATTCAGCAACGACTCGGCCAGTTTAGCCAGTCGCAACACTTCACCATGTAACATGGACAGGGTCTCATTGGAGGGGGCAATGACGCCGTCGCGCATCGCTTCCAGATAACCCTGAATATTACTGAGAGGTGTTCTCAGTTCATGGGCGGCATCGGCTACCATCTGTTCGCGCAGATGTTCAATTCGGGCCAGGGATTGCGCCATCTGATTGAAGGAGAGTGACAGCCGTGTGATCTCATCATTACCCTCAATCGGTAACTCAACCTGATAGTCACCGGCCGCAAGGCGTTTGGTTGCTTCGACCATATTGGACAGAGGCCTTAGTAAGCGTCGGGTCAGTAAAAAACTCAGCAGCAATGATAGAAATAAACCGAGCAGTGATCCCCAGATCAGGTAGCGGTGTACGGTATTCAGAAACAGGCTGTGGGCATCATCCGGCTCAATATGATACTGGTTCATCAGCACCATAAAATAATCGGCTGCCAGGTAATCGATCGCACACCAGACAACAATCATCAGGGTCGCAATCACAGCGATATTGATGATCAGGAACTTCCACAGTAAACGGTGTTTCATGCTGTTACCTCAGTTGTGCATTTGCCGGGTGCTGCCAGTCGGTAGCCAATGCCTCGCACGGTTTCAATCGACACTCCACTGTGACAATCGGTTTCAAGCTTGCGGCGCAGTTTTCCAACGTGCACATCAATCACCCGGTCCACCACAATTTCTCCCTGAGTGTTGATCCACTCCAGCAGAGCGGCTCTGGACAAAACCTGACCCGGATGCTGCATCAGCGCTTCCAGCAGTTTGTATTCAGTCGGGGTCAGCGCCAGGGTTTTGTTACCGATAGACACCTGATGCGCCTGTTGATCCATCAGCAGGTTGCCCTGACGTATTTTCTGGTGCTGATGCACTTGCTGGATTCGACGTAAGATGGCCTTTACCCGCCCCATCAGTTCATGAGGGCTGAAGGGTTTAACGACGTAGTCATCAGCACCCAGAGAAAAGCCCTGAACACGATCACGTTCTTCACCGCGGGCTGTCAGCATTAACACGGGAATATCAGACTGCTCACGCAGTTGCTGCAGAACCTGCCAGCCATCCATGCCCGGCAACATCAGGTCAAGGATAACCAGATGGGGCAGCTCCGTCAGTGCCGTTTGCAGACCTGCTTCACCCTCATGTCGGATAAGTGCAAGAAAACCTTCATGCTCCAGATAGGTCTGGATCAGATTCGCTATGTGAGGGTCATCCTCAATCACCAGCACCAGAGGCTTGAAGTTGGCCTCAGCCGGAGTCTGGTTAGACTGTTGTAATGACGTCATCTTTTCTCTTCATCCGCAATAGGGGTTCGACAAGCGGGTTCACGTTAAGTTTAGCGCCCCGTCTGTTAAACGTGTCTGGTTGTGCTTACGTCATCGCCGCTTATAATGCCGGTCTGATTTGATTGTATACGGGACACCATGTCATCCACATCATTAAACGATCTGCAGGCGGCCTTTTCAAAGTGTCTGATTAAGGACCGGGTTTGGCTTGAACGCAAGTTCGCAAATGCCCAACAGCGCAGCAAACGAGGACAACCTGTCGATAAGCTTGTTGCTGAAATGATGGCGCGCGTAGAACAGTCGATCCTTCAGGTTGAGGCGCGTGCCCAGTCTGGAGAGATAAACTACCCCGATCTGCCGGTGGCGGAAAAGAAAGCAGAGATCAAGGCCGCCATTGCTGCGCATCAGGTGGTCGTGGTGGCCGGTGAGACGGGCTCCGGTAAAACTACCCAGTTACCCAAAATGTGTCTGGAGCTGGGTTACGGTTGCAAAGGCCTGATCGGCCATACTCAGCCTCGAAGGCTGGCGGCAAGGACGGTGGCAAACAGGATCGCTGAAGAACTCGGAGGTGTTCTGGGCCAGCGGGTGGGTTATCAGGTGCGGTTTCATGAGTCGGTCAGTGAAAGCACGCAGGTGAAGCTCATGACCGATGGTTTGCTCCTGGCGGCCATTCAGTCAGATCCATTGCTGCTTGATTATGAGGTGATCATTATCGATGAGGCGCATGAGCGTAGCCTCAATATCGATTTTCTGCTGGGGTATCTGAAACGTTTATTACCTCAACGCCCTGATCTTAAATTGATCATTACCTCTGCCACCATTGATCTGCAGCGTTTCTCAAAACACTTCAATAATGCACCGGTCATTGAAGTGTCAGGTCGTACTTATCCTGTGGAACTGATCTACCAGCCGGCCACCGAAACTGAAGAGGCTGATTCGATGCCGCAGCAGATTCTGTTGGCACTCGAGACACTGATTGAAACTGAACCTGCCGGGCATGGGCCTCAGGATGTGTTGATCTTTTTCAGTGGTGAACGGGAGATCAGGGAATCAGCTAACTATCTGCGTAAAGCTCAGGCTTTTTCAAACGCCCTGAAACACACTGAGATTCTTCCTTTATATGCGCGTCTGAGTCTGGCGGAGCAGAATCGCGTGTTTAATACCGATTCACGCCGGGGGCGCAGAATCGTGCTGGCGACCAATGTCGCTGAGACCTCGCTGACGGTGCCCGGTATTCGCTATGTGATTGATACCGGCACGGCCAGAATCAGTCGCTACAGCTACCGTTCAAAAGTCCAGCGCCTGCCGATAGAGCCAATTTCAAAAGCCAGCGCAAATCAGCGTTCCGGTCGTTGCGGGCGCATTGCGCCGGGTGTCTGTGTGCGTTTGTACAGCGAGGAGGACTTTAACAGTCGTCCGGACTACACCGATGCTGAAATTCGACGCACTAATCTGGCTGCCGTCATTCTGCAGATGTTGGCGTTGAAACTGGGCGATATTAAGGACTTTCCTTTTATTGACCCACCGGATAATCGCTTTATCAATGATGGTTACAAGTTGTTGCAGGAGCTCGGCGCCGTCGATGAAAAGCGTGCATTGACGCATACCGGTCGTATTCTGGCACGACTGCCTGTGGATCCGCGTCTGGGCCGGATGATCATCGAGTCTGCCCGCAAGGACTGTTTGTCCGAGATGCTGATCATTGTCAGTGCTCTCAGTGTTCAGGACCCCAGAGAGCGACCTGCAGATAAACAGCAGGCCAGCGATGAAAAACACCGGACATACGCCCATGAAGAATCGGACTTTCTGAGCCTGGTTAATTTGTGGCAACACTACGAGGAGCAACGGCAAGCACTGAGTCAGAATCAGCTGCGCAGTTATTGCCAGAAAAATTTTCTCTCATTTATGCGGATGCGGGAGTGGCGTGATGTCCATCGCCAGTTGCATCTGATGTGCCGTGAGATTAAAGCGACTGATCATCAGTTTGTTGAGCGTGCTGAACCCGCTGGTTATGCTGAAATTCATCAGGCCCTCCTGGCAGGGTTGCTCAGCCATATGGGGTTTCGTCAGGAAAAGAAAGAATATCTGGGGGCGCGCAATCGTCGTTTTCAGTTGTTCCCGGGTTCGGGGCTCTATAAAAAACCGCCTAAATGGATCATTGCTGCGGAACTGGTAGAAACCAGTCAGCTCTATGCGCGCTGTGTGGCACGGATTGAGCCTGAGTGGGCAGAACCGCTGGCGTCGCATCTGATCAAGCGCAATTACAGCGAACCACACTGGCATAAAAAACGTGCGCAGGTGATGGCGACAGAGCAGGTCCTGTTATACGGCCTGGTGATTGTGCCGGGCCGCCGAGTCAATTACGGCAAGATTGATCCTGTTGTGGCTCATGAGTTGTTCATTCGCGGGGCGTTGGTTGAGGGTGAATACAACGCACGCCTGTCCTTTATCGCCCATAATCGACAGCTTCTGGACAGTGTTGCCCTGCTCGAAGATAAATCCCGCCGCCGTGACCTGCTGGTGGATGAGGAGCAGCTTTATGAGTTTTATCAGGAGCGACTAGCTGCGCTTGGCGGGCGAGAGATCGTCAATGGGGTAGGGTTTGAAAAGTGGTTCCGTCAGCTACCCGCTGAGCAGCAGAAGCAGCTTGAACTGACCGAAAATGACGTATTGCAGCGTTCGACAGGTCATGTATCAGCCGCCGCCTATCCAGATCAGTTCAGTTGGGGGAAACATAAACTCAAGCTGAGTTACAACTTCGCTCCGGGAACCCTGGATGATGGGGTCTCGCTTGAAGTTCCTCTGCCGCTGTTAAAGCAGTTGCCCATGGAAAAGCTGGAGTGGCTGGTGCCCGGCATGCTCGAGGAAAAAAGTACCGCTTTATTAAAAGGTTTGCCCAAGCAGCTGAGAAAGCATTTTGTGCCGGTGCCGGATTTTGCTTCCGGTTTTGTTCAGACCTGTGTTTTTGCAGAGGGTAATCTGTATAGCACCCTGGCCCATCACTTACTGCGTCAGACCGCGATCAGGGTAGATGAGGCTGAGTTGAGAAAAGTGACTCTTCCTGATCACTGCCTTATCAACATCAAGTTGATTGATGCAAAAGGAAAGCTGCTCGCCCAGTCCCGTGATCTGCATGCGCTGCAAAAACGATTTGCTGAAGAAGTTGAAAAGCAGCTGAATATTGAACCCTCGGCGGAGTGGGGCAGAGAACAGATCACCCGTTGGGACTTTGGTGACATCAGATCCAGTGTGCGTATCAGTCAGTACGCTGGTGTTGAAGTCGAGGCCTATCCCGCTCTGGAAGATAAGGGCAGCTCAGTTACACTCTGCCTCAAAACGACGGCGGCTGATGCCAGGGCGGTGACCCTGCATGGTCTGATACGACTGGCTATGCTGTCGCTGCCAGAACCTCTCAAATACCTGAGACAAAAACCGCAACTCAATCGCCTCTCAACAGTGGTACTTCAATTGGGGGCAGATTTCCCGGCACAGCAGTTGCAGCAGCAGCTGATCGGTCAGGCGATCAGACAACTGATGGAGCTTGATCAGCAATTACCTCTGCAACAAAACGCTTTCGAAGAAAGCTTGCTGTTGTGCCGTGGCTGTTTAATTGAACGCTATGAAGAACTGCTGGTCTGGCTGCAACAGTGCGCAGCTCGAGTGCATCAAATAAATAAGCAGTTGAAAGGACAGGTGCAGCTGAATGAAATCACGGTATTAAATGATATCAAACAGCAAATAGCCGCATTGCTGCACACGGATTTTGTTGCCGATACCCCCTGGGCATATCTGCAGCATTATCCGCGTTATCTGCAGGCGATTGAAATTCGTTTGGAAAAATTCAGACGCACCTTGCGAGAGAATGTATTGCAGAGCGAGGCTTTGCAGCAGCTGTTTAAAAATTATGAGAACCGTCGAAAGGTGTTGCAAGAGCAGCATGCTGACTTGCAGTTGCTGGAAGATTACCGCTGGATGCTGGAAGAATATCGGGTTTCTCTTTTTGCTCAACAACTGGGTACCCAGTATCCAGTTTCTGAAAAACGATTGCGTCAGCTTTGGGCATCAGTCAGCACAGGTTAAGCTCTTGAGCGTAAAGTGCTTGAAAGAAGGGCGCAAGTGCGCGGCCAACCTACTCCGTATTTAGTCTAAATGTAGGATATTTATAGGGTAAACGCAGTTGCACCATACTGGAGCTTGTGCTGTAATACGGAAGGCCTACGACTTATAGGTTGTTTTGGCCGATGTTTCTGAAGGTTGACCAGGAAGTAAACACAGAGTCATAAAAGGGATTGTGACCACGTTCAGAAAAAAAAGTTTCGATGAAAGTATTATATGGAAAAACATTTCATCTAATTGAAATATATTTTTTTTATAGTATTTTCATAGCGTATCTGCGGCACTGCTTCAGATGCCACGAAAAATAAAGATTCACAACTAGTATGTTGAATTAAAAATCGAA
The DNA here is from genome assembly GCF_029222905.1 of Neptuniibacter sp. CAU 1671. Lineage (GTDB taxonomy): Bacteria > Pseudomonadota > Gammaproteobacteria > Pseudomonadales > Balneatricaceae > Neptuniibacter. The sequence goes on along the minus strand of NZ_JARHUE010000004.1, from coordinate 40,720 downwards.
GGGGAAAAGTTGATGAAGAAGTCAATTATCGCTCTGGCTGTTGCTGGTGCAATGACGGCTCCAATGGTTGCTCAGGCTGACGCTACTCTGTACGGTTCTTTCCGTATCGGTGTAACTGCAGTTAAAGATGCTGATGCAGATGTTTCTGATCTGTCTTCACGCGTTGGTATCAAAGGTGACGTAGATCTGGGCCTGGAAGACACTAAAGGTCTGTTCCACTGGGAAGCGAATATCAACACTGCTGATTCTGACACCTACGGTCAGATGTTCGGCAAGCGCCTGGGTTATGCCGGTGCTAAAGGTGACTGGGGTATGGCTGCTATCGGTCGTCAGTACCACCCTCACTACCTGCTGATCAACGCACCACTGGGTATCTTTAACCCAGGTTCTGGCAGCTACGGTGAGCGTTTCTTCCTGGGTAACTCCAACCATAAGCGTGTAGACAACACTCTGACTTACGCTTCTCCAAACCTGAGCGGCTTCCAGTTCTTTGTAGCTGCAGTTGTAGATGGTTCTGGTGATGATGCTGATGAAGATCTGGATGGTCACAACGTTGCAGCTAAATACTCTGTTAACGGCCTGACTCTGGCTGCCTCTATTGCTACTACCGAAGCAGACAGTGGTGATGAGTCTGACGTTTGGGGTGTTTCTGTTAAGTACAAAATCAATGCGCTGGAAATGATGGCTCGTTATGAAGATCGTGAAGATGATTCACTGTCTTTTGATGGCATGACTCTGGCTGATGCTGATCAGGACGTGTGGGAAGCTGGCGTACGTTACACCGTAGGCACTACCTCTTTCTACGGTCGTTTCTCTGACTATGAGCTGTCTTCTGACCTGGTTGACGGTGATCTGCAGCAGTGGGGCATCGGTGTTCAGCACAAAATGGGCCACGGTATGGTCTTCCTGGAGCACGTGAACAACGACAGCGAAGATGTACTGGCAACTGATCGTACTGTTGCAGGCTACCGCGTAGACTTCTAATCATTCTTGATTTGAATCTCTGAAAAAAGGCTCCTTAGGGAGCCTTTTTTTGTCTATGTCGGTGATTTATAAGCGTTGGAATCTGTTTATTGCAGCGCATAAATTGACTAGAATAAAAGCTCTTGTGTTTGAAATGTAAGGATTGTTCGATGAAAACATCGTATGCCCGCTGGATGGTGGCTATGGTTTGTAGCATGACGCTTTCTTCTGCTGTAATTGCTGAAGAGCAAGCTTCGGATCCCTGGCAGGGCTTTAACCGGGCAATGTTTAGTTTCAATGAAGGGCTGGACACCTATGCGCTGAAACCGATTACAAAAGGTTATCAGGTTGTGATGCCTGACCTGGGTGAGCGTGGTGTTAATAACTTCTTCTCCAATCTTGGTGATGTCAGTAATACCTTCAATAACTTGCTGCAGGGCAAAGTGGATGATGCGCTGATGAGTCTGGCGCGTTTGGGCTTCAATACTACCTTTGGTCTGGCTGGGTTAATTGATGTGGCAACCCCGATGGGTATTGAGAAAAAATCAGAAGACTTCGGTCAGACACTTGGAACTTGGGGTGTCGCTAGTGGCCCTTATCTAGTTCTGCCGTTTTTTGGTCCTTCGACTGTGCGTGATGGTTTGGGTCGTATCCCGGATGCGATGATCGATCCGGTCATGCAGGTGGATGATGCGGGTGCACGAAATGCACTGTATACCTTACGTGTAATCGACACCCGGTCGCAGCTGATGAAAGTTGAAAAATTGATCTCAGGTGATAAGTACACCTTCATACGTGATGCATATCTACAAAAACGTGCATATGACATTACGGATGGCGCAGAAAATTACGATTCCAGTAATTTTTAACGGATAGAGGGGCGATGTGAACATTGCCCCTTTCTTTTATCTGCTTGCATATAAGATGGCTTGGATTTAAGGTTCAACCATGAAACCGAGTTGCTGTAAATTAACTTGTCTCCGCTTCTGATGGTTACCCTTATGTTTCCATCTGCCGTTTATAAGGTCTGGCTATGAATCAGGCCCATCAGCAGGTATTGGTGATCGACTCAAATCCGGAAGCGATCGTTGAGTTTCTGCAAGAGTTTATTCCTCCTCAAATTCCGCCAATCATTGTAGTGACGGCCCATGATCTGGGTGAAGCGCAGTCTGAACTTGATAAAAACGTATTTTCTCTGGTGATTGCGGCTGTCGGTGTTGATGAGCTCAGCATGGCGCAGTTCGGTGATCTGGCTGGACAGCAAGCGCCGCGTCCCATCATTTCAATGCTGAGCCACTCAGATAATGATCAGGTGTTATCACTACTGAGATCAGGATCATCTGATGTGTTTATGCAGACGGCACTTAATATTGATCGTCCGGGTCTGTTAGCGGCCATTTTGAAGTTACTGCAGCAGTCGATGTTGTATGAACAACATCATCAGGTGCAGGAAGAGCTAGAGCGCAGTTACGCTGAGCTAAGGGCGGATCAGCAGGCAGCACTGCAAATACAGCAAAATATGCTGCCGCCTGAACATATGCAGTTAGCAGACCTTGAAGCACGATATCTGCTCATCCCTTCGCTTTACCTGAGCGGGGATTTTGTGGATTTTGTCGAGATTGATGGTCATCGCAGTATGTTTTATCTCGCTGATGTGTCCGGTCATGGTGCGTCATCGGCACTGGTCACTGTTTTGCTTAAAAACATGACGCATCGATTGCTGAGGAACTTCCGCCGGCGTTCAAGTTTTGATATTGTCTCGCCGCTTGATACGTTAAGGCGCATCAATGCTGAAGTGCTGGATACAGGTTTAGGAAAGCATCTGAGTATTTTTCTTGGGCTTTATGACAGCAGAGACTGTACTTTGACCTATGCTGTAGGTGGCCATCACCCGATGCCTATCCTGACCGACAAAACAGGTAGTCACTTTCTTGAAGGGCGAGGCATGCCCGTTGGGCTTTTTGATAACCCGCAGTTTGAACAGCGCAAACTGGTACTCAGTACACCCTTTCAGCTGACTTTATTTTCGGATGGTATTTTGGAAGTAATCAACGCGCCAGACCTTGCTGCAAAAGAACAGTGTTTAATGCAGGCCGTCATTACCGCCAAAGGAGGTAGCCCTGAGCAACTGAAACAGCTGTTGCTTCCCGCTATACTGGGTGAGACTCCTGATGATATTGCCATAATGACTGTGGCCAGGCACTGATTCTCATGCACGATGGCTCAATATATTATGCCCTGATGGGTGGCCGTTACATCCTTAAATTTATTGGGGATGTCAGGCTAACCCTGTGTTCCTCACTTGATCAGCATCTTAAATCGGTTCTGGATCGTAGTTATATTCAGGATATTCTGGTTGATCTGACGGAAACGGATGGTATCGATAGCACCACTCTGGGTTTGATTGCCAAACTGTCGATCTACGCAGAACAGAGTCACTTGCCGAAACCCACCATTGTCTCGCCTAATCCTGATATAACCCGTGTGCTGTTAACCATGGGGTTTGATCATATCTTTGTCCTGCTGGACAGCCTTCCACAAAGCACCAGTGATCTGGAACAGTTGCCGCTGGTTAAAGAGTCTGCAGATGAAATCAGGATGCGAATTGTTGAAGCGCACCGTATCCTGATGAATTTGAACGAATCCAATCGTGAAGCGTTTAAAGATCTGATGACGACACTCGAAGATGCCTGAAACGTCGTTAATTCAAATTTAATACAATTTTAATAAAAAATAGGAAAAATTCTAATAGCGATCCTTATGAAGCTCATTAAAATGAGTGCTGTTAGGGGTCGAGACAGATGGAACTGTCACAGCGCACGGAGGCGTTTCGACTTCGACCAATTAAGGATTGATTGGTTTCCAGCATGGATGCTGGTGGAAAAAGCCCGGTGGCTGGTTAGCCTCCGGGCTTTTTTTATGGTGCTTAGCTTGAGAGCAGCAGTTGCTCAAGCTTTATCTGGTCCGCCGCGAAATTACGAATGCCCTCAGCCAGTTTTTCAGTGGCCATGGCATCTTCATTCATATGCCAGCGAAATTCAGCTTCTGTAATTTCCCAGCGTTCCTGGGTGGATGTTGCGTTCTGAGGTGTCAGTTTAATACTGAGAGGCGCCTGACTTTGCTCCAGTTCTTCCATCAATGCAGGGGCAATGGTTAAGCGGTCGCAGCCTGCCAGTTCCAGAATCTCTCCGGTATTGCGGAAGCTGGCGCCCATGACGATGGTCTTGTAATCATTCGCTTTGTAGTAGTGGTAAATACGACTGACCGACTGCACCCCGGGATCGTTGGCTCCACTGAAATCGGCGTTATCTCGCGCTTTGTGCCAATCCAGAATCCGTCCGACAAAGGGTGAAATCAGATAGACGCCAGCATCGGCGCAGGCGGCGGCCTGGGCAAAGCCAAACAACAGTGTGAGGTTACAATTGATGCCTTCCTGTTCCAGCTCTCTGGCGGCACTGATGCCTTCCCAGGTAGAGGCGATCTTAATCAGGATCCTGTCTCGCGGAATGCCTGCTGATTCATAAAGGCTGATCAGCTTGCGAGCGCGGTTCAGGGTTGCGGTCTTGTCAAAAGAGAGGCGGGCATCAACTTCGGTAGAGATGCGTCCAGGAATCAGCTTCAGGACTTCCTGGCCAATCGCCACTGCAAAATGATCGGTCATGTTGTCCAGCAGGGTTTGCTGATTACCGCCAAGGGTTTCGGCCTGGTGCTGCGCTTTTTTGATCAGGTCAGCATAACGAGGCAGCTGTGCGGCTTTTAATAACAGCGATGGGTTGGTGGTGGCATCAACCGGCTTGAAACGTTCAATTGCTTCAATATCACCGGTATCGGCTACGACCGTGGTTATCACTTTTAACTGGTCCAGCTGGTGAGTCATAACAAATTAGTTCCTCTAATTTCAGGCCCGAATGCAGTTGAGCGCATCAATAAAAACGGCGGGCGTGGCATTGGCCTGATGAGCATTCTCACTGATGTAACGACGGAATTGTTTGCCGCCAGGCTGAGCATGAAACAATCCCAGCATATGGCGAACGATATGGTAAAAAGATACACCCTGCTCATGTTGGCGTTTAATGTAGGGCAGCATGGTAAGGGCAGCATCCATCCGGCTGATAACTGGCCGGTCCTGCTGATAGATGATTTGATCGACTTCTGCCAGCAGATAGGGGTTATGGTAGGCCTCTCGTCCCAGCATCACGCCATCTACATGGTTTAGATGATCCTCGCACTCGGCAAGTGTTTTAATGCCACCATTCAAGATGATTTCCAGTTCCGGAAAATCCTGTTTAATACGGTAAACCCAGTCATATTTTAGCGGTGGAATTTCACGGTTTTCTTTTGGACTCAGGCCCTGAAGAATCGCTTTACGGGCATGAATGATAAAAGTGGAGCATCCGGACTGGCGAACAGTATCCACAAACTGTTCCAGCAGAGCATAACTATCCAGATCATCTATACCGAGTCGGTGTTTGACTGTGACCGGGATAGAGACAGCTTCCTGCATCGCCTGTAATGAGTCAGCAACGAGCTGAGGATGAGCCATCAGGCAGGCGCCAATCATGTTGTTCTGCACCCGGTCGCTGGGACAGCCGACGTTCAGGTTAACCTCACAGTAACCGAACTCTTCAGCCATTTTTGCGCATCGGGCCAATTCATCGGGATTGCTACCGCCGAGTTGCAGTGCCACCGGTTGTTCTTCTGGATTGAAAGGCAAAAACCGCTGCGGGTCCGCATGAATCAACGCCCCGGTGGTAACCATTTCGGTATATAAAACGGCATTGTTCGTTAGCTGGCGATGAAAGTACCGGCAATGTCTATCGGTCCAGTCCATCATGGGCGCAACGCAGAAGCGACGATCCGGCTTAGGTGGGTTAACTGTCATGATCAGGCAATAAAATATTGTTCAACTGCGGCGCATTATATAGGAACTGGCGACCTAATGCCCGCGAAGCGTGTGGTTTTAGCCTGGGCTTTGCTAGAATTGCTCAGCCAGAAAACTCGGCCTTAAAATGGAAATCATGATGAGTGGCTCCCCCAAAAATACCGGCTTTAAACGTTTTTATTATGCAACGATCTATTCATGGCAGGGCCTGAAAGCCGCTTACCGGCAAGAGCCCGCGTTCCGTTATGAAGTCTGGGGCAGTGCAGTCCTGATCCCCTTGTCCTTTTTTGTTGCGCAGGGGCCGTTGCAATTGGCCGCACTGATCTCCACCTGTCTGCTGGTGATGGCGTTTGAGTTGGTGAACACTGCAATTGAGGCCGTGGTTGACCGGGCGGGTACCGAGTATCATGAGCTGGCGGGTCTGGCTAAAGACCTGGGTTCTGCAGTTGTGTTGGTTTCTCTGCTGATTGGAGCACTCATCTGGGGGGCGGTCATCTGGCAGAACCAAGGCTGGTAGAGCTCCCTGAATTACCCGGGTATAATTCACCCTCTATTCCAATGCTGTTTTAATTACCAAGGATATCCATGACCGTTCGTACTCGTGTTGCGCCGTCGCCAACCGGTGATCCGCACGTCGGCACCGCTTACATCGCTTTATTCAACCTGGCGTTTGCACGTCAGCATGGTGGTCAGTTCATTCTTCGGATCGAAGATACGGATCAGACCCGCAGTACGGCTGAATCGGAACAGGCGATTTTGGATTCTCTGCGGTGGCTGGGTCTGGAGTGGGATGAGGGTCCGGATGTAGGCGGTCCGCATGGCCCTTACCGCCAGAGTGAGCGTAAAGACAGTTACCATGACTATGCAATGCGTCTGGTCGAAGAGGGGCACGCCTTCCTTTGCTACCGGACAGCAGACGAGCTGGATCAGTTGCGCGATGCGCGCCGTGAATCAGGTCAGCACACTGCGCTCAAACAAAGTGATCTTGCGCTGCCTGAAGCAGAGGTGGAAGCGCGTCGTGCCGCTGGCGCGCCCTATGTGGTGCGCATGAAAGTGCCGGAAGAGGGCGTGTGTGTTATCGATGATATGCTGCGCGGCACCATCGAGCTGGACTGGGGGCAGGTGGACTGTCAGATTTTGCTTAAATCAGATGGCATGCCGACCTACCACCTGGCCAACGTGGTTGATGACCACCTGATGCAGATCACCCACGTTATCAGGGGTGAGGAGTGGATTAACTCTGCGCCTAAGCATAAGTTGCTGTATCAGTATTTCGGCTGGGATATGCCGCAACTGTGCCATATGCCGCTGTTGCGCAATCCGGATAAATCTAAACTGTCCAAACGCAAGAACCCTACCAGTATTCTTTATTACCAGCGTATGGGCTATCTGCCTGAAGCATTGCTCAACTATCTGGGCCGTATGGGCTGGTCGATGCCGGATGAAAGCGAAAAGTTCTCCCGTCAGCAGATGTTCGACAACTTTGATATTCAGCGTGTTTCTCTGGGTGGTCCAATCTTTGATCAGGAGAAACTGAGCTGGCTGAATGGACTGTGGCTGAGGGAAGATCTCTCTGCTGAGCAGTTTGCTCTGGCCTATCAGCAGTGGGCGCTGAACCCTGAATACCTGATGCAGATCGTACCGCTGATTCAGCAGCGGGTTGAGAAATTCTCTGACGTGGCACCGTTGGCGGGATTCTTCCTGTCTGGCATGCTGAATCTGCAGGCCGCTGATTTTGACTACAAAGGGCTGGATGAGGAGCAGGTGCGTAAAGTGCTGCAGTTTTCCTCCTGGCTACTTGATACTGAGACTCAGTGGAATAAAGATCAGCTCTTTAACCAGCTGAAACAGCTGGCCAATGGTATGGAGCTGAAAATCCGTGATTTTCTCTATCCGCTGTTTATTGCGATTGCCGGTACTAATCAGACCGTATCCGTCATGGACTCCATGGCGATTCTGGGGCCGGATATGACGCGTGCGCGTTTGCGGCATGCACTGAATATTGTCGGCGGTCCTTCCAAAAAAGAGGGTAAACGCTGGGAGAAAGAGTTTCAGACTATCCGTTCTCAGTTGGTAACCGAGTAAGCATAAAGTCAAAATCCCCGTTTTAGCTTGATTCGGGGCTTTTAACTGTATGAAATAAAAGATATTTTTGTTTTCATATTTTTAGATTTTTGACTTGACTCATCAACCGTGACTGCTTACCATAGCACCCGCTTTTGGGGCCTTAGCTCAGCTGGGAGAGCGCAACGCTGGCAGCGTTGAGGTCAGGGGTTCGATCCCCCTAGGCTCCACCAAATTCTTAGCTTTCAGTTTCACAACTGGGAGCAGTAAAAAACCTGCTTATGGCAGGTTTTTTTGTGTCTGCGGTTTATCATTTTTACCGATTATTCTGCTCAGTCTTATAGCGCCCAATAGAAAACAGCCGCTAAAAAGCGGCTGTTATTGGTGCGGTTATCCTTCCCCTTCATTCACAGCCGCTTCCGCACCCGGGCTGGAAAATGGTTTATGCCGATAGTGTTGCCACAGTCGTTGTAACAGTGGTGTGACCAACACCAGCAAGGCGATACTGGCAATGGTCAGCGTCAGCGGGCGCTCCCAGAGGAATGAGAAACTGCCATCCGATATGGTCAGGGCCCGGCTCAGGTTATTTTCCATCAATCCACCCAGGATATAGCCCAGTAGCATGGGTGCCATCGGGAATTCCAGCAGCTTCAGGAAGATTGCAGCCACTGTAATGATTACCATCATCTGGATATCAAAGGTGTTGAAGCTCACCAGATAGACACCGGTGATGGAGAAAAACAGAATTAGCGGTATCAGAATGGGTCGCGGAATGACTAACAGTTTTGAGATGTACGGAATCAGCGGCAGATTCAAAATCAGTAGCACCAGATTGCCGAAGTACATGGAAATAATCACGGACCAGAATACATCCGGATTATCCACAAACAGGCGAGGCCCCGGCTGAATGCCATACGCGATCAGGGCACCGAGCATGATCGCGGTTGTGCCAGAGCCGGGAATGCCCAGAGTCAGCAACGGCACAAAAGAGCCGGTGGAAGCCGCGTTATTGGCCGACTCTGGTGCAGCCAGACCACGCAGTGCACCTTTACCAAATTTAAGTTTCTCCTTGGCGGATGCCAGATTGCGTTCCAGCCCATAGGCTAGGAAGGAGGCTATGGTGGCACCGGCGCCGGGTAATACACCAATCAGAAAACCAAACACCGAGGAGCGTGCAATGGTCGGTGCGACCTCTTTTACTTCTTCGCGGCTGAGCTTCATGCTGCCAAGCCTGGACATATCGACCTGTGCCTCTTCTTCGCGATGTTGTCCTTTCAGCACCGTCATGATGACTTCCGTTAACGCGAAGGTTGCCATGGCCAGCAACAGAAAACTGACACCGTCTATCAAGTCCACGCTGCCAAAGGTAAAGCGGGTGGTGCCTGAGGTAACATCGGTGCCCACAGTAGCAATCATCAGGCCCAGCACTGTCATGATGAGTGCTTTAATCACCTGACCTTTGCCGGAGAAAGCCGCTACAGCGGTGAGTCCCAAAAGCATCAGGGCGAAATAATCGCTGGACTGAAAACTGAGTGAGACGCTGGCCAGAGCGGGTGCTGCAAACAGCAGAATAATTGCACCTACCGTACCACCAGTGAATGAGGAATAGGCGGCCAGTGCCAACGCCTTACCGGCCTGATTTTTCTGGGCCAACGGATAACCATCAAATGCGGTGACCACGGTACTGGCGCAGCCAGGTGCATTGATCAGGATGGATGAGGTGGAACCACCAAAAACTGCGCCGTAATAGACACCGGCCATCAGGATAATGCCGGATGCCGGGTCCAGCCCGTAGGTGATTGGGATCATCAGGGCTACCGCAGAGATAGGCCCGAGCCCCGGTAGCATGCCAATAAAGGTGCCAGCAAAACAGCCCATCACCACCATCAGCAGGTTAAAGGGCATAACCGCAGTGGTCAGCCCGGTAAAGATTCCGTCTAACATGGGGTCAGCCTCCGAATAATTGAGAAAACACGCGGCCCGGTGCTAGATAAATATCCAGCAACTGGGTCAGAATCAGCCAGATGCCTGCAGCAAATGGCAGGGACGCGACCAGCAAAGTTTTGGGACGTCTCTCGCCCAATAACCAGTAGCCACCAAGTAAAAACAGCACAGTCGCAACAAAGAAACCCAGCCAGTCCAGGGCACATCCAAAGATCGCTACCAGGCCGAGTAGCTTGGCAACCAGGCTGAAGTCGTAACCTGACAGTTTCAATGCGTCGGCTTTGTCACGCGAGGCAGTCACTAACAGTCCGACTGAGAGGACGAGTCCGATAAGGGTCAGCGCATTGGGCAGGGTTTGGGCATTAAAAGGGGCAAAATCATCGCCGGGTAGTAGCGGTATCTGTCCGGCGTAGTAGCCGTAGGTGAAAGATAACAGTAAAAATATCAGTCCACCGATATGGTCTTTGGTGATCTGCATATGGCACTCCAGTGGCAGTGGGCCAGCATTCAGAATGGATGATGAGTTGTTGAAAAAAAATCTCCGGTCAGCGGTCTGCTGACATGACCGGAGCAAGGTTGGGCCATTTCAATGGAGAGAAATAAAGCTCAGCGCAGGAAGCCCAGCTCGCGCATCAGCTCGCCAACTTCCTGTTCCTGTTTTTCAAGAAAGCTGTTGAATTCGTCACCCGGGCGGAACAGTTCACTCCAGCCGTTACGGCTGCGCACGGTCTCCCACTCAGGAGTGCTATACATTTTTTCCAGCGTTGCGATAAAGGCTTGTTTCTTCTCTTCTGGCAGACCCGGTGCACCAAACAGTCCGCGCCAGTTTACAAAGGTGGCGTTGTAGCCCAGTTCTTTAAGCGTTGGCACATCGGGTGCTGCCGCATTCCGTTCTTCACCGGTCATCGCCAGAATGCGAATCTCACCGGCGTCTGCCAGAGCCAGTGCTTCACTGAATCCGGTAGACAGTACCTGCGCTTCACCTGACAGCAGGCCAGCCATCGCTTTACCACCTGCATCATAGGCAACATACCGGACCTGTCGGGCATCGCCGCCAGCGGCTTTAAAGGCCATGGCTGCGACCAGATGGTCCATGCTGCCACGAGCAGAACCACCGGCTACTTTGACCGATGCCGGGTCTTTGCGGTAATCCTCAACCACCTGAGTAAAGCTGGTGTAAGGGGAGTCTTTTTTAACGACAAATGCACCGTAATCTCCGACGGTGGCCGCCACCGGGGTCAGATCACGAAAGGATTGCGGAAACACTTTTGACAGCGAACGAATCACAATGGGGGTTGAGTTCACCATCAGGGTGTCCTGATTCTGTGCTGCGGTTTCAATCAGATGGGCAATGGCTTTACCGCCGCCACCGCCGGACTGGTTTTCATAGGAGACGGTTTGGACCAGGCCTGATTTCTGCAGGGCTTCACCGATACCCCGGGCCGTATTATCCCAGCCGCCACCGGCACCACCGGGAATCAAGAGATGCAAATTCTCCATTTCGGATGCATATATTGGCGTGCCAGCAATACAGGTTGCAAAGATGGCAGCCATTACGGATTTATGGCTGCGAAAACGGAATGCGCTCAACATGGTTTATTACCTCTGACGTTATGGGCTGATTACCCACCCTCAGGTGGCATCGGTTTGCCCTCGTTATTGTTGTCGTCAGTAAACCTACCTCGCTGCTTTTCTATATAAAAGTTTATGAAATTAAAGGCTTTTTAATGCATAAAGTGCATTTTGTGCATAAAGTTTACGGGTGTAGGCATATGCTATTCGTTAGCATGTCTTAAAGGCCCGTGAGGAAACTGCTGTGTTCAGCCGGTTAAAAATTAAAACCCGCATGATCCTGATTCTTGGATTGATGGCGCTGTTACAGACCGGATTAATCGGCTGGTTTGCAGTGGTGTATCTGCAGCAGTCACTGGATGAACAGATGGGGCAACGGGCACTGCATGTGGCCCGAACCATTGCGGCAATGCCTGAAATCAGACGTGCGGTGGAGCAGCGGGATTCAGCGTTTCTTTATCCTTTAACTCAGGCGCTGGCAAAAACCACAGAAGCACGTTTTGTCGTGATTGGTGACCAACATGGTGTGCGTCTGGCGCATCCGGTCGCCAGCAAAATTGGCGGCTCCATGTCTGATGATGATACGGATGACAATGACCGGGTGCTAAAGCAAGGACAGGGCTACATTACCAAGGATCTTGGCAGTTTAGGGTGGTCGATGCGGGGTAAAGCGCCGATCTTTGCTGCCGAGGGCAGAGCCGTGATCGGTATCGTGTCGGTTGGTTATGACCTGAGCAGAGTAGAGCAGGTGATCAGTCGCTATCAGTTGACTCTGTTGGCGGTGATCTTTTTGTCTTTTCTGCTCAGTGCGCTGACCGCTATCTGGTTTGCGTACCATTTCAAAAAAGCCATTTTCGGTCTGGAACCTGAGCAGATCGCACTGCGTTTTCGGGAGCAGGAAGCGACCCTGCAAACCGTGCGTGAGGGGATCATCGCCATCAATGCGCAGGGCCGGATCACTACCTTTAATGCAGCCGCAGTCAAAACGCTGGGGCTGGATGAAAATACCCGTCTCAGTGGACGCAAAATAGAAGACGTTTTACCCGGCAGTGCGATGCTTGATGTACTAAATAGTGGTGAGCCGCAGTACGATCTGGAGGTCTGGCGCGATGACCACAATCTGATTGTTAACCGACTACCGTTGCAGCAGGATGGAAAAATCACCGGTGTGGTTTCCAGCTTTCGACGTAAAGATGAGCTGGATCTCGTCAGCGAAAAGCTGACCCGTATTGAACAATATGCCGACAGCCTTCGCAGTCAGTCCCATGAGTACAGTAATAAACTGCATACCATTGCCGGACTGATTCAGTTAGGGGCCCACGGTGAAGCACTGGCATTGATAGGCCAGGAAACTCACAGTCATCAGGCACTGATTCATCTGCTGGTGGAGGCCGTTACTGATCCGATACTGGCTGCGTGTCTGTTGGGTAAATATAACCGGGCCAGAGAGATGGGACTGACGCTGGAAATAGATCCAGAAAGTCAGATGCATGAGTTGCCGGCCCATCTGCCCAAGCAGCAACTGGTAAGCATCATTGGCAACCTGATTGATAATGCACTTGAAGCGACTCTGAAATCCCGTGGCGCAGGGGGCGAGGTATATCTCTCCATGACGGATCTGGGGAATGATCTAATCTTTGAAATAGAAGATCAGGGGCCGGGTTTGAGCGAGGCTGAGCAAGCGCAGATCTTCCTCAAGGGGGTTAGCACTAAAGCAGAAAAAGGCCATGGTCTGGGGTTGCATCTGGTGCAGAATCTGCTGACTAACCTGGGCGGTACCGTAACGGTTGAATCGGCAGACAGTGGCGGCAGCCGGTTTATTGTGTATATCCCAAAACACAAGGAGGCAGAGTGAAGCCGGTTAAAGTGATTATCGTCGAGGATGACCGGCAGATTGCTGAAATCCAGCGGCGGTTTCTGGAAAAAATCAGTGGCTTTGAGCTGGTGGGCATTGCCCATGGTCTGGCTCAGGCAGAAGATCTGGTTGAGGTTTTTCGCCCGGACCTTTTGTTGCTGGATATTCAGTTTCCGGACGGTACCGGACTGGATTTGTTACGCCGCCTGCGCGCGGCAAACAGTGAGGTCGATGTGATTCTGATTACGGCGGCAAAAGAGGTGGATACCCTGCGCGAAGCGATGCGGGGAGGGGTGTTTGATTATATCCTCAAGCCCCTGGTATTTGAGCGCCTGCAGGAGGCACTGAATAACTACCGGGAACACCTGAGTAAACTCCATGCCATGCAGTCACTGGCGCAAAAGGATGTGGATACGCTTCTGCCGCGCTCCGCTGCTTCAGCGCCGGAAACCACCGTTCCCTCATCTGATATAAGGCTGCCGAAAGGTGTGGATGCCCTGACGCTTGAAAAGGTGCGTATGGTGTTCAGTGAACAGTCCGGCAGTCTGAGTGCTGAGGAAGTGGGCAGTCACATTGGAGCCAGCCGTACCACCGCCCGGCGCTATCTTGAATATCTGGTCAGTACACAGGAGCTTGAAGCCGAAGTGGCTTATGGGAGTGTGGGTCGGCCGGAGCGCCGTTATCACGGCCGTGGTGTTCATCTGAACTGATCTGTTTCAAATCCCGCCCTTGTTTCTTGGCACAGAGTGTCGCAACACCTGCGTCATCCTGAACTGTCGAGCTGTATTGTTAGCTTCTTTTCTTTATAAAATCATTTAAAAACAATTATTTAAATGAATGGCACGGGGCTTGCTCTCTAAGACTCAGATGCGATTTTACAATGTGAAATTGTGTAGTGGCTGCCTATCTGATTCGGGAGTGCAAAATGAAACCAAGCCAAGAACAAGAATTATGGATGTATAAGCACATGCTGATCAGTCGTTTTTTTGAAGAAACGATTGAGAAGATTTACATGGAAGGTAAAAGCCCGGCCTTCAATATGGCCAACGGTCCAATTCCGGGTGAGATGCACCTTTCAAATGGTCAGGAGCCTTGTGCAGTGGGTGTCTGTGCTCACCTGACGGCTGAAGATATCGTGACCCATACCCACCGTCCACATCACGTTGCAATTGCTAAAGGCGTTGATCTGAAAGCCATGGCGGCGGAAATTTTTGGTAAAAAAACCGGCCTCAGTGGTGGTCGTGGCGGTCACATGCATATTTTTGACCCCAAAGTGAATTTTTCCTGTTCCGGCATCATCGGCCAGAGTATCGGTCCTGCAGCAGGTGCTGCGTTGTCGCGTGTGATGCAGAAAAAACCGGGTGTGGCGGTTGCTTACCTGGGTGAGGGTGCAGCTAACCAGGGTGCCTTCCATGAAGGTCTGAACCTGGCGGGTGTCTGGAAACTGCCGGTGGTCTTCATCATTGAAGATAACTCCTGGGGTATCTCTGTTTCTAAACGCGCCAGTACTGCTGTTGAGCGTAACTCTGACCGTGCGGTTGCCTACGGTATGCCGGGTGAGTTCATTGAGGGGAACGACCCGATCAAAATCTTCGAAGTGGTGGGTAAAGCGATCCAGCGTGCACGCGATGGTGGTGGCCCAACGCTGATCGAAATCGAAACATCCCGTCTGGCTGGTCACTTTATGGGTGACGGTGAAGCTTACCGTCCGGCTGGCGAAAAAGAAGCGTTGCAGAAAATTGATCCGATTCCGCTGATGCAGCAGCGTCTGGCTAAAGAGTATGGCTTTAGTGATGCAGATGATGCAGCCATCAAGGCTGAGGCACGTGCCATTGTTGATGAGGCAATTCAGTTTGCTCGCGACAGTGAATATCCAGCGCCTGAAGAGGCGATGGAAAAAGTCTTTGTGTAATCGCCACTGATCAGTTTTTGGAGAATAACAAATGAGCCAGGTTAAAGAACGTAAGTTAACAATTGCGCGTGCAATGGCTGAAGCGATTGCCATTGAGATGCGCACAGACGATAAAGTTTTCGTCATGGGTGAGGATATCGGTGAGCTCGGCGGTGTATTTGGTAATACCCGTGGTCTTTATAAAGAGTTTGGCGCTGAGCGTGTGCGTGATACGCCGATTTCTGAAACCGCATTTATCGGTGCGGCTGTCGGTGCTGCTTCCGATGGTATGAAGCCGATTGTTGAGCTGATGTTTGTCGACTTCTTTGGGGTGTGTTTCGACGCTATCTACAACATGATGGCAAAAAACACCTATTTCGCTGGCGGCAACGTGACAGTGCCAATGGTGCTGATGACCTCTACCGGTGGTGGTTACTCCGACGCCGGTCAGCATTCACAGTGTGTGCACGCTACCTTTGCCCACCTGCCGGGCATGAAAGTGGTTGCTCCATCTAATGCTTACGATGCCAAGGGCATGATGATTGCGTCTATTCGCGATAACAACCCGGTGGTGTTTATGTTCCACAAAGCACTGCAGGGCATGGGCTGGCTGGGTACTGAAAAAGACGCCATCGTGCATGTGCCTGAAGAAGCCTATGAAGTTCCACTGGGTAAGGCTGCTGTTGTACGTGAAGGTACCGATGTCACCATCGTGGGTATCACCTCCGGTGTTCATCACGGTCTTAAAGCCGCCCGCGAACTGGAAGCACAGGGTGTCAGCGCAGAGGTTGTTGACCTGCGTTCTCTGGTACCACTGGACCGCGATACTGTCATTGAATCTGTTAAGAAAACCGGCCGCCTGATTGTGGTGGATGAGGATTACCACAGCTACGGCATGACCGGCGAAATCATCGCCAGCGTGGTTGAAGCTGGCGTGGCGCTGAAAGCGGCCCCCGCTCGTGTGGCCTATCCAGATATCCCAATTCCGTTTACCCGTCCGATGGAACAGTGGGCGCTGCCAAGTCCGGAAAAAATTGTTTCTGCTTTTAACACTATGAAGGAAATCTGAGTATGACTGATGTAATTATCCCTGTAGATCTGTGGGAAGAAGACTCCGAAGCTGTAATTACCTCCTGGCTGGCAAGCGATGGCGGTGATGTGACAGAAGGCGACGTTATTGCAGAGCTGATGGTTGAGAAAATCCAGTATGAACTGGAAGCCCCAGCCTCCGGCAAGCTGACAATCAGCAAAGACGTTGACGAAGTTGTGGCCAAAGGTGATCAGGTCGCAACCATCGGCTGAGGATGAGGAAGTAAACATGACTACCGCAGAAGCAATCAAAGTTACACCCCTTCGCGGTTTGCGGGGGATGATTGCTAACAACATGCGACGCAGCCTCGATGAGGCTGCACAACTGACACACCATGCGGTGTGTTCAGTTGACAACATGTGGTTACGCAAAGCGAAGTTAGCAGAACAGGGCATTAAGATTTCCATTGAAGACCTGCTGGCTGACTATGTGGTTCGCGCGCTGAAAAAACATCCAGTCATCAATGGTCGAGTAGAAGAAGGTGAAATTCGGATTTACAGTCATATAGATCTGAGTTTTGCGATTGCTTTGCCTGGCGGAAAGCTGATGGCCCCAGCGGTGTTTTCTGCGGATCAGAAAGATCTTGAGGAACGTGCTGCGTGTCGTAAGGATGTAGTTGAACGTGCCCGTGCCAATAAACTCACGGTGTCAGAAATGACCGGTGGTACTTTCACCATGACCAACCTGGGTCGCAGTCGGGTGCGTTTCTTTACCCCGATTGTCAGCTTGCCGCAGATTGCCATTCTGGGTATCGGTGAGACCTACGATGAGTTATCGCTGGACGACGATGGTCAGCTGGTGAGCAAGAAAATGATCGGCTTGTCCCTGACATTTGACCACCGTGCAATTGATGGCGGTCCTGCTGCTGATTTTCTGACCGATCTCTGTCTGGAAATT
The DNA here is from genome assembly GCF_029222905.1 of Neptuniibacter sp. CAU 1671. GTDB lineage: Bacteria > Pseudomonadota > Gammaproteobacteria > Pseudomonadales > Balneatricaceae > Neptuniibacter. Next base: position 23,562 of record NZ_JARHUE010000004.1, on the reverse strand, counting down.
GAAAGTGAGCAGTAATGTGCTTTTGAAAACAGATCGTGTAGCCAAGGTCGTGGTGCCACAGCCTGTGAATATCGCGACCGGGCTTGATCTGGAGAAAAAGTTGATGGACGCGGTGATGACCGGCGCGTCCGACAAGGGTTATCTGTTGTGGCGCAGCCGTCGGGCGCTGGTCGTGCCGAGAAGCGCGACACATAAGCCTGGCTTTGCCGATGCTAAGACCTATTGTGATGCCCAGGGCTGGCCTGTAATCACCCGCTCGACGGGTGGTGAGCTGACACCGCAGGATCCCGGTTTTATCAACCTATCCATGGTTGTAAAACTGAATAAAAACCAGCTCAGCATCAAAGGCAGTTATGAACTGATCTGTGATGTGATGAGTCGCTGGTTGAAAAAATACGGGATTCAAAGCGAATACGGTTCAGTTAAAGGTGCATTTTGCGACGGGGATTACAACCTCGTTGTTGATGGGAAAAAAATCGCCGGTACGGCCCAGCGCTGGCAACGGATCAGGGATGCTCAAGTGGTATCCCACGGTGGCGATACCGCGCTGCTGATCCATGCAGTGATTCTGTGTGACGGACCGTTGCAAGAGATGTGGCAGATCTGCAATCAGTTCTATGAACATTGCGAACTACCGCCGTTTATTAAGGGTGATTGCCACCTGACACTGGCCCAACTTATGGGTGAGCAGGGTGAGTACTTTGTCCAGAAGGTGATGAATGATCTGGCGGATGTGATGAGTAAATACATCGATCAGCTAAATTTCACCGAGTCCAAGGATCTAGAAGTTAAAAGAGCTTAATTGCTTGTTTTTCCTTAATACGTAAGGAAGAAATTGACTGGAGGCACTATGAATAAAAATAACAAAATGGTCGGGCCGATGATGAATCGCAGACGCTTTTTGTCAACTACCGGGGTAATGGCGGTAGGGGCCTCAGCAGTGGTACTGGGTGGGGGATTATTTTCTCCAGACAGTTTTGCTGCCCAACAGATTGGCAAAGATGCCAATGCAACCCTGATGAAGCTGGCGCGGGACATTTATCCCCACGACACGCTGGAAGACAAGTACTACAGCCAGGTGATGTCACCAATGGCTAAATCAGCAGAGACCGATGCGGATCTGTTGAAACAGTTGTCTGAAGGTGTTGCTCAGCTCGATACCCTGTCTGTTGAGAAGTTTGGCAAAAAATACACGCAGATCGCGAAAGAGTCTGACCGTGTAGTGGTGTTGAAAGCGATGGAACCGACCGCTTTCTTCCAGAGCATCAAAGGTGCCCTGATGATGGGTATCTACAACAACCCTGAACTATGGCCACGTTTCGGATATGGCGGTTCTGCCTGGGAAAAAGGCGGCTATATCAACCGTGGTTATAACGATATCGACTGGCTGTAAGTGAGGGAGTTGTAAGGTATGTCTACTAAATTTGATCTGAATGACGATAGCCTGGTAGTTATCATCGGCTCGGGTGCCGGTGGTGGTACGCTGGCGAATGAACTGGCCCAAAAGGGTATCAAGTCGGTTGTCCTGGAAGCCGGTAAGCGCTTCAAGATGGATGACATCGAAAACGACGAATGGAAAATGTTCGGCAAAATTTCCTGGCTGGACAAGCGTTATGTCGTCGGTCCTGCACGTATCGCAGAAGATTTTCCGAATCTGCCCGCCTGGATTGTGAAAGGTGTGGGTGGTGCCACCATGCACTGGGCGGGTGTGGCCATGCGTTTTCAGGAACATGAGTTCAAGATGAAAAGCACCAACGGCGTGGTGCCAGGTGCCAACGTGCTGGACTGGCCAATCTCTCTGAAAGAGATGGAGCCTTACTACGCTAAAGCTGAAGACAAAATGGGTGTAACTGGTACCAAAGCGACCGGTATGCCGCACCACAGTCCGAGTAACCACGCCAAAGTGGTTGCGGAAGGCGCGAAACGAATCGGTGCCAAGTGTGAAGCTGCCAATCTGGCGATCAACACTGAAGTCCGTGATGGTCGTCCAGCCTGTCAGGTGAATGGTTTCTGTATGCAGGGCTGCCGTATCGGTGCCAAGTGGTCCACCATGTATACCGAGATTCCTAAAGCAGAAGCCACTGGCAATACTGAGGTGCGTCCTCAGTCCATGGTACTGCGCATCGAGCATGATAAAACCGGTAAAGTCACCGGCGTGCTTTATGCCGATAAAGATGGTAATCAGCACCTGCAGAAAGCCCGCGTTGTTGCGGTTGCCGGTAACTCAATTGAGTCACCACGTATGCTGCTGAACTCGGCCTCTTCTATGTTCCCGGACGGTCTGGCCAACTCTTCTGGTCAGGTGGGTCAGAACTACATGACACACACCACCGGTGGCGTGTATGCCGAGTTCGAAAAACCGGTGCACATGTACAAGAGCACCGTGGTGCCAAACATCGTGCATGAATGGCGTGACAACGATCCTAGCCGTGGTCACCTGGCCGGTTACGAGCTGGAAACACTGCACCTGGGTCTGCCATTTATGTCTGCCTTCCTGAATCCGGGCAAAGGTGGTTGGGGTCGCGAGCTGGCTGATTCCCTGGCCAACTACGACAAGATGGCCGGTTTCTGGGTGTGTGGTGAAGACATGCCGGTTGAATCCAACAACATCACCCTGCACCCAACTGAAAAAGACCAGTATGGCTTGCCGGTACCGGTGGTCTACAAAACTGACCACCAGAATGACTACCTGATGCGTGAGCATGCCTATGCCCGTGCCAAGGAGTTGTTTGATGCAGTGGGTGCCATCAAGGTGAATAACCTGCCGCCATACCCTGCCAGTCACAACATGGGTACTAACCGCATGAGCGAACACGCAAGGGATGGCGTTGTGAATCGCTGGGGTCAGTCTCATGACATTAAAAATCTGTTCGTGTCCGATGGTAGTCAGTTCACCACCAGTGGTACTGAAAACCCAACCCTGACCATCGTTGCTCTGGCAATTCGTCAGGCTGATTACATCGCCGATCAGATGATGAAACGGGAGATCTAAACTCTTAGATTGTCGCTCTGGAGAGTTCTTAGCACGCCTTAGGGCGTGCCTTTTTCTTTAGAATTATATTTTGACTTTTTGTATTTAGAATAAAGATAGTCAATTTTAGATAATGGTTAGAAACGAAAAAATAGATAATGCTTATGACATTCGCACTATTCACCGCCTTACCTTGTTGAATGCTCTATAAATTCTATCGGCATACATAGCGTGAGCGCGATCATTGGGATGCCAGCGCACCCCCCAAGTATCGCCGAAACCGAAGTAGTTTGGTTCTAGAGTCAAATCTGCGACAGACACAAATGGACTGCCATGCCTTTCGCAAACGTCTCGCATAATGCCTTGCACCTGTCCTTTAAACCCTGAGTATTCTAATTTTGCTCGGGTCATGCGTTCCTCTTCGTTTCCATAATTCCCTATCAATCCGGCCCATGGGCCCACGCATATAACTATTGGTTTTGTTTGCAATTCTGTTACGGTACGAACTAAACCGTGGTAAGCGTCTCGTATGTTTTGCAATCCCGTTTCAGGTTTTTCATGTTCGCCAAGTTGTATTACCACTAAATTTGGTCTCACTACCAATACTTGATCAATGGTTTTGAATCTTCTGATCACGGAACCCGACCCGCCAGTGTGGTTGTAAAGGTCAACTGGTGTTGGAGATAGCTCGTTACGCAGCTTGCTCGCTAAAATGTGAACGTAGTCCTTGTTTTCCTCACTTGCTGCCATCCCAGACACATGGTGCCAGCCTATATTTTCCTTTACACCATGTCTTGTAATGCTGTTCCCGATAAACAGGACTCTAAATGCATCTGGGTTTACTGTTGATAAAGGAGTAAGTGATTCTTCGGCCTGTGATAGCTCAACCCTAGCCTCAGGAGAGGCCGATGCGGTGGAGGCCAATTGAATTAATAAAAAGAGACACAACGAGTGCTTAAACGAAGAAGTGAAAATGGACATCCGCTCAATTATCCTCAAAGACGCTGAGTTATGCAGTGCCGCTGAGTATAACTTGTACCCACCAAAATATCAGTTTTAGGTAACCGGACAAAGTGTCTTTTATCCAGCAGCAGCGGAGATTCGCTCGATAAAAACTAGTTATTGAAAGATAAAAAGGTGAGGCTTTGCTCGGAAGCAGAAATAGAACAGGCCGTTGAAAGTCGAAACTTCCAACAGCCTGCGGGGGCGAATCGATTAGAACGCGAAGTTGATACCCACGTTAATCAGAGTAGTTTTTTCACCAACCGGAGCAGGTGTCGCAACGATAGAAGTGGCGTACTGAGAAACGGCACTCATGTTGTCATCGGAATCGACGTATGCCAGTGCGGTATACAGAACGGTAGATGGGCCCATGGTGTATTCGTTACTGATAACCAGAGATTTGGTTTCAGCTTCTTCAGCAGGCGCTTTGTCTTCGTTGATGTAGTAAGCAACGGTAGCGGTATTTTTGGCGCTCCACTGATAATCTACACCCAGACCCAGCGCATCCAGGTCAAGCACTTCGTTGCCAAGAGAGTCGTTGTTTTCGGTGTTCATAAAGTTGGCTTTCAGAGTTACATCACCAATTTTATAACCGGCACCAACGGCCCAGCTTTCAACTACATCTTCAGAGGTCTGCTGATCTTTCATGTTCTGGTAAGAACCGGACAGCGTCAGAGCACCAGTGGTGTAAGCTGCACCCAAGGCGATAACATCACCGTCTTTCTGAGAGCCTTCCTGACCACCGAAGGAGTACAGGATACCAAAGTCCAGGCCGCCAACAGTGTTACGGTACTGAACAGCGTTCTTGAAGAAGATACCTACGTCGTTGTTCGCGTTACGACCCGCTTCACTGGCAGAACTATTGAAGGTGGTAAACAACTGGCTGTAAGCCCATGCGTACAGGTTAGAGAACTGCTCTTTGAAGATACGTGGCTCAGTACCCAGGTGTGCCAGCAGTGCAGGACCGTACTGACGACCCATGATAACTGTACCCCAGTCACCGCTCAGACCCAGGTTAGCCTGACGACGGAACAGAAGGCGACCGCTGCTGTCATCAGCGTCGGTTGTTGCATCACCTGTACCGTGGAACATACCGGTGTCCAGGTCAAAGTGAGCTTCCAGGTTAAAGAAAGCGTTCCAGCCGTTATCCAGTGGACGCAAACCTTTAAAACCGATTACGGTCTGACGCAGACCACTGGTTTCCATGCCCAGTTTTTCATCACCATCGGTGGAAACTTTGTCCTGATAAAGGATACCCACGTCCAGAATACCGAACATGGACAATTGGGTGCCGCCGGCTTCACCGATCAGAATGTCTGCAGAAGCAGTGGTTGCTGCTGTAGACAGCATAACCATGGCAGAAAGAGTTTTGAGCGAGCTGACCATACCCTTCTTGGCGCTGGTTACTTTCTTATTATTCATCTGTGTACTCCCCCTAAGGAAACATAGGTATATTTGTCGATACCAAAACTAATCTTTCGGATTTTCTTAATCGGAAACATTAATTAAGTTCGAGTGAATTGCTAAAAGTCTTAATGCTTCTGCAATTCATCTTTATATTTGCAGAATTGATGCCAACTTTATTTCAAAGGTTTTTTCTGATTTGGGGGTGTTGATTTCGTTGATGAGCAATGAAATTCACGGTTTTTCAGCTAGATAAGCTCTTTTTTTGCGGAACGGTAAACCTGTTGGTTTTCCTGCCTCAGTGTTTTAGTACAGAGTGTTTCAAAAAAATGGAACACTCTGTTTCATATTTTTTGTGTAGTTATTTTATAACTCGGGACCTAGGAAAAAATGAGGCCTTCCATAAAATAATTTTCGGGCAGGTGTGGTTGTTCAATTTGTGCTTACTGTATTAACGAGGTGTAGCACAGATGCAACGCTGTGTTGCAGATTGGCCTATAGTGTGCGGAAGCTAAAATTAAAAACTCATATAAATCAATTATTTAAATTTTGGCATTCAAATTGCTCTTAGTTAAGTGATGACCTTGGTCAGGTTGTCGCCTCACTAAGTTCATGGAGTGTTGTGAGTCTTGTCGGCCAATAAACTGAAAACAGTGACATTCTTCGCACGTGTTTCGAAATGCAAATGGGTCTGCTCTGTAATGCGAGATACAGGTAGGTTTGGATGCAGTCAGTTTTGGCTGAAGTCGCCCGAAATAACATGATTTAAGTTCATCGCCCCTTCAAATCAAATCATGTTATTTCGGGTATTTTTTTAAAAACTCTAAAGGTTTTTATTATGAAGCGTCGTACAGTCACAGGTGTTCTGCTGTCGACTTCTCTCCTATGTGCTGCAGCTGCATATTTTTCTTTTCCGATGCCTGAGGATGAAAACAAACCCTCGTTTTCTTTTGTCAGGGAATCCCATAATACTGTACTGGTTTATGATGAGTTAAAGTCCGCTCCGGTCGGTCTTTTTCAGCTGCCTGTTCCAGGAAGAGTGGGTGAAATTAAGCTGCATGGCGACCGACTCTATTATGCAGATGTCGAAAAGAAATCGATCTTTGTGATGGATATAGCCTCTGGTACGGTTAAAGAGCGCTTTAAGCTTGAGTCACGTCCGGATCGGTTCTGGCTGTCTAATCGGCATAATCTTCTGTATGTACTGAGTTATGCCAGTTCATTGATCTCGGTTTACAGCCTTGAGCAGAACGCGCTGTTAAGTCAGATACCGGTTGGAGATTTCAGGGGCGAGATTTTGTTTGATGAAAAGGATGATCGTTTGTATCTGGCATTAGCGGATCAATCCGTGCAAGTGATTGATACTTCTCTGTTTCGTTCAGAGGGTGTCGTAAACATGAATCGGGATTCGGACATTTTGCATGTTGATGCGGTGGATAAACAGGTATGGCTGCGTCAGCACAATAATCAGATCATTACAGTGGTTGATCTGAAAACAGGTCGGGTCATTAAGCATTACGGCATTGACCAGTGATCTAAGCGGTGAGCGCCAGATAGATGGAAAAAAGGCATGCAGAGCATGCCTTTTTTGTTGTCAGATCACCGCATCAAGCAGTGGCAGCATACGCGTTAGCACCCAGTACTGTGAGACGGCCAACGCGAAGAGTGATACATAAAACGCCAGTGAGCGTTTAGGCGAGAGATAGTGATTTACACACCATGCAAAGCCAAATGCCAGCAAATAGATAATTAATTGGCCAGCCTCAATACCCAGTGTAAACGTGCTCAGTGTCAGCCAGTCTCTACCCTGGCCTGATGCTTCTGCGAGTTCCCGGAACACAAAGGAAAATCCAAAGCCATGAATAAAACCAATGCACAGCATCGGTGTGCTGGTGAGATGGTGCCCTTTATTCATGATCAGCGCGACGGCCGTGACGGCAATCGATAATGCGATCAGCAGTTCTATCGCGGGTATGAAAAAGCCTGCACTGATCAGTAGATTGTCACCCACCAACAGACTGAATGAATGCCCGATGGTGAACGCTGTGGCCAGTGTAATCAGTCGCATGATGCTGTTTGAGGTAAAGAAAATCAGCAGAATAAACAGTACGTGATCTAGGCCGATGAAAATGTGTTCCATGCCTTGCCAGAAACCACTGATCCCGCGTTCCCATGCAGAGGGCAGGCGTTGGGACGACAGCTCAAGAATGCCCACCGTGGTATTCGATAGATGCTGACCATTACGGTAAATATTGACCACATTCGCCAGCCGGTTGATGGCATTAAACTGGTCACCCAGTTTACTGAAAATGGTCATGTTATCCGCTATAACCGAGGCGTTTTGCAGTCTGAATTTAATATCCAGTCCGGTATCGAAAAACTTGATTGCTTCGGGTTCAAGCAGCATGAACCCGTCAAAATTCGATTCCGCTGAAGCGATATCCACAAAGGAACGGCGGTTATCGGAATTAAAAAGGTGGATGGCCTCAACCTGGGCTGACCTTAGTGATTGATTGATTTCAAAACGGTAGCCCTGAGAAATTTTTTCAATCAACAGTTCAGGTTTTTCAGTCAGTGCAGCCCGGTCGAGCAGATAGTCGATCCCATCTTCCATCTCGGCCTGTTTGGTATAAGGCACCTGATTTTTAGCATCAATTCCTTTCCAGGAGGCATCCAGCAGTACAAGCGGCAGTGGCATGCGCATCAAAACAAGTATGTCGGACTTATCCTGATAGATATGCAGGATTCTGGGTTCGAAATGGGTAAAGTGTGCAGCGACGTGCTGACTGAGCAGTAACAAACAAGCAATAAATAAACGTTTCATGTTCACCCCCGAAAACGGGAACACCGCTGGGTGTTCCCGATTTGGTCAAGCCGATCTGGTATTAGTAGCGGGGATCCCACATACGACGACCGGTTTCTTTTTCATAACCCTGACCAAAGGGGTAGCTCACGATTTCAAGCTGCATGCCCCAAGGTGCCATGAAATATACCCAGGTTAGGCCTTTCATGCCGGTATCGGTAAAGGTGTGAGGTTTACCCAGAACCTTGATGCCTTTCTCTTCAAGAAATGCGACAGCTGCATCCATATCATCGACATAGAACGCCAGGTGATGACCACCGATGTCGCTGTTACGCGGTGGCGTCATTTTCTGGTCAGGGGCAGTGTATTCGAAGATTTCCAGCGCAGGGCCGTTGCCACAGCGCATCAGGTGAGCTGTTTTGATGACGGCTTTTTTATCTACGTTCAGGTTTTCAGTCATCCAGTCATCATCAAAAGGACCAAAAGGACCGATTGAATAGAATGACTCGCAACCAATCACATCTTTAAAGAAAGCAGTCGCTTCTTTAACGTTTGGCACGGTGATCCCCAGATGCTGAGTCCCTCGCATGCCAGGCATACCCGCCAGCACCTGAGTACTGAACACCGCCATCAAAGCCAGTGCAGAAAGGGTTTTTATTTTTTTCATCCTTAATTGCTCCATTTGAGTAAAAAACAGTAGGAGCAATTCAAAATGCATGCCAGCTAATTTTGTATTTAAAATCAATGATATAAGTTTGTCGGGTTGAGCTAGACTGAGGTGAGTGTCGTGTGTTTTGTGCAGTTTGGCACAAACTGTTTCAGAAATTGTTGCAGAGTGTGGCGGTGCAGATGTGGTGGCTGATGAGAGGAAGCAACTCCAGGCTGGGACTGGAGTTGCAGCGAAGCAGATTAACGGTTCGAAAAGTACATAGTAACTTCGAATCCGATTCTTAAATCTTTAAATTCTGGTTTTTGCCATTTCATTTTTATTCTCCATTGCATTTTATTGAATGATGCAAATTGGCATCACTGAAATATAAAGCAAAAGACATACCGATTTTGATATGCAGGCGGTTGGTTGTTTGATTTATTGGGATTTTTATCCTGAACAGACTGTCTCAGGACGAAACAGAGTGTGTCACCGGGAAATATTAAATGGATTTTTTAGAACGGTAGCCAGTCTATAAAGAATAATAGTGTTATTAAAAAATACTTACATAACATAGGCTTATGTTTTGTTGTTGTGTTTTTGAATGATTTTGGCCTGCTTGTTGCTCACTCTTGATTGGTTACAGCCGCAGACGCGACTCTAACGGAAGATGTCCGGGTCTGCTTTCAAAATGTTAGATGGAGAAGATGAAGTGATTACAATAAGAAAACTCATGCTGTCGGCCAGTATCGCATCTGCTGTTGCAGTGTCTGGTCTGGTGTCTACAACCGTTGCAGCGGATTCTTCCAAGGTTAGCCCGAATGACTGGCCGCAGTACCATCGTACCTCTGATGCATGGCGTTACAGTCCTCTTGATCAAATCAATGCGGGTAACATCAATAAGCTGAAAGTGGCCTGGATTCATCAGCCAGGTGATATTCAGATGGGTCTGCAGGCGACTCCGATTGTTATCGACGGTGTTGCTTACTATATCGGTCCAAACAACAACGTGTTTGCACTTAATGCTGCAACCGGCGAGCAGATTTGGCACTACCAGCCAGAGCTGGATGAAATTGTTAATGAAGTATTCTACGTAGCAGCCAGCCGCGGTGTAACCGTTGGTCACGGTAACGTATACGTCGGCTCTCTGGACGGTCGCTTCATCGCACTGGATCAGAAAACCGGTAAAGAGAAGTGGTCTACTCAGATCACCGATCTGGAAAGCTGCTACGGCTGCCTGTTCTCATCTCCGCCACAGCTGGCAGGTGACGTGCTGTTTGGTGGTACTACCGGTGGTGACCAGCCAACTCAGGGTAAGATTTTCGCCGTCAATGCCAAGACGGGTGAGCCTATGTGGACCTTCGACATCCTGCAGAAAGATGATCCGAAGAGCTGGCCTGGTGATTCCGGTGAAGTGGGTGGTAGTGGCGCGTGGCTGCCAGGCACCTACGATGAAAAAACCGACACTATCTACATTGGTACTGCAAACGCGGCTCCAGACTTCTACGGTGCTGAGCGTGTAGGTGACAACAAGTGGAGTGCGAGTCTGCTGGCGATCGATCCTAAAACCGGCAAGCTGAAATGGGGCCGTCAGGAAATCCCGCACGATGTTTGGGATTATGACGCCTCTTATGAAGCAGTAGCTCTGAAACACAACGGCAAAGATGTTCTGGTTCACCTGAACAAGAGCGGTTTCGTATTCGTTGTAGATAAAAAAGATGGCGCCATCGAGAACGTATGGCCGCTGGCTCAGAACATCAACTTTGTTGATGGCATCAACCCTAAAACTGGTGAGCTGGGCAAACGTCTGCCAATGCCAGTTGGTGAAGAAACCACTATCTGTCCTTACCTGTTGGGTGCGCGTAGCTGGAACCACGGTGCATACAACCCTAACACGGGTCTGTGGTACACCAACGCTATGGAAGTATGTAACGTTGTTGTCCCTGCAGCGCAGGAGCACGAAAGCGTAGGTCTGGCGGGTCTGTATCTGGGTGTTAGCAAGCTGGTTGCTGTACCGCCTCCAGGTGGTAAAGCGTCTGCGCGACTGGATGCCCGTGATCCAATCACCGGTAAACTGAAGTGGTCTATTGATTACCCACTGCCAGGTCTGAGCAGTGTTCTGACCACCGGCGGTAACCTGGTATTTAACGGTTCACCAAAGGGTATCATTCACGCGTATAACGCTGAAAACGGTAAGGAAGTGTGGAACTTCAACGCAGGTTCAGGTCTGCGTGGTGGTATCGTGAGCTACTCCGTAAACGGTAAGCAGTACATTCTGGCTTCAACCGGTATGGGTTCTCATGCACCAGGCTTCATGGCGAGTGCCTTCCCTGAAATGGGTGGTCTGCCAGGCGGTGCTGCACTGATCGCCTTTACTCTGGGTGAATAATCCAGCGTAAAAAACATAAAAATAGAGGGGCGGTATGACCGCCCCTCACCTCCGTAAAAGTCTTGGGAATGTAGTATGTCTTTCGAAATTAAATCTGTTGTATGTCGTAGTTTGTTGGTTGCGAGTGTTCTGGCCAGTGGCGTTGCCTGTGCTGTTGCGCCCCCAGCGGATGACGGTAAAGCTAAAAAACCAAAAAAACCGGTTGAAACCCCTGAATACGTCGCTGAAATGAAAGAGAAAGTGTTCAGTGATCGGGAAGAATCCATTGCCAACGGTGAAGCACGTTTTAACCAAACCTGCGTTTACTGCCATGGCGATAAAGGCTCTGGTGGTAAAGCCAAGCAGCTGCAGAATCGCGAATTCACAGCAGAATACCTTTACAACACTATCTCTAACGGTAAACGCCGTGGCGCGCTAGTGATGCCACCCTGGAAGCGCAGTTTTACTTCGGAACAGCGCTGGGAACTGGTGACCTACATTTTATCGCTGGGGACTGAAGTCCAGGAGTGAGGTGAGTTATGCGCTGCAGAGTAGGGCGAAATGCTATCGCAGCTTTAATGTTTCTGGTGTCCACCGGCTTGATGGCGGATACGCTGCAAGAAATTAAAAGCTCCGGCGAATTGGAAGTCTGTGTTAATCCGTTCCAGCCTCCGTTTTCAGTGCGTATGCCAGAAGTGGGCGGCATGCAGATTGATCTGGCGCGTGAGCTGGCAAGCACCCTGGGTGTATCACTGAAAATTTCCTGGATTGTGCAGAAACGTGATGCACGTAAAACCGGCTGCGACCTCTATACCGGGGTCGCACGTCTCGGTGACGGGGAATCCAAATATCTGCGGATTACCCAACCCTACCTGAATCTTGAATTTAAACTCGTGATGTCTGCTGACAGCGATCCGGTCAATGGACTGGCTGATCTGCAACAACGGCATAGTGTGATTGGCGTCAACGCAGGAAGTGTTGCATCGCATGCGTTACACCATGCTGATATTCCAATTGCAGTGCGCTTTAACGATGAACAATCGCGTCTGCAGGCGGTTGTGGATGGCAAAATTAATGGCGCTGTCGTCACTAATGTGACACTGGGGTATTTCCAGCAGCAGGGCCATCAGTTCAAGGTCTACGATGCTGAAGCGCTGCTCAATGAGAAGCTGAATTACGCCTATGCCATGGGCCTGAGAAAAGCGGATGATGCGACTGAAGCCCGGTTTAATGAAATGCTGAAAACCCTGAAACAGAACGGGAGACTGAATACTGTTTTAAAACCTTACGGTGTTAGCGCACTGTAATTGATCGACATGTCCCACCTTCGCTTCTGCGCTCCCAAGCAGAATTTTGAGCGTGTGCAAACGCGCTCCTTTTTTTCTCCTATATTGGAGAGAAGCAAATGGAAGGGGCAGGTAAGTTTGACCAAAAACAGAAGTGTAGAATGCTGGCGAGGGGCTGGTGCTGACCGAAAACAGGTAAAAACCCATATTCTTTGGGGTTTGCTTGCACTACGGGGCTGCTACACTTTACGATGTACTTTTAGTACCACTATAAATATAAAAAAATCCTGAGCATCCGCAGATTACAGATGGATCGCCAGGTGAGGGTGAAGTGTGATGTCATATAATAAGGATAAGCTTTTGGCTGGACCTGCCAAAGCTGGTTCCGACACAACCCGCAAGGATGGCGGCGAGAGCGAAGTTAATCAGTACATTCAAAATTCCTGGACCCGATGCCGCGACCGTTACAAAATCGATCCGGAATCCAAAGTCGAAGTCCTAAATCTGACCGAATCCGAGGTTCGCCAAAAACGTGAACCGCTGGAAAAACTACTGGCCGATTCAGCCGGGGTTTTCGACAAAATTCGGGCCGTTTCCAAAAACAGTGGCTATACAGTACTGCTGACCAATGCTGAAGGTTTAGTGGTTAAATCGTTCTGTGACTCGGGTGTAGGTCACGAGCTGGAGTCCAGAGGCCTGCGTCAGGGCAGTCTGTGGACCGAGTCGCTGGTGGGTACCAATGGTCTTGGCACCTGTCTGACTGAAGCCTTGCCTGTCACTGTGTATGCTGAAGAACATTACGGATCAACCCTGCATAACTTCAGCTGTTCCGCCGCACCACTGATTGCACCCGATGGTAATCCCTTTGGTGCGCTGGATGTCTCTACCTTCGCCACCGGTAATCGCATGGGGCAGGCGCTGGCACTGAATCTGGTCTGCGAAACGGCGGATGAGATTGAAACTTTGATTTTCCGCGAAGCCTATGAAAACCAGCGTGTCATCAGTATGTCCACTTCACTGATGATGGCGCCGACCACAGCACTCATTGCAGTGAATGACAACGACACCATTATTGCTGCAACAACTCCGATGTTGCTTGCCCTGGGCTGCCGTGATCGTTATGAACTGGTTGGCCGTAAGTTCTGCGAAACCTTTGATCTGACCTTTTCACAACTGGAACAGAATGTGATTGTTGAACATTATGTCCGTTATGGTCAGCAACGTCGTAAATTCTTTGCCACCCTGATTCCACCGGTGAATGAATCCACTCTGATTACCAAGGCGTACATGCGTAATCAGGATCTGGTCAAAAAACAGGGTAAAAATTCAGCCCCTCAGCAGGATATTAATCCGCTGGAAGAAGTGGCTGGCCAGGATTCTGGGCTGCAGAAACAAGCAGCGCGCTGCCTACGTATTGTGAATAAAGGCATCAGTATTCTGCTGCAGGGTGAAACCGGTACCGGTAAAGAGGTATGGGCCCGGGCTCTGCACAACAGCAGTGAACGTCGTGATAAGCCATTTGTCACCCTTAACTGTGCTGCAATTCCGGAATCTCTGATTGAGAGTGAACTGTTTGGCTACAGTGCCGGTACATTCACTGGCGCACTGAAGTCCGGCAAGGTGGGTAAAATTCAGGCCAGTAATGGCGGTACCCTGTTCCTGGATGAGATCGGTGATATGCCGCTGGAGCTGCAGGCTCGCCTGCTGCGTGTGCTGGCCGAAAAAGAGATCATTCCGCTGGGTGATGTAAATCCGATCAAGGTCGATCTGAATGTGATCTGTGCTACCCACCGTGACCTGAAAGAGTATGTTGCCGGTGGCGATTTCAGGGAAGACCTTTACTACCGTATCAGTGGTTTCAGAATTGGACTGCCAAGTTTGCGCGAGCGCGAGGACCGACCCCATATTATCAACCGTGTGCTGTCTGAGCTTTGCCGTGAAGAGGGTGAAGCCTCTACGGTCTTTATTGCCGAAGATGCCCTGGCGCAACTGTCTCACTATGCGTGGCCGGGTAACATCCGTCAGCTGAAAAACGTATTGCAGTTTGCACTCTGTATGCGTGAAGAGGATATGATCCGACTGGAAGATCTGCCTGAAGAAGTATTTCAGGAAGAGAGACTGGCACCGGTTGAAACTTCGAAAGAAGAGGTGCCAAGTAGTTACCCGCCATCCCGCATGGTATCTATCAGTCATCATGAGTCTGCAGCAGCACCGCTGTCAGAAAAAGAGGAGCTGGAACAGATCCTGGAACAGCATCGCTGGGTTGTGACCCGTGCCGCAAAGGCACTGGGTGTGAGTCGTTCCACTTTGCACCGTAAAATCAAAAAATACGGCCTGCTGATTGAGTCTGAAGAGTACGAATTAGACTGATTCTGCGTTCCTCTCTACTTTAAAAGCCATGCTCTGCATGGCTTTTCTGTTTTTGTCTCGCGGCATACTGTCGCAGTTGCCACAGTCTGTTCTAAAAATTCCGACTTAATCTGTCGGGTTTAATAATAAAGATATATAAATCAATGATATGTGATTTTGGCATGTCCTTTGCGCCTCTTATGCCTGCACCAAAAACCAAAATGATTAAATAACCCGCAGAGTGGGATATTTGTCGATATTTTTGTTCATAAAAACATATAAGAGGCATAAATATGACAGTTAGATTTGGCGTAGGACGGGCCGTCAGCATCGGAGTGATGGCGCTGACTGTTTCGATGAACAGTCACGCATTGGGTGTGAGCGTACTGGAAGGTACGCACCTGAATAACTTTGTCACCGATGACATGTTGCTGAATGCTGACAAAGACCCCAACAACTGGCTGCATTATGGCCGGGATTATGAAGGTACCCGCTATTCACCGCTAACCCAGATTAATCAGGAAAATGTCAGTGACATGGTGCCTAAATGGAACCTGTCTTTTGGCGTGATTGGCGCTCAGGACAGCCAGGTCATGGCTGTCAATGGTCGTCTGTATGTCACCTCCAGCCATAACATCGCGTTTGCGCTGGATGGCACCACTGGTGATGTTCTGTGGAAGTATCAGCGTGCATTGCCAGGTGATCTGGGTCCTAAACTCTGCTGTGGTTCTGTAAACCGCGGTGTTGCTGTGTACAAAGACAAGGTCTACATGGCAACTCTGGACACCCATATGGTGGCGCTGGATAACAACACCGGCGAAGTCGTCTGGGAGAAAAAACTGGGTGATTACAAAACTGGTGAAATCCTGACTTCAATGCCGATGGTAATTAACGGCATGATCGTGATCGGTAACTCCGGCGGTGACCTGGGTGCAAACCCTGGTACTGTGTATGCGCTGGATGCCGATACCGGCGAGCTGATCTGGAAAACCCATACAGTACCAGTGACCGGCAAAGAAAAAATTGCCAAAACCTGGGCGGGTGATTCCTGGAAAACAGCCGGTGGTACACCTTGGTTGCCGCCTTCTTATGATAAAGAGACCGGCTACATCCTGTACGGTGTAGGTAACCCGGTACCGGATTTTGACGGCAGTGTCCGTGAAGGGGATAACCTCTACACCGGCTCTACTGTTGCGATCGATCCAAAAGACGGCACCATCGTTAAACACTTCCAGTACACCCCACACGATGTCTGGGATTATGACGGTACCAACGAAGCGATCCTGATCAAGGATAAAGAAGGCCGTAAAACCTATCTGCACGCTGACCGTAATGGTCACCTGTACTCCATTGACCGCAATACCTACAAGTGTAACTGGGTTGTGCCAATGCAGCGGGTTAACTGGGTTGAGAGCTTTGACAGCAACTGCCGTCCAAAAGTGAACCCGGATAAAGTGCCAACAGAAGGCAAAGTAACTACTGATATCGCGCCTACCCTGGGTGGCGGTAAAGAGTGGCATCCGGCCGCTTACAGTAAGCGTACCGGCATGATCTACGTGCCTGTTATCGACATGTCGATGGATCTGGAAGCCAAGAAGCAGGAGTTTAAACCGGGTCAGTGGTTCCTGGGCACCAACACCCTGCGTCTGCATCCGGGTGCGGGTTACCTGAAAGCCTTTAACGGCACCACCGGTGAACTGGAATGGATGCGTTCTCAGAACGTTCCTGCAACAGGCGGTGTGCTGGCAACGGCGGGTGGTCTGGTCTTCAACGGTGATGCTGAAGGTTTCTTCCGCGCTGTTAAGGACGATACCGGCGAAACCCTGTACGAATACAACGTGGGTACCGGTATTCACTCTAACCCAACCACCTACATGGTTGGCGACACTCAGTATGTTGCTGTGCTGGTAGGTCCTGGCGGTGGCAGCCTGTGGCCACTGGTGTATGGCGAATTCTTCAAACACAACACCAAAGGCGGTGGTCTGTTTGTGTTCGCACTGCATAAAAAATAAAGGCCGTTTAACGGTGTAACATCCGGGGCGGGTCGCAGGCCCGCTCCACTCAGAACTTTAGGATCTATCTATGCATCAGATTAAAAAAATGGCGCTGACGGTTGCTTTGTCAGCCGTCGTATCGGGAGCGTGGGCATTTGGAGTTGAAGGCCTTCAGGGTGACGGCATTTCTGAGGAAGCCCTGTCGGCACTGGCGGAAAAACATCTGGGTAATCCGGATTCCATCGCCATGGGACGACAACTGTTTGGTAACACCTGTCTGTTCTGTCATGGCCCGGAGGGCAAAGGCTCACGGGCACCGTCACTGGTGACGGGTCCATGGCGTCCCGGTGGTGGCAATACACCGGAATATATGTATTCAGTGATTATCCATGGTCGTCCTGACACCATCATGGGGTCGTTCAGAGAGAGTCATACTGACGAAGAGATCTGGCAGATTATTGCCTTCTTACGAGACACCTCTGACAAACTGGCGGCGGACGCCAAATAAATCATGAAGCCGGCGTATGCCGGCTTTTTTACAGCGTTTTCAGCCAAAATGTCATCGGTTTGGGTGACTCCGACGCTTCACCTAGCTCGCGCCAACTGAACTGGGTCGTCAGTTCCGGTTGTTTGGTATAGCCGCGTTTCTCCCAGAATCCGTCCAGCGGCACATAATCGGTGGGCCTTAGCGGATGATCTGCCGGGCGTTGCACAGCACAGAAACAGCTCTGACTGAAACCGCCAAGTGATTTGGCGTGGGCTTCACGGTGCCTGAAAAATTCAACACCGATACCCTGGCCGCGGTAGTGATCAAGCAAAACGGATTCACCGCAGTAAAACAGGCTGTCGATATCATAACCGGCGTCAAGAAAGGGTTTTTTGACAACATCGGTTTCATATTTGAGCGGAATGCCGCTGGCTGCACCCACCACGCTGTCCCCTTCCAGCGCCAGAACAATCACACTGCCCGGGGATTCAATATAGGTTTTCAGGTAACGAGCTTCGTAGGCAGGGTCGCCTTCATAGAGGTAGGGAAATGCTCTGAATACTTCGATTCTCAGCCGTGCCAGCTCATCTATATAGTCGAGTAAACGAGCACCGGTGTATCGTTCCAATCTCAAACTTGAGTCCTCTGTCAGAGCGGTTTTCTCCGCTCTGTGTCTTGAACGTTAGAGGCTGCCTGGTACCGGCTTCAGTCGTGGGGGTTATCTCTGACGATCTGGATCGCCTTGAGCACCTGATAACGGGCAAACTTCTCCAGACTTTCCAGTTCTGCTTTCAGACTGGCGGGGAAATTATGCTTGTCCAACACGTTACAGATGTATTTTGGGGGGATGTTGTTCAGGGCGATTGCCGCTATATCCTGCACGGTAATCGCTGTAGGTTTTATCTCTTCCTCACCGCTTTCGATAATCTCATGCAACTGCTTGAAGACGATCTCTTCCGACATGTTGGTCAGGTCGTCGGTGTAGTACATCTGTTTATACATGATCAGTCCTTATCGCTGATGTGGGTTTCATTAATCCTAGCCTGAAACCCACCGACAGACACCTTCAAATTCGCTTTTTTTCAGACCTATCACTAAGTGCTGTTTGAAACAGAAAAGGGCGTTTCGGGGCGCAAATATCCTGTCGATATTGTCTGTCTGAGGCGGGGTGGTGTGCTATCGCTCTGCAGTTTATTTAGTTAATCAGGCCGGTCGGATTTTCAAAAAAAACAAAGAAATATTCAATAAAAGGCAGATCGGCTTCAGTAACGTTTAATTAGTTACTGTATTCAGAATTTAATAACTCTGCGTAACTCGGTAATGCCATTGCATTGCTGTACGTAAATGGTTCATAAAAAATAAAAGGTAGTGGATATGATGAATCATTCAAAACCAAGATCTGCAAAGTCGGCCAAAAAAATACTGAATCATCATCTTTTTCTATATAACCAATATATTGAAATGCCCGCTGAGGCTGACGAGGTTTTTGCGGTAGTCGACGAGATCATGCAGGACTACGACAGTACCTCTGTGTTGGTGGTAAATGAAAAGTTTTACTTGGGCGACAGTAATATCAAGCAGTACTACTCTGGCTGCCTGGGGCGTAAGCGTTTGGGTTTAAGGCAGAAAATCAGGGTTGACTCTATGACGGTTGAAGGTGATCTGATTCATCTCAAGTGGGATGCAGCACCTCACTTTGAAGAGGCTGATGCCACCATTTATGTGCACGACAATAAAATAAAATATCAGAAAATTTCGTTCCGATAGCTGTTCCTTTCTCTTTTAGGCAAGTCCGAGTTGTTGCCCCTGATAACTCCGCTTGCCCTTTTTTTGTTCTCAACCCTTCTTGGTTTTTATTTATTCAAAACACGCATTTTTACAAAAGATCCCTGAGTTTGTTCAAGAAAATCGGGCGCGCTGAGAATAGTTTTAAAGGGTATTTGATAGGGGCAGCCTAAACGCAAGTTTAAGCAATGTCATGACCTTAGTCAGGATAATCATAAAAAACGGAGATGTGTTATGAATCCTTCTTCTGAAAATGTAACAGTATTAGACGCAATGGTAATTGGTGCAGGGGTTGCAGGTTTATACCAGTTACACCGCTTACGTGAAATGGGACTCAATGTACGTGCCTATGAAACCGGCACCGGTGTGGGTGGTACCTGGTACTGGAACCGTTACCCGGGTGCGCGTTTCGATTCTCAGGCTGAAATTTATCAGTATTGGTTCTCTGAAGAGCTGTATAAGTCCTGGAAGCCCAGCGAGCGTTTTCCTGCGCAGCCTGAAACAGAAGAGTGGTTGAACTTTGTGGCCGACCGCCTGGATCTGAAAAAAGATATTCAGTTCAGCACTCGTATCGCTTCTGCGCATTTCGATGAAGCCACTGGCCGCTGGAATGTAACCACCGATGCCGGTGAAAAAATTAACTGTCAGTTCCTTGTTGCCTGTTGCGGCATGTTGTCTGCGCCACTGGAAAATCGTTTCAAAGGCCAGCAGAACTTCAAAGGCGAAGTGTATACCACCGGTCTGTGGCCAAAAGGTGAAGTTGATCTGAAAGGCAAGCGTGTGGCGGTGATTGGTACCGGCGCCACCGGTATTCAGGTGATCCAGACCATTGCCCCAGAAGTGGGCTCCATGAAGGTATTTGTGCGTACGCCGCAGTACATCATCCCTATGCGTAACCCTAAATACAGTGAACAAGACTGGGCGGGCTGGTGTGATCGTTTCAATGAACTGAAAGCCAAAGTGCGTACTACCTTTGCCGGTTTTGATTACGATTTCCATGATAAAGCCTGGGCAGACTGCACACCGGAAGAGCGTCAGGCGCTTCTGGAAGACCGTTGGGAAAATGGCTCTCTGGCACTGTGGCTGGCATCTTTCCCTGAGATGTTTGTAGATGAAGGCGTCAGTGAAGAAATCTCTGAGTTTGTACGCGGCAAAATGCGCAGCCGTCTGGGCAATGATGAGCGTCTGTGTGACCTGCTGATTCCAGGCAAGGATGACTACGGCTTTGGTACCCACCGTGTACCGCTGGAAAACAAATATCTTGAAGTCTACCTGCAGGACAACGTGGAAGCGGTGGATTGCCAGGCTGCACCGATTGAAGAGTTTGTGGCTGAAGGCATTAAAACCGCCGATGGCAAAGTGCATGAAGTGGATGTGATCATTCTGGCGATCGGTTTTGATGCCGGTTCCGGCGCGCTGAGTCGTATCGACTTCCGTGGTCGTGGTAACCGCTCCCTGAAAGAGCAGTGGCAGAAAGAGATCACTACCGCAATGGGCATGCAGATCCACGGTTATCCAAACCTGTTCACCACGGGTGCACCGCTGGCGCCGTCTGCTGCGCTGTGCAACATGACGACCTGTCTGCAGTATCAGGTGGACTGGATCACCAACTGCATCGATCACGCCATTAAAAACGGCAAGAAAGTGGTTGAGGTGTCTCAGGAAACTGAAACTGAGTGGGTTGAACACCATGATGAGGTGGCAGCCAAGACACTGGTGGTCAAAACTGACTCCTGGTACATGGGTTCCAACGTTGAAGGTAAACCGCGTCGCCTGATCTCTTACATCGGCGGTGTGGGTAACTACCACAAGCATTGTGATGACGTTGCAGCTCAGGGTTACCCTGGCTTCGAGATGAAGTAATTCGGGCTTCAAACTGAAAGGCTTACACCCTAATCATAATAAGAGGTGAATGATATGAGTGGTTATTACTCACAGGAAAATCATGGCCCGTTTGAACTCATCGATATTGGTGATTTAAACCTGGAAGAGGGCGGTAAGATCCCTAACTGCAAGCTGGCAGTGTCCATTTTCGGACAGCTCAATGCAGCCAAGGATAATGCCATCCTGATCCCGACCTGGTACTCCGGTACCAGTAAGATCATGGAGCAGGTGTATATCGGCGAAGGCCGCGCACTGGACCCCACCAAGTACTTCATCATCATTGTTAACCAGATTGGCAATGGGTTGTCGACCTCCCCCAGCAATGCGGGGGAGGGTCTTCAGGGGCCTGCGTTCCCATTTGTGCGCATCAGTGATGATGTCAGAGCACAATACCGGCTGCTGACCGAGCACTTTGGCATTGAAAGCCTGGCGCTGGTGGTGGGTGGATCAATGGGCGCCCAGCAAACCTATGAATGGGCAGTGCGCTATCCGGAGTTCGTGAAGCGTGCGGCACCGATCGCAGGTACGGCGAAAAACAGTGAGCATGATTTTATGTTCGCTGAAACCCTGGCCGAGGCACTGCTTTCAGACCCGAACTACAAAGAAGGTCATTATGCTTCATCAGAGCAGATGATCGCCGGGCTGAAGCGCCATGCCAAACTCTGGACAGTGATGGGCTGGAGCACTGATTTCTTTGCGGCAAACCGCCACCGGGAATTGGGCTTCGACTCCATGCGTGCCTTTGTTGATGAGTTTATGACCGGGTACTTTGCTCCGATGGACCCCAACAACCTGTTGCGGATGATCTGGAAATGGCAGCGTGCTGATGTCAGTCGTCATACGGCGGGTGATCTGGCCGCTGCACTGGGACGGATCAAGGCGAAAACCTTTGTCATGCCGATCAGTCATGACATGTTTTTCCCGCCAGCTGATGCTCAGGCCGAGCAACAGTTGATTCCCGACAGTGAGTTTCGTCCACTGCAATCCATTGATGGCCATCTGGGCTTGTTTGGCACAGATCCGGCGATGTTGGAGCAGTTGGATACTTATCTGAATGCGTTGCTGCAGAGTTAATCTCTGCAGCCACCATCAGACCTCTGTCCTAGAGGCAGATACTGGACTGTCATCTGATCCCCGATTGACATGATCCAGAGGAGACATGTTGCAGCATTCGTCGCCGATGCTGGTCAATATTTTTTTGGGGGGCAAAGCGCTGCTGCGCCCCCATTTTTTTACCATTCAGGCTGACCTGAAACGCCCTGGCCTAACTCTAAGGGTGTTTGCTGATGACCTCGCATCGGACGGATGATGCGTATGAAGTTCAAACAGAACGTTTGAATTTCGAACGCTTTTGCTGCTGTCTGTTTACTATCCCTGTAATTAAAGTCGCTTTAAATCAATACATTAACGGGTCATGCCTGTTTTGGCATATGGCTTGCTGAATACGTAATGTCCACACTGTTGAGTTTGGGCGGACAATGCACGACGTTGGGTGCGTGATAAAAATAAAAAAAGACAAAGCCGAACCGATGTGGCTGCTGTGAGTTCAGTGCGTCGCTGAGGTTTGGGAGAGTTGATGCATATGCCGAATATAATCAAACCACATGAACTTCCGAAATGGGTGCCGGGCAAACTGCTCAGCACCAGCGATAATCTGGGCTGGAACGGTATTGCGCAGCGGTCCTACCGCTATCAGGGGCAAGATGTGCCGATTCCACCCATCGACCATTATATGATTGTCCGCTACAGCAAGGGCCATACCCCCATGCAGCGCTGTTTTGACGGACGCTGGAGCAAAAAGGTCTGCTCGTCCGGTGACCTGTCATTATTGACCAGCATGAATGACTCTCACTGGCACTGGACCGAAGAGATCGACGTGGATCATGTCTATCTGTCGAATGACCTGATGTCCCGGGTGGCGGGAGATGCACTGGATCGGCCGATTGAAGAGGTGTTTCTGCATGATCTGTTGCAGATGCAGGATCCGGTGCTGCTTTCCATTGTGGATGCGATCCATGCAGAAGCCCATGATTCGGGTTTAGGTGGGGCGCTTTATGCCGAGTCGCTGGGGATGCAGCTGGCGGTGCATCTGCTGCGTCACTATGCCAATGTGACCTTTAAAGATCGCGATTCTCTGGGTGGCCTGACACCGGCACAAAAACGACGTCTGGTTGAGTACATTCACGCCAATATTCAACATACGATTCGGATGGATGATCTGGCGGATGTCGTGGGCTTGGGTGTCTGGACCTTTTCACGTAAATTTGCTGACTCTTTTGACTGTTCGCCTCATGCTTATGTCACCTCACTTCGGGTGGATAAGGCGCGCCAGATGCTGCAGGAGGGGGTGCTGGCGATCAAAGAGATCGCTTTTGACTGCGGCTTCTCGGATCAGGCGCATCTGACACGGGTCTTGCGGTCTAAGTTGGGCGTCACTCCTGGCCAGTTGCGCCGTTCTGGTCCTACCCACAAAAAGTAGACACTAGGTTATGCGCATTTGCGCTCATACTCTGCCGGACTGACATAGCCCAAAGCCGAGTGCCTACGTATGCGGTTATAAAATACTTCGATGTATTCGAA
>NZ_JARHUE010000003.1 GCF_029222905.1 Neptuniibacter sp. CAU 1671 | reverse complement strand
CTTAAATGAATTCACTTGGTTGCTTGTCTTGATAATGCTTTGCACTATCCCAACAAGCGCCCACACGAATTATCTGATCAAGTTGTTAAAGAGCGGGCTTGAACTTCCGTCCAAGCGAGGCGCGTATTATACGGCCTAATCGCAAAGGGTCAACAGCTTTTTTAAGAATTATTTCAGTGCTTTTAAAGCGGGGCTGAAACGAAATCTTTAACCCTGAACTGGCGGGGCATTCTACAGTACCGCCCCTTTCTGTCAACGATTTTTATGACTCTGTTTCAGGTATATGAATATGCTGTATATCCACCACCTGAACACGGGCAGGGTCAATTTTTTCCGAGAAGAAATGACTGGCTACGCGCACAAAACGTTCAGGCCCATCCGTGACCATGAAATTCACTTCAGCACCACAACCCGATTGGTTCATCAGATTTGTTTTTTGCAATAGATCGGACACATAAACCGCGGTCGTTTGTGCAGAGTCAACCAGGCTGACTGCATCACCCATCACTCGGGCTATGCTTTGACGCAGCGCTGGAAAATGCGTACATCCCAGTACCAGCGTATCAATCTGACTGTGCTCCATGCTGAACGGCTCGAGACAACGCGCGACAATTTGATCAACCAGCGGTCCGTCATGCCAACCCTCTTCGGCCAGCGCGACAAACAACGAACACGGCTGAGCAACAACTGATGCATCCGGATTTTGTTTGAGGATTGCTGTTTGGTAAGCCGCGTTATTGACTGTACTCTCAGTTGCAATAACACCTATATGACCGTTGCGTGTTGCCTCGCAGCTGGCTTCCGCGCCAGGCTCAACAACACCGACGATTGGCAGATGTGGGTAGATGGCTCTGAGAGGCTCAATCGCTACAGCCGATGCAGTGTTACAGGCAACGACCAGCATTTTTATCTGCTGCCGAATAAGACAGGCAGCCGCTTGTTCAGCATAGCGGGTCACCGACAGGCTGCTTTTAGTGCCATAAGGAACCCGGGCTGTATCACCCAGGTAGAGCAGATTTTCGTTGGGTAGTTTTTCACGCAGAGCATTGAGGACCGTTAATCCTCCTACTCCGGAATCAAATACGCCGATTGGCCAGTCTGTCTGCAACTGCATTATCGTTTCTTAGTCGCTTTTTTACGCTCTTGTTTTTTCAATGTCCGGACATGTTCTTTGAAACGCTGTTTCTTCGCCAGCTGTCGTCCGGTCAGCTCATTTTTCTTGCCTTCAAACGGGTTCTCACTGGACTTAAATTCAAAGCGAATAGGCGTGCCTTTGATACCCAGCACTTTAGTGAATTTATTTTCCAGGTAACGCTTATACGACGCAGGTAATGCCGCGGTCTGGTTACCATGAATCACGATGATCGGCGGGTTTGATCCACCTTGGTGAGCATATCGCAACTTGATACGTCTGCCGTTGACCATCGGCGGCTGGTGCTCCGCCACGATATCTTCCAGCAAGCGGGTAAGCTTGTTGGTCGGCCATTTTTCCATTGCACAGGTGTAGGCTTCATCCACCGAGTCATACATATTGCCCACACCACTGCCATGTAAGGCAGAAATAAAATGGAAGCGGGCAAAGTCAGCAAATGCCAGCTTGCGCTGAATCTGCTCTTTGACACGGTCCTTTTCTTCACCGTTCATGCCATCCCATTTATTGAGCGCAATCACCAGTGACCGACCAGTATCGATAACAAAACTGAGCATATGCATATCCTGCTCAGTTACACCTTCGCGTGCATCAATCACCACCACAACCACATTGGCATCACGAACAGCCTGCAGGGTTTTCACGATGGAGAATTTTTCGACTGCTTCTTTAATGTTCTTGCGGCGTCGCACACCGGCTGTATCAATCAGCGTGTAGCGTTTTTCTTCGCGTTCATAGGGAATATAAACACTGTCGCGTGTAGTACCCGCCTGGTCAAAAACGACAACACGCTCTTCACCGAGAAGACGGTTAACCAGCGTCGACTTGCCAACATTCGGACGGCCGACAATTGCAATCTTAGTGCCCCGCTCAATCTCTCGCAGGCGCTCGGCATCAAGCTCATCAAAATCCGGCAACTCAGACAGCACATGCTCGAGCAGCAAATTAACCCCACGCCCGTGCGAAGCGGCAATTGGTAATGGCTCACCGATACCAAGCGAATAAAAATCACTTACGGCAACGTCAGGATTAATACCATCGGTTTTATTTACGACCAGATAACAAGGTTTTTCCTGCCTGCGTAAATGATTCGCGATAAGCTCATCACCCGGATTAAGACCCGATCTGCCATCAACCAGGAACAGCACAACATCAGCCTCATCCACAGCCTGCAGTGACTGCTTAGCCATTTCAAAATCGATGCCCTGCTCGTCCCCGGAGATACCCCCGGTATCAATAACGATAAAACCCTGCTCATCCAGCTTGCCTTCACCGTACTTACGATCCCGGGTTAAGCCTGGCAGATCCGCGACCAACGCATCACGTGATCGGGTTAGTTGATTAAACAGAGTCGATTTACCCACATTAGGGCGACCCACAAGAGCAATTACCGGGAGCATGAACGATCCATTCCTGCCTGAGCAGGGCTAAAAACAAAAACGGCGGCTATCCGTCAGCACGGATAGCCGCCCGGATTAATTAGGTGCGAATTATTCCAGAGTCAGGGCCACAAGGCGACCATTATCACTCAGCTGGTATAACACATCATCACGGGCAACAGGGTCAGCACTCAGACCGTAGGAATCAACCCTGTAGCGGGCAACAAAACTACCATCCACCTGAGACATGAAGTGCAGATAACCTTCACTGTCACCTACAGCAATGGTATTACCCAACGCAGCCGGTCCGGTAATTTGGCGGTTCAGCAACTGTGATTGCTGCCAGACACTTGCACTACTGTTGAGATCAAATGCCTGAACGGCATCATCAGACTCACTGACATAAATGTTACCAAAACCGGTGGTCATTGACCGGTAACTGGAAATCTCTTTAGCCCAGAGGGTTTCCGCACGAAACGGGTTAACTGCCACCAGGCGGCCCTGGTAACTGTTTACATAGAGGGTTTTATCAACCAGCAACGGACGGCCATCGATATCAACCATGCGATCCAGTTCGGAACGGCCTTGCGGCAGTGCGACCCGGACCTCCCAAAGCTGAACACCTTTCTTATTATCGATGGCGATGAATTTACCGTTAGCAAAACCGGCAAACGTCACATCAGCAGCGACAATCGGCGCACTGGTACCACGCAGGGTCAATCCGGGAATCTGTGTATCATAGGTCCAGAGCCGTTTACCTGATGCCGCATCAAAGGCAACCAGAGTACCGGTGATTAGCTGAAACACAACCAGGTCCTGATTAAATTGAGCCGGCATCACCGACTCGGTATTCAGCATGGCTCGCCACAGCTCAGCACCATCAGCCGCATTCAGGACAATCACTTCCCCGTTTTCTGCGGATACTGCTACACGCCCAAAACCCGCACCCACACCACCGATAATGGTCTGATTCAGCGACTGCTTCCAGATCAGCGAGCCGTCAGCCCGTTTGTAGGCGAATACGTTACCTTCAATATCGGTGGCATAAACCGCATCCGTATCAATAACCGGCTGCAACTGCTGATATTTACTGCCAAGGCCCTCACCGACATTCGCCGACCAGAGGACTTTGACCTGCTTCTGCGGTTCAAAATCGACCAACGGTGACGGCTTGATCGCATCATCATCGCCACCCCAGAAACCACAGCCAACGAGAGGCAGCATCAAAACCCCGATAAAGAGCAGCTGTAGACGTTTCATTTAGCTGCCCTCACTCGCCAGATCGTTGATCTTCACTTCCAGCAAGCCATCCGGTGCAAGTGCATAGGCGGCTTCATAATCAGCTTTTGCGGCCGCTTTATCACCCATTTTCAGGTGAATGTCGCCCTGCAGCTCATATCGCTCAGCGGCAAAGAGCTCAGCATTTTCAACGCTGCCTAACAGATCAAGGGCAGCTTGTGACTCATTTTGTCCGGCCAGTATACGTGCTTTGCCGATCACAGCCTGCGTCCGCACAGGCGCTGCCGGGTTCTGATCAAGTACCCAATTTAACTGCGTCACCGCCTGCTCAAGGTCATTCTGCTCCACAGCCAAGCGTGCCAACACCAACCCGGCATAGTGTGAATACACTGTGCCATCAAATTCGGCAACAAGCTCACCGGCCAGATGACGTGCTGTTGCCAGTTTTGCCTGATCCTGCTGGGGTCCCAGAGCGCCGGCGACCGCATCCATCATATTTTGATAAGTGATCGAAGCCGCTTCTGCAGTTGCAGCGCGCTGTTTTTGCCAGCCCTGCCAACCCGCAACAATCGCCAAAGCCACCGCGATGGTCAACAAAAGCGATTTACCGTTCTCTTTCCACCACTGTTTCAGTGCCTGAACCTGTTCTTCTTCGGTGCGTAATTCAGCCACCCCGTTTCCCTCTTACCTGTTCTGTTATTCTGTCGTTTTATACGTTCTGTTGATAAGCATCAGCAATCTTAGCCGGCAGCAGATTCCGAGCAATATCAAAGACCGGTTCACTTTGATGCCACAGAGTAGCCGATAATCCTTCGTCTGCCGAGCCTTTTAGCAAGACCACCAAAGGCGCACCAGTCTGCTGTGCTTTCTGACTGATATTTTTCAGTCCACCGCAATGAACCCGGATACGCAGACCGGCAATGGTTGAGCGAAGTTCCTCAGCCAGCAGCATGATTTCATCTTGCAAACCTTTGTTCTCAGCGGCCAGATAAAGATCAAACGGCTGACGCACCTGTTCAGGCACCGAACCCAGTGTTTCAAGCAGCAACACCAAACGCTCGACCCCCATGGCAAACCCTACGGCTGGCGTTGGTTTACCACCCAGCTGTTTTACCAGACCATCATAACGCCCACCGGCACAGACGGTGCCCTGAGCGCCCAACTTATCAGTGACCCACTCAAAAACGGTTTTGCAGTAGTAATCGAGACCGCGAACCAAACGGGGGTTGATCTCATACTTAACGCCCGCCCGATCCAGAATCGCTGTCAATTCTGAAAAATGTGTTTTGGACTCTTCATCCAGGTAATCACTCAACACCGGCGCGTCAGCCAGAATAGACTGCGTTTTTTCATCCTTACTGTCGAGGATACGCAAGGGATTGGACGCCAGACGACGCTGACTGTCTTTATCAAGCTGATCAGTGTATCCAGACAGATACGCAACAAGCGCACCTTTATAGGCAGCCCGGGCTTCATTGCTGCCAAGGGAGTTTAATTGCAGCGTCACCGCATCGAGCAAACCCAGCTGCTTCCAAAGGCGCGCACTGAGTAAAATTACTTCAGCATCGATATCTGCCCCACCCATGCCGAACGTTTCAACGCCGATCTGATGGAACTGGCGGTAGCGCCCTTTCTGCGGCTTTTCATAACGAAACATGGGTCCGCGATACCACAGACGCTGCATCTGGTTAAACAGCAGACCATGCTCCTCTGCAGCCCGCACGCAGCCAGCTGTACCTTCAGGCCGGAGCGTCAGGCTTTCACCATTGCGGTCTTCAAAGGTGTACATCTCTTTTTCAACAATATCGGTGACTTCACCGATGGAGCGCTTAAAAAGACTCGTTTGCTCAACCACCGGCATTCTGATTTCAGAATAACCATAAGCTGAAAGCACGTTCTGTACTGTCTGTTCCAGATACTGCCAGACCGGTGTCTCGGCAGGCAGAATGTCATTCATGCCACGAATGGCTTGTATTTTGGCCAAGTGTCTTACCTTGTACTTCTTAAATTATTGCGCCAGAGGCAGGGTCAACCGAACAACGTTGCTGCTGTTGTAGGGTGCAAGATCAATCACCTCGCCATTGAAACTCAGACGACCCACTGCATCCGCAGCACCCAAAATGATTTTCACTGGTGCATCATGATTCAGACTAAGAATCTGGCCTTTGCGACGAATATCCGCAACCAGCCCTTTGCCAGTAACAGCATCCCGAATGGAGACCCAGCAATCGCCCGTAAATTCAATCGCCAAGCCAGTGTCAGCGGCGAGTGGCGCAGTTGCACCCTCGCTATCAGCGACTGATTCTGGCGCAGAGTCCTCTACTTGCTCTGCCACTGGTGACTGATCAAGCTCACCCTGAAGTGAAGTTAGTTCTTCTTCAGTCAGATAGA
The DNA here is from genome assembly GCF_029222905.1 of Neptuniibacter sp. CAU 1671. Lineage (GTDB taxonomy): Bacteria > Pseudomonadota > Gammaproteobacteria > Pseudomonadales > Balneatricaceae > Neptuniibacter. The sequence continues at coordinate 370,580 of NZ_JARHUE010000003.1, read as the reverse complement.
CTGGCTCCGGTTCGGATGCAGCCATGGGTGTTTCTGTTTCAACCTGCGCGTCCGTTGTTACGTCCTGCTCGTCTATTTTTGGCAGCGCCAATGTGCCGTCATCATTCACTACAGGTGTATCAGTATCGGAAGACGGGATCGGCGCTGGCTCCACCACAGCAGGGTCAGACATGGAAGAGCCGGACTGAGTCTGCCACCACCAGAACGTCAGAACGATGATACCCAGCACAAACATCCAGGTGACCAACTTCATCAGCGGGTCATTGACGTTCGCCTGTTGGCGAATACGGGAGACTGACTTGAGCTGACCCGCCTGAGTCCCGACATTCCCCGGGAAAGACCGATCAAACTCACTGACGATGGCGTTATCATCCAGCTTCAACAAACGTGCATAGGCACGTACATAGCCACGCGCAAACACAATGCTCGGCAAGCCGACCACTGAACTACTTTCCAGTGCGTTGATATATCCGACAGGCAGATTCAATTGGGCAGCCACATGCGACTGGGGCCATTCACGCGCTTCACGCGTAGTTTTCAGTGTTTCACCCCAACAGGCTGTAGCCGACAGGTCCTGTCCCGCTTGTTCTTCACTGCTCAACGGGAAGACTCCTTATATTGTTGATATTCTTCAGAATCGGGATAGAGATTTTTGAGAATCAAAGCATAGGTGGCCGCCCGGCTCGTATTGCCGCGCAACCGCTCCAGCCTGATACCTACCCAAAGACTTTTTGCATAGTGTTCCACCTGACGCTTTTCAACCAGTTCCAGGAAGCGATCGAAATATTTACTGGCTTCAATGGGCTGGCTCTCATCTACCAACAGGTCAGTCAGCTCAACAAGAGAGACAGGACGATTGGGCGTCACCTGCAAAGAACGCTGAAACGCATGCTTGGCGACATCATCACGGTTAAGCAGACGATAACAGCGTCCCAGGTTTTCAAACGCCTGTGAACGGCGATTATAGAATGGATCTTCAGTGGCTCTTGCCAGCTCCTGACAGGCTTCTTCGTAACGCCCGTTGGCAAACAGGAACGCACCGAAGTTGTTGTGCATCATGGCAGAGTCAGGCGCGAGTTTGGTGGCTTTACGGTAGTAACTTTCAGCCAGAGCGGTATCACCTTCTAACTGAAATACCAGTGCCAGGCCATTGTGCGCCTCGGCATAGCCGCTGTTCATATCTATGGCACGCTGGAAGGATTGTTTTGCATTGCCGGTATCGCCTTCCTGCAGGTATTCAAAACCCAGACGAGAATAGACTTCATAGGTTGAGGTATCACTGACTCCAGGCTTTTGTTGCTGAGTACCGCAGCCGACCAGCAAAACAAAACAAACCCCAACGACAAACTGACAAATCCCTCTCACAACGTGTCTCCTATTGCAGCCGGTCTGAATCCCCACGGCCGGCGTCCTGAACCACAGGAATATATTTTTGACTGCGCCGGGTACGATCCGCCACCTGACCGACCAACTGGCCACAGGCTGCATCAATTTCATCGCCCCGGGTGCGACGCACGGTTGTCACAATCCCGCCACGCACCACAATCTCTTTGAAAGCGAGAATAGCGTCTTCTTGCGGCCGTTCATAGCCAGAATTGGGAAATGGGTTAAAGGGGATCAAATTTAGCTTGGATGGCATCTGGCGCAATACTTTAACCAGCTCACGGGCATGTTCAGGTTTATCATTCACACCAGCGATCAGTGTGTATTCGACCGTAATGACACGTTTATCATTCAGGTTAGCCAGATAACGGTTACAGGCCGCGACCAGCTCTTTGATTGGATAACGGCGGTTTATTGGCACCAACTCGTCACGTAAAGCGTCGTTAGGGGCGTGCAGCGAAACCGCCAGAGAAACGTCGGTCACTTCACGCAGTTTATCAATGGCAGGCACCACACCGGCGGTAGAAAGGGTCACACGACGTTTCGACAGGCCGTAGGCATTGTCTTCCATCATCAACTGGACAGCATCTACCACGTTATCGAAGTTCATGAGTGGCTCACCCATGCCCATCAACACTACGTTGGTAACTGCACGTTGCGCAGTGGTATCAAATTTACCGCTGGCCCGAATCGCAATACGCAACTGGCCGATGATTTCAGCCGTGGTCAGGTTGCTGTTAAAACCCTGCTTACCGGTAGAGCAGAAGCTGCAATCCAGTGAACAGCCAACCTGAGAAGAGACACACAGGGTTTTACGTTCACCTTCAGGGATCAGAACCGCTTCTACACTGGAGCCACCCTCAGTTCGGATCACCCATTTCTGGGTACCGTCCTTAGACGTTTTTTCCAGCAACACCTCGGGTTCACGAATCTCAGCAATTTCGCTCAACTTCTCGCGCAACGATTTGCTGATATTGGTCATCTGTTCAAAATCAGTGGCGCCCAACTGGTGAATCCACTTCAGCACCTGCACCGCACGAAAGCGCTTTTCACCAATTTCCTCGAAAAAGGCTTCCAGCTTTACGGGTGTCATCCCCAGCAAATTAACTTTGGATTGTGCTTCAGTCATAACGAAATTCTCAGTTACAGCGCCTAAAACGCAAAACGCCTGTACCTAATACTAGGGCACAGGCGTTGGCGGCAGCAATTACTTGCCGAAGAAGTAAGCGATTTCGCGCTCAGCAGACGCTGCAGAGTCAGAGCCGTGTACCGCATTGGCATCGATAGACTCAGCGAAATCACGACGGATAGTGCCTTCAGCCGCTTCTTTAGGGTTGGTTGCACCCATCAGTTCACGGTTCAGAGCGATGGCATTGTCACCTTCCAGCACCTGAACAACCACAGGGCCTGAAGTCATGAAAGAAACCAGATCACCAAAGAATGGACGCTCTTTGTGTTCAGCGTAGAAGCCTTCAGCTTCAGCCTGGCTCAGCTGTTTCATCTCCATAGAAACGATTTTCAGACCGGCTTTTTCAAAACGAGTTACGATTTCACCGATCACGTTTTTAGCAACAGCATCCGGTTTGATAATAGACAGAGTACGTTCAGTAGCCATGCGTTTAGCTCCCTAAAAAATATAAAAAAGAGGTATCTAAAAACAGACAAACACCTTTAAAGGTGTCTGCTGTATGTTTTTGGATACCACCTCAATGCGGGGCGGATTATACGTTAGTGCGAGCACAGAAAACAGAGGGTGTTTTATGACCACCCTGCTTCAGAAAAACGGTTATTCGCGCTCTTCAATCCAGGCCATCTGGATCCCTTCCAGAATCTTTTCGCCGCAGCGAGCGGGATCATCGTCAAACTCTTCGAGGTCCATCACCATGCTATAAAGATCAGGAAAACTGACCTGCATCGGATCCTGATCCGGAAACTTATCGCACAGTTCAATTGCAATATCGTAAACATCGACCCATTTAAGCGACATAAATAGCCCCTCAGTGACGTTCAGAAACCTGGTTAATGGTATATTTCGGAATCTCCACCACCAGATCTGTATCAGCAACGACCGCCTGACAGCTCAGGCGTGACTCCGGCTCCAGCCCCCAGGCTTTATCCAGCATATCGTCTTCCAGCTCATCAGATGGCTCAAGGGAATCAAACCCTTCCCGCACAATGACATGACAGGTCGTGCATGCGCAGGATTTTTCACAGGCATGTTCAATATCTATACCATTCGCCAATGCCGCATCACACACAGTGATACCTGCATCCACTTCAATGACCTTACCTTCCGGACAGAGTTCTTCGTTAGGTAAAAAGATGATCTGTGGCATTACTGATTCCCCTCAATTTCATCCACGGTATGACCGCGCAATGCCTTTTGTATACTTTGATCCATTCGGCGTCCGGCAAACTCATCAGACGCACGCGCCAGCGCCTGAATACCTGCCTCAATCGCCACACTGTCAGCACTTTGCATCAGCTGGTCCAGTTTATCCATTTCCGCTTGCAATACCTGACGCTCTTCCACCGACAGCAAAGCACCATCCACATTCAGGGCGTCGGTCAGTGATGTCAGCAAACGATCCGCTTCAACCTGCTGTTCACGCAGCGCGCGTGCTTCTTTGTCGTGCTGAGCATTGACGTAGGACTGCTGCAGCATGGTGGCGATTTGATTATCATCCAGCCCGTAGGACGGTTTTATCTGGACCGAACTTTCAACGCCCGATACCAGTTCTTTGGCGGTGACACCCAATAAACCGTCGGCGTCTACCTGGAAAGTGACTCGAATTTTAGCCGCGCCGGCATTCATTGGAGGAATTCCACGTAACACAAAACGCGCCAGAGAACGGCAGTCATCCACCAGTTCACGCTCGCCTTGCAGCACATGGATCATCATGGCTGTCTGGCCATCCTGGTAGGTGGTAAATTCCTGCGCCTTGGCCACCGGGATAGGCGTATTACGGTGGATAACCTTTTCCACCAGACCACCCATGGTTTCAAGACCAAGCGACAGCGGAATGACATCCAGCAACAACATCTCACTGTCCGGTTTATTACCGGCAAGTACATCCGCCTGCAAAGCAGCGCCGATGGCGACCACTTTATCCGGATCGATATCCACATGCGGCTGACGTGCAAACAGTTTTTCGACTTCTGCGCGAACCAGCGGTACACGGGTGGAACCACCTACCATGACTACTTCGGCCACTTCCTCGGCGGTAACACCCGCATCTTTAAGGGTACGTTTACAGGCGCGCAATGTTCTGCGCACCAGTGGCTCAATCAGTTGGTCGAACTGCTCACGGGTAACACTCAGCTGGCAGCGCTGTTCACCAACGCTAAAATCAAGTTCAACCTCTGACAAACTGCTCAGACACTCTTTGGCATATTTCGCCTGCTCAGTCAGAATGCGGGCAGTCGATGCGCTCAGATCTTTTAATTCAAGCTGTTCAACCAGCCACTGCCCAAGCGCATAATCCAGATCGTCACCACCCAGCGCACTGTCACCGCCGGTTGCAAGCACTTCAAAAACGCCCTTATGCAACCGCAGGATAGAAATATCAAACGTGCCGCCACCCAGGTCATAAACAGCAATAACACCTTCGGCGCCCTGATCCAGTCCATAAGCAACAGCCGCGGCAGTTGGCTCATTCAGCAGACGCAGCACCTTTAAACCCGCCAGCCGTGCAGCATCCTTGGTTGCCTGACGCTGCGCATCATCAAAATAGGCAGGTACGGTAATAACTGCACCGGTCAATTCACCACCCAGGGCAGCTTCTGCACGCTGCGCCAGAGTGGAAAGAATATCTGCAGAGACCTGCACCGGACTCTTCTGACCCGCCGCAGTTTCAATAAAAGGCATCCCATCTGCATCACCACTAAATCGGTAGGAGCCCTCTTCACTCAGAGACTTGAGATCAGCAACTCCACGCCCCATAAGTCGTTTTACGGAAATAATGGTGTTGAACGGATCCTCGGAAGCATGCTGCATTGCCTCATATCCCACCTGGTGATTACCACAAGGCATGTAACGGACAACGGAAGGCAGAAGGTGATGATCGTTCAGGTCTGGCAGGGTAACCGGGTCACCACTGCGCACCGATGCCACCAGAGAGTTGGTGGTACCCAGATCGATACCTACCGCGAGTTTGTGTTGGTGCGGAGCTTCACTCTGCCCCGGTTCAGCAATCTGTAACAGCGCCATAATTCAGATTAATCATCCAGCCGGTCTTCGAGACGTTCTATCTCACTGGCCAGCTTTTCAATAAATTGCATTTTACGCACCGTGGACGTGGCCTGATCCAGTTGTTCAGTTTCAAACTGCTGCGCAAAATCAGCACGCAACGCCTGCAACTCGGATTCAACCGCCGCGGTCAACGCGTCAAGTTCAGCATAGGGATCTGCTGCATCAACAACAGACTCAAGCTGTTCACGCAACTCCATCTGCTGCATCAGAAACATCGGATCAATGGGTGTTGAGGACTCATTGTGAGTATCGATACCCTGCAGCGCCAGCAAGTATTGCGCCCTACGCAGAGGAGACTTCAGGGTGGCTACACCTTCATTAAGGTGAGCCATATACTGAACAGCACGACGCTGCTCTTGATCAGACAGATGCGCATAACGATCAGGGTGCAGCGTTTTCTGCAGCTCCCGCGCCTGTTCTGATAAACGGTTTAGATCGATGTGGTAAGACACCGGCAGACCGATAAACTCAAAATAATTTTTTTTGATATCCATCAGACCTGCCCGGCACAATCAGACATTGAAGCTTTCGCCGCAACCGCACTCACTCGAGACATTCGGATTGTTGAACTTGAAGCCTTCGTTCAAACCCTCTTTCACAAAATCCAGTTCTGTACCATCCAGGTACAGCAGACTTTTCGGATCAATAATGATTTTCAAGTCCTGCTGAACATTGAAAACCTGATCTTCAGTTTGAACTTCGTCAACAAATTCGAGCACATAGGCCATTCCAGAGCAGCCTGATGTGCGGACACCCAAACGAATACCTTCGCCGTGTCCGCGCTTTTCCAGATAACGTGCTACGTGATTAGCCGCAGCATCAGTCATGGTAATTGCCATGTTGCACAATCCCCAGTTTATAAGGCCAATAAATTATTTGGACTGCTTCTGCTTGTAATCAGCAATAGCAGCCTTGATTGCATCCTCTGCCAATACAGAACAGTGAATTTTTACCGGCGGGAGCGCCAGTTCTTCAGCAATCGTCGTATTCTTCAACTCTGCCGCCTGATCCAGTGACATACCTTTGACCCACTCAGTTACCAGCGAGCTAGAAGCTATCGCAGAACCACAGCCGTAGGTTTTAAACTTGGCATCTTCAATAATGCCTGCTTCATTAACCTTAATCTGCAGACGCATTACGTCACCACAGGCAGGCGCACCCACCATGCCGGTACCAACAGACGCATCTTTATCGTCCATTTTGCCGACGTTACGTGGATTTTCGTAATGATCAATTACCTGTTCGCTATAAGCCATGACACACTCCTCTCAAACTCTGTGGCAATCAGTGGTGGACCCACTCTACTTTGGCAAGGTCAACACCGTCTTTGAACATATCCCACAGAGGTGATAGCTCACGTAATTTCATAACCGCGTGATGAATCTGTTTGACCGCATAATCCACTTCCTCTTCGGTCGTGAAACGACCAAAAGAGAATCGAATGGAACTGTGCGCCAGCTCATCACTCAACCCCAGTGCACGCAGAACATAGGACGGCTCCAGGCTGGCAGAGGTACAGGCCGAGCCTGAAGAAACCGCCAGATCCTTCAGCGACATCAGCAGGGACTCACCTTCCACAAACGCAAAGCTTACGTTCAGGTTACCCGGCACACGCTGAGTGGCAGAACCATTCACGTACACTTCTTCAATATCATTCAGGCCAGACATCATACGATCACGCAATGTAGCCAGACGTTTAGCCTCATCCGCCATCTCTTCTTTGGCGATTCGACAGGCTTCACCCATACCCACGATCTGATGGGTCGGCAACGTACCGGAACGCATACCACGTTCATGACCACCACCATGCATCTGCGCTTCCAGACGCACACGCGGTTTACGGCGAACATACAGAGCGCCAATGCCTTTAGGGCCATAAATTTTGTGCGCAGAGAAAGACATCAGATCGACTTTCATGGCGTCCATATCGATCTCAATTTTGCCCAGGCTCTGGGCACCGTCCACGTGAAAAATAATGCCTTTAGAACGGGTCAGTTCACCAATCGCAGCAATATCGGTAATGGTGCCGATCTCATTATTCACATGCATCAGTGAAACAAGAATCGTGTCTTCACGGATCGCTTCTGCAACGGCCTGTGGCTCGATAATGCCATCCTGACCCGGATTCAGATAGGTCACTTCAAAACCCTCACGCTCCAGCTGACGGCAGGTATCCAGTACCGCCTTATGCTCAATTTTGGAGGTGATGATATGCTTGCCTTTGCGCTGATAAAAAGTAGCAGCACCTTTAATGGCAAGGTTATCAGACTCAGTTGCACCTGAAGTCCAGACGATCTCACGAGGATCAGCATTGATCAGATCAGCCACCTGACGGCGCGCTGTTTCAACTGCCTCTTCAGCTTTCCAGCCGAACAGGTGAGAACGGGAGGCAGGATTACCAAAATTTCCGTCCTGAGTAAGGCAGGCCATCATTTTCTCAGCAACCCGCGGATCAACCGGGGTCGTTGCAGAGTAATCCAGATAAATAGGTGTTTTCATTCTCTTCTCCGAGCCTTGCTCACACTACTGCTTCTTCACGGCCGACACGATCATCCGAACTAGAGACTAATATCTGCTCCATATGGATACGATCCTGACGGTTTGAAATTTCCTGCACGTCACGACGGGCAACCAGCTCCTGCAGTGAAATACCACTCAGGAAACGATGAATCTGTTCACTCAGATCACACCAGAGATGGTGTGTCAGGCAAATTTCACCGCCCTGGCAATCAGCCTGATTGCGACAGCCGGTCGCATCAACAGACTCATTTACCGCATCAATCACTTCCGCTACATTGATTGCGGAACGCTTGCGATTCAGCTGATAACCGCCACCAGGTCCACGCACACTGCGCACCAGGTCATTACGCCGTAACTTTGCGAAAAGTTGTTCCAGGTAAGACAGCGAAATCCCCTGTCTTTCGGAAATATCAGCAAGACTGATCGGTCCATTGCCCTCATGCAGCGCCAGATCGAGCATCGCCGTCACAGCGTATCGTCCCTTAGTGGTCAGTCGCATAATTCTTCACCCAAAATGCTTGTTTACCATGGGGAGCATTATGCAATACCCGACAAAAAGAGTCAACTTTATAACCAAGTAAAATTGTCGGAATTAACGCGGCTGCATGATTTTTCAGGGGCGGCAGTTTACCATGAATAAACCCAAATCCCCATGCAACTAACTGTCGATGCGTTTCTGTACCGCCTTCAGAATGCCCCGCAGTACATTTACCTCGACTTTATCCGGTACCGCCCTGAGCAGCAGGCGTCGCAGACGCGGCATTAACTGACGGGGATTATCAGGATCAAGAAAGGCAATCTCGACAAGCGTTTCTTCCAGATGAGCAAACATACGCTCAAGCTCACCATGATCTGCCAGCTCAATATCCCACGGCGTACCCCACTGCGGCTGATCTGCCTGAGCCTGCTCGGCATAGAGAGCCGCCATACGCAACTCGTAACAAATAACCTGAACTGCCGCTGCAACATTCAGAGAGCAGAAGTCGGGATTAGCGGGAATATGAACATGCTGATGACACAACTGCAGTTCATCATTGGTCAACCCCCGATCCTCCCGACCAAAGACAATGGCAACACGCGTACTATCGGGTGCCGTCTGGACAATACCGGCCAATTCGCGCGGATTAACCAGCGGCCATGGAATATGCCGGCCACGCGCACTGGTTCCGACCACCAACTGACAATCAGCCAGCGCATCAGCCAGCGCTTCATGTACAACAGCATTGTCGAGCAGATCGGTTGCGCCCGATGAGCGGGCAACTGCATCTTCATGCGGAAAGAATTTCGGCGCCACCAGATGCAATTCTGTCAGCTTCATATTTTTCATGGCCCTGGCCACAGCCCCAATATTTCCGGGGTGTGTCGTATTAACCAGCACGATGCGGATATTGTTTGACATTGGACACCTGACTATCGGAAGGGCAAGTATTCTAACAGATCTGGATTCAGCAGTTCAGCCACTCTGAAACCTCGGGTATAATGCGCCGATTAAATTGAATTTTTGCAGGTTTCCTACTGATGCAACCCATGGTAAATATCGCTCTGCGCGCAGCTCGCGTCGCCGGCGAACAAATCGTACGCGCCGTTGAGCGGCTCGACCTGATCAAAACGGACGCAGCCGAAGTAACCAAGTTACTCAGTGATACCTGCAAAAAAGCTGAACTGAGCATTGTTCACACAATACAGAAAGCTTATCCACAACATCGGGTGGTTGGTGAATATACCGGCGAGCACCCTGCTCAGGCAGAAACCACGGAGTTCACCTGGTACATCAACCCAATCGACAGTATTTCGAATTTTTCCAATGGCCTGCCGGTTTTCGCCATCAGCATGGCCGGACAGCAGAAAAACAAGATTGAACACGCCCTTATCCTGAATCCGATTACCGGCGAAGAGTTCACAACCAGTCGCGGCAAGGGCGCTCAGCTGAACGGCAAACGTCTGCGCGTCAGCAGTCATAAAACCATTGAGCAGTCCCTGATTGGCACCGGCTTCTTCAACCGCACCAGCGACAAAAATCACCTGGATGCCTACCTAGATATCTTCCGTGCCATGACTCTGGCTGGCGGTACAATCTATAACGGCGGCTCCCCAGCCCTGAATTTGGCCTACACCGCAGCAGGTCGTATTGATGGCTTTTACCAGATCGGTCTGAATCAGTGGGAAATGGAAGCTGGCATTCTACTGGTTCAGGAAGCAGGCGGCCTAGTCGGTGATTTTTCAGGGAACAATCAGTTCCGCGATACCGGACATCTGGTTGCTGCGAACCCTAAAATGTTCAAAGCACTGCTGCAACACCTCAAGCCCTGCCTGACTGAATCTCTGAAATAACCCAATCCATTCAGGCATAAAAAAACCGCGACATAATCGCGGTTTTTTTCGTTTCAAGAACCCTTACTCACCGTAAGGGTTGCGCAGCACGATTGTCTCTACACGGTCAGGGCCAGTAGAAATAATATCCACTGGCGCTTCAACCAGCTCTTCCAGACGCTTGATATAATTCACCGCGGCTGCAGGCAATTCATCCAGCGATTTAGCGCCTACGGTTGATTCCTGCCATCCAGACATTGTCTCGTATACAGGCTGAACCGCTTCATAATCTTCGCTGCCGCTTAATGAAGTAACAACGTTGCCCTGAGCATCTTTGTAACCCACGCAGATATTGATCTGCTCCATGCCATCCAATACATCCAGCTTGGTCAGACACAGACCGGACACTGAGTTGATCTGAATTGCATGACGCAGCGCAACCGCATCAAACCAGCCGCAGCGACGTGCACGACCGGTGGTCGAACCAAATTCATGACCACGCTCAGCCAGACGTGCACCGATATCACAGTGCAGCTCAGTTGGGAACGGACCGCCGCCTACACGGGTTGTGTATGCTTTGGTGATACCCAGAATGTAATCCAGATACAGCGGACCAAAACCACTGCCAGTGGATGTACCACCTGCCGTGGTGTTGGAGGATGTTACATACGGGTAAGTGCCGTGGTCGATATCCAGCAAAGACCCCTGCGCACCTTCGAACATGATGTTTTCACCACGCTTGCGAAGGTCATGCAGCATCGCGGTTACATCCGCCACCATCGGTGCCAGCTGCTCGCCCATCGCCAGTGCTTCATCCAGCACGGTCTGATAGTCAACCGGATCAACCTTGTAGTAATGCTGCAGCTGGAAGTTGTGGTATTCCAGAACTTCTTTCAGTTTGACCGCAAAACGCTCAGGCTCCAGCAGATCACCCAGACGCAGGCCACGGCGAGCCACTTTGTCTTCATAGGCAGGACCGATGCCACGGCCGGTAGTACCGATCTTGGCATTGCCACGCGCCAGTTCACGCGCCTGATCCAGTGCTACGTGATACGACAGAATCAACGGACAGGCAGGACTCAGGCGCAAACGCTCACGCACCGGCACACCTGCCTCTTCCAGACCCTTGATCTCTTTCAGCAACGCATCCGGTGACAACACTACACCGTTACCGATCATGCAAACCACGTTTTCACGCAGAATACCGGATGGAATCAGATGCAGAACGGTTTTCTTACCTTCAATAACCAGCGTATGACCTGCATTATGACCGCCCTGAAAGCGCGCCACAGCTGCAGCCTGGTCTGTCAGCAGATCAACGATCTTGCCCTTACCTTCGTCACCCCACTGGGTACCCAGAACAACTACGTTTTTGCCCATTGTTGCCTACTTGAACTTGATCAAAATTAAATCGGGATTACAGGTCAATGACTTGCCATTGACCCTCTTGCTGTACCAGTTTTGCTGTACAGGGCGTTGACGAGTCGATACCCGGCAACGCAAAGACCACTGTCGCCCCCTGCTCACGCAGAGTAGCAACCTGCTGCAGCAGCGCAGCATCTTCCACTGCAGGCGCCTGCACCCGGCGCGCCTGAGCAAAGGATTGATTCGATAATTCAGCCAGCGTACTCAGATCTGCACTGAAACCGGTCGCCGGTCTGGCTCGGCCAAAATCTTCGCCGATGTGATCATATCGGCCACCACTGGCAATCGACTGACCAAACTCAGGGGTATATGCCGCAAACACAACGCCAGTATGATAGTTGTAACCACGTAGCTCACTGAGATCAAAATACAGATCCAGGCCGCCATCGCGCAGTGAAATACGTTCAGCCAACTGTTGCAGATATTCGATCGCTTCGATTACTTCAGCAGGCGCGGCAGCAAATTCAGTTTTCGCACGGCTCAGCACATCAACTCCGCCATGCAGTCCTGGCAAGACCATCAGCGCATCAGACTGGTTCGTATCAAGCTTCAGATCAGCAACGAACGACGCCAGCTCAGGCAGAGCTTTACGACGCAGAATATCCAGATAACCGTCCTGTTGCTCAGCCGTTAAACCGGTCCAGCGCATCAGGCCTCGAAATACACCCACATGGCCAAGATCCAGCGTCAACTCACGCTGAACACCGGCTGCCTGCAGGGTCTGCATCATCAGATCGATAATCTCGACATCACTTTCGATGCCTGCATGACCATACAGCTCAGCACCTAATTGCAATGGGTTACGGGAGGCCAGCGGTTGCGCAGGACGCGCATGGACTACAGTACCGCAGTAACAAAGACGGGTAACACCTTCCTGACGCAACCGATGAGCGTCAATACGCGCCACCTGAGGCGTGATGTCCGCCCGCACACCGAGACTGTGACCACTCAACTGGTCCGTTACTTTGATCGTATTCAGATCAAGATCCCGACCTACGCCGGTCAACAGAGAATCCAGATGCTCAACCAACGGCGGCATGACAAACTCATAACCCCAGCTTACATGCAGATCCAGCAACCGCCGACGCAACAACTCCACCCCATAAGCTTTGGGTGGCAACAACTCTTTGATGCCTTCAGGAAGCAGCCAACGATCGGCCAGTGCCATGCAAATACTCCGTCGTTTCTAATTGGCAGGAGAAAACACTGCCATCAATTCACCAGATATAACAAACCCAGACCCGCCAACATGCTGGCCAAACCGATGAATCGCAACGTGCGGTCATCCACCAGAGCCAGCTGCTGCACCAGATTGCGCCAGCGCTGCGGGTAGAGGAAGGGAATAATCCCCTCCAGAATCAGCATCAAGCAAAAGCCAATTGCCAGTTCATGTAAAAGTGTTGTGGACATGTCGTTATTCCAAATACCACACTGCCACAAAAAAACCGGGCTGAACCCGGTTTCCGTATTCTACCACGTAATCGAGGAAAATCGCCCCCGATTACGTGTTTTTTTCCAGCAAAAACATTATTGCACTGAAGATTTGTCCAGGTACTTAAAGAAGTCACTGTCCGGCTTCAGCAGCAACACGTCACCGTTTTGACCGAAAGACTCACGATAGGCCTGCAGACTGCGGTAGAAGGAGTAAAATTCAGGGTCAGCAGAATAGGCATCAGCGTATATTTTTGCTGCACCCGCATCACCTTCACCTCGAATCTCCTGTGACTCACGGTAAGCCTGTGCTTCAATGACAGTCTTCTGACGATCTGCATCAGCCCGAATACCTTCGGCCAGCTCTTTACCACGAGAGCGTAGTTCTCGCGCTTCACGCTCACGCTCGGTACGCATACGCTGATACACGGAGTCAGATACCTCTGGCGGCAGATCGATACGTTTTACACGCACATCCACAACTTCGATACCCAGCTCGGTCAGGGCAATTTTACTCAGGTTACTGGTGAGTTCAGACATCAGCTCTTCACGTTCACCGGAAACAACTTCTGTCACGGTACGCTCACCGAACTGATTCCTCAGCCCCGTATCCACACGGTCAGACAGCAGCTGAGCCGCCTTGAACTCATCACCTGAAGTTGCGGTGTAGAATTTTTCTACGTTACCCACCCGCCACTTCACAAAGGAGTCCACAATCAGACGCTTTTTCTCCAGCGTCAGATAGGCCTGCGGACGGGCATCCAGAGTCAGGATACGTGAGTCAAAAATCCGCACTTTGTTGACGATAGGTATCTTAAAATGAATACCCGGCTGAACATCCGCATTGTAGACCTCACCGAACTTCAACAGCACGGCACGTTCTGTCTCTTTCACAATGTACAGGGTACTTTGCGCCAGCAACACCAGCGCACCAATCAGAATCAAACCAAACAAGGACTTGGACTGCATCTTAACGGCCCTCCCTTCTGGTAGCCTGACGCTGACGAATCTGCTCCGTTACCTGCTCAGTCAGCTCACGCAAACTGTCGCTGTCCAACCGCAGCGGATCCTGAACCACCGCAGCCGCACTTCGATTCTGCAGCAATTTATCCAGCGGCAGATACATCATGTTGTTACCACCTTCCACATCGATCAGAATTTTCGGATTTTCAGACAAAACTTTTTCCATAGTGTCCAGATAGAGACGCTCACGCGTAACGTCTGGCGCTTTGCTGTACTCCGTCAGCAACGCTGTGAAGCGCTGCGCATCACCCTGAGCACGCGCAATCACCTCTTCACGATAGGCACTGGCCTCTTCCAGCATACGCTGGGCACGACCACGGGCTTCCGGAATAATACCGTTGGCATAGGATTCCGCTTCGTTCTTAACCCGCTGCTCATCCTCACGCGCCTTGATCACGTCATCAAATGCGTTCTGTACCTGATTAGGCGCTTTAGCTTCTTTGATATTGACCTTGGAGATCTGCAGACCGGTGTTGTATTCGTTCATGTACTGCTGCAGCCGCTCCTGCACCTGAATAGAGAGCGCATCACGCCCCTGGGTCAGGATGGAGTGCATGTCAGTTGAACCCACCACATGGCGCAGGGCAGATTCAGCCGCATGCGACAGACTGGCTTCCGGATCTCTCACACGCAGAACAAAGGCTTCGGTATCAGAGATGACGTACTGTACTGTCATTTCGACATCAACAATATTTTCATCTTTGGTCAGCATCAAAGCACGATGATCTCGGGTTCTGACCCGGGTCACGTTGATTGGGGTCACAATATCAATCAATGGCGGATTCCATTGCAGACCCGGACCTACGGTCTCATGGTACTTACCCAGACGCAGCACCACACCACGCTCCTGCTGGTCAAGGGTATATACACCCATGCCCATCCAGATCAGTACCGCAGCAACAGCAACAACCACCACCATGCGGCCACCGCCTTTACCACTACCATTGCCACCGGAGCGACCTTTCTTGCCACCCCCGAACAAACTGTTCAGCTTGTCCTGCAATTTACGCAGCGCCTCGTCCAGATCAGGTGGCCCTTGATCACCACCATTACGACCACCGCGGTTATTATTACCACCCCAGGGATCCTGATTATTGCCATTGCCTCCCGGCTCATTCCAGGACATAAAGATCTCCGTCAACCTACCTTTATTGTGAAACGTAAGATACCTGCCTGACCTGACTCTGTATAGGCATTCAGACTGGCATCGAATACGTTTTTAATGGACCGAAGAGGGAAAACAACGTTCCGCAGACAGACCCAATCGGCTCAAAATCTGCAACATGTCCTTCTTCTGCATCCTTACTTCCAATACTGCATTACCTTCCTGATCAGTCTGCTCCTGCACCACAGCACCGGCAGCGTACAAGCGCGCCCTGAACTGACCCTCATTGGGCTTAAGTGTAAGCGCCTGGTGAAACACATCTTCACCCAACAACTCACTTACCGCCTCGAACAGCAGTTCGCAACCTTCACCAGTGACCGCAGAGAGCCAGACTCGAGCAGGCTTGCCCTCTTCATCGCGATCAATCCGGGGCGCACGATCAGGCAACATATCAATCTTATTGTAGACTTCGAGCATCGGAACCTCGTCAGCCCCGATCTCTTTCAACACCTTGAGTACTTCAGCTACATGTCCGTGACGCTCATCATCATGGCAGTCAATAACATGCAGCAACAGGCTCGCCTCGACGGTTTCCTGCAGTGTCGCCCGAAACGCCTCTACCAGTTTATGGGGCAGGTGCCGTATAAATCCAACCGTATCTGCCAAAATTGCCGGGCCAACATCATCAATTTCTACCCGTCTCAGGGTCGGATCCAGGGTTGCAAACAACTGATCCGCTGCATACACCTGCGAGGTCGTCAGACGGTTAAACAGGGTTGATTTGCCAGCGTTGGTATAGCCCACCAGCGACAGCGTCGGTATCTCTGCTCGTTTACGCGAACGACGCCCCTGATCCCGTTGCGTGCGAACTTTTTCCAGACGCTTATGGATCGATTTCATGCGGGCACGCAACAAACGACGGTCTGTCTCCAACTGGGTTTCACCCGGTCCGCGTAAACCAATACCCCCCTTTTGACGCTCAAGGTGGGTCCAGCCCCTGACCAGGCGAGTTGACATGTGATCGAGCTGAGCCAGTTCAACCTGCAACTTACCTTCATGGGTACGCGCACGCTGCGCAAATATATCCAGTATCAGCCCTGTACGATCAAGTACCCGACTTTGGATCTCACGTTCAATATTGCGTTCTTGCGCCGGAGAGAGCGCATGATTGAAGATCACCAACTCTGCCTGATGCAGATTGACCAGTTGACGCAACTCTTCAAGCTTTCCAGTACCAATAAAGAATTTTGAATTTGGCTGGGCGCGACTGCCTGTCAGGAATTCAACCGGATCGGCGCCTGCAGACAGTGCGAGTTCTTCAAGTTCTTTTGGGCTTTCCTGCTCAGAGTCATCCGACAACTGAATATGAACGAGAATGGCGCGTTCGCCACTCTCAGGACGATCGAAGAACAAGGTATAATTAAGCCTCGGTTTTGCCGTCCTCAGCCGCCGGCAGTTTTACCGGACGTGAAGGAACAACAGTGGAAATGGCATGTTTGTATACCATCTGGCTGACGGTGTTTTTCAGCAGAATGACAAACTGATCGAATGATTCTACCTGACCCTGCAATTTAATGCCGTTCACGAGGAAAATTGAAACAGGGATGCGCTCTTTACGCAGCGCGTTCAGATAAGGGTCTTGTAAAGACTGCCCTTTTGACATTGCAAACTCCTTCCCGAAAAAAGATTGTCGTTATTTGTTGTTTATTATTTGTTCTGTCGTGCTTAAGTACTACCAAAATGCATAAGCCAGACCAATTTCCAGCATAACACTAAATAATGCCTGCCTCTATTTTTTTCAAGGCCTTTGGCAAAAGGTTATCCGAAAGGCTATCAAGCCACTGCAAGTCAGGCCAGCTACGCAACCAGGTCACCTGGCGCTTGGCCAACTGTCGGGTCGCAATCACCCCTTTTTCGACCATGGTTTCGTGATCCCACTCCCCTGCCAGATAACTCCAGACCTGCCGGTATCCCACGCAGCGCACTGAAGGCATTTGCACATTCAGGTCTCCACGCCGCCAGAGCAACTCAACTTCGTCAACAAAGCCCTGTTCCAGCATCATCTGAAAACGAAGCGCAATGCGTTCGTGCAAAACCGAGCGTTCCTGCGGCATCACTGCCAGAGACACAATTGGAAAATCAGGTTTCTGACTCACTTGTTCACGCCAGAGTTCCGTCATTGAACGCCCAGTTAGTTCAAATATTTCAAGTGCGCGCTGCAACCGCTGAGAATCATTCGGATTAAGGCGCGCAGCAGACTCTGGATCCACCTCCGCCAGCCGCGCATGCAATGCAGGCCAGCCCTCAGTCAACCCCCACTGCAACAGACGTTCCCTGACCTGCGGATCTGACTCCGGCAGATCAGCCAATCCGTTTTTGAGGGCATGGAAATACAGCATGGTGCCGCCGGTCAGCAGCGGAATACGGCCCTGTTGATGAATCTGACCAATCTCACGCAGAGCATCCTGACGAAAATCTGCAGCAGAATAGGCTTCTGCAGGATCGCGGATATCAATCAGACGATGAGGATACTGTTGCAGTGTCTGGACGTCGGGTTTGGCGGTACCTATATCCATCCCACGATAGATCATCGCTGAATCGACACTGACAATGTCGCAGGGAAGCTGGTCGCATAAGCGCATGGCCAGATCCGTCTTACCGGACGCAGTCGGGCCCATCAGAAAAATTACCGGCAGTTGCTGAGACACGCTTACTGACCCCGTAAAAACAGCTTATCGAGGTCAGACACACTCATCTGTGTCCAGGTAGGGCGACCATGGTTACACTGCCCACTGCGCTCGGTCTGTTCCATATCCCGCAGCAATCCATTCATCTCAGCGATAGTTAGCTGACGGTTGGCACGCACGGCGCCATGACACGCCATTGTCGCCAGCAACTCGTTAATATGCTGCTGGATACGCTGACTTTCGCCATACACCAGCATGTCAGATAACACATCACGAATCAGCTGGGCATGATCCGCTTTTGCCAGCGTCACCGGCACCTGCCGGATCACCAGGGTTTCCTCGCCCATCCGGGCCAGTTCAAACCCCAACTGTGTAAACATGCTGCTTTGCTCTTCTGCCAGATCCGCCTCGGCGCGACTGACGGCCAGACTAAGCGGCACCAGCAGGGGCTGAGAGCGCACACCCTCATCCTCAAATGCCCGTTTCATACGTTCATAAACAATACGTTCATGGGCCGCATGCATATCCACCACCACCAGCCCCTGAGCATTCTGCGCCAGAATATAGATGCCATGCAGTTGCGCCAGTGCATAACCCAAGGGCGGACAGGTTTCTTCTGGTGTTGTTTCAGAGGCCAACCCGGCATGCAGGGCACCATAAGCCTGAATTTGCTCACGAACAGCGCCGACGGATGGACGTGATTCAGGTGTAAAGTCATAAGCGGTATGACCATTACCCGAAGTACTGTTTGTCAGCCCCATCTGGCGCTGCTCAAACGATTGCTCCACAGGCATTTGGCCGGGGGGCTGCAATATTGCCCCGGCCGATGCATCAGCCAGATCCCGTGCCTCATCACCGGGACGCATATCCGCAATCAGACGATGCAGGCTACGGAACAGAAAATCATGCACCAAACGCCCTTCGCGGAAACGCACCTCATGTTTAGTGGGATGAACGTTAACATCTACCAGCTTGGGATCCAGCTCCAGAAACAACACATAGGCAGGAAAACGGCCATGGAACAACACATCGGCATAAGCCTGACGTACGGCGTGGTTTACAACCTTGTCACGTATTACCCGGCCATTGACAAAAAAGTATTGCAGATCAGCCTGACTGCGGTTGAAGGTTGGTAATCCCATCCAGCCATACAGCCTTAAACCCGACGCTTCTGCCGCCAGATCAACTTTAAGGGCATTCTGAATAAACGCTGAGCCACACAATTGCGCCACGCGGCGTTCTTTTTCCAGTTCAGCGTCTGCCTGACGCAACTGATAAATGACCTTGCCGTTATGTCGAAGCTGAAATGCCACATCAAAACGACTCAACGCCAACCGTTTGACTACCTCTTCAAGGTGCCTGAATTCGGTTTGTTCTGTTTTCAGAAAACGACGTCGGGCTGGCGTATTAAAAAACAGATCAGCCACTTCTACCGTGGTTCCGACAGGATGTGCAGCAGGGGTAACCTGCGCTGTCATTTCACGGCCTTCAGTCTGAACCTGCCAGGCCGCCTCCTGATCTGGCTGACGGGAGGTCAGCGTCAGACGGGATACCGAACTGATACTCGCCAGCGCCTCACCCCGAAAACCCAGACTGGCAACCGCCTCCAGATCTTCAAGCGCATGAATTTTGGAGGTTGCATGTCGACTGAGCGCCAGCGGCAGGTCATCCGTATCAATACCACAGCCATTATCACGTAAACGGATTAACTTGATTCCACCCTGCTCAACTTCCACATCAACCTTGCTGGCACCGGCATCAATGCTATTTTCCAGCAGTTCCTTAACCACAGAGGCAGGGCGCTCAACCACCTCACCGGCAGCAATCTGGTTCGCCAGTCGAGGAGTAAGCAATTGAATTTTGGGCATGAAAAATCCTGTGGGCGGTCTTTTATTAACAGAGACTGGGGAGCATAAACTTAGCTGGCAGGAATACGCAGAACCTGACCAACCTTGATGTTATCATTTTTCAGCTGATTTGCTTTGCGCAAATCGCTCAGTGAAATGCCGTTGCGTAACGCAATAACCGATAAGGTATCACCCCGCTCTACACGATAAGTACGTGACTGACTCGCGCCGTTCTGAGCAATCAGGGTCATGGCCGGAGGCTTACGGGTAAAGTGTTCCACAATCCCCTGATAAACTGCGTTGGCCATCTTCTTCTGATAACTGGAGGAACGCAATTTACGCGCTTCGTCCGGGTTTGAGATAAAACCGGTTTCGACCAGAATGGAAGGGATATCCGGCGATTTCAGAACAACAAAACCCGCCTGCTCCACATAGGATTTATGCATGCGGGCAAACTGTTTGATATTGTCATGAATCTCGGCCGCTACCACACGACTGTCTTCGCGGCTGGCAGTCATCGACATGTCGAGCAGCACACCTGCCAACACATCATCTTTATCTTCAAGACTGACACCGCCCACACCGCCAATCAGGTCAGCACTGTTTTCCTTGCTGGCCAGCCAGCGACCCATCTCACTGCTGGCACCCCGGGGTGAAAGCACCCAAACAGAAGCGCCGTTAGCTCTGGGATCTTTAAAAGCATCAGCATGAATTGAGACAAACAGGTCGGCATTTTTCTTACGGGCCATACCGGTTCGGCCTCGCAAGCTGATGTAATAATCGCCGTTGCGGGTCAATTCACCCCGATATCCCGGCGTTTGATCCAACAGGCGCTTCAGTTCTTTGGCAATCGCCAGCACGACATCTTTTTCGCGCACTTTGCCAGGTCCAATGGCACCGGGGTCTTCACCGCCATGCCCGGCATCAATCACCACAACCACATCACGCCCGGCCACAGGCTCTACGGTTTTGACCGTTTTTTTAGCTTCCGGGCGGGCATCAGGTTCAATCAGATCCAGTACCAGACGATGTCCATACTGATCGTTAGGCTTCAAATCAAAACTCTTGGCACGGACGCTATGTCTCAGATCAAGCACCAGCCGCAGAGTTGAGCCGTTCTGCCCGGAACGAATTCTTTGCACCGGCCCTTCAGCCAGATTGAGTTTTGCGGGATCAAAGGAGAGGGACGCTTTTTCGACATCCAGAACAATACGGTCCGGATTATTCAGGGTGAATACCTTGTGCTCCATGGGGCCGGTGAGATCAAACACCAGACGCGTATGGTCCGGCGCCAGCCAGAGCCGGATATTATTCACATCAGCCGCATGGACAGTGAGAGACAGCAGGCTTGTCAGCACAAGCACATTCAGTCTGCTCAGAATCGACACCGGTCTATCCCCCATTACAACGTTCCGTTAACAGCATTTTTACAGTGTATCGGCCACTTTTTGACCGATTTCACTACGTGCTTCAAATTCTGCCTGCCGCCCCAGCCCTTCCAGAGTCAGATGCACAATCAGATCCGGCACAGGCAAAATACCCCGGCCCCGCTCAGGCCACTCCACCAGACACAACGACTGGTGATCGAAATAGTCACGGATTCCAAGATACTCAAGCTCTTCCGGATCACTCAGGCGATACAAATCAAAGTGATACACCTGCCGATCGGCCAGCTCATAAGGCTCTACAAGTGTATAGGTGGGGCTTTTAACCGCACCCTGATGACCAAAACCCTGCAGTATGCCCCGGCACAGGGTAGTTTTACCCATACCCAGATCACCTTCCAGAAAGATCACTCCCATCGGGCAAAGTTCAGCCAGCCGTCGACCCAGGGCAACCATCGCATCTTCATCCGGGATACTCAAGCGTTTATTCATGCAAGCCATTGATTACCTGATTAATTTCTAAAAAAAGATCCGATGCTAGTATACCGCGTTCACCACGCTGTGCAGCTACTCTGTCAGCAGCAGATGCATGAATATAAACACCCAGTCGGGCTGCATCTTCAGCCACCAAGCCCTGAGCCAGCAGCGCACCACAGATACCAGACAACACATCTCCCATCCCGGCAACAGACATACCCGGATTACCGGCATCACAGAGATGGATCACATCACCGGCACAACTCAGGCTACCCGCACCTTTCAACACCACCGCACCACCACAGATCTGCTGCAGATCAGTCACCGTCTGAAAACGGTTGGATTGCAATTGCCCACTATGCGTTCGCAGAATGCGCGCAGCTTCACCCGGATGAGGCGTAAACACCGACGCAGAATGATCGCCGGTAAACAGGTTCTTTGTGCTCATGATATTCAGGGCATCCGCATCCAGCACCATCGGTTTTGCCGCCGCCAGCACCGCTGCCAGCATCTGTTCACCCCAGGCCTGCTGACCCAACCCCGGACCAATAACCACAATATCAGCCTGCTCCAGCAACGGTTCTAACTGCCCGACACACTCGACTGTATGGGTCATCACTTCAGGGCAGCGGGCCAGTGCCGCGGACACATGGGCTTGCCGGGTTGCCAGTGAAACCCTGCCGGCGCCGGCTCTCAGGGCAGCTTCGGCGGCCAGCAGCGCAGCTCCGCCCATGCCATTATCACCCCCCACCACCAGCAGATGACCATACAGGCCTTTATGCGCATTTTTTTGTCGGGCTGGCAGCATTTCAGTCAGGTCATCAGCACTGGTTCTGAACACCTGCACTGGCACTTCGTCATAAACTTCATCAGGCAGGTGAAGATTATCGAATAGAACCTGACCCGCGTATTCGACACCCTCAGCAGTCAGCAAACCGCGATTGAGTCCAATAAAACTCAAGGTAATTGTGGCCCTGACGGCTTGCCCCAGCACCATGCCGGTATCCGCACAGAGTCCCGAAGGAATATCCGCCGCCAGTACTGGCCTGCCCAGCCGATTGATACGTTTAATTGCAGAGAGAAAAGGCTCACGCACAGGCCCTTTAAGCCCGGTGCCCAGCATCGCATCCAAAATCACCTCACCGGTAATGTCGATTTGATCGCTGTATATCTCCGCTACCAGGTCGGTTCCAGCAAGCTGTTGCCAGGCCTGTAATGCTTCGCCAGTCAAACGCTGGGCAAAATCAGTATCACCTACGCACAACAATTGCACTGACAAACCCTGCTGGCGCGCTAACGCCGCGACAATAAAGCCGTCACCCCCATTATTGCCGCCGCCCGCCAATACCGTCAGTCTCGAGATACCGGGAAAACTGGCCAGCAACACCGCAAACAGAGCATGACCGGCTCTTTGCATCAGGCGAATACCCGGTATGCCAAACTGCTCAATCGCGAT
This sequence comes from Neptuniibacter sp. CAU 1671, assembly GCF_029222905.1. Classification (GTDB taxonomy): domain Bacteria; phylum Pseudomonadota; class Gammaproteobacteria; order Pseudomonadales; family Balneatricaceae; genus Neptuniibacter. The sequence continues at coordinate 347,279 of NZ_JARHUE010000003.1, read as the reverse complement.
ACGATCCAGCAACCGGGTTTGTTCAGCCGTGTATAATGACGCGGGCAAGTGAGCCCTGTTGTGAGACATAAGGTATTCACCAGACTCTGTTTTTAGTCACATTATGAGGAATCCGGCCTGTGCCCGGCAAGTCTGAATCAACCCCTGTTTACTCGACTGAACAGTTGGCCGAACTGGCAACCCGGATCAAGGCATGGGCGCTGGAGCTGGGGTTCCAGCAATGCGGCATAACCGACCTGAATACCGCGGGTGAGCAGGCACATTATGAGCAGTGGCTGGCACAGCAGTACCACGGCGAGATGGAGTACCTGCAAAATAACTCGGAGCTACGTTTTGATCCTGCCCGACTGGTGCCCGGTAGCCAGCGCCTGATCTGTGTCCGAATGGATTATCTGCCTGAAAAAACAGAGCCCGTCGACACTTTAGGCAACCCGGATCAGGCCTACATCGCGCGCTACACCCTGGGCCGCGACTACCACAAACTGATTCGTAAACGTCTGACCCATCTGGGACAGAAAATACAAGCAGAAACAGGCAGCCAGACCTGGCGCGGTTTTGTTGATAGCGCCCCGATTCTGGAACGCCCCCTGGCCCAACGGGCCGGACTTGGCTGGCAGGGTAAACATACACTGATTCTCAACCGGCACGCGGGTTCTCTGTTTTTTCTCGGTGAGCTTTTTACCGACCTGCCCTTACCAATTGATCTGCCCTACACCCAAAATCACTGCGGCGAGTGCACGGCATGTATGGATGTCTGCCCGACTGCGGCCTTTCCGGAACCCTATGTGCTGGATGCCCGGCGCTGCATTTCATATCTGACCATCGAACTGAAAGGCGCCATTCCAGAAGAGCTTCGCCCCCTGATGGGCAACCGTATTTTTGGCTGTGATGACTGTCAGCTGATCTGCCCCTGGAACCGTTTTGCCCGCCCCACGGCAGAACCTGATTTTCAACCACGGCATAAGCTGGATGATTCAGCGCTGGCTGAGCTGTTTCTCTGGGATGAGGAGACTTTTCTGAAGCGCACTGAGGGATCGGCAATCCGTCGCACTGGTTTCGAAGGCTGGTTAAGAAACATTGCCGTGGCCCTGGGCAACAGCCGGGGCGGAGAAACCGTATTGCATGCTTTGCAACAGCGGGTTAACCACCCCTCAGCGCTTGTAAGGGAACATGTGAACTGGGCTCTCACACACCTGAACGATAAACCAGCCACTGAGGCGGTACCGTTACTGATTCATCCCAGAAAAGCCAAGCTCAAATTCTGAACTCAGATCTTCAGAAAGTGGTCCCGGTAATGCTGCAGCTCCGCAATGGAATCACGGATATCGTCCATGGCCAGATGCGAGCCTTTTTTCACCACCCCCGCGGCCACTTCAGGCTTCCAGCGTTTGGCCAGCTCTTTCAGGGTACTCACATCCAGATTGCGGTAGTGGAAGAAAGCCTCCAGCTCCGGCATATAACGCCAGAGGAAACGCCGGTCCTGACCAATGCTGTTACCACACATGGGTGACGCGCCTTCCGGCAAATACTGACGCAAAAACGCCAGGGTTTGCTGCTCGGCATCAGACACACTGACCTGGCTGTCCAGAACCCGCTGCGTCAAGCCTGACTGGCCGTGCTGACGGGTACACCACTCATCCATCGCATCCATCACCGCGGCAGGCTGATGAATCGCCAGAGAGGGCCCTTCAGCCAACACATTCAGATTGGCATCCGTAACAATGGTGGCGATCTCGATAATCACATCGGTATCCGGGTTAAGACCCGTCATTTCCAAATCAATCCAGATCAGGTTATTCGCATTCACCCACTACATCCTCCACTGTTTACGGAAGCTTACTGTCAATTCATAGTGCGATAGAATACCTTAACCGTTTCCAACTTGCTTAATTTAAGAGGCTTTTTCGGATTTGCCGCCGGCAACTCTGTGCTGACACCATGAGTAAACGCAAACTCACCCGCAGACAAAACTGGCGGATCCAGAAAATCCAGGATGAACGCACCGCACGGGCGGCGCGCAAAGACGCCCAAATTGATTCTCAACTCGACAACAGTGAGCTGGGGCCAGAGCAGGCTGGTCTGATCATCTCTCACTACGGTAAGCAGGTAGATATTGAACCGGAACAGCCAGAATTTCCGGGTGAGATCATTCGCTGTCACCTGCGAACCAATCTGGGACAACTGGTTACCGGTGATCGGATAATCTGGCGTCGCGGCAAGGAAACCGGCGTGGTCGTGGCCGCGCTGCCCCGTAGCAGCGAGCTGCTGCGACCCAACCCCTACGGTGAGATGAAACCGGTGGCCGCCAATATCGATTCCATCATTATTACGGTGGCTGTCGAACCAACGCCCCACGCCAATCTGATCGACCGGTATCTGGTAGCAGCTGAACTCAGCCAGATTGAACCGGTTATCCTGCTCAACAAAACAGATCTGCTGAATGATAACAATCGAGAGGTGATCGACGCGCTGCTGGACCAGTACCGTGTGATTGGTTATCAGGTCCTGACCGCCTCATCCTCGACCGAAGAGGGCCTGGAACCTCTCAAAAACTACCTGCACAACCGAATCAATGTTTTTGTCGGCCAATCCGGGGTCGGCAAATCATCTCTGATCAACGCCCTTCTCCCGGGAGTTGATTTAAAAACCGGCGAACTCTCAACTCAGAGCCGAAAAGGCCGACATACTACGACAACTGCGCGATTGTTCCACTTCCCTGATGGCGGCGATCTGATCGACTCTCCCGGGATTCGCGAGTTTGGACTCTGGCATATCAAAGCCGAAGACGTCATTGACGGCTTCCGCGAACTGCGCCCGCTGGCAGGGCTATGTCGGTTCAGGGACTGCAAACATGAGCAGGAACCCAATTGCGCACTGCTTGAAGCCGTTGAAAAAGGCGATGTGAGCGTTGCCCGCTGGAACAGTTATCGCAATATACTGGGATCAATCGAGATGAATGGTTAATTTGTGTCTGAGCAGCAGCTGATCACCATTGAGGCCCCGCACGGCAGACGTGAATGGGTCGAATTTCTGCAGGAGCGATCGTTACCGATCCGCAACAGCGTACTGCTCCGCCTGCAGAAACAGCTGCATGATCCCAACAGCTCACTGAATCAGATTACCCAGATCGTCAGAGGCGACCCGGCACTCTGCCTCGCTGTTGTCCAGACCGCAGGTCTGCGCCATCAGGCAATCAACTCCCGGGTCACCAGTCTCGACCATGCCATCAACTCCCTCGGTATGGACCAGTTATCCGCCCTGCGCTACCAGCTCACACCGCATAAGCTGAACCCGAACAGCGTAGGGCAAAAGATGTATTTCCGTTCCATGGCTACCAGCTATCACGCTATGACCCAGTGTCATCAGTGGCTTAGTCAGCGCAAATCTCCGTTTCTTGAAGAGTCCAGCCTGGCCAGCCTGTTTTACGGCGTGGGGTACTGGTTCCTGTGGCAACATGCCACCCGGCACATGTGCGAAATTCAGATCCGCATTCGAGAGCAACACCGTGAACCACAGTTGGCCGAAAGCGACGTACTGGGCTGCGCGGTTGACCAGATCAGTCAGGGACTGCTGGAAGCCTGGGGTATCTCCGAACTGGCCCAGCAGGGACTGGAGCATGACGAGGTCAGCAACCGACAGTTTATGCGCCAACTGCATCGCCGGGTGCTGGATGAGAACAGCCTGAATAAAGACGCCCGCCGAGAAGTCAGCCTGTTAATTCAGGAAAAATTTTTCCCGGTTAAGCTCTCCAACTGGCTGGCGCAGAGTGTTGATTTTGGCTGGCAACGTCCGGCATCTCTGCAGGTCATCGACGTGGTTAATGATTACCTCAAAGGCGAAATTTCAGCCACCCAGACCCAGCTGCACATTAACTGTGTCAACGCTTCACGGCAGTATCATGTCAGAGGCACGCTGGCGCTGGCAGCCGAGTTGCTGATGTTGCCCTCTGCAACCACAATCAACTACCGGCTGGAGCAGACAGAGGCCGACAATCTTGAGCTGCAACCACCGCTGACAGTAAACCAACCCACAGCAAACACAGGCAATGCGGCGTTTGATCAGCCACTGGATCACAAACCAATTGATCAGGCATTAATGGATCAGACCCTGACCAAACTGCAACAACCGGCAGAATACTTCAAACTGCCCAAGGATATCCTGCGGGAGCTGCTGCTGACCCTGAATCACAGCCTGAAATTCGAGCGTGCGGCACTGTTCCTGATCAATCCCAGACACCGTCAGTTAAAAACAGCCTTCAGTTTTGGCTTTCCTGACCAGCACCCCATCTCACGCTTCAACTTTGATTACCATATCGCCAGTCTGCTGAAACAACTGAGCGAACAGCCCAAAGTGGTTTGCATCCGCCCGGAGCATCGCCAGAAAGTGTTACGGTTTCTGCCGGAAAACTACCAGCAGTGGGCGCCTATCAACGGCTTTATGCTGTTGTCACTCTTCAACGGCGCACAACCGATCGCCATTATTCATGTCGATAACGGCATGGGTGGAGACAGCATCTCCGAGGCGCAACAGAAAGCCGCAACCAAACTTGCGCACCTCACCACCAAGGCTTTGACTCTGTTACAGAACACCAGCGCAGAGATGAAATAAGCGGTTGAACCCAGTATATTAGCCGCCTACTTATCTGTTGGAGTCTGTGATGTCACTGCCCGTGCTTATAGAACCGGATACACTGGTAAACCTGCTCGGACAATCCAATCTGATCATTGTTGATCTGTCCGGCTCAGAGGCCTATCAAAATGGCCATATTCCGGGTGCTCTGCATCTACCTTCAAGCCGACTGCTTCGGGGTGAAGGCGATATCCCCAACAAAGTACCCACTGAACAGCAGCTACAAACACTCTGCCAGGATCTGGGACTGACCCCGGAAGACCATGTCATTGCTTATGATGATCAGGGTGGCCCCTGGGCTGGCCGGCTTATGTGGACACTGAACCTGCTGGGACATGAGCGCTGCTCTGTACTGAACGGCCAACTGGCAGGCTGGAAAGCAGCATCGCTGCCACTGGAACAGACAGCCCAAAAAGCGAAAATAGCGGACCAATACCCCATCAGGCTCAAGCCTGAGCTGCTGGCCGATGCTGCCTACATTCTGGCGCACCTTGAAGATAAGAGTGTTCAGATCTGGGATGCCCGGGCAGCGGACGAGTACCGCGGCGAAAAAGTCATCAATGCCAAACGCGGTGGACACATCCCCGGTGCCATTAACCTCGAATGGACCGACTGTCTGGAAAGCACAGAGCTGCCTCGCCTTAAGAGTGTAGAGGCACTTCAGCAACTGCTGACCGAACACGGTATTGATGCCTCATGCGAAATCATTACCCACTGCCAGACACACCGGCGTTCCGGTCTGACCTATCTGGTCGCGAAGCACCTGGGGGTCAAAACAATCCGTTGTTATGACGGTTCCTGGTTTGAGTGGGGCAACCTGCCTGATACACCGATTGAGGCGTAACACCCGATGAAAGATCTGAAAACCCGTCTGTTTATTCTGTTACAGCATCTGCTGCCGCAGCATCTGCTGTCCCGCCTGGTGGGGCGATTAGCAGCCAGCCACACCCCGATGATCAAGAACCTGTTTATCAACTGGTTTGTACGCCAGTACCAGATCGATATGAGTCAGGCACTGGAAGAACGGCCCACCGCCTACCGTAGTTTTAATGCTTTTTTTACCCGCGAACTGAAGCCGGGCATTCGTCCCATTGATACAACACCAGGCAGTGTCGTCAGCCCGGCAGATGGTGCCATCTCTCAACTGGGCCAGATCGACTATGGCCGTATCTTTCAGGCCAAGGGCCGCAGCTACAGCCTGACCGCCCTACTGGGTGGCGATAATAAAGCCGCCGCTCCGTTTCTGAATGGCCGTTTTGCGACCATTTATCTGTCACCACGTGACTACCACCGGGTCCACATGCCGATTGACGGCACCCTAACCCGAACTGTTTATGTGCCGGGCGATCTGTTTTCCGTCAATCAGGCGACAGCAGAAGGGGTTGAGCACCTGTTTGCCCGCAATGAGCGTCTAGTGGCTTTTTTCGATACGCCGCTGGGACCCATGGCGATGGTGATGGTTGGTGCGATGATCGTGGCCGGAATTGAGACAGTCTGGTCCGGTGTCGAGGCGCCCCGTCTGCGTCAACCAATCACCCAGCATTTCAACAAACTTCCCGCGCCAGTCGTGCTGAAAAAAGGTGATGAGATGGGTCGCTTTTATCTGGGCTCCACTGTCATTCTGCTGTTCGGCCCGGACGTGATGGAGTGGGAAACTTCTCTGACTGCCAACAGCCCGGTCAGTCTCGGCAACAGAATTGGCATGGCGGAAGACTGAACCTGCGTTCAGTTCTCTGATCAGAGGTAATATCCTGAACAATAAGACTCACTGCAGAGGGTCTCAATCAGTGGCTTATTACCTCTTTAAAATATTGCTGACCAGCATTGTCATTGTTGTGATCTCCGAAATTGGTAAACGCAATACCCTGCTGGCAGCATTACTGGCTTCAGTACCGCTGATTTCTGTGCTGGCAATGCTCTGGCTGTATATTGAAACCGGGGATCTGGTTCAGGTTAAAAATCTGGCCAGCAATATTTTCTGGCTGGTTTTACCGTCACTGACACTGTTTATTTCTCTACCCTGGTTTATCACCAGAGGATGGGGATTTTACCCCGCCATGGCGGCAAGCCTGGCAATCATGCTGGTCTGTTATGGCCTGACGCTGTTACTTAAAGACTGGATCAGCCACTTAATCAACTAACGCCGCTTTTTGCGGCTGACTTTTAATCTGTTTCTACCTTGATTATTGCCAGCAGAGTCCCCATTTAAGATGATAATCTCTGCAGTATCCCCCAGAACAATCCAGATGGAAGTACCCCAGCCCGATGAGTACCTTTAGCGAACGTCTTACCCAGCAAGGTATCTGTTTCAGCCCAAGCGGTGATTGTGTTTCCGCGAACAGCCAGAAATCCACGCTGGCCATTCCACTCGAGCAGTACCGTATCTTCGCCATCAAAGGGCCTGATTGCTGGAAGTTCCTGCAGGGCCAGTTGACCTGCGATATGACTGAAGTGCAAAACCGCGGCAGCAGTCTGGGCGCACACTGTAATATCAAAGGCCATATGCTAAGTCTGTTCCGCCTGATGCGGGTAGCCGAACAGGAAGTCTGGCTGCGCATCCATGCCAGCATCGCGGACAGTGCGATCGCCAACCTGAAAAAATACATCATCTTTTCCAAAGCCGAACTCAGCGAGATCTCGGATCAGGTGACTGGACTGGGGCTGATTGGTCCCGGCACAACGGCTGCCATCGACAAGCTGTTTGAGCGCGTACCCAGTGAAGATAACGGCATTATTGGACTGAATTATGGTGTAGTAATCCGCGTACCCGGCGACCGGTTTGAACTCTGGCTGCCAGAGGAAAAGCTGCTGGAGCAACTCAGCCATCTGCCTGATCGCGTGGGTATCGGTAGCGAAGAAGCCTGGACCCTGAGCGAAATTCAGGCCGGTATTCCTGACCTGCGCCCCGAGATTCAGGAAGCGTTTATTCCACAGATGACCAACCTGCAGGCTGTGGCTGGCGTCAGCTTCCGTAAAGGCTGTTACACCGGTCAGGAGATTGTGACCCGCCTGCAGCACCGGGGGCAGCTGAAGAAATCGATGTATCACCTCAGCGTTGCCACTGCTAACCGCCCGGAGCCGGGACAGCCGCTGTTTACGGCTGAACAACAATCCTGCGGCCAGGTGGTCGTGGCCGCCGCTGACTGCAACCCTGAGCAGTTCAGTCTGCTGGCGGTCATCACCAAAAAAGCCGCTGACGAAGGGCAGGTATTTCTTGAAGACGGCACACCGGTCGTCTTTAACGCGCTGCCCTACACCCTAGATCCGGCGATGTTTCTGCCTAAAAATTAATTCAGTTCCGGCAACCGCCAGTCGATTGGCTGGCGGCCATGCTCACTCAAATAGGCATTCGCCTGACTGAAATGCCCGCAGCCAAGAAAACCCCGATGGGCCGATAAAGGCGAAGGGTGCGGCGCCTGCAATACCAAATGTCGCTGTCGGTCGATTACAGCTCCTTTTTTCTGGGCATAGCTGCCCCAGAGCAAGAACACTACGTGCTCACATTGAGCATTCACCGCAGCGATAACGGCATCGGTGAACTGTTCCCAGCCTTTGCCCTGATGCGAGGCTGCACTACTGTCCTCCACTGTTAGCACACTGTTCAGCAGCAACACCCCCTGATTGGCCCAGCTCTCCAGAAATCCATGTTGTGCGGGCGGTATACCCAGATCTCGCTGCAGCTCTTTGTAGATATTGACCAGTGAAGGCGGTGTTTTCACCCCGGCCTGCACGGAAAAACAGAGACCATGGGCCTGACCCGGCTGGTGATAAGGATCCTGCCCCAGAATTACCACTTTCACCTCACTCAGCGGTGTGGTTTCCAGTGCTTTGAACCAGTGATCGGAATGGGGATAGATCACCTTTTTCAGATTTTTCTGCTCGCGCAAAAACGCTTTCAGCTGCTGCATGTAGGGTTGCTGAAACTGATCTTCAAGGACCGCCTGCCAACTCGGCGCCTGCTCCAGTGCCATAGGATACCTATATGTCCAAACTCATTTGGAACAGCATCATACCTTAAATAAAGACAGGCTGTTGCTGCAGCTGCGGTTGACAGTCTGATCTCAGGATTCTAGGGTGAAAAGCTCCTCTCTGATGGAGCCCGATGTGATCGCAACTTTCTTTTCCCTCCTCGCACTCTATGTCAGCTGTTTTATTCTGATGCTGGGTTTTGGCCTGATCGGCCTGCTGTTGCCTGTGAGGATGGGACTGGATGGCGTCAGTACCGACACCATCGGCCTGGTGCTCTCCATGTACGCTGCCGGCATGTTATTAGGCGGACTTTACAGTCGTAAACTGATTATTCGCGTGGGCCATATCCGCGTATTTACTGCCTGTGCGGCGCTCAGCGCGGTGGCAATCCTGATCTGCGGCCTGAAAACCGACCCCTGGACCTGGGGCGCCATGCGTCTGCTGATGGGTTTCTGTCTGGCCTGTAATTTTGCGGTGTTTGATGGCTGGCTGAGTGATACCGCGACTGAAAAAACCCGTGGCCGGATTATGGCCACCAGCCAGATCACCATTATGGGCGCTGTAGTGGTGGGGCAATTTCTGTTCAATCTGGCACCGATCTCAGAACCCACCCTGTTTATCCTTGCTGCCATTCTGCTCTGTCTGGGGCTGGTGCCCCTGGCACTGAGCCGACGCAGCGGGCCACCGATTACAGAAACCCAGAATATGACTCTGAAAAACCTGCTGCACCACGCCCCATTCGGGGCCGTGATCTGCCTGTTTTCCGGGGTACTCTATGGCGCCTTGATGAACCTGATGCCGGTTTACGCGGGCGAGCGCGGCATTGCCGACTTCCAGCTTTCACTGTTTATGGGCTGTGCGGTGCTGGGGGCATTTTTGCTGCAATTCCCCATCGGCATGTTGTCAGACCGTTTCGACCGACGTCAGGTACTGGCCGGCCTGTTGGGGGTTAATCTGGCAGTGACCCTGTTGCTACCAGGCGTTGGCCACAGTGGGCTGTTTATGCTGATGCTACCGCTGGTAGGCATCCTGACTGGACTGCTCTCCTGTATTTACCCGATGAGCATTGCCGAAACCTTTGACCGAATCCGCAAAGCCGAGATGGCCGCGGCCATGGGGCGAATGCTGACACTCTATGCCGCTGGCAGTATCGCCGGACCCGCCCTCTCCTCGAAAGCAATGTCCTGGTTTGGCAGTGACGCCCTGTTTTTCTTTCTGGCACTGTTTCAGCTACTGCTGCTTGGCTTCTGCATCTACCAAATGCGCCATGGCCGCAAGGCACTGCCGGTGGAAGAGCAGGAGCAGTATGTTATTCACACAGAAGTGGGTTCTACCCTGTATGATCTTGACCCACGTTTGCCGGGTGATGACACAGAAACACCCAACAGTCTGGAAACCCGGGTTGCCATCCGTATTGCCGAAAGCAATCCCGCGGCGGCGGTTAAAATGGCACGCGAACTGGTGCTGGCGAACCCGGATAAAGCGATGGAACTCTCCGCCGCACTGGTACAGGTCGAGCAGATCGATATTGGCCGCCTGTATGCTTCCATTACCCGCGCAGCTCCAGACCTGAGTCTGGACATTGCCAAGATGCTGGTCAGCAATGCGCCTGATCAGGCCAACCGACTGGTCAGCTGGCTGGCTGAACATCAACCGGAAACCCTGAGTCGCATCACTCAGGCCATCAGTGAACAGTATCATGTTGAACAGGAGTTCGAGACACCTGAAGCCAGTGCCGAGGTACCCCTGCGGCGAGCTGACCGGGATGCCATGCATGAGTCAGCGTCCGAGCTGGTCAGTCACTTCTCTGAACACTATCCGGATCAGGCAATGGAGATTGCTACAGCCGTAGTGGAAACCCTGCCGGAGTATGCATCAGAGGTGGTGAATATCCTGCAGGAATCAGAACACTTTGATCAGGAGCTGATGGATCAGGTGCCCCAACAGAAACCTGAGCAGACACCCAAAGAGACTGGGTGACAGGCGTCGCCTGCCACCCAAGCGCGATTAGCCGCGTGGGCGCATCGCCGGGAACAGAATGACGTCACGGATCGACGGTGAGTCGGTAAACAACATCACCAGACGGTCAATACCAATGCCTTCACCAGCGGTTGGCGGCAGACCATATTCCAGTGCGTTGATGTAATCCGCATCGTAGTGCATCGCTTCATCATCACCGGCTTCTTTCTCCGCCACCTGGGCCTGGAAACGTTCCGCCTGGTCTTCAGAGTCATTCAACTCGGAGAAACCATTCGCCAGCTCACGGCCACCGACAAAGAATTCAAAGCGGTCGGTCACAAACGGGTTGCTGTCACTGCGACGTGCCAGCGGAGACACTTCCGTTGGGTATTCAGTAATGAAGGTTGGCTGATCCAGACGGTGTTCGACGGTTTTCTCGAAGATCTCGATCTGAACCTTGCCCAGACCCCAACCGTCTTTGACATCAATGTCCATGCGCTGCGCAATCTGGCGCGCCGCATGATCATCTGCCAGTGCTTCAGCGGTGATCTCCGGGTTGTAATGCAGAATGGAATCAAACACGCTGAGACGCTGGAACGGTTTAGCCAGATCGTATTCAAAGGTTTCCAGCACTTCACCGTCTTCATTACGCACGGTGTTCACCAGCGTGGTAGTACCCAGAACATTCTGCGCCAGGGTACGCAGCATATCTTCGGTCAGGTCCATCAGGTCATGGTAATCCGCATAGGCCTGATAGAACTCGATCATGGTGAATTCCGGATTGTGACGGGTGGACAACCCTTCGTTACGGAAGTTACGGTTGATCTCGAACACGCGCTCAAAACCGCCGACCACCAGCCGCTTCAGATACAGCTCAGGCGCGATACGCAGGTACATATCACGGTCCAGCGAGTTGTGATGGGTAATAAACGGACGCGCACTGGCACCGCCCGGAATCACCTGCAGCATCGGTGTTTCGGCTTCAATAAAACGACGTTCGGTCAGGTACTGACGGATGCCGGCAACGATTTTGGAGCGAATCTCAAACACCTTGCGTGAATGATCATTGGTGATCAGGTCAACGTAACGCTGACGGTAACGCATCTCGGTGTCCTGCAGACCCTTGTGTTTGTCGGGCAGCGGACGCAGGTTTTTGGTCAGCAGCTGATATTCCGCCATATCAACATACAGATCGCCCTTGCCGGACTTATGCAGTTCACCGGTGACACCGATGATGTCACCCAGATCCAGACCTTTGGCAAAGGTACGGGCTTCTTTGTTGACATAAAACTGGATACGACCGGTCATATCCTGCACTACACCAAAGGCGCCACGGTTCAGCATGACACGGCCCGCGATGCTGACGCGGATGCCTGCAGTTTCAAGCTCTTCCTTGCTCTTGTCGCCATACTGAGCCTGCAGATCCGCCGCATAGCTGTCACGACGGAAAGTATTCGGGAAGGCATTGCCTGTTTCACGCAGGCCATTCAGTTTGGCGCGACGTTCAGCGATCAGGCGGTTTTCATCTTGCTGTATATTGTCAGACATCGGCGTGATAGATCCGTAGTAATTCGTTACTTATAAACCAGCCTTCAGGCTGGCCTCGATAAACATATCCAGATCACCGTCCAGTACTTTGTCGCAGTTGGAGGTCTGAACATTGGTACGCAGGTCCTTGATGCGCTGATCATCCAGCACATAGGAGCGAATCTGGCTGCCCCAGCCGATATCGGCTTTGGAATCTTCCAGTTCCTGGGCTTTTTCGCTGCGCTTGAGCATCTCCATCTCATACAACTTGGCACGCAGCTGTTTCATACAGGTGTCTTTGTTCTGGTGCTGTGAGCGCTGGCTCTGGGACTGCACCACAATACCTGAAGGTTCGTGGGTAATACGCACCGCGGACTCGGTCCGGTTAACGTGCTGACCACCTGCACCGGAAGCCCGGTACACATCTACACGCAGATCAGCAGGATTGATCTCAATTTCGATATTGTCATCAATTTCTGGCGAGACAAACACGGAACAGAATGAGGTATGACGACGGCCACCGGAGTCAAACGGTGATTTACGCACCAGACGGTGCACACCGGTTTCGGTTCGGAGCCAGCCAAAGGCATACTCACCCATAAAACTGATAGTAGCGGATTTAATACCCGCCACTTCACCCGGGGACACCTCAATCAGCTCGGTTTTAAAGCCACGGCTTTCACCCCAGCGCAGGTACATGCGCAGGACCATATTGGCCCAATCCTGGGCCTCGGTACCGCCGGAGCCCGCCTGAATATCCAGATAGGCATTGTTGGGGTCGGCTTCACCAGAGAACATACGACGGAATTCCAGCTGCTGCAGTTTTTCCATCAGTGCGTTGACATCATCTTCAACCACAGCAACGGTTTCTTCGTCGTTTTCTTCTACCGCCATATCCAGCAGATCGCGCGTATCCGACACACCCGCCGTCAGTTCTTCGATGGTTTCAACCACGGTTTCCAGCGCTGCACGCTCTTTTCCCAACTGCTGGGCGTATTCAGGTTTCTCCCATACCGCAGCATCTTCCAGCTCACGGCTGACCTCTTCCAGGCGCTCTTTCTTACCCTCATAGTCCAGAAAGCCACGTAAAGCGCGGGTGCGCTCGGCTATATCTTTCAGGTCATTTAGAATTGGGTTAATTTCCATGCTATGCGTCACTACCGGCGGTGATGAAAAAGGGGCGTTATTTTAGCCAAAAAGCAGACTAAACACTACCGCCCCGGATGGCTGGCTTTTAAATACACCCGACCTTTAGAATAGTAGGCTCAATTGCCGCATAGGACGTCTTCAGGACAATGAAAGCGCTACTGTTCAGCCTCGCTTCTCTGACAGCTCTGCTTCTGGCGACCTCCGTATCAGCGGCCGAATCCGCCCTGCCCCTGCAGGATTTCACCACCAGCGCCTATGGCGTGCTGGCGCTGATGATTTTTGTACTGGGTTACATCCTGGTTCTTAGTGAAGAGTTTATTCATCTGCGTAAATCCAAACCGATCATGGTTTCGGCCGGTCTGATCTGGATTCTGGTGGGCATTGCCTACGCCACCACCGGGGATACGGAAACCGCTGGGCTGGCAGCACGGCAGAATATTCTTGAATACGCCGAGCTGTTTCTGTTCCTGCTGGCCGCCATGACTTTTATCACCACCATGGAGGAGCGACTGGTATTTGCCTCCCTGCGGGCCTGGCTGGTCGCTCAGGGTTACAGCCTGAGGCAAATCTACTGGATCACAGGCCTGCTGGCATTTTTTATCTCCCCGGTGGCCGACAACCTGTCCACAGCGCTGTTGATGGGTGCCGTGGTGCTGGCGGTCGGTAACTCCTATCGGTGTTTTATCACAGTGAGCTGTATCAACATTGTGATCGCCGCCAATGCCGGCGGAGCTTTCAGTCCGTTTGGCGACATCACCACCCTGATGGTCTGGCAGCGTGGTCTGGTAGAGATAGAACAATTCCTGTTGCTGATGCCTCCGGCACTGGTCACCTGGCTGGTCCCCGCTATATTGATGAGTTTTACCATCGAACGAGAGCCCCCCACCGGCGACGGTGAACTGCAACCGATGAAAAAAGGCGGCATCACCATCATCTTCCTGTTTCTGGCAACCATTGCCCTGAGCATCAGTATTCACAGTACCCTGCACCTGCCGCCGCTGCTGGGCATGATGACGGGATTAGGGGTTTTGAAGCTGTACGGGTATTACCTCAGCCATTATGAACCAATTGAGGGTGAGCATGGCCATATCAGCCACCATCATGCAGAAACCATGCAGACCCATCAGCAGACACAGGGGGACAACATAGAGGTGGTGCGCCGCTTTAATATTTTTAAAGTGGTTGAGCGCTCGTCCTGGGATACGCTGATGTTTTTTTATGGTGTGGTCTTGTGTGTGGGAGGACTGGCCAGCCTGGGTTATCTGGCGCTGATGGCAGAGTGGCTCTATGTGGATCTGGGCGCGGTACCGGCCAATATTTTGATCGGCATGATGTCTGCCCTGATCGACAATATTCCGGTGATGTACGCCGTCATCACTATGAATCCGGAGATGGCTGTCAGCGACTGGTTGCTGGCAACCCTGACCATCGGCATTGGTGGTTCGTTACTGTCGATCGGATCGGCAGCGGGCATCGCCCTGATGGGGCAGGCTCAGGGCACATACACCTTTGCCAGCCACCTGCGTTGGAGTTGGGCTATTGCCCTCGGGTATGCCGCCGGAGTGGCAACACACCTGTTGATAGAACACTTTGTCTGAGATCAGTCAGGCAGACCAAATTCCGCCAGCACCTGCTGACACCAGCGGGTGACGCGCTCTTCAGTTTCGTAGCTCTGACTATCCTCATCGAGTGCCAAACCGACAAACTGAGTACCATCGGCAGTCAGCGCCCTGGACGCTTCGAAGTTGTAACCTTCATTAGGCCAATAGCCTGAAAAAAGCGCACCACGCTGCTGCAGGCATTCATGCAACATGCCCATCGCATCGAGAAACCATTCGCCATAACCGATCTGATCACCCAACCCGAACAGCGCACATCGCTTGCCGGAAAAATCGATGTTTTCCAGTTCAGTCCAGAGATCCTGCCAGTCTTCCTGTAACTGCCCAAAGTCCCAGGTTGGAATCCCCAGAATCAGATAGTCATACTCGGCAATGGCAGTCAGCCCATCAGTGGCAATGTTCAACCGGTGCACCCGGTTAAAACCGATTTTTTCCGCAATGAGTTCAGCAACACTTTCGGTATTGCCGGTGGTGGAACCGTAAAGCAAAGCGATCGCATGCGTCATATCACGCGTCGCCCTGTGCAATAGAGGTCACTGGGGTCAATCTGAATAACATCACTTGTTGAATACATCAAACGTAGACTGAGTCATCTGCTCAATTTCGGATCGAGCTTCCTGCAACACTTTCATATTGCTTTCACTTGCCAGACGCAGGGTATTTTCCAGGTCCTTGGCATAAGTACGCTGCAGATCAAGCAGATCTGTCGGTGAATCACATTTCTGCAATTCACGGGTCTGCTGAATCGTCGCTTCAATACACAACTTGGTGCATTCCATCTGCTGGCGGGTCAGTTCCTCCAGCATACGCGTCTGAATGTTTACCAGCTCTTTAAAAGGAGCCATGGAATCTTCGATTTTTTTGTTTAGATCCTGGAACATACCGCTATCCATCCTGATCAGATACTGAACCAACCGTATAACGCCATTATCAATCACAGCCTGATATACTGAGTAGATCACTGATAACCTGGTCGGGCGAACGGTTGTACCTGTGATAATACCAAAATCAAACGATAAGGGGATGAGTTAAAGTGCGTATGTTACATACCATGCTGCGGGTCACTGATCTGGAGCAGTCAATTGAGTTCTACTGCGATGTGATGGGCATGAAACTTCTGCGTCGCAAGGATTACCCTGAAGGAAAATTCACACTGGCGTTTGTCGGCTATGGTGATGAAACCGATCACACCGTGCTGGAGCTGACCCACAACTGGGATACCAACCAATACGATATGGGCAACGCCTATGGCCACATCGCCATTGAGGTTGAGGACGTTTATGCCGCCTGTGATGCTATCAAAGCCAAGGGCGGTAACGTGGTGCGTGAAGCCGGTCCGATGAAAGGCGGCAACAGCATTCTGGCCTTTGTAAAGGACCCTGACGGTTATATGGTTGAACTGCTAAGCCCCGACCGTAAGGACTGATCATCGTGGCGGGCACCTCGGGTGCCTGCCATGTTTCATAGCGCAGAGTTGATCTGGCGCAACAAAAGCCGGATTCTCATTCTGGCACGCTGGCCTCACCCACAGCCTCACTTTAGCATTAGCAACCTCTGATTTATCGGACACACAACAATCACCTCTATCGTGCACTCACCTTTGTGATGATCAACATTTATGCATGATTCTGGTTATAATGTGCGGCCTCAGACCTTATTTCGTTTCAAGTACGGGTTGAATCCATGAAAAAACAGCTCATCTACGCTCTGGTGCTCTCCTGCAGTTTAGGTTCAGGTATGGCCTTGGCTGCCAGCCTTGCCAAGGGCACACGCGCCTTCGAAAAGCAGGACTACGAAACCGCACTGGCTGAACTCAAGCCTCTGGCACAGGACGGAGATCCTGAAGCACTCAACATGCTGGGGCAGATGTACGAACACGGCTGGGGCGTTGAGCAGAACGAAAAAACCGCCAAGCGTTATTATCTGCGCGGGGTCTCTCAGGGCCATTTGGGCAGTGTTAACAGCCTGCGGGCACTGAAAAACAAAGCCTATGTGGTCGAGTTCGCCAAAATCGAACCCGACGCTGAAAACGGCAACGCTTCTGCCCAGAATCGTCTGGGTGAGATGTATGAATTTGGCTACGGCACAAACCGCAATGCAGATATGGCATACAGCTGGTACCGTAAAGCCGCTGAGCAGGACTACCTGCCGGCGCTGCATAATCTCGGCCGCTGCTATAACTTCGGCACTGGCGTGGAACAGAATTTCGAACAAGCCGAAATCTGGTACCGCAAAGCTGCTGAACGTGGACACACCGATGCCATGTTCTTCCTGGGTACACTGTATTCAAACCACCACGGCAGCCATTCCGAACAGGACAGTGATATTCAGGCCTATGCCTGGATGCACAACGCCGCTGAACTGGGTAATCAGACCGCTAAAGCAATTGAAAGACGCCTGATCATGAAGCTGGACCCTCAACAGCAGGAATCAGCCACTGCGTTATCTGAAGAGTACCGTCAGCAGTACGTGCTGCCGTACAAATAATCAAACCCGGCATCGGGGCTTAGCCGCCCCGATCGCCCATCGACCCTCACTTCCTGTTATCAGTAAGGAAACATCTCCATGCCCCGGCACTTCCGCCAAGCCTATTCTGATGTCACCACCGCGTCGCCTCTGAAGCGTCTGTTGTCACTGGTCTACGATGGCATGATTCTGATTGCATTGTGGATGGTGATCGGCATGATTGCCGTGTCACTGAACGATGGTGAAGCGGTACAGGGGCCGTTGTTTAAATCGGTCCTGCTGGTAATCACCTATTTCTTTTTGAGTTTTTTCTGGATGCGCTCCGGACAGACACTGGGCATGCTGGCCTGGCGACTGCGTATACAGACACTGGCGGGGGAACCGCTGAATCCCACCCAGACCCTGCTGCGGTTTTTCACCGGCATGTTGTCGATTGCATGTTTTGGTCTGGGATTTATCTGGATGTTTATCAACCGCGACCGTCAGGCCTGGCATGATCTGGCGTCAGGCAGTTGCGTGGTGCAACTACCCAAGCAGAAAAAGGATTAATGAGCTCGGCGTAGTAGCAAGGCTCCGGCGCCGAGACAGATCAGAATCGGTAACAGAACCGCCAGCAGCGGCGCAATGCCAAACACACTGCTGGCCGGTTCCAGCAGATCGCGACTCAATTTAAATGTCAGTCCAACAATAATACCGGTCATCAGCCGCTGCCCCAGTGTCACACTGCGCAATGGCCCAAACACAAACGACACCGCAATCAGCACCAGCGCCATCACCTCCAGCGGCAACATCAGCTTGCCCCAGAACGCTACCTTATAATTTTCAGATGCCAGCCCCTGCGACACCAGATACTCAATGTAGGTGCTCAATTCAGTCAGTGACAGGGTTCCAGCATCCACGGCAGCCGCACTGAGCAGCTCTGGTGTCAGCTGGCTGGGCCAGACATCCAGTGCCTGCTTACTGATCTGTAATGCGGCTGGCGGCTGATCAGCTACAGCATCCGGGAACAGCGTTGACTTCACACCGGTCAGATACCACTTACCGTCACGATACTCCCCCTGCTGGGCAAAACTGGCCCGATGCAGACTGAGATCCGGATTGAATTCATAACGGGTCACACCACGGATCTGCCCACCCGGCACCACAGCATTGATATGCACAAAGGTCATCTGGTCACGGTGCCAGACCCGGCTGGCCTCGCGCACCACATCCGAACCATCCAGCTTAAGCTGGCGGTAACTCTGCGCATGCTGCTCACTTTGCGGCACGACAAGCTCACCCAGCGCCATGGTCATTACAATCAGCAGCAACACTGGTTTGGATACCGCAAGAATAATGCGCCAGGTCGAAATGCCAGCGGCGCGCATCACGGTCAGTTCAGAGCTGGAAGCCAGCATCCCCAACCCCAGCAGGCAGCCAATCAGGCTCGCCATCGGCACAAAATCATAGATGCTCTGCGGCATCGTCATCAGGACATACCAAATCGCCGACCAGAAGGTGTATTCCGGAGTCAGATCCGGCAGCTCTTCAATCACTGCAAACAGGGTGTCCAGCCCCAGGATCACCAGCAGAGTAACACCTACAGCCGCCAGCACCTGACGGGCAATATAACGATCCAGTACGTTCATCAGCGCCCCTTGCCGAAACCAAAAGAAGGCAGCGCGACCTGATCAAACAGGTGTCGCCAGAAACGCCCAAACATCAACATGTTCAGCGCCAGCATGATAAATACACCATGGGCCAGCCATAACAGGGCGGCCGGAGCACCATCCGCCACCAGGCTTTTCACATTGCTCAGCGCCGCCAGATAGATCAGATACACCACGATAGACGGCACCAGACGACCATAACGCCCCTGCCTTGGGTTGACCCGACTCAGAGGCACCGCCAGCATGGTCACCACAATTGCCAGAATCGGCAGGGACAGACGCCAGTGCAGTTGGGCACGCTCTTTCGGTTTATTCGACTGCAGCAACACCGAGGTGGGCAGCGCCTCCGCCCTAGGATATTTCAGGGTTTGGGTTTTGACCGGCAACAGCGTGCCGTATTCAGCAAACTGCAGTTCAGTGAAGTCGCCCGCCCCCGGCACACCTTCATAACGATGCCCCTGCTCCAGCACCAGAAAACGCTCGTCCAGATCCTCTAACACACGGGTTTCCCCTGCCTGCGCCAGTGTTACCTGCAGCCGGTTAGTCTGAGGATTACGTTCAGCGGTAAACACCAGACCGAGGCGGCCGTCATCGTCCATGCTTTCGGTATAGACCACCCGCGGTGACCGGGCGGGTTGCTGGAATCGTCCCGGTACCAGGGCATCCAGCTCGCTACGCTGTTTCTGCTGATCAAAAATAAGATTGGTATGCTGTGCGCCCAGCGGGGCCAGCCAGAGAGAAAGCAAAGCGACAATAACGGCTACCAGCAACGCCGGACCCATTGCATAAGCCAGCAGGCGTTTACGGCTCATGCCGCAGGCTTCCAGCACGGTCATTTCACTTTCAAGATAAAGTCGACCGTAACCCAGCAGAAAACCGAGAAACAGGCCCAGCGGCAAAATCAGCTGCAGAAAATCAGGCAGTCGGAACAGAATGATCTGCAGTAGTACATCCGCATCCAGTGCACCACTGGCCACCTGCGCCAGGTAGCTGACCAGACGACCGCTCATGATGATCACCAGCAGCACAGCGCTCACTGCCAGCATGCTCAGTAAAACTTCACGGGCCAGATAGCGAAATACGATCAATGCGGAAACCTGTTACCTAGAATAAAATCGTTTATAGTAGTGATCTTTCCAAGCGGTCTGTAAACCAAGCGCCTGAATTGTAACCGGCATTATCCTTGAAACCGCTTTTAATGTCTTGTCTGGAGTCAGCATGGATTTTGAGATTATCAATGGCGACATCGCCGCACTGGAAACCGAATGTTTAGTGGTGGCTGTTGCACCTGAGGGGCAACTTTCTCCTGCCGCCAGCGCCGCAGACAGTGCCAGCAACGGTTACCTGCAGGAGATTCTCGCAGGCGGTGATATCAGCGGTAAAACTGCGCAGACCCTGTTATTGCACAAAGTACCGGGCCTGACCGCCAGGCGCGTCTTGTTGCTGGGTGTCGGCAAAGAGGAAGAACGCAATAACCGCAACTACCGCAAAGCGATCACCGCAGCGATGGGCGTGGTTAAAAGCACCGGAATCAGTCATGTCATCTTTGCGCTGGACGGCGTGCTGACCGACGACACTGACCAGTACCGTCAACTGCGTCATCTGGTGGAATGGAGCGGTCAGGAGCTCTACCTCTACGATGAAACCAAGAGCAAAAAAGCTGACCCGCTGAAGCTGGAAAAATTCAGCATCCTCTGCGCTGAAGAGGATACCGATCTGGCTGAGCAGGCACTGCTGGATGGTACTGCCATCGTTAACGGCACCAGCATTGCCCGTGATCTGGGTAACCTGCCGCCGAACATCTGTACCCCTACCTATCTGGCTGAACGCGCGCTGGAACTGGAAGCGGAATTTGAAGCCCTGACCACCACCATTCTTGATGAAGACGAGATGGCCGAGTTGGGCATGCACTGCCTGCTGTCTGTCGGTAAAGGCAGCGAACAGCCGTCTAAACTGGTGGTTATGCAGTACAACGGTGGCGTCGAAGGCGAAGCACCACATGTACTGGTAGGCAAAGGCATCACCTTTGATACCGGTGGTATCTCCCTGAAGCCGGGCGATTCCATGGACGAGATGAAATACGACATGTGCGGTGCCGCCAGCGTATTCGGCGCGATCAACGCCGTCTGCGAAATGGCCCTGCCAATCAACGTGGTAGGCATTGTTGCGGCCGCAGAAAACATGCCAAGCGGCCATGCCAGCAAACCGGGTGACATCGTCACCACCATGTCTGGCCAGACCGTCGAAATTCTGAACACCGATGCCGAAGGCCGTCTGGTGCTGTGTGATGCCCTGACCTACGCGGGTCGTTTCAATCCTGCGTCCGTTGTCGACATTGCCACCCTGACCGGCGCCTGCATTATCGCGCTGGGCCACCAGGCCAGTGGTTTGATGTCAAATGATGACCAGCTGGCTCAGCAGTTGCTGGAAGCCGGTGTTCAGGCAGGTGACCGCGCCTGGCAGCTGCCATTGTGGGACGAATATCAGGAACAGCTCGACAGCAACTTTGCCGATATGCAAAACATCGGCGGTCGTCCTGCGGGTTCCATCACTGCGGCGTGTTTCTTGTCCCGCTTCACCAAGGAATACCGCTGGGCACATCTGGATATCGCCGGCGTGGCCTGGAACAGCGGCAAGAACAAAGGTGCCACCGGCCGCTGCGTACCGCTGCTGACTCAGTACCTGCTGAACCAGTCAGCCACTGAGGAATAATCCTTGGCCAGCAAAGCTGATTTCTATCTGCTGCCGAATGACGACCCCGAAGACCGGGGTCGTTTTCTCTGCCGTCTGCTGGAAAAAGTCTGTGCCATGGGGCATCAGGCGTATATCTATACCGAAGATGCCCGGGCCGCACAGCAGCTTGACCAACTGCTCTGGGAGTTCAAACCGGAAGCGTTTATTCCCCATGGCCTTAGTGGTGAAGCCCATCATTCAGCCGTAGAAATCGGCTGGGATACACAGCGCCCGCAGCATCGCGACCTGTTTATCAATCTGGCACTGGAAGCCCCGGAAGATATCACTCAGTTTGAGCGCATTCTGGAGATCGTCGTACAAAGCCCGCCGGTTCTGGAAGCTACCCGTCAGAACTTTCGTCGTTACAAAGAACTGGGGATTCCCGCCGAAATGCACGACCTGCGGCAAAGCTGAGCAAATCCGCCTGCTCTGCCACAGTTAAGACAGCCAATCACTACTTTCCTGTGCCCCTAACCGGTATAATGCCGCGTTTATTCCGGTGCGCAGCCGCGTACCCCAGAAATTCACACGATTGCAGAAGAACCCGAGCGCCATGGACACTACTTACCAGCCGCAAGAGATCGAAAAATCCTGGTACAAGACCTGGGAAGATAACAACTATTTCGCCCCGTCTGGTGAAGGCGACTCCTACTGCATCATGATCCCGCCGCCGAATGTCACCGGCAGCCTGCACATGGGCCACGCCTTCCAGCACACCATCATGGATGCGCTGACCCGCTACAAGCGGATGCAGGGCAAGAACACCCTGTGGCAGGTTGGTACCGACCACGCCGGTATCGCCACCCAGATGGTGGTGGAGCGCAAGCTAGCGGCGGAAAGCCAGCAGTCCCGCCATGATCTGGGCCGTGATGCCTTTATCGAAAAGATCTGGGAATGGAAGGAAGAATCCGGCGGTACCATCACCCGCCAGATGCGCCGTCTCGGCAACTCCGTGGACTGGAACCATGAGCGTTTCACCATGGACTCCGGTTTCTACCACGCGGTGCAGGAAGTGTTTATCCGTCTGTATGACGACGGCCTGATCTACCGTGGCAAGCGTCTGGTGAACTGGGACCCGAAACTGCACACCGCCATCTCCGACCTGGAAGTGGAGAACAAGCAGGTCAAGGGCAAGATGTGGTACCTGCGTTACCCGCTGGCCGACGGTGTTAAAACCGATGCCGGCGACGACTTTATTGTGGTGGGCACCACCCGTCCGGAAACCATGCTGGGCGATACCGGCGTAGCAGTAAACCCGGACGATGAGCGTTACCAGAGCCTGATCGGCAAGTTTATCGAACTGCCGCTGGTCGGCCGCCGTATTCCAATCGTTGCTGACGAACACGCCGATATGGAAAAAGGCACCGGCTGCGTAAAAATCACCCCCGCGCACGATTTCAACGACTACGAAGTGGGCAAGCGCTGCGGTCTGCCAATGATCAACGTGCTGACCTTCAACGCGGATATCCGTGATGAAGCCCAGACCTTCAACACCGATGGCAGTGTGAACAACGAACTCAGCGGCTATATTCCGGAAAAATACCGGGGTATGGAGCGCTTTGCCGCCCGCCGCGAGATTGTTGCCGATCTGGAAGCACTGGGCCTGCTGGTCAAGATCGACGAAAACGACATGACTATCCCCTACGGCGACCGTGGTGGCGTGGTTATCGAACCGATGCTGACCGACCAGTGGTTTGCCGATGCCAAAACCCTGGCCAAACCGGCCATCGAGGCGGTGGAAAACGGCGATATCAAATTTGTGCCCAAGCAGTACGAAAACATGTACTTCGCCTGGATGCGCGACATTCAGGACTGGTGTATCTCCCGTCAGCTGTGGTGGGGCCACCGCATTCCGGCGTTCTACGATAACGACGGCAATGTCTATGTTGCTAACGATAAGGACGCGGCCCGCGCCAAATACGGCCTCAGCCCCGAGCTGGAACTGCGTCAGGACGATGACGTGCTGGACACCTGGTTCAGCTCCGCCCTGTGGACCTTCGGTACTCTGGGCTGGCCGGAAGCCAATGAACGACTGAACACCTTCCATCCGACCGATGTGCTGGTCACCGGTTTTGACATCATCTTCTTCTGGGTGGCGCGCATGATCATGATGACCATGCATTTCATGAAAGATGAAGACGGCAAACCGCAGGTACCCTTCCACACCGTTTACGTCACCGGTCTGATCCGTGACGAGAGCGGCGACAAGATGTCCAAGTCCAAGGGCAACGTGCTTGACCCGCTGGATATGATCGACGGCATCAGCCTGCCGGACCTGCTGGAAAAACGCACCGGTAACATGATGCAGCCGCAGCTGGCAGAGAAGATCGGCAAGCGTACCGAAAAAGAGTTTCCGGAAGGGATCTCCGCCCACGGTACCGACGCCCTGCGTTTCACTCTGGCGGCGTTGGCCTCCACCGGCCGTGATATCAACTGGGATATGAAACGCTTGGAAGGTTACCGCAACTTCTGTAACAAGCTGTGGAACGCCGCCCGTTACGTGAAGATGAACACCGAAGGCGAAGACTGCGGCCAAGCTGGCGGCGATGTCAGCCTGTCACTGGCGGACCGCTGGATCATCAGCCGCCTGCAGAAGGTGGAAGCCGAAGTGAGCAAACACTTCGACGAATACCGCTTTGATATGGCGTCCAAGGCCCTGTACGACTTTATCTGGAACGACTACTGCGCCTGGTATCTGGAACTGTCCAAGCCGGTACTGTGGGACGACAATGCCAGCGCCGAAGCCAAACGCGGCACCCGCCGCACGCTGGTCCGGGTACTGGAAGCGGTACTGCGTCTGACTCACCCGATCATGCCGTACATCACTGAAGAGATCTGGCAGCAGATTAAACACTTGGCGGGAAAAACAGGCGACACCATCATGCTGCAGCCTTACCCGGTGGCCGATGACAGCAAGATCGACAGCGATGCCGAAGCCGAAATCAAATGGCTGCAGGGCGTCATCACCGGCGTGCGTAATATCCGCGGCGAGATGGGTATCTCCCCGGCCAAGGAACTGGATGTACTGTTCCAGAACGGTGGCGAACTGGATAAAACACGTCTGGAAAGCAACCGCGCCTTCCTCAGCAAACTGGCTTCTCTCAGCAGCATCACCTGGCTCAATGCCGGTGACGAAGCACCGATGTCAGCCACCCAGCTGGTAGGCGATATGGAAGTACTGGTGCCGATGGCTGGCCTGATCGACAAAACTGCCGAACTGGCCCGCCTGCAGAAAGAACTGGATAAACTGCAGAAAGAAACCGGCCGCCTGAAAGGAAAACTGACCAACGAAAAATTCGTCAGCAACGCCCCGGCGGATGTGGTTGCCAAAGAGCAGGAAAAACTGGCCGAAGCGGAAAAAGCGCTGCTCAAACTGCAGGAGCAGTACGGCAAAATCGAAGCGCTTTGACGGTCTCGCAGATAACAAAAAGCCCGGACAACTGTCTGGGCTTTTTACTAATACAGCAGTCTTTTTTAACTATTAGGCTCAAGCACAAAGCGTGCATTTAACTCACGAAGAAACTGGAATGTATTTAAACAAGGCACTTCAAACAGCTGACATATATTTGGAACCTTAACTTTTTTTGCATTTGGTGCCACTGTTGCTTCATGTGTAACCACAGTCGCGCCAATTACTTTTGCTTTAGCAATTATCCAAGGATCAGCCTTTGCTAAGAAACCATCTCGGTTTCCTGAATTATAATCACCACCCATAACTGATTGAACAAGATTCCCAAAAACCTCTTGAGTTTCAGCATCATCGTTTTTGATAAAATGCTCCGGTCTTGCTTTAACCCATTCTGCAAGCTCATCATTACCATCTTTAAGCTCACGCCCAATCATTTCTACACTTGCAATTACACCGTTCTTAAATTGCCTATCTAACCAATCCCAATAAGCAGGACAAATATCCATACCATAATATTGATTCTTAGCTTGAATATAAGTATTTGCATCCAACAAATATCTCAAATGCCTAACTCCTTAGCAAAAACAGAAATTTTACTGGGCTTTATACCACCGAGGAGCTCACTAGCTTCTCTCAATAAAAGCTGTCCATTCAAAGCTTCTCCAACAACAGCCTTAGAAAAGGTCTGGCTTATTTGTGCCTTTTTAGCTTTATAGTAAGTAGGCCCAGAGCCTGATTTATCCCTATTTTTATATTCTTCTTTTAGCTTAGAAATGTAACCAACGTAGTCTTTTTCATCTATAAAACCTAAAGTTAAAGCCCTGCGAGCCAGAACCCATTTACTTACATGAAAGTGTGCTTCCAAAGCAGGTAAATTATCTTGCCAGTCAACTAAGTCCTGTAACCATTTATCACGAAACTCATTGGCAGGCACCAAAAATTCGGCAGCAACTGCATTACAGAAGACTTCTTCTTGCCGTTGAGAATGAGTACTCCCATCAGAGACACCAGATTGCCCTATCCATATATGACAAAGCTCATGTATTAATGTAAATAACCTTGCACCTGGAGCGTCGGCATGATTCACAAACAAGATAGGTGCGTACTCATCTACAATAGCAAACCCTCGAAACTCTTTAACTTGCAACGGGCGTGTATGATGACCAAGGTTACTTTGTCGCATCACTAAAATCCCTAGACTTTCAACACGTTTAACCAAATCTCGGTAATAATCTTCCCACTTGCCACGAACAGGATGCTCTGCAACTTGCAGTTGAGATCTCATATCAGCTACAACGGCCTGAACACTATCACGCGCTGAGAATTTCCCCACGACTGAGATTGGGTCAGCGAGATGAAGTTTCAAATACTCTTTAAACCAGGCCTGACGCTGAAGCATAAGTTTCAGCAGATCCATAAGCTCAGCACTTGGACGGTCCACACCATTACTATCAACAGTCCGCAAATCCGGTATTGGTAGGCTTTCCTCTGGGGGCTCTTCCAGAAATAAAAAACCAAATGGGATATATGCCTTCTCGGAAAATCGCATTGCCTGATTAAAAGTTATTGGTTTCTTTCCAGACTCCCATTCTTGGAGGCGCTCCAAAGAAACTCCGCATTTTTTGGCAAACTGTGGCGCAATGATGCCGGAGCGCTCACGCGCCCAACTGAGCATAGCAGTATTAATGTTTGCCGTAGACATAACTTATCCTCATTCTTCCTTGAATTATAACCAAAAAGCCACAGTGACACAGATACCAAATAATAGAAGGAGAATTAATTGTTTGAAGGTCAGAGTACATGTATCACCTAACCGTTTCACGGATCTTTTCCACCTGAAGCTCTGTACTTTCAGCCGTTAAACTTTCAGACAATTTTTGATATTTAGACACCTGTTCTGGACTAGCTTTTCCTAGCAGTTGCGGAGCGACGTTCTCGCCACCTGCAAGCACGGCCTCCCCAGCTCCGAAGTGCCCTGAAAGCGCTGCGTTCACCTCTTTCAAATGGTAAGCACGTTTCGCAGGAATACGAATTAACGGTAATCCCGCATCTACACAAACACTATCCAGCAACTCATCCCTTTGCTGCCGATGTTTCTGGTTATGGCTCTTATCATCCAGTTCAATCACACAAACGGGGCTCAGGGTATCTGCGGTACAGATCACAAAATCGAAGTGTTTGGCGCTGATGGCATTAAAGGCTTTCTGCCACTGGCTGCGATTACAGGAGGGGTTGGGTTCTATCAGGTCGGCTACCCGAACTTTACCGAAAACACGATACTGCTGTTTGTCGATCACCTGATCCAGCACACCCAGAAAAGAACGTTCGGCGGGAGTAAACAGGGTTTGTTTCTGTCGGTATCCTAACCCTCTAATACTGCTGGTTTTCCCTGCATTGAGTTTGAGAGCCAGCAGTTTCAGCGCCACCAAAAACAGTAGACCAGCGATCACCAGTTTCAGAATCCCTTCCATTTATCACGTCCTTAGTCGATGGCGTTACACACCTGATCACGTTGCTGAATCACATACGGGTCTTTGTTGCGCAGGGCTTCCATGCGCAGGATAGAGCACTGTTGGCGCTGCGCCTGACTGGCATCACTGGTAGCGTTAGGGTTACTTCTGCGCACCTCTGCAATCGTCGGCTTATATTGACTGGCAGCATTACAGTAGAGCTGTGTCTGGCGAGTATGCGCCCAGTGCGAGCTTGGGTTTTGAGTCAGGTAGCGGCAGGTTTCATGAAAGAACTGTTGCGCAGACTGACCACATTTTGAAAAGGCTAGAAGGTCCTGCTTCAGATGTGCGCAGACACTGTTGGGTCGCAAGCGCCATAGCTGATACTCATAGGTCACCCGTTGGCCATTAAACTCAACCTGTTTGCTTTCAATACGGGTGTTCATTCGCTCTGTGGCATGTTCAACAAAGCTGTCTGAGAGTGTGAGGATAAAACTGCTGTAGGCTTCGGCAACCGGATTGCCTGCATAACTCAGGTCAGTTGACACAGAAAAGAGTAAAACCAACAAGGCCGCTGGTTTGATTAACCAAGATCGATACAACCGCTTAAATTCCAGCGCCGTACAATTGCGCAGGTGAATACAATCCCTGTTTTCCAACACGCCCAGCCCCTTCCATATCCCTGCAGACGTAAATTACCAATAGATGGCTTTTTCTCAGTGTGCCCTGCACATGCCGCTAAGGCAACAGATGTGAGACTAAGGACTGAAGAGGGGCGGAAGCAGGTTCTGTTTTACCGGGCAAGGCAGGACGTGGGAGTCTTACGCCGCCCGCCAGAATTTCAGAATATCGCCTTTGAATGCCTGCTCCAGATACTCAGTATCATCTGGTTTGAGGTATTGATGCGCAAAACCCTGCGCTGCAAGACGATCGCCGAGTTTGCTTTTGCGGCCACGGCCCGGGTCCACCAGCACTATTTCACAGGCTGGCCGTGCATGGCGCTGAATAAAATCCGCCAGCAGTTTGATGTGCTGATCTTCGTAAAGCAGATCACTGCCGATAATCAGATCAAACACGCCCAGCTCGTCAGCATCATCTGCCCAGTCAACGCGCTCATAGGCAATCGGTTGATCGCCGTTCAGTCGGGTATTGCGCAGCAGAAAACCGCCTACCTCCGGGTGATAGTCAGTGGCCGTAATATCGTCCTGGCGCTTATTGAGCAGCAAACTGGAAAGCGCCATGCCACAGCCAATTTCGAGAATACGTTTTCCCTGCGTGTCGAAGTCAGCCATGTAATGTGCCAGCACCAGACTGGAGGGCCAGACCACACCAAAGATCGGCCAGGATGCGGAGGAGATACCCAGTGCTTCGGCTTCGCCCGACGGGTCATGAAATTGCTGGTTATCACGCAGGGTACAAAGATGGATATCGGTTTTACCAAGCTCAATGGTCTGGTAACGAATACGTAGCGATGTTGTCATGCCTATCCCAATAGTTGGTCAGCTATCGGAGATAAGTGACAAATTATGAATATTCCTAGGGTAGAGAGATTTAGGTCAATGCACAAACCTTTCTCGCGGCCGACACTCTGAAGAGCACTGTTTTTTACCGGCACACGACTGCCAAAACGATAACCAGTGATACACTTTCAGAAAACCTGTGAGAGCACAGATCAATCATGCAGATGGTTTATATTTTCCTGATCAACTCCCTCGTGGTGGCCATTACGGTCATGGTGCATTACGAATTTCTCTATCGGGTCACACTGTATATCCCGAAAATGAATATCCGTCACCGCTACCGCATCGTGTATGGCGTTTTCAGTGCGCTGATTGCCCACTCCATCGAGATCTGGATCTTCGGGCTGGTGTATTACTTTATGAACATGGTGCAGGTCTGGGGCAGTCTCACCGGCAATATTGACGGCAGCCTGATGGATTGCGCCTACTTCTCTTTCACGGTGTTTACCACACTGGGGTTCGGTGACATTGAGCCAATAGGCCATATTCGCTATCTGACCGGCATTGAATCACTGACCGGACTGGTGCTGATTACCTGGACCGCTTCCTTCCTGTTTGTCGAGATGCAGAAGCACTGGAATAGCCGGGAGTAAACTGCCAAACACTCTGTAAAACCTTAATCCATTCAGAATATTGAGGTTTGTAACGATGAAACAGATCCGCATCAGTGCTGTGACTTTGTGCTTCATGCTGTTTTTAAATGGCTGTGCGGTGGTCACCACCGATTTTTATCAGCCGTCAGGTGACCAGATTGAATTGACGGGCGCAGCCTGCAGCAATGGCATCAATAACACTGCGCTGCTGAAACGGGACGAGGTGTTTGTTTACCTGAAAATTGTTTTTGCTGAGACCGGTGAAAAACTGATTCTGACGATTGAGGTGCCAGAAAATCAGACGGTTGAGCTGCTGACAAACAGCCTGCAGATCAATCAGCAGTCGGTGCCGCTGCCAACAGTGCAGGTGTATGACCACTTTAAACTGATCGAATATCCTGACACTCACCTCTTTGAAGGTGCCGGTATACGCAAGTGGCGCCTGGTTGTTTCAACTGACACCCCTATTCCACGGGTGTTTGTCTATATACATCCTATGCCGCAGCATCAATCGCACTACTCCGTGCAACTACCCGCGATGAAGATCAATGGCGCTGACACGCACATTCCACTCATCCAATTTGAGCAGCGCCATAAAACCCATGTCAGCCCAATCAACTGCTGATTTTGGCTGCCTTCCGCTTTAACACAGCGGATCGCATCGGCAACGACTGGTGGTTTTCTGAGTTTTAGGGCTATACCTGTATTAACAACCTGTGGCCAGATGGAGCCTTAAATGAGAGCGCATACGTACCTCACAACAGCAGTTCTGACGTGTTGTTTATGTAGCCCCAGCCAGGCAGCCTCACTCAGTCTCGGCGCGGGAGCAGTCGGGGTGTTTAACAGCGAAGCCAACCTTGCCCTGCAGATCGGCTATAACGCTAACCCGATGCCTAAATGGTGGGGCATAGAACCGATTGCTAACCTGCTGCTGGCAGAGAAAAGCACCCACTACCTCAGTGCCGGCCTGCAAAAAAGTTTTGTTGTAAATCAGGATTGGGGCTGGGGAGTCAGTGCAGAAGCGGGTTATTACCATACCAATGATGCCGAGCAGGATCTGGGCTATGACACCATCTTCAAGACCCGCATATTTGTCGATTATGGCCAGTTCAGACTGGCGCTGAGCCATCTGTCTAATGCGGATCTGGGAGACCACAATCCCGGCAGTGAAACAGTGATTCTGAGCTGGAAAATACCGCTATGACTGCTGAGTACACGACATTCACCGCGTTGTTTTAGCGGCAGATCAGACGGCCACAGACCGATAGTCAGATTTATCTAAAATTATAACCCGGCAATATAATAGTCAGATCTAACCAGTGATCCCCACCGTGGGTGATGGCTAAGCTTTGGGCACACGCTACCCAACAACATCACCAAAACTAACGAGGGATCACCCCATGAAAACCATAAAAAACACCTTCTGCATCCTGATGCTGTTACTGCTGGCACCACTGACCATGGCAGCCGATGTGCCGGACTTTATTCAGAAAACCTTCCCTGAACATGCAATCAGCTCACGGATGGATGCTGACAATATCCTGATGGGCAAAGATGCCAAACTGGCTGCAAAAACCCGAGAATTGATCATGCTGGGTGTGTCTGCGCAGATTCCATGTGAATACTGTGTCTACGCACATTCACGTTTTGCCAAAGCGAATGGGGCCACTGAAGCAGAGATCAAAGAGGCGCTGGCAGCAGCAGCCTATGTACGTCACTGGAGTACCATTCTGAACGGTATGGAATATGACGTTGATCTGTTCAAGGCTGAAGTCGACAAGTTCCTGGCCAAATAAGCCCGAACCTGAACTATTCAGGAGCGGCTGGAGAGCGCCTCCACACCTGTATCAGACGGCTCAGAGTCGCTCTGAGCTCCCCAGCCAATGTAACCTGTTGCCTGAGCGGTTTTCGCTCAGGCTTTTTTGACAAATTCCGATTTAAGCTGCATTGCGCCAATGCCGGGGATCTTGCAGTCGATGTTGTGATCGCCGTCCACCAGCCGAATGCTTTTGACCTTGGTACCAACTTTAACCACAGAAGAAGAACCCTTCACTTTCAGATCTTTGATTACCGTCACGGCGTCGCCATCTACCAGGCGATTACCATTGGCGTCAATGACGACTAAGCCATCATCACTGCTGGTAGCAGAATCTTCGTTCCATTCGTGAGCACATTCCGGACAGACAAACTGAATACCGTCTTCGTAGGTATATTCTGAGCCGCAGGCCGGACAGGGAGGTAGTTGTGACATAGTGGTCTCCTGAATTTCAAGCGCGCCATTATGCCAGATCAGAGCCGCTTTAGGGGGCTTTTCCTTACACTAAACATGGATTAAACCATTCAGAATCCGGAACTACCCGTAACTAGGGACACACTGCAGTGTTAATGAAGCGATTAAATCAGGGATGGATTCACAACAGCGCGGCAACCGCCCATGGAAGAAGTAAAACAGAACAGCGTGCGTCAGTTACAGCACACTGCCCTGCCTGTTTGTAAAACGCCCTGATATCAAGAGGCCAGGACGATCTGACTATCCAGACGGATGCGCTCCATCACGGTTTCAAACACTCTGAACAGCGCTTGTGCGTGGGCCAGATTACCCGCTTTACAGCCCAGCTCCATTTCGAGGCAAAGTCGGCTGGCTTCATGCGCTGACAGGTTGCTGGAGATACCCTTCAGACTATGAATCAGCTCACGGGCCTGCGCCATGTCACCCGCAGCCAGGCTGTCCTGAATCATAGGGTGTTGCTTTTCATATTCATCCAGATAACCCTGTAATACACGCAAAAACAGGGATTGATTGTCCAGCATACGCTGCATGGCTTCCGCCACGTCTATACCTTCAATGTGCATCATGGATATGTGAATCCTGGCTTCATGTCCTTCGGTCTTAACTGATCAACCCGATTTAAAACCGGGTCAGGGCTTTTTCGCATTGTTTCACAAGTTGTAAATAAAAAACTGATTCAGGTCAAAAGCAGTTTAATTCAGGCATTCGAAGTCTATCTAAAACGCAAAACCGGCAGCCTGAGCTGCCGGTTTATATGCGGCTGTAATCTGTTATTTAACAGCTGGTTTTACGTGGATTACACTTGCCGCCGCCAGTGCCACCGCCATCGGTGGCGCCATCACGGGTGATACTGATATTGACGATACCGGTCGCAGTACCGCCGTTACCATCGCTGATGGTGTAGGTAAAGGTATCACCACCGCGTTTACTGCCGCTGGTGTATTCGAGCTGATCACCCACAATGCTGACTGAGCCTTTACCACCTTGCGTGACGCTGAGGATCGACAATGTATCGCCCTCGGGATCACTGT
Organism: Neptuniibacter sp. CAU 1671; assembly: GCF_029222905.1. Taxonomy (GTDB): domain Bacteria; phylum Pseudomonadota; class Gammaproteobacteria; order Pseudomonadales; family Balneatricaceae; genus Neptuniibacter. Next base: position 314,286 of record NZ_JARHUE010000003.1, on the reverse strand, counting down.
CGTTGGCCAGCACATCAATCAAGACTGCGCTGCTCATGGCGACAGTAGCACTATCATCCACGGCCACCGGTGCCTGATTGGCTGCAGTCACCTCATTCACGGTAATCGTCACTGTAGCGGCTACGCTTTGGTCAAAGCCATCACTCACCGTATAGGTAAAACTGTCAATACCAAAGAAACCAGCATTTGGCGTGTAGGTTAAGGCACTACCTGACAGGGTAACACTGCCATTCGCACCCTGAGTGTAGGTGGCAATACTCAGCGCATCGCCGTCTGCATCAGTGTCGTTCGTCAGTACAGTGATGGTGATTGCAGTATCCTGATCCAGCACTGCGTTGTCGGCATCGGCGACCGGAATCTGGTTAGGATCTGTGGTGGCACTGGCCATGGTTGACCAGGTGGTTTCATTGCCATACTGATCACGCGCCTGCACCGAGAAGGTATAGGAAGCCCCCGGTTTCAAACCTGTGGCCACATAACTGGAACCTGACTGCCAGCCACTGAAGGTGCAACCGGTATCACCCGCGGTGCAGAGGAACATGTACTCCACAACACCTGAGTCATCAGTCGCCGTTTGCGAGGTCATACTGATACTGGTGCGGCTGGTCGCCGCTGGCAGCGCTGCCCAGCCCAGAGGGTTTGGAGTTGGCGGATCAAGATCGGTCACCGTCACTACAGGCTGAACAGTACCGGAAATGTAGTACATACCCAGACTGCCATAATCAGAATATGGCGTCACCGCATTGCCCACACCACGCACTTCAAGGTAATAACGACCCGCCGCAAGGCTCAGATTGAACTGAGCGATGGTTTCATCTTCCGGCTCAGCCGTGGCTACCCAGTTACCGAATTCATCATAAACGGTCGCTTCGATATCCAGATTAGCGCCACGACGATAGTCGTCGTAAAACGCTTCCCAGGCGGGAATCACATTCAGGGTTACACCACCGGCTGCAGTATCAAACCAGAACATGTCGGTATCAACGGATGTTTCTATCACGCCCTTGTTATTCGGTTCCGCATTGGTCGCGTCAAATTCAGGCGTGGTCACGTAAAGGACACCATTCGCATCCACCTGCAATGGCGTCGCACCTGTCAGGTCACCCGCATGGTCATCTGGCCGGTAGTTCAATTGGGAGCTCAGGATCGCAATATCATCCTGCAGGTTATTGGCATTGGGGTATTCACCTTTACTCCATTGGGTGACATGACTGTAATAGCCCACACCCATGATCGGACCCCATTTCACATAACCCGCACCCTGCCCTGAGTAATAGCTTGCGCCGCCGTTTACACCATCATGTCCCAGGCCCATATTGTGGCCAAACTCATGACTGGCGGCTTCGGCAACATAGTGCGGGTAGCCGTTCCCGAGGCGATTGAAATACACCAGCGCTGGCTGATAAGTGGTGTAATAGGATGCGCCCCATACGCCCACATAGGCAACGCCACCAGCACCCTGAGAAGGCATCGCCTGCCCTGTTCCATCCGTATCTTCGGTAATCAACACATGACCGACGGTTGGGCCGAAAGCACCCGGATCTTCGGTCGTGACATCAATATCAAACGGCGCCAGATCCTCGGCAACGCGATGCCAGATCGCTGCAATCGCCGCCCGTTCACTCTCACTGAAACTGCCCGGCAGACCATCGGTATCATAGGGCAGCGCATTAAAACTGCTAACACCGTAGGCGTTATTCCAGGCTTTGCCGGAAATCACATGGCCATCAAAGTCGAGGAACACCACCTTGCTGGCACCCGGACGGCTGTGCAGTTTAAACACCTGCTCCGGTGCACTGGCCACCACCGTTGACGCTTCACTTGCAACTGGGGCCTCTGCAGGTACTTCAGTATCGGCATAATAAATACCGCCTTCAGGATCGGCCCGCAGGTATTCATAATCCTCAGTCGGAATCTCAAACCGAGCCAGCCATTCCAGCGCCTGCTGTTGTGCGGCGGCGGGCAACTTTTCGATTTGTGACTTAAGACGTCCGGGCGGTAACTGCTCCACATCGCCCGCAAAACCGGCCGCAAACGGCCCCGCTCCGCCGGGTTGTGCTGATACAGAGTGCGCGCCAAGGCTTAAGGCGCACAGTCCTGATACGACAAGGTGGGATAGTTTCATTGTTGTTCTCCTGTTATCGCGCCCGCACTATGCATCCGGTCCACCGGCTGCATAGTCGTTTCCTTCCTTTTTTCGGGCTTGTCATCTGCCCGGCAATACATTGGGCTATCACAGTATTTGCCGAACAATAAATTCTGGTATGCAGGCTAGAATAAACCCACACAAAAAATACGTAAAGCATTATTTTATAAGGAAATTTTTACAACAATTTTACGTTTTTTTGATAAAAACAATTACCTGTTGTAAAAAATACAGCCGACATAATGTCGGCTGTAGGGTTAGGGGTCGAGCAGAGGATTGTCTGTAGTTAGTACACCGCCTCGCTTGAGCAGACTTGGGTTCCGGCATTGCACACCTTATAGCTGTATTTGGTGTAGCCGTATGAGGTCAGTGTATGGTTGCCATCGTTGGCAGTGGTTGCAGCGATTGAACCGTTTCGATAGATATCAACCTTACTGGCGGTACTGCCACTCCATTTCACATAGGTGGTTTTCACAATCCAGGATTGCTTGCCCGACAGGCTGATAGTCAGTTTATCCTGCACCGGCGCTGTCACAGTGACACTGGATGTTTTGGTATGCGTAGCACCCTTGTCATCGGTCACGGTCAGACTGACATTGTAATTACCCGCTGCAGCATAACTGTGTGATGCGGAAACGCCGGATGATTTAGCGCTATCACCAAAGTTCCAGTTATAGCTGACCACTGAGCCATCCGCATCAGTAGAGCCACTGCCGTTAAAGCTACAGGCCAGTTTGTTACAGCTAAAACTGAAGCTGGCGACAGGCGCAGTATTTTCAGCCGCTGGTGCAGGTACCGTCCACTCAGCCAGAGTCGTCAGCGCATCCGCTGCCTGAATCAGGCCATAACCATAGACACTGTCATACCCCGCCGCGCCCAGATCAACACTGCTGATTTTGATCAGGTCACGCACTTCAGCCGGGCTCAGATCAACATCCCGCTCCAGCAACATGGCCGCCAGGGCCGAGACATGCGGTGTTGCCATGGAGGTACCCTGATAAAAGAAGTAGCTCCAGCGACCGTCACGCACGGTTTCCTGCAATACACCATCGGTGTAGCCGTCACCATCCGCATCGACATTCACATCACCACCCGGCGCCATCACATCCAGATACTTACCGTAGTTGGAATAAGGTGCCCGCTTGTCGTTGTAATCCGTTGCGCCCACAGCAAGGGTGGTTTTGTAACTCGCTGGATACGCTACATTGGCTGAGTAATTGTCATTACCCGCCGCTGCCGCCACCACTACACCATGTGTTTCGGCATAATCGAGCGCCGGTGCCAGAACACTGTCAGTGGTCATACCGGAAGAAGCCTTGGCACCCAGACTCAGGTTTATGACTTTAGCGCCGTGATCCACTGCATGGTAAATACCGGCAGCGATGTCAACAAAGGTACCGGTACCACTGTCATTTAACACTTTGACCGGCATTACACAGGCACCAAACGCCATACCGGCAACACCACGACCGTTATCGGTGATCTGGGCTACCGTGCCACTCACGTGGGTACCGTGCCCGTTACCGTCAATCCAGCCATTACTGTTGCCGGTAAAGTCTTTGGCATTCGCCAGACAAGTGTTTACGCCATCACGACCGGTGGTATCAAACCCACTGTCGAGCACGGCAACAACCACACCCGATCCGGTCGCCATATCCCAGGCCTGATTGGCCTGTACGGCATCAAGATGCCACTGAAAACCGCGGTAGGTATCATTTACAACCTCTGATGCCTCGGCAATCAGGTTGTAGTCCGCTGAAACACCTTCATCACGAAAGGATTCAATAAATGCTTTTTCCAGCCCCGGCGGCACCGACAGCAGGACCTGTCCAGACTGGGGCAGGTGTTTGAGTACCCGATAAGGCTGAAAATCGTCCGGCTGCCCTGCCACAACAATCTGAGCAGGCATAAAAGCAACTGGAGGTTCTGCATCCTGCTTTGCCCCGGCATCATTTCGACTTGCGTCGGTTCCCTTCAGGACACGCACTGACAGACCGAAGTCAATGTCAGACGCTACCTGCGCCGAGGAACGATTGTTGTTTACAGTTCCAGCTGCCAGCACTGATCCCGAAACCATTAATCCGATGGTTATCGAGAGTGTACACACAGCGGCCAGAACCCGCTTAGGACAAGGCATGTTCGATCTCCTCTGCCATTGATTGGATGCTGCTCAAGCACCACTGAAGGAGGAGATCGGCGCAAAAAACAGGCACTAAAGTGCCACTAAGTGCCTTTTTTTAGGGATAATTTTATTAATTTTTTGTATTTGTACAGAGGCCCGTATTCGCAGCACGGGGCCGTACATTAGCGTTTGAAAATATTTTGACCCAGATCAATAAATCAGGTCGCAGAAAGGGGCTCAAAGGAGACTTTACGGGCATCAGCCAGCGCTGAAACCTGCTGCAACTCATTTTCAGACATACTGGCAACGGTGTTTTCAAACCGCTCAATCAGCTCCGTCAGGTTGTAACCTTTCTGAACGGGTACCCGCAGGATCGGCAGGGCCACCTGATAACAGAACCCTTCCAGTTCCAGATCACGGCGATAGTCTTTGTTGCTTTCATAGCGGTGATCATCCAGCTCTACCAGACAGATGATCTCACCGTCGGTCGCATTACAGACGACATAATCGATAATCTTGCCCGACACCGCTCTCAGGGCCCGTTTCACCTGTCCCGGTGATTTCGCCTGTGAGGGTTCAATCAATTGGGTGATTGGCACCTTGCAGTGCACGCGGTAACGATCACCCACGGCTTTTTCCAGAATCGATCTGAAAGTCATTTCGACCGGGGTGAGTTTGGGGATAACCGGGATTGCTGCAGCAGCACGACGCCAGCGTATGAGCAGCCAGAGTAGCAACAAAACCACCAGCAGCCCAAGCAAACCATAGCCTGTTTCCATGCTTAACGACACGCGTCCGATCCCCGTAAAATAAAGGCTAAATTGTAGCGATTCAGCCTTTCGCTTGCACCAGAAAATCGTTGTCTAATCCGGTGAAACAGCAATTAATAGAGCGGCCCTATTAATTCGCACTGCACCATATAGAGCCTGAGATCAAGCTCAAGCTGATGATAGTCAGGCTCCATATAACAGCACAGATTATAAAAAGCCCGGTTGTGATCCTGTTCACGCAGGTGCGCCAACTCATGTACCAGAATCATCCGCAGAAAAGCTTCAGGCATCTGCCGAAAACGCGCATCAATTTTGATTTCGCGTTTTGCCTTAAGACGGCCGCCCTGCACCCGCGAAGCCCGGCTGTGCGCCCCCAGCGCATGCAGCAGCACACTGATTTTTTCATCGTAAGCCACTTTACTCAGTGGTGGCGTTTGTTTCAGATAACGATTTTTTATCCCCTGAGTATAGTCATATAACGCCTGTGAGCTGCGGATATCATGCGCCGTCGGATAGCGCTGCAGTAACCAGTTGCCAAGCCGCTCCTGCGCAATCAACTGGCGCGCCTGGGATTGAATGGTGTCGCCATAACCGGCGATATATCGGAATGGATCTGCTTTTTGCATAAGACTGTTCTGAACCGCAGCATAGGGCCACAGCTATGATAAAATCAGCATTTTACCGCGGATCTGATTTATGCAAACCCTCTCTGTGCCTCAGGGCAGTTTTCAGCTCAGTCTTTTCCCGCGCCGCCCCAAAGAAACCCTGAGGGCCTGGGATGCAGCCGACGAGTATCTGCTCAATCACCTGAGTGAGTTGGGTTTGCTGGCAGATTCGCCGCGTATTTTGATTATCAATGACGCCTTTGGCAGTCTGATGACCGCTTTACATGTCTGGCAGCCCACCCTGATTTCCGACTCCTGGCTGGCCCATGAGGCAACCCGGGCCAACTTCATTGATAACGGACTTGATCAGGACTCTGTTCACCTGAACACCAGCCTGGACTGGCCGACGGTGTCGCAGGATCTGATTATTCTGAAAATACCAAAAAGCCTGGCCATGCTTGAGGATCAACTGATTCGAATTCGGGCTTTGATGGGACCCGATACACGTCTGATCGCCGGTGGCATGGTCAAACAGATCCACAGTTCCACCCTGCAGCTGTTTGAGAAACATATCGGCCCCACCCAGACGTCACTGGCGCAGAAGAAGGCACGCCTGATTCTGCCTGAGCTTGATCCAACGCTGCCCGCTCACAGTTCACCCTATCCCTCACGTTATACCCTCGAGGGCTCTGATCTGGAGCTGATGAATCATGCCGGTGTATTTTCCCGTGACTCACTGGATATCGGCACCCGTTTTATGCTGGAACATCTGCCGGTAAATCCGCGCTTTAAACAGATTCTCGATCTGGGCTGTGGCAATGGTGTTCTTGGCATTGTCAGTGCCCAACAGCACCCTGAAGCCGAACTGACCTTTGTCGATGAATCATTTATGGCCACAGCGTCTGCCCGGGACAATTTTCAGCGCGCGTTTGAAAACCAGCGACAGGCCCGGTTTATCAATACCGACTGTCTGAGTGGAATAGCGCCGGAGAGTACAGATTTGATCCTGAATAACCCACCGTTCCATCAGCAGAATGTGGTGGGGGACTTTATTGCACGTCAGATGTTTAAACAGGCCCGGCAGGTACTGCGCTCAAGAGGAGAACTCTGGGTAGTCGGCAACCGGCACCTGGGATATCACCTGATGCTGAAAAAACTGTTTGGCCAATGCCAGACGGTGGCCGCGAATCGCAAATTTGTTATTCTGCGGGCTATTAAGCGCTAACTTATCGGAGGAGTTGCATGTCTATCGCACTGTCTTTACATCTGTTGTCTGCGGTTATCTGGGTAGGCGGCATGTTTTTCGCCTATTTCGCGTTACGACCCGCCGCCGTGGAAACATTGGAGCCGCCCGCAAGACTGACGCTGTGGGTTGCAGTGTTTAACCGATTTTTTAAATGGGTGTGGCTGGCGGTTGCCCTGCTGATTCTGACCGGACATGGCATGATCGCCCTCTACGGCGGTTTTGGCCATGTCGGTACCCATGTGCACATTATGCTAGGGACCGGCTATCTGATGATGGCTATATTCGCACACCTGTTTTTTGCCCCGTTCAAACGACTGAAACTAGCCGTCAGCGAGTCACGCTGGCCGGATGCTGGCGCACAGCTCAACCTGATCCGCAAAATTGTTGCGATTAACCTGACACTCGGCATTATCACGGTGCTGATTGCATCGGGTGGACGTTATCTACTCTAGCGCGGAATAACAGACAAAAAACTCTCACCTGTAGAGACAGTGACATCCGGATTGCCACTTAAGATTAAAGCCCTGCTTGATTGAGGCGGGGCTTTTTCATTTTCAGACCAGAAAAAATTCACATTACGCCGAATTACAATAACGGCACGTCCGAACTCTATACAGCCGCATAATTTGATTTGGGTAAAAACAGGAACCTACCGGCTGAGTGAACTTGGTCGAACGACATCAGGATGTTGTTATATTATTTCTGCCGGACCCCTTAGAGAGGTAAAGCGCTTGATCTGCAAGGCGATATAGCTCATTTAACGAAATTGATTGTACGGAAAAATCGCAGAATGATACGCCTATTGATATCGTTACGATGCCGTAGTCTGCGTTAAATTTATGAGGTATCTCACTATTCGACACAACTCGCAGCAATTTATCCGCCAGTTGCATCACTTCTTCTAAACTGCCCCCTGCCGTAAGAACGCAAAACTCCTCTCCGCCAATACGAAACAGGTAATCATTGCCTCTTCTGAAACAGCTGGCCAGCAATTCAGACACTTTCTTAAGCACCAAATCGCCAGCGTCGTGACCGTAATTGTCGTTATAGGTCTTGAAGTTATCGATATCGATAATGATAAAACCGAGGCGACTATCAAGGCGGCTCAAAGTACTCCACAAGCTTTTTGAAATATCATTGAACGAGCGGCGATTTTTCAGTCCAGTTAAGTCATCAACAACAGCCTGTCTTTTCAGCTCCCGATTTCTTTTTTCCAGGAGTTTTTCTAATGAGCGTTGAGCGGTCATATCCTGCATAAGGCCAATGGTCTTGAGGGGGATTCCACTGTTCGCTATGAAGGTTTGACAAAAATGTCGCACTATTCTGACGTCTGAACCACCAAGCACGATGCGGTGTTCAATCTGGAAGGGTTCTGCATTGATTTGCGATTGCTCATACCGCTTACTGAAATCCGGAAGATCTTCAGGATGTATCAGTTGATATAGGTCGGATAATTGTGGAGTGGCCCCCGCTGGAAGAGAAATAGCCTCCATCATTTCAGCTGAGCATTTCATTCGCCCCGTCAGTGACGCAACTTCCCAACTGAATATTTTTGCGAGGCTTTGCATAATCGCAAGCTTTTCATCATTCGCATTTACGACTGACAATCTCTGCATTAAGCGATTATTCTCAATCTCCAACTGGATCTTTTCCATCTCAAGAGATTCGATTTTCTCTTCTAACGCTTTAACGAGATCGCTATTCATTTACCAACCAATTCGGCCAGTTTCACTTCCGCCAATTTGCCCCCTAATATCCGCGACTTGATCTTGCCAAAAGCGACCTCTCTTGACGTACTTTCATCATCAGCAAAAGGGGAAAAACCACAATCATCGCAAATCCCCAACTGCAAAAGAGGAATATATTTTGCTGCTTCTAAAACCCGTTCACAGACAAGTTCGGGTGTTTCAATCTCAGGATCTACCGGATTAATGACTCCGATATAAACTCTTAAACCGGGTCGCAGACAGGTACGAATCAGACGTAAAGCCGGTGTCGGATCAGCCTCACCCGCCATAGCAATGTAAAAATTGCCTGCGCGAATGGTGAAGAGTTTTGGCAGCAGGTACTTATAATCGATATCAGCGCTATGCGCTGAATCAAGGTCACTGCCCGGACAGGTGTGCACACCAATGCGAGACCTTTCTTCATCCGTAAAGGTATCTAATACACTATTGATCAAATCGACCATGTTCTGAAGCAGCTCTCCGGACGGATCTATCTTCAGGGATAAACGTGCTTCGGTAAAATCGATCTGAACCTTATCCGCGCCCAGGTTCAGGCAACGCTGGATTTCGCGGGTATGCTGTTCTAAGACATCCCGGGTAAATTGCATTCGACTATAGCCCTCTAGCCCGTTGGCCGGATAGAGCAAACTCACCAATGAGGGCGATATGACCGCCTGCTTTACCTTAGATGCGGTGTGCTGAAGTGTGTATTCGAGAAACTGATCAGCCGTATATTGATATTTGAAGGGGCCCGATGTGAGTCGCGGTAGATGCCTAAAGTGCCCATCTGAAAAATCGATGCGAAGACCGTCTGGAGCGATGTTAGGAGCACAATGAGTGCAATAGCCAGCAAAACTATTGAATTTCTGCTGTTCACCATCCGTAACGATTTCTGCGCCCAGGTCCTCTAAAGATTTAATCGTTTCTCGGCTGGCCTGTTTTGCTAACTCGTCAAGCTGCGCTGCGGATAAGTTTCCTGCATTGAATGCATTGTAGGCCTCTATTAAATATTTCGGGCGCGGAATAGATCCAATGTTTTCCGAGGGTAACCTGATCATCGCCAGCAGTTCCAAATCACAATAGGAATTATTACGTATCAATACTCATAAGCAGATCTTATATCCCGTTGCTGCAGGCTCAAAGCCTTTAGCATTAGCTGTATAGTATGATAGTAAAGGAAGGTCCCCAGGCCGTTTCAAGGAATGATTTAAAACGGTTTTTTAAACTTTCCCAATACCGGCGAACTGCTAACAAAAAAAAGACCACTCAACTGTGGTCTTTTTTACTCCTGATGCCAATCCCGCAGAGGGCTCAAACTCACTTGGTTTTATCCTGATAAATCAGGCTGCGTACTTTAAAAAACGCCCAAGTCATTGTCGCACTCATCGCAACGATCATTACCACGCTGGGTACCAGTACTTCCAGGCTGTAAGAGTCAATCATGGTCTTGTCCTCGCTCATCTTCTTGAAACATGCTTGATGGTGAGAAGAGTACGCTGATCCTGACTCAACAACATTGATATAGCTCAACAAAGCAATCGCCTGTTTTTCATACAACAGGAAACAGGTCAAATCTTGCAAAAAAAGGGTTTATCACCCATACCTGAATGTGTCGGCAGCAGCATGTTGAGATCTGTTGTCAGCTGAAGTTGGCCACCAGAGGAGTGCGCCCTATGCCCCAAAAAATAAAATCCTGGACCCCTGATCAACTGAAGAAGATGAACCAGTCCGGCTTTATGGTTGATATGCTGGACACATTTAAATTCTCTCCTGAAATCAGAGATGATGACACGGCCATTGATACGATGGTGGAAACACTGACCCGGGTTGAAAGCGATATAGGCAAAAGTGAGTAACCTGAGGTCACAAAAAAGGGCATCTTTCGATACCCTTTTTTATTACCCGAATCCACCTTAACGGTCGATCATGGCCTGTCTGATTTTTGCGTCTGTTTTGTACTGACTTAACGCATACACCGACCAGATAGCGGCCGGAATCCAACCAATCAGAGTCAGCTGAAGAATCAGACAGATAATGCCGGCAATCGGCCGTCCAATGGTGAAAAACTGCAGCCAGGGAATCAGCAACGCCAAAATTAACCGCATGGGCATCTCCTTAAGCGGGTTCAATTCGTCCTGCCGCCAGCTCGGACTCAGTAGCCTCACGCACAGCGACAACTTCCACATCAAAATTGAGCACTTGACCCGCGTAGGGATGGTTGCCATCCACGGTTACTTCTTCGTCATTGATATCAACAACGGTAACGTATTCCGGCTGCCCTTCGGGGTCTTCCATCTGACAGAGCATACCTGTTTCCAGCGTATCGAATCCAGCAAATGAAGCACGGTCTACCACATAGACTTTGTCTTCATCACGCAGGCCGTAACCCTCTTCAGGCTGTAACTGAATAGTAAACTTATCTCCCACCGAACGGCCCGTCAGTGCCTTTTCCAGGCCCGGCACAATGTTGCGGTGGCCATGCAGATAGGGCAGCGGATCACCCCCTCGGGAACCCTCTATCACTTCACCCTGTTCATTCACCAGAGAATAATGGAACAGCACAACGCTGTTATCTGCAATCTGCATACTTCACCTATATTGATACGCACTGAAAATCCGCGCCAGTATACCTGCTACCTTTCGCCTGAACGAGCCAGAGACGGTGCAGTTACGCCTGCAGGCAGGCCACAATCCATTTGCCAAGGGCCTGAATCTCTTCCAGACAGACCTCATGGGCCATCATGTATTCCTGCCATGTGGGTGCATAACCCAGCGATTGCAGGTCTGCCAATGCCTGTTTACCCAGTGCGAGTGGCACCACAGGATCGCCGACACCGTGGGCTATCCAGATCGGCAGATCAGCTTTTTCGGTTGCAGGCTCAAGCAGATCCAGCGTCCCCAGATAGGTGGACAAACCGGCCACCCCCGCAACGCGCCCGCTATAGCTCAGCGCTGTGTGATAAGCCACTGCGCCGCCCTGGGAAAAACCGATCAGCAGAATACGTTCTGCCGGAATACCGGCCACCACCTGAGACTCAATCAATTCGATGATCCGACGACTGGAATCCACCATGCCCGACACATCAATCTTGCGACCGATATCCATCTCCAGAATGTCATACCAGGCAGGCATCACCATGCCACCATTCACCGTGACTGGCTGCATTGGCGCATGGGGAAACAGGAATCGCACGGCAGAGTCAGCGGGCAGCTCCAGATAGGGGACGATGGGTTCAAAATCATGTCCACTGGCACCCAGTCCATGTAACCAGATCACACAGGCATCCGCTGGTGATGCGGGTTCAAGGGTAACCAGCGTCTGTTCAGTTTCACTCATGGCTGCAACCTCTCAACACACCATTCGCCGTTGTCCTGCAGACTGTAACGGAACCGGTCATGTAACCGGTTTTCCCGACCCTGCCAGAACTCATAACGTTGCGGGATCAGAATATAACCACCCCACAACGATGGCCGGGGAACATCACCCTGCGGATAACGTGCCTGTAACTTTTTTACTGTGTTCTCCAGCGCCTCCCGATTTTCGATCGGATGACTCTGACAGGAAGCCGCCGCACTCATGCGGCTACCCACCGGTCTTTGCTGAAAATATTCATCCGCCTGTGCTGCCGTGAGTTGCTCCACGCGGCCACAGATACGCACTTGCCGCTCCAGGCCATACCAGTAAAACAGCAGCTCAGCCTGCGGGTTCTCCTGCAGCTGGCGACCTTTATCACTGCGATAGTCGGTATACCAGGCAAAACCCTCGGGACCAAAATGTTTCAGCAGGACAATTCGGGCTGCCGGCATGCCTTCAGCATCGGCGGTTGCCAGCACCATTGAGGTGGCATCATCGGGACTGACACTCAGCGCCGTCTCCATCCATAGGGAAAATTGCTTTACCGGATCATCGCAAAGATCTTTACGGCGCAGGCTCTCTGCCTGATATTCCCGCCGAGTTGAACTCAGATCAGCACTTTCTTTCATGTCGCTTAACTATCCTCTGTTCCCCGCCTGCTGACGGAGATGATTGAACGGCCCATCATATAAGCCCTGCTCTTAACTGCAAGCTTCGGACGATCAATGCTTATTCCCAGCGCCAGTATAGACAACTGACACTGTTAAACGGCGATTAGCCGTCAGATATGTATTCAGCTTGCTTCACGTGCGCTTTTATAGTTCGATTATCTCAACTTCAGTGATGATCTGGCTCAAATGCAATGCGTGTAATTGGTCTGATGTGTGTGATTCTGTTGCTGGGTGGCTGTATGGAACCCGGTAAGCGTCCCTTTCAGCTCAAGAACCTGGCAAAAAGCGACATCGACATGGTGGCCGATGCGCATATCCGTGAAACTCAGCGTCTGGCCCGTCTGCTCGCCATAAAACTCTACAAGCGCAATCCACGCGAACTGAAAAAAGTCCCGGGCATGACCCTGGACCGCCGTCTGGATCAACTCTTCCCCCCAACCCGTCTAGTCCGAGGCTTCGATGAACTGGGCTACAAGGACGGCTATGAAGCAGCGCCACTGGCTTTTTCAGAAAATTTTGAGGGAGATCGGGTCTTTGCGCTGATGGCGGGCGTGACCGGCATGCTGCACCGCGCCTACAACGGTCAGAAAGAGGTGTTTCTGCTGGATGAGCTGGATCATCAGAAACTCTACAACTCAGCCCGCAATCTGGAATCCATCGCCTGGCATCTGAATAACCGGCACAGACCGGATGGACAGCTTTACCTGCTCAGCAACGGCATCAGTGACGACGGGGTTACCAACTACAGTTATGAGCGAATTCTGAGCAAGCTGATCAGCCTGCAGGATATGATGGCAAACATCATTGCTGACAGCACCAACCGCACCATCACCCGGGTGGTGCACAGTGCGGCATCCATGACCCTGTTGCCAATCTGAAGCGTCTATTTACAATAATCGCCGCGCTGATTAACCCGAATATCGTAGATTTTATGGTTGTTATTGAGGCAGAGCACCACGTCCGCCCGTGACGGCATATCCTCCAGCATCTGCTGGGTCAGTCTTTCATAGTGCTGAATAAACCGACGTATCTCTGCTTCATCCATGATTTTCAGATGCTGTGTCGGCTGTTGCGTGTTGTAGATATAGCGCACCCGCTCCGCCAGTTTTTTCTCCTGCAGCGAGCGCCACTCATAAACCGCCTCCATACTGGGCACCTTCAGCATGATCAACATATCCAGCATGGAAAACAGCAACTGATAGCGGTCAGATAACTGCGCATTCACATAATTACGCCAGGCACCGTCAGGATCCATCTCCCGTTCAAGCTCATTGATCGGCTGTTCCAGTTGCTGCTCATCCTGCGGTAACGCGCCGACACACCAGCCTTCCAGCACAATCACATCCACCGGCCCGGTCCATTCCTGCCAGACCGCCTCTTCACAGCGCTCATCCGTGGATTTATCAAACACAGGAATTTTGGTGACGCTGTCCGGGCCGCTGTTTTTCAGCGCGTGGAGGATCTCAATGCCCAATTCCACATCATGGGTGCCAGGCACGCCCCGGGTCTTCAACAGAGGATGCACAGACTCAGCCAGTTGTTGGCGCTGTTGCCGGGTTTTATAGAGGTCATCAATACTGAAACCAACGACCTTGAGGCCAAACCCCTCGGTCAGGATCACTTCCAGCAGATTGAATAATGTAGATTTACCGGCGCCCTGAGCACCATTGATGCCCAGCACCAACGGTCCGTTTTTTTCTGACTTACGACAGGCCACCCAGGCGCCCAGTGGCACATAGATCGCCTCCAGCATCTCAACCAGACCAATATCGACGCGCAGTGACTCCAGCGTCGAGGCAAATGCCTCTTCAACCGCGGTCACCGCAGCAGCACGTTTACGTGCGGTGAAGCAGAGCTCGTTCTGGGGCCAGCGGGTTATAACTGACATCAATTCACCTCAGTTGGCAGCTGGATTTCCGGTCAGGGCACTGTGCTGTCGGAGCCAGTGCTGAATATGATAGATCTGCTCCGCTTCCATCAGAGAGGGGGCATGTTCGATCTCAGGCAAAGATAACAGACTCAGTTGGGGGTTGGCCTGCATTCTGCGGACGGTTGGCTCCTGCAGAACATCTGACGCTTCCCCCCAGATCAAAAGCTGCGGCAGCTGTAATGTTTCCCACAGTGCCCAAAGGTCCACATCAGCCCCGGCATTCTGTCGGGTTGCCGTGGCGATCGCCGGGTCATAATGCAGATAGTAGCTGCCCTCGACTTCACGCACACCACAGCGGACAAGGTGCTGCCACTGGGTATCGGTCAGATTTCTGAGTGCCGGGTAACGACCACGCATAAACTGCTCGGCCTCAGCCAGGGTTGCGAAACGGTGTTCACCCAGATAATCAGAGATGCGTTGCAGCGCACTGGAAGGCACAAACGGGCCGATATCATTCAGCACCAGGGTTTTGATGGGTGAATTTGGCAGCGCCGCCAGACACATGCCAATCAGCCCCCCCATTGAGGTGCCCACCCAATCCACCGCATCAACCCCCAGTCGGGCGATCAATGCTGTCATATCCTGCATATACTGGCCGATCTGATACATCTGTGGTTGTGGCAACCAGTCACTGTCACCCCGTCCCACCACATCCGGACAGATCACCCGGTAATCACGTGACATCGCCTGGGCCAGTTCATCAAAATCGCGACTGTTTCGGGCCAGCCCGTGCACACAGAGCAATACGCGATCATTCTGATTGCTCCCCCACTGACGATACACCATCCGGTGAAAACCGTTTTCATGTAAACATCGTACTTCTGCTGTATGCATGATGTGCCCTGTGTTCAGAGAACCTCTATTATTCAGTACGTTAGCATGGCCAGCATAATTGTAAAGAAATGCAATGGCTGCTGACCTGGCAGACAAGTTTCGGCTACCATGGCCAAAGTGATGTTTTTAACGGTTTTTTTCAGGATCAGAATCCATGTCGCAATCTGTCTTGAGTCGATACAAATCCAGTCTGCGCTGGGGGCTGCCCATCGCCCTGCTGGCGCTGGCGGTTCTGGCGTTTATGGGTTTAACCGGCAGTAAACCTCAGGCCCCCTCTAAACCCGCCACCGAAAAGGTTTGGAGTGTGCAGTCGATTAAAGCCGAAACCAGACAACACCAGCCGGTGCTGGAGCTGTATGGCCAGATTGAAGCACCCCGCCTGACCACCCTGACCTCTGCTGTGAATGCCTATGTTGAACAGATAGCAACAGATGCCGGACGATCTGTTGCAAAGGATGAACTGCTACTGCAACTGGACCCGCGCGATGCCATGCTGGTTTTGCAACAACGGGAATCTGCCGTCACTCAGGCACAGGCGCAGCTGGAGGCAGAACAGGTCCGGCACGCCGCCGACCTTAAGTCACTTAAAATCCAGCAGAATCTGCTGCAGCTCAGTGCCCGCTCCGTTAAACGGTATGAAGACCTGGAACAGCGCAAAGTCGCCAGCGTTGACCAGCTTGATACCGCCCGCAGTGCCTACCAGCAGCAGGCGCTGGCACTGGCGACCCTTGAAGAATCCATCGCCGACCATCCGAACCGCCTGAAACAACAGCAGGCCCAGTTGGATAGCGCCATTGCCGCCCGGGATACCGCACAACTTGATCTGGACCGAACCCGCATCACTGCGCCCTACGATGCCCGTATTGTCAGTGTCAATGCAGGCCCCGGTGACCGGATCAAAATCGGCGACCAACTGATCACCCTCTACAATCAAAACCGGCTGGAAGTCCGGGCACAGATTCCTAATCGTACGCTGAGCATGCTCAGACAATCCTCCCAGACAAAACCGATCACTGCCGTAGCGCCATTGGATGGTCAGGCCCTGCAACTGGAACTGGACCGTTTTGCCGCCACGGTTAATGCAGGACAGGCGGGTATCGATAGTTTTTTTGCCATTAAAGACAGTACGCTTCCTGTAGAAGCGGGGCGTTCATTGTCGCTTTATGTCGACCTGCCGCCGCTTGATAACAGCATTGCCCTGCCCGCCACCGCACTCTACGGACTGGACCGGGTTTATAAAGTGGTCGACGAACGGCTTGTGGCCGTCAGTGTGACACGACTGGGCGACACTCGAATGCCAAACGGTGAACTCTACATTCTGGTTCACAGCGAACAGATCCAGAACGGTGATGCGATCCTGATCACGCAACTACCCAATGCGATTTCTGGCCTGAAAGTCAAAGAGGTGGCCATTGATGGCTGAGCATATCGGCGGCCTGAAACAGCTGGTTTCCACCTTTACCCAGCACCGGGTTGCCGCCAATCTGCTGATGGTGTTGATGCTGATGGCCGGCTTTTTTGGCCTCAACCGACTCAATACCCAGTTTTTTCCCAGCTTTGAACTGGATGTGATCACCATCAGCGTGCCCTGGAGCGGCGCTGCTGCTGAGGATGTAGAAACATCGGTGATTCTGCCAATTGAAGAGGAGTTAAAATCCCTTACCGGCATCGACACGGTGTATGCCACCGCCCGACAGGGTTCAGCATCATTCCGCCTCGAACTCGATGAAGACAGCGATATCGACTTTCTGCTGGATGAGGTCAAACAGAAGGTTGCCAATGTCCGCAGCGAACTACCCTCAGACATAGAAGAACCATTGGTACAGCGGGTGATTCGTTATGAGCAGATCGCCAGTCTGATCATCAGCAGCCCTCAGGGTTCTCTGGAAGAGCTGCGCCCTCTGGCTTTGCGCTTTGAGCAGGAACTGCTGTCTCTGGGCATCAACAAAATAGACTTCGTCGGCATGCCGGATCAGCAACTCAGCATTGAGCTGCCCTCGGCACAGTTGCATGAACTTGGCCAGACCATGGCGCAACTGGCGGACAATATCCAGCAGCGCAGTATCGACCTGCCCGCGGGTACCGCGGCACGCGGCGAAGGCTCACGCCAGATTCGCAGTCTGAGCCAGCAGCGAGATGCAGAAGGGTTTCGCCAGTTACCAGTCTATACCGACAATCAGGGACGTCTGATTCGGTTGGGTGACATCGCCAGTATCCAGCTGAGGGAAAAAGATAACCAGGTCACCCTGAGCTATCAGGATGCACCTGCTGTCATGTTAAGACTGCGCCGGACAGAAAATCAGGACACGCTGGACTCGGCCCGCACCCTGCAAACCTGGCTCGATCAAACCCGGTCCAGCCTGCCCCAGAGCATCAGCCTGACCACCTACGATGAACGCTGGCAGCCCCTTAAGCAGCGTATTGATCTGCTGCTCAAGAACGCCCTCAGTGGTCTGGTACTGGTGATTGCCATTCTGTTCCTGTTCCTCAATGCCCGGGTGGCCTTCTGGGTCACTGTCGGTATCCCGGTGTCTTTTATGGCGACGCTGGCCGTGCTCTATGCCATCGGCGGTACCATTAATATGATCAGCGTGTTCGGCCTGATCATGGCGCTGGGGATCATCGTCGACGATGCGATTGTGGTAGGTGAAGATACCCTGACTCACGTCCAGCGCGGCGAGCCCGGCTTACAGGCGGCCATTGGTGGCGCCCACCGGATGATGGCCCCGGTATTTGCCTCATCACTCACCACCATCGCCGCTTTTTTACCACTGCTGCTGGTGGGCGGCACCATCGGCAATATCATGATCGATATTCCCACCGTGGTGATCTGTGTCATTCTGGCATCACTGGTGGAGTGTTTCCTGATTCTGCCCGGCCATCTGCACCACAGCATTCACCGGGCGGCCGATCTGCATCCTTCCAAGCTCCGATTACGTCTGGATGCCGCATTTAATCAGTTCCGAGATTACCGTTTCCGGCGCTGGGTCGAACAGGCAATCGACCTGCGCTGGGCCACCATTGCCGGCTGTCTGGCGCTGCTGATTATCGCCTTTGGCTTGGTCATGGGTGGCCGGGTCAAATTCTCTTTTTTCCCGGCAGTCGAGCGCGACACTCTCACTGCCAATGTCCAGTTCAGCGCAGGCACCGACCGGGCAACCGTGCAGGCGTTCCTCAGTCACCTGGATCACACACTGGCTGATGCCGACCAGAGCCTGGGGGGCGGCAACGTAAAAGTCGCATTTCAACAACTCGGCAGTAACGAAGCTCCGCGCAGCTCCTCTTCCAGCAGCAGTGGTGACGAGTTTGGCGCGCTGATTGTAGAACTGACTCCGGGGGACCACCGCACTGTCACCACACGTGAGCTGAACAAGGCCTGGCGTGACCGGATCATTAAACCGGCCGGGCTGGAGCAGTTCACCATTGATGTGGCAATCAGCGGCCCGCAGGGCAAACCGATCGAGATCAAACTCAGCGGCACCGACATCAACGTGTTGAAACAGGCGTCGCTAGATGTGCAAACCCTGCTGAAAGGTTATGTGGGTTTATCCAACGTGGGGGATGATATGCCCTACGGTAAGGCTCAGCTGATCTATGACCTGACGCCGGCCGGCAAAAGTGCCGGTCTGACACTGGAAGCGGTGGGACGCCAATTACGTTCGGCGTTTGATGGCATCAAAGTACAAAGTTATTACCTTAATCGGGAAGAGATCGAGGTGCGCATCCAGCTACCGGAAGCCGAGCGTGACCGCCTCAGCCTGCTGGAACAGCTGCCGATTATTCTGCCCAACGGCACCACCACCCCGCTGGTTAATGTCGTCGAGTTCCGGCCCCGTCAGGGTCTGGATACCCTGACCCGCATTAACGGCCAGCTGTCGATCAATGTCAGTGCCGATCTGGATGAAGCCGCCGCTAATGCTGATCAGATCATCGCCGACCTGCAGACTGGCAAACTGGATCCGATTCTGAGTCAGTACGGTGTCAGCGCCAGTTTTGAGGGAAAAAACAAAGACCAGCGCGAAACCCTGGCGGATATGAAAATGGGCCTGATACTGGCATTGGGTCTGATCTTTATCATTCTGGCCTGGGTGTTTGCCTCCTATAGCTGGCCCCTGGCCGTGATGATGGCCATCCCACTTGGACTCACCGGCGCGATATTTGGCCACTGGTTGTTGGGTATGAGCCTGACGGTCCTTTCGCTGTTTGGTCTGTTTGGTTTATCCGGCATTGTGATCAACGACTCTATCGTCCTAATCACTTTCTACAAACAGCTTCGGGCGCAGGGCATGGCAATACGGGAAGCGATTATTGAAGCCACCTGCCAGCGCCTGCGGGCTGTACTGCTGACGTCTCTCACCACCATTGCGGGGCTGTCGCCGATTCTTTTCGAAACCTCATTACAGGCCCAGTTCCTGATTCCAATGGCAACCTCAATTGTCTTTGGTCTGGCCTACGGTACGGTGCTGATCCTGTTCTTTGTGCCAGCGCTGCTGACCATTATTGAAACTGCAAAAGAACGTCAAAAGACCTCCCCAGAGGTCCTGGTGAATTAAGTCGACGAGAATCAGGGCATCAGATAAAGGAATGCTCAGTGATAAAGTCCTGTAATCTGGCAGAGGAAATTGGATCTGCGCTGAGTATTCTTAACCCCAGACGGCTGCGATTTTCCGCCAGTGCCTGACGGTACATGGCCCGACAGTGAAAATGCACCGGATGACCCGACAGACCAAAATGCACTGACATCTCTATCGGGGTGCCCTGTATCGCCGGTTTCAGTTCCGCCAACTGGCCATTGCCTTCAATCTGCAACCCATCACGACTTATATTTGTGATTGTGACATCCGGTGATGGACCGAATGCACACTCCGCTTCAGCAGGAATTTCGCTGCCAATACGGTCATTGATTCGACGTTCAATCGTCATTACTGCCTCCTGCCAAATGGCTGAAGCACTGCCGCACACCTCGACCGGCGACATGGTCTCGCTCACTACAGCTTGGCCCAAAATCAGGACTTAATCCAATTTCACTAATCCGCTATACTTTGCGCCCTTCAACCGCTTCAATTTGTGACTTACGGTAGCCAGGCAGCATGAATCGCGATCTTGATCTGTTACAACCTTATCCATTCGAAAAATTGGCTGAATTGAAGGCAGGCATTACGCCACCCGCAGAACTTCAGCATATCGCGTTGTCGATTGGTGAACCCAAACATACGTCACCCGCCTTCGTTGCTCAGTCACTGATCGATAATATTGGCTGTCTGGCAAATTACCCGACCACCAAGGGTCTGCCCGAGTTGCGTCAGGCGATTGCTGACTGGTGTACCCGCCGTTTCAATCTGAGTCCGGGCAGCCTGACAGCCGACGCCCATGTTTTGCCGGTCAACGGTACCCGTGAAGCGATCTTTGCATTTACCCAGGCCGCCATTAACCGTGACGGCAATCCTCTGGTTGTGTCACCCAATCCGTTCTATCAGATCTATGAGGGTGCGGCTTATCTGGCGGGCGCTGAACCTTACTATCTGAACTGTCTGGCAGAGAATAACTTCATTCCGGATTATGACGCTGTACCCGAAGCGGTCTGGCAGCGCTGTCAGTTACTGTTCCTGTGTTCGCCTGGCAATCCAACCGGCTCAGTGACCGATCTGGACACGCTGAAAAAACTGATCGCCCTGTCTGACAAGTATGACTTCATCATCGCTTCAGACGAGTGTTATTCAGAGATCTACCTGCAACCCGATCAGAAACCGGTTGGCCTGTTACAGGCCTGTGCCGAACTGGGCCGGGACGATTATCACAACTGTATCGTGATGCACAGTCTGTCCAAGCGTTCCAACCTGCCGGGCCTGCGTTCCGGTTTTGTGGCGGGTGATGCCAAATTACTGGGACCGTTCCTGTCGTACCGGACCTATCACGGTTGCTCCATGCCAATCCAGCATCAGCTGGCATCCATCGTGGCCTGGAATGATGAAGCCCATGTCGAGGAAAACCGCGCCCTGTACCGGGAAAAGTTCAAAGCGGTGATCGACATACTGTCACCGGTGATGGACGTTCAGTACCCGGATGCCAGCTTCTACCTCTGGGCAAAAACACCCATCGCCGATGACATCTTTGCCCGTGACCTGTTTGCCACCCAGAACCTGACGGTATTGCCTGGTCGCTACCTGTCTCGCGAAACCGATGGCATACTGCCGGGTGCTGGTTATGTTCGGATGGCGTTGGTCGCCACACTGGACGAGTGTGTTGAAGGTGCCCAGCGTATCCGCCGTTACGTCGAAAGTCTGTCAGCATAAGGATCAGTCAATGATTACCCTGTACGGCATCAGCAACTGCGATACGGTAAAAAAAGCCAAAAAGTGGCTGGATGACAATCAGCTTGAATACCGTTTTCATGACTTCAGAAAAGATGGGCTGGACAGTGCCCTGCTGAATAACTGGTGTGAGCAGATTGGCTGGGAAACACTGCTGAATAAACGCGGTACCACCTGGCGCCAGCAACCGGATGATGTCAAAGAGAATGTAAATGCCGCCAATATTGAAGCCCTGCTGCTGGCTCAACCGGCGATGATTAAACGGCCGGTGCTTGAACATAACGGCACTGTCCGGGTCGGCTTTAAAGCCGATGAGTATGCAGCCCAGCTGCTATAACACTGTTAGACAGAATAATTAAATGACTATTACTGGAGAGAAACATGACTAATTTTGCATTTGGTCTGGGTGTAGGGACTAAATCGTCCTCCGGCACTCTGCTGGAGGTCTACTACCACGCTCCCTTGCTGAACGCTGATCAGTCCCTGATCGACGCAGTGGCTGCCGTTGTGGGTTATGAGGGTGGCAACGAGTGTATCGAACTGGAAAACTCCCAGCTGAAAGCTCTGGAAGAAGCCTTCCTGTCGGTTGATGCTGAAGCTCAGGCGGAAGTGGTTGAGATCCTCAGCGGCACTTCTCAGACCGTACTGGTCACCATTCTGGAGAGTGATGCAGAACCAACCAGCACAGCAGAAGCCTATCTGAAGCTGACCCTGCTGTCCCAGCGTCTGGTCAAACCCCACGGTATCAATCTGAGTGGCATCTTTGGCCTGCTGCCGAACGTCGCCTGGACCGACGAAGGTGCCATCGCGCTGGAAGACCTGCCAAAACGCCAGCTGGCTGCCCGTGCTCAGGGCCGTATTCTGGGTGTTAACTCTGTCGATAAATTTCCGAAAATGTCTGATTACGTGGTACCTACCGGTATCCGTATTGGTGATGCGTCCCGTATCCGTCTGGGTGCGCATGTGGGCGAAGGCACCACCGTGATGCATGAAGGCTTTATCAACTTCAATGCCGGCACTATGGGTGTCAGCATGGTTGAAGGCCGTATCTCTGCCGGTGTAATCGTCGGTGACGGTTCCGATCTGGGTGGCGGCTGCTCCACTATGGGTACCCTGTCCGGTGGCAACAAGCAGATCATCTCTGTGGGTGAAAACTGCCTGATCGGCGCCAACGCAGGTCTTGGCCTGCCACTGGGTGATCGCTGTACGCTGGAAGCGGGTCTTTATGTGACCGCCGGTTCGAAAGTCACCCTGCTGGATGACCAGGGCAAAACCGTCGGCACCATCAAAGCGGCTGACCTGGCCGGCAAGCCTGATCTGCTGTTCCGTCGTAACTCCCAGACCGGTCGGATTGAGGTGAAAACCAACAAAACCGCGATCGAACTGAACAGCGAACTGCACAAACACAACTAAGTCCCTCACCGCGCGGCTCAGCCGTGCGGTGTCCTCTCCCCCGGCAGAACCCTAAAGGAAACCGCGCATGACACATCCCCATTCCGCCACCATTGAACTGGCCATGGACCTGATCAATCGTCGCTCGGTGACCCCGGAGGATGACGGCTGTCAGGAGCTGATGATTGAACGGCTGGAAGCGCTGGGTTTTAAAATTGAGCGTCTGCCGTTTGAAGAGGTCAGCAACTTCTGGGCGCGCCGTGGTGACAGCGGCCCGCTGTTCTGTTTTGCCGGCCATACCGATGTCGTCCCCACAGGCCCGGAAAAAAACTGGCAGTTCCCGCCCTTTGAAGCGGTGATTGAGCAGGGCATGCTTTGCGGCCGCGGCGCGGCCGACATGAAAGGCAGTCTGGCGGCATTCATTACCGCCCTGGAACGTTTTATTGCTAACCACCCGGATCACGAAGGCTCGATCGCTTTGCTGATTACCAGTGATGAAGAGGGCCCCTGGGTGAATGGTACCGTGCGTGTGGTTGAGCATCTGGAAGCCCGCGACGAAAAAATCACCTGGTGTGTCGTAGGCGAGCCTTCCAGTACCGCTCAGGTAGGCGACGTGATCAAGAATGGTCGCCGTGGCTCTCTGGGTGGCAAACTGGTAATCCATGGTGTGCAGGGACATGTTGCCTATCCACATCTGGTAAAAAACCCGATCCATCTGGCAACACCGGCACTGGCCGAACTGGCAGCCGAGGTGTGGGATGAAGGCAATGAATTCTTCCCGCCCACCAGCTTTCAGATCTCCAATATCAACGCCGGTACAGGCGCCACCAATGTGGTCCCGGGCCACATCGATGTGCTGTTTAACTTCCGCTTCTCCACCGAAGTAACCGCGGACGAACTGAAAGACCGGGTGCGCGTGATTCTGGATAAACACGGTCTTGACTGGGGTATCGACTGGACCCTGTCCGGCAACCCTTTCCTCACTGATCGGGGTGATCTGGTTGAGGCCTGTCAGGACGCTATCCGCGCCATCACCGGACTGGAAACAGAACTCTCAACCTCCGGCGGCACATCTGATGGGCGTTTTATAGCACCCACTGGTGCTCAGGTGGTCGAGCTTGGCCCCATCAACGCCACCATTCATAAAGTGGATGAGCGTGTGCGCTGTGATGATCTGGATACACTCTCCAATCTGTATGAGAACATCATGGCCCGGTTGCTGACCCGGTCAGAATAAGATGCAACTCTGCTGCCCCGTCTGTCAGGCCAATCTGCTGGAAGATAACCGGCAGTTACGTTGTGCACAGGGGCATAGTTTTGATGCCGCCCGGCAAGGTTACTACAACCTGTTACTGGTCCAGCGCAAGCGCAGCCTTGATCCCGGTGATAATCCGGAGATGGTCCAGGCCCGCCGACAGTTTCTTAATCGCGGCCAATACGAGCCGCTGTCAGATGCCATCAACCAGCTTTGTGCAAACGCACTGGGCGATGCACAGACCCCTGACATCCTGGATGTCGGCTGCGGTGAAGGCTATTACACAACGCGACTGCGAGAGCACTTGCTGACCACCGGTCTGGCACCGGATATAGTCGGACTCGATATTTCCAAACATGCCATCAAAGCCGCCACCCAACGAAATCGGGATATTCAGTGGCTGGTGGCATCCGCTGCAGATATGCCACTGCCAGATCAGCAGCTCGATCTGGCTGTTTTGCTGTTCAGCCGGATTTTGCCTGAACCCCTCAGCAGGGTATTGAAACCGGGCGGCACATTACTGGTGGCCTGGTCCGGCCGTGATCACCTGCGTCAGCTACGTGAGCTAATCTATGCCGAGGTCCATGACAGCGTGATGGACGTAACTGAATTGCTCCAAACCCACTTCACGCCGTCTGAAATAACCACCGTTCATTATGATTTCACCCTCAGCGGAGCTGATGCGATTGGTGATCTGCTGGCAATGACCCCCCACGGCCAGCGACTGAAAAGTGAAGCCCGTGAGCGTATCCTCAACCTCAACAGCCTGACCCTGACGCTGGACGTCAATCTGGGCATATTTAAGCGTTTATGAAGCGGGAGATCTGGCAGCGCTGGCTGCAAAAACGGGTGCAGGACCCCCGGCGTAATCTGGCACTGCTGGGTATAGGTTTTGCCATTTTTGCACTAGGCATGACCGCTTTGGTGGTTGCTGAATTCGCATTGCTCAGCTCTGTCAGTCAGGAGCTGATCGCCCTGATCGGCTTGATCGTGGCCGCTATCGGCAGCATACTGGCGGCCATCGGCTACCTGAGCCTGAGTGTGCTGCGCCTTCTCCATTTTCTGAGTGATAAAGATGACCGACACCCGCCATCCTGATATCGAAATCTATATCAAAAACTGTTCACTGCAGCAGATCGAGGACTGGCTTAACAGCTGTGCTGATGCGTTGATAGTCGGCAAAAAAAGCGGCGAGATCAGCCATTATACAGCGGTGTTTGCTGAAGCTAAGATTCCGGTAATGATCCATGAGAAAGTGGTTGGTAAAGCCTGGTGCAGCGTCTGGTTTGATGGTGACGCCACCCCATGGGCTACAGATCTGGAGTGTGCCAGAGCCGCCTCAGCAGCGCTTAATACGCAGATCCGCTGCATCGCCAGTGGCTGGCAGGAAGGCGATGATCCGGACGAGTGGTGGAAGGTCGAAAACGGTGAAACCTCACAGATACAGTGGCACACCCAGTAATTCACTGATGCCTCAGGCAGCCGCCACCAGACGCTGCCGAGAGGTTTCAATTTCAGCCGTCATCAGTTGTCCGGCCTGAAACAACCCTTCACTGTTCTGCATGCGCAGAGGTTGCAACCGTGGTACTGGTCGTTCAGCCAACGCCGACAGATAACTGTTCAGGTACGCAAAGTCTGCATTCCTTCCCAGATGCACCGCTTCATTAAAACGCTCTGCCACCGCAGGGGTATAGAGTTCATCCTCGACGGGATATACATAGCCCTGAGTGGGCAGCTGGAACTCACTGCCGGGAGTCGCTGCCTGACCCACCGCATCCGGACGCATATATGACTGATTCGAGGCAATCAGACTCAACAGCATAAAGAAACGCGCGCCATTACCGCTTTGAACGGCAGGCCCGAGATCGACAGTTAACCCGTCGATACGTTGCTGTATCTGTTCTGTTGTTATCGCCACAAATGGATTCGCACGCTGAGAAAAGGGACGCTCTAAACCAATTCAGAGGTTATCGGCAAAAAACGCTCACGCTTGACGCTCAACGGCTCGGAGAAAATTATTTTGGGTAGGTAATCTCATTAACGACCCAGTACATCTCACCCTTGGGTGTGCGCACCAACACCTCTTCACCGACCTCTTTTTTGAGCAGGGCACGGGCCATGGGTGAATCGATCGAGATATAGTCTTTGCGGTCAAAAATTTCATCATAGCCGGCAATTCGGAAGCGCCGGGTTTCACCCGCCTCATTTTCGACTTCGACCCAGGCGCCAAAAAACACCCGCCCCTCCTGCTCCGGGGCGTAATCAACGATCTTCAACAGATCCAGGCATTTGCGCAGATAACGAATACGCCGGTCAATTTCACGCAGACGTTTTTTGTTGTACTGATAGTCGGCATTTTCACTGCGATCACCCAGACTGGCCGCCCAGGTGACCTTCTGGGTTACTTCAGGCCGTTCTTTACGCCACAGATGATCCAGCTCTGAGCGGAGCTGTTCATAGCCATCACGGGTGATCAGGTTGGTTTTCATAAGGCTCACGGACTGCAACGGGTAGCTAGATGTTTAGCCCCGAAAATGGTCACTCTCGGAGGCATTTCAGGCGCATCTTAGCAAAACTCATCCCGTGAAGCGGCATGTAAAACAGAAAATCTGGGCTCGATCGATCGGGCCCAGAGACAGAACGCGTAAATCAGGCGAGCTTAACTTCCAGCAAAGAGAGTGCAGTACCGGTTTCCGTGACGGACACCAGTTTGAGCCCTACCTGTTGGAACAGGCGCTCAAACTCGGCCAGATCACGCTCCTGTCCACCCCAGGTCATCAGAAACGCTTCCAGATCTTTCGAGAAATGCGGCACATTACCCTCAGGTACAATGGCGTCAATCACGTAGAGACGACTTTCAGGGGCCATAGCTGCCTTAACGGTCTGCAGGATTTTGCAGCAATCCTCATCACTCCAGTCATGCAGAATCCGCTTCAGAAAGTAGACATCAGCACCCATGGGGACCTTATCAAAGAAACTGCCGCTGACACGCACCACAGATGTTTCATCAGTCGCTGTATCGCCCAGTCCAGCGATCACCTGTGGCTGATCAAACAACATGCCTACCAGATGAGGATTTTGCTGTAGCACTGCGGTAATAAAGCCACCCTGACCACCACCCACATCCACGACACTGGTTGTGTCCTGTAACGGGCAACAACCGGCAATCACCGGATTTTCCAGTTCGGCATAATTATCCATGGCCCGGGAAAACTGCTCACCCTCATGGGCATGTTCATCCAGATACTCAAACACCCCTTTGCCAAACAGCGCCGTGTAGGTGTCCTGTCCAGTTTCGATGGTGTGCTCCAGCTCGCCATAAGCTTCCCACATTGACCGGGTCACCAGATGAGCGGCATGTCGAACCGTACCATCCACACCCGACTGCAGGACATCTGACAAGGCAGTAGGGATAAATACCCCTTTATCGGTTTCAGCAAAGATCTGATAAGACGCGAGCAGGCGCATCAGTCGATAGAGCCTGTCTTCATTCAGACCGGCCTGCTGAGCAATCAGACTGACGGGCGTGCCCGAGGGATGTACATGATCGGCCAGACCCAGTTTGGCGGCAACATGGATCGCACGAGAGATAGCAAAGCCCCAGTAGAGCTCATTGATGCGGTGAATTGGGTTCACGTCTGTTGATGACATGGGCGGCATTCCTCCTTGTGTTATTTTTATGCGCCCATAACACTCAGCAACCCATATGCCATATATCCAACCTACTGATTTATATTGATTTATACATCACGGATCTTCAGTAGCTCAGTTGTTTCATAACCGCCTGCGACAGACTGTCCCAGTCACAGGCGTGTCATTTAGTCGGGCATCAGGGTTTAGGCAAGGCAAACACCACCAGTGCCCCACCCCGCCGGAAACCAAACAATGAGTTGCCCCCGGCAGCGACAGCCACATACTGCACCCCGTCCACTTCATAGGTGATCGGTGGTGCATTGACCCCGGCCCCACACTGGAAGCGCCAGAGTTTGTCACCATTTTCACTGTTGAAGGCATTCAGGTAACCATCACCCTCGCCCATAAATACCAGTCCACCGGCGGTGGTTAACACACCGCCCACCAGCGGTTTTTCGGTTTTATGCTGCCAGCGAATACGACCTTTTTCAGTGGTCGAGATGGCAGTCAGGGTACCCCAGTTAGGCTCATCCAGCGGTTTGAGTTCGGTATAACGAATCTGTTTTCCATCCTGACCGGTCACCAGATCTTTCACTACATAACGGATCGGAATATGCGATGCCGCCACGTAAGCCAGACCTGTTTGCGGATTAAGCGCCACCGGTGACCAGTTCGCTCCGCCCACGGCACCCGGTGTCACACGGGTACCCTCCGCGGTAGGAGCCGCAAACAGATTTTCCTGCGGTACAAACGCATCGGACTTGAACAACAACTCTCCGGTATGGCGGTTATGCACATAAAACCAGCCGGTTTTTGAGGCCTGCCCTACCGCTTCGACCACATCCTGATCTGTCTTCAGATCAAACAGCACCGGTGGGCTGGCAACATCATAACCCCAGAGATCATGCGGTACCTGCTGGTAGTACCATTTGAGTTTACCGGTATCCAGATCCAGCGCCGCCAGCGACATGGTGTAAAGATTGTCGCCG
Organism: Neptuniibacter sp. CAU 1671; assembly: GCF_029222905.1. GTDB lineage: Bacteria > Pseudomonadota > Gammaproteobacteria > Pseudomonadales > Balneatricaceae > Neptuniibacter. The sequence continues at coordinate 285,300 of NZ_JARHUE010000003.1, read as the reverse complement.
GGGCGGGAGCTGTCATCCATCTGCGGCGAAGGGTTGCCGATGCCGACATACAGCGTGCGGGTACGACTGTCGTAAGCAGGCGTCGTCCAGGCAGATCCACCACCATGTTTTGCCGCATCCGGGAACTGAGCCAGTACCGCTTTTTCCGCTGCGATATCACGCGGCAGTGCCATACCATCCGGTGTGGTTGTGCGGAAATCACCCTCCCAGCCCTGATCAGGTACGGTATCAAACTGCCAGACCCGTTTGCCGGTTTGCGCATCAAAGGCCGCGTAAAAACCGGGACGACCGTAATTACCGGCAAAACCCACCACGGCGCCGACAGGAGCCCCGTCGGTTTCAGCCTCCAAGTGCAAGCCGTAACCCACCCCGGTGATACCAATAATCACTTTACCGTCTACGACCTGAGGGGCCATGTTGACGCCGACCCCGGTGGTCCCGTAGGAAGCCTGACCCGCCATGCTGTTCGCGGCATCGAGCTGCTTCACAGTCTCTGTGGGGCCGAAATCATGGGCTACAGGAATATCCCATACCGGTGTGCCATTGGCGGCATCCAGCGCGATCAGACGCGCATCCACCGTACCGATATACACCTTGCCATAGGCCACTGCCACGCCGCGGCTGGCAGGACCACAGCACATTTTTTTGGTGGTCCGCTCATGTTCATACCGCCATTTTTCTTCGCCTGTCACCGCATCCAGAGCCACCACATGGTCAAAGGGCAAAGAGAGGTAGATGACACCGTCCACCACAATTGGCGTGGCCTGAAAAGACGCTGGTATGCCGGTTTGATAGATCCAGCGCGGCACCAGTTGGTCGACGGTTTCCCGATTGACCTGTTTAAGCGGCGAAAATCGTTGCTGCTGATAATCACGGCCATAGGCCAGCCAATTGCCCTTGTCACTTGTAGCCGCCAGTAAGCGGGCGTCATCCACCTCTGCGGCAAACGCGACTGGCGAGATAAAAAACAACAGGGGACAGAGCCAGTTTTTTATTTTCATTGGGCACCTCTTCTCCATTTGAATTCAGCAATTCGCTAACGCCAAAAACGCCGAAACTGCGATGTAGCTTAGTTCAGTTTTTCAAGCAATTGCTGCGCCAGCCGATGCCCTCTCTCTGGCTGGTCCAGCCCCCTTTGACTGAGGCTTGAAACGCCTAAAATCATCTATATAAATCAGATAGTTGAAAAAGATCTTTTTTTAAAATTCAGACCCAACATCCCGCGATTACATCAAGTGAAAAAAACCGCATCACTGTCGCAGGGTGAAACACATTGACTCAAAACATGATCAAAGCTGCTAAATTCATCCGTATGTCTGTATCTGCTGCTAGGCTTGTTCAATGGCAGCATGGAAGGGATTACAGATGACCGAGCCAAAACAGGAACACGGCGACAATGATTTTTTAGCGCTGGAAGTCGATGTAGGCCGTGCAGCGCACACGCTGACTAAAGCGCTGGACTATGTGGGCATTGATGATAAAAGCCATGGCCGCCGGGTCGGCCTGATCTGCCATCGCATTTCTCATCGGTTGAACTGGAACCGTGAACACAGACACTTTGTATTGCTGGCGGGCATGTTGCATGACTGCGGCGTCTCCTCAACCAAGGTGCATCAGAAACTGGTAGACGAGCTGGAGTGGCAAGGCGCTGAAGAGCACTGTATTCGCGGTCACTATTTTCTGCAAAGCTTTCCCCCCTTCAGAAGATATGCACAGGCAATCCGTTACCACCACACTCGCTGGGAGCATCTACCGGAGGAACTGACCCAGGAGGTAAAGGAGTATGCCAATCTGATTTTTCTGGCCGACCGACTGGATGTTTTGTTTGCCAGCTACATCAAAGATCACCCCGATTATCTGGTCCTCCTGAATCGGCAGCAGTTTCTCGATGAGCTGCGCCCTCACATTGGCACCCTGTTTTCAGCAGAGCACTTTGCAGCGCTTGATCAAGCCGCACAAAAAGAGAGTTTCTGGTTAGAACTGTTTGATGAGTATCTGGATGACGCCATCTTCGAAACCCTCTCCTCCAATGACTATAGGATCACACTGGGATTTGCTGAGATTGAATCTTTAGGCGAACTGATTTCCCAGATCGTGGATGCGAAAAGTCCTTTCACGCATTACCACAGTATCCGCGTGGCGGATCTGTCTTATGCCCTTGCCGAGCTGGCGGACATGGACCGCTACCAGACGCGGATGCTGCGGATTGCCGGGCTGTTGCATGACGTTGGCAAACTGCGCACCCCCGATGAAGTGTTGGAAAAACCGGGGGCTCTCACTCCGGAACAGCTGGCCCAGATGCATAGCCACCCACTGGACAGCAAGCGAGTGCTGCAGACCATCTTCCCGAATACCCCGATTGCCAAATGGGCCTCAGAACACCATGAGAAACTGGATGGTTCAGGCTACCCCTATGGCTGGAAGGCGGATCAGATTGATACACCCACCCGCATACTCTGCATTGCCGATATTTTCCAGGCCTTGTGCCAGAAGCGCCCCTATCGTAACCGACTGAATATTGAAGAAGTACTGACAATTATGGATGGCATGGACAGCGCGGGTCAGATCGATAGCAACATCTATCATCTGCTAAAAGCCAACAGAGAAAACTTATACAGTATTGCTGTATCTGAAGGGGTCAGAGTATTTCAACCCTGACCTGATCTGTTCCAAACAGCCCCGACCCGACTGGCAGTCAATCTCACTTGGTCATAGATGTCCTGATTAATACTCAGGAGTTAACGCATATTGAATATTTCCTGATGGAAATGTCCCGCAGACAGCCCCCCGGAGATTAAATCCTGCCGCAACTGCTGTCCCAATGCGTGAGGGCCGCAGAACCAGACACTGGCCTGATTCCACGTCGGCACCTGACAGGGCTTAAGGAGATCCATTGTCCTGAGTTTGACTATACTTTTGCGATACTCACTGATCCCGAATCGTTATGCATCTTCATACCTCACAAAACCGAATTCTGAATCCGAATGACGCACCCACTGCACCCGGTTTCCGTCAGATGTTCGCCAAAAACAAACTCACACTGGGTCTGTTTTTTCCGCTGGCCGCCTATGCCAATGACACGCCGAATCTTGAAGGACAGGCCGAGCTTGCCGCGCAAGCGGATCAGGGAGGGTTCAGCGCCTTGTGGAGCCGTGATGTACCGCTGCAGGATCCTGAGTTTGGCGATCTGGGACAGGTGATCGACCCTTTCGTCTGGATGGGTTATATGGCCAATCATGTCCAGAGGGCCACACTGGCTTCGGGGTCACTGATTCTGCCGCTGCGGCATCCCATCCACGTAGCCAAGGCGGCAGCATCAATGGATAACCTGACCAACGGGCGTTTTGTAATGGGCGTTGCATCCGGCGACAGAGCCGTGGAGTTCCCCGCCTTTGGTCAGGAACATGCGACCCGTGATCGTACGTTCCGGGAGGCTTATAACTACATAGAGCAATTACTGACCCGCTCCTATCCTTTGATTCAATCTGAACTGGGCACCATGAGCGGCGGCAATCTGGTACCCAAACCCGCTTATGGTCGGGTGCCAATCGGTGTAACCGGAAGCTGCAGACAAACACTGGAGTGGAACGCAAAACATGCTGATTTCTGGCTGACCCATCCGCGAGGGCTTAACACCACGGCTCAGGTGCTGCATCAGTGGCGCACAGCCGTCCAGGCTGCAGGGTTCGCATATGAGAAACCGGTGGCGCAGTCCCTCTATATCGACCTGAGCGATGATCCCAAACGGCCACCGGCACAGATTCATCTGGGGTATCGGATGGGGCGTGAAAGCCTGCTGAATCTGTTAAACGCCTATCAGGAGATCGGCATCAATCATGTGGCCTTCATACTGAAGTTTTCTCAGCGGCCGGTGAAAGAGGTGATACAGGAACTGACTGAAGAGGTAGTTCCTCTGTATCCGACCCACTCACTCTAGTAGGTTATCAATCCCCGGCCTGAGGCTGACCTGGCACTTTTGGAATATCGTCCCCCAGTGTCGCCCAGGACAGCTTGGAGTCGCACCAGATTTCAAGCCCAGGCTTAACCCAGGTCGGATCATCCAACGTGCCAGCCATAATGAAAGAGACACCCGGCACCACTTCAACCTGGGTCCGAAGAGAGGAGCCACAATGGCTGCAAAATGTACGCGCGACTTTATGCCCGCTGGTTCCGGCGTGCACAAAATCTTTGACGCCATCGCCTGAAATTTTAAGCGTATCCGATGGCACCGCCACATTCATTGTAAAAGCTGAACCTGTCTCTTTTTGACAATCAGTACAGTGACATGCAGCAACCATTACAGGTTCTGCATCCGATGAATAATGCACATTACCGCACAGGCAACTACCTGCAACTTTAGACATACCCTGCTCTCTCATTGTTATTTTGTTACTAAATATGGACCAATGACTGCGTCAGAACAAAGTCATTTTTATCTGACCATGCTGCCGAGAAAAAATCGACACATGTGCGTATGTATGATCGCAAGAACGTCCCACCCTCCTGCATGTTCAAATAGATTGACGTGTTGTTGGGCGTTCTGGGATGAGCCGCAAAACGACTGATGATCACTAAAAAAAACACCCCGACTGGCGGGGTGTAAGATGCTGGAAAACAGGATGTTCAGTTGAAATCAGTCTCCGACTGACAAAGAGGACATATCCATCACATAACGGTGGGCAATATCCCCTTTGCTCATTACGGCAAAGGCTTCATTGACCTGATCCGGTCGGATGATTTCACAAATCGGGTGAATATTGTGCTCGGCACAGAAGTTGAGTACTTCCTGGGTTTCTTTGATACCTCCGATCAGCGAACCGGCAATACGACGACGTCCGAAAACCAGAGGCACCGTCATAAACTCATTCATCGGTCCAATCTGCCCCACCAGCACCAGCGTGCCATCTACATCGAGCAATGGCGCATAGGGCGACACATCATGTTTAACCGGCACCGTATCTATAATCAGATCCAGCGAACTGGAGGCTGCCGCCATGGCGGACTCATCGGTAGAAACCAAAATTCCACTGGCACCAATCGCTTTGGCATCAGCTTCTTTTTGATTGGATCGGCTCAGGACAGTCACTTCAGCACCCATGGCTACGGCCAGTTTCACTGCCATATGACCTAGTCCGCCCAGGCCAATCACGCCGACCCGACTACCGGGACCGATATTCCAGGTACGCAAAGGTGAAAAGGTTGTAATGCCCGCACACAGGATGGGCGCCGCACGAGACAGATCCAACGCTGCCGGAATACGTAAAACAAACTCTTCACGCACCACAATATGCTTGGCATAACCGCCCTGTGTGATCTCACCGGATATACGATCAGGAGCACCGTAGGTCGGAGTCAGACCTTCACGACAGTACTGCTCTTCACCGTGATTACACTGATCACACGACTGGCAGCTATCTACCATGCAGCCAACGCCCACATGATCACCGGCCTGGTATTGAGAAACCTCAGGACCCACCTCCAGCACCCGACCGATAATTTCATGGCCGGGCACCAGCGGGTAGTGCTGGGGACCCCAGTCACCATTCACTGTATGCAGATCAGAATGACAGATACCGCTGTATAAGATTTCGATCGCTACATCGTTGGCGCGTAGCGCCCGACGTTCAAAATGGTAAGGTTTCATCTCTGCATCTGATGAATAGGCGGCATACCCTACAGTTTTCATGGCAACTCCTGACATATCACGCTAACCAGTCACAAACAGGCAACGCCGTCGGCATCACCTCAACAATGGATAGATTGTACTGACGCAAAGCCTAAAACTGCCTGCCAGATACTCGCCAATGTTTGCTCGATCCTCCGGGGTCTAAATCGAAAATGACATATACAGGCTTTATTCTTGCCAAATCCTTAAAATATGAACAGCACAATCCTCTGAGCGATTGGCCAGATCAGAATCTGACACAAAAACACCTCCTCAGGGCGGTTTGTAAAAGTGGTGGGGCGTTTAGGGTTACTCTAACCCAGGGGCCAGCATTACCCGCTCCGCTGTTATTGGCCACACCCTGCTTGGCTAAAACTCACGGCGAGTAAGGTTCTCAGCCTATTCGCCGATAAACTACGTATTGCTTAATTTCACATCACCACGACTGCATTGTGCGTGGTTGGCGCTTTTGAGGGTGACTTGTCTATCAGAGAAGGAGGGTTGGTAGTCTTTGAAAAGCCGCTTAGCGTGTCAGAACAAGGTTTCTCTCGCGTCGTGTGACTTAAGCGTAGATATCCTGAGCAATAAACTGACAAATAGTGAAGTGGCTTAAACAAACGTAAGCCAATAATAAAGGACAGTCTTTCTGACATCCCTTACCTGGCAGCAAGCTATTGATTATGTTGACTATTAGTAGTTTAGAGTGGTGAAAAAAGCGTGTCAGAAGCTATTAAAAACCATGATGAAAAAATACTTACTGCCGATGATCTCGAAGTAGGTTTTGTTTTACCTTGGGATTTATATTCCGCCAATGGATCAATGCTGCTCTCAAAAAATCGAGAAATTAAAAGTCAGCAACAAATTGAGCAACTGATTTCTTACGGCGCCAGATTTTATGAACAAAGCACACTAGAAATCACCGCTTCCGATAACGAACACGCAGAACTCTCAAAGAAACACCCCGCTGAGCCCCCCGTCAGTTTTCTTATTATCCAACAGCTTGCAAAACAGTTAGAAATCGCTTTTTCCCTGCTGACAGATGAAAAAGACAGAACGTTTGCCAATAAAATTCTCAGAATTGCGTTAGATATTCAGACAGCCTGTATGGAAAATGCCAATGCCATGATTGGCAGCATACAGCTCACATCAGAAGCAACGCATAGCGTCTTGCATCCATTGCATAATGCAATCCTCTGCGAGGTCTCCTATTCCCGAATAGGCAAGGGGCCTCTAGAACGCTTACAGGTGGTGGCGGCAGCATTGACCAGCGATATAGGCATGCTGGCGATCAAGGAACAAGTGCATCAGCAAGCTGAGCCGCTTACCCCCGAACAAAAAGAAATTATCAATAATCATCCAAACAAATCCCGTGAAATGCTGGAAAAGAAGGGCGTTACGGAAACCTGTTGGCTTGATGCCGTTCAACAACATCATGAACGAGTCGATGGTAGCGGCTATCCCTCTGCAATCAGTGGTGAAAACCTGATAACAGAAGCTAAATTAATCGCCATTATCGACAACTATACCGCGTTAGTGAGACCCCGCCCCTACCGGGACCGTATTACCCATAAGGATGCGTTGCGCCAGATGCTGCAACAAAGGGGCAATTCTATTGACAGTGAATTGGTGCGTTTGTTTATTAACAGCATTGGCATTTATTCACCAGGTAGCATGGTGAAGATGCAAAGCGGCGAAATAGGCATAGTCACAACACTGACTTCGAAAATTGATCAACCTGATGTTTTGCTTATTACAGATACCGACGAAAAACCTCTTAATCAGCCTTCCCACGTCAAATTGACCAACGAGGGCTATGTCATCAGCGCTATGCTCTGTTCTCAGAAATATAAGGCGCTATTGGAGAACCTGGGCACCATCTGGCCCATGCGCCACCCTTTGGCGCTTCAATCAGAATACGTTTATTGATGCACAGTCAGCGGGGAGTTGTCTCGCCACACCCGGCTCGACTCGAACCTCCCTTCGGGTACGGTTCTCATCCAATACGGCTGAAGATCAGTGCAATCCTGAATTTGAGGCACAAAAAAACCACCTCAAGGTGGCCTGGAAAAGTGGTGGGTCGTATAGGATTACTGACGCCCTGCGGGCCAGCGTCGCTCGCTCCGCTGTTGTCTCACCGCACACGGCTCGACTCGAACCTCCCTTCGGATACGGTTCTCATCCAATACGACTGAAGATCAGTGCCATCCTGAATTTCAGGCACAAAAAAACCACCTGAGGGTGGCCTGGAAAAGTGGTGGGTCGTATAGGATTACTGACGCCCTGCGGGCCAGCGTCGCTCGCTCCGCTGTTGTCTCACCGCACACGGCTCGACTCGAACCTCCCTTCGGGTACGGTTCTCATCCAATACGACTGTAAATCGGTGCCATACCGAATTTCAGGCACAAAAAAACCACCTGAGGGTGGCCTGGAAAAGTGGTGGGTCGTATAGGATTACTGACGCCCTGCGGGCCAGCGTCGCTCGCTCCGCTGTTGTCTCACCGCACACGGCTCGACTCGAACCTCCCTTCGGGTACGGTTCTCATCCAATACGACTGAAGATCAGTGCCATCCTGAATTTCAGGCACAAAAAAACCACCTGAGGGTGGCCTGGAAAAGTGGTGGGTCGTATAGGATTCGAACCTATGACCAATTGGTTAAAAGCCAACTGCTCTACCGACTGAGCTAACGACCCAACAGGTTCACGAATGTCTCGTGTAAGAAGTGGTGGGTCGTATAGGATTCGAACCTATGACCAATTGGTTAAAAGCCAACTGCTCTACCGACTGAGCTAACGACCCACTTGAAGTGGCTCCCCGAGCTGGACTCGAACCAGCGACCAATAGATTAACAGTCTACTGCTCTACCAACTGAGCTATCGGGGAACTGCTTGTTACATCCTTTGCATTTAATGGCGGAGGGATAGGGATTCGAACCCTAGGGCCCTCTCGGACCGCTGGTTTTCAAGACCAGTGCTTTCGACCACTCAGCCATCCCTCCGCAACAAAGGATGGGCGCGTATGTTACCCGAATGAGCTTGAGTGTCAACTGATAAGAAGGGGTTTTTACGAAAAAACCGGGGCGATTCGCAGACACCACCCCAATCAGACAGGAAGTTCAGAAAACACCCATAAATTCAACACCTTTCGTCGGTTAAAAAGTATACGAAAGCCGGGCTTTAGGGTTCTTAGAAACCGCTTTCATCCATGGCCATCAGGGTAGCAGCCCCCGCTTCAATCGCCCGCCTTAAAGCAGAGGTACGAGGCAATAGATGTTCCGCGTAAAAACGGCAACATAGACGCGTGTTATGCAAAAACTGGGGATCTTCTGCCTGCATCCGTTCGGCATCTAGGCTGAGCATGGCAGAACGCAGCAGAACCCAGCCGCCACAAAGGTAACCCAACAACATCATCAGGTTGACACTGACCGCACCAGGCAGATCCTGGTCATCCTGAACATGCTGTGCCAGATAAAGCAGTGCCTGCTGGCTATCCTGCAATGCCAGCTGCATCGCCTGCACCTCTGTAGCCAACTGAACGGAATCAGCCTGTTTCACATCGTTGTGAATTTCAGCCAGTAGCGCTTTCACAGCCTCACCCTGATCCATCAGGATTTTGCGACCCACCAGATCCAGTGCCTGAATCCCGGTGGTGCCCTCATATATGGTCAGGATCCGCGCATCTCGGACATGCTGAGCGACCCCGGTTTCTTCGATATACCCCATCCCCCCATGTACCTGCAGCGCCAGCGAGGTGAGCTCCTGCGCCATTTCAGTCAGCCAGCCCTTAACGATAGGCGTGAGCAGTTCAGTGCGGGACAGATGTTGCTGTTTTTGCTCCGGCTCTGTGGTGTATTCGGTGAGATCAGCTTCTGCTCTGGCAACATAGGCCAGTGCCCGCATCGCCTGCAGGCTGGACTTCATCTGCATTAGCATACGTCGAACATCAGGGTGATGAATGATGGTTACCCGGCTGCCATCGGTAAGGGTGCCCTGTATCCGCTCTTTCGCAAAGGCGACCGCCTGTTGATAGGCCCGTTCAGCAATGGCCAGTCCCTGCAGACCCACCGCCTGCCGGGCGTCATTCATCATGGTAAACATATATTTCAGACCGGCATGGGGTTCGCCGATCAGATAGCCCACGGCACCGGCATTTTCACCATACTGCATGACACAGGTGGGGCTGCCGTGAATTCCCAGTTTGTGCTCCAGCGCCACCGCCTGCACATCATTCAAGGTGCTGCTGAGGCCATCACCCTCGGGCAGATACTTGGGCACCAGAAACATCGAAATACCCTTAACTCCGGGCGGTGCATCTGGCAAACGAGCCAACACCAGATGGATGATATTTTCAGCCATCTGATGATCACCCCAGGTTATAAAAATCTTCTGACCAAACAGCCGGTAGTGATCGCCCTCTGGCTGCGCACGGGTTTTTATCGCCGCTAGGTCAGTCCCGGCATCCGGCTCCGTCAGGTTCATGGTACCGGTCCATTCACCACTGACCAGCTTAGGCAGGAACTGCTGCTGGAGCTGCGGCGAGGCGTGATGCAACAACGCGGATACCGCCCCCTGCGTCAGCAGAGGACAGAGTGCCCAGGAAAGGTTGGCTGATTGCCAGATTTCGTTAATCGCTACTGACAGCGAATGGGGCAGCCCCTGTCCGCCAAAGGCCTCGGGCGCAGCAACCGAAGGCCAGCCATTTTCAACGTACTGGGCATAGGCTTCTGCAAATCCCGGTGGCTGGATCACCCCACCCTGTTCCATTCGCGCTGGGTGAGTGTCTCCGGCTCGATTAAGGGGCGCCAGTACCTCTTCCCCCAGCTTCGCCGCTTCGGTCAGTACAGATTCAGCCAGCCCCTCAGCCATATCACCCAACCCGGCCTGCTCAAAAATAGAATCAATGCCTACCAGATGCCTGAGGACAAACAGCGCATCCTGCTGCGGAAAGCGATAATCACTCATGACCCAATCTCCAAAAGCGCTTTCTTTAAGGGTTGACCATGAATCACCCGCGGCCAATGGCAATAAGTGTCAACATTGCTGACAAAACAGTGCAGTTGGACAGATTTACTTTCTTCATTGGCATTCAGCAGGGATAATTAGAACATCAGCCGGCATCTTCGCCTGCGACAACTTTCAGGAATCACCATGGCAACACTGGGTCAGTTCAATACATTAAGAGTCACCAGAAGGAAGGATTTTGGGGTGTACCTGAATGCCGGCGAACTGGGTGAAGTTTTGCTGCCCCGCAGCCAGTGCCCCACTGATCTTGAGATCGGCGAGAGCATCCGGGTATTTCTCTATCTGGACAGTGATGATTACCTGATTGCCACCACCGCCCGGCCGCACGCCTGCGTCGGCGACTTTGCCATGTTGCGCGTAGCGGAAGTGAATGACACCGGTGCGTTTATGGATTGGGGTTTATCCAAACAGCTGCTGGTGCCTTACAGCGAACAGAAACCGCGTCCACTGACAGTAGGCAAGCGGTATCTGGTACACCTGTACATTGACGCCGCCAGCGAGCGCATTGTTGGCTCGACCCGTATTGATCGTTTTCTGGATAAAACCCCGGCCGATTACAAAGCGGGGGATGCCGTAGATCTGGTGGTTGCCAATCGCACCGAACTGGGCCAGAAAGCGATTATCAACCAGCAGCATTGGGGCATGGTGTTTCAGAGTGACCTGCTGCAACCGCTCTACCCGGGCCAGCGGATTCAGGGATACATCAAAGAGGTACGAGAAGACGGCAAAATCACCCTCAGTCTGCAGAAACCGGGTTACGGCCGGGTGATCGATACCACCGAAAAAATTCTCGAAATGCTGAGCGAGCAGGATGGCTTTTTACCGGTGCATGACAAGTCATCGCCGGATACGATTTTTCAACTGTTTGGTATCAGTAAAAAAGCCTTCAAGATGGCGGTGGGTGCATTGCTTAAGCAGGGCAAAATTGAGCTATGTGCCGGGGGTATCCGGCTTACGCGCTGAAACACGCCCCGGTATACAAGCTGAGCTTGGTGGATCAACAATAATCCGAACTCAAGTTCAGCTGAGTTCCACTGCACTTTGCGCCTGACGGGGCAGGCAGAATTCGATGAAGTCATCCAGTGGCATCGGACGTCCCAGCAGGTAGCCCTGAATATAATCACAACCCAGTGTCGCAAGCAGTGCCTGCTGCTGCATGGTCTCAACTCCTTCAGCCACCACCTGAATCCCCAGCGTCTGACCCATTTTGATCATCACTTCGGTCAGGGTACGCATCTGCGTATCATGCAAGATCCCCGACACAAAACTGCGGTCTATTTTCAGGAAATCCATAGGATAATCGCGTAGATAACTGAGTGAAGAGTAGCCGGTACCAAAATCATCAATGGCCACTGCGACACCTTTACTGCGCAGGTTACGGATCACTTTGCGCTGCTGTTCATTATCATCCATTAACAACGATTCGGTGATTTCGAAAATCAGATCCGCGTTGTTCATGCGGTTTTGTTCCAGAATATCGAGCCAGTGCTGCTCACAGTCACGGCCAAAAAATTCGGCCGGTGAACGGTTCACCGAGATACTCATGTTCACGCCTTTATCCTGGAACGACTGATAATCGTGACAGGCCTGCTGTAAGACCCAGTCTCCCAGATTGCGGATCACACCGGTTTGTTCAGCCACCGGTATAAACTCAGCCGGAGAGATCAGGCCTTTTTCAGGGTGGTGCCAGCGTATCAAGGCCTCACATTTATGGATCTGACCGGTCTTCAGATGCTGAATGGGCTGATAATAGAGTTCAAACTGATGAGTACGGATCCCTTCCAGAATCTCGTTGTGCATCTCCACATGCCGGCTCATCTCAAGGCTGATCGCTTCATTGAAAAACGCGATGCGATTGCGACCGGCACGTTTCGCTTCATCTTTGGCTCGGGTCGCGTTGAGCAGGAGGGTTTCTTCATCCTCGCCGTCCAACGGAAACATGGAGATACCTAAGCTGATGGTGATGGAAAACCGCTCATCATCCATCTCATAGGGTTCTATCAACTCCCGCTGCAGATTTTCAGCCAGCAGCTCTGCCTGCGCAGGAGAATCAATATCCTGCAGCACCATAATAAATTCATCGCCGCCCAGACGCGCGACCAGATCATCCGCACGCACAGTGCGGCTCATACGCCGGGCAAAACTTCGCAACACCCGGTCACCCATCGCATGACCCCAGCTATCATTGACTTCACGGAAGAAATCCAGATCCAGGTTAAACACCGCAAAACCGGAACCCTGTTGCCGGTGTTCCTCAATCAGACTTCTGAAACGCGCATTAAAATAGCGCCGGTTGGGCAACCCGGTCAGGCCATCAAAGTTGGCCCAGAAGCTGGCATTTTCCACGGCCATCAACCGTTCGCGGTAGTTGGCGCTGATCAGATACGCCGCCACACCCGCTAAAACACTCAGCACCACAGAAATCAGCCACCAATACTGGGTTTTCTGATATGGCAATTTCCATCCATTTTTGGGGATCGCAGCTAACTGCCAGCGTAAATTCGGCAACACCACATCCACCATGGCGGCGTCCGCCCCGAACACCGCTGCATCGCCCAGCATCACTTCAGTTTTCTGACCATCCATCTGGCGTGTTCGCAGGGCAACCTTCATACCCCAGAGGAAGGAATCAATGCCTGCCGCTTCAAGCATTTTCTCCATATTCAAAACAACTGCCACCACGCCCCACAGCTCGGATTTTTTACTGCCCGAATAAACCGGGATACGTCCGATAAACTTACGCCCGCCCTGCACCAGATTGATCGGCCCGGTCAGCGTAATGTCATCGTTATAAATGGATTCCATCACCCCTTTGAGCTGATCGGGCTGGTTACGGTAGTTCAAGCCGATCGCCGCCTCATTCCCCTCCAACGGGTACACATCACTGACAATCAGGCTGGGGGCCAGCGCAACATGACTAATGGCGGGATAATAAAACAGATACTCAGATACCAGACTGGCGAGCTCTTCATGTGTAATGTCAGGATTGATGCTGATTTCAGCGCGTAGGCCACGCAGCACCACAAGGTTGGAATTGACTTCACCCTCCAGACGGGCACCCAGGGTGAGCAGATGAACGTTTGCCTGGTTTTTCAGGGTTTCGAGCTCATGGTCTGTTTCGGTTTGTACCACCAGCGCAGCAATGGTAAAGACGGCGAAGCCGATTAACAGACCAATGGCCAGCGGCCAGTTTGTGAGTTGGCGCAGACTATTACGCAGAAATGTTACAGCGGCGGAAAACCGCCTGAACCGAGTGGTCTGAGCCACTTTGTTCATATCCTGCATACAACCCCCAAATGAAACACAATCCTAACCTGTCTGGTCGGCCGAACTTTTCACTCCTTGATCGTTACGTGCCGACAAAAACCTTTAAAAATCAGCCTAATTCCGAATGCATTCAGCTGACAGCATCATGTATACAGCATTTCGTGCTCGCTCTCCATCGCTGCGTAAAGGAGACAGTCAGAAACCGCAATTTCTGGCCGGGTGGTGATCATAAAAAGTTTCAGGGCCCGCCGGGTCAGCAGCTGATTTCCCGTGATATGAAAATACTGCTCAAACACATCTTCCCCCGCGGCATTACGTACCCGCATGGCACTGCGCCGATCCTGACCAACCCAGCCTATCACAGTCCCTGCCTCAACCAGCTCAAAATTATAGCGATCCAGATCGGGTGGTATGGTCAGGTCAGTGCCCAATACATAATGTTGCGCATAGGCGATGGCAGCGTCCCTGCTCAGCTCAAGTCGCACCGGGTGGTGGTAGAGATCAATCTCACAACCGGGGGGCAATTGCAGCACCTCTTCATCATGCAGATAGCGTTGCAATCCGGCGCGAGCTATCTCATCTGCCGCCTGATCCATCGCTCCGCCACACTCCACTGTCACCACAGGGCAATGCTGGGTACTGGTTTCCATCAGCGCGCCAAGTCGCAGGTTGGTGACAATCAACCGATTCGAGAACAGCGCAACCAGAGCCTCATGGGCACTGTCCTGCAGCGTCACCACGCCAAAGTCGGGGCTGTGTCCTGAAGTATTGTGCATATCGATCACACACTCAGGCTCAAACTCTGCTAACAGCGCCAGTATCTCTTCAGCCAGCAGGCCGGGTTCATCATTGTAAGGGGGCAAAAAGCAGCGATTCATATCGCGCTGCCCAACAAACGTGCGGTGAGTAAAAATTGGTTCAGACAGGGCCGCCAGTACAGAGGGTATAAAACAGATCAGGTTATACAGCGGCTTTTGTTGTGTCAGCAGCCAGGCATGCAAGGCTTTCAGGCCGGACGGTTCATTGCCGTGCAGCAGGGTCACCAGCCCGCGGCAGCGATCAGTGCGTTGACCTTCAACGAAGATCATCACCGGCCCGCCCATCTGCCGCAAAAACATCTCCGGGGTAGGTGCGATTTCGTCGATGCCTGGATTGATCAGTTTACGCAGTCTCAACATAGTCCCTCTCAATGTCCCCACTCAGCGACCGGCAGATTGGCCTGCTGATGTATTCTGTAGTTTTGCACCATCTTCACCAGTGCAGCATGTGACTGCAGCGTGCGACATAACCTGTGATATTCACCCCGCTGCCAGATGGCACCATTAGTGCCTGTCTGCAGACGTTTCTCAATGATACGCAGCTGAGTTTCTATCTCGCCCGGCTCAACCTCAAGTGACAACAGCCCCTGACGGGCAACCGGTATCAGACTGCTGGCAATCTCGACAACGGACTGTTTGGTCAGGCCGTGGGGGGGGTCGGGATTGGGCCACATTAATTCGGCTTTAAGACTGCGGCGCGCTGCAGTTTCAAAATTGCTGCGCAGTGTACTGAATGGCAGTGCCGGGATAATGTCATTGATCCGGTGTTTAAGGCCCGCAGCGACACCCAGATAAAAAGCGGCATTAGCTGCCATATCACAGGCAGAAGGCCCCGCCGGCAACGCCCGTATCTCAATCCTGAGGTGACCTCCCTGCGCCGGGTCATACACCACCCGGTTCCAGGGCCAGATGGTACCGGCATGCAGGCGTAACTCGTCCAGCTTTGGTACACCGCCCTGCCCGGCCACTAACAGACTGTCTTCAGTACCACTGACCGGCAACAGCGGCTCATGCAGGTGCACCATCTCGGCAAATAACTCATAGGCCCCTTCTCGCACCCAGCCGCTGCCAAAATCAACGCGAGAAGGCACGCCGCGCTGAGACTCTTCCGCCGAACGCCCATCTATCGCCTGCTGAAACAGCGGCACCCGGGTTTCATGCCAGAGCTTATGTTCCAGCATGAAGGGTGAATTTGCGGCCAGCGCCACCATCACAGGCGTCACCAGTTGCAACGTATTGAACAGATCGGCGAAGCTGTCCGGCGATACCTTAAAATGCAGCTGGAACGAAGTATTGGCCCCTTCCAGCGTCACATCCCGCGCCCGTAATGAAAGCGGTTCATCACCATCAATGTGGATAGAAAACATACTGCCGCGTTTTGCCGCCAGCGCGCGGGACAGGGCGGTAAAGCGCCGCTCATCCGTCATCGCATGCGGACCGAAGTCACTGCGTTTAAGCGTTGGCAGAATACCAATTGGCAGGACACTGCCCTGCTCCGGCAGCAACAGTTCATTCAGATGGGACATAGCCAGCTGCATCTCCCGCTCCAGCAGGCTGAAGGGTCGGTCGGCAGCAAATACCGGCGTCAGATTGTATTCAATGTTGAAACGATTGAGTTCCAGTGCCAGCTGGGGATGGCCACTGCGCTCAAGCAGGGTACGATTCAGCGATAGCGGACGTGTTTGTTCGTCCACCAGGTACATTTCGAGTTCCGCACCTATCGACACCTCACCGCAGCCAAAATCCGGCCGTTGCAGAACCTGCTTGAGGCTTTGCAGATTATCCAGCAGTCGCGACTGGAACGTCTTGTATTCACTCTCAGTGAAGCTGACCGTTTCAATTTGCTGTCCCATCCGGCATAACCCTCTGCGATGGCCACTGTATAAGCGTAGTCCTAATCTTAAAGCAGACCCAAGCCTCAAGGTTCAGCCGTCCGGCCCGATATAAATGAGGATTTTTTGCTACTGCACCAAACTGAGTTAAAGTTATTATTTCAGGGCTCCCAGAGCCGTTCTGAATGCCACCGGGTTTTCTTATCACCACTGCACTCACCCGGCTCGATACAGGAAATGAACACATGCAGTTTCGGGACTACCTGACACTTCTGGCCACACGCGATGGTTCTGATCTCTACCTTTCAACGGGCGCGCCACCCTGCGCAAAGTTTCAGGGCAAGCTGACCCCGCTCAGCAAAGAACCCTACAAGCCCGGTGATATCGAACAGATCGCCCGTAGTCTGATGGATGAGCAGCAACAGCTGGAGTTTGACGAAGAGCTGGAGATGAACCTGGCTTACTCCATCCCACAGGTCGGCCGCTTTCGTATCAATATTTTTAAACAACGCAATCAGTACGCGATCGTGGCGCGAAATATCAAAACCGAGATTCCACAAATGGAATCACTCGGCCTGCCACCGGTACTGAAAGATGTGATCATGGAAAAACGCGGGCTGGTGCTGTTTGTCGGTGCCACCGGTTCCGGTAAATCCACCTCTCTGGCAGCGCTTATCGACCACCGCAACCGTAACAGCGGGGGCCATATCATCACCATCGAAGATCCGGTGGAGTATGTGCATAACCATCGCAAATCGCTGATCAACCAGCGTGAGGTGGGTGTCGATACACGCAATTTTCATAACGCACTTAAAAATGCGCTGCGTCAGGCACCGGATGTCATTCTGATTGGTGAGATCCGTGACCGGGAAACCATGGAACACTGTCTTGCCTTTGCTGAAACCGGCCACCTGGCCATCTCAACCCTGCACGCTAACAATGCGAACCAGGCGCTGGATCGTATCATTAACTTCTTCCCACAGGACCGGCATAAGCAGGTTCTGCAGGACCTTGCGTTGAACATCAAATGCATTGTGTCTCAGCGTCTGATTCCGACACTGGATGGCAAACGCTGTGCTGCTATCGAGATCCTGCTGGGGACCTCGACCGTGCAGGAAAAAATCATGAAGGGTGATATCAAAGGCCTGAAAGAGATTATGGCCGGGGGCGAGACGTCCGGTATGCAGACCTTTGACGATTCTCTGTTCCAGCTCTACGAAGCGGGCACCATCTCGCAGGAGCAGGCGATTATCAACGCCGATTCCGCCAATAACATGCGGCTACGTATGAACCTGACCAGTTCTGCAGATGAACCAGGCACTGAAAGCACTGCCACGACTCAGGACAGTGTCAGCGTACCTGATGAAGATAATCCTCTGGCGGGTATCCAGCTACTGGATGACGACGAATAAAACATTAAGGCCGGTTATCCGGGATAACCGGCCAATGTTCAGAACGTTTTTTGCAGGGTAAACGCGCCACGCAGATCGCCCTGAGCAAATCCCCGTGCCTCATCTTCAGGATAGAGACCATCCAGCACTGCTGTAACCTCATTTGAAAGCTCTGCACCATGACAGGCCAGGCATTTATCCGCTACCGGTATCGCTTTCATCATTCTGAAGGTACGACTGCCATCTTCGCCCACCAGCACCTCTGAGTAAGCCAGCGTTTGCAGATCCGCCCCTGCCTCTGCCTTGGCCTGAAAATCTTCAAGCACAGCCACTTCCCAATTGTCCGGTGCGTTTTCGGGATTACGCAGTTTCAGACTGGTACGGCCAATCTGCCATTCAGAACCTTCCGTTGTGGCCGCCGTCAGGGGTAATGCCTTGAGATTACAGACCTGAATACCGTCAGCCGGACCGCCCTGAGCAATGGCTTTCTGAAGCTCTCCCGAAAGGCTGGTTGCGAGATTTTTGATCAATACTTTGGCTTCTCCCTGCAACGCCGGGATATCGATGAGTTGCGGATCTGCCACTGCAATTCCGCTCATGAACAGCACAGCGAAATAACCGATGGATTTCATAACTTTTCCTCTCAACACGTTCAGTTGAGAGGCATTATACATTTTACATTAGAATAATCTAATTTAACTACATCGCCCTGAGCGCACGACGCAACACCTTCCCAACCGGTGTTTTCGGTAGTTCGGAAAAAAAGTCGATGCGTTTAGGCACTTTGTAAGCCGCAAGGTGGGTCCGACACCAGCTTTGCAGGTCAGCCGCCTCCAGTGCCGGATTCGAACTGACCACACACAAGCGCACCACTTCGCCACAACACTCATCAGGCTGTCCAACCACCGCACACTCCACAACATCAGGGTGAGAGGTGACTACATCTTCGACCTCACTGGGATACACATTGAACCCGGAAACAATGATCAGATCTTTGGCCCGATCCAGCAGATGCAGATAACCCTCATCATCAATACTGGCGATATCACCGGTAATCAGATAACCGTCCTGCGTGAACACTTCACTGGTCGCCTGCTGTTGCTGCCAGTAACCCGACATCACCTGAGGGCCCTTCACACAGAGCATGCCGGCCTCTCCCGCTGGAACAGACTCACCCTCATGCCCAATCAACTTGACGTCGGTACAGCACAGCGACTTACCAATACTGCCGATATGCGGTGCATCCGGTGGATTAAGGGTCACTACCGGTGAGGTCTCGGACAAACCGTAACCCTCAACAATTCGACAACCCGTGATCGCACGCCACTGCTCTTCCGCTTTGTGGGTCAACGCCATCCCACCGGAAATCGTCAACTCCAGCCGACTGAAATCCAGCCGGGCAAACGCCGGCTGATGGCACAGGCCCATAAACAGGGTATTCAGGCCCAGAAAGCTGGTCGCCTGAAATTTAGCCATCACCTTAATCAGACTGGGTAGATCTCTGGGATTGGGAATCAGCACATTATGGCCACCATTCAGCAACACCAGTTGCGAACAGGTGAAGGCATAGATGTGATACAGCGGCAAAGGCGCAATCACCGTATCCGGCCAGTGACTGGCCGCTGGCTTCAGGGCATTTTCAACCTGCAGGATATTAGCGATCAGATTGGCATGACTCAGCACGGCCCCTTTGGCCACACCGGTGGTACCTCCGGTGTACTGCAACACAGCGGTATCACCGCTATTAAGCAACACCGGCTTCGGCGCTAGCCCCGTATATCGCGCCAAACAGGCTCGCAGTTCCATGGCCTGAGGCAGATCATAGGCCGGTTCCATTTTCTTCAGGTATTTAACCGCACCATTGATCAGCGTACGTTTCAGCACTCCGTGCAGGTCAGCAACCTGAGTCACAATCAGATAGCGTAAACGGGTCTGTGGGTAGATGGTTTCAACCTGATGCGCCAGGCCCTTCAGAATGACCAGTGCAACGGCACCACTGTCATTGAACTGATGCAGCATCTCACTGGGGGTATAAAGTGGATTGGTATTCACCACCACCAGACCCGCGCGCAAAGCACCAAACAAGACGATGGGATACTGAATCAGATTAGGCAGCTGAATAGCGATCCTGTCACCCGGTTGAAGGTCGGTCTCATTCTGAAGGTAACAGGCAAACGCAGCAGAGAGCTGGTCCAGTTCCCGATAGGTTATTGAACGCCCCAGACTGGTATAGGCAGGGCGCTCAGCAAAGGTCTCTGCAGCATACTGCAGCAGATCAAGCAGGGTTTGCAGGCCCAGAGGATTAATCTCTGCGGGGATCAGAGACGATGCCGAACAGGACACGGCCATACTCCACTCCACTGATTTCTTCTTGTGTGGTCAGTATGGCACAGGCCTGAGAGATTACCGTTTTCTGACGAAAACGGTATTTAAAATCAGCGATATAGGCCGCAATTAATTCAGGAAGCTAAACAGGTTCAGGCCCTGTACCTTAGCAAAACTGGCATAGGAGGCCTCCAGCACAGTTTTTTGTAATTCAAACCGACTGATCGCTTCGTTGTAGTCCAGATCCTCAAACGATGAGAGCGCCTCCTGGGTAAAGATCTTGTACTCCTCGTTTACGTCCGTCTGCTGTTCAAGTGCATTGAGACGTCCGCCAATACTGGCCACAGACTGCCCGTTACGATCTTCTATAGCCGTGAGGTTATTGAGTACATTTGCGATACTCTGGGCAAACGCATCCCGACCCGCATCGGTTGTGGTATCGGCTGTTTCCAGTGCAATTTTCAGGTCCAGAGCAGTATTAAGGATATTGTGCTGGCTGAAGGCTGACAGGGTCACCGTGGTATCACTGGCGACCGTACCAATGGTCAGCACTACACCCGCGTCTGCAGTCAGATCGATACTGCCGTCGGCAATATTACCGGTAGCCACTGTCACCGGCGGTACCTGGCTGTCGGTGACCGTATAGGTGCCAGCGCCGGTATCAAAGCTGATCTGAAGATCACCCCGGGTTTCCACAAAACTGCCCAACAGATCCGGATCAACCAGATCCAGATCACTGATCTGGGTACCGGACTGTTGCAGACTCGGCACCACGTAACCCGGGATTTTGCTTATTTTTTCAAACACTTCTGCCCCGGAATCGGTGGAAGCAATCTTCGTGTCCGGACCAATCTGAATGAAACGCTGGCCATCGTCACCGTTAAACACATAACGCCCGACAGTTTCATCAAAACTGTAGGCCTGGGTGAAACCTTTATGCCCGGAGAACAGGTATTCACCCTGAACATCCTTGGTGTTCATCAGACCTTCGAGTTCATTAATGATCTGCTCCACTTCGGAAGCAATGCCTTTACGGTCAGCACTGGTCAATATGCCACTGTTACCCTGAATGCTTAGCTCACGCAGGCGAATCGCAAGGTTATTGACCTGCTGAATGGCGTTTTCTTCCAGCGTCAATCGGCGTTCGGACACATCGATGTTTTTGCCAAACTGCTCAGTCCGGGCCACCTCTTTTTTGAACTTCTGAATCTGAGCCGAGGCCAGCGGATCATCGGACGGCTGCAATACTCGCTTACCGGTGGCAATCTGCTGCTGAGTCTTAAACAGATCACTGTTCGCCTTACTCAGATTATCAATGTTATTCAGATATACCTGTTGTGTAGAAATACGCATTTTCTACCTCCTATACGCTCTGTAACAGCGTATCGAAAATTGTCTGGGCCGCACGGATCAGCTGAGCGGATGCCTGATAGGCCTGCTGGAACTGCACCAGTTTTGCCGCTTCTTCATCCAGGTTGACCCCGGAGATAGCCGCCCGGGTCTCTTTGTTGATATCCAGTACAGACTTACTTGACTGACTGTTGAGCTGCGCCACGGACGCCTGGGTACCTACCCGTTCGACCACCTGACCGTATTTGTCCTGATAAGACGCACCTGAGATGGATTTGGCAAACTGCAGGTCCGACAGCAACAACGCGTTTCGGTTATCGGATACACCTCCCGTGTTGAGGTCAATCGTAAAACGATCACTCACACTGGGCAGGTTGCGAATCACGATCTCGTAACCCTGCAGCGCAATCGGCTCACCCGGCTGGTACAGACCGGTGGTGGTATCGCCATCCGCATCGGTTAATACATAAGACAATACGCCACTGGCATCCGCGGTAAAACTCAGCTCCAGCGGCGGGGTCAGTTCGCCCAGCACGCTGGACAGATCCGCATAGTCTTTATCGGTAATCGCAACCGAAACTGTACCCGTACCGGTATTCGCAATATTTTCAGACACCGCCAGAGGTGCCGCCAGCGCCAGTTGCTGAGCACTGGAGATCACAGTATCAATTTCAGAGGCAGCGTTACGGGCCGGCCGGATCAGGTATTTATCACCCACCACAAACGCGGGGCTGGTATCAATATCCAGCGTGAAACCATCAATGCGCAGACTTAGCTCTCCGGTTGCACTGTTCAGACTGAACTGGCCATCATCGGTCGGCGGGGCCGTCGGTGTCAGCGTCGACTGATTCCAGCGCATACCATCACTTTTGCGGATCAGGGTAAAGTTGGAATCTGAATTAAAGATCAGCTCATACTCTGTGGCCAGAACCTTACTGACATCATTGATGGTCACACCACCGGTGGCACTGCTGGCGTTATCACGTTCGGAGAGGAAACGGTTCGTGCGTGCCGTGGCACTGTTAATATCGGTGAACAACAGGCCGCCGGCATTGCCGTCAAAATCCATACCCAACTGGTGTTGTTCATTCATGCCATCGGCAAACACCAGCGCGATACGGCCCAGTTCATCGAGGGTTTTATTCAGTACTTTGTCACGGTATTCCAGCAAACCACCGACCTGACCACCAGACACCTGATTACTGATATCACTGATATTGCCATTGATACTGATCGCAATATTCAGCTGGCTGCTGTCAGCTGGACTGAGCACCGTCGTGAGGGGACTGGGGCGCAAACCAACCACCAAAGGCTGACCGTTGCCGATAAAAACACTCACCTCGCCACTGGGCTGATCCAGCGTTGTGAAACTGATGTATTTGGATAACTCTTCAAGCTGAGCATCACGCTGATCCAGCAGCTCACTTGGCACAGAGCCAGACGCCTGAGCGATGCGAATATCATCATTCAGCTCAGCAATATGGCTGCTGATGGTATTAATAGCCGCCACCGAACTTTCCAGCCGACCATTGATGGTGTCATTCTGGCGGCGGATATTGGCATCCAGATCATTAAAGCGCTGCACCAGTGCCTCTGCTTGGGCAATAAACAGCTCACGGTTGGGCAGACTGACCGGATCATCAACCGCGGTCTGCAGCGCACCAAAGTAATTATCCATGGCGGTGGAGATACTGGTCGCTTCACCGGCCATCAGGTTATCCAGCTCATTGGCAAAGGCTTCAAAGGTCAGCGAGCTGTTGTAGCCTGCGCTGTCACCCCAGATCTGTTTGTTGAGAAACGCATCCGCAATTCGGTCGATGTCGTTGATAACAACACCACTGACGCCCTCACGCGACTGAAATACAGGGCGCTGACGCGTGTAGCCCTCAGTATTGACGTTACTGATGTTCTGTCCGGTAACACTGAGTGCAGTCTGATTGGCCTGCAGGCTCTGGGTGCCAAGATTTAATAGACCGAAACTAGACATGATGAACTCCTGCCGAGGGGCTTAAAGTGTTGCTGCACGCTTAACCAAAGGCCGGGTAAACCAGTAATAAACTGATCAACCCTCTTTGGGTGGCGGGGTCTGCTGACCGGCTAACACCTCTCCCTCAAAAATACTTTTCACTTTTTCTGCATACGCCGGATCTGTCGCATATCCAGCTTCCTGCAAGCGTTCAATGTACGCGTATGGATCTGCTGCGCTTTCAAGCGCCAGCTGATAACGCGGACTGTTTTTCAGAAACTGCACATAGTCTCTGAAGCTTTCTTCATAACCGGCGTAACGACGGAATTGCGCCTGCTCCCGTACCGGCACGCCATCACGGTATTCCAGCGTGCTGACCTGAGCGGTATCACCCTGCCAACTCCGGCCCGCCTTGATATTGAACAGGTTAAAACTGCTCTGGTTTTCACCGCCAATAATGAACCGACCCCAGCCGGTTTCCAGTGCGGACTGGGCCAGCAACAGACGCGGATCGACACCCAGTTCGGCAGCCACTTCCTGTGCCATCGGCATCAGGGTCTCAACAAACGCCTCGGGTGAATCAAAGCGTTGCGGCTTGCTCGATTCCGCTGGCATTACAGTGGTTGCTACAAGATCAACGTCCGGTTTGACTCCCGGTGGCCGCTCAGTTTTTTGTCCCTGTTGCAGCAAAATTTCAGCTGCCATGGCCGCCGCCCGGTCCATCGCGGTGTTCAGCTGACGGCTTTCAAGATTCAGTTCCATTTCGCCGGAAGATTTCGCTTTTTCAGGTGACTGTGGCGCCTGACTCAGCTGGCGCACCAACACATCGGCCAGGCCAATGCCTTTGCCCTTGGCACTGGAGATTTCCAGCGCCAGCTGGTTATCAAACATGCCCTGATAAAACTCGGTCTGACTGCTGTTCATGAAGTTGCCTTCACCAAACGCGGCGTTCGCCTCACGCATGGAGCGCAGCAGCATATTCATGAACAGTTGCTCAAACTGTTCAGCCGCCAGACGCAGACCTTCCTGTTTATCCGTCAGGGCTTTGCTTTTGAGTTTCTGCAGCTCTGCCAGATCGGTATACAGCTGGGTACTCTGACCAGAAGTTGGCTTTACCATCAGATCACCACCAATTCCGCTTTCAGGGCGCCGGCCTGCTTCAAGGCTTCAAGAATCGCCATCAAATCACCCGGAGCGGCACCCACCTGATTCACTGCTTCAACGATTTCACTCAGGCTGGCACCCGGCGCAAACTCAAACATATGGCCGGAGCCTTCATCCACCTGCAAGCCGCTCCGCGGAGTCACAACAGTCTGGCCAGCGCTGAGTGGATCTGGCTGATCAACCTGTGGCGCTTCTGTAATGGATACGGTCAGGCCGCCATGGGTAATGGCAACCGGTGACACCTGTACGTTCTGGCCAATGATGATGGTGCCTGTACGGGAGTTGATCACCACCTTGGCCGCATCCTGCGCCGGTTCAACATTCAGGTTCTCCAGCACAGAAAGAAAACTCACCCGCTGTGAAGGATCACGCGGAGCGCGCACCCGAATGGAGGTTGCATCAAGAGAAGCTGCCATGTCCGGACCCAGCAACTGGTTGATCTGCTCTGCCACCCGACGTGAAGTAGTGAAATCGGAACGGTGCAGGTTCAGCATCAGGCTGTCACCCTGGGCAAAACCACTGGGTACAGCACGTTCTACCGTGGCCCCACCCGGGATTCGACCCACGCTCGGCACATTCAGCGACAAACGGGAACCATCATCACCCTGCACACCGAAACCGGACACCACCAGGTTGCCCTGACCAATGGCATAGACCTGACCATCAGCACCTTTAAGCGGGGACATTAACAAGCTGCCACCGCGCAGACTTTTTGCATCACCAATCGCGGATACGGTGATATCGATGGTCTGACCGGGTTTAGCAAAGGCAGGCAGTTCCGCATGGATCGCCACCGCCGCAATGTTTTTCGATTTAGGATTCACATTCGGCGGAATCGCCACACCAAAGTTATTCAGCATGTTACGGAAGGTCTGGGAGGTAAAACTGGTCTTATCGCCGGTCCCATCAAGACCCACCACCAGTCCATAGCCCACCAGCTGGTTACTGCGCACACCCGCCACACTGGCAATATCTTTCAGGCGTGCCGCTTCAACCGAGAAGCTCAACAACAATGTACTGATTAACAGAACAACTGATTTCATAGTCAGGCTACTCCTTACAATGGCCACAGTGCGCTGACAAAGAAGCGCGAGAGCCAACCCATTACGTTGGTGTCATTCACTGCCCCGGTACCGCTGTAGGCAATTCGGGCATCCGCCAGTTTGGTGGAGGCGATAGAGTTATCTGAGCCGATATCCTGTGGACGTACCATGCCGCTCACCCGGATATATTCATCGCCCTGATTCAGGGTCAGCCATTTCTCACCGCGCACCAGCAACACCCCGTTTGGCAGCACTTCGTGCACCGTGACACTGATGCTGCCGTTCAGGCTGTTGCTCATATCCGACTTGCCTTCACCCGCGAACTCAGTGGTACTGGTGGGCAGGTTAAAACTCAGCGGATTACCCAATACGCTGATGCCATTGCCAAATGCCGTGCCCTGCTCCAGAGAAACTGAAGTTTCTTTATCCAGCTCGGTTTTGTTTTTCTTCTTGGATGAGGTCTGTTCCTGCAGCGTGACTGTCAGAATATCGCCCACCCGATAGGCCCGGCCGTCACCGTACAGGTTCATACTGGTCGCCGCGTTATAAATAGAACCGTCCATTGGCTGGACCGGTTGCATATCCTGCGGACGAATGGGTGCGTACATCGGGTTATCAGGTTTGACCTGCTTCTGGACACAGCCCCCCAACATCACCAACACACCGACCAAAACCCATACTGAGCGATTCATGCCACTAACCTCTTACCTTAAAGTTGCTGCGCCACAAAGGAGAGCATCTCATCTGCCGTCGAGATCACTTTGGAGTTCATCTCGTAGGCACGTTGCGTGGTGATCATATCCACCAGCTCTTCCACCGCATTCACATTGGAACCTTCCAGTACACCCTGTTTCAGAATGCCGGTGCCGTTTTCACCAGGGTTGCTGACGATAGGGGCACCGCTGGCAGACGACTCCTGAAACAGATTCTGCCCCAGCGCTACCAGACCCTGCGGGTTAACAAAGTCTGCCAACTGCAACTGGCCAACTTCGGTCGGCGTCGGATCACCTGCGGTAACCACTTCAACCACACCATCGGTACTGATGGAGAAATTAACCACCTCAGCGGGCAGCGCGATGACCGGTTCCAGAAGGTAACCCTCAGCGGTTACCAATTCGTTATCCGCATTCAGATGCAACTGACCATTGCGGGTATAACCAATATCACCGTTAGGCATGGAGACCTGCAGAAAACCACGGCCATTGATGGCCACATCAAATGCCTGATCGGTGATCTGCAGTTCACCGGTATGGAACAGCTTCTGGGTACCGACAGTGCGCACACCAGAGCCCAGCTGAAGCCCTGAAGGCAGCTGAGAATCGGCGGCTGACTGGGCTCCCGGCTGGCGGCGAATCTGATACATCAGATCCTCAAACACCGCTTTATCTTTTTTGAATCCCACCGTAGCCACGTTGGCCAGGTTGTTGGAGATCACCTTCAGGTTGGTGTCCTGAGCGCTCAATCCGGTTTTTGCTACAAAGAGTGCACCGTGCATCTCATTTTCCTCTGGTAATCATTAACTCAAACGTAAAATTGCAGCCGCTGCTTCAGAATTTTCCTGAGCGGTTTTCATCATCCGCACCTGCATTTCAAACTGGCGTGAAGCCGAAATAATGCTGGTCAGCTCATTCACGGCGTTCACGTTGCTGGACTCGATATATCCCGAACGGACGCGCACGTTAGCATCCGGCTCCAGCACCTGATTGCCCTCAGTGACCATCAGGCCATCCCGGTCCTTGAACAGAGCTCCACGGTCCGGATTCACCAATTTAATCTGATCCACCAGCACCAGCTGATTGGCGTTATCGCCTAAGGGACGAACGGTAATCGTTCCATCCGTGGCAATATCCAGGTTTTCATAAGGCGGCAGGATGATCGGAATGCCACCATTGCCCATCACCGGCAATCCACTGCCGGTGACCAGCTGATTGGTGGCATCCACCTGCAACTCGCCACCACGGGTATAGGCTTCGGTACCATCAGGACGGATCACCGTCAGCCAGCCATCCCCCGCGACCGCCAGGTCAAGCTTGCGTCCGGTTTCAATCAGTGTGCCACCGGCAAGGTTCGTGGCCGGACGCTCTGTTTGTGCATACACCCGCGATGCATGCCCATCACCGAACACCTGCATCGCACGAGCCTGAGCCAGATCAGATTTAAATCCGGTGGTGTTTGCATTGGCCAGATTGTTGGCATGAGCCTGTTGCGACAGCATATTTTCGCGTGCGCCGCTCATTGCCAGATAGAGCACTTTATCCATGTTTTCCTGCCAGTCTTCTGCAACGGAATTACCCCTTGGCGGAGCAAAACACTTTCATATGCCTAGTAATTGCAAACGGCGTGCCAAAAAATAATCAAAAATAAGATGCTGATTTTAAAGAATAAAAAAATAAGACAGGCAGCAGATTGCCGCTTTTGCCGGAGAGAAGCGGTAAGGGCTGGCAACAGAGAGGAAGGGGTTGTCCATGCTAAAAAAAGGCCGTACAGAGTACGGCCCGAGCAATGCA
The DNA here is from genome assembly GCF_029222905.1 of Neptuniibacter sp. CAU 1671. GTDB lineage: Bacteria > Pseudomonadota > Gammaproteobacteria > Pseudomonadales > Balneatricaceae > Neptuniibacter. The sequence continues at coordinate 256,952 of NZ_JARHUE010000003.1, read as the reverse complement.
AATCGAGACAAGGATCAGATCTGCAGAATCGCCTGAGTCACATTGTTGAGTGTTTCAAGCGTTTTCGAGTTGGCCTGGAAGTTACGCTGCGCTTCAATCAGGCTCACCAGCTCTGCTGACAGGTCAACGTTGGACTGTTCCAGCGCGGCTGATCGCAGGGTACCGTTCAAACCTGTACCTGGCGGGTTAAGAATCGCGTTACCTGAGGTCAGGGTGGCACTCCATTCGGTATCACCGGATGGCGTCAGGCCTGACTGGTTTTCAAAGGTTGCAATCGCAACCACACCCAGATTGGCGTTCTGACCGTTGGAGAAACTGGCGATCATCTCACCGGTTTCACCGAAGGTTACGCCGATCAGGTCACCTTTGGTGTAACCATCCTGAGTTGAAGCTTTCACAATGGATGCAGATGCAAACTGGGTTGAATTCTCCAGATCCAGTGTGATGTTGGTATTCGGATCAGCCGGGTCAGCACCGTAGATAGTCACTTTAGGCACTGCTGCACCGGCCACCACTGCATCACCATTAATTTCGTTCAGCAGACCGTTGGTTGGATTGAAACGCAGCAGGATCGGGCCGTCATCCGACAGCGTGGCAGATTCACCCGGATCATTTGGTTTACCCAATTCCAACTGAGTTTCACCGTTCAGATAGGCGTAAGCGCGGTAGTAACCCTGATAAGAGTTATCACCATTCACGACTGAGGTCGGCTCGTCTGCAGCACCACCATCAACAAAGATACTGTTGGTTGCATCATCAGAGAATTGCAGCAGATCATTGGCCACGTTACCAACGTCCGCTTTGTAGGTCACACTGACCTCACCTGAGGTGGAATCAAACAACACAGAGGCCACATCCGGATTACGGTCAATAATCAGTGATTGCTGTGCGGCCAGCTGCTCACCAATGGTACTTTTCGGAGTACCGGTGGCAAAAGAGAAGGACACGCCACCCAGCTCAAAGTTGACATCTGAGATCAGGTTACCGGAGGCATCAAATGCACCGGCGCCATTGGCTTCAAACGAGAACGTATGCACCTCATTGGAGGGACGTTCGTCGGTTGAGGTCGCAGTAATCGCAGCACCACCGACAATATTATCGACAATCAGATCACCGTACTGAGTTGAGTCCGACTTGAACGTCACATTCAGTTCATGATCGGTCGTATTGTAGGTGACCAGCAGGATGCGCGGATCCGCAGTTTGCAGATCGGACAGCACGGTAGAATCAAGATTGCCCGACGCATCAAAGTCAGTCAGCGCCACGTTGACATCAGAGATGTCAAAGCTGGTTGGGTCTGAGTCAAAGGTCGTTGTGCGGATCTCATTTACCGGACGCTGCTCAACAAAGTTGAACTTGATGGTGTGTTCGTTACCCAGACTGTCAAAGGTTCTAACGGTCGTGCTGTAGGTAAAGGAACCCGGTTCGTCCTTGTTGTAATTAGGCAATAGCTTGGTTTCATCCAGACGCGAGTCGATGTTGAACGACAGATCGATGGATTCGGTAGCTTTTGGCGGGCTCTCTTTCTGGGTGACTGCCAGGTTACCGATTGGCAGCCGGTTACCCTGCTCATCCAGACCGTAACCCTGCAGGTATTTGCCAGACTTGGAGACGATAAAACCGTCTTTATCCAGCTCAAAAGAACCAGCGCGGGTATAGGTCACACCGCCCTGGCCGTCGTCCAGCTGGAAGAAACCGGAGCCGTTAATGGCCAGGTCAAGGTTGTTGTTGGTGAACTCGATGGTACCCGCCTGAAAGTCCTGGGCGATATCTGTCACGGTTACACCGGAACCTGCCACGTTAGAGGAACCGGCACCGACGACTGCGGTGGCATAGATATCACCAAATTCGGTACGCGAGGATTTAAAGCCCACGGTACTCGCGTTGGCAATGTTGTTACCGGTCACGTCAAGGTCGGTACTGGCCGCCTTAAGGCCCGTCACTGCTGTGTTGAAACCTGCCATTGATCTACCCTCTTATACGCCGATCTGTTCAACATCACTGACATCAAAACTGCCAGCGTTGGTATTCACTTTCATACCAATACCATTTTCGCCCAACGTGACGCTGTTCACTGTGTGCGCCATGCGAGTGTTAATGGGCTGGTATTCTCCATCCACCATCTTCTCAACGGTGAAGGTAAAATCGCCCGGTGGAATCGTAGGTTGACCATTCTCATCAAACGGCATCTGCCAGGCAAAATCATGGCTGCCAGACTGAACAGCACCCAGATTCATGGTATCCACCATAGAACCACTGGAGTCATACACCCGAATCCGAACAGACGATGAGCTGGTGTCCAACGAAAACGCGCCATGCGCATAAGGACTGCCCGAAGTGCCCACTTCAACTGTATCGCCCGGCACATACACAGAACGGCCTACCATTGAGGATGCCTGCAAGGCCGCCTGACTGGTCAGCATCGACTGCGCCATATTCTGCACAGATACGTTCAGCTGATTGATACTCTCCACCTGAGACATGGTGGCAATCTGCTGCATGAAATCAGTGGTATCCGCTGGACTGGTAGGGTCCTGATTACTCAACTGAGCAATCATCAGACGCATGAACATGTCACTGTCTTCCGCCGCCTGCGAAGAGGTGGAAGAGCCTTTTTTCGTCTGATTTTGCGTGTTTATCTGTTCAAAAATATTTTGGTTAACGCCATTAACGTTGTTGCTCATGGCTGCTACCTCTCACCTTACTGACCCAGAGACAGACTCTGCTGCATCATCTGCTTGGCCGTATTCATAATTTCAGTATTAATCTGGAACGAACGTGAAGCGGAGATCATATCTGCCATCTCTTCTACAACGTTCACATTCGGGTAATAGATAAATCCGTTCTCATCCGCCATCGGATGGTCCGGACTGTATTCCTGCCGCAGTTCTGCCTGGCTTTCGATAATCCCCAGCACCTGCACACCCCGACCCGCGTCAGGCGCGTCTGCCGGCAGGGATTCCGAACCCGGCATCTGCTGCACAGCAAACACTGGCTTACGGGCCCGGTAAGTGCTGTCCACACTTGAACTGATACTCTCTGCATTGGCCATATTACTGGCGGTGGTGTTCATCCGGATGGTCTGCGCATTCATGGCAGATCCGGCGATCGCAAACACATTACTCAATGACATGCTTATTCACCTTTTATTGCAGATTTCAGGCCTGTGATTTTGCGATTCAACAACTGAAAAGATGCCTGATATGCCATCGCATTTTCAGTGTAACGCGCCATCTCCTGCTGCAGCTCCACGGTATTGCCATCCACTGATGGCTGCTGCGGCAGGCGGAACATCAGATCAGCCGCATAATCAGGATTGATCAGATCAGACTGATGCCCGGCGTGTGTAGCAACCGGCTTCAGTGCCGACGGCTGGTCAGTGACACCCTCCAGCATGGCAGCAAAATCCAGATCACGCGCTTTAAAGTTCGGGGTATCCGCATTGGCGATATTATTGGCCAGCACCTCTGCACGACGGGCGCGAAACAGCATCGCGTCATCGTGAATACCCAGTGCAGACTCAAAATTGATTGCCATTGTTTTGCCTCCAAACAACTCTGCCCAGATAAAAGCAAACAACGAACCAACTTTAAAAAATCATTTAAAATCTTATGGATAGGAATTTTTATCGTATTAAAAAGCCATAACCTGCAGGCAGAAACGGCAAACACGATCCGCTTATTGCCGCAGGCGGCAATGCGGTTTAGAGCGCTTGATAAACAATACCGGGACGGCAATGAATCATGCGGTATTTGTCATCCATGGCGGGAAGGAATTCTGAAGCCCCCAGAAAGAGATAGCCTCCGGGACGAAGTGAACCATGTAGCTTGTGCAAAATTTCGAGTTTGCGATCACTGGAAAAATAGATCAGCACATTGCGGCAGAAAATGACGTCAAATTTACCCAGAGCCGAATAGGAACCCAGCAGGTTGAGCTGCTGAAAGCGCACCATGTCACGTAAGCGGCTTTTGACCTGCCAACTGCCGGATGAGGTTTGCTCAAAAAAACGCTGACGCTGCTCAGGCGACAACCCGCGTCCAAGCGCCAGCATCTCATATTCACCCCGGCGTGCTGTAGCAAGCACCTGCGTCGAAATATCCGTCGCCACTACATCCACTGCAGGCAGCCTCAGCCGCCCCACTGTGCGGCATTCATCAACAATCATACTGATGGAATAAGGTTCCTGCCCGGTGGCGCAGGCGGCAGACCAGATACGTAAAGGCTGACCCGGCCGCTGCTCGGATAACTCCGGCAGCAACTTTGTCTGCAATAACATAAACGGATGGGAATCACGAAACCACAGGGTTTCATGAGTGGTCATCGCTTCTATCACCTGCTCGCGCAGGCGCATCGAACCCGGCCGCTGCAGCAGAACAAGCAATGCTTTGAGATCAACGCAGTGATTGACCCGCGCCAGTTCTCGCAAGCGGCTCTGCACCAGATATTGCTTGGATTCAGTCAGCAGGATGCCACTGTGTTCTTCCAGAAAGCGACAGAACTCGCGGAAGTCATCCGGCGCAATCTGGAATCCCGGCGGTTGCGGTGTGAGCATCTCGATTTTTAACTCTGAACGCGGAAATTAACGGACCTGGTTGATACGGTGCACCACGACAGAGGCCAACTCATCCGGATCAAATTTAGCCAGGAAACCATCCGCGCCCACTTTCTTCACCATCGACACGTTAAAACCACCCGACAGGGAGGTATGCAATACCACGTGCAGATGTTTGAGCTGGTCGTGACCTTTGATCATTGACGTCAGGGTATAACCATCCATCTCCGGCATCTCGATATCGGAAATGATCATCAGGAACATAGCGGGAACATCAATGCCTTTGCCAAGCAGCTGCTGCAGGGTATCCCAGGCCTCACGCCCGTTATTGCGTGACATCACCTTGATACCGAGACTTTCCAGACTGCGCTGCATTTGATTACGCGCCACGGCGGAATCATCCACAATCAAAATCTGATAATCCTGGGCTTTCTCACGCACGGCGGAGTCAGCCACTGTTTCACTGACTTCGGTTTTCATCGGGTACAGATCGGCCAGAATCTGCTCCACATCGAGAATCTCGACCAGTTTGCCTTCATACTCAAAGATGGCTGTCAGGTAATTTTCAACGCCGATTTCAGTTGGCGGCGGCATGATCTGATCCCAGTGCGTATTAAGAATACGATCAACCCGGCGCACCAGAAATGCCAACGTCCGGCGGTTATATTCCGCCACAATCAAAAAACACTGGCGCTGCTGGTCATGAGGAATCGGCGCCCGACCAACTGCCTCGGAAAGATCCAGTACCGGAATGGTTTCGCCACGGATGTGTGCCATACCCTTCACAGACGAGGTCTGGCGCGGTACTTCTGTCAGTTCCGGACATTGCAGCACTTCGCGCACTTTGAACACGTTAATGCCGTAACGCTGTTGAGATTCAAGACTAAACAACAGCAACTCAAGACGGTTCTGACCCACCATCTGAGTGCGCAGGTTTACACTATCTAGGATACCTGACATGATCTATTAATCCTGCAGAATAACGTTAACTTAAGTTGAATGATCGCATGTATGTGCCGCATCGCCAGCTTGATCGGAAACGCCCCGTGAACCGCATCCGCTTGATCTGCCTGTCAGCGCTTATCCTTATCTTATCGGCACCGCAATCCGGTTCTGCAGCCATCCCTGTCACTGCGTTAGAAAATGAAGCCCAAGCTTACCTTGTTCAACACTATCGCACTATAGCGCCGAGTGCCCGAACCGAAATCAAGATTAACCCCATTAACCGTGCAGTTAAACTCCACGAGTGCCAACAGCCCATTCATTTTGGCACACCCAGAGGCAATGGCCATCGCATTAGCTTTAAAGCCGTTTGCTCCGCTCCCTTCTGGCAGATCTTTATGGCGGCCGAGGTAAACCTGTTCGCGCCCGTTGTCGTCAGCCGCACAAGCCTGCCCAGAAACAGCGTATTATCGGCCGGCAATCTGCAACTGAAAGAGATGGACATCACCGGGCAAACCGACTTTTTTTATAACCTCACTACAGTCACTGGATGGACAACTAAACGCAGTCTGGCTGCAGAAACCATTCTCACCGCCGATATGGTAAAACAGCCGACCACAATCCAGCGCAATGACGCTGTATTGATTGAGGCTCAGCGAGATCACGTGGTGATTCGGGTGCCGGGGACCGCCCTGGAGGAGGGATCTATTGGTGAGCAAATCAGAGTGCGTAATGACCAGTCGGGACGCGAAATCAAAGCGATTGTAATCGCGCCCGGTCAGGTCAAAGTGCCCTAAACAGATACTGCTGGCCAGCCTGCCTGAAATTTATTAAAATTTTTACTTAATCACCTTTTCCGGCGCTAAAGTCGCAGGGATATCTGCCGATAATATCAGCAGATACAAATATGAGGATGGAATCATGTCGATCAATCTGACAGGACTTTCGGCTTCCCAGCTGAACAGCTCCCGTGCACAGAACAACGACAGCGGACAATCCAGCAAAGGTGTTTCAGTACAGGGTGCTGGAACAGCACCGCAGGGCGATACCGTTAAAATCAGTGATGCTGCGCAATCATTGAAGGATATCGCTACTTCTCTGGCCGGTGCCCCTGAAGTGGACTCTGACCGCGTCGCTGCAATCAAGGCGGCTCTTGCTGACGGTAGTTACAGCATTAACGCCGACAAAATTGCTGAAAAAATGCTGCAAATGGATGAGGCATTCTAACTTTTTATGCTCTCATCCCCGCAACAGCTTCAATTAGCTGTTCTTCTGCAAGAAGGCATTAAACTGCTGCAATCCCTTGATCAAGTCTACGATGCTGAACTCGAGATCCTGAGCAAACAGGATCTCGACGCTCTCAGCGATATCACCCAACGTAAGACCAGTTTACTGACTGAATTTCAGCAATTCCGGGTTAAACGCACGCAGTTGCTAGCGGAATTTGGTATCAGCAGCCAGATTAACGGCTATCAGCTACCCGCTGACACCGTTAATGAGACCTCAGTCACCGAGGCCGTGGTCACACTGGAAAAACTGTTACAGCAGATGCAACGCAAAAATTCTCGTAACGAGAATGTGATTGCCCGCAGTCAGCGTAATGTCCAGCAACTTCTGGCTATGGTCCGTGGCCACCGCCAGGAAGACAAACTCTACGACCAGTCCGGCACCGCGGGTCTCTACAAAGCTCAGAGCCGTATCGGCAAAGCCTGAAATCCTTAAAAGCCATGACAGAGACGCCAGCACTGGGTAAAATCAGGCCCGTCGTGTTTAGACGTCCCAGTAGCTCAGGTGGATAGAGCGGTCCCCTCCTAAGGGACAGGCCAGGGGTTCGAATCCCTTCTGGGACACCATTTAACCAGCTTTGTCTCTCACCAAAATCCACTACCCAGAACTTATCCGGCACCGGATAGTGCGCACAGCGGCCCACCAGTCTTGTTATTCACACAAGCAATCAAAAACATAAAATCAATAAATTTAAACAAATATTAACAGCCGCATACACTGGACTCCGTAACACTTTACCGAGGATACGGTCATGCGGAAAACACTGTCATTCGCTGTTCTACATTTTACGATTGCTTTCGGCCTGACCTACGCCATGACCGGTAGCTTTTTGACGGGCAGCGCTGTGGCGCTGATTGAGCCTGCAGTAAACACGGTTGCTTTTTACCTGCATGATCGGTTCTGGCCCACTTCGCCTAAGTCTACTGAAGCGGAAATTGCCGTATAACAGAGCCCAGTCTCAGCGCAGTAAATTACCAAGGCTGCCAGCAGGAAGCTCTTCAACTCCCCGGTGCAGGAGAACCTTCAATTGCTGATGTTTCTCCTGTACCTCATTCTCCAGCACCATCCGGGAAGAGAGGGTTAGATAACGCTGCACCATGCGCAGACGCTCTGAACGTTTTTCCTGACTGTCCCGCGCAGACTCAAGAAACAACTGCGCCAGGTTAAGCAATGCCGCAACGTTTGATGAATCATATTCCGTTGCCAGACCAAAATATTTCAGCGCTTCCGGCATGCGTCCGGCCAGATAGCTCTTTACGCCCTGACGGTTCACTTTGCGGCTCATATCCACATCACGACCCGGCGCTGAAACCACCGGAGGCTGCACAGGTTTATCCAGAATCGGAATCCGGTCCCCCGTAACAGCGAGTAATTCACGATCCAGATCCAATGGAACGGCCAGTTCAGCATTGGCCCGCTGCGCCTCTCTGGCACATTGATTCGCCCCATCCTGATCACCCAACTGCTGCAACATCTCACCCCGCAGCAATGACGCCTGAATACGCAAACGCTGGTCCTGGGGAAAGGCACTAAAGGCATCACTCAAAAGTTTATTGAAACCGCCATAGAGCTCATCCTGCCGTTGCTCGGAGCTAACCGCGACTTCCAAGCGTTTAAGGTTGGCGAGCTTAAGATAAGGCTCAGGAGAGCGGTAACAACTGTGCCGCCCCAACACGATCGATTTTTTGTAAGCCGATGACGCCACATCCAACTGTTTGGACTGGGTGGCAATCCGCCCCAGGGTCATCTGTCTCGGAATACCGAGAGGAGAAAGTTTAATGGCATCATTCAGTATCTCGCGTGCAGCATCCAGATCACCAAACTGCTCATAAACCTGAGCCAGCAGATCATAGGCCGGAATATAAAGCGGAAACTGACGGGTAAAATGCACCAGCAAACGCTCAGCCTCCTTGTTTTTTCCCTGCTGCATCATGGATTTGGCATACAGCATACCGGCTTCTTTATCTTTTTTGTCGGTATACATTTTGCCCGCAATCCGTTCTGCCAGATGAGGCTGGCCCGCCTGAAGCTGCAGCCGCGCCATCATTAAGCAGGCGGCATCATATTCATCGTCATAAGGCGCGAACGCATTGCGACAATACTGAATCGCCTGTTGCAATTTACCAGCAGCAACCAGCTCTTCAACCGGCGCAAACAGCGCTTTGCGGGTGAGTAACTGATCCAGTCGGTTTTTGAGCTCTTCAATTGAAAAGGGTTTGGTCAGGAGTGCGTCGGGACGACTGTCCAGTGCATGCAGAATAAGCTCCTGGGCCGCATCGCCTGTCATAAATACCCAACAGGTCGTGGGCTTGATATAGCCGCGATAACGACACTCTTCCAGCAATTGAATACCAGAAAAACTGTCGCTGCTATTATGTCCGAGCAGAATGACATCATAATCGTCTTCCGCTATGACAGAGAGAACCCGAGGCGTGATGGTGACGGCCTTGAGATTGACCACTCCCATACTACGCAGCATGTAAAACAGCGTAGCGCGCATATTACCGCTGCTATCGATCAGCAATACCTGCTTGTCAGAGTAATCTACCTGCGCCACTGAGCCATTCCATCTCCGGGGAAGCCCTCAGTATAAAAGGGCAAGACATGAGACAAAAGGCCAATAAGTGCTAAGTTACCGATTTTACATAAAAAAACGCCAGCCAAAAAAAATGCACCGGACCTTGGGTGAAAGATACGGTGCAAACAGTTCTATGCTGAGGTTGCAGCTTAAAACAACTTTCAGAAAAGAATCCTGACCCAGATCAATCATCTGACCGGTTAAGCGGCGTAAGCTGGATAAGACAATTGAGTAAGTGCGGACTTTTTGGGTTTCCGATAGACTCAGCATAACTACAAGAAGTGAGATTCTATGACTACAGCCTTTATCTCTCACGAGGATTGTGGCCTCCACAACATGGGCCCGGAGCATCCTGAAAGCCCGATTCGCCTGATTGCCATTCGTAAAGTGCTCGAAAAGACGGGCTTGATGCAGGAGCTGGAGCAACTGCAGTCCGTGCACATCATGCCGGAACAGATCAAACTCGCCCATGCCGAGCTGCATCAGAAACGCCTGGAGATGAAACTACCAAAAAGCGGCGTTATCTATACCGATGATGACACTGCACTGTGTCCGGATTCACTGCACGCAGCCAGCCTTGCCGCAGGTTCCGCCGTCATGGCGGTTAATCGTGTGCTGTCCGGCAAGGCCGATAATGCTTTTTGTGCAGTACGCCCACCGGGCCATCATGCCGAGCACAATCTGCCAATGGGCTTCTGTTTTTATAACAATATCGCCATTGCGGCGATGCATGCCCTGCAACAACCGGGTATAGAACGCGTCGCAATCTGCGACTTTGATGTCCACCACGGTAACGGAACCGTGGATATATTTAAGGACAAACCCGAGGTGCTTGTTTGCTCAACCTTTCAGCACCCCTACTATCCGGAACGGTACAGCGACATATTGCGGGACAATATTATTAACTGCCCGATGGACGCCCATTCCGGAAGTCAGATTTTCCGTACACTGGTTGAATCAAAATGGTTGCCAGCACTGCAACGGCACAAACCAGATCTGATTCTGATCTCTGCAGGATTTGATGCCCACCATGAAGACCCCATGGCGGATATCAAGCTGGACGAAGAAGATTACGCCTGGGTGACTCGCCTGCTGTGTGACACTGCACGTACCTATTCCAAAGGCCGCGTAGTATCAGTGCTTGAAGGCGGATATAACCCGGTGTCGCTGGCCTTCAGTGTGCAGGCCCATCTGGAAGTCCTGGCGGGCTACTGAATTTAAGACAATAAAAAGGGCTGCCTGAGCAGCCCTTTTTTATGCAGGATAAACTTAACCTACAAACTTGATCATAACACCCGCAGCAACCGCTGAACCGATTACACCCGCCACGTTTGGACCCATGGCATGCATCAGCAGGAAGTTCTGTGGGTTAGCTTCAAGACCCAGCTTGTTGGATACACGCGCCGCCATTGGCACCGCGGATACACCGGCTGAACCAATCAATGGGTTGATAGAATCACCACCCGCCAGCTTATTCATGAATTTAGCCATCAGTACACCACACGCAGTACCGATACCAAATGCCACGATACCCAGAGCAAGAATACCCAGTGTCTGGAAATCCAGGAATTTGTCGGCAGACAGTTTAGAACCGACAGACAAGCCCAGGAAGATGGTCACAATGTTGATCAGCGCGTTCTGAGCAGTATCACTCAAACGGTCAACCACACCACATTCACGCATCAGGTTACCGAAGCAGAACATACCCAACAGAGGGGCCGCATCCGGCAGCAACAAGGCAACCAGAATCAGCAGTACGATTGGGAACATGATCTTTTCAGTTTTGGACACATGACGCAGCTGCTTCATGGCGATCTTACGTTCAGCTTCAGTGGTCAGAGCACGCATAATGGGCGGCTGAATCAGCGGAACAAGCGCCATGTAAGAGTATGCAGCCACAGCAATAGCGCCCAGCAGATGCGGAGCCAGCAGCGTGGTCACATAGATCGCGGTTGGACCATCAGCACCACCGATAATACCGATGGCTGCGGCTTCCTGGATATTGAAATCCATGATGCCTAGAGCAGTCAGACCCACAGCGCCCATGATGGTGGCAAAGATACCAAACTGTGCCGCTGCACCAAGGAACAGTGTTTTCGGGTTAGCCAACAACGGACCAAAGTCAGTCATTGCACCTACGCCCATAAAGATCAGCAGTGGCGCAGCACCAGAGGCGATGGCAACGGTATAGAAGTTGTACATCATACCGTTCATATAGCCTGCATCTGAGGCAATATTCACGGCTGCTGCGTGCGCTACAGCACCAGCTGAGTGATAAGCATGCAAAATATCATGCGGATCAAGGCTGGTGATGCTCAGAGCACCCGCCAGTGCAGACAGCACTTCTGGTTTAGCAAAGTGAACAGCATTTTCTACCGCGGAGTAAGCCATACCGGCTTCCGGGATGTTGGCCATGATGCCACCAAAACCAATCGGTACCAGCAGCAAAGGCTCAAAGTTTTTCTTGATTGCAAGGTAGAGCAGTACCATGCCCACCAAAATCATGATGCACTGACCACCGGAAATATTGTAAATCCCGGAGGCAGTCCACAACTGGACTAGCTTTTCCATTGATCTACGTCCTTATGCCAGGGTCACCAGGCTGTCACCAACCTGTACAGAGTCACCTTCTTTGACGTCAACGGAAACAATCGTGCCTGAGCGCGCAGCACGGACTTCAGTTTCCATCTTCATCGCTTCCAGAATCACCAGCACGTCACCTTCCTGAACAGTCTGGCCAGCCGCAACTTCGACTTTCCAGATGTTACCTGCCAGTGGCGCAGGAACCGCTTCCGCTTCACCAGCAGGCGCAGCCGCCGCAGCAGGTGCAGCTGGCGCAACAGCAGTTACATTGCCGCCTTCAGCAACCTGAACAACATAGCTCTGTCCGTTAACAGTGATGGTATAAACTTGTGGGCCGGTAGATTTAGGTGCAGCCATTGCTTGTGCGTCCTCTAAAGTCGGTGCAGGTTCAAATGCGTCAGGGTTGCCACGGTTCTCAAGGAACTTCAGACCAATCTGTGGGAACAGCGCATATGTCAGAACATCGTCAATTTCGTTTTCACCAGTGGTCAGGGCAATACCCTTCGCTGCAGCGATACCGCGCAGTTCACCCACCAGTTTATCCATTTCAGCTTCCAGCAGGTCAGCCGGACGACAGGTGATTGCTTCACCACCGTCCAGAACACGCGTCTGGAGTTCAGCGTTGTAAGGTGCTGGTGCAGCACCATACTCACCTTTCAGGATGCCCTGAACTTCTTTGGAAATGGTTTTGTAACGCTCACCCATCAGCACGTTAATAACGGCCTGAGTACCAACGATCTGTGAGGTTGGCGTAACCAGCGGGATATAACCCAGGTCTTCACGCACACGTGGAATTTCAGCCAGCACTTCATCAAACTTGTCAGATGCGCCCTGTTCTTTCAGCTGGTTTTCCATGTTGGTCAGCATGCCACCCGGCACCTGGGCAACCAGGATGCGAGAGTCAGTACCACGCAGGGAACCTTCAAACTTGGCATATTTCTTACGTACAGCTCGGAAATACGCAGCAATCTCTTCCAGTTGATTCAGATCCAGACCGGTATCGCGCTCAGTACCTGCCAGCGCTGCAACCACAGACTCGGTAGAGGTGTGACCGTAGGTCATAGACATTGAAGAGATTGCGGTATCAACACGGTCGATACCCGCTTCACAGGACTTCAGGATGGTCATGTCAGACAGGCCAGAGGTCGCATGCGCATGCAACTGCACTTCCAGCTGGGTCTGGGCTTTCAGACGGGACACCAGATCAAACGCATCATAAGGTGTCAGGATACCTGACATATCTTTGATGTTGATGGAGTCAGCACCCATATCTTCCAGAGTTTTAGCGTAATCCACCCACATATCGATGGTATGGACCGGACTCTTGGTATAAGAGATGGTGCCCTGAGCGTGTTTGCCAGTCGCTTTAACAGCTTTAATTGCTGTTTCCAGGTTACGGGGATCGTTCATCGCATCAAAGATACGGAATACGTCCACACCGTTGGTGGCAGCACGTTCTACGAATTTGTTTACCACATCGTCAGCATAGTGACGGTAGCCCAGCAGGTTCTGGCCACGCAGCAGCATCTGCTGTTTGGTATTCGGCATTGCCTGTTTCAGGAGACGGATACGCTCCCAAGGGTCTTCGCCAATAAAACGGATACAGGAGTCAAACGTTGCTCCGCCCCAGCTCTCCAGGGACCAGTATCCAACTTTGTCCAGTTTTTCAGCGATTGGCAGCATATCTTCAATTCGCAGACGGGTTGCGAACAAAGACTGATGGGCGTCACGCAGAACCACATCAGTAATGCCAAGAGGTTTTTTTGCATCGGTCATGGGAAATGGCCTTTGTTATATGCTTATGCAGTTTATTCTTCTAGATGACAGCTTATTTGCCGCGGTACTTATGCACAGCAGCGGTCATCACAGCGATCAGTTCATCCTGATTATTTCCTGCTGCCGCTGCCGCAGCTACCGGCTTCTTTTTCGGTACTGGTGGTGCTTCAGGGAATAATTTACCGACAAACTTCGACATAAAGTTTGTGGAGATGACGAGCAAAGTCAGAAAAACAAAGACAAAGCCCATGCCGAAGACCAACAAAGACAGGCCTTCTGAAAGCAGATTATCCATCGAATGGGTGCTCCTTTTAATGTCCCCAGTTGCCAGGTGAACGGGCTTTTGGCCCTGATTTACATCAGTAATCTCACAGCTGGCAGATGTGCTGGTTTTAGATGGACCCCAATTAAACCCGAATTTGCAAACTCAGGCAACACAGGCAATTTACTTTATTTATCAGCAGGAAAGCCGAAATTTGACTCATTTCGATGTATTTTTACTACAAAAAAAATCCTACTTTTTGGCAGTATCAGGTCTGAATACCTTGATATTACTGAAGCCTTTTTCTTGTAGTTGCTGCGCCTGAAGCTGGCTCATGACGCCTTTTTCACAATACAGCAGGTATTCTTTTGATGTTTCTAGCGTTTCAACAGCCTGATCCAGCTTATAGAAAGGTATGCACAATACCGGACATCCCGGCATATTCAGGGGTTTTTTCTCCTGCTCGTGGGGCGCGCGCACATCCACGATCACCTGATTTTCACCCACTTTAGTCAGCGCTTCGATCTCCGAATGCACCGCTACATTTTCGACAATGTCATCAATACTGATCACCTCAGAGCGCTCAATGGCCCGGGTCAGCACATCTTCATCAAAATTGGCCTCTTCCTTTTCTACCTTGTCGCGTTTGGCATGGGTTGTAGGCTTGTCAGAGATGACACCACAGTATTCAGGCATGCTACTGGCAAATTCAAATGCCCCCAGTTTACGGGTGATATCAACAATGTCCTGTTTATCCATGGTAATCAGTGGACGAATAACAAGTTTGCTTGTTGCAGCATCAATCAGTGCAAGGTTTGGCAGCGTCTGACTCGATACCTGAGCAATGCTCTCACCCGTTACCAGGGCATCGATGCCCATCTTGTCGGCGACCTGCTCAGCGGCGCGCATCATCATTCGCTTCAGAATGACACCCATGTGGGAGTTATCAACACTCTGCAGAATCTCACCTACGACCTCATCAAACGGCACCGTAATAAATTTCACCCGGGCTGAAGAGCCGTATCTCTGCCACAGATACAGCGCCACCTGCTTTACGCCAATCTCATGAGCATGCCCACCCAGATTGAAAAACAGGAAATGGGTTTTACAACCCCGTCGCATGGTCATGTAACTGGCGACAATAGAATCAAACCCGCCAGAGATCAGAGAAAGGGTCGCTTCCTGGGTGCCAAGTGGAAAACCACCCTGACCCGGATAGGTATTGGTCACAACAAACAGTTTGTCGTTATTGATTTCGAGATCAACAAACAGATCAGGCTTGTGCACATCGACACCGGTAGCTTCCGAATGCTGCCTCAAGCCGCCGCCCACATAGCGCTCTACGTCAATCGAGCGAAACTCGTGTTTGCCACTGCGTTTCACGCGTACTTTGAAGGTTTTGCCTTTCAGGCGCTCAGCATAGGCTTGGAAAGCATGTTCATAGATGTCGTGGAAATCACCCAGCGGATACTCAGTCACTTCAACATAGCTGTGTATACCTGGCGTGCGCCCCAGAAGATCCACAACACTCTGAGTGAGGGCTGCATCCTGACTGGGACACTCCACTTCGACCTTATCCCAATGCCCAATGATTTTAATGTTCTCGTCATAGCGCAACAGCATATTCTGTAGATTGCTGCGCAGACGCTGAATCAGTCGTTTACGAACCGGCCGGCTTTTTACAGTGATTTCAGGGAATAAACGGACAATAAATTTCATTGCGGGGTACCGGCTGCGTGAAGAAGATCAGAAAAGGCGCCGATTATAATGATTCTGGCCTGGGATATACAGTCAGGTAAGTGGCGCGCCCGGCACGATTCGAACGTGCGACCGCCTGGTTCGTAGCCAGGTACTCTATCCAGCTGAGCTACGGGCGCGTAATGCAGTACAGATTTTTTTTGAGGTGGCGCGCCCGGCACGATTCGAACGTGCGACCGCCTGGTTCGTAGCCAGGTACTCTATCCAGCTGAGCTACGGGCGCGTAATGCAGTACAGATTTTTTTGAAGTGGCGCGCCCGGCACGATTCGAACGTGCGACCGCCTGGTTCGTAGCCAGGTACTCTATCCAGCTGAGCTACGGGCGCTTACTTCAAAATGGCGGTGAGCGAGGGATTCGAACCCTCGATAGGGGTAAACCTATACGCCCTTAGCAGGGGCGCGCCTTCAGCCACTCGGCCAGCTCACCAACACCGGCGCGTACTATACAAAATTGATTTTCAAAATGAAAGGAAAGAATTGGAAAAATTAACCCTGACTCTCGTCTTCATTTTTTTCACGCTGAATGCGCTGATAAATCTCTTCACGGTGTACAGATACGTCCTTGGGTGCATTCACACCAATACGGACCTGGTTACCTTTCACACCAAGAACAGTGACAGTGACATCGTCACCAACCATGAGGGTTTCACCAACCCGGCGGGTCAGAATGAGCATAGGGATCTCCTTTTATGTCCAGGTATCGGTTTTTAGCCCGATTGCATGCCGGCACGCATCCAAATCCCTGCCGCATCATGCCCTGATTCGATACACACCCGTCTAACTATAGACAAGGTATTGGAATTAAAGCTATTCGCTAATGGTTTCAACTGCATCCAGATTAAAGGCTGTATGCAATGCCCTGACTGCAAGCTCCAGATACTTTTCGGCAATGATCACCGAAACTTTGATTTCAGAGGTCGAAATCATCTGGATATTGATGTTTTCATCCGCTAACGCATCAAACATTTTGCTCGCGACTCCAGCATGAGAACGCATGCCCACGCCAACAATCGATACTTTGGCAATTTTATTATCGCCGACCACTTCTCGCGCACCCAGCATTTGAGCTGTCTGCTGAAGAATCTGGCGGGTTGTTTCGAAGTCGTTACGATGTACCGTAAACGTAAAGTCTGTGGTCTGGTCTGCCGCCACATTCTGCACAATCACATCGATTTCAATATTTGCTTTACTGACAGGCCCCAAAATCTTTGAAGCTACACCCGGTACATCAGGTACACCCCTGATCGTCAGCTTGGCTTCATCACGATTAAATGCGATGCCTGAAATAACAGGTTTTTCCACAGTATCCTCTTCCTCAACACTGATCAATGTGCCCGGACCATCAATAAAGCTCGAAAGCACACGCAGCGGCACTTTGTATTTGCCAGCAAACTCTACCGAGCGGATCTGCAACACCTTAGATCCAAGACTGGCCATCTCCAGCATCTCTTCGAAGGTAATACGATCAAGACGCTGCGCTGTCTCAACTACACGCGGATCTGTCGTATATACGCCGTCCACATCAGTATAGATCCTGCATTCATCGGCTTTCAGTGCAGCAGCCAAAGCAACTCCGGTCGTATCTGAGCCTCCGCGCCCCAGGGTTGTAATATTGCCTGCCGCATCAACACCCTGAAAACCGGCCACAACCACAATCCGTCCGGCCTGCAAATCAGCCTGAATATTGGCTACATCAATATCCTGAATGCGTGCTTTCATGAAGGCATTGTCAGTCAGAATACGCACCTGACTGCCAGTATAGGATCGCGCTGCAATACCCCGTTTCTCCAGTGCCATACACAGCAAAGCAATGGTCACCTGCTCACCGGTAGAGACAAGCACATCCATTTCACGTGGCGATGGCTGGTCATCTATGGATTTTGCCAACCCGATAAGGCGATTGGTTTCTCCACTCATGGCAGAGACAGCCACAACCAGATCATGCCCCTCGGCACGACAGGCCGCCAGTTTATCAGCGACGGCTTCAATTCGCTCAATGGTGCCGACAGAGGTGCCGCCGTATTTATGGACGTAAAGCGCCATCAATTAGTTCCTAATTCAAAGCACTGTCTGCAAGCGTTCCGGCACTGACGCCAGCACACCCGAGAGTGCTGCAACATCGGTACCGCCACCCTGAGCGAAGTCAGGACGACCGCCACCCTTGCCACCCAGACTAGCCGTAAGGTCACGCACCAGATCGCCTGCTTTAGCTCGACCGGTAAGATCCTGGGTTACACCCGCAGCGAGTGAAACTTTATCCTCACTGACCGTTGCCAGCACAACAATGCCACTGCCTAACTTGTTTTTAAGCTGATCGATGGTATCTCGCAGCGCCTTGGGTTCAACACCCTCAAGCTTGGCCGCCAGCACTTTAACACCATTAATTTCGACCACTTGTGACAGAAGGTCAGAACCCGCGGCCGCTGCCAGTTTACTTTTCAGCTGCTCGAGCTCTTTTTCCAACGCACGGTTCCGATCCGACAAACTCTGTACTTTATCCAGCACACTGTCACGGGAGCCTTTTACCAAAGCCCCAATCGCCTGCAGGGTGTCATCCAGCTGGCTCACCCAACGCAACGCAGTTTTACCAGTAACAGCCTCTAAACGGCGCACGCCAGCAGCAACCCCACCTTCAGAGATAATCTTAAACAGGCCAATATCACCTGTACGCTCTGCATGAGTACCACCACAGAGTTCCATCGAGAAGCCTGAGCCCATGGTCAGTACACGGACATCAGCGTCGTATTTTTCACCAAACAGCGCCGCAGCACCTTTTTCTTTGGCCTGTTCCAGCGGCATAACTTCAGTTTCAACCGCTGAGTTCAGTCGAATCTGGTCGTTCACCAGCGCCTCGACCTGAGCAAGCTGCTCTGCAGTCATGGCTTCAAAATGAGAGAAGTCAAAGCGCAAACGATCCGCATCGTTCAGCGAGCCTTTCTGCTGTACATGATCACCCAGCACTGTTTTTAATGCGGCATGCAGCAGGTGTGTTGCAGAATGGTTTAACTTAATTGCCTGACGGCGTTCGCCATTCACTTCAGGCAACACATGGTCGCCTACTTTTAGTACACCAGACTGAACCTCACCATGATGCAGGTGATTGCGGCTTTCTTTGGTGCAATCACTGACCTGGAAAACACCGCCTGCAAATGACAGGACACCCGTGTCACCCACCTGGCCACCGGATTCAGCATAAAAAGGAGTCTGATTCAGAACCACTACACCTTTCTGACCCGGGTTCAATTCAACAACAGCCTGTCCTTCAGCAAACAGCGCCACCACTTCAGCGGAACCCTGTAACTGGGCATAACCGGTAAACTCAGTTTCACCTTCAACGCGAATCGCATCGTTATAGTCGATATCAAATTTGCCGGCTGCGCGGGCGCGTTTACGCTGCGCTTCCATCTCACGCTCGAAGCCAACCATATCGACTGACAACTCAAGCTCGCGAGCCACATCCGCAGTCAGATCGACAGGGAAACCATAGGTGTCATAGAGTTTAAAAACAGTATCACCCGGAATTTCACTGCCCTGCAGTGAGTCGATCACTTCCTGCAGCAGGCGCATACCGTGATCCAGCGTTTTTGCAAACTGCTCTTCTTCTTTTAGCAACACACGCTCAACCTGAGCCTGCTTTTCAACCAGCTCCGGATAGGCGTCGCCCATCTCCTGCACAAGTGCAGCCACCAGCGTATTAAAGAAGGGACCTTGTGCTCCCAGTTTATTGCCATGCCGTACTGCGCGACGGATGATCCGGCGCAGTACATAACCCGCACCTTCATTGGACGGCAATACACCATCGGTAATCAGGAAAGCACAGGAGCGGATATGGTCTGCAATAACACGCAGTGATTTGTTATCAAGATCGTCGCAGCCCACGGCAGTTGCCGTAGCCTTCAACAGGTTCTGGAACAGGTCGATTTCGTAGTTGGAATGAACATTCTGCATCACTGCAGCAATACGCTCCAACCCCATCCCTGTGTCTACAGAAGGTTTCGGCAGAGGCGCCATCTGACCATCTGCACTGCGGTTGTATTGCATGAATACAACGTTCCAGATCTCGATGTAACGGTCACCATCTTCTTCAGGACTGCCCGGAGGACCTCCCCAAACTTCAGGACCGTGATCAAAAAAGATTTCGGTGCAAGGGCCGCATGGACCGGTGTCACCCATCGCCCAGAAATTATCTTCATCCAGTTTGGAAAAACGCTCTGGATCAACGCCGATCTCTTCTTTCCAGATACGTTCAGCTTCATCGTCCGAATGATGCACCGTGACCCACAGACGCTCCGCTGGCAAACCCATCACTTCGGTCAGAAAGGTCCATGCAAAACGGATAGCATCCTGTTTGAAATAATCACCAAAGCTGAAGTTACCCAGCATTTCAAAAAACGTATGGTGGCGCGCGGTATAACCGACATTCTCAAGGTCGTTATGCTTACCACCGGCGCGAACACAGCGCTGAGAGGAGGTTGCGCGGCTGTAACTGCGCTTGTCACTACCCAGAAATACATCTTTGAACTGCACCATACCCGCATTGGTAAACATAAGGGTCGGGTCATTCGCCGGGATCAGTGAACTACTGGCCACCACTTCATGGCCCTGAGCTTTAAAAAAATCTAGAAAAGCCTGCCGGATCTCAGCACTTGTCATGTATTTCATGGGATGAACCGTATGCTATCCATATCAAAATTCTGGAAGTGACCACTCACTTTGGGCGTAAGATTTGATCACCATTAAAAAGGCGCAATAGTATATATCGTGATCGATTCGGGTACGAACTTTTTTGCCAGCCGCCCAATGACAATTAGTCCTGCAAAGATTCAGCCGCAAGCCTGAGCGCGCTGGAAGCTTCAGCATTGCTAAAACCCCGTTGTAAAAGGTAGCGCATCTGGCGGGCATACTCCTTCCTATCACCCCGTTCAGGTAACTGATTAAAACGTTTTTGCCACGCCTCATAGGCCAGCTCAACCCAATCAATCGCTAAGGCTTCGTAAAGTGACTGTTGCAGTTCACCCGCTATCCCTTTTGACTTTAGGTCATAACTGATGCGTTGCCAGCCATGGCGCTGCATCACGCGCTGACGAATAAAGCTTTCCGTAAAACGTGAATCACTCAGGTAACCACTCTTTACTAACTCATCCAGAATTTCGTTCACCATGTCGGGCTCAACCGATTTGATAAAACGCATTTCTAGTTCGTGCCGGCTATACTCACGCCTCGACAACAAACGCAGTGCTGTATTTCTGAGTTCTGCAGCGTCCATCCCTTCCTCAGCCTCAAACGAAAAAAGGCCCAAGTGGGCCTTTTTAAAGATGTATAGATCAGGACAAATCAAGCTGAGCGCTGGATGACTCCTCAGCTTCTTCAGCTTTTACCGGTTTACTCACATTGAGTAGACGACTGCGGATTTCAGTTTCAATCTCTGTCGCCACCGCTGGATTGTCCTCAAGGTATTTGGCTGCATTGGCCTTACCCTGTCCGATTTTTTCACCATTATAGGCATACCAGGCACCTGATTTATCAATCAGACCCTCTTTGACACCTAGGTCAATCACCTCGCCCATATGGTAGATACCCTGACCATACATAATCTGGAAATCTGCCTGACGGAATGGGGGAGATACTTTATTTTTGACAACTTTGACGCGGGTTTCGTTACCAACCACCTCATCACCGGATTTGACGGCACCGGTACGACGGATGTCCAAACGCACAGACGCGTAAAACTTGAGTGCGTTACCCCCGGTTGTCGTTTCCGGATTACCGAACATCACGCCAATTTTCATACGAATCTGGTTGATGAACACCAGCAGGCAGTTTGAACTTTTAACGTTACCGGTCAGCTTACGCAGAGCCTGTGACATCAGGCGTGCCTGCAGACCAACATGGGAATCACCCATTTCACCTTCAATCTCAGCACGTGGAACCAGTGCCGCAACGGAGTCAACAATGATCACATCCACCGCATTTGAACGCACCAGCATATCGGTAATTTCAAGTGCCTGCTCACCGGTGTCAGGCTGAGAAACCAGAAGATTTTCAACATCCACACCCAGTTTTTCAGCATAGATTGGATCCAGTGCGTGTTCGGCATCAACGAAGGCACAGGTTTTACCCATTTTCTGCGCTTCAGCAATAACCTGAAGTGTCAGGGTGGTTTTACCTGAGGACTCAGGACCATAGATTTCAACAACCCGGCCAAAAGGCAGACCGCCAATGCCCAGCGCAATATCCAGGCCCAGAGAGCCGGTGGATACCGATGGAATCGCTTCTCTGGGCTGATCCCCCATGCGCATGACTGCGCCCTTACCGAACTGGCGTTCAATTTGACTCAGAGCTGCATCAAGTGCTTTTTTACGATTTGCGTCCATTATCCACCTGCTTTTTTTAAATCGTGCGCAAAGGAAAATACTGTATGTTTGGACAGTATTATTTCACAAGATCTGAGAAATGCAAGCCGGGTTTTTCATAAAGATTCATAACCCAAAAATCAGACAGGCAAATAAGCTAACACCCCTTCCAGCGCCTGCGTCACTGCTTGCTGCTGAATTTCAGTACGATCACCCGAAAAAAAGCACAGGCTTGTCACCGTCGGTTTACCCTGCACAGCCCATGCAAACCAGACCGTACCCACCGGTTTATCGGCGCTCCCGCCATCCGGGCCGGCAATACCACTGATAGCGACTGTGATGGTCGCATTGCTACGCGCCAGTGCGCCTTCGGCCATTTCCGTCACAACCGGCTCAGAGACCGCGCCGTACTGTTCTAACGTGTCCGTTTGCACACCCAGCAAACGGGTCTTGGACTGATTGGAATAGGTCACAAAGCCGCAGTCAAACCAGGCAGAACTACCAGCTATCGAGGTAATTGTGGCCGCTACACCCCCTCCAGTGCAGGACTCTGCAGTCGCCAGTATCGCCCCGACTTCTTGCAAACGGGCACCCGTTTTTGTCGCCAAATCAAACATCGCATCAGTCTCATATCAAACCGGAAGTTTCCATCATACGCCTTTGCCCGGTTCTTTTTCCTCTGCCGGGACTGCGCAATCCGCTTTGATGATGTATTTTTTTCCATCCGCTGTCGTCAGAACGTTAAGCACCTGCCACCCTTCTGCGATGGCATCTTTAAAAGCACCGGCGCAATGCAGCTGATTCCAGACCCTTTGCTGCTCTTGAAGCCAACCCGGTTTTAAGTGCTGACTGGTGTATGAGGTCCATTTCTTGAATTCAATCATGCGGGCAAAGCAGACCACGCCCATGCCATCAAAACGTGTAGCATGATCAACCCACTGCGGCGCTTCAGTATTGGCTTTTTGCGCGATGAGTTTAGCTGCTTTGCACACCACAGCATCATTAACCTGTGCAACGGCCGAGTGACTTATTGCCAGCAGCAACAAGCCCATAAAAAGCCACTGACTCCAGCGCATACAGTTAGTTAACTGAGGCACTGCGTTGCTCGTTATCAGATGGCATAGTCTCTTGCTGGCTCTCCACCAATGAAAGCCCACATTTCACGCCTGCCAGTGTTTTAAGTTCGGGATTTTCCAGCTTTACGCTGATGCCTATAGTGCCACTTGCCGCATCAACCACTTTATCAACAGCCTCCACAATCCCCTGATAGCGCCCGCCGACAGGCTCAACCGGTTGCACTTCAATGGTATCGCCCGGCTTAACCTTATCAATCATGTCGAGCGGCAAAAAACCTTCAGCGCGCAACAGATTAATCTGTGCCAGGGTCACTATGTGCTCGCCTTCAGTGACGTATTCTCCCGGCACCATGGCTTTTTCCATCACCAAACCATCCAGCGGGCTAACGATCTCTCGTTGTTTCAGTAAGGCTTTTGTGCGGGCCAGATCCAGTGCATTAAGTCGGCTCTCAACCTGTGCTTCCTGCGTCTGCAAGGTAGCCAGACGCAGGGTGGTTCTGGCTTCTTCAATATCCTGGTCAGACATTAACTGACGAGTGTGCAAGGTATTTTTTCGCGCCAGTGAGGCTTCTTCGTATTCCTGCCTTGCTTTAGCAATCTGAACCGGCAGATAGTTCGCAGCACGCGCTTCGGCGAGTTTTACCGATGCCTGCTGCACGTCAGATACCAGACGGGCTATCACCTGCCCTTTCTGGACTTTTGCTCCACGCTCAACCACAACCGCATCCAACACTCCCTGGGTTTCTGAACCCAAACGCACCTCCATCCAGGGCTCAATCATGCAGTCAAAAGACTCTGCCCAGCTGTGCAAGGTCAGCGTACATAAACACAGGGCGACGCCTGCCTTTAGAGGACGGTATCTATCCATGTTGTGCCTTTACTCCTGGGTACCCGTAAATACCAACATTTTCCGGTAATGTTCTTCAAGGGAGATCAACGCAGCGCGAGTCTGATTTTTATGTTTCTCCCATCGTTTAAACGCTTTTTTTACAAACCACTGTTTGGTCCAGCCAGCGGGCAAGAAGGTGGTCGAACATGACCTGAGCAACAGCTTTTGCTCCCATGTTTTTAAACCCTGCAGAAAGAGGGGATCTTCCAGGCTGGCATACCATTCATACTGTATTTGCCATTCATACTGTATTTGCCATGCCTGGACGCCATCCATTTGCAGTGAGAGACACTGCCTGTTTTCAGCCAGTATCGATAAAACCCTCTCCCGCTCAGTCGTTTGTGTCGTCACCAGCAAAAGCGGGTATCCCACTGAAGTTGACAGCGCCTCCGGCGACAGCAACAGACGGTCATCCAGCAACTTGAAACGCAGGTTTTCCTGTTTTAGTTTGGCGGAAAGCCGTTCTGCCTCTTGTTTATCCGTGGTTTCAACCAGTGCATACCGGCCGGTCTGAGCCTGGTTATGACACCATTCGACCACCTGCTGTATTTTCTCCTCACCATCAGCCAGCACACGCGCCGGAATCGGGATGGCGGGTAAGGTAGTTTCAGAGAGTGGGATTATCCGGTGTACACGCTGCAGCTCCGGGTAACCTGCAAATTGGCTGTTCACCAGCACCGACAGCTGACAAAAGCGTTGAAAAAACAGTCTGAAACTAATCCTGCCGGTCGCGACGGCAGCTTGCACCGGTCTTAAACCACATTTAATCGCCAGAAAGTCATGCAGTTCAGGCCTGGCCGTTTTTGTGATCGCGTCACTGAGGCTGATTTGGCCCTCTTCGCACTGATAGTCATCCGGCATTTTCAGCACGTGGAAAGCTATCAGTGCAGTAGTCACCTGCTGATCCAGATCGACCTGAAATGCCAGTTCCCCGGGAAGCGTTTTGCTAAGCAGCAGTAATCGCTGTTTACCCTCTGCCGTCAACATGACAGTGTCAGCCTCAAACACAAAATCAGTTTCGGGTTCCAGTTGGGCAGCGAGTCCGGCGATTGCATGCAGCTCGATTTCACGGCTTTCACATTCACGACGCTCCGTGGCCACAATAGGAGTCACTGCCGATTCATAGAGAACATCCTGTCCATCAGCGATAATTGCACTTCTCAAACCCGGCAATAACAAGCGATCCTGCAATCCCCTGTTACGTAATTTTCGAATACGGATTGAAAGATCACCGGGTGAGCGCCGGCCACGCACCCGATAATCCCGGAGATAATCCAGAATCAATTCAGACGCGCCAATATGGACAATGCCAGTGCGGTAAAGCTCGCTGCGATTTTGCAGAGGCGTCGTTCGGTACAACACTGTTACCGGTAGCTCCAGCCATCGATAAAGCGGCAGGAGAAAGCTATGCATCGCATCTGCATTGGTTTCATGTTTATGCACGACAAGCGCAGAGCCACTTTTTACAAAACTAACGATGGCAAAAGCCCCGGCGAGAAGCCCCCTGTCCTCTGCAGTGTCTGCGGGTGCAGCCGAGAATGTCTCCCTCAAAGATCCTGCCAAATAGGTCAGGTGGCGATCGGTGATTGAGATAGACAACGTCCGATCCATTGCCGTAGCGATCATTGCCATCAGCCGAACCTGATCAACGTTTTCGCCCTCACCACACATGGCCAGAATTTCTGATCTGAGAGAAGCGTCAGCTTCCCCCTTGAGCTCATCCATCACATATCTGACAGCATAACTGAGCTCTACTGCCTGCCGGTGACGCCTGGACGAATGCAGACCGTTGCGCAGACGAAACCATTGGAACGCGAGAAAACCCATTGGTTTCTGTAGTTTTTCCGGATATAGCAGTGCACTTCTGTCCATCGCCACTACACCCTGATCTCTTTCAGGAACAGCTGTTTAAGCTTATCCAGCAGCTGATAACCAATGGGCTGATAACCATGCATAAATTTGACATGTACTCTTTGCCCTACTCTTGGCAATAAGGGAGGCTGCTTGAATCCCAATTCAAAATGGAACATTTTGTTGAGCGTTTTCGGCTTATCACCGCCCGCCGTTGGACTGAGCGCAATACGTCCACCACCCGTCGTAGCCAAAGCAGGAGAAGGCAACGAATCATCTGCAGCGGGCACCTCCCTTATTAGCTCAGCAGGTAACTCTGTGCTCATGTTGTCGCTCAACAGCAGTGATATCGATTCAATACGCTCCCGCACGTGCCCAACGTCACTCTGAGGAATCAATGTTCTGACTCTGACCTGTTGCGGGTCAACCACAAATCCGACCATCTCTCCGCGTTTTAAAAAACGACCGGGCAAATCATCCACATTACTGATCAGCAGGGTGCCCTCAGTATGACTCAGTAAGTTCAATTTACCGGTTTTAAGCACCAACTCATCCAGACGTTGCCGGATATGTTCAATCTCTTCATCGGTGATCTGAGCTGCCACACGATCATTCACTAACTCAGCCTGATATCGTGCATTCAGCGCATGCAATCGCGCCTCTAACGCTGACATCTCCGTAGTCAGCTCGTTGTTTTCCAATCCTAAAATCCGATCCCCAGGCCTTAATTGAGAGCCTGCTGAAAAACCTACCGTTTGGATGAAACCACTTTCAGCCGCCGTAAGCTCTGCCGCTTCATCCACCCAGACAACACCTTCCGCATAAGTGGTTAAAGGGAAGGGTGCCTTAAACAAAGCGACAAACAGTAGCGCCGAAATAATAAGCACCCCCGTGTATGCACGCCATCCACTCGAATGAACCCGATCACTGAAGAGCAGGAATTTCATCAACTTAAACAATGGCAAACCGATCAACAGCCCGATGGAGAGCATCACCAGCAATACCCCAATAATAAAAAATTTGCTGATGACAAACATGGCGATCAGGGAGACGACAAATATCCGGTAGATGAAGGAGGCGATGGGATATACAAACAACCAACCTGATTCACCTTTGGCCGTGACGGGCGAGACCGCATCGGGTAAACCAAGGAGGTAACGCTGGCATAGATACTGGAAATATTTATTTCCCCGACTACCGAGATTCGGAATATCAATCAGATCTGAAAAAATGTAGTAACCATCAAATCGGAGTAATGGGTTGAGGTTAAAAACGATGGTTGTGACGCTACCGATCAAGGCCACGTTGAACAGAATACTCCGCACTATTCCGGGCTCAATCATCGCCCAAAAGATTACAGCCAAGGCTGCCAGAAATATCTCAACGTACATGCCTGCGGAACTAACCCAGGCACGCTGCCATCGATTGCGAAACGCAGTAGAAGATGAAGCATCAACATAGGGGATAGGCATAAAAACGAGGAACATCACCCCCATTTCGTGCACCTCCCCGCCCCACCGTGTCACCGCAAGTCCATGGCCAAACTCATGACAAAGTTTGAGCAGAGGAAAGGCAATCAGAATAATCAGTAAATTTTCTGCTGCCAAAACCCTGTCAGCAAAATTATCAGTAAGCGCATCGAAATTCACAACGGCAACACTGGTGCCATAGATCAGAACCAGCAGCCAGATAACAACCCCTGGAAGTGAGAAGATTAACCGCGCAAAAGGGCGCATCCGCACCAGAATTTGTTCCGGATCAAGCAGAGGTACCCGGACCGCGAGGGGGGAAAGGTATTGCTGCATCCGTTTCCTCTTGACCGAAGTACGGCCACGAGTGTCCGCTTCCAACGGGTCCGGAATAAACTTTCCATCCAGCGCATCAGCCGCATGCAGCTGATAAAGTAAGCGAATAACATCGGCTTGAGAGGGGGCGTCCTCACCCAGCACCTGCTCTGTGTGCTGCAGAGCATTTTCAACTGTGCGAACACCATCCAGCAAACCAATAAAGTAATACGCCTGAGGAGTGAAACGGTAATAGCGACCGGACGCCTGATCCTGCATGACATACCATAGCATGCCACGCTGTTCTTGCCGGTGCAGTTTTGCGTGATTACGCAGCCTGGGTGTTGTGTTGGAGATTTTGTACCAATATGGATTTTGCTGAGACACGTCGATTCACCCTATGGCATCCATTTCCAGATCTGCAGCCGCATCCAAGCGAGTAGATTACGAGTCCAGATCCAGATCAGACGACGCTCTTCCACCTGAATTTTCACAAGCCCTTCCATTCCTGGCCGCAGCAGGGGGTTGGCCTCATCCAGTGAGGCTTCCACCCGAAAGAAATTACCGCCCTCTTCTGCCATCGTCACGGGGGTAATTCTCTGCACAGTCACCGGAAATTTAACGTTAGGCAAAGAGGTCAAGACTAACTGCGCAGACTCACCTTCACGCACGTAAGCAATATCTCGTTCATCCACTTTGATATTCAGACGGTACCCTTCCAACGGCGTTAACTGGAATAGCGGATCACCGATGCGGACAGATGCACCCAGTGATTGACTCAAATCCCCGGAAATCACAACAGCATCAAAAGGCGCTCTGATCGCTGTTCTATCCAGTTTCTGATTGATAAGGCCCAACTGTGCACTGGCCTCCTCAGTTTGCGCCTTAATTACCGCAACCTGCGCCCGATCTCCTTCGGCCATCGCCCGTTGCAATTCACGCTCATATTGCCGGACACGGCTTAACCAGGCGTGTTTTTCCAGTTGCAGATCCCGATCATCCAGCCTGGCCAACAACTCACCTTCTGCAACCCGATCTCCGGCACGCACCGGCGCGTCAGCAATAAAACCATCAAACGGGGCCGCGGCAACACGCTGCACCTGTCCCTCAAGCACAGCGGTGCTGGATATACGAAAAGTCCCTGTTGCAAAATAAAAAAATGCACAGACTAGCAGCAAGCTAACCAGCAGCAGTTTTCTGCCCAGATACCCCTCACCCCAGAACCGTCCCATCTGAGTTTTTGCCGAGGTAACCACCTTAGCCGGCAAGCCCCGATCATTAAGCCACTTTTCTCGCAAAATAGGCCCCAGCAACCCGCCTGTGGCGTGGCACAGATCCAGCAGATGTTCATCAACTGTTACCGTTGGAGAAAACTCGAAGATAATCGCGCCATATATCTTCCCCGCCATGGACAGTGGAACTGTCAGGACCGTGCCACCTGAGCCGTGCAAGCGACAAAGCGATATATGCTCTCGTAGCACCACGGGTGTATCTTCTGGCGCTGGATAGATAAGTACCTGTTCCTGATCGATAGCTTCTTCAGCTGCATATTCCAGCGCTCTAACCAAGTTCATGCGCCTGGAAAAATTGACAGTATGCGATATCCCAACCACCTGTAGTTTGTGGTGATTAATCAATGCAAGTGATACACGGTCACACTTAAGGCGGGATGCCAGCTCAGTCAATGCGGCACTCGAAGCGGCGGAAAACGTTGTGAAATCAACAGCAACCGCCGTAAGTTCCAGAACATCAGTAGAGGTCTCGACTAACTTTTGCAGACTGGAGGATTCTTCCTTCAGCAGATAACTTTCGATCCAGGCGGAACCCCATTGCAACTGCCGCAGACTCAGTTGCAACTGACGGTCATTCATATCCTGAACAGAAATTGCAACGACGCCTGCCACACGCTGACCTGACATAATGGGGAAGGCAATGGCATGCTGAGTGCTGCCTGACTGATCAGCTTGTTTGAGGCCCTGAATCAGGCCCTGTTTCCGGCTTAAGGCCTGCTCGGCCATTTTCATCAGACGCGCGTCTATCGCCTGTCCCTGCGGCCAGACAGCCACAGGCCTGAAGCGCTCTTCATCAGAGGGAGAATAGACAATCACGCCGTGACTGACGTTGCCCACCATATCAACCTGAAGGCGCAGCCAGCTTGAAAAAAACTCGCTATCGCCTTCAGCATTGGCTAGTTGGTGCCAGACGAAATTATCCAGATAGCTTAAATTACTCGATGTCATAACCGGGCGATCCCGGAACTACATGGCAATATTGATCAGTTATTCATTGCCGTAGGTTCTGGTTTTTTGACGGCAGTGGGCTCGATGTTAACCGGACCGTAACGTTTTTCATGTTCTGCCATTACCGCAGCCAAAAGTGTCAGCAATCGTTTTGCTGCATGCGGGTTCAGCATGATGCGATTTGAAAGGTGAACAGCCAGTTCTTTATCAGTGGCGTTCCAGGTCTGATTGGTACCAAAAAAGAGGGTAAATTCTTCGCGACTACTTACAGCGTTCACAACATTTGCGTAGCTGCTCTGCATCTGAGAGTCATCCCAGGTAACTTTGGGTGTAGTGCGTTTAGCGTTGCTGGCCTGATTAATTTTCTGCTGGTCAGGGGTTGTCATGGTTACATTCCTTATCTTAATGATGCGTCCAAAATTGCGTGATACTGCTATTGCAAAATCCAGTTAACTATAGCTGATATTCCACAACACTCCATGTTTCGCTGCCGATATTTCCGGCAGCGAAACAAAGCAGTTCTCAGGAGCGTTTATTGCCTAACTGGCTGAGCCCATCAAGGGTATCTACTGCGCTATCCATATGAATCAAATCAAACAGAAACTCAGGGAAATTCTGTCTCTGTCTGGCGTTTTCAGAGCTGACTTTTACACTGGCAGCACGGTTGCTATCTGACTGAGTTGCACTCCAGTCAATAAGTCCCTGCGCCATATTCGAAGCACCATAACCGGGTTCAGCGCCGCTCACATCAAGGACAAAGTCAAACAGAGACTCATCACTGGAGCTATCCTGATGCGGCTGTGTATCATCACTCATTTCCGCATGCCGCTCACCTTCAGCCAGGGTCTCTGACATCAGTGCTCCACTGTCAGAGGAATGACCTTCAGCATTCAGAACGTGACCCATTTCATGCATCACTGCAGTCAGCAAGTCCATGCCATCGATGACATCACCACCGGTGAACTCACTGTCTTCATCCGGCGTTTCATCGACAAACCAGCCATAGCCCGCTGCAGTTGCATCTATCAGAATACGCCCATCCGGCAGCGCCATACCCAGTGTCTGGCCCGGCAGATCAGTGATAATGAAATCATCAGGGGAAAGAGCCAGCTCAGACGGATCAACACCCAGAAGCTGCGCCCACCGGTCAGCACCGGCGTGGATAATGCCTAACAACTGCTCCTCGGTCAGGATAACATCAGCACCCACAGGATCTGTTGCCGGTTTATTGGCAACCAATAGTTCGGCGGAATCCAGGTAAGCCGGATCGTCACCACGTACAGTAAAGTTCTCAAAGTTGACAGAATCCTCGGTTACCAACACGCCCACCTGACCGTCATTTAACAGACTGTTATAGACATGACCGACAACTGCGACATCATCAACCAACACACTCACACCCCCACCCAGCATGGTCAGAGTTAAAGTGTGTTCGCCGTCTTTGTTACCCTTCAGGCTGACATTCGCAGTGGCATCAACATAGGTACCTTTATCGGTCACATGGCCAATTACCAGCTCACCTGTGTCGCCATCGAAAGTGACAAACTTGTACTGGGTGTCGCTGTAATAATCGAAGACCAAACCACCCGTGCCACCTTGCAGCAGAGTCTCCAACTCAAGGCGAGAGAATGCCTGTACATCAATCTGCGTGGTTGCCAGTGCACCGGCCTCACCTATCAACAGGCCACCGCTTGTAGCCCAGTCACCCTGCAGGGTCAGCATGTCACTGCCAGCATCAAATTCATTCAGGAATTCAAACGTGATCACTGGTGGCAACTTCTGAATCTGCCAATCGTCGAAGCTGGTTTTGGCACCGTCAGTTGCCAGGCCCAGATAACCATCGTTGATTGGATCACTGAAGTTGAAACTCAGTGCATTGCCACCATTCACATAGATGGTGGCCACTGTGCCATGCATGGCCAGAGTCAGACTGTATTCACGGCCATCGCGTAGTTGCAGATTTGACTGTGTATCTATAACCCAACCATCGACTGTGCGGTGTCCGATCTGAATTTTATCGGTACCAGCGTCAATCCCCGCAAACTTGAAGTTAAATTCATCCTGATAATCAAAGATGATATAGCCGTTGGACTTCCAACCCGCTTTATCTTTTTCCAGTGTCATGCTGGCCAGAATTTCCATGTAATTTGGCTGCATTTCATCCAGATAGAAGAGTGAGATTGCCTCTTCGCCCAGTGCAGTCGGGCTTACATCATAGCTACCCGACTCAACAGTCCAGCTGCCCGACAATGAGGTAAAGGCAAGTGTGTTATTAGCGCCACCACCGCCCGGCTTGTCATATTCACCGGCAAAGAGTTCACGACGCATAATTTCACGCGGACCCTGCAGGTTGCCCGGTTGCGGATCTGCTGGTGCGCCGGTCTGGTCATTCCAGTCATAATCACTCTGCAGCACCATGCCCAGCTCACCAAACGGCTCGAAGTTACGCAGTGGATCAGGATCATCAGTGCGTACATCGGCATCTTTGTGCTCAACATACAGACCGCCATCCGGGGTAGTCTGGTCAGCACCATCCGCTTCAGACAGGTCATACAGGAAGTCCTGTAGATGCGGTTGCAGGCTACGGCTGATATGGAATGCACCAAATGGACTGAATGGCACAATGTAGCTGTTGTACTCACCCACCCAGTCAATAGAGCGATCTGCGCCGGTATTGAGAATCATCACATCTCGGCCAGCACCGGCATAAACGATATCAGCGTATGCCTGGTAAGCATCGGGTTCGTCGTTAGCGCCATCATTAGTGGAGTGATCATCATCCATATTGATCAGATCAGAGCCTCGGCCACCGTACATATTGTCACGGCCGGTACCACCCACAATCCAGTCGTTGCCGAGATCGCCGAAGATGCGGTCATCACCATCGTTGTGCAGGATTACCAGACCATCCGGATCCGGGAAGGCTGTTTCTAGATCACCTTCAGAGGCATCAAAGTTGAGCAGGAACTCAACTACACTGGCACCATCCAGTTCGGCCAGCGCAACACGTTCTCCAGTGGTGGTGTCTACCCAGATCTGTTCGCGTGGCAGGTACTCGTCGTACATGGCAAATTCATCGGGTTTGCCGTTGCCCTCAAAGCGCAAGATGTCGCCCGGGTTATAAGGTGCGAAGCTGTACCAGAATGGGTCATCCTGCACATCATCGCTACCTTCGCTAGGTGCTTGCTGTTGCAGTTTGAGAAGGTCGCTAACTTCACTGAAGTCAGATGCACCCTCAGCAGAGTAGTAGTAGCCCAGCGCTTCAGCACCGGATACCGCATCATCACCATCACCGGCATGAATCCAGTCAGTACCCAAACCACCAAAGATGATGTCGTTAAACTGCTGGACAGAGGCATCCGTTGAGGTACGGAATCCAATCAGATCTGCAGTGAGTTTCAGTTCATCATCAGCATGAATCGTTGCACGCTGCAGGTTGCCCGGAGTCGCGATTTCCTGATCAGTTTCTGCCAGTTTGGCGATACCATAAAGCGGCTCAGCCAGAGAGGTATCGGTTTTGTTGGCCTGTTCAGTGTTGCGGCTGGTGTAGAGCAGACCATCATCACCCAGAATACCGTCTATGCCGGTACCGCCAGAGATCCAGTCGTTACCCTGCTCACCGTAAATATCATCATCACCGGCATTACCAAAGAGCACATCATCGCCCTTCATACCGCGCATGATGTCATCACCGTCTTCACCGAACATCAGGTCACCCTGACCCACAGTGTCAGCTTTCACATCCAGCGTGAATTGGCCAGTAGCCAGGTCGTACCCCACTTCATAACCATAATCCAGCAGGTCTACAGCGCGTGGACGCAGTTCTGGCGTGCCTTCGCTGTCATAGTTGTCGTAGTTGAAGCTAAGGTAACCGTCAGCATCTACCAAGCGGTAGATATTGCCGTTGTCACCCAGCATTACATCGGCGTCCAGACGGTGACCATCCGAATCCGCGTTACGTTCAAGTCGGTCTGGCAGGCCAGAAGCACCGTACATCAGGTCAGCACCATCAGGTCGCAGGTTGGCCGCGCCATCCAGACCAAAGAGGTTAGAGCTGCCGCCGATCATGTCATCCTGACCCAGGCCGCCATACATGCGGTCATTACCGCCGTTGCCTTCCATGTAGTCGTCACCGTCATTCACGGCATCTTCTACCAGATAGAAGCCCAGATTGGTTGCTAACAGGTCAGTTTTCACTGCCTGTACACCCAGCGCATAGGAAGGATTCTGATCAAAGTTGGGGTTGTAGGCGCCCAGCGCTGTATCCAGCTCGACATAACCATCACCCTGCATGATGTCGTCGCCCAGCTGGCCGAACAGCTCATCATCATCCGCACCACCAGCAATCACATCATTACCAAACACATGCGGAGTAGAAGGCGAAGCAACTGCAGCGGCCTCAATTTCAGCGGAATGGTTCAGCAGAGTGATATCCCTGCCTGCATCGTGGTCAGGATTATCCTGTGAATCGGCTGTGACGTTGGCGGAGAAGGATTCATCCACCAGCATGGTGGCACCAATTTCGGCACCTACATCCACCTGATTCAGGGTGTACATCAGGCCCGATTCACCGACAAAGCGGAAGCGTGGGCTAGTGAACGCATCTCCACTCTGGCGAATGATAATGGCATTATCACCGGCAACCACATCATTGCCGTCACTGGCATCCAGGACGTCGTTCAGGTCATCATAATCTGCTGGATTCCAGGCAGACAGGGCCTGTCCGTCAGCAAAGTCATAATCTGCTGCGCTCAGTGCGTCTTGTTCGTCAATACCGTCGAGTACGTTATGACCACCGATCAGGTCGTCATCACCTGTGCCGCCAAAGATCACATCATCGCCCTGCTGACCCTGCAGAATGTCATCGTTGCCATTACCAAACATCACATCATCGCCACCATCATCGGCAAACGCCGTATCGATCGCGAAGAAGTCATTGTTTACGAAGTCCGGGTTAGTGGCCGCGATAGACGGATACACCTTGCCGTGATCCCCAAAGAGCAGGTCTTTACCATCGGCACCATCAACACCTGCACCGCCGCCAAAATCACCGGCTTCAGTAACGCCATCGCCACTGTCGCCCCACATCAGGTCAGCACCGGTACCACCCATCATCAGGTCGTCGCCACCGTTACCAAACATCACATCATTGCCACCATCTGTCGGCGCAATGGTCATAATGCGATCCAGTGTGGTTTGGCTTGGGTCCAGCGCAAAGGTACCGAGTTCCGCACGACCTTCTACACTGTCCTCAGCCAGCGCCCAGTCAAAGCGAGCATTGTCACCCAACAGGGTGTCATCACCGGCTTCACCCGGCATCAGGTTCAGGCTGTCCAGTTGGGTTTCACCGTACAGGGTGTCACCCCCGATACCACCGATGATGGCATCGTTGTCGTTATCCCCATGAATGGTATCGTCACCACCAACAGCGGTATCAGTAGAGGTCAGCACCAGCGGCATGCCGTTGGTGTAGCTAAAGGAGCCATTGTCACCGACCAGCCAGTCCTGCATGCCTTCGACCAGATTGCCATCAGTGGCTTGCCATGTACCGCCGTTGTAGTAAACGTCACCATGGATTTCATCACCGGCAGCACCACCGAAGACACGGTCATTACCACGATTGGCAAAAATGGTATCTGCTCCACCCAAGGCAGGCGAGTGGGTAGCGATTAGATCCAGTGTGTTATAGTCCGCATCCAGGCCGTTATATTCCAGGGTACCTTCGTCACCCAGAATGATGTCATCGTATGAAGCGGCTGAGCCTTCAACCCGGGATGTATTTTCAGCTTCACCATACAAGGTGTCGCCTGCGACACCACCCAGGATAATATCGGCATCATCATTACCTGCGATAAAGTCAACGCCGCCATCGGCATCCACTGTATCTGTTGTGGTTACAGAGGCCAGCAGGCCGGTTTCGTAATCCAGTTTACCTTGGTCACCGATGAGTGTATCGCGGCCAAAATTAGTTTGAACTACTGAATACACCTCACTGAGGTCGCCAGGATTATCGGACAAATTATCCCCGATAATGGTATCAGCACCGCTGCCGCCTAACGCAGTATCTGCGCCAGCACCTGCCAGTATAATGTCATCACCACCCAGCACGGCACTCGCATCGGCAGAAGCACCGTTCACATCAGTTTCAACACAATCCAGAACCGCATTATTGGAGAGATCCAGGGTATAGAGCACTCGCCCTTCATCACCGAGAATGATGTCGTCGAAACTGCCAGTACTGCCTGCCAATGCCAGAGTCTCAGCCTCACCAATCAGGCGATCACCGGCAACACCACCAATGATGATATCCGCACCGTCATTACCCTGAATGTAGTCAGAGCCACCGTCGGCTTCCTGTATATCAGCGCTTGAAATCTCAACACGTTCTTCATTCGCCCAGGTCGCAAAGC
This sequence comes from Neptuniibacter sp. CAU 1671, assembly GCF_029222905.1. GTDB lineage: Bacteria > Pseudomonadota > Gammaproteobacteria > Pseudomonadales > Balneatricaceae > Neptuniibacter. The sequence continues at coordinate 220,611 of NZ_JARHUE010000003.1, read as the reverse complement.
CCTGGTCGCCCAGCAGGATGTCATCACCCGGATTGGTCTGCAGAGTCTCGTAATCGCCGTTTGGTACATCACCAGTAAAGGTATCCAGATTGTCACCAATGATGGTGTCATTTCCTGTACCACCCATCACAACATCTGAACCTGCACCACCGAGGATGGTATCGTCATCCCCAAGGGCAAACTTCGTGGTGCGTACTTCGTCGATGGTTAAAGGATCCGCATCATCAGTACCTGGGCCGTTGTAATACACAGTACCCACATCACCGAGAATCACATCATCGTATTCACCCAGTCCAGATACACCAGCCAGCGTTTCGGAGTCACCCACCAGACGATCAGCACCAACACCACCGACAATCACGTCATTACCGTCATCGCCCTGAATATGGTCATCGCCGCCATCAATCGCTGCGGTATCTGTACCCACAATGGTATCAATCAGGCCGTTGGTGTAATTAACCTGACCCTGATCACCAAAGAGCACATCATGGCCGGGCGCAACCTCTACAGGTTCTGCCGCGGTAGCGTCGTTATCACCCTGAACGACATCAGCACCTGTGCCACCGAACACCAGGTCATTACCACCATTACCGAAGATGTAGTCGTCATGGCCCAGATTAAAGTCAGTGGTTTCGATACGGACACGTACCGGTTCGTCAGTGTAATCCGCGGTGTAGATCACTTCACCTTCGTCACCGAGGATGATGTCATCGCCGTCATTACCATAGAGATAGTCGGGTGAAGGGTTACCGTTTACCCCACCAATCAGTACATCATCATGCTGGTTACCGAAGATGTTGTCGTTATCGCCATCCAGGTTATCAGTGTCGGTTGAGCGGACTTCGCGTTTCAAACCCAAAGTCAGAATCACTTCACCCTGGTCGCCGATCAGAATATCGGCGCCAGCCGAATCATCAGAAATACCAGAAATATCGGTTGGATCACCACCCAGATTCAGGGTAAAGATGTCATCGCCATAGAGGTTATCTTCACCTCCACCACCGATAATGATGTCTTCGGCTGCGCCACCGGACAGCCAGTCATCACCTGTGAGAGAAAATGCTGTGGTACGCACAAAATCAAGGGTATAGATGTCGTCATCGCCACCATCAATACCGCTCGCCACATTGAACGCCAGCTCCCCGTTATCGCCAACGATGACATCAGCGCCATCGCCACCGGTTGCCTGATCATCACCGGGGCCGGCAAAGATAATATCGTCACCACCACCGGCATCAATCAGATCATTACCGGCATAGGTTTCGTTGGCATCAGTCGCTGTCAGCGTCGCCAGAGTCGCATTCAGATCAGCCACTACCAGTTCACGGGTCAGTTCAACGTGATCACCCGCGATAATGTCGTCACTCTGGCTATCACCATCACGATCGCCAAAGATCTGATCGTTGCCAGCACCACCGATGATGATGTCTTTACCTAAATCACCATAAATAATGTCGTCATCGCCATAGGCATGATCTGTTGATGCAGCAAAGGTAAAGAGAGAGATACCAATACTGCTGTGGAATTCAAACAGCGCTTGGCCGTTGTCACCAAAGATCAGATCGGCACCATCGTCACCACCGATGGTGTCCAGACCGTCACCGCCGAAGATAAAGTCATCATCAACACCCCCGTCGATGATGTCATTACCGCTGGAGGTAGCGGCATTTTTGGTTGCAAGACGTTTGGGGTCAAAGGTTGAGGAGGCATATACACCTGAAGGCAGAATAGCATCACCGGCTTCGAAGATTTCCACTTCCCCGTCATCCCCGAAGATAACATCCCGGCCCGCAGCGCCCTCGATGGTATCGTTACCGTCATTACCAAACAGGAAGTCCCCGTTCGCTCCGCCGTATATTTCGTCATTGCCGCCGTTACCGAAAATGGAATCAGCTCCACGGCCACCAAACAGAATATCGTCCCCGGTAGCAGAGCCCAGTCCGGCCTCAAAACGATCATCCGGGTTGGTCAGATCATCATCCAGGTCACCGCGTATAACATCATTACCATCTTCACCATAAATCGTGTCATTACCGGCACCACCGGAGATCACGTCATGGCCTGAAGTATTGAATGGAGCAGAGGCCAGAACAGGCTGGCCAGCCGCAGTGAGAACGGTCATTCCATCGACAGCAACAGCGAAGCCTGAATCACCCCAAATTAGATCATCACCTTTATCACCGGAGATACTGTCGGAACCGCCACCACCACTGATCCAGTCATTACCGGTGTTAGAACCGTTAATAAGATCAGGCAGCATACCCGTCATCGCTACGACAAAGTCGCTGTCAATATCGAAATCAAAATCACCCCAGATCAGGTCATCGCCAAGCTCGCCTTGCAAAATATCATCATCAGCACCACCGGCTATCCAGTCGATTCCGACACCGCCCCAGACGCGGTCATCGCCAGCACCAGCACTGATGATGTCATCACCTTCCTCACCGAAGATAATATCGGCGCCGCTACCACCCAGGATGATATCGTCATCTAAACGACCATGAATGATATCCTGACCAGCGCCGCCATCAATTTTGTCTGCACCCGCTCCACCATCGATGTAGTCGTCATTATCGCCGCCCAGCAGTTGATCCAAACCACTGTCGCCGTAGATGACATCCTTACCTGCGCCACCGATGATAATATCGTCACCCTGGCCACCTGTGAGGTCCGATGTGAGATAAGAACCCGCGGTCATACCCGACAAATCAATACTGTCATTTCCCAGGCCCGCATGACCCAGAATATGGTCGTATTTATCTTTACTGCCGTAGTTCTGCGGTCCATAACTGACACCATCAATCACCGCGGATACCATGACATTATTGCCATCCAGATAAACAGTAAACTGCTCATCGACGTCATCAGTGGTGCCGTGAATACGCTCAGATGCGTACTCACCCATATTCAGACGCAGGGTGCCGTCACCCAAATCAGTAGCGAGGATGCCCGGCGGATCACAGCTGTATTCAAGTGTTAGCAGGTCTGCTGAGCCAAAAGTCCACGACTTCTCAAACAGCCCCCACAGTGCCTCTACATACACAAACAATTCAGCTGTAATTTCAACGGTGTAGTCAAAAATACAGATGATCGTATCCCAGGTAATCTCCCCGGATGTTGTGTCGTATATGTAGGAGAAAATTTCCGAAGGACGCATTTTAAAATCATCATTCGGATCATTCAGATCAGCCGTTGCTGTGGCAAAAATACCCCCACCAACACCTGCTTCAGCTATACCAATATTGATGGCCAGTGCAGCAGTGATCTCACCTGACAGCACCAGCTCAGGGGTATCGACGCCCGGCAATGCAGGACTATCATCGTAAATAAAGAAGCCTTCAAACAGATCTAATGGATTACTGAAGTCGTTTTCAGCAAAGGTGCGGATACCCAGGGTGTCGTAGCCGAAATCAAAATCGGCGAGGAAGTTGATACCGCCGCCAAGAGATACGCCGATTGGCCCCCAGATGCTGAAGAACTGTTTGTACTCAAAACCAAATTCCAGCGGTGCCAGATCCAAAGTAATGAGGGTCATATCACGGCCAAACAACAGACCAATAATTTGGGTAGGATCTTCAAGGAATGGGAATATCAAGCCATTACCGGTCAGGTGACTCGAATCCATGCCACCCAAATCAGCGGCACCAATGACATCTGAAACAATGCCACCTACACCATCCAGCAAAGTGCCTAATTCACCAAACTGGCTGCCAAGACTGCCCAATACAGTCAGGAAGCCTTCTGTAGGATTCTGTATCTGGGAAGCCACACTGGCATCTGTCAGGTCGACGCCACCGTCACCACCGAGTACCAGCGAGTCGATTCCCAACAGACTGCCAATATCAACTTCCAGCCCCGAGTCGGAGAGGGTCAGCCCTCCGATGGCATCATATAGATCGCTGATAAATGTCAGTGCATCAACGAGGCCCTGATTCAGGTAACCAAACTTAGCCGCAATATCCAGCAGGGAAATGTCTTCACCCGCAAGGTCGGAAATCACCGGAATTGGCGCGGTCAGTACATCGATGAGGGGCTGGAAAGGACCCACAATGGTCTGAATAACATCAATAACCGGCGATAATACATCTGACAGGAAGGAACCGACGTTTAGTGTAATGTCGTCAATGATGACCAAGACATTTTCAGGAAGGGCTGTAGCAAACTCAGCAAGATGATCAAATGCGTCCTGATTACCGAAGCCCCATTCCAGCTCGATACCTGCTCCCAAACTTGGGAACAGGGAACCAAGCGCACCCAACCCTGCGCCAAGATCAATGTCATCTGAGAAGCCCAGATCAAAATCCAGATCTAAGTCTGCCCGTGCTGCAAAATCCAGACTCAACTCTGCGCTTGGCAGATCGCCAAAGGTCAGTTTATCTTCCAGACCATTATCCAGATCAGCCGCAAAATGCGCGAAGAAGTCCTTATAGTCTCCCGCGTTATTATTCGTAACAGAAGCGGCCAGGAAGCCCAGGTTTGCAGTAAGAGAATCCGGCAGGGACAGGCTGAGATCCAACGAAATCTCTTCAGCGCCACCCTCTTTGAGCTTAAAGTAGAAACCATCATTGAGATTGACACCCAATCCCATAAACAGCGACCAGGCAAAGGCCGCATCAAATCCGCCATCTACATCCAGTCCCAGATTGAGAACCGGCAGACCAAGGTCAACTTCGCCAAAGTTGTAGGAGTACTCACCACCCAAGTCGAGTGCTAACTCAAAGCCATGGGCCAGTTCGAGTGCTTCAGCAAGCGTGTTACCTGCCGCTTCGCCCAGGCCGACAAACGCATCGGTAAGGGTACCGATCAGATCGCCTGATTCATTAAAGAATTCAAAGATAATGTCATCGGCATTCGCAATCGCATCCGGTAGGAAGTCCAGTGGATTAAATGCATTGAAAATAAGGTCTTGCAGTTGCTCAAACACATCAGCCAGAAAAGCTGGTGTGCCATCAATCAGTTCAAGTAATGGCTGGATAACCGCGCTGCGAATATCTTCAATAAAATCATCTGCAGCATCCAGCGCCTCCCCAAGGAATGGAATATCACTGATTCCATCAAGACCGAAGAGCTCGCCGGAGAACAAATCGCCAATGGTTCCGAGTACCAGATCAAAACCTTCGACAAAGATCTGGATGGTATCCAACAGACCTATATCGCTGAAATCGATCAGCCCAAAGTTAGGTAATGAGATTTCCGGGAATTGCAAACCGTCCAGCAGATTGGTGAGGGTTGCTACAAAATCCAGATTACCGAGGAATTGAGACGAGCCTCCCAGTTGCGCAAAGACCGGTAATACCGCATCGAAGTTGAAGTTCAGATCAAACAGATCACCGGGGGCAGCAAGGATGTCACTGAGCAAATCAGCGACATTGCCAACCGTCAGGTCAAACTTATTGGCGTAACCATCTGCAAAACCCGGCAGCGCAATATCGAGGTCAAGATCCAGATCCAGTGAACCGCCCTGAATGGCTGCTGCCAGAGGACCAATACTGGCCAGGAAACTCACATCTTCGGCAAAGCCACCGCCTGAAAGAGAGATGCCTGTTTCATCCGGAAAAATGTATACGAGATTACTGGACCCAATACTGCTGACATCCACCCCGAAAGACAGTCCCAGATCAGCCGCAAAGCTGGCACCTATATTTGCGTTACCAACCAGATTGGCGATATCGGGGATACCAAGTTCGCCCAGATCAATATTCACCGGTAGGAACACATCCGCAGCACGGCTGAAATCGATATCAAAACCCAGTAAACCGGGGCTGTTGACCTCGTAGGTAAGATCAATGCTGCCTGCAACCTGAGCGATTGCATCATTCAGAACACCGACCAGCTCCTGAATATTGATGGCTTCTGAACTGATCATCTCCTGAATGACATCCGCCAGACCGCCGACAAAATCCAGTGTAGCGGCCAGATTCAGACCGACAAAGGGCAGCGATTCTCCAAGGAAATCTATTTCAACCAGCTGTTCGAGGAAGCCCAGAGCATCATCAAAGACATTGAGCACATCACCAAAATTGAATTCACTGAAGTACTGCAGCTCGCCAAAATTAAGGAGATTAACGATCACAGTTGGATCGCTCAGATTTCCGCCAAGCGGAGAGCCATCAATCTGAGATTGAAAACTAAAGCCTTGATCACGAAGGGCAAAAATATCATCAATGCCAATCTGAATTTCCGTATCCGTCAGGGTATCCAGATAAGATTGCATATCACTGAGTACACCGCCGGCCCCACTAATGGATAGCCCTGAAAAACTCAGGTCAGCATCACCTGTCAGTGACAGGTCGACCAGATCAGACAGGTTGGCCGTGGAGGCAAGCAGATCGCCAATACGTGTAACATCACGACCCGACAATTCTGAGGTTACAAAGCTACCTTCAAGTTCTGCAGACATACTGCCAGACAAAGATGCATCCAAACCAAGGAAGCCCGCATTCAAACTGGCACTGCCATTAGCAGCCAGGCCAATTGTTGCTCCAAAACTGGCATCCTGAAGGAAGGCGACGCTGTCACCGCGGACACTCGCGGCCATATCGGTTTCAAGGCCCAGCTCAGTAAAGGCTACATCCGTTTCATCAACATTGGTGATACGAATGGAAACAACATCAGCCGCATTTACAGCAATCAGAACCAGACGGCCATTTTCAACACCGGCGACAACATCAGATGTCGGGATGGCAGCGTTGATATCGTCCACCAAATCCAACAGGGATGCATTACTCGCATCAGCTGCTACCGTCACATCATAGGTACTGACAACACCGGCGCCATTGCGCGCTTCAATCGTGAAATGCGCATCATCGGAAAGCTGACCATCGTAATAAACCCCGGCATCTTTCATGACTTCTGAATCACTGGCGATCGACAGCAACGCACCGCTTAAAGCATCACGCAGCCCCAGTTCTTTCAGTGCCACATCATTCACAGCATCGATTTGTAATGAAGAAGCCAATTCTGGATTGGCTACTAACCTGAATCCCAATCCAGTGCTGGTCTCAGTTGGCTGAACACTGGCCACCCCTTCTCCAAGGGCGGCATTCACAGCCTCCTGAATATCAGAGATCAATTCAGTGGTGCTGGTATTATCAAGCGTATCGGCCTTCAACACCGTAATCAGGGTATCAACACCATCTAACACCACAGTAAAACTGGCATCAGCACTCAGAATACCGTTGCCCGGCAGTGGTGATGATGTTGCCATCTGCCCATCGAAGAAACCAAGTTCCTCAAAACCGGCATCACCCGCTGCATCATCAGACAATTGTTGAATAGTGATCTGAGTGGGTAGTACTCCATCGATATCGTAACTGGAATCTTCATCACTGATATTGACCGTTGTAGCGGAAACAGTAATCACCAGCCGGCCAGTATCCGGGTCAACCAGAACCTGAATGTCGCCACCACCGTACGCTGCATCAATCGCATCCTGAACATCATCTCTCAGGTCATCAATAGACGTATTGCCTGCAGTATCAGAGGCAGCAACCGTTACGAATATGGGATCTTTACCGGCCACATTCAGCCGGAATTTAGCATCGCCTGACAGTTGACCATTGCTGTTAATCAGATTGGAACCCGCACTGTTGTAGTTACTGTAAAGCGCAAACAGTGCCTGGGTAGAGGTTATTGCCACCTCTGTTGGGGTAGAGAGATCTATGCCAAGGATAAAATCCAGAGACAACTCAGAAGAGCCGGCGAAACTGCCGGACGCATTGATATCAGCGATCGGCCCAAGATTAAAATTAAAATCAAAGTCGCTATCCGCGCCATCCAGTGTCGGATCAAGTACAACCGTATTTGTGAAGGCCAGGCTAAACGACAAGATCTGATCAGCGCCATAGGTTGGCAACAGTGAGGCCAGTGTTCCGGCTAAGCTGTCATCCAGAAGCTCTGCCAACTCTTGCACCGATGCAAAGTTAGGTAGTTCCACCTCGGACCCAGCCTTGGTGGTCACATACTGTAAGTCGTTAATCAGAGCATCAAGGGAAGTGGTGAAATCAAGCGCATCCAGCAGCGATGTCTCAGAAAGGAATGGCAAGTCATATCCCATCAAATCCGCATCAGTTTCGAGTGCGGTGAGATAACTGCGTAACTGTTCAAGAATATTAATGAAAGAATCCCCGGTCATATTGATGAACGGGGTAATCAAGTCAAAATTTTCGAGACTGATAATTGGCGAGGTTCTTGGGTCACCACCATCACCGGCCTGCATAAAATCTGCAAACGGGTCGCCACTCAGATGAATTTTGGCACCTAACCCGGCGAAGGCATCATCAAATGAACTGACACCTATGGAATCGACGGTAATGTCCAGTTCTACATCAAGTTCGCCTTCATTCGTGTGGGTAGTGAGGTCATTATCAGTAGAGAACTCAGTTCCAGACAGTTCTGCTGATGTAATCTTGCCATCATCTGTATCTTCAAGAGTTGCGACATGCTCTGCTGAGAGTTCGTAAGTTGAAGTCGCCTCACTGGTGAGATCCAGAAAACCAATTCTCAGATCAAAGGCCGCCAGAGTTGAGTCTGCCACGACGCCTGTAGAGAAGGTGGTCTCACCGGTCAGGAATGTATTCTGGTCCTCTACAATCAGATGCTCAGGGGTTGGATCTGCATCAGCGCCATCACCATCATGATCCACCAGCTGAACATCCAGATTGACACCAATGGTGGTGCCGAATGCATATTGGGTGGTGATATCCACCGTCGGCATCCCACCATCCTGAATAGCATCAGCACCAAAAATTTCACCACCCTGGGTACCATAAGAGATACCCAGCAGATCAGCACTGCGACCCAGGTCAAAGTAGAAGGTATGCGTTTTATAGAGTGAAAAACCGAAATTGAAGGTCACATCGTAGTCACCTTCACCGTCACCATTCACAGTTCCGGGTGTAACCAGCAAATTATCAGCGTTCATGGTGACCGTAAAATCACCAAATGACGTACTGAATCCATCAAGGCCAGATACGATATCGGAAAAGTTAGCGCCGCCCGTCAGCGGGGAAAATTCAGCATAGAGCGCGCTTTGCACAACATCCATAACATCGAGATCGGCATCACCGTTGAAGTCATAGAAGTCAAACTCAGCCAGGTTAACATCTACAATATCGCCAACAAGATCAAAACCATCCAGCGCAGATATTTCAGCAGCAAATCCCATCAAACCAGCCAGATTGACTGATTCATGGTCATTGTAATAATTCCCGTCCCCGTTGGGATCTTCAAAGCTACCCAGCTCCAAGTCCCTCTTCAGCAACGCGGGCAGATCAATATCCAGATTGGTATCCAGATCAAGCGTGGACTCTAAATCCTCAAGCGCGTCAAAGAGGGTGTCGAAGTGACTATCCAGCGCTACGGTAAATTCACCCGCCAGCGCAGGGTCGCCACCATTAAGATAATCATCAACCGTGATAGCACCGAAATCGGCTGACAACAGAATCCTTGGCTCCATTGACTCCAGTTGGTAGGAGTGAGCACCAGAACGGTTTTTTTGGAAGAATGAAAGCAGCAGCTCTGACTGGCGATTATCTTGTGACTGCATTAAGCGCTGCGTGCGCAACAGAGTACGTTGACGGCCGAAATTACTCGCGCGTGTACGCATTTGAGATGTCTCCTAATCCCTCAACCGCCTGGGAATAAATCCCAATCTCCTGAGCCTAAGCTCGACATCTCAGCGTATTACCGTAATCCCTAAGCCCGGTAACTGGCAGGTTGCAGATATGATTTCCCTGTACTGCTTCTCAAACGACCTGTGTCATCTGGAAGGAATCATTGCAACGTAAAGCAGCGGTTGAATCGGTGTTTATACCAAATTCAAAAAAAGTTGTTTGTAGTGTTTATTTTTCAGCGTGTGCTAATGGCTGTTAAGCATAGACACAATAACGCAAATGCAAAAGTCTGAGTCAGGAAATTTTCCTGCTCAAGAAATAGCCATTTTGCATAAAATTTTATAAAAAACAATTACAAGGAACTGATTCGCAAACAAAGCCCAAAAAAAGTTTTTTTTCACGCAAAAAGCGATTGAATTGAATACAGGTCACCTTCTAAATGAATGCGCGAAATCCTACCCTGATGAGCCACGGGGACGGTAAGCGTCCGGCGCAACCAGTTGAACAGACCTAACCTTTGAGTCTGGCGGGTGAGGCTGGTAAATTTACACTCCAATCAGCGCGCCATCAGGTCAGTATCCTATTGTGAATACCGCTTCAAACACCGCTCAGCATACCCCAATGATGCAGCAATACCTGCGCATCAAAGCCGAACATCCTCATCAACTGCTGTTTTATCGGATGGGGGATTTTTATGAGCTGTTTTACGACGATGCCAAAAAAGCCTCGCGACTGTTGGATATTTCCCTGACCGCCCGTGGTAAATCCGGCGGACAACCGATCCCCATGGCGGGCATCCCCTATCATGCGGCTGAAAATTATATCGCCCGACTGGTTAAATCCGGCGAGTCCGTGGTCATTTGCGAACAGGTGGGAGATCCCGCCACCAGTAAAGGGCCGGTGGAACGGGCGGTGGCCAGAATTATCACCCCGGGCACTCTGAGTGACGAAGCCTTTCTGGATGAACGGCGAGACAATCTGCTGGTTGCACTGTGCCGCCATCAGGACAGCTTCGGACTGGCCTGTATGGACATCAGTGCAGGTCGGTTTTCGGTTCAGGAAATTCAGGGTGCCAGTGCCCTTAATGCAGAGCTGGAGCGCCTGCGGCCAGCAGAACTGTTGTTTGAAGAAGATAACGGAATTGAGACACTGATTCAGCGTCAGGCGGGATTAAGACCCCAGGCTCCATGGCATTTTGAAAAAGACAGTGCGATCAAAATGTTGTGCCAGCAATTCCAGGTTCAAAGTCTGCTGGCATTTGGCTGTGAACATATGGACCTAGCCGTAAAAGCCGCTGGCTGTCTGCTGCAATATGCACGTGATACCCAGCGCGGCACGCTGCCCCACATCCAGCGTTTACAGGTCGAACAGCATCAGGAAAGTGTGCTTCTGGACGCCGCAACACGACGCAATCTGGAGATTGACCAGAACCTATCCGGTGGCTCCGACAATACCCTGGCAAAAGTGATTGATCATTGCGCCACACCGATGGGCAGCCGATTACTGCGCCGCTGGTTACACAGACCTTTACGCAATATCAACCAACTGCAGCTGCGCCAGGCATCATTGCAATGGCTGCAGGAGGACTATCGCTATGAAGCGATTGCTGAATGTCTGCGTGAAGTCGGCGATACCGAACGCATCCTCAGCCGTGTAGCACTTCGCTCTGCACGACCCCGTGATCTGGAAAGATTACGCAATGCCTTAAATGTCTTACCTCAGCTCCAGAACCTGATGACTGCAACCCCACCTGCACGGATTCTGGAACTGACGACCCAGATTGCGGAATTTCCGGAACTGGCAGCATTACTGCAACGCGCAATTATCGATAACCCTCCGGTGGTGATACGTGACGGAGGTGTCATTGCCGAGGGTTATGATGCTGAACTCGATGAGCTGCGTAACATCAGTGAAAACGCCGGCGACTACCTGCTTCAGCTTGAAGCCAAAGAGCGCGGCCGCACAGGCATCGCCACCCTAAAAGTGGGTTACAACAGAGTGCATGGCTATTTCATCGAGATCGGAAAAGCTCAGGATGCAGAAATACCCGGCGACTACATTCGCCGACAAACACTTAAAAATGCCGAGCGTTATATCACGCCCGAACTAAAAGCCTTTGAAGACAAAGCCCTTTCCGCCAAAAGCCGGGCACTGGCCCGAGAAAAAGCGTTGTATGACGCATTATTAGAATCCCTGGCAGAACATCTGCTTGCACTGCAGGAGTCCGCCATCGCAACTGCTGAGCTTGATGTACTGCAGAATCTGGCAGAGCGAGCCGTCACTCTCGACTATATACCCCCACATCTCAGCGAAGAGCCCATGCTGAAAATTCAGCGGGGACGTCATCCGGTGGTTGAAGCGGTGATGAGCGAACCCTTTGTCGCCAATGACCTGGAACTCGACAACCAGCGCCGCATGCTGATTATCACGGGTCCCAATATGGGGGGTAAATCCACCTATATGCGTCAGGCTGCACTGATCACCCTACTGGCGCATATTGGCAGTTATGTGCCAGCGTCAGCAGCAGAGATAGGCATTGTGGACCGGATCTTTACCCGTATGGGTTCATCTGATGATCTGGCCGGTGGTCGTTCAACCTTTATGGTGGAAATGACCGAAACCGCGAATATCATGCATAATGCGACAGAGCGTAGTCTGGTGTTAATGGATGAAGTTGGCCGCGGCACCAGCACCTTTGACGGTCTGTCACTGGCGTGGGCCTGTGCAGAACATCTGGCGCGAGAAACAGGCGCCTTCACCCTGTTTGCCACCCATTATTTTGAGTTGACGGCACTGCCAGACCAGTTGGCCACCGTATTTAATGTGCACCTTACCGCAGTAGAGCATAACGAGCTGATCGTTTTTCTGCATGAGGTAAAAGAGGGGCCAGCCAGCCAGAGTTACGGTCTGCAGGTGGCGCAACTTGCGGGGGTTCCTCTGAACGTAGTTCAGCAGGCAAAAGCAAAATTGATCCAGCTGGAGCAGGATGTGAGTATTGGTGCCCAGCTAAGTGCACCGCCACCACCGGTGCAAAACGATATGTTCGCCCAACCGGAACATAAAGCAGTGAAAACGATTAAAAAGGTGAATGTTGATGACCTGACCCCAAGACAGGCACTGGAGCTACTCTACCAGCTCAAAGAACAGTGCCAGTAGTCGCAAAGCAGGCCGTTTACGCCAAAGCGCCAGCGGCCTGTTCACGAGTGAAAAATTTGCCATCGCGCCAGAAACCTGCGACCACAGACGCCTTAATCGCAGCGACTTCACCACTCAAATGCCGGGCGACCACCCACTCATCGGGCACTCCGGTCAGCAGGTGGATGGGGGCAGGAATCCCCGCGGCAAAGCAGGACAACTCAACCCGGCCTGTCTCTGTATCACAAAATGCTGGCAGAAATCCCAATGAGCGATTCTGCTGGCTCACACCACGGGTATCTTTATACTGCTGATTTTCAGCACGTAACTTTGCAACCGTCATTAGTCTGGACATAACGTCGATCTCTATTGTTTTTTTCAGACATAAAAACTGCAGCATAGAGCATGCCAAATTGATCAAATTTTCACCAGACAACAAAAAGACCAATTAAATCAGCCGGATATAAATCAGATCAACAAACGTCACTTTTGTATCAGGGTGCAACACTTTGTCTTATGCGGCAACAGATGTATTCAGCTTCCGCATATGCGACAGTTTTAATGGCCACATAACGAAAAAATCGCCCTGAGGCGATTTTATGGTGTTCGATAATCAAACGGCGAACGGCCGAAAATCAAAGACTCACTGTTGCAGCAGATCTTCTCCGGTCAAACCGTTTTTCTCGACAATCTCACGCAACTTACGCAACGCCTCCACCTGAATCTGCCGCACGCGTTCACGGGTAAGGCCAATCTCCTGACCGACCTCTTCCAGCGTGCTCATCTCATAGCCGCGCAAGCCAAATCGACGCGACAACACTTCGGCGTGTTTTTCCGGCAGCATATCGAGCCATTTATTCAGGTTACCGCTGATATTAGAACCCTGCAGCAGGGTTTCAGGATCAGATGAATCAAGATCCGGAATCGTATCCAGCAGCGATTTGTCGGAATCCTTGCCCATCGGCGTATCGACTGAACCCACGCGCTCATTGAGCCCCAACATGCGCTCCACATTCTCAACCGGTTTATCCACCAGTTGAGCAATCTCTTCCGGCGAAGGCTCATGATCCAGCTTTTGAGCCAGCTCACGGGCGGCACGCAGATATACGTTAAGCTCTTTTACAACATGGATAGGCAGGCGAATGGTCCGGGTCTGGTTCATGATCGCCCGCTCTATGGTCTGGCGGATCCACCAGGTGGCATAGGTTGAGAATCTGAAACCACGTTCGGGGTCGAATTTTTCAACTGCACGAATCAGACCCAGATTACCCTCTTCGATCAGATCAAGCAGGGTCAGGCCGCGGTTGATATAGCGCCGCGCGATCTTCACCACCAGACGGAGGTTACTCTCGATCATACGCTTGCGGGAAGCTTCATCACCCTTCAGTGCCCGACGAGAGAAATAGACTTCCTCTTCTGCTGACAGCAGCGGTGAAAAACCTATCTCATTCAAATACAGCTGAGTGGCATCCAGGTGTTTGGCGTTGATAAGATCCTTATGGGCCATACTGCCACGTCCGCGACCACTATTGAGGAATTCCGGCTCCTCTTCGTCGTCATCGAAATCTTCGGCATCATCCGGCATCTCTTCCATGTCCAGATCATCTGTCTCAAGCGCCATTTCCTGCACATCCGTGTCACAGTCTTTATCTAGATTAACCATACTTCAGTCCAACTCCAGAGGAACTACAAGGTACATCCTTTAGCGTTTCGGCAGAAAGTTCAAGGGATTTAGAGGCTGACCGTCACGCCTGATCTCAAAATGCAGCATGACCCGGTCGGTACCTGTGCGCCCAAATTCCGCAATTTTCTGTCCCGCCCTGACGTGATCATTCTCTTTTACCATAACTTTACTGTTATGGGCATACGCACTTAGATATTGCTGATTGTGATCGATGATCACTAAATTGCCATACCCCAAAAGTCCATTGCCAGCATACACAACACGTCCCGCTGCTGCGGCATGCACCGGATCACCCTCTTTACCGGCAAGATTTATGCCTTTGTTGATTTTACCGCTGGTAGTGAAGTTTTGGATCACTTCACCTGAAGCAGGCCATTGCCACTTGATAGGTCCAGACGCTGCGGAAGGCGAGCTATTTTTTTGTGTTGCAGAGGGTTGTTTAACGGTGGATTGAGCAGTGGTTTTCTTTTCAGAACGTTTTGTCTGCGTGCGGGAAGGTGTTGCTGTTGTCTGCTGAGCGATAGACGCATCACGCACAATCGATCCAGAACCACTGCTGCGGGCGCTGCCTGAACGTAATTTAAGCGTTTGTCCGGGGTAGATCTGGTAACTGCCCCCAATACGGTTAATACGGGCCAGCGTTTTAAAATCCAGACCGTAACGAAAAGCAATCGAATAGAGCGTATCGCCCTGCTGTACCACATAAGATGCCGGCGCCGGCTGTGGCGCGGTGGATCGGGAGCGATCTGTCACCGGAACATAAGGACTGCTGCCGCAACCCTGAAGTGTCAGCACAACCCCTACCAACAAGGCGATCCAGGCACGACACATGATTGAGGTTATTCCCTCCGTCTGCGGTCTAGCCACACCAGTAACATCACCAACACAGCACCCAGCAACATCAGACCAACGCAATAGACCAGATAAGCTGGCTGCCCGGTGGTGGACTGAAACACATCCGGCCACATATTCTGTTGCACCAACGGTAACTGCTCCCCGTGCCGGTTAATCGTATAGGCCGTGGTGTACTTCCAGGGCCAGAGTTTATTCAAAGACCCTAACAAGAAACCGGACAACAACGCCAATGTCGGTACACGATAATGATGCAATAACCAGCTCAGCAGATGGGAAAAACTCAGTAAACCCAGCACACAACCGGCCGCGAACAGGCTCAGTGCAGGAATATTCAGTGCCTGGATTGCCCCAATCACAGGGGCATACATGCCCAGTAACAACAAAATAAAGCTGCCGGAAATACCCGGCAGGATCATGGCACAGATCGCAATCATGCCAGAAAGGAACAAACTGAGCGGAGTGGGTTCCAGCATCGCCGGGGCCATTGTGGTGATCACATAGGCAAGCAACGCACCGATTGTAAACATCCCCAGCGTCTGAGCCTGCCAACGAGATATATCACGGCTAACCAGCCAGGTAGATGCCAGCACCAGCCCAAAAAAGAATGACCATAGCAGTTGAGGCGCATGTTCCAGCCAATACACCACCAGATGAGAGACCGAAAATAGACTTAAGAGGATACCGCTGAGCAGGGTCAGCAAAAAACTGCCATTGATGTAGACCCAGAAGGCACGCGGTCCGCGTTTCAGTAGTACTGCCAGCGCCGCTGGACTGATCTGTTTGAGGGAGTCAATCAACTCATCATAGATACCACTGACGAAAGCAATGGTGCCGCCTGATACGCCGGGTACAGCGTCCGCAGCGCCCATCAGTACTCCCTTGAATGACAACCAGAGATAGTCCCGCCAACTCTTTTCCTTGTGCATTAATGCTCCATCAACGAACCACACCACTGAGCAGAGGCACAAACTTAACGGCCTCAAGTACCTCAGTAGTAAACGAATCTTCAGATTCTCTGACCACCAGTTTCAACTGTTGCCCGCGACTGCCGCCCACAGGAATGATCAGCCGCCCACCCACTTTGAGCTGCTGTTTCAGCTCCTCTGGCACCTCTTCCGGCGCACAGGCGGCAAGAATACCGTCAAAGGGTGCTTTTTCCGGCCAGCCCATTCCGCCATCACTGTGTTTGAGCTGAACATTCCGAATTTTTAATAACTGCAGGCGCTGCCGGGCTTTTTCCTGCAACGGACGAATACGTTCAACCGAATACAGCTGGCCCACCAGCTTCGCCAGTATCGCTGTCTGATAACCGGACCCGGTGCCCACTTCCAGCACGCGTTCAAGCGGCCCTGCCGCCAGCAGCAGCTCGGTCATTTTGGCGACGATATAGGGCTGTGAGATGGTCTGGTTATAGCCGATAGGCAAAGCTGTATCTTCATAGGCGCGATGGGATAAGGCTTCATCAATAAAGATGTGACGTGGCATTTCACGCATCACATTCAAGACGGCCTCATCTGCAATGCCCTGCTCCCGCAACCGATTGATCAGACGATCACGTGTACGCTGGGACGTCATCCCAATGCCTTGTAACTGAGCTTCAGTCACTGGGTTTTCTCCAACCACTCCGCCACGTTATCCATCCCGGAGAACTGGGTCATATCTGCATGTATTGGGGTAATCGAGACACATCCTTCCTCGATTGCAAAAAAATCAGTGCCAGGATCCCGGTCAGCGGCGATTCCCGCACCAGCGATCCAGTAACGGATATTGCCACGGGGATCTTCAGTTGGGATCGGCTTTTCCGCCATCTCTCGATGCCCCAGCCGGGTCACATGAACGCCACCCAGTTCAGCCAGCGGCAGGTCCGGGATGTTCACATTCAGCACGGTACGGGAGGCAACATTCAGAGATTCAATCTCCCTAACCAGCTGCAATATCACTTGGGCTGAATCCGCCAGATGGTGCGGATTAAAGCTGCCGGATGACACAGCCAGTGGTGGATACTTCAGATGACGCCCCTCCATAGCGGCCGCCACCGTACCGGAATAGAGCACATCATCTCCCAGATTAGGACCGGCATTGATACCGGACACCACCAGATCTGGCTGAAAATCAAAAATACCGGAGCTGCCCAGGTGTACACAGTCCGTCGGCGTTCCATTCAGGGAGATAAAGCCGTTATCGTGACGGGTCACATTCAGCGGACGATCCAGCGTCAGTGAATTACTGGCGCCACTGCAGTTGCGGTCCGGGGCGACCACCAGAACGTCAGCAATCGTCGCCAAAGTTTCGGCAAGTATCGCCAGACCCGGGGCAAAAACACCATCATCGTTGGAAACTAATATTTTCACTTTATTCGTTATCCTGCTGTCCCTGAACGAGTTCCGTTACCTGACTCAACTCCCGCAATACACTGGTCGCAAAAGCGCCGGAAGGCAGACAGAAACTCAACCAGCACTCGGTATCTGACACCGGCGTCAGCTCCAGGGCTTCCGGCATCAGTCGCATGGCACGGCGCTCCTGCTTCAGGCCAATCTGTTCCAGCAAATCACAGACTTCGCTAAAAACCGCTGCATGCCCCTGTTCCCAGTCTCGTGCTTCACCAATACACAGTGGCTGACCGATCCCCCAGAGGGGCGCGGTAAGGGAAACATCACCCGTGTTTAAACGTTCAGCTGTGGCCGCATCAGGTTGTTCGCAGACGAAGCAACTCTGACTGCCTGACAGCATCAATGCATCACCCGGCAAAAGCCGATCCCATAAACCCTCTAGGATACGTTGAGAAACCAAATGATTGAATAACCATGACCGCACAGCAGAGATATATAAGCCTTTTTTTTGTCGCTGGCGCTCTTTGTATTCACCGCGCAACAGCGCCAATCCCCGGTCAAGATTACCGTACGCATGACCAAACCGCTGCGGCCCGAAATAATTCGGCACACCCGACTGTTTTATCTGCTCAACGCGTCGCATCAACTCGGGCATATCAGTGACCTGCCTCAGACGCAGACGAAACCGGTTACCCAGCAGGTTTCCAAGTCTTAATTTACGGGGATGCCGCGCGACCTGCAGTACTTCAATGGTAGGAGAATTAAACAGTTGCCAGTGCAGTTCGCGTTTACCGGGATAACGTACACAGAACCACTGTTCGGTGACCGCATGGCGATCTTTTTTACCTGCATAACTGATTTCACGTGGCGAAACCTGACAGAAGTTTGCCAGCTGCCTGGCCACCCAGTCGGTATTTTCACCGGTTTTGCGGATGTAGAGATAAAAGTGCTCACCTTCCCCTTCCGGGGTATAGCCGAGCAGTTCCTGCACCTGAAAATCTTCAGGTACCGTGCGTATCACCGCCGAACCGGCGGGCGGCGATTGCAGATAAGCAAAATTGATGTTCAGTTCGCTCAACGCTTTTCCTTCTGCGGCACAGGCTCAACCAACTGGATAAAGGTTTCACCTTCCCGAATCATGCCAAGCTCACTGCGTGCGCGCTCTTCAATGGCTGACAGCCCGCGTTTCAGGTCCTTTACTTCAGCTTCAAGTTCACTGTTGCGCTGAATTAAACGCGCATTGTCCAGAACCTGCTGTTCAATCTGGGCTTTTAACTGCCAGGTTTCACGCAGATTAGCTTCACCCAGCCACAAACGGTATTGCAGTCCGGCAAAGAGCAACAGTATCAGCAGCAAAACCCAGCGAAACATAGTCTCCCCACTTGGGGCGAAAAACTTTCGTATTTCCCTCATCCTAAGGGAACCCTCAGATAACAACCCTCAGCCTCTGCTGAAGTATTCAAGCCCGGATGAGCGGACTCAAAAAAGGGGGCTATCCGCCCCCTTTTATACCAGAATTGACGCAACCACCTAAGCGGTTTTGTAATCAGCCCTGGCCTTTAATTTCTGACAGGCCGTTATAAACTGCGCCGGCACCCAGTTCCTCTTCGATACGCAGCAGGCGGTTGTACTTAGCAACACGGTCAGAACGGCACAGAGAACCGGTTTTGATCTGACCTGCAGCCGTACCGACAGCCAGATCAGCAATGGTGGTGTCTTCTGTTTCGCCGGAACGGTGAGAGATTACCGCAGTAAAACCTGCGTCTTTCGCCATCTTGATCGCATCCAGCGTTTCTGACAGAGAGCCGATCTGGTTGAATTTGATCAGAATGGAGTTACCAATGCTCTGCTCAATACCACGTGACAGAATCTTGGTGTTGGTCACGAACAGGTCATCACCCACCAGCTGAACTTTGTCGCCGATCTTGCGGGTCAGATACGCCCAGCCATCCCAGTCAGACTCATCCATACCGTCTTCGATGGACACGATCGGATAGTTTTCGGTCAACTCCGCCAGGTAGTCACCGAAACCTTCGGCATCAAATACCTTGCCTTCACCAGACAGGTCATATTTGCCGTCTTTGTAGAATTCAGAGGAGGCGCAGTCCAGTGCCAGCGTTACGTCTTTGCCCAACTCATAACCGGCTTTAGAGATCGCTTCTTTGATTACCACAAGTGCTTCTTCATTAGACGCCAGGTTAGGTGCAAAACCACCTTCATCACCCACCGCCGTATTCAGACCACGGGCTTTCAGCACTGCTTTCAGTGCATGGAAGATCTCAGCGCCGCAACGCAGGGCATCAGAAAACTTGGTGAAGTTGACTGGCTGAACCATGAACTCCTGAATATCAACGTTGTTATCGGCATGCTCACCACCGTTGAGAATATTCATCATCGGTACCGGCAGGGAGAACTGACCGGAAGTGCCGTTGATATCAGCAATGTGTGCGTAAAGAGGAATGCCTTTATCCGCCGCAGCCGCTTTAGCTGCTGCCAGAGAAACCGCCAAAATCGCGTTAGCGCCCAGCTTTTCTTTGTTTTCGGTACCGTCCAGCGCCAGCATCTTGTTGTCCAGTGCACGCTGTTCAGCTGCATCCATTCCCAGCAGGGCTTCACGAATCGGACCATTGACCGCAGCAACCGCTTTCAGAACACCTTTACCCAGGTAACGCGCTTTGTCACCGTCGCGCAGTTCCAGCGCTTCGCGGGAACCGGTAGACGCACCGGAAGGCGCACACGCAGTCGCCACCACGCCGGAGTCCAGAATTACATCGGCTTCAACGGTTGGATTACCGCGAGAATCGAGTACCTCGCGGGCTTTGATGTCAGAGATCAGTGCCATGGATCAAACTCCAGAAAATTGTGTTCCGACGTGCACCAAGTGCACGCCCAATAAATGTTTACTGAGTAACTTTCGCTTGCTGCGCGAGTGCAGCCGCAATAAAGCCGGTGAAGAGGCCATGGCCATCACGCGGCGTAGAAGTAAATTCAGGGTGGAACTGGCAGGCAACAAACCACGGATGATCCGGCACTTCCACTACTTCAACCAACTCGCCATCTACCGAACGTCCGGCAATGCGCAGACCGGCGGCTTCCAACTGAGCAACGTAATTGTTATTCACCTCAAAGCGATGGCGATGACGCTCAACAATTTCGGTTTTGCCATACGCCGCTGCCGCAGTAGAACCCTCTTGCAGATGACATACCTGAGCACCCAAACGCATGGTGCCGCCCAGATCATCCTCTTCACCGCGGGTTTCCACATCGCCTTCGGATGTAGTCCATTCAGTAATCAGACCAATAACCGGGTGTTCCGCTTTCGGATCAAACTCAGAAGAGGTGGCATTTTCGATACCCGCCACATGGCGCGCAAACTCGATCACCGCAACCTGCATACCCAGGCAGATACCCAGATAAGGGATTTTGTTCTCACGGGCATACTGAACCGCACTGATTTTTCCTTCAACGCCGCGCTCACCAAAACCACCCGGAACCAGAATTGCACTGGCATCCTTGAGAATCTCAACACCTTCACGCTCAACACGCTCAGAATCGATGCACTCAATACGCACCTTTTTCTTCAGGCTGATACCGGCATGTGAAATCGCTTCAATCAGCGATTTATAGGCATCCAGCAGTTCCATGTATTTGCCAACCATGGCGATGGTCACTTCACCCTCAGGGTGAAGATGTGCATCAGCAACACGCACCCATTCAGAGAGGTCAGCAGGTGGGCACTGCAGGCCAAAACGCTCAACCACAAAATCATCCATACCCTGCTCATGCAGCATGGTGGGAATGTTGTAGATGGTATCCGCATCAGGCAGAGAGACCACGGCGCGCTCTTCAACGTTGGTAAACAGTGAGAGTTTACGACGCGAGGATTCAGGCAGGGCAAAATCGGAACGACAGACCAGAATATCCGGCTGAATACCGATGGAGCGCAGCTCTTTTACCGAGTGCTGAGAAGGTTTGGTTTTGATTTCACCGGCAGTCGCAATGTAGGGCACCAAAGTCAGGTGCATGAACATGGCACGGTTAGAGCCCAGTTCAGCCTTGAGCTGACGCACCGCTTCCATAAACGGCAGTGACTCAATGTCACCCACGGTGCCGCCAATTTCCACCAGCGCGATATCGGCATCACCGGCGCCCTCAATAACACGGCGCTTAATCTCATCGGTGATATGCGGAATAACCTGCACAGTACCGCCGAGGTAATCACCACGACGCTCTTTGCGCAGCACGTGCTGATAGATACGACCCGCAGTGAAGTTATTACGCTTACTCATGGTACGGCGAATGAATCGCTCGTAATGTCCCAGGTCCAGATCGGTTTCGGCACCATCTTCGGTAACGAATACTTCACCGTGCTGGAAAGGACTCATGGTGCCTGGATCCACATTGATATAGGGATCCAGCTTCAGCATGGTGACATTGAGGCCTCGGGCTTCAAGAATAGCAGCCAATGAGGCGGAAGCGATGCCTTTGCCCAATGAGGACACAACACCGCCTGTGACGAAGATATAACGCGTCATGCAGAACCTGTATGATCAATTAAAGCGGAGGAGATTTTTTACGATCAAGATGGCGCTACAGCATAGCAAATTAGCCTTGTTCAGACAACGCGAAGCTGTGCCAATTAAGACAAAAACCTTTACTGTCGACATACCAGCCTTCTGCCACACAGATACCCGGCACCGCCACCAGCTGATCTCCCGCGTACAACAGCGGCCAGCTGGCTCTTAACCAGGGTGGTACACCAGCTTCCTGGAACAGATTTTTCAGTGTCATACTGTTGCTGCGACCGGCCGGACGACAGCGTTCGCCACCCTGACGCCGCCTGAGTTTAACACCTTTCAGGGTGCGCAATCCTGCGCTATCAGCAGTAATCGTGAGTCTGCCATCCCCGAGATCGTGCGTTCCACACGTAAGCGACGGCAGTGTTTCTACTGCAGCCAAAGATAAAGTGTTGTTCAGATAGAGGCAGCCCCGATACCGACGCAGCGTGAGACCCTGTTTCTGAAACAATGGCTGCGCATCGCACTCGGCGTTGATCAGCCCCGACCGGATCACTTGCAACTGAACCTCATTCAGCAGCGCCCCGGTTGCGACTTCAAGCCAGCGACGTAACAACATTGACTGCTGCACATCCGGCTTTGTCAGAAGCAAGGGCAAGCGCAACTGATTATCCACGACCAGTGTTTTCAGATCCCGGTCCAGATAAGCATTTAACAACTGGTGTTCCTGCCGGCAGCGGGTTGCGACTTCAGAAAGCCGATGACTCAAACCGGGCCATCGCTGTGCCAACGCAGGCATGATGGAATGCCGCAGAAAGTTTCTTGAATAACGATCATTCAGGTTACTGGGATCATCCACCCAGGTCAGTTGAAAGTGCGTAGCGTATGCCTGTAACTGAGACTTTGTCAGATTCAGCAAGGGACGCAGCAAACATCCCTGACCCAAAGCGCGTGCGACCGGCATTCCCGATAAGCCGTTAGGTCCACTGCCACGTAGTAGCCTGAACAGCACCGTTTCTGCCTGATCATCTGCATGTTGCGCCAGTAAAAGACAATCACCCGGTTGTAAAAACTGCTCAAACGCCTGATAACGGGCATCGCGGGCAGCCTTTTCAGAAGAGGATTCCGGAATCACCTCAATCGCACTGTACTCAACACCGAACCGTTCCGCCTGAGCAGCCGAAAAACCTGCCCAGTCCTGAGCGGAGGCCTGCAGTTGATGATTAATATGCAAAACGTGCAGGGGACGATAGCGAGTCTGACTGGCAGCCAGATGCAGCAACACCTGAGAATCCAGGCCACCGCTGTGCGCCAGAACCCAGCGCCGAACTGGCTGGGTGAAAGATTGGGTGGCCTCAAACAGCGAACGTTCGAACTGTTGCTGGCATGCAGCCACCTCACTTGGGGGTGGTTTAGTTTCCACCACCTAAACCGTAGGACATGAGTCGTTCATAGCGACGTTCAAGCAACTCATCCTCTGGCAAAATCTGAAGTTTATCCAGCGCCCTTTTGAGCTGAGCTTTCAGGTCTGCCGCCATGCGCTCAGGGCTGCGGTGCGCACCACCCCGTGGCTCAGGAATGACACGGTCAACCAGACCCAGTTCATGCAGTCGGTCAGAGGTAATACCCATCGCCTTGGCAGCATCGGCCGCCCGCTCTGCACTTTTCCACAGAATGGAGGCACAGCCTTCAGGCGAGATAACTGAATAGGTAGCGTAACCCAGCATCATCAGCTCATCACAGACACCAATCGCCAGCGCACCACCGGAGCCACCTTCGCCGATAACCGTGGCAATGATGGGCGTTTTCAACTGAGACATTTTGGCGAGGTTAAACGCAATCGCTTCCGACTGACCACGCTCTTCTGCATCGATACCAGGATAAGCACCCGGCGTATCAATAAAAGTCAGGATTGGCATTTTGAAACGCTCTGCCATCTCCATCATACGCAGTGCTTTACGGTAACCTTCCGGACGCGGCATACCAAAGTTACGCTTCTGACGCTCCTGTACACCACGGCCCTTCTGATGACCAATAATCATCACCGGTTTTTGATCCAGATAAGCAATACCACCCACAATCGCCTGATCGTCAGAAAAGTGACGATCACCATGAATCTCTTCAAACTCGTCGAAAATCAGTCGAACATAATCCAATGTGTAAGGACGCTGCGGATGCCGGGACAACTGAGAGATCTGCCAGGCTGACAGATTGGCAAAAATAGATTCGGTCAGACTGCCGATCTTCGCCTCCAGGCGTTCCAGCTCATCGGAAATGTTCAGCTGCGCATTATCATTGCCAACCAGACGCAATTCGTCGATTTTCGCCTGCAGTTCAGCAATTGGCTGTTCAAAGTCCAGATAATTTGGGTTCATAGAAAAGATCTGTTCTGAAGTGAAAAAATTGTGCACAAGTGTACCGTTTCAGTCTGATAAGAACCAGACCAAAAGTACGACTCAAATGTAACGTAACTGTACAGACGTGTGGCCAAACTGCTCCATCAGGCCAACAATCAGAGTATCACAAACCTCTATCTGCCACCGATCACCAAGAATCAGCCCGGCGCTCGCATCGGCCCGACGGTAGCAAAGATGCACCGGCAATCCCACCTCACCCCGATGCTGTTCCAGCAGGCTCTGCAGCTGTTTCACCTGGCGCTCAGTCAGCTGAGACTCTTCACACCGGATCTCAAGTCGGGTTGCATAGCGGGTTCGGGCCTGCGCAATACTGGCCACACTGCTGACACGCACTTTCAGACCACCGGAGAAATGATCTTCCTGTACCTCGCCTTCGACCACCACAATGGCATCTTTTTGCACCAGATCCCGGCACTGATCATAAGTATCACCAAACAGTGTGACATCGATCCGGGCGGTACGGTCATCCAGCGTAACAAAACAGAGGGTATCGCCCTTTTTCGTTTTGCGCAGGCGCAGATCCACCACCAGGCCGACCATTTTTTGGGTCTGGCCACGCATCGGCTGCAGATCGACGATCTTCTTCGGCACAAAGTGACGCAGTTCGCCTTCATATTCATCGATGGGGTGCCCGGTGAGATAAAGCCCCAGCGTGTCTTTCTCGCCTGTCAGGCGTTCTTTATCAGTCCATGGACGCACCCGGACATAGTCGGCATAAGGGTCCCGTGCAACCTCCGCTTCCACCTCACCAAACAGATCCATCAGACCGGCATCGCTGTTTTTAGCGGACTGATCGGCGGCCTGCAGGGCATCGGGAATTGCCTGCCACAACACTGCACGCTCAGCGCCGAGACAATCCAGCGCACCGGAACGAACCAAGGCTTCCAGCACCCGCTTATTCAGCTTTTTAGCACCAACACGTTCACAGAAATCGAAGATGTCTTTAAACAGCCCACCGGACTGACGCGCTTCTACAATCGCCTCAATCGGCCCTTCACCCACACCTTTAACTGCACCCAGGCCGTAAACAATCACACCGGCATCATTCACGGTAAACATATATTCACCGGTGTTCACATCCGGCAGTGCCGGCGGAATGCCCATGCGACGACACTCTTCGATAAAGATCACCACCTTGTCGGTGTTCTGCATATCGGAGGACATGACGGCCGCCATAAAGGGTGCCGGGTAATGCGCTTTCAGCCAGGCGGTTTGGTAGGACACCAATGCATAAGCGGCAGAGTGTGATTTGTTAAAGCCGTAGCCCGCAAATTTCTCTACCAGATCAAAGATGTTACCCGCCAGATCACGGTCAATATTGTTGTTTTCACAACCCTCAAGGAACACCGCACGCTGTTTGGCCATCTCCTCCGGCTTTTTCTTACCCATTGCCCGACGCAGCATATCTGCGCCGCCCAGGGTATAACCCGCCATCACCTGGGCAATCTGCATTACCTGTTCCTGATACAGGATGATGCCGTAGGTTGGCTCCAGTACCGGCTGCAACGAATCAAGCTGATAGTCCGGATGCGGCCAGGCCATCTCTGCCCGACCATGTTTTCGGTTGATAAAGTCATCCACCATGCCGGACTGCAGCGGCCCGGGACGGAACAGCGCCACCAGTGCCACGATATCCTCAAAGCGTGACGGCAACAGACGCCGCACCAGATCTTTCATACCACTGGATTCAAGCTGGAATACTGCGGTCGTTTCAGCGGACTGCAGCAGATCAAAGGTCGGCTTGTCCTCGAGGTCGATGAGCGCAATATCGAGAGGTGGTTCGCCCTCTTTGCTGCGAATACGGTTTACCGTGTCGAGAGCCCAGTCAATGATAGTGAGCGTTCGCAAACCCAGGAAGTCGAACTTCACCAGGCCCGCTTCTTCTACATCATTCTTATCAAACTGGGTAACAAGGCCCTTACCCTCTTCATCACAGTAGGTGGCGGCAAAGTCGGTTAACTTGGTGGGGGCGATGACCACGCCACCGGCGTGTTTGCCTACGCCACGGGTAACCCCTTCCAGCTTGTAGGCCATCTCCATGATCTCCTGCGCTTCTGCGCTGGATTCCACAAACTCACGCAGCAGAGCTTCCTGCTCCATCGCTTTGGTCAGGGTGATACCAATTTCAAACGGGATCAGTTTGGATAATTTGTCGGCCAGACCGAAGGGTTTGCCCTGTACGCGCGCCACGTCACGCACCACCGCCTTAGCCGCCATGGTGCCAAAGGTCACAATCTGAGACACGGCATCACGCCCGTAGGTGCGGGCAACATAGTCGATCACCTTGTCACGGTTTTCCATGCAGAAGTCGATATCGAAGTCAGGCATGGAAACACGCTCAGGGTTCAGGAAGCGTTCGAACAGCAGATCATATTCAAGTGGATCAAGATCAGTGATCTTTTGCGCATAGGCCACCAGCGAACCCGCACCGGAACCACGTCCCGGCCCCACCGGCACACCGTTCTCCTTACCCCATTTGATGAAGTCCATTACGATGAGGAAGTAGCCGGGGAAACCCATCTGGATGATGATATCCAGTTCAAATTCAAGCCGGTCGATATAGCGTTGACGTTTTTCCTGATACTCCGGATCGTCCCTGTCCAGCAGTATTGCCAGACGCTCTTCCAACCCGTCATAGGAGACCTGACGGAAGAAGTCATCCATCAACATGCCTTCCGGCACCGGGTATTTAGGCAGGTAGTAGGTACCCAGCTCAATTTCAATATTGCAGCGTTTGGCGATCTCTACACTGTTCTGTAGCGCTGAAGGAATATCACTGAACAGCTCAACCATCTCATCCTGGCTACGGAAATACTGCTGTTCACTGTACTCTTTCGGCCGCATCGGATCATCGAGGGTCCGGCTCTGGTTGATACAGACCCGCACTTCATGGGCTTCGAAGTCTTCCTCACGGATAAACATCACTTCATTGGTGGCCACCAGCGGACAACCACAACGCTGAGCCAACTCAACACTGCCATGCACAACCGTCTCATCACCGGGACGGCCGGTACGCTGAATCTCCAGATAAAACGACTGAGGAAACACCTGCTGCCAGTAACGTAATACTTCTTCTGCCTGATCCAGCTGGCCCGCCAGCAGGTTGTGCCCAATTTCCCCCTGACGTGCACCCGACAATGCAATCAGCCCCTCTGCCTGGGCAACCAACCATTCAGGCTTCAGAATGGCCCGATCATCCAGCCGCCCCTGCCCTTCGGCATAAGCAAGCGAGATCAGCTCCATCAGGTTGCGGTAACCGACTGCGTTTCTGACCAGCAGCGTCAGGCGATAGGGCAGACCGGCAGGCTCATGGGGATTTTCCAGCCATAGATCTGCACCACAGATCGGTTTAACGCCAGCACCCGTGGCTGCCTTATAAAACTTTATCAGCGCAAACAGGTTGGTCTCATCGGTCATCGCCACGGCTGGCATC
The DNA here is from genome assembly GCF_029222905.1 of Neptuniibacter sp. CAU 1671. Classification (GTDB taxonomy): domain Bacteria; phylum Pseudomonadota; class Gammaproteobacteria; order Pseudomonadales; family Balneatricaceae; genus Neptuniibacter. The sequence continues at coordinate 192,626 of NZ_JARHUE010000003.1, read as the reverse complement.
TGCGCCTTTTTGGCAGCAGCCACCAACTCTTTCACCCGCACCAGTCCATCCACCAGAGAAAATTCAGTGTGGACACGCAGATGAATAAAACGGGGATCAGACATAAAACTCTTCAGGCTCAAGGGATTATCAGTTCACGTACCGGGCGAAAACTGCGGCGGTGCTCCGGCAAAGGTCCATACTGCTGCAACGCTTCAAAATGTGCCTTGGTGGGGTAACCCTTATGACTGGCAAAACCATAGTGAGGGTAAAGCGCATGCAGCTGCTCCATCTCACGATCCCGCACCACCTTAGCCAGAATGGATGCTGCACTGATAGCAGGCACCTTGCTGTCACCTTTTACCACAGGTTCCGCCGGACAGGGCAATTCCGGACACCGATTGCCGTCCACATAAACATATTCCGGCGCTGGATTCAAAGCCAGTACCGCGCGCTGCATGGCCAGCATGGTAGCATGCAGAATGTTCAGTTCATCAATCTCTGCCGGTGTGGCTGATGCAACCGACCAGGCCAGCGCCTTTTCAGTAATTTCCTGATAGAGCCGTTCGCGTTTTGCAGCAGAAAGCACCTTTGAATCAGCCAAGCCCTGGATAGGTCTGGCGGGGTCCAGAATCACCGCCGCTGTGACAACATTGCCCACCAGCGGTCCACGACCAACCTCGTCTACCCCAGCACAAAGCTGGTGCTGACCAAAATCAAACCCTTCAGTCTGCATTGAGTACCCCTTTATCCCGTAGCAACGCGACCACAGCCGCAGCAGCGAGCTGATTCGAATCCAGCAGCAATTGGGCTTTAATCTCTGCGAAACGGTTTGCCAGCATCAACTGATATTCAGAGTCATTCAGTGCCTTTTGCAGCAAAGGACCCAGCAGTTCCGGACGCACATTATCCTGCAACATCTCAGGCACTAAGCGTTCTTCAGCCAGCAAATTAGGCAGAGAGATATGTTTGGCTTTGACCATCCGCGAATAGATGGCATAGGTCAGCGGCGCCATGCGATACGCCACCACCATCGGTTTACCCAACAGGGTCGCCTCAAGTGTCGCCGTACCTGAAGCAATCAAAATCGCGTCCGCCGCGGCCATCACCTGGCGTGACTGTTTGAGAATGATTCGAAGATTCAGATCAGCATACTTCTCATTTACCAGAGTCGTCAGTTGCTGATAAATCCGCTCTGTCGCCGCTGGCAACAAAAACATCAGCTCTGGATTCTGCTGCTGCAACCAGCGGGCAGTATCCAGAAAAGGTTCAGCCAGATATTTAATCTCGCTGCCCCGGCTTCCGGGTAACAGTGCAACCACCTTCTGTGCTGCAAGGAGCTGAAACAGCTCTCGAACACCACAGAGAGAGGTGTCATGTTCGATTGCCTGCGCCAGCGGGTGACCCACCACTGTCATACGTTGTTGCGTGGGCTGGTAGCAGGCGGGCTCAAATGGAAATAACGCCAGCAAAAGATCCGCGCAGCGTTTTATTTTATAGATGCGTTTCGGTTTCCAGGCCCAGACAGAGGGGCTGACATAATGCACCGTCGGAATGCCTGCCTGACGAATTTCAAGCTCCATTTTGAGCGTAAAATCAGGGGCATCAATACCAATAAACAGATCCACCGGTTCGGCGATCAGCTCACGGATCAGACGTTTGCGCAGTTTAAGCAGCTCCCGCAGACGCCCCAGCACCTCAACCAGCCCCATGACTGAAAGACGTTCCATCGGGTAGCGGGATTCCAGCCCCTCAGCAAGCATCAGTTCACCACCAATGCCGGTAAATTCAATCTGGGGGAGCTGGGAGCGCAGAGCCTGCATCAGCCCTGCGCCGAGAATATCACCGGAGGCCTCACCAGCAACGATTCCAATGCGAAGCCTTTGGGGCATAGCAGGCACCTAGCGGATAATGCCGCGAGTCGACGATTCCAGAGATTGGATCAGCGATTCAAGCTCAGGAGCAGAATCCACCATCCTGTTTAACTGATCCAGGGCTTGTGCCAGCGTATTATTCTGGCGATAGATAATTTTATAGGCACGGCGCAGGGTTTGAATCGCTTCCGGAGTAAACCCGCGTCGCTTCAGACCTTCAGTGTTGATACCGTGAGGCTGAGCCGTATTACCATTCGCCATGATGTAGGACGGGATATCTTTCAATACGACACTGCAGGTGCCACACATAACATGCGCACCAATACGGCAGAACTGATGGACTGCGGTGAAGCCGCCGAGGATTGTCCAGTCCCCCACATGCACATGACCAGCAATCGCCGTGTTGTTGGCCATAATCACATGGTCGCCCACAACACAGTCGTGTGCGACATGCACATTCGCCATAAACAGGTTATCGCTACCGATGATGGTGGTACCAATATCCTGCACAGTACCGCGGTGAATGGTAACTCCTTCCCGGATCACATTGTTATCACCGATCACCAGCGTGGTCGGTTCGCCAGCATATTTTTTATCCTGACACTCTTCACCGACGCTGGAGAACTGGAAAATCCGGTTGTTTCGACCAATCGTAGTCGGACCCTTGATCACCACATGGGAACCGATCACGGTACCGGCACCAATTTCTACGCCCGGACCGATATAGGTCCAGGGGCCAACCTCAACATCATCGGCAAGCTTGGCATCAGGATCAATTATGGCGTGAGGATCAATCAACTTCAGACCTTTCTATCAGCACACAGGATGGTGGCAGAACTGACCATTTCACCGTCTACTGTTGAGCATACCTCAAATTTCCAGATTCCGCGGCGCTCTGAAAGCACTTTTGCCTCAAGACGCAACTGATCACCCGGTACAACAGGACGTTTAAAGCGCAGGTTGTCAGCACCGACAAAGTAATAGATGTTGCCATCCTCAGGTTTTTTACCCATGGTTTTGAAACCCAGGATACCCGCAGCCTGCGCCATGGCTTCAACAATCAGCACACCCGGCATTACCGGGTAGTCCGGAAAATGACCGTTAAAAAAGGGTTCATTCACTGTGACGTTTTTAATCGCAACAATGGACTGACCAGCTTCAAGTTCCAGCACTCGATCCACCAACAAAAAGGGGTAGCGGTGGGGGAGATACTCCCTTATTTCTTTTACATCCATCATTTATTAGGAACCCTTAATTTCTTTAACCTGCTCTTCAACAGACTTCAACCGCCGAGCCAGCTCATCAAGCTGTCTGAAGCGCACAACATTCTTTTTCCACTGGCCACTGGGCATCAGGCCGGTCCCTGATGAGTAGGCACCCGGTGTAGTGATGGATTTCGTGACAAGCGACATCGCGGTGATATGCACACCATCTGCCAGTTCAAGATGACCTGTAATGCCACAGGCACCGGCAATGGTGCAGCGGTCGCCAATTTTAGTGCTTCCCGCTACTGCGGTACAACCGGCAATCGCGCTATTTTTACCAATCTTGACGTTATGAGCAATCTGTATCTGGTTATCCAGAATAACGCCATCACCGATTTCCGTATGCTCTAATGCACCACGGTCGATGGTGGTACAGGCACCGATTTCAACCCGATGACCAATGCGCACACCGCCCAATTGGGCGATCTTAACCCAGCCATCAGCCGAAGGCGCAAAACCAAATCCATCCGCGCCAAGAACCGCTCCACTGTGGATCAGACAGTCATCACCGATCCAGACATCATGGTAGCAAGTGACGTTGGCCTGCAGACGGGTGCGAGCACCGATCTTACAACCCTCGCCCAGAACCACATTGGCTTCCAGAATGACACTTTCACCGATCTCACAGCCCGCACCCACAACCACACCAGCAGCAATTGCCGCTGAAGGGTGAATCACCGCCCCCTCTGTTACCACTGCAGAGGGATGAACACCCGGGGCAACTGAAGAAACAGCATCAAACAACTGACTGACCCGGGCATACGCGAGATAGGGATTAGCAATCACCAGCGCATTGCCCTGCACCAGAGCCGCCTCTTCAGGCGCCACGATCACGACACCGGCCTGGGTCGTTGCCAGTTGTTTTGCATAGCGGGAGTTTGCCAGAAAAGCGAGATGATTTGGGCCCGCCTGTTCAAGCGAGGCCAGGCCCGACACGGTATACGCTGCATCACCTTTTAGATCAGCCTGAAGCAGGGCTGCCAGCTCTGCAAGGGTATACTGTCCGCGTTTTTCCATTCAGTGCGCTTACTTAGAGCTGTTCAACAGCTCGATCACTTTTGGCGTGATATCCAATCCCTTGCGAGCAAAAACGGAGGCTTCCTTAGCCACAACGATGTCATATTTTTCCTCTTCGATCAGGCCACGGATCACCTTATCCAGCACGGGACGCATATCGGTCACGAATGCCTGTTCTTTTTCCATCCGTTTCTGCTGCAGCGCCTGACCTGCCTGCTGATACTGAGTGAAGACTTTCTGAAACTGCAGCTTCATCTGCTGCATCTCTTCCTCAGACGCCAGTCCTTTATTCTTCTTCAGTTTTTCCTGAATAGCCTTGGCTTGTTTTTCCAGCTCAAGTACCTGTTTTTCATCGCTGGCCAGTTCTTTACGCAGCGTCTCCCGAAAGGTTTCAGCCGCTGTAGAGCCGAGCAGTGCTTCCTGCACACCCAGCACAGCCACCTTCTCAGCGTGCGCAGACACACTGATTGAGAACGTAAATAAACAGACCAGTAAAGATTTGAATTTCATGATTTACCTCTAGAAGGATTGCCCCAGAGAGAACTGGAAGAATTCCGTTTCATCTCCATCTTTATCGTTAAGCGGCACCGCCAGTGCAAACGACAGAGGGCCAATTGGGGTCAGCCAACTTAACGCAAAACCGGTAGAGAACCTTAACTCATCTAGCTGCACACCATCTTCACACTCGGTTGCCGTATCAGAACAGCTGGTATCAAAGACGTTACCTGCATCGACAAACAACAGGGTGCGCCAGGATGACTTATCACCCACAAACGGTGTTGGGAAGATAAGCTCAGCACCACCGGAAATAAACGCATTACCACCAAAGGGGTCATCTTTTGAGTCACGTGGACCCAAAGTATTCTGCTGATAACCACGCACAGTTTTCAGACCGCCGGCATAAAAATGCTCAAAAAACGGGAACTCATTACCACCCAGCTCCGTACCATAGCCAGCACGCGCTCTGAATCCCGTAACCCACTGCCGGTCATCGGTAATAGGGGCATATAGCTTGAAGTTGTAAAGCGCCTTGGCATAACCAAGATCACTACCCGGCAGAGACATCTCCAGCGAGACCCCGTGAGAATAGCCTTTGGTTGGGAAGAAACCACGGTTCAGGTGGTTACTGCTCCAACCCAGGGTGGCGATCAGGTTGAGATAACTATCACCCTCAGCATCGAGGAAATCATAGATTTCATCCGGGGTTTCATCGCCATTGGTGTTGATTTTGAGATGTTTGAGGTCCAGACCAAAGCTCAGGCGTTCAAATTCATTGATTGGATAACCAAAGACCACACCCCCGCCAATTTCATCCGAACTGAACGCACTGACGTTATCTTCATTCAGGTCACGGGTACGGTAGTAGAGATTGAAGCCCCGGCTGACCCCATCAACGGTGTAATACGGATCAGTAAAGCTGTATGAATACTCGGTCAGCACAGAGCTGTTGGATACACCAATGCCCACTTTTTTGCCGGTACCCAGGAAGTTATCCTGCTGCAGTTGCAGGCCCAGAATAATGCCGCTGCTCTGTGAAAAACCGACACTGGCGGAGAAGGAACCGGACTGCTGCTCCTCAACGGTGTACTCGAGGTCGACCTGATCATCCGTACCCGGCACCGGACGGGTATCTACATTCACCGTTTTAAAATAACCGGTTTTTTCCAGACGCTGTTTCGACAACTCGATCGAAGCATTGGAAGCAACTGCCGCCTCCATCTGGGTTAGATGCTGGCGCACCACTTCATCTGCTGTGCGGGTATTGCCTTTGATGTTAATACGGCGAACGTAAGTACGTTTACCCGGACTGACAAAGAATTTCAGGCTGACCGTATTGTCATCATGCAACTCAGGCAGGGGCGATACATTGGCAAACATATAGCCGGCATCACCAATGCGTCGTTGCAAAGCTTCCTGTGAAACGGTCACCTGACGGCGGGAGAAGATATCACCTGCGGCAATGCTCAGCTTGTCGTTCAATTCATCCTCAGGCACCACCAGTTCACCGACGATATTGACGTCACGCACAGTGAACTTCTCACCCTCGGTCACGTTCACCGTGATGTAGATATGTTTTTTATCCGGGGTAATTGAAACCTGAGTCGAATCAACTGAGAAGTTGATGTAGCCACTGTCCTGGTAATACGAACGCAGTCGTTCCAGATCGCCAGACAACTTCTGCCGCGCATAACGGTCATCTTTTTTATAGAAGGTCCAGAAATGGGGCAGTTTGAGTGAGAACAGATCCTTCAGTTCTTCATCGGTATAGACTGTATTACCGACGATATTGATGTGCTGAATAGACGCAATCTGACCTTCATTGATTTTAATATTCAGAGCCACACGGTTTTCTGCCAGCGGTTCTACTGTGGTATCCACAGAAGCACCGTATCGGCCCTGACCGGCATAGACTTCGATCAGATCCTGACGAATCTGCTCAATTGTGGCACGTTTGAGAACATCACCTTCCTGCAAACCCGTCTGTTTAAGACCGTTCAACAGATCTTCATCTTTAAGGACGCTATTGCCTTCCAGATTGATCTTACTGATCGAAGGACGCTCAACCAGTTTAAGAATCAGCACATCGCCGTCACGCAACAGATCAACATCATCAAAATAGCCGGAGGCAAAGAGCTTTCGGGTCGCTTCTGAGAGACTGCGCGAGGTCGCCTGATCGCCGGTACTGAGCGGAAAGTTGCGGAATACGACACCGGGGCTGACTCGCTGCAGGCCTTCCAGACGAATGTCCTGAATAGTGAAAGCTGTGTTTGCTTGAGCCAGGGATGCCCACAACAGAAGAGAAATGAGAAGTCCGATTCCGCGTTTCATGAAGTTGTTCTTACGTCCCGAATAAAAAACACTCGTGCTGTGGCAGGATGCTCACAGCCGCATAAAATCATTTAATAGAGCTATACCCATCAGCGAGATGACTATCGCCATCCCCAAACGCAACCCCAGCATCTGGACGCGCTCACTGACCGGGCGGCCTGTGACCAGCTCTACCAGGTAATAAAGCAGGTGCCCGCCGTCCAGTACCGGTATGGGAAGCAGGTTCAAAATACCTAAACTTACACTGAGGTAAGCCAGAAAACTGATAAAGGATTCAAAACCCGAGGCTGCTGAGGCCCCCGCCACTTTAGCAATCGTTATAGGACCACTCAAGTTTTTTACTGAGATTGCCCCTTCAATCATCTTCCAGATGGCATCCAGCGTCAGCGTCATCATCTGCCAGGTCTTGGCGACGGCATGACCAACAGCACTCAGCGGATTCTCCTGCAAGATACGCCGTTGTTCCTCAGGCCAGCCGACGGGTTGAACACCCGCGCCAATGTAACCAAAGCGCTGGCCCTCAACCTCTTTGATGGCTGGTGTCAGCTCAAGCGTGACACGTTCATCGCCGCGCGCAATCAATACCTGGACGGGCAATCCGGGACTCGACTGTACATGTCCCACCAGATCATACCAATCCAGCACTGGCGCTCCGTCCACAGCCAAAACATGATCACCGACCTTTAATCCAGATTGCTCAGCCCGCTCACCTGGCATCAATGTACCAATAACGGCTGGGATTTCTGGCTGCCATGGTTCCAGACCCAACGCCCTGACCGGTGATTCGTTTTCCAGATCAACCGACCAGTTTTCCAGCTGTACGGTTTTTTCTTCCGGCAACGTACTGTCAGACGGTTGCAGTCGCAGTACCAGTGGTCCTGATTCACCGACCCGTGACGCCAGTCTGAGATTCACCTCCTCCCAGCTCCGGGTTGGATAACCGTCGACCGCAATCACTTCCTGATCAGCGCTCACCCCCGCCTGCTCAGCCAGACTGCCTGAAACCACAGAACCAATCTGTGGCGCAACGGTTGAAACACCCACCACAAACATCAGCCAGTAAGCCAGCACCGCAAAAATAAGATTAACTGCCGGGCCTGCAGCGACAATCGCAATACGCTGCCAGACCGTTTTTTGATTGAATGCCTGTGCCCGCTCATGTGCCGGCACATCACCTTCACGCTCATCCAGCATCTTGACGTAGCCACCCAGCGGAATGGCCGCAACCACAAACTCGGTGTTGTGTTTATCACGCCAGCTCAGCAGAGGTTTGCCAAATCCGATGGAAAAACGCAGCACTTTGACACCACAACGGCGCGCTACGAAAAAATGACCCCATTCATGAACAGTGACCAGAATACCCAGGGTCACCAATGTTGCGAATATTGTGTGCAGCAGTGTCATTCAGTCTCTCAGACAGGCAAAAAATAGAGCCAGAAAACGAAAAAGGGCGCTGCGGCGGTCAGACTGTCGATGCGATCGAGAATACCGCCATGGCCGGGCAAGATCCGACTACTGTCCTTTATGCCACGTTCCCTTTTCAACATGCTCTCGAACAGATCCCCCAACACCGACATAAAACCGGTACAGATCGCCAAAAGCATCAGTAAGACGCAAGACAATGCAGACAGTTCCAACCAGACTGAAAATCCCAAACCCACGGCGGCGCAGGTCACAAGCCCACCCCACAATCCTTCGCGGGTTTTACCCGGACTCACTTTAGGGGCCAGTTTGTTCCGCCCGAATCCTTTACCCGCAACGTAGGCCCCCACATCAGCCCCCCAGACCAGGAGCAGAAGACAGAGCAGCCAGAGTTCTGCCTGTGGCAGACTCTTTAATTCCACTAACGCAAACCAACATGGCAATAGCACCAGCCAGCCCACCAACGCCCGCTGCCATCTCCGGGACCAGCCACAGGTTGCCGGAAAACGAACCACCCAGATTAACGCCACCAACCAGAACAGCAACACAACCCCCAGCGGCAAGGGCATACTCAGCACAGATTGCAGCCAATGCGCACCAGCCAGGCCCAGCGCGGTTACAACTACATAGACCAGGCGTTCAGTTGTTGGCTGATAACCGGACAGATTAGCCCACTCCCAGGCAGCCAGGAGCAACACCAGATCCAGCAGCAGCGCAAAAGGCAACACCGGCAATTCAAAAACCGCATACAACGCCAGCGGAGCCAGGATGATTGATGTGAGTAACCGTGCTTTAAACATGCCGTTCCGCTTCTATCTGTTCTGTTGTTTTGCCAAACCGGCGCTGGCGGGTGCAGTAACTATCGATGGCTTTCTGCAACTCGTCCTTGCCAAAATCCGGCCAGAAACAGTCAGCGAAATAGAGTTCAGTGTAGGCAAACTGCCAGATCAGAAAATTACTGATGCGCTGCTCGCCGCCCGTACGAATACACAGGTCAGGATCGGGCAGTTCAGCCAGGGAAAGCTGCGAAGAGAGAGCTGATTCCGTGATCTGCTCAGGGCTCATCTCGCCTCTGACACAGGATTCCGCCAATGCACGTGCTGCGGTTGTGATATCCCAGCGACCACCATAGTTGGCGGCTATATTGAGCTGCAACCGGGTACCTTCAGCCGTCAGCGCCTCGGCAGCACGGATTTTTTTCTGCAAAGACGCACTGAAACCGGAAATATCTCCGATCACGCGCAGGCGGATGCCATTCTTTTGCAGACGTTTGGATTCACGGTCCAGAGCGAGCTTAAAAAGCTCCATCAGACCTTTAACTTCGAGAGGGGGGCGTTTCCAGTTTTCCGAACTGAAGGCAAACAGCGTTAGCGCTTCAACACCCAGCTCTGCACAACCTTCTATCACTGAGCGAACACTGTCGACGCCCGCTTTATGCCCAGCAAGGCTGGGCAGCAGTCGCTGCTTGGCCCAGCGATTATTGCCATCCATGATAATGGCAATATGCCGAGGCGGCGGATTGCGTGGTGCACCTGACTTTTCTTCCGGGGCCATGCAGCGTAAATCCAGTAGAGCCGTAAGCTCTGTTACAGGATCAAATTTCCATCAGATCCTTTTCTTTCTGTTCCAGCAGCTTATCGATTTCTGCCACAAACTTGTCGGTCAGCTTCTGCACCTGATCTTCACCACGACGCAGATCATCATCGGTGATCTCTTTTTCTTTGTTCAGATCTTTCAGATCGGAATTTGCGTCACGACGAATGTTACGAATCGCTACCCGACCATTTTCAGCTTCCTGACGCGCCTGACGGATATAACCTTTACGGGTTTCTTCAGTCAGTGCAGGCATAGGTACGCGAATATTGTCACCGGCAGTCGATGGATTCAGGCCCAGATCTGACATCATGATCGCCTTTTCAATCACCGGTACCATCTGTTTTTCCCATGGAATAATTGACAGTGTACGACCGTCTTCCACGGAGATGTTTGCAACCTGAGACAGCGGCACATCTGAACCATAATAGTTAACGTGCACACTTTCCAGAATGCTAGGGTGGGCACGGCCAGTACGAATTTTCTTAAGGTTATCTAGCAGCGCATCCGCACTTTTCTGCATGCGTTCGCCAGCGTCCTGAACGATTTCATTAAGCATATTTTTCTCCAACCGTTTCACGCCAATCAATGAGTGTACCTTCATCACCACCCACCACCAGATTGGCCAAGGCACCTGGTTTATTCATATTGAAAACCCGAATCGGCATACTGTGATCGCGGGTCAAACAGATAGCCGTCAGGTCCATCACACCTAACTGTTGCTCCAGCACCTCGTCATAATTCAGATGACGATAACGGCGAGCATCAGGATCTTTAACAGGGTCAGCTGTGTAAACACCATCCACTTTGGTGGCTTTCAAAACAGCATCCGCTTCGATTTCGATACCGCGCAAACATGCAGCGGAATCAGTCGTAAAGAAAGGATTACCTGTACCAGCAGCAAAAATCACCACATCGCCTTGGTTCAGGTAACGCATGGCGTTGCGGCGATCATAATGATCTACCACCCCACTCATGGGAATTGCAGACATAACTCGGGTATTGATATTGCTGCGTTCAAGCGCGTCACGCATCGCCAACGCATTCATGACGGTTGCCAGCATACCCATGTGGTCACCGGTCACCCGATCCAGGCCCGCCGCATTCAAGGCAGCCCCGCGGAACAGATTGCCTCCGCCTACAACCATTCCAACCTGTACACCAATACCCACCAGCTGCCCAATCTCCAGGGCCATCCGATTCAGCACTTTTGGGTCGATGCCGAAATTCTCATCGCCCATCAATGCCTCACCACTCAATTTGAGCAGGATGCGGTTGTATTTGGATTGTTTATCGTAGGAAGGCATGGGTTGATCTCCGCAGCTAGGCAAACCAGGTGAGTTTAGCAGCATTCAAGTCGATTGCGCACACCCGTTGTGCACGCAATCGATTGAATTGGGACTGAGATCAGCCTTTCAGCTGAGCAGCAACTTCTGCAGCGAAGTCAACTTTCTCAACTTCGATACCTTCACCTACTGCAATACGGGTAAAGGACTGCACAGTTGCACCCGCATCTTTAGCGTACTGACCAACCTTCTGGTCAGGGTTTTTCACGTAAGGCTGTTCAACCAGGCTGTTTTCTGCCAGGAACTTGCTGATACGACCCATCACCATTTTCTCAGCGATTTCAGCAGGTTTGCCCGCCATATCAGGCTGCGCCAGAATGATTTCTTTCTCTTTTTCAACGACTTCAGCAGGCATGTCTTCTTTGCTGACAACCTGAGGGTTTACAGCAGTTACGTGCATTGCGATATCGCGTGCAACTTCAGAGGTGCCACCATTCAGCGCAACAATAGCAGCCAGCTTGTTGTTGCTGTGTACGTAAGCGTCAACCAGGCCACCTTCAACCAGGAACAGACGACGCACACCGATGTTTTCGCCGATTTTCTGTACCAGCGCTTCACGTACGTTGGCCAGCTCACTGTCCATCAGGGCAGCAACATCAGTCTGCTTATCAGCAAACGCTTTTTCCAGCACAGTGTTAACGAAGGCCAGGAAACCTGCATCGCGTGCTGCAAAGTCAGTTTCAGAGTTAACTTCAACCGCTACCGCGTAACTGTTGTCGTCTGCAACCTTAACTGCAACCACACCTTCAGCCGCAGTACGACCTGCTTTTTTAGCAGCCTTCATACCAGACGCTTTGCGCAGCTCTTCAATCGCTTTTTCGATGTCGCCGTCAGCTTCCTGCAGTGCTTTTTTGCACTCCATCATGCCCAGACCGGTACGGTCGCGCAGGTCTTTAACCATTGCAGCAGAGATATTTGCCATGTTCTGTCACCCCATAGAGCGTTTCGGGTTAATCTTAAATATTGAAAAAAGGGGAGCAATGCCCCCCTGATTTAGACAAGTCTGTCAGAGTGTTCTGACAAGCTGATTACTCAGCTGCAGCCTGAGACTCGTCTACCTCTACGAATTCGTTTTTGTTGCCAGCGTGAACAGCAGTACCTTCCAGGCACGCGTCAGCAGCAGACTTAACGTAGATCTGGATAGCGCGCAGTGCGTCGTCGTTACCTGGGATAACAACATCAACACCGTCTGGATCGCTGTTGGTATCAACCACACCGATTACAGGAATACCCAGCTTGTTAGCTTCGTTTACAGCGATACGCTCGTGGTCAACGTCAATCACGAACAGCGCATCCGGCAGACCGCCCATCTCTTTGATACCACCGATGGAACGTTCCAGTTTTTCCATTTCGCGCTGACGCATCAGAGCTTCTTTTTTGGTCAGCTTAGCGAAAGTACCATCCTGGCTCTCAGTTTCCAGGTCACGCAGACGACGGATAGACTGACGGATGGTTTTGTAGTTGGTCAGCATGCCACCCAACCAGCGGTGGTTCACGTAAGGCATACCTGCACGAGAAGCTTCTTCTTTGATAATCTTGCTCGCAGCGCGTTTGGTACCAACAAACAGAATTTTGTTTTTGTTGGAAGCCATGTTCTGAATGCTATCCAGAGCGCCGTTCAGGGCAGGCAGGGTCTGTTCCAGGTTGATGATATGAATCTTGTTACGAGCGCCGAAAATGAATTTGGACATTTTCGGGTTCCAGTAACGGGTCTGGTGACCGAAGTGAACACCTGCTTTCAGCAGGTCACGCATAGTAATTTTAGCCATTAGATTTCCTAAAGATTTGGGTTAAACCTCCATACACCCCAGCATCCAAACCCTAAGGGCACCCTGAATACTGTTTAGGTATATGTGTGTTTTAATCGTTTGGCAGCCTCCTCTTTCGGCGACCTCCAAAACGAGCGCGATTTTATACCATACTCGAACCAATAATTACAGCCTTTCCTCTGTACCTTTCGTTCATAGCAGGGGGATTGGTACAATGGTGCTCTAATCGTCTATTTCCAAGGAAATGCAGCCCCATGAGCATCACTATCAAAACCCCAGAAGAGATCGAAAAAATGCGCGTTGCCGGGCGTCTGGCCGCCGAGGTCCTGGAGATGATAGAACCTCATGTTCAACCGGGCGTTACTACAGACGAGCTGAATCAGATCTGCCATGACTACATCGTTAATGAACAACAGGCGATCCCGGCTCCACTGAATTACCACGGTTTTCCCAAGTCGATCTGTACTTCGATCAATCAGGTGGTCTGCCACGGCATTCCCAATGACAAACCGCTGAAAAGCGGCGATATCATCAATATCGACATTACTGTTATCAAGGACGGCTACCACGGCGATACCAGTAAAATGTTTTTTGTTGGCAAAGAACTGCCCCATGCCCGCCGTCTGGTCGATGTGACACTGGAATGCATGTATCGCGGCATCCGTATGGTAAAACCGGGCGTGCGCCTGGGCGATATCGGTCACAGCATCCAGACCTACGCTGAATCACACCACTACAGCGTAGTGCGTGAATATTGCGGCCATGGCATCGGCAAGGATTTTCACGAAGACCCGCAGGTACTGCACTACGGCAAACCAGGGACCGGTGTCGAGTTACAGGAAGGCATGACCTTCACCATTGAGCCAATGATCAACGCCGGCAAACGTCACGTAAAACTGTCCAAACGTGATGGCTGGACTGTTGAGACCGCCGACCGTCGCCTGTCTGCACAATGGGAACACACCATCCTTGTGACAGCTGACGGCTATGAGATTCTGACCCGCCGGTCAGACGACTCTATTTAATCCCTGGCAGCGAACCCTATATGTCATCAGTACTGCATCAGCAACTGGCCGAATCCCGGATCATCGATATCACTGCGTTCAAAGCAGAACTCAGTGCAGCCCGCTCGCCGGTTCCGGTGTTCAAGAAGGCTCTGGAAACGATTAACAAAGAACTTGATGATCGTTTTCGCGCCGGCGAAGACATTCGCAAACTGATTTACGGTCGTGCCTGGGAACTGGACAACCTGATACGCACTGCCTGGCAGCAGTTTAACTGGCCCCAGGACAAGATTGCCCTAATCGCCGTGGGTGGTTATGGCCGCGGCGAGCTACACCCTAAATCCGATATTGACCTGCTATTGCTGCTTGATAATGACCTGCAAGCAGAAACTTTGCAGGACGCCATCGGCGGCTTTCTGACGCTGCTCTGGGACATCAAACTGGATGTCGGTTCCAGTGTGCGCACACTGGATGAATGTTATAACGAAGCCCGCTCTGACATCACCATCGCCACGAATCTGATCGAATCACGCACACTGATAGGCAATGATCAGCTGCATGATGAAATTTACAGCCGGGTCACCTCTGAAAATGCCTGGAGTGACCGGGAGTTCTTTCTGGCAAAACAGAAAGAGCAGCAGGGACGGCACCAAAAAACCAATAACACCGAATATAATCTGGAACCGAATCTTAAAAACTCCCCCGGCGGTCTGCGCGATCTGCAAACCATCGGCTGGGTGGCCAAACGTCACTTTGGTGCCAGCTTTATTCGCGATCTGGTTGAACACGATTTCGTCACCGAAAATGAACTCGATATTCTAAACAAAGGCGAGCTCTATCTCTGGAGTGTGCGCTACGCACTGCATATGCTGAGCGGTCGCAAGGAAGACCGTTTGCTGTTTGACCACCAGCGCACGTTAGCCGAGTTTTTCGGTTACAAAGACACTCAGGGCTCACTGGCTGTTGAACAGTTCATGAGCAAATACTACCGGATCGCCATAACCCTTTCTGAATTTAACGACATGCTGTTGCAGCATTTCGATGAAGCGATCCTGCGTGCCGATGAGACTCAGGTCATCACGCCCCTGAACAGTCGTTTTCAGGTACATAACGGCTATCTTGAAGTCACCTATCCAAGTGTCTTTGAACATCACCCGTTCGCCTTGATGGAAGCCTTTGTACTGCTGGCTCAAAACCCCCAGATTCAGGGTGTACGGGCTTCAACTATCCGGCTGATTCGTGATAACCGCCACCGAGTGGATGAAGAGTTCCGCAACGACATTCGCAACACCAGTCTGTTTATGGAACTGATGCGCTCACCTGAAGGCGTGTCCACCGAGCTGCGCCGAATGACCCGGTACGGCATTCTCGGCCTGTATCTGCCGGCGTTTGGCCGCATTATCGGCCAGATGCAACATGACCTGTTCCATATTTACACCGTGGACGCGCATACTCTGAAGGTAATCCAGAACTGCCGCAAGCTGCGCCATAAAGAGTGCCGCGAAGCGTTCCCGATTGCCCATCGCATCGTTAACCAGTTGCCTAAAATCGAGCTGCTCTACATCGCCGCGCTGTTTCATGATATTGCCAAGGGGCGAGGTGGAGATCACTCGGAACTCGGGGCAGAAGATGCGCATCAGTTCTGTGAACATCATCACCTGGGCAAATGGGATAACCACCTGGTCGCCTGGCTGGTGCAAAACCACCTGTTGATGTCGATGACTGCGCAGCGCAAAGACATTTCAGATCCGGACGTTATTCACACCTTCGCCACTCAGGTCAGGGATGTGCTACATCTGGATTATCTCTATGTACTCACCATTGCGGACATCAACGCCACCAACGAAAGCCTCTGGAACAGCTGGCGCGCCACCCTGATGCGCAAACTCTATACCGAAACCAAACGTGCACTGCGACGTGGTCTGGAAAACCCGGTTAACAAGGAAGACAGGATTGAGCAGATTCAGGACGAAGCGCTGTTCCTGCTCAAGCGACAGGGACTGAATGCACTGGAAGTCACCCGTTTCTGGGACACCATCGGGGACGATTATTTCCTGCGTGAAACCGCACAGAGCATCGCCGAACACACGCTGGCCATTTTGGAGCACAAGTCAGCCGACCTGCCGCTGGTGATGATCCGTCACACCTCACACCGGCTGTTTGAAGGCGCCACAGAGATTTTCATCTACAGCCGCGATATTCAGAACCTGTTTGCAGCGACCGTTTCCACCATGGATCAGTTGCACCTGAACATTCAGGACGCGCGCATTATTGTGACCGATGATGGCCATGCACTCAATACCTATACGGTGCTGACAGACGAGAACACACCCCTGTCTGAAAACCCCGATCAGCTTAACGAAATTAAACAACGGCTGATTGATGAGCTGGATGACCCGGAAGATTACCCGGATATTATTCAGCGCCGCGTGCCGCGGCAGATGAAACTGTTTGCCACACCCACCAAGGTCTACCTGAGTAACGACCCGGTGCTGCAACAGACCGTGATCGAAGTGATTACGCCTGACCGCCCCGGCCTGCTGGCGCGCATTGGCCGCATTTTCTCAATGCACAACATCTCGGTTCGTAAGGCACGCATCTCCAGCGTAGGCGAAAAAGTAGAAGACTTTTTCTTTATCACCGATGCCATGGGCTTGCCGATTGCAGATCCGCAATTGTGCCAGATGCTGCAACAGGAGATCTGCCAGCAACTGGATGAACATATTCAACACGAAAAGGATCAATAAGCCGCATGAAACCCGAGACCCGCACGGAAATAGAAGCCGCCGTTTTCAGACGTTTGCTGACCCATCTTGATCAGCACAAAGAGGTGCAGAATATCGACCTGATGAATCTGGCCAGCTTTTGCCGCAACTGCCTGAGCAAATGGTACAAAGCAGAAGCTGAGGCACGCGGTGAGAGTCTTGAGTATGAAGCCGCACGAGAGCTGATCTACGGCGAACCCTATGCGGACTGGAAAGAAAAATATCAAACCGAAGCCAGTGCGGAGCAACTGGCGACGTTTAATCAGAAGAACAAGGACTAGTTTTTAACAACCCAGGCGCGCTGCACCTGATTCAGATCCACCTCAAGAATGGTGGCATAGGTATCGTCCTGAACCGGGTAGGTTTTCACCACCCGGGCACCGCGGACGATACCCGCAACGGCGGTTTTGAATTGATCATTCTTGACCACCATATCCTGCACCGTGGTGGTACCGTACAGGTACTGTCCATGCACCACACCCGCCAGCTCCTGATAGGCGCGCAGTTTAGAAGCCCGCATCGCCATCAGCATCTTTTGTTGCTGAGTCTCGCCCGGCTGCAGACTGATCGGCGCATATCCGGTGGCCTGTACCCAGTTGGGCTCCAGCGGCACCTCGGTGTCCGGCGCAAAGTTCACATCCGGCAGCGCCTCAGCCACCTCTACCATTGATTGAGTAATGGTTTCACAGCCCGTCAGCAAAACCAGCAACCCCGATAGAAGCATCAGCCGCTGGCAACGTTTTTTGATTAATCTGATCATTGCGCTGAATACCCCGGACCATTTTCAACAATAAGGCCTTTCTGCTGCGCCTGAAGCGGATCATATCCAGGCAGATCACCTTCCAGACGTGCATTACTCACATGAGTCTGCCCTGATGCCAGCACTTGCCGGGTCGTAGTATCGAGCAGACGTGCATTAAACACCACACCGTCCGGGTGCTGCGCGTAGGTGCCGGTCAGCACAAAGTAGATCTTAAACTGCTGTCGCAAACCTGAAAGATTACGTCGAGAGAGCGGCTCTTTAGTGGTGGTCACCAGACTCACCGCCCGGTAATCCACCAGATTGTAACCACGTTGCTGCAGCTGATAGACAAAGCTGTCGGCCAGACGCTCGCCCATCGGGCCGGACTCACTGGTTTGCATCAGGTTTACAAAAGGAATCACCGCAACCGGCAGACGTTTGATATTGTTCTGATCAAACCCTTTCTCCAACTGCGTCGCCATCTCCGCTACAGCCTGACTGATATAATCAGTTCCGGACCCCGCGCCAGGCACTTCACTCAACTGACCCGCCGGTGCAGATGGCGCCTCTTGCTGAGCGAGTTGCGCCGCTGCAGAATCACTCATGCTTTCGATATGCACACTGACAGGATGCTCCTGCGATGACAGTTGCAGACAACCGCCCAGAAGCAGTGAGGTAAGGGTTGTTAGCAGCAGTTTTTTCATAGCATATCCGGCATCAGCGTCTGCCCGCCAATCTAACATAATAAAAAGCCGCGAGGGAATCACGACCGTGATGCAACACGAGTGGCATTTACAAAAGCCTGCCAATTGCATAGTGTTCAGAATAGTTTTTTCGGCCATAGAACGCACATGTTGAATCCTGTTCGCACCACCTTTTATTTTTTGATGGGTTGTTTCCTGTCGATAACAGCGCATGCACTGACCATAGAAGCAGAAGGTCGGGCACCCATTGTTGGGCAGGATATTGTCAGCGCCCGGCAAGCTGCCATCGAAGATGCCAGCCAGCAAGCCGCCATGCAGGCTGCCGTGTATGTCTCCAGTGAACAGGTTATCCGGGATGGTATCCTCGAAATCGACAACATGCAGGTCAAAACCCTCGGCCGTGTCAGCAACATCGAACTGCTGGATGAGCGGGTCACCGGTGCCTTTTTACAGGTTAAAATCCGGGCTGAGGTCGATACCGAACAGGGCTGCAGCAATGACTCGCAGAACAACTACCGCAAAACAGTGGTGTTTACCGGCTTCCCGTTCCAGCATCCGCAGCAGGCAAACCTGGGCAAGCTGGATGATATGCCGCACGCACTGCCTGCCCGGCTGCAGCGACTGATCAATGAACACAGCCCGCAGCATGCCATCAACGCCACCCATGTCACCTTTATTCAATCACCCCAGGCAGGCCTGGTCACGCCGATTGACACTGATCGCCTTGCCAGCCTGCAACATCAACTGAATGAATCAGGCATCAATTATGTGGTGAGCGGTGTGCTCAGCGATCTGTCGATGCTTGACCCGCGCACGTTGAGTGAAGACAACTTTTTCTTCGATCTCTATAACAGGCTTGATTACAAGAGCCGCAAACACCTGCGCAATTTCAAACTTGATCTGTTTATACATGACGGCTTCAACGGTGCTCTGATCTGGCAACACTCATTTCAGACTGCAGGACTATGGAACCTACCGGAAAACGCCAAAGTGGGCTTTGATAACCAGGGATTTTTACAGCAGGAATATGGCCGAAAAATTGACCAGTTACTGAATCAGGCTTCCACTGAAATTGCTAAGACCATTCAATGTCAGGCGTTCAAGGCGCGCATCCTTGAAGCGGAAGGCAACACCCTGTGGCTGTCCGCAGGCCAGGCACAGGGACTCAACATCGGCGACCGGTTAACCATCTACCGGCAAGAATCCCGATTTATCGCTGGCAAAACCCAGCAGCGAGTTCTGAAAACCACCACCAGCCTTACCATCAAACAGGTGAATCCCGATTCAGCAATGGGACTCATCAGTGGCGATGTACGTCAATATAATATTCGACCCGGCGATCTGGTAATCGCTGAATAACCGGACCTATACGGAGATATGATGTCTAAATCACTGGCGATCCTAGCCACCCTGCTTCTCAGTAACCATGGCCAGGCGACCCCCACCCAGATTGATGACTGGACTCTGATGAGTGCGGACAATGGCGACAGACTTGCCATTACCCGACAAGCCGATAGCACACATATGCTGGTCTATCGCTGCTTTAAAGAGGGCCAGCAGGGCTGCGCCTTTATTTTGCAACCTGAGTTACGCTGCAACCATGGCAAAAGCTACCCAACCTTTGTCAGCAATGGCCGACACAGCCAGTTGATCAACGCTATCTGTGCCCAAAAAGGCGAAGCGTATAATCTGGTGATGAAGGACTACAAAACCATGCAACGCCTCGTACTGGGCAGCGACTATATCGGCATTTCGATCCCGCTCTCTGAAGGCCATTTCAGAACCGTGCGTCTGCCCGTCAAGGGAGCACTGGAGGCGTTCAAATCGGTTTCGCCCTGAATAAATTAAGCAAAAAAAAGACGGCAAATGCCGTCTTTTTTATTCTTGAAATGTTTATTTCGGGCGTTGACCAATAATATTGATTTCAACACGACGGTTGGCGGCCCGGCCACTGGCAGTATCATTGCTGGCAATTGGATAACGCTCACCAAACCCGCGAATATTCACTCGCAACTGCTCAACACCTGATGCCACCAGATAACCTCCAACCTGACTGGCACGCCGCTCAGACAACTTCTGGTTGTACTCAAAAGAGCCACTGCTGTCAGTGAAACCATCAACCGTCAGCTCAGTATTGTTGAATTTCACCAGCACCTTCACGACAGAATCAAGTACCGGGTAGAAATTCTGCGCAATCTGATCAGAGTTCAGCGCGAAGGTGATATTGCCGGGCATGATCAGGCGGATACTGTCACCAATTCGCTCAACCTGAACGCCGGTATTCTGCAGCTCCTGTCGCAGCAGAGCCTCCTGCTGATCCATGTTGTAGCCGATACCACCGCCCACAGCGCCCCCCACAAGGGCACCAATCACGGCACCTTTGCCACGGTCTTTTTTACTGGACACCGCAGCCCCCAGCACGGCACCAGCCGCAGCACCGATCCCGGAGCCTTTGGCGGTATTACTGACTTTTTCATCACCCGAATAGGGATCCAGTGTGGTACAGGCGCTGAGCAAACATACAACAGCGCCCACTCCAATGATCTTTTTCATCTTCTTCTCCCGTGATCTGTCCCTGGCGTGAATATGACTCATGAGTATCCCTAGAGGTTCATTAAGCCAGACTGAATAAGGCTTCAAAACCTTAACATGCGACATATTGACAAATTATTGCCGCTATCGCGCTAGTCAGTGCAGGTAAACACCGATAAAATGGCCAGTCTAATTTTTTACCGTTTTATTATAGTGAACTGTCCTTTCGGTTTAGTATGACAGTCACTTCGCTCTATCCGCCCGAGGAGATTCCTTTGTCCCAGCTACCAGTCATTGTCGGTTTTGGTGGTATCAATCCCGCTGGACGTGCCTCTTTTCACCAGGCTTATAAACGTCTGATTCTGGATACGCTGGATGCACAACAACGGCAGGAAACCCTGTGCGACCTCGCTACACTGATGGGTTTGGACAATAACCCGGATACCATTGCTGATCATGAGGCACGTATTCTCTCCGGCACGCTGATTCGTCGCATTGAGTCTGACTGGTTTGATGTTGATCACGTGCTCTTTAATAAGCAGATCACCGCTGACTTTGGTGCCGATCCGGTTCGATTTAGGCTGCGTAAACGCCAGATGCCGTTACGCATTCCTGCCAACTGGACGGTGACAGAATCCAGCCCGGGTTACTGCGATATCGAAGTCTACGGCCAGCTCGACATGATTCTGCCGGATAGCAAACCGGCCCAGGTGCAGTCTGCGGGCATGCTGCCAACCGGCTTCAAACCCGGCACGCTGTACCAGTCGCGCAACCATCCGCGTAACCTGCAGATGACGGTATATGCTGCATCTGATGCACTGTATTCAACCGGTTTAACCGTTGAACAGCTGACCGGCAAAATCAGACCAGACCAGATTGCTGTTTATGCCAGCAACTCAATTGGCCAGCTGGATGATCTAGGCTTTGGCGGCCTGACCAAATTCCCGGCGCTGGGCAAACGTACCACCTCCAAACAGATGCCTCTGGGTTATGCTCAGATGCCCGCCGACTTTATCAATGCCTACATTCTGGGCAATGTCGGCGCAACGGGTGGTTCTCTCGGCGCCTGTGCAACCTTCCTCTATAACCTGAAACAGGGTGTTGAGGATATTCGCAGCGGCAAACGCAAGCTGGTTCTGGTTGGCGGCAGCGATGCACCGGTCACCGAGGAGATCATTGAAGGTTTCCGTGCCATGGGCGCTCTGGCAGAAGACAAAGACCTGCTGACCCTCAACCAGGCGGAGTCACTCAATGCCTCCCACTATCGTTCAGCCTGCCGCCCGTTCGGCAACAACTGTGGCTTTACCATCGGTGAAAGCAGCCAGTTTGTTGTATTGATGAGCGATGATCTGGCCATTGAGCTGGGTGCAGATATCCATGGTGCAGTGCCTGAAGTGTTTGTGAATGCCGATGGCCACAAAAAATCAATTTCTGCGCCAGGCATTGGTAACTATATTACGCTGGGCCGTGCTGCTGCGCTGGTGCGTAACATGCTGGGCGATGACGCTCTGAAACAACGCAGTTATGTACAGGCACATGGTACCAGCACGCCACAGAACCGGGTCACTGAATCACACGTCATCAATGAAACTGCCAAGGCATTCGGCATTTCTGAATGGCCTGTGGCCGCGATCAAATGTTTTATTGGCCACTCTCAGGGCACCGCCGGTGGTGACCAGCTTACAACGTCGCTGGGTACCTGGCAGTACGGTTATATCCCGGGCATTCTGACCACTCCGGAATTTGCATCTGACGTCTATCAGTCCAATTTGCTGCTGAGTAATCAGCACCTGGATGTAGGCAGCAAAGCGATAGATGCCGTGTTACTGAACTCTAAAGGGTTTGGCGGTAATAATGCCTCTGCGCCGGTGCTGGCGCCACATGTCACTGAAAAACTGCTGGCAAAACGTTACACCCAGTCACAACTGTCTGAGTATACGAAACGTCGCGAAACAGTCCGCGCCTGCGCAGCCGACTATAACAGTGCCAGCCTGAAAGGTGATCCACGCCCCATCTATCGCTATGACTACAACGTACTGCAAGGCGAAGATTTGACTATCACCGAGCATGAGATCAGACTGCCGGGCTACAGTCAGAGCGTACCACTGGATACCTCTAATCCCTTTGAGGATCTCTGCTAGTCACAATTTCACAAGGAGTTTATGGTGTACAAAGCAATCGTTATTACTCTGCTGACAACAGTAATAGGTGGATGCTCAGGTTTAGGCGACCTACTCCAGACTCCGGACGAAAGTTTTTACGCCATTGATCGCGAAAATAAATTCTACTGCCGCGGCAGCAGTTCGCACTGCCTGGACATGACCAAAATTGTCTCTGCCCGCAGTATGCTGTCGCCCATCGAAGAAGCCTATCAACAGAAAATTGAAGGCCCCAATTACCCTGTAAATCTGATTCAGGTTCTGTTGAACCCTGCAGATGGCGCTTATCAGGGTCAGCCGGTCGGACGTGAAGGCCGCTTTTTCCAGATTCCGAAAACAGCGCGTACCGATATGGTGTGGAATACCCTCTCTGAAATCGTGAATCAGCATACCGGCAGCCCCGGCAGCTGAGCTTCAGGCTAACGCCAACAGACTTTCCGACGTCTGCGTGGTCTGAGCAGCGATCTGCTCCAGCGAACAACCACGCAGTTCCGCCATCGTTTCAGCTACCCGCCTTACCCTTTCAGGCAAATTACGTTGCCCCTGAAAACCCTGTAGCGGCATATCCGGTGCATCCGTTTCCAGTACAAAGCTTTCGAGTGGTAACTGCTGTACCAGCGTTCTCAGACGATTAGCTCTGGGGTAAGTGATGGTGCCACCAATACCCAGCCGGAAGCCCAGTTGCAAATACTGTTCAGCCTGCTGCAGACTGCCCGAAAACGCATGCACAATGCCTCCCCGCGGTAACAAACAACGGCGCAATTGCTGAAGCATCTGATCATGGGCCTTGCGCACATGCAGGAGCACTGGCAGGTTAAACTGTCGAGCCAAGGCCAACTGCGGTAACAGGTATTCGAGTTGATGTTTCAGGTCGGCCCCCGGTATAAACAGATCCAGCCCAATCTCGCCCACCGCCACAACCGCTTCTCTTTCAAGCAACCGCTCGAGGCGTGTCAGATCCTTGATGTTGTGCTGATCAAGAAAGCAGGGATGCAAACCCAAGGCTGGATACAACCCTCTGTCACTGCGGCACAGCTCAAGCAAAGCGGCCCAACGTTCCGCCGTGACGCCAGGCACGATAATATCGGCCACACCCTCAGCGGCCGCACGTTGCAGCAGCAGGTTTCGGTCCGCATCAAAAACATCAAAGTCGAGATGGCAATGGCTATCAATCAGTCTCAGCGTCATGTTTCAAGCCTAAATCCGACGGGCAGATCAGACAAATAAAAAACCGTGCTTTAGTGCACGGTTTTTTTGTTTCAGTTAATGTTCCCGGGTTGCCCTGAAATCCACATCCGGCCAGCGCTCCTGGGCCAGGCTGAGGTTGACCCGGGTTGGTGCCAGATAGGTCAGCAGACCACTGCCATCGATCGCAAGATTGTCATGATTCTTGCGCTGAAACTCGGTCAGCATCTTGTTGTCTTTACACTCAACCCAACGCGCCGTCTGCACACTGATTGCTTCGTAAACACATTCCACCTTGTATTCGTCCTTCAGACGATAGACCACCACATCAAACTGCAACTGACCCACTGCACCGAGTACCAGGTCATTATTTTTCAGCGGCTGGAACAACTGAACCGCACCCTCTTCTGAAAGCTGCTGCAAACCTTTCTGCAACTGCTTCATCTTCAGCGGATCGGTAGGACGCACCCGACGGAACAGTTCCGGCGCAAAATGTGGAATCCCGGTGAATTTAAGGTCTTCGCCCTCGGTAAAGGTGTCGCCAATCTGGATCGTACCGTGATTGTGCAGACCGATAATATCGCCAGACCAGGCCTCTTCCACGTTTTCCCGGTCACCGGCAATAAACGTCACCGCATCCGAGATTTTCACATCTTTGTTAATGCGGGTATGGCGCATCTTCATGCCACGGCTGTATTTACCGGAACAGATGCGCATAAAGGCCACGCGGTCACGGTGTTTAGGATCCATATTTGCCTGAATCTTAAACACAAAACCGGAGAAAGCCTCTTCGGCAGGCTCTACAGCGCGAGTCAGTGTAGCGCGAGTCAGCGGTGACGGTGCCCATTCAACAAAGTCATTCAGCATTTCACGCACACCAAAGTTGGCCAGCGCAGTACCAAAATAGACCGGTGTTAGTTCACCTGCCATAAAGGCATCCTGATCCCACTCATGCGTCGCGCCACGCACCAGCTCAATCTCTTCCAAAAAGGTTTCATACTCATCGCCCAACAGTGCTTTGGCCTCATCAGAGTCCAGCCCCTGAATGCGCAGATCTTCAGGAATGGTATGACCTTTACCCGGCTGGAACAGGTAAATGGTGTCGGTGTAGAGGTTATAGACGCCTTTGAATAACTGACCCATGCCAATTGGCCAGGTAATTGGAGCAGCTGCAATTTTGAGTACTTCTTCAATCTCATCCAGCAACTCAATCGGATCACGAATATCGCGGTCCATTTTGTTCACAAAAGAAAAAATGGGCGTATCGCGCAGACGACAGACTTCCATCAGTTTGATGGTCCGCTCTTCGACACCCTTGGCACCATCCACCACCATCAACGCTGAATCCACAGCGGTCAGTGTGCGGTAGGTATCTTCAGAGAAGTCCTCGTGACCCGGGGTATCCAGCAGGTTAACTACCTTACCGTTGTATGGGAACTGCATCACGGAAGAGGTAATAGAGATCCCACGCTCCTGCTCCATGGTCATCCAGTCCGAGGTCGCATGACGATCACTCTTTTTCCCTTTTACGGTACCTGCCTGCTGGATCAACTGCCCGAACAAGAGCAGCTTTTCTGTAATGGTGGTTTTACCAGCGTCCGGGTGGGAGATAATTGCGAACGTGCGCCGAGTGGCCACTTCTTTCTGAAGTGCAGCTTGAGACATATCGATTCAACTTGAATTAGGCAGACAACACACCAGCGTTTATAACTGGCGAGGAAAATGTG
Source organism: Neptuniibacter sp. CAU 1671 (assembly GCF_029222905.1). Classification (GTDB taxonomy): domain Bacteria; phylum Pseudomonadota; class Gammaproteobacteria; order Pseudomonadales; family Balneatricaceae; genus Neptuniibacter. The sequence continues at coordinate 166,714 of NZ_JARHUE010000003.1, read as the reverse complement.
GAGGCTATTTTCGCTGATACCGGCCATGCAATCAATTAAACCGGTGCTAATGACAAAAAAGGCAGCCTGTTGGCTGCCTTTAAACCTAATAGTCGTGCATTACTCAGAGACAACTTCTTCGTCAGCAGACTCTTCACAATCAGGTGTCAGCAGGCGATTGTTATAATCATCCAGCACACCGGCCAACGCATTCAGCTCAGTGTCTTTGGTTTTAGCACCGGAAGTCAGATCCACCTCAGCCAGCGCATCCAGCGCTGCATCGAGTTGAACACTGATTACAGATGGATCAGAGCCGTTTTCAATATTCAGCAGTGCCGCAATCAACTGGTGGGCCAGAATCAGGTAAGAGTTACCGCCCTTCGGTGGTGTATTCAGAATCGCCAGCAGCTCTTCCTTCGTATATTCGTCATCATCACCCACAATCAGGCTTTCAACCGGCCATTCCTCTTCATGGTTTTTCCAGTAACCCTGAGAGAGCGGACATTCGTTGGCAGAGACACCGCAGGTAGAGATGATATCGCTGATAATGGTTGAGACATCACCAGATTCTGACTCTGCATAAACACCACCAGTACCGGCGGTATACATCATCAAAGGTATTTTGGTTTCATTATAATAGACACCTGAACCGGTCGCTATCGCAGACACACGGAAGTCATTGGCTGAAGCCACAGCTGTAATAGCTGCCACATTAGCATCATCAGCGGCGCCATAATTGTCATCACACCCACCCGGAGGCGCATCGGTCGCCAAAATCAGGATCTTATCCGCTCCCGGACGGAAATTTGCGGAAGTGAAACCTGCACCAGTGGGATCACAACTGGCATAAGACGGATCATTTGAACCGGTCAGATTCGTATTACCATTGATCACCAGATCCAACATGGCATCGGTAGGCTCTGGCCAGCCTGTTCCACCACTTGCAAATACTGCACTGAGGGCCGTAGTGACATCAGCGCCGTTAGCGGGAGCAAGATCCACATCCACCTCAGGTCGTTCTGGAGCCCAGGCAGCGGTATCTTGTGTAACCAAAGCCAACTGATAATCACCACCAGAGGCATTATCAATTTCAGTAATAAATGAAGAAAAACTGGCTTTGATACTGTCAATAACGGAGCCCATGCTGCCGCTATCATCAATCAGGAAAACCACATCCATCGGGCCGCAGGCACCATATTCAACTGCGGATACAGAGGGCGCAAATCCTGCACCTGCAACAAGCGCGGAAGCAATGGCGGCTGGCGCCAGTTTACGGGTAAAGCATGCTGTACGTTTCATTGTTACCTTCCTGTAACTTCTAAAAATCCACTTTATCCGGGTACAGAAAGCAAAAAATATGGAGGGAAAATTTCAAAACGCATCATGCGCAAACTGCATCCATCCACGGTACTTCAAGATCCATTTGCATTCCCGGGGCATCTGAACAGCGTCACCTGTAACAACACTCTGTTGCAAATTTGTTATTTCTGTTCAGCAACCCGCAGTATAGATAACCTGAATACAAAATTAATTAAATTTTAGTAGACAGTCTTAAATTAAGAGATATTCCTACAAACCTGTGCGGCAATTTGTCTCAGGGGTTCATCGCCTTTTTTGGATATAATCGCCGCATGGCCAATCATCGTGACACACTGCTTCAGCTGACCTATATCCGGACCGTGATTCTGTTTGGTCTGGGCATGACTGTGATTTTTGCAATCTATGGGCTTCAGGCTGATCTTAATGTCTGGCTGATCGGGTTATCCTTTCTGTTTCTGACATTACTCAACCTGATGACTTACAGCCGGTTGCATTCACCCTGGCCGGTCACCGAGCCTGAGTTTTTTTCTCAGTTGCTGGCTGAAATGCTGCTCTATGCTGCTGTGCTCTATCAGATGGGCGGAGCGACCAATCCGTTTATATTCCTGTTACTGATTCCACTGATCATCGCCGCCGCCACCCTCTCCAGGGGGTATGTCTGGGTGGTATCCGTTTCTGTGGTACTGATCTATAGCCTGCTGCTGTCGCATTACCAGCCGCTGATTATCTTCAGCGACAAACACCATCAGCGGGTCCTGCAACTGTTTGATATCCATGTATTTGGCATGTGGTTAAATTTTCTGCTGACGGTGCTGGTGGTAACTTACTTTATCGTGCGTATGCGCCATGCCATGCAGGCCCAACAGCAACAACTGGAAATTGAGCGGGAACGTCGCATCCAGGATCAGCAGTTGCTCTCACTAGCCACCATGGCCGCGGGCACTGCGCATGAGCTGGGTACGCCATTAAACACCATGACGGTTTTACTGGAAGAGATGGAGCATGACTATGCTGATCAGCCAGAGCTGATTGAGGATCTGCAGCTACTGAAGCAACAAAGTGTTCTTTGTGGTGAACGCCTGCGGCAATTAGCACAGAGCGTGCAACAGGAGAGCGCAAACCAGCTCTGGCTTCCGGCAACAAAACTGATGGATGAAGTACTGGAACAGTGGCAGGTACAACGCCCGGAACTCCAGGCGATGAGTTATCAGGTTCTGGGTCATGCCCCCACGCCTGAGTTATGTTCAACCATCTCTCTGAAACAGTCTCTGCTGAACCTCCTGAATAACGCCACAGATGCCAATCCAGAAGGCATCAGGATTACGCTCGACTGGACTGATCAGCATTGCATTCTGCAGATTCATGATCAGGGTCCCGGCATCAGCCTTGAGCAAAGCCAGCATCTGGGCAAACCCTTTGTCACAACCAAAGGCAAGGGTTTGGGCATTGGATTATTCTTAACCGCAACCACCCTGGCCCGTTATGATGGCGATGTACGTCTGTATAATCATCCCGACGGAGGCACCCTCACCGAAGTCACCTTGCCGGTACAAACTGATGACTGAACGTTTCCTGATAGTAGATGATGACCCTGCGTTTACCCGGGTGCTTTCCAGAGCGATGACCCGACGGGGTTTCACGGTCGAGGTTGCCAGAAGTAACGAAAGTGCGCTCAAACTGCTTGCGGACTTTGTACCCGACATGGCGACAGTGGATCTGAAAATGGAGGGAGAATCAGGTCTGAATCTGATTCCTCATCTGCGTCAGACCAACCCTGAGATGCGAATTGTGATGTTGACCGGCTATGCCAGCATCGCCACAGCCGTTGAAGCAATCAAACTTGGAGCCACACAATACCTGCCAAAACCCGCCAATGCCGATCAGATACTGGCGGCCATGGAGCAGGACGAACCCGATGCCTCCATTGAGGTGACTGAACAACCGATGTCAGTGAACCGTCTGGAGTGGGAACATATTCAGAAAGTGCTCAATGAGCATGAGGGCAATATTTCAGCCACGGCCCGCGCACTGGGCATGCACCGTCGGACCCTGCAACGCAAACTGGCGAAGAAGCCGGTCAGACGTTGAAATCACTGATCATCAATGTAGATTTTGGCATTAAAGGTACGAATCCAGTCCGGATGAAACACCAGCAGCCCGGTCAGGATAATGCCGTTTAACAGCCCTTCCGGGAACATAATGAGTGGCAGGTAACGCAGATATTCCATCACGATTTTATCCAGCGTGTAGACCCCGGAAACCACCAGCAGGAAACTGGTAAACACACCCGCTGAGGCAACAGCCACGGCCGCGCCAAAAAAACCGCAAACAAACAAATAGATAAAAAAGTTTTTCGGCAGGTAGCGATCGACCAGATGGTAGACCAGCCAACTCACGCTCACCGGCAATGCTACAGAGCATAATCCATTCAGGAATAAACCCTCCCAGCTCTCCCGCCCGATAACAGCCATCCCAATCAGAGCAGCCGTGGCCGATAGAATGGCCAGATCCCAGCCAAAGACCAAGGTCAGCAGGGTAACGCCCATAAAATGAATACCTAAACCGGGTGAGATGCCGGCGCGCATGCTCCAAAGAATCATCAGCACGACGGTGGCACCAAACAGCATATGCTGCAGTGTCCTGTTACCGGCAATAACCGGCCAGGGCGCACGCCATATTGCTGCAAACAAAATCAAACCGTAGATCAGGCCACTGATCCAGATCCAGGCGGTACTGAAAAGGTCACTGGAAAAACTCATGTCAACGGATACTCAACTGTTTCAAAGCTGATCATCTTATACGCCCTCACCACCCATTCGGACTGATCCAGCGCAAACTGCAGTCATTTATCCAGCACCAGACTCATCAGGACCGCATCCTCAATCGCATGCGATTCAGTGGCCGGATAATAGTTCTTACGAAGACCATCGATGACAAAGCCCAGGGAGTGATACAAGGCGAGCGCGGCCTTATTGCCCGCCCTTACTTCCAGCATCACCCGAGTTACCTGTTGGCTTCGTAACTGATTGAAGCATTCCAATAACAGTGTTTTAGCGATCCCCTGATTACGCAGTACAGGAGTGACTCCCACCTGCAATAACTCAGCTTCATCCAGCACTTTAGAGAAACAGGCGAATGCGCTTAAATCTTCAGAAAAAAAACCAAAACTACAACGGTTCATGTCACTCAACTGCAAACGCAGCAAAGATTCTGACCAGGCTTCCTGAGGAAAGCAGCGCTGTTCCTGTCGGTGTAGTTCAGGCAGGTCGGAGAGTTGCAGTGGCCTAATGTCAGCCATGCGCAATCAGCGCCTGACGCAGGGGCTGAAGGTGTTGCCAGAAGGCTTTTTTAGCGCCGGGGATATGCATCAGCTCAGACAGACTCATGCCACAGACACTCTTAGCACCAGTTGGCAATGTGAACGCAATGCCCTGCAAAGACTCCAGGGATTCATGACGCTGCAGCACCATTTGCGCCGCAGCCTCGCCGCAGAGCAGCACAGCCCGGGTGGGTGAGCAGAGCTCTTTTTGTAGTTTGTAGGCAACGCTTTTAGCGGCTTCAGGCCAGCGTTGATCCAGCGTTTTACTGGCAAACATTGGCCAGGGCATCAGATCAGGCTCAGATACCGGCCCTTTGAGGCCCAGACTGGCAACAATGGCGGTCGCCAGATGCTGATAGGTTGCAGAAAACACACTGCCCTGAGGCGGCAGGCTATCCACCACCAGGCACTCACCCACCCGGAAAAAGGCCAGCTTGAAGGTGGGTGTTATATCGGTGGCAGTGTCTGGGTTAGTGGTTTCGGCCTCGATTACCGGGTCAGCCGCTTCAGGTTCCGGTGTTGATTTGTGCTGAGCCGTCGGCGACTCAACCGCAGCCCCCAGCGCGGCCAGTGCTGCTTTGGCACCGGCCTGATCAGGCGCTGACGTTTTCGGCTGAGCCGGTTGCTGCGAAGGCGCAGCAGAGGTAAACGGAATATCAGGCCCCGGATAGCGAAAATCTTTAACCCAGTCTGCTGAAGGCGCAGCGCCGGGCAGCTCACAGCGTGGAAGCCAGCTGGTGATACCCATGGCTTCTAGATACTGATGTCTGAGCTGCTGCTGCACGTATAGACTCCGTCAGACCTGAGGGTGGGCTTTCTGGATATTCGCATCCAGCATATTCAGAGCATGAATATAAGCCTTGGCTGAAGCAATGATGATATCAGTATCAGCGCCAAGACCGTTCACAATACGGCCACCTTTTTCCAGACGTACAGTAACTTCACCCTGCGAGTCCGTACCCTGAGTGACAGCATTCACCGAATAGATCTGCAGGTTAGCGCCGGAATGCGCAATGGTTTCGATCGCTTTGAACGCCGCATCGACCGGGCCACTGCCCAGTGCTTCTGCCTGCTGCTCCTGATCATCAACCCTCAGCACTACTTTTGCCAGTGGCGTTTCTCCGGTCTGCGACGTCACAGCCATACTGCTGAGTTTGAACTTTTCACTGCTGGCGGTAGCGCGGGTGTCACTGACCAGCGCAATCAGGTCTTCATCAAAAATTTCGTGTTTCTTGTCAGCCAGCTCTTTGAAGCGGGAAAACGCACTGTTCAGTTCCGCATCACTGGCAAAGGTGGTGCCCAGTTCTTCAAGACGCGTACGGAAGGCAGCACGGCCCGACAACTTGCCCAACACCATGCGGTTGGTATTCCAGCCCACATCCTGTGCCGTCATGATCTCATAGGTTTCACGGTGTTTAAGCACACCGTCCTGATGGATGCCGGACTCATGGGCAAACGCATTTGCACCCACAATCGCTTTATTCGGCTGCACCGGGAAACCCGTAACGGTAGAGACCAGACGAGATGCCGGTACGATCTGGGTAGTATCAATATTGGTTTCGACACCCAGACTGTCCTTACGGGTGCGGATCGCCATTACAATCTCTTCCAGTGAGGCATTGCCCGCACGCTCACCCAGGCCATTAACGGTACATTCAACCTGACGCGCACCGGCACCCACCGCCGCCAGAGAGTTGGCGACCGCCAGACCCAGGTCGTTGTGACAGTGCACTGAAAAGATCGCTTTATCGGCATTGGGGACACGGCTTATCAGCTGTCCAATGGTGTGCGCAAACTCACCGGGCACGGCATAACCGACGGTATCCGGAATATTGATGGTACGGGCACCCGCCGCAATCACCTGTTCAATGATGCGACACATAAAATCCAGCTCAGAGCGGCTGGCATCTTCCAGCGAAAACTCAACATCATCAATCAGGTTACGCGCCCGTTTAACCGCATGCACGGCCTGCTCAACCACCTGATCCGGGTTCATCTGCAACTTGTACTTCATATGAATCGGCGAGGTGGCAATAAAGGTGTGAATGCGACCGCTCGCCGCATTACGCAGTGCTTCACCGGCACGATCAATGTCTGCATCCAGTGCCCGCGAAAGCGAACACACGGTACTATCCTTTACCGCTTCGGCAATGGTTTTAACCGATTCAAAGTCACCGGGGCTGGCGATGGCAAAACCGGCTTCGATAACATCCACCCGCATCTTCTCAAGCTGCTTGGCAATGCGCAGTTTTTCATCCCGGGTCATGGATGCACCGGGACTCTGCTCACCGTCTCGCAGGGTGGTATCAAAAATAATTACACGGTTATTTGTGCTCATCGGCATGGCTCCAATTTAAGGTGCGAACCTGTTACCTTGAGTATCAGCGCACCTGAAGGGCATTACAAACTACGGCCAGCCAGGACAGAGAATAAAAAATAGCGAAACAGGCAGGCTGAATAGGACGCAGGCGTGGGTTAGCCCACCAAGCGTGATGATTGTTCAAACCGTCCGGATGCCAAAGACCGTCGACCGTAGCAAAGTTGGTGATCACTATAATGACAGAATAGCCTTTTGCAAGTCTGGCTATCTACAATGTTTTCTATCACTCATATTGTTGAAATTGATTCAAAATCCTATGGAAAAGCTGTTTGACCTTCAGATCGACCGCAGGGGTACCTCCAGTCAGAAATGGGAGAAGTATTCCAACACCGATATTCTGCCGATGTGGGTGGCCGATACCGACTTCATCGCCCCACCTGCAGTCATCAAGGCGCTACATGACCGGATCGATCACGGTGTCTTCGGCTACACCATTACACCGCCGGAACTGAATCAGCTGGTCGTTGAACGCATGCAGTCGCTCTACGACTGGCAGATAGAGTCTGACTGGCTGGTATGGCTGCCGGGGCTGGTCTGCGGCCTGAATGTCGCCTGTCGCGCTGTTGGCGAAACACAGGATCAGGTGCTCACCGCTACACCGATCTATCCGCCTTTTATGTCGGCTCCGCGCCTCTCTGACCGACAGGTCGTGAAGGTACCGATGCAGCTTGATGGAGAGCGCTGGAGGCTTACGCCGCAACAGCTTGAATCACAACTGACCGATAAGAGCCGCTTACTGTTATTCTGTAACCCGCATAATCCGGGCGGCACGGTGTACCGCCGGGAAGAACTTGAAGCACTGGCCGAGATAATCCTCAAACATGATCTCTACGTCTGCTCAGACGAAGTCCACTGCGACCTGATTCTGGAGCAGGGGCTACAGCATATTCCACTGGCCAGTCTGAGTCCGGAGATTGCTGCCCGCACCATCACGCTGATGGCTCCCAGCAAAACCTACAACATCGCTGGCCTGGCCTGCTCATTTGCCATCGTGCCTGATGCCCGCTTGCGGCAGCAGTTTATCAATGCCCGTAAAGGCATTGTGCCTGACGTGAATCTGCTGGGATATACCGCAGCGATCGCAGCTTATCAGGATGGCGACGCCTGGAATCAACAACAGCTAGCCTACCTTAGGGGTAACCGTGATTACCTGATCCGGGAGATCAACCAGATTCCGGGACTGAAACTGCTGCCCATTGAAGCGACCTACCTGGCCTGGATTGATGTATCAGCTGCCAAACTGAGTAATCCGGCGCACTTTTTTGAACAGGCCGGGGTTGGTATGTCGCCGGGGCGTGATTTTGGCGACAATCAGTTTATGCGCCTGAATTTTGGCTGCCCGAGAACTGTTCTGGAAGAGGCGGTTCGGCGTATACGCGTTGCGCTCATGAATGAATTGCCCGCCTGAGAACTACTTTTTCACTAGAGAGAGCGGGCAATCCTTATCCCGGCTTGGGGTTTCTTCATGCCGTTGCGGGGTTTGCAGCCTTTTCTGCTGCGCCAGATTCAGCGTCAGAAAATCCATCCGATTGGTGCCAATGGCATCACGCACCACCACCGCGACGATCTCAGCGACGGTGACATCACAGCCGGTATCAAGAAAATGTTTGTAATAGGTCAGGGTAATTTTTGCCCAGGCTTCGGGGCGAAACTGCAGGATAAAGTTGTTACGAAAATACTTCTGCGCATCTGTAAAACACTCTTCCACCAGCGGCGATGCATCCCCCAGCTCCGGGGCCATCAGCTGCAGACAAAAACAGGTTTGCTGCTTCAGTTGATCCAGTTCTGCCATCCAACCACCTCCTGCGGTGTTTAACCTTCAGTCATCTTAGACGAAAGTCACACCTCCACCCAAAAAGCGTAGATGGTTTTGCGGCTACTGTCTCCCCAGTTTCAGATCTGTTTACGCCCGGTTGAAATCAAAAGAAAGTACCTCTGGCAGGGTTTCTGCACCCAGCGCCAGTAACACCAGACGGTCAACCCCCAGTGCAACACCGGAACAATCCGGCAAACCGTTCTCTAGCGCGTCTACAACACGCATATCCAGCGGCCTTTGCGGTAACCCATGCACCGCACGATAGGCCTGATCGGCCTCAAAACGGAGGGCCTGTTCCTCTGCATCCGTCAGCTCATGGTAGCCATTGGCCAGCTCCATCCCCCGGACAAAAAGCTCAAACCGTGCCGCCACTGTCTGGCCATGTTTCCCTGCTTTCAGCCGCGCCAATGCCGCCTGTGCCGCGGGATAATCTGTTACAAACACTGCATCCCGGGTTTTAAGCTGCGGTTCGATCACATGGCTGAACAGCAGGTCCAGCCAGGTCACCGGATCAGGATCATCCAGATCTATATCAATATATTCTGCTGCCAGCTTTTTCAGAGCATCAGCCGACATTACCGTGGGGTCTACGTTCAGATACTGCTGAAAAATCTCAACGTAGGATTGGCGTTCAATACGCTCGATGCCCAGTATTGGAACCACCAGGGCTTCAACCTCATCCATCAGTTCTGTATCAGTGAAACCAACCCGATACCACTCCAGCATGGTGAATTCAGGATTGTGCCGACGTCCACACTCCCCGTTGCGAAACGCTTTGCCCATCTGATAGATAGAACCACTGCCCGCGGCCAGCAAACGTTTCATCGCATACTCTGGGGATGTTTGCAGATACAACGTCTGCGCACTGTCCCCTGCGACCTGATAGTTCACGGAGATACTGTCGATATGAGGGTCACTGACCGCGCAGTGCGACATAACGGGTGTCTCAACTTCAAGCACCTGCCGCTGCGCGAAAAAAGCCCTGATCCGGGCCAGTATCGCGGCACGTTGCTGCAACATTTCAACTGAGGCACTGGGTTGCCACGAACTCATTGGTTATCTCCAAAAACAAAAAACGGCAGCCGAAGCTGCCGTCAGATCTTGATACGCAAAATCAGGCGCGGGAAACGTACTCGCCGGTGCGGGTATCAATTTTCAGCACATCGCCTTCATTGATAAACAGCGGTACGCGCACAACGGCACCTGTGGCCAGGGTAGCAGGTTTGGAACCGCCCTGAGCAGTATCACCTTTGACACCCGGATCCGTTTCTACCACTGTCAGCTCTACAAAGTTAGCAGGCGTCACCGAGATCGGATTGCCGTTAAACAGAGTGATCGTGACACGGTCCTGCTCTTTCAGCCACTGTTTAGAGTCACCTACAGCGCTGGCATCAGCACCGACCTGTTCAAAGGTGTTAGGGTCCATGAAGTACCACAGCTCACCGTCATAGTAGGAGTATTCCATATCGGTATCCATCACGTCGGCGGTATCAACACTGTCGCCAGACTTGAAGGTACGTTCCCAAATCCGGCCGCTAAGCAGGTTACGCAATTTAACGCGGGTGAATGCCTGACCTTTACCCGGCTTTACAAACTCAACGTCGACCATAGAACAGGGGTCGCCATCGATCATGACTTTCATGCCATTTTTGAACTGGTTGGTAGAAACGCTTGCCATAATATTCTCGGTACTTTGAGTAGATAAGATGAGGCCGATAAAAGCCACCACCGGAAAATTGACAGACATTCTACTTAAAAGCAGAATGCGAGCAACTTTTAGCCACCCTTTCGCAAAGATTCATGCAGATGCCAATCTCACTCGTTGCCACTGAGAGCCTCCCCTCCTGGCAGGACATTCTCAGTCAATGCGTTGAAGATCCGGCTGAACTGCTGCATCAGCTGCAACTGTCGCCGGATCTGCTGCCAGCGGCGGTTGAGGCCTGCAAACTGTTTCCCCTGCGGGTGCCGCAGCCATTTCTGTCACGTATTGAACCCGGCAATCTGCAGGATCCACTGTTGCAGCAGATACTGCCACTGGGCGCGGAACTGGAAACAGTCTCGGGCTTCAGTCAGGACCCATTGGGTGAAAAGGCGGCCAATCCGGTTCCCGGACTGATTCATAAATACAAAGGCCGTGTTCTGCTGGTACTCACCGGTGCCTGCGCCATTAACTGTCGATATTGTTTCCGGCGCCACTTCCCCTATCAGGATAACCGCCTTGGACCCGAGCAGTGGCAACAGATTCTGGAATATATCCGCGCCGACAACACCATCCACGAGGTGATTTTCTCCGGTGGCGATCCGCTGGCAACACCGGACAGCCGGTTTTTCCGACTGCTGGATGATCTTGAGAAGATCCCACACCTGAAACGCTTACGTATCCATAGCCGACTGCCGATTATGATTCCGCAGCGAATCACCGATACGTTTTGTCGCCGTCTCAGAGACAGCCGTCTAAACACCGTGATGGTGATTCACGCTAACCATGCCAACGAGCTTGATACCGAGGTCGCTGCTGCGCTGCAATTATTGAGAGATCAGCAGATTACCCTGCTTAACCAGGCAGTCTTACTCAAAGGGGTAAATGATTCGTTAGAGGCACTGGTTAAACTGTGCGAACGGGTTTTTGAACTTGGTGTGCTGCCCTATTACCTGTTTACACTGGATCGGGTCGCCGGTGCAGCCCACTTTGAAGTGGCTGAACACGAAGCACAGCAACTACTAGGTCAGTTACAAGCCACGCTGCCCGGTTATCTGGTGCCACGGCTGGCTAAAGAGATTGCGGGTGAACCCTCAAAGACGCTCATACTTTCAACAACGTAATAGACCGTTACCTTTCAGTGTATAGACGCATTCAAATCGTGACTACCTGAGAGTATTAGTCGAGTCAGATGCAGATTTTCCTCAAGGCAACGCTCTGTCATTACGCTGTCGAAACTTTGTTCGAGTTTCGTGTCGGGAACCAAAATCTCTGCCGTAACAAACTGAAAAGGTGACTTTTTAAGATACACCTGATGCTTACCTGTCATGCGAATAAAACGCGTTCCTTTACGCTCATAGGCAACATACTGAGCCGTGTAATTTCCTTCCAGTTCGCGGCCGCCGACACGCTCAATTGTTACCTGCCCCTTGGAACAACCACTCGACGTCTGGCCTGCGCCTGTTGCAGGTAATACCTCACTCGGATCAGCGCCTGAATCAAGCGCTTTTTCAACCGCATCAATTGCGGTCTCAGCACTCATATCATTGGTTAACCGGGCCGTAACCTCTTTGACATCTTCGGTCGTCCTGTCCAAAACCAGTAATGCTGCCAAAAAACATACACAAAAAAAGGTCAAATATTTCATGCTGATTATCCGGGTTTTATTGTTATCGACTAAGAGAGATGCCGTGCTTTCAGGCATGCGGTAGTTTGAACTGAATCAACGCATACTGTGCTCAAGGGCCTCAGAGTGACTCAGCTGTAATTCGGAAAGATAGACATCTTCCAAAACGCAACTGGCGAGCTCTAGGCGCTGAAAAGTGGCTTTAAGGTCTTCATCCGGGACCACCACCGTAGCGGATGAAACCTCATAGGGTGCCTGACTCAGGTAAATCAGGTGCACACCTTCGACCTGCAGGAAACGCTGATCGTTTTGATGAAAGGCCAGATAAGAGGCTGTGTAGTGGGGCTGATCTGCAACCGGAGTGATCCGCTCAATAGTGATTAACCCCTTTGCGCAGGTGGTTGTGGCATGCAAGACGGGCGGGTAGACCAGTGTAAATGACTCATTCTGCTGAGCCCTTACGCTAGGCTCAGTCATACCCTGAAATAAAAACACCAGCAGTGTCAGGGGAACTAAGAGAACTGTAAGCTTCATAGCAAAGATTTCTGATCGGTTGTTGGACACTTTTTTGTTTCTGAACAAACACATCGTCTGTCATAACAACCAGCGCCGTTGCCGGATCTGCACCATATAAACAGATCAAAAACGATAAATAAATATATTTATTAAAATTTTATCTATATCGCGAGCAATACCTGTCCTATTGAGAAACTTTATTGCCTTACAGATTTCAGTATATTTTTTGAACTACAGTTTCCAGTCATAAAGCCGACACATCATGTCTACACCCAGCCGGTAAACAGGCATGAAAATCGCGCAGTCTCAGATCCAGCTCTCCGCAAATACCTCACAATCTGTGCGCGTCCGCACGGAAGAAACCCTGCAAATCACCAGATCTGGAGCTGAAAGAACCACTCAAGTCAGTCAAACCGAAAACACCGAATCAGTTAGCCTTCTAAGACAGCAGGCACTCTCGCTGGAGCTATATACCGGTAGACAACAGGCTGCTAATACCACACGCCCCCCTGCTGCAGCCAGTCACCTGGCGGTAGAAAACACGCAGGCAGCGTCCGATAGCGTAGAGTTAAGCGCCGAAGAAAAACTCAAAATCGAGCTGATTCAACGGATCTACCACCGCCTGACAGGTAAGGAGATGTCGTTTTCCCTGACGGCCTATCATCCAGGACAAAACGAGCATCCAACATCACCTAATACACCCTCTGCCAGCACCGGACTGTTCTACAGCTATAGAAAGACCCGGGAGCAAACCGACCAACTCAACTTTAATGCCACCGCTCAGGTGATCACGTCGGATGGCAGAACACTTAACCTCGATCTGCAACTCAACATGGAAAGACACTTTGCTGAAACTGTTCAGTTTGAGCTTCGTGCCGGAGCCGCGCTGAAAGATCCGCTGATCATAAACCTTCATGTGCCCTCCGCTGAACTTACGACGGATACCCTCTCATTTGATCTAGACAGTGATGGTCAGCAAGAAACGATACATCGTCTTGCTGAAGGCAGTGGTTATCTGGTGCTGGACCGAAATAACAATGGCAGAGTAGACAACGGCAGTGAGTTGTTTGGTGTAGAAAGCGGCAACGGCTTTGCCGACCTGGCCGTTTACGATCAGGATAATAATGGCTTTATCGATGAGGCTGACGCAATCTGGCAAAAACTGCGCATCTGGATTCAACCGGATCAAACCACTGGCCAGCTTGGCACGCTTGCTGAAAACGGGGTTGGCGCTTTGTATCTGGGATACTCAGCCACACCGTGGGACCTGGGTGGTGGAGAGCAAACAGCAACGCTGGCAGGGCGCATCGCGTCAACAGGCATCTATCTGACTGAAAATGGACAGCTGGGCACCCTGCAACAGGTTGATCTGGTAGTTTAATCTTTACGTTTAGGCGGCATCATGGGAAACGCACTGATACTGCCTTTGGCCTCACTGATTTTGGCAATACCCTCTTTTTCTACCTGATCAATGCGAATCACTGCATGGGCGGGAATGTAGGAGCGTTTCACACCGGCAAACTGATTTTTGAGTTTCTCTTCACCCGGATCGACCAGCAGATCAGACCGACTGCCAAAGACAAACTCTTCCACTTCCAGAAACCCCCACAGGTCGCTCTGATAGACGTGTTTTGCGTAGAGTTCATAGACCTGATCCTGATTCACAAACAGGATGCGATAGAGTCGATTCTCCTTAGCCATAACTGCAGAAAAACTCCTGAAACTGAAATAGATAATCGAGCCATGAATATGGCGCCACTGAGACGAATTTCAAGCCGGACTGCAGGCATAAATCCGCTGAAAACGGGCTTCAAACCGGCGCCGATTGCGCTGTTCATTAACTGGCCGCTTAAGTATAATTTGCGGTTCGTTTTTCCCTGTGGACAACCGCAGGGCTATGATTGACCCAAGACCCACAGGATTACAATGGCCAAGAAGCTGTTCATCAAAACCCACGGCTGTCAGATGAATGAGTATGATTCCGCCCGCATGGCAGATCTGCTCGGAGAAAGTCATCAGCTGGAACTGACTGACAACGCTAATGAGGCGGATGTTCTGCTGCTTAACACCTGTTCTATCCGTGAAAAAGCGCAGGAGAAGGTATTCCACCAGCTGGGTCGCTGGCGCAAGCTGAAAGAATCCAGACCTGATCTGAAAATCGGTGTCGGCGGCTGTGTAGCCAGTCAGGAAGGGGCCAACATTCTGGAACGGGCGCCCTACGTAGACATGATTTTCGGTCCGCAGACCCTGCACCGCCTGCCAGAGATGATCAATGAAAGCAGCTCCGGCGGCGTCGGCATTGTCGATGTTTCCTTCCCTGAAATCGAAAAGTTTGACCACCTGCCCGCGCCGCGTGTTGAAGGTGCCGAGGCCTTTGTATCGGTGATGGAAGGCTGTTCCAAATACTGCACTTTCTGCGTTGTCCCCTACACCCGGGGTGAGGAAGTCAGTCGCCCAATCGATGACGTGATCACCGAATGTGTCGAACTGGCAGAACAGGGCGTACGCGAAATCCATCTGCTGGGCCAGAACGTGAACGCTTATTGCGGTGCCACCCATGATGGCGATACGGCTGATCTAGCCGAACTGATCCGCGCTGTGGCTGCCATTGAAGGGATTGACCGGATTCGTTTCACCACCAGCCACCCGGTCGAGTTCAGCGACAGTCTGATTGAAGCCTATGCCGAGGTTCCGGAATTGGTAAATTTCCTGCACCTGCCGGTGCAGAGCGGTTCTGACCGTATCCTGATGGCGATGAAACGCGGCCATACCGCGCTGGAATACAAATCACGTATTCGCAAACTGCGCCAGGTACGCCCGGACATCTGCATCTCTTCTGATTTTATTGTCGGTTTCCCGAATGAGAGCGATGCCGATTTTGAAGCGACCATGAACCTGATCCAGGAGATCGGTTTCGATAACAGTTACAGCTTCATCTATAGCCGTCGTCCCGGCACACCGGCCGCAGACCTGCCAGACAACATCGATGAAGAAACCAAAAAACAGCGCCTGCAGGTCCTGCAGACCCGCATTATTCAGCAGGCGGCGCAGATCAGCCGTCGCATGGTAGGCAGCACCCAGCGGATTCTGGTAAATGGTTACTCGAAAAAGGATCCGGGCCAGTTGTCCGGCCGGACCGAAAATAATCGTGTTGTAAACTTCCGCTGCGATAATGCAGAACTGATTGGTCACTTTGCCGATGTCAAAATCGTTGAAGCCTACGCTAACTCGCTGCTGGGCGAACTGATCAGTTCAGAACTGGACAGCCACTTTGAACGTAAGGCCGGATAATACTTGAGCCATCTTCACTCTATCCAACTGACCCTGACACCGGACGACAGCCGGTGTCTCGCCCTGCTGTGCGGGCCCTTTAACGAATATCTCAAACTGATCGAACAACGCCTGGGCATCGAAATCCGTAACCATGGCCATGATTTTCAGTTACTCGGTGAACAGTCCCGCATCAATGCGGGCAAATCACTGCTGGACAAGCTCTATCAGCAGATCCTTGAAGGCAGCAACATAAGCCCGCAACAGATCCACTTGCTGTTGCAGCAAAGCGGTATCGAGGCACCTCCTACTGACAAAACCGGCTCGGATGATGTCACCATTCGCACGAAAAAGTCCCTGATTCGTCCGCGTGGTGATAACCAGATCGGTTATGTACGCTCCATTCGCCAGCACGACATCAATTTTGGCATCGGTCCCGCCGGTACCGGCAAAACCTATCTGGCGGTGGCCTGTGCGGTGGATGCACTGGAGCAGGAAGAGATTGCACGCATTCTGCTGGTACGTCCGGCCGTTGAAGCCGGTGAAAAACTCGGCTTTCTTCCAGGCGATCTGAGCCAGAAAGTTGACCCTTACCTGCGCCCGCTCTATGACGCGCTGTATGAAATGCTCGGTTTTGAGCGCGTAGGCAAACTGATAGAACGCAATATCATTGAGGTTGCGCCACTGGCCTATATGCGCGGCCGCACCCTGAACAACGCGTTTGTGATTCTGGATGAAAGTCAGAACACCACCCGTGAACAGATGAAAATGTTCCTGACCCGTATCGGCTTTGGCTCAACCGCCGTGATTACCGGAGATGTAACGCAGATCGACCTGCCCAAAGGCACCCGCTCTGGTCTGGTGCATGCCACCGAAGTCTTGCGGGATGTCGAAGGCATCGGTTTTACCCATTTCACCGCCAAAGACGTGGTGCGCCATCCCTTGGTTCAGCACATTGTTCGCGCCTATGACCGGTATGAAAAGCAGGAGCAAAACCCCTCATGAGCGCCAATATTGAGGTGCAATACCAAGTTGAAGCAACCGGTCTGCCCACGCCCGAAGCGTTTGAAGGCTGGGTCAGTGCTGCGCTGAAAGGACGTCATGAACAGGGCGAAGTCTGCATCCGCGTGGTGGATAAAGCAGAAAGCCAGATGCTGAACAGCACCTACCGGCAGAAAGATAAACCCACCAATGTCCTGTCTTTCCCTTTTGAAGTGCCTGAAGGTGTACCACTGGATATTCTGGGTGATCTGGTGATCTGCGCTGATGTCGTGGCTGAAGAAGCCGCCGAACAGGGCAAACAGGCTCAGGATCACTGGGCTCACATGGTCATCCACGGATGCTTGCATCTGCTCGGTTTCGACCATATAAATGATAACGAAGCTGAAGAGATGGAAGCGCTGGAGCGCCAGATTCTCGCCGGCTTGAATATCGCTGACCCTTACAGCGAATGATGCAGTAACAGAGAGGACACAAAAACCCGCATGAGCGACGACCGATCGGGACAAACCCGCAGCTGGCTGAGCCGACTGACACAAGCGTTTTCCGATGAACCCCGAAGCCGAGAAGACCTGCTGACTGACCTGCGTCAGGCCAGTGACGACAACCTTCTTGATACCGAAGCCCTCACCATCATCGAGGGCGCCATGCAGGTTTCCGACATGCAGGTGCGGGACGTGATGATTCCGCGCTCTCAGATGGTGGTGGTGGATGCCCGCCAGACCCCCCGCGAATTTTTGCCGGTCATTATCTCCAGTGCACACTCACGTTTTCCGGTGATCGGCGAGAATCCAGATGAAGTCATGGGTATTTTGCTGGCAAAAGACCTGTTGCCGATGATTCTTGAAGGTGACCCGGAGCAGTTTGACCTGCAAAGCAAACTGCGCCCTGCCACTTTTATCCCTGAATCCAAACGTCTCAACGTGCTGCTGAAAGAGTTTCGCGTAACCCGCAACCATATGGCCGTGGTGATGGATGAATATGGCTGTATCTCCGGCCTGATCACCATCGAAGACGTGCTGGAGCAGATTGTCGGCGAGATCGAAGATGAACACGATGACGACGATGATGACGGTCAGATCAAGCCGTTCCAGGAAAACGCCTATATCGTTAAAGCCCTGACACCCATCGAGGATTTTAACGATTACTTTGATACCAGCCTGCCCGATGACCAGTTCGACACGATTGGCGGTCTGGTGACTCAACAGTTTGGCCGTTTACCCAAAAAAGACGAGAGCGTCGAAATAGAAGGCTTTGTAATTAAAGTCCTCTCTGCCGACAACCGTCGTATCCGCCTGTTACAGGTCAGCCGTAGTAACTGATGATGCCATGCCGCTTCGCCTCTTGTTAAGCCTGCTGGGCGGCACCTTCATCACCCTGGCGCTTGCCCCTTTTAATTGGGTTCCACTGGTATTTCTGGCACCCGCCTGTCTCTATTTTGCCGTGCGCGACTGCTCACCCAGTCGTGCAGCTCTGCTGGGCTGGCTGTTTGGCTGTGCCCTGTTTGGCACAGGCAGCTCCTGGGTGTTTGTCAGCATTCACGAACACAGCGCCACTCCGCTGCCAATAGCACTGCTACTGACCGCCCTGTTTGTCACCGTGCTCGCCCTGCTGTTTGCCCTGCAGGCTTATATCTGGCGTCGCTGGTTTTACGCCGGTTTGCCGATCACCGGCTTTATGGGCTGCTGGCTACTGTTTGAATGGGCCAGAAGCTGGCTGTTTACCGGCTTTCCCTGGCTCTATCTGGGTTATGCAACCCTCGACACGCCGCTGGCAAACTGGCTACCCATCGGGGGGATCTGGCTGGGTAGTTTCGCAGTTCTGCTGATCAGCGCAGGACTTATCCAGACGCTACAACAACGCCAGCCACTCTGGTTGTTACTGGCTGCGCTGCCATGGGTGAGTCTATTGCTTCCTACTCAGTGGACTACACAGGCGCCGCGCGAGCTGTCAGTGGCTCTGGTGCAACCCAATATTCCGCAAAACGATAAGTGGGTACCGGAAAACCGCAGCTGGATTCTGCAGCGGTATATGAACCTGACCAGACCGCATGCCAGTCAGCAACTGATTGTCTGGCCGGAAACGGCTGTTCCCGCGTTTTTTAATCAAACCGTGGATACGCTGGCACCCCTGCTGGATCAGCTGGACCAACAGGGGACTACGCTGTTAAGTGGCATGCCTACCCTGGCCAGAGATTCTGACAGACCTAAAGGCTACCGGGTGCATAACAGTCTGGTGCTGCTGACCGGCAGCAGCGGGGTCTACCACAAACAACGTCTGGTACCCTTTGGCGAATATCTGCCGCTGGAGGACTGGCTGCGTGGACTGGTCGCCTTTTTTAACCTGCCCATGTCGAGTTTCTCACTGCCCAAAGCGCCTCAGTCTTTGCTCAAGGCACATGGCTTCTCCCTGAGCGCAGCCATCTGTTACGAAATTGCTTACCCCGGATTAGTCAGAGAGATGAGTCGTAATGCCGATATCATGCTGACCGTATCCAACGACACCTGGTTTGGCGATTCGATTGCACCGGCTCAGCATCTGCAGATCGCGCGGGCCAGAGCACTGGAAAATGGCCGCTGGCTGATACGCGGCACCAATAATGGCATCACCGCACTGATCAACCCGCAGGGGAAGGTCACTGCTCGGTTACCCCAGTTTGAGACTGGCGTGCTGTCAGGTCGGGTTACCGCCACCACAGGCCTGACGCCCTACCAACGATTAGGTGACTGGCTTGTGTTGAGCCTTATGATATTGCTGCTGCTGGGCTCAACAGGACGCCTTAATCGCCTGCGGCGTCGTCAGACACCCGGCTAAAAAACCGGCAGCCACACTCAGCACAAGGCTCCAGCTTAGCGGTTTTAGTCAGCGTGACAGTCGCACCACACTCCATGCAGGCCAGTGTGCCCGCAGTGGCCAGCTCGCCTGCCATATATTGCTCATCAGCATGACCAATCCGCTCACGCAGTTCCTCATACGCCACCCGGGTCTGATCCGCCACTTTAACCAGCACCCCGGCCAGCGTGTCCTCAAGCGCATCCAGATCAAATTTAAGCCAGGCCGCCACACCGCGACCGGTTTCATGGGCAAAGAAGCCCAAAGCCTTTAGGTCACGCTGCAGATAGACTGAGAGCAGAGAAAGCTCATCTTTGGTCATCTCCTCCGCAGCCAGCTCCAGCTCTGCGGCTTCTTTGATCTGTTGCTGCAGCCGGTCCCAGGAGTTCACCTCGGCCTGCTCCAGTCGCTGACTCAGACGTTTCAGGACACGGTCATAGTCTTTAGCTGACAGTGGGCTTTTTTTGCTTGTTTTATCGTCCATAATCGCCTCCGCGTGGGGATCGGCTCTGTTGGCTGTGATGTATATATTGTATCCTATGCCAAATTTTCCATTTCAACATATGACCGGCATCAGTGATGTGATTCGCAAACAACGCTTGATCCTTGCCGCGGGATGTCCTCCCGTGATGGCAGGTGAGCAGCCAGCGAGTCCCCGGGATGCCGGTTTTTAGTCATAGGCCTGACGACAGAGCGCAATGAACGAACAATATACGCCCTCAGAAATTGAAGCCCGGATTCAGAACTACTGGGTCGAACAAGACAGCTTCCATTGTGATGAAGACCCGCAGAAAGAGAAATTCTACTGCCTGTCCATGTTCCCCTACCCTAGCGGCCGGCTGCATATGGGGCACGTGCGCAACTACACCATCGGCGATGTAATCTCCCGCTACCAGCGCATGCAGGGTAAAAACGTACTGCAGCCCATGGGCTGGGATGCATTTGGTCTGCCGGCTGAAAACGCGGCGATGAAAAACAAGGTCGCGCCCGCCAAATGGACCTATGAAAACATCAGCTACATGCGTAACCAGCTGCAACAGATGGGCTTTGGTTATGACTGGAACCGTGAACTGGCAACCTGCCATCCGGAATACTATCGCTGGGAGCAGTGGTTTTTCACCCAGTTGATGAAAAGCGGCCTGGTTTACAAAAAAGAAGCGGAAGTAAACTGGGACCCCGTGGACCAGACAGTACTGGCCAACGAACAGGTAATTGATGGCCGCGGCTGGCGCTCCGGTGCGATTGTTGAGCGCAAAAAAATCCCGCAGTGGTTCCTTAAAATCACCGATTACGCCGATCAGTTGCTGGCGGATCTGGATCAGCTGGATGAGTGGCCTGAACAGGTCCGCACCATGCAGAAAAACTGGATCGGCCGTTCAGAAGGTGTTGAACTGACCTTCCATGTGGATGGCTTTGGTGATCTGGAAGTGTTCACCACCCGTCCGGACACTCTGATGGGCGTGACCTATGTTGCCGTGGCCAGCCAGCATCCGCTGGCACTGAAAGCAGCCGAGCAGAATGCCGAACTGGCAGCTTTCATTGAAGAATGCCGTCACACCAAGGTGGCTGAGGCCGATCTGGCCACCATGGAGAAAAAAGGGATGCCGCTTGGCATCAGTGCCAAACACCCGCTGACCGGCGAAGAAGTACCGGTCTGGACCGCGAACTTCGTGTTGATGGATTACGGTTCAGGGGCAGTCATGTCCGTACCGGCCCATGACCAGCGTGACTGGGAGTTTGCCCACAAATACGGCCTGCCAATCAAACAGGTTATTCGTCCGGCTGATGACCGCGTCATCAATCTGGAGCAGGAAGCCTTCACCGATAAAGGCGTGCTGGTCAATTCCGGCGACTATGACGATCTGGAATTTGATGTTGCCTTCAAAGCCATCGCTACCGATCTGGAAGCCAAACGCAAAGGCCGCGTAACCGTTAACTTCCGTCTGCGCGACTGGGGCGTCTCACGTCAGCGTTACTGGGGTACACCGATCCCGGTGATCAACTGCGATGCCTGCGGTGCCGTTCCCGTGCCTGAAGCACAGCTCCCGGTGATACTGCCCGAAGAAGTTGAATTTGACGGTTCCGGCTCACCGATCAAGAAGATGGCATCCTTTATCGATACCACCTGTCCAGAATGTGGTGGCCCGGCAGAACGCGAAACCGATACCTTCGATACCTTTATGGAGTCGTCCTGGTATTACGCCCGGTATGCCTGCCGCAGCACCGCCGATGCGATGCTGGATCCAGCCAAAGCCAACTACTGGCTGCCGGTGGATCAGTACATTGGCGGTATTGAACACGCCATCCTGCACCTGCTGTATTCGCGCTTCTTCCACAAACTGATGCGCGATCAGGGCCTGGTCAGCAGTGATGAGCCGTTCAAGCGCCTGCTCTGTCAGGGTATGGTGCTGGCTGAAACCTTCTACCGTGAAAATGCACAGGGCGGTCAGGACTGGATCTCCCCAACTGATGTGATTGTTGAGACCGACGACAAGGGCCGTCTGGTCAGCGCTCGCCATAAAGATGATGGTGAACCGGTGATCTCATCCGGCATGTCCAAGATGTCCAAATCAAAGAACAACGGTATTGATCCACAGGTGATGATCGACCGTTACGGCGCCGATACCGTGCGTCTGTTCATGATGTTTGCTGCACCACCGGAACAGTCGCTGGAGTGGTCCGACAGTGGTGTTGAAGGTGCCCACCGCTTCCTGCGCCGTCTCTGGAAACAGGTATTTGATCACCTTTCAGTCGGTGCCCCGGTTGCGCCTCTGGTTACCCCGGCAGAACTGACTGAAGAACAACAGGATCTGCGCCGCAAGGTGCATGAAACCATCCAGAAAGTATCGGATGACATTGAGCGTCGCCAGACCTTCAACACCGCCATCGCCGCCGTAATGGAACTGTCCAACAGCATTGGCAAGTTTGTTGATGTCAGCGAACAGGGTCGCAAAGTAACTCAGGAAGCGCTGGAAGCGGCTATCAAACTGCTGTCTCCAATCGTACCCCACGTTACTCAGCAACTGTGGCAGGAGCTGGGCCATAATTCCGATCTGCTGCAGACCGCTTGGCCTGAAGTCGACGAAAGCGCTCTGGTACGCGCAACACTGGAGATGGTGGTTCAGGTAAACGGCAAAGTCCGCAGTAAAATTACCGTTGCCGCCGATGCTGATCAGGATGTTATCCTGCATACAGCACTGGCCGATGCCAATGTGCAGAAGCACATGGGTGACATGGCCATTCGCAAGAAGATCGTTGTACCGGGTCGTCTGGTTAATATTGTTGTCGGTTAAGGAGCACCGCATGCGCTGTCGCACGTTTACCCGCCCACTGAGCCTGCTTGTGCTGGCCAGTCTGTTCAGTCTGCTAACTGCCTGTGGCTTCCACCTGCGTGGTGCTGCCGACGTGCCGGCCGAAAAACAAAACGTGACCTTGCAAACCGGCAGCGCCTCTTCTGAACTAACCGACAGTCTTAAACGCACTCTGCGTTACAACGGCATCACTCAGACCAGCAATGCGTCACAACAGATTGTTATCGTCTCCAGCCGCTACAAACGCCGGGCGGCTACACTGTCCAGTCGTTCTGAAGTGGATGAGTATGAACTTTCGCTGGAGGTCAGCTTCCATCTGGCCGATCAGGAAGGCAATCCCACCACCAGTGATATCCGCCTCCAGCAGGAGCGGGTTTACACCTATAACCGTAACGCGGCGGCTGCCAGTGCTGAACAGGAAAGGCTGCTTAGGCAGGAACTGCATGATGCCATGGCGCAGAGCATTCTGCGCCGCTATCTGGCCAGCAACCCACGCTGACAGATGAAAATTCGTAGCGAACAGCTCCCCGGCCAGCTCAACAAACAGACTGCGCCGGTGTATCTGTTAAGCGGTGACGAACCCCTGCTCAGGGAGGAAGCTCTGGATCAGCTACGCAAACACCTGCAATCACAGGGATTCAGCGAACGTGAAGTGATGCATGTCGACAGCAGTTTCAACGTCGACAACCTGCTACACAGTGCCAACAACCTTTCGTTGTTTGCTGAACAGAAAATCATTGAACTTCGTTTCGGCGCCCACAAGCCCAACAAGCAGGCCGCTGACGTTCTGTCTCAGTATCTTGCCGACCCACCTCAGGACAATATACTGATCATCAGCGCCAATAAAATTGACGGTGCTGGCAAAAAAAGCGCCTGGTATAAAACCGTTGATCAAAAAGGTGTCATTGTCGAGATCTGGCCTGTAGAACTGGCTCAGCTTCCCGACTGGCTTCGACAGCGCGGCGCTTCACTGGGCCTGCAGCTGAAGCCGGATGCGGTTCAACTACTGTGTGACCGGATTGAAGGCAACCTGCTGGCAGCGGATCAGGAATTGCGCAAACTCAGCCTGCTGTTTGGCGAACAGGCTATTGATGCCGAGATTATTCTCGAGGCTGTATCTGACAGCTCACGTTATGACATCTACGGGTTGACCGACACGGTGTTACGCGGCGACGCCGCGCGTGCGCTTAAGATCCTCAATGTACTGCAGCAGGATGGTACAGAACTGCCGGTGCTACTGTGGGCCATCAGCCGTGAAATTCGCGCTCTGACAGCCGTGAAACTAGCCCAACAGAGTGGACAGAGCTTTGACAGCGTATGCCAGAAAGAGCAGATCTGGGGAGCACGCAAAGGACTGATTCGCGCGGCAGCACCACGCACTTCATATCCGGCACTGGAAGAAACTCTGATCCGGGCCGCTCAGATCGACCGCATCATCAAAGGCCTGCAACGTGGGGATGGCTGGCTGGAGATTCGCCAGATTTGTCTGACACTGGCCGGCTCACCTCTTCCCCTGGCACCCTGTCACTGACCGGCGACAAACAGACTGGTGAGACTTGCTTTGCGGTGATACCATCGCAGAAAAAAAAGTTAAACTAATGTCAAAATTTTATCTTAGTCTATTGTTCTGCCTGGCCTTTTGGATGACGGGCTGCAGCAATGATGACCCCCGCCGCATGACCTCAGGCGAAGACCTGTACAATTATTATTGTCAGAGCTGCCATGAAAAACGCGGCCCCGGCGCGTATTTTGAGCGCCATCACACTCGACCACCGCTTGAAGCGCATCAGGTATTATTGCTGTTCCGCTATGGTTATCGTGCGGATGATCAGGCCCATCAGATGCCTCAGTTCGATATGCTCAGCGAAAAGCAAACCACTGCACTGACCGAACATGTAGTGGCACTTCTTCAGCAAGCCAATCAAAAATAGGACTTACACCACCCGGTGCTCAACCACTGATCTGTCTGTCAGGTTGGCATGCAACGGGCAGCGATGACACACCTTGGTCAGGAACGCTGTTTTTTCCGCTTCAGTCAGGTCCGCATCAATCTTTGCGCTGATCGTAATTGAGGTAAAACCGATCGGTGCATCCGGTGAACGCCCCATCAGGCCATCCGCATCCATCTCGCCTGACACATCAACCTCCATACCACGCAGGGTAATCTTTTCCTGATGCGCGACTATCCGGCCAATCGTGCCAATACACCCCGCCATGGCAAACAAAAAATATTCCAGGGGCGTAGGCCCCAGATCGGTGCCTCCGCCATACTTCGGCTGATCAATTACCACATGATGATCACGAATATTGCTCTCGATCTTCCAGCCCTGCTGCATATTGGCAGAGATTTGAACCGTTTTAAGCGCTGACATAAATCGATGTGCTCTTTTAAATTAGAATAATCTAATATTAATAACTATAAAGGCAAGTCACAAGAGTGGAAGTCATTCAGCTTCCCTCAGCAATACTAAGCAGCTGCTCTTTATCCACCGGGGTAATCTGATGTGGCTGCATAAAGCCTTCAGCATATTTCTGATAGACCTCTTGAGTAACAAACAACCGGAACAACTCGGCATCAATATGCTTATCACGCGCCATAAAGGCCATGATTTTGAGTGATTCCGCCAGCGTTTTGCTTTCTTTGTAGGGGCGGTCTGCGGCCGTCAGTGCTTCGAAAATATCAGCAACGGCCATGATCCGTTCCGGCAAGCTGAGACTAGCCGCCTCCAGTCGCCTTGGATACCCGGTACCATCCATTTTTTCATGGTGATTACCCGCTATATCTGGCACCTTTTTCAGATATGACGGCAACGGCAATGAGGACAACATACAGATAGTCTGCACAATGTGGTCATTAATTTTAAAGCGCTCTTCTGCGGTCAATGTCCCTCGTTGAATACTCAGGTTATGCAGCTCGCCCAGGTTAAACGCATGCTCCGGCAAAACCATATCAAATCCCCAGATATTATCCGGATTATCACGTTCAACCGGCGGCCGTTTGCCGCTCCAAGGCACAAGATGTTCCGGCCTATCAGCTAGCAGACGCTCTTCAACAGGCATGGCCGGTGCCTCGCACGGTACCAGGCGACTGCTCTCATCCCGCGAAAGCCCCAGGCGATTATCAAAATACCGCAACCAGGTGCGCTGACCGATCTGCTGCAGACGCTCAATATCTTCGGGCTTCATAAACTCACCACCCAGATTGGCTTCTGCGACAAAAGCAAACTCCTGCTGCAACTGCTGCTGCAGCTTATCCCGTTCCGCTGCCAGCTTATCCGCTTCGCCACCTTGCTGCAGGTGTTTGAGATAGGCTATTTCAGCATCCCGCCACAAGACTTCGAAGCGGGTGCGAATTTCATGAATCCGGTTGTAAATCGTTTCCAGTTTGGTGGCTTTATCGACCACATATTCCGGGCTGATAATTTTGCCGCAGTCATGCAGCCAGGCAGCAATCTGAAACTCATAACGGGCGGTCTCATCCATGCTAAATTCGGCAAAGGGTCCTTCCTGAGAGGCCTCCGCAGCATCCAGTAGCAAACCGGCCAGCTCGGGTACCCGTTCACAATGACCACCGGTATAGGGTGATTTGGCATCAATTGCATCGGCCAACAACTGAATAATGGCATCGATCAGGTTGCGCTGAACCTCTACCTGACGTCGGGTTTCTATGGCGGTAGCCGCCGAACCAGACATCTCGGTAATAAAACGACGATGTGAACGTTCATAGCCCGCCGCCAGATCAGGCATTTTCAGCCCCAGCACACCCACCGGCTGCCCCTGTCGATCCAGTAAAGCGGTTGTCAATACGTTATTTTTATCCGCACCAAACATATCGCGAACACATGAGCGTAGCCCCTCTGTACTACAGTCATCACAGCTAAGCTGAACTTCAGCATCAGCCAGATCAGACTGGCTGGCCAACGACAGTTTCTGACTGTCTTCATCATATAGATAGATCACCCCACCCAGTGCCGCTGTGCTCTCCTTTAGGTGATAGGTCACTTCCTCCAGCATCCGGTCCAGGTCCTTTTCCCGGGCCAAAGTTCGGCTGATTTTCTGGAAGTGCACGATAGTGCCTGACATATGAGAAAGTACTCGACTTAGCTCGTTTACCTCAGCAATCCGTGAGTTGGCATGCACCGGCTGACTGAAGTCAAAGGCAGCAAAATTCTCGATCTCATGTGATAAGCGGCCAAACGGCCGAAAAATTCGTCGTCCCAGCAGCAGAGCCAGCAACAGCAATAGCAGAATAATGACTCCGGTCCAAAGTAACTGCAGCCAGGCTCCTGATTTGGCATCGGCCAGCAGCTCATCGGCGGGCAAGGCTATCATCAGCTTTAACTCTGAGCCCGCCAGGGTTGCCAACGGCACCCACAAGCCGTACCACTCTTGCCCATCCAGCTTTATATGCCTGACTTCTTCAGGCTGTAGCTCAGATAAAGATAACGCATGTAAAACAGGCACGGTCAGGTCGCCAGTATGTGCCAGCCGTAATGCACCTTCCATGCTGGAATGCACCAGTTGAGCCAGATCAGGATAAGCAATTATCCGTCCCTGGGAATTGATCACGGCCAGTTCCGTTCCCTCCGTCAACCGCAGGCGACGTAGGAAAACCGACAGATCCTGAACAGATGCATCCAGACCGATAACCGTGCCAGATGCCGCATCTTTACGGGCCAAGGTAATACCGATCTCGCCGGAGGTAAAAAACACATAGGGCTGGGTCAGAATAGTCTGTGCTGTTTCGTCCTGAGCTGCCTCTTTGAACCAGGGACGGCTACGAGGATCAAACTGGTAATCCGGTTGGGGGACTGACTTTATCAGCTGCAGCTGCTGATCATAGAAGCGCCATTCGCCATGTACCCTAGCGCCCTGACTTCGCTCAACACTTTGCACCATATAAGCAGCACGATCCGGCGCAGCCAAACTCTCGGCAATCTGTGCACTTTTCAGTGCCCGAACTAAGAAAAAGCTGCCGTCCGGGTAACCAGCATAAACGGAGCTTACGATAGGGTTGGCCTTGAGTGCTTCCGCCAGCATGGGCAGACTGTGACCGCGCTGTAGCAGCGTATCAGCGACCACAAGCGGATCATGTGTCAGCAATCTCAGGGTCGAATCAAGGGGACTGATAAGGCGTAGCATCTGGGTATCAATATTTTCCCCCAGATGCTGCGCAGATACCGACGAGGCCTCAATCAGCAAGGCACGGCTACTGTAGTATGACTTTCCCACCAGCATCAGACTGACCAGCAGAGTACTGATGACCAGCACCCCACTCAGTACAGTCTGCAGTGACATTTGAAAGGGTTTATCCGTAGTCATTACAGGCAGCCTCCTTGCCAGATAAACCCTTGCGCCCGTTAAACCGGAGGGTAGGTTACTTCATACCACGTACCGGCTCAGTCAGTCACGTAAACATTAGCTGACTTTTTCGCCTTTTGCCTGCAGA
Organism: Neptuniibacter sp. CAU 1671; assembly: GCF_029222905.1. GTDB lineage: Bacteria > Pseudomonadota > Gammaproteobacteria > Pseudomonadales > Balneatricaceae > Neptuniibacter. The sequence goes on along the minus strand of NZ_JARHUE010000003.1, from coordinate 138,197 downwards.
TCGGCATGATACGAAGAACGCACCAGCGGGCCACAGGCAGCATGTTTAAAGCCCAGCTCTTTGGCGATCCGGCTGAATTCATCGAACTCTTCCGGAGTCACAAAACGTTCGACCTTGAGGTGATCACGGCTTGGCTGCAGGTACTGACCGATGGTCAGCATATCCACATCGTGTGCGCGCAGATCTTTCATTACCTGAATGATCTCTTCATTGGTTTCACCAATGCCCACCATCAGGCCGGACTTGGTGCGCACATCAGGGTTACGCGCTTTGTACTGTTTCAGCAGATCCAGCGACCACTCATAGTCAGACCCAGGACGCACCGCCTGATACAGACGCGGCACAGTTTCCATATTGTGGTTGAACACATCCGGCGGGGTTTCAGTCAGGATATCAACAGCGATGTCCATGCGACCACGGAAGTCCGGCACCAGAATTTCCATCTGAATGCTGGGCACACGGCTTCGGGTTTCACTGATACAGCTGGCAAAGTGCGCCGCACCACCATCACGCAGATCATCGCGATCCACCGAAGTGACAACGACATACCGCAGTTCCATATCTGCGATTGCTTCTGCCAGTTCACGGGGTTCGTTTTCATCCAGCGCATTAGGACGGCCATGGGCCACGTCGCAGAATGGACAACGGCGGGTACAGATATCCCCCATGATCATGAAGGTCGCGGTACCGTGGCTGAAACACTCACCCAGGTTAGGGCAACTGGCTTCTTCACACACAGACGCCAGTTTGTGTTTACGCAGTTTATCCTTGATCGCCTGAACCTTGGCGTTAGAGCCCATGCGCACCCGGAGCCAGTCCGGTTTACGCGGCATATCTTCTTTAGCCGTAGGAATTACTTTAATCGGGATGCGATCGACTTTATCGGCACCACGCAGTTTGACACCCTGCTCGACACGCCGTGAGGAAGCAGGGGTTTGTTTTTCAGTCATGTCGGACATGTGTTCTTAATCCAGCTCGTTTGTTCGGGACACTTCGCTATACCCGATACGTCTTATTAAACAGTCCAGCAGCCGTTCTGTAGCGGCTGTCTGGTCCAGGTTATCTACATGGTGACTCAGTTGCGTCATGGTCATCCCGGCATACCCACAGGGGTTAATCCGCAAAAACGGCAGCAGATCCATATCCAGATTCAGTGCCAAACCATGAAACGAGCAACCGCGGCGCACCCGCAGACCCAACGACGCTATCTTGCTCCCATCCACATATACCCCAGGCGCATCTGGCCGGGCATATGCTTCGACCTGGTAGGTCGCCAGCATGTCGATGATCGCCTGTTCCATATGGCTGACGATCTCTCGCACACCGATTTTTTTTCGTTTTAAGTTAATCATCAGGTAAACAATGGCCTGTCCCGGGCCGTGATAGGTGACCTGGCCACCCCGATCTACCTGAATAACCGGAATATCTCCCGGTTCAAGCAAGTGTTCCTGCTTGCCTGCCTGTCCCTGCGTAAAGACTGGTGGGTGCTGTACCGACCAGATCTCATCAACAGCTGACTCATCACGCTGATTGGTGAACGCCTGCATCTTCTGCCAGACAGGCTCATAAGGCAGCTGACCCAGCTGCCGAATCAGAATTTTAGATTCGAGCATCAGATTACCATGTGAACCCGGTCAGAGGCTATTAACGCTTCATGTAACGCCTTGAGCTGATCAACACCGGTTGCAGTGATATTAAACCGCACTGAACGGAAACGACCATTACGGCTGTCCTGAATAGTGACGGTTTCAATATCAAAATCAGCCACATGCACCTGAACGGTTTCGATAACAAAACTCCGCAGGTCCCCAATATTGCTGCCGACTACCTTGATTGGATAGTTAGCACAGGGGAATTCAATTTTCGGAGCATCCTGAGGTGTATCTGACATACTTCAACTTACCTGAGTTTCACCGGACATCAGCTGATGCTGATAATCCCTAAAAAGTTCAAACATACGCGCCCAGAGCGGGCCTTTATTACCGTCGCCTATGGTAACACCATCCACCGCAATCACCGGAATAATGCCGCGGGTAGAGCTGCTAATCCAGACCTCATCCGCACTCAGCAACTGTTCGTAATCCACATCCACTTCCTGATACTGGATGGCATTGGCATCGGCCAGCTGCAGTACCAGCTCACGGGTAATGCCGCCAAGGATTTCAGAACTCCGTTTCGGGGTATACAGCACACCACGCTTCACCAGAAACAGGTTGCAGCTGGAACCCTCGGTGAGCAGACCATTGCGTGACAGCAAGGCTTCATCCGCGCCCTGATCTTTGGCCTGATGTAACACCAGAATATTCGGTAACAGGCAGGTGGATTTAATATCACACCGATGCCAGCGCAGATCTTCAGTGACCACCGCCCGGATCGGTTTGATCTGATCGGCACCCGCCTGCCAGATATCTTTTATCTCGGAGCAGCAGGCAAAGACAGTGGGTTCAAGATCCTCTGCATAGGCATGACTGCGACGTCCCATATCGCCCCGGGTGACCTGAAGATAGACCTGCAGATTGCCGCCACCATTCTGGCTGACCAGCTCATTCAGCACCTCTGCCCAGTCGGTGCGGGCACTGATCCGTACCGCACGGAGACTGTGATTCAGACGGTCAATATGTTCCTGCAGACGAAAGCCTACCCCCTGATAAAAGGGAATCACTTCGTACACACTGTCCCCAAACAGAAAACCCCGGTCAAATACCGAGATTTTCGCTTCTGTTTCGGGCAGAAATTCACCGTTTAAATAGACTGTTGCCATCGCTCTAAAACAGAAATGCCCACATCCTCTAGATGCGGGCACTCCAGCCTTTTTAAAGTCCTGTTGAAAAGGGTTATTAGCCGATCAGACTGGTCACAAACAACAGTATGGCATGCCAGATCCGTTTTAGCAGACCGCCTTCGTTGACCGAGTTCAACGCCACCAATGGCACTTCCGCCACCGGCTCACCCTCCAGCGTCACTCTGACAGTACCGTACACCTGCCCTTTTTCCACCGGCGCCTTGATCACCCGATTGATATCCATGGTGGCTTCAAGCTTGTCAGTCTGGCCTCGCGGAATCGTCACAAACAGCGGTTGATCGATACCGATATTGACCTGATCCTGCGCACCGGACCAAACCTTGGCGGTATTCAGTACTTTATTGGCATCGTACAGTTTATGGGTACGGTAATAGCGGAACGCATAAGAGAGCAGTTTCTGACTTTCACGGGCACGGGCTTCTTCGTCGCTGGTACCCATTACTACCGTGATCAGGCGCATACCGTCACGTTCTGCCGAGGCCACCAGGCAATAACCGGCCTCTTCTGTGTGGCCGGTTTTCAGGCCATCGACGGTTTTATCACGCCATAACAGCTTATTGCGGTTCGGCTGTTTGATATTGTTGTAGGTGAAGTACTTCTCTGAATAGATGCTGTAGTGCTGGGGAAACTTGCGGATAATCGCCTTGGCCAGAATTGCCAGATCCAGCGCAGACGCATAGTGTCCCTCCGCCGGCAAACCCGTGGCATTCATGAAATGGCTGTTTTCCATGCCCAGCAGTTTGGCGTGCTGATTCATCAGATCAGCAAAGGCAGATTCACTGCCCGCAATATGTTCTGCCACCGCAACGGACGCATCATTACCGGACTGAATCACAATACCGCGAATCAGATCACCTAATTTAACCTGCGTACCTTCACGGATAAACATGCGGGAACCCGCTGTACGCCAGGCTTTTTCGCTGACCAGCACCAGATCTTCCTCGCTGACGTTACCCTTATTCAGCTCATATTCCAGGATATAGGCGGTCATCATCTTGGTCAGGCTGGCAGGCGGAAATGGATCTCTCTCATCCTTGGCAGCGATTACCTTACCGGTATCAGCATCCATCACCAGATAAGCACGGGCTGCTATCTGTGGCTCGGCAGGGATCAGAGCGGCCTGAACAGACAGTGAAAACAGACAGAAAAATGAAAAAAGAAACAGAAAAAACTTATTGCTACGCATGATGATCCAATCTGTGAATGATGAGGTGATTATCTCAGCCGAACCCTTCGGCACACATCCGGGTCACTCTACTGAACCCCTCAGGGGAAGTCCACCAGCAGCGGCCGGGTAAATCCAAGCTGAGCCAAACGCTCTTTCAGCTCAGCGAGGGAAGTGTCAGCCCGCAGCGGACCGACATGCACACGGTACAGTGTACCCGCCTCATGCGGCACCGGTTTGGTCGACACCGCCAGGTCTGACAACGCGGAACGCAGAAGAGTTTCCGCGCGAATTGCATTACTTTCCTGACCATAGGACGCAACCTGCAGGTAACGTCCTGCACCGTTATTTTCGGCAGCAGCTGGCACGGTCTGCTGCTGTGCCACCGGCGTCTGAATCAGCTGTCCGGTTTTTTGCCAAGCAGCCGGATCAATCGCTTCAATCCGCACCCGGGCAGTGCCGGTTTTCAGCATATCCAGCTTGGCCGCGGCCGCATATGAAAGGTCAATCAGTCGATTGCCGTGAAAGGGTCCACGGTCATTCACGCGGACAATGACCTGACGGCTGTTTGCCAGATTGGTAACCCGAAGATAGGTCGGCAGCGGCAAATTTTTATGGGCGGCACTCATGCCGTACATATCATAGGTCTCACCATTGGACGTGGCATGGCCATGAAATTTCCGACCATACCATGAGGCAACCCCCTCCTCCCGGTAGCCCAGCGATGAAGACATCACCCAGTATTTTTTGCCCAGTACCTGATAGGGACTTTTATTACCACCCCGGCTTTGCGGCTCCACCCGGGGCACGGCATCCTGCACATGGGATACGTCCACCGGCGCATCTGGTGCCGCGTCGTGTTTCATCGAATAACGCCCGGCGTTAGGATTTGATGAACAGGCCACCAGCAGCAGCGACGGCAACAGTGCCAATACCAGCTTGAACAGGGATAACCGCATACTGTGTTTAACCCGCCTGACCGGATTCAAACGCGGCCCGAATCTGCTCACTCAGGCGATACACTGCCATGGCATACAACCGGCTGTGGTTATAACGGGTAATAACGTAGAAGTTATGCAGGCCAAACCAGTACTGCTCGCCCTGATTCATCTCCATCTTCATCAGCGTGGCCAGCGCGGCATCATCAAATTTAAGCGGCGCTGAGGCACCCTGCTTGCGCCATTCGCCCAGGGAAACCGTGGGCTGCAGATCCTGATTAAACCACTGATCCTGCGCTGGCTGATTAAAGATCACCGGCGCTAATACCGGCTCGCCCGAGCGCCATTTGTGCTGGGCAAAATAGTTAGCGACACTGCCAATAGCATCCACCCGGTTGTTCCAGATATCCCGTTTGCCATCGCCATCAAAATCCACGGCATAGGCTCTGAAACTGGACGGAATAAACTGCCCGTAACCCATGGCGCCGGCGTAGGAGCCCTTCAGAGACTCGAAATCAATCTGCTCTTCCTGCACCATACGCAGGTATTCAGTTAACTGCCCCTGGAAAAAACTGCCGCGTTTCGGATAGTCAAAGCCCAGAGTAGCCAGCGCATCAACCACCCGGTAGCTGCCAGTGATGCGACCATAACGGGTTTCTACACCGATGATCGCAACAATGATCTCTTCAGGCACACCATAGGTCGCTGCTGCACGGGAGAGAGCCGCCTGATTCTCACGCCAGAAAGCAACACCCTGCTCGACACGTGTTGGCTGAACAAAGATGTCACGGTACTGCTCCCAGTTCAGGCGTTTTTCGGCTGGTCGGCTCATCGCCTTGATGATCGAATCCTGACGACGCGCATTGGCCAGTACTTCCTGCAAAAAATCTTCATCAAACCCTTCCGCTTTCATCTGCTCCAACCAGACTTTTGCTTCAGGATGATCAACATAACCCTCAGCACGATCCGGCGCTCTTGCCGTCGCTGAACAGCCCGTCAGCAGCAGGGCAAGACTCACGAAAACCAGCAGAAAATCCTTATTTCTTTTACTCACGTTCCATTCACTCCCGGGCAACACCTGTACCGCGGCATCACCCTATTTTTTAAGCATGGTGCGATGATTGTGGATCGACATGAGGATACCAAATCCTGCCATCAGTGTGACCAGAGAGGTCCCCCCGTAGCTGATTAAAGGTAAAGGTACCCCCACCACCGGCAACAACCCACTCACCATGCCGATATTGACAAAAACATACACAAAAAACGTCAGAATAATGCTGCCCGACAGCAGTCGCCCAAAACTGTCCGGCGCCTGAGAAGCCATCACCAGCCCCCGGGCAATAATCAGCAAATACAGCGTCAGCAATATGAGTACGCCAATCAGGCCAAGTTCCTCAGCCACCACCGCAATGATGAAGTCGGTGTGTGACTCCGGCAAAAAGTCCAGCTGTGACTGTGTGCCCGATAACCAGCCTTTGCCATACAAACCGCCGGAACCGATCGCCGTTTTCGACTGGATAATGTTCCAGCCCGCCCCCAGCGGATCACTCTCAGGATCCAGAAAAGTAAGCACTCGCTGACGCTGATAATCTTTCATAACAGCCCACAGGGCTGGCAAAGCCGCACCCGCCACAGCCAATGCAGCAAAAATAAAGCGCCAGCGAATACCCGATAACAGCAACACAAAAACACCGGATGCGGCAATCAGCAGTGAGGTACCCAGATCCGGTTGTTTCATGATCAGCGCAGTGGGCAGACCAATCAGCACCAGCGCCACTACAACATGTTTGATACTCGGCGGCAGCGGTCTGGAAGACAGGTAATAGGCTACCGTGAGAGGCAGCACCAGTTTCATAATTTCAGAAGGCTGAAAACGAAATCCCGGCAATGCCAGCCAACGCTGTGCACCTTTGGCACCCACGCCAAACAACAGCACCGCTGCCAACAAGCCCACCCCAATCACAAACAGCCAGGGTGCCCAGCGCCCCAGAAAGCGGGGCGTAACCTGAGCCAGCACAATCAGTACAAAAAAACCGGCGCCCATACGCAACGCCTGCCGACTGACGTAACCCACATCCTGACCAGAAGCACTGTAAAGCACAAACAAACCAAAACCACAGAGCAAAAGCAGCAACAGGAGCATCCAGGCATCCAGATGGGTATAGCTCCACCAGCTGGGTTTACGGCTCAGATAGGTCCGCGATTCCGGCAGATAACGTTCAAACTCACGATTCACCGTCAGCGACCTCCTGTACCCGTGGATCTGTACCCAACAGGTAGGCATCCATAATCTTACGGGCAATCGGTGCTGCCGTACTCGATCCGCCACCGCCATTTTCAACAATCACAGCAATCGCAATTTTGGGTTCTTTCAGCGGTGCAAAAGCCACAAACAACGCATGATCTCGATGAATTTCAGCCAGTTTTTCAGCGTCATACTCCTCGTCCTGCTTGATACCGACCACCTGCGCGGTACCGGTTTTGCCAGCAAACTCATAGGGCGCATCACTGCCAACGCGTCTTGCAGTACCGGTAGGCCCCTGCACCACATCATGCATGCCCTTGATGATGTTCTCCCAATATTTTGGATTATTCAGCTGCACATCCGCCGGCTTGGCTTTGATCTGTTCAAGGTCAGGAGCCTGCAACTGAATCCCCTCCTCCGTCTGAGTGCGATAGCCCTTTAGCATATGCGGCTGAACCCAGCGACCCCGGTTAGCAATCACTGCCGTCGCTGTAGCCAGCTGCAGCGGAGTAGCCACCAGAAAACCCTGTCCGATACTCAAGTTAAGGGAGTCGCCGGTATACCAGGGCACCCTGCGACTAGACCGCTTCCACTCTTTGGATGGCAGAATGGCTGCCAACGCCTCCGGCAGATCCACACTGGTGACCTGGCCAAAACCAAACATACCCAGATACTTGGACATCGGAACCACGCCCATTTTGTGCGCCACACTGTAAAACCAGGTATCGCAGGACTGCGCAATGGCTTCGTTCATATCCACTTTGCCATGGCCGTACTTTTTCCAGTCACGGTATTTACGGCCACCGGTGGTTAGGGTGTACCAGCCCGGATCAAAGATGGTGTAGTTGGGGCTGACCACACCCGTGTCGATGGCTGACAGCGCAATAATAGGTTTGATGGTTGAACCGGGTGGATAACGGCCACGAATCGCCCGGTTAAACAGCGGCAGATCGTCCGATTCTCGCAGACCGTTGTAATCCTTGGTGGAAATACCCGTCACAAAGAGGTTGGGGTCGTAACCCGGTGTGGATACCAGACTCAGGATCCCGCCGGTCTCTGTATCAATCGCCACCACCGCGGCCCGGCGATCCTGCAGCAGATATTCGGTGATCTGCTGCAGACGCATGTCCAGATGCAACACCAGGTCTTTGCCGGGTACGGGATCTGTCCGTTCCAGCACGCGCATAACCCGGCCACGGGCATTCGTTTCTACTTTCTGGAAGCCCACCTGACCGTGCAGTTCGTCTTCATAAAAACGCTCCACACCCAGTTTGCCGATGTAGTGAGTGGCAGAATAGTTATTGGCATTGACCTTTTGCAGTTCCTGCTCATTGATGCGCCCGACATAACCCAGCGCATGCACCAATGACTGCCCTTCCGGGTAATAACGAATCAGTTCCGCTTCCACCCTGACGCCGGGCAAACGGTGATAATTCACAGAAATACGGGCGATTTCATCGTCAGTCAGCCTGAAACGCAAAGGCACTGACTCAAAGGGCCGGCGACGTTGTTTGAGGCGGGTTTTGAAGCGATCGATTTCGCGATCAGTAATGGGAATGATTTCGCGCAGATCCACCAACGTCTGTTCCAGATGTTTGGCTTCTTCCTTCAGAACAGTAACGCTGTAACTGGGGCGGTTATCCGCCAGTAGATGACCGTTGCGGTCATAGATCAGACCCCGGGTGGGCGCGACCGGCTGCAACTGCACCCGGTTATCATCCGACATCGCAACATAGCGGTCATACTGCATCACCTGCAGGTAATAGAGCCGCCCCACCAATACCAGCATCAGCAGGAACACCACGCCAAATGCCAGTACCGCCCGTACCTTGAAGGTATGACTCTCCCGGCTGTAGTCCTTTAGACGTTCATGCCCAGACATAAAGGCGTGTCAAACTCCTATTTATGGTAGGGATGCCCCTGCAGAATGGTCCAGGCCCGGTACAACTGTTCTGCCAGCAAAACCCGAACCAGTGGATGCGGCAATGTTAGTGCAGACAAAGACCACTTTTGTTCCGCCAATGCTGAGCAGCGAGGATCAAGGCCATCAGGACCGCCTATCAGCAAACTGACATTACGGCCACTCATACGCCAGCCATCCAGCTTTTCCGACAACTGCTCGGTAGACCAGTTACGCCCAAGCACCTCCAGCGCAACCACCAGATCGCCTTTGCCGATAGCTGCCAGCATCTGATCCCCCTCCTGCTTGATCGCACGGGCGGTATCGCTGCTCTTGCCACGGTAACCCAGCGGCAGCTCAACCAGCTCAAGCGTCATATCTGCAGGCAGGCGTTTACTGTATTCCTGGTATCCGGCATTTACCCAGTCGGGCATTTTGCCGCCGATAGCGATCAGGCGAATTTTCATCGCAGTATCATTTTGCCGCTGCAGTTTCCACGCCCCAGAGGCGCTCAAGATCATAAAAACTGCGGGCATCCGGCATCATGACATGCACGACTACATCACCCAGATCCACCAGCACCCAGTCACCGGCTTCCTGACCTTCAGTACCCAGAGGCATCAGACCGGCTTGTTTAACCTGGACAACCACCTCTTCAGCAACAGAGAGCACATGCCGACGTGAGGTACCACTGGCAATGATCATGTAATCGGTCACAGTGGAGCGGCCCTGCACATCAAGGACCACAATTTCTTTAGCTTTCATATCTTCCAGTGCATTTTGCACCAGTGCGATTGTCTGTTCTGTCTGCATCTGCTCGTTTTAGCTCGTTAAACCATATAGATGGTGAGATTGTATGTAGTGCCAGACCGGATCTGGCAGCAGGTAACGGGGCGAAGCCCCTGTGGCGATCAAATCCCTGACCTGTGTTGCCGATATGCCCAAGGGGGTCAGTTCGTGAAACACAATGCTGCCGGCGGCAGTCTGCCACAATTGCTCTGGCGTTGTCGCCAGATGTTTCTCTGTCAGTTCAGCCAGCTCAGGGGAGGGGTCCGGCCGATAACCGGGCCGTGCCACCACCAGAATATGGCAATAATCAATAAACGCCCGCCACTCATACCATGAGGGCAGGGTTTGGTAGGCATCCATACCCATAATCATCACGATGGGAGTATCAGCCCCAAGTTCAGCCCGCAACGACTCCAGCGTAAAGAGCGTATAACTGGCCTTGTCAGACTCGACCTCTCTGGCATCAACAGTTAACGCTGGCTCATCGTCCGTGGCCAGTTGCAACATCGCCAGGCGCTCGTCTGCCGTGCAGCCGGGACTGTCACGGTGCACCGGTGCACCTGACGGAATCAGATGCACCCTGGCAACCTGCAGCCACTGCTGAAGCTCCAGCGCGGTTCTCAGATGACCGTTGTGCACCGGATCAAAGGTGCCACCCATAAACACATAGGGTTGCGCCATCATCGTTCCTTACTGACGAATATGACCGTCACCCAGAACGATATACTTCTCAGAAGTCAGACCGTGCAGGCCAACGGGTCCACGGGCGTGGATCTTGTCGGTGGAGATACCAATTTCAGCACCCAAACCATACTCAAAACCATCTGCAAAGCGGGTCGACGCATTTACCATCACCGAACTGGAGTCCACTTCACGCAGGAACACCCGGGCACGCGTGTAATTTTCTGTGATAATACTGTCCGTATGGTGGGAACCATAATGGTTGATATGACGAATCGCTTGCTGCATATCATCCACCAACTTGATGGACAAAATCGGCGCCAGATATTCAGTATGCCAGTCTTCCTCAGTAGCAGCTTTCACGAAGGGCAACAGCGCCTTGGTGCGCTCACAGCCCCGCAGTTCAACACCCACCGCCTGATAACGCTCTGCCAGTTCCGGCAATACCTCTTTGGCAATGCCGCTGTTCACCAGCAAAGTTTCCATGGTGTTGCAGGTACCGTAACGGTGAGTTTTGGCGTTCAGCGCCACATTGATGGCTTTGCCTTTGTCAGCCTGATCATCAATGTAGACATGACAGATGCCGTCCAGATGTTTGATCACCGGCACCCGTGCTTCTTTGCTGATACGCTCGATCAGGCCTTTGCCACCGCGGGGCACGATCACGTCGACATATTCAGGCATCGTAATCAGTGCACCTACAGCGGCGCGATCTGTGGTTTCTACAACCTGAACAGCCGTTGCTGGCAAACCTGCCTTCTCCAGACCCTGACGGATGCAGCTGGCAATCGCCTGGTTTGACTGAATCGCTTCAGAGCCACCGCGCAAGATCGTGGCATTACCGGACTTCAGACACAGACTGGCAGCTTCCACGGTCACATTAGGCCGGGACTCATAAATGATACCGATAACACCCAGAGGCACACGCATTTTGCCAACCTGGATACCGCTGGGAAGATATTTAAGGTCAGAGATGGCACCCACCGGATCAGGCAGGGTTGCTACCTGACGCAGTCCCTCAATCATGCCGTCGATACGGGCAGGCGTAAGTTCAAGCCGATCCAGCATCGCAGCATCCAGGCCATTCGCACGTCCGGCCGCCAGGTCCTGAGCATTGGCAGTCGCCAATGCATCACGGCTGGCGTTCAGCGCATCCGCCATCGCCAACAGTGCTTTATTCTTCTGCCGGGTATCGGCACGTGCTACCAAACGGGCTGCATCCCGTGCCGACTGGCCCAGTTCAGTCATGTACTGTTCTACGTTCATACCAGCTCATCTCTTTCATGAAGCGCACATTATAACGCTGCGGCGCTTCCGGGTCATGGGGCCGTGATAATTCCTGTTCACCGATGTGGAATTGAACTGTTATCATGCATCCCTGAATGCTTCAGGAAAGAACTCGTGGCCCGGAACAACCGCTTACACACACTGAACAGACGCTACCTTCAGCTGACGGTTGCGGCGGTGGTGTTGTTATCCGGTTTAGTGCTGAGTGCCATCTATCTGCACCTGTCGGGCCAGCAACTGGCGCGATCCGACACCCTCAAACTGGGTCAGAACCTCGCCAATCAGACCGCCATTATGAGTCGCCCCCTGATGTTGGCCAATGACCGCATCAGTCTTAACTATTTGGCCAACCAACTGATTCAACTGGACTATGTCTCAGGTCTGGAGCTTAAGAATACAGATAAAATGGTGATCGCCCGGGCAGGCAATGCAACAGACCTGAAACTCGAATCGACACTGACCGGTGAACGCTCCCTCGGCACTCTGACACTCTGGCTTAATCCAGCGCCTGCTTTGAGCCTGATCAATCAACCGCTGGCTCAGGCAGGACTGCTCGCTTCAGCCGTGATCCTGATCACCCTGTTCAGTCTCTGGTATACCCTTAAACACCATGAGATAACGGATACACCGAATAGCCATGCGCAGAAACCCGGCTTTGATAACCTGCTGCAACAACATACCGCTGAACAACTTAAGACTCCAGAGACTGACTCCGAACCTATCGCCACCGAACAGCCAGGCCCGCCTCAGGCAACCACCGCGCCCTTAGTCACTGCGGTAGAAGATGACACCTGCGATCTGGTTGATCTGCTCAAACCGGCCAGGGATGCAGTCAATCATATGCCCCGTTTTGAGCATCACCCTCAGGATCTGCCTGAGTTCAACAACCCCAAAACGCCGGAGTTTGAACTGCAGGAAGATGAAGGCGAAGCCCTGCGTCCACCGCCGGAAAAACCTGCCCGGGAAAACCCACTGCTGAAACATTTCCAGCAACGTCAGGAGGTCCAGCTCAACCTCTACCCGTTTGAACACGAGCTAGAATTGATGCTTGCAGCGGAGAATGCCGGTTACATCCTTTACATTGATACCGTTACGCCGGCAGCCGAAAACACCGAACCTGAACTGCGGCAGGAGCTGCTAAATGTTTATCAGCAGCTGGCCCTGCAGGTAGCAGGCATCTATCAGGGCGAGGCGGAAAAACTAGCGAGCGGAGATGTCATCATACGCTTCAATGAAGCCCTGGAAAGTGATGAGCACGGTATTAACGCCCTCTGTGCCGCCACGTTGTTCACGCTGATTTATCGTTTGTATAACCAGAGCCGGATTCGACTGTTTAAACCGGTACTGAATCTGCAGACAGCGCTGGCACGCGGACATAAATCAAAGCCAAACCTGCTACTGGAAGAAGCCCGTTTTCTGACCCGCACCACGCAGAGCAATGCGCTTATAAGCCACACAGCACTGACAGAAGCACCCAAGCTCAAGCAGGCGCTGCTGCAGGATGCGGATATTCGCAGGGAAGATGAAGACAAGGTCCTCATAATGAGGTTACAGCCGCGCCATCAGGAGCTGCTGCAGAAACAGGCCAACCACCTGATCAGCAAATTCTTCAGCGCACTCAAACAGAGTTCAGTTGCAGAAGATTAAAGCCCGTCACGTAGGCCGGCACGATACTGGCGACGCACACTGTACATTCTCAGGTCAGCCACCTTCAGCAGAGTTTCCAAATCAGTACCATCATCCGGATACATCGCACCACCCACAGAACAGCTGATCATCAGGCCATACTGCTCCAGCATCTGATAATCCGCCGTCGCCAGATCATGTAACATTTCAGCCAGTTTGCGCGCCGCAGCCAATGCATCTCGCTGATGCAACAGCAGCGCGAACTCATCCCCGCCGATACGCGCCAGCAGATCTTCCCGGGCAGAATAGGATTTCAGACGTTTGGCGATATCCAGAAGGATACGGTCACCCACGCCTGGACCAAGCAACTCATTAATGCGCCGGAAGTTATCCACATCAATCACCAACACCGAGAACGGCTTATCCTGCGCTTTGGCTGCTTTTAACATACGCCCACCCTGCTCGAATAAGGCCCGCCGGTTTGCCACACCGGTCAGATCACAGCATTGAGACGGAAGCAGTGCAGGCAGGTGAGAGCCCTTATCAGCGGAGGGTTTAAGCACAGGCTGTACTACAAGCTGTTTCCGATAACAAAAACGCAGGTAACCGCCCCCCACCAGCGTCACAAGAAGCGCCACCAGCAAAGAAAACACAATCAGAGAAACGAGCGAATTGATCTGGTTCTGTTGCTCCTGGCGCTCAGTTTCAATGTGCTGGTGTAATAAGTTCAGCGCAGTTTTAGCACCGTTACTGTCCATCTTCACCTGAAGATCAACGCCCGGTACGGCTTCACCCACTATAATGGCCCGGCGTACCAGTTCCAGATTGCCTTCAAACGCATCGAGCGTCTGTCGCAATAGAGAAAGCGCAACTTTCTCCTCGTTTGACAGGTTGAAATGTCCGTAATCGGTGAGCGTAAGACGTGCTTCAGCGAGGTTCTGCTGCGCGGCATGATATAGCTGTATATCACGCCGCAGCACATAATCCTTGAAGTGATGAACCAGACCGCCATACCCCATAAGACCCTGCAAACGAAACAGGGTCTGATCCCGGGCAGAGGTCTGCTCTGTGTACTCCTGCCATGTCTGTTGCAGATGGGTGACCAGATAGATACCGGTACCCGCACACAACACCAACACCACAAGCATGAGCCTTGCCACCACAGGTATCCGTTTATCAATTCGCGGGATTACCCAATGGCTATCCATGGCATTCATTAAACATCCTCATTTGGCATCACTGCCAACAGCAAAAAATCTATAACTGATAAGTCTAGAGTTAGCTGTTCCCTATTACTAGCTAAGCACCTGTCATGTTTCAAACAGGTGTTCTTGATTTGCATCACGCTCTAACAATCTAAGCGCTTCTTCAAGATGAACAGGTTTGCTGAAAAAATAACCCTGACCAATATCGCAACGGTACTGCCGCAGCATCTCGAGCTGGATCTCATCCTCAATTCCCTCAGCAACTACCTTGAGATTAAGGGCATGCGCCATTGCGATAATCGTCCGGGCCAGCGTGGCATCACCTGCATGATTAGCCATATCACGGACGAAAGCCCGATCCACCTTCAGGCAACTCACTGGAAAACGCGTTAGATAGCTAAGCGAACTATAGCCTGTTCCAAAATCATCAATTGTCAGTGACGCACCCAGAGCCAGTAATTTTTCAAGACGTGGCATCAAAGATTCGACATTGTCTGCCAATAGGCTTTCCGTGATTTCAAGCTCTAACTGCATAGGTTCAATTGGCGTTTTTTCCAACACATCCCTGACTTTAAACACGATATCATCTTGCGCCAGCTGTCTGAGAGACAGGTTCACCGCCATATTCAAGCGACGAGGCGCTTTCTGCTGCAACACCACCAAGTCGGAACAAGCCTGTTCAAGAGCAAATTCACCAAGCTCATTGATCAGGCCGACCTCTTCCGCTGCGTGGATAAATTCATCCGGGCCAACAAATCCTAAATCTGCACTTTGCCAACGCATAAGTGCTTCAAAACCCAGAATCTGGCCGGTCTTAATGCAGTTTTTACTCTGGTAAACCATATAAATTTCGCCCCGAGCCAATGCCTGTCGCAGCAAATTTTCAACTTCACTACGCCGTTTAAGGCCATATTCGAGCTCGGATGTAAAAAAACTGTACCTCTTACGCCCCTGCTTTTTCGATTCATAGAGAGCAATATCTGAAAATTTAATCAAACCAGAAACATCATTGTTGTCATCTGGATAACAGGCAATACCGATACTCACTGACACATACAGTAACTTACCCTCAATTTCGACAGGCGTTTCGACATCCCTCAGAATTTTGTCCGCCAACAACTGAACCTCTGGTTTTTCCTTATATGTCGTGAACACCATAAATTCATCACCGCTGACATGACAGACATAAGCCCGGTCACTGCATACACTCCTCAGGCGGTCTGCTACCAGTTGCAACAACTGATCACCCATAAGGTGACCAAACGTATCGTTAACCATCTTGAAGTTATCGATATCCAGATAGAGTACAGCTATTTTTGACTGATCATGCCAGGCAGTCTGTAGAGCACGAGCAAGGTCCTGGTTACCGCGAAGCCGATTTGGCAGCCCTGTCAGAGAGTCATAATTGGCCTGCTGATAAAGTTTTTCCTCATCACGTTTTCGCTTCGTAATATCATTAACAACCGTCACAAAATGAGTGATTACCCCATCACTATTGCTGATGCCGCTGATCGAAAAAGCATACCAATGGCCGTTAAACTCAGTCTGTCGTTCAGCAAACCATTTGCCGGTCTGACTCACCTCTTCAGCAATAAACATCAAATCAGCTTTCAGTTCACTGTAGGGTGAAAAATTAATCATTTCCTGACCAATCACATGACGCTGTAATCCCGAGGCATTCTGCTCCAGATCAAAATGGCTATTTGCATAATCAATCAACCAGTTTGCATCAGTAATCACGATACTACTGGGACTCTGCTCCACCGCCTGTGACAACTTCTCTACATTACCCTCTGCCTCCTCTTTGGCAGCCGTCACTTTTTGACTGATCCGACTGGTGAACCAGAAAACCCCAAAACCTGCGAGCAAAAACAACAGAAAAACACCTGTTACAGGGCGCATCTGACCGGCCCAGACAGAGATCAACGAGGTAATAGGCTGGCCCTGTAATAAAAGCAGCTGATAGTCCGCGATATAACCACTCTGCAGCAGATAGGTCTGACCCGAGATTTCCAGTTCAAGTCGAGGATTTTCCACTACAGAAGCCTGAACCGCTCTGAGTGCTTCATCTGGAAAACGCTGGCGAAACAATCCCGCTACCAAACCCTTATCTAACGGGTAGGTGAGGTGAAGTTGTCCCTCACGACCCACAAACCAAAGCCGCTGGTTCTGGGCAATCGCTAACTGATTTAACAAGCCAACATTTTGATCTAGCACCAGAAAAACCGCAGCGATGTATGACACTTGCTTTTTGTCATCCAACAACGGGATAAAAAGTGGTAATTGGGGAGGAGCAAGGATGCCCGAGCGCTGAACAGTCCCTATCTGAACAGATTTATCCAGCCGCGCCATTTCAAATTGCTGACGATTCTCAACAGAAAGGGAAGGCGTATCTGCCTGGCTCACCGCAGTAACAACACTGCCAGTACGATCCATAATCAATAGTGCACTGATGTTATCGTTCGCGGTTATCAGGTAAGACAGATCAGCTTTTAGTTCAGTAGGTACTATCTGACCAAGCTGATCTATTTCCGCTAACGTGCGGGCGACTATGCGTGTTTGCTGACTTAAAAAGTCAACTGCCCGTTGCTGCAACATATCATGCTGCTCAGCCAAACGAGTAGATTGACTTTCTTTCACATCCTGCCAGACAACTATTCCAAACACGATAAAGGCTATGCTGACCATTACCCCGGATAGCAAAATCAGAACGCGCAGGGGGTTGGTTTCATTCCGCAAAAAAAGCATCGCCAGCATCCCTTTTCAATCTATGAGCCTTAACTTTAACAACTACACGGACAGAAACCCTGAATTACATCAAAAAATAAGAGATTTTCTGAACAATTCTCACAGCTGCACAATTGACCATAGCTATGCGAAACAGGCGAAAATAAACCAAATACCGCAAATGCATAAAATAACTACATATCATAAAAAAATTGAAAATAAATCATCTTTTAAAGATGCCCCATTTCCGCTCATTCAGAACGCATAAGTTCAAACTAAACACATGAAACTAATACTTATTTATCAACACCAAACAGGTGCAGCAAGCACCCCAAAATAAGGCATCCGCACCAAACCAATGCACTCACTAAATTAAGGGTTTTTAGCGGTTGAAACTGTCATCAGGAGGCCCTTAGAATCCGCCCCAAAACCCCACCCCGTGCAGGAGCAACGCCGTGAGTGCATCACCCCAGCTAGAAAATAACATCCAAGAAATTAGCCTGAATGGCAGTGCCCGCTACCGTATCGATGGTCAGCAGGTGGTCATCTCCATCCCCGTTCTGTCTAACAATCGTGACAATTTTTCTCTAAGCGGCACTCTGTCTTTAGAGTTGTGGGCTTTAACTGCACCTTATCAGGGTGGCAATTTCAACGGCCAGGCGCTGGCGGGGACTCAGATTGGCGAACTGCTGGATCAGCACTTCCTGCCAAATTGCGAATACCGTCTGAACTTTGCCGCGCCTCAGGCTGGTGAATGGTCACTCTGTCTGATGCTGCGCGAGTGGAACGGCACCGCGTTTGAAACGCGTGATTACATCAACTTCGGCCTGCCTTATTTAGTTGAAACCAAAACGCCGGTTTCCCGTAGCGAAGATGGCAAAGTGATTGATGTGGATTTCACTGGCCGCAAAGCTGCTGAAGCAGAAGCGCCTGAAGCCAAAACTGAAGTTAAAGCTGAAGTTAAAGCTGAAGTTAAAAAAGCAGAAACCGTCGCCAAAACGGCTGAGCCAGCCAAAGCCGCGCAACCTGCTAAAGCCGCTGCGACTAAAACTGCAGAAGTTAAAGCCGACGCGCAGACCGTTTCTATCAACGAAGCAACGCTGCAGGAACTCGAGCAGGTTAAAGGTCTGAACAAAAAGTTGGCCGGCGTTATCTACAACAGCCGTCCTTATAAAAAGCTGGAAGATCTGCTGAGCCTGAAAGGCATGGGTCCAAAGCTGCTGAAGAAAATTCAGAAGTACCTGTCTCTTTAAACATCCCGGCCCGGTAGCCAGCTACCGGGCCATTAACGCCCTGCCTCTTAGAAACCATAACAACCCCATCAGCTGCAGCAGCGCACAAAAACCAAAAGCGGCCTGATAAGCCTCTATCGGAAGATGTTCCACCTCTCCCCACAACCCGGCGATCAGTCCGATCCCCCACTGCATCAGAAACGCTCCCAGGAAAATCATCAGATTCAGAGACGTATTCACCCGACCGGTTTTATGACGTGGGAAAAGCTGCGATAACACAGCAAACATCAGCGTGCCCGAGGTACCAAAGAAACCCAGTGCACACCAGAGCCAGTCCGGCGTAAGCCCGGGGCCGGAAAAAATCAGCAACTGCAGCAGCAGAAACACAGTCATGCCACCGGCACAGATCTGCCCCGGGGTAAAACCCTGGTGCTGTAGCCGCTCGGCCAGCCAGCCCAGACTCAGGAAGCCCAGACTCATGCCCAGCGCGACCAGCAACAACTGCTGTGACAAGGCGGCGGTGCTCAGACCTTCCACATCCCGCAACCAGAGCCCCAGCCACAAGCCCTGAATCGCAGCAAAAGCCGACTGGGCCAGCATACTGGCCGGTGCCCGGGTATAAAACCGCGGATCGGTCATTATGCTCCAGGTCCCCTGCAACTGCTGACCCAGGCTTTCACCATGGGGCTCAACCGCATGACGCGGCACCAGCCAGAACACCAGCAGACTGACCAGTACGCAACAGACAGCAAGCCCCCAAAACAGAAAACGCCAGTCATACAGGTCAACCACCAGCTCAACGGGCCGGGTCGCCGCCAGCCCACCCAGACCCCCGGCTGTCAGTTGCAGGCCGTTAATCAGCGGTAGACGCTGCACACTGAACCAGTGACTGTAGGTTTTGAATGCCGCCATCAGACAGGCCGACACCCCCAAACCAATCAGACCACGCCCCAGCAGCAACTGCATCACATCCTGAGCCTGCGCAAACAGACCCGCGCCGGCTGCCGCCACCAGCAGCAGAACAGCCAGCACCCGGCGCGGCTCATAGCGATCCAGCAACAAGCCCAGCGGCAACTGAAAAGCAGCAAAACAGAGCAGATAAGCACCACTGACCAGTCCGATCTGCCCCGGTGTCATACTGATATCCTGCAGCAGAGCCGGCGCGATAACCGCATTCACCATGCGAAACAGATAAGAGAGGAAATAACCCAGTCCAAACGGCAGAAACAGGCGCAGCAGCAGCGCCGCACCGGTTCCTGCGGCCGGATCCGCAGTCCATTCAGGTCGATTCACGATGAAATCATTCCCTCAGGCGATGGCAGGCTGCGGTTGACGACGGCTGTACCAGAACACCGCAGCAAACAGTGCAAGTCCGGCAATATTCACCAGTAACGGCAGACCAGGCCAGAGCAGAGCCAGACCCGCCACCAGTGCCAGCAAGCGGCCCAGAATACCCAGAGGGCCTTCCAGATAGCCTTCCATTGCACCAGCTAACGCGTAGATACCCACCAAAGCAAACACAAATATGGTGAGCATTTCACTGAGACTGCCACCGATCAGACCGGTATAGGCAAACAGCAGTGGGATAATATAAAGCCCCTTGGCAATCTTCCAGGCAGTCAGACCCGTAGCCATCGGCGGAGTTTTTGCAATCGCTGCCGCCGCAAAGGCGGTCAGACAGACCGGTGGGGTGACGTTACTGTCCTGTGACAGCCAGAAGATGATCATATGAGCGGATAGCAGCGCCATCGACAACACCCGGGGATCCAGCGCCATCTCCAGCAGAGTGGTTTTAAAATCTCCCGGTACCAGCGCCAGCAGGGCCTCCGCATCCCCTCTGGCCATTGGGGCTGCAAGTTTAGTGACACTCTCCGGATCGGCCAGCAGGAAAATAGTGCGGGCCGCTTCCGGCAGCGTACCATCCATCATCAACTGCAGCAGATGTGACTCACTGATCAGACTGTACAGTGCCGGGGCGGACAAGGTACCCAGTACAATATAGGACGCCGTCACCGGCAGGCCCATTCCCAGTACCAGCGATGCCAGTGCCACCAGAACAATGGTAATCAGCAGACTGCCTCCGGCCCAGGTGTTCACCATCAAAGAGAAGGTGTTACCAATGCCAGTCGTGGCAATCACATTAACGATCAGGCCAATGGACACCAGCAGCACCGCCGTGGTCGCCATATTTTTGGCCCCCTGCGCCAGCGCATCGCAAATATCACGCGGCCCCATCGGCTGGCGTGACAACCAGGAAGCGCCAATCACTGCCAGAATACTCAGACCAGCAGCATAGGTCGGGGTAAAACCATAGATCAGCAGTGCTACCAGCACCGCCAGCGGCAGCAGATAATGCCAGCCCCCTTTCATCACCTCCCGCAATGGCGGCACATCATCCTCAACCGCATGGGCATGACTGCGTTTCGCCTCAATACGGACAAAAAACGCCACCGACATGAAATACAGCAGCGCCGGCAGTGCAGCATAGGCGATGATCTCCAGATAGGAGATCTGGGTGTAGGACGCCATGATAAAGGCACCGGCCCCCATGACCGGTGGCATCAACTGCCCACCCGTCGAGGCCGCAGCCTCCACCCCGGCAGCAAACCGGGCCGGAAATCCCGCCTTGCGCATCATAGGAATGGTAATCACCCCGGTTGAAACCGTATTGGCTACTGAGGAACCGGACACCGACCCCATCAGACCGGAACCAAACACCGCAACAAAACCTGGCCCACCTACCATCCGCCCGGCGGCACTACGGGATAGCTGCACAATGAAATCCCCGGCTCCCGACTTCACCAGAAACGCACCGAACAGGATAAACATAAAGACAAAGGTCCAGGAGATGCGGGCAATCGAACCAAACATCCCTTCACCACTGAAATAACTGCGGAACAGCAGGGTTTCCAGACTCAGGCCGGGGAAATTGAACACCCCACCCAGATATTTTCCCCACCAGAAGACATAGGTCAGCGCGATCAGAATCAGCACCGGGATAAACCAGCCAGTGGTACGACGGGTCAGCTCCAGTGCCACGGCAATCGCCAGCAGGGCCGCCGCCCAGTCACTACTGATAAAGTGCACGCCGCGGTCATACAGGGCGTTTTCAAACAGCATCAGATACGCCGCCGTACCTACCGCCAGCAAGCCGATCAGCAGATCGGCCAACAGCACGGTTCTGGAGTAAACCTTACCCCGCTTCATCGGCACCATCAGCGCACAGAGCAGACCAAAACCGCCGAAATGGATGGCTGAAACCCAGAGCTCGGACAAGGTGCCCAGGGTATTGAAATAGATATGGGACAGCGACAGCAGAATCCCGAACCAGTAGATGATTTTACCTGCCACACCCTGCTCACCCCGCTGGGTCAGTTCAAGTTGTTGCAGCTGTGTCAGGGTTTCCTGATCCGCGCCAGCGGAAGTGTCGGTTGTCTCTTTGGACATAACAGCACCTGCCAGAG
The DNA here is from genome assembly GCF_029222905.1 of Neptuniibacter sp. CAU 1671. Lineage (GTDB taxonomy): Bacteria > Pseudomonadota > Gammaproteobacteria > Pseudomonadales > Balneatricaceae > Neptuniibacter. The sequence goes on along the minus strand of NZ_JARHUE010000003.1, from coordinate 116,135 downwards.
TGCCGGCCGGAATGTCCGGCCGGTTATTGCTTCAGATATAGGCGCAAGCTGGGCTTACGCCGGAGGGAGAGGATTATTCAGCGACCAGATGCGCCGGAATGTTCAGCCCCTGCTCCCGATAATAACGGGCGGCCCCCGGATGCAGCGGCACCGGCAGACCGGCAATCGCTTTCTCCAGGCTCATCGCTTTGGTGGCCTTATGAATACCATTGAGAAACGGCAGATTTTCGTAAATGGCTTTGGTCAGCAGATAAACATCTTCTTCCGGAATATCATCGCGTACCGCCAGGAAGTTAGGCTGTGCAATGGTATTGATAGTCTTGCTCTGACCTGGGTAGGTGTTTGCCGGAATCACAAAACGGGTCCATAGATCATAGCGACCGTTGGCCTGTTTCATCTGCTCATCGGTGAAATCCAGTACCGTCATGTCACTGCCAAGTGCAGCATAGGCACGGGTAATCGCACTGACAGGCACCCCGGCAGGAATGTTCATGCCTTCCACCGTGCCGTTCTGCAGCGCATCGGCACTTGGACCATAACCCATGTAGGCCAGGTCAAACTTATCCGCATCCATACCCAGCCCTTTCAGAATCTGGCGACCAGAACCTTCTGTACCGGAGTTACGTTTACCGATGGAGAATTTTTTACCGTCCAGACCCGCCAGATCCGATACTGTGCCGGTTTTTACATGGCTACTACGCACGGCGAAGTGTTCAACGTTCTGCCACAACATAGACACAGAACGCAGCTGTTTCTGTGGACCACTCTCCTGCACTGGCCCTTCACCGTTCCACGCCCAGGCTCCATACAGACCCTGCATGATGGCAAACTGCGCTTCATTTTCCCGTAACAGTTTGACGTTTTCACCGGAACCGGCAGAGCTGATCGCAGACAGGGAGAAATGATTTGCCGGCTCCAGTTTAACCTTGGACAGAGTCGCCAGCGCGACACCCACCGGGTAGTAAGTACCGCCTGTGGAGGCAGTCGCGAGGATATAGGAACGGTTTTCTTCCGCCTGGGCAGACAAGGCTCCCAGCGTCAGGCCAGAACCTAACGTAAGGGCCAGACCCAGTCCTTTGATAAAGCGACGCTTATTAACTTGCATGGTGATGATCCTCTAGCATTTTTTATTATTAATGTCTTTTTGTTTTAGCAAGCCATGGGCCAATTGCCAAAGAATCAGATAACCAATTGATATAAAAAGAATAAATTTATAACCGTCACAAACCGGCCGCCCCGTTATAAGCAGTTTTTTGCTCATCAAAGCAGAATGCATAAGCAAAATTTTGCCTACAGCGCGCATGACAGGTGTCTGAGCAGGCCCGAAATAGAGCCGCTTTACTGGAAAAACAGAGAAAATTTGCCCCGCGAGAGGACAATAAGCAGAATTTTGCCGATCAGAGAAAATCGCTGCGGTTAATGCCGTACTTCTGCATTTTCTGATTCAGGGTACGCCTTGGCAGGTCCAGTATCTGCAACACCTGCTGTACGTTACCGTGATAACGCTGCAGGGTCTGACGGATCACCTGCGCTTCAAAATTCTGTACCTGCAGCGACAATGGCAGGTCTGCCAGCTCCGTCTCGGTATACTCAGGAGCCGCCGGCTGCAGCAGTTCGGTCAGGTTGCACTGCGGATCCATACCAAAGCGCAGGGCTATATTGCGCAGCTCACGCACATTGCCCGGCCAGGCGTAATGCTGCAGGGTTCGCATCTCCTGCGCACTGCACGGCTGATAATCCCGCTGTTGCTGCTGCGCACCCTGGCGGGCGTAATACTCAAACAGCAGCGGGATATCTTCGGTCCGCTCACGCAGCGGCGGAATATACAGCTGCCCCAGGTTCAGCCGGTAGTACAGATCCTGCCGAAAACCTTCATCCCCCTTCAACTCGGTTTTGGTGGCAGCGACAACGCGCAGATTAAGAGACCGGGAACGGTTATCCCCCAGCCGCTCGATGCTGCCCTGCTCCAGAGTACGCAACACCTTCACCTGCAGATTCAGGGGCATGCTTTCTATTTCATCCATAAACAGCGTACCGCCGTCGGCAAACTCAAATTTGCCGACACGCCGTTTGCTGGCGCCGGTAAAGGCACCCGCCTCATAACCGAATAACTCGCTTTCGAACAGACTTTCCGGGATTGCGCCACAGTTCAACGCCACAAACGGCTGATCCGCCCTTGGCCCGAACTCGTGCAGACACTGAGCCACCAGCTCCTTACCCGTGCCGGTTTCCCCGTAAATAATCAGGTTGGTATCCAACCGGGCCAACCGCAGCACTTCACGGCGCAGCCGTTCCATCGCCGGCGACAGACCGATCAGTCGGTCTTCAATGCTGACGTTGTCATGTAACCGTTGCAGCAGGCGCTGATTCTCCAGTGTCAGACGACGTTTTTCACAGGCCCGGTGCAGAGTTTCCACCAGCCGTTCCGGATCGAAGGGTTTTTCAATGAAGTCATAAGCACCTTCACGCATCGCCGCAATCGCCATATCCACACTGCCATGGCCGGTCACCAGTATCACCGGCAGTTCGGGCACCTGCTGCAGCGCAGCCAACAACAGCTGCTGTCCATCCATCTGCGGCATCCGCACATCAGTGACCAGAATACCGTCGAAATCGGGTTGCAGCGCCGCCAGTGCATCCGCCGCATGGCCAAACTGGGTCACGACAAAACCCGCCAGTTCCAACCACTGCGCCGTGGTCTGCCGTACCGCCGCCTCATCATCTACCAGTATCACCCGACCACGTTGTTCTATCACTGCACTGTTTCCTGTACTGACGCGCCTGAACTCACTTCTGCCAACGGCAGCCGAACCCGGAACCGGGCACCACCATGTCTGCGGTTTTCAGCCCGAATCTGTCCACCAAAATCGTTCACGATACTGTAGCTGATCGCCAGACCCAGCCCCAGTCCCTGCCCAACCTCTTTAGTGGTAAAAAACGGATCAAACAGATGGGCCAGGCTCTCTTCAGTAAAGCCGCCCCCCCGGTCAGACACACTGAACCAGGCTTGCCCATCCTTCTGCCAGACCCTGACCGAAAGCTGTTTTACCGGGCAGCCCGCCATGGCATCCAGCGCGTTTCGCAGCAGGTTGATCAGAACCTGTTCCAGCCTGGGCTGGTCCGCCAGCACCACAGGACGGGCCTGATAATCCAGTAGCAGCTCTACCTGCTGTTGCAGCAGGTGGTCTTCAAACATCGGCAGCACCTGCTCAATACACTCCACCAGTGCGACCTGAATCAGACTGTCCGGTTTTTTATAGGCAAAGGTTTTCAGCTGGCCAGTGATCAGCGCCATCCGCTCCGTCATGCTGACAATCTGCTCCAAAGCCTGCTCCGCCGCCTGTAACTGATCCCGCTGCAACAGCAGGCGACTACTGAATACCGAAGTCCGGATTGCGGTCAGTGGCTGGTTCAGCTCATGGGCGATGGCGGCCGCCATGGTACCAAGGGCAGCCAGTTTCGATTGCTGAATCAGCTCTGCCTGCGCCTCATGCAGTTCACGGGTACGTTCCTGCACCCGCAATTCCAGGGCCTCATTCGCCTGCCGCAATGCCTGTTCTGCCCGTTTACGTTTGGTGATGTCGACCAGGGTCACCAGATAACCGTCACTGCCGCCCCAGGTGATTGGATTGATGGAAATTATCACCGGAAACAGACTGCCATCCAGTCGTCTTGCCAGCGTTTCCAGCAGGTTTATAGGACGGAACCGGGCCGGGTTAACCAACTGTCCAGCCAGCTGTTGCAGTTGATCCAGAGGTTGTGAATGATCCAGCAGTTGTTCAATCGTGCAGGTCAGCAACTGCCGGGCATCCACGGCAAAATACTGCTGCGCACGCGGGTTACTGAACACCACTTCGCCGCTCGGGTTCAGTACCATCAGCCCCGCCTGGGTATTACTGATCATCTCCCGCTGCTGTGCTTCATTTTTCAGCCGCAGCTCACGGGCCTCATCCAGTGAACGCAGTTTTAACTGTCGCTCGCGGACAAACAACAACAGCAACAACAGGGCAAAACCGCCACCCAGTACGAACGCCACCTGCGAACGCAGCTGCTGAAATACCGGTGCCAGATCGGTCAGAAAATGGATATCCCAGTGCAGGTCATCCAGCAGGACAGACTGCACCAGATAGGTTTGCTGACCGTCGGCTGACCTCAGCAGCGGCTGACGGCCCAACAGCCCGTCATTAACCCATAACCAGCCAGAGGCCTGATCGACCGGAGCCTTATCGGATGGGTCTGGCAATCGCTGGTTCCTCAGCGCATCCAGGCTGGAGAGAAAAACCTCTCCCTGCTGATCACTGACCAGCAGATAGTCCCGACTGGTACTCCAGTTTTCCTGCAGTTGACGCAGATCAACTCCAACCACAGCCACACCCAGTAACTGCCCGGCACCGTAGATGGGTGCCGACAGATAGTACACCGGCAACCGTTTATCAGCGGCAAAGTAACCGCCATATTCACCATTCAGCGCACCGCGAAAAAATGGCTGATCCCGGCCCGAAACCGGCAGGGTACTTGAGTTACTGCGCCAGTCACTGCTGGCAATCACCTGACCTTCGGTATTTAACACCCCCCAGTTACGGGTACCCGCCACCTGGTTGGCCTGTTCCAGAAACGGATTCACCCTCGCCACCAGATCATCGGAATATTGCTGCAATAACAGCCTGACCTCCCGATTCTGGGACAGCACAAATGGCATGGGAGTAAAGCGGTTGAGATCCCGGCGGATGGCGCTGATATGGATCAAAAGACGATTTTCACCGTGCAGGCGAATATCCTGCAGCAAACTGGCACGGCTGTAGAGTATCAACTGCCAGCCAGTGACCAGTGTCAGCAGCAGCACAACGATCACCAGTGAACGATGACTGATATATTTTAAACGGAACAAAACAGGTTTCACGTAGATCCAGTGTGGCTCAGAGGCCCTCTATCAATACCCGGAAAACCACATAATATCCAGCCGTCTACTCGGCCTGAAGCGCCAGCACCGGGCTCAGACTGGCGGCCTGACGTGCAGGTAAAATACCCGCCAGCAGCCCAACCAGCACAGACAGCAGCATCGCCAACAGAAGATAGATCAGATCAATCGTCAGCGGCAGCGCCGGCAGCAGCCACGCAAGCAGACCCAGCAACACACCGGCCAGCAGCAAACCAGCCACACCCCCCAAAATCGCCAGCAACACGGCTTCACTAAGAAACAAAATCAAAACCTGCTGCGAGGTTGCTCCCAACGCCCGCAACAAACCCACTTCGGCACGTCGTTCTCTTACAGTGGTTACCATAATGGTGGTAATGCCAATGGCACCGACAAACAGGGAGATACCACCCAGCCCGGCGACCGCAGCGGCCAGAATCACCAGGATGCGATCAAGGCTGGATAACATCTGATCCTGTGTGATTAAAGAGAAGTCTTCACTGCCATGTCGCAAAATCAACCGGTCACGAATCAGACCCGCCAGCGTAGTTGCTTCAATGCCGGGGCGATAGGTCACGTCAATCTCCATCAACCCGGTTCGGTTAAAAAGACTTAACGCCCGATCCACCGGTATGTAAACAATGTCATCCAGATCAAACCCCAGCATCTGGCCTTTTTCGTCCATCACACCTACTACGCGATAACGCTCACTGCCAACCCGGATAAACTGCCCCAGAGGACTCTCCCCTTTGAATAGCTCACGCCAGACCTTATGCCCCAGCACCGCAAACGGCTGTGTATAACCAGCCCCTTCAGTTGCGGGCAGAAAACGGCCTAACAGCAGAGGGAAACGCCAGGCCACGGCCATATCGCCACCCACACCAAATATATCGGTATGCCTCACCCGGCGCCCAAACTCTATCGCGCCAGCCCCCTGCACCAGCGGCACCACATATTCCACATAAGGCAGACGCCGCAGGCTCTCAGCATCTGTCAGACTCAGCGGGCGGGTATTGGAGAGCAAACCACCAATCCCCCCAGTCTGTGTTTTACCCGGATTAATCGCCACAATACGGCTGCCAAATTGGGAAAAGTTTTCCAGCACATAGAGTTTCAACCCCTGCCCCAGCGTGGTGAGCATCACCACCGAGGCAATGCCGATGGCAATGCCCAGAATCGTCAGCGCAGAACGCATCCGACTGGTCAGCAGAGCGCCGAGTGTCAGGCGCAGCAAATCAGCGCTGCGCATTTTGCAGATCTCCTCTCAGCGCCTGAACCGGCGGCAGTCGTGCCGCTCTACTGGCAGGCAGCCAGGCAAACAACACCGCCACGCCCAGAGCAACGCCCACCGCACCGGACAGTGCCCAGAACGGCACAGCAACCGGAAACAGAGGCCACAGGGTATGTGCAATCCAGAGCACCAGGTAACCCACCACAACTCCCAACAAAGACCCCAGCAAAGCCAGCAGAATCGCTTCACTAAGGAACAGCCAGTGAATCTCTTTATCCGCTGCACCCAGTGCTTTTAACAGCCCAATCTCTTTGGTGCGCTGACTGACACTGATCAGGGTAATATTCATAATCAGAATACCTGCCACGATCAGGCTGATACCGGCGATAAAGGCCACACTCAGCGTCAACAGATTAAGAATCTTATTAAACACACCAAGCACTGCATCCTGTGTCACCAGCGTAATATCCAGTTCGCCACCATGACGGGCTTGAATCAGTTGCTCAATGCGCTCACGTACCTGGGGAATCAGATCAGGGTTCTGAACCTGCACAAATAAGCGAAATAAACCCTGGGTATCAAACAACTGCATCGCACTGGCCACTGGAATCAGTACCGCTTTGCGCATATCGGTGCCAAGCGAGACGCCCTCTTCCTGCAATAAGCCCTGAACACGCAAGCGATACCCGCCTGCACGCAGCCAGGCACCCAGCACCGGCCCCTCCGACAACAACTCCTGCCTGACTTCCGTACCAATGATTGCCACGGGGGCGACCTGATCAAGCGGCATGACCGGAAGGCCGAGTCCTGACTGCAACTGCAGACCGCGAATAGTGAAAAATTGCGCACTGGTACCCACCACCATCAGCTCACGCTGTCGACCACCGCTGTTGACCATGGTCAGACCCACCACCAGCGGCGCCACCGCCTGCACGCCCGGCAGGCGACTGACAGCCAACGCATCCTCTAATGTCAGATCACGCGTCCCTTCTCCGGTCAGGGGCGGCAGCCCTCCCGTGGTTTCCTTACGGCCCGGCAACACAATCAACACATCGTTGCCCAGCAGCGAGAACTCATCCAGCACAAAACGCCGCGCACCTTCACCCAGTCCGGTCAGCAGTAACACTGCACACACGCCAACGCCAGTGGCCAGCAGGATCATCAAGGTTCTGAACCACTGACGCAGCAGTAACCGACTGTTGAATTGCAACAGATCAGCCAGCCGCATGATCCGCACCTGCACTGTCACTGATCAGTTGCCCATCCCGCATCCAGAGGCGCCGTCGGGCACGTTCTCCCATCGCCTGATCATGGGTCACCACCAGCAGGGTTATGCCCTCCTGATTCAGCCCTTCAAGTAACGCAATCACTTCACTGCCGGAATGGCTGTCGAGGTTGCCGGTGGGTTCATCGGCCAGCAACAAAGCCGGTTTGCGAATCACTGCGCGAGCAATTGCCACCCGCTGGCGCTGACCACCCGATAACTGGTGAGGCAGATGATCCGCATGCCGGTCGAGACCCAAACGCTCAAGCAATGCCTGCACCTGCGGTCGGCGCTGACCCGGTGCTTCACCCTTGAGCACCAGTGGCAGTTCAATATTTTCCCTTGCGGTCAACCGGTCAATCAGATGATAGGCCTGAAACACAAAACCGATCTGACTGTTGCGCTGGGCCGCTCTTGCCTCTTCGGACAGGGTCGACATAGCGGTATTATTGAGCCAGTATTCGCCGCTATCCGGCCGATCCAGCAAACCCAGCATGTTCATTAAGGTGGATTTCCCGGAACCCGATGGCCCCATGACAGAAAGGTACTCACCCGCACTCACTTCAAGGGTGAACTGATCCAGCGCCGTCACGGTCTCGCCACCCAGTCGATACTGTTTGCAAAGCTGTTCCAGACGAATCATTCAGCGATCACCCTGGCACCGTCTACCGCACCTTCGGTATCCAGACGACTTAAAATCCGGTCACCCGCTGATAGGCCTGATCTGATCTCCACCCAGCTCCAGTTCCGCAGCCCGGTTTCCACATTGACTGTTTCGAGCAAACCCTGCGCAGCATTGAAGCGCAGAACCCGGTCACCCTCCAGCAGGGTATCCGTGGGCACCCGCAGAACTGCGTCCCGCTGCGACAGAATAATTTCCACGTCGGCGCTGTAGCCGACCAATAAAGGTCGCTGACCCTCCCGGGCATTGAACAACACATCAACATCCACTGTGCGGGCCTGCTTTTCCAGTTCAGAAACATAAGGCGCAATACGTGATAAACGCCCTTCAAAACTCTCCCCGCGATAAGCATCCAGCGTAATGCGCGCAGGTTGATCAACCTGAAGACTGGCCGCTTCCACTTCATCGATAGGTGCCCGCACATAAAGGCAACTATCGTCGATCAGGTCAACGGCCGGAGGCGTCGCCACACCGGGTGGCGAAGGAGTTGTGAACTCACCGGGTTCACCATTAATTTCAGCCACAATGCCAGCATAGGGAGCCCGTAGCTGCATATCATCCAGCAACACTTCGGCCCGGGCTTTTGATACGGCCGCCTTCTCCAGTTCAACCGCTGCCAGCTCACAGGCCAGACTCTGTATTTGCGCATCAGTACTCAGTTTATCGAGCTGCTCACCCGAGATTAGTTTCTTGGCGGCCAGACCTCTGGCCCTGGCCAGCTCTCGCTTAGCCAGTTCTGCCGTATGACAACGCTGCTGACGTTCCAGCTCGGCCAGCCTGAGGTCCACCTCGGCCTGCTGCAAACCCACCTGCTGTTCACGAGCATACAACTGCAACAACAGTTGCCCCTGCTTGACCCGATCACCCTCTGCCACCAGTAGATGCTCAACCCGTCCCCCTTTAGGCAGAGCCAGCCGTGAACGATGACAGGCCCGGACACTGCCTGCCCGGCTGTTCGCGGCGATCTGTTCGACCACCCCCGTTGATACGGTATACAGCGGCACCGACACCGGAGATTCGCGGTTGAAATACCAGCCTCCCAGCACGACCAACAGCAGCACACTCAGTACAACCAAAAACCGCTTCATGGATGCTCCCACGCAATAAACTTTCGTAATAAACATAGACTGTAATATGCTCTGACAGGATTGAACGGGGAAGTTTATTGAGTTCCCTCAAGCTTTTAGCGAAAACCGCTTCGCGACTATCAGGAGTAAGCCATGAGTGATCAGGGACTGGTGTACGGTTACCGTCTTGACGGTCAGGGTGGTGGCACCGCATTGACCTGGGATGACATCCACAACTGGCGGGAAGATCAGGGACCAATCTGGCTGCACTTCGACTACACCGACAGCCATACCCAGCAATGGATTCGTCAGGAAAGCGGCCTTGATCCTCTGGTTGCTGATGCGCTGCTCAAGGAGGAAAGCCGCCCACGTGCAAGCCAGCTAGACAATAATGCCCTGCTACTGGCCCTGCGTGGTGTCAACCTCAGTCCCGGCTCAAACCCTGAAGATATGGTGGGTATCCGTATCTGGAGTGATGGCAAACGCATTATCAGTACCCGCAAACGCAGGATGTTGTCGGCGCAGGATCTGGTTAAAGCACTTGAAGAGGGTACCGGCCCCTGCAGCATTGGCGACTTTATCACCCAACTGACCTACCGGCTGATCGGCCGGATGCAGAACACCATTCAGGACACTGAAGATCATGTCGATGAAATTGAAGATCAGGTGTTAGTGAATTCTGGCGAAGCACTGCGCAGCCAGATTGCCAACCTGCGCCGCCAGGTAATTGGTCTGAGACGTTATCTGGCACCACAACGGGACGCAATGCTGCAGCTACAAACCCTGCGCATCACCTGGCTGAGCGACCTGCACCGGCAAAGCCTGCGAGAGGTCACAGATCATCTGATTCGCTATCTGGAGGATCTGGATTCTGTGAGGGACCGGGCATCAGTGGCCCAGGAGGAACTCAGCAACCAGCTTTCCGAACAGATGAACAGCCGGATGTATGTGCTTTCTCTGGTTGCTGCCGTGTTTCTGCCGCTGGGATTTCTCACCGGCATGCTTGGGGTGAATGTTGCCGGCATTCCCGGCACGGAAAACCCGGCTGCCTTCTGGTGGTTCAGTGGAATTCTGGTGGTACTGGTGGTGCTGCAACTCTGGTATTTCAAACGAAAAGGCTGGCTCTGATCCCGCTCAGACGGGGTCTTTGCTGTTATCCTGCATATAACTTGGGCTGACCGGCTCCAGATGCCGGTCCAACTGTCCAATATCAAGCATCGGCGCGGCATCAATATGCTGCGCATCCAGCATATAAGCCACCCGATCCAGCGCCGCAACCACCATTGATTGTTCCCAGCTCTGCATATCTTCAAAGCGACGAATAAACATATCCTGCTGGGTGGTCGGCGCGCCTTTCATCAATTCAAGACCGGCGTCAGTCAGATAAACCCAGACTTTGCGTTTATCCTCTTTACCCCGCTCCCGGGCAATCAGTTGTTTCTTTTCCAGACGATCCAGAATACTGGTCACAGTTGCCTGCGCCAGCCCCATCTCCTTGGCCAGTTCGCCCGTGGATAGATGATTGAGCTGCCGCAGCGTCTGCAACACCATTAGCTGGGGCAGGGTCAAACCCGTACAGCGACTGATATGTTTTTCCTGCATATCGGTCGAACGAATAATCTGACGCAATAGCACCAGTGCTTCCTGACTCTTTTCCATCGCCTGCCTAATTAGTTCAGTCTCATCAGGTTCCGATTTTAACGCCAGTTGTCCTGTAAGTAAGCCATTCATAGGGGATAAAAACCAAAAATTAATTTTGTATAACTAAGTAAAATTGCATTTATTTTGTGCATTTATTAGCCAAAAAATCAAATATTTCGCCTTTTAGCACTAAAATATGGCAAAAAAACCCTTCAATTTGCGAAATAAATCCAGATCCGTATAATCCACATCCATCGCAATGCTAAATATTAGATACACGATGAATAACAACCCTATAGTTTTTCGCAAACCAAGAGCCTCTGACGGCCATGCTGTGCACCGGCTGATAAGTCAGTGCCCACCACTGGATCAGAACTCTGTTTACTGCAATTTACTGCAGTGCACAGACTTCTGTGACACGTCGATTGCTGCCGTAACGGCCGACGACACCCCAGTAGGTTTTATTTCCGGCTATCGACCACCGGCACGGCCTGACACGCTTTTCATTTGGCAGGTTGCCCTGCACCCGGACTGGCGCGGTAAGGGGATTGCTCTGGAGATGCTGACCCGGCTCTTCGCCCGTCAGGAAGATATTAAGGCGTTGGAAACCACCATTTCACCCGGCAACCTCGCCTCAGAAACTTTATTCAAGCGTTTCTTTGACCAGCACCAGATGCAGGTCTCCGAAACACTGCTTTTTTCATCGGAAGATCACTTCGCATCTCAACACGATGATGAAGTGCTTTATCGCGGCAGCCAGGCTTCAGCCTGAGCTCGCCTCCATGGAATATAAACCACAGGTAAATGACATGAACACGTTTGAACAGTACGAATCCGAAGTCCGCAGTTACTGCCGCTCTTTTCCGGTTGTTTTCAGCAAAGCCAAAGGAGCCAGTCTGTTCACTGAAGACGGTCGTGAATACATCGACTTTCTGGCGGGTGCAGGCACGCTGAACTACGGCCACAACCACCCTGAGCTAAAGCAGGCACTGCTGGACTATATCGAATCTGACGGCCTGACCCATGGTCTGGATATGCACTCCAGTGCCAAGGAAAGCCTGATCAACACACTGCAAGACGTCATTCTTAAACCCCGTGGCCTGAAGAACTATGTGATCCAGTTTACCGGCCCTACCGGCACTAACTCTGTCGAAGCCGCGCTGAAACTGGCGCGCAAAAAAACCGGGCGTGAAACGGTCATTGCTTTCACCAACGGCTTTCACGGCGTATCAGGCGCAGCGCTGAGCTGCACCGGTAATCAGCATCACCGTGGCGGTGCCGGTACATCTCTGCACAATGTGGTGCGCATGCCCTACGCCGGTTATTTTGGCGAGCAAGCAGACACCCTGGCCATGATGGATAAAATGCTGAACGACCCCAGCAGCGGTATTGACCAGCCTGCAGCCGTTATTCTGGAAGTAATCCAGGGTGAGGGCGGTCTGAATTCAGCGTCTGCCGAATGGCTGCGCAAGCTGCGCAAGCTTTGCGACAAACACGGCATGCTGATGATTATTGATGATATTCAGGCTGGCTGCGGCCGCTCCGGTGATTTCTTCAGTTTTGAATTCGCCGGTATCAAACCCGATATCATCACCCTGTCCAAATCCCTCAGCGGTTTCGGTCTGCCACTGGCGGTCACGGTGTTCCGCAAGGATCTGGATATCTGGAAACCCGGCGAGCACAACGGCACCTTCCGTGGTAACAATCACGCTTTTGTCACGGCCAGCAAAACCCTGCGCGCCTTCTGGCAGGACGATCAGTTTTCATCAGAGATCAAAGAAAAGGGACAGATGGTTCGCCAGCGGATGCGCAAGATCTGTGACCGTTTTGGTCCGGCTTCATTGAAGGTGAAAGGTCGCTGCATGATGAGCGGCATTGAATGCCCCGATGGTGAACTGGCCGATGCGGTGGTGGAAGAGTCGTTTAAACGCGGCCTGGTGATAGAAACCTGCGGTAATCAGGACCAGGTAGTTAAATGCTTTGCCCCACTGACCATCAGCCATGAAAAGCTGAGCAAGGGCCTGGATATTCTGGAGCAGGCATTTGCCGCTGCCAGTTCCAAAGCCACTCAGGCAGCTGCATCCTGAGGAGTCTAGAAAATGATTGTTCGCACACTGAAAGACGCACAGGCTTCAGATCGCCGGGTGCGTTCTGACAACTGGGAAAGCACCCGCCTGTTGCTGAAAAATGACCAGATGGGCTTTTCTTTCCACATCACCACCATTTTTGCCGGGACAGAAACTCATATCTGGTACCAGAACCATCTGGAATCGGTTTACTGCATCCGTGGCAAAGGTGAGGTGGAAACCTTAAGTGATGGCAAGATCTACACGATCGAACCGGGCACCATCTACATTCTGGATAAACACGACGAGCACCTGCTGCGAGCCAGTGAAGAGATGGAACTCGCCTGCGTGTTCAATCCGCCATTGCATGGCAAAGAGGTGCATGACGAAAGCGGCGTCTACCCTCTGGAAGCTGAAGAGATCGCCTGAGATCTCAGATCACACGACAAAACAAAAAGGCGGCAGACACTGTCTGCCAGGGATAAGCATGTTAAGCGTAGAAAAAATTGGCGGCACATCGATGAGCCGCCATATCGACGTACTCAACAATATCTGGCTGCAACCCAAAAACGGCTCTCTGTATAACCGGATTTTTGTGGTTTCAGCCTACAGCGGCGTAACTGACCAGTTACTGGAACACAAAAAAACCGGCGCTGCCGGCGTCTACAGCTGTTTTGCTGAAGCGGAGCAGGATGACGCCTGGCAGCAGCAACTGCTGCACGCCCGTGACAGCCTGATGCGCATCAATCAGCAGATGTTCAAAGGCCAGGAACTGAAACTGGCCAACGACTTTATCGAGCATCGTATTGAAGGCGCTGCCGGCTGCATGCAGAGCTTGCACAACCTCTGCTCATACGGCCATTTCCAGCTGGAATCACAACTGGATACGGTACGTGAAATGCTGGCCTCCATTGGCGAGGCGCACAGTGCCTTCAACTCAGTTCTGCTGTTGAAACAGCAGGGCATCAAGGCCCGCATGGTGGATCTGACCGGATGGAATCTGGAGTCTCCGCTGGCCTTTGATGAGATGATCCAGCAATCGTTTGCCGATCTGGACCCCGCCCGGGAAATGCTGATCGCCACCGGCTACACCCACTGCCGTGAAAGCCTGATGAAAACCTTCGACCGGGGTTACAGTGAAATGACTTTTTCACGGATAGCCACGGCGCTGGGGGCGGATGAGGCGATCATCCACAAAGAGTTTCACCTCAGCAGTGCCGATCCACGTATTGTCGGTGAAGACAACGTGGTCACTCTGGGCATGAGCAACTTTGACGTGGCCGACCAGCTGTCAAATCTCGGCATGGAAGCGATCCATCCCAAAGCGGCGCGCGGCCTGAGACAGGCGGGTATCCCTTTGCGGATAAAAAACACCTTTGAACCAGAACATAGCGGCACCCTGATCAGTCAGGATTACTGCAATCCGCGTCCCTGCGTTGAAATCATTGCCGGGCGTAAAGATGTCTTTGGCATTGAGGTATTCGATCAGGAGATGCTGGGCAACCCTTCTTACGACATCGGCATTACCGGACTGCTTAAACAGCTGAAAATTGATGTGGTAAACAAAGAAGCCGATGCCAACAGCATCACCTTCTATGTGGCCGGTAACCGCAAGATGATCAACCGGATTGTGCGTCTTATCGAAGAGGAATACCCCTCTGCAGACGTGAATGTGCATAACATCGCCCTGATCTCTGCAATCGGCTCCGACATCAAGGTCAAAGGCATGCTGGCCCGCACCGTCAGTGCTCTGTCAGAGGCTGATATCAGCGTACTCGCCCTGCACCAGACCCTGCGTCAGGTTGAGATGCAGTGCGTGGTGGCTGAAAGCGATTACGAAGCTGCCATCCGTGCCCTGCATGCGGCACTGGTCGAAGAAGAGGACCATGGCAACGTGATCCGCGGCGCAGCCTGAGTCATTCTCTAAACTGCTGCCCTGCTTTGGGCAGCAGTTTTGCTATGCTGTAAATATCAGTCATCCGCTCAGGTACTCTGTAATACAACCCTATCCAAGGAGGTAGCTCCATGGATCATCCCGGCGAACCACTCTCAGGCAGCGCTGCAGTAATTGTCCTCCATTTTGAAGAAAAGCTGTTACCCAAAGCCTTTGACCTCAGGGACCGGCTTGACCAGGGCGAACGTTTGAACGATGTTGATATCGCCTTTCTCAACCAGCTGTTGGGGCAGGTACATAACCTGCAAACACTTGCCCATTCTGAACCCAAAATCCAACGCTTTGCAGCCGGCGTCGTCAGCCTTTACCATGAACTGACCCGTGCTGCGCTGATCAATCAGGGCGGCGCTTCCAATGACACCGGGTAAGGCACCGGCTTCTGGAGCAAACAGATGTATCAACCCAGTCCCATTTTTCTGCAAGACCCAGCCCCGCAACTGCCCGATCACAAAAAAGAACATGACCGCCTGTCCGACAAAAGCGATTATGAGAAAAAGTTAAAAAAGTGGCAGAAATCTCTGCTGGAAGTGCAGCAGGCCTACTTTCATCAGGGCCAGAGAGCCATCCTGGTATTTGAAGGTTGGGATGCCAGCGGTAAAGGAGGTGCCATCCGTCGTATTACCGAACGTCTCGATCCCCGGGGCTTTACTGTGCACCCGATCAGCGCTCCAACGGCTGAAGAACAGGGTCGCCACTACCTTTATCGTTTTCAGGCCCGGCTGCCTGAACCCGGCTCTATCGCCATTTTTGACCGCTCCTGGTATGGGCGGGTACTGGTAGAGAGAGTTGAAGGATTTTCCACCACCGAACAGTGGCAAAGGGCCTATCAGGAGATCAATGAGTTTGAGCGTACCCTGGCCGATGATGGGGTACGTATTATCAAGCTGTTTATGCACATAACACCGGAGGAGCAACTGAAACGCTTTCGTGAGCGGCTGAACAATCCGGTAAAGCGCTGGAAACTCACCACAGAGGATATTCGCAACCGGGAACGCTGGCCGGACTACAGCGATGCTATCAATGACATGTTCCGTTATACCTCCACCCAAACCTGCCCCTGGCAGATTATCCCAGCCAATCATAAATGGTATGCCCGGATTGCCGTGCTCAAGACGCTGGTTGAGCAACTCGGCGCCGGTATTGATATGGCTCCACCTCCACTGGACCCTGAACTTATCGAAGCCGCCATCCAAAGCCTTGGCATCAAGGTCAATGACACTGACTAAACAGGTTGCGTCTTAAAGCAATACATCATTGCCCTTGTCGTCCGGCGCAGCTGTTGCAAACAGCCGCAATACCGCAGCAGTTTTACCGGAACGCTCTGCAGAACAGCGCGAACAATCGCTGGCCTTCCTGAAACTGAAACATATCTGCAACAATTTATCTGCATGATGTCGGACATGACAAAAAAGGAGAAAAGAGATGAATAAAGAGACCCTGCATCGCCATTTAATTCAGCTACTGAATAACGGCTACAGTGAAGACGAGATCCGCTCACTGGTTATTGCACCTCATGCCCTGATTGATCAGGTGATTGCCGAGTTCCGCCAGCAGCAACAGACCATCACTCGCCAACAGCGGAGTCAGCAGTCTCAGGCAGCCTTTGCCATGCGACTGAAGCACTAATTCCTCAAGTCTTACCCCCCTCTGCACACTCCTTAAGCAGCATTATGTTGCTTGGCTGTTGACAAAAATTTCATTTCCTATTCAGATACGGTTCAAGCAGCCTGTTGTATTAAACACCCTGAGAAGTGAAAACCGCCCTTAAGAAGGCACACTGATCTTAAATCCATCAGCAACAAAGGAAAATTACAATGAAAAAAGCACTGATCGGCGCAGCTGTTGCTGCCATGTTGTTGCCAGTAGCAGCCATGGCAGAGCGTGATGGCGCAACCGTATACAACACCAAATGTGCTGCCTGCCACGCCAGTGGTGTTGCGGGAGCACCTATGGTTGGCAAAGCTGATGAGTGGGCCCCACGCGCCGCTCAGGGCCTGGATGTACTCTACACCCACGCTGACCAGGGTCTGAATGCAATGCCACCACGTGGTATGTGCATGGATTGTACAGACGACGAACTGAAAGCTGCGATCAGCTTCATGGTTGAAAACTCCAAGTAAGCAACCCGCAATAAAAAAAACCGCCCAAAGGCGGTTTTTTTGTGTCTGTAAATCAGAAGATATCCTGCGGTTTCAGGTCCAGCAGTTCTGCATCCGGATCATCCGGCTGAGTCGCCTCAATTTTTTCCAGTGATTCCTGATCACTGCCTTTTTGTACAATGATCTCTACCCGCCGGTTCCGGGCGCGGTTATCACGGGTGGTGTTAGGTACCAGCGGTTTGGTATCGGCGTAACCCATGATCCGAAAACGCGCCTGATCCATCCGGGAATCCGCAAACAACTCATGGGCAACCGCCAGCGCACGCGCTGCAGAAAGATCCCAGTTCGACTCAAACTCCTGCCCGGAGTATGGAATGTTGTCACTGTGGCCCTCGATATCCACCCGGCCTTTCACTTCCAGCAACACATCACGGATCTTGGCCAGCACCGGAATCGACTCATAGCGCAGGTCCGCTGAGCCGGAATCAAACGAGCCTTTTTCCTTGATACGAATGATGATCTTTTTGCCGTCGGTTTCAACCTCGACACTGCCATCACCGATCTCACGGGCCAGTGCCGTCGCAAACTCTACCGCTTCCTGACGCGCCTCCTGCTCCATCATCTCCTGCAGCTGTTCCAACTGCTCCTGGAGCTTATCCTTGATATCGGCTTCATCAATCTTGGAGCGAATATCCAGAGTGTTCATATCATTATTAATGGTCATCTGGCGGATTTCGTTCAACGGTGTCGGTTCGGGCCGACCCGGACTGAATTCCTGCGCGATGATCGAGGTACCCTTGGGGATATCTTCTACCTTAATCTGGTTTTGTACGCCAAACGCTTCACGCATAGAGCCTGCGAGCTGCTTGAACTTGAGTACATCCATTTCAGAAAAGGAGAGCAGCAATACGAAGAAACACATTAACAGCGACATCAGGTCGCCGAAGGTCGCCAGCCAGGCAGGCAACCCCGGGGGACAGGGTGGACATTCGTGTTCGGTATCGTCGCTCATCAGGTCTCTGCTCCGAACTTAGCCTTCGGCGGTCTGGCGTTTATTACCCGGCAGATAATTACGCAGCATCTGCTCAATCACACGCGGGTTCTGGCCCGCCTGAATCGCCAGCAAACCATCAATGATCAGGGCATTATTTAATGCCTCTTCGTTGCGACGTACCTTAAGTTTGTCTGCAATGGGCAGACAGATCATATTGGCCATCATGGCACCATAAAGCGTGGTCAGCAGGGCCACCGCCATCGCCGGACCGATGGATTTAGGATCACTCATATTCGAGAGCATCTGCACCAGACCCACCAGCGTACCGATCATACCCATGGCCGGGCCCACATCACCCATCGCACTGAAAATTGTGGCACCAAATTCATGCCGATCAGTGGTCAGCTTGGCTTCTTTATTCAGCAGTGTTTTAACCACTTCAGGGTCATGCCCGTCCACCAGCAACTGTATACCGCGCTGCATAAAGTCACTGCTGACCTGCTTATCCTCCAGAGACAACAGGCCGCCTTTACGCGCCGCATCAGCCAGATCAACCGTTTCAGCGATAATGTCTTCTGGGTTAACCGACTTGAACATAAAGGCTTTGGCAGCGACCTTGCCTGCCGCCAGAAACTGACCCAGGGTGTATTTCATCAGTACAACAAAGATACTGCCACCCACCACGATAAGCAGAGAAGGCGGGTTGACGAAAATACCGACATCACCACCCATAACCATGGCAGCAACGACAATACCAAATCCACCCAATAAGCCGACGAGTGTTGCAATATCCACTCAGTGCTCCTTCATCATTTCTGGAGAAGAATGGGGACAGGTGCCCCAAAAATAAGATGGTCAATCATAGCAAAAATGTAGGACCATTCATCTGGTAAGAATGTATAACGGCAGATTTTCCGTATAATTGACGCTGGCATTTGCAAAACCGTTGCTTTACAGCGCTTAACCGGCGTCGGAAACAACCCGAACTACCCCTGCCACTGCCCAAAAACCGAAAAGCAGAGATTATGGCCCGCAAAAAAAACACGCCCGATTTTGAACATTCGCTTGCCGAACTTGAGGCACTGGTCAGCCAGATGGAACAGGGCGACCTGTCGCTGGAAGATGCACTCAAGGCCTTTGAAGATGGCGTGCAACTGACGCGTCAATGTCAGACTATCTTGAATGACGCCGAGCAGAAAGTGCAGATGCTGGTCGAAAAAAACGGCGAACTCACCAGCCAGCCTTTTACGCCTGACGAGGATGCCTGACGTTGAACATTCAGGCTCGTCTTACCCAGTGCCAGCAGAGAATTGATGCCTACCTCGCTGAGATGATTCTGCCGCAGGGCATCGAACCCCGCCTGCAGGAGGCGATGCGATACAGCCTGTTTAATGGCGGTAAACGTATTCGCCCTGCCCTGATATATCTGGTCAATCAAATGCTGGCCGGTTTGGATGAGCAGGCCGACGTTGCCGCCGCTGCCATCGAGTGCATTCACAGCTACTCGCTGGTGCATGATGATCTGCCCGCCATGGATGATGACGATCTGCGCCGTGGCAAACCCAGCTGCCATATTGCCTTTGATGAAGCCACTGCAATTCTGGCGGGCGATGCCCTGCAATGTCTGGCTTTTGAACTGCTTAGCAATACCGAACTGCTGTCACCTGAGATTCAGCTAAAGCTGATCCGCACCCTCAGTGAGGCCGCGGGTTACCGCGGCATGGTAGCAGGACAGGCGTTTGATCTGAGCCATGTCGGTCAGGCGATCTCACTCGATGAACTGGAAGCGATGCATCAGCATAAAACCGGTGCTTTGCTCAAAGCTGCCGTTCTAATGGGGGCCCAGTGCAGCGGCAAAGCCAGCAGCGCACAACTGCAAGCCCTCAACCAATATGCCACCGCCATCGGCCTGGCCTTTCAGGTACAGGATGACATTCTGGATATCGAAGGCAGTGCCGAACAGATTGGCAAACCCGCCGGTTCCGATGAAGCCCGACACAAACCGACCTATCCGGCGTTGCTGGGTCTTAACGATGCCAAAGCGCTGCTGGCATCATTACATCAGCAAGCACTTGAAGCTCTCGCCGACCTGCCCAACAGCGAAGCACTGGCAGAGCTGGCGAACTTTATCGTGGCACGAGACCACTGAACCATGTTTCATTCGATCCCCGATCAGCGCCCGAACACGCCTCTGCTGGATCAGATTGACCAGCCAGAGCAGCTGCGTCAGCTGACCCCGGCACAGTTACCGCAACTGGCCGAGGAACTGCGAGCCTATCTGCTCTACAGCGTGGGCCAGAGCGGCGGGCATTTTGGCGCGGGACTGGGTGTCATTGAGCTGACCATTGCGCTGCATTTTCTGCTGCAGACCCCGGATGATCACCTGGTCTGGGATGTAGGCCATCAATGTTATCCGCATAAAATACTGACCGGGCGGCGTGAAGCCCTGACCCGTATTCGCAAATCAGACGGCCCCTCACCCTTCCCAAAACGGGATGAAAGCCCCTTTGACAGTTTTGGCGTTGGACATTCCAGCACCTCCATCAGTGCCGCACTCGGCATGGCACTTGCCGATCGTCAACTTGGACGCAACAACAAAACCGTTGCCGTAATTGGCGATGGCGCCATGACCGCAGGCATGGCGTTTGAAGCACTCAACCATGCCGCGCACACCCATGCGAATATGCTGGTCATCCTGAACGACAATGATATGTCGATCTCCCGCAATGAGGGCGGACTGGCGACTTATCTGGCGAAGAACCTGAAAAACCAGACCGCGGGAGATACCACAGCCGCCCTGTTTGAAGCCCTGGATTTTGAATACTCAGGTCCCGTGGATGGTCATGATTTTGAGGTATTGTTACCCGTTCTCGCTGCTGCTCTAAACCGCACCGGCCCCCAGTTCCTGCATATCATCACCCGTAAAGGCAAAGGTTTTGCCCCGGCTGAAGCCGATCCGGTGGGCTATCACTCACTGACAAAAATCGAGCCGATTCGCGGTCGTAAACAGCCTAAAAAACCCAGTTTCTCGAATATTTTTGGCCGCTGGATCTGCGCCACTGCCGAGACAGATCCGACCCTGTGCGCCATCACTCCGGCGATGCGCGAAGGCTCTGACCTGGTCGCATTTTCCGAACAGTTTTCGGACCGCTATTTTGATGTCGCCATTGCCGAACAGCACGCTCTGACACTCGCCGCCGGCATGGCCTGTGAAGGACTCAAACCCGTCGTCGCCATCTACTCCACGTTTTTGCAGCGGGCCTATGACCAGTTGATTCATGATGCCTCCCTGCAAAAACTTGACCTGCTGCTGGCCATCGATCGCGCCGGTCTGGTGGGCGAAGACGGTGCCACCCATGCGGGCTGTTTTGATCTTGCCATGCTGCGTTGTCTGCCGGATGCCGTGATCATGACACCGGCGGACGGAGACGAACTCAACGCCATGCTCACTCTGGGCCATAACACCCCCGGGATCGCCGCTGTTCGCTACCCCAGAGGTGCGGTACCTGAGCCGCTGTCAGCAGACACGGCGCCGCTGGTTTTGGGACAGGCACGATTGATCCGTCAGGGTAGAGAGGTGGCGTTACTCAATTTTGGTCCTCTGTTACAGACCGCCGCTCAGGTCGCTGAACAGTTTAATTACACACTGGTGGATATGCGGTTTGTAAAACCACTGGATGAAAGCATGATCCGCTCTCTGGCTGAACAGCATAATCTGCTGGTCACGCTGGAGGATCATGCAGTGATGGGTGGCGCCGGAGAGGCGGTCAGTGCCTGCCTGCACCGGGAAAATCTGAATGTTGACCTGTTGAGCCTTGGCATTCCGGATCGCTGGATCTCCCACGCATCACGTGCAGAACAGCTTCAGGCCTGCGGCTTGGACCCACAGGGTATCAGCGCAGCTATTCAGGTACGACTCAAATAAGGTCTAGATCAGCCAGACCAGCAATTGCAGTACGACTGCAGCATAAACCCCAGCCAGCAGATCATCCAGCATAATGCCAGTACCGCCGGATACCCGACGGTCAGCCCAGCCAATCGGCCAGGGTTTGGCAATATCAAACAGCCTGAACAACAGAAAACCCAGCACAATCCAGAGCCAGCCCGGCGGGGCAAAGGTCATGGTCAGCCAGAAACCGACAAACTCATCCCAGACAATGCCACCGTGGTCATGTACGCCAAGATCTCTGGCTGTTTTGCCACACAGCCAGATACCAATCAGCGTCGTAGCCAGTAACATCAGCAGATACCAGGGCAGATCCAGCTGCTGCAAACAGAGGTAAGGGATCACCGCCGCCAACGTACCAAACGTACCCGGGGCTTTGGGCACCGCACCACTGCCGAGGCCAAATGCCAGAAAGTGCACAGGGTTACGCCATACCGAGGCAGGGCAATGTTTACTCATAGGGAGTCCTTGGAGACAGAAAAGTGATCATAACCGGTACAGGTCAAAGATATGGGGTTACCCTGTTCAAGCAGCTTAATCCCGGTTTCAGCGGTAATCCGACCAATGGGCGTAATGTCGAGCCCTTCTGGCAGTTGCCCCAGTAACTGTTCCGGCAGGGTGAAACAGAGTTCAAAATCCTCACCTCCGCTCAGCGCCCAGTTCCGGCAGGTTTCGGCATCGAAACAATTTTGCAGAGAGGCTGAGAGCGGCAACCGGTCGCAGTTTATTTCCGCACCACACTGACTGGCCTGCAGAATATGACCCAGATCGGCCAGCAGACCGTCGGAAATATCAATACAGCTTGTGGCAAAACCACGCAGGGTTTGACCCAGCTCGAGGCGTGGTGAGGGTGCATAAAAACGCTGCTGCAGCTCAGCAACGTCGTTATCGACAGACTGCTGCTTGAGCAGTGTTTCAAGTCCTGCACGACTGTCACCCAACGTGCCACTCACCAGTACCAGATCACCGGGCCGGGCGCCTCGGCGCAACAGGGCCTGTCCAGCAGGCACAAAACCGTGTACCTGAGCACTCAGGGCCAGGTGACCACGAGTGGTATCACCACCCACCAGACTCAGACCCCATTGCTGACAGGCATCAAACAGCGCCTCAGAGAAGGCAGAGAGCCAGTCAGAATCGGCTGTTGGCAGGGTCAGGGCAAGGGTCAGCCAGGCGGGCTGAGCGCCCATGGCGGCGAGATCGCTGACCGCCGCGCCCAGCAGGCGCCGGGCGATCAGGTCAGGTTTTGTAGCAGGAAGAAAATGGGTACCCTCTACCAGGGTATCGATGGACACCACCAGTTGCTGACCGTCTGGCGGTTGCAACACAGCACAGTCATCACCCACCCCCAGCACTACCGAAGGATCGGCTGACTGCCGACTGAAAAAGCGGCGGATCAGCTCGAATTCACCCATATCAGCGTTTGGCCCGCACCTCTGCGCTGCGTACCTTCTGCGCCAGCTTATCCAGCACACCGTTAACATAACGATGGCTGTCGGTGGCACCAAAGATTTTGGCCAGTTCAACGCTTTCGTTGATTGCCACGCGGTAAGGCACTTCAATCCGTTTCAACAGTTCGAAACTGCCGATGCGCAGAATAGTAAGTTCAATCGGGTCCAGATCTTCGACACTGCGATCCAGATAGTCGCTGAATAGCGTATCAAGCTCAGATTTGGACGCCGCAATACCGTGCAGCAGTTCGCCAAACAGTTTCACGTCCGTATCACGCATATCATTTTCAACGCGGAACTGAGCTTCAATTTCATTCACCGGCTGACCCGCCATCTGCCATTGGTAGAGCGCCTGCAGCGCATAGCTGCGGGCCTGACGGCGCTGGGTAGTCAGAGATGGTTTTTTGGCTTTTGCCGGTTTTGGGGTAGGCTCGCTCATTCCCGATCAGACCTCAAGCTGCTTCAGCAGGCTGACCATTTCCAGCGCTGACAGGGCCGCTTCTGCACCCTTGTTACCCATTTTGGTACCGGAACGCTCAACCGCCTGCTCAATGCTGTTTACGGTCAGGATGCCGTTGGCGACAGGGATATCATATTCCAGAGAAACCTGCGCAACACCTTTAGAGCTCTCGCCGGAGACATACTCAAAGTGAGGTGTGCCGCCGCGAATCACTGCACCCAGCGCGATGATCGCATCATCTTTTTTCTGAGCCGCCAGACGTTTAACCGCCAGCGGAATCTCAAACGCGCCCGGAACACGTACCACTCGAATTTTGTCTTCGCTGACACCGTGACGCTTCAGCGTATCCAGTGCACCTTCCAGCAGGCTTTCAACGACAAACGCATTAAAACGACCAACCACGATGGTATAGTTGCCATCCACGTTGACGAAATCACCTTCATAGGTTGTTACAGCCATTCTGTATCCACCTTAGTCTTCACAGGGAATATATTCTTCAATCTCCAGATCAAAACCGGAGATCGCGTTAAATTTCATCGGCGAACTGAGCAGGCGCATTCGGCGCACGCCCAGATCACGCAGAATCTGAGAGCCAGTCCCCACGGTCAGATAAACACCGGAGGAGCTGACATCATTGGTTTTGGTGCGCGGACTGCGGTTGAGGGCCACATCCAGTGCAGTGCCCAGATCATAACGCTGTCCGGTATCCAGCAGCACCACAACCCCTTTACCCTCTTCAGCGACCTTCTGTAGCGCACGACGCACAGTCCATTTGGTTTCATCGCCGGTTTTAGCGCCAAACAGATCACGCAACACCTCGGTACGGATATGAACACGCACCATGGTGGGGTCTTCCGGGGTCACATCACCCATAATCATCGCCAGATGGGTACAGCCCTGAATCTCATCCCGGTAGGTCACACACTGGAAGTCACCATATTCAGTAGGCAGGGTAACTTCGGATTCCCGCACCACGGTGTGTTCGTTGGTGGTCCGGTAGTGGATCAGATCCGCGATGGTGCCAATTTTCAGATTATGTTTCTGGGCAAAAAGCTCCAGATCTGGACGACGCGCCATGGTGCCATCATCATTCATGATCTCAACAATGACGGAAGCCGGGGTATAACCCGCCATACGCGCCAGGTCACAACCGGCTTCGGTATGTCCGGCCCTACTCAGCACGCCACCAGGACGCGCCATCAGCGGGAAGATATGACCGGGCTGCACAATGTCAGACGGTTTGGCATCGTGTTTTACTGCCGTGCGCACAGTGTGGGCGCGGTCAGCCGCGGAAATACCGGTGGTAACACCCTCCGCCGCTTCAATCGACAGGGTAAAGTTGGTTGAGAACTGGGCGCCGTTACTCTGCACCATCAGCGGTAACTGCAATTGTTTACAGCGCTCGCGGGTCAGGGTCAGGCAGATCAGACCACGGGCATGGGTGGCCATAAAATTGATATCTTCAGCCCGCACCATTTCGGCGGCCATCACCAGATCGCCTTCATTCTCACGGTCTTCATCATCCATCAGAATGACCATCCGACCCTGGCGAATATCTTCGATTATCTCTTCAGGTGTATTGAGTTCCATATCTATCCGTCATCCGCATCAGCGGTGCATAAATCCAGCGGCCGCCAGCTTTTCCAGCGTCAGGCCCTGACTGTTGTTATCGTTATGATCCGGCTGCACGCCAATCAGGCGCTCCAGATATCGAGCAATAATATCCACTTCCAGATGCACCTGTCGCCCCGGAGTGTAACTATCAAGGATGGTTTCCTGCGCCGTATGCGGCACGATATTCAAAACAAAACCATCAGAGTCAACCTGATTCACTGTCAGGCTGACGCCATCTACGGTGACTGAACCTTTGGCCACCAGATATCGCTGCAATGAGGCAGGTGCAGCGATGGTCAGACGGATGGAGCGGCCATCTTCTGTACGAGATACCACTTCACCCACACCATCCACATGGCCACTGACAATATGGCCACCAAAACGGGTGGTGGGCAGCATCGCCTTTTCAAGGTTGACCTTCTCACCCACTTTAATGGTCGCAAAACGGCTATGACTGAGGGTTTCACGGGACACATCCGCCACAAAACCATCTCCCGGCAGCTCCACCACGGTCAGACAAACACCGTTGGTGGCAATACTGTCACCAAGACAGACATCCGCCAGATCCAGTTTGCCGGTGCGCACATACAGCTTAAGATCACCGCCCACTTCATTGACGGCGGCAATTTCACCGATTGCTTCAATGATGCCGGTAAACATCAGACACCCTCTCCGTATACAGGTCGCAACACCAGTTTATGGTCATCGCCCAGCCAGCGGCTGTCGAGACGTTGTAACCGAACCTGCTGTTGCATTTTAGCCAATGGCAGCGCCAACAGCGGGCGGGCTTCACTGCCCATCAGCGTCATCGCCTGATAGATCACCAGCTCATCCGCCAGTTTTTGCTGCAAACAGGCACCGGCCAGTGTGGCGCCGGTTTCCACCAGCAGCTCATTCACCTGATGTTCCGCTGCCAGCCATTGCAGCAGTGGCATCAAAGGTACCTGCCCCTGTTCATCCGCTGGCAAACTAAACACCTGTGCGCCCGCTTGCTTGAATGCTTCAATACGCTCGGCTTCATCCGAACAGGTTACCAGCAGGGTCTGCCTCGGCTCTTGTAAAATTTTGGCATTCAGCGGCATACGCAGTTTTGAATCCAGCACCACCCGCAGTGGCTGGCGCTGCGCTATAAATTCTGCATCCGGAAGGTTTAGCTGCTCACTGCGCACGGTCAGGGCGGAATCATCCATCAGAATCGATTCCACACCGGTCATAATGGCCGTGCTGCGCGCCCGTAGCTGCTGTACATCGGCCCGGGCTGCGGGGCCGGTTATCCACTGAGACTCACCCGATGCCATGGCCGTGCGACCGTCCAGACTGGACGCCAGTTTAATCCGCACAAACGGCAGTCCGGTCTGCATCCGTTTGATAAAACCCGGGTTTAAGCGTTCAGCCTGAGCTTGCAACAAACCACTTTCAGCCTGAATACCCGCCTGTTTAAGCCGCTCAATGCCACGCCCCGACACCTGTGGGTTGGGATCCACCATCGCGGATACAACCCGTGTCACACCTGCTTTAATTAATGCATCAGCACAAGGCGGCGTGCGGCCATGATGACAGCAGGGCTCCAGTGTGACATAGGCCGTCGCACCCCGGGCTGCTTCTCCTGCCTGGGCCAGCGCATTAACCTCAGCATGACCCTCTCCGGCCCTGCGGTGATAACCTTCGCCAACAATCTTATTGCCCACCACCAGCACACAGCCTACACGAGGATTCGGATCTGTGGTCCAGGTACCCTGCGCCGCCAGTTGCAGCGCGCGGGACATATAGATGTGATCAGCCTCACTCCAGCCTGACATATCAGTTACCGTTATTACTGTTATGACCAGCGGAGAGACGATCAATCTCTTCCTTAAATTCATTGATATCCTGGAAGCTGCGATAGACGGAGGCGAAACGCACATAGGCCACTTCATCCAGTCGGCGCAGTTCAGCCATAACCGCTTCGCCTAACTCACGGGAGGGTAGTTCTCGCTCACCGGTGGCGCGCAGTCGGTGTTTAATGCGACTGATGGAGGCTTCCAGCTCTTCAATGGAGACGGGACGTTTTTCCAGCGCGCGGTGAATACCGGCCCGCAGTTTGTCTTCATCAAAGGGTTCACGGGTGCCATCAGCCTTGATGACACGGGGCATCAGCAACTCGGCTGATTCAAAGGTGGTAAAACGCTCATTACAGGAGACACATTCACGCCGCCTGCGAACCTGCTGACCTTCAGCCACCAGTCGGGAATCAACCACTTTGGTATCGTTGGCACCGCAAAACGGACATTGCATAGTCAGGTTCCGAAAAGAGCGTGGGTCAAATCTGACCCTGAATAAAGAACGTTACTTCAATACTGAAGAAAAAGCGGCGCACTGTAACAGGGCGCCGCCGGGGATTGTACATTTTTCCGGCACTGACGAACAGCACCGGTATGCCTGCTTATTTGTAGACTGGATACTGTGCACAGACCGCTTTCACCTGCGCTTTAACACGGACGATGGTCTCTTCGTTGTTGATGTCATCCAGAATGTCACAGATCCAGTTAGCCAGATCGGTCACTTCTGCTTCCTTGAAACCACGACGGGTCACAGCAGGAGTACCAATACGCAGACCGGAGGTCACGAATGGAGAGCGTGGATCATTTGGCACTGCGTTTTTGTTCACAGTGATGTTGGCTCGACCCAGCGCCGCGTCAGCATCCTTACCAGTGATATCTTTATCGATCAGGTCCACCAGGAACAGGTGATCTTCGGTGCCACCAGAAACAATCTTGATACCACGGCTCTGGAAGGTATCAGCCATCGCCTGCGCATTTTTAACTACCTGCGCCTGATAGGCTTTCCATTCAGGTTCCATCGCTTCTTTGAAGCACACCGCTTTAGCCGCGATCACGTGCATCAGCGGACCACCCTGAGATTCAGGGAATACGGCAAAATTCAGTTTTTTCTGCAGCTCTTCATCAGCACGCGCAGACAGGATCAGACCACCACGTGGACCACCCAGAGTTTTGTGTGTAGTGGTAGTGACTACGTCTGCGATCTGCACCGGAGACGGATAAACGCCTGCCGCCACCAGACCTGCGATGTGCGCCATATCAACAAACAGGTAGGCACCGACCTGATCAGCGATATCACGGAAACGCTGCCAGTCCACCACACGGGAATACGCAGAGAAACCGGCAATGATCATTTTTGGCTTATGTTCCTGCGCCAGACGCTCTACTTCAGCGTAATCGATTTCACCGGTTTCAGGGTTCAGACCGTACTGAACCGAGTTGTAGATACGGCCGGAGAAAGAAACTGCTGCACCGTGGGTCAGGTGACCACCGTGAGCCAGGCTCATGCCCAGAATGGTGTCGCCCGGCTGACACAGTGCCATGTATACCGCAGCGTTGGCCTGAGAACCGGAGTGAGGCTGTACGTTAGCGTACGTTGAACCAAACAGGGCATTGGCACGGTCGATGGCCAGCTGCTCAACCACGTCCACATGCTCACAACCACCGTAGTAACGCTTGTTAGGGTAACCTTCGGCGTATTTGTTGGTCAGCACAGAACCCTGCGCCTGCATAACACGTGGGCTGGTGTAGTTTTCAGATGCGATCAGCTCAATGTGTTCTTCCTGACGCACGGCTTCCGCCTGCATCGCAGCCCACAGATCAGCATCAAAATCAGCGATGGTCATGTCTTTGCTAAACATCGACTTACTGTCCCCTAACTAAGGAAAAATGAACCCGATCCAGCACCAGACCCGTTTTGAAACGGTATTTCGGCATTGCTGAACATCACGGGAAATTGGAAAACGCGGATTATACCGAAAAGCGGCGCCACTGACACATGAAACAGGCTCAAACTCACTTGAATCTGAGCCAAGATGGCCAATGATGCCGCCGGAGGGGTTAAGGATTCTCTTCCAGAGTGCGGGCATCGATATAGGCTTTCACCGCCCAGACCGCTTCCTGTGTAAACACACCATCATAACCCGGCATGGTTACACGCCCGGAGCTGGTTTTCTTGCCATGCAGGACAACGTTTTTAAAGTATTCGTCATTTTCCTGAAAACAACTTTCCTGCCCGTCCCCGGACATACTGGCACAATCCACACTCAGCAACAGCAGATCCGGCGCAATGCCGCCTGAAATCGCATTCAGACCATGGCAACCGGCACAGTTATGCAGGTAACCTTCGGCTCCCACTTCCTCAACCTGTTTGTTACCACGATAGGGATTGGTATCCCGCCACTCCTCACCCAGCTGTGGCAGCGCGCTGGTATCAATCGGATGCGGCGTCACATCACCATGCGCCCAGGCTCCCGCAGACAGTACCAGGCAAAAACTGCCCAGCACTGCTTTTATCAAGGCAGTGACCTGCCCCTTAAACAACTTAGAAATCAAAATATTCTCCAGATAAGAATCTAACAAACAATTGTTCACCCATGCAGAGATGGGCACTAAAACACACAAGGTTATGCAGCCCTCCCTCCACAAAACTCAGAAAGATAAAGGGTGAGTCCCAAGACCGCACAGGTTGTAAGACTATCAAAACGGGGATTGGTTTAGTGGGAGTTTTTGCACCTGATTCTCTAAAGTGTTTTGTTAACCACCATAAGAAAACCATTAAAAAGCCCGACCTGAAGGCCGGGCTTATGGGCGTAGGGGTGCGGTTCAGTTAATTTCAATGCGTCTGCTCTGCTCCGGTTTAGGTGCCGGTTTTGGCAGCTCGAGGTGTAACACGCCCGCATCGAAACGCGCCTTGATCTGATTGGGGTCGACATTATCGCCTACGGACAATCGCCGCACATACTGGCCATAATGGCGTTCCTGCCGAATCAGTTTCCCGTCTTTCTCCTCTTTTTCCTCGTTGTGTGTTTCTGCCTGGATAGTCAACACTCCGTTATCCACATGAATGTGAATATCTTCCTTGTTGACCCCCGGCAGATCCAGATCAATGCCATAGCCTTTTTCAGATTCGCGCACATCCATCGCCGGTGTACGCTCACCCTGCTCGCTGGCAGGATGGAAAAAATGATTGAAAAAGGTGTCGTCAAACAAACTGTTAAAGCGTCTCAGGTCGCCCATCTGACTCACCTCCCTCGGATTGGAGTTAAACCGCAGGTTTTAAACCCGACCTGCTTAATTTGAGTCTAGAACGACACTAAAAAAGCGCCAGCGGCGAATATTGATCCGAATCAAAATAGCCATTGATAAGCGCTTTCGGCTAAAATTCGGCCATTCGTTTTCAATCGACACAGGTCCGTGCATGGCACAGTACGTATATACAATGAACCGCGTGGGTAAAGTGGTACCGCCCAAGCGTGAAATTCTGAAAGATATCTCCCTCTCGTTTTTCCCGGGCGCCAAAATCGGCGTGCTCGGTTTGAACGGTGCAGGTAAATCCACCCTGCTGCGCATTATGGCCGGCATCGACACAGAAATTCTGGGTGAAGCCCGCCCGATGCCCGGCATTAAAGTGGGTTACCTGCCGCAGGAACCGCAGCTGGATGAAAGTAAAACCGTGCGCGAAGTGGTCGAGGAAGCCGTTTCTGACGTCAAAGGCGCCCTGACCGAGCTGGATCAGGTCTATGCGGCCTATGCCGAACCGGATGCAGACTTTGATGCACTGGCCAAAAAACAGGCCGAACTGGAAAACCTCATTCAGGCAAAAGACGGTCACAACCTGGAAGCTGCACTGGAACGTGCCGCCGATGCCATGCGTCTGCCCGCCTGGGATGCGGAAGTAAAACACCTGTCCGGGGGTGAACGTCGCCGTGTTGCCCTGTGCCGTCTGCTGCTGGAAAAACCGGACATGCTGCTACTGGACGAACCGACCAACCACCTGGATGCGGAATCCGTAGCCTGGATTGAACGTTTTCTGCAGGAATATCCGGGTACTGTTGTGGCGATTACCCACGACCGTTACTTCCTGGACAACGCCGCTGGCTGGATTCTGGAGCTGGACCGCGGCCATGGTATTCCTTACGAGGGTAACTACTCCTCCTGGCTGGAACAGAAAGAGCAACGTCTGGAACAGGAAGCCAAACAGGAAGCCTCCCACCGCAAGGCGGTTGCTGCCGAGCTGGAATGGGTTCGCCAGGGTCAGAAAGGCCGTCAGGCGAAATCCAAAGCCCGTCTGAAACAGTTCGATGAAATGAACTCCAAAGAGTTTCAGCAGCGCAATGAAACCCAGGAGATCTACATTCCACCGGGACCACGTTTGGGTGACAAGGTCATCGAAGCCCACAATATCTCAAAAGCCTATGGCGACAAGGTACTGTTTAACGACCTGAGCTTCTCCATTCCACCGGGTGCCATTGTCGGCATCATCGGCGGTAACGGTGCGGGTAAATCCACTCTGTTTCGCATGATTTCCGGCGAGGAACAGCCAGATTCCGGCAGCATTGAGCTGGGTTCAACGGTACAGCTGGCGTATGTAAACCAGTCCCGTGATCTGGATGGCAGCAAAACCGTGTTCCAGGAGATCTCCGACGGACAGGACATCATCACCGTGGGTAACTACCAGACCCCGGCCCGCGCTTACTGTGGTCGCTTCAACTTCAAAGGTGGTGATCAGCAGAAGTTCGTCAAGGATCTGTCCGGGGGTGAGCGCAACCGTCTGCATATGGCCAAGCTGCTGAAAGAAGGCGGCAACGTACTGCTGCTGGACGAGCCAACCAACGATCTGGATATCGAAACCCTGCGTGCGCTGGAAGAAGCCCTGCTGGCGTTCCCGGGCTGCGCGGTAGTGATCTCGCATGACCGCTGGTTCCTCGACCGTATCTGTACCCATATGCTGGCGTACGAAGGCGATTCCAAGGTGGAATTCTTCGAAGGCAACTACACCGAATATCAGGCCGACTACAAACGCCGTTATGGCAAGGAACACCAGCCAGAACGCATCAAGTACAAGCGTATGACTGACCTCGGTTAATCAGCTCACAATGCCCCGCACCTGCGGGGCATTTTTTTTGCTCCAGCCAAACCCTGCCGCGCCGATAGAAAATAAATAACCCGATCAGATACAACGGCTTTACCCGGCAGCTATACTGGGTTTTTAATAGGCCTGCTGTCTGCCAGTCATGAGGATAAACTGCTGTGTCCACTCCTGATAACAACCGTCGCCGTTTTACCCGCATCCACTTTGACGCTGCTACCGACCTTCACCATAACGGTGTCGAGATCCCGGTCAAGCTGATGGATATCTCATTCAAAGGGGTATTGATAGAGTCGGATCAGCAGTTACCGCTTGAACCGGGCGATCAGGTTGATGCCACGATTCATTTGCTGGGCAATGATGTGACCATCAAAGCCCCTATCACCCTTAAACATCAGGAAGACAACCGCTATGGTTTTGCCCTGTCACAGCTGGATCTGGATTCACTGACCCTGCTGCGGCGGATTGTGGAGCTGAATCTGGGCGAAGAAGCCCTGCTGGAGCGGGAACTGGAACAGCTGATCCACGACTGACATTTCAGATCGCATCCAGCGCTTCAGTCAGTTTGGTTACACCCACTACCTGCATGCCCGCCAACGCTTCTTTGGGCACATTGCCTTTAGGCACAATGGCCCGTTTGAAACCGTGTTTGGCGGCTTCGCGAATCCGTTCCTGACCATTGGGTACCGGCCGGATTTCGCCTGACAAACCCACTTCACCGAACACCATCAGATCCTGCGGCAACGACTGATCTCTGAAGCTGGACACCACAGCCAGCAGCAGCGCCAGATCCGCCCCGGTTTCCAGGACCTTGACGCCGCCCACCACGTTGACAAACACATCCTGGTCACCGGTCATCAGACCACCATGCCGGTGCAACACCGCCAGCAGCATCGACATCCGATTCTGCTCAAGTCCGACCGCCACCCGGCGCGGGTTGTTCATGGGCGAGGTATCCACCAGCGCCTGAATCTCAACCAGCAATGGACGGGTACCCTCCCAGACCACCATCACCACACTGCCCGGCATCGGTCCTTCGCCACGACTGAGAAAGATCGAGCTGGGGTTTTTCACCTCTTTCAGCCCCTGCTCCACCATGGCAAACACGCCCAGTTCATTCACCGCACCAAAGCGGTTTTTATGCGAGCGCAGAGTACGAAAACGGGAATCAGAAGAACCTTCCAACTGCAGGGAACAGTCGATCATATGTTCCAGCACCTTGGGACCGGCCAGCGAACCATCTTTGGTGACATGCCCCACCAGCAGTAAAACGGTGCCGGTCTGCTTGGCAAAACGAGTCAGGTAAGCTGCCGACTCACGCACCTGAGAGACAGAGCCCGGTGCCGACTGCACATCGGCCATATGCATCACCTGTATCGAATCGATCACCATCACTCTGGGATTGAGTTGATGCGCGGTATCACAAATGGTTTCGACATTGGTTTCCGACAACATTTGCAACTGACCGGTCGGCAGGCCAAGACGTTTTGCCCGCATGGCCACCTGCTGCAGTGACTCCTCACCGGTGACATACAATGCCGGCATGTTTTCCGCCAGATAACACATGGTCTGCAGCAGCAGGGTACTTTTACCCGCCCCCGGATGACCGCCAATCAGCACTGCAGAACCGGGCACCAGACCACCACCCAGCACCCGGTCCAGTTCACCAGCGCCGGTGGTGAAACGGGGCATCTCCTCCAGCGCCACCTCCGACAGATTTACGACAGCCGCTTTACCGGCACTGCCAGCATAACCGTCAAACCGCGCGGTGCGTGCCTGCGTAGCCGTACCCAACCGCACTTCCGACAAGGTATTCCAGGCATGACAGGCCACACACTGCCCCTGCCACTTGGTATAGTCAGCGCCGCAATCATTGCAGACATAGGCGGTTTTCTGTTTGGCCATGAAACACTCCGGATCCGGGTCGGGTTTAAGCGATGATTCTAACGGAATGAAACCATAAGCGGCACTCGGGAATCCAACAATAGCGTCCGAACACCCCTGCAGGGGGTGAATATACTGCTTGCTATAGCAACATCCGTATTCTCTAATAACAACAGATAGCAGCCCGGTCAGCAGGACTGCACAGCCGCAAACATCTCCACGCGTAGACCCCGCTCTTTTACCCGAATGCTGACACTCACCGGGAAAAGAACTGGTGGCCATAGCCGGTCCAAAAAACTTATGTTGCAAGCCATATCAACGGCACGTTCACTTCTGGTGGGTCAGGGCATCGAACTGCGCCGTCTCAGTCAGGTCAAGATACTCGCCCGCGACCCCACCACCATTGCCGTCGGGGATGAGGGTTATGCCGTGCTGTTCCGCTTCGGGGTGGTGGTTTTATTTAATGTGCCCGCGCTGGAAGAGGCGACTTTCCTGATGCAGCTCAGCAGTTTTGTGACTGAGCCCTATGATCAGCCCACAATTGAAACTCTTGAGATCCAGATCATTCCCGGTGCCGCAGAGCAGCTTGATCAGGGACGACTGATTCTGCCCGAAGCGGGCCTGCCTTTGCTGCAGGTGGTGGCGGATATTCTGGCCAAAAGCCTGGTACTGGATGTGTACGAAAAAAGCGCCGCCGGCACCTTTGACCGGATTGAACCGCTGGCCCTGAAGATGCAAACCGGTGGCCGCCTGCCCCGACAGGCCAATGCTCTGATCAAACATATCGGTGAAATTCTACAGATTCAGCACCGCATGGTGGGACGGGCGCAGGTCGGTGAAAAGCCCGATATCCTGTGGGATTACCCCGAACTCGACCGGGTCTGGAAACGACTGGAAAACGAATACGAGATCGACGAACGCCAGATCGCACTGGAGCGCAAACTGGGTCTGATCAGTAACACCGCCGAGACACTGCTTGGCCTGCTGCAGGACCGGCGCACCCTGCGGGTGGAGTGGTACATTGTGATCCTGATTGTGGTGGAGATCGTGCTGACCCTGTATGAGCTGTTTTTCCGCCACATCTGAAACCCTTCGATTACTCCGACGTTACTCGTCCGTCAGGGGCCCAGACCGGGTGCCGTTTTTTATGCAAATTCAGGTTTCGGTTAGCCATGCTCAGCGACTGACACTAAACTCAAAGAACTGTTAGCGCAGTAACGGATAAAAATAAAACAGATCAACAGGTTATTACTATGAGACGTCCTGTAAGAATTGCCGTAACAGGTGCCGCCGGTGCAATCAGCTACAGCCTGCTTTTTAAAATCGCCGCAGGCGAAATGATGGGCAAGGATCAGCCCGTGATTCTGCAACTGATCGAACTGCCTCATGCCATGGACGCGCTGCGTGGGGTAGCCATGGAGCTGATGGATTGCGCCTATCCGCTCCTGCATACCATCACCCTGCATGATAACGTTGAAGGCGGTTTCCGTGGCGCGCACTTTGCCCTGCTGGTCGGCGCCAAACCACGCGGCCCCGGCATGGAGCGTGGTGATCTGCTGGAAGAAAACGCTGCGATCTTTGCCCGTCAGGGCAAGGCGCTGAATGACTTTGCCAACCGTGACGTTAAAGTACTGGTCACAGGCAACCCGGCCAACACCAACGCCCTGATTGCCAGCCGCAATGCGCCCAATCTGAGCCCGTCGCAGTTCACCTGCCTGACCCGTCTGGACCACAACCGGGCCAAAGGCATTCTGGCCAATCATACTGGCGCCACAACCCGTGATATTGAGGGCATTATGATCTGGGGCAATCACTCAGCCACCCAGTACCCCGATCTGCATCATGCCACCATCCTCGGCAAACCCGCGATGAGCCAGATAGATACCACCTGGTACCGGGAAGAGTTTATCCCCAAAGTACAGCGCCGCGGCGCAGAGATCATCGAAGCTCGAGGGCTATCCAGTGCAGCATCGGCCGCTCAGGCTATTGTCGATCAGATGAAAGACTGGGTACTGGGTACAGAACCCGGCGAGATCATCAGTATGGGAATCCTGAGTGACGGCAGTTATGGCATTACCAAGGGGGTCTTCTTCTCCTTCCCGGTACGCTGCAACTATGGCCGTTATCAGATTGTGCATGATTTCCCGATGAATGAGTTCAGCCAGAAACGCCTGATCGAAACCGAGCAGGAACTGCTGGAAGAAAAAGCGGTGGTTGAACATCTGCTACCCAAAGAAACCGAAGCCTCTCACCAAAACCTGTCGATCTGCCTGCGTTCCGGTGTCACGCTCTATGCAGACGATACCGGACCGGATCCGGACAGCAAGTTCATGACCACCAACCGGGTGATGTAACGCTTCACTCAACGCATGTCTCAGTAACAGAGCGCTTATAGCCTGCTGTTGCTGAGACAGACCGCCACTTCTCACCCGTCTGACCTTTCCACTTTTACAGTTCCACACCTCTAATCTAGAGTTCTAACTCTCACAATAAAAAATGCAGGAAGCCCAATGAAACTCGAAACCATTGCCGTGCATGGTGGCTATCAGCCTGATCCCACCACCAAAGCCGTTGCTGTACCGATCTACCAGACCACCTCCTATGCCTTTGACGATGCGCAGCATGGTGCCGACCTGTTCGATCTGAAGGTGCAGGGCAATATCTACACCCGGATCATGAACCCCACCACGGATGTGCTCGAAAAACGCATGGCCGCCCTGGAAGGTGGTATTGCCGCACTGGCAGTAGCCTCCGGTATGGCGGCCATCACTTACAGCATCCAGACCATCGCAGCGGTGGGCGATAACATTATCTCCACCAGTGAGCTTTATGGCGGCACCTACAACCTGTTTGCTCACACCCTGCCCCGTCAGGGCATTGAAGTGCGTTTTGTGAACAAAGATGATTTTGCCGCCATTGAAGCCAGCATCGACGCCAACACCAAAGCGATCTTCTGTGAGAGCATCGGCAATCCCTCGGGTGGCATCGCCGATATTGAATCGCTGGCAGAGATTGCCCACCGCAACGGCATCCCCCTGATGGTCGACAACACCGTAGCCACCCCGGCCCTGTGGCGCCCCATTGAGCAGGGTGCCGACATTGTGATTCACTCCCTGACCAAATATGCCGGTGGCCATGGCAACTCAGTGGGCGGCGTGGTGGTGGATTCCGGCAAATTCCCCTGGGCACAACATGCCGATCGTTTCCCGCTGCTCACTACCCCAGACGCCTCCTATCACGGCGTGGTCTACACAGAAGCACTGGGCGAAGCCGCCTTTATCGGCCGATGCCGGGTCGTACCACTGCGCAACACCGGTTCAGCCCTGTCACCGTTTAATGCCTTCCTGATTTTGCAGGGCATCGAAACCCTGACCCTGCGTATGGAACGTATCAACCAGAACACCAAGAAAATCGCCGACTACCTGGAACAGCATGCTGCGGTTAGCTGGGTCAAATATGCGGGTCTACCCAGTCATAAGGACTACCACCTGACAGAGAAATACCTGAACGGTGAAGCCTCTGGCATCCTCAGCTTTGGTCTGCATGCCGGACGTGAAGCCACCCGTAATTTCTACGACGCGCTGAATGTATTTACCCGGCTGGTGAATATTGGCGACTGTAAGTCACTGGCCGCCATCCCGGCCGAAACCACCCATCGGCAGTTGAATGATGAAGAGTTGGCCAGCGCCGGGGTGTCACCAGAGATGGTGCGGTTGTCGGTGGGGATTGAACATGTGGATGATTTGATTGCTGATTTGCAGCAGGCATTGGAAGCAGTCTGACCTTATTAGTTTGATTGAACACGGTTTCAACTCCAGCTCAACTTTTCTGTTCTGTTTTTCCGCCTTACGTCGGGTTAAGACCTTTGGGCGCCCAAAGGTCTTAACAATCTAAAACCGCCCCACCGCTGGGTCGCTTCGCGACTTCCCTGCGGGCTTCAGTAACAAGCGCGGGCGAAAAACTCGGCCTGCGGCCTCAAACAGTTCCGCCCTTAAATCGCTTGTCACCTCCAGTCCTCGGCTGCGCAGAAGGGGGAAAATTGGTGCCAACTTCGGGTTCTGTCGTTTGGACTGAAATAGCATTGATGTGGCACGGATCACTCCCCCCTTGCCACAGCCGAGTAACGCAGTCGGAAGCGGATCAGGCGGCCAGCCTGTCTGAGCGAAGCGAGTTCTAGCCGTCCCGCTTACGGCGAGTAACGCAGGGCACCGGCGCAGCCGGCAAGGCGTGGGGCTGCGGAGAGATTGTTAAGAGAGGGCGCAGCCGCTCTCTCTTAACTCCGCGACAGCGGAAAATTATTTAACTGTAAATCCAAATTGCGGAATAGAACCATCGTCATCAAA
The DNA here is from genome assembly GCF_029222905.1 of Neptuniibacter sp. CAU 1671. Classification (GTDB taxonomy): domain Bacteria; phylum Pseudomonadota; class Gammaproteobacteria; order Pseudomonadales; family Balneatricaceae; genus Neptuniibacter. Next base: position 77,618 of record NZ_JARHUE010000003.1, on the reverse strand, counting down.
TTGATGAATAGACACTACCGCAGAATGTGGAATAAATACCTTCTGAATTAAGTCCTCAGCTGAAGACAAACTCCTTTCAGCATAAAGATAATAGGGGCTATCCGTAACAACATTCACGCATTCAAGACAAGGGTGTTCATCAGCGGCAATTCCATCATTAGATCCTTGTTGATAAATCCTACCAATCTCAGATCTCCCATCCAAAATCACGACAAATTTCATCTAAAACTCCTTTTAGTTATTCCCTTAAGCATGACAACCATCTGATGCTATCAAATAGCCAAAAAAAACGGGCCATTCGGCCCGTTTTCTAAATCACCCTTGGTGATATTTAGCACTCAACTCATGCACCGCATCCACCAGCACCTTCGGCTGGGCCGGATCAACAAACTGATGAATGCCGTGACCCAGATTGAACACGTGGCCTGAGCCGTTACCGAAACGCTCAAGGATATAGGCCACTTCCTGTTCGATACGGTTAGCCGGGGCGTAAAGCACGCTTGGGTCCATATTGCCCTGCAGGGCCACCTTGTTGCCGACGCGCTCACGGGCGTTGCCGATATCTGTGGTCCAGTCCAGACCCAGGGCATCAGCACCGGCTTCGGCCATGGTTTCCAGCCACTGACCACCGTTTTTGGTGAACAGGATGACCGGTACCTGACGGCCTTCGTTTTCGCGAATCAGACCGTCGACGATCTGTTTCATATATTTCAGGGAGAACTCCTGATAGCAGGGACCACTCAGTGCGCCACCCCAGGTATCAAAGATCTGTACCGCCTGAGCGCCACAGCGGATCTGCTCATTCAGGTAGTCAGTGACTGACTGCGCCAGCTTGTCCAGCAGAGCATGCAGCACCGCAGGGGTGGCATACATCATCTCTTTGATGTGACGGAAGTCTTTACTGGAGCCGCCTTCAACCATATAGGTCGCCAAGGTCCACGGGCTGCCGGAAAAACCGATCAGCGGCACACGGCCGTTCAGGGCACGGCGGATCTCTTTCACCGCATCCATCACGTAATCCAGATCGGAAGCGGCCTTAGGTACCGGCAGTTCAGCCACATCCTGTTCGGTGCGGATGATTTTTTTGAAACGCGGACCCTCACCGGTTTCAAAATACAGGCCCAGACCCATCGCATCCGGAATCGTCAGGATATCGGAGAACAGAATAGCGGCATCCAGATCGTACCGTTCCAGCGGCTGGATGGTGACTTCACAGGCCAGTTCTTTGTTCTTACAGAGACTGAGAAAGTCGCCGGCCTGGGCACGGGTCGCGCGGTATTCCGGCAGGTAACGGCCTGCCTGACGCATCATCCATACAGGGGTCGCGTCTACCGGTTGACGTAACAGGGCGCGAAGAAAACGGTCATTTTTCAGTTCAGCCATGGAGTTCAGCCATTTCTCAGTTAAAAATCAAAGCGGGTATTCTAACGGTTTACGTCTGGAAAAGCCTGTCGGATGTCAACAAAAAGGCCGCAATTGCGGCCTTTTTGAACAGCAGTCTGTGCAATCAGACTTCGAGGAAGTCCAGCATGCCTTCAGCCGCTTTACGGCCTTCAGCAATCGCGGTTACCACCAGATCAGAACCACGCACCATATCACCACCGGCAAACACTTTTGCGTTGCTGGTCTGGAATGGGTAAGCAGCTTTTTCCGGCGCTTTCACACGGCCATCGCTGTGCAGCTCGATACCAAAATCAGCAAACCATGGTGCCGGACTTGGACGGAAACCAAAGGCAACCAGTACCGCTTCGGCTGGCAGAACCTCTTCTGAACCTTCCACCACTTCAGCGCGACGGCGGCCGTTTTCATCCGGATCACCCATGCGGGTTGTGACAACCTTAACGCCGGTAACCTTGCCGTTTTCGCCCACGACTTCAACCGGCTGGCGATTGAACATGAACTTGACGCCCTCTTCCCGCGCGTTTTCAACTTCACGCTTGGAACCTGGCATGTTGGCTTCGTCACGACGGTAAGCACAGATGACTGACTTGGCACCCTGACGCACAGAGGTACGGTTACAGTCCATCGCAGTATCACCACCGCCCAGAACCACAACGCGTTTACCCTGCATGTTGATGTAGTCCGCAGGATCTTTCTCAAAGCCCAGACAGTGGTTCACGTTGGAGATCAGGAACGGCAGTGCATCGTAGACGCCTTCCAGCTCTTCACCCGGGAAACCACCTTTCATGTAGGTGTAAGTACCCATGCCGAGGAATACGGCATCATATTCGTCAATCAGTGACTGCATGGTCACATCTTTGCCCACTTCGGTGCTCAGACGGAACTCAACACCCATGCCGGTGAAGATTTCACGGCGACGGGACATGACGTTCTTTTCCAGTTTGAACTCAGGGATACCAAAGGTCAGCAGACCTCCGATTTCCGGGTTACGGTCAAACACCACCGGGGTGACACCGTTACGCACCAGCACGTCGGCCGCAGCCAGGCCCGCAGGACCGGCACCGATGATGGCAACTTTTTTGTCAGTCTTCGGCACATTGGACAGGTCAGGTTTCCAGCCCATGGCAAACGCGGTATCGGTGATGTATTTCTCAACCGAACCGATGGTTACAGCGCCAAAACCGTCATTCAGGGTACAGGCACCTTCACACAGACGGTCCTGAGGACAAACGCGACCGCAGACTTCAGGCAAAGAGTTGGTCTGATGACTCAGCTCAACCGCTTCGATAATGTTGCCTTCAGAGATCAGCTTCAGCCAGTTTGGAATGTGGTTATGTACCGGACATTTCCATGAGCAATACGGGTTACCACAGTCCAGACAGCGGTGTGACTGTTCCTGCACCTTGCCTTCTGCAAAGGGCTCATAGATCTCGCCAAAGCTCTTTTTGCGGGTCGATGCCGCAATTTTCTTAGGTCCCTTACGGCCTACATCGAGGAACTGAAAATCGTTGTTCAAACGGCCAGCCATTATCCTCACCTCTCAAAGGCAGTTGCCTCACGGCAACTGCAGTTTATCTTTTTACCTAGGGCTTTAAAGCCTGGGTTATTCCGGACGGTTACGCACACTGTTCAGCAGATCATTCAAACTGGCGGCTTTTGGTTTCACCAGCCAGAAACGGCCGATGTAGTCGTCCAGATTGTCGATGATCTCCTGACCCCAGGCACTGCCTGTTTCACGCGTAAATTCGATGATCACAGTACGCAGGTGGTTTTTGTACGCTTCCATGTTTTCGGTATGGATACGCTGAATTTCGACCAGCTCGTGGTTGTACTTGTCCACGAAGCTGTTATCCAGATCCAGCACGTAAGCGAAACCACCGGTCATACCGGCACCGAAGTTATAACCCGTTGGGCCCAGCACAGTGACCAGACCGCCTGTCATGTATTCACAGCAGTGGTCACCGGCACCCTCGATCACAGCGTGAACGCCGGAGTTACGCACCCCGAAACGCTCACCCGCCTGACCCGCTGCAAACAGCTTACCGCCGGTTGCACCGTACAGGCAGGTATTGCCCATGATGGAGGTTTCGTTCGATTTGAAACTCACTTCCTGGAACGGACGGATCACGATCTTGCCGCCAGCCATGCCTTTACCGACGTAGTCGTTAGCATCACCTTCCAGATACAGTTCCTGACCACCGGCATTCCAGACACCAAAGGACTGACCTGCGTGACCCTTGAAGTTAAAGGTTACAGGGCTGTCGTTCATGCCCAGGTTGCCGTGGTGTTTGGCAATCCAGCCAGAGGTACGCGCACCCACAGAACGGTCACAGTTGGTCACTTTCAGTGTCCAGCTACCACCCTCTTTGGCGACGATGGCAGACTGTGCCAGCTCCAGCATCTGAGTGTTCAGTGCACCGGTATCGTAAGGCTCGTTCTTCGGCTGCTGACAGGTCTGTGGTGCAGCCGGATCAATGCCTTCGACACTGATGATCGGTGTCAGGTCCAGATTTTTCTGACGCGGGGTCTGGCCTTCCAGAATTTCAAGCAGGTCTACACGGCCCACCAGCTCTTCCAGAGAACTTACACCCAGCTGCGCCATCCACTGACGGGTCTCTTCAGCCACAAAGCGGAAGAAGTTTTTCACCATCTCGACAGTGCCGCGGAAGAAATCATGACGCAGTTTGTCGTTCTGTGTCGCCACACCGGTAGCACAGTTGTTCAGGTGACAGATACGCAGGTATTTACAACCCAGTGCCACCATCGGCATGGTACCGAAGCCGAAACTCTCGGCACCCAGAATCGCCGCCTTGACGACATCCAGACCGGTTTTCAGACCACCGTCTGTCTGCAGGCGAATCTTGCCGCGCAGCTGGTTGCCACGCAGGGACTGATGCGCATCAGACAGACCCAGTTCCCATGGGGAACCGGCGTAATGAATCGAAGTCAGCGGAGACGCCGCAGTACCACCGTCATAACCGGAAATGGTAATCAGGTCAGCATAGGCCTTGGCCACACCACAGGCGATGGTGCCAACACCCGGACGGGATACCAGCTTGACGGATACCAGACCTTCAGGATTCACCTGCTTCAGGTCAAAGATCAGCTGCGCCAGGTCTTCGATCGAGTAGATATCATGGTGTGGTGGCGGAGAGATCAGCGTCACGCCCGGTACGGAATAACGCAGACGCGCGATCAGATCGTTCACCTTGCCACCCGGCAGCTGACCACCTTCACCTGGCTTAGCACCCTGTGCAACCTTGATCTGCATAACGTCTGCATTGACCAGGTATTCCGGTGTTACACCAAAGCGACCAGAGGCCACCTGTTTGATCTTGGAGCGTTTGATGGTGCCGTGACGGGCAGGGTCTTCACCACCCTCACCGGAGTTGGAACGACCGCCCAGCTCATTCATTGCCACCGCCAGCGCTTCATGTGCCTCAGGTGACAATGCACCCAGTGACATCGCTGCCGAGTCAAAACGCGGGAAGATTGCTTCCACCGGTTCAACCTGATCCAGAGAGATCGGCTGCACCTGTTTCAGACCCAGCAGGTCACGCAGGGTCGCAACACCACGCTTGTTAACCAGGTCAGCATATTTCTGGTAGACCGCCGGATCACCGGTCTGTACCGCTTCATGAATGGTTTTAACCACGTCCGGGTTATAGGCGTGATATTCACCATCATGTTTGTATTTCAGCAGACCGCCAGCCTGAATTGGCTTACGCGGAATCCATGCTTCCTTCGCCAGCAGAGACTGCTCGAACTGGAAGTCTTCAAAGCGGGCACCCTCAATACGGCTGGACACACCTTTGAAACACAGATCAACCACTTCAGTGCTCAGACCCACCGCTTCAAACAGCTGCGCGCCACGGTAGGAGGCGATGGTGGAGATACCCATCTTCGACAGGATCTTCATCAGGCCTTTATTAATGCCTTTACGGAAGTTTTCATGTGACTGCAGCGGCTCAACGGTCATTTCGCCACTGGCGCACAGATCATTCAGCACGCGGTAAGCAAGGTATGGGTAAACCGCCGTTGCACCGAAGCCGAACAACACAGCAAAGTGGTGCGGATCACGGAGGGTGCCGGACTCAACAATGATGTTGGCATCACAACGCAGGCCGTTATCCACCAGATAATGGTGTACCGCACCGGTGGCCAGCGCCGCATGGATCGGCAGATGACCCTGACGGATCTTGGCATCGCTCAGAATGATCAGCACCTTGCCGCTGCGAACGGCATCACCAGCCTGTTCGGTAACCGACTTGATTGCCTGATCCAGCGTTTGCTGGGACGGATCATAGTTCAGGTCGATCTGAGCCACTTCAAAGCCAGGTTCATTGTTATCACGCAGACGAACAAATTTGTTGGCAGACAATACCGGCGTAGTCAGGATCACACGACGGGCGTGTTCCGGTGTTTCTTCAAAAACGTTACGTTCCGCACCGATACAGGTTTCCAGCGACATGACAATCGCTTCACGCAGTGGATCGATTGGCGGGTTGGTCACCTGTGCAAACTGCTGACGGAAATAGTCATACACAGAGCGCACACGGCTGGACAGAACGGCCATTGGCTTGTCATCACCCATGGAGCCAATCGCTTCCATGCCGGTTTCACCCAGTGGACGCAGGACCTGATCACGCTCTTCAAAGGTGACCTGGAACATTTTCATGTGCTGTTTTACTTCTTCGGCAGACATTTCGCAGGCACTGAATGCCTGAACTTCTGCCTCAAAGTTCATGGTCTGCTCAAGGCGCAGGCCATGCTGTTTTAGCCACTGTTTGTAGGGCTGAGCAGCTTTCAGGCGACCATCAACGTCACTGGTATGCAGCACTTCACCGCTCTGGGTATCAATTGCCAGAATCTGACCCGGACCAACACGGCCCTGCGCCACGATATCAGCTGGTTCGTAGCTGAACACACCAATCTCAGACGCGGTGCAGATATAACCCTGTTTGGTCATCACCCAACGGGACGGACGCAGACCATTACGGTCCAGCATACACACGGCGTAACGACCGTCGGTCATTACCATACCCGCAGGACCATCCCATGGTTCCATGTGCATGGAGTTGTATTCATAGAAAGCACGCAGATCAGAATCCATGGTATCTACGTTCTGCCAGGCTGGTGGCACAATCATGCGCACCGCACGGTAGATATCGATACCACCAATCAGCAGGAACTCAAGCATGTTGTCCATGCTGGAGGAGTCAGAGCCGGTGGTATTAACGATTGGCTGAAGTTCTGCCAGGTTTGGCAACACCGCTGTCTCAAACTTTTTAGCACGCGCCTTGGCCCAGTTACGGTTACCCTCAATGGTATTGATCTCACCATTGTGTGCCAGAAAGCGGAACGGCTGTGCCAGCGGCCAGCGTGGCGCGGTATTAGTAGAGAAACGCTGGTGATAAGTACATACAGCGGTTTCCAGTCGCGGATCTGCCAGATCACGGAAAAACACCGGCAGGTCGACGGGCATAGTCAGGCCTTTGTATGAAAGCACCTTGTCAGAAAAGCTACAGATATAGAAATCTGTATCAGCCGTCATCGCCAGTTCAGCTTTACGACGCGCAATAAACAGACTGACTGCCAGCTCACGCTCAGTTTTGTCGTGAGAGGTGATAAATACCTGCTCAATCTGCGGCAGGGTATCTTTGGCAATCGGACCCAGACAACTTTCATCAGTAGGAACAACACGCCAGCCTGCAACCTTGAGGCCTTCCGCAGCAACGGCTGCATTCACCGCCTGACGACCTGCTTCAGCCTGCTGAGCATCCTGCGACAGGAAGATCATGCCGACGGCATACAGCTCACCGAGGTCGATACCCAGTTCTTCTTTAGCCACTGCACGCAGGAAACCATCCGGTTTCTGCATCAGCAAACCACAACCATCACCTGTGCGACCATCGGCAGCGATACCGCCACGATGGGTCATACATGCCAGGGCTTCAATCGCTTTGTCCAGCAGATCGTGGCTTGCGTTGCCTTGCATGTGTGCCATAAGGCCAAAGCCACAGTTATCTTTGAACTCACCGGGGCGATAAAGACCTTTGCTCATAAGCCATTCCTACTTAAAAATACTTAAGAATCAATACCTTAAAGGTACCCAATGCCGATCTACCAATGACTCTCGGCAAAAAGGGAGAGCTATTCTACACGCGAAGAGGTTTTGGGACAAATTTCAGACCTGAAATGTCCTCATGGGACGGGTGGCGCGAAGGGCACCAACCTCTTACCAACTCGTTGATTATCAGTTGGTTTTCTTCTTTATATCCAGTTGCACACTCTGCAAACTGCGGGCCCAGGGACGAACCTTTTGCAGCGCTGCAGGCAGCTGTTGGATCGCAGAAGTCGCTGCATCGCGGTTGCTGTACTGTCCGTATACCACAACATACCACGGTTTGCCTTTATATTGCGTTGCAAAATAATAAAAATCTACTGCTGAACTCTGGCTTTGAATAAATTTTTGAGCACCTTCTTCACTGCGCGAACCCATGACCTGCAAGGTGTAACTTTTTGCCGGCCAGCCCAGCAGGGTCTGCTCATCCTGAGAATAGCGGGATTCGGGCTGAGGGACAGATGTGACAACGACCTCAGGTGTTTCAACCGGAGCCGCCGCAGCAGTCACTTCAGCTACCGGCTGTACAGGGGTAGATGACTCGACAACTGATGTTTGTATCTCAGGTTTTTCAATAACCGATTCACTCGGGGGCTGCGTAATTTCCGGCTCTTTATCTATTTGTTCAGAATGCTCTGGCACAACAACCTGAGTGACCTGATTTTCAATCTGCTGAGGTTCAACATCGTTGACCGGCGCTTCCGTCAAAGGCAGCGTAGCCACCTCGGCTGGCACCTGATCTTCTACGGGAACGACCTGCACAGTCAGAGGGACTGCAATGCGTTCTTGCGAATCAGCTGAAACCACCTGCTGCTCTTGCGGCATAAACTGCCACATGGACAACACCAACACCACCAACAGCATGACAGCAATTCCCGCCATATGCAGCGGCGGCAAGGGAAACAACCGAGAGGCTGGCGACTCCATATTGGCTGACAAAAGCTCAATTACCCGCCCCGGCATACCCCCGGAACGCTGTACGATAGCATCACGTTTTTGCATGGACAGCCGGGCGCTCTGAGGCAGGCAGATTTCCATGAATGCATGCACTTCATCATCCTTCATACCCACCAGTAACAGGTTGTGGATACGCCCCTCAAGATGACGAATCAATTCATTCTGCGCCAGACGGGTAGCAAAATTCACTTCAGCGAACAGGACCAGCTGTACCTGCTGTTCAGGACTCCCCGCCGCATGCAGATTAAGCAGCAGGTCTAATGCCGAATCACTCAGAAGATCAGCATTATCAACCAGAATCAGACATTTTTGGCCGGCATCAGACAACGCCTTTAACTGGGACTGAAATTCCGTAAGCTGCTCCGCCAGCGTGTTTCCGCCAGCTTCATGCTGCGGTAACTGCAGGACCAGCTCTGATAGAAGCTCACGATCTTTGACAGATGCCGTCAGGGGAAGATGACAAACAACCAGATTGGGGTCATCTGACACTGGAATCAACTGATTGATAAGCGTGGTTTTACCTGAGCCGGATTCGCCGGTGACCAGCAATAAGAAATCAGAATATCGGATCAGGTGCTGGAGTTTTTCCAGCAACTGCATACGGCTGGGCGGTTCAAAATAAGTGTCAGCAACAGACATCATCGCCTTCCTCTGCCATCCATTAGCAGCATTGCCCCAGTCCTGCACCAGCCTGAAGGGTCTGATCGAGCAGTGCAGCATCAAACTGATCAGTCACTATCGCCATGCCTAGATGCTTCAATAACACGAGTCTTAACTGGCCATCGAGTACTTTTTTATCAACGGACATCAGTTCTTTGAAACGTTCAGCGGACATATTCTCGGGGGGCGCGACAGGCAAGCCCGCTGCCAACAATAGATTTTTAACACGCTGAACGTCATCAGCCGTGATCCAACCCAAACGACAGGAGAGATCGGCCGCCATCATGGTACCTGCACCAACAGCTTCGCCATGCAACCAGTTGCCATAACCCTGGTCTGCCTCAATGGCATGGCCAAACGTATGCCCCAGATTCAGCAAAGCACGAATACCGGACTCTCTCTCATCCTGCGCAACCACCTCAGCCTTGATTTCACAGGAGCGATAAATGGCCTGAGCCAGCAACGCCGGATTACGTTGCATCAGTTGCGTCATATTCAACTCAAGGAAGCGCAGGAACTCCGCATCATAAATAAGGCCGTATTTGATCACTTCAGCCATACCCGCTGAGAGTTCCTGATCAGGCAGAGTGTTGAGAACTTCCGTATCAATCACCACACAGCGCGGCTGATGAAAAGCACCAATCATATTTTTGCCGCGAGGGTGGTTAACGCCGGTTTTACCACCTACCGAGGAATCAACCTGTGACAGCAGCGTGGTCGGCACCTGAATAAACTCAACACCTCGCTGATAAGCCGCTGCAGCAAATCCAGTCATATCACCCACAACCCCGCCACCTAAGGCAATCAACGTTGTGGTACGGTTATGCCGCTTCTCCAGCAATCCATCAAAAATCTGATTCAGATATTCCAGTGTTTTGAATTCTTCCCCATCCGGGAGGATGACCGCGTCGGTTTTATAACCATCACCAAGGCTTGCTAACAAACGGTCCAGATACAGAGGAGCTACGGTTTCATTGGTAACCACCAGCACCTGTTTGCCTTTGATATAAGGTTTCATCAAACCTGCATCAAGCAAATTCTGACCAATAAAAATAGGATAACTGCGGTCGCCTAATTCGACCCGAAGCGTTTGCATCTGAAGTACCAAGAAATAATTGCACGATTTTAAAGCGGAGAAGCCGCCTGTAGCTGACGACGGATTTCACCGGCCACCGCCTTGGGATGGCGTTTGTCAGTTTTTACCACAATATCGGCCACCTCGGTATAGAGAGGATGACGTTCAGCCATCAATGTCTCTAAAACCTGTCGAGGATTTTCAGTCTGCAGCAAGGGACGATTACGATCACGCGCGGTTCGCTCAAGCTGCTGATCAACTGAAGTTTGCAGGTAGACGACGTGACCATGCGCCTGAAGACAAGCTCGGTTTTCGGGTCTCAGGACAGCACCGCCTCCGGTTGAAAGGACAATATCCTGACGCTCTGCTAACTCGGCTAACACAGCCTGCTCCCGATCACGAAAACCAACTTCCCCTTCCACATCAAATATCCAGGGAATATCAGCCCCCGCCCGAGCCTCAATCTCCCGATCAGAATCAACAAATTCGAGTTTCAGGTCCTGTGATAACAAGCGGCCTATGGTGCTTTTTCCAGCACCCATAGGCCCGACAAGAAAGATGTTCAAACAGCTTGTTCCTACTGATTTGCAGCCAGAGAACCGCGCACCAGTTTTGGTGTAATAAAGATCAGCAGCTCAGTTTTACTAACCTGATCAGACTTACGTTTAAACAACCAACCCACAGCAGGCAGATCACCCAGCAAAGGCACTTTATCAACCACATTGCTGGTTTCATTTTTAAAGACACCGCCCAGCACAATGGTTTCACCATCCGGAACCACGACGGATGTTTCCAGCTCGTTGGTATCGATACTGATGTCGCCGGTTGGCAGGATCTGGCCCAGCGTATCCTGAATCACTTTCAGGTCCATCGCAATGCGATCACCCGGGTTGATACGTGGAGTGACCTCAAGACTCAACACCACCTCTTTGAATTCGATATTAACTTCACTGTCTTCAACAGTCTGATAGGGAATTTCGGTACCCGACTGAATTTTGGCTGGCTTGCCGTTGGTAGTCATGACCTTAGGCTGAGACACAATCTCAACTTTGTTGTCCGACTCCAGTGCAGACAATTCAAGAGCAAGCAAGCTACTCGAACCGGGTTTAAAACCAATCGCGATAGAACCAGGGTTAGTAACGTTAGCGCCCAGATCAACCTGGAGGCCTGCTGCAGTAGGTGGCGCACCAAAGTTTACTGCACCAATATCACTGTTCAGAATCCAGCCTTTACCGTTATCCACATCGTTATAGCCAAAACCCCATTTAACACCCAGGTTCTTGGTGACATCGGTAGAAGCCGTTACCAGACGCGCTTCAATCAATACCTGCTCTACTTCGACATCAAAACGCTTCAGGGTTTTACGAATCTCAGTAATACCCGCGTCGGTTTCACGCACCATCAGCACATTGGTTTCATCATCTGCCATGGCAAAACCACGTTCAGAAATCAATTTAGCTTCCTGAACCGTTTTCAGCATTTCAGATGCTTTACGGTAATCGATCTGGATAAATTCAGTACGCAGAGGCGCGAGTTCTTCAATGGTTTTTTTGCTTTCCAGCTCCTGCTTTTCCTGCTCTGCCAGTTCAGCAATGGGCGCAATCAACAGCACATTACCTGCAGTACGCTGGCCCAGACCACGGGTTTTCAGGATAATATCCAGCGCCTGATCCCATGGGACATTTTTCAGACGCAGGGTGATATTACCACCCACCGCATCACTAACCACCAGATTTAGTTCTGCCACTTCCGCAATAATCTGCAACACAGACCGCAGTTCGACATTCTGGAAATTCAAATCAATGGGTTCGCCGCTGTAAGGAAACAGATCACGCTCGCGTTCTTTTTTGTCCTGTGGTGACAGGGGTTTGAAATCCAGAATCAATCGGTTATCGGTCTGAAATGCCAGATATTCGTAGGGTTCTGCACTGGGCTTGATCAAAATACTGGTGTTTGCACCTTTGCCCATTGAATCAATAAACATCACCGGTGTAACAAAATCCTGCACATCAACTCGGTTCTGCAATGCAGCAGGCAGTTTTGCACCCAACAGGTTTACAACCACATTATTGCCTTCTTCAACGATATCGACCCCGGCCTTATCGTCAGAAAGCACAACAGAGACCCGGCCCACACCGCCCTCTTCGCGTTCAAAATCAATACCCTGAACCTTAGTGCTTTCAACTACGGGAGCGGTATTCGATTCACCCGAAGAAACAACACTCGCTGCAGCTACAGGCGATTTAATCGCAGCGCCACCTTTAATAACAACGAACAAACTGTTGCCGTCTACATAGGTGTCGTAATTAGCTCCATCGGTCAGATTGGCAACAATGCGCAGCCGGCCTTCGCTCTCAGCAAAATTAACTTCGTCAACCAAGCCTTCTTTGACATCCAGAGAACGGGCACCCAGCTTATTATCAGCACCAGCGACATCCAACACCAATCTGGCTGGTTTTTTGATCATGTAGGCCTTGGGGGAAGCAGGCGGCGAATCAAAATTAAATTTCAACTCTACCCCACCCCCAGGCAGAGACACAAAGTCAGCTGCCGTCATGGAGTTGGCTGAGGCCAGTCCTGACATCATAAAGATGGCTGCGCAGACACTCAGAAAAGAAGCTTTTTTGGATGTCCGGGCCATCAACCCTGAAATTACAAGTATGAATCTTTTCACGATACTATCCCTTATTCCTGCTCTTCCAAGGCTAATGTGCGAGACCGATACATCCAGCCGCCACGACCATTTGAGATGATTTCTTTGAGTTGAATTTTACGCTCATCCAGCGCCACAATTTCACCGTAATCAAGACCCATGCGATCGCCTACGGTGACCCTGTGCACTTCCGCATTCGGATCACGCACTAATGCCCAGGAGGATTTCTGGCCACGCTTAAAAATGATACCTACCATTTCAAGATCATCTACCGAGAATGTTTCCAGATAATCTTTGATTCGCTCCGAATCAGGTTTAATACCGTTATCTGCGACTGCGCCAGGCTCGCCTGCCACCGCTTCAGGCTGCTCTGGCAGCAGCGGGCGAAATGGTTCACGCAGGCTGGCCCCTTCGTATACAAAACTCTCATAAGGTTTTGACTCAGGCAGCGGTTCAATCTTACCAGGAGCAGCAGCCCTGGCTTTCTCCACAAACACTTTCAGGTCGTCGATTCCATCGACCCAGTCAACACAACCAGTCAGTGACAGAGATACAAATACAATGCTAAGGAGTTTTTTCATCCCTTTGCTCCTTATTTCGTATCGTCGTAACGATAAGTTTTGGCACTGATGGTCATACTCAGCGACTCACCGCTTGGGTTAATGGTGTAATCATGCAGGGTCACAATACGTGACAGTGCAGCAATACCACTCACGAACTGGCCGAACTGATGATAAGCGCCCTGCACCACGATATTGATCGGCAGTTCTATATAAAACTTTTCTTTTCGCTCCGACGCCAGCGCAATCGAACCAATATCGAGCCCGACACTGGTACCGAGATTGGTAATATCTTCCAACAACCCCGGAACTTCTTTTTCAGTAGGCAGCTGAAGCAGTATTGCCGCAAACCGCTCTTCCACATCGGCCATCTGTTTTTTCAGTGCTGCAAGATTGGCGACTTCAAACGCCTTGGATTTGTAGGTCTGGCGTAGCTCAGTTTCTTTTTTGATCTCACGCTGAAGCTGAATTTTTTTATCTTCCACGTAATAAAACCAGCCGCCAACAGCCAGAATAGCAACGATCAAAATGTATGAAACGATTTTAACACCGATCGGCCAGTCGCCCGCCTGAGAAAAATCGAGCTCATTGATGTCAAAGCCTTCAAATGCTTTTTTCAACTTATCCATAATCAGTCCACCTCAGGGTTAGGCTTTGAAGCATCAACAGCCAAAACAAAGTTTTTCACATTGCTACCCTGGCGGGTCACTTTGCTGAGGTTTGGTTCGCCAAACCAGACAGAGGCATCCATATTCCGCATCAAGTTAGAAACCTGGATGTTGTCTCCGGCATTACCTGTAATGGAAATTTTTTCGCCTTTTTTGCTTATGGATGAGTAATACAGATCATCCGGCATAACCCGCACCAGCTCATCGAAGGTGCGCACAATCAAAGGCCGGGTACCCTGCAATTCTTCAATTGCGTTCAACCGCTCCAGCAGACGCGCTTTTTGCTCTTTCAGTTTTTTGATCTCTTTTATCTGCTCATCAAGCTTAGCGATTTCAGTCCGCAAGAAACCATTACGGCTGTTTTGGCGCTCTTTCATGAAATCAAAGTAATAGCCCATGGCAAATACAAGCACACCGCCCAATATAATGGATGCCACAACATTGGTCAGAAATTGCTTGCGGCGCTGCTCTGAGCGCTCTTCACGCCATGGCCTAAGGTTTATTTTTGCCATTGTCGACGTTCCTTATTCCTCAAATCCACGAATCGCCATACCCAGCGCCTTCAGCAATGCTGAAGCATCACGCTCAAGCCGAACACGATTAACCTTGCTGTTTATCGCCATATCACTGAATGGATTGGCCACTACAGACGGCACACCCACCTCTTCCTCGATGATACCGGCCAGCCCCTCGATATTGGCAACACCACCTGCCAGCAGAAGGCGGGACAGTTCACTGTGAGCACCGGAAGAATAAAAGAACTGCAGCGCACGGGAAACCTGCTGCACAACTGTCGCCCTGAAGGGTAACACCAGCATCTCAGTGATTTCCTGAGAAAGTTCTCCACTGCGCAACGCTTGCTCTACTTCTTCAGCAGACATTCCATATTGCTGATGAATCGAGTTGGTTAATTCATTACCCCCAAACGCCTGTTCGCGGGTGTATACAATCTTATCGCCACGCAAGACATGTAACGTCAGGGTTGAAGCACCGATGTCAACCACCCCCACTAATGGATCTTCATCCTGTCGCCCTGGAATCATGTGATTCACTGCACGCTCAAGCGTAAAGGTATCTACATCAACCACCAGACACTTCAAACCACCTTCAGTGACAACATCTTCACGTTGTTCAACATCATCCTTACGACACGCCACAACGAGAATCTGATTAAGGTTAGGCAGCGAGGAAGGGCCCTGCATCTCAAAATCCAATGCCACTTCATCGAGCGGATAGGGGATAAACTGATCCGCCTCAAGACGAACCTGCTCTTCCAGATCACGTTCTGTGTAGAGGGCGTTCATTTGCAGGGTTTTTGTGATTACTGCAGAGGAGGGCACCGCCGTAATAGCTTCAACGGCCTTGCTACCGGAAATACGTAACGCTTTGCTGATAGCTTCTGATACCACTTCCGGGTTTTGGATATTGCCATCATTAATGGCTCCACCAGGAAGAGAGACCACCGCATATGCCTGAAGTGAATACCCTTTACCTTGCTTGGACAGGGCGACCAGCTTGATCGACGAGGCACCTATGTCGATACCGACAAACTCCCCGGACTTTTTCTCCATAAAGCCAAACACAGACAATATCCTTACGTTTATGGTTTTATTCGCACCTACGGCTACCCGATAAGCACCACTTTAAGAATTATATTCCGCCCCCCGGTGGAGTAGCACGGCAAGCTGTAGGTATAATGCCGGTCACCGTATGTTCTGAAGACTAGCATAACACCACATGTTTTCGCTGTTAAAACTACTACTTAAATTTTTTTTTGCCGGGCTGATCACCGCTGTCATTGCCACTGGCGGCGTGTATCTCTATTTTTCACCGCAACTACCGGATGTGCAAACTCTGCGTGATGTTCGTCTACAGACGCCACTCAGAATTTACTCATCCGACAATAAACTCATCTCCGAATTTGGTGAAAAACGTCGTACACCTATCAGTTACAACGACATTCCACCCACCTTTGTTCATGCCATTCTTGCGGCTGAAGACAGCCGGTTCTTTGAGCATCCGGGCATCGACATTAAAGGACTGGCCCGAGCGGCATTCCAACTGGCCTCAAGCGGCCAGATTCAGAGCGGTGGCTCAACAATCACCATGCAGGTCGCTAAAAACTATTTCCTGACCCGCGAAAGAACCTTTACCCGCAAGTTCATGGAGATCCTCCTCGCCCTGCGTATCGAGCAGGAACTGAGCAAAGAAGAGATCCTGGAACTCTACATCAACAAAATCTATCTCGGTCAACGTGCCTACGGCATTCAGGCGGCTGCTAATGTCTATTACGGCCAGAATATTCAGGACTTGAGCCTTGAACGACTGGCAATGATAGCCGGTCTGCCAAAAGCACCTTCAGCTTTCAACCCAATATCCAATCCAACCCGCGCGCTGGAACGACGCAACTGGATTCTGCAGCGCATGCATAGCTTGGGCTATATTGAAGATCAGGCCTACGAAGAAGCGGTCAAAAAACCCGTCACGGCCAAATATCACAGCAGCGATATAGAACTGAGTGCACCTTATCTGGCAGAGATGGTTCGCAGTGAACTGTTTGAACAGTATGGTGAGGACCTCTACACCGAAGGCTTCAAAGTGTTCACCACTGTCAACAGTGAGCTGCAGAACACCGCCAACACCGCTTTAATCAAAGGCCTGCTGGAATACAGTGAACGCCATGGCTATCACGGCCCGGAGCAGCAGATTGATTTGCAGACCCTGACCGAAGAAGAGCAACAGCAACTCCTTAAAAACACTCCTGCTTTTGGTGGTCTGGAGCCTGCACTTGTGATTGGCGTCGATGATGCAAATAAAACACTGCAACTGCTGTTAAAGGGCGGCCAACAGACCCAGCTTACCTGGGATGGAATGAAGTGGGCACGCCCATACAAAACTGTCAATTACACCGGCAAGGCACCGGAAAAACCCAGCGATATTGTGACTGTCGGCGGCCTGATTCGCATTCTGCAACAAGACGATCAGCTACGCCTGACTCAGATACCCAAAGCGCAGGCGGCACTTGTCTCTCTGAATCCCGACAATGGCGCCATCCTCTCTCTGGTGGGCGGGTTCAGCTTCAGTCAAAACAAGTTCAACCGTGTCACCATGGCTGCGCGGCAGCCTGGCTCCAATTTCAAGCCGTTCATCTATGCCGCCGCCCTGAATCAGGGTTACACCCCAGCCACACTCATAAATGATGCACCGATTGTATTTCATGATGAAAAACTGGAAGGCAACTGGCGCCCCGAGAACTACAGCAAACAGTTTTATGGCCCTACCCGGTTAAGGGTAGCGCTGTATAAATCACGAAATCTGGTTTCCATTCGTCTGTTACGTGCTATCGGTATCAATACCGCTCTGGATTTCCTTGAGCAGATCGGCTTTAACCGGGACGAACTTCCTAACAACCTGTCACTCTCTCTGGGCAGTGCGGATATCACACCTCTGCAGCTGGTCACCGGTTACGCCAGTCTGGCCAACGGAGGCTTCAAGGTTTCACCCTATTTTATTGAACGTGTTGAGACCGCAGAGGGCGAAGAACTGTTCAAGGCTTCACCTGCAACGGTATGCGCCGACTGCATGCAGATTTCTGAGCAGAATCCAGCCTCGTCAGCACAGGGACAGGTATTGACCGACCGACCTTTAGCCCCCCGCGTAATCGACGAACGCGTTGCTTACCAGACCTACAATATGATGCAGGATGTGATTCGGCGCGGTACTGGCACCAAAGCCCTGGTACTCAACCGCCAGGATCTCGCAGGCAAGACCGGAACCACTAACGACCAAAAAGATGCCTGGTTCTCCGGTTTCAATCGTGATGTCGTGACAACGGTCTGGGTCGGTTTTGACCAGCCAACGACGCTGGGCCGACGCGAGTTTGGCGGTACCGCAGCCCTACCCATCTGGATAGATTTTATGCGTGAAGCACTTAAGGACCGGCCTGAAAACGCACCGGTTCCGCCTGAGGGCATCAGCATTGTCAAAATCGATCCGGTATCCGGCAAGCTGGCCTACCCCGGACAGGAAAACGCTGAGTTTGAAGTGTTCCGGGAAGAGGATGTGCCCACTGAGATGGCAGGCACACCAGGCACATCGAATCAAAGCCAGACCACAGAAAACCTGTTCTGACACTGCCTCTTACAGTTACAGAAAAAACACAAAAAAAACCCGGCCATGGCCGGGTTTTTTTATCACCGTGTCAGATTATGACAGAGGGTAATTTGCAGGCATTGGCAGGCGTGCTACACCCGTATCAATCGCAGCCTGAGCAACTGCAGTCGATACCGCACCCAGCAAACGAGAATCCGTTGCTTTAGGAATGATGTATTCACGACCAAACTCCAGAGAGTCCAGACCGTATGCGGTCAGTACTTCCTGAGGAACAGGCTCTTTTGCCAGTTCACAAAGAGCACGCACTGCAGCCGCTTTCATCTCTTCGTTGATTGCAGTCGCACGAACATCCATCGCACCACGGAAGATGAATGGGAAGCCCAGAACGTTGTTAACCTGGTTCGGGAAGTCAGAACGGCCGGTTGCCATGATCACGTCATCACGGGTCGCATGCGCCAGTTCAGGACGAATTTCCGGATCAGGGTTGGCACAGGCAAACACGATTGGGGTAGGCGCCATTTTAGCCAGCTGTTCTGCAGACAGCAGATCAGGACCGGACAGACCTACAAACACGTCTGCACCATCAATCGCATCATCCAGAGTACGCTTGTCGGTTTCAGTCGCAAACGCCGCTTTTTCAGGGGTCAGGTCATTACGGCCAGAGTGGATAACACCCTTACGGTCGATCATATAAATGTTTTCGACCTGAGCACCCATGTTGATCAGCAGCTTCATGCAGGCGTTAGCAGCAGCACCGGCACCCAGACAGACGATCTTGGCATCAGCCAGAGATTTGCCTGCAATTTCCAGTGCGTTGATCATGCCCGCAGCGGTCACAATCGCAGTACCGTGCTGGTCGTCATGGAACACAGGGATCTTGCAACGCTCAATCAGCGCGCGTTCGATTTCAAAGCACTCAGGTGCTTTGATGTCTTCCAGGTTGATGCCACCAAAAGTATCAGCGATACGCGCAACAGTATCGATGAACGCCTGAGGGCTTTCGGCATCAACTTCAATATCAATAGAGTCCAGACCAGCAAAGCGTTTGAACAGCAGCGCCTTACCTTCCATAACCGGTTTAGAAGCCAGTGGACCCAGATCACCCAGACCCAGAATCGCAGAACCGTTAGAGATAACTGCAACCAGGTTACCCTTTGCAGTGTAACGGTAAGCATTTTCCGGATCTTTAGCGATTTCACGAACAGGCTCAGCTACACCAGGGCTATAGGCCAGCGAGAGATCGCGCTGGGACTCAGCAGGCGTGGTTAGCTCTACGCTGATCTTACCTGGGCGAGGAAACTCGTGGTAATCGAGAGCCGCTTGTTTAAAATCTTGTGACATAGCAGGCGTTCCATACTTTTGTTTAATTGTCGAGACGCGC
Organism: Neptuniibacter sp. CAU 1671; assembly: GCF_029222905.1. GTDB lineage: Bacteria > Pseudomonadota > Gammaproteobacteria > Pseudomonadales > Balneatricaceae > Neptuniibacter. The sequence goes on along the minus strand of NZ_JARHUE010000003.1, from coordinate 58,026 downwards.
AATCATATAGAAAAGGCCCAATACGGACAAGCAATATGCGGGTTTATGGCTATTTTTTCGCCGCTTTTTTGCCCTGGATCAGGTCAATCAAATTGCAGTTGATCAAGATGACTCAGACGGATAAACCAGGGCATAAAATGGGCAGGCGCGGTGGCCGATTTAGGGCGAATCCAACCACGTACACGAATCTTTTTCCCTTCTAAAACAGACATATTCTGCTCGGTCAATTGAGTCACAAGCGGCTCAGGCAACATGACCGCAAGACGCTTATCAACCTCAAGTAACCAGCCTTTTTTCACGGTTTTTTGTTTCGTCACCAACCCCTGCAGCAAATAAAATCCAGCCGCATCAGATGATAATGAGGTCACTGCCTTCCACGGCGAGCGCTGCCACAAACCCACACCCTGTGCCTGAGCCCGTCGCTCTGCTTCCCCGAAGCAGTCGCGATAGACCAGATTAGGCGGAATACTGATTTGATAACCGTAGCCTTCTCTAATCAGCCGCTCTGAAATCAGCTCATTCTGCCGCCAAAGATGGCCCAGCCAACGCCCGTAACGATCCTTCTTTTCCAGCCCCAGCGTCAGACTGATAGGGCCATCAAACACCAGTGTCTGCAAACGGGCTTTAGCCTCATCCGCCATATACTCACTCGGACGAGCATCTTTCCCTGTTTCCGGAGTATTGATGCCAATTAACCGAATGATCCTGCCATCTGACAGCTTTACCGTGTCGCCATCGTAGACCCTGGATACAACCACGGCCTCCCGGTCAGCCTCCAGCGATGGCAAACACTCCGCCTGAGCAAACACAGCCCAAAACAAAAAGGCACTTCCCGAGGGAAGTGCCTTTTTCAGAATTCGGCTCAGCGACATCGCTTATTTTTTCAGGCCGCGCGCACCAAAACGCTTGTTGAAGCGATCGATACGACCACCAGTAGTCGCTTCTTTCTGCTTGCCAGTGTAGAACGGGTGGCATGCAGAACACACGTCCAGGTGAAGATCTTTGCAAACAGTAGAACGTGTTTTAATGACATTACCGCAAGAACAGTTCGCAGTAATCTCTTCGTATTTAGGATGGATATCAGCTTTCATGATAAACCTCAGTTAGCTACATGCCGCCACCTGATCTTTTGCCAGGCACCGCATCGATTTAAACAGTGCCAGAATCATGGCACGTTGAAGTAGGTCGCGAATTATACGCACGCTTTTCAACCTAGGCAACAAGAAAGAAAGCTGGTCCCGCTACCGGCACCTGGGATAATCTTGGCGGCATGACAATACTTCGCCTTGCCATCCCAAGCCCTTTGCGACGCCTGTTCGATTATCTGCCTCCGGACGGTACTGAGGCCGATGATCTGCAGCCAGGCATGCGTTTCAAAGTCACCTTTGGCAGACGCGAGACCATTGGCCTGCTGGTTGAAATCACCTCTAGCAGCGAAATCCCGGCAAACAAACTCAAACCCGCACGTGAGCTTTTAGACGCCACGCCTGTATTGCCCCCAACCATTATGGAACTGGCACGTTGGGCGGCTGGTTATTATCACCACCCTGAAGGCGATGCTCTGCATCAGGCACTGCCAGTCGCACTGAGACATGGCGATCCCTGCGATTATCGCCACAGCTGGTTCTGGCATGCAGACAAAGAGGCCAGTCTTGAGTGTTTGCCGGGCAACGCGCATCGACAGCGGTCGTTGCTAGAGGTGCTGCTTGCTCACCCTCAGGGGATCAGCCAGGAAGCCTTAAAAGCGGAAGGGTTTGACCCGGCACCACTCAAAAACCTGCTGAATAAAGGCCTGGCACATCGCGAGCAGCACAACCCTTATGCACTAAGCGCTCAGCCTGAGATCCTCAGACAGCCAGCCCTGCCGCTTAACCAGGAACAGCAAAGCGCCCTGACCGGCATCACAGCCCACGCTGGCTTTCAGACTAACCTGCTGGATGGCGTAACGGGGTCAGGCAAAACCGAAGTGTACCTGCAAGCCATCGCACACTGCCTGCATCAGGGCAAGCAGGCTCTGGTACTGGTGCCGGAAATTGGCCTGACGCCCCAAACCATTGCCCGGTTCAAGGCACGTTTTAACGTGCCAATCGCCGCGCTGCACAGCGGCCTGACTGACCGTCAGCGCCTGGACGGCTGGCTGGCCGCTAAAGATGGACATGCCCGGATTATCATCGGCACCCGCTCAGCTATCTTCACACCTATGGCCGCTCCGGGCATGCTGATCATTGATGAAGAGCATGACACCTCCTTTAAACAGCAGGAGGGCTTCCGCTACTCCGCCCGTGACTTGGCGGTATACAGGGGGCGGCTGGAAAACATTCCGGTCATTCTGGGCAGCGCCACTCCCGCACTGGAGTCACTGCACAACGCACTGGAAGGTCGTTACCACTGGCTCAAACTCACTGAAAGGGCCGGCCACTCTCTGCCACCGGCCTTCGAACTGCTGGATATCCGGCAACAGCCCCTGACAGATGGCCTGTCAGAGCCACTGATCGCCAGAATACGCCACCATCTACATCAAGGCACACAGGTGCTGGTGTTTTTGAACCGCCGCGGCTATGCGCCCAGCTTGATGTGCCATGACTGCGGCTGGATTGCCGATTGCAGTCGCTGCGATGCTCACCTGACGCTGCACCGACAACCTCCGCGACTGCACTGTCACCATTGCGATACACAACAGCCGGTACCACACCACTGCCCACAATGTCAGAGTACTGAGATTATGCCGATGGGCGCCGGCACAGAACGTACCGAACAAACCTTACAGTCGCTGTTCCCCAACACGCCGGTTTTACGTGTCGATCGCGACAGCACCCAGCGCAAGAATGCCATGCACCAGATCACTGAACAGGTTGCCACGGGCAAACCCTGTATCCTGTTGGGCACCCAGATGCTGGCTAAAGGCCATCACTTCCCGAGGGTCACACTGGTCGCCATTATTAACGCCGATGGCGGTCTGTTCAGTGCCGATTTCAGGGGCATGGAGCGCACGGCCCAACTCATCCTTCAGGTCGCAGGACGCGCCGGTCGAGCTGACCATCCGGGACAGGTCGTGATGCAGACCCATCACGCCGACCATCCCATGCTGCAAAGCCTGGTCAGTCAGGGTTATGACGCCTTTGCCACGCTGGAGCTGCAACACCGGCATCTGGCTAACCTGCCACCCTATCATCACTATGCCATTTTAAGAGCAGAAGCCACCCAGAGGGGTCGGGCTGACGCTTTCCTGAGCGCCCTGCGCCAGCAATTTACCTCCCATTTACAAACCTCCCATGCCTGTCAGTGGCTGGGGCCTTTTCCGTCTCCGATGGAAAAAAGGGGTGGCTTATTCCGCGCCCAACTGATGCTGCATGCAGCCGACCGAAAACCTTTACACCAGCTATTGCAACAACTGTGCAGCTTTCTGGAACAACACCCGGAAGCGCGCAAGGTGCGCTGGAGCATCGACGTTGACCCGGCAGATACTTTTTGACCCGCTCTCTGCTGCAGGTGCTTAACAAACTGCTCGTTTGCAGGGATAATACGCGGTTCTTCCAACCCCCACGGTACCCCAAGGCACATGAAACAACACATCGCGGAACTGATTGAAGCTGCACTCGCCCAATTGAAGCAGGACGGCATCCTGCCTGGCGAGCTGGAACCCACCATTATGGTGGAAAACACCCGGGACAAGAGCCACGGTGACTTTGCATCGAACATAGCACTGACACTGGCCAAACCCGCTCGCAGCAATCCGCGCCAACTGGCTGAAAAACTGATAGCAGCCTTGCCTGAATCTGCTCAGGTAGACCGCACCGAACTCGCCGGTCCCGGTTTTATCAACTTTTTCATGAACGATGCCTCAACCCAGGCCGTCATCGGAGAGGTACTGGCGCAGGGCGCACAGTTCGGCCTGGCAAAAGCACCGCGTGGCCAGCGTGTTCAGGTTGAATTTGTCTCAGCCAACCCTACCGGCCCACTGCATGTAGGACATGGCCGTGGCGCAGCGTACGGTGCTGCCGTAGCCGATCTGTTGCAGGCGGCGGGTATCGAGGTGGAGCGGGAATACTATGTGAATGATGCCGGCCGCCAGATGAACATTCTGGCCGCCAGTGTCTGGTTGCGCTATCTGGAACGCTGCGGCCAGACCCTGACCTTCCCCAGCAATGGCTACAAGGGTGACTACATCCATGACATTGCCGCCGGTCTGTATGACGATGTCGCAGATGCCCTTAACCGTCCTGCAGCCGATGTATTTGCCGACATCCCAGCCGATGAACCCGCCGGTGGCGATAAAGAACTGCACATTGATGCGCTGATCGAGCGCGCGCAGACCCTGCTCTCAGCGGACGAATACCGTCGTGTCTTTGATGCCGGTCTGAACTCCATTCTGGCCGATATTCGGGAAGACCTGGGCGAGTTCGGCATTCAGTTCCAGCACTGGTTTTCTGAGCGCGGTCTGACCAGCTCAGGTGATGTAGACCGCGCCCTCGCCAGCCTGCAGGAAAAAGGACACCTTTACGAGCAGGACGGCAATATTTGGTTCCGCTCCACTGCATTTGGTGATGACAAAGACCGTGTAGTGAAACGTGCCAACGGTCAGACCACCTACTTTGCCTCTGATATCGCCTACCACATGAACAAGTTTGAACGTGGTTTCGATAAGGTCATCAACATCTGGGGCGCCGATCACCACGGTTATATTGTGCGTGTTAAAGCCGCCATTCAGGCGATGGGCTATGATCCGGACAAACTGGAGATCAAACTGGTGCAGTTTGCCATCCTCTACCGTGGTCAGGAGCGTCTGGCGATGTCGACCCGTTCCGGCTCTTTCGTCACCCTGCGCGAACTGCGTGACGAAGTGGGCAGTGATGCTTGTCGCTTCTTCTACGTGACGCGTAAAGCCGACCAGCATATGGACTTTGATCTGGAGCTGGCTAAATCGGAATCCAAGGACAACCCGGTGTACTACATCCAGTACGCCCATGCCCGTATCTGCTCTGTGCAGGGCAAACTGACTGAAGCGGGCTGGCAGTGGAATCAGGCTAACGGCCTGATCAACCTGAATCTGCTTGAAACCGAGCACGAAAAGGATCTGATCACCAAACTGACCAAGTACCCGGAAATTGTTGATAACGCCGCGCTGAATTTTGAGCCGCATCTGCTGGCCAACTACCTGCGCGAACTGGCCAGTGATTATCACACCTACTACAACGCCTATAAGCTGCTTATTGAAGAAACCGATCTGCGTGATGCCCGTATCACCCTGAGTCAGGCGGTACGTCAGGTGCTTAATAATGGTCTGCGCCTGCTTGGCGTCAGTGCACCGGAGCAGATGTAACATCATGGCGGCGCGGAAAGACTATGCCAAACCACGGCGACAGAGCCAGGGTGCCAGTCGCCAGCGGCCCAGCACGGCCAAAAAACCGCCAAAGAAACGCTTTCCCGTCGGCCTGCTGCTGATCACCTTGCTTATGCTGGGCATTCTGGGCACCGGTTTGTATTTCCTGACCGGCATTAAACCGTCCGGGGAAAAACCGGCCGCGGCTCCAGCCAAACAACCGGCAAAGACCGTAGCACCGGCCCCTGCACCAAAAAAACCAGCCGTTGAAGAGAACGCCCCTGCGACTAAAAATCGCTTCGAATTCTATGACATGCTGAAAGACAGCGAGATAACCCCGCCGTCCGATGTTTATACCTCGACTCCCAAGGATGCCAAATCCGAGGTCAGTTATTTACTGCAGGCGGGGTCTTTCCGCGATAAAAACGACGCCGAGAAGATGCGTGCCCAGCTGATTCTGATGGGACTGCCCAACGTGCATACCGATGCGTCCACCAGCCGCGACGGCACTACCTGGTATCGTGTTCGTACCGGGCCGTTTGATAACCGCTCAACCATGGCCAAAGCCTGGGACAAGCTGGTACGTCAGAATATTCAGCCGCTGCAGATCAAGCAGTAAGGTTTTCCTGTCCGGCACCTTGAAAATCGGGGGTGCCGACTCCATCTTTTCCTCATCACCCGGCGGCATTGCGGTTTTGTCACGCCGTCGACTTTCAACTCACAGGAATCAACATGACCACAATCGTTTCCGTTCGTCGTGCCGGCCAGGTCGTAGTCGGTGGTGATGGCCAGGTATCTCTGGGCAACACTGTCATGAAAGGCACTGCCCGCAAGGTCAACATGCTGCCGAAATACAATGTTATTACCGGTTTCGCAGGTTCTACCGCCGATGCAATCACCCTGCGTGACCTGTTTGAACAACAGCTGGAAAAACATCAGGGCAATATCGTCAATGCGGTGATTCATCTGGCCCGGGAGTGGCGCAGTGACCGGGTGCTTCGCCGTCTGGAAGCCCTGATGCTGGTTGCCAACAAAGAAAAAACCTACCTGATCTCCGGCAGTGGTGATGTGATTGAGCCGGAAGACGGGGTCATCGCCATCGGCTCCGGTGGCAATTATGCGTTGGCAGCCGCCCGTGCTCTGGTGGGTAACACCGAGCTAAGCGCCCGGGATGTGGTTGAAAGAAGCCTGCATATCGCCGCGGGTATCTGCGTCTTCACCAATGACAACCTGACCATCGAAACGCTTGAATCAAGCAGCGCCAGCTAAGGAGCAACCATGTCCAACATGACCCCAAGAGAGATTGTCTCCGAACTGGATCGCCACATCGTTGGCCAGTCCGATGCTAAACGCGCGGTGGCAATTGCCCTGCGTAACCGCTGGCGCCGCATGCAACTGGATGCTGAGCTACGCGCAGAGGTGACACCGAAAAACATTCTGATGATCGGCCCTACCGGTGTCGGCAAAACTGAAATTGCCCGTCGTCTGGCGAAACTGGCCAATGCCCCTTTTATCAAGGTCGAAGCCACCAAATTCACAGAAGTTGGCTACGTGGGGCGAGATGTAGAAACCATTGTCCGTGATCTGGTCGACATGGCGGTCAAAATGCTGCGTGAACAGGCCATGGACAAAGTCCGTTTCAGGGCTGAAGAAGCAGCCGAAGAGCGCATTCTGGATGCGCTGCTGCCACCCGCCCGTAGCAATGATTTCTCAACCACATCCGAAACCAGCCGTGACAGTACCACCCGTCAGGTGTTTCGCAAAAAACTGCGTGAACACCAGTTGGATGATAAAGAGATTGATATCGATATCGCTGCGCCACAGATGGGCGTTGAGATCATGGCTCCTCCCGGCATGGAAGAGATGACCAACCAGCTGCAGAGCATGTTTTCCGGCCTCAGTGGCGGCAAGAAACAACATCGCCGCATGAAAATCAAAGACGCATTCAAACTGCTGACAGACGAAGAAGCTGCGCGTCTGGTTAAAGACGATGAACTGAAGCAGAATGCCGTCGAGCTGGTCGAACAGCACGGCATCGTGTTTCTGGATGAGATCGATAAAGTCTGCAAACGCGGAGAAAGCAACAGTGGCGGTGATGTCTCGCGCGAAGGTGTGCAACGGGATCTGCTGCCACTGATTGAAGGCTGCACCGTCAATACCAAATACGGCATGGTCAAAACCGACCATATTCTGTTTATTGCCTCCGGCGCATTCCATCTGGCCAAGCCCTCAGACCTGATCCCAGAACTGCAGGGCCGTCTGCCTATCCGGGTCGAGCTGAACGCCCTGACCCCCGATGATTTCCGCCGCATTCTGAAAGAGCCGAATGCATCACTGACCCAGCAGTATGAAGCCCTGCTAAAAACCGAAGGGGTCAATATTTCGTTTACCGACGAAGGGATCAGCCGTATTGCCGAGCTGGCGTATCAGGTGAACGAAACCGCAGAAAACATCGGCGCCCGCCGCCTGCACACCATGATGGAGCGCTTGCTGGAAGAACTGTCCTTCGCAGCGGCCGACTGTGCTGGCCAGACCATCACCATCGATCGCGCTTTTGTGGACCAGCAACTGGCTGAACTGAGCCATAATGAAGATCTGAGCCACTACATTCTTTAAACCGGAACACACGCCATGCTGAAAGTACCGCTGCCACAACAGATCAAGCTGCATAAGAAATCCCGTACCCTGGAGCTGGGCTATGCAGATGGCACCTTTGAGCTGACGGCAGAATTTCTGCGAGTACATTCGCCCTCTGCTGAAGTGCGCGGGCACGGTATCGGCAATGGCGTGTTGCAAACCGGCAAGAAATGGGTCGGCATCAAAGAGGTACTGCCAAGCGGCAACTATGCCCTCAAAATCGTGTTTGACGATGGTCACGACAGTGGCCTCTACACCTGGGAGTACCTGTTTGATCTGAGCCATAATCATGATGAGTACTGGCAGCATTATCTGCAGGCGCTGGAAGCTGCCGGCGCCAGCCGGGACAACGGCCTGCTTGCCCGCGGATAACTGACCTGAATCAGGACAAATCCGCAACAGACCGTTACAATGTCACCCTCAATCCAGGCAGGACACGATCCATGACGCAACACGATCCGAATCAGAACGACACCACCCACTTCGGCTACCAGGAAGTGAAACGTGACGAAAAGGTCAAACGGGTTGCCGATGTATTTCACAGTGTCGCAGGCAAATACGACCTGATGAATGATCTGATGTCCGGCGGCATTCACCGCCTCTGGAAACGCATCACCATTGAACAGAGCGGCGTTCGTCGTGGCCATAAGGTGCTCGACATTGCTGGCGGCACCGGTGACCTGACCCAGCGATTTGCCCGCATTGTGGGTCCTGAAGGTGGCGTTGTTCTGGCGGATATCAATGATTCCATGCTCAAAGTGGGTCGTGACAAACTGTTGGATAACGGCATCACCGGCAACGTGGAATTTGTGCAGGCCAATGCCGAATGCCTGCCCTTCCCCGACAACACCTTTGATGCAATCACCATCGCCTTTGGTCTGCGCAACGTCACCGACAAAGACGCTGCCCTGCAATCCATGGCCCGGGTTCTTAAACCCGGCGGCAAGCTGCTGGTACTGGAGTTTTCCAAAACCCAGAATCCGCTGCTGACCAAAGCATATGATTTCTACTCATTCAACATCCTGCCAAAAATTGGCGCGGCTGTAGCTGGCGATGAAGAGAGTTATCGTTATCTAGCTGAATCCATCCGCATGCACCCGGATCAGGAAACCCTGAAAAGCATGATGGAACAGGCCGGACTCACCCAGTGTCGTTATCAGAATATGACCGGCGGCATTGTAGCTTTACACACCGGCATCAAACCCTGAGACGCCCATGAGCACGCTGTTCCACACGGCTGTACTGGCCGCAGCAGAAGGCCTGATCAATCCGCTGCTTCAGCGTGATTCAGTCACATTGGACGCCCTGACAGCATTGCAGGGCAAGGTACTGTCCTTTGAAGTCACACAGCCGACTCTGAAGCTCTTCCTCTTGCCAACCGACAGTGGAGTTCAACTCCAGGCAGAATATGCCGGCACTCCCGATACCATCTTCAGCGGTACAGGCAGCGACTTTGTCACCCTGTTGACCAGCACGGATCGGCGCGATGCCTTGTTTGGCAAATCGATCCGCATCAGCGGCGACAGCCACCTGGCCGAGCAATTTCAGGCGCTGATCGATAATGCCCTGATCGACTGGGAAGGCCTGCTGGGTGACCTGATCGGTGATCTGCCCGCTCACAGCCTGAGCCAGATGTTTCGCTGGAAAAGCGATCAGCTAAAACTCACAGGCCAAAGCCTGATGGCAAACCTGCAGGAATATCTGCAGGAAGAGGCCCGGATACTGCCAACCCGGGTCGAAGCAGAGATCCTCGCCGACGAGATCGAATCCCTCCAGGAACAGACCGAGCGTTTAGCTGCCAGAATCAACTCCCTGAAAAAGTCCTGAGCGACCATCCAATCTGATCTGCACTGCTTGATTAATGTTATGTTGTAACATAACATTCCTCCATCTTTTCATATTGCTGTGTTTTATGTCTGTCACCCGCAACTCACTGGATTATCGTGGCCGCCTGAGCCTGCTATGCCTGTTACTTCTGGTATTGCAGCTCAATCTGCAACTACATCCGCTGGACCATCTCAGTGAGCCTGATCACCCTCTGTGCGAAACATGCCTGTTGCAAAGCAGCAGCCACTACGCCGTGCCTGCAACCGCAACGCTGCAAACCTCTGTTACGCCAGTCCCTGTTCTGAGTGAAACGCTGCAACAACAGCCCACTACGCTCTGCATTACCGCTTATCAGGTCCGCGCACCACCCAACACCATCCTGTGAAGTCTATGACCATGCATGCATAACCTCCTCGGCACTGCCACCGGCAGCATGCTGGAGTATGCATGTCACTTAATTGCCCTTGCGGGCTTTCATGATGGATAATCGAGATGAGACACCTACTCCCACTGGCGCTGTTGGCCGGCAGTACTTTTTCACACCCGGCATTTGCCTCTACAGACGCTGATTTACAGGAACTGCGCCAGCAACTTAATGCCCTGAAGCAACAGTATGAAGACCGTATACAGGCCCTGGAAACACGGGTCCGACTGGCCGAACAGCAGAGTCAGATCGCACAACAACAGACCACCCAGTCGGCTCAACAGCTCAACCAGCTTGAACAACAGATCAACACAACCAGCACCACCCGGGGTAATGGTTTCAATCCTGATATCAGCCTGACGCTGCAGGGTGCAGCTACGTCATATAAAAATGACCCGGCTGAGTATCATCTGGAAGGGATGCCCTTGGGCGGCGAAGCCGGCTTACCGGATGAAGGCATTGGTTTGCTGGAAACAGAACTGACCGCCTCTGCCAATATCGACAATCTGTTTTTTGGTCAGGTAACGCTGGGGCTACATAGCCATGAAGGTGAGACAGAACTGGATCTGGAGGAAGCCTTTATCGATACACTGTCGCTGCCCGGCGGCGTCGGTCTGCGTTTTGGCCGCTTTTTCTCAGAGATTGGCTATCTGAACAGCCACCACAGCCATAACTGGGACTTTGTTGACGCCCCCCTCGTCTACCGTGCATTTCTGGGTGGCCAGTACCGGGATGACGGTCTGCGGGCAAGCTGGCTGATTCCTACCGATTCTCTGCTACTGGAGGTAGGTGCGGAACTGATGCGTGGCGGTCAGTATCCCGCCGGTGAAAGCGAAGGTGCCATGAGCAATATTCAGCATGGCTTTATCAATCTGGGTGGCGACCTGGGCCAGCAGCACAGCTGGCAGATCGGGTTATCACATATGCAGGTGGATGCGCATGAAAGGGTCGCCGGCTCAGATACCCATAACCATGAGCACGAGGAAGATGCCGATATCAACGCCCAGTTCACGGGTGACAGCCGCATTCAGGCCATTGATGCCGTCTGGAAAACCGACCTTTCTCAGGGCCGCCAATGGATTCTGCAGGGTGAATACTTCCTGCGCGACGAAAAGGGCGAAATCCTGTTTGATGAGTCAGGCGAACAGGCTCTGCTCAGCTACAACGGCAGACAAACCGGCTGGTATCTGCAAAGTGTTTTCAAGTTTGCACCCCACTGGCGTACCGGCATCCGTTATGACCGTCTGAATGTCAAAAACCAGCTGTTCCTCAGCCAGGCCGATGCAGATGAAAACGGCACCGCGCTGGACGCTGACGAAGCGATTGAAGAGTCTGGTTACGCCTCAAGCCAGCACGATCCTTATCGCTGGAGCGCCATGCTGGACTGGACGCCCACTGAGTTCAGCCGCCTGCGCCTGCAATACAACCGGGATAACAGCACCGAGGACACGGATCATCAGCTGTTTTTACAGTACATCATGAGCTTTGGTGCTCATGGCGCCCACCAGTACTGAGGATGAGTCCATGCTTAAGCGTTTCTCACTGCTGATCATGCTCTGCATACTCGCCACGCCGGTATCGGCGCAGCTTCAGCTATTTGCCTGCGAGCCCGAATGGGCTGCACTCAGTCAGACCCTCGGCGGCGAACGTGTCACGGTTTACAGTGCCACGCATGCGCTGCAGGATCCGCATCATATTCAGGCACGACCTTCGCTGGTCAGCCAGTTAAGCCGGGCAGACCTTGCGGTCTGCACTGGCGCTGAACTGGAGGCGGGCTGGATGCCACTTTTACAGCGGCGCGCCCGTAATCCGGGCGTTCAGCCTGATCAGCCCGGCTATTTTGCGGCCACTGATCAGGTCAGCCTGCTGGAAATACCACAGCAGCTTGACCGGGCAGCAGGCCATGTTCATGCCGCTGGCAACCCCCATATCCAACTCGATCCACGTCGTCTGGAGCAGGTCGCCGTTGCCCTATCGCAACGGCTGCAACGGTTGGACCCGGCTGGCAGCCCATATTATCAGGCCCGTCTCAATCAGTTTCAGCAGCGCTGGCAAAACGCCATCCGCGACTGGGAGCAGAAAGCCATCCCGCTGCGCGGAAAACGTGCCATCGTGCACCATCGTGACTGGATCTATCTGCTCGACTGGCTGGGTATTGAGTTAGCCGACACGCTGGAACCCAAACCCGGCGTGCCGCCCACGGTGAAACACCTGCAAGGTCTCAGCGAACAGGAGAATATCAGCTGGATTATCCACTCCCCGCTGAATGATAAGCGTCCGGCACAGTGGTTATCAGAGCGGACCGGTACAGCCGTCGTCGAACTACCCCATACCGTAACCGCCCTGCCAGGCACGGACGATCTGTTCAGCTGGATGGATCAGATTATTACCCTGCTTACCGGGCATGCCAAATGAGTCATCTCTGGACGCACCTCAGCTTGCTTCTACCACCGTTATTGGCAGGTCTGATCGTGTTGAGCACCCATGTTCCGCTGGGACAGCAGGTAATTCAACGCGGCATCATCTTCATTGATCTGGCCATTGCCCAACTGGCTGGACTGGGAGTAATTCTGGTGTTCAGTCTGCAGGATTCACCCGCCATCTGGCAGGTTCAGGCCGCAGCTTTTGCCGCAGCATTGTCAGGTGCAGGGCTGCTGCAATTAGCTGAGCGCTGGTTCGCCCAGCGCATGGAAGCCTTTATTGGACTGGTGTTTGTGCTGGCGATCAGTTCGGCGCTGCTGGTACTGGCTCAGGACCCTCAGGGCGGCGAACGCCTGCGCACACTGCTCAGCGGGCAGTTGCTTTGGGTGAGCTACAACGACCTCTGGTTACCGGCGCTGCTGGCTGTGGTGGTACTGTTTTTGTGGCGCTGCGCCGCAATCCGCCGGTATCCAATCAGTTTTTATGCGCTGTTCGCCATCGCCGTCACCAGTGCCGTTCAACTGGTGGGTGTCTATCTGGTGTTTGCCAGTCTGATCATCCCTGCGCTGGCTCAGCCTAAACCGACACTGATCTGGCATGCCCTGTTGATCGGCATTGCGGGGTACTCTGCAGGTTTGCTTGGCTCTTTACTGACCGATCTGCCAACCGGCCCACTTACGATCTGGTGCCTTGCACTGATTGCCGGGGGTTACGGTCTGGTTTTCAGGAGACAACAGAATTCGCAGGAATAAGTGATCTGTTCAATGGACCTGACGGTGGCTTAGCAACAGGTTTAACTGACCGAGCAGCCCGGCGCGCATCCTGTGCAACTCAGGTAAGCGTCGCCGCGCCTGCTCCAGTTGCCCCTGTTCTCTCAGTGTCAGCAGCTCATGCGCCAGATGATGCACCTGCTGATGCTGCTGGCAGATCAACTCAAAACCGGGCTGATCCGCGTAACACTCCCGGCCAAAGTTATCCAGCCAGTTACCGAAACGGCAGATTTTCTGATCCAGTGGCGGCGGTACAGTCTGCTCATCTTCCAGACAGGCAACCACCTGATCAACCCAGGCCCGGTGGTCCACCATCGCAAACAGAGTCGGCAATTCTTCGCGACTGATTGTCCGTTGCGAACTCCAGCTGGGTTCCGGTAACCAGCGTGCCAGCCATGACACCATATCCTCTGCCGGCATGGGCCGGGCAATGCCGTAACCCTGCGCAACCTCGCAGCCGAGTTGCAGCAGGATATTGCCATGCTCAACCGTTTCCAGCCCCTCGGCAATCGCTTGGCGCTGAAACGCCACCGTTAAACCCAATACCCCTTCAACAATGGCGAGGTCATGACTGTCATTCAACATATCGCAGACAAAGGCCCGGTCAATTTTCAGGTGCGCCACCGGCAGGTGCTTCAGCATCATCAGTGAAGAGTAGCCAGTGCCAAAATCATCCAGCGCGAAGGTAATACCCAGCTGAGTACAGGCACGCATCACCTGAGCGACCCGGTTAATATCCCTGAGTTCGCTGGTCTCCAGTAATTCAAGTTCCAGCCAGGCCGGGTCTACATCCGGATATTCAGCAAGAATCGATTTAAGGCGTTCAAGGAAATCAGGCTGCTGCAGATGATAAGCATCAATGTTGATGCTGAGCGGAAATGCCAGCGGTGTACCACTCCAGGCACGCAGTTGTTGCAGCGCCTGCCGAAGAACCCATTCACCCAGCTCGACCTGAAGCGGATGATTTTCCAGTACCGGCAAAAATGTGTTCGGCAGGCGCAGCCCCTCCTCCGGGTGCTGCCAGCGGATCAACCCTTCAGCACCGACCACCTGACCGGTTCTGAGGTTCACCTTCGGTTGGTAATAGAGCGCCATTTCATCATTGCGCAACGCCAGACGAATCTGTTCCAGTATCTGATGCCGTCCGCGCAGGTGCTCTTCCAGTGTCGGATCAAAAAACGAGAAACGGTTTTTACCAGCAATTTTGGCCTGATACATGGCCTGATCTGCCTGTCGCAGCAGTTGATCAGCATCCACCGGCTCGGCCTGCGGATAAAAGGTAACGCCCACACTGACCGATACCTTTAATTCAACACCATTCAGAACGACCGGCTTAGATACCACCTCCAGCAGGCGCTGCAACAGGGTTTCACAGGTTTCAGGCTGCAGCACACTAAGAATGGCGACAAACTCATCACCCCCCAGACGGCTGATGGTATCCGATTGCCGCAGCACCTCCTGCATACGCCCCGCCAGGACCACCAGCAACCGGTCACCCTCCGCATGGCCATATTGGTCATTCACCTGCTTAAAGCCGTCCAGATCGAGATAAGCCACAGCGAGTGATTTTTGCTCGCGCTCCGTTTGCAGCATGGCCTGGTGCAGACGGTCAGCCAGTAAAACCCGGTTAGGCAAACCGGTCAGCGGATCATAATGAGCAATATGCTCCAGCTCCTGCTGGTGCTGCTTTTGTGCACTGATATCAGTAAACAGCGCCATATAATGATCAAGCTTACCCTGACCATCCCTGACCGGGCTGATGGTCATCAGATGCGGCGCAATCCGACCATTCTTGAGACGGTTCCAGATTTCACCGGTCCAGTATCCTTCCTGCTTAATGCGCTGAAACATCAGCTGAAAAAATGCTGAATCATGGATACCTGATTGCAAAAAACGTGGATTATGCCCAATCACCTCGTCCCGACTGTAACCGGTCATATCTGTAAAGGCGGCATTGACCTCAAAAATCTGACCGTCCGGTTTAGTGAAGAAAATCCCCTCCCGGGCATGTTCAAATACACTGGCTGCCATCTTGAGATTTTGCTCCGCCAACATTCGCTGGGCCACTTCAGCCTCCAGCGTACGGTGGCTTTTCTGCAGGGCATCGCGCTCACGACGAATTTCTGCCGCCATCTCATTAAAACAGCGGGTCAGGTCTGTCAGCTCATCCGCCGACTCCAGCGGCAACGCCAGCTGATAGTCACCCCCGGCAACCTGCTGCACACCCTCATTGAGACGGTTCAGCCTGCGCAATACCAGCTGATAAAAAACAACGTAGATAATGAACGCCAGAAACAGAATGATGCCGGCATAAATCAGAAGATGCTGGAGCAGGTTATGTCGAATCACCAGCCGGGTCAGGGAGTGATCCACGGCGACAAACAGCGTACCCAGAAAAACCCCGTCCGCTTCGATCGGGAAGGGCATGATCTCCAGATTTGGCAGTGAAGCTTCGCCATTCACCAGCGCCAGCACTTCACTGCGTGTATACCCCTGGGGCAGGGTCGTAGTCATCAGTTTCCAATCATCCGATATGATCAGGGAGAAGCGGACCTCAGGGTCCTGAGCAATCTGACTGACGTAATTATCCAGCGTGACAATATCAAAACTGTAGACGGACTGTGGACTGATCAGAGACGCGAAGCGCCCCAGCGACTGAGCACGGGCACTCAGGCTCAGATCCAGCAATTCTCCCTCTTCAGTCGTCAGGAACCAGGCGGAAAAGCCCAGCGTCATAACGAGCAACAGGGAAATGGCCGAAACAAATTTCAGCCTTAAACCTGCACGATTAAACATCACTGTCGGGTATCTACCCCATGTGTTTGGTTGACCAGCTCAATGATCTGACGATGCACATCGTAATCTGTATCCGTGGCCGGATTCAGTCCACTAAGACGCGCCGCCTTGAGCACGGACCTCCCCTCAACTGAATCACTTAATTGCAACAGTGCTTGCTGCAATCCAAGTTTCTGTTCCTCAGACAGGTCACCTTTTACTGCCCACACCAGATGAGGCAACGAGTCACTGATCGCCAGCACCCTGAGGGCAGCCGTATCTATTTTATTTGCCACTATCGGCATGCGCTGGGCACTTTCTGCGGCACAACCGGCATCGCTCAACTGCAAATAGGTCGCCAGCACAGCATCCGGCGGTGTTGCAGCAAACTCCTCCTGATAATCGCCTGCCTTCAAACCCGCCTTGCGCAGCAGATAGGTAGGTACAACATAGCTAATCATGGCCTGTGAGCTGCCACCGAAAATAATCTTTTTACCCCTCAACTGATCCAGCTCAAAATAAGGCGAATCATCCCTGACATAGATCGCGGCACGGATGGTGGCTTCGCCCTGCTCCTCATTTTGAGCAATGACCTGATAGCCAAGGTCGCGATGCGCTTCTACATAATGGTATTGATTGAGATGAACAAGATCATAACGGCCGCTGAGCAGACGCTGCTGAAAAACAGTGAAATCAGGCGCTGGCTCCAGCAAGACCTCTCGGCCCAATGCCTGGCTGAGGTACGCCTGCATAGGACGAAACAGGCGCACGGTGATGGTCGGATTACGTCGTGGAAAGACACCCATAATCAGAGGTTTAACAGCGGACTCCGCCTGAGCCGAAAGGGGCAGCACCGTAAGACTGGTGAAGGAGAAAAAAATCAGGAGCAGGGATATAGGGCGTATCACAGAGTCATACCTCTCAGACTCGCGTCCGACAATAAACGCACAAACCGTATGAGTATAGATCAGCGATCCAATTTACGGTAAAGCGTTCTTAAACTGCAACCCAGGTGTTTGGCCAGAGATGCCTTGTCCGGAAATACGCACTGCAAAACGCTCAGATAACGCCGCTCAAGCTCAATCAGATCAACGCCCTCTCGGGCCAGATCTTCAAGCCGCGTTCCGCCTCGTTCATCAGTTTTTACCGGCAGCAAATCCAGCGCCTGTTGAATAACAGATTCATCCATCCTGTTCTGCTGCCGCAGCACCACAGCTCTGTGCAAAATATTCTTCAGCTCACGGATATTTCCGCGAAACGGATGCGTGCTCAGCAGCGCCAGCGCTTCAGGGGTCAAACTTAAAGCCTCATTGGGTGCAATCACCAGCAACAGACTTGAAACCAGCAACGGTAAATCATCCAGACGATCGGCTAATGACGGCAACGGAATCGGGAAGGTGCCGATACGATGAAACAGATCTTCTCTGAAGTCGCCCTGCTCAACCAGTGCAGGCAGATCTTTATGCGTAGCACAGACCAACCGAAAATCAGCGATACGGCTCTGGTTACTGCCTACCGGCCGAAAGGTGCCTGTTTCAATCAGTCTGAGCAGTTTTACCTGCAGGTGCAGTGGAATATCACCCACCTCATCCAGGAACAGGGTCCCACCCTGACAGGACTCAACCAATCCCATGCGGGCGTGGCTGGCACCGGTAAACGCGCCTTTCACATGGCCAAACAGTTCACTTTCGAACAGACTATCGGTAAGCCCCGAGCACTCCACTGTGACAAACGGCTTCAGTGCGCGCGCACTGGCTTCATGCAGGGCTTTTGCTGCCAGCTCCTTACCGGTACCTGATGCCCCCATCAACAGCACGCTGACGTCTGTCGGTCCTGCACGGTGGATCAGATCCACCATACGGTTAAATGCAGCACTTCGACCAATCATCCGCTCCGCACTGGGTTCTGCGCTGGCTTCCAGAACAGGTTTTACAACCTCAATAAAGTAGGGACGCTGCTGCTCATCAAATACCGGTGTAGTTTCAATACTGACATGTTCCTTGCCTCTGGGGGTGTTGTGAACATGCAGTACCTGAGCGGTAACACCTGAGCTGGAGCAGGTTTGCAGGGGACAGGTCTCACCCTCCTGATCACAGGGCCGGGTATAACCATGCGAAAGGCTGTAACACTTACCCAAAGCATCGGCTTCAGGCTCAGAAAAGCGTTTCCGGTAGTGACTGTTCGCCAGCACGATCGTGTAATGCTGATCAATCAGCAACGCAGGCGAGTCATAACTTTCAATAATATTGCGCAGCGAGGTCAACCAGCCGGAGTCGGGCATGCCATCATTTCCATGTCATTTCTGACAAGCATGGCAAAACATCGACTCCGACACCAGACTGCAGGGGATAATTCGCTGTCCCAGACCAGCACATCAGTTTGTCAGAGTAACAGCCAGATCTGTACCAGCATGGGGATGATCGCAACGGCCAGACCGCCAAGTACCATCAATACAGAGACCCCTACACCGATCACTTCAACACCTTTTTCTTCACATGCATGCATGATGTTCACTCCTATCGTTAATCTATACCAGATATAGAGCAAACCCGATGCCAACCCTGAAATTACAGATAACACATTGAAATAATTACAAATAAAAAAGCCGAGCTGATTTAACAGATCGGCCTTAAGTCAATAATGACAAACTATCCTGACAAAAACGTCATTCAGAAGGGTTTAACCACCACCAGAATCAGAATCGGCACAAAAATCAGCAGGGGCAGTTCATTGAACAACCGGAAATAGCGACCACTGCGATCCAGCGTCCCCGCACGCATCTGCTTTAGGTACCGCAGACACCAGTGGTGATAACCGATCAGTAACACCACCATCACCAGCTTGGCATGCAGCCAGCCACCCCCAAAGCCCCAGCCAAACCAGAGCCAGAAACCAAGCCCCAGTGTCAGCACCGCCATCAGGCTCATAAAACCATATAGCTTGCCGGCCATGATGATCAGACGGGTAACATCCTGCCCGGCGGCCCGTCCTTCGGCGTAGTGCACAAAAATACGGGGCAGATAGAAGATACCGGCCATCCAGCTGGTCATGGCCAGAATATGAAAGGTTTTAACCCACAACATGCATTAGCTCCCTCGGATGCGACAGACCCTTAGGGTGCCAATCGCTGATAGAGTTCCCCACTGCGGGCCTCTCCCACAGCCGAAGCTATTGTACCGTCCTCACGCCAGCGGTTAAGGATTTTTTCAGTGACACGCCTGACCTCAGGCTCCTGCATGCCAGGTCGTAGCTGTGGCTGATACAACAGCCTCAGCAGTACCACATCCAGCGGCGAGAGAATTTGCTCCGGGCTTTTATCATTGAAGATGGAGGGGTAAGCCGCTTCACTGTCATTCGGCAGCCCCATTATCTGGGTCAGCTCTTCAACGATACAGGCCACCAACCGACCATGCATACGGGCCTGATCCACCGGAATAATCACCCTTGCACGGATAATCTCTCCGGCATTCACATCAAAACCCGCCAAACACACGGCCCCATGGAGCGCAGCGTCGACCTCACTGCCCATCAGTTCCTGCGCTTCTCGGGCCCATGTTTCCTGCCGGGTAAACACCAGCTGCACATTGGCATCAGCTTTATTATTTACACGATGAATGGGGTGACCGGTAATCGCGGCAAGGTGCCGCAGATGATCTTCTACCAATGCCTGATGCAGCGTCTGATCCGGCACACGATGATCCAGCCAGACCCGCACATCCTGCCGCCAACGCCGCAAAGGCTTGGCGCCAGCCTGATACTCATTACGCAGGGCGACCGCAATAAACGCCTGCTGAATAAACGCCGGGGACTGCCATGAGAGTTCCTCTGCTGCACTGACCTGAGCACAACACAGCATCAGCAAGCACAGGCAGCTTCGTTTCAGCATGCTTCTGTTTCGACGCGCAGGCAGCGGTCCAGCTCCACCCAGAGCTTATCGCCCGGCCGTACCGGACCCACACCGGCGGGCGTGCCAGTCAGTACCACATCACCCGGTTCCAGAGTAAAAAACTGGCTGATATAGCTCAGCAGGGACGCCACCGGATTAAGCATCATTGACGTATTCCCGTCCTGACGCAGCTCACCATTCACAGTCAACCGTATCTGCAACTGCTGCAGGTCACCTGCATCCGCGACAGGCACAAAGACAGACAACGGGCAGGCACCATCAAACCCTTTGGCTTTCTCCCAGGGCTGCCCCTGTGATTTAAGCTGCGACTGAATATCCCGCAGGGTCAGATCCAGTGCCAGCCCTACCCCACTGATCCCGGCCAGCGCAGTCGCTTCATCCACTTTAGAGAGACGCTCTCCGATCAACAGCGCCATCTCGGTTTCAAAATGAACTTCACCCAGACCCTTGGGTAATGCAAAAGGCTCAGCCATCGGCACAATACTGGTGGCAGGTTTCATAAACAGCAGTGGTTCTGCCGGGATGGGATTATTCAGTTCTTTGGCATGGTCGGCGTAATTGCGGCCAATACAGACCACTTTACCGACCGGCAGCCTGGCAGAGCTGCCGTCGGCATAACAGTGCTGGTAGGACATAAAGACTCCTGATTCAAAACCTGTCAGCAGGCAGGCTTTTCAATAAACGTGCTCTCCATTCTAGCCGGAACGACACAGCCCTTGATATACAGAACCACCGCCGCGGTGAAGGTCGCCGCCAGCACCAGCAGAGAGCCGACCACAACACCCTGCCACGCCTGCCAGTGCCAGAACGGGTCCAGATAAAAACCACCGCTGCTGGCACCCAGATAATAAAACACCAGATACAGTGACGACGCGCTGGCGCGGGAGTGGGTCGCCGTATGGCTGACCCAACTGCTGGCACTGGAGTGCGCCACAAAAAAACCAAACGCATTGACAAAAAAACCACCCACCACTGCCCATGCGGAGGGCAAGAGTGTGATCAGCGTACCGCAGGCCAGAATCAGCACACCCACCGCAATCACCAGCGGTTGTGGCATCAACCGGGCAAAGCGGCCAGACATGGCCGAGCCAAAGGTGCCGCTCAGGTAGGTGAGAAACATCAGACCCAGAATACTGGCCGGCAGGTTGTAGGGTTCTGCAGCCAGCATAAAGGTCGCATAGCTGTACTGGTTAATAAAAATAAAGAAGTTAAAACCGCCAATCAGATAGGCCAGTAACAACAGCGGGTTACGCAAATGATCCCCCAGATCCGCCAGCATACGCACCGGACGCAAGGGTTTGGCAACAAAATTCTGCGGCACCGGCAACAGCCAGACAAACAGGCAGACACAGATCAGGCTGATCAGACTCATCACCAGAAACACCTCCTGCCAGCCCAGCCAGTCACCGACAAAACCGGCAATCAGACGGCCACCAATACCGCCAATGGTATTACCACTGATATAAAATCCGACCGCCATGGCCAGTGCCGGCCGTTTAAACTCATCCCCCATATAGGCGATCGCAATGGCGGGCAGGCCACCCATACAGAGGCCCTGAATACCGCGCAGCACGACCAGCTGTTCGTAGCTGGTCACCATCGACAGACAGTAGGTGGTCAGCACTACACCACAGAGACTGATCAGCATCAGTCGCGGCCGACCCAGCGCATCAGACAGGGGACCGTAGATCAGCAATGACAGCCCCAGCATCAGCGTGGTGACGGTAAAGCTCCAGCTGGTCTGCAGGGGCGTCAGTTCAAACGCCTGCGACAGCAGCGGCAGCAGCGGCTGGGTGACGTAGACGTTGGAAAAAATCATAAACGAGCCTATACACAACGCCAGTGTGGCCCGCCAGAATGCTGAACTGCCTGCTTCGATCATACCGCTACCTCCAAACAATGAAGTGCAGCGTATCAACCCATTAATAATCATTAAAATATATAGTTATTATTGATTTCATAACTTATTCTTATGTAATGGACCTCAAACACCTGCGCTACTTCAAAACTGTCGCCGACCTGCAAAGCTTCACCCGTGCAGCCGAGCAACTGCACGTTGCTCAGCCCGCCATCAGCATGGCGATTCGTAAACTGGAAGCCGAGCTGGAGCTGACCCTGTTACATCGTAAGGACCGACAGGTAGGCCTGACCGACGAGGGCGAACGACTCTATCATCATGCCAGCCGACTGTTGCAGGCAGCAGATGATGCCCTGCTGGAGATGCAGGAACTGAAAGGATTACTGCGCGGTGAAGTCCGGGTAGGCATACCCGGCATGCTCGGCTCCTACTATTTCCCGCCGCTGCTGATGGCCTTCCGGCACCGTTATCCGCAATTGAACCTGTCGGTGATTGACGGTGGCACCGGCAAACTGCAGCAATTACTGGAAGAAGGGGAACTGGATCTGGCGGTCATTGTGGAGGATACCGTACCAGAAACACTGCAGGCTGAGGTTTTCCTGCGCGAACAGATGATGGTGACCTGCGCCAAGGACCACCCCTTTGCTGAGCTGAAATCCGTGCCTATCGATGCATTTTTTGCTGAGGAACTGGCCATGTTCCAGCCCGGTTATTTCCACCGTAAAGTGGTAGACCGGATTGCTGGTGCCCACCAACTGGAGGCCAATATCAGTTTTGAAACCAACCTGATTCCGTTGATCAAATCGATTGTACGTCAGGGGTTTGCTATTTCCACCCTGCTGCAGATGGTGATTGCGGATGAACCCGGTCTGGTTGCCCGACCCTTTACTGAACCGGTCTGGCTAGATCTGTCGATTGCCTGGCGTCGCGATGGATACCTGTCCCGCGCCAACCGGGCCTTTCTGGAATTTCTACTGGAGCAAGGCAAGCAGAATAAAGGCCGAGCCTGAAAAATTAACGTACAATAAGAAATATCTGCAGCAGGGTAACCCGCATGCCTATTACGCCATTGATTGCCCCTTTTTCCGACTTCGAAGCTGCCAGCCGGGCGACGCTGGCCTACCTGCACCAGCAATTTGGCTTCGATTTGTGGATGACCACCCGCACAGAGGGCAATGACTGGATATTGCTGCAGATTGAAGACCATGGTTACGGCATAACAGAGGGTTCTGTGTTGAACTGGCAGGATTCCTTCTGCGCCCGGATGATTCAGGGCGACGGCCCCAGCATAGCCCCTAATGCCATGGGCGTACCGGCCTATCAGAGCGCACCAATCAATCAGACCCTGGAAATAGGCGCTTACATCGGCATCCCCCTGCACCGCAGTGATGGCTCCCTGTTTGGCACCCTGTGCGCCATCGCCACCCAGCCACAGCCTGAATACCTCATTCAACACCTGCCAACCCTGACGCTACTCGGGCAATTCCTCTCCACGGTACTGGAACATGACCTGCAAAGCCTGCAGCAACAAAATGAGTTGGCCGAGATGCAGGAGCACGCAATGACCGACAGTCTCACCGGAATCAGTAACAGGCGGGCATGGGAGCAACGGTTGCAGGCGGAAGAAGCCCGCGCAAAACGCTTTGGCAGCCCGGTATCCGTTTTGATACTGGATATTGATGGTCTGAAGGAACTGAATGATGAGGCGGGTCACAATGCCGGTGATGACCTGCTCAAACGCACCGCACAGATCCTCAAAATATCTGTCCGCCAGTCAGACCTGGTGGCCCGCATTGGTGGGGATGAGTTTGGCATACTGGCATTTGAATGTGATCGCTGCGCAGCCTCTCACCTGGCGCAAAAAATTGCACACCAGCTGGAGCAGGAAAATATCAGCGCCTCAATCGGCTTTTCCCAGCGTGAACATTCGCTTGGGCTTGAGCATGCGGTGCTTCGCGCCGACCAGTTGATGTACGCAGAAAAATCACGTCACCATGAGAACGACCTTTAAGTAGCGCCCTTAGACAATTTGGTGGATTCCCTCTATGATGCGCCGTCATTTTATGGAGATACCCCATGCTGAAAATCAATGAATACTTCGATGGCAAGGTCAAATCCATCGGCTTTGAAAACCGCGACGGCCGTGTAACTGCCGGTGTAATGGCGGCGGGCGATTATGAATTTGGCACCAGCGAAAACGAGCTGATGAAAGTCACCAGCGGTGAACTGCTGGTTAAACTGCCGGGCAGCGAAACCTTTGAATCCTTCCCTGCTGGTAGCGAGTTCAAAGTCGCGGCTAATCAGTCCTTCCAGCTGCAGGTTAAAGAAGCCACGGCTTATATCTGCATCTACGGCTGATCTTAGCAGCCTACTCTGGCAGCAGTGTTGCGGTTGCGTAACCCTGCTGCTAAATCATTCAACTTAGGTTGAATATTTTTCGCCCAGAATCCCCGGCGCATTGATCATTTTCATTCAGCCCTGTGCTAACATAGCGCCCTTTCATTTTTGCCAGTTAACCACCGGTGCCCACTGTTGCCCGCAACGCGGCCCAAACGAAGAGTTACCAAAATGAGCAAAGCCACTTCTCTGGATAAGAGCAAAATCAAAATCCTGCTGCTGGAAGGCGTACACCAGTCCGCGGTAGATACCTTCAATCGGCACGGTTACGACAATATCGAATACCTGACCGGTTCACTGCCGGAAGAGGAACTGATTGAGCGCGTCAAGGATGTCCATTTCATTGGTATTCGCTCACGTACTCAGCTGACCTCAGCGGTATTTGAAGCGGCAGAGAAACTGGTTGCAGTAGGCTGTTTCTGTATCGGTACCAACCAGGTTGATCTGGCGGCGGCCACCATTCGTGGTGTTGCTGTATTTAACGCGCCTTATTCCAATACCCGCTCTGTAGCCGAACTGGTCATTGCTGAAGCGATCCTGCTGCTGCGTGGCGTTGCAGAAAAGAACGCCAAGGCACACCGTGGCGTATGGCAGAAGACCGCTAAAAACTCCTATGAGATTCGTGGCAAAAAACTGGGCATTGTCGGCTACGGCAGCATCGGTTCTCAGCTAAGCGTCATCGCCGAAGCGATGGGCATGCAGGTGTACTTCTATGACGTAGTCACCAAGCTGCCGCTGGGCAATGCAACCCAGGTCGGCTCACTCAAAGAGCTGCTGCGCATTGCGGATATCGTTTCTCTGCACGTTCCTGAAACCGCAGCCACCAAAGACATGATGGGCGCTGAAGAGTTTGCCGAAATGAAAAAAGGCGGCATTTTCCTGAATGCAGCCCGCGGCACTGTGGTAGATATTGATGCCCTGTGTGCAGCCCTGAGCAGCGGCCACATCCATGGTGCAGCGATTGACGTATTCCCGGTTGAACCGCGTACCAACGATGACGAGTTCATCTCACCACTGCGCGAATTCGACAATGTTATCCTGACACCTCACGTGGGTGGTTCTACCATGGAAGCACAGGAAAACATCGGTTACGAAGTGTCCGAGAAGCTGATCAAGTACAGCGATAACGGCTCCTCTATTACTTCTGTTAACTTCCCTGAAGTTGCGCTGCCGGAACATCCGAATGTGCACCGTCTGCTGCACGTTCACGAAAACATCCCGGGCGTTATGGCCGCGATCAACAACGTGTTTTCGCAGAACAACATCAACATCAGCAGTCAGTACCTGCAAACCAACGAAAAAGTGGGTTACGTGGTCCTGGATGTTGACGCGGACTACTCCGATGTTGCACTGGAAAACCTGAAGCACATCAAAGGTACCGTTCGCTGCCGTCGTCTGTTCTAAGCACAGACAACGCGCTTGTAAAGATGGGCTCAAATTGAGCCCATTTTTTTGCCTGAATATCCGCTGCTTGGGTCCATCCACCTTGCAAACCTGATCTCACTTCGCCAAGCTGGAGACTCCACTTCACCAGCCTGACCTGACCATGGCCCACAGCCCTATCATCGAAGACCTGTACAACCGAATCTGTGGTGATGAAGACGCCAGGGTCTGCAAAGATATTCCTGAAGCAGCCTGTAACGACCAGCCACGGAATTTTTTTGCCTACCTGTGCGCCAACCTGATGGGCAAAATCGCCGATGAGCTGGCCAGTGCCAAGCTGATTCTGCCCTGGCTGTTTGGCATGCTGGGAGTTCCGGTACTGTTTACCGGATTTGTGGTGCCGATCCGTGAAGCGGGTGTGCTACTGCCGCAACTGGCCGTTGCCGCGGCGGTGCGCAAACGCGCGATCCGTAAACATATCTGGATTCTGGGTTCAGTACTCTCGGCCCTGAGTCTGTTTGGCATGGGCTTCGTTGCCCTGCAGTTTGAAGGCCCTGTTGCAGGAGCCCTGTTATTAGCGATGCTGATTATTTTCAGTCTCTCACGGGGCATCTGCTCCGTGTCGGCCAAAGACGTGCTGGGCAAAACCGTTTCAAAAAGTCGCCGGGGGCGGCTGTCAGGCTGGAGTGAAAGTCTCGCTGGCATCAGCGTGCTGGCCATAGGGCTCTGGCTCAGCGGTATCAACCTGAACGATTCCGGACTCGCTATCTTTGCCGGTTTACTGTTTACCGGCGGTCTGTTCTGGCTTTTCGCAGCGGTTGCCTTCAATCAGATTCTGGAGCAACCCGGCGCCACCGAGGGTGGCGGCAATGCCCTGACGGTTGCTTTGCAACATCTGAAGTTGCTGCAAACAGACCGACCCTTCCGACAGTTTGTTATCGGCCGCACACTGCTGCTCTCGGTGGCCCTCGCACCGCCATTCTATGTTCTGATCGCCCAGGCCAGTGCCGGCGGCACGCTTTTGGGCCTGGGCACACTGATCATTGCCAACGGTCTAGCCTCAAGCCTGTCAGCTCCCTTCTGGGGTTACATGAGTGACCGTTCAAGCCGTCAGGTGATGATACTGGCCGCCTGGGGCGCCGGACTGCTCGGCTTGTTCACCAGCGCGGCAGTTATGGCAGACTGGCATTGGTTGATCAATGAATATGGTCTGGCGGTCATTTTCTTTATCCTCAGCATCATGCATGGCGGTGTCAGACTGGGCCGTAAGGTTTATCTGATGGATATGGCCAACACCGAGACACGTGCAGCCTATACTGCTGTCTCGAATACGGTTATCGGCCTGATGATGTTAGTGGGTGGTCTGCTCGGCTTAATCGGTGACTGGCTGGGACCGGCTGCTATCGTATTCCTGCTTTCCATTCTGGCTTTGTTGGCAGCAGTCTATATTTACCGTCTACCGGAAATCAGTGAAGGCTGATCAGCCTCGCTCATTGGAACTTGCGCCTGTCACACACTGTCTACGTTCAGTTACCCACAGCACAAGCTTTAAAAGATGCAGCGGATAACACGGTTATAGCTCAGTTATAAATCTAAAAAATCACATGGAGAGATAACATGATCAAAGTCAGTGTGCTTTACGCCAACGAGGCTGGCAAACCATTCGATATGGATTACTACTGCAACAACCATATGCCAATGGTACAGGATCGGCTTGGCCCCACACTCAAAGGCAGTGCTGTTGAAGGCGGTATTGCAGGCGGCGAACCGGGCAGTGCTGCACCGTATATCGCTATGGGCCACCTGTATTTTGAGTCGGTGGAAGACTTTCAGAACAGTTTCGGGCCTCATGCTGAAGAGATTATGGGGGACATACCCAACTACACTGACATTCAGCCGAGCATTCAGATAAGCGAGGTGAAACTGTAACCCCTCCCCTCAAGCAAGCTCGGATCAGGAGAGTGCACCGGCCTCTCCTGATTATCTTACCGCCCCTCACAGCCTGTTTTTCCTAAGTCCGCACCATCACAGAAATAATTAGATCTTGATCTGGCTCAATCCACTTGTAGGCCAAATTAATTAGGCTTGTTATCTTGGAAGCAGTCTAGACTGCTTTTTACTGTCACTTTTCCGGAATCGACCCGATGCGCACAATTCTAACAACAAGCGTATTTACTCTCCTGTTCATGTTCACAACCCTGTCGGCGCACGCTGCCTCCACAGAAATCTGTACTCAGCTAACCGCTACCGGTAATTCAGAATACCCTCCCTACCTATGGCGCGAAGGCAAAGGGGACGGACTGCTGGGTGCCAACCGGGCAATCATGGATGAAATAGCCAAACGCTTAAATATCAGTATTAAACTGATCGACGTCGGCTCATGGGCGCGGGCACAGGAGATGCTCAAAACCGGACAGATCGACCTGATTGCCGGTGCGTTCTATACCGTCCCGCGCATTCAGTATATGGATTATGTGTATCCCGCTTTTCTCAACACCACCAGTGTGGTGTGGCAAAAAAAAGGTAGCCCACTGCCCTACAAGACTCGGGAAGATCTGATCAAACCGTCGGTGACCACGGTGATCAACAACAGTTTCGGTCAGGCGTTTGATGAATATGCAAAAGCCAATCTGCAGCTGCAATATGTAGCCTCCCTGGAACAGGCACTGAAAATGCTGATTCATGACAGAACAGACTTTGTACTTTATGAGAAAAACCCGGGACTGGCTTATGCGGCAGATCTTGGCTTAGCAGAGCAGGTCACAGCCCTTGAACCTCCCATCAGTAGTGAAGGGCTCTACCTCACCATCTCCCATCATTCAGACTGTAATACCGGCACACTGCGCGGCCAGTTAGCTCGGGTCGTACAGGAGATGCTGGCTGAGGGATTTATGCAGAAAGCCCTGCAACAAAGCCTGATTGACTGGCAAACATTTGCGAAGCAGTAAGGGTAAATCCCGATCAAAGCAGAAGGTTGGAGATCTGACTATGTTATGTTTTAAGCCAGTGCAGTTAATCCGATCCGGCATCGTCGCGGCAAGCTTGGTCGCTGGCCTGTTGCCGACTGCACAGGCAGAGGAAACACTGCCCACCGTAAGCTGGTCACGTACTGATTTTGCGCCCTACTTTATTGTCCAGGGTCCCTATAAAAATCAGGGTATTGGCGATCAGTTGATTGATTACTTCATCACTAAAATCCCTGAGTATCAGCATCGGCCTGAAGAGATGACGCTGGCGCGGATGCTGGCAAACGCCCGCAATGAGATTCCCGTTTGCCATGTCGCCTTACTGAAAACACCGGAACGCGAAGAATTTATTGAGTACAGTGATCCGGTGATGATCAACTACGCCAACGGTCTGATCACCAATGGAAAAGGACTGGCACAGTTTGGGATGAGTCCCGACAACATTACGGATATTGATTTGGCAGCACACAGTGGCCATCCGATTAATATCATGGTCACCCAGGGCCGTTCCTATTCCGCTGAAGTCGACAGCATCATCAAACAGGAAAGCCAGCTACAGAATTCAATTTTTCAGTTCAAAAGCGGCAGTGCAGGCCACGATCAGATGATCCGTCTGTTAGCCGCCAACCGTATTGAAGGTTTTCTGGGCCGACCGGAAGAAGCGTTCTTTGACAACATCAACTATGAGATGAAACAAACCCTCTATCTTATTGGTCTTGAGGGCCAGCCCAAAGCGTCTGTTGTCCATGTCGGTTGCAGCAAGGGTAGCTGGAATGACGATCTGCTGGCTGAAATAAACCGATTGATCAAACAACCTGAGGTGCAGACGTTTATCAGCTCGGTCTATACCCGCTGGCTACCGGAGCAGCTCAGGGAACGCTATGCACATGACAAGGCCGCCATTTTTGAACAGTCAGCCGGGGCGGCTAGTCAGCCATAACAAGGCAATTTTTACCGGCCGCCTTGGCCTTATAGAGTCGGCGGTCGGCCTCAACCAGCATCTCCATAATACGCGCCTCGGTCAGTTGTCCGGCATCACAACTGACACCCATACTCATGGTGATATTCAGTTTTTTCCCATTCGGCAAGCTAATCGATTGCTGAGCGACCCCTTCAAGTAAACGTTTAAAGACCTGTTCAGCGTTGTGCTGGTCTTCGCTGATGGCGATCAGAAATTCCTCGCCACCATAGCGTCCGACAATGTCGTATTTGCGCAACAAACCCAACATATATCGGGCCACCGCCTGCAGTACCAGATCCCCCGAATGATGTCCGTAGTTATCGTTTATCTGTTTAAAATTATCCAGATCACAAATCGCCAGATAAAACGCGCGTCCCAGCCTTTCACTGCGTTCCACTTCCCGAATCAGGGTCTGCATAACAGCACGTCGGTTCAGCAGCCCTGTCAGCTCGTCATGCGTAGCCTGATAATTGAGGGCCTGACGCATCTGGTGCAGCTCATGTAACAAGCCCAGGGTACGCTCAGCCACCTGCATCCGGGCCATCAGTTCTGTAACGTTAAACGGCTTACAAATGTAATCATCCGCACCGCTTTTCAGTCCGGCAACAAGATCTTCAATACGATTCTTACCGGTAATCAAAATACAGTAAGGCGGATTCAGGCGAGAAGACTGTTTGACCTTCTCGCAGAGTTGCATGCCATCCATTCCGGGCATCTCCCAGTCCAGCAATAACAGACAGGGACCTTCAATAGCTGAATAAGCCTCCCAGGCGGCAAGTCCATCTGCCGCTTCAATCGCATCATGCCCTAATTTTTCAACCAGACTGACCAACACCACCCGGGTGGTTGGGTCATCATCCGCGACGAGAACCTTCATGACTGAATCTCACTGAGTTTTGCGTGTAAGACCTGTTCAAGCTGGGCATAGTCCGTTACAACGTCATGCACCAGACGTTCAATCTCCGGGAGGTTGTTGTCCTTAGCCGCCGTTTCCAGAGCAAAGGCAGTTTTGCGCAGCGCAACGCCACCAACATTATCCGCAGACCCTTTAAGTTTATGGGCATAGGCACTGACTTTGTCTGGCTGTTCCTGTTTGGCAGCATCCTGTATCTGGGCAATCAGCAGCGGCAGATTCTCCAGAAAAGTGTTACCCACCCGTATCACCAGATCCGTGTCACCCATCAACAAATCCAGCATCATCTGATAATTAAACACCGGCGCCTCTTGGCCATCCTGATCAGTTTCAGCCACCCGCTGTTGCTCAGGTATCACCTGATCTGGCTTGGTTGTGGTTTCCACCTGACCACTCCACTTACGGAGCACCCGGCTGAGCTTGTCCAGCACAATGGGTTTAGCCATATAGTCATTCATGCCAGCGGCAAGGCACTTATCCTGATCACCGATCAACGCGTTTGCCGTCATCGCAATGATCGGTATATTTCTGTTGTATCCTCCCAGACCCGAACGGATCGCTTTAGTCGCCTGATACCCATCCATCACCGGCATCTGACAATCCATCAGCACCAGATCAAACAGCGAATGACGCAGTTTCTGCAGCGCCTCCGCCCCGTTTTCGGCCGTCTGGTAGCGCACCCCAAGATGACTGAGCATCCCCTTCGCCACCATTAGATTGGTGGGGTTATCCTCAACCAGTAACACTTCCACTCCAGCAAGACTCACCAAGTCTTTCGGCTGCTGTTTCAGCACACTGATCTCGTGCGTCAGGGCAATAAAAATCTGGATCGGCTGCACCGGCCTGATAATGAGTTGGTCAAACTCGGGATAATTCTCAACATCACTGAGCAGATCGCGACTGATCAATACGGTCTCAACATGGGACAAATTAACATCAGATTTGATCGCACGTGCCAGTGCCGATGCCCGTTGCGCTCCATCAGCCTGATCGATCCAGACCTGAACCGGCCCCGCTTCAGTCGTCATGGCTGTCAACTGAGAGATAGCATCGTTCTGATCTTCCAAGTGCGTCACCTCAGCCCCAAAATAGCTCAGCGTGTCTGTGATAAATGCACGACTGGTCGCATTGCTGTCCAGCAGCGCTACCCGAGGCAGGCCCTGTCGCTGAGGTGGCAGCTCTTCCCTGACAACCTGCATCGGCAGCGTGAACCAGAAACAGGAACCTGATCTGTCACTTTCCAGACCAATGGTGCCACCCATGAGATCGACCAGCTTTTTACAGATCGCCAGCCCCAGACCGGTACCACCATAAGCGCGGGTAACCGAATTATCTGCCTGAGTGAAGCGGTCAAACAGGGTCTGCTGCTGCTCCAGGGGAATGCCTACGCCGGTATCTCTTACCAAAAACTGAATCTGCGCCCAATCCTCTTCGCGTCTGAGACAGTGATAGTGGACCGACACCTCCCCCCGTTCGGTAAATTTGACGGCATTGCCGATCAGATTGACCAGAATCTGACGAATACGACCACTGTCCCCCATGACGGTCAATTGCGAGGGCGCCGAGGCTGGGCAGATAAACTCAATGCTTTTCTGTTGTGTCACCGCAGTAAAGTTGAGGGCAACATCATTAATCAGCGCATCCAGCTCAAACGCCTGCTGATCAATGGACAACTGATCCGCTTCTATTTTTGAGAAGTCGAGAATGTCATTGATGATCTGCAACAACCCCGTCGCGCTGCTGCTCAATTGCCGGACCAGTAGCGCCTGATTTTCATTAAGTTCGGTTTTCAGCAACAGTTCGGCGATGCCGATGACACCGTTCATCGGGGTACGAATCTCATGACTCATATTGGCCAGAAATTCACTTTTAGCGGTATTGGCCGCATCCGCTTTTTTCTTTAGCTCGAGTAACACCTGTTCTTTTTCAGCGGCATCATGCAGCGCGCCAGAACCTGTTTTGAACAGGGTTTTGAACGCGTTTTCCAGAACATCAAGCTCATCGCGGTCACCCTGTTTGTTTGGCTGTGACTGCATCACCTGATAGGTCGTTTCTGTATCTCTGAGGTCTGCTTCTGAGATATTGCCCCACTGCTCAGCCATGCTGCCAAGGCGCCGGGTCACCGTAAACTGGAAAATCTGGGTAATAGAAAAAGCGATAACAATGATAATCAGGGTGTTATTGATGAAACCATAGGCCCCATCCACCAGCAGGGCAGAACGTTCCTCACTGAAGTCTTTACGCAGAACCAGTGTTCCGAGCTGAATATTTTCCAAGTCACTTTTTGCATGTACCAGCCGGAATCGCTGTTCAAGCACATGCTCATCCACCAGTTGCCGACCAAAAGACTCCGGTGGACTGCCATCATCGAGGATCAATTCCGCGGACGTGATATAAGGCTGCTGAATCAGGGTTTGCATCTGCAATCTGACCTGCGGCAAGTCAAACGCCCAGATACTTTTACTTAAGGTAGGCAAAAAGGTATTACCCACCTCCTCCATCTGTTCATCCAGATAGCTGTAACGGTGGTTATAGTTAAATGCAAACTGCAGGGTCGTCGCGATAACCGAGGTCACAAGGCCTGTAATGACAGCCCACAACACCAGCTTGCGTGCGATAATGCCTTTGGCTGACTGGCCAGAGCGCAGGCCTGATGTGATTGGCATGAATCGCAATACTCCTAAGCAGATCGGTACAGTTGCAGCACATTCATAATGGCACTTTAGACGCTTCACCAAAGCATCGCATTGACACCAGTCTATCTCTGGTCAATCGAAAACACCGAATATTAGAGACGCACAATATTACAGAGTCGGCCCGACACCTTTAATTGTTAGCTCCGGAAAATATCCAAACGGCTGTTCAACTTCCCCTGAATCACCCGTTTCCGCATTATTGCAACGCACAATACATCAGGTTAAAATTGGCCTGTCTTAGGGGAGTAGTCTTCTTCCTTTCCCGGAAGAGAGTCTGTCAACATACTTGAGCCCACAATGGCTTATGGCAGTCTCGTACCATCACTCACGATGGTATTGGCAAGACCTGAGGTAAATGCCAGTCCCTTGGTGGGCGACTGTCGTTTGCCTTTGGTTGATTTGCCCACCGGAGTTCCATTATGGATGCTTTTTTCACCTCCACACTGACCGTTGCCCTCGCAGAGATCGGCGATAAAACTCAGCTGTTATCCCTGTTGCTCGCTGCCCGTTTTCGCAACAAAACCGCGATAATTGCCGGCATTCTGGTCGCTACCCTGCTTAACCATGCCGTGTCTGCCTGGCTAGGCAACTGGCTTGGTCAGTTCCTGCAATCCGAACTGGGCCGCTGGGTCATTGGCGGTAGTTTTGTTGCACTCGCCCTCTGGTTGCTGATTCCCGACAAAGAGGACGACACCGACAGTCGCTTTGATCAGTACGGACCGTTTGTAGTATCCACGCTGCTGTTTTTCCTTGCAGAGATCGGCGATAAAACTCAGGTTGCGACGGTTCTGCTGGGCGCTCAGTTTGATTCAGTCATTTGGGTAACCCTGGGCACAACGCTTGGTATGCTGATCGCCAATGTACCGGTTGTTTATGCCGGCGAATATCTGATGCAACGTATCCCCATGAATGCCACCCGTATCACGGCAGCCGTAGTATTTGCCGCGGTCGGCATCTGGCACAGTGGTGTGCTAGCCTGATAAGGCTAGGTTATGGGTGTCCATGAAGGACACCCGCTTTGAGAAAGGAATCTCAGATGCACTACATATCAATAACACTCGCCCTGATTGTATGGGCAGGAGATGTCTTCGCGGGTGATGCTTCAATTCTGGTGGGTAATCAACGCATCAGCGCAGGAGATTCATTACAGTCACTCTATTCCGTCTGGGGACGACCCGACTTTAGCCTGACCAGTGAACATACCTGCAAGCGCCTGCTACAACACAAAAAGACCTATTGTTCGCGCAGTCGCAAAGTCTGGAAAAGAGGTGATGAATTCTGGCTGGTGCAACATTCAGGCAGCATGATTATCAAAATCAGTTTCACGCGATTTGAAAGCGGCCTGACTGAAGCATTTTAGCCAGGCCGCCACAGGATTTATTTCTTGGATCGGGCAACCCTGAAGCCAATGTTGTTATTACGACCATCCGGCCAGCGCGTATAGCGGCAGGCGGAGCGGCACAATGCCTGGGTGTACAACCAGGCACCGCCTCTCAGCACACGATCACGGTCATCATTGCGCTCTTTACTGGCGTCAATCTCTTCGGCTCCGTTGTAATGGGGGCTGTAAATAGACGCACACCACTCCCAGACGTTGCCATGCATATCATAGAGACCCCAGGGGTTGGGCGGAAAATGCCCCACCGGCAGGGTACGACCCGCATCACCGATGTTTTCACGTGAGCAGTGCATTTTGCTCAAATCAGGCTGGCTGCCATACCAGAAACGGGTATTGGTACCCGCCCGGCAGGCATATTCCCATTCCGCTTCGGTGGGAAGACGGTAGATATGATCACCATGTTCCGTCAACCATTCGCAAAATTCGACAGCATCCCAGTAAGTGATGTGGGTGGCAGGACGCTGACCGCGTCCCCACCCTGAATCATCAGGCCGGTTTCTACCAACTTGGTCACAGTAAGCATCATACTGCGCAAATGTCATCGGGGTAATTTGCAACTCAAATGTACCTACGGCGATACGCTGCTGTTTTTCGCCTTCACCCATCAGGAAAGTACCGGATGGAATGGTGACAAAATCCTGCTCACGTAGCGGCAGGATATAAACCGGATCACTCTTATCTGCCAACGGTGGCGCCAGAGTCATTTCAGGCACAGCACTGGATTTCGCTTGTGTCTGGGAGCCTTCTGTCAGGGCATCAATCTTACTCTGCAGACTTGCGGAAACCTGATCCAGCTGAGCATTGAAAGTCTGGCGCAGATGTTCCTGTTCCCGCTGATGTTTTTTCTCAATATTCTGAGCGACCACACCCGGGAGCAGCTCACCTGCAGGCAGGGAAACACCATGCAATCGGCGGCGTACTACCTGTTCAACTGCATCTTCAAGAACCCGTTTCTCATTCTCCTGATGCGTCAGCATAATCTCGAGTTGATTACGAATTTCACTGCGCATTTCAGACAGCAGGTCTTCTTTCAGAATTTCGAAGCGTTTATCCAGCGCCTGATCAATATACTGTTCACGGCCTTCACGTTCGTGCAGTAACAACCGCGTCAGGCCACTGCGCTGGGCACAGTCCTGACACATAGGCTGTTCTTCAAAACGATATTTCAGCAGGAAGGTTTCCCTGCAGCGCTGGCAGCGGAAGTGCGGGACATCAGAACTCAGGGCCAGACCTGAGATTCGACAATATAACCCGACCGACTGGCGACTCTGAGTGTCAGTCACATCTCTGTTGTGGATTACATCAGCCTGAGGGCTTGAGGAACGTGCCTCCGGAGTGGACAGGGAATCATCCATTATCCCACCGGAACCGGATTTTGAACGTTGCATGAGCAGGCCTAAATCAGAGTTAACTGAATTAAGTTTTATACACTTAATTGACTTGGGTCAATAAACAGGCAAAAAAGGGGGCGCGGGCCGCGCCCCCAAGGGCATCAAAAATAGCGCGCGTGGAACCGCAGGTGATCTTCAATAAAACTGGCGATGAAGTAGTAGCTGTGATCGTAGCCCGGACGCAGCCGATACGTTAGATCATGCCCCGCTTTCGCGGCAGCCTGCTGCAACGCCTGAGGATGTAGCTGTGTCGCCAGGAATTCATCCGCTTCGCCCTGATCCACCAGCATCGGCGGCGCATCAGCCATGCTCGACAACAGACGCGATGCATCGTATTCAGCCCAGTCAGCTGTGTCTGTGCCCAAGTAAGCCGTCAGTGCTTTTTGTCCCCACGGACACTGGGTCGGGTTCGCAATAGGACTGAACGCCGAAACAGAGCTATAGCGGTCCTGATTGCGCAACCCAATCACCAACGCGCCATGCCCCCCCATAGAGTGGCCGGCAATCGCACGCTTGGCCTGCACATTGAAATTCGCTTCAATCAAGGCGGGCAGCTCATGCACCACATAATCATACATCTGATAATGAGCCTTCCAGGGCGACTGCGTTGCATTGACATAAAAGCTTGCACCCAGCCCCAGGTCATAAGCGCCCTCAGGATCATCCGCAACCCCCTCACCCCGCGGGCTGGTGTCGGGACAAACGATTGCAAGGCCCAGCTCGCTGGCGACCCGTTGGGCGCCAGCTTTCTGAATAAAGTTTTCATCGGTGCAGGTCAGACCCGACAGCCAGTACACCACCGGCACCGGGCTGACTTCTGCCTGTGGCGGCAGATAGATGGCAAACCGCATCTGACAGTGCAGCACCTCGGACTGATGCAGGTACTGCTGCTGTCGACCACCAAAACTCTGGTAGTTACTTTTCAACTCCAAAGACATATCGGTTTCCTTAGCTCTGGAGACAATTACTTATCAAAGTGAATCACACTGCGAATGCTTTTACCTTCATGCATCAGATCAAAGGCTTCATTGATCGCTTCAAGACCCATCGTATGGGTAATAAAGTCATTCAACTTAAACTCACCGCGCATGTAACGCTCAACATATTCAGGCAACTCTGTACGACCTTTAACCCCACCAAAAGCGGAGCCACGCCAGACACGACCGGTCACCAGCTGAAACGGACGGGTAGAGATCTCCTGACCTGCGCCAGCCACACCAATGATGACAGATTCACCCCAGCCCTTATGGCAGCATTCCAGCGCCGAACGCATCACATTCACATTACCGATACATTCAAACGAGTAATCCACGCCGCCATCGGTCAGCTCAACAATCACATCCTGAATCGGTTTGTCATAATCCAGCGGATTAATGCAGTCAGTAGCACCCAGTTTTTTGGCCAGTTCAAATTTAGACGGGTTCACATCGATACCGATAATACGGCCCGCTTTGGCCATGGTGGCACCAATGATCGCTGACAGGCCAATGCCCCCCAGACCGAAGATCGCCACAGTAGCACCCTCTTCAACCTTGGCGGTATTCATCACCGCACCAATACCGGTGGTCACACCGCAACCCAGCAGACAGATCTCTTCAAGCGAAGCTTCAGGATTCACCTTGGCCAATGAAATTTCTGGCAACACGGTGTACTCAGAGAATGTTGAGCAACCCATATAGTGGTAGATCGGCTGACCCTCTTTATAAAACCGTGTCGTACCGTCAGGCATCAGGCCTTTACCCTGGGTGGCACGGATTTTCTGACACAGGTTGGTTTTACCGGACAGGCAAAATTTACATTCGCCACATTCCGGGGTGTAAAGTGGAATCACATGATCACCCACCGCCACACTGGTCACACCTTCACCTACGGCTTCAACAATACCGGCGCCTTCGTGTCCCAGAATCGCAGGAAAAACACCTTCCGGATCTTCGCCAGACAACGTAAAAGCATCCGTGTGACACACACCGGAGGCTACAATCTTGACCAGTACCTCACCGGCCTGAGGTGGCATAACGTCCACTTCTTCGATGGACAAAGGCTGACCCGGACCCCAGGCAATCGCAGCTTTAGCTTTAATCATTACAGTGCTCTCAAAACATATTCAGTAAAAAGGCATTGTATTTTGTTACCCAGCAAGAATAATCTAGCCTTTTATCAAATAATATTTACAGGTGAGTAATAATGAACTGGGAGGGCGTGTGTGAATTTGTGGCCGTCGCTGAAACTGGCAGCTTTACCGCTGCGGCCCGACAGCTGAACATCTCCACCGCGCAGGTCAGTCGCCAGGTCAACAAACTGGAGAACCGACTCTCCAGCAAGCTGCTCTATCGCACCACCCGTAAAGTCAGCATCACCGAAGCCGGGCGCTTTTATTATCAGCACTGTCGGCAACTGCTGGACGGTCTGGAAAGCGCAGAACGTTCTCTGCAGGACCTGCAACAAACACCCCGCGGCAGCCTGAAGATTACCGCCCCCACCACCTATGGTCAGTCACGGATTGCACCGCTGCTGCATGATTTTCTGGCGGAGTATCCTGAACTGGAAATCCAGTTGTTTCTGACCAACAAACAACTGGACCTGATTGAAGGCGGTTTTGATCTGGCGATTCGCCTGGGCAAACTGGAGGATTCCAGTCTGATGGCCCGACGTCTTGCCCCCCGCAAACTCTATGTCTGTGCCTCGCCGGATTACCTGGACAGACACCCTGCACCCACTCACCTGTCGGAGCTTAATCAACACAATTGCCTGCTGGGCACCCTCGATTACTGGCGCTTTCAGGAACGCGGGCATGAGCGGCATATTAAAGTCAGGGGCAATATTCGTTGTAACAGTGGTGAAGCGCTGCTGGATGCTGCCCGCAAGGGACTGGGACTGGTACAGCTGCCAGACTATTACGTGACAGAACTGATCGAGACTGGCGCGCTGGTACC
Source organism: Neptuniibacter sp. CAU 1671 (assembly GCF_029222905.1). GTDB lineage: Bacteria > Pseudomonadota > Gammaproteobacteria > Pseudomonadales > Balneatricaceae > Neptuniibacter. Next base: position 19,048 of record NZ_JARHUE010000003.1, on the reverse strand, counting down.
TGTGTTAAGTGAGTACCAGCAAACCGGGGAAGGGATCTGGGCGGTGTACCCTCAGAATCGGCACCTCTCAACCAAGGTTAGGATGCTGGTCGATTATCTGGCTGAACATCTGCGGCCATCCGCCGAAAGCGCAGCAGCAAATCGCAGCTGATTCGGCTCAACCCTGGGCTGCCGCTTCAACAATCAGCTCGCCCTGATACATGTGCATCTGACAGGCGAAGCTGTAACGCCCCGGTGGAAGAGGTTTAAGCGCAATTTCAACAGGCTCGTTCAGGGGCAGTTCCTGACTCAGATCCAACTGATCAAACACCACAACACTGGCGCAGGGCGAAGGATCTTTACGCAGAAACAGAAGACGCGTCTCAGTATTGGCCGGGAGCTGAATATGTGAAGGCTGATACACACCATCCACCACAGTAATGGTGACAGGGCCTGAAACTGACGCAGATCCAGCGCCCCCCTTATACATCCAGAACCACCAGATAATCAGCGCAATCAGCAACACCCCGGCAACATTTACCCACAGCATCATCTTGCCTCCCACTGAGCACCCTGCGCTTTAAACAGTCGCAGTCGGTTGGCATTACTGACTACAGTCAGGGAAGAAAATGCCATCGCAGCACCGGCGATCACGGGACTGAGCAGAATGCCCGAGAGCGGATAAAGCACACCTGCGGCGATCGGGATGCCCGCCACATTATAAATAAAGGCACCAAACAGATTCTGTTTGATATTACGCAGAGTAGCCCGACTGACTGCAATCGCATCGGCCAGCCCATGCAGCGATCCACGCATCAGTGTCACATCCGCACTTTCAATCGCGACATCGGTTCCGGTACCAATCGCAAACCCCACATCGGCCTGAGCCAGCGCGGGGGCATCATTAATACCATCTCCGGTCATGCCGACCATCTCGCCCTGCTGCTGCAACTGAATCACTTTTTCTGCCTTCTGCTCTGGCAACACCTCGGCAAATACTTCAGTAATCCCGACCTCGGCGGCCACGGCCTGGGCGGTCACTGCATTATCACCGGTCAGCATTACCACCCGAATACCACTCTCCAGCAGACGTTTAATGGCAGCTTTGGAATCTGCTTTAACCGGGTCAGAAACCCCCACCAGCGCAACCAGAGCGCCATTCACTGCCAGATACATTGGCGTCTGGCCCTGCTCTGCCATCTGCCGCGCGACAGGGGTCTGCTGTTCAATATTCACCCCATGTTGTTGCATCAGTTTGTCATTACCAAACAACAGTATCTGTGTTTCAACTTCACCGGTCACACCTTTGCCGGAGATGGCTTCAAAGTGAGCGACCGGACTCAGCGCCAACCCCTGTTCTGTTGCCGAACGCACAATCGATTCAGCCAGCGGATGTTCTGAACCCTGCTCAAGACTGGCAGCCAACCTAAGTACAGCCTGCTCATCCAGAGAGCCAAATGTCTGAATGGCAGTCACCTGAGGTGCGCCCGCAGTAATGGTGCCGGTTTTATCGAGAATCATGGCAGTGATTTTGGAGGCATTCTGCAGCGCAGATCCGTTGCGGATCAGCACACCGGCCTCGGCGGCCTTACCTACACCCACCATCACCGACATCGGCGTGGCCAGACCTAAGGCACAGGGGCAGGCAATAATCAGCACCGTGGTGGCAGAAACAATCGCAAAGGCGACCACCGGCTCAGGACCAAAGTTCAGCCAAACCAGCGCACTGAGCACGGCGATGATCATGATTGATGGCACAAAATATCCCGCCACCAGATCCGCCAGACGGCCAATGGGTGGTTTAGAGTTCTGAGCGCGTTTGACCATGCCGATGATACGCGCCAGCGAGGTATCCTTGCCGACGCGGGTGGCACAAAACAACAGCGTCCCGGATTTGTTCAGCGTACCGCCCACCACCGTATCATCGACCGTTTTCACTACTGGCATTGGCTCACCGGTCAACATCGACTCATCGACACTGGACTGGCCTTCCAACACACGCCCATCAACGGGAATTTTTTCCCCCGGTCTGACCCGCACCCGGTCATTCAACTGAACCGCTTCGATGGGAATATCAATCTCCTGGCCATCACGCTGAACACGGGCCGTTTTTGCCTGCAGGCCGATCAGCCGTTTGATCGCTTCAGAGGTCCGACCACGGGCACGAATCTCCAGAGCCAACCCCAGGTTGATCAGACCGATAATCATGGCTGTCGCTTCAAAATAGACATGCCGGGCCATCTCCGGCAGTAGCTGAGGAAACAACACCACCAGCATCGAGTAGAGCCAGGCGGTACCGGTACCCAGCGCAATCAGGGTATCCATATTGGCGTTATGGCTGCGCAGTGACTTCCAGGCACCCACATAAAAGTGGCGTCCGGACAAAAGCATCACCAGCAAGGTCAATCCGCCTATACCCAGCCAGCCCAGTTGTTCAGCTTCGGTATTAACGGACATTTCCCCTGTCACCATGCCATAGAGCATCAGCGGAATGCCCAGTGACAGAGCAATCACCATATCCCTGAGCAGTTTTCGGTAATAAGCCTGATCGGCCGCATCTTTTTCGTCGATCAGGTCAGCATCGGCCAGATCGCCTCTGGGACGGGCATGGTATCCCGCCGCTGCCACTGCCTGAATCAAGGCATCGACGCTTGCAACGCCCTGCACCGTTGCACTGTGTTCGGCTAGGTTCATGCTGGCACTGCGCACACCCGGTACGGCGGTGAGGGATTTCTCAATTTTGGCGACACAACTGGCGCAGGTGGCGCCTTCGATCAGCAATTCACACTCAGCCTCGACAACCTGTGCCCCCGAAGAGATTTGAGATTGTGTAACAGGCTGGGGCGTAACCTCAGATGGGGTTTCAGTTTCAGATTCATCCGCAACCACCGTGGCCCCGTACCCCAGCGCCTTGATGGCTGCGGTCAATTCAGAGTCAGTGGCAGTTCCAGACACCCTGACCAGGCGTTTGGGGAAATCCATTTGAGCATCCTGCACGCCCGGTAACTGTGCAAGTGCCTGCTCAATTTTCACCTGACAACTTTTACACCCAGCGCCCTCAATATGCAGCAAGGTAAAGTCAGATGGCGTGTTGGATGCTTCAGCCACTTCGATCGTCGCCCCATAGCCAAGCGCTTCTATCGCCGCGAGCAACGCCTGAGGAGTAACGACACCTTCCGCTGTCGCCGTTCTGGTTGCAAAGTCCATCTGCGCCGCAGTAACGCCGGGCACAGCCTGAAGCGCGTGCTCAATTTTAGCCACACAACTCTGACAACCTGCCCCGGTAATTTTCAGGCTATAACCGGTCTGCGACGGAACTGATTTAGGCTGCATCAAACACACTCCATCTTCAGGGACCAACACCCCGGCCTTTCATCAGGCCAGTGCAGATTAAAACCAGAAGCGCACACCCGCGACCCATTGCAGGTCATTCCAGTGTTCGCCCTCATCCCGGGCGATATCCGCGGTTTTACCTAATGCGCGTTCCCAGTTCAGACCAATATAGGGTGCGAATTCACGCCTGATTTCATAACTCAGTCTGACACCCAATTCCAGATCAGCCAAACCAGAACCGATACCGCGCTCTTCATCTGTTTTACCGTATGCCGTCAGCTGCAACTCGGGGATCAGCACCCAGCGCTGAGTGAGCATCAATTCATATTCGGTTTTTAACCGAATACCGGTTTGACCAGACTCACCAATAAACAGTGCCGCATCGGTCTCCAGATACCAGGGCGCCAGCCCCTCAACCCCAATGACCGCCCAGGACCTGTCCGGGCGGGGTAGAAAATCGTTCCGCACACCCAGCTGAAGATCCCAGTTCGGATCAATGGCACGACTGTACAGCAGCTGCAGCTCGGCCGATTCGCTTTCACCGTCAAGGCGTTCGCCCCGGGTTTTGAGTTTCAGCTTATTGAGATCATAGCCAAGCCAGGCTTCAGCCTCCCATACCAGAGGGTTACCCTCACGTGCATCCCGAAACTCCAGTTGGTCAAATTTCACCATGCCCACCAGAGGATCAGCATCACCCATGGCATATCCATTGGTAGCCACCAGCGTCAGGCTAAGTGCAACCAGATAATCTTTTACATTCATTGCACTCTCCTCAGCTTACTCTGACTTCACGGAACATACCCATCATGTGATAGATGAGATGGCAGTGGTAAGCCCAGCGTCCTTTAGCATCAGCGGTAACGCGGTAACTGATTTTGGAACCGGGCTGAACAATCACCGTATGTTTACGCGGCAGTTTGCCATCGTCGCCGGTTTCGAGGTCACTCCACATGCCGTGCAGATGCATCGGGTGATTCATCATGGTGTCGTTGACCAGGGTTATGCGCACCCGCTCACCATATTTAAGGTGTAGCGGTTCTGCATCGGCAAAAGGCACGCCATTAATCGACCACATATAACGGCTCATGTTGCCGGTCAGATGCAGTTCAATTTCACGTTCAGGGGGTCGGGGATCGGGGGTCGGATAGAGGTTTCGCAGATCTGCGTAAGTCAGTACCCGTCGGCCATTATCACGCAGGCCAATACCCGGATCATCAAGACGGTATTGCGGGTCCTCTGCACGCATATCCACATGCGGCCCATACTCGGTCGCAGCATGCTGTACCGGCGCGGACTGAGGCTGGCCTGTTGTTCCATGCGCCGCATGCGCTGCATGATCCATCGCGGGCTGACCCGTCGTCTGGTGCGCTGAATGATCCATAGCAGCCGCTTTGTCCGACTGATGCGCACTGTGGTCCATACTGCTACCAGAGCTCATATCATGACCGGAGTGATCCATGGCCTGCGACGCGGACTTGGTGGTCTCTTCGGAAGCCATATTATGTGCCGAATGATCCATGCTGCTGTCTGACTGCATCTGGTGCGCAGAATGATCAACTGCTGGCTCAGCTTTCATCTGATGGCCTGCATGGGGATCACCTACTGCGGCCATTGGTTGTTCACTGTGAGCAGAGTGATCCATGCCATGCATATCATGCATGCCCCCCATGCCCATATCGCCATGACTGAGCAACGGCACAGGGTCCATTTCAGGCACCTCCGCAACCATCGCGTAGTCTGGGGTCAGTGTCCCGCGGGCATAACCGGATCGATCAATGGTCTGCGCAAACAGGGTGTAAGCCTGGTCTGCTGTCGGCTCAACCAGCACATCATAAGTTTCTGCAACGCCAATCCTGAATTCATCAACAGTCACCGGCTCAACGTACTGCCCATCCGCCGCAACCACCGTCATTTTCAGGCCGGGGATGCGCACATCAAAAAAAGTCATGGCGGCACTGTTGATAAAACGCAGCAGGATCTTTTCACCTGCACGGAAAAGGCCTTTCCAGCCCTCGGCCGGAGTGACACCGTTCATCAGGTAGGTGTAGGTATAACCGGTGACATCTGAGATATCGGTCTGGCTCATGCGCATCTGGTTCCACATGGCCCGATCCTGATAGGTTGCCTTCACACCTTTGTCCTGAATATCCCGCCAGGTATCCTGAAAAGTGCGCTCATTAAAATTGTAGTAATGGCTGAGCTTTTTCAGTTTGTGGTACACGCCCATCGGCGACTCATCGGTCCAGTCAGACAACATCACCACATAGTCACGGTCAAAGGTGAAGGGGTAAGGCTCTTTAGGTTCAATCACCAGCGCGCCGTATAACCCGGTCTGTTCCTGAAAACCGGAATGACTGTGGTACCAATAAGTCCCGGACTGATTCAGGCTGAACTGATAGGTAAAAGTCTCTTCGGGCTGAATACCATCAAACGAAAAGCCGGGCACACCGTCCATCTCAGAGGGCAGGATAATGCCGTGCCAATGGATAGAGCTGTCTACGCCCAGACGATTGGTAACATTGATTGTGACCTTGTCACCCTCTTTAAGCCTGAGCGTAGGCGCTGGCAGGGATCCGTTGACAGTCGTTGCAAAGCGATCTTTGCCGGTAAAGTTGACGCGCTGCTGCCCTATATTGAGATTGATGGTTTGGCCGCTTAATTCGGGCGCTCCCGCAGGCGCTTGCATAGCCCAGAGCCTGGAGCCAGGCATACCCAGTGCACCCAATACTCCACCCGCTGCGAGTCCGGTAACAAACTGCCGGCGGCTCAGACCTGCAGACACGGACTTATCTGAAATTTTCATAACAGCCCCCCTTTAATACTGCTGGTCAGGGCTTTTGATGGATTTGTACACCTCTGCCGTTCCATCCTGTTTCAGCAAAATAACCTCATAGGGATCAAAACGCTGGTCCATTTCCATGCCCGGGCTGCCAACAGGCATGCCGGGTACTGCAAGCCCCAGCGCCCCCTCAGGTGGCGACTGCAAAAATTCGGTAACAAACCGGGCAGGCACGTGACCTTCAAAGACGTATCCATCGTTTGATACCGCTGTATGGCAAGAGCGGTAAGCCGGTTTAATGCCGTAATGCTGCTTTACTGCAGCCAGATTCATCGGATGCAGGGTTGCAGTCTCAAGTCCCTGCGACTCAAGATGTTCTACCCACTTTCCGCAACAGCCACAATCAGGGCTTTTATACACCTTTAACTCTTCGCCAGCCGCAAAGGCCATCTGAGCCATCAACGTAACCATAGCTGCACCCGATAAACGGCACAGCAGACGCAAAAACGTAATTTTTTTCATACCACCACCAAATACAAAACGTCTTTTCAGACGTGCTAAATGAACAACTGATTTCGACATAAAGCCGGAGATTGATCAGCCGCGGGGAATAGGAGGCCGCAACAAAGGAGGGGTTATCTGGCCAGACAAGCCATGGGAAGGCGGGTAGATGTAGTGTCGTTCGGGTTGGCGCGCAAATTTCAGACCGGATTGATGAATACCTGCACCGGCCGCGTTACTGATACACGAATGTAACTGACAGTGGCCGGGTTGACAGTGATCAGCCTGAGGATGGGCATCAGCTTGGGCAGTCAACGCCTGTTGCTGACAATGTTCCAGGCATGAGCTGGAACCGTCATCCGTGGTCATTGGCATTTGATGCTGTGCGTGATGCATGGGAATCGGTGTTTTTGGCGTAGTGACAGTCTGCGGCATTTGAATCGCCGCCAGTGACTGCATGCTCATCAGGAGCATCAGCAACAACACCAGGCGTTTTTTCAACATACAGACCATCATTATCTACAGACCATAAAATCAAAGTTCCCAGGTGAAGTATCGCAGCAGGGCAGATATCCGAAAGACCTCTCAGACCGCGCTACGACCTTCACTCTGATTCCATGCAATCAATGTATCTCTGTAAAAATCTTTACGCAAATATAGAACCGATAAGACTGATATAGTTCAACAAAACCGTCGCTTATAAGCGACACTCTAAATCCGATTCAGCGCAAACCCTCAATAGCACTGCAAAAACACTGTCGCCAAATAGAGACATTTAAAATAAAATATTTAAAATCATATATTTACAAACACATTGAGCGCCTATTTTTACCACTAAAGAGCATTAAAAAGTCTCAGTAATATCCATCAAATAAAAACGCCGAAAAACCTTTTTAAGAATAATTTATCTTAAATTCAATTACTTAAAAACAAAAACAACCGTCTTTCAGGTCGGCACCAACTTTTGGCACAGACTTCGCTAAATCTTCCACAGGTTTCACAACTTTGCCCCAACCCTAATGGCATCTGTTGTGGTTTAAAATTGATGGAGGTTTGTATGTTTTTGAATATCTCTTCCAGAACCACGCTGCTCACCGGCGCACTGTCTGCACTTTTCATTCCCGCCGTTTACGCTGACGCTGAAGCAGTCGTGGCTGCGGACACTTCACCAGTCAAAGTGCAACTGGATGCACCGGCCCTGCAGGTGGAAACCAATACGCCGGCTCAGCAAACCACAATTTTGGCAGGTGAATTGAAAGCCAATAGCACCTGGTCTGATAAATCAGGTGATACGCAGACCGAGGCGCAACCCCAATCGGAACTTAATCCGATCTATGAACTGACCCCAGGCCAGCTGACCAACATGATTGTTGTCGACAGCAAAGGCAACACGGTTGGCGCAGTGACCGATATTGTGCGCAGCATGAGTGCTGCAGAATACAAAGCGGTTATCACATCGGGGAAAATACTGGGCTTCGGCGGTAAGAACGTTGCCGTACCCATTGAAAAACTCACGGTGGCCAACAGCAAAATCAGGATCAACAGCTCAGCCCAAGTTCTTGAGCAAGCCGCTGAATTCAAAGGCGAGGGTTACATCTCTCTACCAGACGATCTGCCACTGAGAGAATTTACCGCCATTGATGCGATCCCCGTCGAGCCTACGGCGGTGGGCGGAACGAGCTAACCTAGCGGTAAACCCACGCTGATCAACCAAAATCTCAGGCGCCTAAATGGTCCTGATATGAGGAGGGTACCAACATGAAACGCGTATTGATTTTATCAGTTTTGTTGTCGAGTCTCGTGCTGCAGGGGTGTGGTTTTGTAGCAGGGGCCGCCATTGGCGGAACCGCAGGTTACCTGCTCAGCGAAGAGGGTTACGACGTACAATCTCCCGTCACCAAAGAGTAGACTCAACTCTTGGTAACACCTTGCCTGATCTCTGTGATCAGGCTTTTTTATGGCCGCTTAAAAAAGTGCTATCCACGACACTGTTTCTGGGGTAAATAGCATCTTTGGATTCAACTCGGCACACTGCAATGAACACCCCTCACTTCCCTGAAACATCCGCTGACATAAACGATGTATTGTTCGAGCAGATCGCTGTGAAACTCGAAGAACAGGGTTATGTCGTGTTGCCTTCGGCACTGCCTGCAGATATTTCCGAGCAACTACTGCAGGTACTGGCCCATCAGGATGAGACCGATTTTCATGAGGCCAATATTGGCCGGGGTGCTAACCAAACTTTAAACCCCTTTGTGCGTCGTGACCGAATCCTCTGGATTGAAGCACAGATGACTTCGGCAAAAGTCTGGTTGGACTGGACTGAACAACTGCGTTGCTACCTTAACCGTCGACTCTTTATGGGTTTGTTTTCGTTTGAAAGCCACTTCGCCTGTTATCAGCCTGGCGATTTTTACAAAAAGCATCTGGATGCTTTCAAAGGCCAGTCAAACCGAGTGTTATCCCTGGTCACTTACCTAAACCGGGGCTGGGAACCGGATCAAGGTGGTGAACTGGTTATTTACAGTGAGCATAATTCCGAAGAACCTCTCACCAAGGTGCTGCCCGCTTTTGGTACTCTGGTCATTTTTCTGAGTGAAGAGTTTCCTCATGAAGTATTGGCCGCCTCTCGTGAACGCTTCAGTGTGGCCGGCTGGTTCCGGATAAATACGACCCATATGGATAACCTCGACCCGCCAAGCTAAGACTCAACCGCGGCGCGTCACTGCCGATAACATTAGAAAGAGCTTAATTGCGTGTTTTTTACTCAAAACTTGCTATAATCGCGTCCTCAATTTAAGTTAAAATTGTTTATAAGTGGTTCGACTCTGTAAGCCACTTGGCATGGAACAAGCCACTGATTGCAATTTGGGCATGGATAGATGAATAACATTTTGAAACTGTTAGTCACTTGCTGCATATTCTCTGCAGCAATAGTTGGTGCAGGTTGCACAGCCTCCCAGACAGCGAATGTTATGCCCTCCTCCTCCACCTCCTCGGAGGCTGAAATTGTGATCGGAGAACCCTCCCCAAACGCTGATTTTGTAGCTGCAGAACCCTCTGAAGAGCCTCCCGTTGAGTTGACTGCCGATCTGCTGGACCTTGAGAGCGACCTGTTAAATCTTGATCAGGGACTACTCACCAGTCTGACCGGAAATATTGATAACCTCACCGGTGGCACGGTCTCTGACCTGACGGGTACCCTGGATAGCCTGCTGGGTAGCGACACCAGCCTCTTACTCGGTACGCTGGATAACACACTTCAACCGATTACAGGCACCCTGGACGGTCTGCTGATCGAGCCGCTTGATAACACCCTGGACAGTCTTATTAACGCTGAAACACCCTTGCTCGATCCGATTACGGGTACTGTAGACAGCCTGTTGGGAGGGGATCTGACCAACCCTCCACTGCTGGAGCCAATTACTGATTCGTTAGACAGCCTGTTAGGCAGCGAAGATGGTCTACTGAACCTGAATCAACTGACTGAATCCGCTGACAATTTACTCACAGGAAACATTAACGAAACCCAACTGGTTGATTCTGTGATCGGCACAGTGGATGACCTGATTCAGGAAGACACACTACTGGACTCCTTACTGGATCCATTAACAGACCTGCTTGATCAGGTGGATGATGGCCTTCTGGATCCCCTGGTGGGTGGTTTACTCTAATAAACTGGTTCGCCCTATGTTACAGTCAGCTTCCCAACGGACTTGCACAATTCTCTAGTTTTATACGCCAAAGGACCCGGCACACACATGCGTTTTCACTCACTCCCATATCTTGTTTTTAGCGCTGTTATTGGCAGTAGTTTGGTCACCCTTCCCGCGACTGCAGCAGAACCTCCGTTTATTGCCGATCCTGATGGCCCAACGTTGCCGGTACCGGAATACGAACCAGAGCAGAACAAGCTGCCCGAAGCCCCACAGGCCACCTCTGAAGTGAAAGACCTGCCACGTTTCGATGTACGTCAGGTAACCTTCCAGGGTGGTACTGTATTCACTGATACTGAACTGCAGGCCATGGTAGCTCCCATCAAGGGCCACAAGGTCAGTAAAGCAGAACTGACTCAGGCATTGCAGACAATCACCAAGCACTATCAGTCAGCAGGATACCCCCTCTCGTTTGCTCACCTGCCGCGCCAGTCTTTGGCAAATGGCAACCTGATTGTCATGTTGATTGAGGGCCACATTGCCCAGAGCGATATCAAAATTGAAGACCCTGATGTCCGGGCAAGAATTGAGGGTCTAGTTGCCAAATTGCAGCAATTAAAACCGCTGACGCTTGAAGGATATGAGCGTTATATAAGCCTGATTCAGAGCACACCGGGTTATCGTTTTAAAGTCAACGTACCGCGCCCGGTCACCACTTCTGGCGCTACGACCATTCTGGTCGAAGCCACCGAAGTGCGAACCTTTGATCGCAGTTTCAATATTCAGGCCGATCAGGATGAAGTGCGGCTGCAGCTGGGACTGACCGTAAACTCTTTGACCTCAAATGCCGACAAACTGACCGTTTCGGGACTGATACCGGGCGACACCATCGAAAGCTATCTTAATATTGCTTACCAGCGGGAACTGGGGGATGACGGCTTACAGTTAAGCCTGTCCGCCAACCACTTCAAGAGCAATGGTGACGATACCTTCTACATCACTGATATTCCGGTCAACAACGAAGAGGTGAAAACCCGTGACCGACTCAAGCTGGGCCTGAACTATCCAATCAACCTCACGCGCACTTCAAGTTGGTGGCTAGGGGGTAATCTTCACTATCTGGATGAGACCTCAAACTACGAACTCACACCGGAAGGTTTTGAGCCGATTTACATTGAAAAGAACCTGCGCTATTCAGCCCTTGAACTGGTATCACGCTGGCAGGATCTGAATCGAGAACGCTTCTGGCAACTTAGCGGCAGCATCAAGCAGGGTCTTGATCTGGGTAATAACCGCAATGAGATCGAGCAAAGCAGTTCCAGTCGCTCCGGTTCAGAAGACCTCTATTTTACCTATTTCAAACTGGACGGGTTATGGCGCAAGTCACTCACTCCTCAGTGGCGTCTGACGGCCAAAGGCAGTCTGTTTTTCTCTGATGACATTCTGCCTTCAGCAGAGCGTGTGAGATATGGTGGCCAACGCTTCGGACGCGGATACGATGACGGACAGGCTCAGGGGGATCGCGGGATCGCCGCCGAAATTGAACTGCGTTACCTGATACCGATGACCGGTAACTTTGTTAAACGCTTGGAGCCATACGCCGCTGTCGATACGGCTCATACAGAACTCAATGATCCAAACATCGATTCGTCGATTTCATCCTATGCATTGGGTCTTGAGGTGACAGATACCAAACATTTCAGCGTCGGGCTTGAATACGCAAAACCCACCGGCGACCCACATGTTGAGTCCGGTGACCATAGTCCTTATTACAATCTAAACCTGCGCTGGTCCTTTTAATTACTGTGTTAAGCCCGGCGAAAGCCGGGTTTAATTTAAGCTAGAGAATATGTTCAGCTGGATTATTGAAAACAACGGTTTCATTCTTGAAGCAATCGTCATGGCGGCGATAATCATATATATTGGCTTGAAAATCTGATAATAACCTGCAAACAGTCTGGTTTTATGAACCGACTGCCAAGAAGATACAGATGAAACCAAACCAAACACGCCGCCCATCCCTTCTGCTGGCTTTGGTTGCCCTGCCCATCAGCCTGCAGGCGAATGAATCACTGCCACTTTTAAGCGAAACCGACCTGCTGATCGACATACCTGAAGTCATCTCGGCTACGCACCTGACTCAAAAGCTCACTGAAACGCCCGCCGCTATCAGCATCATCGACCGAAAAATGATCGAGGCATCCGGCGCTCAAAACATACCAGATCTGTTTCGACTGGTGCCTGGTATGAGTGTGTACCATGTCCACAGTAATAAGTTTGGCGTGAGCTATCATGGCGTCAGTGATGATTTCCCGCGCCAGATGGAGGTGATGATTAATGGTCGCTCCGTCTATATCCCATTGTTATCAACCGTGGTCTGGGAAACCCTGGGACTGACAACCAATGATATTGAACGCATTGAGGTGGTCCGGGGCTCCAACGTACCGACACATGGTTCAAATGCGTTCACCGGTGCTATTAATATTATTACGCGTTCCCCCCTGCAGGATCGTGGTACAGAAATCCAAACCACTCAGGGCGCCTTAGGCACTGAAAGTTATTATCTGCGACACAGCGCCAGCTTCGAAGGTCTGGAATTAACCGTCCGGGGCGGGTTCTATCAAAATGATGGTATTGAACGTTACCGGGATAAAGGACTGATTCGACACCTTAATATTGAAGGCGTTTACACACCCTCACTCATCGACACATTCAGCTTCAGTCTGGGATTCAATAATGGGTATGTCGACCGGGGTGATGGCAACCGAGAAGATCCTGAAGAGGCCGAATTTATCACCCGTGAACACGAGTCCAGTTCACAGTCGCTGCAATGGAACCGAATCATCGATCCGGAGCATGCTTATCAGATAAGCTATCAGCACCACTATCTGAATATGGAAACACCGCGCTACAGTGACGCCGAACTTCAAGTGCTACTTGAAGAATCATTCGGCCCGCTGCCTCCCGGTACAGGCGCAGAACTGAACGCGCTCAACCCGACAGGTATATTTAAAGATTCAGAAACCGGTAAAACTGAATCTCACGATATCGAGTTTCTTCACACGCTGACAAAACCGGGTATCGAGGCCGTGGTTGGTGCAGGATACCGCTATGAGCGCGCGAAAAGTGGTGCTCTGCTGCAACAAGCTAACAACCGCTGGCTGGATGAAAATCGCTGGCGCATGTTTGGCAATATTGAATTAAAAACAATACCTGACTGGGTTTTTAATATTGGCGGCATGCTTGAGCACAGCTCTATTGCAGGTACACGCTTTTCGCCACGACTCGCCGCCAACTACCTCTTAGACGGCGATTCTTCTATACGCACAGCCGTAACCCAGGCCTATCGTATGCCTTCGCTGCTGTCTGCAAATAACGCGTTTACCCTGCATTTCCCTCTGGGGGTTGATGACGATATTTATACTAAACCCAATCCGGATTTAGGCCCGGAAAAGATCAATTCAGCAGAGATCGGTTATTTCACTCTGTTTCCACATATCAACAGCCAGCTTGATGTCCGTATTTTCTATGAAGACATCGACGATGCCATCGGTTCATTTTTCGTCGATGCAGATGATCTGGATAACCGTTATATCATTCAGGAAAATGGTTATGACTGGACCAACCAGGGATTTGAATTTCAGTTCAAATACGCTTCCAAAGCAAGTCATGCCTCTTCTGCCCTGTTTAATTACAGCTATAACAACGTAAAGGGCGATCGTGACAGAGGTAACAAAGGCGTACAGCGTCTAGATGAAGCTGCGCCCTTACATCTTGCCTCTTTGCTGCTCAGTACCAAACCAACAGCGCATTCCTCTGTCAGCCTTGCTCAGTATTACCTGCATAAAGTGCGCTGGCTGGAAGGCAATGATGATGACTACCCGGATTATCGCTACAACCGCACGGATCTGCGCCTGGGCTATGACTTTAATCTGGATTGGGGTAGCCAGCTGTCCGCAGCACTGGTTATCCAGAACCTGTTTGATCGGAGGTATTCAGAGTTTTATCACTTCAATACCTTTGATCGCAGAACATATTTGCAGCTCACGTTCAAATTTTAATGGCATGTTGTAACGGACCCGATCAGTGCCCATCAAGATGAATAAAGCAGCCAAACGATACCTTCCAGCCAGGCGGCTGTGCGGGTTGCTGCTGGCTCTTTTATTCACCTTTGGGCAAGCACATGCCCGCGTCTTGCTAATCACCAGCGGACATCAGATTGCCTATCAGGAAGTTGTAACAGCCATTACCCATCAAATCACCGAGCCCTTCACACTGATTTCGATGGACGAACTCAGCGCTGAGCACAGTGACGCCTTACTCTATCCCACAGCCATTGCCATAGGCTCACAGGCAGCGGATCAGGCTTTTGGCCAGCTCTCATCAAAACAAGCACTGATTATGGCCTTCCTGCCCAGGCGCACATACCTCAGCCTGATGGAAAAATATGCAGCCCACCCACGACAGCAGATTAATAACTTCACCGCTGTGTTTCTTGATCAGCCACTTGAGCGCCAGTTCAATCTGATCAGAATCATTAAGCCGGATACGCGCACGATCGCTACAGCGCTGGGGCCTTTTTCCAGCGAAGAGTTACCGGAGCTGATGCGCGAGGGTGAAAAAAATAAAATCGGCATCAAACATGAAGTACTCAGCGAAGACGATAACCCAATGCAGAAACTGCAATCGCTGATTGCGGGCAGCGATGTCGTTCTCACCTTACCGGACAAGTCCCTGTTTAACCGCACGACAGCAAAGTGGATTCTGTATATTTCATTCAGACAAGGGATACCCCTGATCGGATTTTCAGACAAATATGTCACCGCCGGTGCCCTGGCGGCTGTCTATTCTGATCCCGCTGATATCGGCAAACAAACCGCTGAAGTTCTATCCATCTGGCTTAATAAAAACATCCTGCCAAAAGCGCAGTTCCCGCGTTATTTCAAGGTTGCCACAAACCCGGTGGCCGCACGTTCTCTGCATATCCAATTGCAAGCGGCAGAGATGCTGGAACAACAACTCAAAGGCATGGAGCCATGATCACCTGGCGCCTGGGCATACGTCAGCGTGTACTGCTGATCACCTTCTTGCCGCTGTTACTGATTACCCTCTTGTTGGGTGGACACCTGATAACCTCACGTCTTGAGGATGCACATACCCAACTGCAGGAAAAAGGCCTGATTATGAGTCAGTTGCTGGCCTCGTCAGCAGAGTTTGGCATGCTCACCGGCAACACTTCCGCGCTACGAAGTTTGATCAGCTCAGCAATGAAACAGGAAGAAGTGGCTGACGTACTCTTCCTGGATCGTGAATATGGTTTGGTACAACGGGCGGCGGCTTCAAGTTTTATCCCCCCCGAAGCAGCCAAATTCCCGCTGCAGGAAGGAAATATCAGTTACTTCCGCTATCCCATTACGACCACCGGGTTCGACATCACCAACAACCCGGAACTGCAGCCCGAATACAGCAGCCCCGAGTTTATTGGTTGGGTGATTGTGGCCTTCTCAAATAACCCTACCCAACAAAGACAGCACGAAATCATTCTGCGCAGTCTGGTCATGTTGGGGATCATATTCCTCCTGGCTTTCTGGCTCGCGACACGTTTCGGACGCCAGATCACCCGACCCATTCTGGAGCTGAGTCGCGTTATTCAGCAACTCCAACGCGGCAATCTGGAAGCTCGGGCAACCATTAAAAGTACCGGTGAGCTCAAAGAGCTGGCACATGGTTTTAACCAGTTGGCACATCAGGTGTATGAATCAACGCAGAATCTGGAGAGTCAGGTCGATAGAGCCACGCAAAGGTTACGTTCTACGCTGGTTCACCTTGAGAAACAGAACCAGGCGCTTGATGCAGCACGACAGCACGCAGATGACGCTAATGCGGCAAAGGATGAGTTTCTGGCACGCATGAGTCATGAGCTCAGAACACCGCTGACCTCGGTACTTGGCTTCGCTCGTTTGTTAGAGCGGACACCGCTCAAAATGGAGCAGAAAGAGTACACCCGCATTATTAACCTCACATCAACACTACTGCTTTCAATCATTGATGACATATTGGATTACTCAAAACTGGAATCCAATGCAATAGAACTGGAACAACTGCCGTTCAATATCGAAAGCTGTATTCTTGATGTCTTCGAGATGCAAACCGTTCTCGCGCACGACAAGAAACTTGAACTGGTACCCATTATCCAGCCGGATACTCCACGCATCCTTCACGGGGACTCTGTGCGTGTTAAGCAGGTCATCAGTAACCTCGTCAGCAATGCTGTCAAATTCACATCGGAAGGGCATGTTGCCGTTTATGTCAGCGCCACTGTTCAGGCGGACCAGCAAGTCAGTCTGCGCATCATTGTGAGGGATACGGGTACAGGCATTCCGGAAGAGCGCGTAACACATCTGTTTAAGGCGTTTAATCAGGCCGATACGTCCATCAGCCGGCGTTACGGTGGATCAGGGCTAGGGCTGGTTATTGCTAAACAATTAACTGAGCTGATGGGCGGTACCATCAGCCTCGCCAGCGAAGAACAGCATGGTACAACCGTCACCTTAGAGATACCGTTCAAAGTCAGCCCGGTACAGTCAATACTGTCTCCGCTTCAGGTTAACCATCTGATTATTTATGATCACTGTGCGGAAGTACGAACAGCACTTAAATACCTGCTTGAACCGTTCATCTCAGAGATCCATGTCGCTAAATCACTGGAAGAGATGTCCAAGCTCGCCGAGAGCCTGCCAACCAGCTCCATTTTATGGGGCTTACCGGCAGGTGATCTCAGCGAAGCGACCATTCTGCAACTAGGTGAAGCTTTGCAATATGCCACGCACCCGGTGGTCATTCTTTCAAGCCAACCGCTGGCGCTGGACCTGCCCCGTAAAGTGATCCAGCTGCGCAAACCGGTCAGGACACAGTTGCTGCTAAACGCACTGTCACCGGATGCACAGCAGTCACCAGAGCAAGAAACTGCAACGCTTAAGTTCAGTGGCACACCGCGCATCCTGATCACTGAAGACAACAACTTCAACCGCTTACTGGTCTGCCGCATCCTTGAGAAAGCTGGAGCTAAAGTCTATGAAGCAGCCAATGGTGAAGAAGCCGTAGATAAGACGTTGAGGCTTAATCCTGATCTGGTGCTGATGGATGTACATATGCCACGAATGGACGGTATAGAAGCAACGCGTCAGATACGACTGCGGCGCAAACATCCCCTGCCTATTGTTGCCCTGACAGCCAATATCATCAGCAGTGAACATCAAAAGCTGCTGGAGGCTGGGGTCAATCAGGTTTTATTGAAACCGATTAATGATCATGAGCTGTTCCAAACCATCGAAGAACTGCTTTTCCCGAAAGAGGCATCAAACAGGACAGCAGAACCCCCTCCGGACCAGTCACCGACCTGCGGCACTCAGCTGGAGGCGTATGGCATTAGCCAAGCCGATTTGACTGATGAGCTGAAACAACAGTTAGAAGGACTCAGAAATCATTTCGATAAGCACAACTTTGTCGGCATGCGAGAACACAGCCACCAGATCATTGGTCTGGCTGGACTGTACCAGTTACCCGAACTCGAAAACGCCGGAACAGAATTGCATGAAGCAATCCATAGCCAACAGCTGCGCACAATCTGGAAAAAGCTCTGGCATATGACGCGTATTATCGAGCATGAACAGTTTTAACATCAAAACCAGCGTGACACAGGCTCAGCCTCAATCAGTTTCTCTAAGCGCTGATAAATAACCTGCAACCGTTCCATGCCTGCCCGATCATAAATGGCACCATTGAGCCCCTGATGAGCCGCAGATACCGTTTCAGTACCCTCATCCAATGCAATACAACTGACACGAATCGCTTCCAGATCAGGATCATGCGTAATGGGCAACGCCAGAAAAAGTGTCCATTGATCAACAGAAGCCTGCTGAGTGATAACGGCATTCAGGAGATGAAGAATCTCTTCACGTCGAGGCCGATAGGTAGGTGGTTTACCGTAGAGAAGAGCAAGACACAAACCAACTGTCATGCATAAGGTCACTGCAAAAACAGCCAGAAAATCCATCTAGATCACCATCAGTGAATCAATTTACTGAAATCGTATTCAACCAGGAAACTGGCTGCCTGATGAATTTTTGCTTCATGCTTTTTTTCCAGCTCAGCCATTTCCAGCTTATAACGCCAGCGCTCCTGTTTAGAAAGCTGCTGCCACTTATCCTTAATCGGAATATGCTGAGTCAGATTATGCATCTCACGTAACACTGAAACTTCCGGCTTCTTAACCAACTCGGGTGAGAGGCTTTCAAGCAATGTACTGAGTCTGATAGATGCCTCAGTCAATGTGAGCTTCTCATCATGACCTACAGCCCGTGCAATAACTTGCACGCTTTCGATCAGATAGGCGCGTCGCTCACGCAGGTCATTGGCTTGCTTCTCGATCCTTTCAACCTCAGCCTTCTGCTTCTGTTTACGCTGCTGCCAGTATCTGTACAGATACGCCAGACACAGTGCGATAACAACCAGACATAACCCAATAAGTGTGTAGACAACAGGCTGAGACATTTATCACCCAAATTCAGTGTTTTTCAGTTCGCGCTATCTTAGCCACATCAGACACATTATGCACATCAGGCGTAAATAACAGGCATTAAAAAACCCCGGGACCATACGGTACCGGGGTTCTTTAATATTAGGTGCTTGGCGATGACCTACTCTCACATGGGGAAGCCCCACACTACCATCGGCGATGTTGCGTTTCACGTCTGAGTTCGGGATGGATTCAGGTGGTTCCACAACTCTATGGTCGCCA
>NZ_JARHUE010000002.1 GCF_029222905.1 Neptuniibacter sp. CAU 1671 | reverse complement strand
TTCGAATACATCGAAGTATTTTATAACCGCATACGTAGGCACTCGGCTTTGGGCTATGTCAGTCCGGCAGAGTATGAGCGCAAATGCGCATAACCTAGTGTCTACTTTTTGTGGGTAGGACCACTGCTTAAGGAGTAAGCATGAAAAGAAGCCTTCGAAAGGGACAATCTTCTGTCTATTTGCAGTATGAAAATACTGGTGAATCGATGGGGGCTAAATTATTTGAAGCTTCGTTAAATGACGGTGTGGCTTCTATCAGCTTTACACTCGCTCCAGTAGACTCAAACCAACGATCTGACGAAGATCACCTTCACGAGCTGGACTTAGTGTCGGTCACAATTGAAGACGATCTAATCATCACGGAAATATCCACCTTCTTTAAAGCAAAAGAGTTTACCGAGCTTCAACTCCATATAGTCTCAAAGAAAAAACTGCTTAAATTTGCTGTATCTCCAGGCGGTGCTCAATTAAATGGCTTGGTGCTCAATGTCAGTCGCAGCTAACAACTTGCTCAATTACACTTCGGCCGGAAGCGGCCTCCGCGGGACGCCTACTGCGCAGTCGCCCCTTAGCAAAGCATCTCACATAAAAGGAAATAAAAGATTATATGGAAGTTCTTTTTGAGTCCTCTGTACTTGTCAGCATCCTTGGCAGTCTATTTATTGCCATGTTATCAAGGAGGCTCACTCGTTTGGGTGAGTATTTGCTAACGCACATTTCTTTGACCCCGAGAAGAGTACACGGCCGCCTCAGAATTGCAAAATGGCGCAATAAAAAGAACTTATTACTAAAAGCGAGAAGTCCCCACCAAGTTACTTTGGCAATTGTAAGGACCTATTCCTATCTGATTTTTTTTGTGCTGATGATCGCACTCTACTTATTGCTAGTAACACTTGGCCCCCTTAAAGGGATAGGCAGTCTCCCTTGGCAGCTACAGGCATTTATCGCTTCACCAATATATATATTTGAGATTTTGTGGTTACTGCAAAAAGAAAAAACACTAACGCTAGTCAGAATTGCTGAGCAACGCGTTACAAGCCAATCCACATCTCGACTACGGCAACGGATGACTTAAAAACACCCAGGATTGAGGTGTCACTATCCCTTAAAAGTATCGCTCCAGTCTCGGATCAACCCATGAAAACATAACCCAGAGCACACAAGCTCTATAACAACACAGACCCGCTTTCATTACTCAATCAAGGAACAGACTGAATGAAGATTTTACCTGCTATCGCCATGACCGCCGCGCTGACCCTATCAGGATGCGCTTCCGTAGATATGGCTTCCTCCGCGGATTCAGCCAAGGCGAAAGAATTCAACCCGCCAAGCGAGGGCAATGCCGGGGTATATATCTATCGGGACAGCTTTGTCGGCAAAGCACTTAAAAAGGATATCTGGGTTAATTCCAACTGTCTGGGCGAGAGCGCACCCGATGTATTTTTCTACACCGAAGTTGAAGGTGATAAAACCCACAGGATCGACACAGAATCCGAGTTTTCACCCAACGCGCTGGAGGTAATGTTTGAAGCGGGCAAGAACTACTTCATAAGACAGTTCATCAAAATGGGCGTGTTTGTCGGTGGCGCAGGGTTGGAGCTGATGCCGGAAGAACAGGGTAAAATGGCGGTCGCCAAGCTTGATATGGCAAAACCGGGCAACTGCAGCAAACCGATGTAATCCCTGTTTTCGCCAAGCCTTACTCGACAATCATCATAACACCGACCTGTTCTGAATCAGGACAGGTCGGCCAATGGATTCTGCGCCCAGGGCGCCGCAAAAAAACCTTCAACCTCAGCCATCGGCACTTCAGCCAGCGATGGGTAACGCCATTGTGGTTTATTGTCTTTATCCACCAGCAAGGCTCTGACACCTTCAGCAAAATCCCCCTGCCGGCAGATCTGAACTGAGAGCACCAGTTCCTGCTGGAACACCTCTTTCAGGGACAGATGGCGGCAGCGTAATAGTTGCTGCTGGATCAGGTGCATTGCCAGTGGGCTGCCGTGGCGCATGGACTGCAAAGCCCGTTGCAACCAGGCATCTTCACTGGCCAGATCGGTCAGGCGTTCAATCAACGTCTGGGGATCAGGGTTAAGCATCAGCCGCTGAATGATTTCCAAATGCCGGAAGACATTAGAGGTGTCCTCCAGTTTAGGGTAAGGTCGCCGCGCCAGATGACCCAGCACCCGACTGACCACGGTATGATCCGGATCGTTACCCCAGTCCGCCTGTTGCAGGTGGTGGACCAGGGTTTCCAGATGCTGACTGTCCATATAGTGATCTGCCAGCCCCAGTAACAGGGTATCCGATGCATTCAACCGGCTGCCAGTCAGGGCCAGAAACAGGCCGATGCTGCCCGGCATCTGATTCAGAAACCAGCTACCGCCCACATCCGGGTATAAACCAATGGTCACTTCCGGCATTGCCAGCATCGAGGTTTCGGTCACAATGCGATGACTACTGCCATTCATGAGTCCCATGCCGCCGCCCATCACAATGCCGCTGCCCCAGCAGATTACCGGTTTGGGGTAGGTGTGCAGGGTATAGTCGAGCCGGTATTCCGCCGTAAAGTACTGCTCAGGCAACGTTTGATCACCTTGACGGATCGCGTGGCACAGAGCCACCACATCGCCCCCGGCACAAAAGGCTTTCTCCCCGCTGGCCTGGATCAGAATCGCCCGCACCCGGTCGTCTGTAGCCGCCGCCTCCAGTCTGGGCTGGATTTGCTCGATCATCGGCAGACTGAGCGCATTGAGACTGCGCGGCGCATTCAGGGTCACCTGCAGCAGGATGCCTTCCTGCCGTAATGGCACTTCATTGAAGATCACGCAGGGTTCTTGGGCGGTTATATCTGACACGCCATACTCCTTAGCGGGGCTGCAAAAGTCACTCGAAATTAAACCACCCATTCTAGCGACAGAAGCCGACAGAAATCTGCTCCACTTTCTGGGTATGCACCGGCCCTGCTGTTAAACTTAGAGAAAATCAGTTGATGTCCGGAGTAACACCGCGTGGATTATTTACCGCTCTTTTTTAAACTGACCGAACAACCTGTTCTGCTGGTTGGCGGCGGAGCCGTTGCACTGCGTAAAGCGCGCTTGCTTTGCCGGTCTGGCGCTTTGGTTCACGTGGTATCGCATCAGGTCTGCGCCGATCTGGAAACTCTGCTGGATGAGTCCGCAGGTCAGATCATTATCGGTGAGTATCACGCAGGCCTGCTGGATGACAAGGTACTGGTGATTGCCGCCACCGATGATGACCAGCTTAATGAGCGGGTGCATTTTGATGCTGTGGCTAAAGGCATTCCGGTGAACGTGGTGGATAACCCACGCCTGTGCACCTTTGTTTTCCCGGCGATAGTTGACCGCTCACCGATTGTGATTGGTATCTCCTCTGGCGGCGCGGCACCGGTTCTGGCGCGTCTGTTAAGAGCCCGACTGGAAACCTGGATTCCGCGTTCTTATAGCCGTCTGGCGGAGATCGCTCAGCAGTTCCGCAACCAGGTTAAAGCCCGTTTTGGCAGTGTGAATCACCGCCGCATGTTCTGGGAATCTGTGTTGCAGGGTCAGGTGGCAGAAAAAGTCTTTGCCGGTCGCGACAAAGAGGCCATCAGCCTGATTGAAGAAAAGCTGCAACAGGGCAACCCGGAACATCAGATCGGTGAAGTGTATCTGATTGGCGGCGGCCCCGGTGATCCGGAGCTGCTGACTTTTAAAGCCCTGCGCCTGATGCAGCAGGCCGATATCGTTCTCTACGATGCGCTGGTCTCTCCGGCTGTGCTGGACCTGTGCCGCCGCGATGCGGATCTGGTATTTGTTGGCAAGCAGCGCGATAACCACGCCGTACCGCAGGAAGGCATCAACGCCCTGTTGGTACAACACGCACTGGAAGGCAAACGGGTGGTGCGTCTGAAAGGCGGTGATCCGTTTATCTTTGGCCGTGGCGGTGAAGAACTCGAAAGCCTCAAACAGCACAATATCCCGTTTCAGGTGGTACCCGGCATTACCGCAGCCAGCGCCTGTTCAACCTATGCCGGTATTCCGCTGACCCACCGCAACTATGCCCAGTCGGTGAAATTCATCACTGGCCAGCTCAAGAACCGCACCTCTGACCTTAATTTTGCCGAACTGGTGCACCCCAACCAGACACTGGTGTTTTATATGGGCCTGCACAGCCTTGATCACCTCTGTGCTGAGCTGATCGCCCACGGCAAACCCGGCAGCACCCCGGCGGCGATTGTCTCCCGTGGCACAGCCCTCGATCAGAAAGTGCTGACGGCGACCCTTGAAACACTGCCTGCACTGCAGGCCGAAGCCCAACTGCCCGCCCCTGCTTTGATCATTGTGGGCGAGGTGGTCAGTCTGCATGAAAACCTGAGCTGGTTCGGTGAAGAGGTGCTGTCCCAGAACCTGACGCCTGTGAAAGCGGGACACTGATTTTTTTGTCAACATCCCTTGCCCTCAGACCTGCCCTCTGGCGATAAAACCTGAGGGCATTTCCCCTCCCGAAAGTTTTCCCCAATCCCTGTGGATAAGTCAGTGAATAATATTGGGGCAGATGGCTGAAAGCCCTGTAAAACGGTGCTTTTCAGCAAATTGTCGAATTTGCACTCAGCGGAATAAAACTCTTTTATTTCAATAACTTAATAATATCAAGACAGAAAAACACAAAAATAAGAAAAAATCTTAGGCCAAAAGCACATTGCACTATTGACCTGTGAACTTTTTATATTTTTTGCCCTTTTTTAATGCCTGATTCTTGTAAATGCGCCATCAGAATGCATCTTTTTTACTCCTCAGGACCAATACCCCACTAACCTAATGGATATAACGATTTTTGAATATATATAAGGTATGATCAGCGGTTAATTCAGAACTTATTTGACACGTACCTGTGAAACGACTGTTACGCACCTTAATCACCCTGGCTGTATTGGGTACAGGTTCGGTTTTGAGCCTGGCACTGTATTACATGGCCAGCGGCGAGATTCAGACCCAACTGCGGCAACAGGTAGAACAGGTACATGAGCATGTCAGCGAACGCTTTAAGGTGTTTGATGAACTGCTGGCTTACGATGAACGTCAGATACAAGCCCACGCGCACCATACCCTGCCCATTATTACTCAGGTACTGACTAAAGAACCGTTTGATCCTATCTTCTGGTCTCCGGACAAGCTGCAGAAAATGGCTGAAGAGTATCAGGTGGACGGTATTTATGTGATTGACCGCAGCACCACGGTCGTCGCCACCAACTTCCTGCCGGACATCGGTTTTGAGCTGGGCACAATCAATGACGATTTCCGCCGGTACCTGAA
This sequence comes from Neptuniibacter sp. CAU 1671, assembly GCF_029222905.1. Lineage (GTDB taxonomy): Bacteria > Pseudomonadota > Gammaproteobacteria > Pseudomonadales > Balneatricaceae > Neptuniibacter. The sequence goes on along the minus strand of NZ_JARHUE010000002.1, from coordinate 425,942 downwards.
TGATTTTTTTGGTTCCGGGCGGCTTGAAGTCGACCGTATCAACGTCTCCAGCAAAACCGGCCTGATCACCATCTATGCCTACTTCAGCCCGGAAGGTTCCGATTACATCTATGAAATTTCATATGATGTGAAGAAGTACCTGAGCCGGAACCGCTCAACACGCTACATGAACTTTATTTTTGGTGACTTCTTTACAGAAATTACCTCGACCAGCCAACTGCTGAAACAGATTGATATCTACCTGATCAACAACTATTCCGCGTTTCCTTTCCTGCAAAACGGTCAGCCAATTGATCTGGAGACCCTGCCGGACATTCCGGAGCATACGGTTGTGAAGCAGGATGCTGGCGATATTATCTACTTCCTGAGCCGGGCCGATCTCAACCGTTCTCGCCTGCACAGTGCTGACTATCTGGTAATCCGTACCGCTTTTGATCTGTCGCCGTTTGAAATGCTGATACAGAAGATGCTCAGCATCAGTACGCTGGTGATTGTCGCAGTGCTGTTCCTCGCCTATGTGCTGATCGCAAACCTGTTTGATCGCTGGATCATGCAGCGTATCCACCGCATCATCCAGGCACTGGAGCACACGGCGGAGGGTGACTTCAGTGACAGCATTCCGGTTAACCGACAGGACGAACTGGGCCTGATCGCCAACCATATAAATAAAATGAGTCGACGTCTGGCCAACCGTGAACAGCAGTTGCGGGAAGCACAGGAACATCTGGAAAAACGGGTAGAAGAACGTACCCAGGATCTGCGTGCCGAGGTGGACGCCCGACGCAAAGCCGAAAGCAAACTGATCGAGATGGCCACCACCGATCCACTCACCGGCGTGCTTAATCGCCGCGCTTTCTCTGATCAGGCTCAGCGTGAAGTCAGCCGGGCATTCCGCTACCACCGCAGCCTGACGGTGATTCTGCTCGACCTAGACCACTTCAAAGAGATTAATGACACCTATGGTCACCTCTATGGTGACAAGGTGCTGGTGCGCACGGCAGAACTGATCAACACCTGCTTGCGTTCTATCGACAGCCATTCCCGTCACGGCGGTGAAGAGTTTTTGGTGCTGCTGCCGGAAACTACCGAAGATGAAGCATTGTTGCTGGCTGAAAGACTGCGCGAAACTCTCGAGTCCGCTAGTCTTGAAACGGAAAACGGCACCATCCATATCACCGCCAGCTTTGGTGTTGCCAGCTGGAAAGCCGGTGAACACAGCGTGCAGGCCGCGATCAATCGCGCGGATAAAGCACTCTATAAAGCCAAACAACTGGGTCGTAACCGGGTAGTTCTGTACCACCCGGAAGTGGAAAATTCGACCTCTTCCTGAAGCAATTCTCGCGCTTTTACCTATGGATAACTCAGTGCATAGTCTTTGTGCAACGCGCAACGAAAGTGTCAGGCCCGGTTTAAACCTGCTCGCACTGCAAGAAAAATAATCGTTAAAAAACAATTAAATAAAAAGAAAAAACAAGAAAGTGCGCTATTCATAAATAGCACAAGAGATTATCTGACAGTCTCGCCCAAGCTGTGGATAACTAATTTAACAGGAGCCGGACGCCTCAGTCCTCTGGCAGCTCCAATTCGATGTGACCTTTGGGGATACAGCAACAGGTCAGAATTTCATCCCCCTGCAAATCAAGCAGGCTGTCCTGCACATATTCCACTTCGCCATCCAGCAGGCGCACCTTGCAACAGCCACAGTAACCACCACGGCAGTTGTAAGGCGCGGGAATATCCTGCGCTTCCAGTGAATCCAGCAAGGTGGGTTCATACTGGTAAAAAAACGTATGGTGATGGTTCACCTTGATGCGCGGTACACCGGACATCCGTGTTAACTCCTTAGAGATCGAAACCGTCGAAGTCACTGTCTGCCACTTCATTATCGATCTGGCCCACCAGATAGGAGCTGATTTCAGCTTCCTGTGGCGCAACCTGTACGTTGTCACTGATCAGCCAGGCATTCATCCACGGCAATGGGTTTTGACGTGGCGGGAAGACCTCCTGTAAGCCAAGTGCCTTAATCCGCACGTTGGTGATGTACTCCACGTAATCGGACAGGATTTTGGCGTTCAGACCAATCATGGAACCATCACGGAACAAATACTGCGCCCAGTCTTTTTCCTGCTGCGCCGCTTCACGGAAGATGCGGTACACCTCTTCCTGACATTCGGCCGCAATCTCCTTGAACTCAGGGTCATCCGCGCCGGATGCCATGATATTCAGCATGTGCTGGGTACCGGTCAGGTGCAGCGCTTCATCGCGGGCGATCAGTTTTATGATCTTGGCATTGCCTTCCATGATGGCCCGTTCTGCAAAGGCAAATGAGCAGGCAAAACTGACATAGAAACGGATCGCTTCCAGTACATTGATGGACACCAGCGTCAGATAGAGTTTGCGTTTCAGGTTACGCAGGCTGGTATCAAACTGCTTGCCATTCAGCGTGTGCAGGCCTTGACCGTGAATCTGATAAATACCGGACAGCTCGATAAACTCGTCATACAGCTTGGTGACGGAATCCGCCCGGCGGATGATCTCGGGGTTGGTCACGATCTGATCAAACACTTCCGACGGTTCCGTGATGATATTACGGATAATGTGGGTGTATGAACGGCTGTGGATGGTTTCGCTGAAGGCCCAGGTTTCAAACCAGGTTTCCAGTTCCGGCAGGGAAACCACCGGCAGGAACGCAATGTTGGGCGAACGACCCTGCACAGAATCCAGCAGAGTCTGATATTTCAGATTGCTTAGAAAAATATGCTTTTCATGCTCAGGCATCTTCAGGAAGTCTTTACGGTCAGTGGAAAGATCCACCTCTTCCGGACGCCAGAAGAAAGAGAGCTGCTTCTCGATCAGTTTTTCAAAGATCGGATACTTCTGTTTGTCGTAACGGGCAACGTTCACGCTGCGGCCAAAAAACATCGGCTCTTTGGTAGCATCATGGGCACTGTGACTAAACGTGCTGTAACTCATGCGGGCTGTCTTTCCTGAAACAAACTGAAAACCTTAATTCAGCCCGCCAGCGGCGGGCACTGAAATCCCTTACCTGATCGCCTTACAGTTTGCAGGCACCACCTTCACAACCACCGTCATCAGCCTGGTCGGAAGCACCGTCACGGGTGTTGTGGTAATACAGGGTTTTGACACCGTATTTATACGCCGTCAACAGATCCTGCAGCAGCTGCTTCATCGGTACTTTGTCATTCGGGAACTTGGACGGGTCGTAGTTGGTGTTGGCGGAAATCGACTGGTCGACAAATTTCTGCATGATGCCCACCAGCTGCAGATAACCGGTGTTGTTCGGAATCGTCCAGAGCAGTTCATACTGCTGCTTCAATTCAGTGTATTCAGGGACCACCTGCTTCATCACACCATCTTTACTGGCTTTAACGGAGACAAAGCCTCGTGGTGGCTCAATGCCGTTGGTGGAGTTGGTGATCTGGGATGAAGTTTCACACGGCATCAGCGCAGTCAGGGTACTGTTACGCAGACCAAACTCGCGGATATCCTCGCGCAGGGTTTCCCAGAAGTAGTGCAGCGGTTCATCACAGAACTCATCCACTTCACGCTTGTAGGTATCGATCGGCAGAATGCCCTTGGAGTAAGTGGTTTCATTAAATTTAGGACAAGCACCCTGCTCTTTTGCCAACTGGTTAGAGGCTTTCAGCAGGAAGTACTGGATCGCTTCAAAGGTTTTGTGCACCAGACCGTTGGCAGAGCCATCGCTGTATTTAACGCCGTTCTTCGCCAGGTAGTAGGCAAAGTTGGTAACACCCACACCCAGCGGACGACGGTTCATAGTTGAAGTACGGGCCGCCGGAATCGGGTAATCCTGATAATCCAGCAGACTGTCCAGCGCACGTACGATCAGGTCGGACAGGTTGTCCAGCTCATTCAGATTCTGAATGGCACCCAGGTTGAATGCACTCAGGGTACAGAGCGCAATTTCACCTTCCGGATCATTCACGTCGTTCAGCGGCTTGGTTGGCAGCGCGATTTCCAGACAGAGGTTGGACTGCTTCACCGGCGCCAGTTCAGGGTTGAACGGGCTGTGGGTATTACAGTGGTCAACGTTCTGAATGTAGATACGGCCGGTCTGAGCGCGCTCTGCCGCCAGAATACCAAACAGTTCCACCGCCTTGATGGTCTGTTTGCGAATATTCGGGTCCTGTTCGTATTTCACATACAGGCGCTCAAACTCATCCTGATCCGCGAAGAAGGCGTCGTACAGCCCCGGCACTTCATGCGGGCTGAACAGGGTGATGTTCTCACCCTTGATCATACGGGTGTACATCAGTTTGTTGATCTGAACACCGTAGTCCAGGTGACGCACACGGTTCTCTTCCACACCGCGGTTGTTTTTCAGTACCAGCAGAGACTCAACTTCCAGATGCCAGATCGGGTAGAACAGGGTTGCTGCACCACCACGCACACCGCCCTGCGAGCAGGATTTAACGGCGGTCTGGAAATGTTTATAGAACGGAATACAACCGGTGTGGAATGCTTCACCGTTACGGATCGGGCTGCCCAGCGCACGGATACGACCGGCATTGATACCGATACCGGCACGCTGAGACACATACTTAACAATGGAGGCCGCAGTCGCGTTGATAGAATCCAGACTGTCGCCACACTCAATCAATACACAGGAGCTGAACTGACGGGTTGGCGTACGTACGCCAGCCATAATAGGTGTTGGCAGGGACAGCTTGAACAGCGAGGTGGCATCGTAGAAACGTTTAACGTAATCCAGACGCGTGTCCTGCGGATAGTTGGCGAACAGGCAGGCCGCTACCAGCATGTACAGGATCTGAGGGCTTTCAAACACTTCACCGGTAACACGGTTCTGGACCAGGTATTTACCTTCGAGCTGTTTGACCGCCGCGTAGGAAAAATTCATATCCCGCTTGTGATCCAGGTAGCCGTTCAGCACATCCCAGTCGGCTTCGCTGTAATCTTCCAGCAGGTGTTTGTCGTAGCGACCGGCTTCGACCTGTTTCTTAACATGCTCAAAAATGTGTGGCGGTTCAAAGCTACCAAAGGCACGTTTACGCAGGTGGAAGATCGCCAGACGGGCAGAGAGGTATTGGTAATCGGGTGCGGTTTCAGAGATCAGGTCGGCTGCGGATTTGATCAGCGTCTCATGAATATCGAAGGTACGCATGCCTTCGAAAAACTGCAGGTGGGCTTTTAACTCTACTTCTGATGGTGATACTGCATCGAGTCCTTCGGCTGCCCAGATGACCACTTTGTGAATCTTTTCCAGGTCCAGCTTTTCCTGCCGTCCGTCCCGCTTGGTAACCATCAATTCTTGCTGCATCAGTCTTCCCAGCCCAAGGTGTTATTATTCAGTGCCGCGTCCCCTGCCAAAGGCGATCAATCGGACAACAGGGAGGTCACGGCGCTCTACTCTCTAGACCACAAATACACAACATATAGTATTCGCACCCCTGTAAGACACAAAATATAGTTATCTGCCCCTTCATTGCAACTCTTGATTTTTAGCCCGAATTACGACAAGCAGACCCATGACTTTTGTCGAATCTCCCACCCCATGCGGGTTTCAGCGATTTCTGATTATTGGGTGTTCAGACAGCACAGGAAAAAAAATTTTTACGGGTTGATCACTAAATTTACAACCTGCTTTGCAGGCCTATATCTGACCAAAAAGATCGGGTAAAATTTGCGCCTCTGTAAACCCGAGGAGAGTAACTGATGCGTTTAGCCGAGATGGAAGCCATTGCTCTGAATGTTGGCCTGCTGATTTTTGCCAGCTTCATTTTTTTCATCATCTATGACCTAGCAAAAAAATCCAAAGCCGGACGCTTCGGTACGTTTATTCTGTTCTTTGCTCTGGGTCTGGGTCTGGCTGCCTTTCTGGTTAAAACCGTGGTCGTCGAAATGATCGGCGGTGGTGGTATCTGAATTTAGTCATTACCTTCCCGCCGCGCTTTAAGGCGTTGCTCATCAATATGACTGAGCGCGCCACTCACCGGGTCAACCTCATAGGCCCGGCCAAACCCCACAACATACGTGCCTTTTGTCGGACGCAGACAAAATAATCTGAAGTCTGACAGGGTTTTCAACATGCCGATCATCTTGCCCAGACGCAACTCCATCTGATCGAGCACTGTTTCAAACTCCTCTGTTCCACGAGCGGTTTCCGCCACCTCACAACGGTAAGTTAAACGCTCACGGGCAAACAGATTACTGCACTGGACCTCATCACGGATAAACAAAACAGACGCTGTAGGGTTTTGCATCAGATTCTGACAATGCCCCGCCAGCTCACTGATAAAGACCCAGAAACAACCGGATGCATCACGCCAGTATGGGGCGTAACTGATTTCAGGCACCTGCCCGCCAGACAGGGTAGAGAGCAGCAGCGTTTGAAAACCGCTCTGTAACGCCTCACAGTCGGCTGTGAGTTGTGAAAGTTCGTTCTGTTCATCCGTCATACAGTGACTCCCGGTCATGCTCTGTGTAAAGAAAATAATATCTCAGAGAATTGAGGTGATACGACTACTGTCTAACGTCGTACAAGAAAACATAAGACAGAATTTAAACTACAGTTAAAGTGTAAAGACAATGCAGCGCTGGCCGCTAACATTGTTAAGAAAGACAGACACAGGACATCCGTTATGGGCAGTCTACAGGTCTACATTCTTCACCCAAACGAAATTCCCATCGTGCTTCAGCCGATGTCACCTCCCTCTCTTCCAGAATCAGGCCCCTCTAACCTCAAATTACTCTGCCATAGCCAGCAGCCTTATGCCGTGGGCAGCAATGTGGGGATCAGTATTCCGCTGATTGAGGCAGGCTCAGAAGTAATTGGGCAGGTATCTGGTTGTCATGCTGATCAGGATGGCTATGAGATCACCGTAACCTTCACTCAGCGTGAGAGTGTGATGCGTATCAGGATGCTGGAACAGCTCTGTTATATCCACCGCTACCGTGAAGCGGTGCGGCAGGACGAAGGCCGTCACCTGAACGAGCATGATGCCGCGCTGGAATGGGTCGCCAAATATGCCGCCCTTTTCCCTGTCGATCACGTATAATACCCGCTTTCTGATCTGCAAATAGAGAGCAGGCTTACGATGCAACAAAAAACCATCAGCGTCGCTGGAATTGAGATTGCCAACGACAAACCCATGGTGCTGTTTGGCGGCATGAATGTGCTGGAATCCCGTGATCTGGCAATGAAAATTGCTGAACACTATGTTGAAGTCACCCAGCGTCTGAAAATCCCTTACGTTTTCAAAGCCTCTTTTGATAAAGCCAACCGCTCTTCACTAACCTCCTTCCGCGGCCCCGGTCTGGATGAGGGTCTGAAGATCATGCAGGAGATCAAGGAAACCTTTCAGGTACCTCTGATCACCGATGTGCATGAACCCTATCAGGCGGTCCCAACGGCGGAAGTATGCGATATCATCCAGTTGCCTGCGTTTCTGTCACGCCAGACCGATCTGGTCTCCGCCATGGCGGCAACCGGTGCGGTCATCAACATCAAAAAAGCGCAGTTTCTGGCACCGCATGAGATGAAGCACATCCTGCACAAATGTCAGGAAGCCGGTAACGACAAGCTGATCCTCTGTGAGCGTGGTTCCTGTTTCGGCTACAACAACCTTGTCGTGGATATGCTGGGCTTCTCCATCATGAAAGAGTTCGGTTTCCCGGTGATGTTTGATGCTACCCATGCACTGCAGATGCCGGGCGGACGTTCCGATTCAGCTGACGGTCGACGGGCACTGGTGGCACAACTATCACGCGCGGGTCTGTCACAGGGCATTGCCGGTCTGTTCCTGGAATCCCATCCGGTACCTGAAGAAGCCAAGTGTGACGGTCCATGCGCCCTGCCACTGGCTAAGCTGGAGCCGTATCTGGCGCAGATGAAAGCGGTGGATGAGCTGGTCAAATCCTTCCCGCCCCTGGACACCTCGGCCTGATTAATCCGAACACCCATCCTGTGGTTGCAGCCAGGCTCCAGCCTGAGCAAACTAAGCCGATAGTTGTTTAGATCTGCAACCACAGGAACACGCGCGTGAAAGATGGATTGGACTCCTCTGCTTTAACCCTGCAACCCGGCCAATTACTTGGCCCGGAGCACCGGCGTTTTCGCCTGCTGAACGCCCTTGGCAACCTGCCATTTGCCACACTCTGGCTCGCTGAGGACTGCCATGTTAAAGACACCCCCAAAGCGACGCTGCTACTCCCCAACCCGGCACTGCTGGACAAACCCAGCCTGCTTGAATCGCTGAAGCGCCACGCCGCCCTCAGCAAACAACTGAAAAACAAATTTTTGCTGGAGGGTTATGGCGCGTTTCAGACCTCTGGCGGCCCCGCATTTCTGGCCTACGAAACCTGCAGCGGACTGACACTGCAACAACTGCTGGACAAAAAACAACTGCCTGATACTGCCCAGCGCATTGTGCTGTTAAAACAACTGGCCCATGCACTGGACAGCGGGTTTCAGCTACTGCACCAGCCTCATGGGCTGCTCTGCCCCGAACTGGTATTTGTGCAACCCGGACATGGCATCAAGTTGTTCGGTTTTGCCCTGAGCGAGACCTTGTCACAACTGCCTGCAGAGCTAAATCTGCAACACTGCGATCTGTACCAACCCCCCGAATCCGTTCGGTACCAACCCCTGACCCGTCAGGCGGATGTGTTCAGCTATGCCTGTATCGTGTACCACCTGCTCACGGGGCAACCACCGTTTGCCGCAGAGGTTGAACTGCAACAACGCACCGGTACTCAGCTTCCAGGGCATAAAACACTCACTGATGAGCAGTTTACGCAGCTTCAGAAGGCACTGGATTCAGACCCCAGCCAACGCCACAGTCACTGCTCTGCACTTGCCAAAACCCTGTTCAAAGAAGCACAGGCCGAACCCGGGACTCCACCTGAGATCAAAGCCCAGGCTCCAGCCGCAGAACTGACCAAAACGACTGCGACTCATTCTCCAAGCACAGCGCGGCCAAAACTGCCATGGAAGCAGACGCTGGGCGGCATCAGTCTATTTCTGCTGGGTGTCTGGGTCGGCTGGATCAGCTCATCCGGATTTGATAACGCTTCCATAACGGAGCTGATCGACGAAAAAGAGGCGCTGGCGGCACAGTTGCTAATGTTGCAACAGCAGAAGGACGATATTCAGGCCAAACACCAGACGTTAAGCTCCAAGCTCAACGAGACAAGTCTGCAACTGGATAATGCCACCGCCCAACTGGCAGCCCTGTCAGCACAACGCGCTGCTCAGGCGGACGATCCGGCGATTCAGATTTTCCGCGACCAGATTGGCGGTAAACGCTACGGCCCGGAGATGGTTATTCTGCCCGCCGGTGAATTTTTAATGGGCGACCAAAGCGGTCAGGGCGATGATAATGAAAGTCCGGTCAACACGGTGCGCATTAGCAAACCCTTTGCGCTCTCGCGCTTTGAGGTCACTTATACTGAATACGATCTGTTTGCCGAAGAAACCGGCCGCAGCAAACCGGACGATAACGGTTGGGGCCGTGACAACATGCCGGTGACCAATGTCAGCTGGCAGGATGCTGTGGCTTACACCCGCTGGCTCAGTGAACGCACCGGCCAACCCTACCGCCTGCCGAGTGAAGCCGAATGGGAATATGCAGCTCGGGCCGGGACTAACACCACATATTGGTGGGGAAATGAACTCCGCGACAACATGGCGGTCTGTGATCAATGTGGCAGCCAATGGGATGGAAAACAGGCAGCGCCGGTAGGAAGCTTTACCGCCAACCCCTGGGGGCTGCATGACATGACCGGCAATGTGGATGAATGGGTCGCTGACTGTTACCGGGATCACTACCCGGAATCCTCCTCTGACAGCAAAGCCTTTCTGCGTAGCGGCTGTCAGCAGCGCGTCATGCGTGGCGGCTCCTGGTTTGAGATCGCGCGTCTGATCCGACCTTCCAGCCGTTACCGTCACCCGGCGAACAGCAAGAGAAACAGCTGGGGCTTCCGCATTGCCGTGGATTTGACTCAAAGTGCAAAGGACAGTGTAAATGAATAAACATACGGTTTTGAACATCGCCCTGGCCAGCGGATTACTGTTGCTGGTGATGCAGGCGCCTGCTGTCGAAACTGCGCACGTCGCCGCCAGTGACAGAACGACTCTGGGGCTGACGCTCTATAACCAGAATCTTGGCTTGGTGCGCGACAGCCGTGCCCTGCCACAACTGAATCCGGGTGAGCAGATTATCCTTGAAGATGTCAGCCACCAGCTACAACCGGAAAGCCTTAGAATTGCAAACGCGGGACAGGTGTACGAGCAAAACCTGAACACCAACCTGCTGAATCAGAACAGTCTGCTACAGCATTACATCGGTAAAGAGCTGCAACTGGCCCGATTGAACCCGGCCACCGGGCATGAAGAGGTCAGTCAGGTCACGTTACTCAGTTTTGAGGGGAACCGGGCACTGATCAAACAGGGCAACCGGTTTGAAACCATTCCGCTGAATCAGGAGCAGTGGCGTTTTATCTATCCCTCTCTGCCAGAACAGTTACTGACCAAACCCAGTCTGAGCTTCCGCAGTGCTGGCACCAAGAAAGCCCAAACCGCAGAGATCAGCTATCTGACCGGCGGCCTGAACTGGAATATGGATTATCTGCTGACACTGAATGCTGCCGGAACAGCGGTGAACATTGATGGCATGGCAACCCTGCAGAACAACACCGGCGTGGACTTCCCCGCTGCCCAGATCAGTCTGCTGGCAGGCACCGTCAATCAACCTGACAATGCGCAGTACAAACGTCAGGGACTGGAGGCGATGCGTACCCTCTCCGTCGCCGCCGATACTGAAATTGCACCTGAGACCCTACAGGATTTTCATCTCTATACCCTGCCCCGCTCCGTAGATCTTTTGAACGGTCAGCTAAAGCAGGTATCACTGGTGACTGCCAGCAACGTGCCGGTAGAACGCAGCTATCAGTATCAGTTTCTGGTATACCCCACGCTGGAGCGCAACCAGCATCGGGTGAAGCCGGATCTGGGTCTGCGTTTCAAAAACGATAAGAAGAGTCATCTGGGATTCCCATTGCCGAGTGGCAATCTGCGCACCTTTAGTCCGGACAGCAACGGCCAGTTGCAGTTTATTGGTGGCGGTAATATCAACCATACCGGCGAAGATGAAACTGTTGAGCTGATGCTGGGCAAAGCCTTTGATGTCAGCATCCTGCGCCGCCAGACTCAGTTCAGCAAGACGTTCAATGGTTTTCAGGTGGAGCAGGAACTGCGTATCAGCAATACCCGCTCAACGCCTGCCAAGCTGGAGCTGACCGCCAATTTCCCGCTGAGCTGGGAGATGCAGCGCAGCAGTATGCCTTATGAGAAAGTACAGGGAGGTAGTGCGCGCTGGATCATTGATGTGCCTGCCAAAGGCGATGCGGTACTGAACTTTTCGGTGCAGATGGAAAAACGTTAACCCAGCCCACCAGCCAACACCGGTGTTTGCTGCCGCCAGTAATGGGCGGCAGCGGCATCAGCCATCTCCCCTAACTCGCCCTGCTCAAATACATCAATCAGACGCTTTACCGCCAGAGGGTGTTGCTGTTCGGCAGCCATGCGGTAATAACGCAGCGCCATCGCAGGATCGGGCTGAAAGTAGTGTTCGTACCCGACCTCAAAAATACGGCCCATCTGGTACTGGGCTTTCTCATCACCCTGTTCAGCGGCTTGTTGGATATACATGCCCCCCTGAACCCGGCTCTGAATACCGTCACCTCTGAAATGCAGCAGATGCCCATACAGAGAAAGGGCGGGACGGTAGCCGTTATCTGCAGCAAAACGAAACAATTTCATCACGCTGTGGTGACGCTTTGCTGAAGAGCGAGCCACAGGGCTGTGAAATAACCCGCTTGCCAGCCAGAACACGGGCGGCGACAGCAGGCGATTGATGATTCTTTTCATCCCTCTCTCCATCAGGCCTTATTAAAAATACACTGTAACAAAAAGCCGGATAACTCTCAGCACCGGGCTGCAAAAACCCGACTTTGCAGGCGAGATTTTCTGCTGTCCCTACTATACTGTTATACCCTTACGGGTTTTTATTCTGCACTTGCATAAAAAACATAAGACGACAGAGACACGATCATGAAGATCTACGCTGACAACTCCCTAACAATCGGCAATACACCGCTGGTTCACCTGAAACGTCTGGCCCCTGACGCCAACATTTATGCCAAAATCGAATCACGTAACCCTGCCGGTTCCGTGAAGTGCCGTATCGGTGCGAGCATGATCTGGTCGGCTGAACAGAAAGGCTTGCTCAAGCCAGGCATCACGCTGGTTGAGCCCACCAGCGGCAATACCGGTATTGCGCTGGCTTTTGTCGCTGCATCCCGCGGCTATGACATCATTTTCACCATGCCCTCATCAATGAGTCTGGAGCGCCGTAAGATCATGAAAGCGCTGGGTGCACAGATTGTGTTGACTGAGCCACCAAAAGGCATGAAAGGCGCGATTGCCAAAGCTCAGGAGATTGTCGACAGCGATCCGGACAAATATCTGATGCTGCAGCAGTTTGAGAACCCAGCCAACCCGGATATCCATGAAAAAACCACCGGACCTGAGATCTGGAATGACACCGATGGCACCATTGATGTATTGGTCGCCGGTGTCGGAACAGGTGGCACCATCACCGGTGTCAGCCGTTATATCAAACGCGAAAAGGGCAAAGCGATCAGCTCTATTGCAGTTGAGCCGGTCGACTCACCCGTTATCAGTCAGACCCTGCGTGGTGAAGACCCGACACCGTCACCACATAAAATCCAGGGCATCGGCGCAGGTTTTGTACCCAAAAACCTGGAACTTGATCTGATCGATCAGGTGGAACAGGTAAGCAATGAAGATGCAATCGCCACCGCCCGACTGCTGATGGAAAAAGAGGGTATTCTGGCGGGCATTTCCTGTGGTGCCGCCACCTGTGCTGCGCTGCGTGTTGCACAACAGCCGGAGTACAAAGGCAAAAACATCGTGGTCATCCTGCCTGACTCGGGTGAACGCTACCTTTCATCTGCGTTGTTTGAAGGTATCTTTACCGAAAACGAACTGACCCAGTAAGCTATACCTTTCAACCATGGCCCTGCGGGGCCATGGTTTTCTCATCTACATTGTTGTCGGACATTGAGCGTGCAATCACTGTTTTTGCCAGTCGGTCTGGTATTGAGTTTTATTGTTGCCTGGTGGCTGCCAGAACCTGGCGGGGAACTGAAAAATCTGGGTCTGATTCCCTGGATGGTGGTCACCATCTTCCTGGTCAATGGTTACCAGACCAACCTGAAAGAGTTACCCAAGGATCGTCAGTTTATCTATGCGTTGATCGTCGCCGGTATTATGGCGCTGCTGATTGCGCCGCTGATCGGCCTGGGTGTCACTCAGTTACTCGCACTGCCAGCCGGGCTTGCCCTCGGCATTCTGGTCAAAGCAGCCGTGCCGCCAACGCTCTCGACCTGCATCGTGATGACCCAGCTTAGCAACGGTTACCCGCTCTGGGCGCTGATCATTACGGTAGTGCTGAATCTGGTAGGGGTGTTCACACTGCCCTTTATGCTGGGCCTGACGCTGGATACGCAGGGCAGTCTGGAGATTGACCCGTTGCCACTGCTGAAATCTCTGGTCTTACTGGTACTGCTGCCGTTTTTAGTGGGTTTGGGTCTGCGCAGGCTGCTGTCTCTGAATCCGGGGCATGTGGTATTACGTTACCTGCCGTCCAGCTGCATTGTGCTGACGGTCTGGATGGCGCTGTCCAGTTCCCATGAAATTTTTCAGACCCTTGAGCTGAGCGTGCTCTGGCAGATTGTGCTGGCCACCTGGCTGATACATTTCAGCTTGATGGCATTGGCATACATTTCCAGCCGGTTATTGGGTCTCGACCCGCGGGCGCGCATTGCCATGCTGTTTACCGTGTCGCAAAAAACCCTGCCGGTGGCGATCAGTGTACTGGCAGCGCTGGATCAGTCACTGCCGATTGGCGAGGCGATACTGGCCTGCGTTCTGTTCCACTTCCTGATGTTATTTACCGACTCGCTGCTGGAACCGAAACTGCGTTTACCGGCTCTCACCCAGCAAACGCAGTAATGCCAGCGACGGTGCAAAAAACGCCTGTCCGGTAACGGCCCGGGTATAACGCAGCAGATGATCGGTATGCCCCTCGCCATCACCCTGAATCATGCTCTCCAACATCAGAGTGAAGGGTTTTGGTGAGCGGCAATAACTGGCAAACATCAGGCCGCCCTGCTCGCTGTCTCCATAGGGCAGACTGTGGCGCAGGATCTCAATAGAATCACCGTTTTCATCTTTCAGCGATGTACGTTTGGTGTGTGCTGTGAGGGGTTTATCTTCGGAGGCATATTCGATGTTGTCATCCCGTGTGCGACCGATGGTGTCTTCCTGCGTTTTCAGGCTCTGTTGCTGCCACAGGGCTAAATTGTGCACATAACGCTGCAGGTGGATGTAACTGCCACCGGCAAACTCGCCATCCTCATCACCCACAACCGCCACATCAATTCGATCATCACCCTGCGGGTTTTCCGTGCCATCAACAAAACCGGTGAGGTCACGGGCATCCATAAAACGGAAACAGTTAATCTCTTCAACCCGTTCGACAGCACTGCCAAGACAAGTACGCAGGGTATGCGCCAGCATAAAATTCAGGTCCGGCTGGGAGGAGCGAATATGAAACAGCAGATCGACCGGAGTGGAAGGTGCCAGCAGTGGTCCGTTTTCCAGCGTCGGAAACGGTACCAGCTCCGCTGGCCTTGCACCGTAGAGGTTATCCCAATAACAACTCCCCACGGCAGCCACCAGATGCAGGTCAGCATCAGGGAATCGATTACGGAACTCTGCCAGCAGATCCGGCACTTCAGACAGTACCTGCCGGATGGTGTGCACCGCACTGGTTTCATGGCTTTGGTTGAATGTTAGAAATATGGCTGCAGGGCTGGCCTCAGCAATGACGCCACTCTGAAAACTGCTCATATCTAGGTTCCTTATTCCGGCTACCGTTACCCAGCATTTTTTTAAGTTGCTGGATAGTATAGAAAAAGTTTTTAACCAAGAGCCACTGGACGTTCTGAATCACGGATCCATTCACTCCAGGAACCCGGATACAATCGCGACCCGGACAGACCTGCGTATTCCATAGACAAGAGATTATGACAGGCGGTCACTCCCGAACCACACATATGCACCACCTGTTCCGGCTGAATATCACCCAGCAATGCCAGCCATTCCTCACGCAGCTGCGTGGCCGACTTAAACCGGCCCTGTGTCAGGTTATCCGTCAGTGGCCTGTTTAACGCACCCGGAATATGGCCTGCCACAGGATCAATGGGTTCGACTTCACCACGAAATCGCTCAGCCGCTCTGGCATCGATCAGAGCACATTGTTGGCCTTCCAGCTCAGATATCAACTCGGACACCGTCAGCGCCATGCCCGGCTTAGATTGCAGCGGCGGCTGCTCCGATGCATCCGTCACCGGCATCACGCGGGATAGCTCACCGCCGATGCTCTCCCAGGCGTCAAGGCCCCCATCCAGCACCGCAACGGCATCATGACCCAGCCAGCGCAGCAGCCACCAGGCGCGCGCAGCCATGGCACCGCCACAATCATCATAAACGAGCACCTGATGTTCGGGGGTCATGCCAAAGGCGTTAAGAATGGTACTCAGCTGGGCAGGATCGGGCAGGGGGTGACGGCCGCTTTGTTCCGTCACCGGAGAGGAGAGGTGGCGTTCAAGGTCAAGGAAAAACGCACCCGGCAGATGTCCATCGCTGTAGGCTGTCAGACCCGCCTGGGGGTCCGCCAGATTAAACCGGCAATCCAACAACAACCAGCTACTCGCATCTTTTTTTAATGCCTGAAACAAGGTTTCGGCATCCACCAGCGTACGGTACATGATACGCCTCCCAATACAGGATCAGAGGTAAGCGGCCCACTCTTCCCGTAGCAATACCAGCTCATTTTCAGCTTTCTGTTTTGCTTTTTTCTTTAGACCGTCGATTTCAGTCTGTTTCTCCGCCAGAAGCGTCTGGACCATGGCGGTTTTATCCTCCGCCTGCTCTACCTTCTCCAGCAGAGGTCGCAACGGCATCAGAATCGCACGACGTCGACCCTCTTCAGCCCGCGCGATCTCTTCAGCGGTTTTTTCCTTTTTCTTGCCCGCATCGTTATCGGCCTGAGGTGCAACATAGGTCAACGGACGAATACCCGCAGCAATACGCACCTGCTCCAGCAG
This sequence comes from Neptuniibacter sp. CAU 1671, assembly GCF_029222905.1. GTDB lineage: Bacteria > Pseudomonadota > Gammaproteobacteria > Pseudomonadales > Balneatricaceae > Neptuniibacter. Next base: position 409,685 of record NZ_JARHUE010000002.1, on the reverse strand, counting down.
CGGCGCCGCGACAGCGCGCGCTTTATCAGCGCCTTTGTGCAGAATAGCATCCACCGCCGCAAGGTCCTGCATCAATTGGTTGAACTCCGTCCGCGGTGCAGCGAGTTTGGCATCCAGAAACTCAAACAGCTCGCGCTTGGCATCACCCCAGGCAATACCGTTGGCATAAGCCGCGCGCATGGTAGCGGCTTCGGACTGATCAGCAAAACAACTGAACAACTGGAACAGGGTACTGTTATCCGGATCTTTAGGTTCGCCCGGCTGCCGTGAATCGGTCTTGATTTTGTTGATCAGACTGAGCAGCTCATCAGACGAGCAGAACAGAGGGATGGTGTTGTCATAGCTCTTGGACATCTTGCGTCCATCCAGACCGGGGATCAGCTGATTCTGCTCATCCACCACGGCTTCCGGCAGGGTGAACAACGACTGATAGGTATGGTTGAAACGTCCGGCGATATCACGCGCCATTTCGATATGCTGAATCTGATCTTTACCCACAGGAATCAAATCGGCATTGAACATCAGAATATCGGCCGCCATCAGAATCGGATAACTGAACAGCCCCATGGTGACGCCGTCATCCAGATCTTCCTTGCCCGCATCACGGTTTTCATCCACTGATGCCTTATATGCATGGGCACGGTTCATCAGACCCTTAGAGGTCATACAGGTCAGAATCCAGGTCAGTTCCGGGATCTCAGGAATATCGGTCTGGCGATAGAAGGTGGCTTTATCAGTATCCAGTCCCAGCGCCAGCCAGGTGGCGGCGATTTCACGGGTGGACTGTGCCACACGCTCTGGGTCATGGCACTTGATCAGGGCATGGTAATCCGCCAGAAAATAGAAGTTGTTAAACGCCGGATCACGGCTCATCTCAATGGCGGGTTTGATAGCACCCAGATAGTTACCGATGTGGGGGGTTCCGGTGGTGGTGATACCGGTCAGGACCGTTTTTTTATCCATTGAATCAATCTTCTCTGTGGCTCACTGAACAACATGCCGAATTTGTGGCGGCTATCATACCCTAAATCCTGTGCTCCTGTGCAGGGCTTCCATGCCCTGCCCGGCCATGGTAGAAAGCTAGGAAAACTTCTGGATCAACACCACAGAATAACGTTAAAAAAATGGATTGAGACTGATGGATGCGTTACTTCCTTCCCTGATTACCTTTGCTTCGCTGATTGCCGCAGCTGTCTGGTACCTGCTCACCCTGCCAGGCTGGCACCTTAGCGTTTTGATCACAGCACTGGCACACGCGATTCTCTGCCTGTTTGGCGGATTCATGTTCAGTGCAGCAGTCATCAAATTCGGCGGTAGCTTTGATAACACGCTGATCCCGGCACTGCTGGTCGCGATTGGCACCGCAATCTGTGTTACGGCACATGCATTGCTGCAAAAGCGCCGCAATACTCGTCAGCAACAGTCCCTGACTGAATAAGCCTTTTTGACAGCAACAGATTGCTGGCCAACACTTAAAGAACGCTGCAGCAGATGTTCTGCGCAGCGTCTGCAAGGAGGTTAGCATGTACACGTCTGAACATTCATTTTCGGCCTTGTTTCAACAATTAGGCCTTCCCAGTAGCCATAAGGACATTACCCGCTTTATTGAGGCTCACCGCACTCTGGATGCGCATACACCTCTGGCGGACGCAACCTTCTGGAGTGACTCTCAGTCTGCCTTTTTGCGTGAATCAATCAACGAAGATGGTGACTGGGCTGAAGTGGTAGATGAGCTCGATGCTCAGCTGAGAGTGTAAACAATCCCCAGAGCCATCTTCGGATGGCTTTTGTTGCCCCCGGCGTTGAGGGTATGATGCTCTGTCTGAAGAAAACACGGACAGACGGTGCCCTATGCTGATTGTAATCTCCCCTGCTAAAACTCTGGATTTTGAAACACCGCCCATCACAGAACAGTTTTCTCAACCGGCCTATTTAGAGCAGTCAAACACCTTGATTGATACGCTGCAGACGCTGTCAGTCCAGGATGTCGCCAGCCTGATGAAGTTAAGCGACAAACTCGCCAGTCTGAATGTGGCCCGTTTTAACTCATGGCAACCACCCTTCACGCTCGAGAATGCCAAACAGGCAGTGCTGGCTTTCAAGGGAGATGTGTACACCGGACTGGATGCCGAAACGCTGTCTGCTGATGACCTCAGCTATGCCCAGCAACACCTTCGCATCCTGTCAGGCCTGTATGGTGTGCTGCAACCGCTTGATCTGATTCAACCCTACCGACTGGAGATGGGCACCAAGCTTGAAAACCCCGGCGGAAAAGACCTTTATCAGTTCTGGAATCTCACCCTGTGCCAACGGCTTAACGATGAACTCAACGCATCAGCCAAGCCCGTATTGATCAATCTGGCCTCAAACGAGTATTTCAAAGCCGTCAAAAGCAAGCAGATCAAGGCCCGTATCATTACGCCCCAGTTCAGGGACTGGAAAAACGGCCAGTACAAGATGATCAGTTTTTACGCCAAAAAAGCCCGCGGCCTGATGAGCCGGTTTATCATCCAGAACCGTCTGGAAGATCCTGAACAGATTAAAAACTTCGATCTGGAAGGTTATCGGTTTTCGCCTGAAGAAAGTCAGGGCGATGAATGGGTATTTCTGCGCGATCACGCGGAGTAATCTCTATCAGGTGCCCATACCTAGGCACCTGATATCGAAAAACAGCCAAACATAAAGGCAGAGTCAGCACTTAAAATCAGTGCTGCTCGATGCCTTCAATCAGCCAGTCAGCATTGTCCAAAGTCATGTCTCGGCTGAGATGCCATAGCTCTGTGAATTCAACGGTGTTTGTGCCATCTTCCCGCAGCCAGCCATAAAAGTGCACGCTGATCATTACTTTATCCGGCTGTTCAACGCAGCGCACAATATCTGCCATAACAGAGACTACTACTGTGACCTGCTCCGCAGGAAGATGACTGCGCGACTCTTGCAGTTCATTAAATAATGAATCAGTGCAATAACTGCGAATTGCTTCCCAGTCAGACGTGTCCCAGGCGGCCTGCAGACGAATGAAATGATTCCGGGCGCCGGTCAGGAAGGTTTCTTTATCCAGCCACTGCGGCAGCGTCAGGTCATTCGATGCCACGCTCCACTGGCTGCCTTCGGACGCACTCTCGGGTTGCGGCTGAGCAGACTCAGCAACCGGTTCGAGTGGGACTTTATACTGTGTTCCGGCCGAAGTAGACGCCGCAGCTGACGGTTGTTTACCCGCAAAAAAGAGCCGGTAAATGAGGTAGATAAGGCCCGCCAGCAGAATCAGATCCATCAGCTGGAGACCCTCAAAGGCGCCGCCAAACAGCAAAGCACCGAAGAGACCTCCTGCCAGGAGTCCGGTCATCAGTCCACCCATACCAGAGCGGACAGGTGCCGCGGGTTGTGTTTTTTGATCGGCCGGAACTGTCTGCTGAGTGGGAGCAGGTTTAGGTTTGGTAGGAACAGAATACGATTTACCGACAAAACCACCGCCGCCAAAACGTTTTGCCTCTGCAGGTTCAGCCAACGGCAAAGACAAGAAAAGGCACGCAAAAAAACCCAACACCAAACGCATAAATGAACTCCTGTTAGCAGACGCCGCTAGTGTATAGCGTTCTCTACGAGCAGGCATCACTTATGGTTCATCTTGACTCTGATTGACCCGCAAACCGCTTCAATAAAGCGGATAAAACCGTCTGACTCGATTCATCCCCGGTCATCAGATACTGAATGACATTGTAATTGTTCAGGCTCCACTTCATCTGCACAAACGCTTTATTTAAGCCGCAGAGCAGAATTTCATCGCCAGACTGAAGTTCAGTATTTTTATCCGGCAATAATCTGAACTGCTGATCCCTCTGCAGCAAAATAGCAAAGGCCGACAGTTTCTGGGTGCGGTCATGGGGGTTAAGCAGCAGATGTTCCAGCGTGAAAGCACTCCCTTCTTCCAGTACCTGCGCCAGTGCAGGTGCCGTCCGAGGAGACACAGAGACCGACCAGCAGTCCAACTGCTCAGCACCAATCACACCGTTCATGCGCTGGATAAGCTCACGCGCCCAGTCATCATCATGCTGCTCAAGCATGAGCTCGATAAACTGAGGTAACAGCGGTGATTTAACATGGGCCAGGATACGGTTGGCAATAATCCGCCCGGGTTCCATGACAAAATCAGCACCAGAATTACGGAATACCAAATTGTTCTCGTGGATATTTTGCCTGACAACCGTCAGCAACTGCGGGTTTAGCTCGCGCGCGGTCATAATGATTGACAAGTTATCTGCATCATTACCCGTAGCAGCCACGATGCCTACAGCATCATTCACCCCGGCTTGAAGCAGCGTATCAGCCTGCGTCCCCACCCCTTCAACCGCATGGGGAATATCCCTCAATTGACGGGCATCCACATCCACCACAGTCAGCGCCACATCACTCTCATCAAACGCCCGATACAGGGCGGAACCAAACCGGCCATAACCACAGATGATCCAGCGCCCCCGTGTGCGCTGATACACACTGGAGATCGGCCGGTGGAAGGGGTTATGAATCCAGTCATAGACCAGATGCAGGTAGGGGGCATGCGCCGCCAGCGAGAGGTATTCGGCATAGGTTCGGTAGGGATCAACCACCATATCGGTGCCAAAGGAGTGCAGATTATCCCGGGTTGCATCTGATTCCGTTCGACTGATCACCATTCGCTCCGGACAGAGCAGTTTACTGGCAATGGCAATCGACAGGTTGACCTGATCGCGGTTGGTCAGCGCCATCACACCGATACAGTGAGGATGCTGCAAGCCAGCATCATCCAATACATCCGGCAGAGAAGCATCAGCCGCAAGCGCCGGTACCGTCATTGGCAGATCATCCATCTCCAGTGCATCAATACGCTCGCTGTTCACATCCAGTACCACTACCTGAATATCTCTGCGCAGCAGCTGCTTAACCAACACACTGCCGGTCACACCGTAACCACAGATCAGATAGAACGGTTCATTCAACTGGAGGACAGCGCGGGCAAAACTTCGCCGGCGCAACAGTCGACCGAACATCGGCTCCTGCAACAGCGCCAGCGAAGAACCAATGCCATAAAGCCAGGCAATCACCGTGGCGTAGATTGATACCAGCGTCCATAACCGCTGTGCTGCGGTAAATTCATAGGGGATTTCACCGAAGCCGATGGTCGATCCCATAAAGGAGACAAAATAAAACGCATGAAAGAAATCCATCTGAAAAGGCTGGCCTGCTGTATCCCGACCCGGGATCAGCACAAACCCCAGTATCGAGATGGCATAGACCACAATCAGCGTGATCAGTGGCGCTCTGAGTCTTCTTAAAAACAGATAGATAACGTTTTTCATGGCTTGGTTAACGCCGTAGCATGGCGGTTTCAAGTACCAGCAAAATCACTGAGACAAAGTTAGCCAGCAAAGCACCCGCGCTGAGCGATACCACACTCGACATATTGGCCGCATTCATACCCGCACCACTGACCTGTTCTGCGTAACCCCAGATGCAGGCCGCAATCACTAATTGCAGATCCGCCACCAGCGAGGTTGCCAGCATCAAAGCCCCCAGATGAGACCGGTCTCCAAACTTCAATACTGTGCAGATCATGCTAACCACGATCGCAAAAAAGAATTCATACACATTGTGGTGGTCCGGGTTATCAATATCCCCGGAATAGAATCCAAAGTTGAGCGTCATAGCCAATACAATAAAAAAGGCGAAAATGACCTTCTCTCTGTTCATCCTTTGCGTTCCCCAAATGACATCAGTTTAAGCGATTGTAGCATCCTCATCGGCTAAGCGACTGATCCAACGCAGTAAAATCCGCTACTTACCGACGTTTTAAAACTTCCCAGCCGGGAACTGCAGGGCTATTCTCCGGTCACAAAATGTCGATTGATTCGCCGCCGCAAGGGAAAGACAAAGATGTTATTACGCGCTGACCGCTATGTATGGGTGTTGTTTCTGCTGGTTATGCTGGCACACCCGGTTTTCGCCGAAGTGCAAAAAAGCCCCAACGATACCCGGCAGTATAAAGCCCTTACGCTGGACAACGCGCTGAAGGTATTGCTCATCTCTGACCCGTCCACAGACAAAGCGGCAGCCTCAATGGATGTTGAAGTGGGCTCTTCAGCCAATCCTCGGGACCGCGCCGGGCTGGCACACTTCCTTGAGCACATGCTGTTCCTGGGGACAGAGAAATACCCCACGGCCGATGAGTATCAGGCGTTTATTCAGGCCAATGGCGGCAGCCATAACGCGTTTACTGCCCAGGAAAACACCAATTACTTTTTTGATGTAAAAGCCCCGTCGCTGGAACCAGCGCTGGACCGTTTTGCGCAGTTTTTTATCGCGCCGTTGTTTAACGCCACCTATGTAGATCGGGAACGTCATGCCGTCGACTCAGAATATCAGGCCAAAATCCGTGATGATGGCCGACGGGTCTATGCCGCAGGCAAAAAAGCACTGAATCCAGAGCACAGCTACAGTCAGTTCAGTGTGGGCAGTCTGGAAACCCTGGCAGACCGTCCGGGCGATGCGGTACGGGATGACCTGATCGACTTTTATCAGACTCATTATTCCGCCAATCGCATGGCGCTGGTGGTACTGGGCAAAGAACCGCTGGATACACTGGAACAGATGGTACGCAGTAAATTCAGTGCAGTACCCAACCGTGAACTGCCGGCACTGGATGAGACGGTTCCCCTGTTTCGTCCTGACCAACTGCCTGCTCAGCTGAATGTTAAGACCCTGAAAGAAGTACAGGGAATGACTCTGACCTTCCCGATGCCCGAAACCCGCAGTCTCTGGCGACAGAAGCCCCTGAGTTACATCAGCGACCTGATTGGCTATGAAGGTGATGGCAGCCTGTTATCACTGTTGAAGCAACAGGGCTGGGCCACCAGTCTGGCCGCCTCCCCCGGTCATGATCTGCCTCATCAAGCCTCATTCATAACCATGATAGAACTGACCCCTTCAGGGTTTTCACACCGCAAAGAGGTCGTTCAACTGTTTTTTGATTACATCGAGCTGATGAATAAACAGGGTGTTCAGGCAGCGCTGTACGACGAAATGCGTCAGCTGAGCCAGATCGCTTTTCAGTTCCGTGAAAACGGTGAACCAATCCACGAAGTCAGCCGCCTGGCGCAACAGCTGCAACGTTATCCGGCTGACGAGGTGATCAGCGCCAATTACCGCTTTGAGCAGTTTGATGCCCAGCAAATCGAGCATTTCCTCTCCTATATTCGCCCCGACAATATGTTGCTGACACTCAGCGCGCCAGATATCAAAACCGATCAGGTCGAAGCCCACTACCAAACCCCATACAAGCTCAGACCGGTCTCCCAAACCGAGATTGAAACCTATGCAGAGCCGGGTATCGCAGCAGAGCTGAGCATTCGCCCGATCAACCCCTATGTTGCGACTGACCTGAGTCTGAAACCCGCTGCACTGGCCAGCTCTCAGCCTGAACGTATTCTCAGCGAGCCAAATCTGGACCTCTGGTATCAGCTGGACGCCGATTTCCGCCTGCCCAAAGCCAATCTCTATTTTTCAGTCAAAAGCCCCGTTGCCAATGCCTCCGTTGAGAACTGGCTAAAAACCACACTTTATACTGAGCTGCTCAGTGACAGGCTGAATGAAACGCTCTACGACGCGCTGCTGGCTGGCCTGAGCACCGAGATTTATCCCCACCTGACTGGCTTTTCAGTGCGTCTGACGGGCTACAACGATAAATTAGGTCTGCTGCTGAATACACTGGCAACGGAACTGACCCGGAACCAGATCGATCCTGAGCGGTTTGCCCGGCTAAAGCGGCAGATGCAGCAACAGCTTGAAAACCGACGCAAAGACAAACCATACAACCAGACCAATAGCCGTCTGATTGAAATGCTGTTACCGCAATGGCCAACGGAGACCCAACTGAAGGTGCTGGCAGAACTTAAGGCAGAAGACATTGAGGCCTTTATTCCCCAACTGTTTGCACAGCCACAAATTCGAATCCTCGCTCATGGCAATGTAACGCCTGAGGATGCGAAACAGTATGCGTCGACTCTGCAGCAGGCTATCAGGCTACCGGAACAGGCCATCTCCATTGAGTCACCTCAGATTGTGCAGGTTCCGACAGAGGAGCGACTGACTGAAACCCTACAGATCGATCACAATGATGCAGCCGTTTCACTGTATCTGCAGGCACCCGATCTAAGCGTGCAGTCGAGGGCGCGGGTCGTGCTGCTGAATGAGATTTTGTCGGCACCTTTCTATTCCGAATTACGGACAGAAAAGCAGTTTGGTTACATTGTTTTCGCCACACCATTGCAACTGCGCGACAGCGCCGGGATCGGGTTTATCGTTCAATCACCCAATACTGGCCCGACCAAACTGGTGCAGAGCATCGATGCATTTCTCGAGCATTGGCAGAGCGCCCTCGGCACACTGTCGAATGATGAGCTGAAAGCCTTCAAAGCCAGTGTGCGCAGCCGGATTCTGCAACAGGAAAACACACTGGCGGAACGCAGCCAGCGTTACTGGCGTGAACTTGATCTGAGTGAAGCGGAATTTGATCGACGCGAAGCCCTGGCAGCAGAAGTGGAGGGACTCACGCCCCAGGCCCTGCAACAGGCACTGACGACACTGCGCAGCCGTACCCTGTTGGTTCAAAGTTTTGGGCAGCAGGAGATACCGCCTGATGGTGCTGGCAATCAGGCCAGTCAGAGCATGCAGTCACGTCGCAACGCGGGGATATTCGTCAAGGACACAGATTAATTCTGATTATCAGCTTCGGAGGGCTGTGCCAGAAACTCACAGTCCTTCGCCAGCAGAAAACAGCGCCCGCGGCGGTCTGCATCGCGGATGCGGTAATAAACCCGGTCTTCAGCGGGTACCGGTTTAGCCGTTTTGATACGTTTCTCTGGTGGAGCTATCGCGGCCTTCAAATCTATCACGACTGGCACTGGCTCAGAGTAGGGAGTGACGGTTGGATCTGGCAAATTACTGGGGTTATTACGCGGTTTAATCTCTACCATGGGTTCCCGGTCAAAACCTTCCCGACCCAGTTTCTCGTAGACGTCAGCACCCGCCTCCCACTCCTGACTGCTGGCAGTATCCCGGGTGACGCTGTAGGGGATGACCTCATCCTCCAGTGCTGCTTCTGCCGCCAGTGTCAGACTGGCCAGAAGCCAAAGGCAAACACAGGCGCCAACGATTTTCATCACTCGTGCATCTCTTCATAGGGGTAGATTGACTCTGCATACAGCGCCAATTCCTCCAGAATTTCACGCTGCTGAGCCGTCGTCTCCGCTGCCTGATACAGCACATTCAGACGCTCAGTAAACTGCGCCATACTCAGATGCCCATCCTGACCTTTAATCAGTTTATCCCGGCGATACGCCTCCCAACAGATTCGCTCCTCATCGGACAAAATGGCTGGAAAGTTTCTTGCCTTGTAGCGCAATAACATCTCTGAAAGACGAGGATCCTGAAAAGCGGGTTGCAGCTCAGCGAGTTTATCCGGCGTTGCCTGGCGCACCTGATCCATAGCCTGTTTATCGGCGGGGCTGAAAAAACCTCCACTATAGAGCATCAGGTCCGGATCATGGGGTGTTTCAAATCCCTCATCGCTGTATAGCTCGGTCAGGCGTTGCTGCAAACCCTCAAAACCGCGGATCATCTGCAGGTGGGTGCGGCAAACATCCCCATCAATCCCCAGTCGAGCCGCTTCTGCCTGTGTCAGCATACCGGCCGGCGCGATGATCGGACATTTATTACTGTGTACCAACTTGAGAGCGATGCGTGGCGCATCTTCGGGTAACTCATCCCGACGGGTATAGAGTAACTGCCTTAGCTCTGCCACCGGCAATGTCATCAGCGGCGTGGGATCGTAACGCAGGTCCCACACCGGCACTGCGTTTTTGTTCACCGGGTGCTGCCCTAGGGGGGCCACAATCGCCGCATTACCCTGCTCTATCGGATAACGTGAAGAGATATGTAATACGGGTTTGTGCCGCAGCGTATCGAGTTGCTCCTGCACTTTCTGTTTGCTGCGGTTAGCCAGCACAAACTGATACAACTTGGGTTGTACCCGTGCCACCAGCTTTGCCATTTCCAGCGTGGCATACACATCCGACAAAGCATCATGGGCATGACCATGCTCAATACCGTTGGCCACAGTCAGATCTTCCAGTCGCAGACTGGGGATGCCCTCGGCATTCAACGGCCAGTTAATGCCCTCTGGCCGCAACGCCCGGGTCAGTCGCAACATATCGATAATATCCCAGCGAGAACAGCCATTCTGCCACTCACGGGCATAGGGATCATAAAAGTTACGGTAGAGGGTAAAACGGGTCACTTCATCATCAAACCGCAGGCTGTTATAACCCACACCACAGGTACCCGGGCGAGCCAGTTCAGCATGAATACGCGCAATGAACTCAGCCTCCGTCACGCCTTCACGCAGGGCATGTTGTGGGGTAATCCCGGTAATCAGACAGGATTCCGGATGTGGCAACTGATCCTCGGAGGGGCGACAGTAGAGCATCACCGGCTCTTCAATCACATTCAGATCTGCATCGGTACGCACACCGGCAAACTGCACAGGCCAGTCACGCTTCGGATCGATGCCGAATGTTTCGTAATCATGCCAAAAAAAAGTTAAAGGCGCGGTCGCCATGCATTATCCTTACACTCTACAGGGCATTGAGCGCTATACTTTAGTCTATCCGCTCAACGCATGATCTTGGATTCAGCCTTAGCCGAGGATTTGCCCATGTTGCATGACCAGGAAGCCGTTTGCAAAGCCTGCCCCTGCGGTTCAACTCAGCCATACACCCTCTGCTGTGAGCAGTTACTGGTGGGCGAAAAACCTGCACCTACCGCAGAGGCACTGATGAGATCGCGTTATACCGCCTTCAGTCTGGGCGCGATCGATTATCTGATCGATACCACCGCCCCTGAAATGCGCAGACCCGATGATGCCGCGGTACTCAACGAACAGACCAAGGCAACGGTATGGAAGGGGCTTCAGGTACTCTCAACTCAAGCGGGATCACCCGAAGATACAACCGGGGTGGTTGAGTTTGAAGCTGAGTTTACGGCGGGCGATGAGTCCGGCGTGCTGCATGAAACATCACGTTTTCGCCGTGAAGCCGAGCAATGGTTTTACGTTGATGGCGATGTTGAAGTCCGCCTGACAAATTAACGCCTTATCAGTCTCCATCTTTCGCAGCATATTCACGCCTGACTTTTTGCTCAGACAGAAAGTCAACCCTGTTACGATTCTTATTCTGGGTTAGAATAGCCAACCCCACGGGGAGATTTTGGCCAGACATTAGATTTGGATCTGGCCAAACCTAAGGACGATATGCTGGCACGATTTTTCAAACCCAAGTGGCAACATGCAAAACCTGCTGTAAGACTGAAAGCAGTTGCGAAGCTTAATGCCAAAACTGATGCCCATCAGGAGATTCTTGGCCAACTGGCCCTGCAGGATCTTGATGAACAGGTTCGGCTTGCCGCGACTGAGAAGCTCTCAACACTCCCAGTCCTGCTGAAAATCAGCCGGCGCGAGAGCGTCGACAGCGTAAGACAGCAGGCACTGCATCGCATCAGTCAGTTGCTCCTCAAGCCCTCCGCTGAGCAATCCAGAGAGCTGCGCCTTGAAGCCGTGGCGCAGATACAGGATTGTGACCTGCTCTGCCATATCGCGCTGAACACGTCCGAAATGACATTGGCGACTGAAGCGTTGACTCAGCTTCGCTCCGATCAACACCTGTTTACCATCGCCCGTCAGTCTTCGCGTTCCGGCCTGCGCATTCAGGCCACAGAAAAAATAAACTGCCCGGACCTGCTGGAGCAACTCAACAAACATGCCCGCAACCACGATAAAAAAGTCTTCCAGATCAGCCGGGACAAACTGCAGTTATTAAAAGATACCGTCAAACAGCAACAACAGGATGCCGCTTCCCGCGAGGACTTGCTGGCCCAGTTGACTCAACTGGCGGAAAGTGAATACAGCAATCTCTATAATGCCAAGTTACAGGTACTTCAGCAGGAGTGGGCGTTGCTGGAAGCAGGCGCCAGCAGTGATGAAAAGGTGCGCTATCTGCGGGCCCAACAAAGATGTCAGGCACAAGTTGATCATGCTGAACAGTTGGCTGCTGCTGAAGCAGCACAGGCTCAGGCTGTTGCCGAGCAGGCACAGATGGAACAGCAGCTGCTTGAGCAACTGGAAGACTTTAATGCCAGACTCAGCGATGCTGAAATCAAACCGAGTAATCTCGAATTTCTGGCCGCTGAATTTGCACTTATAAAAGACCAGACAGCAGCGATTAACTGCGCTCAGCAGCGCCTTAAAACCAGCCTACAGATCACGGAGCAGTGCCTTAACGCCTGGCATAGCTATCAAAACCAACAGTCATCGATAGAGCAGCATATCGCATTACTGGAAAGTGCTGAGGGAACTGAACTCAACAAAGCCGTTCGCAGCAGTAAACAACTGCTCAAACAGCTGGCCTGGCCTGATCAACTGTCGCCTGCCCCATTGATCATGCGCCTGGAAAAGGCCATAGCACATGCCGATCAGTTAAAACAGACTGCCCGTCAGGATCAACAGGAAAAACTGAAACGCCTTGAAGACCGGATCGCAGATGCTGAAATCAGTCTCAAAAACGGCCAAAGCCGCGAAGCCAGCAAAAAACTGCTCAAAGCTGAGCGCGCTCTGACAGAGATAGGCAGCCTTCCATCGCAACTTGAGCAACGCATGAAGCAGTTAGCCGACACGCTTGCTGAACAGCAGGACTGGCAGGCGTTTGCGGTGACACCTAAGAAGGTTGCCCTGTGCCAGTCGATGGAAGCCCTGATTGATTCCAGCCTGGATCCCGAAACCCAGGCCACCCGGATTCGTGAGCTGCAACAGCAATGGAAACAGCTGGATGCTGAGGATCCGGTGCACGACCAGCAGATCTGGAAACGCTTTAAAAAAGCAGCCGACCGTGCCTACGCCCCCTGCAGTGAGTTCTTTGCAGAACAGCGAGAAATACGCAGCAACAATCTCATCCTGCGTCAGCAGATTTGTGATGAACTGACTGCGTTGCTGGATGACCCGGCACCTGCTGCCCGCCAGCTCCTGCATTCAGCAAAACATCGCTGGCGTCAGGCGAGTCCGGTGGACCGGGCACCGGGTAAAGCATTGCAACAACGGTTTAATGAACTGACTAAAGCGCTGGAAGAAAAAACCAATGAACAGGGCCAGGCGATTCTGGCAGCCAAAGCGTCATTGGTTGAACAAAGTGCCCTGCTCCTGAAACAGGGCAATCTGCAGCAAGCCGCCGAAAGCGCAAAACAACTGCAACAGGAGTGGAAAAACCTTGGGCCCGCACCACGCAAAGCAGAGCAGCCGTTGTGGCAGGCTTTCCGCGAGAATTGCAATCAGATCTTTGTCGCCCTGCAAAACAGTACTGTCACAACCGTTGATGAAGAAGCACTGCTGCAACAATTAAAATCGCTGCAAGAGCTGCCGCTGCCCCTCTCTAAAATGGAAGCCAGCCTGAACCGTGTCGAAAAAGCACTGGCCAACTCTGCATTAGCAACACAGTTCCGGCAAGCCGTTGCGACAACCCAGCAGTTTATCCAGACACAGAAACGCGCCCTGATGGTTTTCGCGACTGAGCCGTTCAACGCGCTGAAAGAGAATGCGCAACTATGTGAGCAGGTCGAAGACATCTTACTGGAAGGACACAGCGATACAGCCTATCAACTTCTGACTTCAGGCTGGCAGGATCTCAGCCAGCTACCTGAACTCTATCAGACGGGCATGCTAGCACGGCGTAACACCCTGCTAACGCTCATCGAACAGCCGGAACGGCTGGATGAAATTGTGACAGCACAGGACCCACTGCTGCGTGAACTCTGCATCCGAATGGAGATTCTCTGTCAGCAGCCCACACCCGCTGAGGATCAACCGTTACGCATGGAGTATCAGTTACAACGGTTACAGCAGGCTCTGCAACAACCCGACAGCTATTCACTGGCTGCGGTTCAGGCGCTTGAATACGAATGGCTTTGTCAGCCGTTCTGCAATCATTTTGAAACGCTGCACCAGCGCTTCTACCAGCATATTGATGCCCTGCTGGAACCCGTCGGAGGTGATAGCCTGCTGGCCATCCACGAATAAAAAAACCCGCATATGCGGGTTTTTTTTTGCAGTAACAACTGCCTCAGGACATGTGCAGACCGCCGTTGACCGACAAGTCAGCACCGGTGATATAACCGGACTGATCATCGACCAGGAACGCACAGGTACGACCAATTTCCTCTGGGGTGCCGAAACGACCCACAGGAATACCGGAACAGATCTGATCCTGAATCTCCTGAGCAATCTTGGCAACCATTGCGGTTTTGATATAACCCGGAGAGACCGTGTTTACGGTCACGCCTTTACGCGCAACTTCCTGAGCCAGCGCTTTAGTAAAACCATGGATACCCGCTTTTGCCGCCGAGTAGTTACACTGGCCAAACTGACCTTTCTGGGCATTTACGGAAGAGATATTAATAATGCGGCCCCAGCCCTTATCAATCATTGGATTGATCACCAGGCGGGTCATATGGAACATGGAGTCCAGGTTAGCCGAGAGTACTTCATCCCACTGTTCCCAGCTCATTTTTTTAAACTGACCATCACGGGTAATACCAGCGTTATTCACCAGTACATCAACGCTACCGCCGGTCAGTTCTTCCACGGTTTTAATACAGGCAGCACAGGATTCAGCATCGGTCACATCACCATAGGCGACTTCGATGTCATATCCGTCCTCTTTCTGCTCTGCCTTCCATGCCAGTGCCTTGTCGTGGTTTCCACCACTGTTATAGCCCGCGACTACTTTAAATCCACTGTCTGCCAAAGAACGGCAAATTGCAGTACCCAAACCGCCAGTACCACCTGTCACCAGTGCAACCTTCTGGCTCATATGCATCCCCTATTCATTATGTTTATGGAGGCTGCAAATCACAGCAGCCTCGAATGGCTCTAATCGTCACCCATGATCATAATCCGGGCAGCCTCTGAGCAACATATGACTAAGGTGGAAAGTGCACCGTCACACGTCAGGTGCAGCCGGAAAAAACGTTATTCCGGACGGCTAACCGCCTCTGTCACCTCAGTAGGCTGCAGTTCGCACACCTCCTGAGCGGGGTCACAGTAAGGCAGCACCACCAGATGATCCAGTGTGATACGTAAGCCAATCTGTTCACCGGCATCATGGTCATGGTGGCAGGAAGTTATGCAAGGCAGGATTTCGCCTGAATGCAGCCTGACATAATAGAGATAATGGGAACCGCGGAACCATTTCCGGGTGATGGTCGCGGTGTATTCAGCATCATCCGCGTGCTGAATATCGTCCGGACGAATCAGCACCTCAACCGGCGCACCCGTTGGGAAACCGTGCTCAGTGACGCCCTGTAGAACACCCAGCGCCGTGCGCACAGAATAAGCGTCTTCTACTTTACCGCGCAGAAATTCACCCATACCCACAAAATCCGCCACAAAGCGGTTTTGCGGTTCATGGTAGATACTGAAGGGGGTGCCAGACTGCTGAATACAGTGATTCTGCATCACAGCGATCTGGTCTGCCATTGCAAACGCTTCCATCTGATCGTGGGTCACCAGCAACGCCGACATCTTTTCCCGCAGCAAGATCTGGCGAACTTCAGGCACCAGCGACTCACGCAGATTGGCATCAAGACCGGAAAAAGGCTCATCCATCAATAACAACTGAGGTTTGGGCGCCAGAGCCCGCGCCAGTGCCACTCGCTGCTGCTGTCCCCCGGACAACGCATGAGGATAACGCTGACCGATATCCGGCAGACCCACCAGTTTGAGCAGTTCCTCTACCCGCTTAAGCCGCTTTTCTTTCGGCCAGTTACGAATACCAAAGGCGATATTCTGCGCGATGGTCAGATGAGGAAACAGCGCCACATCCTGAAACACCATACCGATATTACGCTGCTCGACGGGCACCCGGGCAAAATCAGTCGACAACACCCGACCCCGCATGCGGATTCGCCCTTTTTGCAGCGGCTCAAATCCGGCAATTGCACGCAGCAATGTGGTTTTGCCACAGCCACTCGGACCGAGCAGACAACCAATTTCACCCGCTTTGAGGGTCAGCGACGCCTGCTGTACAACAGCAACATCACCATAGGTAATGGTGACCTCTTCAACTTCTAGCTGCGGCTGCAATACGGGGTTCACTTTTGAATTCATCATCAATCCTGTCAGCTACCGGCACGACCCCGGCTGATGGTTCGGCTTAACATAATTACGGGGACCAGCCCCACCAGCACGATAAGCAGGGATGCTGGCGCAGCATCCACCAGTCGTTCGTCAGAGGCCAGTTCAAACGCCCTCACCGCCAGCGTATTAAAGTTGAACGGCCTTAAAATAAGCGTTGCTGGCAGCTCCTTAAGCACATCCACAAACACAATCAGCATGGCGGTCAAAACAGAACTGCGTAACAACGGAATATGGATTTTGCGTAACACCTCCAGTGGTGTACAGCCAAGGGACCGAGCAGCGCCATCCAGACTGGGTTTGATTTTATCCAGGCCGCTCTGAACAGCACCCAGCGACACCGCCAGAAACCGCACGGTGTATGCAAACAGCAGCGCCACCAACGTACCTGATAACAGCAGTCCCGGATTAACCCCCAGCCAGTTGCGTGCCATATCAATCAGTCGGTGATCGAGCCAGGCAAACGGGATAATCACCCCTACTGCGATAATCGTCCCCGGTAACGCATAACCCATCCCCGCTACCATTACTGCACCATTCACCAGAGGCTGACTGCTCAGGCGACGAGCATAGGCCAGTACTAACGCAAAACTCACCGCAATTAATGCCGCCAGCAGCGCAAGATAAAATGAGTTCCAGGCCAGCGAAATAAATTCAGCCGTTTCAATCTCGGCCTGAGTAAAAGACCACCAGGCTAACTGTAAAGCTGGAATGATAAAACCCAGCAAAATCGGGCCGGCACAAAACAGTGTCGCCATCACCGCTTGCCAGCCCCGCAGTTTGAGCCGCTTGGCTTTGGCTTTGGTTTCAGCGGATGAGTGGTAACGCACCTTGCGCCGGGAGTACTTTTCCATCACCACCAGAAGAGCAACAAAGAGCAACAGGAATCCCGCCAGCTGCGAAGCGGCGGCGGCATCACCAAAACCGTAAAAGGTGCGGAAAATACCTGTGGTGAAAGTCGATACGCCAAAGTACTGCACAGTACCGTAGTCGGCCAGCGTCTCCATCAGTGCCAGTGACAAACCCGCAATGATTGCGGGACGGGCCAGAGGCAGTGCCACCCGAAAAAACGCCTGCACATTACTTAAGCCAAGGGTACGACTGACCTCAAGTGTGTTAGTCGATTGCTCCAGAAACGCCGCACGACTCAACAGATAAACATAAGGATAGAGCACCAGTGTCAGCATCAGCATGGCACCGGTCAGGCTACGGACCTCAAAAAACCAGTAGTCGCCATATCCCCATCCTGTCAGATCTCTGATCAGCGTTTGTACCGGTCCTGCAAAATCAAGTAACCCGGTGTAGGTGTAAGCGATAATATAAGCAGGCACCGCCAGAGGCAGTAATAATGCCCAACTAACTAAACGACGACCCGGGAATTCACAGACGCTGGTCAGCCAGGCGGTGGGCACACCAATCATCAGCACGCCGATACCCACACCCCAGATCAGCAACAGAGAGTTGCTAACATAATCGATCAGTACGGTTTCCAGCAGGTGCTGAAACACATCACCAGAGCCTGAGAAGACGAATCCAGCAATCACAAGGATCGGCAATGACAGCAAGAGCGCCGTAGAGAGTGCGCTAAAGCCAAGCCAGTCGACTCGATACCACCAAGGCAGTGGTTTGACTAACTCTGTCATTACAATCCTCAAACACCTATCACAAAGGTGCCAATATTAAAAACGGAAAAGCCCGCACACAATGGCGGGCATCAAATGATCGTTAAAAAAGCGAAAGATTATTTCCAGCCAGCGCGGTCCATCAGCTCAACGGCGGCGCGGTTATTCTCACCTAAGCGATTCAGTGCAATCGGATCTGCCCGGAACGTGCCCAGTGTACTCAACACATCCGAACGCTCAACGCCTGCGACCACGGGATACTCGTTATTGGTTTCTGCATACCATGCCTGAGCTTCGTCAGAGACCAAAAATTCCATTAGCTTGATTGCCGATTCTTTATGCTGCGCATAACGGGTCAGACCCGCACCGCTGACATTCACGTGCACACCACGCTGACCTTCAGCCTGATTGGGCCAGAACACACCGACCTTTGCTGCAGCAGCGGTTTGCTTGGCATCATCGGAACCCAGTAAACGGCCATAATAATAGGTGTTTGCCAGCGTCAGCTCACAGGCACCCGCAGCCACTGCCAGCAAGAGGTCGGTATCACCGCCTGCAGGAGGACGGGCAAAGTTGGCAACCAGGCCTTTGACCCAGTTTTCAGTAACCTCAATACCATCAGCCTCAATCAAGGAAGCCACCAAAGACTGATTATATATATTGCTTGATGAGCGCATGCAGATTTTACCTTTCCACCGGGGGTCGGCCAGCGCTTCATAGGTACTCAGATCTGCCGGATTCACTGTCTCTTTGCGATAAAAAATTGTCCGCGCCCGCTGCGATAGGCCATACCAGTAATTTTCAGCATCTTTAAGGTTTTCCGGTACCCGTTTGGCCAGAACATCGCTTGTCACCGGCTGCAATACTCCGGCCTGCTTGGCACGATGCAAGCGGCCAGCATCTACGGTAACAAACAGGTCCGCCGGAGAGGCATCGCCTTCCACTTCAAGACGTTTCAGCAACGCATCCGCCTTACCGGTAATAAGGTTAACTTCGATCCCGGTTTCCTCAGTAAAACGCTCCAGAATTGGTTGGATCAGCGCTTCTTTACGCGCAGAGTAAACATTCACCTCTTCTGCAGAAACCGTTGCACTCAGCGCACAACCTAAAGCACCAAAAGCCAATACGCCTATACGGGACCAGTGTTTAACCATAAAACCATGTCTCATCAATCAACTCCCCCAACAACCTCAGGCTTAGACCTGCTTAAAAATGAGTCAGTTTATACAACAAGTAAGAATGGCAGTATAAATGATAATTGTTCTCATTGGTAGATGGTTTTAGCCACGCCAATCAATTTCGATAAATACTTCTGCGCACCCTTTTTTAGCACCTGCAAACTCTCAACCACTGGTATCCAGTACAGTTCAGACAGCGTATGCCGAGTCGCTGCTGCATGCTGCCGGCTTATACCGAACGTCAACGCTTGCCTCCGCTGAGAAACCACCAGGCTGCGCCCAATTCGATCCCAGACAGCTAAAACAACACCAAAATTACAATCAAAATGTTTTGGATCCGTTGAGTGGTGCAACTGGTGCTGGGCGGGAGAAATCAGCCATCTTTCCAGCCGTACGCCATACCGCACAGGCACATGACTATGCCGCAAATTAGAACCAGCAAGATTGAACCAGAAAAGAATAAAGCTGGTGCCAAATACCGTTACAAGGTCGGCTTTTTCACCAAAGAAAAACACAAAAAACGTGATGCAGATCGCCTGAACCACTGTACTGCGGAGACTAAAAAGCACCAATTCAACCGGGTGGATTCTGAATACTGTAATCGGTGTGAGCGAGGTCGCACTGTGGTGTACCTTATGGAATGCCCATAAGCAGGGAATTGTATGCAAACAGCGATGCAACGCATAACGACTGGCATCATCCAGAAGAAAGTAAACCAGTGTAAAACTGAGCATAATCAACCCGGCTGGCAAGTCCTGGCCGATACTGGGCCGCCCCCCCATCAGGTCATGTAAACTGTAAAAAAGCCAGCCGGAGAGCGCCATTTTTGATAACAACCAGGGCGCCAGAAACAACATCAGTACCCGGTTGATGAAAAAAACTTTGTAATCTGCCTTTGCTGAGACAGACCACCATATATCAGACGAAAAGAGGGCTTTGAATGCCCCACTGAGTGACAGCTTTTGCTGCCAGCATAACCAACCAATGCCCAATAAAAATGCTGAAAACAAATACCCCCAGAAAACACGTTTCTGGGGGTTGGTGAAAGCACTCACCAGTTCATCAGCAAACCGGTCGAGCATTGCAAATTCAGTGCTCATTGGACGTTAGCAAACACCAATCAGTCAGTTTCTGCGCTCTTACCAGAACCCAGCTTATCGGAAAGTTCAGACAGTTCTGACAGCACATCCTCTTCCCGAGCTGTGACAGCAAATTGATCCACCATCAACTTCTGTACCTGCAGCATGTTATGCATATATTCCTTCAGGCTCACGGATTCAGACTGAATGTATTCACCCTTGGCATTGACACCTGACACCTGGGTATTACCCAGCAATACAGGACCGAAACCGATCAGACGATTCAGCTGGACTGCTGTGGCACCCAGATCTTTACCACCAGTCTGCAGGGACAGGGCAAAGCCTTTCAGTTCACCCCAATGTTTTACATAGTTGCGGAAGAGCTTACCGGCATCACCATTGGTTTCGATCACAAGGTTGAGTTTTTCCAGATCTTCGTAGACTTCACCCGCATATTTGAAGACCGCTTCAGCAATGACTTTTTCCCAGTTGCTGGCGATGATCTCTGCATAACCTTTAAGTTCAGCAAGCTGCTCGGCTGTAAGTGCCTGGGCCTGAGTGTCAGTAATCAGCTGACGACCATCCAGAAACGCGCGCATAATCGTATGCAGATACTGCGTTTTACCGGCGCGATCCGAGCCAGCTGCATAAACAGCATGGGCATAGGCCATTTCGTTGTAGAGTGAAACCTTTCCATCACCGTTGGCATCAGCCCACTGCAGTGCTTCAGGTTTTTGTTTAGCGATGGCATACACCTGATCAGCCGTCAGATTCAGCGCATTTGCCGGTGCACCAAAGTAACCAAAAGTTTCGTCCCAGATATGCTCTTTGCCAGTATAGGCTGCACCCTTGTTGTAGGGTTCATTATTCGGCTTCACATCTGCAGCCAGTTTTTTATCCAGATAGTTCGCTACGGCCTGATGATAAAACACGGCACCCATGGTGAACTTTGATACCAGCTGGGCGTAGTCATATCCATTCAGACGATCATAACCATCAGGGGTGTTCGCCGCTTTTTCCAGCATGGCGCGCAACACTTCATCACCTGTCAGGTTGCCGGGCCAGCCCGCGACCAGACCTTTATAGGCTTTATCCGTTAGATTGGTTTTGGAGAGTTGATCAACTTCGGTTTCCAGCAAAGGGAAACCTTCCTTGCTCTGTGGCGCAATGATTTCGAGGCCTGTTTTACCGCCCGCATAATAATCCATCATCAGGGATTCCAACGCCTTGGCGTTACTGCCATCCCCGCTCTGAGCCAGCTTTTTCAGTGAGGTGTGCAATACCTGCCGCGCTGACTGGCCCTTGTAAGACACAGAACTGGTTGACTCGCCTGCATAGTTTTTCAGCGTAATTGGAAAATCGGCATAGGTATCAGCAGCCATAACCTGACTGGAGACAACACTGATGTAGATAGCAGCTGAGAGCGTAGCGAGTTTCACAATAGATCACCTTCTTTGAAATAATCGGAATGCCTGAGCAAGGTTAAGTGTGGCGAATATACCATTCCAAAAAACTGAATACTACTGATAAACATTATCATTTAGATATAGATCAATGTTTATTGGTTTTTATAAGAACGGCATATCGGTGTTAAAATCGCGCTTTATCTTCTGCTGATCATCACCATGAACCTGATTCTGCTGTTCGAAAACGACTTTGGCCCCAACGGCTATCATCAGGATGCACAAGTCACCCTCACTGACCGTCGGTTTCAACATATCAACCAGATACAAAAACCCGCTGTAGGTGATCAATTAAAAGTCGGATTGCTCAATGGCAAGAAGGGACGCGCCATCGTAATGCAGCTCAGCGAAAGCGCTATCACGCTGAGTGTACAGCTCGATTCTCCAGCGCCAGCACCTTTGCCTGTGACGCTGATTCTCGCACTGCCACGGCCTAAAATGCTGAAGCGTATTTTGCAAACTGTCGCCTGCATGGGGGTAAAAAAGATCTATCTTATCAACGCGTATCGGGTGGATAAAAGCTATTGGAGCACTCCGATTCTTGCAGCGGCTGATGAACATCTACTACTTGGGCTGGAACAGGCGGGTGATACGCTAATGCCCAGCATTGAACTGCGTAAACGATTTAAACCTTTTGTGGAGGATGAACTGCCCGCAATTGCAGAGAATACCCGCGGCCTGGTTGCCCACCCCTACGATGCAGCCCCCTGCCCGCCTCCGACAAACAGACCAACGACTCTCGCCATCGGTCCTGAGGGTGGATTTATCCCGTACGAAATTGAGAAACTTAAGGACGCGGGGCTAGAACCCATCCATCTGGGTGAACGCATTCTTAGAGTAGAAACCGCCGTTCCGGCGCTACTGTCGCGCCTGTTCCCGATCTGAATTCGCTAACCCAGAAGCTGGCGAAATAAAGCCCAGTCAAATGCTGGTCCCGGGTCGGTTTTACGTCCGGGCGCAATATCCGAGTGACCGGCTATCCGCTCTGGGGTGATCTGTGGGTAATAACGCATCAATAACTTAGTGACATCAGCCAAGGCCGCATATTGCTGAGGCGTGAAAGGCGAATCATCGGTGCCCTCTAATTCGATGCCAATTGAAAAATCATTGCAGTTTTCACGCCCCTCGAACTGAGAGACACCGGCATGCCAGGCCCGTTTAGTAAACGGCACAAACTGGATCATATGTCCGGAGCGTTCAATCAGCAGATGCGCAGATACCTGCAGATGCCCAATCTCTGAAAAATAGGGATGTGCTTCGCAGGGCAAAGTATTGGTGAAAAACTGCTGGATATAACCGCCACCGAACTGTCCGGGCGGCAGGCTGATATTATGAATCACAAGCAGTGAGATATCGCCCTCATCCGGCCGATCACCCGCGTTAGGAGAACAGATTCGCTCTGCCTTTTTCAGCCAACCTTCACTACAGATTTCAGGCATTTTTTATCCGTCGCATTTAGATAGAACGCAGGATTATAGTAACATAGCGCCCATTACACCGAATCATTCAGGAATCATCATGTTAACCCGCGCAGACTTGCTCACTGAAATACCTTCCGCCGTTGCTCGTTTTTTACAGGAAGATATCCAGAGTGGAGACATTACTGCGCAGCTGATTCCTGAGGAGACTCAAGCTACCGCCCGTATTATCAGCCGTCAGCAAGCGGTCATCTGTGGTGTAGACTGGGTGAATGAAGTGTTTCGCCAGGTTGATCCTGCAATGCAGCTGGAATGGCTGGTCGATGATGGCGACAGGGTTCAACGCGATCAGGTTTTATTCCTTGCAAAAGGCTCCGCACGCAATCTGCTCACCGCAGAGCGTACTGCCCTCAATATTCTGCAAACCCTCTCCGGCACGGCAACCATCAGTCAAAAATACGCCGACAAGGTCAAATCCACCACTGTAAAACTGCTGGATACCCGCAAAACATTGCCGGGACTAAGACTAGCGCAGAAATATGCAGTGACCTGTGGCGGATGTTACAACCACCGCATCGGCCTGTTTGACGCGTTCCTGATCAAAGAAAACCATATCATGGCCTGTGGCGGCATTATCAATGCGGTTCAGACCGCCAAACACAACGAACCAGGCAAACCGGTTGAGGTTGAGGTTGAGTCATTAGATGAACTCACTCAGGCACTAGACGCCGGAGCCGATATCGTGATGTTGGATAACTTTTCTTTAGAAGAGATGCGACGAGCGGTCCAGATGACCAATGGACGAGCCAAACTCGAAGCCTCTGGCGGTATTACAGACGCAACCCTGTTACCCATTGCTGAAACGGGCGTGGACTATATCTCTATCGGGTCACTGACCAAGCACTGTGAGGCGGTAGATCTGTCTATGCGCCTGATTCAAGCCTAAGCTTTACAGAGAAAGCTCAACACATTTATAAACGCAACTGCAGAGACTTTTTTGCCCACTTGCAGAGCATGCAAATTGGGCAAAAAATTCCGAGAATGTAATCTACTGACAGGTATTACCCGCCAGCTTAACCCAATCCTGATCTTGCTGAATTTTCAGTACATCGTAAATCTCAACCGCCGTCGTGGTAACACCCTGTTCACGCAGAACACGGCACGCAGACTCTGCAGCAGCGGCGGCATCATTCTCAGGCAATATACCCACCGCCAGGATCGCATCATCACTCCACCAAACCGGACGCGCCGGGAACTCTGGACGCTCCAGCAACAGGTTTTCAACCTGACTTTTGGTGACAGCTGAGATGGTTGGTTTGGTTTTAGTGATATACCAAGTTACGCCGACACAGGCAGCGATAAGAAGAATGATTATATTTTTTTTCATATTATTGAGACAAAAAAAAGAGAGGCAAATACGCCTCTCTTTGATATTCGTAAAAATTACAGGCTTTGGAATGCCTGAGTACAACCCTCAGCAGAAGAGGTATTACCCATTCCTGCAACGGATACCGAACAAGCCCATTCAATCCGGCCTTGTCCCGCTGCAGCTGAGGTAAAGTCTGGTATCAACTGAACAAGAATAGCAGTAGTTCCTGCAGAAGCAGTATCAGTCAAAGTACCGTTAGCGCAGTTTGCAACTGATGACGGGGTCGTACATACAGAGTTGTCACTAGTGGAAGAACCGTTTGAAAAGTTCTCAGCAACTTTAACTTTCTCGCCCCCCAAACCACCAGACAACTGACCAATGGTGGCTTTGATGGTGTAATCGCGATAAGCAGGCAGTGCAATTGCTGCCAGAATACCGATGATCGCAACGACGATCATCAATTCAATCAGGGTAAAACCCGCGTGGTTTTTCTTCATGTTTTTCATCTTTCCGTTCTCCAGCGAAAAAGAAGTACACCAAGGTGTAAAGCTTCCATCAGATTTTTCAACGTAATCCTCTTACGAGATGCACAGCTCCCCCCAGGAAAACCGCACTTTAACCAGTTTAGAATATAACGGCCTGTTAAGAAAAGACATAAGTAAAATTGCTTTAAAGTTTTTAAACACAGCAAGTATCAGATTGAAACAAGCGTTTTCCTGAGCAGTTCTATATGATGACTACACTAATGACAAAAGCTGCCGACTTATTTTAAAACGCCTGTACCAATGGTATTTTAGAGTCGTTCATGGAGAGAGAGGTCTACCGGTGCAACCCAGCCAACCCTTAACCGGACTGGCCAAGCGTTTGGTCAATGACGGTGTTTTTTCTGCTGAAGTCGCTTCTGATGCTGTAAAACAGGCTCGAGACAACAATCAGTCTTTTATAGGCTATATCACTCAACAAGGGCTTGTCAGTGGCTACCGTGCCGCCGCGGCAGCTGCGGAGGAGTTTGGCATCCCCCTGCTGGATATTGATGCGTATGATCTGAATTCGCTTCCTCAGGGGCTAATTAAAGACTCGCTGATCAGCAAACATAGCGCACTTCCCCTGAAACGCAGGGACAATAAACTATTTGTCGCCATCTCAGACCCCACCAACATTCAGGCACTGGATGAGTTTAAATTTCAGTGCGGCCTGTCTACCGAAGCCGTTATTGTTGAACAGGACAAATTACTCAGAACAATTGATGCATTTCTTGACACTCAAGACAAATCGCTGGAAGGTCTCGAAGACAGTGATCTGGACAATCTTGAGCTTGAGGATACTGAAGCTTCTCAGGATGAGGATGAAGGTAATCCAGGCACTGACGATGCTCCCATCGTTCGATTTGTTAACAAAGTGCTGCTCGACTCTATTAAAAATGGCGCATCCGACATCCACTTTGAACCCTACGAACGCAGTTACCGAATTCGAAGCCGTATAGATGGGATTCTACAGGAGATCGCGAAACCACCATCGAATCTCGCGTCGCGACTTTCTGCACGCATAAAAGTTATGTCAAAAATGGATATATCTGAGCGCCGCCTGCCACAGGACGGGCGTATCAAGATGAAGATATCCAAGAACAAAGCCATAGACTTCCGTGTCAACACGCTGCCCACACTCTGGGGTGAAAAAATTGTACTGCGTATTCTGGACCCGGGCAGTGCCAAAATGGGGGTTGAAGCTCTTGGCTTTGAACCGGAACAGAAAGCGCTGTATCTCAAAACACTCGAACAACCTCAGGGCATGATTCTTGTTACCGGCCCTACAGGTAGCGGTAAAACAGTTAGTTTGTACACTGGTCTGAATATACTGAACACTGAAGAGAGGAATATCTCTACCGCTGAAGACCCGGTTGAAATCAATCTGGAAGGCATAAACCAGGTTCATGTGAATCCGAAAATTGGTCTCACCTTTGCTGAAGCCTTGCGCGCCTTCCTACGTCAGGACCCTGATGTGGTCATGGTGGGTGAGATTCGTGATCTGGAAACAGCAGAAATTGCCATTAAGGCAGCTCAAACGGGTCACATGGTACTATCCACGCTCCATACCAACAGCGCGCCAGAAACACTGACACGCTTACGCAATATGGGCGTACCCGCTT
Source organism: Neptuniibacter sp. CAU 1671 (assembly GCF_029222905.1). Classification (GTDB taxonomy): domain Bacteria; phylum Pseudomonadota; class Gammaproteobacteria; order Pseudomonadales; family Balneatricaceae; genus Neptuniibacter. The sequence goes on along the minus strand of NZ_JARHUE010000002.1, from coordinate 383,143 downwards.
TTAATATAGCCACTTCAGTCAGCCTTATCATTGCCCAGCGACTGGCCCGACGTCTCTGCCAGTCCTGTAGAAAACCCCTCTCGCTTCCTGAAGCAACACTTATGGAAGAAGGCTTTTCAAAGGAAAACCTAAAGGGGCTGCAACTCTATGAACCGAATACTGATGGTTGCAGTAAATGCCATAAAGGCTTCAAGGGGCGTGTAGGTATCTACGAGATGTTACGTATGTCAGGCGATATTGCTGAAGTCATTATGAACAACGGTAACTCTATCGACATCAAAAAAGTAGCTGAGACTGAAGGGTTCAAATCCCTAAGGCAATCAGGCCTTAAAAAGGTCATGGACGGGCTCACCAGCCTGGAAGAACTCAACCGCGTTATCAAAACCTAAGCGCAGGTAAGCGACGATGGCACAAGCACAGAAGAAAATGGCATCTTTTGCCTGGCAGGGTAAAGATAAAAACGGCAACAGCTGCAAAGGAAAAATAAAAGCAGCCAGTCCTTCTGAGGTTAAAACTCAGCTACGTAAGCAAGGGATCGTACCAAAACGTATCAATCGTGAGCTTTCAATTCCTCTGTTTGATAAAAAAGCGCGTTCAATCAAACCTGTCGACATCGCATTTTTTTCACGGCAAATGGCCACTATGATGAAATCTGGTGTGCCTTTGGTGCAGGCACTGGAAATCACATCTGATGGTGTTGAGAAGGATCAGTTAAAAGAAATGATTATGGCCATTCGCAACGACGTGAATGGCGGTTTGGATCTTTCAGCCGCATTAGCAAAGCACCCACTACACTTTGACGATTTATACTGTACTTTGGTGCATGCCGGTGAACAATCAGGCTCTTTGGAACAGATGCTTGATCGCATAGCTACCTATAAAGAAAAAGTCGAAGCCTTAAAAGCCAAAATTAAAAAAGCTATGACCTACCCTGCTGCTGTAGTAGCGGTCGGTATCGTTGTTGCTGCCCTATTGTTGATTAAAGTTGTACCTCAATTTGAGGTCACATTTTCTGCTTTCGGCGCTGACTTACCTGCTTTTACACGGTTTGTGATAAACCTATCAGAATATGCTCAAAAGTGGTGGTTTATAGGGCTAGGGATTGTGGTTGCGATCATTTATGCCTTTAACAGAGCCAAGAGAACATCACAGAAATTTAGAGATAGTGTCGATAGATTCGTTTTAAAAATTCCAATTATTGGTGGCATTTTACACAATGCCGCGATTGCACGCTTCTCCAGAACTTTAGAGACAACCTTTGCTGCTGGGGTCCCATTAGTTGATGCTCTAGAGTCCTCTGCTGGAGCATCCGGCAATGTTGTTTACAGAGAAGCCATTCTACAAATCAGAAACTCCGTATCGACAGGCCAGTCACTAAAAGATGCAATTATTGTTACTGGCCTATTTCCTAATATGGCCAGCCAGATGATTGCTATCGGTGAAGAGGCTGGTTCACTTGAGCAGATGCTGTCAAAAGTCGCTGACTACTATGAAGGACTGGTGGATGATGCCGTGGACAATATGTCTGCGCTGATCGAACCACTGATCATCTCTGTTTTGGGCGTTTTGGTGGGTGGCCTTGTTATCGCCATGTACCTGCCAATCTTCCAGCTGGGTAACGTGGTCGGCTAATACATGCTTCATGAACCTATGACCTTTTGGCTGCTGCTTGGCGCAGTAGCCATTCTTTCTTTATCTGTTGGCAGTTTTCTGAATGTAGTCATCCACAGAATACCTATCATGCTGGAGCGTGAATGGGAGTCCATTCGCACCGATACGGACCCCGGTCACACCTTCAATCTGGCAACGCCAGCTTCCAGATGCCCTGTTTGCAATCATCAGATTCGCTGGTTCGAGAATATCCCTGTATTCAGTTACCTGTTTTTAGGAGGTAAATGTAGCAGTTGTAAAACAAAAATTTCGCTACGTTATCCCGCAATTGAAACTGCAACCGCACTAATCGGCTGCGGTCTTTTCTATCATTTTGGACCTACCTGGCACACTGCGGCCTTGATTGGATTCAGCTGGATTCTGCTCTGTCTAATCTTTATTGATATTGACCATCAGCTGTTACCTGACAACCTTACACTGCCTCTGTTGTGGTTGGGCTTACTGGTAAACACTCAGGGGCTTTTTACCTCTCTGGAAAATGCTGTCTGGGGTGCAGTGGTTGGATATCTGTCTCTTTGGTCGGTGTATTGGGCCTTCAAACTACTCACGGGTAAAGAAGGCATGGGCTATGGGGACTTTAAACTGCTTGCCGCCTTGGGTGCCTGGGCAGGTGCTGCCCAATTACCATTAATTATCCTGCTCAGTTCTCTGGTAGGAGCGGTATTTGGTATAGCGATGATGTTGTTTAAAAAACATGACCATCAGCAACCACTGCCATTTGGACCTTATCTAGCGGTAGCTGGCTGGATCGCTTTACTTTGGGGCGACATCATCACCGGTCACTACCTACAGTTTGCTGGCTTCTGAACATGAAAAAACCGTTCACTGTTGGGCTGACCGGAGGAATTGGCAGCGGTAAAACAGCCCTTTCTGACGCTCTACGGGCTAAAGGCATCTCTATAGTCGATGCGGACATTGTCGCACGAGAAGTGGTCGCACCCGGTACCGATGGGCTGGATGCAGTAGCCCAACATTTTGGTAATGATATTCTTTTACCAGATCAATCACTCAACAGAGCAGCGCTAAGACAGATTATTTTTAAGCACCCGGAAGAACGTGCATGGCTGGAATCAGTGCTTCATCCATTGATTCGGGAGAGGATCCTCAATCTTCTCTCCCAGCCTACAAACAGTTTCCATATACTCAGTTCGCCTTTGCTTCTGGAAACAGATCAACACACTCTGGTGGACTACATCGTTGTTGTCGATGTACCGGAAGCGTTACAAGTTGAAAGAACTCAGCAGCGAGACAACAATACGCCTGAGCAGATTGAAGCGATTATGCAAGCCCAGCTTCCCCGCTCTACACGATGTGCTAAAGCCGACTTTATCATTGACAACTCAGGCGACCTGCAACAGCTTGAGACTGAAGTTACACGTTTAATGACAACCCTAAACCGCGAACTTTCTGCCCGGAACGAAAATGAGTAACACTCCCTACGTTGACTGTCCAACCTGCGGCAAAAAATCAGCTTGGACTACAGATAACCCCTTCCGCCCCTTCTGTAGCGAACGTTGTAAGCTCATTGATCTGGGTGCGTGGGCAAACGAGGAGTATCAGATACCCGCTGCTGGCAACAGCGACCTGAGCAGCTCTGAAGCTGATGATTTTGATGAAACCGGAATCAGTCCCACCAAGCACTGATGGCAGCAATCCCCTGAGCACCATGCGCAAAGGCCGTTGATATATCAGCATGGTTCATACCACCCAGCGCATAAACAGGCATTGGTACAGATAGCACCCAGTCACTAAAACAGGCCCAGCCTAGTGGCGCTGCATTCGGGTGAGATTGAGTTGCTGATACGGGTGAAAGGGTGACAAAGTCTAGGCCTTTGGCAACGGCTACTTCCAGCTCTTCGGGCGTATGGCACGACGCACTGAGCCACTTTCCCGCAAATGCATTCCGGTCAGCGAGCTGATCCAGTTGATGTGAACTTAAATGCAGTGCATCCACCTTCAAGGCAGCTGCTTCTTCAGGGGTTCCGTTGAGGATAAAAAGCTTGTCATGCGACTCACACAACGTCTTAAGCTCTGCTGCAATCTCCAGTTTAGCTGGATGCTGACTACGCAACATCACAGACTGAGCACCTCTGGATAGCCCAAGCATGACACGCTCTATACAGGCTTGAGGAGATTCAAACTCACCAGTAATAAGGATTGATTCCGGTAACTGGCATGCATCAACAATAGGCTGATTTGCGGCAGGGAAGGAAAAATCAGACAAACCATCCGCCGTTGTCCAACAGATGGCTTGCCCTTCACAACCCTCAGCCTGACCCTCAAATTCAGACACCAAAAAAACGTCAAGCAGTACGGCTTTATCAGGGTAGCGGTGGGAGATTTGAATCAGAGGACGGCATTTGGTGACCTGAATCCCTACCTCTTCCTGCAGCTCGCGCTTCAGTGCTTCTTGAACCGTTTCACCCTGCTCTACTTTCCCTCCGGGAAACTCCCACAGCCCACCCTGATGTTTGTCATTTGGACGCAGCGCCAGCAAAATCTCTCCTTGCGCGTTTTTAATGACGGCTGCCGCTACATGGATCTGCTTCACGCCACTACCCCAATCTGTCAGCTTCGGTAGTCAGCATTGATGGTCACGTAATCATGCGAAAGGTCTGTGGTCCAAACCGTTTCACTTATTTCACCCCGATTGAGCACGATCCGGATGGTGATCTCTTCCTGATTCATGACAGCCTGACCTGCCGCTTCAGTGTAATCCGCCGCACGACCACCGTCGCGAACAATACAGACCTCATTCAGGTATATCTGCAGCTGATCGACCGCCAGTGATTTAAGACCCACACGCCCCACAACAGCAAGAATTCGACCCCAGTTTGGGTCTGATGCAAACAGCGCAGTTTTTACCAGCGGTGAATGAGCGACAGCATAGGCTGTATCCAATGCTTCTTCCTGAGAACCAGCAGCTTCTACCTGGACGGTGACAAATTTGGTTGCACCTTCGCCGTCACGCACAATCGCATGCGCCAGCTGCAACATCAGCTTTTGCAGCGCTGATTTGAAAAGATTCAGCAGCTCAGGATTACCTTCACTGACCTGAACACCCGAAGCGCCTGTTGCAACCAGGATGCAGGAATCGTTGGTCGAGGTGTCGCTGTCGATGGTAATGCGGTTAAAGCTCTTGTCAGCGCTTTCACGTAACAATGCCTGCAATAGAGGCGCTTCTACAGCTGCATCTGTGGCTGCATAACCCAGCATGGTGGCCATATTGGGCTTGATCATCCCGGCCCCTTTACTGATGCCGGTCAGTGTCACAGTAGTACCCTGCCAATCAAACTGTACAGAGGCTGCCTTGGGGCGCGTATCAGTCGTCATAATACCTGACGCAGCCAATTCCCAACCGTTCTCATCTAAAGCCGACAAAGCGGCAGGCAGCGCCGAGATCACTTTCTCTACTGGCAGCTTCTCACCAATAACACCCGTGGAGAACGGCAAAATATTTTCAGCAGCCAATCCGGTCAAATCAGCCAGCGCCTGACAGCTGGCCTGAGCATCCACCATGCCCTGTGCACCTGTACCAGCATTAGCATTACCGGTATTCACCAACAGGTAACGACTTGGAGCTACGGCAAGATGTTTCTTGCTAAGCGTCACCGGCGCAGCACAAAAGGCATTCGTTGTGAATACGCCTGCGACGGAGGAGCCCTCAGCAATCTCCATCACAACAATGTCTTTACGGCCTGGCTTCTTAATACCTGCTGACGCCGTACCCAGTTTAAAACCAGAAACCGGGTGCAAAGTTGGAAGTGTATCTGGCCCTACTGCCATAATCTGTACCTCTGCAAGGCAAGAAAGCAGCCCAGGGCTGCTTTCATTGAAGATAATTATTCAGGAAATTTTAGCTTAACCGGCCGTGACACTGCTTGTATTTTTTGCCGGAACCGCAAGGACAAGGCTCATTTCGACCCACCTTTCGCTCTTCGCGTACAAAAGGCGCATCGGCAGCCGATGCTTCATCAGGCACCTCGGCATCATCACGCATACCACTGCTTTGCTCATGGGTGAAATCCATCTGCTGCCGCGCGGCCTGCTCACGACGCTGTTGTTCCATCGCCTCAACCTGCTCAGGCTGTTGCACCTGAACATGACTGAGAATCCGGATAACATCACGTTTGATATTTTCAAGCAGCTCCTGGAACAGAATAAAAGACTCGCGTTTATATTCCTGTTTCGGGTTTTTCTGAGCGTAACCACGCAGGTGAATACCCTGACGCAGATGGTCCATTGTCTGCAGATGCTCTTTCCAGAGCGTATCCAAAACCTGCAGCATTACCTGCTTCTCAAAATTACGCAGCGTTTCAGCGCCAGCCAACTGTTCTTTCTGCTGATAAACCTCTGCAATCGACGCCTGAATCTTTTGCTTCAGGCTCTCTTCATGCAGAGTATCGTCTGCATCTAACCAGGCCTGAATCGGCAGTTTTACAGCAAAATCTGATTCCAGTGCTTTTTCAAGACCTGGAATATCCCACTGCTCTTCCAGACTCTGAGGCGGAATAAACTCACAAAGCTTGTCATCTACCACCTCTTCACGGACTGCAACAACAGTCTCCGAGATGTCATCGCTAGCCATCAGTTCATTACGCTGGCGGTAGATCACTGTTCGCTGATCATTGGCCACATCATCGTATTCAAGCAGGGATTTACGAATATCGAAGTTACGGCCTTCAACTTTACGCTGGGCCTTTTCAATGGCGTTGCTGACCATTTTGTGCTCAATCGCTTCACCACGCTCCATACCGAGGGCCTGCATCAACTGACGCACACGATCAGATGCAAAGATACGCATCAGGTCATCTTCCAGAGACAGGTAAAAACGAGATGAACCCGGATCCCCCTGACGGCCGGCACGGCCACGTAACTGGTTATCAATACGACGTGATTCATGACGTTCAGTACCGATAATATGCAGACCACCGTTATCCAGCACTAACTGATGGCGTTTTTCCCAGTCGGCTTTAACCGCCGCCACTTCAGCTTCTGTAGGGTTGTCCAGCGCAGCCAACTCTGCTTCCAGCTTGCCACCCAACACGATATCGGTACCACGACCGGCCATGTTAGTGGCAATGGTCACGGCACCGGGACGACCTGCATCCGCAATGATGGTCGCTTCACCGGCATGGTTTTTAGCATTCAGTACATTGTGTTTGATGTTTTGTTTGGTCAGCGCAGCCGAAATCAGTTCAGACGACTCGACAGAAGCAGTACCCACCAGAACAGGTTGATTACGTGCCTGACAATCGCGAATATCCTCGATAATCGCTTCGTATTTCTCTTCGATAGTCAGATAGACAAGGTCATTTTCATCCTTACGAGCCACCGGCTTGTTGGTGGGAATAACCACAACATCCAAACCATAGATCTGACGCAGCTCGAACGCTTCAGTATCCGCTGTACCGGTCATGCCGGACAGTTTGTCGTACAAACGGAAATAATTCTGGAAGGTAGTCGACGCAAAAGTCTGGCTTTCGCTCTGGATTTTTACACCTTCTTTTGCTTCGACGGCCTGATGCAGGCCTTCAGACCAGCGGCGCCCCGGCATAATACGACCGGTATGCTCATCGACAATCACCACTTCATTATTCTGCACAATGTAATCAACATCGCGCTGGAACAGATGATGCGCTCTCAGCGCCGATAGAATATGGTGCAGAAGATTCAGGTTCTGCGGCGCATACAGGCTTTCACCTTCATTCAGCAGCCCCGCATTAATCAGCAAATCTTCTACCAGCTGATGCCCAGCCTCGGTCAGTTCCACTGTGCGGTTTTTCTCATCAACGGCAAAGTGTTCCTGAATATCCTGATTGTCTGCCTGAGGGTCGATCTCGCCCTCGAACTGTTTCAGCTGTGGGATCAGGGTATTTACGGTGCGATACAACTCAGAGCTGTCGCCAGCCGGACCTGAAATAATCAGCGGTGTACGCGCCTCGTCAATCAGGATTGAATCCACTTCATCGACAATGGCAAAGTTAAATTCGCGCTGAACTTTTTCTTCTAGACTAAACGCCATATTGTCGCGCAGATAATCAAAGCCAAACTCATTGTTGGTGCCGTAGGTAATATCTGCAGCGTAGGCATCACGTTTTTGAATTGGCTGCTGACCTGAAAGGACGACCCCCACGGTCAGACCCAGTGATTCATACAGCGGACGCATCCACTCTGCATCACGGCTGGCCAGATAATCATTCACGGTAACAACGTGCACACCCTCACCCGGCAGGGCATTCAGGTAAGCGGCCAGCGTCGCCACCAGTGTTTTACCTTCACCGGTACGCATCTCTGCAACTTTGCCTTCATGCAGCGTCATACCGCCGATAAGCTGCACATCAAAATGGCGCATACCCATGACACGCTTGGAGGCTTCACGCACCAGTGCAAATGCTTCCGGCAGCAGACTGTCCAAATGCGCCCCATCGTCAAGGCGAGCTCTGAATTCGGCGGTTTTATCCTTTAGCTGCTCTGAGCTGAGGGCTTCGTAGTCCTCTTCCAGCGCATTGATGGCGGTAACCATCTTGCCCATGCGCTTAAGTTCGCGATCATTCTTGCTACCAAAAACTTTTTTTAACAATCCTGTCAGCATGTCTCGCCCGGCACCTTGTGAAAATTCTTATCGGGTTACTTGTTCGCCCGGCGGAACACATTTCTCAACCCGGCAGCAAAACAAAGTCAGCATTCTACCTTTATTGGGACAAAAATTTGAATCCAAAGGGGGCAGGAAAATTGGAAAGAGAAAAGTTTCTCTTTGTTTCCGCTGACAAAAACGTAAAAAGCCGAACATTATGTTCGGCTTTTCTTCAGAGCAGTTAGATCAAACTGCAGCGACAGGCTGCTGGTATGAAATGGGTGCGCTCTCAGCACCATCTTCAAATGTCACAACTTCCCACGCATCTTCCTGAGCCAACAAGGTACGCAACAAGCGATTGTTCAGATGGTGGCCGGATTTATTGCCATAAAATTCGCCAATCAGGCTTTTACCCAACAGGTAAAGGTCACCCACAGCATCAAGCACTTTATGTTTTACGAATTCATCGTCATAACGCAGACCGTCTTCGTTCAGAATACGGTAGTCATCCACCACAATGGCGTTGTCGAAGCTGCCACCCAGCGCCAGATTCTGCGAACGGAGATATTCGTAATCACTCATAAAACCGAAAGTACGCGCGCGGCTGACCTCTTTCACGAAAGAGGTGCTGGAGAAATCCAGGCTGGCTTCCATTTTGCGACCATCAAACGCAGGGTGATCAAAGTCGATGCGAAAGCCCACTTTGAAACCATCGAATGGTTTAAAGCTGGCGCTTTTGCCATCCATCTCAACTTTGACTTCTTTTTTGATTCGGATGAACTGTTTCGGTGCATCCTGCTCTTCCAGACCCGCAGACTGAATCAGGAAGACAAAAGGTGCTGCACTGCCGTCCATGATAGGCACTTCTTCAGCACTTAATTCGATATAGGCATTATCAATACCCAAACCGGCCATTGCTGATAACAAGTGTTCTACGGTAGCTACGCGAACATTACCCTGACCAAGGTTGGTAGACATGGTCGTATCACACACATTATGTGCATGTGCACAAATTTCCACCGCCGGATCAAGATCGATACGGCGAAACACAATGCCAGTGTTGATCGGGGCCGGTTTGAGAGTCAAATAGACCTTTTGGCCTGTATGCAGACCAATACCGGTAGCTTTAATGCTGTTTTTCAATGTTCGCTGTTTGATCATGCCTTTGCCAGATAAAATAGGGCTATGTTAGCGTCAGATGATAACAAATTTATTACCCGCGTAACAAGCAAACTGCCCCATCAGTCCGCTTGTCGTCGCAGAAAAGTTGGAATATCCAGATAACTATCACCTTCAGTCCCGGTATGCTGAATTGATTGCGTTTCAGGCTTAGCCGGTCCCTCTAGAGCTTCATTTTTTTTGCGGCGCAAAATGGTCGGTAATTCGATCTGCGCCAGATCAAGTGACCCGTCCACTTTTTTAGTGCCTGTGCCGGCAACCGGTACCGGTTTAGCCGGTGCATTTGCCTTATCGAGGCCTGTTGCCACTACAGTGACTTTAATGGTGTCTGACATCTCAGGTTCGATGACAGTTCCCACCACAATGGTGGCATTTTCAGATGCGTACTCTTCAACCAGATTGCCCACTTCAGTGAACTCACCCAGGCTTAGATCCAGACCGGCAGTAATATTGACCAGAATGCCACTGGCACCTTTGAGGTCGACATTATCCAGCAGCGGACTCTTGATCGCTTTTTCTGCCGCTTCCGAAGCACGGTTTTCACCCATTGCTGTACCGGTGCCCATCATCGCCATACCCATCTCGGACATCACTGTGCGCACATCAGCAAAGTCGACGTTAATCATGCCGGGCCGGGTAATTAGATCAGAGATTCCCTGAACGGCACCTTTAAGCACATCGTTGGCTGACTCGAACGCATTCAGCAGTGTGCAGTTACGTCCCAGTACCTGCATCAGTTTTTCGTTCGGAATAATGATCAGAGAGTCAACGTTTTCGCGTAGCTCTTTGATCCCTTCCATGGCGATGCTCATACGCTTACGCCCTTCAAACGGGAAGGGTTTGGTGACAACAGCAACCGTCAGGATACCCATCTCTTTTGCCACCTGTGCCACAATAGGTGCAGCTCCGGTACCTGTGCCACCGCCCATGCCTGCGGTGATAAAGACCATATCTGCACCATCCAGCAACTGGGAGATCCGGTCACGGTCCTCCATGGCGGCCTCGCGGCCCACTTCCGGGTTCGCACCGGCACCAAGCCCCTTTGTCAGAGTGTTACCCAGTTGCAACACAGTCTGAGTAACCATGGAACTGAGGGCCTGCGCATCGGTATTGGCACAGACAAATTCCACACCTTCAAGATCACCGTTTTCCATGTGACGCACGGCGTTGCCACCGCCCCCGCCAACACCAATCACTTTGATCACCGCATTCTGCGGCACGCTATCCATCAGTTCGAACATTTCCAGCTCCTTTAAGTACACACTCGGTACTTAGATTGTTGCGCCTGCAACTACATTCCGGCGCGGTGTTAAATCATATTCCCGGATTTCAGAAACTGTCCTGAATCCAGTTTTTAAGTTTGATAAACAGGTTTTCTTTTTCCGGCGCCTCTGTCGAAGACAACATCACCGGTCGCGCCTTACGATCCTGTTTTGCGTATTGCAGCAGCCCCAGACCGGTGGCATAAATCGGGTTACGCAGAATATCTTCCATGCCCCGCACGCCGTGCGGATTAGCCAGACGCACTGGCATGTGGAAGATCTCTTCTGCCAGCTCTACGGCGCCTTCCATTTTCGAAGTACCACCGGTCAGGACAATGCCTGCCGCGATCAGATCTTCATAACCACTGCGACGCAGCTCCGCCTGTACCAGACTGAACAGCTCTTCGTAGCGAGGCTCAACCACTTCAGCCAGTGCCTGACGTGACAGGGTCCGGGCCGGACGGTCGCCTACACCCGGTACCTGTATGGTTTCATCGGCACGGGCCAGCTGCGCCAGGGCACAGGCGTATTTAATCTTGATCTCTTCCGCATGCTGAGTCGGGGTGCGCAGGGCCATCGCGATGTCATTGGTGACCTGATCACCAGCAATCGGAATCACTGCCGTATGACGAATGGCACCGCCGGTAAAGATGGAGATATCTGAGGTACCGCCCCCGATATCCACCATGCAGACACCCAGCTCTTTTTCATCATCGGTCAGCACGGAGTAGCTGGAAGCAAGCTGTTCCAACACCACGTGATCGACTTCCAGACCACAGCGGCGAATACATTTTTCGATGTTCTGATGCGCATTCACGGATGCAGTCACCAGGTGCACTTTGGCTTCCAGACGCACACCGGACATGCCGAGCGGCTGTTTGATACCTTCCTGGCTGTCGATCTCATATTCCTGCGGCAATATATGCAGAATTTTCTGATCCGCCGGGATGGCCACGGCACGGGCAGCATCCAGCACCCGGTCCAGATCATACTCAGAGACCTCACGGTCACGCACAGCGACGATGCCATGAGAGTTCAGACTGCTTATATGATTCCCGGCAATGCCCACGGTAACCGAGTGAATCTTGCAGCCGGCCATCAGTTCGGCTTCTTCGACAGCGCGTTGAATGGAACTGACTGTGGCTTCGATGTTCACCACCACGCCGCGTTTCATACCGTTGGAAGGGTGCGACCCAATGCCCACCAGCTCAATGCTGCCATCCGGGTTTACTTCCGCCACCAGACACACCACCTTAGAGGTGCCGATATCCAGTGCTACGATCATGTTATTACCCAGTGCCATCTGCATGATGTCATTACCCTGCCTTAGCGTCCGACGGTGCTTCTGCCCGCCATTTAACAGCCACCCCATTGGTGTAGCGAATATCAACCTGTTCGATCTGTTCAGCCCGATCAGATAACCCTAATTCGTACACCCTTAAAAACCTCTGCAATCGTTGATCAATATTTTCCCGACCCACGATGACCTTGATACGGTTGCTGAGTTCCAGACTCCATGCACCCCGCGGTTCAAGATTCAAGCCAACAACCTGCAATCCCAACGGCCGAAAAATCTGGTTCAGATCATGGAACTGCGCCATCACCCGGTTGGTTTCAGGAGCGGGTCCCGATAACCGGGGCAGATCTTTGTAATCCTGATGCAACTGCGGCCAGAAAATATCACCCTGATGATTCAGCAAACCATGCTCACTCCAACGCGCAACCGGTACCTCTTCCTCGATGGCAACCTCAAGCGTCGAAGGCCAGTCCCGTCTGATTGCCGCAATATGCACCCAGGGCTGATCCTTGACCTGCTGGCGGATGCTCTCAATATCCACCCGCATCAGGGAGTTCTGCACGCCACCTGCTATCGTTCTGGCCAGCTCGGACCGGTTAAGATGCTGCGAGTCTCCGGACAGGTGCACTTCTGTTACCGGGCGATCCAGCCAGGCCCAAAATTTAGCCGTAATACCAACGAGCAAACCAACAAACAGCAGCAATACACTTAACCGTGAAAATACATACCACCAGCTCTCACCTTCATGCATCAGAGGTGATGCCGGATTTTTTAGGTATCCATTTTCAGACATCTGCATCCTGTTACACCGTGGTCTGCAAAATCTTCACAACCAGTTCTTCAAAACTGATGCCAGCGTCAGCTGCTGCCATCGGCAACAAGCTGTGGTCAGTCATACCCGGCGCCGTATTAATTTCCAGCAGTTGGAAATTACCCTGTTCATCCTGCATCACATCCACCCGGCCCCAACCTCGACAGCCGATTACGGCAAACGCCTGCTCTGCCAGCTGTTTCAGTTCCAGCGCTTGCTCGGGCGTTAAGCCATGATCAAATCGATAGCGGGTATCATTGGCCAGATACTTAGCGTCGTAGTCATAAAAATCGTGACTGGTTTCCAGTTTGATCACCGGTAAGGCCTGGCCTTGCAAAATACCAACAGTGAATTCAGCGCCGCTCATCCAGCGCTCTGCGATGACCAAACGATCAAATCCAGCTGCTGTCGAGAACGCAGCTTCAAGACCCGCCGCATCCACCGCCACACTCATACCGATACTTGAGCCTTCGTGTGCTGGCTTAACGATCATTTTGACACCCAGCTCTGCAGCAACCGCCTCAAAATCGGTCTCTTCCGTCAGCACTGCAAACGGCGGCGTCGGTAATCCGGCACCTCGCCAAATCTGTTTGGTGCGCAGCTTATCCATGCCGATGGCGGAAGCTGCAACACCGCTTCCGGTGTACGGTTTACCCAGCAGCTCCATCACCCCCTGCAACACACCATCTTCACCACCGGCACCATGCAGAATCAGAAAGGCACGATCAAACTCAGCGGCCTGAAGTTGCGCCAACGGAGCCAAACTGCCAGCTTCACCGCCGAGATCGAGTCCAAAGGCATCCACGCCGGCCCGTTCCAGTGCAGACAGTACGGCAGCACCGCTTTTCAGCGAGACCGCACGCTCAGAAGAAGTGCCACCATAAATGACGGCAACCCGGCCCAGGGCAGCCGCGGTTGTGGCATCAACGTGGTAATGGCTCATGCCTGCTCCTCTTGCTCCAGCGAGATCTGTTTCAATTCATGTGCCAGGGCGGTGATATCACCCGCACCCTGCGTCAGCAGCAGATCACCAGGACGCAACACATTGCGCAGCAGATCCGCCACCTCAGATTTGTCATTCACGTACACCGGCTCTACCGTGCCACGCTGCCGGATGCTCCGGCACAGATTGCGGCTGTCAGCACCGGCAATCGGCTCTTCGCCTGCCGGATACACCTCCAGCAACAGCAGCAGATCAACCTCTGAGAGTACCTGTGCAAAATCCTCATACAGATCCCGGGTCCGGGTATAGCGATGCGGCTGATAGATCATCACCAGACGTTTGTCCGGCCAGCCTTCACGCACAGCCTTGATCACCGCTTGTACCTCACGGGGATGGTGACCATAATCATCTACCAGCATCACGCTGCCACCGGATACCGGCACGTCACCGAGCACCTGAAAACGCCGCCCTACCCCGGCAAACTGTTCAAGCGCCCGACAGATCGCTGCACCGTCAATGCCTTCATCGGTTGCAACAGCGATGGTCGCCAGCGCATTCAGCACGTTGTGCTGACCGGGCATATGCAGTTTCACCTCAAGTGGTTCAAGACCATCAGGGCGCTGCACACTAAAACTTGAATACATGCCTTCCTGACGAATATTCACCGCCCGGAAATCCGCATCCTCAGAGACGCCATAAGTCAGTACCGGGCGACTTACTTCCGGCAGAATCTCACGCACCACCGGATCGTCGATACAGAGCACCGCCAGACCGTAAAACGGCAAATTGTGCAAAAACTCGATAAAGGTACGCTTCAACCGGGAGAAATCATTTTCATAGGTTTCCATATGATCGGCATCGATATTGGTGACAATTGCCACCATCGGCTGCAGATGCAGGAAGGAGGCGTCACTTTCGTCAGCCTCAGCCACCAGATAACGGCTGGTACCCATCTTGGCATTGGTGCCTGCACTGTTCAGGCGTCCGCCAATCACAAAGGTCGGATCACGCTCACCTTCGGCAAAAACGGATGCCAGCAAACTGGTGGTGGTGGTTTTACCGTGAGTACCTGCCACAGCGATGCCATGCCGGTAACGCATCAGTTCGGCCAGCATTTCGGCGCGGCGTACCACCGGAATACGGTTATCACGTGCCGCAACTAGCTCAGGGTTTTGCTGATTGACGGCGGTTGAGACCACCACCACATCAGCCCCGGAGACATTTTCAGGGGCATGACCAATAAAAATTTCCATGCCCAGCTGCACAAGACGTTGCGTGGTGGCCGACACTTTCAGGTCAGAGCCGGAAATAGCGTAACCCTGGTTCAACAGCACTTCAGCAATACCGCACATGCCTACGCCGCCAATGCCAATAAAATGAATCTTACGGATTCGACGCATTTCAGGTATTTCGTGAAGAGTTACCGTAGGTTTCATAAACCCATTACCTCCATACAGACGGCAGCGACCCGCTCACGGGACTCAGGGATACCGATCGCTTTTGCTTTTTCAGCCATCTGCAATAATTGTGTTCGGTCGTTAAATTCGCCTGTTAGCAATCCAGCCAGTTCTGAAACCTTAAGATCTCTCTGCTGGATCAGTTTCCCGGCACCTGCCTGACTTAAAAATTGAGCATTGCCGGTCTGATGATCATCCACGGCGTGTGGAAACGGCACCAGAATTGACCCTACACCGGCAATTGCAAGCTCACTGACGGTCAATGCACCAGAGCGGCACAGCACCAGATCTGCCCAGCCATAGGCCGCTGCCATATCCTCAATAAAAGGCGCAACACGGACATCACTGACGCCCTGGGCTGCATACGCTGCAGCTGCCGCTTCATAATTACGCTTACCGACCTGATGCCATACTTCCGGACGCTGTTCGGGAGAAAGCTGCGCCAAGACTGTCGGCAAAATTTGATTCACTGCCTGAGCACCGAGACTGCCACCCAATACCAGCAGACGGATAGGTCCCTTACGCTCTGCAAACCGCTCCGCTGGCGGTGCTAGGTCCAGAATTGCACCACGGACCGGGTTGCCCATCACCTCGGTTTTACAGGTCACCGGAAACGCACCACCAAAGGCTTCCATCACCCTGCTGGCGACTTTTGATAACCAGCGATTGGTCATACCTGCCACAGCATTCTGCTCATGGATCACCACAGGCACGCGCAACAACCAGGCAGCAACACCGCCGGGACCAGAGGCAAAGCCACCCATGCCCAGAACAGCATCGGGTTTTACCTTACGCAGCACGCCGATCGCCTGCCAAACCGCCAGCAACAATTTAAACGGCGCCAACATCAGACTGAGTTTGCTTTTACCGCGCAGCCCTCTGACTTCAATACTGTGCAGTTTGATACCGGCAGCGGGCACCAGTTCAGCTTCAATACCATGGCGGCTGCCCAGCCATTCAACCTGAATACCCTGCTGCTGGAGAACCTCTACCGTCGCCAGAGCCGGGAATACGTGACCACCGGTACCGCCTGCCATGACTAACAGGGTTTTATTTTTCATTTGTCACCTCCCCGGATTTACCATCCATCAGAAGCTGACATTTCAGTTCATAATCCACACGCAGAATCACCGCCAGCATGGCACAACTGACCAAAAGACTACTGCCGCCATAACTCACCAGCGGCAGGGTCAATCCTTTGGTGGGCAGCGCACCGACATTCACCCCAATATTGATCAACGCCTGAGCGGCAAAAATAATACCGAAGCCATAGCAGATGTAGGCAGGGAAAAATGCTTTCTGCTTTTCTGCACGACGGCCGATGCGGAAAATACTCATCACCAGAATGGCAAACAGCACAATCATGGCGGCGGCACCCACAAAACCCAGCTCCTCAGCCATCACTGAAAATACAAAGTCGGTATGCGCTTCCGGCAGATAAAACAGTTTCTGCACACTGTTCCCCAGCCCTGTGCCAAACCAGTCACCGCGTCCAAAGGCAATCTGTGCCTGAGAAAGCTGATAGCCACTGCCGAAAGGATCCGCCCAGGGGTCAAGAAAGCTTTTCAGACGTGCCACACGGTATGGCTGCAAACCGACCACGGTGACCAGCAACAACAACACGCCACTGACAACCGTAATAAACTGGGAAAACCGCATGCCACCCAGGAAAATCATGCCCATCACCGTGCCCATCAACACAACGAGGGCACCAAAGTCAGGTTCGAAGTAGAGCAGCACACAGAAAATACCCAACGGCAGGGTCGGCTTGGCGATACCTTTCCAACTGCTGCGCACTTCATCAAGGCGGCGCACCAGATAACCGGCCATATAGATCACCATACAGAACTTGGCGACCTCTGAAGCCTGCAGATTCAAAGGCCCCAGCGGCAACCAGCGATGACTACCATTCACGCCTTTTCCCACACCCGGAACCAGAACCAATACCAGCAAAACACCGGCCATCAGCATCCACCAGTGACCTGTCTGCTGCCAGAAACGCAACGGTACACGCCACACCACCATGGCACCCGCCAGTGAAATGGAGATAAAAATCATCTGGCGGAAAACGTAATAGTACGGGGTGCCATTGTTACGCATTGCCACATCCAGCGAGGCAGAGCTGATCATGATAAAACCAAACAAAATCAGACTCAGTGCAGCCCCTAAAACCCACGGGTCAAACGGCAGCAGCTTGGCATCAACCTGAGATGCAGGTGATGTTTTCCAAAATGCGTTGAAGGCAATCATTTTAATCCCTCCACCGCTTTTACAAAGGCATCACCCCGGGCCGGATACCCGCTGAACATATCAAAACTGGCACAGGCCGGGGACAGCAACACCAGATCACCGGGCTGCGCCAGAGCCGACGCCTGAACAACGGCATCTTCCAGTGTGGTCGCCGGATAACAGGGCACCGTGGCGGTTTCGTCTGCAATCTGTTGTCCATCCTGACCAAAATAGATCAGCGCACGGCCGTACTGCTGCAGCGCCGGGGCAAGATCACTGAATTCAGCACCCTTGCCTACACCGCCCGCCAGCAGAACAATTTTTTCACCATCTTGAAGCGTCTGACCAAGGCCATTAAGTGCCGCCAGCGTTGCGCCGACATTGGTACCTTTCGAGTCGTTGAAATAGTGCACACCCTGAATATCTGCTACCCACTGACAGCGATGGTCCAGTCCGGGGAAATCCTGCAGTGCCTGCAGCATCGCGGGCATTGGCAGTCCGACGGATTCACCCAAAGCCAGCGAGGCCAGGGCGTTAGCAATATTGTGACTGCCACGTATTTTCAGATCAGCAACATTCAGCAGGGGCTGCTGACCAACCGCCAGCCATTGGGCACCGTCCTGCATTAACAGGCCATATATGCCTAAATCCGGCCGCCCCAGATGATAACTCAGCGTGGTTACATCTTTCGGCAGCAACGGCGCAGTCAGCGGATCATCCCGGTTAATCACCGCCTTACGACAACCCCTGAAGATGCGGTGTTTAGCCTGATAATAAGCATGGGCTGAAGCATACCGGTCCATATGGTCCGGTGTGATATTCAACACGGTCGCTACGGCGGCACGCAAATCATGGGTCGTTTCCAGCTGAAAACTGGACAGCTCCATTACATACAGGTCTTTTTCCGGCTCCAATAGCATATCCAACACTGGGGTGCCGATATTGCCACAAACACCCACAGACCTGCCGGCAGCTCGGGCCATCTCACCAACCAGAGTTGTCACTGTGCTTTTGGCGTTAGAGCCGGTAATCGCCACGATGGGCGCAGATACTTCACGGCAAAACAGGTCAATATCGCCGATCACGCTCACACCGGCAGCCTGCGCCTGCTGAATAGCAGGTTCGCTCAACGCGACACCCGGACTCAGGATCAGCTCGGCAGCACGCTGTAGCAGTGCTGGATCAAACGGGCCAGAATACAGCTCGACTTCCGGCATTTCTGCCTTCAGCTCAGCGGCTCCCGGTGGATTTTCACGACTGTCCACCACCGCAAACGGCCAGCCTTTTCGCGCCAGATAACGGGCACAGGAGAGCCCGGTCTTACCCAGACCGACAACAATCCTGAATTGATCCGTCGCAATCAGCGCCATTTAACCTGTCTCTTTATCGAATTTTCAGTGATGCCAAACCGATCAGCACCAGTACTACTGTGATGATCCAGAAACGCACAATAACGCGCGGCTCTGGCCAGCCTTTTAATTCAAAGTGGTGATGCAAGGGTGCCATCCGGAATATGCGTCTGCCCGTCAGTTTGAAAGACGCCACCTGCAAAATCACCGACACTGTTTCGGCCACAAAAATACCGCCCATAATGAACAGCACCAGCTCCTGCCGGATGATCACAGCAATAACACCCAGCGCCGCGCCCAGAGACAATGCACCCACATCACCCATAAAAACCTGCGCCGGATAGGTGTTAAACCAGAGAAACCCGAGACCGGCACCAACAATAGCGCCACAGAAGATGATCAGTTCACCGGACCCTGGGATGTAAGGAATCAGCAGATAGTCAGCAAATTTGACGTTACCCGACAGATAAGCGAACACACCCAGCGCCCCGCCCACCAGTACCGTTGGCAGAATCGCCAGGCCATCAAGGCCGTCAGTCAGGTTCACGGCATTGGATGAACCCACAATCACGAAATAGGTGAACACCACAAAAAAGATACCCAGCGGCAGGGTGACATCTTTCAGGAAGGGGATCAGCAGCCCGGTTTCTGCCGGCGTTTTGGCCAACGCGTACAAAATAATAGCGGCACCCAGCCCACCAATGGATTGCCAGAGATACTTCCAGCGTGCCGGCAAACCGCGTGGATTTTTTTCGACCACTTTGCGGTAATCATCGACCCAGCCAACCGCGCCAAAAATCAGCGTGACCCCCATTGTGATCCAGACATATTTGTTACTCAGATCACTCCACAACAACGTACTGCTGATGATCGCCACCAGAATCAGCGCACCACCCATGGTAGGCGTACCCGCCTTGCTCAAATGGGTCTGTGGGCCATCACTGCGCACCGCCTGACCAATTTGTTTGCTGCGCAGCTGATTAATCAGCCAGGGGCCAACCCAGAGCGAAATCAACAATGCTGTCAGCACACCAAAAATCCCCCGCAGGGTCAGGTACTGGAACACAGCAAAGCCGCTGTAAAACTGTGATAAAAAGTCGGCAATCAGTAATAACATGCCTGTTTATTCCCCTTGTTCCAGGCCGGCAACGACCTGCTCCATCCCGGCACTGCGGGATCCTTTGACCAGAATATTGACTCCGGCCTTCGCGAGCGGCTCAAGCGCCGCAATCAGCTCAGCTTTGTCAGCAAAATGCTGACCGTCCGTTCCGGCGGAAGTGTTATAGCCGGATACGGTGTGCCGAGACAGCACACCCGTCACCCACAGGTGACGGATCCCCTTCAGTGCTGCCCGGCAACCAACCGTTGTATGTGCTTCTTCAGCACTTTCACCCAGTTCGGCCATATCGCCCAGAACCAGAAATGACTCACCCGGCAATGCGGCTAACAAATCGATTGCGGCATGCACCGAACCCGGGTTTGCGTTGTAACTGTCATCAATAATCAATGCGCCCTGCGCAGACTGGCATGGACGCATGCGGCCTTTAACCGCAGAGAAACGTTCAAGGCCGACAACAATCTGTGGCAGTGTCAGTCCACCGGCATGCACTGCAGCCGCAGCGGCCAGGGCATTGGCTACATTATGTTGCCCCATAACCTGCAACTGCACCGCGGCCGAGCGGTCACCCAGATGCAATTTAAAGCGGTAACAGCCATTGGCACCGGGTTTCAGTTCAGAGGCATAACAATCTGCCTGGGAATTACTGAGCGAAAATGTCTTCTGACGAACAAGTGCAGTTTGCTGCAACCAGACCGAAGCGTGCGGATCATCAAGATTGATCACGGCAGTACCATCGCGCTCAGCCAACTGGCCAAAGATTTCGCCTTTGGCACGCACGACACCCTGCAGGGAACCAAACCCTTCAAGGTGCGCACCCATGGCATTATTCAGAATCGCCACATCCGGCTGCACCAGAGCGGTGGTGTAGGCAATTTCACCCACTGCACTGGCGCCCTGCTCGATCACAGCCACTTCAGTCGTGTCATCCAACTGCATCAGCGTCAGCGGCACACCAAAATCGTTATTAAGATTGCCTTTAGTCGCCAATACCTTTCGCTGACCGGACAGAATCGACAGCAACATCTCTTTCACTGTGGTTTTGCCGCTGCTACCAGTCACCGCATACACGGGCCCCTGAAAACGGTTGCGGTTGGCTAAACCGATCTGACCCAGCGCGATACGGGTATCGTTCACCTGCCACTGCGGCAGTCGGCTGACGACCGGTTGTGACACCACCAGCGCGGCTGCGCCTGCTGCCTCAGCCTGTGCTACAAAATTGTGCCCATTAAAATTTGGCCCCACGATGGCCACAAACAGGTCGCCTGGCTGAAGGGTACGGGTATCTGTACTGACACCCACAAAATTGGCGTCTTCAGACACCACGCCACCAAACTGGCTGGACAAGTCAGACAAATGCCAGTGACCAATCATACAGCCACCCCCAGTGCTTGCCGGCAGATCGTGTGATCGCTGAACGGGAAACGTTGGCCAGCGATCTCCTGATAGTTTTCATGACCCTTTCCGGCCACCAGTACCAGGTCAGCACTGCTCGCTCTACTAACTGTCCGGGTAATCGCTGCTGCGCGGTCTGGTTCAATGACCGGCAAATGCCGACTCACACCCGAAGCGACCATCGCAATAATGGTATCCGGATCTTCCCCGCGGGGATTATCACTGGTAATCACTACCTGATCTGCAAGCCGATCAGCTACCTCCCCCATGAGCGTACGCTTCCCGGTGTCACGATCTCCACCACAGCCAAACACACACCACAGAACACCGTTGCAATGCGCCCGCGCACCTTGCAGTGCCTTTTCCAGCGCATCGGGAGTGTGGGCATAATCAATAATCACCAACGGCTGACCGGCTGCTTTAATCGCTTCCATCCGCCCTGGCACCGCTTTCAGACCAGACAAGGTCCTGCTGATCTGCTGAGCTGAAAACCCCTCCATCAGCAGCACACCGGCCACCAGCAGCAGGTTGTCCAGATTAAATTCACCCAGCAGCGCGTTGCAGAAAGGGATAATACCCAGCCGGCTGCGTAACTCACCCTCGAGCCCTTCCGGTGTGAGACGATACGCGCGCAAATGCAGATCGCCCTGACTACGACCCACCGCAAAGGCATCACCCATCAGATCTTCACGTGCCAGTAAGTCACGACCGAACGCATCATCCCGATTAATCAACGCACCAGATAACGGATAATCTGTAAAAAGTTTGGTTTTGGCGGCGCCGTAAGCCTGCATCGTGCCGTGGTAATCCAGATGATCGCGGGTCAGGTTGGTAAACAACCCGTATTTAAAATCCACACCCGTGACACGGTATTGCTCAAGTGCATGACTCGATACTTCCATCACCACAGCCTCAGCGCCAGCAGACACAAACTCTGCCAACATCAGCTGTACCCGGATTGCATCCGGCGTGGTGTGGGTCGCCACATCAAGCTGACCGGGAAAACCATTGCCAACCGTGCCAATCAAAGCTGTCTTGCGGCCCAGCTGGTTCAGCGCCTGCGCCAGAAAATGGGCGCATGAGGTTTTGCCATTGGTACCGGTAATGCCCACAACACAGATTTTTTCACTGGGCTTGCCGTAAAACCGTGCGGCAATCAGCCCTAGCTGAGCCGCCAAATCATCTACCGCCACCACAGGCACATCTACAGCCGGACACTCTGCAAATTCACTGCGGTCGACCAGAACCGCGGCAGCACCGGCGGCCACCGCTGCAGGCACAAAATCGATACCTTTATGCTGCAAGCCTCGGCGTGCGCAGAACAGCATACCGGGGGTCACTTCCCGGCTGTCCTGACAAAGGCCATTCACTGCAATACCGGAACACGCTGTGGTAGCCCATTCCGGTATCAGTTCAGCCAGTTGAATGCTACGCAGCTGCATCTCTTTCACCTCTGCGCCATTTGACTGGTTGGTTTCGGCCAGTCATCAGGTGGTACATTCATTAACCGCAATGCACCCGCCAACGTGCGGGAAAACACTGGGGCGGCAACTTCGCCACCGTAGTATTCCTGCCCCTTGGGATTGTCCACCATCACCACTGTGACCAGACGCGGGTTGCTTGCCGGCGCAATGCCTGCAAAAACAGAAATATACTGATCATCCAGATAGCCGGAACCACCCACTTTGTGAACTGTGCCGGTTTTACCTGCCACCCGATAACCCGGCACCGCTGCACGACGACCTGTACCGACATTACTGATCACGGTTTCCATCATGCCACGCACGTTTTGCGCCACATCAGTCGGCATCACCCGTACTGGTGCTTTATTGTCATCCGCCCGAATCAGACTGGCTGGCACCATCAGGCCATCATTCGCCAACGCCAGATAGGACTGCGCCAGCTGCAGCGGAGTAACTGACAGGCCATAGCCGTATGAAAGCGTTGCCCGCTCTACCACCTGTTTTTCCTGCAGATAAGGCAGCACACCACTGCTTTCACCGGGATAACCAAGTGTTGTGACCTGACCCAGCCCAACGTTACGCATCAGATTAACCACCGCACCGCTGTCCATACTCAGGGCCAGCTTGGTCACACCCACGTTACTGGACTTGGTGATAATGCCGGTCAGATCCAGATCACCATAATTGCGGTGATCGCGAATGGTCCGACCTTTAATCCGGATATAACCAGGTGCGGTATCGACCACTGTTTCTGGACGGTATTTACCACTCATCAGCGCCGCTGCCACAGTCAATGGCTTCATGGTTGAACCGGGCTCGAACACATCTGTCAGGGCGCGATTGCGCAGCAGGGACGGAATGCGCTGCGCCGGATCGTTCGGGTTATAGGATGGCTGGTTGACCATCGCCAGAATTTCACCCGTGGCGGCATCCAGCATCACCAGAGACCCACCATCAGCTTTATGCGTCTGCACAGCAGCTTTTAATTCACGGTAAGCCAGATACTGCAGACGCAGATCAATGGTCAACTGCATATCGTTGCCATTTTCTGCCGGACTGATTTCGCGAATATGTTTAATGGTGCGACCCAGACGGTCTTTCATGACCATCTGCTTACCCGGTTCCGCGTGCAACCAATCCTCAAAGGACAGTTCCAGGCCTTCCTGCCCTTTACCATCCAGATCAGTAAATCCAACTAAGTGAGTGGTTACTTCGCCAGCGGGATAAAACCGTTTATATTCCCGGTCCACATGT
Organism: Neptuniibacter sp. CAU 1671; assembly: GCF_029222905.1. Lineage (GTDB taxonomy): Bacteria > Pseudomonadota > Gammaproteobacteria > Pseudomonadales > Balneatricaceae > Neptuniibacter. The sequence continues at coordinate 359,139 of NZ_JARHUE010000002.1, read as the reverse complement.
ACGCCCGGAATGCCCAACGCGACAATTTCTGCTGCCAGCTCAGGGGTCACCTGACGCTTCAGATAAAGAAAACGACGTTCGCGGTTTTCGCTGATTTTCTGCACCAGGCTCGGGCGGCTCATCTGCAGTAAAGATGCCATCTTACCCAGACTGACATGGTCGAGGTTCATCTTCGCCGGATCAGCCCAGATGGTCGCCACTGGCGCACTGACCGCCAAGGGTTCGCCATTGCGATCAGTAATGATACCCCGGTGTGCCGGCGCCTGAATTACCCGCACCGTACGCGCTTCACCCTGATCCTGCAGGAAATCCTGTTCAGTGATATAAAGCCCGAGCATGCGACCGGTGATACCCGCCGCTACCAATAACAGCAACAGCAAAACCAGCCATAGGCGCCAGCCCCGGCTGATTGCGGCTGTGATTGGCTTATCGCTCATTTTCCACCACCTCAATTTGATCAATGCCCGGCACAATCATGGCCAGATGTTTTTCTGCCTGCTTTTCAACCCGGTTATTAGCTGCCCAGGCACTCTGCTCCAGCAACAGCTGACTCCACTCCACCTGCAGTTCATCCCGTTGTTCAACCAGAATCTGGTGCTGATTAAATAGCCGACGGTACTCAAACGCATTCAACACGACCGCCAGACAACAACAGACAAGCAGGATGATGCTCAAACCCAGCAACAACATCCGTGGCAATAACTCTTCGGCACTGTAAAAAGCCTGCGCCAGCGCCTGCTCAGCCTCCTTAGGAGACTTTTCTGCAGACCAAAAACGTTGCAGCAGACGCTTCATGCCACTTTCTCCGCCACGCGCATCACTGCACTGCGGGCCCTGACATTGGCATTAGTTTCATCTTTTCCGGCTTTGACCGCCTTACCCACATTTTTCAGCCGAATTTTGAGCATCGACTGCGTCACCGGAATCCCCCGGGGCAGATGCTCATCACCTTTCACATGCGTACGGATAAACCGCTTCACTATACGGTCTTCAAGTGAATGGAAGCTGATTACTACCAGGCGACCACCCACCCGCAACACATCCAACGCTTGCTCAAGACAGGCTTCCAGATCTTCCAGCTCGCGGTTGATATGGATACGAATACCCTGAAAGGCCCGCGTGGCAGGGTGTTTACCCTTTTCCCAGGCGGGGTTGGCAGCGGCGACAATACTGGCTAGCCTGGCGGTGGTAGTTATGGGCACCAGTTTACGCTCGGCGACAATGGCCCGCGCCATACGGCGGCCAAATTTTTCTTCGCCATAGGTAAAAAACACATCAGCAATTTCTGCTTCAGACGCCCGCGCAATCCACTCAGCGGCGCTCTCACCTGAAGTAGGGTCCATGCGCATATCCAGCGGACCGTCCTGCATAAAACTGAAACCACGACTGGCATCATCCAGCTGAGGCGAAGAGACACCCAGGTCCAGCAGCACACCATCTACCTGGCCCTGCTTATTTAGCCCTTCCACAAAACGCTTCATTTCGGCAAAACTGCCATGCGCAATCTGAAAACGACTTTCGCCGGCAAATTTTTCTTTTGCATGGGCAATTGCCTGAGGATCTTTATCGATCCCCAACAGCTGGCCCTCTTTCCCCAGGCTTTGCAGCACCAGCGCAGAGTGACCACCACGGCCAAACGTACCATCGACATAAAAGCCGTTGGGATCCTGAACCAGCGCATTTACCGCTTCCTGCAGCAAGACTGTTATATGTCCGTAAGCCTGCGTCATCAGTTCAGCTCCAAATTAAAGTGAGAGATTCAGAAGTTCATCTGGCAATGCCATTCCTTCTTCCGTCTGCGCCAGATAACCATCGCGAGTTTCCAGCCAGCGCGTCTCACTCCAGATCTCAAATTTTTGTCCCTGCCCCAGCAATACCACTTTCTTTTCAAGCTCTGCGTATTCACGCAGCGGCGCAGGTAGCAGCAAACGCCCGCTTCCATCCAGCTCCAGATCCGTCGCATGACCAATCAGCAAACGCTGAATTCGACGGGCCGCCGGATTAAAGCTGGGCAATGATTCGATTTTCTCCTGGATCTCTTCCCATTCATGTAAGGGATACAGCAGCAGGCACTTTGCTTCAGTGTCGATTGTCGCAACCATCTGACCCGCGCAGCAGTCAACCAGCCGGTCGCGATAACGCGACGGCACAGCCATCCGCCCTTTGGCATCTAGATTGATTGGATTTACGCCCCTGAACATTTCGCCACTCTAATCCACTTAAATCCCAGAATATCCCACTTTTACCCACTTTATCCCACTAAAGCACACTATAGAAATTAACAACATGTAAAGCAAGGACAAACCTGAGGCAGCCAGAAAAAAAATACGGCAATTAAAAACAAGGAATTAGCAATCAGAGAAAACGATAAAATTAATATAAATATCAATAGGTTATTATTTTTGAAGGACAAAAAAGCACTACAAGGCAGACGACCGAATCCACGAAAGGTATCGGAATAACAGGCACTTAGAAGACATACATTAAGAAAGAGATAATTCAGATAAAACAGAAAGGAAAATGAGAGTTCACCGATAAGCCGGGTTCTGTCTAGGACAGTCATTCATCTGGGATGTACGTCACCGTACACCTCTAGCGACCTACCCGAACCCAGCGCGGGCCACGCCTGTAGGGTTCCTATTTGGTCTTGCTCCGGGTGGGGTTTACCCTGCCGTGACGTGTTACCACGCACGCGGTGCGCTCTTACCGCACCATTTCAACCTTACCGGCATCCGAAGATGCTTAGGCGGTATATTTTCTGTTGCACTGGCCGTCGGCTCACGCCGCCCAGACGTTATCTGGCACCCTGCCCATCGGAGCCCGGACTTTCCTCCACTCAAAAAGAGCAGCGACTGTCTGGTGAACTCTCGGCGGCAAGACTACCAAAACCCGCCTTCCAGCGCGAGCGGATTTCACTCATTTGCAGACTGACGTTCCAAAGCAAGCTGGTAGAGCTGCTTCTTCTTTATACCGGTGATCTTTGCTGCCAGAGCCGCGGCCTGACTGACCGGCAATTCAGTACACAATATATCCAAAATTGACAGGGCCTGAGGGTTAACTTCATCACCGCTGGCTTTCGGCGCACCCTGCACCAGTACGACAAACTCACCACGCTGCTGATTACTGTCCGCCTGCATCCAGACAATCAGCTCCGACAGTGGCGCAGACTTGATGGTTTCGTAGGTCTTGGTCAGTTCCCGGGCAATCGCCACAGTTCGATCTGCACCAAAAACCATCGCCATATCCTGCAATGAAGCCAAAATGCGGTGGGGAGATTCGTAAAACACCAGCGTACGCGACTCCTGCGCCAGCGATTTTAACTGCTGTTGCCGGGCGCCACTTTTGGAGGACAAAAAGCCCTCAAAGACAAAACGATCGGTCGGCAAGCCCGCCGCAGACAAGGCAGCAACAAAGGCAACACAACCCGGCACCGGCACGACCCTGTATCCTGCCTGTAGAATCTCCTTCACCACGACATAACCAGGATCAGAGATAAGCGGCGTCCCCGCATCTGAAACCAAAGCGACACTGGCACCACTTGCCAGCTGGTGTACAATCGTGTCGATTCGCTGACGCTCGTTATGCTCATGCACCGAGATCAGCCGGGTATCGATGTTAAAATGCCCCAGCAAACGCGCTGTATGACGGGTGTCTTCGGCTGCAATTAATGCAACTGATCTGAGGGTTTCCACCGCACGAGGCGTCATGTCCTCGAGATTTCCAATCGGGGTGGCAACAACGTACAGTGCAGGTTCCAACATAATGGATACTATCCTCAAATCCGGATTGAGAAGTATATGAAATTTAGCCACCAACTGTCTCTGCTAACTCTCTGTGTGCTTTTACTGACGGCCTGTAGCAGCCCTTTGCCACGCACACCAGCGACACCTCTCACACCGACTGAACAAGCTGAAGCTCTGTTGCAAAAAGCAGCGTCCGCCAAACCGATTCGGGCTGCCGAACTTAAGATCGAGGCCGCAAACCTGTTACTGACCAGCGGCGAGAAACAGCGTGCCGTCGAGATTTTGGATCAGATTGACCTGGCTGTCCTCACACCCTCTCTTCGCTTTGATATAGCCAAACTGAAAGCACGTTCAGCACTGGAACAAAATAATGCCCGCCAGGCCCTGACATACCTTGACCAGATTCCGGAAGCTGCTGGTCAGGATTATCCGCTCAACCAGGCAATTGAGTATCGCGAACTCCGAGCTGAAGCCTATCAACAGCAGAACGATCCGCTGAGTGAAGTGCGTGAACTGATCAAAATCTCGCTGTTAACCGGCACACCTGAAGAACAACAACCCCTGCATGACCGCATATGGACCCTGTTGCATCAACTCAGTCCGGACACCCTGAGACAACTGATTCAGTCAGGCAGCAACAGTTATTATGAGCAAGGCTGGCTTGAACTTGCCCAGTCACTACTGAGCAATAATGCACTGGACTCACAGAATGAAGCGTTCCAGCGCTGGAAAACACTGTGGGCCGATCATCCGGCTAACACGCTGCCGCCGAAGCAGATTGGCAACATGAGCACAGCACCTCTTGTGGTGAAAAAACTGGCGATTTTGCTGCCCAATAGCGGCCCACTCAGTACACCTGCCAACGCCATTAAAGAAGGCATCCTGCAAGCCCACTTCCGGGACGGCTCACTCAACAAACCTGAGCTAGTGTTTCTCGACTCCAGCCAGATCAACAGTACTTTCCAGTTAGCTCCCCTGCTGACAACCCTGAATATCGATCTGGTTATTGGCCCACTGGATAAAGAATATGTAATTCAACTCGCCAATCAGGGCTCACTGGACAAGCCCATGCTGGCCCTGAATTACACCGAGGGTCCCAGCAGCAATCTGCTGTATCAGTTTGGCCTGTCTGCAGAAGATGAAGCTCGTCAGGCAGCAGATAAAATGTGGCAGGACGGCATGCGTCAGGTTGCCAGTATCACCCCCGATACCGACTGGGGGCGGCGTATCGCCGTGGCGTTTGCGCAACAGTTCACCGAACTGGGTGGCAGCGTGATTGTTCAGACACATATGGGTGGTCAGGAAACCTTTGCAGGCAACGTTGCCAGCCTGCTTAAAACCGATGCCAGCCAGGCACGCTTCAAAGCTATCAAACAGCGCCTGCCAGGACTGGATATTGAGTTTGAAGAGCACCGCCGGACTGACATTGACGCCATCTTTATGACAGCGCTGCCCAACGACGCACGGCAGATCAAACCGATTCTGGCCTTCAATTTTGCCGGCGATCTGCCTATCTATGCCAGCTCCCATGTCTACAGCGGCAGCCAGAATCCGGTGCTTGACCAGGACCTGAACGGAATCCGCTTCTGCGCATCCCCCTGGGCGGTTCAGGCACCCAGTCAGGACAAAATTCTGCTGACCCAGCAACGCACCAATGTCGAAAGCCGTTTCGGTCGACTCTATGCATTGGGCCTCGATGCCTACCACCTCTACCCATACCTGAATCAATTGCAGGCTCTGCCCGGCACGCAGATTCAGGGCGAAACAGGCCAGCTCAGCATCAATGGACGCGGCGAAGTGGTCCGCACCCTGCTCTGGGCGCGTTTTAGAGACGGAATTCCACAACTACTGGACCAGTAGAGTCAGACAATACGGATAGAATGCGATGGATCGCGCGCAACGGGGCAAGGATGCTGAAAAACGAGCGGAAAAGCTGCTGAAAACAGCTGGCTACAAGATCATTTCACGCAATTACAGCTGTCGTTATGGCGAAATAGATCTGATCGTTCAGCAAAGTGATACCCTGATCTTTGTTGAAGTGCGATATCGCAACAATCAGCGCTATGGCGGAGCAGCCAGTTCAGTTAATTTTCACAAACAGCAACGTATTATCAAAACCGCACAGCATTTTCTCTGCCAAAACAAAAAATATGCAGATGCCACCTGTCGCTTTGATGTGCTCGCATTTGAGGCAGAGGAAGCAGGTAGCCAGCCACTATGGTATAAAGATGCCTTTCGAGCCTAAGTACAGAAGCCCGTATCATGGAACTTGAAGATCGTATCGTCAGCCAGTTTCACAACTCGATGGAAGTCAACGCGATGACCATTGAGCAATATACGCCGCTGATCGCCCATGCCAGTGAACTTCTCCTGCACTGTTTAGTCAATGAACACAAAATTTTATGTTGTGCCAATGGCGCCTCTTCAGCACTGTCACAACATTTTACAACTCTGCTGATGAGTCGCTTCCAACAGGAGCGCCCGGGGCTACCGGCCATCAATTTAAGCACTGATGGCGCTACCATCAGTGCCATTGCCGAAGACGGCAGCTTTATTGATGCACAGGCAAAACAGATACACGCCCTGGGACAACCGGGTGATATTCTGCTGCTGCTCTCGGTTAATGGCCGCTCCAGCAGCCTGGTGCAAGCCATACAGGCCGCCCATGACAGAGATATGGTAGTAATTGCCCTGAACGGCAGTGACGGTGGCGATATAACAGCCCTGTTAAGACCCGATGAAGTTGAGATTTGCATTCCAAGTACAGAGCGCGCACTTGTTCATCACGCGCACTTGATGGTCCTGCATGTATTCTGCGACCTGATAGATTTCCAATTGTTTGGAGGAGATATTTGATTATGAAAAAAAGTACCGCGGTGTTACTGACTGCCCTGTCACTGCCCTTTGGCCTGACCGGCTGCTCGGACCTGATCAGCGCCACCCGGGAAGAACCCATCGCTCAGGATAGAGGGTCACGCACAGTTGGCGCCTATGTGGACGATGAGATTATTGAGACACTCTCTCTGGTCAATCTGCAGAAAGGCAGCGCTGAACTGGTAGCATCAAACATCAGCGTCACCAGCTACAATGGGGTTGTTTTACTTACCGGCCAGGCACCGTCAGATCGTACTCGCCAGGAAGCCGAACAGGTTGTTAGCACGGTAAAAAAAGTGCGCCGCATCAACAACGAGATTAAAATTTCCGGCAACTCGTCAGCGATTTCGCGCACCAATGACGCCTGGCTGACCACTAAAGTGAAAGCCCAGTTACTTACCAACAGTCAGGTTGACGGTTCACGCATCAAGGTGGTCACCGACACCAGTACCGTTTATCTGATGGGATTAATGACCCAGGCCGAAGCAAACCGGGCTGTGAATATTGTCCGCGGCATTGCTGGCGTAGAAAAGATCGTAAAAGTTTTTGAATATATCGATTAAACGCTCAATCGCGCATAAAAAAGGGAGACTTTGCCTCCCTTTTTTATTTCACCACCTTCAATGATGGCTTTTTTGAATGCTTGGATTTGGGTGGCAACGGGCTCGCCACTTCAGCATCCGGTTGAACCGTCATTTCCTGAATTGGCTGCAGGTACAGTTCTGCACCGGGTTCCTGGCCAAACACCATACCCTGCCCATTTTCTCTGGCATACATCGCAACCACAGCTGAAAACGGCACATACACCTGCATTGGCTGACCGGAAAACCGGGCATTAAACTCAACCGCCTGATCATCCATGATAAATCCACGCACGGCACCCGGCGCGACATTCAAAACAATCTGTCCATTTTCGACAAATTGACCCGGCACCTGCACCCCCTGGCGGGTTGCATCTACCACAATATGCGGCGTCAGGTCGCAATCTAACAGCCAGTCATAGATGGCACGAGCAATATACGGGCGACTTGGTTTCATGGTTTTATCTCCTCCGTGAGCTAAAGCACCAGGCTTGGCCCGCCCACTTTACAGGAACAGCAACAAAAATGACCAGAAATAAAAAAGGGATGTTTCAACATCCCTTTGATTATCCAACTGATGTTCAGTCGCGCATTTCCTGTTCTGCCTCTGACAGGCTCAACTGAAATGCTTCACGCTCAAACAGACGATTCATGTAGCGAATCAGCGGTTTACACTGCGCTTCAGGCAGTTCAATGCCCAGCATAGGCAAACGCCACAGGAGCGGCGCCAAACAGCAGTCCACCAGCGTAAATTCTTCACTCATGAAAAACGGCTTTTCAGCAAAAATTGGCGCCGTAGACACCAGACTGTCACGCAGCTCTTTGCGATTCGCCTCGACTGCTTCAGCATCACCCTCACGCATTGCTGCAAGAATAGCATCTGCCAGGTCGCACCAGTCACGCTGAATGCGATAGATATACAGACGGCTCTCTGCACGCGCCACAGGATAAACCGGCAACAGTGGCGGGTGGGGGAAACGCTCATCAAGGTATTCCATCATCACGTTAGGCTCGTAGAGCACCAGATCCCGATCTAACAGTGTTGGCAGACTGTTGTATGGATTAACCGAAGTCAGATCCTCTGGCAGGTTACTCTCATCACAGTCATATACCTCAACAGCGACACCTTTTTCAGCCAGTACAATACGTACGCGATGGCTGTATTGGTCTTCACCATTGGAGTAAAAACACATGGAAGAACGTTTAGCGACAACACCCATTCATGAAACCCCTTCAAAGCAGATGCGCGGCCACACCTGACGGGGGCCGCGCCGGAAAAATACCGTCTGATTATATCACACGGATTTTAGTGAACGTCTTTCCAGTACTCTTTCTTCAGCGCAAAAGCGATTACGAAGAAGAACGCCAGGAAGATCAGTACATACATACCGATACGATGAGAGTCCAGCTTGGACGGCTCGCCAATGTACGCCATGAAGTTCACCAGGTCATACACAACCTTATCGAACTCCTCCGGCTTCAACTGGCCAGTACCTTTAACAATGCTGGAGCAGCTAGTCAGCGGCAGGTTAGTCAGCGGATCAACGCCCTCACCACGCAAACCGTGCAGCGCCATCTCTTCGTGGGAGCAGGTTGCAACCTGAATACCCTGCAGAGAAGCCAGCACGTTAGGCATACCTACATCCTTGAATACAGCATTGTTAACGCCCCATGGACGGCTGTCATCAACGTAAAAACTACGCAGGTAGGTATAGATCCAGTCTGGGCCACGCAGACGCGCTTCCAGCGTCAGATCTGGTGGAGGATTACCAAACCATTTGCCCGCATCTTCTTTGGACATGGAGATGGTCATCTGCTCACCCACTTTCTGGTCACCGAAGATCATGTGCTCGGTTACCAGCTCAGGTTTCATGCCCAGATCAACAGCAGCACGCTCGAAGCGCTGGTACTGTGCAGAGTGACAACCCATGCAGTAGTTAACAAAGGTTTGCATACCGCGCTGCAGAGAAGCCTGATTTTTCAGGTCAACTTCAATGTGATCCAGGTGAACATGACCACCTGCGGCATAACCCACCAGCGGCATTGCCGCCATTACGATTGCAACAAGAAACTTTTTCATCAGCCTGTAACCCTTTCTGGAACCGGTTTAGTGCTTTCCATCTTGGTGTAGAACGGCATCAGGAAGAAGTACGCGAAGTACAGCGCGGTACAGATCTGAGCCACCAGCGTACGGGTTGGCGTAGACGCAACCACACCCAGGTAACCAAGAATGACAAAGCTAATGCAGAAGATCACCAGCATGATTTTGCTGATCATGCCTTTGTAACGGATCGACTTAACAGGACTGCGGTCCAGCCATGGCAGCACAAACAGAATGGCAATTGCACCACCCATTACGACTACACCCGGGAACTGAGAGCCCGCGATAGGCGGAATCGCACGCAGCATCGCGTAGAATGGCGTGAAATACCACACCGGTGCAATGTGTGCAGGCGTTTTCAGCGGGTTAGCTGGTTCAAAGTTAGGTGCTTCAATCAGGTAACCACCGCCTTCTGGGAAGAAGAAAATGATCACACAGAAAACAAACAGGAACACCACCACGCCAACAATGTCTTTAACAGTGTAGTAAGGGTGGAATGGAATGCCGTCCAGCGGTATGCCGTTTTCGTCTTTCTTCTCTTTGATTTCAACACCGTCAGGGTTGTTGGAACCTACTTCATGCAGCGCAATGATGTGCAGAACAACCAGAGCCAGCAGTACGATTGGCAGCGCAATTACATGCAGAGAGAAGAAACGGTTCAGAGTGATACCAGAGATCAGGTAGTCACCACGAATCCACTCTGCCAGATCAGGACCGATCACCGGCACTGCAGAGAACAGAGATACGATTACCTGGGCACCCCAGTAAGACATCTGGCCCCATGGCAGCAGGTAACCCATAAAGGCTTCTGCCATCAATGCCAGGTAGATGGTCATACCGAACAGCCATACCAATTCACGTGGCTTACGGTAGGAGCCATACATCATGCCACGCAGCATGTGCAGATAAACAACCGCAAAAAACGCAGAAGCACCGGTGGAGTGCATATAGCGCAGCAACCAGCCATATTCGACATCACGCATGATGTATTCGATGGAAGCAAACGCACCTTCAGCTGAAGGGTTGTAAGACATGGTCAGCCAGATACCCGTCAGGATCTGGTTAACCAGTACCAGCAGCGCCAGTGAGCCAAAGAAGTACCAGAAGTTGAAGTTCTTTGGCGCGTAGTATTTAGACAGGTGATCTTCCCACATTGCAGTTGCAGGGAAACGATCATCAATCCAGCCCATCAGGCCCGGATTGCCTTTATTGCGATAGCCAGCCATTACGCTACCTCCTGATCGATGCCAACAATAATGACGTTTTCACTCTCGTAAGCATGCGGCGGAACTACCAGGTTGCTAGGAGCAGGAGAACCCTTCATTACACGTCCGGACAGGTCGAAACGAGAGCCGTGGCATGGGCAGTAGTAACCACCAACCCAATCAGCACCCAGATCTTCTGGAGCAACTTCAGGTCGGTAAGTCGGAGAACAGCCCAAGTGGGTACAGATACCAACCAGCACCGCAATGTCTTCACGTACCGCACGCGCAGGCGTGTGAGGTACATAGGCAGGCTGCTGAGGCATCTCGGATGTTGGATCAGACAGCTTGCTATCCAGTTTTGCCAGGTTGGCCAGGGCATCAGGTCCGCGACGCACAATCCACACTGGCTTACCACGCCACTTAACCACTGTCTGCTGACCCGGCTCAAGCTTGCTGATATCAACCTTCACCGGCGCACCCGCGGTTTTGGCTTTAGCACTTGGTTTCCAGGATGCTACAAATGGAACAGCTGCCCCTACCGCACCAACCGCACCTACTGCGGAAGTTGCGCCAATAAGGAGTCGGCGCCGCCCCTTGTTCACGCCATCATTGCTCATTAAGTATTTCTCCCCTCAATCGACCTTATCGTTTTCCGGATAGTGCCGGACACAGGCTGGCCGCTAAGAATTGTAAAGCTACGAAATCACGTCTCTTCAAAATGGCCCAAATAGTAATGAAAATACCCCTGCGTTACAAGGTGAAATAAGACCAAAGACCGGCCCTTAGGCCAAAGTATTGATGCAACGCAGTAGAATAAATTCGGGCATAAAAAAAGCCTGCACCGCGATGCGGAGCAGGCTTCCTGGATACAACGTATCGCAGTCTCTCGAATTAACGCTTGGAAAACTGAGGACGCTTACGCGCTTTACGCAGACCCACTTTCTTACGTTCAACCATACGTGCGTCACGGGTAACATAACCCGCTTCACGCAGCGTTGGACGCAGAGTTTCATCATATTCCATCAGGGCACGAGTGATACCGTGACGGATAGCACCGGCCTGACCGAAACCACCACCGCCTTTAACGGTAACAAACACGTCAAAGCTTTCAGTGTTGTTGGTCAGTTCCAGAGGCTGACGCACGATCATGCGAGCAGTTTCGCGACCGAAGTATTCTTCAATCGTACGATCATTGATGGTGATAACACCTGTACCTGGACGCAGGAAAACACGCGCAGTGGAGGTTTTACGACGACCGGTACCGTAATACTGTGTAGTAGACATAATCGGCTTCCCCTTAGATAGTCAGTTCTTTAGGCTGCTGAGCCTGATGCGGATGTTCAGCACCGGCATACACTTTCAGCTTGGCGTACATAGCACGACCCAGAGGGCCTTTAGGCAGCATGCCTTTAACCGCCAGCTCAATGGTGCGCTCAGGGAAAGTCTCTACCATTTTTTCGAAAGAAGCTTCTTTCAGACCACCTGGAAAACCAGTGTGATGGTAGTACATTTTATCTTTACGTTTGTTACCGGTAACGCCTACTTTTTCAGCGTTCACTACAACAATGTAGTCACCAGTATCAACGTGAGGAGTGTATTCTGGCTTGTGTTTGCCACGCAGACGACGGGCAATTTCAGTAGCCAGACGACCCAGAGTTTTACCCTCTGCATCAACAACGTACCAGTCGCGTTTTACTTCGGCTGGTTTAGCGACGAATGTTTTCATCTCTGTTACCTGTAATCTCAGACCTCGCAAGCATTTAATAGCTGCGGCCTGGCTTATAATTATTTGTTGCCCGTAAAACGGACAACGCATCATCATCCCCAAAACCAAGGCTGGATTTGAGGAGGCGGCATTTTACAGCCGATAACCATAGAACTCAACATCTGTTCAGAATATTTATGCGCGATGTTCCCGGGCAAGATATTCGTGGGACTGCATCTCCAACAGACGACTTTTAGTACGCTCGATTTCAAACTCCAGCCGCCCTTCAGAATAGATCTCATGGATCGGCTTTTCGGCACTCAAAATCAGTTTCACACCGCTGTCGTAGAACTCATCTACCATATTAATGAAGCGACGTGCTGCATCATCATTACTGCGACCCAGCTGTGGCACATTGCTCACTAGCACGGCATGGAAAATTTTGGCCAACTCAATATAGTCATTCTGCGAACGCGGACCTTCGCACAGTTCTTTGAAATCAAACCATGCCACATCTTCACAACAACGACGGGTGCGGATTCGACGACCATTAATTTCCAACTCTTCCGCCACCACCAGCTCTTCCAGGTCTGGCGCCAGGCTTTCAAAGCTCTGACGCAAACTGTCGTCGGCTTTGTCATCCAGCGGACAGTGATAAAGCTCAGCCTGCTGCAGGGCACGCAGACGATAATCCACCCCGCCGTCTACATTCACAACTTCGGTGTATTTATTCAGCAGATCGATGGCTGGAAGAAAGCGGGCACGCTGCAGACCATCTTTATACAGGCCGTCTGGAACAATATTGGATGTAGCTACCAGAGAAACGCCGTTACGGAACAACTCCTGCAGCAAGCCGCCCAGAATCATGGCATCCGTGATATCAGTGACAAAAAACTCGTCAAAACAGATAATTTTGGTTTCCGCAGCATATTTTTTACCAATCGCCACCAAGGGGTTGGGCGTGCCGTCAAGCGCTTTTAATTCCTGATGCACCCGCTGCATAAAGCGATGAAAGTGGGTGCGCATCTTTTCTTCAAAGGGAAGACTGTCGTAGAACGTATCCATCAGATAGGTTTTGCCACGACCAACACCCCCCCAAAAATAAAGACCACGCAGAGGCTCTACCGGCTGCGATTTTTTCAGCTTACCTGACAGTCGTTGCAACAGACCGCCCTGCGGTTTAGCTGGCTGCGCAGTCAGGTCTTCATACAAACGCTGCAAATGATTAACCGCCATCTCTTGGGCGGGATCATAGGAAAAATCGTCTCGGTTGAGATCCTGTTTGTATCGTTCCAGTGGAGTCATGATCGTTTGCGTACTAAAAGTGATGGATTTTCAGCCAGCGCAAACTTTACCGGCGCAACCGCAATTTAGCAACTGCAACATAAGGATGAGACTAGAGACCAAATAAGACAACCAGGAAGGGCAAAAAGAATGCGGTAAAGGCACCGGTCATGGCCATTGCCAGACCTGCAAACGCTCCGGCCATAACACCGTACTCAAAGGCAAAGGCGGTACCCATTGCATGCGCCCCTACACCCAGCGCAAAGCCTTTAACAGCGGGGTCTTCAATGTTAAGCAACCGATACACCCAGGGTGCAAACAAACACCCCAGCGCACCTGTAATCAAAACCAGGCCAGCAGCCAGCGAACCATAACCACCCATTTTTTCCGCCACCGCGATGGCAATTGGTGACGTTACAGATTTTGGTGCCAGCGTCAGCAACATCTCATCACTCAGCCCCAGCAATACACCTACCGCCAGCGCCGAGGCCGCGGCTAATACCGCCCCTGAGGTACAGCCAACCAGTAATGGCAGCCACATCTGCCTGATCATGGCACGGTTATCGTAAAGCGGCACCGCCAGTGCAACGACGGCTGGCCCCAGCAAAAAATGGATATACTGCCCACCTGACATATAACTCTGATAGTCCGTGCCTGAAAGCATCAAAACCAGAATAATCAGTGTCAGTGACACCAGCACAGGATGCAGAAAGGGGCTGCGACCCGCTTTTGCATTGAGCCAGCTGGCAAACAGAAAGACCACCAGCGTCACCACCAACCATAAAACCGGAAGCATCTGCAATTCAGACCAACTCATGAAGGATCCCTATCCTGCTGCTCTGATTTTCGAGCCAACATACGCTGCAGAATAAAGGCAACAATAAACAGCGTTGCAAAGGTACTGATCACCAGCGCCGTCAGTAATTCTGCCCAGGCATCTGACAGGAAACCCAGATATTGCATAATCCCTACACCCGCCGGCACCAGCAATAAAGGAAGCACCTTGAGCAGACCCTCGCTAGTCTGCCGAAGCCCATTTGGGATCTCCTGAAACAACAGCAGACCCACAAACAGTAAAACCATACCGACAACTGCGCCCGGAATCGGCACATCCAACCCCCTGACCAGCAATTCACCGACCAGCTGACAAGCAAGCAATATAAGAAACCCTAACGCCACATTGAGACCCATTACTAAGACTGTAGATTACACAACACCTTTCAGCCTGAAGTATACACTGCCACCCTACCAGCTAAACTCTTCCTGATGGTTAAACATCTGCTCTAACAGCATGTTAAGATGGCGACATTATATTGTGCAGAGCAATACCTTCAGGTCCAGAAACAACCCGGACTGACTGAAATTCAGCCGCATAAGGGGCGTTCATGCAGCAAATTAAAAAAGCCGTTATTCCTGTAGCCGGTTTGGGCACGCGGGTGTTACCCGCCAGCAAGTCTATCCCTAAAGAGATGCTGCCCGTTGTCGACAAGCCGGTGATTCAATATGTAATTGAGGAAGCCATCGCTTCCGGCATTAAAGAGATCATCCTCGTTACCCGCTCGGGTAAATCAAGTATCGAAGATCACTTTGATTGCCATTACGAGCTGGAAGCTGAACTCTCCCGTAAAGGGAAAACCGCTGCACTGGCTCAGGTTAAAGATATTCTGCCTGCTGACGTAAGCATCTCTGCAGTCAGACAACATCAGGCATTAGGACTGGGACATGCCGTCCTCTGCGCGGCACCTTTGATTGGCAATGACGACTTTGCCGTTTTACTGCCCGATATGCTGATCCATGCAGGCCAGACAAACACCTGTGATCTGGCTGGCATGGTCAACGCCTACGAAACATCAGGCGTCGGCCAGATTATGGTAGAGCCAGTCCCTGAACACCAGGTTGACCGCTATGGCATCGTTGACTGCGCAGGAGAGCATGTCCTGCCAGGCAATGCCGCCGACATCGTCCGTATGGTAGAGAAACCGAAACTTGAGGAAGCACCCTCCAATCTGAGCATTAATGGCCGGTATCTATTACCCAATCGAGTTTTAGAGCTGCTAAAAACAACACAGCCCGGCGCTGGCGGCGAGATACAACTGACAGACGCCCTGGCAGCCTACCTGAACGAAGGCCGCTTGCAGGCTTTCCATATGCGGGGCAAAACCTATGATTGCGGTAACAAGGCTGGCTATCTGGAGGCGAATGTGGTCTACGGACTAGAACATCCGGAAACTGCAGCCGCCATGCGAGCCTTTCTCACACAGTTAACACTCTGAACGAACAGGCACTGACATCATGCCATTAAGATCTACCACTGCAGCCTGGAAGAATCTGCGTGAACATGCCGATCAGCTCAGCAGCAATCATATCAGTGACCTGTTTTCTGACGATCCAACCCGGTTTAACGGACTGACTTTCAGAACCGGTCAATTGCTGCTGGACCTCTCCAAACAACGGTTAAATCAAACCACCTTACACAACCTGTCTGCCCTGGCCGAAGAAGCTGATCTGCACGACTGGATTGAAGCTCTATTCACTGGACAGAAGGTCAACTGTTCCGAAAACAGAGCAGCTCTGCACACTGCCCTCAGAAGCCCTAAAGCCTCAAGCTTAACGGTCAACGGTCAGGATATTATCGCGGCCGTGCACAACAACCTTGATCACATGCGAAGAATCGTCGACCGCATTCACCAAGGGCAGTGGCGCGGTTTTACCGGGCATTCCATTAACACCATTGTGAATATCGGTGTGGGTGGTTCCGATCTGGGCCCGCTGATGACCTGCAGAGCACTTGCTGAACACCAAAGCGGTGCCGCCAACCCTGTTCAGGTTCACTTTGTTTCCTCCATGGATGGCAGTCAGCTCTCCGAACTGCTCAGCCAGTTAAACCCCGCCCGGACACTGTTTGTTCTTGCCTCCAAATCGTTTACCACCATCGATACGCTGGCCAATGCAGCAACCGCACGGGAATGGCTGCGGCGCTCGGGACATACCACAACCGACGACATGCTCACTGCACGGCACTTTATCGCTGTCACTGCGAATACTGCAAAAGCCTCCGAGTGGGGTATTCCACCCAGCAACCAGCTTGAATTCTGGGACTGGACCGGGGGCCGCTATTCCATGTGGTCCGCCATTGGTCTGCCCATTGCCCTCAAATTAGGCATGGATGGCTTTCTGAGCCTTCTGGAGGGCGCTCATGCCATGGATGAGCATTTCAGGCACACCCCTTTCCTCAGCAATTTGCCCGTATTAATGGCATTAGTCGATGTGTGGAACATTAATTTCCTGAATATCCACGCCCACGCCATTCTGCCCTATGATGGTCGGCTGGGGAGCCTGCCCGCTTATCTGGAACAGCTCGAAATGGAAAGCAACGGAAAATCAGTAACCCGAGGCGGCGAAACGGTTGATTTTCATACCTGTCCGATTTTATGGGGCGAAGTGGGCACCAACGCTCAGCATGCGTTTTATCAGTTACTGCATCAGGGCACCGAGTCAGTGATGTGTGATTTTATTGTCGCCGCCAGACGCTACCAGACGTCCGGCAGCGAAGAACTTCAGCACCAACACCGACTGAACCTGGCCAACTGCTTTGCCCAATCCAGACTGCTGGCGCTGGGCGACAGCATTCTGGATAACGCCGACACGCAACCCGCCCATAAGCGTTACCGAGGCAACCAACCCTGCTCCACCCTGATTCTGGATGAACTCTGCCCCTTCAGTCTGGGGCAGCTGATTGCTCTCTACGAACATAAGGTATTTGTGCAAGCAGTTATCTGGGGTATCAATCCATTTGATCAGTGGGGTGTTGAGCTGGGTAAACAGGTGGCCACCAGCCTATTGGGCGCACTGGAAAACCCTGAATCCACACCGGGTTTTGATCAATCAACGAACGGCCTTCTGGCTGCGGTTCACGCCAAGCAAAAAGGTGAAGCATGAAAATAACTGTTTGGGGAAACCAGTTACTTGCCTGGGTGGCCGCCGCCGCGCTTGCTGAGAGCGGCAATGTTGTTGCATTGGTCGCAGATCAGACACGTACGTTAGATGAGCTGCTCAGCAAAACCGCCAACGAACCCGGCTTAAGTCAACTGATAGCAGAAAGTTATGAGTCGGGGCGCTTATCCCTTGCGACGGAGCAAGCCGGCCTTGAAAACACACTGCATCTTTTTGCACTGAACCCCGACCAATATGAAACGGCCTGCCTGTTGGCACAAAAGCTGGCCGACAAACATAAGCAGCAACTGCTGATTATCAACCAATCCAATTTTGGTGTCGGCAGCAGTGATAAGTTGCAGGCATTCTTAAAACCTCAGGCGCAGCAGCATGTCGCCTATATTCCGGACATGCTGGCCGAGGGTACCGCACTTAGAAATTACAAATACCCAGATACGCTGATCATTGGCTGTGAAGATGACTGGGGACAGATGTCGCTGAAAGCCCTGCTACGGCCTTTCAGTAAAAATCTCAAACAGTGGATGGTGATGTCATCCCGTGAAGCGGAATTTACCAAGTTTGCGAATACCGGGATGCTGGCATTACGCCTGGGTTACATCAATGAGCTGGCAAACCTGGCGGACAAACTCGGCGTCGATATAGAAGCGATTCGAGACGCTTTGATCACCGACCCCCGCATCGGGCCGCACTACCTTCACCCTGGCTGTGGCTTCGGTGGTCTGAACTTCCAACAGTATATCGAAGCGCTGGCCGAGCTGATGTTGGAAAGTCGCAGCTCAAAACTACTTGAAACCGTGCTAACAGAGAATGAAAAACAGAAAGAGCTGCCCTTCAGAAAATTATGGCGTCACTACAACTGCAATCTGGAGGGGCGCACCATCAGTCTTTGGGGGCTTTCCTACAAGCCAGGAACACCCAGTATCGACCACGCACCCAGCCTGAAAATCATCTCAACCCTGCTCGCTCAGGGCTGCATTGTGCGCGCCCACGACCCTCAGGCACTGCCGCTGATTCAGGAGAAATTTCCTGACGAACCTAACTTGGTTTTATGTGCAGATAATTATGAGGCCCTGAATAACAGCGACGCCCTGCTGTTATTGACCGAGTGGCCCGAATACAGCTCTCCGCTGTTCGATCAGATGCATGCCCGCATGGCCCAGCCTCTGATTATTGATGGACGCAATCTGCTGGATAAACCGCTGGCACAAAGCCTCGGCTTCACCTACTACGGCATAGGCCGATAAAAAAAAAGCGCCCCATTTGGGGCGCAAAAACTAAGCCTTAGCGCGTATCTCAGAGTGCGAGACGGCGAATGTCACTCAACAGACTGTTCAGATACGTCAGGAAGCGGCCAGCATCGCCACCATTGATCGCTCTGTGATCGTAAGAGAGGCAGAGTGGCAGCATCAGACGCGGCTCGAACTCCTTCCCGTTCCAGCGCGGCTCGATATCAGACTTCGAAACACCCAGAATAGCTACCTCAGGCGCATTCACGATAGGTGTAAAGCCAGTACCCCCTATGCCACCCAGGCTGGAGATCGTGAAGCAAGCGCCCTGCATCTCGTTTGGCTTCAGCTTTTTGTCTTTCGCTTTGGCAGCCAGATCGTTCGCCTCATTAGAGATCTCATAGATACTCTTCTTATCGGCATCCTTGATCACCGGCACCATCAGACCATTCGGGGTATCCACGGCAATACCGATGTTCACATATTTCTTGTAGACAATATGCTCACCGTCCGCATGCAAGGACGCATTGAATTTCTGATGATTTTTCAGCGCTATTGCCGCAGCTTTAATCAGGAACGGCAGCGGAGTGAGTTTTACCCCTGCTTTGGCCGCCTCATCTTTCATATCCTTACGGAACGCTTCAAGCTCAGTGATATCGGCCTTATCAAACTGGGTCACATGCGGAATATTCAGCCAGCAGCGTGACATGTTGTCCCGCGTGATCTTGTGAATTTTCGACATTTTTTCCAGTTCGATTTCGCCAAACTGACTGAAGTCCACCTCGGGGATTGACGGAATACCTGAACCACCCGTAACAACAGCCGCAGGTTTTTCTGCCAATTGTTTCAGCGCTGTTTTGACATAGGCCTGAACATCCTCTTTAAGAATACGATCACGAGGGCCTGTACCTTTCACCAGACTCAGATCCACACCAAACTCACGGGCCAGGGCACGTACTGCGGGACCGGCATGGACCTGTTTATTTTTCTGTTCCAGCGCAGCCTTATCGACCTTGCCAGCACTTACCGGAGCAGGAGCCGGAGCCGGTGCACTTGGCGCAACCGCAGGCGCGGATGCTGCTGGCGCTGCCGGTGCTTTAGCTGCCGCAACAGGTGCAGCTGCGCCTACAACTTCAACTTCCAACAGGAGATCACCTTCGTTGACCGTGTCGCCTTCTTTGATTTTCATGGACACAATCACGCCCGCTTTGGTGGCAGGCACTTCCATTGAAGCCTTATCGGTTTCAAGCACAATCAGGCCATCACCTTCAGCTACGGTGTCACCCTCTTTCACCAGCACTTCCACCACATCAACATCAGTTGCACCCGACAGATCCGGGATCAGTATTGGCTGAATACCGCCACTGACAGGTGTAGCAGGAGCCACTTCAGCCACAGGCGCAGGTGCGCTCGGTGCCGGAGCAGGCGCTGCAGGTGACGGTGCTGCAGTTGCGCCTGCAACTGCCAGCTCAAGTAGCAAGTCACCTTCGTTGACCTGACCACCCTCTTTGATCTTCATGGAAACCACTACACCTGACTTAGGTGCGGGTACTTCCATGGAAGCTTTATCGGTTTCCAGCACAATCAGGCTGTCGCCTTCGCTCACGCTATCGCCGTCCTTCACCAGGACTTCGACCACATCAACGTCAGTCGCACCCGACAGATCAGGGATCAGCACATTTTCCACCGCAGCTGCAGTTGATGCAGCCGCAGGAGCAGGTGCCGCTGCCGGAGCCGATACAGCCACAGACGCTGGTGCAGTTGGCGCCTCAGATTCCGCAGCAGCAGAAGAGGCAGTTTCAAGCTCAAGCATCAGGTCACCTTCGTTGACCTGATCACCCTCTTTAATTTTCATTGAGACAACAGTTCCGCTTTGGGTAGCAGGTACTTCCATCGAGGCCTTATCGGTCTCAAGCACCAGCAGACTATCGCCTTCGTTTACGGTGTCACCGTCTTTGACCAGTACTTCAACGACATCCACATCAGTAGCGCCGGACAGGTCAGGAATATTCATTGTGATAATGCTCACGTTCAATCCTCCAAAAATTAGCCATTAAAAGTCAGCGCAAACTTAAACAGTCCACGGCGCTGGCTTATCCGGGCTAAGATTGAACTTCTGCATCGCCTTGGTAATCACCGAGGCGTCCAACTTACCTTCTTCCTGCAGCGCTTTCAGCGATGCAATCACAACGTGATAACGATCCACTTCAAAGAAGCTACGCAGCTTGGTCCGGGTGTCTGATCGACCAAACCCATCCGTACCCAACACCTTGTAACGGCGCGGAATATATTCACGCAGCTGGTCGGCATACAAACGGATGTAATCCGTAGAGGCGATCACTGGACCTTCTCGACTTTCAACACATTCCGTAACGTAAGCTTTTTTAGGTTCCGCTTCCGGATTCATCAGGTTCCAGCGAGACACGGTCTGCGCATCACGACGCAATTCATTGATCGAGGTTGCGCTCCATACATCCGCTTCCACGCCATACTCTTCTTTGAGGATATCCGCAGCCGCTTCTACCTCACGCAAGATGGTGCCAGATCCCATTAACTGCACCCGTTTATCGCTCTCTTTCCCTTCACGCAACAGGTACATGCCTTTGATGATGCCTTCTTCAGCACCCGCTGGCATTTCAGGGTGATGATAGTTTTCGTTCATGGTGGTGATGTAGTAGAAACGGTTTTCCTGTTCCTGATACATCCGACGCAGACCGTCCTGCACAATCACTGCCAGTTCAAAGCCATAGGTGGGATCATAAGAGACACAGTTCGGAATCATCTGTGCCAGCAGATGGCTGTGACCATCCTGATGCTGCAAACCCTCACCGTTCAGCGTGGTTCGACCAGATGTAGCACCGATAAGGAAACCACGGGCCTGCATATCACCTGCCGCCCAGGTCAGGTCCATCACGCGCTGGAAGCCAAACATGGAGTAGAAGATGTAGAACGGCACCATGGTGCAGTTATTATTGGTGTACGATGTTGCCGCTGCCAGCCAGGCTGAGAAGGCACCGGATTCGTTGATCCCCTCTTCCAGAATCTGACCGGTTTTTGATTCCTTGTAATACATAATCTGGTCGGAATCGTGCGGCACATATTTCTGCCCAGCCGAGGTATAAATACCCAACTGGCGGAACATACCTTCCATACCAAACGTACGCGCTTCGTCTGGCACAATCGGTACCACACGGTCGCCTATATTTTTATCTTTCACCAGCGTACTCATCACGCGGTTCAGAACCATCTGAGTAGAGGCTGTACGTTTACCACTGTCCTTCAACTGACTGGCAAAATCTTCCAGCGGCGGCACGTCCAGTTTTTCAAATTCAGTGCGACGTGTCGGATAGAAACCACCCAGTTTTGCCCGACGTTCAAACATGTACTTCATTTCAGGTGAATCCGGTGCCGGACGGTAGTAAGGCACAGACTTCAGTTGATCGTCATGCAGCGGGATATTAAAGCGGTCACGGAAATCGATCAGGTCATCCAGCGCCACTTTTTTCATGGAGTGAGTATCGTTTTTGGCTTCGCCAGACTTGCCAGTACCATAACCTTTAACGGTCTGAGCCAGAATAACCGTAGGCTGACCTTTGTGATTCATGGCACTGTGATAGGCTGCATACACTTTATAAGGATCATGACCACCACGGTTAAGGTTCATGATTTCTGTGTCAGTCATATCCTTCACCATTTCCAGTAGCTCAGGATATTTGCCGAAGAAGTGCTCGCGGGTATAAGCACCGCCATTTGCTTTATAGTTCTGTAGCTCACCGTCACAGACTTCGTCCATGCGCTTCTGCAACAGGCCTTTATCATCTCGTTCAAACAGTGGATCCCAATGACGGCCCCACAGACATTTGATTACGTTCCAGCCCGCACCATTAAAGATACCTTCCAGTTCCTGTACGATTTTACCGTTACCACGAACCGGACCATCCAGGCGCTGCAGGTTACAGTTGATAACAAAGACCAGATTTTCCAGCTGTTCGCGGCCTGCCAGAGAGATAGCGCCCAGAGTTTCCGGCTCATCACACTCACCATCACCAATGAAACACCAGACTTTACGGTCACCGCGGTTAATGAGACTGCGGGCAGAGAGGTAGCGCATGACATGCGCCTGATAGATGGCCTGAATCGGCCCCAGCCCCATGGAAACGGTTGGGAACTGCCAGAAATCAGGCATCAGCCATGGGTGCGGGTATGAGGACAGGCCATTACCATCCACTTCGCGGCGGAAATTATCCAGTTGCTCTTCGGTCAGACGCCCTTCCAGATAGGCACGGGCATAGATACCAGGTGAAATATGGCCCTGAAAAAACACCATATCAGCATCCTGCTCGCCCTCATTCCCCCGGAAGAAGTAGTTAAAACCAATATCATAGAGGGTGGCGGAAGATGAAAACGAGGAGATATGACCGCCCAGACCCTCATCATTATCATTGGCGCGCATCACCATCGCCATCGCGTTCCAGCGGATAAATGATCGAATCCGGCGCTCCATAAACAGGTCACCGGGCATCCGTACTTCGTCTTTAACACTGATGGTATTACGGTAAGGGGTATTGAGAGACTGACTGTTGGCGACGCCCAAGTCTGAAGCCTTGCGGCCCAGTTGCCCCAACAAAAAACGGGCACGGTCATCGCCTTCATTTTTCGCTACAGACTCAAGCGCATCCAGCCACTCCTGCGTTTCTACAGGATCAATATCTTCTTTAATCTCTTGCACAACTACTATCTCCACTCTGAGTTAACGCTACCTTGGCAGATAAAATTGCCTGGTGGCATTACCTCTCCGGTGGACATAACCAGAGACATGCAGCAAACCCCAGACATTTATAATATGTTTGTAGTAATACTACAAAATACTATCCTGAACGTCTATAGCGAAGATGATTCTTTGGTATAACGAAAATAAATAGTCTTATTTTGTAGTTTTTATACAGCCTAGGCGTCTGATTGCAAATGACTGCGTCTGAGTGCCCGTTCTAGCCGAGTATGCTCACGTTCTCCTTCGAGTAACGCTTCTTCAACATAAGCCAGATGGTCATATGCAGCCTGACGCGCATCTTCAGGCCTACCTTCGAGGATAGCACCCATTAGGAGTTTGTGCTGAGCGTGGATCTTTTCACGGTGAGATTCACGAGGATAAAGGTGTTTCAGGTTTGCCCAGACATGCTCTCTTAATAAACTAAGTAGCGAGCGCACCATATGCAGCAACACCATGTTGTGCGTGGCAGAAGCAATCGAAAGATGGAACGCCACATCAGCTTCCACTTCCTGTTCAAAATCGTTTTCCTCATGACAGCGCTGAAGCACGGCGTAACACTTCTGGATGGCAGCCTTATCTGCCGCAGTACCTCGCATCGCCGCATAATAGGCAGAGACACCTTCAAGGGCATGCCTGAATTCCAATAAATCGTAACGCGCCTCAGGATGACGCCTGAACAAATCCAGTAACGGATCAGACAGGGAACTACCTATCTCTTTTGCAACGTAATTACCGCCTCCCTGCCGACTTTCAAGAATCCCCTTAGCCGATAGTTTTTGAATCGCTTCCCTGATTGAAGGCCGAGAGACATCAAACTGCACAGCCAGCTCACGCTCTGCTGGCAGGCGCTGTCCTGGCGTAAAGATTCCCTCCAGCACCATCTCTTCGATCTGTCCCGCAATCACATCGGACAACTTTTGCTGCTTAACCGGTTTGTATGCCATCCAAGGACCCTCAATATTGGTAATACCAATATTGCATAAAACCACTACTAAAACGCAAGGTTATTTTCACAACCAAAAACAGACAATAGCATCTATATTACAGAGTAAAATATCGCTTCACGGCTTCAACTCCAAAAAAACATTGACATAAACTGCACAAAAAAAATACAGTAACGAAACTCATTTGGTAAATTGGTAATACCAATTTATAAAAATTCAAATGCTCTACAACCGTTGACTCTAACAAGGTCTAATTGAGCATCGAGTGATACTGAGCGGGCATAAAGGCTGATGCAGTCATCCATACGCGCACGCATCGCCATCTAAAAAACATTCACTGATGTGAGTACTAAGCTGATTGATCACGCTCGACGTGGCAGTTACAGCAGGCAAAGAGATTGAAGATATGAAGCCAGCATACGCGCAATTTTTCGACACACTGCAACGCTTTATCCCTGCAGAACGCCTGTTTACTGATCCGCTTCATACGCTTGCTTACGGCACCGATGCCAGCTTTTACCGACTTATTCCCCAGATTGTTGTGCGCGCCGAAAGCGAGCAGGAAGTTATCCAGCTGATTCTTGCCGCCAAACAACATAACATCGCCATCACCTTCCGGGCAGCCGGTACCAGCCTGTCAGGACAGGCCATTACCGACTCAGTTCTGATCCAGCTGGGCGATGGCTGGAAGGGTTATCAGATTGCTGATGATGCCAGTTATATCAGCCTGCAACCTGGCGTGATTGGGGGACAGGCCAATAAATATCTGGCGCCATTCAACAAGAAGATAGGACCTGACCCAGCTTCCATCAATACCGCCAAGATTGGTGGCATTGCCGCCAATAATGCCAGCGGCATGTGTTGCGGCACGGCTCAGAACAGCTACCGGACACTCAAGCATATGCGGGTAGTACTGGCGGATGGCAGCCTGCTGGACACGTCAGATCAAGGTAGCATTACTCAGTTCAGAAACAGTCACGCGCCTATGCTCGCGGCACTGGATGCGCTGGCAACGGACACACGTGCAAACGAAAATTTACGAAAAAAAATTGAGCATAAATATCGCCTTAAAAACACCACCGGCTATGCACTGAACGCTCTGACCGATTTTCAGGACCCGATCGATATCCTGCAACATCTGATGATTGGTTCTGAGGGCACCCTGGGTTTTATCTCCAACATTACCTACCACACCGTGGACGAGCACCCTTACAAAGCCACAGCACTGATCTTTTTTAATGATGTGCGCACCACCTGTCAGGCGGTCACCTTACTCAAAACAACACCGGTTTCTGCCGTTGAGCTGATGGACCGGGCTGGCCTTAAAGCCGTAGAAAACAAACCGGGCATGCCCGAGTTTATGAAGCAGTTGCCTGAAGATGCGGCCGCCATTCTGGTTGAAACCCGGGCAGCAGACACTCAGCAGCTCTCGCAACAGATTGCCGAGATTACTTCCACAATCAGTGATTTGCAGACTGCACAACCCATAGAGTTCTCGACTGATCCTGAGATAAACGCACGTTACTGGGCCATCCGAAAAGGGCTGTTCCCTGCCGTGGGTGCGGTGCGTGAAACCGGCACTACAGTGATTATTGAAGATGTCGCTTTTCCAGTTGAGCAACTGGCTGAGGCGGTACATGAACTGCAGCAACTGTTTCGTAAATGGCATTACGATGAAGCCCTGATTTTCGGCCACGCACTGGAAGGCAATCTGCATTTTGTGTTTACCCAATCTTTCGACAATCAGGCTGAAATAGAACGTTATCAGGGCCTGATGGATGATGTCGCCCAGCTTGTTGTAGGCCGTTACAACGGATCACTTAAAGCTGAACACGGTACAGGGCGCAATATGGCTCCCTATGTCGAGATGGAATGGGGTAAAGACGCCTACGATCTGATGTGGCAGCTAAAGGAACTGTTTGACCCACAGAACATTCTCAACCCGGGTGTCATCCTTAACCGTGATGCCAATGTTCATCTGAAAAACCTTAAACCTTTGCCCGCCGCTGACCCCATTGTTGATAAATGCATCGAATGCGGCTTCTGTGAACCGACCTGCCCTTCCCGGGACCTGACGCTGACCCCCAGACAACGCATTGTGCTCTGGCGGGAGATTTCCCGACTTGAAGCAAGCGGTGAAGACCCGCAACGGCTGGCTGAGCTGCATAAGGAATACCGCTATCAGGGCGATGAAACCTGCGCCGCCTGCGGACTCTGTTCTACCACTTGTCCGGTAGGCATCAACACCGGCGATTTGACGCGCTCCATTCGCAGCCAGAATAATCAGAACATGGCCGGGCTGGCCGATTGGATTGCCCGCCATTATGCTGGCGTTACCCTCACCAGCCGGACAGTTTTCAGATTGGCAAACCTGTTCCATGGCCTGGTCGGCACTCGCATTATGTTAACACTTACCCAAGGCATGCGTCGTATCAGTGGCAACCGCCTGCAACAGTGGACTCCCGCGATGCCAACTGGCGCAAAACCTTTACCGGTGCCACAAACCAATACACGCGGGGATAAGCCTGAAGTTGTTTATCTGCCCAGCTGTGCCAGCCGCACTATGGGACCCGCCAGAGGCAGCCGGGTGCAAGCGTCACTGGCCGAAACCACGGTCACTGTTCTGGAGTCAGCAGGTTTTCAGGTCATCATTCCAGAAAGCCTGGACAACCAGTGTTGTGGCATGCCATTCCAGTCAAAGGGCATGTTTGGCGCGGCAGATCAAAAAAGCAGAGAAACAGAAGAGCATCTGCTGAGCTGTACTGACAATGGTCGTATTCCGGTCTATTCGGATACCAGCCCCTGCAGCCTCCGGTTACAACAAACCCTGGATAACCGACTCAGAGTGTATGATTCGGTGGCCTTTATTGACCAGTTTGTGCTGCCTAAACTTTCCCTTACACCACTGGCAGAATCGGTTGCACTGCACATTACCTGCAGCACCGCCCGCATGGGCGATGCCGCTAAACTGGAGCGCATCGCACGCAGTTGTGCAGAAAAGGTACTGATCCCGGATCAGATCACCTGCTGCGGTTTTGCCGGTGACAAAGGCTTCAGCACGCCAGAACTAAACGCTTCTGCACTGCGCACGCTAAAATCCGCCGTGCAGAGTTGCGAAGCGGGATATTCATCCAGCCGTACCTGCGAAATTGGCCTGACATACCACAGCGGCATCGATTATCAGTCCATTGTGTATCTGCTTAAGCGCTGCATTGATGCAAATAAGACAATCCCTTTGGCCGATTCAATGGAGCAGCCAGCTGAACAGGCTATAGCGCAATAACCGACCAAATTTGCATAAGAACATCAGCCCGAGAATTTAACGGACATCACACTCATGGAATCCACCGGGTTATTACTCGAAAAAATATTTCTGACGGTATTTCCACTCGTGGCGATTGTCACGCTGGGTTATATCTATGCACGGCAGTGCAAGCCGGATATTTCCATCGCGAATAAGATGAACATGGATGTATTCACCCCGGCCCTGATTTTTTCGGTTCTCTCAGCCGAGTCCTTTGATCTTTTACGCTATCAGTCGTTGGCCATCGGGGCATTGGTGATTGTGCTTGGGTCCGGCGTTTTGCTCTATCCCGCCTGTAAATTTCTGAAAGTACACCCAAAAACCTTCCTGCCTCCCATGATGTTCAGCAACAGCGGCAATCTGGGCATACCGCTGATTGTGCTGGCATTTGGTGAAGCAGCCCTGCCTGCTGCCGTTGTTCTGTTTCTGGTCGAAAACCTGCTGCACTTTACAGTAGGCATCTACATTCTCGACACCCGGACACGGGTGATCACATTACTCAAAATGCCGATGATACTGGCGACCATTGCAGGGTTGGTATGGAGTGGATTCGATCTGACTTTACCTGCAGCGATGCAAACCGCCATTGACATGCTGGGGCAGATAGCAATTCCGCTGATGTTGTTTGCTTTGGGGATTCGAATGCTCAGCGTGGACCTTTCTAACTGGCGGGTTGGGACCATAGGCGCGTTGTTATGCCCTTTAAGCGGTATTCCTTTGGCTCTGTTGATGCAGCAATTTCTGCAGCTAGAACCGACTCAGTTTAATTATCTGATTCTGTTTGGCGCCCTGCCCCCTGCGGTACTGAATTACATGCTGGCTGAACGCTATCAACAGGAACCACAACAGGTTGCGTCGATTGTATTACTGGGCAATATCGGCAGCCTGCTCATCATTCCACTGGTGCTTGGTTTTATTCTATAAAAAATACGGCAACCGGCAGTGCGGTTGCCGTAACAGCCTGGATCAATTCGCCTTTTCAGGGGCGTTTACCACCAGATCCGATCGATTTTTCTCAAGGATCGCGCTCCCAATTCCTTTCACTTCAGTTAACTGCTCGACCCGGGTAAAAGGCCCATTTGCTTCACGATAAGCAACGATAGCCTCTGCCTTGGCCGGGCCAACCCCCTTCAGCGATGTCAGGGTAGCGACATCCGCCGTATTGAGATCAACCGGGGCAGCATAGGTGAGTGATGGGATAGAAAAACTACAGACGAGCGCGAACAACACTGCGCGAAGAGTTCTGACGAACATAATCTTGCTCCTTGTTAAGTGACACTGTCGATCCGTGACAGTGCATTCGGTATAGACTGGAGCGAGCCTTAAAGCAAATCAGACAGTTCCTGATCGATCATCTGCAACGCTTTAACCGGCGATTCAGCCTGGGTAATGGGGCGCCCAATCACAAGGTAATCACTGCCGGTACGCACGGCTTCTGCCGGTGTCATAATGCGTTTCTGATCACCCACACTTGCAAACGCAGGACGAATACCCGGTGTTACCAGTTTAAACGTCGGACTGATCAGTTGACGCAAAGGCGCCACTTCCTGGGCTGAACACACAACACCATGCAGACCACTCTCTTCTGTCAGGCGGGCCAGTCGCAGCACCTGTTCAAGCGGCTCCACATCCAGACCCAGATCGGCCAGGTCGCTGCGTTCCATACTGGTGAGAACCGTCACACCAATCAGCAATGTCTCGGCAGACTGCACCTGCGCCAGCTCATTGGCCGCAGCTTCCATCATGCGCCGTCCACCACTGGCGTGTACATTCACCATCCACACCCCCAGCTCTGCAGCCGCACGCACCGCTTTGGCCGTGGTGTTGGGAATATCATGGAATTTAAGATCCAGAAACACATCAAAGCCACGAGACTGAAGGGCTTCAACTATCGAAGGACCGCAACGGGTAAACAGTTCTTTACCCACTTTAACTCGACACCGCACGGGATCAAGACGGGCAGCCATGGCTAATGCATCTGCTGAGGAAGCGTAATCTAATGCAACGATTATGCGACGGGAATCTTGGGTCATAGCTATCTCTGATCTGAATTACTCGCCTTCCAGCCCCTGGATAGGCTTGGTTGTACCCCACTGTTTGCAACTGGGGCAGTGCCAGAGCAGAGAACGACCGGAAAAACCACAACTGTTACAACGATACACAGGTTTAGACGCCTCCAGTTGTCCGGTCAATCCGCGTAACACCCGCAGACTGTCTTTGGCACTTTCGGAGCCGTATTCTATATGAAGATCGATCAGACGGTTAAACCCTTTTACCGACGGACGCCGTTTCAACTCTTCAGTAATGAATGCCCCCGCCGCATAGGAACCCTGTTCCTGCTGCATGATATTCGCCAATTCAATCATCACGGATGTCGAGGGCGCCTGACCCAGCAGCACTTTGAGGTAGCTGACATACTCCCCGTTCTGCCCAAGTTCGGAATAACATTTGCGCAATAAAGGAATAATTTCTGAGACGAATAATTTGTCATACTGGGGAATCTGCTTCAGGTGACGTAAAGCCTGTTTCCACTGCCCCATAGACATGGCAATGCGTGCATTCATCAGGGCCATTCTGACTTTAGCGCCGTCAAATGCATCCGCTTTTTTCAAAAACTGGGTCGCTACCTGGAACTGCTTGCGTTGCAATGCAACTTCAGCCAGCTCACAACAATAATGCGCCAGCTCGTTACCCAGTTTACGCCGTTCATCCACCGAGAGTTTTTCGGCGGTTTCCAGCGCCTGCTGCCATTCACTCTCTTTTTCATAAAGACGAATCAAGAGTGATAAGGCATTATGACGAGTTGCTTTGGTGGTCTGGGACTTAATAATTTCCTGCAACAGGTTTTCCGCTCTGTCCAGCAGTCCCACAGCGTAATAATCTCGCGCCAGTGCCATCTGCACCCGCATAAAATCGGTACGGGTCAGGTCGGGCCGCGCCAGCAGATTCTGGTGAATCTGAATCGCCCGCTCTACATCGCCTTTGCGACGGAACAATTTTGCCAGCGCCAGATGGGCAGGAATCGTATCCGAATTGACTTCAAGCGCCCGAATAAAACTCTCAATTGCCTGATCGACGTTTTCATTGAGCAGATAATCCAGGCCGGTAAAGTATTCTGCATTCAGGGATTGGACTGGTCGCCGTTTCAACGACCAGTTTTGCTGACGCCGCCCCAACCACCAGCCAATGGCAATCGCAAGGAACAGCGGGATGATAAAAAGTGAATCATTCACTTCAGACGGCATCTTTCAGTGCAGAAACCCGAAGTTGATCCAGTTCTTTCTGGGTATGTGTCAGACGACGGCGTACAGAACCTAATCGGGTACGCAGTGCAATCACGGTTAAACCACTGAGAATCGCACCCAAAAAACCGCCAACAACAAAAGCAGCAATCAACCACAACGAAAGACTGGCTTCAGGCAGTTGAAAAAACAACAGATCAACAGACACCTGCTGCGTGTTATTGACAGTGAAAAGAATGCCTACCAGGACCACAAAAATACCCAGCAGGCCTACCAGAAGAGACTTTAACCAACGCACAAAAATAACCTCAACTGCATTGCGATATCAGGACAGGATTGAGTCGTTCACCTGCTCACGCAGCTCTTTACCCGGTTTGAAATGCGGCACGTACTTCGAATCCAGTTCAACAGATTCACCTGTTTTTGGATTACGACCCACGCGCGGTGCACGATAGTGCAGAGAAAAACTACCAAACCCGCGGATCTCAATTCTGTCGCCCTGAGACAGGGATTCAGTCATATGATCCAGCATGGTTTTAACGGCCAGCTCAATGTCTTTCACCGAAAGCTGGCTATGACGATCAACCAAGACTTCGATCAGTTCAGATTTTGTCATTGCGTTTCCTCTAAGCTTTTTCTAACGGCTTTATACACAGGGCAACCGGTTAAGATTCGCCTTTTTTCAACTGTTCTTTAATCAGATCACCGATTGTGGTCGGACCATCAGATGATGGTGCACTCTGGCTGATCTGTTTCATCGCCTGCTTTTCATGTTCGATTTCAAGCTGTTTCACTGAGAGCAAAATCTGGCGGTTACGCCGATCTACATTGATAATTTTGCTTTCCAGTTCATCACCTTCCTTGAAGTGATTCTGCAGACTATCAATGTGTTCCCGACTGGCTTCGCCAATCCGCAAAGTACCCTCTATGCCCTCAGCCAGCAGCACCTGCAGAGATTTATCGGAAATTGTGGTGATCTGCCCTTTTACCACGGCACCCTTCTGATGAGTTTCAGTAAACGCGGCAAAAGGATCCTGATCCAGTTGTTTCAAACCCAGCGCAATGCGCTCACGTTCGGTATCAATCGACAGGATTACGGCAGTTAACTCATCACCTTTTTTGTACTGCTTGACCGCCTCTTCACCCGTGTCATCCCAGGAAAGATCAGACAGGTGAATCAAGCCATCGATGTTGTTGTCCAGACCGATGAATACCCCGAAATCGGTAATTGATTTAACCTTTCCGGTAATCTGATCACCCTGCTTATGCGTGCTGGAGAATGATTCCCAGGGATTTGGCATACATTGTTTCATGCCCAATGAAATTCGACGCCGCTCCGGATCAATATCAAGCAGCATGACTTCAATTTCCTGACCGACCTGAACCACTTTGGACGGGTGAATATTACGGTTGGTCCAATCCATTTCAGAGACATGGATCAGGCCTTCAATACCGTTTTCGATCTCAGCAAAACAACCATAGTCTGTCAGGTTGGTCACTTTAGCTTTAGCCCGACTGCCTACCTGATAATTTTTAATCAGGGTATCCCATGGGTCTGCAGCCAGCTGTTTCAAACCTAAGGAAACACGATTACGTTCCTTGTCGAAACGTAATACTTTGACGTCCAGTTCCTGACCTATTTTCAGCGACTCACTGGGGTGTTTAACACGTTTCCAGGCAATATCTGTGATATGCAACAGGCCATCAACACCACCCAGATCGATGAAAGCACCGTAATCGGTCAGGTTTTTAACCACGCCTTTGACTACGGCTCCCTCTTCCAGCGTCGCCAGCAGCTTATCGCGCTCTTCGCTGTAGGCGGCTTCCAGCACAGCACGTCGGGACACAACAATGTTGTTACGACGGCTGTCGAGTTTGACCAGTTTAAAATCAAGGGTTTGCTGTTCGAGATGAGAGGTATCATGCAACGGGCGAATATCAACCAACGAACCCGGCAAAAATGCATTGATTGTGTTCAGGGTGACCGTGAAACCACCACGCACACGCCCGGTAATCTGCCCCTGAACCACCTGATCTTTTTCGTAGGCTTGTTCCAGCTCAAGCCAAGCTTCTGCACGTTTGGCTTTTTCTCGGGAGAGCTGGGTAGAACCAAAACCATCTTCCACAGATTCGAGAGCAACTTTGACTTCGTCGCCAACGGCAACCGTCAGTTTGCCCTCATCATCCATAAACTGATTTCGCGGAATCACGCCTTCCGACTTGAGCCCGGCGTGGACCGTGACAAAATCGCCATCTATGGCCACGACTGTACCCGTCACAATAGAACCCGGGGCCATATCCAGCTGTTGAAGGCTTTCTTCAAACAAATCAGCAAAGCTTTCGCTCATGGCAGCTCAATCCCGCAAAAGTTGAGGCTAATCAGCGAAGCCCTTTATGCCTCGCTGTATCCAACACAGCGGCTAGAACCTCTTCGATGGACATAATTGTCGTATCTAGGATGACAGCATCAGCCGCGGGCTTAAGGGGGGCAACAGCACGATTCATATCACGGTCATCGCGTGCCTTTATGTCCTCCAATATAGCTTGAAGACTAGCACCCACCCCCTTGCTTATCAACTGCTTATAGCGACGTTGCGCGCGCTCTTCAGCACTGGCATCCAGATAGATCTTCAGGACGGCCTCTGGAAACACAACCGTGCCCATATCCCGCCCGTCCGCAATCAGTCCCGGTGCATCAGCAAAGGCCCGCTGGCGAGACAACAGCGCATCCCGCACCGCCGGAATGGCCGCCACAATAGAAGCATCCTTGCCCACCTCTTCGGTGCGGATCGCATCCGTCACTTCCTCCCCCTCAAGGATCACCTTAACAGAGCTATCCTCGCGGGCCAGAAACTGAACATCCAGATGCGCAGCCAGGATAACCAGATCATCCTCGTTGGTGAGCGCTACACCGTGGTGCCTGGCAGCCACGGCAACCAGTCGATAGAGTGCGCCACTGTCCAGCAGGTGCCAGCCCAGCTCACGCGCCAGCAACTGGCATATTGTGCCCTTGCCAGAACCGCTGGGACCATCCACTGTGATAACCGGCACCGCTTGTGAAGACATCAGCCTTCCTCCTTACTCACCTGCATTCCTGCTTTTTGTGCCAACTCAACAAATCCAGGGAAGGAGGTCGCGACATTGGCACAATCATTAATTTTTATTTCGCCCTGTGCACGCAACGCAGCAACACAGAAAGACATCGCAATTCGGTGATCGCCATGGCTCTCAACTTCACCGCCATGCAATGCACCACCTTTAATAATCGCACCGTCCGGTGTGCCTTCGATATCAGCACCCAGCGCCTTAAGGCCGTCCACCATGACCTGAATACGGTCGCTCTCTTTAACCCGCAGCTCTTCCGCACCGGTGACAATGGTTTCACCCTCGGCACAGGCCGCCGCAACAAACAGCGCCGGGAATTCATCAATCGCCAGCGGCACCTGATCTTCCGGCACATGAATACCTTTCAGCGGGGCATAACGCACCCGAATATCGGCGACCGGTTCACCGCCCACTTCACGCTCATTTTTCAGCGTGATATCAGCGCCCATCAAACGCAGAATATTGATCACACCAATACGGGTCGGGTTAATACCCACGTGCTCCAGGGTCAGATCAGAACCCGGAGCAATTGCCGCCGCCACCATGAAGAATGTGGCAGACGATATATCCGCCGGCACATCAATCGCGCAGGCCTGCAGGGCACCACCGGAAGTCAGCGCAGCTCGCGCCCCCTCCTGCTGAACGGTATAACCGAACCCTTTCAGCATCCGCTCTGTATGATCGCGGGTCGGCGCCGGCTCAACCACTGAGGTTTCACCCTCAGCATACAGACCTGCCAGCAACAAACAGGATTTCACCTGTGCGCTGGCCATCGGCATATCGTAATGAATACCTTTCAGCGCCTTGCCACCCTTGATCTTCAGAGGCGGACGACCCTGCTCAGCGGTATCAATCTCCGCCCCCATCAAACGCAATGGATCGGCAACCCGTCCCATTGGTCGCTTGCTCAGAGACTCGTCACCGGTCAGCTCAGTATCAAACGCCTGTGCCGCCAACAAACCAGAAAGCAGCCGCATGGAGGTACCGGAGTTGCCCAGATACAGTGGGCCTGGTGGTTGTTTCAAACCATGCATACCCACACCATAAATGGTGACACGTCCCTCATCCGGACCTTCAATCACCACACCCATATCCCGGAAAGCCTGCAAAGTCGCCAGACTGTCCTCACCTTCCAGAAAACCCGTGACCTCAGTCACGCCATCTGCCAGTGAACCCAACATAATAGAACGGTGGGAGATCGACTTATCACCCGGAACCCGG
Source organism: Neptuniibacter sp. CAU 1671 (assembly GCF_029222905.1). GTDB lineage: Bacteria > Pseudomonadota > Gammaproteobacteria > Pseudomonadales > Balneatricaceae > Neptuniibacter. The sequence continues at coordinate 323,879 of NZ_JARHUE010000002.1, read as the reverse complement.
ATGCTGCCAGTGACGCAACCACCAGGTTGCGCACGAAAGATTACGCTGAGATTGTTCATGTTTTGTGAATATGCTGTACCAGAAAGAATTCTTGAAAAGTGCTCACGCGCTGCCTTTGCCCGGGTAAAAATACCCAGCATTGTCTGCCCGTCACCCTGATCGATCGCCAGACGCAACCGCTCAAGGCCAGCACTGAACTGATCGAGCTGCCCCAGCAACGCATCCTTGTTTGCCAGACAGATATCGTGCCACATGGTCGGGTCACTGCCTGCTATGCGGGTAAAATCGCGAAAGCCGCCCGCGGCGTAACGAAAAATATCGGTGTTGTTATCCTGCTCCCGCGCCAAGGTATCAACCAGCGAAAACGCCAGAATATGCGGTAGATGACTGGTCGCGGCCAACACTTCATCATGACGCTCCACTTCCATCAGCAGAACTTCAGCGCCGGTGGAACGCCACATCGCCGAGAGAGTTTTTACCGCTGCAGCAGAGGACTCTGCCAGCGGTGTCAGAATCACTTTATGCGCTTTAAACAGATCACTGTCTGCTGCGGCCACGCCGCTTTTTTCAGAGCCGGCAATCGGATGTCCAGGTACAAACCCTTCCGGCAACGCTGGAAACACCCGACGCGCGGCCTCAACCACATTTTGTTTCGTACTGCCTACATCTGTCAGCAGTGTCGTGGGGGAAAGAAAGGGCGCGATCTGCCCCAACACGGTTTCCATCACTTTCACGGGCACCGCCAGCACCACCAGATCAGCCGCTTCAACCGCCTCTGCCAGCCCTTCTGCTGTTACCACCCGATCTATAACACCGGTGCGCAGGCCTTCCAGGGTTTCATCCGGGTCACGGTCATACCCGAGGACCTGACCAAAGAGGCGATTTTGCCGCAGTGCTTTTGCCAGTGAACCACCAATCAAACCCAGACCAATAATCAATGTGGTTTTTACAGCGATCTGACTCATAAGCCCAACACCTCTTGTAACACCTCAAGGCAACGGGCATTTTCATGCGGCAAGCCAATACTGATGCGCAGGTGATTAGGCATGGCATAATTGGCCAGTGGCCGCACGATCACCCCTTTTTGCAGCAGTGCCTGATAAATGGGCAGCGCTGGTTGTTGCATATCCACCGTCAAAAAATTACCAGCGGAGGCGATCCATTCCAGCCCCAGCGCTTTCAGTCCGGTTTCCAGCTGACGCATACCCTGCTGATTACAGACCAGGGTCTGCTGTAGAAACTCTGCATCTGAAAGCGCAACACGCGCGGCCAGCAGGCCCAGACTGTTCACATTAAACGGTTGGCGTACACGGCTGAGCACATCCGCCACCTGCGGATCAGACACTGCGTAGCCAATACGCAAACCTGCCAGACCATAGGCTTTGGAAAAGGTACGGGTCACAATCAGATTGGGATAACGCTTTTGCAGTGCCAGACCGTCCGGAAAATCAGGCTGTTCGACATATTCCGTGTAAGCCTCATCCAAAACAACCAGCACCGTTTCTGGTACCTGGGCCAGAAACTGGTCCAGCGCCTGAGCGGTAAACCAGGTGCCTGTCGGGTTGTTCGGATTTGCCAAAAAAATAACCCGGGTACGTTCTGAGACCGCTTGTGCCATCGCCTCCAGATCATGTCCCCATGCTTTTGCGGGCGTCACAATAGCCGTCGCACCGGCAGCCTGAGAAGAAATGGCATAGACCAGAAAGGCGTATTCGGAATAGATCACTTCAGAGCCCGGTGCCAGAAACGCACGGGCAATCAGATCAAGTACATCATTGGAACCGTTGCCAAGTGTAAGCTGATCCACACTGACACCCAGCTCCCGCGACAACGCCTGCTTCAGGTGATAACCCGCGCTATCAGGATAGAGCGCCAGCATATCCAGCTCAGACTGCAACGCGGCTTTGACCTTTTCGGAAACACCCAGCGGATTTTCATTGCTGGCCAGTTTAACCACGGACGCTAAGCCAAGCTCCCGCTGCAACTCTTCAGCGGGTTTGCCAGGCAGATAGGGCTTCAGCTCCTGAACTCCCGGGATAGCCAATGCAGTGAAATCGCAACTCATGATCGGCCCTCAGAGCACCGCACGCGGGTAGGAACCAAGCAATTTCAGCTCGGTACTCACCTGCTGCAACTGACTTAACACTGCCTGCACCGCAGGCTCAGAGTAGTGTCCGGAGAAATCGATGTAAAAAATGGAATGCTGCCGATTACAACGGGATTCAACGCGGGTCAGACTGATATTGTGCTGGTAGAAAGGCTCAAGCAACTGATACAGCGCACCCGGCTGGTTCGTTACAGAGACCAGTATTGAGCTCTTGTCATCGCCGCTGGGACCCACATCCTGCGTCCCGATAATCAAAAACCGGGTACTGTTATCCGGATTATCCTCAACGTTGCGCACCACGCTGACCAGCTCATACTGCTCTGCCGCCATATCGCCAGCAATGGCCATACAACCCAGATCCTGAGAATTAGCCACCAGTCTGGCCGCCTCAGCATTGGAGCTGACGGAGATTTTTTCAACCTGAGGATAGTTACGATCCAGCCAGGTACGGCACTGCGCCAGGGACTGCTGATGGGACAGAATACGGGTAATCTGAGACGGATCAGCGTCTTTTTTCATCAACAGATGAAGATGCACCGGTACTTCAACTTCACCACAGATTTTCAGATCAAACTGACGGAACAGATCAACCGTGTGGCTGACCACACCTTCCGTAGTATTTTCGATAGGCACCACGCCGTATTCAGCAGCGCCCGCCTGCACTTCACGAAACACATCTCTCAGTGCAGGCAACGGCAGATTCTGCGCACTGTGGCCAAAGTGTTTCTGGGCTGCCTGTTGCGTGAAGGTCCCTTCCGGACCCAGGAAGGCCACCCGCAACGGAGACTCCAGCGCCAGACAGACGGACATAATTTCACGAAACAGGCGCGCCACTTCCTTATCAGGCAAGGGTCCCTGATTACGCTGCATCACGGCACGTAGTACCTGGGCTTCACGCTCTGGACGGTAAAAAACAGGGGGCTCATCACCACGGAACTTCTGCTTCACTTCGGCCACATGCTGTGCACAGGTGGCACGCTGGTTCAACAGCGTATGAATCTGCTGATCAATCGCATCGATCTGATCACGCAGTTTACCCAGTTCTTTTTCCTGTTCAGACATTCTGCCAGCCCTTTCTTAACCGTACTGCTTTTCGAAGCTGTGCATAAAATCAATCAGCGCATCCACCGCCGCTTCAGTGACAGCATTGTAGATACTGGCACGCATGCCACCGACTGAGCGATGCCCTTGCAGATTCAGCAAACCAGCACTTTCCGCCTCTTTGAGGAAAGTTTTCTCGAGGGATGCATCAGCCAGTGTAAATGGCACATTCATCCAGGAGCGGTTAGCTTTCACCATCGGGTTACCATAAAAATCACTGCCATCGATGCAGGCATACAGTTTTTCTGCCTTGCGTCGGTTCAGTGCTTCCATAGCGGTTAAACCACCCTGCTCTTTCAGCCATTCAAACACCAGCCCCGCCAGATACCAACCAAAGGTTGGCGGTGTATTGCACATGGAACCAGCATCAGCATGCACTTTATAGTCAAACATGGTCGGCGCATTACCACTGGCATGACCAAGCAGATCTTCACGCACAATCACCACAGTCAGACCCGCTGGGCCAATATTTTTCTGAGCACCTGCGTAAATCAGACCAAACCGACTTACGTCTACCGGGCGAGACAGGATGTTGGAGGACATGTCCGCCACCAGCGGCACACCCGCGGTATCCGGAATGTAATCGTACTCCACACCGCCAATGGTCTCGTTAGGGGTGTAATGCACATATGCCGCATGCGGATTCAGCGACAGCTCATCCTGACGCGGCACACGGGTGAAGTTATCAGCCTGACTGGAACCGGCAATCGCCACTTCACAATAACGGCTGGCTTCACTGATCGCTTTTTCAGACCAGATCCCTGTATTCAGATAGTCTGCGTGACTGTTACCACGCAACAGATTCAAAGGCACCATCGCAAACTGGGAAGTAGCACCACCCTGCAAAAACAACACTTTGTAGTTCGCAGGGATATTCATCAGATCCCGCAGGTCCTGTTCAGCCTTTTCGGCAACACTTACAAACTCCTGGCTACGGTGACTCATCTCCATGATGGAAAGTCCTTTGCCGTGCCAATCCAGCAATTCCTGTTGTGCCCGTTCCAGGACGGCATCAGGCAGACCGGCAGGGCCGGCGCTGAAATTGTAATTACGTGTCATGTATCGCTCTTCAATTGGATCATGGATAAAAAGAGCGGCGCTCACCGCGCCGCATTTAACTGATTAGGCGTTGGGTTCATCCGCTGCTGTCGGTGTTTCAGCAACGTCCGACACAGCATCCTCCAGCTCCGCCGTCTCGTCAGTTTCAGGCTCTTCAATACGGGCCACACTGACCAGACTTTCCTGATCAGACACCCTGATCAGGGTAACGCCCTGGGTATTTCGGCCCAGTTCGGAGATACCGTCAGAGGAGGTACGCACCAACGTTCCGCGGTTACTGATCAGCATCACGTCATCACCGCTGAATACCTGTACGGCACCCGCCAGCTCACCGTTACGTTCAGAGCACTGCTGGGCAATGACACCCTGACCACCACGACCTTTCACCGGGAAGTCATCCACTGAGGTTTTCTTGCCGTAGCCATTGGCGGAGGCAGTCAGGACTTTACCTTCAGCCTGAGGAATGATCAGAGAGATCACTTTAATGCCATCATCCATGCGTACACCACGGACACCGCGAGCGGTTCGGCCCATTGGGCGCACATCGGACTCACGGAAACGCATACATTTACCGGCACTGGTAAACAGCATGACATCGTCCTGACCATTGGTGATAGCCGCACCGATCAGGTGATCATCTTCCAGCAGGTCCAGCGCAATCAGACCACTGGTGCGTGGACGTGAGAAATTGGTCAGTTCAGTCTTTTTCACAACACCGGAGGCTGTTGCCATAAAAATAAATTTATCGGCTTCGTATTCACCCACCGGCAGAATCGTACTGATCCGTTCATTCTCATCCAGTGGCAGAATATTCACCACCGGACGCCCACGGGCGGTTCGGCTCGCCTGTGGAATCTCAAACACTCTTAACCAGTAAACCTTGCCGCGGTCGGTAAACAACAGAATCGTATCGTGGCTGTTGGCAACCAGCAGGTGCTCGATAAAGTCTTCATCCTTCAGCGAAGAAGCAGACTTACCTTTACCCCCGCGACGCTGCGCCTGATAGTCAGCCAGCGGCTGTGTTTTCGCATAACCGCCGTGAGAAATGGTCACCACCATATCTTCTTCGGTAATCAGATCAGCTATGGTCAGATCCTGACGTGAAGCCGTGATCTCGGTGCGGCGTTCATCACCGTACTCTTCAAGCACTGCTTCAAGTTCTTCACGAATCACTTCCATCAGACGCTCGCGGGAACCCAGAATCTTCAGCAACTCAGCGATCTTATCCAGCAGATCTTTATATTCAGCGATCAGCTTTTCATGTTCCAGACCAGTCAGACGGTGCAGACGCAGATCAAGAATCGCCTGAGCCTGAACCGGAGACAGCCTGTACTGGCCATCTACCAGACCAAAACAGTCGTCGAGATCTTCCGGACGGCAGGCATCTTCACCCGCGCGCTCCAGCATTTCGATCACATCGCCCGGCGCCCAGGCCGCTGCAATCAGTCGCTCTTTCGCCTCAGCAGGGCTTGGCGACTGTTTGATCAGTTCAATAACCGGATCGATATTGGACAGTGCAACCGCCAGACCTTCGAGGATATGGCCACGTTCACGGGCTTTACGCAGTTCATAGACTGTTCTGCGGGTGACCACTTCACGGCGGTGACGGATAAAACATTCGAGTGCTGACTTAAGATCAAGCAACTGCGGCTGCCCATCAACCAGCGCAACCATATTGATACCAAACACAGATTCCATCTGGGTTTGGGTAAACAGGTTGTTGATCACCACATCAGGCACTTCGCCACGACGCAGTTCAATTACAATGCGCATCCCGTCTTTATCAGACTCATCGCGCAGCTCTGAAATACCTTCCAGCTTTTTCTCTTTAACCAGCTCGGCAATCTTTTCAATCAGACGCGCTTTGTTCAGCTGGTAAGGAATTTCAGTAATGATCAGTGACGCACGACCGGTTTTAGGGTCTTCTTCAACGTGGTGTTTGGCGCGCACATAGATACGGCCACGACCGGTACGATAGGCCTGCACAATGCCGGCACGGCCATTGATAATGCCACCGGTGGGAAAGTCAGGGCCCGGAATATATTCCATCAGCTCATCGATGCTGAGATCGGCATTTTCGATCAGCGCGATACAGCCCAGGATCACATCTCTCAGATTGTGCGGGGGAATATTGGTCGCCATACCAACGGCGATACCCGAAGAACCGTTAACCAGCAGATTAGGCACACGGTTTGGCAGCACTTCAGGAATTTTTTCAGTACCGTCGTAGTTATCTACAAAATTGACGGTCTCTTTATCCAGGTCGGCCAGCAACTCATGGGAGATTTTAGCCATGCGAATTTCGGTGTATCGCATGGCCGCCGCAGAGTCACCATCGATTGAACCGAAGTTACCCTGGCCATCCACCAGCATGTAACGCATGGAAAAGTTCTGCGCCATGCGCACTATGGTGTCGTAAACCGCACTGTCACCATGAGGGTGATACTTACCGATCACATCACCGACAACACGGGCTGATTTCTTGTAGGGTTTATTCCAGTCATTGCCAAGTTCATTCATGGCAAACAACACTCGACGATGCACCGGTTTCAAACCATCACGCGCATCAGGCAGTGCTCGCCCGACAATGACACTCATCGCATAATCGAGGTAAGACTGCTTCAGTTCATCCTCGATATTGACTGGCTGAATCTCTCTGGCTAGATCACCCATTCCGATTCCTTGCTTATAGTTCCACGGAGACATTCCGCGTGTTTTTTAACCGCAGGAGTATACCACAACTGAAACAGGGGAATCCTGTTAAATTAAGCCCTTGCGCACAGTTTTACCGACCCGGATCAGCCTCTTTACAAGACGCACGCGCAGCAAACTGTCACCGCTCAGACGGGGGTGCTAAAATGCGGCCAAAATTGCCATAAGAACAGCAGCCATGACTCAGACCAGCCCGAATATCGATCCTCAGGAAATTGCCAAGTTTGAAGAACTTGCCAGCAAATGGTGGGACCGCAACAGTGAATTCAAGCCGCTGCACGATATCAACCCACTTCGACTGGGCTTTATTGATCGGATCGGCAAACTGGCAGGCAAAAAGGTACTGGATGTAGGCTGTGGCGGTGGCATTTTGTCCGAATCCATGGCCCAACGTGGCGCTGAAGTGACCGGCATTGATATGGGCGCAGCCCCGCTAAAAGTAGCCCGTCTGCATGGCCTGGAATCCGGCGTTAACGTCACCTATCAGCAGATCGCCGTCGAAGAACTCGCAGCACAGCAACCCGAATCATTCGATATTGTGACCTGCATGGAGATGCTGGAGCATGTACCTGATCCGGCTTCAATCATCAATGCATGCGCAACTCTTTGCCGCCCAGGTGGATATCTGTTTTTTTCGACATTAAACCGCAACCCCAAAAGCTACCTGTTTGCCATTCTCGGTGCCGAAAAGCTGCTAAAACTGGTACCGGATGGTACCCATGATTTCAATAAGTTTATCCGCCCCTCTGAACTCGGTAACTGGGTGCGTAACAACGGACTGGAAAGTCTTGAAATCACCGGGCTGACCTATAACCCACTGACCAAACACTACCGCCTGACGCCCGGTGATGTAGACGTAAACTACCTGCTCGCAACACACAAACCGGACATCGCATGACACCCATGCAAAGCACTGTACTGTTTGACCTGGATGGCACCCTGATTGATACCGCACCGGATTTTTATCGTGTGGTGAATCTCCTGCTGGCAGAGGAAGCGCAACCACCGGTCAGTTTCGAGTTTTTGCGCAGCTATGTTTCCAATGGCGCCCGCGCCATGGTCGGCGCAGCATTCAGGCTTGAAGAAGAAGATCCCGACTTTACCCGGTTGCATCAACGCATGCTTGATCTCTATCTGGAGAATATTGCCGTGGACAGCCAACTCTTTGCAGGTTTAGGCGAATGCCTGAACTGGCTGCAATCCAGGCAGATTCCATGGGGTATTGTCACCAACAAACCTGAACGCTATACCACCCCACTGCTTAACCAGCTGGGTCTCGATCTGACCGCCGGCACCGTCATCTGCCCTGACCACGTAACAGAGCGCAAACCACACCCTGAAGCCCTTTACAAAGCCTGCACAGAGGTCGGCTGCATTCCCACACAATCCATTTATGTGGGCGACCACGCCAGAGACATTGAGGCAGGCAAACGCGCCGGCATGCACACCATCGCAGCCGCCTATGGCTACCTGAACCAGGGGGAAGATGCCGCAGACTGGCAGGCCGATTATCTAATCGAACAACCTACAGAGCTACTTCCCCTGCTAGACTCCCTATATAAGAATTCGACCTCGTTTGTTACAGGACCGTACTGAACATGTTTGATTATCAGGCTCCGGCCAACTTGCTCAAGGATAAAGTCATTCTGGTAACCGGTGCCGGTAGCGGTATCGGCCGCGCGGCGGCTCTGAGCTATGCAGCTCACGGTGCCACAGTGATTCTGCTGGGTCGCACACTGGAAAAACTGGAAGCGGTGTATGATGAAATTGAAGCGTCTGGTTATCCCCAGCCCGCGCTTGTACCGATGAATCTGGACAGCGCACCAGAACACGATTTTGATGAACTGGCCGTTAAACTTGAAGATGAGTTTGGCCGTCTGGACGGTATTTTGCACAACGCCAGTATTCTCGGCGTACGCACACCCCTGTCGTCCTATGACCCTACCATCTGGCAGCAGGTCCTGCAGGTCAACCTCACCGCACCTTTTATGCTGACCCAGGCGGTCATGCCTCTGCTGGACAAAGCAGAACATGCCTCCATCGTATTTACCTCATCCGGCGTTGGCCGTCAGGGTCGTGCATTCTGGGGTGCCTACAGTGTTTCTAAATTTGCGACTGAAGGCATGATGCAGGTACTGGCAGATGAGCTTGGCAATATCAGCCAGATTCGCTGCAACTGCATCAACCCGGGCGCCACCCGAACCCAGATGCGCACCACGGCCTATCCGGCTGAAAACCCCACCGACAATCCAGCACCTGAAGAAATCATGCCGGTTTACCTCTACCTGATGGGTGATGACAGCCTGGAGGTCAATGGTCAGTCACTGAACGCTCAGTAAACTGCCCTTAAATAAAAAAAGCAGCTTAACGCTGCTTTTTTTGTGGTTTAGGCATTGGTTTTTTGCGCCGTTCCGGCTCCACCCGCTGCCGGGCCGTCTGCTTACGCACCTGACGAACCTGCTCTTTCCGTTGACCCGGCGTCGGCTGAAAAACAGCTTTATCTGACAACCCAACCATGCCTGCCAGGGCATTGACCTGATTACCTTCTAACTCTTTCCACTTGCCCACTTTCACATCGCTGGGCAAAAAGACCGGCCCGTAACGTACACGCTTCAGACGGCTAACCTGAACCCCCTGAGACTCCCAGAGACGACGCACTTCACGGTTACGACCTTCCATGACCACACAGTGATACCAGCGGTTAGCACCTTCCCCGTCAAAAAACTGAACGTCGCTAAAGCGGGCCATGCCATCATCCAGTAACACACCCTCTTTGAGACGCTGCAACGTTTCATCAGCCACCTGCCCGAGAACACGTACCGCATATTCGCGATCGATCTGGGCTGAGGGATGCATCAACGCATTCGCCAACTCGCCATCGGTAGTAAACAACAACAAACCGGTGGTATTTATATCGAGACGACCAACTGCAATCCAGCGACCGGACGGCAGCTTGGGCAGTTTTTCAAATACCGTGGGCCGACCCTCAGGATCATGACGGGTACAGATTTCACCCAACGGCTTGTTATAAATAAGAACACGACGCGGCGTGTCCTCTTCAAACATCATGCTAACAAGGTGACCATCAACGTACACCTTGTCTGTCGGCCCAACTCGATCACCCAAACGGGCATACTGACCGTTCAGCTTGACCCGACCCGCTTCTATCCAACGCTCCATCTCACGACGTGAGCCAATTCCGGAGCGCGCCAAAACTTTATGTAACTTTTCATCTGCCATTGACGCACCTGATACCCGATCAATAAATTTGATCGATATAGACATAAAAAAAGCCCTCTCGAGTAATCCCGAAAGGGCCTGCTGTTCAAGACGATAATTTTAGATCAGGCAATCGTCTTTAGTAAATCCTTTAGCGAAGTGATCCTTAAATACCTGCGGGGTGCGGCCACGTCCAGACCATTCATGCACAACACCTTCTGCATCGGTCACGCGGTATTTTGCTTCAACCTTTTTCTTGGCTGGTTTAGCTTCACCCACTAATTCGAGCAGATCACTGATATCAACACCCGCATCCTGCATGGTCTTACGGATTGATTCAATCTTGGCCAGTTTTTCCTTTTCTGCCGCCAGACGTTCATTTTCTTCTGCACGACGCTCTTCGAGAATTTCAGTGAGATCTGAAATAACTTTTTCAATTTCACTGACGGAAAGTTCGTGGCATTGTTTACGCAAAGAGTTCTTACGAGTAATTACTTTTGCAAATTCTGACATAATGGCTTCACTATCTGTGCTTTTTAAAGTTGTAATTATCTATATAGCGAAAAATGAATCAAGATTCAAAGCCATTTAAATAATATTTTTTTTATTAATTAAAAAGAGAAACATCACCCGCGCCCGCTCTAATTACCTCTGGCACGTCTTCAGTTAAATTAATAACACTGGTTGCCTCCATGCCACAATAACCACCATCAATGACCAGATCCACATGATGCTGCAAGAGTTCCCGCATCTCATAGGGGTCGGTCAGAGGGTCAGTTTCTCCCGGCATAATCAGGGAGGTGCTCATGATAGGCTCACCCAACGCTTCAGTCAGCGCCAGCACAATAGGATTATTAGGGATACGAATACCTATCGTGCGACGTTTTGGATGCAATAACCGACGCGGCACTTCAGAGGTTGCTTTCAAAATAAAAGTATAAGCACCGGGGGTACAGGATTTCAGCATTCGATAATTACTGTTATCCACCTTGGCATAGGTGCTAATTTCACTTAAATCACGACAGACCAGCGTAAAATTATGTTTATCATCCAACTGTCGAATGCGTTTTATTTTCTCCATTGCACCCTTATCGCCCAAATGACAACCTAAAGCATAGGCACAATCCGTGGGATAAATAACCACACCACCACTACGGATAATCTCTACCGCCTGATTGATTAATCTTGCCTGCGGATTCTCTGGATGAATCTGAAAAAACTGGCTCACTGCGAATTTGTCCTTGGTTTAAAACCGAGATAATTTTGAATTATAGATGGTGTAAAACGTGCAGATCCGAATTCAGCATTGGCGGAAACTTACCCAACGCTGTCCAATTACATTCAGGTGTATGAAAATCACTGCCACCGGAAACCATCAACTGATATTGATCGGCAATTCTGAGCAGATGCCTCTGCTGATCAGGTGTAGCACCCGGGTACGCCACCTCAACCCCGTTGCCCCCCACTTCTACAAAATCAGCCACCAAGCGTCGCAATTTACTGAACGTCATCTTATATTTGGTGGGATGCGCAATCACTGAGACACCCTTAGATTCAGCAACCACCGCCACTGCCTCTTCAAGAGAAGGCCATACCGCCTTAATATCACACGGCTTACCTGTCCCCAGATAACGTTTAAACGCTTCCTGTTCAGAGGAGAGTGCACCCGCTGCAACCAAAGCCCGTGCAATATGCGGACGACCCAGTATCTCACTGCCGGCAATTTCGCAGGCACTGGCATAGATATCCGGCAGATTATGTTTTTGTAAACGCCGGGTAATCGATTTCCCCCGCTCAATCCTCAGGGTTCTGACTTTCTCCAGATAATCGCTTAACGAGGATGTTTCAGGATCTATACCCAAACCCAGCAGATGAATCACTCGACCCTCCCAGAGACAGGTCAACTCCACACCCGGGATCAGTTGCAACCCATCAGGCAGCGGTTCACTGCGGAGCGAAAGCACACCCGACACGGTGTCATGGTCTGTCAATGCCAGCACTTCGATCTGGCGTTCCAGCGCAACACCAAGCAGCTGCGATGGGGTCAATGCGCCATCAGATGCAGTCGAGTGGCAATGTAAATCGTATCGCGGCAGCATATTAGGGATCACGGTTCTGTTTAGGTTAAGGAAAGCTGTGCCAAGTTGATGCATCTCTACTGTATATCCGGGCATCCCAACTTTATACTAGGCGGCAACTTAATTAGACACTGTTCAAATATCAGCTTGAGCCAGCGAAATTTTAAAAAGGGTTGTCATGAAGTTATTGTTAGATTTTTTGCCCGTGGTGATTTTCTTCATCATCTACAAGATGACAGGGGATATTATCATTGCCACCGCAGTTCTGATACCAGCGACGCTGGTACAAATGCTGTATAGCTGGCTGAAAACTCACCGCATAGAAACCATGCAGCTGGTCACACTGGGCCTGGTCGTGTTGCTGGGCGGCGCCACGGTGTTACTGCAGGACAAAACCTTTATTCAGTGGAAACCCACCGTTGTGAACTGGTTGTTTGCAATCGCCTTTCTGGGTAGCCACTTTATTGGTCAGAAAACGATTGTAGAGCGCCTGATGGGTAACAGCATCAGTCTACCTGCACAGGCCTGGCGCCATCTGAACATTGCCTGGATTATATTTTTTGTCCTGATGGGTATTGTCAATTTATTCGTGGCTTACAGTTTCAGTGAGGAGATATGGGTCGACTTTAAACTGTTTGGCATGCTGGGCCTGACCGTTCTATTTATTCTGGCCCAGGGTTTTTATTTGTCTCGCCATATTCAGAACTCAGAACATAAGGAGTAAATCCCAGCCATGTATTACGCCATTATTGCTGAGGATATTGAAAACAGCCTTGAACAACGTCTGGCCGCCCGTCCCGCACATCTGGCCAGGCTGGAAGCACTCAAAGAAGCTGGACGACTGTTGGTAGCAGGCCCTCATCCGGCTATTGATTCTGAAGATCCGGGCCCGGCAGGTTTTACCGGCAGCCTGGTCATTGCAGAATTTAACAGCCTGGAAGAAGCAAAAGCCTGGGCCGATCAGGATCCCTACAAGCAACAGGGTGTTTACAAAAATGTCACGGTTAAACCGTATAAAAAGGTTCTACCTTAGATTTACGGAAACTATAATGGTTGACGTTTAGAATAGGGATACAGCATCAGGGAAGACTAAAAGCTCTGAAAACTGGAAAAACGTGGTTTGCACAAAAGCCCCTCTACGACTGTTTCATTATTGAAGCAATCTGGTGAAATGTTGTAATAACCACACAGTTTATTATCATTCTAATTAAAGAATCACATACGTAAGGACAGCAATCATGAAAAAACTCGCACTTGCTACCGGTCTGGTAATGGCTATGGGCCTTGCCACTGGTGCTCAAGCACATCCAGAAAATGAAGGCTACTGGGACGTACAGGGTAAAACCATCTGGAAAACCGGTACTGGTGGTTGCTGGCGTCACGGCTTCTGGAAGCCAGAAAATGCAGTTGAAGGCTGCGATGGTTATGTAGCACCGGTTGTTGCTGCACCAGAACCAGCGCCTGCTCCACACACTCCAAAACCAGTTCTGGTTGACGCTGAAGAAAAACACATTGTTTATTTTGATTTCGACAGCTCTAAAGTCGACAGTGTTAAAGATATCACTGATTACATCGCGTCTCTGAAAGAACTGGATGCAGTGCGTCTGGTTGGTCACGCTGACCGTATCGGTACCAATGCATACAACGACGCACTGTCTGAGCGTCGCGTACTGAAAGTTCAGGACGCACTGGTTGCTGGCGGCGTTGATGCCAACAAAATCACCACTGGCTTCATGGGCGAAACTGCACCAGCGAAATCCTGTACAGGTCACCGCGGTGCGGATCTGATCGACTGTCTGCGCGCTAACCGTCGTGTAGAAATCGCTATCACTGGTAAAAAAGTGATCATGCAGTAATCTGCAAGCGACTTAAAAAAAGGTGCTTCGGCACCTTTTTTTGTGCCTGGAAAAAATCACCCTGCAGAACCGAAGCCACGATAAAACAGAAACAAAAAAGGCATCCAACCGGATGCCTTTTTCATTATTGAGTGCAGTTATTCAACCCAGACCCGCGCATTACGGAACATACGCAGCCATGCGCCATCCTCCTGCCACTCATCCGGTGCCCAGCTGTTCGTTACGGCACGGAATACCCGCTCCGGGTGCGGCATCATAATGGTGACACGACCATCCGGCGTGGTAACACCCGTCAGACCCTGCGGCGAACCATTCGGGTTAGCCGGATACTGCTCAGTTGGCAGGCCATAGTTATCGACATACCGCAGCGCTACTGTACCTGACCCCTGCAGCGCAGCCAGATGATCTGCACCACTGAATTCAGCCCGGCCTTCACCGTGAGCCACTGCGATCGGCATGCGTGAACCCGCCATGCCCTGCAGGAAGATTGACGGACTGTCCATCACTTCAACCATGGCAACACGCGCCTCAAACTGCTCAGAGTGGTTGCGCACAAAGTGAGGCCACAAATCAGCACCCGGAATCAGAGAATGCAGATTGGACAACATCTGACAGCCGTTACAGACACCCAGAGCAAAACTATCTGCACGCTGGAAGAACTGCTGGAACTCATCACGAGCACGGCTGTTGAACAGAATCGACTTCGCCCAACCTTCACCGGCACCCAGTACATCACCGTAAGAGAAACCACCACAGGCCACCAGGCCTTTGAACTGATCCAGCGAGACACGCCCTTCAAGGATGTCGCTCATGTGCACATCACGGGCAGCAAAACCGGCACGGTCAAATGCCGCAGCCATTTCAATCTGACCGTTTACGCCCTGCTCACGAATAATCGCCATTTCAGGACGCGCACCGGTGTTGATGTAGGGCGCTGCCACATCAACCTGAATCTCAAAGCTCAGGTCAGCATGCAGACCCGGATTTTCCGCATCCAGCAGGCCATCAAACTCCTGCTTGGCACACTCAGGGTTGTCACGCAGGGACTGAATTCGATAGGAAGTTTCCGCCCACCAGCGCTGCAGCGTTGTGCGTTTTTCCGAATACACTTCCTCTTCATCAAAATAGAAGTTCAGCGTGTCATCCGAATTGGGCGAACCAATTACCTGAGCAATGTCACCCAGACCTGCCGCATTCAGTTCTGTCAGCACCTGTTCGAGATGCTCACGTTTTACCTGAATAACTGCACCCAGCTCTTCTGCAAACAGCGCCGCTGCCAGCTCACTGGTTTCACCGGCCAGCATGTCGAGATTGATATCCACGCCCACATGACCGGCAAATGCCATCTCTGCAACGGTCGCCAGCAAACCGCCATCAGAGCGGTCATGGTAAGCCAGCAGCAGCCCCTGCGCATTCAATGCCTGAATCGCTGCAAAGAAAGTCGCCAGCAGATCAGCTTCATCAACATCCGGTACTTGCTGACCCACCTGATTATACACCTGGGCCAATACAGACAGACCCAAACGGTTCTGCCCCTGCCCCAGATCCAGCAGAATCAGATCGGTTTCACCCAGATCCGTACGCAACTGTGGCGTCAGGGTCTGACGTACATCGGAGACAGGCGCAAAACCGGAAATAATCAGTGACATCGGTGCAGTGACCGATTTATTTTCGTTACCATCCTGCCAAACAGTGCGCATCGACATGGAGTCCTTGCCCACCGGAATGGTGATGCCCAGTTCAGGGCACAATTCCATACCCACAGCACGCACTGTGTCATAGAGTTTTTCATCTTCGCCCGGATGACCCGCGGCGCACATCCAGTTGGCAGACAATTTAATGTCACGCAACTCAGCAATCGGTGCCGACGCCATATTGGTGATGGTTTCACCAATCGCCATCCGCCCTGATGCCGGCGCATCAATCAACGCCAGCGGCGTGCGTTCACCCATCGCCATCGCTTCACCGGCATAGCTGTCATAAGAGGCCGTTGTGACCGCACAGTCAGCCACCGGCACCTGCCACGGACCCACCATCTGATCCCGTGCCACCTGTCCGGTAATTGAACGGTCACCAATGGTGATCAGGAAGGATTTTGACGCCACCGCCGGGAATTTCAGTACCCGCTCAACCGCTTCGGCCAACTCAAGTGCACTGGCATCAAACGCGCTGACTTCATAGGCCTGACGCTGAACAGAACGGTGCATTTTGGGTGGCTTGCCGAACAGAACACTCATCGGCAGATCAACCGGGTTATTGCCAAAATGCGCATCACTCAGTTGCAGGTGTTTTTCTTCGGTCGCTTCACCTACAACGGCATAAGGGCAACGCTCACGGGCACAGATCGCTTCAAAACGCGCCATATCTTCCGGCGCAACCGCCAGCACGTAACGCTCCTGTGCTTCGTTACACCAGATCGCCAGCGGTGACATGCCCGGTTCATCATTATTGACGTTCCGCAGTTCAAACCGACCACCACGCTCACCGTCTTTTACCAGCTCTGGGAACGCATTGGACAAACCACCTGCACCCACATCATGGATAAAGGCAATCGGGTTAGCATCACCCAACTGCCAGCACTGATCGATCACTTCCTGACAACGGCGTTCCAGTTCCGGGTTATCACGCTGCACAGAGGCAAAATCGAGATCAGCAGAAGATGTACCGGAAGACATAGAGGACGCAGCACCACCGCCCAGACCGATCTGCATCGCAGGACCGCCCAGACAGATCAACTTGGCACCCACCGGAATCTCACCTTTTTCAACGTGTTCTTCTCGGATGTTCCCCAAACCACCGGCAATCATGATCGGCTTATGATAGCCGCGCACTTCTTCGCCCGCCGCACCGTTGACCTTCTGCTCAAAGGTACGGAAGTAACCGGTCAGTGCCGGACGGCCAAATTCGTTGTTAAACGCCGCCCCACCAATAGGGCCTTCGATCATAATATCCAGCGGCGTCACAATGCGGTCAGGTTTGCCGTAGTCCGATTCCCAGGGCTGTACAAAGCCGGGAATTTTCAGATCAGAGACGGTAAAACCGGTCAGGCCCGCTTTCGGTTTTGAACCTTTACCAGTGGCGCCTTCATCACGAATCTCACCACCAGAACCGGTCGCAGCGCCCGGATGCGGTGCAATCGCCGTTGGGTGGTTATGGGTTTCGACCTTCATCAGGATATGAATCGGTTCCTGATGGTAGCCATACTCTTTGCTCTGCGCGTCAGGGAAGAAACGGCCCGCGGTTGCACCCACCATCACGGCCGCATTGTCCTTGTAGGCGGACAATACATTATCACCCGCCACCTCGTTGGTGTTGCGGATCATGGCAAACAGGGATTTCTGCTGAGCTTCACCGTCAATGTCCCAGGAGGCATTAAAAATCTTGTGGCGACAGTGTTCAGAGTTAGCCTGGGCAAACATCATCAGCTCAACATCTGTTGGGTTGCGCCCAAGGTCAACAAAGCTGGTTACCAGGTAATCAATCTCGTCATCCGCTAACGCGAGCCCCAACGTAACATTCGCCTCAGCCAGCGCGTCCCGCCCACCCGCCAGAATATCTACGGCGGTCAGGGGCTGCGGTGCATCCTGACGGAACAGATCCGCGGCTGCTGACAGATCAGTCAGTACGGTTTCGACCATACGATCGTACAGGATTGCGGCAACAGCCTGCTGTGCTGCTTGATCAAGCGCGACCGATGACTGAATATAATAAGCAATACCGCGTTCGACACGGCGAATCATCTGCAGGCCACAGTTATGCACAATGTCTGTAGCCTTGGATGACCAGGGCGATATCGTACCCAGGCGCGGGATAACTAAAAACAGATCCCCAGAGGGTTCCTGAACATCCGCCTTGGGTCCATATCGAAGAATCTGTTGCAAAACTTCCTGTTGTTCAGCCGATAACTGTTCAGACAGATCAGCGAAATGCATAAATTCAGCATATAGCCCGGTAACTTCGGGTACAGTTGCCTGAATCACGGAAAGTAGCTTTTCGTGGCGAAAAGCAGAAAGGGCGGGTGCGCCGCGCAGTGCCAGCATCTCGATGTGAGCCTCTTGATCGGGTCCGGTGATAACCGGGATTACAGGAGAAAATCAGGCATCGGATTTTACCGAAACCGCCAAAGGGTTGCCAGAAAAGCAGTATATGTTTGACCTTAGACGTAAAAAAGACGCCGTACATGCCCTATTGCTGCTGCTGATGTTTTGCATTCCCGTGCTTTTGAGCTGGAACAGCAAGACTCAGCTCGCTGCAATTCAGGAGGCCGGGGTACTGAAACTGGTGACCCGCAACTCCCCTAATACCTATTTCCTGGATAAAGGCGAACCTGCCGGCTTTGAATATGAGCTGGGTAAAGCCTTTGCAGATTACCTTGATGTAAAACTCGAACTGATCGTGCCCATCGATTTCAGTAGCATATTCTCCACCATGCGCCACCGTGATGGGCACGTTGCTGCGGCCATGCTGACGGTAACCCCTTCCAGGGAGGAGGAGTTCCAGTTCTCACCCGCGTATCTGGAAACCTCAGCAGTCCTTATCTATCGCATCACCCAGGGTGAAAAAAAACCGACGACGCTGGCAGAGGCCGCTAATCCTGACAAACAGCTTGTTGTCATCGCAGACAGCAGCCATGCCTCTCTGCTTGCCAAACTTAAAGAATCTCAGCCGGAGCTGGTCTGGCAGGAAACACAGGATTTTTCCTCCATCGAGCTGATGGAGATGGTTCACAATCAGGAAATTGATTATACGGTGGTTGATGGCGTGGCGTTTGACGCCCAGCATTCATTCTTCCCCGGGGTTGAAGTCGCGCTGGAACTCGGAGACCCACAACCACTGGCCTGGATGATTACCCCCTATCATGACAACTCGCTGGCCATGGCGCTGGATCGATTTTTTGCCCGCCCCGAGACCCTTGAGCTGATTGAGCAACTGAAAACCAAATACTTTGAGCGCCAGAATCCCCTGAATTTTTATGATACCGCAGCATTCAGAGAGCATATGCAAACCCGGTTCCCAAGCCTCGAACAGTATTTTCTCATGGGCGAACAGGAAACCGACATCGACTGGCACCTGCTGGCCGCCATTGCCTATCAGGAATCCCACTGGAATCCGGATGCGGTCTCCCCTACCGGAGTACGTGGCATTATGATGCTGACCAATGCCGCCGCCGCCGAAGTAGGTGTAACGGACCGCACCGATCCTCAGCAAAGCATTATTGGCGGTGCTCACTACCTTACCCGCGTAATGGATAAAATCCCGGAACGCATTCAGGGCCAGGATCGGATCTGGTTTGCGCTGGCGGGCTACAATGTCGGTTTCGGGCATCTGGAAGATGCGCGCAAACTGACCTCCAAAGCCGGTAAAAATCCCGACAAATGGGATGATGTAAAACAGTATCTGCCATTGCTGACCCAGGAGAAATATTACAAACAGGTACGCTACGGTTATGCCCGCGGCTATGAGCCGGTACAGTATGTGCGTAATATTCGCCGCTACCTTAAATTGCTCAACTGGGAAATTCAGTTAATGCAAACCCGGCAGCAAGACGAGGCAGCCGATTTTGACCCCGACCATCCCAGCTGGGAACAAGCTACAGTCAAAGAAAATATCCTGCCAGCCCTATAGCCCTTCGACTTTTAATGGGTTGATAAAAAACGGATAAAAATTAATAAGCTATTGAAATAAATAATTTTTTTATCTGTTTTATCCATTTATTGATAACGATCAACTCCTATTTTCTCCGAATCACTTACGCTGCTCTGGCTTGTTAACCAAGAGGAGACACGTAATGCGAGCCGAGATGCTGACCTCCATTTTAAGAAACCTCAACGGCACCAGCGCCGACATTGAAGCCTGCGCAGTGATCTCCATCGACGGTCTGATGATGGCGGCGCAGATGCCGCATGGCCTGGATGAAGACCGGGTGGGTGCCATGAGCGCCGCCATGCTCTCACTTGGCGAACGCACCGCCAAAGAACTGGCCCGAGGTGTTATGGAGCAGGTACTGGTCAAGGGGGACAAGGGCTACATCCTGATGACCAATGCCAGCAAGGATGCCGTACTGACAGTAGTCGCTAACGCCAATGCACGGCTGGGCCTGATCTTTTTCGATGTCAGGAAAGCGGCTGATGAGATTGGCAAGGTACTTGTGTAAATCACGACTCAGCGGTCAGTAACGATATAGGAAGGTGAGACAGATGCCGGAAGCGAATAAACAGGGTCCCCGTACAGTCACGCTACGCTACTTTGATGGCACCCGCCGAGAAGCGGAAATCATCAATCAGGAGGTGCCATACCCCGATGGCAAGTTGATTGTATCGCGCACCGATACCAAGGGGATTATCACCCATGTAAATCGCGCTTTTGTCGAGATGTCAGGGTACAGCAAAGAGGAACTGATCGGCGCCAACCACGCCATTCTGCGTCACCCGGATATGCCCACCGTGGCCTTTGAGGATCTCTGGAAAACCATAGAGTCGGGCAAGAAATGGCACGGATATGTCAAGAACCTACGTAAAGACGGCTGTTACTACTGGGTCAAAGCCACCGTGATTCCAAATATTCGCAATGGCAAGCTGGTCGGCTACACCTCCGTTCGGCGCAAACCTTCGCGCAGCAAAATTTCTGAAAGCGAAACGCTCTACGCGACACTCATGTAAGAGGATTGAAAGACCATGACCTTTAACCTGACCGTGAGTCCCGATTTCGCCCCGAGCCATATTTCCGGCTGGTACTACTTCAATACCTGGCTGCAACGGCAACTGGATGTAGGTATTCATCTGGAGCTCTACGATGATTTTGCCCAGCAACGAGAGGATCTGAAAAACGGCAGCATCGACCTGATTTATGCAAACCCTTATGACGCCTCAATGCTGGTACGGGAACTGGGCTTTAAAGCTGTAGCACGTCCCGCACGCAGACCCGATGAAACCGTGATTGTGACACTGAGGTCATCTGACATTCACAGCGTTGAGGACCTTAAACCCGGCATTACCGTCGCTACCACCGATGATCCTGACGTGCATACCATGGGAATGATCATGCTGGAACCCGCCGACCTAGACCGCTCAAATATCAACACCCGCACGGTGGGTGGATATGTCGTCGTCGCCAAAGCGTTACTGAATGGCAGCGCGGATATCGGTTTTTTTCTCAAGGATGCGTATGAAGAGTTATCTGAGCTGGTACGGAAAGACCTGAAAGTCCTCGTCAGCAGTCAGATCAGCGTGATTCATCATGCCCTGCTGGTCGGCCCCAAAATGCAGTCCCACATTCCGCAACTGAAAGAAAAGTTACTGACCATGGGAAATAATGAAAAAGGCGCCATCGTACTCGAAAACATGGGCCTGAGCGGCTGGGACCCCATGAGCGAAGAACAAACAGAGTTTATGATCGACCTGATCGACACCCTGATTCCGGACTAAGGTTTCCCGCGCCGTACAAGCCGTAACCGGGACGATCAGGATGACTCGGCGTCAGACCCGCGGTTGGCTTTTTTGGCATCACGTCGACGCTGAAAAAACTGGCTGATCTTGGCGCTGCACTGATCAGCCAGCACACCCGCAACCACCTCAACCCGGTGATTGAACCAGGCCTGAGAGAGCAGCTGACCATTACTCTGTACAACCCCGGACTTAGGTTCAGATGCACCGTAGATTAAACGGCGTATGCGGGCATGTACCAGCGCCCCTGCGCACATGGTACAGGGTTCAATGGTCACATACAGATCAGCATCCACCAGACGATAATTACCGACACGGTTCGCCGCATCACGCAACGCCATTATCTCGGCATGCGCGGTAGGGTCATGACCACTGATAGGATGGTTCCAACCCTCACCAATCACCTCGCCATTCAGCACGACAACTGCCCCCACAGGCACTTCACCTGCCTGCTCAGCATGATCCGCCAGCGTTAGCGCCTGATGCATCCACAGCTCATCTGATTGAGCGGTCTCACTCATTTGCCACTTACCATCAATCAACTCAACATTATGCAGAATAGAATGAAAAAGCCTGCTTAAGCAGGCTTTTGATCAATCACTCCCACTCAATCGTGGCAGGCGGTTTGGAGCTGACATCGTAGGTAACGCGTGACACCTGCGGGATCTCGTTGATGATCCGGCTGGAGACTTTTTCCAGCAGTTCATATGGCAGGTGTGCCCAGCGTGCTGTCATAAAGTCGATGGTTTCTACCGCACGCAGCGCAATTACATACTCGTAACGACGACCATCACCCACAACACCCACGGATTTTACCGGCAGGAATACGGCAAAGGCCTGACTGGTTTTGTGATACCAGCCAGAGTTATGCAGCTCTTCAATAAAGATCGCATCAGCTTCGCGCAGAATGTCTGCATAGGTTTTTTTGACTTCGCCCAGAATACGCACACCCAGACCCGGACCCGGGAATGGATGGCGGTACACCATATCGTATGGCAGACCCAGTTCAAGACCGAGCTTACGCACCTCATCCTTGAACAGCTCACGCAGGGGTTCAACCAGCTCAAACTGCATATCTTCCGGCAGGCCACCCACATTATGGTGTGATTTGATTACATGCGCCTTACCGGTTTTAGCGGCCGCTGATTCAATCACGTCCGGATAGATCGTACCCTGCGCCAGGAACTTCACATCCTTGAGTTTGGTCGCTTCATCATCGAAGACTTCAATGAAGGTATTACCGATAATTTTGCGTTTTTTCTCCGGGTCGTTTTCACCTTCCAAACGCCCCAGAAACAGTTCTTCAGCATCGGCACGGATCACACGTACGCCCATATTTTTGGCGAACATATCCATAACCTGATCACCTTCTGCTTTACGCAGCAGGCCATTATCAACAAACACACAGGTCAGCTGATCACCAATGGCTTTATGCAGCAGCGCCGCAACCACAGAGGAATCCACACCACCCGACAGGCCAAGCAGGACCTTGTTATTACCCACCTGCTGGCGGACTTTTTCAATCTGATCATTGATGATGTTGGCAGAGTTCCACAACGCATCCGTACCGCAGATTTCAATGACAAAACGCTCAAGGATACGGCCGCCCTGTTTGGTATGGGTCACTTCCGGATGGAACTGCACACCAAACAGTTTTTTCTGCGGATGGCACATCGCCGCAATCGGCGCGCTGTCAGTTGACGCGATGACCGTGAAACCCTCTGGCAGTGTAGTGACCTTATCACCGTGACTCATCCAGACATCCAGCAACAGGCCGCCATGATTGGCAACATGGTCCTCAATGCCTTCCAGCAAACGGCTCGGGCTGCTGTCCAGACGCACCTGCGCATAACCAAACTCGCGTTTGTCAGATGTGCTGACCTTGCCGCCCAGCTGCTCAGCCATGGTCTGCATGCCATAACAGATACCCAGTACCGGCACACCCATATCGAACACCAGCTCTGGTGCCCGCGGTGAATTACCTTCTGTAACTGACTCCGGACCACCCGCAAGAATAATACCCTTGGGTGCAAACGCCTCGATCTCTTCAGGAGGCATATCCCAGGCATGAATCTCACAATACACGCCGATTTCACGAATACGACGGGCAATCAATTGTGTGTACTGGGAACCAAAATCCAGAATCAGAATACGCTGTGCATGAATATCTTTGGTCATGGCCTTGTGTCTCTCACTTTGCCGGCGACTGGGCCTGCAAAAAAAAAATGGGGCAGCTCAGTTACCACCCCACTTCTGGAATCCGAAGTTGTTAACCAACCCGATAATTAGGTGCTTCTTTGGTGATGCTGACATCGTGCACGTGGCTTTCCTGCATGCCCGCATTGGTAATGCGAACAAACTGCGGCACGGTGCGCATATTTTCAATGGTAGCACTGCCGGTGTAACCCATCGCAGCGCGCAGACCACCCACCAGTTGATGCACCACACCGCCCATAGGACCCTTGCATGGCACACGGCCTTCGATACCTTCCGGCACCAACTTCTCAACGCCTTTGGAGGCATCCTGGAAGTAACGGTCAGACGAGCCGGTGCTCTGACCCATGGCACCCAGAGAACCCATGCCACGGTAGGATTTAAACGCACGGCCCTGGAACAGCTCAACTTCGCCTGGGGCTTCGTCGGTACCCGCCAGCATCGAACCCACCATAATGGTAGATGCACCCGCAACAATCGCCTTAGCCAGATCGCCGGAGAAACGCACGCCACCATCCGCCACAACCGGAATACCACGCTCATTCATCACTGCAGCCACATTAGCAACTGCGCTGATCTGAGGCACGCCAACCCCGGCAACAATACGAGTGGTACAGATAGAACCGGGGCCAATGCCCACTTTCACACCATCCGCACCGGCATCCGCCAGCGCAATCGCCGCTTCAGCCGTGGCGATGTTACCCCCAATCACCTGAACCTGCGGGAAATTCTGCTTCACCCAGGCTACGCGGTCGATCACACCTTTGGAGTGACCATGGGCGGTATCTACAATGATCACATCCACACCGGCATCTACCAGCGCTTTAACACGATCCGGCGTTTCCTGACCGGTACCCACCGCAGCACCCACCAGCAGACGGCCGCGGCTGTCTTTTGCTGCATTTGGGTGAGACTGGGCTTTGTTCATATCCTTAACGGTCATCATGCCCTGCAGTTTAAAGGCATCATCCACCACCAGAATTTTTTCAATACGGTGTTTACGCAGCAGGTTGCGTACAACATCAGGGTCCACACCCTCTTTCACTGTCACCAGACGATCTTTGGGCGTCATAATGGAGGCAACAGAGGCTTCCATCTTGTGTTCAAAACGGAAATCCCGGTCTGTGACAATACCGACCAGATTGCCATCATCGACTACCGGAAAACCTGAAAAGCCGACTTCAATCGCCAGCTGACGTAGATCACCCACGGTCATATCGGAACGACAGGTCACAGGGTCATTCACAACACCAGACTCAAATTTCTTGACCTTGCGGACTTCTGCGGCCTGCTGATCAATGGTCAGGTTTTTGTGAATAATGCCAATACCGCCTTCCTGCGCCATGGCAATCGCCAGGGAGGATTCAGTTACAGTGTCCATCGCGGCGGAGACCAGCGGAATATTCAGTTGAATCTCGCGGGTCAGGCGAGTTTTCAGGGATACGTCCTTGGGCAATACCTCAGAGTAGCCCGGAACCAGCAACACATCGTCAAAAGTGAGTGCTTCCTCAACAATTCGCAACATTCTATGCCCGCCTGTAGTCCAGTAAAAAGTTAAACGCGAAATTATACAGATTTGCCCAATTACGGACAATCCAAATCTAGTGCAAAAGTCGATAAACGCCAGTGATTCAGCACGCATATTCGGGTTAAAAGTAAGAGGACTCACTGCCAACTTCTTAACAGTTCATATACCATGGCGTCATGTCAGAACAATTTAACCCGACTCCGCTTGCGCTGAGTGTCAGCGAGCTCAACCGACAGGTCAAAAACCTGCTGGAACGTGCTTTTCTCACCATTCAGGTGGTGGGGGAGATTTCCAATTTTGTCCGCCCTAGTTCCGGCCACTGGTATTTCACCCTGAAAGATGAGCGGGCGCAGGTGCGTTGTGCGTTATTCCGTCAATACAATCAACGTCTGAGCAGCATCCCCAAGCAGGGTGATCGGGTTCAGGTACGCGCCAAGGTCAGCCTGTATGAAGGCCGCGGTGATTATCAGCTGATTTGCGAATCGCTTGAACCGGAAGGCAGTGGCGCCCTGCAGCGCGCCTATGAAGACCTGAAAAACAAACTGCAGCAGGAAGGCCTGTTTGATACCGGTCATAAACGACCCCTGCCCACCCACCCAAGACATATTGGTGTTATCACCTCAGCCACCGGCGCGGCCATACATGACATTCTGACGGTTTTTAAACGCCGCTTTCCTGCCTTGCCTATCACCTTATACCCCACCGCGGTGCAGGGTGCCGATGCAGCGGGACAGATCTGTCAGGCGATACGTCTTGCCGAACAACATGCCCAATGTGATGTCCTGATCATCGGCCGCGGCGGTGGTTCGCTGGAAGATCTCTGGCCGTTTAATGAAGAGCGCGTCGCGCGGGCTATCTTCAACTGTTCATTGCCGGTTGTCAGTGCCGTAGGCCATGAAGTGGATGTGGTGATCTCTGATCTTGTCGCGGATCTGCGAGCCCCTACCCCCTCTGCCGCTGCCGAATTACTGAGTCCGGACCGCCAGCAACTGCAATTTCGCTTACGCCAGCTGGAACAGCGTCTGCAACGCAGCACACGCCAACGCATCCAGCAGCAACGGCAGCAACTCCAGAGTCTGAAAGCGCGCTTACGCCATCCGGGACAAACCCTGCGTGAACAGGCCCAGCGGCTGGATCATCTTGAGCTGCGATTAATGCAGGCCTTGCAAAGACGGCTGCAGTCCAAACAGGATCGACTCAACCAGCTGAGCACACGGCTCAAATACCGTTCACCTGAGCAGCTAAGGCAACGGCTGCAGGAAAAACTCAATACATTGAACCGTCAGTTGACCCGCCAGTCTGAAGTGCTTGTCCGCCTGAAAAAACAGCAACTGGCCATGGCAGTGGCTCGCCTGCAAGGCATCAGCCCACTGGCAACACTGGAGCGCGGCTATGCCATTGTGACGGACCAGCAGGGGCATGTATTGACTGCCACAACCGACATACAACCCGGCGATCAGGTATCTGCCCGCCTGCACAAAGGCAGCCTGCTTTGCACTGTAAACGCAACTCAACCGGATTAACTATGCGCACATTGATATTGTTTCTGAGTTTATTGTTACCCCTCTCAGCACTGGCACTGCCCAAAGAATCCAGAGTGCCCGGTGGCGTAGCACTGCTGCCGCTGAAAGGTATCAACACGGCTCACCTGCCCTCAACCTGGTATCGCAGCAATCGCGTGATGGTCATTCCCAGTATCAATACCGAATTTGCCGATCAGGCAAAATGGGTCGCGGTAGTTGGTATCCCGCTGAGCGCCAAAATCACTGAACAACAGCATGTTCGCTCTGAGGGCACTTCGTTCTATTTTTCAATTCAGGACAAAGCGTACGAGGCGCAATACCTGACGGTACCCAACAAACGTCATGTCGATCCAAACCCGGAGGATGTCGCGCGCTGGCAACGCGAACGGACAAAGATGAACAAGGCGTTTGTTGCCTGGAGTGAACCGTCACAGCCGGTGACAACATTTGGCCTGCCGACTCAGGGTCCCTTTAGCAGCGCTTTTGGCCTGAAACGTTTTTTTAATGAGCAACCGCGCAAACCCCATAGCGGTCTGGATATTGCCGCCCCACAGGGTACACCCATCACTGCACCGGCTGCAGGCATCGTGGTCGATACCGGCGAGTACTTTTTTAACGGCAACACTGTGATCATCGACCACGGTTTTGGCCTGACCACCCTGTATTGCCATATGAGTCGTATCGATGTCACCGAAGGTGATCAGCTCAAGCCGGGGGATATCATTGGCGCTGTAGGTAAAACCGGACGCGTCACCGGTGCGCACTTACATTGGAGCGTGAGCTTGAATAACACCCGGGTCGACCCCACACTGTTTCTTTCAGAGTAAAGGGCTTCGGCCAACACCCAACCGATTGGAATGAATAATGACTGACACAACACTTGAATCACTGGAGCAACATGCCAGCTACGGCATCGGACGCCAGATGGGCGATCAACTGGCACAGAACGGCTTTGAAGGCCTTGATCTGAATGCAGTTGCACTGGGGATTTCAGATGCTTACCAGGGTGAAAGCCTGCGTGTAGACGCTGCCAAAATCCAGCAGGCGTTTAATACCATCAATGATCGTATTCGCGAAGCCCGTGAAGCGGAAGCTAAAGCTGCCGCCGCTGAAGGTGAAAACTTCCTGGCGGAAAATGCCAAGCGCTCAGAAGTCGTGGTCCTGGAATCCGGTCTGCAGTATGAAATTGTTGAAGCCGGTGACAGCAGTTCTGAGAAGCCTTCCAAGTCTTCCAAAGTCCGCACCCATTATCACGGCACCTTTATCGACGGTAAGGTCTTCGACAGCTCTTACAACCGCGGTCAGCCAGCTGAGTTTCCTGTTGGCGGCGTGATTGCAGGCTGGACTGAAGCGCTGCAGCTGATGAACACCGGCGCCAAATGGCGTCTCTACATTCCTTATCAGCTGGCTTACGGCGCTCAGGGTTCTCCGGGTGGCATTCCGCCCTACTCAGCCCTGATCTTTGATGTAGAACTGCTCGATATCCTTTAATTTCTGGCACCTTAGGGAGTCCAATATGCAACTGAATTTTCAGACTCAGGGCGAAGGTCCTCCGCTGATTATCATGCACGGTCTGTTTGGCTCCCTTGGCAACTGGGCGGGCATTGCCCGCCAGTTGGCCGCCGAGTTTCACGTTATCTGCGTCGACCTGCGCAATCACGGCAAATCACCCCATGACCCGCTGATGACCTATGACATTATGGCCAGGGATATTGTCAAATTGCTGGATCAGCTTGGCTTTGATGAGGCCCATATTCTGGGTCACTCCATGGGTGGCAAGGTAGCCATGCAACTGGCGCTGAACCACGCAGATTACGTTAAAAAGCTGATTGTGGTTGATATCGCACCCGTGCGTTACCCCCGGCAACATGACAATGTATTTGAAGGGTTACGCTCAATCGACCTGGCGTCACTGAAATCAAGAAACGACGCCGATGAACAGTTGGCAGTACATATTCCTGAAGCCAGCGTCAGGGCTTTTCTGCTGACTAATCTGTACCGCAAGGAACAGAACAGTTTTGGCTGGAGAATGAATCTGGAAGGTCTCTTCCAAAATTACGATGAGATTGCCGCCGCGCCCCATGGCGAGCCGTTCAAAGGCCCGACTCTGTTTATCAAAGGGGGGAATTCCGATTACCTGCTGGGCGAGTACCGCTCGACCATTCTCAGCCACTTCCCCAACGCTGGTTACCAGATCATGCGCAACACCGGTCACTGGCCCCATGCAGAGCAACCTACCGAGTTTACCGGCATTGTTCGACGTTTCCTGTTAAGCGAAAGCTGAGTTCAGACCGTCAGGTCAACCAGAGAACCGGCAGGATAAAGCTGCTCCATCACACCGGCATCGAAGAGTTTGCGGTTAAGTTCCGCCAGTTGCTGGCTAATAGCAGCCATGCGGGCACTGTTTAACTCAAACTGATTCGGCTGATCTTCTGTGTCATCAATCCGTTCTGCATCAGTTTCAGTTTTTTCTACCTGTGTCGTCTCCCGTACCACAGGCGTTGCATTCTCACTCTCCACTGAGTCACTACGCGCTACCCGGGCAATTTCAGCACGCGCTTCAGCTGCCATCACTCGGGCCTGAGCTGCGGCGTTGCGATCAGCCGGAGAGGGATCAGGCACTGCCAAAGCCGCCCGCTGTACCATTGTGGCTTTTTCCAGAGTTGCCTGCGGGTTATTGGGAATTGGCGTGGTATCGATCTGCACTTCACCAGACACCGCATAAAGGCGGCCATCCGGCCCGCGTTCGTAGGTATAGCTGGGCGCCGAGGTATAACGTCCGCCTACCGTTGCATGTATCCGTTCATGGTTTCGGACTTCACTGTCACGTTGCGCAAGCTGGCGGATCAGTTGCTGCTGTTCGGGATCAAATGAAGCATTCTGTGCGGCCCCGTTGGAATTAATAGCTGTGTTTGCCGCGGGTTGTGCCTGATTTGATGCAGCCCCCTGCTGTTCATTCAACAGGCGATTTTTTGCAGCCTCGGATAGGGTCACATCGACATCAGATGCATTTGCTTCACGGGTGGTGCTGGCCGAGGAAATAGCAGATACAGGCGCGACACTGCCCCTCCCTGAGGTATTCAGAGATTGCGCTGGCGCAGTGACTGCCAGGTTCATCTGCACGATACTGCTCCCTCTTGTTGTCTACTCCGGTCAACCCTTCCTGAGGCTGGCCTTTCAGATAAACAGATCAATAATGGCACCGGGCTCAAGGGGCCTGCCGGATGCGTTCACTAAAGTCGTCGCCAGCTCACTCAGGTTTTGTCCCTGCTCAGACGCAGCAACTGATTGGGCGCCCTGAGCAGCAGAAGAGGTTGAGGTTTCTTCCGCTGGGGACACCTGACCTGGTGTATTTACTGGATTGGGTGCTGCGCTGTCGCGAGGCGGACTGGATTCTGTATTGCGCGCAGGAAACTGCTGAACCGCCTGATAAACACTGGGAATATTCATGGAGCAACCTATGGTGTAGCGTTCAGATAACAGCTACACCAGAGTATAGACCAGCAGATAAAACTGTACAGTTACTGTACAGCCAGTTTATCCAGATCAAGATGAGTCGCCACGGCAGCCGGCTCTGGGGATGACAACCAGGGCACTTCACCCAGCAACGGTGCGCGTAACATGGCTTTCAGGCTCGCCATATTTTCCTCGTAACAGGCCATATCGGGATCAACCCGGTTTGCCACCCAGCCGGCCAACGGCAGACCATCACGGGCAATACTTTCTGCCGTCAGCAGGGCATGGTTAATACAGCCCAGCTTCATGCCGACCACCAAAATCACCGGCAGCTCGAGCAACCGGGGGACAGCCGCCAATGTTTCACGGTAACTGAGAGGAACACGCCAACCACCGGCACCTTCAATAATTGCCAGATCAGCACTCTGCATCAGGGCACCACGGCAGTACGCCGCGATACGATCTGCACTGAGCTGTCGCCGCAACTGCATGGCAGCAATATGCGGGGCGATTGGCGGTGCAAAACTGACCGGATTGACCTGATCGTAGCTCAGTTCAACCGAGGCGGTTTGCTGCAACAATAAGGCATCGCTGTTTCTGAGTCCGTCCGGGGTTTCTTCACAACCTGCCGCTATCGGTTTCAGGCCCAGCGTTTTCCAACCCCGGTTATTACCGGCCTGCAGCAAGCCTGCTGAGACCACCGTTTTACCGGCATCGGTATCGGTTCCTGTGACAAAATAAGCCTGTTTCGCCATGGAAAAGTCCTGTCAGAATGTGCGTTGAAAGACGAGATAGTAGACCTGATAAGTGGCCGGAAGTGTGTCGTCGTTGAGTCGCTGCGCCTCATAGGCGGCCCGAAACTGGCGGATCTGCTGCCGTCCGGTCAGACCCGTTGCCTGTCCCTGATTCACATTATGTGCACCCAGCTCTTTAAGTTCATCAGTCAGCTGTTTCAGTTGTGCATATTTCAGCAGCCTGATCTCCTCCTGCTGCTGGGTACAATGCAGGTTAGCAGGCAGATTATTCTGCAGATCTGCCAGCGGAATAAAACGATTCACATGGACAAAGTCATCTACAGAGGCCCAGGCCTGACGCAGCTCTTTTAAGGTATCAGGTCCCAGCGTCGCCACAACAAAATATCCATCGGGTTTCAGGACCCGGGACACTTCACTGAACAGCAGTGCTGGCTGTTCACACCACTGAATCGCCAGGCTGGAAAAAATCAGATCCACCGACTGATTCTGCAGCGGCAGCGCCTCTGCATCACCACAGAGCCACTGGGCATTCCGCAACGGCCTGTGCTTGCGCGCATACTGCAGCATGCCCTCGGCAAGATCCAGATTCAGCAAAGATGCATCAGGATATTGCGCCCTGAGTTGCTCGCCGAAATAGCCGGTACCGCAGCCAAGATCCATTACCACCTGCGGCGTAAACGCTGGCAAAAACTCACTTAACCGCCCGCCAACAGAACGCTGCAGCTCCGCTACCCGGTCATAACTGTCGGCCGCACGACTGAAGGAATCCGCGACCCGCTGCTTTTTCAGGCGCTGCGATTCAACCAACGGGTCTCTCCAGAAAGGCTTTCAGGTCCTGACAAAACAGATCCGGGTGAGACAGGAATGGCAGGTGACCCGCACCTGAATAGAGATGAGAGAACCGACCGGTTAGCGAGGCGCAGGCCTGCGCTACCGACTGAGGCACCAGCTGATCACGTTCACCAAAGATCTGCATCACAGGCATGCTGAGTTTTGCCAGCAGCTCACGACAATCCTCGCGGAGCAATTGCAGGGTTTGCGGCAACATCGCGTGGGACAGTGACTGCTGGATCTCGCGTAACTGTTTCAGGGTTTCTTTGCCCGCTTCAGCGCCCTGCGTTTGCAGCATCATAAATCGGGTCAGGGTTTTTGCAGGCTGATCCTGCAATGCAGTTTCAAACCCGGCGAAAACAGCTTCCTCCATGGCACAGTCCCAGTCGTCACACTGCACAAAACAGGGATTTGAAGCCACAGTAACCAGCCGTTCAACCCGTTCAGGAGCCGCAGCAGCACAGGCCAGTGCCAGCTGCCCGCCAAGGGACCACCCCAGCCAGTTGGCTGTTTCAGGCGCGGCAGATAATAACGCATCCACCACAGAGCTGAGGGTCAGGGGCTCTGGCAGCGCAGGCGACCGACCAAGCCCCGGCAGGTCGATCAGCGTGAGACTATAACGACGAGAGAGCTCAGGTAGCAGCGGCTGCCAGATATCACTGCTCATGCCCCAACCGTGTAATAACACCAGTTCTGGCGCACCCTCATTTGGGTAGGATTCCGTGTAGAGTTTCATCGGGTAGCACTCTCCAGTGCGTCCAGCAGACGATCCACCTGCTCTTCCGTATGCACAGCTGACAGAGTCACCCGTAACCGGGCTGTGCCCTGTGGCACAGTCGGCGGCCGGATAGCGCCAACAAAAATATCCTGTGCTTCCAGATTCTGGCTGATCTGCATGGCCCGGGCGGCATCACCAATGACGATCGGCTGGATGGGGGTAAAGGAATCCATCAGGGTCAGGCCAAGCTGTTCACAGCCTTTGCGGAACTGACCTACCAGTGCATTGAGCTTATCACGTCGCCAGTTTTCTTCTCTCAGCAGACGCAGGCTGGTCAGCGTCGCCGCGGCCACAGCGGGTGGCATACTGGTGGTATAGATATAGGTACGGGCAAACTGGATCAGGGTTTCAATCAGTTCTTCACTGCCCGCCACAAAGGCTCCAGCGGTGCCAAAGGCTTTACCCAGGGTGCCTACAAGCACCGGCACGTCATCCATGCCCAGATTGAAATATTCAACACAGCCGCCGCCCTGCTGGCCCAGACAACCAAAACCATGGGCATCATCTACCATCAGCCATGCCCCTGCCGCCTTCGCCGCGGCGGCCAGTTCAGGCAGGTTGCCCAGGTTGCCATCCATACTGAAGACACCGTCGGTGACCACCAGTTTACGACGCGCCTCGGTCCTGGCCAGTTTCTGCGCCAGACTTTCAGGATCATTATGCAGGTAACGTTGAAAACGGGCGCCACACAGTAAACCCGCGTCCAGCAGAGAAGCATGATTCAGACGGTCTTCAAACACAGCATCCTGCTTGCTGAGCAGCGCATTGACCGCACCCAGATTAGCCATATAACCGGTGGAAAACAGCAACGCTCTTGGCCGGCCGGTAAACTCTGCCAGCGCTTCTTCCAGTGCGTGATGCGCCTGACTGTGGCCATTCACCAGATGTGAAGCTCCGCCACCGACACCATACTGGTTAGCCGCGTCCTGCAGAGCACGAATAACCTCGGGGTGATTGGCCAGCCCCAGATAATCATTGGAGCAAAACGCCAGACAGCGGCGGCCATCCACCAGCACTTCAGGGGCCTGTGGAGACTGAAGGGTACGACGTTCACGGTAAAGTGACGCTTCTTTGCGGGCTAACAGATCAGCGCCCAGCGTATCAAAGGACATCGGGTAACTCGTACAGATTAAAAGGGGCACGGCTGTGCCCGTTCATTAAGCTTCGTAGAAGTGCGTGTTGTCTTGCTGCTTCTGCAGGTTATTGAGCAACGCGGCTTCCTGCGTATCATCGGATTCAGAGATACGCTGCTCCGGATTGATACCCAGGCGCTTGAACAACTGCAGGTCGCGGTGTGTTTCCGGGTTCGGCGTAGTCAGCAGACATTCACCGTAGAAAATCGAGTTAGCCCCGGCAAAGAACGTCATCGCCTGCATCTCATCGCTCATTTTTTCGCGACCGGCAGACAGACGCACATGGGATGCCGGCATCATGATACGCGCTACCGCGATGGTACGGATAAAGTCCAGCGGGTCGAGATCTTCCACGTTTTCCAGCGGAGTCCCCTCAACCTTAACCAGCATATTGATCGGCACGCTTTCCGGCTGTACCGGCATGTTAGCCAGCTGGCAGAGCAAACCAATACGGTCAGTCTGGGTTTCACCCATGCCGAGAATACCACCGCTACAGATCTTCATGCCTGAGTCACGCACGTTTTGTAGCGTATCCAGACGATCCTGATAGGTACGGGTGGTGATGATCTTGTCGTAGAACTCAGGCGAGGTATCCAGATTGTGGTTGTAATAATCAAGACCGGCTTCAGCCAACTGACCCGCCTTGTCCTGATCCAGCATACCCAGGGTCATGCAGGTCTCCAGACCCAGTGCTTTCACCTGCTTTACCATCTCTACAACATACGGCATATCTTTGTCAGAGGGATGTTTCCAGGCGGCGCCCATACAGAAACGGGTAGAACCGGTGGCTTTAGCCTGTTTGGCCTTTTCAATCACCGCTTCCACTTCCATCAGCCGCTGCTTTTCCAGGCCTGTATTATAATGACCGCTCTGCGGACAATATTTACAATCTTCAGGACAAGCGCCGGTTTTGATCGATAGCAGAGTACTGACCTGAACTTCGTTTGGATTAAAGTATTGACGATGCACGGTTTGCGCACGGAAGAGCAGATCGTTAAATGGCAGATCCAGCAGGGCTTTGACTTCGGCTTCAGTCCAGTTGTGTCGAATCTCGGCGTTAGCTTGCATCGTAAGGTATTCCTCGAATATCAGCAGCCCGGAGTGATGGGAGTGGTGGCTGCATGTATAGAGGCCATTTTATAATGACAGAAGGAGCTGTCAACCAATGACTTTCCTATACGAGAACTGCTGTTTATTTTATAAGCAGTGTATTTTCTGTCACGGCCGCTGCTATTCGGCCGAAAGTATCTGCCCCGGCTGTCGTGTCGACCTGCCCTGGCCGGGTTCCACATGCCAACGCTGCGCCTTGCCGCTGTCACTTAACAGCCCTGCACTCTGTGCCGACTGTATCAAACATCCACCCAGCTTCGACCAGGTATCTGCGCTGCTGTTATATAAATTTCCCATTGATCACTGCATCCAGCGGATTAAAAGCCGTGGACAACCAGGCTATCTGGGGCATCTTGCGCAACTGGCCAAACAACATTTTCAGGACCAGCCCAGACCTGATTGCCTGATACCGATTCCCATGCACTGGTTAAGCCAGCAGCGCCGGGGGTTCAATCAGTCCTCTCTGCTGGCTGACTGTTTAGGCAAGTTACTTAACATCCCGGTGCACAAAGATCGGTTGATAAAAACAACGGCCACCGAGCAACAGCACAGACTGAGTAAAGCCGCCCGGCAAAAAAATCTGAAAGGTGTGTTTCAATGCAGAGGCAACATCAGCTCTCATGTTGTGTTAATCGACGATGTAATGACCACCGGTGCGACGCTGAACGAAGCCAGTCGGGTACTCAAGCAGCAGGGTGCACAACGGGTAGATGCCTGGGTACTCGCTCGCACCCCCTGATGTGCAGATCACAAAAGCCACCTACAATGGACATAGACACCGCTGTAATGAGTGCAACTTAATGGATCTAGAGACAATTTCAGGACTGCTTGGGGGCTTAGCCCTGTTTATGCTGGGTATGCAGTTAATGACCGAAGGGCTCAAACAGGCTGGAGGCCGGCAACTGAAAACGATTCTTCAATCCGGCACCAAGTCTGACTGGCGCGGCTTCTGTTCGGGCACTCTGATTACCGCCATGGTGCAATCCTCCAGCGCTGTGACTGTCGCCACCATCGGTTTTGTCAATGCAGGTCTGCTAAACCTCAGACAGTCCATATCTGTCATTCTGGGCTGCAATCTGGGCACCACGGCCACCGGCTGGCTGGTTGCCCTGATCGGCTTCAAGGTGGCCACCCATCTGTTTGCCCTCCCTCTGGTGACACTGGGCATGGCCCTGCGACTGGCAGGAGGGCATCGCAAGATTGCACATCTGGGTACAGCTCTGGCCGGATTTGGCCTGTTTTTTGTCGGTCTGGACCTGCTGAAAACAGCGCTTGAGAGCATCGAACAAACCATCAGTCTGCAGGCCGAAGCTACCGGCATCCTGGGGCTGCTCAGTGCATTGATGGCAGGTTTTGTGCTGACCCTGCTGATGCAGTCTTCTTCAGCGGCGATGGTGGTGATACTGTCGTTGATCGCCAGCACTGCCTTACCCGTCAGCATGATGGCGGCCGCCGTCATTGGCGCTAATCTGGGCACTACTTCGACAGCAGTGTTGGCTGTCATAGGTGCAACCGTTAATGCAAAACGCATTGCCGCGGTACATGTGCTGTTTAATCTCATCACCGGGCTGATCGGCTTCCTGCTCCTGATTTCATTACGACAACAACTGGATCAGCTCCCTGAGCACAGAGATCCGGTGATACTGCTGGCCGCCTTCCACAGCGTCTTTAATGTGTTGGGTATTATCCTGTTCTGGGGCCTGATCCCCCGTCTCAGTCAGCTGTTGCTGAAGTGGTTCCGCACCCAAAGTGAAACACTGTCCGAGCCACAATATCTGGATCGCAACATTCTTCCGACCCCCAGCCTGGCCCTTGAAGCCATGAGTCAGGAACTGGCCCGGGTCAGCCAGCACACCTCCAGACTGGCACGGGAAGCAATAAGCACTGAAGCCTCAAACATTGCCCGGCTGGAACAGGAGCGTGATGCCATCCTGGAACTCTGTAGCCATATCATTGAGTACAACCAGAAAATCGCCCGTGAAAGCCTGTCAGATGAAACCAGCACCCTGCTGCCTGTAGCCCTGCGAGTTACCCGGTATTACGGCCATATCGCACAGTTGGCTGCACGACTGCCGCAATACTATGACGTTCTGAATTCACTGGCCGATCAGTCACTGACACATCAGCTGATTGAATATCAGCAAGCCGCCATCCAACTCATCGACAGCTGTGAAATCACTCCAGATCGTTGCGAAACCAGCGCGCCTCACCAGCAATTTCTACAGCTGGAAAAACATTACCAGCGGCTCAAAAACAGCGTACTGGAATGGACCGTTGCCGGTCACCTGTCCACCACCGACAGCCTTGAGCTGCTCGACAGTCTCAGTCAGATACATCAACTGAGCCAGCAGGTGGAAAAAGCAGCCCGTTACTGGAGCAGCATGTTGCCAATGCAACACCGCCAGCCAACCGTGCATGACCCTGTGCATAGCGACTGATAAAATACCCGCATCACTTGCGACAGATACCCTTATGCAAAACCACTACAGCATCACCCCCATCGCCCGGGTTCACAGTCCATATCGACAAAAATTCGGTATCCCGCGGCAACCCAGACTCGCCACCCGAATTATCAGCCAGATAGAACTTTTGCCGGGTTTTAACCGTCAGGAGATGGTGCGTGGCCTGGAACACTGTACCCATATCTGGCTGCTGTTTATCTTCAGTGCCACTGCCGATCAGGGCTGGCGCCCCACTGTGCAACCCCCGCGTATGGGTAAAAAGCGTTATGGCGTGTTTGCCACCCGCTCACCTTTCCGGCCCAACCCAATCGGCATGTCAGCGGTCAAACTAGAAAAGATTGAACAGACAGACGGCAAACTGACCCTGCATGTCAGTGGGGCTGATCTGTTGGATGGCACCCCCATCATCGATATAAAGCCCTACCTGCCCTATTCTGATTGTGTGGCTGAAGCGCGATTTGATCTGGTTGAACAGATAGGCGAATTGGATCTGCCGGTGGTGTTCGCTGAACAGGCGCAGCAGCAGTGCAAAATCCTGGCAGCCAAGATAGAGGAACCCCTGGAAGCTCAGATCACCGAACTGTTACGTTGCGACCCACGCCCGGCCTATGATCGTGAGGATGAGGACCGGGTGTTTGGTGTGCAGCTGCATGACCTGAACATCCGTTTTTGTATCCGGCGTACTGAAATTGAAGTTCAGGACGTATCGCCCCTGATTCCCGGCACCCACTGGAGCGAGGTAACCCAAAACTCATGAAAAGAATCTATATAACCCTTGCCCTGATGATGCTTACATTTTCTGCAGTGACTTCAGCCGAAGAGTCGCCAATACCCGAGCACTGGCAACTATGGCTGCAACAACTGCCTGAATTAATGCAGCAGCAGTCTGATACCAGCAAGATTTACCTGAAGAATTACATGCAGTGCATGGATGATCAGCAAGCGCTGAAACAGGATCCGGACCAATCCCTGGTGGATGCTCTGAAAAATGCCCTGGATTCAGGCGAAGCCTGCCAGCCACTGCTGGAAGCCTGGCTGGAAGCCCTGAAATCGGCCTCATCTGCCAACGAATCCAGACCGGAAAAATCCCTCTGAATCTCTTCGTAAACATTTGACTAAAGTTTAACCAGATATTATATTGCACCGCAACAAACAGACTCAAACTGCGTGAGTTACACGCAACCGAGGCAAGCATGTGCATGATCGAAAATCTGGAGCAATATGAAAATTTGATCGGTAATGCAGCTGCCCTCTGGGACAGCTACATTGAGCAGATCTATGAAGCAAAAGATATGCAGCAGTGGCTAGGCGCCACACACTGGTATGCCGACGCCTGCAGTTCTTTAATGCGCGATTCAATCATGCACATCTCTGTGAGCAATAACGCTTAATCCAGTAATCCAGACTGAAATAACGCCCACCTCCGGTAAAAAACAGACTGAACAACATGACAAAATAGGTGATCGCAAATTCGATCCCGTTGTTCAACATGGCAACAGAGCCATGTTCTGTTAACCAGTTGTAGTTACCGTGCTCACGCAGTATGTCCCGCGCGACAGCAAGACGTTCAGAGGCTGCCATGACCCGGTCATTGGCCAGCCAGCTGCTGGCATCGGTGATTGCCAGCCAGCCATTGGGCCAATGCACCGCAAACGCAGCTACCAGCATGGTCACCATCAACGGAATGCTCACCCAACGCACGCCAAGACCAACAATCAACAGAATGGCACCAAAAAACTCCGTACCCGCTGCCAGTGCCGCCATCAATTCCGGAAATGGCAGACCCAGACCCCAGTCGGGATTACCAAACCAGGCCGCGGTATCTTCAAAATGCGAGAGTTTATTCCAGCCCGCCTGCATCAGTACCGGGGCCAGATAGAGCCGTAAAAGCAATGGTGCCAGACCCTCTGCACAACGGGTCATATCAAGTGTTTGCTGCAGTTTGCAGGCAAAACGCGCAATCGGGTTAGCCATGACAGGCCTCCTTGATCAATTAAAATTCCCTGAATCTGGTCTCAAATGCGAGTACCCAATACGATGCCTGCTGAACGCAACTGTTCCAGTGTCTGCAGGCCGCCCTGTATCACCACTTCAGGCGAAGGGTGCTGCATCTCGGCAGCAATCTGTTCGAGCGCGGCCAGGCCACTTAGCTGTTCATCTTCAGACAGCAGATATAACAACCGCCCGGTAACCGGATTCACCTCCATGAATTTGACCCGATCTTCACGGTTTCGG
This sequence comes from Neptuniibacter sp. CAU 1671, assembly GCF_029222905.1. GTDB lineage: Bacteria > Pseudomonadota > Gammaproteobacteria > Pseudomonadales > Balneatricaceae > Neptuniibacter. The sequence goes on along the minus strand of NZ_JARHUE010000002.1, from coordinate 284,280 downwards.
TACACCAGCAGAAAACTCGGAGTCGCAGTGGGTTCCTGTGGCTGAAAATCACGGCTGATCTGATGCACCGGATACTGATAAGACAACAGCCAGGCCAGTGGCGATTGCACCGGATGGGCAGACAACAGATCACCATTGGCATCCACATCATTCAGCGGCAGGGTTTCCTGTGAGATATCCAGCGCCAATTCAACCCACTCATAGTGCATCAGCTCCAGCAGGAACGGCATGCCCTCAGGATGCAGCGCAGGGTGCGCCTCCATAAACGCCATTAGCTCCTGCCCAAGCTCAAGAAAATAAGGTGTCTTGCAATGATGGTTAACAAAAAATGCGCGAATCAACGCCAGCCAGTCCGGTTCAGATAACAAACTGCGCAAAACCGGAAAGTTATTTGCCAGCATGCCTTCCACGTTATTGAAGAACAATTCCGAATAAATTTTCATCCGCCGCGGTTCTATCGCGTCGGGAATGGCTGCCACTTCCGGGTCTCGGATGTGACCGGCAAAGGCATATTGCAGCTGTTGAAAACGGGGCAGATCAGGCGACGGTTTTTGCATGACGGTTCTGCCATTTGGTTTGATATTGAACGATGGTATCCACTTCCTGCATGAGTTCAGGCAGAGGCGGTATATTAAAATCACGCTCCAGCAGGGTTGGCACCACACCAAGGTGCTCGTAGGCCACGTCAAGCAACTGCCATACCGGGTCAACTACATTCGAACCATGGGTATCGACAATCAGATCTTCAGCTTCATTAAAATGCCCGGCAATATGCAGATACATCACCCGCTCCGGAGGCATGGCACGTAAAAACGCTTCAGCGTCATAGCGGTGATTCACGCTATTCACATAGATATTATTGATGTCGAGCAATAGCTGACAATCCGCCTCTTCAAGCACCGCCAGTAAAAACTCCTGCTCGGTCATCTCGGCACCGGGCGCGGCATAATAGGAGACATTTTCCATTGCCAGTGGACGCTCCAGCACTTCCTGCACCGTGCGAATTCGTTTGGCCACGTAATGTACCGCTTCTTCCGTGAACGGAATCGGCATCAGGTCATACAGATGACCATCATCCGAGCAGTAACTCAGGTGTTCTGAATAGCCACGGATATTATGTTCCGCAAAAAAGGTTTTCAGACCTCTCAGAAAGTCCATATCCAGCGGCGTCGGACCTGCGATTGAAAGAGACAAACCATGGGCCATAAAGGGGAATCGCTGTGTGTATTCCTGAAACACCCTGCCCATGCGCCCACCCAGCGTCATCCAGTTTTCCGGGGCAACTTCCAGAAATCCAAACGGTGGGTTTTCCAGGTTGATTAACTCGTCCAGCATGCAACGCCTGAAACCTAGCCCTGCGCCACTCACTGGATAATTATTCTGTTTCATCCCTGCCACCTCGGGTTTTGAAGAAAAAAGCCCTGCAATGCAGGGCTTAGACATTGCGTGAAATTATTTCTTTTCACCGCACTTAGCTTCACCGCATTTGCCTTCTTCGGCTTTTTTGCTTTCGCCACATTTAGCTTCAGCTTTTTTCTCGCCACAAGAAGCTTCTGCTTTTTTCTCACCGCAAGAGCCTTCAGCTTTTTTCTCACCACAAGAGCCTTCAGCTTTTTTCTCGCCGCAAGAACCTTCAGCTTTTTTGCTTTCGCCGCACTTGGCTTCAGCCAACTGCTGGTAACCAGAAGAAAGCTCGGAAGTCGCAAACGGATTTTCAGCCGCATTCGCAACAGGGGTCATCGCCATACCCGCAATAAAGGCAGCACCGATTGCAGCAACTACAGGTTTTACATGAGTCATTTTAGCCATTTTTTTAGTTCCTTCTTTCAATGAATATGTTGTGTTAAAGCATCTAAACCTGCCACGTCAACTTCGCCGGTTCCATCCACACCTGCCGAAGTGTCTGGCAGGACAACCTGAGTGATGGGCTGTCTGAGCAAAACTGGTCCAGGAGTCATCGTTGACCGGTTGACCAGCGTCCTTACAGGTTTTTTAGCTTCAGGGCGTTGTACGTGTCATTCCTGATAATAGAGCATGTGCTTAAGTAATTGTTCCAACACAGAATCAACCTTTACAAAACCTTTAAGAAACTCACTGACAAACCAATCACCGGTTGCACGCTTGCAGATCAGCGCCTGTCAGGCTCTAATGGGCATCGTTTCTGCTGCTTTATCGCTCACACAGTCAGGTTCCATCATGTCCCAGCTTTCTTCTGTACAACTCGCATTTGACCAACAGCATATCTGGCATCCCTATTCATCGATGATCAATCCGCCCGCCACCTATCCGGTTGTGGCAGCTTCGGGCGTGCATCTGACGCTGGATGATGGTTCACAACTGATTGACGGCATGGCTTCATGGTGGTCGGTAATCCACGGTTATAATCACCCTGTGCTGAATCAGGCCGCCCATGAACAGATCGACCGGATGTCCCATGTGATGTTTGGGGGCTTAACCCATCCGCCTGCGATTGAACTGTGCCAACGCCTGGTGACAATGACACCAGCGCCACTGGACAAAGTATTTTTAGCCGATTCAGGCTCCGTCGCAGTGGAAGTTGCTCTGAAAATGGCAATTCAGTACTGGCACGCCCGCGATCTGCCGCAAAAACATAAATTTCTGACACTGCGAAACGGCTACCATGGCGATACCTTTGGCGCCATGGCCGTGTGTGATCCGGTGACAGGTATGCATCAGATTTTCAGCGGTGTATTACCACAACACTATTTTGCGCCAGCGCCACAAATCGGCTTTGATCAACCCTGGGATCAATCCGATATCGCTCCTCTGCAAACGTTGCTGGAACAACACCATTCCGAGATTGCTGCACTGATTCTGGAACCGGTCGTACAGGGTGCCGGCGGCATGCGCTTTTATTCACCCGAATACCTGAAAGCAGCCCATGCGCTCTGTCGCGAATACAATGTGTTGTTGATCGCCGATGAGATCGCCACCGGCTTTGGTCGCAGCGGTAAACTTTTTGCCTGTGAACATGCCGGGATCTGCCCGGACATTCTCTGTGTTGGCAAAGCTCTCACCGGGGGTTACATGACCCTTGCCGCAACACTGACCACCACTGCAATCGCAGAAACAATCTCAGCCGGTGGTGCGGGCTGTTTCATGCATGGCCCGACGTTTATGGGCAACCCTCTGGCCTGCGCTGTTGCCGGTGCGAGCCTGAAGTTACTTGATGAACAGGACTGGCAGTCTCAGGTCACACGCATTGAATCAGGTCTGCGACAGGGTCTGGCACCGGCACGCGAGCTGAAAGGAGTCAAAGAAGTGAGAGTACTGGGCGCCATCGGTGTGGTTGAACTTGAGGAACCGGCAGACAATAGAGTGCTGCAGCCCATGCTGGTCAATGCCGGCATCTGGGTGCGGCCATTTGGCAAACTGGTTTATGTGATGCCACCCTATGTTATGCCGGACGAAACTCTGGCGAAACTGACAAGTGCGATGGTACACGTCCTGCAAAACTACCTGCACAAATGAGGTAAATAATGGCCCGTATTAAGCTTGAAATGCCCAAACATTTCACCTTCAGTACCACCCTGGCGGTTAGGATCAGCGACATCAACTATGGCGGACACCTCAGCAATGATGCGATTCTGTCCATGATTCATGAGGCCAGAATTCGTTTTCTGGCGCAGTACCAGTACACCGAAATGGACATTGAGGGCAGTAGCCTGATCATGAGTGACTCAGCCATTGTCTACCGCTCTGAAGGTTTCCACGGCGACCAGATTCAGATTGATGTGGGCGTGCAGGATTTCAACAAGTACGGTTGTGATTTCTACTATCTGCTGAGTAACAAAGCGACCGCCGTGGAGGTGGCTCAGGCCAAAACCGGCATTGTGTTTTTTGATTATTCGACGCGCAAGGTGAGACCGGTGCCGGAAGCCTTTAAAGCACGGCTGGAAAAGCAGGCCTGAGGCCTACTCCATATCCGCATACTGGGCATAGACATCCGGTGCCAGATTTTCAAACCGGGTGTGTTTGCCGATAAACGCCAGTTTGGTCGTCCCGATCGGACCATTACGCTGTTTACCGATGATAATCTCGGCAATGCCTTTCTGCTCGGAATCCTCGTTATAGACCTCATCCCGGTAGATGAACATGATGACGTCAGCATCCTGCTCGATCGCACCGGATTCACGCAGATCCGAGTTTACCGGACGTTTATTGGGACGTTGCTCCAGTGATCGGTTTAGCTGCGACAGCGCCACCACCGGACATTGCATCTCTTTTGCCAGCGCTTTCAGAGAGCGGGAGATTTCAGAAATTTCCGCGGTACGGCTTTCAACGCCACCGGTTTTCAGCTGCATCAATTGCAGGTAATCCACCATGATCATGGCGATATCACCATGTTCACGCACAATACGTCGTGCCCGCGCCCGCATCTCATTCGGGCTGATACCCGCCTGATCATCAATAAACAGAGGCTTATCGCGCAGCATATTGACGGCTGTAGTCAGCCGCGGCCAGTCTTCTTCTTCAAGTGCCCCGGTACGCACCCGGGTCTGATCGATACGCCCCAGAGAGGAGAGCATACGTGTAATCAGCTGTTCTGCCGGCATCTCAAGACTAAATACCAGAATCGGTCGGTCTGACGCCATCAGGGCGTTTTCAACCAGGTTCATGGCAAAGGTAGTTTTACCCATGGACGGACGCGCCGCCACGATGATCAGATCCGAAGGCTGCAAACCGGCTGTGCGTTTATCCAGATCATCAAAACCAGTGGTCACACCGGTGAGATCGCCATCACTGTTAAACAGCTGATCGATCTTATCGACGGCTTTTTTAAGCAGGGTGTTCACCCCGACGGGGCCACCCTGATTCGGGCGGTTTTCGGCGATCCGGAAAATTTTCTGCTCCGCATCGTTCAGAATCTCTTCTGATGCCCGGCCTTCAGGATTAAAAGCATTTTCGGAGATCTCATGCGCCACATTGATCATCTGCCGCAGCAGGGCACGATCACGCACGATCTCTGAATAAGCACGGATATTCGAAGCACTCGGGGTGTTCTTGGCAAGATCAATCAGATAATCCAGACCACCGGCACTCTCCAGTGCACCGGTGCGGTCCAGCTCTTCAGAAAGCGTCACCACATCCAGCGGTTTGCTGGCGTTTACCAGCTTTTGCAGGGTGCGAAATATATGCCGGTGTTCCTGCCGATAGAAGTGCTCTTCCATCACCACTTCAGACACGGTATCCCAGGCATTGTTGTCCAGCATCAAGCCACCCAATACCGACTGCTCTGCCTCCAGAGAGTGCGGCGGGGCTTTAATATTGGCCAGATCGGCTTCTGTTATTTTCGTGTATTCCATGCGGGTCTACCTGACTGACTACTGCAACTACATACCTGCCGCTTTCAAACCTGACAGGCATAAAAAAAGCACTGCGCAGTATTCTACGCAGTGCTTTAGTGTACTGTCTAACTAAACTGATTGCTTAGGCTTCGCCAACAATCGCCAGTTTAACAGTGGTAGTCACTTCTGGGTGCAGCTGCAGATCTACATCGAACTGACCGATGTTACGCAGAGTACCTTCTGGCAGGCGAACTTCGCTTTTGCAAACGTCCTGACCAGCAGCGGTAATCGCTTCAGCAATGTCAGCAGTACCAACAGAACCGAACAGTTTACCTTCTTCACCGCACTTGGCAGTGATGGTTACTTCTTTGCCTTCCAGCGCTTCAGCACGTGCTTTTGCGTTAGCCAGTTTTTCAGCAGCAGCGGCTTCCAGTTCAGCGCGACGCTCTTCAAACTTAGCTACGTTGTCAGCTGTAGCAGGAACAGCTTTACCCTGAGGCAGCAGGTAGTTACGACCGAAACCGCTTTTTACGGTTACCTTGTCACCGAGGCTACCCAGCTTACCGATTTTCTCGAGCAGAATAACTTCCATCTCGTTAACCTCTATTTGTTCTGCAACAACGGTTGCAGTCCTAGTTCTTGACTGGCAGGCGACTGCGAATATCAACAAAACTGTCGAGCACAGCCGCTACAACCAGCAGCAAAATCATATACGGTCCGAAAAATGCGACTGCGAGGTAAAAACCCACCAGCCAGGACCGACCTAAATCGCGTTTAGCGACACTACCGTGGATCAATGCAATGCCACAGATTATCCAGGGCAACAGCAACAACGGTAACCAGCGCCAGATTTCGAGGCCCAACTGAGCACCCAGTACCAACCCTGCCAGCAGCAGCGCGGTGTAGGCTGGCGGCAGTTTCAAACCATAAAACTCCTGCGCAAACCCACCCGGGTTATACAATCCAGCCTGCCAGGCCCGCGCCAGTATTAAACTGAGCAACACCATGGCGGTATGGACCGCACTCAGACCACCAACCAGAATCGCATGCAGCGCATCTTCGGTCAGTAGCGTTTCAGCCTCAGCACCGGTGGATGACTGTGCCAGCAATTGCCGGGTCATCTCGACCATTTGGCCGATCACTCCACTCAGTACCGTTTCCAGCAACAGGGCCATCAATGCACCAAGTGGCAGCGCCAACATCAGTACCCGAGGCCAGGACACCGTCTCGCGGAGGATGATTGCAAGCACATAGGTACCTGTAATCACCACCAGCGGTGTCGGGTCTCCGCTGTAAGCCCAGACGCCGGCAGGCAGTAATGCCCACACCAGCAATCCGGCACCGTCACCCGCGCCTCTTCGCAGAGTCACCAGAGCAACGGCTGCTGCACTGATCCAGTAAAGCAGTGGCAGCAAGGCGGCAATAACCGCCACAAGCGCCGCATGTTTACGGCCTCGCATGACCAGTTCAGCCAAGGCTCGCATGCGACTTTAATACCTCTTACTGATGGCTATCAGTGTACGGCAGCAGGGCCACAAAACGCGCACGTTTGATGGCAGTAGCCAGCTGACGCTGGTAACGGGCTTTAGTACCAGTGATACGGCTAGGTACGATTTTGCCAGTTTCAGTGATGTAGCCTTTCAGGGTATCCAGATCTTTGTAATCGATCTCTTGAACACCTTCAGCCGTAAAACGGCAGAACTTACGACGACGGAAAAAACGAGCCATTTTTATATCTCCTCAGATTCGGTCTTATTCTGCGTCGTCGCCAGAGGCGTCGTCATCAGAATCGGCGTCCACTTGATCTTCAGCAACTTCAGCAGTGCGTTCTTCACGACGAGGTTTACGCTCTTCGCGGGCTTCTGCGGCTTTGATTGGAGACACTTCAGTAACAGCAGCTTTACGACGGATAGTCATGTTACGCAGAACGGCATCGTTGTAGCGGAACAGGTTTTCCAGTTCGTCCAGAGTTTCCTGATCAGTTTCAACGTTCATCAGGATGTAGTGTGCTTTGTGAGCGTTGTTGATTGGGTACGCCAGCTGACGACGGCCCCAGTCTTCCAGACGATGGATTTTACCGTTAGCACCTTCAATCAGGGCGGTGTAACGCTCAACCATCGCAGGAACCTGCTCACTCTGGTTCGGGTGAACCAGGAAAAGAATTTCATAATGACGCATAGTAGCTCCTTTCGGGTTAATAGCCCCCGGATTATCAGATAACCGGAAGCAAGGAGATTGGATGTTCTCCAAAGGACGCGTGATTCTACGCTTGTTGTTCGGGTTATTCAACCCGGCATTAATCGCAAAACAGGCGGGATCTGAAGGGGTATGAATAAAAAAACCGGTGCCTGAGGCTAAAGCTGCTGAACGCACCCGTCCAGCAATAAAAAAGGGCCGCATCACGCCCTCTGAGGTAACCACGCAAGAAGGCCGCTTCGGCTTCGCCCTGACAAACATTCTGATAGGGGAGATCCGCCCAGCCCGCTTCAAAACCGGAAGACTCGGTGCAGAAGTCGGCCAGCCCCTGCTGGCGTCCCGCAAGATAGGCGTTAGCATCAGGTTCTATGAAAAACTCAGCGCAGTCAGACTGGTATGTTTCAAGCCGGGTTGCGGGATAACCGCGCTTACCATCCTGTTCGCCAAGTTTTTGCCAGTCACTCAGCTCACATTGCTGCTGATTGAGACTGGCGCAACCGCTCAGAATAAAAGCCCCCAGAATGAGGGCTGTCGAACGTGACATTGACCTTCTCCGTACGTATGAAACGTTACGGTTTCAGTATAGGTCAGTGCCTTCAGGCAACTTCGATAATTTCAAAGCTGTGGGTAATCTCTACGCCGCCTTTTTCCAGCATCAGCGAGGCTGAGCAGTATTGTTCAGCTGACAACTGAACCGCTCTGGCGACTTTTTTCTCATTCAGATCACGACCAGAGACTATAAATTTCACATGGATTTTGGTGAACACAGCCGGGACCGCATCGGCACGTTCTGCTTCAATTTCAGCGACACAATCCACTACATCCTGACGGGTTTTTTTCAGGATACCCACCACGTCGTAACTGGTGCAGCCACCCAGACCCAGGAGTATCAGTTCCATGGGACGCGGGCCCTGTTTCAGTTCGCCATCTATCATGACCTTGAAACCGGAACCGGAGGTGCCTTCAAAACGGACGTCACCGTCCCATTTAACCTGTGCATTCATATTGCTCATCCGGCTACTTTCTCCAGAGAAAACAGTTGCTTCAGTTTGGCGCCCGGATCCGGGGCACGCATAAAGGCCTCACCCACCAGGAAGCTGTGCACACCATGAGCACGCATCGCCTGCACATCTTCAGGGTTATGGATACCGCTTTCAGTCACGACGATACGGTCGCTCGGGATCTGCGCCAGCAATTGATAGGTATTATCAAGGCTGACTTCAAAGGTATTGAGATTGCGGTTATTGATACCAATAAGACGTGTATTAAGCGTCAGGGCACGTTGCAATTCATCCGCACCATGCACCTCTACCAGCACATCCATACCGAGGCTGACCGCCAGGTCGTTGAGTTCTTTAAGCTGTGGGTCAGACAATGCAGAAACAATCAGCAGAATACAGTCAGCACCAATAGCACGGGCTTCGTACACCTGATAAGGATCAACGATAAAATCCTTACGAATCACCGGCAACTGACAGGCTGCACGCGCCTGCTGCAGGTAGGTTTCACTGCCGTGAAAAAAATCTTTATCGGTCAGAACGGACAAACAGGAAGCTCCGCCAGCCTGATAGGAACGGGCGATTTCTGCCGGATCAAACGGATCGCGCAGCAGTCCTTTAGAGGGACTGTGTTTTTTGGCTTCAGCAATAACCGCTGGGAAACCCGCCGCCAGCGCATGTGCCATGCTATCGACAAATCCGCGCGGGTCAAAAGCACTGCCCTGCTGGTCAGCAATCCGCTGTTTCAGGTCCGCAATTGAGCAGTTCTGCTGGCGTTCAGCGACCTCTTCCGCCTTGCGGGCGAGGATTTTTTTCAGAATGGTCGGAGTATCAGACATGAATCACTTCTTTATTCAGTAACAAGAGACTGGCTGAACTGAGCCAGCTCTGCCATTTTTGCTGCCGCGGCACCGGATTGAATCACCTCGCGTGCCTTGGCCACACCGGCAGCGATGGAATCAGCCAGATCCGCTGCATACAGAGCAGCACCGGCATTCAGGGCAATCATATTGGCGGCTTTCAGATTTTCACCGGCAAAGGCTGCACGGATCAGGGCCAGACTTTCATCCGAGGAATTCACCTGCAGACCATCCAACGACTCGAGTTCAAGCCCGGCATCATTCGGCAGGAAACTGTATTCCGTTACTTCACCATCACGCAGTTCTGCAATATACGTAGTGCCTGCCAGACTGATTTCATCCAGACCTTCATCCGCATGCACCACCAGGGCATGTTTTGCACCCAGCTCCAGCAGCGCTTCCGCCAGCAAACGGCAGAGCTTGCGGTCGAAGACGCCGAGCAGATAGTGTTTAGCACCCGCCGGGTTGGTCAGCGGACCCAATACGTTAAACAGGGTCCGCAGCGCCATCTCTTTACGCGGACCGATCGCATGTTTCATCGCGCTGTGGTGCTGTGGTGCGAACATAAAGCCGACACCCACCTCATCAATACAACGGCCGATCTGCTCGGGAGTGAGATCCAGCTTGATCCCGGCCGCTTCCAGCAGATCGGCAGAGCCGGAGCTTGAGGACACTGAACGGTTACCGTGCTTAGCAACATGTCCACCAGCCGCCGCCACTACCATGGCGCTGGCACTGGATACATTAAACAGATTGGCACCATCACCACCGGTACCAACAATATCTACCGCATTTTCAGCCTGAATATTCACGGGCACAGCCAGTGAGCGCATCGCTGCAGCGGCGCCACTGATCTCGGCTACGGTTTCGCCTTTCATACGCAGACCAATCAGCAATCCGCCAATCTGCGCATCCGTCGCCTGACCCGTCATGATCTGCTGCATCACCTGCTGCATCTCTGCTTTGTTCAGGTCCCTGTGTTCAACAAGGGTCGCCAGTGCCTGTTTGATATCCATTTTATTCCTCTTTCTGGCGGTTTAACGGCTGCGACGGAGAAAGTTCGCCAGCAACTCATGGCCCTGTTCAGTCAGAATCGATTCCGGATGAAACTGAACACCTTCAATATCCAGCGTTTTATGGCGCACACCCATGATCTCATCAATAGATCCGTCTGCATTCTGGGTCCATGCAGTGATTTCCAGACAATCAGGCAGTGACGCCTGCTCGATCACCAGGGAGTGATAACGGGTGACTTCAACAGGGTTATTTAAACCGGCAAACACACCCTGGTTTTTGTGATAAACCGGTGAGGTTTTACCGTGCATGACCTGTTTGGCACGTACAATTCTGCCACCAAACGCCTGACCGATACTCTGGTGACCCAAACAGATACCCAGAATAGGCAGCTTACCGGCAAAACGCTCAATCGCCGGCACAGAAACTCCCGCTTCATTGGGCGTACAAGGGCCTGGCGAAATAACCAGCTGTTCAGGTTGCAGCGCTTCAATCTGGTCAAGGGTGATTTCATCATTGCGATACACCTGAACCTCAGCACCCAACTCACCCAGATACTGCACCACGTTGTAGGTGAAAGAGTCATAGTTGTCGATCATCAACAGCATGGAAAAAGATACTCCCGAGATGGTTCCGTGACCGGTTATTATGCCTGATCGTTCAGATTCAAGCGGGCAATGTTAGCATAAAACCTGAGCGGCGGGAGGTCAGAGAAGCGACATTAAAACGTCATAATCTACTGTAACCATCACACCCAATTTTTTACAAAGTGCCACACACCAGACTACCCATGAAAGAACATGTTGCTGCTACTGATCTCAGCCAAGCGCGCCAGATTTTCTGGATCTTTCTGCGCCTGGGCTGCACCTCTTTTGGCGGTCCTATAGCTCACCTGGCCTATTTTCATCAGGCCTTTGTTCGCGACCGGCGCTGGCTTTCAGAACAGGCTTACTCAGAACTGGTCGCACTCTGTCAGTTTTTACCCGGCCCGGCCAGCAGCCAGGTCGGTTTTGCTCTCGGCCAGCTACGCGGTGGAACCGCTGGCGCAGTGGCCGCCTGGCTTGGTTTTACACTGCCTTCGGCTATTCTGATGACCGCAGCAGGCATGGGCCTGATCCACTTAGCAACGGCTCTGCCTGAGGGCCTGATCGCCGGCCTGAAAATTGTGGCCGTTGCTGTTATTGCGCAGGCTGTCTGGGGCATGAGTCAACCACTCTTGCGCGACTACCGCCGCCTGACATTGCTATTTTTATCCACGCTGTGCATGCTGATCTTGCCTGCCAGCTGGACACAACTGACACTGATTGTCATCGCGGGTCTGCTGGGCGCCTACCTATTAAATCAAGCTCAAAACTCCGCCCCCTGCCCACCCGTCAGGATCAACCGGCTCACCTCGACCCTGGCCCTGCTGTTGTTTATAACCCTGCTGTGCCTGTTACCCCTGATAGCCGCCATAGCGGGCACAAACTGGCAACTGGCCCATGGTTTTTTTCAGAGTGGCGCCCTGGTGTTTGGCGGAGGCCATGTTGTGCTGCCTCTGCTCGACAGTGCACTGGTGCAGAGCGGATTATTAAGCAACGATGATTTTCTGACCGGTTACGGGCTGGCTCAGGCAATGCCCGGCCCGCTGTTCACAGTCGCCGCATTTTACGGTGCCATAATCGAGTCAGGCCCGGGCGGTATCGGCGGCAGCCTGCTGGCGCTCTGCATGCTATTTTTACCCGGATTATTGCTGGTATGGGCTGTGTTACCCCATTGGGCCAGCCTGCGTTCCCGCCCCCGCATCGCGGCGGCTCTTCTGGGCGTCAACGCTGCCGTCACCGGTCTTTTGCTGGCAGCGCTTTACCAGCCGGTCTGGATAAATTCTGTGACCGGACCTACCGAACTGGTTCTGGCCGTTGTCGCGTTTCTGGCTCTGACATTGGGCAAACAGCCCCCCTGGCGGGTGGTGCTGCTCTGCCCGATGCTGGGGTGGCTGCTACTGTAATCTGGTTACAGGTTGTCCAGGCCCTGTTCCACCATAGCCACGGCACTGAAAATGGCCCGACCCTTGTTCATGGTCTCTTTCCACTCAAGGCGCGGGATTGAATCAGCGACAATACCGGCACCCGCCTGAATATGCAGCACCTCATCCTTGATAACAGCCGTGCGGATTGCAATCGCCGTATCCATATTGCCGTTCCAGGAGAGATAACCTACCGCGCCGCCATACACTCCGCGTTTCACCGGTTCCAGCTCGTCAATAATTTCCATGGCACGCACTTTGGGTGCGCCACTCAACGTGCCCGCTGGCAGCGTTGCACGCAGTACGTCCATCGCAGTCACATCCGGTTTAAGACGACCATTAACGTTAGAAACGATATGCATCACGTGTGAATAACGCTCAATCACCATCTTATCCGTGAGTTCCACACCACCGACTTCAGCCACCCGCCCAACATCATTTCGGCCCAGATCGATCAGCATCAGATGTTCTGCAATCTCTTTCGGATCGGCCAGCAACTCCTGTTCCATGGCCAGGTCCTCTTCCGGTGTGGCACCGCGTTTACGGGTACCGGCAATGGGCCGCACACTGACCACGCCGTTTTCTACCCGGGCGAGAATCTCCGGTGAAGAGCCCACCACATGAAAGTCCTCAAGGTTGAGGGCATACATATAGGGTGAGGGATTTAAACAACGCAGCGCACGATAAAGATCGAGCGGTTTACTGCTGAAAGGAATCGACATGCGCTGGGAGATAACGCACTGCATGATATCGCCATCCAGCACATAATCCTTGATCCGGCTGACCGCATCCTGAAACGCCTGTTCACCAAAGCTGGATTTGAACTCCGATTCTTCCACGGTGCGAATAGCACTCTGTGGTGTTTCCTCGAACGGGATAGCTGAGCGCAACTGATTCACCAGCTCATTCAGACGGCTCTGTGCTTTATCAAACGCACCAGCTTCAGCCGGGTCTGCATGCACAATCAGAATCAGCTTGCCTTTGAGGTTATCAAACACCACCAGCTCATCCGACACCATCAGCAGGATATCCGGGGTATTCAGTACATCCACCGGACAGCTGTCCCGCAGACGTTTTTCGACATAACGTACGGTGTCATAACCGAAATATCCAACCAGACCGCCATTAAACAGCGGCAATCCTGGCAACTCAGGTACCCGGTAGCGCTGCTGAAACTGTTCGACAAACGCCAGCGGATCCTCATGCTGTAGCGATTCAACCACGTTGCCATCGGTGGTTACCGTAATCTGATCACCACAGGCCCGCAGCACGGTTCGACAGGGCAGCCCTATGATGGAATAACGGCCCCATTTTTCTCCGCCTTCTACAGACTCAAACAGATAACTGTAGGGCGCATTGGCCAGCTTCATATAGGTGGAAAGCGGCGTATCCAGATCCGCCAGAACCTCACGGATTACCGGAATTCGATTGTAGTGCTCTGCCGACAGGGCATTAAATTGTTCTTGGTTCATGCTGTTCTCTCTACGGCCCAACAGATACAGGGCTTAGCGAAAGGAGTAACCGGCGTTTAGCTAAAAAGTGATATAAAACAACGCCATTCAGAGACTGAGACACGAGATCCGTGCCCGATTAGTGACAGGTCCGCCATCGCCATGACAATCCGCACTGCGAGGCAGCGAGAGAAAAGACAGGATTGAATGTTGAACGGTTCATGGTAATGGGCGTTCTGCGTAATGTAAGAATGCCCAAACCATATAGCAGGCGGCGCTTCTAATCAACCGCCTGTGTAGGGAACAGCCTTGCTTTGGTAAAGGGCGAGATGCAGCAGAAACAGACCCGCAACTGCCAAAAACAGTGAGCCAAGTCATCAGTCAGAAAAAAAGACCCCGGCTGGGCCGGGGGGAGCAATTCACTCATTTGAGCGCCTGTCATGTGAACACAGACTTTGGGTCGGGTGAGACGTGACTTCAAACGACCCGTTGCGCAAGCCTGTCTGGAAAAGTATAGCCGGGTGACGTATAAATAAAACTCGAATAAACACCCATTATAATTCGGTTTTTTCGAACCATGTCGCACCTCAACTACAAACACTTACGTTATTTTCTGGTGGTCGCCGAAGAGGGATCCATCAGTCAGGCGAGTGAAAAACTTAATCTCACCCCGCAGACTATCTCCGGCCAGCTTCGCTTACTGGAAGAACAACTCGGCTGCACCCTGCTGCAAAAACATGGTCGCGGTCTGGAACTCACCCCGGCGGGACGTCGCACGCGTGAATATGCCAGACAGATTTTTGCCATTGGCGATGCCATGCAGGAACAACTGCGCAGTGACAGCCCGCTGAACCGCTTTGCCATTGGCATTACCGATGCCATGCCGAAGCAGATTGTGAATCGCCTGCTGGAGCCGATCTTTGATCTGGCTGAGCCGATTCGACTGGAGTGCCGGGAAGGCTCAATGGAAACACTGCTGGCAGAATTGACCGCCCAGCGGGTCGATCTGGTACTCAGCGATCGCCCGGTCGATACCAGTTTTCATGTGCGGGCCTACAATCACCTGCTGGGGGAATCCACTGTCTGCCTGTTCGCCAAACAGGCGCTGGCCAACCGCTACCAGCCCGCGTTTCCCGCCTCACTGGAAGGCGCACCGATGCTGATGCCCACCAGCGACACTATGCTGGGCAGCAATTTATGGCGCTGGTTCCAGCAGCATGGCCGACGCCCCCGGGTGATCGCAGAATGTGTGGATAATGCGTTGCTGGCCACGTTTGGTCAGGCCGGGCGGGGGCTTTTCTGTGGCCCAAGTGCAATCAGTGCAGAAATATCAGAGCTGTATCAGGTGCAGCCCGTCGGCACGATTGATGAGATAAGGGAGCGGTTCTATGCCGTATCCTTGGAACGACGATTAACCCACCCTGCCGTCGTAGCGATTACCAATATGGCACGCAGCATGTTGCGACAGGATAACGAGAGCTCGCACTCAGACTAATTCAGCCAGCGAGTCCACCAGCAGATCCGGCGCGGACTGAGCGATCGGCTCACCGTGGTTATAACCATAGCTGACACATGCCACCGGCGAACCGGCGGAACGCGCCGCGAGCACATCATTTTTAGAATCACCCACCATCAGGCTGTACTGGGCCGAACCCCCCGCGCGCGCCTGGCAGGTCAACAGCATTTCGGGATCGGGCTTTTTAGTGGCAACACTGTCACCGCCCAGCACCACGTTGAAATAATTCGCCAGTTGCAGCTGTTCCAGCATGGTTTCAGTAAAACGGAGCGGTTTGTTTGTCACCAGCGCCATGGTCACATCCTGCTGCTGCAGTTGGTCAAGGCAATGACGCACGCCAGGATACAGCACACTGCGTTCAGCGGTGGCTTCACCATAAAAATGCATGAACAGCGCCTGCGCCTGATGGGTCAGATCAGGATCCAGATCCGGTGACACCTTAAGACTTCCACTCAGGGCGCGCTGCACCAGCACACTGGCACCATTACCGACCCAAGCACGCACCTGATCTTCACCAGCGGCGGGACGCTCCAGCGCCTGCAACATCAGATCAACAGCAACTGCAAGATCCGGCACGCTGTCCACCAGTGTGCCATCCAGATCAAACATGACCAGTTGCGGCAAATCGCCTGAAAATAAACGGCGCATCAGCGAATATCGGCAGCGGCCAGTTCAGCACGCATCTGACGAATGGTTTCTGCGTAATTATCAGTATTGAAGATGGCTGATCCTGCGACGAAGGTATCCGCACCGGCTTCAGCGATGGCGCGGATATTGGCAATGCCAACACCACCATCAATTTCCAGACGGATATCCCGGCCACTCTGTTTGATCAGCTCACGCGCCTGACGCAGCTTATCCAGTGTACCCGGGATGAATTTCTGCCCACCAAATCCGGGGTTAACGGACATCAGCAGCACCATATCCACCTTGTCCATCACATACTCCAGATGAGACAGGGGCGTTGCCGGATTAAACACCAGGCCTGATTTACAGCCGCCATCACGGATCATCTGCAACGAACGATCGACATGTTCGCTGGCTTCAGGATGGAAGGTGATATAGCTGGCACCTGCATCGATAAAATCACCGATGATGCGGTCCACCGGCTTAACCATCAGATGCACATCAATTGGCGCGGTAACACCGTATTTGCGCAGGGCCTGACACACCATCGGTCCGATGGTCAGGTTAGGCACATAGTGATTATCCATTACGTCAAAGTGCACGATATCGGCACCCGCGGCCAACACCGCGTCCACCTCTTCACCCAGACGGGCAAAATCAGCTGAGAGAATTGAAGGCGCTATAAGAAAATCAGACATCCGCTTACGATCCGCTGGTTAAACAGGCGGCCATTTTAACAGCTCGCAGAAAAACTATCTGCCATAAAAGCAACAGCCCCGGTATATAGCCAAGGCGGTTGCTGTTGACCCTGTGATGCGGATAATCTGAAACAATTATTCGGACCGGAAAACAACCTATGCCCTTGCGCTCAAATCTGCTGGCCTGTTGCACGCTGCTAATTACGCTGGTTTTAAGCACCCCGATGCATGCCGCCGAGACGGCCAGCGGTGCTGCGGCGTCGACAGCCGAGATCCCTGAGCGAACTCAACCAGATCCAGAGGCTGCATTAAAGCAATTACTCTTAGAAACCCGACTGCCCGGCAACGAACTGCTGCAGCTGGACACACCCAGTGGCGGGCTGATCGGTTTTCTGCACCGGGCTGAGCAGAAAAAACCGCTGGGCTCTGTGCTGATCCTGCCCGATCAGTCCACCCATCCGGACTGGCCGGAGCACACCCGCACCCTGCGGGAAGGCCTGGCACAGCAGGGCTGGAATACGTTGGCCATCTATCTGCCAATCCCACCCGCAGCGAAGTTACCCAAACGTACGCTGCCCGTGCTTACGGCGCTCGGTTCCGGCGCCGAAACCAGTGCCAGCGGCGCGACTGAGTCCGTCGCAACAGAACCCAGCGAGCCAAGCACCACCACTGAAGAGAACCAAGCCGAGGCTTACCTGAAGCAGACGCGGGATTTAATGACCGCCGCGCTGAATCACCTTAAATCGCTGGATGACAGTCGTATACTGGTGGTAGGCATTGGCAAAAGTGGACAAACCGCCGTCGATGGCGTGATCCAGTTTCAGGAAGGGTTTGACCTGCGTTTAATTTTGCTGGATGTCGAGCAGTCTTCAGTGCCTGACTTGCCAGGCCTGCTGCAACAGCTGCCCAGGGTAAAGACCACAGTCATCGATCTGTTTCACCCGACTACATTACTGGCACCTTACGCGCTTGCCACACCCGCACAACGCGCTGTCACGGCAAAACGGGAGGGGTTAAGCAACTACCACCAACGGGAACTCCCTGCTTTTGTCAGCACTGAAGCCAGTGACCCACGGTTACTGAAACACCTGCGCGGCGCAATAGAGCGCTGGATTGTTCAACCCGAAAAACTTCAGGCCCCCAAACCCGCACCCACAGCACCCACCAAGAAAAAACAGACGCCCCCTGGGGCTACCGCCGTGAACTCTTAATACGCTCGTAGGCAGCCTGAATCTCCTGAGATTTTTCCTTGGCCAGTTCCTGCATCTCTTCGGGCAGGCCACGTGATACCAGCTTGTCAGGATGATGCTGACTCATCTGCCGACGATAGGCTTTTTTCACTTCTGCATCAGACGCATCCGGTGCTACACCCAGCACAGCATAGGCATCTTTCAATAGCGTCTGCGGATCTACGCCGGACTGACCATGACGGTAGAAGTCCCGCTGTGCCTTCACCCGGGCCAGAATCTCTTCAACATTGACATTCCCCAACTCAAGGGCACGAAACATACGCTCAAGCACCTGACGTTCTGCCGCACTGATTTCACCGTCGGCCATAGCTGCCTGCAGCTGAATCTCAACAAACATCAGTTTTACGTTGGGGCGGTGACGCAGCAGAATTGCTAACGGGCGCAACTCAGCTTCCAGATCAAAGTCCTCATCTTTGCCACGGGTAAAGTGCTCAATGGCTTCTTTGCGCCGCAGCTCATCCAGCCGCATCTGAGCCATGACCGCACGGGCAAACTGAATCTCATCTTCAGTGACACGCCCATCCGACTTTGCAATCCGCCCCATCAGACTGAAAGTTGCCTTAAAAAACAGCATCTGCGGATTCACTTTGCTGATGGCACCTTTCAGGGCACGGCTGATCATATAGCCCACAAAACCACCCAGCAGCAGACCTACAAAACCACCACTGAACAAACCAATCAAAGCACCAATCAAAATGGCACCCGTATGACGCTGATAGGCCGTTGCTACCTGAGCACCCGCCTGTTGAGGATCAAAGGCCACTGATGGCTCCCTCCCGCACGGCATGATCGATTTCGGTCAGTCGCTGAGGGGTGCCGATATCCGCCCAGAAACCTGAAAAATATTCACCACTGACACGACCCTGGCTGATCGCATCACGCAACAGGGGCGCGAGCGCTGCCGGTTGCCCCGTCACTACGCCATCAAACAACCGCGGCGAGAGACAACTAATACCACTGAAGGTCAGAGCACACTCACCCGAGGCCACAATACGATTATCCTGCAGGCAGAAATCCCCCTTGGTGTTGTGCTCCGGATTATCCACCAAGATCAGATGCGCAAGATCATCAGACAGATCAAAATCCAGCAGCTGACTGAAAGGGTAATTACTGAACACATCGCCATTCACGACCAGGAAGGGTTCATCGCCTTCCACCAGTAACGGCAGCGCTTTTTTGATGCCACCCGCTGTTTCCAGAGGTTCAGCTTCGGCTGAATAACGGATCGTAACACCCAGTTCATCGCCATTGCCCAGAGCAGTTTCAATCTGCTCACCTAACCAGGCGTGATTAATCACCAGCTCTGTCACCCCCGCATCACGCAAGCGCTGAATATGGTAATAGATCAGAGGCTGATCATTTACCGGTAACAGCGGCTTGGGTGTCGTCAAGGTCAGGGGGCGCATGCGGGTACCCAAACCGGCCGCTAAAATCATTGCTCTCATGCGACCAGCCACCGTTCCAGCTCTTCGGCCGGCCAGATACCGCTGCGCTGCATGGCGGGGATCACTACCTGATGCAGCCATGCTGTCACGTCCTGTAATGCCGGTTCTACTGATAACTCATGCAACAGATAAAACAGCGTGCGTGGGATATCCGCCAGATAGCCGGATTTACCATCGCGCAGTTTCAGGCGGGCAAAGATACCCAATACCTTAAGGTGACGCTGAGCACCCATCAGATCGAACCAGCGTCTGAACTCAAATGCATCCGCAACAGGCTGGCCATGCGCCAGAATCCTTTGCCGAAAATCCTCAACCCAGCCATAAACCTGTTCATGCGGCCAGGCCACATAACAATCGCGCAACAGTGACACCAGATCATAGGTAACCGGACCAAACACAGCATCCTGGAAGTCAATCACCCCCGGCGCCTGTTCAGGACGATACATCAGATTTCGGGAGTGATAATCCCGGTGGACAAACACCTGTGGCTGCTGCAGAGCGGCCTCTGTCAGCGTTACAAACAGTGCGTCCAGCATCGTATTTTCTGTATCAGAAAGCTCCAGCCCCAACAGCCCCGGCAAGAACCACTCTCTGAACAGTTCCATCTCCCGATTCAGCAGTGCCGCGTCATAGGGTGGCAGTTCCCCCTGCAGCAGACCGGGACACGCCTGAATCAACAACAAACTCTGCAATGCCTGCTGGTAGAGCGCATCAACCGAATGCTGCGTTAAATGCCCCAGATACAGATCATCGCCCAGATCACTGAGCAACATAAAACCCTGATCCAGATCGGTAGCGTGTATTTCGGGCACAGCAACCTCATGTTGAGCCAGAGCCTGAGCCACGGCCACAAACGGTCTGCTGTCCTCTTTTTCGGGTGGTGCATCCACGGCAATCCAGCTGCAGCCATTCGACAAGGCGCGAAAATAGCGTCGAAAGCTCGCATCACCGGAAACCGGCACAACATCCCATGAGACTGCAGAAAAACCCGGCTGCTGCGGCAACACTTCTGTCAACCAGGCTTTAAGTTGTTCAAAACGCTGATCCATTCAGCTATATCCTCTAGCACTTGCTTTCAAGAATGTTTTATCATTCTCCGCTTTGGAAGCTCTGGAAATACGGTGAGCTATCGCCATGGATGCTCTGTTGGTGGTTATTAAACAGGCTGTTGCTCCGTGGCACTGTCCCGTATAGTACTCGAGAGGGGTTCGGCACAAAACCGGCCTGAGCGGCAATCGTCTGAAATGGACTGAGTTTTTTCATGCCCTTTGCAAAACGATCCACCCATACACTTACATTGGCAATCAGTGCCGCTCTGTTGAGTCACTACAGCCCTCAGGTTTTCGCCCAACCCGATCAGGGTATGGCCTGGAGCTGTAGTCAGAACAGTCAGGGCGAATGGGACTGTGATGTCAATGAGGCTCTGGTCAAAGAGGCTGAATCACAGCCTGCTGAAGCCACTCAACCCGTTGCAGACACAAAAGCCGAAGCGATCAGCATCGAACCGGCCTCACCCGCTGCGCCTCAGCAACTGGAGAGTGTCGTCAAACCGGCCAAACCTGAACCCACTCAGCCGGTAAATGAGCCCGTGGCAGCCACTGCACAGATCGCGCGTGGCAAAAAAATTGATGACGAGTGGAACTGTCAGGCCACAGATGATGGCCGTTGGTTATGTGATCGCGAACCGGTCTACGAGCTGGTCACATCGGTTAACAAGCAGCCAACCCTGGCAACTGCACCGGTTCAATTTATTAAAGACAACCCCTACAGCCGTCTGGACTGGGTCTACTACAGCAACCCCGCCGGACAAATGTGTCCGGGGCAGTACGTTGAACCCACCTTCCCGTTGCAGGGCGACGAAGATCTGCCGAAACCACCACTTTACGTGGATGCCGCCCGTTCCAGCACAGAATTGGGTGGCCTGACCCGCCTGGAAGGTGGCGTCAACATGCGCCAGGGGCGCAAACGTATTACAGCCAACTATGCCGAGCTGGATCAGGTCACCAACAAGACCCGGTTTGAGGGTGATGTCCGTTTCCGTGAACCCGGCATGCTGGTACTCGCTAACACTGCTCAGATCGATAACCTGACCCGTGAAGGCACCTTCACCGACACTGAATATCTGCTGCATACAGAAAAACTGCGCGGTCAGGCTGAACGTATTTTCTACCTCGAAGATGGTCGTATCCGCTTTGAGTCTGGCAGCTACACCTACTGCCCACCCTACAGTGAAGCCTGGATGCTCAATGCAGACAGCATCATGATTGATCAGGCTGAAGGTTTTGGTGTCGCCCGTGATGCCGTGCTGCGTGTTGGCGGGGTGCCAATTTTCTACAGCCCTTATCTGTCTTTCCCGATTGATGACCGACGCAAGAGTGGTTTCCTCTATCCATCGATGAGCTATGGCAAGGACAACGGCCTGGAACTGGCTGTGCCCTACTATTTCAACATCGCGCCGAATATGGACGATACCCTCACACCGCGTCTGATCACCGAGCGCGGCCTGATGCTGGAAAACGAATTCCGTTATATGAATCGCTGGTCGCACAACACCCTGAGCACCAGCTTCCTGGATGATGACGAACTGGGCGAACAACGCTGGTTGTTGGGTGTTAACCATGAGGGCACACCTTTCGCAGGCTGGCGCAGTCTGGTGGATTATACCTCCGTCAGCGATAACGATTTCTTCAAGGATCTGGATACCAGTCTTGAAGTTCAGCGTGATACTCACCTCGATCAGCGGGCAGACCTTGCTTACCGCGCAGATAACTGGGATTTCACGGCGCGGGTGCATGAGTACCAGACCATTCGCGACGATGTGACCTCCCCCTATGAAAAACTGCCGCAGCTGTTACTCAACGGTAACTTTGACCTGAATGACGAAACGTCTGTGGGTTATAACGCCGAGTATGTCAGTTTTCAGCGTGACACAGCGGACCTGACCGGCTTCGCGCGTGTTACCGGCGACCGTCGATACCTGATGCCGAGTATCAGCTATGAATGGCGCCGCCCCTGGGCCTATATAAAACCGGAACTGAAACTGTGGACCAGCAGCTACAGTCTGGATGATCAGGTGGCGGGACGCGATGAAAATCCGACCATCACGGCACCCATCGCCAGTATCGACAGCGGCCTGTTCTTTGAACGTGACCTGAAAAACGGCGGCATTCAGACACTGGAGCCACGCCTTTTCCTGTTGCATGTCTCCGAAGAAGACCAGAGCGATATCCCTCTGTTCGACACATCACTGATGGATTTCAGCTACAGCCGACTGTTCCGTTATAACCGTTTCAGCGGCCGTGACCGCATCGGTGACGCACAGCAGGCCTCTATTGGCCTGGGCAGCCGAGTGATCTCTGCCGAAGGTGCTGAGCTGTTCTCGGTAGGTGTAGGTCAGGCGTTTTATTTTGCTGACCGGGAAGTCACGCCGCTCTCCTCAAATGAAGACCCTACCCGCAGCCAGAGCGATCTGGCAACCTATCTGGGCTGGCAGCTGAGTCAGAACTGGCGGATGAGCCTGGATGCCATTCTGGATCAGAGCGATTTTAAAAACACCGAATCCAATGTACGCTTGCGCTACAATCGCGACCTGAACCAGCGTATCGACCTGAGCTACCGGTTTGAAGACGATGTTCGCGAACAGGCGGACCTGTCCTTCATCTTGCCACTGGCCAGCCAGTGGACCAGCTTCGGTCGTTGGTTGCAGGACATGCAGAACAATGAACTACTGGAAGCGGTTTTGGGTCTTGAATATGAAAGTTGCTGCTGGAAACTCAGCCTGGCCGGTCGACGCTGGCTGGATGATGAAGACATCTATGACTCTGGCGCATTCCTGACCCTCACATTGAAGGGCCTTGGTGCACTGGGCAGTGGCAGCAACGGTTTCCTGGAAGACATCATCGGATACGAAGAACGTGAAGAGCACAATGATAACTAAGCTCCTGCAACTGATTGTTGCCTGCACCATTCTCCTGCAGATGCCACCACTTGCGTCTGCGGCTGTCGAACCCCTGGATCAGGTGGTCGCCGTTGTTAATGAAGACGTAATTTTGCAGAGCGAACTCGAAGAACGCATTCAGATCGTCAAAGAACAGCTCGCAGCACGCAATACACGTTTGCCTTCAGACGAGATTATGCGCAGCCAGGTACTTGAGCGCCTGATCGTGGAAAACCTGCAGCGTCAGGTCGCGATCGTTCGAGGCATCCGCATTTCAGACAGTCAGTTAAATGCTGCTCTGGGTAATATTGCCGCTCAGAATAAAATGACACTGGATCAGTTCCGTGATGCGTTGATTGCAGAAGGCCGTGACTACCAAGCCGTTCGCGAACAGATCAAAAACGAAATGCTGATTCGAAATGTTCAGCAGAACGTGGTCAACCGCCGGATCCGGGTGTCCGATCAGGAGGTCAAAAACTTCCTGGCGTCAGAAACCGGTCAGGAGAATACCGCCGCCCAGTATCTGCTGAGCCATATCCTGATCAGCATTCCCGCCCGGGCAGCACCGGAAATGATCAAAGCGGCTAAAGCCAAAGCACTAAAGATTTACCAAGAGCTGCAGGACGGCGCCTCATTTAATGAACTGGCGATTGCCCAGTCCGACGCCCAGAACGCGCTGCAGGGCGGAGATCTGGGCTGGCGCGCCGCCAGCGAACTGCCGGCAGAACTGGGAGACGCCATCCGTGCACTGGAACCGGGGCAGATCAGTAAACCGATCCGCGCCCCAAGTGGTTTCCACCTGTTTCAGGTGCGTGACAAAAAAGGCGGTGCCGTACAACTGGTTGAACAGACCAAAGTTCGCCATATCCTGCTGAAGCCGAGCGAAATCCGCACAGAACAGCAAACCGAGCGCGAGATTCAGAATCTCTACCGCCGCGTACTGCAGGGTGAGTCCTTCGCCACGCTGGCCAAGGATTACAGTGATGACCCAGGCAGTGGCTCAGAAGGCGGTTCACTGGGCTGGACCCAGAACGGCCAGATGGTGCCTGAATTCGAGCAGGTAATGAACAACACCCCGGTTAAGGGCGTTTCTGAACCGTTCGAGTCTCGTTTTGGCTGGCATATTCTAGAAGTCGAAGAGCGCCGTACCGTCGACATGGGCGAAGAGATGCAGGAAAACCAGGCCCGCTCAATCATTGCCAAACGTAAGTTTGATGAAGAGCTGACTAACTGGCTGCGTGAGCTTCGCTCTCAGGCCTACATTGACATCAAAGAGTAAGGTGTCTGTGTCACCCCGTCGCCTGGCGATCACAGCCGGAGAACCCGCAGGCATCGGCCCTGACCTTTGCGTACAGATCGCACAACAGGGCCATGCGCAGGAACTGATTGTGGTAGCAGACCCCGATCTGCTGACAGAGCGGGCACATGAGCTGAGGTTACCCCTGCAACTCAAACACTATTGTGCTGAGCAGAAACCACAGCCCACCGCGCCCGGCACTCTGACTGTCTGCCCAGTTAAACTTCAGGTTCCGGCCCGGCCAGGCAAACTGGATACCGCAAATGCAGCTTATGTGCTGGAGACATTGACCCGTGCGACTGAAGGCTGCCTGAGTCAAGAGTTTGATGCCATGATCACCGCTCCGGTCCACAAGGGCGTCATCAATGATGCGGGTTTTGCCTTCACCGGTCATACCGAATTTCTTGAGCAACTCACCCAGAGCAAAAAAGTCGTGATGATGCTGGCCACCACCGAGCTGCGTGTGGCACTGGTCACCACCCACCTGCCCCTGAAAGAGGTAGCAGAGGCGATCACACCGACACTGCTGACAGAGATCATTGAAGTTCTCGACCGGGACCTGAAACAGAGTTTCGGCCTGCAAACACCACACATTCTGGTAGCCGGTTTAAACCCGCACGCCGGAGAAGGTGGTCATCTGGGACGCGAAGAGCTTGAGATCATTGAGCCAACCCTTGATGCCCTGCGCAGTAAAGGCATTCATCTGACGGGCCCCCTGCCTGCCGATACATTGTTTACGCCAAAACATCTGGACAAGGCGGATGCCGTACTGGCCATGTACCATGACCAAGGCTTACCCGTGTTAAAATTTCAGGGATTCGGTCGTGCCGCCAATATCACATTAGGCATGCCGATTATCCGCACCTCCGTTGATCACGGTACCGCACTGGATCTCGCGGGCACAGGGCAGGCGGACATGGGCAGTTTGCTGACTGCAATTGAATATGCTGGCCTAATGGCCCAACACCGCGCCTTACAGGTCTGAACATGAGTAAAAAACCCGCAATGCACAAGGCCCGCAAACGGTTCGGGCAGAATTTCCTGCATGATCCAGGCGTTATTCGTCGAATCATGCGTGCCATCTCACCCCGTCCATCGGACTGCATGGTTGAGATCGGTCCCGGCCTTGGCGCGCTGACAGAACACCTGCTGGAAGAAGCGGGCGAACTGGACGCAGTTGAGCTTGATCGTGATCTGCCACCAATCCTGCGCACCAAGTTTTTCACCTACGGCGATAAATTTCGCATCCATGAAGCGGATGCAATGAAATTTGATTTTTCGACCCTTTGCCGCGAGGGAAAACCCCTGCGGGTGGTGGGTAACCTGCCTTATAACATCTCCACCCAACTGATCTTCCATCTGCTGAGTTTTACCAATCAGATTGAAGACATGCACTTTATGCTGCAAAAAGAGGTAGTTGATCGCATGGCCGCTGGGCCGGGCGAGAACAACTACGGCCGTCTGAGCATCATGGCGCAGTATTTCTGTCAGGTGGAGTCACTGTTTCAGGTTCCGCCGGGCGCGTTTAATCCGGCACCTAAAGTAGATTCAGCCATTATCCGGCTGACACCGTATAAAACTCTGCCTCACACCGCCTGCGACGTGAAGCAGTTTGAGGACCTGGTCCGCACCGCCTTTGGTCAGCGCCGTAAAACCCTGCGCAATAACCTCAAAGGACTGATCTCTGCGGAAGTTCTGGAAGCCCAGGGCATTGATCCGGGCCTTCGGCCGGAGAAACTCTCGGTTGCAGACTACGTGGGCTTGAGTAATTATCTGACTTCGTCAACCTAAGCGACTATTTATGAACACCCCTGATTACGGCGACAACATCGAAATCAATGTCGAAACGGCTTATCTGGCGCAGCAGTCAGATCCAGCCGGGAAACGTTTTGTGTTCTCTTACCAGATCACCATCACCAATCACAACCCGGTTGCAGTCCAGTTGCTGCGGCGGCGCTGGGTCATTACCGATGGCAACCAGCAGGTTCAGGAAGTTGAAGGCGAAGGTGTTGTGGGTGAAACCCCCATTATTGAGCCGGATCAAAGCTATCAGTACACCAGCGGCGCGGTACTGACCACCAGTGTCGGCAGCATGCAGGGCTATTACCAGATGCGTGATGAAGCAGGTGAAAAATTTCGCGCCATGATCCCTACCTTCACCCTGGCGCGACCCAACGCGCTGCACTGATCATCAAGTGGTTTTTGCCCCATGGCCGTGTATGCGATCGGAGATATTCAGGGCTGTTATGATGCGCTGCTGCGTCTGCTGGATAAGCTGAAATTCAGCGGTGACGATCAACTCTGGGTAGCCGGTGATCTGGTCAATCGCGGCCCGCAGTCCCTGGAAACACTGCGCTTCCTCAAGCAGATGGATTCACAAGTCCAATGCGTATTGGGCAATCATGATCTGCATTTGCTGGCGGTCTACCACAATCGCGATCACAGCAAGCGCAAAGACACACTCGACCCGATTCTGCACAGCCATGACAATGACGAGCTGATGGCCTGGTTACAGCAGCTACCCCTGCTGGTGACAGATGCTGAGGGACAGTACTGTATGACCCATGCGGGCCTGCCTCCCTGCTGGAGCATTGCCGAAGCCCAGGCACTGGCCAACGAAGTGGAAACCGTATTGCGCAGCGATCAGGCACAAACCTATTTCGATGCCATGTATGGCAATGACCCTGCATGCTGGCACCCCGATCTGGAAGGCCCTACGCGCTGGCGGGTAATCACCAACTATCTCACCCGGATGCGATTCTGTAAGGCAGATGGCACTTTGAATTTCAGCCATAAGGGACCTGCCGGTGACATGCCTGAGGGTTTCAGTCCCTGGTATTTATTTCCCCGCAAATCGCCTGCAGATGATAAAGTAAATCTTATCTTTGGCCATTGGGCCAGCCTGATGGGACAGGTAGAACAACCCCATCTGTTTGCCCTCGACACCGGTTGTGTCTGGGGTCATCAGCTGACCGCCCTGCGCCTGGATGATCACCGCATAATCAGCGTTGACGGTCTGTCACATACGGACCGGGCAGAGTAATTCAAGAGGACAACGCATGAGCGAATTTAAATGCATCGACAGCCAACAGGCTGCAACCCTGATCAAACAGGGCGCCAGCGTAGCCGATATTCGTGACGCGGCCAGCTTTTCCTCTGGTCACATCACCGGCGCCTACAACCTGAGCAATGACAACCTGCATGAATTTCTGCAGCAGGCAGATCTGGATCAGCCCCTGCTGGTCTGCTGCTATCACGGCATCAGCAGCCAGCCTGCAGCGCAGTTCCTGGTTGAAAAAGGTTTTGATCAGGTGTTCAGCATCAACGGCGGTTTTGAGGCCTGGCGCAACGAACAACCCGAACTCTGCGAGCAATAAAGTGCAGATCTATCTGGTCGGCGGCGCGGTCCGCGATCAACTGCTCGGTCTTGCGGTCTATGACCGGGACTGGGTCGTCATCGGCGCCACCCCCGAACAGATGCTGAAAGAAGGCTTTCAGCCCGTCGGGCAGGATTTTCCCGTCTTCATCCACCCCAAAACCGGCGAAGAGTACGCCCTGGCCCGCACCGAGCGCAAATCAGGCAAAGGCTACACTGGCTTCACCTATCATGCTTCACCTGAGATCACCCTCGAGCAGGACCTGATGCGCCGCGACCTGACCATCAATGCGATGGCAATGGATGACACCGGCCAGATTATTGACCCCTATCAGGGTCAGCGTGACCTTGAGCTGCGCCTGCTACGCCATGTTTCTTCCGCTTTTTCGGAAGATCCGTTGCGTGTGCTGCGTGTAGCACGGTTTGCCGCCCGACTAGCGCCCCTGGGATTCACTGTTGCTGCAGAAACCCTCGCGTTAATGCAGACACTGTCGGCAGGTGATGAATTGGACCACCTGACGCCTGAGCGGGTCTGGAAAGAGCTGGAGCGCGCTCTGAGCGAAGCCAGCCCGGCCACATTTTTCCAGGTCATGGCGGATGCCGATGCTCTGGAAAAGCTGCTGCCTGAATGTCAGTCTCTGCAGAACCCGGATCAGCTCAATCGTTTCAGCCGGGCCTGTGAAAAAACCGATCAACCCTTTCAGCGGTTTGCCTGTCTGCTCAGCATCTGCCTAAGTAGCGCCTCACAACATGAAATTACCGGCCTGTGCGACCGGCTGCGCAGCCCCAACACCTTCCGTGATCTGGCACTGCTCTGTCATCAATACCATAAAGCACTGGCCAGCTTTGACAGCCTCAGTCCCAGCCAACGTCTGCAAACCATTCAGGGGCTGGATCTGTTACGCCGCCCACAACGTATAGCAGACCTGATGCCCTGCATAAAAGCACTGCATCAAAACATTCACTGCGACACGCTGCCAATAATTCTCGACAAAATGGGTCGATTGCAGCCGCGACAACTGATGAGTCAGGGTTTCAGCGGTGCGGCGCTGGGTGCAGAGCTGGAAAAGCGGCGCCTGGAGATCTGCCGACTGTCACCCGCCACCAAGGATACACCCGATGGTCCAACACCCCGCTAAAGTCGCCCTGATTACCGGTGCCGCGCGTAGAGTGGGCGCCACACTGGCAAAACGGCTGCACAGTGCTGGTTACAATATTGTTTTACATTACAACCACAGCGCAGATGATGCAGAACGTCTGGCAGCTGAACTGAACCAGCAGCGCAGCGGCAGCGTTTGCCTGATACAGGCTGACCTGAATGATATGCAGGCGGTGCAGTCACTGGCAGTGGATGCCCTGGCAAGCTGGGAGCGAATCGATCTGCTGATCAACAACGCTTCCGCGTTTTACCCCACCCCCTTGACCCAAAGCAGTCAGGACCAGTGGGATGAGTTGATCAACTCCAACCTGCGTGCACCCTATTTTCTGTGCGCGGCACTGGCAGACGCCCTGACAGTCAATCACGGTAATATCATCAACCTGATAGATATTCATGCTCAGCGCGGCCTGCCCGGTTACCCGATCTATTCGATCGCCAAAGCGGGTCTGCAGATGCTGACCTATAGTCTGGCGAAAGAACTCGCCCCCAATGTGAGGGTCAATGGTGTCTCGCCGGGACCGATCCTCTGGCCCGAAAATGCAGCCGCACAAACAGAGGCCGAACAGACCGCCATTCTGGAAAAAACACTGCTTAAACGAACCGGCAGTGCAGACGATCTGGCAGATGCCGTGCTCTACCTAAGCCAGGCGGGATATGTCACCGGACAGGTAATTGCGGTAGATGGAGGAAAGTCACTTTACAGCCACTAGGTGCTGTTCATAGGCTTGGCAGGGCAAGCTCACGCCAGCGGTATTCAACCGGCCAGAGTTTCTGTTTTGTACTGTCATATGCCTGCCACAGGGTGGCGTAAGACTGTTGTTGCCGGGGATGCATCTCATCTGGCGCCAGCTCTGCCAGCGGCAACAGAACAAATGCATTTTTCAGAATTTCATCACGCGGCAGTTCAACACCGTCAATTTCACCCACCCGCTGATCATAGGTCAGAATATCAATATCCAGCGTCCGGCCACTGAACCGTGGCCCCTGACGACAGCGGCCGTTCTCATCTTCTATCTGCTTCAGCAAACGGGACAGTTCGCCAACTGAAAGCGCCGTTGCAAACTCCGCCACCAGATTGAAAAAATTATCCCCGTCAAAACCAACCGCTTCACTCTCATACACAGAGGAGAGTCTCAGTGCGCCAAAGTGGGCTGCCAGCGCATCCAGCGCCTGGGTGATGTGGTAGTCACGCTCAATATTACTGCCAATGCTTACAAACACCTGAGCCATCAGAAGCGCTCTCCCCGCTCGATCTGCACGCCCACGGTTTTCGCCTGAGGCACCGCACCCGGCTTGCCGAGCTTGAGCCTTAACCAACGCACGCCAAACTCATCCTGCAGAATTTCTGCAACCTGCTCAGCCATCGCTTCAAGCAGCAGAAACTCACTGCCTTCGATAAACGTGATCAACCGGTCAGATACCGCTTTGTAGTTAAGCGCGTGTTCGATGTCATCGGTCTCTGCCGCAGGCAGAATATCCACGCCCATCTGCAGATCCAGCGTCACGACCTGACGCACCTGACGCTCCCAGTCGTAAATTCCAATGACCGTTTCAACCCGCAGGTCTTCTATGTACACTAAATCCATCACATCCACCTCTGGTGCACCATGAGCGAACCCGTAACCGACTCGACCATGTTGCTGCTGGGGTTAACCCTGCTGGCCTACCTGTGGGGATCGATCCCCACTGCAGTATTAGTCTGCCATGCGCTGGACCTGCCGGACCCGCGCAGTTTAGGTTCCCGCAATCCGGGAACCAGTAATGTATTGCGTATCGGCACCCGTCAGGCCGCCGCGCTCACCCTGCTGGGCGATCTTGGTAAAGGGCTGTTAGCCCTGCTGCCTGCCATGCTGCTGGAGCTATCACCCCTGGCACGGGCCAGCTGCGCACTCGCAGCAATCATCGGGCACCTGTTCCCAATTTTTTCATCCTTCAGAGGCGGCAAAGGTGTCGCTACCGCCCTCGGTGCCAGCCTGGGGCTTTGCTGGCCGCTGGCCATTGCCCAGATCTTGATCTGGATCGCCATCGTTGCCTACAGCCGCCGCGCCTCTCTCGGCTCGATCAGTGTGGCACTGTTATCACCAATACTGGCCTGGCAGATAGCCCCCGAATATTTATTTACCTTCTGGGCCATCGGGCTGATTCTGGTGCTCTGCCACTGGCAGAATATCCGTAATTTGATGCAGGGCACCGAACCACGCTTTTAGATTGAGTCCAGACTCGACAAGGGCCAGCGCGGTTTGCACTGAATACTCAGGTCACTTCGCTGCCCTGCCACCAGACGCTGACATCCGGCAAGTGCAATCATGGCACCGTTATCGGTACAAAATTCAGGACGGGCGTAAAACAGCTGGGCACGCTCTTTATCCACCATAACCTGCAGCCGTTCTCTCAGGCGGCGATTGGCACTGACGCCACCGGCGATAATCAGGCGCTTGAAACCGGTATGCTGTAAAGCGCGTTTACATTTAATGGCCAGCGTATCCACCACCGCTTCTTCAAACGCAGCAGCAATATCACAGATGGTTTGAGCGTCTATCTGCCCCTCAGCATCACGTTGGGCATTGGCGGTATTCAGGGTAAACGTTTTCAAACCGGAAAAGCTGAAATCCATGCCAGGACGGTCGGTCATCGGACGCGGAAAGGTAAATCGCTGCCGATCACCTTTGAGCGCATGGGCCGCCATCGCAGGACCACCCGGATAACCCAGCCCCAACATTTTGGCCGCTTTATCAAAGGCTTCGCCGGCAGCATCATCCAACGACTCGCCCAGCAGTTCGTATGCGCCAATGCCCTGCACTTTAACCAACTGGGTGTGACCACCCGAAACCAGCAGTGCCACAAACGGAAATTCAGGCGGTTCAGCCTCAAGCATCGGCGCCAACAGATGCCCTTCCATATGGTGCACGCCAATAGCAGGCACACCCCAGGCCAGTGCCAGAGCACGACCGGTTGAAGCGCCCACCATCAACGCCCCGATTAAACCCGGCCCGGATGTATAAGCCACCGCATCCACCTCACCCGGTTTAAGCCCAGCCTGCTGAAACACCTGCTTTAGCAGTGGCAGTAGCTTGAGCACATGATCACGGGAGGCCAGCTCGGGCACCACACCGCCATATTCGGCATGCATTTTCACCTGGCTGAACAGGGCATCGGCCAGCAGGCCTTTGTCGCTGTCATAGATGGCTACGCCTGTCTCATCACAGGAGGTTTCTATCCCCAAAACGCGCATGATCAGTTCCCGAACTCTGTTATCAGGCGGCGGATTATACCCCAGCCGGTTTCAGGGCTGTAGTGATCGACATGAAGTCTTTACAAGCCTACTTGAAAGACATAAAATTCTGCGCCTTGCTCTATAAGCTATAGGGTAAGACTGAAATCCACTAACAACCAAAAGGTGATGTGAAAACATGCCCGCTGTTAAAGTTAAAGAAAACGAGCCATTTGACGTTGCTCTGCGTCGCTTCAAACGCTCTTGCGAAAAAGCCGGTATCCTGGCTGAAGTTCGTCGTCGTGAATTCTACGAAAAACCAACTTCTGTTCGTAAGCGTAAAGCCGCTGCTGCCGTAAAACGTCACGCGAAAAAAGTATCTCGCGAAAACGCTCGTCGCGTTCGCCTGTACTGATTTAACGAGATTTCAGATCCCATCCGGTTAAGGGGAAGCCAACATGTCTGAGCTGAAGCAGCAGATCACCGATGCGATGAAAGCTGCCATGCGCGCCAAAGAAAAGGAGCGCCTCAGCACAATCCGCATGATTATGGCCGAACTGAAACGCGTTGAAGTTGATGAACGCATTGAACTGGATGATGCACGAGTGCTGGCGGTGCTTGACAAGATGAGCAAGCAGCGCCGCGACTCGATCTCGCAATTTGAAGAAGCGGCACGACAGGATCTGGCCGATGCTGAGCGACAGGAGCTGGAGGTGATTAAAACTTTCCTGCCGCAACCGCTAACTGATGAAGAACTATCTGCTCTGGTCACATCTGCCGCCGAGCAATCCGGCGCCAGCAGCATGCAGGACATGGGCAAAATCATGGCCATCCTGAAACCGCAGGTTCAGGGCCGTGCTGATATGGGACAGGTTTCTAAACTCGTCAAAGCTGCCCTCGCAGGTTAAACTTCGGCAGTCTCCCGTTTAAGGGTAAGCATGGCCGGACGTATCCCACAACATTTTATAGACGACCTTTTGGCACGCACCAATATCATTGATGTGCTGGACGGCCGTGTCGATAAGCTAAAGCGCAGCGGCAAAAACTACTCAGGGCTCTGCCCGTTCCATAAAGAAAAAACCCCCTCCTTTACCGCAAATCAGGACAAGCAGTTCTATTACTGTTTTGGCTGTGGCGCCGGCGGTAACGCGCTGGGTTTTCTGATGGAATACGAGCATCTCAGCTTCCCGGAAGCGGTCGACCAACTGGCCAAACAGGCTGGCATGGAGGTCCCGCAAGAAGACAATCCCCAGCAGCGCCAGCAAGATCAGCGTCTTAAAGCTCTGTATGACCTGCTGGAAGAAGCCAACCAGTTCTATCTGCAACAACTTAAATCCAGCACACAGAGCCAGCAGGCCGTTGATTATCTGAAATCCCGCGGCCTGTCCGGACAGATTGCGAAGGCGTTTGATATTGGCTTTGCACCCTCAGGCTGGGATCACCTGAAAGACCACCTAGCCGGAGAAGACCCCGACAAGCTGAACCTGTTGGAACAGGCAGGCATGCTGATCCATAACGAGGAACGCGACAGCCGCTACGACCGGTTTCGCAACCGGATCATGTTTCCCATCCGGGATCAGCGCGGCCGCGTCATCGGTTTTGGCGGTCGAGTGCTGGGAGATGACAAACCGAAATACCTGAACTCCCCGGAAACGCCCACCTTCCACAAAGGACGTGAACTCTACGGACTTTATGAAGCACGCAAATTCAGCAACTCACTGGATCGCCTGCTGATTGTTGAAGGCTATATGGACGTAGTCGGACTGGCCCAATACGGCATTCACTTTGCCGTTGCTACACTCGGCACCGCGACCACGGAACACCATCTGGAGCGAATGTTTAAGATGGTGCCTGAAGTGATTTTTTGTTTTGACGGTGATAATGCCGGACGCGAAGCGGCGAGACGCGCACTGCGCACCACGCTGCCTGTGATCGAAGATGGCAAAGAGGTACGCTTCCTGTTTCTGCCCGAGGGTGAAGATCCGGATAGTCTGGTACGCCAGGAGGGCAAAGAGGCGTTTATGCAACGACTGACTGAAGCCCTGCCTTTGTCTGAGTTTTTCTTCCGCAGCCACAGTGAAGATGCCGATCTGAACAGCATGGATGGTCGCGCCCGCTTCAGCAGTCAGGTATTGCCAGCAATCAACCAGATGAAGCCGAGTTTATTGCAGCAGATGATGCTGGACCGTATCTGTGAACTGACTCACCTTTCACTGGAGCAGATCCAGACCACCATCAATTTTCATCAGGCGCTGCAACCTCACCCAGAACCTACACCGCTGCCATCGAGTGAAGGGCCTGATTATGACTGGGACGAAACACCTGCTGAGTATTTCGACCAGCCACCGCGAAACGAACGCCAACCACAGACCAGCCGGCCATTTAGCTCAAAACCGCGCCTGAGCCAACAACACACCTTTGCTGAAAAACTGGTCGCGCTGTTTTTGCACTTCCCGGCGCTGGCGCGCGAATATAACCTGCCTGTTACTCTGACTCAGCACACATCAGCAGATATCCAGCTGTTACAGCAATTACTTTCATACCTGCGCGATAATCCAGGCGCCAGCATTGGCCAACTCGCTGTCGACTGGCGTGAATCTGTCGACCTTGCTGAAGCCATTGTCCGCCTGTTTGATATTACAACCTCCCTTGAAGTCCACGACGAGGCAGAGGCCCGCAGCTACCTGCAACAAGCCAGCCGAGGCCTTGAAATAATAGCGCTGGAGATGGAAATATCAGCCCTGCAGAAACAACGACAGCTCGGCCCAGATGAGAAAATAAGACTGCTTGATAGCATTCAGCGTCTTAGCAAACTGAAAACCGTCATCAACCCTGACGACCCCACTTAGTGACAAACCTCACTCTCTTAAAAAGAATCATTGCCAGAGCTGTGCAGCCTTGCGCAAACAGTTAAAAACTAGTCTACGTTTAACGTTGAACTCAGGGTTTTTATCCGGCCACGCCTAGCATAACAATCCCACGGCCGCTATAATTGCCTGCTTCGTTTTCCACCAGTTTCGTTACACAGGATCCTATGTCCGATACGTCTCAGCAACAGTCTCGCCTCAAGGAACTGATCGCCCGTGGTAAGGAACAAGGTTACCTTACCTATTCCGAAGTCAACGACCACCTGCCTCAGGACATCGCCGATCCAGATCAGATCGAAGACATTATTCGCATGATCAATGACATGGGTATCTCCGTGTCTGAGGAAGCACCTGACGCAGAAACCCTGTTGATGACCGAAGGCGATTCGGCTGATGAAGCAGATGAAGAAGCCGTGGCCGCACTGGCCGCTGTAGAATCTGATGCCGGCCGCACCACCGACCCGGTGCGCATGTACATGCGCGAGATGGGCACCGTTGAACTGCTGACCCGCGAAGGCGAGATCAGCATTGCCAAACGTATTGAAGAAGGTATCCGGGAAGTAATGTCTGCCCTGGCCTGTTACCCGGGCCTGGTTGATGTTGTTCTGGAAGCCTACGATCAGACACTGATTGAAGAAGGCCGCTTGAGCGATCTTTTCAGTGGTTATATCGACCCGGATGACGGCATTCCTGAAAGCCCGTCAGAAACTGAAGTCAATGAATCAGACGAAATCACTGATGACTCAGATGATGATAGCGATGATTCAGACAGCGACGAAGATGAAAAAGATAAAGGCCCAGATCCAGAAGAGGCTGCCCGTCGCTTTACCCTGCTGCGTGATGCACTGAACGAACTGAATAGCGTACTGAGCAAAAAAGGACGTGACAACAAAGCCTTCGAAACAGCACAGATCGCTGTCAGTGAAGCTTTTGCCCCGATCAAACTCTCACCTCGCTATTACGACGCACTGGTAGGTAATATTCGCGGAGCAATTGACAGCATTCGTGATCAGGAGCGCAGCATTATGCGCATCTGTACACAACGGGCAAAAATGCCACGTAAGTCATTTATCAAAGAGTTTCCGGGTAACGAAACCAACCCTGAATGGTTTGATAAAGTCATTGCTGGCAAACATGAATTCTCGGGCGCCATCCAGGCCAACCTGATCGAGCTCAAACGTGCGCAGAAAAAACTGATCCAGATCGAGCAGGCCGCAGGCATCAGTCTGGCAGAGATCAAAGAAGTCAACCGACGCATGTCGATCGGCGAAGCCCGTGCCCGGCGCGCGAAAAAAGAGATGGTTGAGGCCAACCTGCGTCTGGTTATCTCTATCGCCAAAAAATACACCAACCGCGGCCTGCAGTTCCTGGACCTGATTCAGGAAGGCAACATCGGCTTGATGAAAGCCGTGGACAAGTTTGAATACCGTCGCGGTTACAAATTCTCCACCTATGCAACCTGGTGGATTCGTCAGGCAATCACCCGCTCGATTGCTGACCAGGCACGTACAATCCGTATTCCGGTACACATGATCGAAACCATCAACAAACTGAACCGCATCTCCCGTCAGATGCTGCAGGAGATGGGACGCGAACCAACACCGGAAGAACTGGCAGAACGTATGGAGATGCCAGAAGATAAAATCCGCAAGGTACTGAAAATCGCCAAAGAACCTATCTCTATGGAGACCCCGATTGGTGATGATGAAGATTCCAGTCTGGGCGATTTTATCGAAGACATTACCATCTCTTCACCGATCGACTCTGCAACCGGAGAAGGCCTGCGTGAAGCCACCCGTGAAGTTCTGGCCGGCCTCACTGCACGTGAGTCCAAAGTCCTGCGGATGCGGTTCGGTATCGAAATGAATACCGACCATACGCTGGAGGAAGTGGGCAAGCAGTTTGACGTAACCCGTGAGCGTATCCGTCAGATTGAAGCCAAGGCGTTGCGCAAGCTTCGCCACCCAAGTCGCTCAGAACACCTGCG
Organism: Neptuniibacter sp. CAU 1671; assembly: GCF_029222905.1. Taxonomy (GTDB): domain Bacteria; phylum Pseudomonadota; class Gammaproteobacteria; order Pseudomonadales; family Balneatricaceae; genus Neptuniibacter. The sequence goes on along the minus strand of NZ_JARHUE010000002.1, from coordinate 247,077 downwards.
CGGTTTCCTCGACGAATAATCATACTTTTCAAGATATTGCGCCCATCTACCGGTCTGGTATGATGGGCGCGCTTCTTTCGGGCCTATAGCTCAGTTGGTTAGAGCAGCGGACTCATAATCCGTTGGTCCCAGGTTCAAGTCCTGGTGGGCCCACCACTATAGTAAATTCAGCTTCAAAATCCTCGCCTTGGTCTGTGGTTTTTATTACGATGTATATAAATAAAAGCCAATGAGCACAATGCATGAACAACTATCAATCAGATATAAGACTAGCAATGCAGAATAAAAACATCTGGATAGTAATTTAATTTTCAGTAATCCACTTTGGTACAACCATGCACTCATCCCCCAATTCAAGCATTCACGACTCGGAAAAAGATAGTTTAGATTTACTTACTATTTTTGATGCACTCTGGAGCGAAAAACTACTAATTATTGTAGTAACATTAATTACAATGACTGGGGGTCTTGTATTTGCATTCGTTCAAACACCAGTTTTTAAAGCCACTTTAGAACTTACAACCCCTGCCCCGGCAAACTTGGCACCTCTCACGAAACTGCCTTTGTATGATCAAATAAGTAGTGAAGAACCCCTTATAGATTTTGTTGCAGAGCTACAATCCCCAACAGTTCAAAGAGAATTTATTCATCAAGCTCCTCCTAGCCTCAAACAATCGTTGTATTCAGAGCACTCAGACCTACTTCAATTAGAAGCTCTAAAAGATCGTATCAAGATTAATCACATCAACGCTGACAAATCCCCAGTTATTTCTCCTTGGATAATTACTTTTTTCGCCCCAAACCCTCTAACAGCTGCAGCAGAGCTTGACCGACTTGCCCAAATTGCAACAAAAAGCCTTTTACACAAATATCAGTTGCGCTATGAAAAATCGGTAAAGATTTCTATCGAAAAGATAAATAGCCAGATTCTGCAAGAAGAGAAACAACTAAAAATAGAAAGGCTCAATAAGATTTCCAGACTGGAAGAAGCCCATCAACTGAAAATTAAAGAACTCGAAGATGAAATCAAAGCATCTAAGCAGCTCTACTCCTCTCAACTTCGTGATCAGATTAGGCTCTTGGAAGAAGCCTATGTTACTGCAAAGTCTTTAGGCATTGAGGAACCAACCTATGGCGGAAATACCTTGAGTCCCAATAAAGTTGAAGTTCAGCTCAAGTCGGATTCAGATCCAATATACTTTCGTGGCACACGACGGCTGCAAGAGGAACTAATTCAACTCAAAACCCGTGAAGAAGATTTTTATCCTATTGAAAATCTTCGAAAATTAGAAGCCGAATTAGAAAAAGCAAAACATGATCGAGAAATTGAGATTTTAAAAAATCGTCGGAACGACACTCCGTTTAGTTCAACAATCGAACAATTACAGAAGAGATTAGTACTCCTAGAAACTGAAACATTTCCAGACTACATCCCATTGAATTTTCACAGAGCTCAAGCATCTCCCGACTCTACTATGATAAAGCCAAAAAGAGCATTGATATTAGCAGCATCCTTTTTAATCGGGCTTATATTAGGCACACTAGGCGCCATAGCCGGGTATAGAATAAAAAAACATAAATCAATAAAACAGAGCTGATATAAAGAAAAAATTTAAAATTATCAAATTAGAATATTGACTAATACAGCTACAAATATACTTATGAATTCAACACTAATATTCGCTTTACTAGTCGCTTTTTTGGTAAGCCTAATTTCTATCAAAATACTAGTACCTATAGCTCACAAAGTTGGCCTTGTAGATCAACCCGATGCACGAAAAACCCATCAGGGCGCAATCCCGCTTGTTGGCGGTATAGCAATAAGCATAAGCCTATTTCTGGCAGTCTTTACCCTCACACCCGCCAGCCCGAAAGTCCTGACGATGCTTAATGCCGCAACACTATTGCTGATTGTAGGAGTCATCGATGACTTCAAACCCATAGGAGTTAAAATTAGGATACTTATACAAATAATAGCCAGCGCTATTGTGATCACGTCCACAGACTTACAGATTCATAGTTTAGGCAACCTTTTTGGCTTAGGCGACATTAAACTTGGCTGGCTGTCACTGCCCTTCACAATTATTGCGGTCGTTGGAATAACTAATGCCTTTAACCTTATTGATGGAATTGATGGATTAGCAGGGTCTTTAACTTTAGTGGCTATTTCCGGCATTCTCATATTCCAATTTTCTAACGGAATAGCCAAAAATCTTGAATACATTCTATTACTCTCTGCTGCATTACTCCCCTACCTTTACTACAATCTAAAAGCAAAAAGTAAAATATTTATGGGTGATGCCGGGAGCACATTTATTGGATTTATTATTGCCTGGACATTGATTAATTTATCACAAGGCGAACCAGTAACAATTTCACCAACAAGTGCTTTGTGGTGCGTTGCTATTCCGTTGATTGATACTATTGGCGTTATGTTTCGGAGAATAATTAAACGGCAGTCGCCTTTCAAGCCCGACAGAACCCATTTGCATCACATTCTTATAAGGACAGGCTTGAGTTCAAGAGGAGCACTAGTCGTTTTGGTTTTTTTCAGTAACACATTATTATTGATTGGAATCCTAACAGAACTGCTAGCGCCTGCTTTATCCTTTATTGTTTTTATTGCTGCTTTTACCCTTTACTTATATGGCTTGAGACGAGCCTGGAGATTACAGCGCTTTATAAAAAGATCACGTAGACGAAACGCAAGATGATAAAAAAATTACATTTTTAATCCAAAAATAACTTAAAATAATCCAAGCCTATTATTTCCCATGTATAGCGCCGCATGGCAATTTCCTGCATTGCATTTGCCATCTCCGATCTTCCCTCGTCTGACAAATTCACTATCATCGACCTTAGGTCTGATGCACTCTTAAAATAAAGCGCCTGCTCTTCAGTAGAATAACGATTAAAAACACAATCATATGCCAATACTGGTAGCCTAAAGTGCATCATTTCGACCAAAGAAGGATTAGTCCCTCCTGCTGAGTGCCCATGGATGTATAGCGAGGCATTTTTTCTAATATGCTTCAATACAGCAACATCATAAATCGGATCTATCAATTGAATATTATTGTATTCAGAAAACCTTTTTTTCATAGATTTACCAAACTCAGATCCAGACCAGTTACCTATAAAAACAAGCTGATACTGTTGTAGACGCGCATAGGCATCTAAAATCATCTCAATATTATTTTCAGGCTCTATGCGGCATAACGCCAAAGCATAATTTTCCGGCAAATAACCATCAAATTTTACTTCTGCAATTGATACAGAATGGTCCCCTCCATAAGCAATAACCTCACAGTCACGGTTATAGGTCGTCCTCACATGTTCTGCAATGCCTTCATTATCGGCAATCACCACATCAGAAAACCGAACAGCTAATGCCTCGGATAAGCGCAAAAAACGCTTGGCCGCACCCCGCCATTTTTCACGTTTCCATTCAATACCATCGATATTGGTAACCACTTTGGCAGGCGAAAGAAGCTTGAACAACGGTAAGCCAATAGCTCCCGAAACACCTAATAAAAGGATCGCATCATCACGCCTACGTAGTGCTGAAAACATCGATAAGAGATCATAAGCGATACTGGAAACTCCATTTGCATTTAAACGCAAATAGCGTAGCTCCGCACCTTTATAATACTTGGGTCCTGTCGATGATTTACCACTGCAATACACAGCAAGTCGAATTTCAGCATTATCACGCTGCGCGAAATCGACTAGATTTTCCGCCAATGTTTCAAAGCCACCATAAGCAGCTGGCACACCAACAGTGCCGATAATAGAAATACGTTTCAATTTAAAACCCGTTAATTTTATTACGCACCAAACTGATGCCGTTGATGCTCGATAAGCTTTTGAAGATCATCTTCCCAATTACTCGGTGCAATGGAAAATGCCTGCAGAAGCTTGTCCGAAGCCAGAGTGGAGTTTGCCGGACGGCTCACGGCGGTTGGATAATCTTCAGTTGTGCAGGCATGTAATCGAAAGCCTTCAGACACTAAGCCTTCTGCTTTGGCAAAATCAAGCAGACGGGCAGCAAATCCGTACCAGCTAAGATGAGGCAGTTGCGAAAAATGGTAGGTACCCCAAGGAAAAGAGTCGACAGTATCTTGCGACTGATAGCAAGCAGCAATTTTCAACAGCACATCAGCAATTGCACGTGCACTGGTAGGCCCGCCCCATTGATCATTGACCACACTCAGTTCTGTCCGCTCAGCGGCAAGGCGCAAAATCGTATTCGGAAAACACCTCCCTTGGGGCGAAAAAACCCAGCTTGTTCTGAGAATGATATGACGATCCGTTGCCTTCCGGACAGCACGCTCGCCCGCCTCTTTGCTAGCGCCGTAAACCCCGGAAGGACGAACTGTATCCTCTTCGTCATACGCTCCTTGTTTATCACCCGCGAAAACATAATCAGTGGAGATATGGAATAACGGGATATCCATCTCTTCACAAGTTCTCGCCAGAAACGCCGGGCCCTGCTCGTTTATTGCATACGCATAACACGACTCTATTTCTGCCCGATCAACTGCTGTATAAGCCGCCGCATTGATAACCAAGTCGGGGGCCGCCGTTTTTAATACAGTGAGGACACTTTCACGATCTGAGATATCAAGCTGCTGCCGGTCATAGCCCAGCATATTATAACCAGCCATACTTCCCTGTTGTACCAGGCTTTGCCCCACCTGCCCGGCCGCACCCGTCACTAATATCTTCATTCGCCAACCATTTCCGCTGCAGCCGCCAATTGCTTCAGCGTTGGCAGAGTCTGATCTTTCTGTGACAGTGCCGGTTTGAGAAGCGGCCAATCAATCCCCACATCAGGATCATTCCAAATCAAACCACCCTCATCCTCTGGATAATAGAACTCGGTACACTTATATTGAAAGTCCGCTACCTCAGACAATACACAAAAACCATGGGCATAACCTGGCGGTATCCAGAGCTGGAGATGGTTTTCATCACTCAGTTCAACACCTACATAACGACCAAAAGTGGCTGAGCGCGGATCCACATCAACAGCCACGTCATAGACGGCACCCCGGCTACAACTGACCAACTTGCCTTGAGGGCGGCTTTTCTGCAGATGCAAACCACGCAACACACCCTTTTCCGAACGAGAATGATTGTCCTGAACAAAAGGCAGTTCGATACCGGCATCACGATAACGTTGTACCTGGAAGGTTTCTTTGAAAAAACCACGATGATCACCAAAAACCTGCGGCTCCAATATAAGCACCCCCGGCAATTCAGTCGTTTGCACCTTCATTTTGGCAATCCATCCTCCAGCAATCGAAGCAGATATTGTCCATAACCGGTTTTTGCTAGTGCCTGTGCCTGATCACGAAGCCGTTCAGCACTTAACCAACCCTGTCGAAAAGCAATTTCTTCAAGACAAGCTACTTTCAAGCCCTGGCGGGACTCAATGGTCTGAACAAACTGACCCGCCTCCATCAACGACTCATGCGTGCCTGTATCGAGCCAAGCAAAACCACGCCCCATCAGGCTTACATTGAGTTCACCTAGCTGTAGATAGGCATTATTAACATCTGTAATCTCTAACTCGCCACGGGCACTTGGCTTGATTTGCTTTGCAATCTCGACAACCCGGTTATCATAGAAATACAGTCCGGTGACTGCATAGTTCGACTTTGCCTTCAACGGCTTCTCTTCAATCGAGATCGCTTTACCTTGGCTATCAAATTCGACAACACCGAAACGTTCCGGATCATTTACGTGGTAACCAAACACTGTCGCACCTGTCATCCTGGCGCTTGCTTCGCGCAGCATGGCACTAAAACCATAACCATAAAAAATATTATCGCCCAAGATTAAACAAACTCGCTCCCGGCCTATAAACTCTTCACCAATAATAAACGCCTGCGCCAGGCCGTCTGGCGACGGCTGCTCGGCATAACTCAAATCGATACCAAAATCACTGCCATCTCCAAGGAGTTTTTGAAAATTTGGTAGATCCGCCGGTGTTGAGATAATCAATATCTCCTTGATGCCTGCCAACATCAGCACAGAAAGCGGATAATAGATCATGGGCTTGTCATAAATTGGCAGCATCTGTTTAGAGATGCCTCGCGTAATCGGGTGCAAACGACTGCCTGAACCACCTGCTAAAATAATTCCTTTCATAACATCAACCTTCTATTTTTCCGCAGCGGACCAGGCGATAGCTACCGTTCAACACCCGTTGCCACCACTCAGGGTTATTAAGGTACCACTGCACTGTCTTGCGCAGGCCGCTGGTAAAAGTTTCCTGCGGCACCCATCCCAGATCAGCAGAAATTTTCTGAGCATCAATCGCATAACGCAAATCATGCCCCGGGCGATCACTAACAAACGTTATAAGATCACGGTATTTCTTAACCCCGGCAGGTTTATCAGGTTGCAGCTCTTCAAGCAGATCACAAAGCGCCTCAACCACTTCAAGATTGCGCTTTTCATTATGTCCGCCAATATTATAGGTCTGGCCCACGCTAGCCTTTGTCGCAACCAAAACTAGAGCCCGAGCGTGATCTTCAACATATAACCAGTCCCGCACTTGAGCGCCATCGCCATAAACTGGCAAAGGCTTGCCAGCTAAAGCATTCAGTATCATATGCGGGATAAGTTTTTCCGGAAAATGGAAAGGTCCGTAGTTATTTGAACAGTTCGTTATCACAACCGGCAACCCAAAGGTACGATGCCAGGCCCTGACTAAATGATCGGAACTTGCCTTGGATGCCGAGTAGGGCGAACTTGGCGCATAAGCCGTCGTTTCGGTAAACAGGCTATCGGGCCCCTCCAGATCACCATACACTTCGTCCGTTGAAATGTGATGAAACCTGAAAACCGCCTGCTTATCTACCGGCAGGCCCGACCAGTAAGCCCGCGCAGATTCCAATAACTGGTAGGTACCCAATATATTAGTCTGTATAAATTCAGCCGGTCCTTCAATGGAGCGATCAACATGACTTTCAGCAGCCAAGTGCATAATAATATCGGGCTGAAATAACTCCAAAGCGTCATCCACCGCCCCCCGATCGCAAATGTCCCCCTGCACAAATCGATAACGCGGTGAACCAGTAACACATGCCAGAGAATCAAGATTTCCTGCATATGTTAATTTGTCAAAATTCAATACCTTATGCGGGGTTTCCTGGATAATATACCTAATCACGGCCGAGCCAATGAACCCGGCACCGCCCGTTACTAAAATTTTCATATTTTAATATTTAACCTCAATCAGTCAGCCCAGACTGACCTTATATAATATCTCACCCTGCCACCGGCTTTGCCCGAGAACCCAAAGAAAGTAACTACAGAACCCGCATAATCTCAGCAGCAAAACGATCAGGTGAAAACTTCTCAGCTTTACGCTGAGCGGCAAGAGACATCTTTTCCAGCAACTCAGGCGACTCATATAAACCGATAATAGCCGCAACCAGCGCCTCAGTGTCGCGACTATCAATCAGATAGCCATCAACACCATCATCAACAATTTCAACCGGGCCGCCCACGGGAGGTGCAATCACCGGCTTACCAAATGCAAAGGCCTCAGCAATCGTCAATCCGAAGGTTTCGATCCACTGCTCCACCAGTGACAAGTTCACCACAATATCGGCCCGCTGATAAAAATCACTCGGGTCAGAAACGGAGTCAGCTATCTGAAGGCTGGCAAGGTCACTATGCTGCTGCCGGAAAGACTGGACCATAGATGGTTCTTCATTTAGCAGCAGCACCCATTTTACCGGCAACGGATTGAGTTTTTTTGCCAACGAGAGGAACACTTCAACGCCCTTATACTCCCTCAGCGAAGCTGGCATCAGTACGGTGAAGCCTGAATGCACAGGCACCGGCATATGAGCCTTATCCCAGATATTCCGGCTTACAGCATTATAAACAACAACGGTATTAGTACAGCCCGGCGAGACAGCGGTACGTTGATACGCTGATACATAAATCTGTTGATCAGCAAGCCGATCCGCAATCCACATAAGGCAACGAAACAGAACTGGTGGTGATAATGACACTTCGTGAATGTGGTAAATCACTCGCTTACGAAACAGGCGACCATACAGCGCAGCCGCAAAAGGCAATACCGTGTTGATATAAACCACCTCACTGCGCCAAGCGCAACGACTGCAGCATAACCTGAAAAACAGACTTACCTGACTCAATAGGTAAGCAAACAACACCAACCATTTATTAAAAAATTTATGGTAAAAATAACGATAGGTTGTGATCTCAACAGTATCCAGAACACCACGACCTGCTGAACCAACAAACAGCGAAACCGGCTGAGACTCAGCAACAACAGCCTCTATAACAGACTTCAAAACCCGGGGACTCCCGGAGCTGTCATTATACAGGTGAACAAAAATCATGCGCAGCCTCTTGCCCGCACCACTTTAGCTGGCACCCCGGCCAGAACAAGATTATTACCAAACTGCCCAGTCACAACAGCTCCTGCAGCGACAACACAGCCATCCCCAATAACCGACCCATCTAGAAAAGTCACCTTTGCGCCAATCCAACAGTCACAACCAATTCTGATCCCTTTTCTACTTACTCCCTGCAACCGGATAGGAATCTGAGAATCATCAAAATGATGATTCTCAGGATGAATACTCAAATAGCTGCCAGTAATGGTGTTATCGCCTATGAAAACTCCACCAGCCCCCCCAATATGAGCAAAATCTCCAATGCCCACGTTATCCCCAATTCTGATAGAGTTACCCAGATCACTTAATGAACCGGACACACGGATAAGAGAAAAATCTCCGATCTTGCTGGAATGCCCAACCACTAGGCCACTTTTTGAAAGGCAATCCACTTGGCAAAACATACCAATTTCAACGCCCTTGCCTGGAAAAAACTGTTTCACACAGTGAATTCGCGTAGCTCTTCCTACATATACCATTTTCTGGGATAGAAGGGCTCCTCGAAATAACGAAATAGCCTTACGCAATGACAAACCGAAAAGATAAGCAAGGGGGACATTTGGGTCTAACGTAACTTCCCTACCCTTAAGCGAGGACATTATATGCAGAAAGGCTCGTCTTATCATTTTATTGTCTCATCACTAAAACTCGTTAAAATAAAATACGCTAGTGCCACAAATACAGCCATCAAGGTAAGATTCATCCCATTTTGCATAACATGACCAGCCACTGCAGAATGACCAAAAACAAGAAGCCACACAAAACATAAAAAATATTTCTTCCTCATAAAAAACAAAAAAACAAAATAAATAAAGAAAGAAAAATATAAACAAACACCAATCAAGCCATACATAAAGAAAATATCAGCCAAATCGCTTTCCAGTGTATCAAAAAAAACAACCGAATCACACACTCGAAAGGAACAATAAAAACCCTTCCCAAACAAAAAATTCAAAAAACCCGGAGAGCTTCCCATATAAACCAACCAGGCATCATAAAAATAATCATTACGACCACTGGTAATAAATGTAAGGAAATCAGGCGAAGAGTTATAACGAGACACAATAACATCAAAAAAACGATTAAGCTTCCCACCAAATAAAATCAAAAATCCAAAAACAATAGGAAACAGGACAAAAAGCATAAACCCAAAATATCTAAAACAAAAATACGAAATTATTACAATCCCCCCCAAAAGCCAGGCAGTTTTGGAGCCAATTAAAAATATAGCGAGCAAACCAAAAAAAATTCCAACACGCACATATAAACCATTATTAAGACCTGCATGAAAAATATACAATAACAGCAGAGTTGAAACCCCTAAATTCAAACCAAGCCCATTTCCTGATGCAAAATATCCCTTAGTTCCAAACCCCCAGCCATAAGTACTAAATCCAGTATCTGTAATAAATGCAAAAACCAGACTTAAAGCGATCAAAATGACGCTGCATGCCATATATTTAAATATAATACCTGCCATTCTCGACTTATAAAGCTCCACTAAGAAAGCATATAGCATGCAAAGATATATAATTCTCGAGAAAAAAATAATCCCATAGGAATAAGCCAATAAACTTTGATGAAAGAAAACGTGAACTGTTTCAATAAACAAAAGGAATATTGGCAAAATTGCCCAAACAGGCCGAACACCAACCGCGAGCCTAAAAAACAATAACGGCAGAAGAATCGCGCGAAAAATCTGAGATGGCGATCCAAATCCACCCTCTGTCAAAGATGACGAAAGCACAAGCCAACCCGTGACCATATCTGCAAAAGGCAAAAAAATAAAAACATATGCCAGCAGAAAGTGATCATAAGGGGCACAGAAGAAGCGACTTTCTGGCGATTCGAATTTTAGCGTCACGCGATGAGCACCATACTAATTTGAGGCACTAGACAACGCATCGAGTAAAAAACGTTGAGAGCCTGAAATAACTTCTCGAAGACGAATATAAACATCTTCAAAGTCTATATTTTCATTCGCCGCCTTATCCGCCATATTCTCATCTAAAAACGCCAACATAAAACGATGTGATAAGCCAACAGCATCCAACAACTCAATGAGTCTGATATTTTGTTTATCCGAAAAACAGTCACGCGCCAACGTCAAGAACTGAACTTGTTTTATTAGAGAAAAAACAGTTCCATGAAAAGAGTTTGTAATCATAAAACTGCATTTTTCAATCAGTCCAAGCAACTCTTCAGGCGAAGGACATATCAAATTAGGCATCCACCTATCATCAACTCCTTCAGGAGCAACGACAACTACTTCAAGCCCCTTTTCACGGGACAGATGTTCTACAACGGAAAAAAACCACTCAGCAAGTGTCTTATCCTGGCTCAGAAAATACACTAACAAATAATTATTTCTTGGCACTACTTCATAAGATGAAATTTCGCTGTAGTTCGATATCAATAATGTAGGGTCAACAACTTTGACAGCGGAACGCCCCACCAAAGTGTGAACGATTTCACATCCATTACTCTCACGACAGGAAATGGCATCAAACTGGCTAACACAGCCACTGAATTTCTTATGGAGATATGGCTCTAACTTAGATTTCCCAAAGCTCGGCGCATAAGAAATCAGCTTTCCTGAATAACGATCCCGATCAACAAAACCAAGCAGATAGGCATCCGAAGTAAACACAAAGTCGGCAGCCCATACCTGGTCACTGCCAACAATGAATGCATCAAATTCTTCAACAGAACTTCGCAAGTCCGCATACAGGTATTCATGCTGACTAACCCGCAGATACTTATCCCTGAAGTTATTGAATATGGCGTGATTACTCGTATGACATGAACTGCTTTTTCGCAACTTCAAGCGTTTTACAAGAAAATCTATATTCAGCAAGTTTTTCTGCAGAATCTTTTGGACCGATAGAATCGGATGCCTCAGAATACGGCTGAGACAAACGGCTTCCATCCTGTAATCCAATATACAGGGTTCATATCCATGCAAAGATAAGAATTTTTGCAACGCGTAAGCCTGATAGACAGCCCCATAATTATTCGACCAATGCAGTGTCAGTACTGCAACTTTAGGCTTCATTATGAGCAGACTCCTGATCCAGTGTGTCAAAATATTTAACCACCAGTTCATATACTGCCGTTAAATCAGATTCAGATGGTGTCGCTCTGTGCGGTTCAATACTGGTTACAAACAAAGGCCAATGTGACTTAATACTAAGGATATCGCCTCGCATGATTAACTGCAAAGCAGTATTAGATTTTGTCGGTCTAAATTCCTGCAGCAGCCTGTCAGCCTGATCGTTTGTCAGACACCCATCAGGGAGATCAAATACAATATCAGGAAACCATGTTCCCGGTTGAGAAAATCTTTCAGTCGCAGCCCGAGCACTGATATTATGCTGTCGCAAAATATCATTCGCTTTCAGCAACTCAAGAACATCACACACTAAGGCCTGTTTTTCTTCTGCTTTAACCGGGCCGCCGAAACGATCCATATCATTCACGTAAAGACCATGCCGCCAGTCACCAAAACTTTTGCAAAATACTTTTGTACGCCCGACGTCAAAGCCAAAACCACCGACACTTTGTGCGCTTTTACTCACATTCTTTTTCAAAAACGCTTTAAGCCAGAAAGGTACCACCCGCTTCAGCAATGCTACCGATTTTTTAAGCACACTATTTTTCTTGCTTTTAAAAAATAAACCAGCCTCCTCCAGCAGCACATTAGGGTTGAAAGTAGACTTGCGTATTTCGGTACCATGATCAGATACAAACATAAAATCTGCATCTGGATACGCCTGCTTCAGAGCAAGTATTTCTTTATCAAAGGCTCGGTAATACGCCTCAAGGGCGGATAATGTCGCCTGATCTTTTGTATTTTCAGGATTCTGTATCCGCACCTGTTCCGTATGCAAAAAGGTTTCTGCAAACACAGCTGCGGTTTTATAAACAATAAAGCCGAAATCGACCTCAAAGCGTTTATCCAGCTCAAGAAATGCCTGGGTACGTAAGTGATTTTTCCTCTGTAGTTGCGTGAAAATATCCAGAGCATTTTTTTTATTCTTATCCACAACCAGTTGATATAGGCGCTGATCCACAATATAGCCGTGTTCAGACAACAAGGAGACAATCTCCTGCGGGTAACACAACTCTGGAGTAGCCGATTCAGTGACCGGAGCACCACCACCGCCACCTGAAACAAAAAAACCACTGACCTCCGGCGCGGGAAAAGTGGTTGGCAAGTTCATCACCCCCACCTTATAGCCCAGTTTATTTACTGCATGCCACAAGGGCACAACCTTGCCAGAGTTCACGCCACTATCACTGAATTTAAACTCAAGACTCCAGTCCAAAGTACCTCGACAGGAGGGCTTATCATACATAGCCGAAGTGATTGCCGCATGTTGTCCTGTGGCAATTTCCAGCCAGCCACGACTGAGCAGATCATTTTTGATTTTATATTGATGCTGAGTTTCTATCATGGACTGAATGACCGGAGTCCATCCGCGCTTAAAGGCTTCGATATGCGCCCCATCCATCCCTATCATCAGTAATTTCAAGCTTTTCTCCTTACAGCATTACCCAGACACACCAAAAATGCAGCGCTTTCCACATTCAATTTCTTTTTGACTGTATGTCTCAAATGTACATTCCAGCACAGGTAGGCTGCCAAGTATGCGATACCTGCCCCCGCCAACCCCTTGAAGGGTATCAAAAAAACCGATGTAATCAGCAATATCGCTATTGATAAAGTTAGACCAATCACCACATCGCGATGGTTTTTAGTCATATTTAAAATAACCCCCGCCGATCCGGACAATACATTGATAAGCTGTCCAAGTAATATATATATGACCAGATCTGCAGCACCGGCATATGCTTCGCCAAAAATAAACACGACAAGCTGCTCTCTAAAAATATAAAGCACGCCGCAAAAAAAAGTTGTCGCAAATTGATTAGGTAATGAATACGAATTTAATGCATGCTGAAATGCCTGCATATTGCCCGAGGCATAATAACCCGCCAAGATGGGCTGCAATATAATATTAACAACAGTTAATCCAAAACCGGCTACAACGCCAAATTGCAACGCTACTCTGTAAACCGCAACGTCCTCAGGTGTCATATAAAACGCAACCAAGAGAATATCCAGATTGGACAATAGAATTTGCATAGCACCGGCAAGCGTAAGATAGGCCAACCCGCCTTCTATATAAAACAGCTTCCAGTCCGATGTTTGAATGGGTGAATTGTAAACTGTGCGTCTAAAACCGGCATACCACTTGCAAACCATTGCCACTAGAGTGACTGCTACCAGATATGCCAGGTAAACCCACAACTCGGGAGGCTGGTCTAAACAAACCAGAATGAAGCTAATCGCTGAAAAGACCATAAATGGTTTGAGTAAGAATTCAAAAAAAACACCCGTTTTTCTTTTACCCAAACCCCTCCAATACGCGCTGATATTCTGAATAAGAGCACTCGGAAACAGCGTCAGCAAGAACACAGCCAAATGGATATACAGCCAGTCACCCGACTGAAACCATGAACCCAGCAAGAACACGCCACAAACAATAAAAACCACCAGGGAATAATAACCACTCAGCCGTATAAGCTTATTCATCATACGGCCAAGAAATTCGTCCTGTTCCTGATGCTGTGCGGTTTCACGCACAATGTATGTTGATAAGCCACTCAGCAACGGGATACTCAAAAGCATCATAATGGAGAACAGCGTACTATATTCTCCAAATGCTTCAGCCCCGGCATAACGCGCCAACACAACGGACAAGAAGAAGGTAAAGAGTAAGCCGCCGCCCCTCACCCCAGCCACAAAGGCCATCGCAAGTAATTTTCTAACCACAGATACCTTAAAACCTAAACTTCATGACATGTGCGTTGTTTTAAAAAAACACGCAATCCACTCTATTGATATGGATTGCTTCCGCTTTAAATTGTTAAAAACCCCCACCCATAAAACAAGGTAAATTGATCAAAACCGCCGCAAGGACCTATGGCTATTACTTTGTGTGGCATATGGGGTGTCCAGCCGCCACTGCTGGCTGGTCGTGTTTATCGAGCCAATCCACATGGGTATCGGTTGCAACATATTCTTTCACAGCATCCATAAGTATTTGTTTGGCTTTTGCTCCATCAAAAGCGTCTACCGCCATGTTTATTTCCTCTAACACCCCTATAAGATGATCGTGCTCCATTAACGACTCATTCGCCTTAAGGATTTTCGGGTGCTCGGTAGGTTCTTCTGCCTCACCGATCAGCAGTTCTTCATACAACTTTTCACCTGGGCGCAAACCAGTAAATAGCAGCTCGATTTCTCCCTCAGAGCTACCGGAAGTTTTAACTGAATGCCCAGACAACTGAATCATTCTCTCCGCCAGATCGACAATCTTCACAGCGTCACCCATGTCCAACAGAAATACTTCGCCACCCTCCGCCATGGAGCCTGCCTGAATCACCAACGAAGCAGCCTCCGATATCGTCATAAAATACCGCGTAATTTCAGGATGGGTGACCGTTACCGGTCCCAACGCTTCAATTTGTCGTTTGAACAGAGGCACCACAGAACCGGATGATCCGAGCACGTTACCAAACCGAACCATAGAGCAGATCATCGACTGCTGACATCTGGCGGCATCCTGCACAATCATCTCTGCCATACGTTTTGTCGCCCCCATCACATTGGTCGGGCGAACCGCCTTATCGGTTGACACCAAAATAAACCGATTCACACCAGTACTGACTGCAGCAGATACAACTACCTGAGTGCCCAGCACATTGTTTCTCACTCCATTGACTATATTATGCTCAACCATAGGGACGTGTTTGTAGGCTGCTGCATGGTATACCGTGTCAATGTTGAAACGCTGCATTACCCTTTGCATAAATACTGGATCTACAACCGACCCAAGCAGTGATGACACTGCGACATTATCAGTTTTGCCTGCAAGGAGCTTCTGAATATCCTGGTCAATGCTGTAGAGGGCATATTCATTGCTATCAAGCAATATAATATGGCTCGCTCCGTATCGAGCCACCTGCCGGGCAATTTCAGAACCAATCGACCCACCAGCACCGGTAATAAGAACATTTTTCTGACTAACACTCTTCTCAATCAACGACTGAATGGGGGGCACGGGATCACGCCCCAGAAGATCTTCAATCTGGACATCCCGTAGAGCACTTAAAGACTTCCCCGAAACAAGCTCAGGTAGAGACGGTACCGTTTTTACCTTAACCGGAAAACGGCCCAGATAATCCAGAATCTGACGTTTCCGTTCTTTGGACGCTCGGGGTATGGCCAGTAAAATATGTTGAACTCGATTTTGTTCAATGAGCGACTCCAGACCCGCCGCATCAAAGACCTCAAAACCAGCAACCGTATTGCCCTGCAAACGGGGATTATCGTCAATAAAACCTACCGGAGAGTATGAGCCACTTCCTTTCAAAGCACTAATCAACTGAACACCTGTTGATCCAGCACCATAGACAAGCACAGGTTCTGATTTTATGTATTGAGTGATAAGCCAATAATAATAGTTACGCACCAGCAGCCTGGAACCACCCACATATACCAGTGCCACCATCGCAAAAATGATAGGGACAGAACGGGGGAAAATAGGCAGATCAAATATAAGGACAACGGCGTACATTGATACTGATGCCAATGCAACGCCCTTGATCACTTGATAAACAGCTTGCAGCGTCATGAATCTGACAACAGCTCGGTATAGACCAAAATATGCGAACGCAGCAACACCAACTAGCGGGGTAATCAGAAAAATCAGCACTGCCGGATAAAGGTATTCATCTGGCCACCAGTCCGAAAGTCTCAGTGCATAAGAAGACCAAATCGCAAGAGGCAACATAAACAAGTCACCCAATACCATCAGCGCTTTCTTTGCAGGTCTGGATGTGCTGACAACAAAATTATTGATGAAGCCTTTTTTATCTGTCATTCATCCAGCCTATTAACGCCCCACTGCATCACCGCTTCCTTTGCCGGAAAGGGTTGCAAAAATTAACTTAAAATAAAGTGCAGGGGCCATTTCATTTACCATCTGCGCATCCACCTCAGCAAGCAACTCAGGTGTCGACATATCAATTCCATTAATCTGCGCCAGTCCAGTTATACCTGGACGCACCACGTAAAGATTGTATCGATCTCGGGCAGCAGTCACTTCGGTTTGGTTGGCAAGTCCGGGACGCGGTCCCACCAGACTCATGTCACCACGCAACACGTTCCATAACTGCGGCAATTCATCCAACTTATATCTGCGTAAAAAACGCCCCAAAGGCGTTATAGCAGCAGGCGAAGCAAGATGGCTCGCAACCGATACAGTGTCACGAGACATCGTTCTGAACTTAATTAACGTAAAGGGCTTTTTATATCTGCCAACTCGCTGCTGAGCAAACACAGGGGATCCCGTATCAAACAAGCCGAACAGCACTATCATCAACATAACCGGTAATAGCAACAACAAACCCAGCAGCGAAAATACAATATCAAACAGCCTTAACATTCTATCTATTCCTTGATGTCAGCCCAGTCTGACTGGATACACTGCAATATCTGCGTTTCAACTGAATACGGAGGATGCCAGCCTAAACGCTGCTGAGTTTCTTCAAGATCAATCTGTAGCGAACCCAATAACCTGTCAGCCACGGTTGCTTTACCCAGCAACCGTGCACACGCAAACAAAATACATGCCGGCACATGAAATAACCGCAGTTTAACCTGACAAGCTGCAGCCAATAAGAGTAAAAGTTCCGAGGTAGAAATATCTCTGCCATCACTTGCCATAATAACGCTGTTTTTAGCCGCCGGTGCCGTCATACAACAGATCATCAGATCAGTCAGGTTTGACAAACCAATCAGTGAACGCAGATTCCTCACCTGTCCCAGCGGCAGCGGCCAGCCCATTTTAACCAGTTTAATCAGACTGCGAAAATTACCCTTGACGCCAGGCCCGTACACAATCGGGGCTCGAATCATAACGACTTCCAATGAGGTTTCATGCGCCAGCTTGAACAACCCCTGTTCCGCCGCCAGCTTTGAAACCGCATAAGGGTCAGACGGATGCGGTGTATCTACCGCCCGAAAAGGCTGACCCGGTTCAGAAGACTCACCATTGACCTTGATAGTGCTTAAAAAAACAAACCGTTTTACACCACAAGCGGCTGCCTGAGAGGCAAGCGCCACAGTAAAATCAACATTGACAGGGTTATAAATACTCTGAGTTTCAAGTCCGGCTGTTTTCATCACATGGGTACGCGCCGCGCAATGCAGCACGCACTCCACACCACTCAAAAGACGTCCTATACAATCGGAACGGACCGCATCAAAGCAAACATATTCAATTGCTGCATGCTGGACAAAAACTGCAGGACAGGCAGAACGGCCGGTCGCACGCACCCTAAAACCTCTTGCAACCAAATCAAGACACAGGTGGATTCCAACAAATCCAGTAGCACCCGTTACAAGAATCACAGTTGTTGTCTACGCATGTTCATTTATAGCCCCTTTGGATTTTGGGACCTAAAAAGCCAAATTTATAAAAATAACGAGCAAGACTGCTTATGTGCCACTTAAGATACTTGAAACTACGGTGACTTTGTCGCTGCGCATCATGTATGACCGTTACTCTCGGCTCAAGCATAACTTTCCACCCAGCCAATCGTAAACGGGCACACAGATCAACATCCTCGTAATAAAGAAAGAAGCCCTCATCAAACCCGCCGATTGATTCAAATACGTCTTTACGAAGCAACATAAACATTCCAGCGACCCAATCAACCTCACGTGGTCGATTATCATCACTGGATTGAACCCCGCCTTCACCCAACCCAAACACCTTGAGAATGATATCAAACACGGTGGGGAACTTACGGCTGCTGTCTTCAAGCTGGCCGTTAGAACTCAATACTCTGGGTGCAACAACCGCGATATCACTGACGACAAAATGTTCAAGCAGCAGATTAAAATCAAATTCTGACGGCAGCCGAATATCAGGATTCATAATTACAACAAAATCGGCATTCAAATGCCGGACCGCCTGATTATGATTTGCCCCAAAACCTTTCGGTGCAGGATTAGAGATAACATCTGTCTGTACTGCAAAGCCGGAAAATTCAGCAGTGCTATCGGGGATGTTTTCAGTCAGCAGCACAACACCCTGAAAGCTGTTTAACTTATGCAAATCAGACAGCAACATTGATACCAGCCGGGCCTGACCGTGGCTGACAACTGAGATATCAAACATACCGTTCATCAAAACCTATACACATCGTTTAAAAAGGTGCCAAACTAAACAAACTCTCCAACACAACTTTGTCGATATAGTCGCATTAGAAACATCTGCCGTAGCCGACACACTGGCTACGTGGCGACGGTAGTTTAACAAAGGTTGGTCTATAAACATCACTCTGAACTGCACCTCAGCCACCAGCCCAATCCACCAGTCATGCATACCAATACCCTTTGGTATTGGCAGCGCCTGATCAAGCACATCACGCCGAAAAGCCATACAGCAGCCAACATAGCTGTTTCTGAATAGATTTTTAAAAAATCCCGGGGACGATTTAACTACCTTGAATAGAGAATCAGAAAGAAGGTTAAGCTCAGCATCAACAACTCGGGCATCATGAACGACCAAATCAGCATCGCGCAATGCCTCCAACACAACAGAAACTTTATCTGGCAGCCAAACATCATCTTGATCTGCCAAAAAAACAATATCACCAGTAGCGTGCCTTAAAGCATTTTGAAAGTTATAAATAACACCCGGGATATTTTCATGAACAATTTTTATTCTTGGATCATTAAAACTACGGATAACATCAAGTGTAGAATCAGAAGAATTATTATCAGAAACAATGACTTCATCATCTGCATTAAGCTGAGAAAGAATAGATACCAACTGGTCTCCAACAAAACATGAACCATTGTACACAGCCATACACACTGATAATTTCAACCATAATCCCTTTTGTAAAAAACGATCAGATACCAAAAAAATTTAACGATTTAGACGCAAAACAAATAATAATTTTTTTAATGAATTTAACTTAAATACATAATATCTACTACCAGAAAGATCAATCATTGCAAGCTTAGCTTCTTTTCTACTTTTGAAAACACTCACATATACAATATGCAGAAAATTTAATAGAACACCCGGTATAACAGCGACAACAAAAAACAAGATCTTCTTAAACCTGGAAATACAACTAGGTAATACCCACCGCTGATACTCATCGAGTGAGTATGCTCCTTTTGCCCTTAAGGCAACATATGATCTCAGTGAAGTATATTGTCCCGCAATTTTTAGCCTGACATCATACGATAAACTTGATAGAGACATTAATAACTTCGGCCACAATACCGTCCATATCTCAAATGACCGGGCAGTCCAGCTTGCATTACCGTATCTGATTGCTATACAAGGAGCGGCAAGGACTTGTGCTCCCGCGGGCAGAGGAGCCTGAAACAAAACCCCCATGTGAATGAAAAACGAACCAAAATATGATTGTCTGTCACGTGATAGCCATAGCGCCCGATCGATGACTACAGAGCCAATATATGAGAGTTGATCTGCAACCGCCAGAAAAAGAGAGTCATGCTCATCAACCCTGAAAAACTGGTCATTTTTCAAGCTGCAGCGTCCTGTAAGCAATACCTCAGACTGATTTTCATCTCTCACTTGTGCATCAACAATGACTGCTGACGGTTTGGACTCGAGGGCACTAAGTACCCTATCTATTGCATCAGGCAAAATCCAATCATCATCTGGCATCAGCCAACAATAGGCACCCGAAGCGTATTCCACCGCTTTATCATAGTCCTGATCAATCCCACCGTTTATAGCTTCTCGGTAGTACTGAACTCTTGGATCTCTGGAAGCATATGCCTCCATAACTTTCGATGTATCATCTGATGAAGCACCATCAACAACCACTACTTCAACCTTATCTACCAGTTGCGGCAGAATAATCTGAAGTGTTTCTGACAACATTGCAGATCTGTTTCGGGTCGCTATACAAATTGATAACTTAACATTATTCTCCTGAAAATTTTCATTTCCCGAATGACTCACTGTTTCCCCTCGACCACTTCAAGTACCGGCAACGGGAAAACTAGACGACCTCGCGTCAAATGGTATTTTTCTAAAAAGAAATCACGAAAATGCCATGGCAAAACAATAAGAAAATCTGGCTCATCTTCCAGTAATTCATGCTCATCTACAATTGGCAATAGGGTGCCCGGGGTATACATTCCAAACTTTTCAGCGTTCACCTCTCCAACAGCAACAACTTTATCAGCCCCAAAGCCGCAGTGCTGAAGCAATACATTGCCTTTTGTCGAGGCGCCTAAAAAAGCAACACGCTTCCCGTGCAGATAAGCATCCGCTACAAAATTTTGTAATTCAGTGCGGCTATGTTCAGTACGTTTTGCAAATTCAATATACGGCTCTAATGTATCCAAACCCAGGACACTTTCGCGCTTCAGTATATCTTGCACGAGATTACTTGCGGGGTAATCAGAACAAAGTTTAGCTGCAGTTACAGAAAAGCTTCCTCCATTTACCTCATTAAACTCAACATCAATAATTTTCAGGCCACAGCGACTTAACATCCACTCAATCTGTTTTAAGCCATAATATTCCAAATGCTCATGGCATACTGTGTCATATGAATTCTTTTCCAGCATAAGTGGCATATAACTTTGTTCAAATACCCAGATACCTTGTGTATCTAGGATACTTTCCACTTCACGAACAAAGTCCATGGGGCTTTCAAGGTCATAGAACATCGAAAAAGAAGTTACTACACGCGCTTTTTGGTCCGGAAAAAACTCATGAAATTTTCGGGCGGAAAAAAAATCCGTAATTACAGTCACATCATGCGGATAATACTCGCGAAATTTGGCTGATGTAGGATCAATACCAACGCGGGTACACTGACCTGATGGGTAGGCGGAAAGCGTTGTTCCATCATTACTACCAATATCAAGTACAATGGGATTATCAGAAAGATCAACAATATTCAGAATACGCGCTACTTTTGCATGCAGATGTTTAACCATACTCGGGTTCAAACCAGACCGATAACCATAATTATCACCATACATTTCACCCAAGTCGTACGAATGCGCTAACTGCAATAAGCCACAGACATCATCGCCACCCGAACACTTTACAAGCTGCAAAGGCCCCTTCGTAATAGACTGATCTTTAGTCTTGGGAAAGACACCCGTGAGTGTTTGCACACCTAAATCCAAAACCTTAACAAGGTTCTTATTACTACAGACACGACAAACAGAAATCGCGTTATACATATCTTCTCCGTTATAAATCCTGGCGACTAGATGACGTAAGCAAGACCAGTTCAGCATCAACCATCATCTTAACCAATTGTTCAAAACCGACCTCAGGTTGCCAGTTCAATAAATCACGCGCTTTGCGTGGATCACCACGCAACTCAATGGACTCAACACGCCGACTCCATTCAGGGTTGATTCTCACATAATCCTGATAATTCAGATCAAGATGAGAGAAAGCAATTTCACAAAACTCCCTGACACTGTGAGTGATACCTGTTGCCAAGACAAAATCATGAGGCTCGTCATGCTGAAGCATCAGCCACATCGCTTTAACATAATCCCCAGCAAATCCCCAATCACGAAAACTGTCCAAATTTCCTAATTCAAGCTCTGAAGCCTGGCCTAGCGCGATTTTGGCAACGCCATTAGAGATCTTACGTGTCACATAATCCATACTTCTGCGTGGGCTTTCATGATTAAAAAGAAACGCCGTAGTTGCAAACAACCCGCGCTGAAGACGATAAGCCGTGACCATATTGGCAGCATACGCCTTTGCAGCACCATAAGCATTGAGCGGACAAAAAGCGGTATTCTCATTTTGCGGGGTGGCATTACTGCCCGCAAAAACCTCACTGCTAGCGGCCTGAAAAAAACGAATATGCGGTGAAATTTCTCGTATTGCCTCAAGAAAGCGAACAGTGGAAAGGCCGTTAATCTCGGCTGTAGCAATGGGGTCATCAAAAAGTTGAGAACTGGAAGAACGGGCAGCAAGGTTGTAAATTTCATCCGGGCGGACACTGTAAATAATATTTTTTATTTCTGAATAACTATTCAGATCAACCTGTTTAACCTCTACTGATTGACCAGTTGCTGGCAAAATAAAATTACCAGCAAATTGGTGTGATGTACCGATTACCTTATAGCCTTGAGATAAAAGAAGCTCAGCCAAATAAGAGCCATCTTGCCCACGCAAGCCAGTTAATAGCGCTGTCTTATTCACAAGAGACCGCATTATGTTTTCTCAAATTCTTTATACAGGACCGATAAAACTCAATATGTTGATCAGCAATCTGGCTCCATTTCTCTGCAGGCAAAGTTGGAGGGATACGTCTGCCAGACAATTCATTAAGTGCAGATTTCATTCCATTAATATCTGAAGGATCTACTGTATATATATTAAATCTTGGATCATATCCGATAGGAGAGCATGATGTCGTTATTACCAATGTCCCTTGAGTTTGCGCACCATGAATAGAAGTATTCCAGCTACCACCACCATTAACGAAAGGAAGTACGACAGCATCAGCAACCGCCAACAAGTCTGCAGCGTCACTTGTGGATAGATAGCCCAAATATTTGAAATTATGTTCCGCCCAACCTCTTTCTAAAGCAAATTCCTTTAAGAGATTCAAGTAATTATTGTCTTTTAGAGAACCCGCAATGATTAATACATCAGTCTCTGGGTCAGCTACTTCAAAAATTTTTTCTATACCCTTATGCTCATAGATAAAACCAAAAAAAACAACCAATCTATTTCTACCACATAAATAGCTATCTCTTTTCTTTTTTCTCTGCAAAGAATCGAGCATAGAAACAGGGATAGAGCTCGCATTTAATATAATTTTTACCGGAAAAAAATTAATCAATTTTCTATATGGCTTAGCAACAAGATCCATGTAATTAGGACGAACAAAAACAAGTCCGGAAGCACCGATTATCTTTAACAAAAAAATAAAAAATTTTCGAACAGAAATTGGCTCATGCCAAGTTTGAATAACACCCAACCCTTTAATACGCAGGATAATAGGCAAAACAAACGGAACAAATTTATTAAAAAAACCTTGGGATGGATATTGAAAATGAACCAAATCCGGCTTCCAATCCATTATTACACGGATAATTTTAAATACCTCAAAAACACTCCAATTATCTACCGGATCTAAAACTTCGTAGTCAGCCGACTTAACGCGGCCATTAACTTTAGACGTTAAAACACCAACTTGAGCATCATTTCTAGCAGATAAAGCAATCGCTAACTGCTCAGAGTAATCACCAACACCACAGTGATCAGGAGGAAATGAGCCTACAACCAAGAGAATTCGCATCAACTTTCCTTACGGAGTACAAGCCATCCAAAAGTATAATCAAATCCTGCACATTTTACCGCATGCTCATCAGCTTCTGGATTTAAGTCACCATAGGGGATAAGACCAAATTTATTAGCTATTTCCAACATAGAATAAACATCTTGTTCCGAAAAAATCATCCAGCTCATATCAAAAAAACGAGTGCTTCCAGTACTTATTTTTTCTGGCCAATAATCAAATGAGGCTATAAAAAATCCTCCCGGCTTTAATATTCTGCCCAATTCTGAAAATAACCTTTCCGGTTGATATCCATGCTCAATAACTGAAATAGCAGTAACCGCATCAAAAAAACTCGACTCAAATGGCAACTTCATAAAATCGCCAACAACATATTCAACAACATTTGAATACGGCATAAGATCAATTTTATCATTAAGGTCTACGCCATATACATTCACGTAGTCTTTCCGAGCTAAAGAAACAGGAACCTCTGAACAAAAAGCCCCAAGATCGAGAACTTTAGCATTCTTTGATAAATTTTCATCAATAAAGCTTAATGTCTTTTCGACATCCCAGCTTTTAACAAAGTCCCCTAAAGAAAGACCTGTTCCAACACCTATTTTTCTAAGAAATTTAGGAATGCCTGATTCAATACAGGACATACCATTCTCTATCATTTTTAAACGAGATGATTTTATTTGTTCCTTTTTCTGCAACACCTCTAGCATAAAATATGTCCTATAAGATTTTATGATTTTTTAAAAGAAAAGCCGCGCAAATAAAAAAATACGCGATACCGAATTCTTGGCAAGGCGATTAACAAAAAAACCGTGGCCAGCAACCAAAATAAAATAAGCATAAGCGCCTCATAAGCCCTCCCCCCTTCAATTTCAAAGTTACCTATAGCAAAAAAAACAGCACAACAAGCCAAAATAGGCAGAATCACATCATTAAAATACCACGCGTTTTTTTCTTTTTTAAGTAGCCGTCTATGCATAATATGAGGCGCTATACATAAATAAAAAAAGTTACACAACGCCCACATGGCTGCACCACCTAAGCCACCGTAATTTGTTGCAGCCCACCATATTGCCGGCAACAAAAAAATCATTGAAAAAATATTATAAGTCAGTGCCAACTTCGTCCAACCTGATGCCAATTGCATTGCATAAGGCACATTCATAATTCCATTACATAGATTTCCAAAAACCATCAAAGAGAGAATTAACCCCCCTTGTTCACTTATTAACTTATCACCAGTCCAAACAAACAAGACATTTTTAGAGTATATAATCAGGACAATTGATATAGGCATAACTAGCAATGCTATTGCTTGACTAGTCGTATGATAAAACTCCTGAAGCTTTTTAGCATCCCCCGTATGAAGCAATGTTGAAAACCTAGGATATATAACAGAAAAAAATGGTGAAACAATTACATAAAGCCCAGTAGCCAAGGTGGCAGAAATCACATAAACACCAAAAGCCTCTAAACTTAAAACCTTGCTTAAAATAACTTTATCCATCTGAGTTATAACGATACTAGAAATAGATATACCCGTCATTCCGCCTGCAAAAACCAATGAGGATTTAATAAAACTCATTTTAAGTTTCGACCAATGTCCTTTTAGTTCCAAACATTTCCAAAGAATCCATCTCAACGTGAGAGTTTGTATTAATGAAGCCGCAACTTGAGCATAAAAAAAACTTTTCAGATCTGCTTGAATATAAAGAAACGATACAGTAATAAAAACCCGAACTGTCGAAAAAAAAGTAGTCGCAATACCTAATTCAAACTGCTTATGCATTCCCGTTAGACCAGCAGCATAAAGAGTAGATGGCCACTGAATAGCAAGAGCAATTCCTGCTAAAGCCAGAGAATTTGCAATTTCAAAAATACTCAAGGTGTCAGCTTGGAGCCAGTATTCAGCAACTGATTGAGAAAAGAAAAAGACTAATGCATAAAGCATTAAAGCCACAGCAAAATATACTAGCTCGCATGTGCGCAGAATATCTCTACCATCTTCCTTTGTTATCTTATTTACTGCTACCCCGGCCAACTCTCTAGTTAGCGTAACGCCAAGACCAAAATCCAGGAATGCCACCAAGATGGTAAAAGTAGTAAATAACCCCACTACACCATAGGCTTCTACGCCTAAATACTGCAAATAAATAGGTACCGCCAGCAGCGATAGCGCAGCAGACCACCCTTTCGAAAAAATCGATACCGCTAGCGCACGCTTGATGCCTTCCATAAATAACTATTGCTCAACCATGTCGATCGAATGCTGTATAACCGTGCTTTTTGACCAACTCATCCCGCTCAGCTGACTTAAGGTCTTCTCTGACCATTTCAGCTACCAGCTCATCAAAACCTATGTGGGGAGACCAACCCAACTTATCTCTGGCCTTGCTCGCATCACCCAGCAATGTTTCTACCTCTGTAGGCCTAAAATAACGAGGATCTACACTGACAATAAGGCTTTCACCTGAATCCGACTCACCAAACATATGAGAATTTTCCCAGTAGCCCTTTTCGTTAATTCCACTTCCCTCCCAACGTACACTCATACCTAGTTCTTTAGCCGCTGCATTTACAAAATCACGAACACTAAATTGCACACCGGTTGCAATGACGAAGTCTTCAGGCTGCTCTTGCTGTAGCATTAGCCACTGCATTTCAACATAATCTTTTGCATGACCCCAATCACGCTTGGCATCTAGATTCCCTAAATAAAGACACTCCTGCAAACCAAGCTTGATACGTGCTAACGCACGCGTGATTTTACGAGTTACAAAATTTTCTCCCCGCACCGGGGATTCATGATTAAATAATATGCCGTTACAGGCATAGATGCCGTATGCCTCACGGTAATTAATCGTGATCCAATAGGCATACAGTTTAGCTACCGCATATGGGCTTCTTGGATAAAACGGGGTTGTTTCTTTCTGAGGCGTTTCTTGCACTAAACCGTACAACTCAGAGGTAGATGCCTGATAGAATCGTGTTTTATTTTCCAGCCCCAAAATACGTATAGCCTCTAGGATACGTAATGCCCCCAGTGCATCAGAATTTGCTGTATATTCCGGTTCTTCAAATGAAACAGCAACATGGCTTTGGGCAGCCAGATTGTATATTTCATCTGGCTGTACCTGCTGAATAATACGTATCAGGTTTGTTGAATCAGTCAAATCACCATGATGAAGAAAAAGGCGAACATCCTGTTCATGAGGATCCTGATAAAGATGGTCGATTCTTTCAGTATTAAATAAAGACGCACGGCGTTTTATTCCATGCACTGTATAGCCTTTATTTAATAAAAACTCAGCTAAATAAGATCCGTCTTGGCCTGTAATACCTGTAATTAATGCCACCTTACTCAAACTAATTCCTCATATTTTAACATTTTTAAAGACGCCCATACTGATCATCAAACCGAACAATATCATCTTCACCCAAATACGTTCCCGACTGAACCTCTATCAATTCTAAAGGAACTTTACCTGGGTTCTTGAGTGAGTGAATTTGTCCAACAGGAATATAAGTCGACTCATTTTCTGTCAGAAACGTGATTTGATCACCTAATCTGACCTCTGCCGTCCCGCTGACAACAATCCAGTGTTCTGCACGATGGTGATGTAACTGAAGTGAGAGTGCGGCACCTGGCTGGACAGTGATACGTTTTACCTGATATCGATTCCCTTCATCGATTGCGTCATATTTACCCCATGGCCGATACACCTCTCTGTGTAATATGTGCTCCTGCCTGCCCTCATCATCTAATAACCGGACCGCTTCTTTCACATCTTGCACTTTGGCTTTATCAGCTACCAAAACCGCATCTTTGGTTTCAACCAGAATAAGGTTTTCTACGCCTAAGGCTACAACCAGCCGATTATTTGCATATACGAGTGAGTTTACTGTATCCAATAGAAACACATCGCCCTGACTGCCATTACCCTTGTTGTCCTGGGCCATTACTTCCCAGAGAGAGGCCCAGGAACCTATATCTGTCCATCCGGCATCCAATGGCACCATTGCGCCACGCTCAGTATGTTCCATCACTGCATAGTCGATAGAATTTTCAGGGCAGTTTGCGAATGCATCTTTATCAATACGAATAAAATCAAGGTCGTTAGTCGCAAGCGCGAAAGCAGCCTGACAATATTCCAATATATCAGGCGCATATGTTTTAAGTGCTTCAAGATAAGCGCTTGCACGAAAGAAAAAAATGCCACTGTTCCAGAAGTATTCACCTGAAGCGACATACTCCCTTGCATCTTTAATATCAGGCTTTTCACAAAACCTTGCTATTTTCCAAATGCCCTGGCCGGTTTGATGACTTTTCTGGATGTATCCATAACCCGTCTCAGGCTTTGATGGAACTACACCAAAGGTCACCAAGTCACCTTTTTTAGCCGCATTTATTGCAGTACCGACTGCCTGAACAAATGCTTCTGGTTTTTCAATAAAATGATCAGCAGCTACCACCAGTAACAATGGGTCTTCCCCGTTACTCACCGCTCTCAAGGCCGCCAACGCAATTGCCGGGGCAGTGTTCCTGCCGCAAGGTTCAAGAATGATTGATGCATCGTCTACCCCGACTCGCCGAACCTGTTCTGCTGCCAAAAAACGATGCTCTTCGTTGCAGATCAGTATGGGAGGTAGCTGAGTGATTGAACGTACTCTTTCAAGCGTTAGTTCAAGCATAGTTTTTTCGCCCAATAGGCTTAAAAACTGTTTGGGGTAGAGTTTACGGGACAGAGGCCAGAGGCGGGTTCCACTACCTCCGGCCATAACAACGGGCACGATCATCGAGCTTTCATTTCCTTATTATCCATGCAAACACGCATTATCATTTCAAGCATATATAAAGCCTGACCCTTAAGCATCCACCTG
Organism: Neptuniibacter sp. CAU 1671; assembly: GCF_029222905.1. Taxonomy (GTDB): domain Bacteria; phylum Pseudomonadota; class Gammaproteobacteria; order Pseudomonadales; family Balneatricaceae; genus Neptuniibacter. The sequence goes on along the minus strand of NZ_JARHUE010000002.1, from coordinate 218,329 downwards.
CGCATCCACCGATACCACTATACCACTGCTTATGGGAATTATGACTTGCAGAGTTTCACTGCCATCATAAGATTAACGGATCATAGCGATTACCGTTCAGAGCAGGATCAAACTTTGCATTCATATAACACCTCAACAATGCGCGTTACCTGGCGCGACCACTCCCCTCACTCTGAAGCATTTGATGATATTTACTTTAACCCTCTGCATGGCAAAGAAGAGTCATTGTATGTCTTTTGGCAAGGCAACTTACTTAACGAGAAACTCGCTGGCAATGTTCAAACAGTTTTCACGATTGCTGAAACAGGTTTTGGTACCGGTTTAAACTTTCTCTGTACAGCTCAGTCATTCATTGGGCAAAGCAAGGAGGCTCAATGTCTTCATTTTATCAGTGTTGAAAAATACCCTTTAGCCTTAACCGACTTAGCCAAATCTCATACTTGCTGGCCTGAATTCAAATCGCTCTCTGATCAGCTTATCCAGCAATATCCACCGAGCACTCCGGGTGTTTACACTCTCGCTTTTTTGGAAGGTCGTATCAAACTCACACTTATTATCGGCGATGCGGCCTCAGGCTTCAGTCAACTCTCCGCGATGGTTGATGCCTGGTATCTTGATGGGTTCGCGCCCTCTAAGAATCCTGAGATGTGGTCAGATGCTCTGTTTCAACAGATGGCACGACTGAGCCATAAAGGCACTACATTTGCGACATTTACGGCTGCTGGTGCTGTCAGGCGCGGACTGCAGGCAGTGGGATTTGAAGTTGAAAAGCGCAAAGGTTTTGGTCAGAAACGGGAGCGGTTAGTGGGCCGTTATCTGCAGGACAATATTCCAGAACCCACGGTAACACCCTGGTTTGATTTACCCTCTCAGGCACGTCCGGAACAGGTAGTCATTTCCGGTGCCGGCCTTGCTGGATGCACTACAGCTTGGGCGCTGGCTCAGCGGGGTATTAAAGTTACTGTTTTAGATGCGGCAGACAAGCCAGCGCAGGGTGGCTCCGGCAACCCTCAGGGGGCTCTGTACACCAAACTCTCAGTGAAACCCACTCTGCAAAGTGAACTTCACCTCTGCGCCAGCCACTTCAGCCTTAATTTACTGCGTCAGTTAGATCCTGAGCAAACGTTCTGGTCAGAATGCGAAGTGGTGCAGATTGCAACGGACGATGCCGAACGTACCCGTCAACAGGCCCTGATCAATGAAGCGGCTTATCCGCAGGAGATTGTCGAGGATGGCAGCAAGGATACTCTCTCCAAACTCACCCAGCAAACTGTGACCCATGACGGTTTGATCATGAAACTGGCGGGCTGGGTCTCACCTGCCGATTTCTGTCGTGCACTGCTAAACCACCCCTGCATCGACTATGTCCCTGACAGCCAGTTAACCGAGTTAACCTATCAGGACGGTATGTGGATTGTACAAACGGCAGCACAGAAGACCTACCACACCAGTACCGTCATTCTGTGTCAGGCTGAAGCCACCAGCCAGTTTGTGCAGACACAGCACCTGCCTCTTAAACCGATTCGGGGTCAGGTATCCATCATTCCTGCGTCCGTTACCAATCAAAAACTGAATCAGGTTATCTGCGGTGACGGTTATATTTCACCGCCCTTCAGGGACCACTACTGTTTCGGCGCTACCTTCGAGCTGAAAAGCACGTCTCTCGAGATCACTGACAGCGGCCATGACACCAATCTGCACAACCTCGCAAAAGTACTGCCTGATCTTGCCGCAGATTTTGAAAAAAGTAAGCACCTACTTACCGGTAGAGTCTCATTCCGCTGTAGCACACCGGACTATCTACCCATTGTAGGACCCGCACCGGACCCAGAGACCACCCTCGAGCGGTTTGCCCCTCTGCGCAAAGATCGCAAATGGAAGTTCAGTAATGTTTCAGCGTCGCACCTGCCTGGTTTATATGTGAACTGCGGCCACGGCTCAAAAGGCCTGGTCACGACCCCTCTATGTGGCGAATATCTGGCTGCGCTAATCTGCGCAGAGCCATTGCCCATGCGTAAGCCGATTCATGATGCGTTGAACCCAAGCCGGTTTTTAATCAAAAATCTGATCAGAAAACAAATTTAATGGTCTATGTCTTAAGCGCGACAACCAATAACCATGAAAAAAGCATGGCAAATAAAGAACTTGCGCTAACTGACGATATTACTGATATGTGATACATTCTTACGTCTACGCGCTGTGGGCGTTGTCTGGTATCTGGAAGGACTCTGCGTGGCACTTTATATTTACGATCACGGTTATCGCATTCAAACGCCGAAGGAAACAATTTTTCCTCCCAGCGGGGTTGATGCTACCACGCAGACCAAAGGCACCCAGACCAGCACCCAGAAAGAATCCCACCTAGCGGAACAAGACCGGATTATCATTCAGGGTAAACCTTCTGGCCAACCGGGCCGGCACCCTGTCTCTCAGGCCTATATGAACACCGCCGCAAAATCGGCAGGTTCTCTGGAAGATCGCCGTAAACTCACTGCGGCCCATATTATGGTGTCCCCAGTCGTCACCGTTCCACCCTACACGCTGGTTCAATCCGCCTGGCAACGAATGCAGGATAACGAGATTAACCACTTGCTGGTAACCGAAGGCGGCAAACCACTGGGTCTTGTGTCCAATCACGACATTCTGGAAGCGGGTATTTCATCCGTGGACAGTATCGAGAGCCTCTATTCTGGCAAGCTTGTCGCGGCGACACCTGAAACACTGGTCAGAGAAGTCGCCAGCAGTTTCCTCGAACACAACATCAACGCCATGCCTGTGGTCGATAAAGACGACAACGTTGTTGGCATTATCTGCCGTTATGACCTGCTCAGACTACTGGTAAGCGGGCCCCATCTGGAGCGCTGGGTTTAACCAGAACTAGCGCGGCGGTAATGATCGACCGGAAGGAGTACTTGATGGCGTTTCCACAGGTGGCTGCCCTCCTCCGAACAAGCCCGCAATAAACTGAAAGACCCGTTTGATGCCCCGCCATAACTTGGGCAACAGCCAAATAAGCAGCAAGACAAACAGCACCAGCGCCACCAGGAACCAGACGGGGTGATTGAGTGCCGCCCATAATCCGCCAATGACCAATAGGTCTTCACTGATTGACGCCGCCCAGTTGCTGACCGGCTCAGGTGATGTATTGATAAGCACCCGGCTGCCCGCTTTGGCGGCATGTGACCCCGCCGCCAGTGAACCACCCACCAGCGCGGCAGCCAGTCCGACCGCCGGACTCAGGTCACCGACAGCGCCAGCCGCCAGTGCCGCACCCGCCGGAATCCGGATAAAGGTATGTAATCCATCCCAACCCGTATCGACACCCGGTACTTTATCGGCAAAAAACTCCACAAAGTACATGAAACCCGCCGCCATCAATACCAGCGGGTCACCCACAATCTGGAGTTCTTCAGGCAACGTAATATGCCCCATATTGCTCAGCACGCCGAGCATCAGCACCGTTGCGTAGAGATTAATACCGCTGGCCCAGCCCAGTCCCATGCTCAGGGCAATCAGGCCTGTAATCTGTTCTAACTGGTCCATACGGGCGTCCTCAACTTAAACTGTCTTTCGCCACTATATTGCACAGGCCTGTACTTTCGCTGAATAAAAGTACTGCCTCGCCTGACTGCAGTTTAGTCCTTATCTGCTCGACGCGACGAGACAGGGAGGTCTCCTGCTCACCGTAATCGGTGCCATCACGGGTCACGTATTCTTCGATCAGGTTATCAAGCGTTTCAGGCTGAACTGCCTGCCAGGGAACAATCATGATTACCAGACTTTCAGACGGCTATACCAGGGTTTCTTATGCCAATCAGACTCACACTGTGTGATCTGTTGCCGCCAGAGTCGGGCTTGCGAATCCACAGCCAGAGCCTGCTGCTCAAGTTCGGGATACTTTTCAGGTTCAAAGCGCAACAATCCGCCATGCCCCAGACGTAATGCCAGATAATGCGAACGATAATCCTGCCAGCCAATCTGATTGCGGGCGACGGATTCACGACTAAACCAACCCACAAAATCAACGGCATCAGCAATAGAATGACTATCTGCACCCCAGTTTTCCGAGCGAACCCGATATTCATCCCAGTCAGGCGTACGCACCCGAACATGGACTTTATCGGTATCAGACAGAGGTGGTTCCAGCAGTGCCAGACTCAGTTCAACCGGCGTGCCATACTGCGCCCGCGCACTGAGCAGTGGCTGTAACCATTCATCATTATCCTCCAGCTGATCGCAGATGCTGGGGGGTGCGGGTGGCAGGCTGGAACAACCCACCATTAACGCCGAGATGAACAGTAAGGCTCTCATGCCAGATCAATTCCCTGTTGTTTCAGATAATCAAGGAAGTCTGCCTCATTCATAACCTGAATGCCATGTTTGTTGGCCTGAGCCAGTTTTGAGCCGGCTCCGGGCCCAGCAACCACACAGCTGGTTTTTGCTGACACGCTGCCGGCGACCTTGGCACCTAGCTGCTGCAGGTAAGCTTTAGCTTCATTACGCCCCATGGACTCCAGTGTACCGGTCAACACCCAGGTCTGATCGGCCAGCGGCTCATTATCCGCAGATGTATGAGCCGGCGCAGATTCCCAGTGCATACCAAAGGTTCTTAGCTGCTGTTCCAGTGACTGGACGCGCTCAACCCAAGCGACATCAGCAATACAACTCAGCAAACCCTTCACCGCTTTCGCTGATAATTTCGGCACGGCTGCCAGTGCGTCTGCATCTGCCGTCAGTACAGCCTCCAGAGAACCAAAGTGTTCGGCCAGACGTTCCGCACCTACCTTGGCCACACCTTTTATATTCACGCGCTCAAGCAACTGAGCAAGAGAAGCTATCGAAGCCTGTTTAGATGAGAGTTCTCCAGTTTCTTCAACCTTTTCAAGCATGTCTAAAAGGTCATCAAGAGCCTCTTTATTGCTTTCATCGTGGAAGAAATTATGAATTTCTGTTGCCACTTCCAAACCGATATCCGGCAACCAGGTCAGGGTATCCGGCAGAGCTTCACGAATCCGGGCCATCGAACCCAGACTCAGTGCCAGAGTGCGCGCGGTCTCTTCCCCCACATCAGGAATGCCCAGGGCATAGATCAGGCGCGCTAACTCCACCGTTTTACGCGATTGAATGGCTTCATACAGATTACTGGCCGACAGTTTAGCAAAGCCTTCCAGCGGCTCAAGCTGCGCAGGTACCAGGCGATAGAGGTCTGCCGGTGATTGCACCAGATCAGCCTCAACCAGTTGCTGAACGATCTTCTCGCCCAGGCCGTCGATATCCATCGCTTTGCGTGAAGCAAAATGGATCAGGGCCTGCTGGCGCTGGGCTTTACAGGAAAGTCGACCTACACAGCGGTAGGCCGCACCCTCTTCAACTCTGGCACCAGACTTACTGCGCAAAACACGCTGTACCCGCTCAACATGGGAGCCGCAGACCGGGCAATTTTCAGGAATTTCTACACGCCTGGCATCCTCAGGGCGACGCTCAGGAACCACCTGCACCACCTGTGGAATCACATCCCCGGCCCGGCGAATGACAACAGTATCACCCACCCGAAGGTCCAGCCGGGCAATCTCGTCCATGTTATGCAAGGTCGCATTTGAGACCGTCACACCCCCGACAAAGACCGGTTCCAGTCTTGCCACCGGGGTCACTGCGCCGGTTCGGCCCACCTGAAACTCAACCGCACGGACCTGGGTGAGTTCCTCCTGCGCCGGGAATTTATGGGCAATTGCCCAACGCGGCGCTCTGGAAACAAACCCCAGCTTCTGCTGCAGAGCCAGATCATTCACCTTAAATACGACACCATCAATCTCATACCCCAGCTGATCTCGCTGAGCCAGAATCCGCTGATAATAATCAAGGCAGCCCGCAACGCCGCTGACAACCTCCAGCAGCGGATTCAACCTGAAACCCCACTGCGCCAGTTGTTTGAGCATCTGATCCTGTTGACCGGGTAGCGTGCCGCCTTCGACGATGCCAACACTGTAGCTGCACATCTGCAACGGGCGAGCGGCGGTAATCCTGGAATCAAGCTGACGTAAACTGCCTGCCGCCGCGTTACGCGGATTAACAAAGGTTTTCTGCCCCTGCAGCCGAGCCTGTTCATTCAGGGCTTCAAAACCCTCTCTTGGCATATAAACTTCGCCACGCACTTCGAGACGACGAGGAAAACCCTCGCCCCTCAAGCGCAAAGGAACACTGGGGATGGTGCGAATATTCTGGGTAATATCCTCTCCGGTGGTGCCGTCACCGCGAGTAGCGCCCCGCACAAACAGACCATCTTCATAAAGCAGACTGACCGCAATGCCGTCCAGTTTCGGTTCGCAAGCGAACTCGATTTGAGTACCGACCGGGTAATCCAGCCGACTCAGAATACGCCGGTTAAAGTCCTCCATATCCGCTTCAGCAAACGCATTATCCAGCGACAACATCGGCATCTCATGCGTGACCTGAGTAAACGCGGTCAAAGGCCTTGCACCCACGCGCTGCGTCGGCGAGTCTGCTGTAACAAGTTCAGGGTGTTGGCTTTCGAGCTGTTTTAACCGCTGCATCAGACGGTCATATTCAGCATCAGGGATACTGGGTTCGTCCTGCACGTAATAGCGGTAATTATGGAGGTTCAGCTGCTCGCGCAGCTGGTTAATTTCATCGTGGATTGTCACCGGCATGTCCAGTCGGGCGGGGATTAAACGGTTTTCTCACTGCGCCGGCGCATTTTTTCCATTTCGTAATCACGAATACGCTGACGATAATGTTCCCGGGTTTGTGATCGCATAACAGAGCGGTCTTCATCCAGCATCTCACCACCCAGGTGTTTTGCCACGGTTTCGGCGGTGGCCAGCATGCACTCAAGCGCTTCCATTTTGCGCGTTGGATTATCCATCGACATAAAGAAGCTGACCGCCTTGGTAGTCAGACTGTCGGGATCTTTGTCGTTAAAGGTACCCGGCAACAGGGCATTTGCCATGCTGAACTGAACGGGCCCGCTGCCATCATCATTTTCGTAGCGATGGTAAATATCCATATCACCAAACGACATACCACAGGCTTTGATTACTCGCTGCAGTGCCCGACCTTCCAGCCTGTCTGCGTCTTTTGCAATCACGGACAACACAAGCACATGATTAGTATCCGTTTCTGCAGACTGAGCAGCTGACGTTTTTTCAGGCTGCGGTTCTGCGGCCGCCTGCAGCAGATCCATTTGCGGCGGTTCCGGGCGCTGTTTTTTAGCGGGCAAATCGAGTAACGGATCGGCCGTCATCGTTTCAGGTACCGGGGTTTTCTTCGGTATCGGTGTCGGCTGAAGCTGAGGTTCTGGCTCAGATGACTGGGGTGCAGAAACTGGCGTTGTTTCTGCGACAGGTAACTCATCTGCCTCTGCTGGATCTGACGGTTCAACCTCAACATGAACCGGAGCGACCTCCGTCTGCTCAGCCTCAGCCACGGCAGGTTCTGTCACAGGCGATTTAAGTTCAGGACAGAAAGCCGTTATCGGTTTATCAAAGTCCAGCTCAGGTTCTTCGACAACCAAAACGGGTTTTACAGGCTCTGGCTCTGGCTCTGGCTCTGGCTCTGGCTCTGGCTCTGGCTCTGGCTGGGCAGCTTTTTCCAATGCTGCTGCTTCGTCAAAGCCGTCCAGTAACGGGTCAGTCTCCGGCAACCAGTCATCTTCATCAGCATCGTGCTGGGATGCCTCAACCGGTTCCTGAGCTTCTACCACCCGGGCAGCACCCAGCACCTCATCTTCTTCCGGCAGCCCATCATCCCAGTCCTGAACTGAGGACGCAGGCTCTGGCTCTGACTCAGGCTCGATCTGCGTAGCAACCGCGTCATGAGAGTCTAATCTGGCGGAAGGCTCTTCAAATACAGTCTGCGGTTCAGCGTCAACGATTGATGCTGAAGCAGAAGACACAACCCGTGCCGGACCCAGGATATCCGGATCATCCCAGTCGTCTGTAGATTTAGCAGCAGCGGGTTTCAGATCAAAAGAGTGCTCATCAAGATGCGGCTCAATTCGTTCGTGGGTGGAAGCTGTTTCTTTCGCTTGGATCTCAGACTTAGGCTCGGCAGTGTAGCCACCGACCACACGTGCGCCACCCCCGGGCAGCTCCGGGTTGTAATCGTCATCCCGGGTATCCTTTACATCCGTGAAACGTTTATCGATACGCATCTTCAGATTGCTCTGGCGCCCTTTCATCCGGCGCCAGCCATCAAGGATGATCAGCAGAATCAGAATGACGCCACCGATGATCAACCATTCACGCAAACCGATATCCATAAACAACCTGCAATCGAGAGCTTTGACAATGACAGTTGACCGAAGCCGCACTGCCGGGGCACTGTCCTGTGCCGAAAAACCATTGCTTTACTATAAAACGAGGTAGCTTTATTCCACAACCTGATCGATCACCAAATCCAGCGGTTTCGTCAGGCCATGCACGGCCACTGGCGAAATAACACCAAACATATCGCCCGGCTGCGCCTGAGGCTGTCCAGCTACCGAAATTCGCGCCGAAACTTCAACCTCGGTCACTGAAGAGAGCGTCATCTGCGGATTCATCGCCAGCGTATCATCCAGCACCAGCGCCACCGGTAGGTCAGCCACCGTTAACTTGACTGCCGCCAGTGGCATCCGGCCACCCACCGGACGGGCAAACACAAACACTGTCTGCTCAGGTGAAACCGACGCCTTAAGCGCTTCAGACAGTGTCACCTGCACCGGAATCGAAGCTTCAACCAGCTCTGGCAAATCAGGCACTGGTTTACCCAGTTCAACCAGTCGATCACGGGCACTGCGAATCCCTGACAACAGCGACTGTTCAGATGCCCCCTCAGCATTGGTCAGAGCTTTGCGCCAGTGGGTAATCGCGGTTTCATATTCACCCTGCTCAAACGCACTGATCCCCAGCAGTCCCAGCGCTGTAATCTCATAGGGGTCCAGTGACAGCGCCTTCTCGACCTGAGTCATCACCGCCTCATCCATCTGGCTGCCGTTGGCAAAATAAATCGCCTGCGCATACTGCGCGATCACCCCCGGATACTGAGGCGCATCCGGTGGTAGCAATTTGAGTACTTTTTCCAGCACAGTAACCGATTCATCGTAACGCGCCATGTTCAGATAGCTGGTTGCCAGCAGGAACCAGCCCTCAGCATTCTCCGGATTGCGACCCAGCTGGCGTTCAAGCTCAGATACCGCTTCTTCCATCGTGGGCTGACGTCCCTGAAAAGGATCATTCATCGCCAGTTCCAGATCCGCGGAGCGTCCCAGTTTGGAATACAGACCAATACTGATGGCCGGAATCAACAGCGCCAGCAAGGCAATGGTGACACGTGTCTGGGTATTCAGTTTCACCGGAGCTGCGGCCTGTTCAGGTTCCTCGGCATCGATCAGCAGGTTACGTTCAAGCTCAGTTTTCAGGCTTTCAAAGTCGCTTTCATCCAGATTGCCGTTATCACGCTCCTGCTCCAGCTCAGATAACCGCTCACGGAAAATATCTACATTCTGATGCCGGCGATCTTCAGCTGTTTCCAGCGTCTCACGGTTACGCCAGGCCGGCACAAACACAAACCCCATTGCGATGACTGTCAGCACCGCCATGGCAAACCATAATTGCGTCATTGATCTTTTTCCTGCTCAAGAAGCTTATTCAGTCGATCTGCCTCGTTACTGCTCAGGTGTGACTCATCTTTATCCTGAGATCTCTTACGCAACAGTTTTGGCAACAGCAGTAACACCACAATCCCCACCAGCAACAGGCCGAACGGGCCATACCAGAGGACATAGGTCAGGTGGTTCACGGGCGGGCGATACAGCACAAAATCACCATAACGAGCGACCATGAAATCGATGATCTCAGCGTCGTTATTGCCCTCTTCCAGCATGCGGTGAATCTCACGTCGCAGATCCGACGCGATAGGTGAATTAGAGTCAGCCAGATTCTGGTTCTGACACTTAGGACAACGCAGCTCAAATACCAGCGTATGGAAACGCTCGCGGGTCGCATCGTCCTTGAACTCATAGGTATCAATAGCGGCCTGCGACAACACCGGCAACAAACACAGAAGGATCAGCAGCTTTTTCATTATTGCGTCACCTGCTCACCACTGGCCATTTGATCCAGCATTGGTTTGATCTGCTGCCATACCCGCTCATCCACCACACCCACGTGTTTATAGCGAATGGTGCCGTTAGCATCGACAACATAGGTTTCAGGTGCGCCATACACACCAAGGTCCAGACCCAGGGTGCCTTTTTCGTCGAAGATGACTTCAGCATAGGGGTTCAGGTAACGGTCCAGCCAGGCCAACGCCTTCACCCGCTCATCTTTGTAATTCAGACCAATGATGCGGTAACCCTCATCCTTGATACGGTTGAGATGCGGATGTTCCTGTTTGCAGGAGGGACACCAGGTTGCCCAGACATTCAGCAGCGCGGGCTGACCTTTCAGGTCCAGCTCGCTCAGCATCCTTTCTGGCTGCTGCAAAGAAGGCAGACTGAACGCCGGCACCGGCTTATCCAGCAGCGCGGATGGCAGTTTTGACGGATCCAGCTGCAAGCCCCGCCAGAGGAATATCCCCATCACAAAGAACACCAGCAGCGGGACAAACAAAATCAAACGACGCATAAAAACTCCTGTAAAGCCGCCAAATCAGGCCGCTGACAGGCGACGTTTCGCCTGTTTACGGTAACGTGGATCCGATGCAGCCAGTAAACCACCAGCTGTCATCAGCAGACCGCCCAACCACAACCAACGCACAAAGGGTTTATGCTGAACACGTACTGCCCAGGCGCCCTCACCCAGAGACTCACCCATGGCCACATACAGATCGCGGAATAAGCCCGGATCCAGTGCGGCTTCGGTCATCACATTACCGCGGGCGGTATAAAGACGTTTTTCCGGATACAGCATGCCGTAGGCTTCACCGTTTTTAAGTACCCGGATCACACCCTGATCAGAAACATAGTTAGGCCCTTCCTTATGACGGGCACCTTCAAATACAAACTGATATTGTTTGAAATCGAGTCGGTCACCCGGCGCCATGCGCAGGTCCCGCTCTTCGTTGTAGACCGACACCAGCGTCATGCCCACAATGGTCACCGCAACACCGATATGCGACAGTTGCATGGCGTAATAGCTGCGCGACAGCCCTTTCAGCCCCTGCCAGAACGAACGCTTATTGGCAATTTTGTTCAGTACATCCCTCAGGCAGCTGAACACAATCCAGAACACCAGCAGCATACCCAGCACAACGCCCAACTCCAGACTGCCGCCATAGAGATAAGGGAAGGCTGCCGCCAGAACTATACTCAGTACGGCGGGAATCCAGAGAGGCTTGAGCAGTTGGCCCCGGGTATGACGCCAGCGGGCAACCAGACCAAAACCCATCAGCACAACCATCACCGACATCAGCGGGATAAACAGCGCATTAAAGTACGGAGGCCCCACCGAGATTTTGCCCAGGTTTAACGCATCCACCAGCAGTGGATAGAGGGTACCCAGCAACACCATCATGGCCACTACAACCAGCAAAATATTGTTGCCCAGCAGGAAGGTTTCGCGGGACAACAGCTCAAAACTGGATTCGCTTTTAACATGCGCAGCCTTAATTGCGTAAAGCAACAAAGAACCGCCGATCGTGATCGCCAGCAGTGCCAGAATAAAGAAACCACGCTCCGGATCGGTAGCAAAGGCATGTACCGAGGTCAGCACCCCGGAACGTACCAGGAAGGTACCCAGCAGACTCAGCGAAAAAGCGAAGATCGCCAGCAGCACAGTCCAGCTTTTGAACACCCCGCGCTTTTCGGTTACCGCCAGACTGTGCACCAGTGCGGTACCCACCAGCCATGGCATAAAGGAGGCGTTTTCTACCGGATCCCAGAACCACCAGCCACCCCAGCCGAGCTCGTAGTAAGCCCACCAGCTACCCAGGGCGATGCCCAGCGTCAGAAACGCCCAGGCCACATTGGTCCATGGCCGGGACCAGCGCGCCCAGGCCGCATCCAAGCGACCACTCAGCAGTGCCGCAATGGCAAAGGCAAAGGCCACAGAGAACCCGACATAGCCCATGTAGAGCATCGGCGGATGAATAATCAGACCAAAATCCTGCAGCAGCGGGTTAAGATCGCCACCTTCATCAGGGAAAGCTGGCAGATGCCGGTCGAAGGGACTGGATGTCATCAACGTAAAGAGAATAAAACCGACGCTGATAATACCCATGACCGCCAGCACCCGGGCCACAATATCCAGTGGCAGATTGTCACTTTTCAGCGCCACCGCCACAGTCCATGCCCCCAGAATCACAACCCACAACAGCAGTGAACCTTCATGGCCACCCCAGATGGCACTCAGCTTGTAGTAGATAGGCAGTTTGGTGTTGGAGTTACTCGCCACATAAACCACTGAGAAGTCATCAGTGACAAAGGCATAACCCAGACAGACAAAGCTGATCAGCAGAAAGACAAACATGCCCACCGCCAGCGGTCGGGCATAACTCATCCAGAGACGGTTACCGGTGAACGCACCCGACATGGGTACGACCGCCAGCAAACCAGCACAACACAGCGCGAGGATCAGGGCGTATTGGCCCAGCTCAGGAATCATTTGTTAAACACCTCGGCCTCAGGTTTTGGCATATTCCCGGTCGCTTTCAACGCCTCGGCCACTTCAGGCGGCATGTAGTTTTCATCATGTTTTGCCAGCACTTCTGATGCCTGCAGCACATTGTTTGCATCCAGTTCACCCTGCGCCACAATGCCCTGACCTTCCCGGAACAGGTCCGGCAATATGCCACTGTATTTCACCAGCGTCGTGTGTTCGTAATCAGTGATGGCAAAGGTGACATCCAGACTTTGGGTATCGCGTTTCACACTGCCATCCACCACCATGCCACCGGCACGGATGCGGGTTTCTTTCGGCGCTTCACCTTTAGCGATCTGACTGGGTGAGTAAAACAGGTTAATATTCTGGCTCAGGGCATACAGTGTCAGTCCAACTGCGACACAGACACCAAACACCAGAAAAAGAACAATCAAAAGGCGGCGTTTGCGTTTCGGGTTCATCAGGTACTCTTCTCCCTGCGAAGACGGCGTGCCAGATCAGTCAGAACTTTTTTCTTCTGCATCACTGGGTTAATAATGTTCAAAACCAGGATCGCCAGGGCGATGGCATAACTCAGCCAGACATAAAGTCCATGACCGCCCATAGCAAAAAATTCGGAAATGCTGTCGAAACTCACAGTTACCTCACTGTTTTTCAATCAGTTCGCGTACCCAGCCTGCTCGACGTTCACGCTGCAGAATCTCATTGCGTAGACGGAGCATCAGGGAAACCGCAAAAAAGCAGTAAAAACCGATCACCATCACCAGCAACGGCACCCACATTTCTGGCGGCATTGCAGGTTTTTCGGTCAGCTTGAACGTGGCGGGCTGATGCAGCGTATTCCACCACTCTACGGAGTATTTAATGATCGGGATGTTCACCAGACCCACCAGTGACAGCACAGCAGCAGACTGGGCGGCGGTCACTTCATTTTCGATGGCGGAGTGCAGAGCAATTACACCCAGATAGAGAAACAGCAGGATTAACATTGAGGTCAGACGCGCATCCCAGACCCACCAAGAACCCCAGGTCGGTTTTCCCCAGATAGCACCGGTTGCCAGCGCCATAATGGCAATCGTCGCACCAATAGGCGCGCAGCTTTTGGCCACCATATCCGCTACTTTCATCTTCCAGATCAGGCCGATTGCACCCGCAATCGCCATCAGCATGTAGCAGGACTGGGCCAGAATGGCAGAGGGCACATGGATGTAGATAATGCGGAAACTGTTACCCTGCTGATAATCCGCTGGCGCGAACATAAGCGCCCAGACAATGCCAGTTACCAGCAGTAACAGCATGGCAATCACAAAGCCCGGCAGCAGTTTTCCAGTGATGTCATAACACCAGCGCGGTGAAGCCAGTTGAAAAAACCAGCGCGGTAACCATTTTTTGTTTTCACTCATACAACTAACTCATCCGCTCACAGAGATACGCAGCGCAGCACTGATGGCAAAAGGCGCCAACACTAACCCCAACACCAACATGGCACCTAACAGGGCCACAAAACCCACCAGAGGCAAACCGGTCACAGCCGCCTGCACCGCACCGGTACCGAAAATCAACACCGGAATATACAGAGGTAACACCAGCAGGGAAATCAACACCCCGCCTTTACGCAATCCAACTGTCAACGCCGCACCAATTGCACCGACCAGGCTCAGGGTTGGCGTACCCAGCAGCAGGCTGAGCATCAAACCACCCATTCCTTCGCCCGGTAAAAACAGCATCACACCCAGCAGCGGCGCCATCAGCGTCAAGGGCAATCCAGTCATCATCCAGTGCGCCAGCACCTTTGCCATCACAGTCAGAAACAGGGGCTGAGGGCAAAGCAGCATCTGTTCCAGCGTGCCATCCTCGTAGTCGGAGCGGAACAACCCGTCCATCGACAACAGCGTCGCGAGCAACGCCGCCACCCAGACCACACCCGGCGCCACTTCTGCCAGAAACTGCGGTTCCGGACTAACGCCCAGCGGAAACAGTGTCGCCACCATCAGAAAAAATATCAGCGGATTGAGCAGGTCGCTTTTACGGCGATAAGCCAGCATCAGATCCCGTTTCAATACGGCGACGAAACCCGACATCAACGCCGGCTCTTTTATCTCAAGCTGCTGATTTGTCTGCAGGTTCATGAATTAGTTCCCGCCAATTGATCAAGATTGATCCGCCGTAGCCCGTCATGAGCAGTCAGTTCATGATGGGTTGTCAGAATGACGGCCCCACCCATTTCAGCATGCTGGCGGATCAGAGCTTCTTTCTCAGCCACACCACGCTTATCGATCGCAGTGAAAGGCTCATCCAGAATCCAGAGTGGCGAGCGGCTCAAATAGAGACGAGCCAGACTGACCCGTCGGTTCTGGCCGGCTGATAGGCTGTGACAAGGCATATCTTCAAAGCCCCGCAGGCCAACTTTTTCAAGTGCTTCGTAAATTGTCACGCGATCCAGGGCTGGCTGAACAGAGGTGTACCAACGCAGGTTTTCTTCAGGCGTCAGCATCGCCTTTACGCCGGGCTGATGGCCAAAATAGAGCATTTCAGCCAGAAAGTTTTCCCGCACTTCACCGAGCGGCTCACCCCGCCAGAAGATGTCGCCTTCATAATGGCTGGAAAGTCCGCTTAAGATTCGCAACAGAGTCGTTTTACCGCTGCCGTTCTGGCCCTCAATCTGCAACACCTCACCGGCATGCAGCATGAAGCTGAGGTCTTCAAACAACACACGCTCATCCCGCTCACAGAACAGCGCTTCGACCTTTAACAATGCTTCGCTCAAGCAAACTCCCAATTGATGATCTACCCCCAGCACTTTGGCCGGACGGAGTGGTCACAATACCAGATACCGGTTATGCCACTATACTTTTGCCAGCAACAGCCGATTTTATAAGACGAAGGATTATATATGATTCTGTCATGCCCCTGAACCTCAGGGCGTCGGAATCGGATCACTGGTTTTGATATTCGTCAACACAGATCACCTAAAGCTTTTCTGACCTTCCGGGAGCCTGTCCTTGTTACCTCAGATCACTGGCATACCTCTGCCGTCTACGGATAACAGCACCAGCACCAGTAATACGGTTGCTCTGAACCGGACACTGCCTGTTGGCCAGAATGTCAGCGCCACCGTGATAGCCGTCAGCCGGGACCAGATCCAGCCAGAAATATTTCGCCTCAGGCTGGAAGTAAACAACCGGCTGATCCAGATGGGTGTATTCCAACCCCTTCCCGTTGGGCAGAAAGTGAATATTACTCTGGCCGAAACCGGCCAGATTCAGATCCAGCTACCCGCACCCGACCAGGCCGCCAGCAAAACACCTCCGCCAGCGCAGCCTGTGCGTGGTGAGAGCACACCCGGCACGCCGAATTCACCCAACCCGGCAGCACAACAACCACCGCCACCTACCCTGCCACAGCTGAGGGCGGCACCTGGGCAAAATCTCGCTGCGTTGCCCGAACAGGTCAACGTCCAGGCGACGGTGATTAGCAGCCGCCCTCTGCCCATAACCGGCAACAATGCAGGTACAGGCATTCCAACACAAGCCACAACGGTTGGCGCCACACAGCCCGCACCCACCAGCGCTACCTCAATTCCGGTAGCAGGCACCACAACACCTGACACCCTGTCCGGCGTGCCGGGCCGACCCATTATTCAGGCCAGCAGCCCCCCTCAGGCCCCGCAGGCTCAAAACAGCAGCGCACCACAAACTGCCAACCCGGCGACGCCAAACACGCAAATACAGCCCCCTGCAACACCTCAGCCCACAACTCAACCCCAGGTGACACAGGCGGCAAGCACGGCAACCGCCCAGGCCGCCGCAACGGCTGTAGTTTCGCCCGCGCCTGTCAGACCACAGACCAGCGGCGACAAAGCGATCGACAGCAAACGTGGTGAGACTCAGAATGCGTCCTCAGTCACCCCAAGCCGCCAACAGACCGCTAGTCAGCAGCCACAACCTCAGCCAGCGGTCTCAACAACCAATCCGGCAGCACCGCGTGAAAACCTGATTACCCTGCTGCTGGCTGATGGACGTCAGGTTCAGGTGATTTCAAACCAGACGCTACAGCAAGGCAGCGAATTGCAGCTGACTCGTTCGCATGAGACAGTGCAGGCCACTCAGCTAAGACCTCAGCCAGAGCCGCCGGCATCTGCACTTGACCGCCCTGTTGTGAAGCAGACACTCAGGGATGTGCTGCCCAGCCAGATCCCGGTGGCTGACGCTTTCAGTCAGCTGGCTCAGGTAGCCAGCCGTACAGATTCACCCCAGGCCGCTCAGATTTCCGGCGTAGTGCGTTCCCTGTTGCAACTGTTTGGCGTCCGCCCAGGCGCACCCGAAGCGGCGGGCCAGATCCGGCAAAATATCGAATTAGGCGGTTTAAGTGCAGAACAGCGGTTGAGCCGGGGAATAATGCCGGGACCACAGGATATGCGGCAGCAATTACAACAGCTCTCACGCTTAAGTGAAAAACTGCCACCGGATAAAAAAGAACACTTAGAGCAACTGGTCAGAGGCCTGCATTCACGTGTGACCAGCCAGCAACTCAACTCCCTCCAGCAGTGGCGCGAGATGCCTGACGGCAGCTTTGAGCGCGTGATGCAGCTTGATCTACCGATCCGTCAGGGTGAACGATGGGAAAATGTGGAACTGCGTCTGAGCCGAGAGGCCCGTCACTCCGCCGAAGGTGATCTGGTCAGTCAGTGGCGGGTCCGGCTACATTTTGATCTGGAATCTCTCGGAGCACTGGATGCTGAAATCCGACTCACCGACCAGCATCAGATCAGTGCCTTGTTCTGGTGTGAGAAACCGGAAACCACGCAGTTACTTCAGGCTCAGGCCGATGACTTCGCTGAACGCCTGCGCCAGTGCGGCTTCAGCAACACCGAAATTCAATCACAACGCGGACAGGCACCCAAACAACATGCGCCTGTTCACAAAGAACTGATCGATCTGCATACATGAAACAGCAAAAACCTGACGAACCGATGCAGAAAGCGGTTGCCCTGAAATACGATCATGGCCAGGGGCGTGCACCGCTGGTTGTAGCAAAAGGTATGGGCAAAATTGCCGAACAGATTATTCGACTGGCAGAGGAAAACGACATTCATATTCATGAAAGTCCGGAGCTGGTAGAAGTGCTGGTCAGGCTGGAGCTGGGAGATGAGATTCCCGAAGCGCTTTATCGCGCTATTGCCGAGGTAATCGCGTTTGCCTATAGCCTGAAAAAGATTGATGTCAGCAACTTGGCTGGCAAAGGAAAGGACTAGTTATCCCGTCCCAGGGCACGATCGGCGTGCAGCTCCCGGTGTAGCAGTGCCATCAGTTCCGCTTCGGGGCGGCCAATACCACAATCCCGCACCAGATCATCCACATTGGCACCCATCTGCATCAGCCTGGCTGCCTGATTATACGCCAGAGAATCAGGATCACGGTTTTCCATCTCCTGCTGCTTGCTGACCGTCACATTGAGTTTCTTTTCGACATCCTGCAACCGACGCCCCATGCCGATGGCGCTGTTGGTCATGGCCTGCAGTTCGTTACGCAAGACGTTAATCAGTGCTTTTTGTTGCTGCACATATTTGCGAAGACGGATAAACAGCCCAAGACATACCAGCCCAATCACCAGTATGCTGACGCTGAATAATGGAATAAACCAATCGGAATTCACCCGCGCTCGCCTTCTTAACTAACTGCCCGTTACAGTGCATGGTTGAGCTGAGTCATCAGTTTGCCCACGTTCAGCAAGACACAGCGCTCTTCCATGTAAGTACCCCAGAACCATGGTCGCGATGAATCGGCAGGCGCCCAGTTGATCTTATCAACCGGTATGGCCACAGAACGCACCAGCTCATCACAGGCCAAAGCCCAGATCCTACCTTGCAGGATAATGAGTTCATTATATTGTGCAAGTGCCGGGTCATAACGATCCGGAATCAGCCAGCGGGCCGTATCCACCAAAAAGGCGGTTCGCTGGTTACTGCTGAAAGTTCCAAGACACCAGTCATGTTCAGCATCCAGTTGTAACGTGATATTGGACAGGTGATTGACCACATCAATAAAGTCGGAAGGAATGGCCAGATTCAGACCATGCATTTTAACCAGCATGCACTGGATAACCCCGTCATCGGCCAACTTAATCGCAGCTGATGGCACTGCAGGTTTTGCAGGCTCAACCACCTTAGGTGCAACCTGTGCTGCAACTGGCTCTGGCTCTGGCTCTGGCTCTGGCTCTGGCTCTGGCTCTGGCTCTGGCTCTGGCTCTGGCTCTGGCTCTGGCTCTGGCTCTGGCTCAACAGAGGCTGTTACTTCTGCTTCTGTTGCAACAGCGATCTCTGTCTCATTGAGAGTCTCGTCGGTTACCGGAGTCGGCAGTTCTTCAACCACCGCAGCAGCAACCACAACCTCTTCAGACGCATCCAGCAACAGGGTCTCGAGATAATCCTGTACTACACGTTGCATGCCATGCGGTTTATCCGGCAGTTCCTGACTCATACTGCCTCCCGTTTTTGCTGTTCCAGCAAGGTTCTCAGTAGACGCGCATAGGCATTAACACCACGACTACTGGTATCCAGATCAGACGGAACAACGCCGCGAATACTGGCATTACGGAATTTGGTATCAACCGGTATCACTGTATTGGAGATCTCATGTGGATATTGATGATGCAATTCACGCAAACTAAGCACTGAAGCCTGGGTGCGGCGATCATAAAAGGTCGGAATAATGGTGTACTGCAGTTTGTTTTTACGGGCACGGTTAATCATGTGAATCGTACGCAGCATGCGCTCCAGACCTTTCAGCGCCAGAAACTCCGTCTGCACCGGAACCAGCAGATGCTCACAGGCCGCCAGCGCATTAACCATCAACACACCCAGCACTGGCGGGCTATCAATCAACACATAATCGAACTGAGAATCGAGCTGTTTCAATGCCCGGGCAATCATCAGTCCCATACCCTGACTGGAGATCGCCTTACGTTCAAGCGTAGCCAGGGCCGTTGAGGCAGGAATCATTTTAATACTGTCATGACTGGTATTACGCAGCAGCCCGGTGACGCCCTCGGCCGTCACCGGCACATCGCCACTCAACAGATCATATACCGACAGTTCCACTTCATCCGGGTCATAACCAAAATAACTGGTCAGCGATCCGTGCGGATCAAGATCAATCAGCAAAACCCGGTAGCCGACTTCCGCCAGCAAACCGGCCAGACTCACCACAGTAGTCGTTTTACCTACACCGCCTTTCTGATTGGCAACCGCCCACACTCGCATTGATTATCGCTCTCCCGCGCTATCAGGTTCTGCCTGCCTGAACAAAACGCCACCGTCTTCTTTTTGGACCTGTTCTACCACAGGTCTGGGTTCAGTACCGGGTTCGGAAAACAGGGTCGACACAGCATCTGAACTGACATTCTGACTGCCAAAGGCCGTCACCACCCGGCGAACCTTCTCATCCCGGGAGATCACAATCACCACCCGGCGATTCAGTTGCTGACCTTTGGCTGTACGGTTGCTGTAAGCGGGCTGATATTCACCATACCCGACGGCAGCCATCCGCTTTGGATCAACCCCAAACTCTGTCAGCAACCTGACCACCGCGGCGGCCCTGGCCGCGGACAATTCCCAGTTCGATGGAAACTGTCTACTGGTCAGCGGCTGATTATCGGTAAAACCTTCAACATGGATAGGATTTTCGCTGCCGCTGAGAATCTGCGCCAATGGCTCCAGTAACTGATCGGCCAGATCGGTAGGTGTTGCACTTGCCGAGGCGAAGAGATCGCCCGAACGAACCTCAATAGCAACCCAGAGGTCATTACCGGTTACCGTCATCGTCCCGGCCGCCACAAGCTGAGAAAAGTTCACCTGTAACGCCTGCTTAAGAGCCTCCAGGGTCATGGTTTCTGTCTGATCCGGTGGTGCCAGCGTGACTCTGGGCGCATCTTTATCAACTGTGCCGCCCATAAACATGCCCAAACCACGCAGGTTATGCCCTTCACCTTTATCCGCTTTTTCTCCGCTATCATCCAGACCAATAAAAATTCCGGTTAAGGCTTCGGCCAGGCCGCGATATTTATCTTCATTCACTGAAGAGATCGCGTACATCACCACAAAAAAAGCAAACAGCAGGGTAATAAAATCAGCGTAGGAAAGAACCCAACGATCATGGCGCGCGATGTCCTGTGGACTGTGTCGACGTGGCATCCCGCTAGCCTCCCAGATAACCCTGCAGGCGTTGCTGAATCGCTTTAGGGCCATGACCGTCAGCAATCAGCATCAACCCCTCGAGCACCATCTCCTGATGACGATAGCGCGCCTGAACTATATCTTTGATTTTATTGCCGATCGGCAATAAGAAAAGGTTGGCCACACCGATACCATAGATGGTGGCCACAAAGGCTGTGGCAATACCCCGGCCCAGACTTTCAGGATCTGACAGATTGCCCATCACATGAATCAGGCCAAGCACCGCACCGATAATACCCATGGTAGGCGCATAACCGCCCATGCTTTCAATCACTCGGGCGGCCTGCAGGTCACGCTGCTCCTGCATCACCATATCCACTTCCAGCGTACTGCGCAGGCTATCACGGCCCTTACCATCTGCCAGCAGTTGCAGACCACTACGAATAAACTCATCGGACAGCTTATCCGCTTCAGCCTCCAGGCCAAGCAACCCTTTACGCCGGGCAATCACACACCAGCGCAACAGATAATCCAGTGTTTCTTTAAAGGGCTGTTTTCCATGTCCAAAAGCCCAGCGCAACATAAATACCGCGCGTTTGACATCCACTGCACGAAACTGAATCAGAGCAGCCGCCAGGGTTCCTCCCAACACAATGGTTGCGGCAGGCAGGTTCACCAACTCGGCGATATAACCACCATCCAGATAATGGGCAAAACCCACGGCTGAAATCGCCAGAATGACACCAAAAACGGCTGAAAAACCCATCGCTACACCCTGCTTTGCGCCAACATGGGACCCACTTCCTGCAGGTCCAGAATTTTATCCGCTAGGCCAGCATTCACCACAGCCTGAGGCATCCCATAGATGGTACAGCTCTCTTTATTCTGCGCCCAGATATGGGCACCGGCCTGCCTCAGCAAGCGGGCACCTTCACACCCATCAGCGCCCATGCCGGTCATAATGATCGCCAGCACCTTAGAACCAAAGGTACGCGCTGCAGAGCCGTATGTCACATCAACACTGGGTCTGTAGTTGAGCCGCTCATCACCGGGCAGGATACTCACCCGGTCCCGACCACGCGGATCGATAATCATCTGCTTGCCCCCGGGCGCCAGTAATGCGACACCCGGCCGCAGCAGATCACCGTCTTTGGCCTCACACACCTCTATCCGGCAGAGCTGATTGAGGCGCTGTGCAAACACCGGTGTAAAGGTGTTGGGCATATGCTGAACCAGCAAAATCGGATAGGGAAAGTCCGCCGGTAACGCCATCAGCACCTGCTGTAGGGCAACCGGGCCACCAGTGGACGCGCCGATGACCACAAGCCCCTTCGCCGGGCCTCGGGCGACCTGTGGAGCGGGCGTTTTTTCCGCTGTATCATCGCCCCGGAAAACCATGGTTTTTCCAGTACTGCCGGGCTGTACACCAAACATTGAAGAACGTGGGCGCTGCTTATGCTGACCGATCTCTACAATCTTGTCGCACAGCTGCCGCTTAAGAGAATCGGACCGATCCATCCAGGCCCGCATATCTTTGGAGAGAAAATCTACCGCCCCAGCCTCAAGTGCCTGAAGGGTAACCTGAGCACCCTCATGGGTCAGTGAAGAGAGCATCAGAATATTGGTCGGTGACTCCCGCATGATCAGCCTTACCGCTTCGATGCCATTCATACCGGGCATCTCCACATCCATGGTGATCACATCAGGTTTTAACTGACGGGCCAACTCCACAGCCTCGCGGCCATTCTGAGCACGCCCAACGATCAGCAGGCGGGAATCACCCGCCAGCAGATCACTGATCCGGTTTCGAAAAAAGACTGAATCATCAACAATCAGAACCCGTAACGGCATACCCGCCCCTGTGACCGGCCTCAGGAGGCGTAGCGCTTAAGCAGGTTCGGAATATCCAGGATCAAAGCAATACGTCCGTCCCCGGTGATTGTCGCGCCGGACAAACCTGGCGTCCCGTGCAGGATACTGCCCAGCGGTTTAATAACCACCTCTTCCTGCCCAACGAGCTGATCAACAATAAAACCAACTCTTTGCGTACCTACCGTCACAATCACCACATGGCCCTGTGGCGGAATGGTGGCAAACTGCTGCCCGTCAATCAGCCAGCGCTTGAGGTGGAACAGCGGCAGTGCCTGATCGCGCACAATAATCACCTGCTGTCCATCAACCGTATTGGTTTTGGTCAGATCAAGATTGAAGATCTCATTCACGTTGACCAATGGCAACGCGAAGGCCTGCTGTTCAAGGATCACCATCAGCGTAGGCATAATCGCCAGCGTCAGCGGTACCTGAATTGCAATACGTGTGCCCTGCCCAAGTACAGAATCAATGCTCAGGGTGCCATTCAGCTGGGTGATTTTGGTTTTCACCACATCCATGCCAACACCACGGCCAGAGACATCGGATATCTCTTGTTTGGTAGAGAAACCGGCCGCGAATATCAGATTGAAACACTCCTGATCGGTCAGGCGCATGGCAGCTTCAGCGTCCATCATGCCACGCTTGATCGCCAGATTACGGAGCTTCTCCGGGTCCATACCGGCGCCGTCATCCTGAATCACCAGCAGGATATGATCGCCTTCCTGTTCTGCGGACAGCAACACATGGCCTTCACGAGGTTTGCCCTGGGCTTCACGCACTTCAGGAGCCTCGATACCATGGTCAACCGAGTTGCGCACCAGGTGGATCAGCGGATCGGCCAGTGCTTCAACCAGGTTTTTGTCCAGATCGGTTTCTTCACCCCGCAGTTCCAGCTGAACCTCTTTTTTCAGATTACGGGAGAGGTCACGGATCAGACGCGGAAAACGGCCAAATACCTTTTTCACTGGCTGCATACGGGTTTTCATTACCGACATCTGCAGATCGGCGGTGACCATATCCAGCGTGCCTAACGCCTTGCCCATGGCCTCATCTTCATGACGTACACCCAGGCGAACCAGACGGTTACGCACCAGCACCAGCTCTCCGACCATATTCATGATCTTGTCGAGCAGGCGAGTATCCACACGCACGTTACTCTCTGCAGCCGGTTTGGCATGCGCACTAGCCGCTTTGCCCGTATCTTCTTTTGCAGCCGCAAAGTTAGCGGTCGCGGGCATTGCGGGTTTAGTCTCAACCTTGGCAGGCGACTCAACAGGCGGCGCTGCAAAAGCACCTTTACCCTGCGCCTGCAGTTCATCCAGCAGAGACTCAAATTCGTCATCAGTAATCAGTTCAGTACCGCCAGCAGCAGGCGCAGCAGTTGGTGCAGCTGTAGCGGCTTTTGGTGCGGCTGGCTCAGGCACAGTTTTACCCGGACCTTTACCTGCACCGTGCAGCTGATCCAGCAACGCCTCAAACTCATCTTCAGTGATCAGCTCACTACCGCCAGCTTCAATGACAGGTGCACTCTCCGTGGGTGCGCCCATATCATTGAGTAACATTTCAAATTCGTCTGCAGGATTATCAAAACTGGTATCAGGTACAGACTGAGCTGCAACAGGAGCGGCCTTGGCTGGGGCAACAGACTCGGGTTCGGGTGCTGGCGCAGGGGCGGCTGCCGGGGCTGGCGCCGGGCCATTACCTTCGGCAAAAGCGACTAACGCCTGAATCAGTTGAGGGTCCGCCTGCTGTGGTTCTTCACCGGCATGCACAGCTTCAAACATCAGGTTCAGCGCATCGAGCACCTGCAACACAACATCCATCAGCTCAGGCGTGACGCTGATCTCACCGTTGCGTAGCATATCAAACAGGTTTTCAGCCTTGTGACAGCAATCAACCATTGCCTCCAGCTGAAGAAAACCAGCCCCCCCTTTGACGGTGTGAAAGCCCCTGAAAATAGCATTCAACAGGTCGGCATCACCCGGGGACTGTTCCAGATCAACTAATTGTTCGGATAGCTGCTCCAGAATTTCTCCGGCCTCGACGAGAAAATCACCTAGGATCTCCTGGTCTACATCCAAACTCATAGGGCACTCCTCTTAAAAACCCAGGCTGGATAAAAGATCGTCTACTTCGTCTTGTCCGCTCACTATATCGGCGCTTTCCTTACGAATTTGAGGACCTTCTGCCTGAATGGGGTCTGATTTGCCTGACTGTCCGGATTTTTCGGTGTCCGTTGATATACCTGACAGACGCTGCACCTTAGCGGCCATATCCATCAGGCTGATGAGGTGTGTTTCTACATTGCTGACGAGTGTAATAACCCGACGAATCAACTGCCCAGAGATATCCTGATAACTCTGAGAGACAACAATATCGGTCAGCTGGGTACGCAGGCTATCAATGGTTTTTTCCGACTCTTCCTTCAATGCGCAGGTACGGTCATAGACGCCCCGCAACCCTTCATGCTCAGCTTCAAGCTGACCAACGAGGGAAAGCAGATCTTTAAAACGCGCACTTTGGGCGTCCAGCTGATCAACCAGTGACAGGGCATTATCAACCCGGTCCATGGTTTCATGGGCTGTTTTTTCAGATAGATCGATGACGTAATTCAGACGCTCGGCAGCATCCACGTCGCTGGGAATAGACTCCTGGCCACCTTCCAGCGCACCACCCATCTCGGCAGAGAATGCCTTAATGGCTTCATGCAGACCACGGGTAAGGTGACCCACTTCGGTAAAGAAGGTTTTATGACGGAATTCATGCAACAGATGGATCAGGTCCATGGCCTCAGCCAGATTGCCACTCTTGATGGCGGTTACCAGAGACTCTGCATGTTGTTGTAATTCTTCTTCGAAACGACTGAGGCCGTTTCGTGCATCCGGGCCTGACACCATGGGATTACTCCTTAGCCCAGACGTTCAAAAATCTTGTCGATTTTTTCTTTCAACACCGCGGCGGTAAAAGGTTTGACCACATAACCGTTAACACCAGCCTGCGCTGCAGCAATGATCTGTTCTTTTTTGGCTTCGGCAGTAACCATAAGGACCGGAATCTGAGCCAGGGCAGGATCTTCCCGAACTGCTTTAAGCAGCTCTATGCCTGTCATGCCCGGCATATTCCAGTCGGTAATCAAAAATTCAATGTCACCGCGTTTCAGAATCGGCAGGGCAGTCTGACCATCATCGGCTTCTTCGACGTTGGTGAGTCCCAGGTCCCGCAACAGGTTTTTAATGATACGTCTCATGGTAGAAAAATCGTCAACCACGAGTATTTTGATGTCTTTTCTCAAGACAGAATCCCCTCAAGCTACGCAACTCAATACATATCTGACTGCCGATCTGAGTCCCGGCGGTCGAGTTTATCTCCACTCGGTCAGGCGCGACCGTAATCTCAGCGCTGCCTGACTGTGAATCTGACTGACCCTGGATTCACTGACACCCAGTACCTGGCCAATCTCTTTGAGATTCAGTTCCTCATCATAGTACAGCGACAGCACCAGCTGCTCTCGTTCAGGCAAGCGCGCGATCTCCGCTGCCAGATTTTCCTGAAACGACGACCGCTCAAAGTGCTGACTGGGACCCGGATCGTCATTTGCCACGTACTCCGAAGGTCCGTCCTCCTTGGGGTCCGTCATCTCTTCAAAACTGAACAGACGACTCTCCATGGAGTCTTTCACTAACTGATGGTACTCATCCAGCGAGATATCCATCTCGGCAGCCACTTCAGCATCGGAAGCATCGCGACCCAGACGGCCCTCAACCTGATGAATCGCTTCAGTCACACGACGACTGTTTCGATGCACTGAACGCGGGGTCCAATCACCGCGTCGAACCTCATCTATGATGGAGCCGCGAATCCGGATACCAGCATAGGTTTCAAAACTCGCACCTTTAGAGGTGTCGTATTTTTTGGCCGCTTCGAGCAGGCCCATCATGCCCGCCTGCAACAGATCATCCAGCAATACCGTTGAAGGCAAGCGCGCCATCAAATGGTGAGCAATACGTTTAACCAATGGCGCATATTGTTCTATTAATTCGTCGGCCGTTTGCAATTGCAGCTGATCGTACATACCGCCTCTATTTATCAATCCGATGGGGACGTTCCCCGGATCAGCCGCTCGACGAAAAACTCGAGATGGCCCCGGGGTAAGGTCTGCACAGGCCAACTATCGACCTTATTCGCCAACTGGCGCAATGCGAGTGCCACCTTGCTCTTTGGAAACGCTTTTAAAACAGGCACTTGCTTTTGTACAGCCTTACGTACGCTCTCATCATAAGGGATTGAACCTACATATTGAAGGGTCACATCAAGAAACCGGTCGGTTACCGTAAGCAACTTGTTAAACATGTTGCGCCCTTCCTGTTCTGTCAACACCATATTTGCCAGAACTCTGAAGCGGGTCATCTGATAATCCCGGTTCAAAAGTTTGATCAGCGCATAGGCATCGGTGATGGATGTCGGCTCATCACACACCACTACCAGTACTTCCTGCGCCGCTCTGACAAAGTTGACGACAGAATCAGAAATCCCTGCTGCTGTATCAACGATCAGTACATCAAGATTATCGGCAATCGAATTAAAAGCATGAATCAATTCAGCATGTTCGTGGGCGGAGAGCGAGGTCATTTCCTGAGTGCCTGATGAAGCCGGCACAATACGAAAACGCTCACCTGCTTTCAACATCACCTCTTCCAGAGAACAGGTACCATCAAGCACATCAGATATATTTTTCTTCGGACGCAGGCCAAGCAGGACATCGACGTTTGCAAGCCCGAGATCGGCATCCAGCAATACAGTCTCATGACCCATCTCTGCAAGGGCGGTCGCGAGGTTGACGGAGACATTGGTTTTACCCACGCCCCCTTTACCGCCGGTGACGGCGATGACCTTAATTGGTCTTGGCTGACTCATGCGTTACATTCCATCCTAGACCACCTTAAACAAGGTACCGCTGTCATCGTCTGACTGACGTTCCTGCACCAGAGCTTTCTGAGCAGCCACAACCGCACGGCTCACCAGATCATGCCGCTTAGCTAACTGAATATCATCCGGAATGCGCTGACCGTCAGTCATATAGGCCACGGGCAGACGTTTTTCGATAATCAGTGACAAAGCCTCACCCAGACCACCGGACTCATCCATCTTGCTCAATACACAGCCATTCAGTCCCAACTCACGGTAAGCCTGATAGGCCTGCTCAACTACCCGACGCTGACTGCTACAGGAAACCACCAACAGTTTTTTCAGCCGCAGCGTGACACTTTCCAGCATACTCATCTGCGTTTCACTGTGCGGCTCCTGCGCACACAGACCCGCTGTATCAATCAGCACCAGACGTTTGTTTTTCAGCGACTGCAACACCGCTTCCAGCGAGCTGTTTTCATCTACGACTCTGACCGGTACGTCCAGAATACGACCAAAGGTACGCAGCTGCTCATGCGCCGCGATCCGATAGGTATCGGTAGTCACCAGCGCCAGACCCGAGCTGCCATGCTGCAGAACATAACGCGCAGCCAGCTTACCAATAGTGGTGGTTTTACCGGAGCCGGTTGGACCGACAAACGCGATCATGCCACCGCGTTCGATATACTCCTCACCCACCACAGGGATCGCTTCAGACAGCTTTGCGAGCATATTACGCCAGGCCTTCTCAGGCGCCAGATCCGGTTCAACACCAGACATAAGCTGCCCTGCCAGAGCCGGGCTGATACCCATTAACTCCAGCTTGCGCTGCAAAGGTGAAACCGGCTTAGCGACCTGAGACATCGCCTGATGCTGCAGCATCTGCTTCAGCTGCTGAATTTCATCCTGCATGGTCCGAATCAGGTTCGCATCCATTGCCGTGGCCGGGGCATGCATTTCAGGCTCAGGTAACTGCTGTCGGACAAAATTCTCATGCGCCGCATCGGCTTTCTCACGTCGACGCTGTTTCAGCGTCGACAGAATCATGCGCAGATCGTCTTCATCATCACGACCCAACTGACGGTTCACTTTTTCGGTTTCATCTGCCGGTGCATGCGCACGCTGCTGGGCCTCGGCGATTCGCATCCGGGCACGGTGCAGCTCATCACTCAGGCCGGCACTTTGTGCACCCGTGACAACATCCAGAGGCTGACGTGCACTGGGCGCGGGCCGCTGACGCTGATCAAATTCAGCACGGGCCGTTTCGTAATCGTTTTCATGAGCAGCCACCACCTCGACACCGCCTGAGACACGGTGATTAGACAAAATCACTGCATCAGGACCGATCTCCTCTCGGACCCGGCGCATTGCCTGTCGCATATCCGGCGCAAAGAAACGCTTAACCTTCATAAAGTTTCCCCATCAGTCCAGCCTGTTGGTCTGACTGTTTAACCATTTGGCTGCCCACCCACGGTCGCCACAATGGTGATCTTTTTATTTTCCGGGATCTCCTGATAGGAGAGCACGTGAATCTGGTGCTGACCATAACGCACAAACTTGGCCAGCAGAGGTCGCACTGGCGCAGCCACCAGAAGCACTGACGGACGCCCCATCATCTCCTGCTGGCTGGCAGCATCCGACAATGACGCCTGTAAACGTTCAGCCATGCCCGGCTCAAGCGCCAGACCCGCATCTTTGCCCTGCTGAATCGAATTCATCAGCAGCTGCTCCAACTGGGGCTCCAGCGTAATAACCGGCAATTCAGGCTCAGCACCATTAATGTTCTGTACTATCAGGCGGGACAGTGAGATACGCACCGCCGCGGTCAGTGCCAACGGGTCCTGAGTACGGCTGACCGCCTCGGCCAGGGACTCGGCTATGGTTCTGAAATCTTTCAGTGGCACATGCTCTTTCAGCAGGTTCTGCAGCACTTTCAGCAACGCACTGAAGCCCAGTTTGCCAGGCACCAGCTCATCAACCAGCTTAGGCGAGGATTTGGCCAGCATATCCAGCAACTGCTGCACCTCTTCATGACCCAACAACTCATGCGCATGCACCTGCAGCAACTGATTCAGATGCGTAGCCACCACAGTCGAAGCATCCACCACGGTATAACCCAGCGACTGCGCCTGCTCTTTGTTCTGCTGCTCAATCCACACAGCATCCAGACCAAACGCAGGGTCTTTCACTTCAATCCCCTGCAATGCGCCAAACACCTGACCCGGGTTAATCGCCAGCTCACGATCCGGATAAACTTCCGCCTCACCAACAATCACACCCATCAGCGTGATGCGATAAGCCCCGGGCAACAGATCCAGGTTATCCCTAATATGTACCGACGGCACCAGAAAACCCAGATCCTGGGAGAGCTTTTTACGGACACCTTTGATGCGACTCAACAACTGCCCGCCCTGCATCTTATCGACCATTGGAATCAGCCGATAACCTACTTCCAAACCGACCATATCCACCGGCATTACATCATCCCAGTTCAGGTCGCGCTTCTCACCATCTTCCACCGGGGCAGCTTGCTGCGCTTTCTGGCGCTCCTGCTCCACTACCTGCATTGCTTTTGCCTGATGATGACGGAAAATCCACCAGGCTCCCGCCCCTGCCACTGCCGCCAGTGACAAAAACGCAAAATGCGGCATGCCGGGAATCAAACCCATAATCGTCAAAATTCCGGCAGCAATCGCCAGAGACTTCGGTGAAGCAAACAGCTGTCCCAGCACCTGACGACCCATATCATGGGAAACATTCTGCCGGGTCACCATAATGGCGGCCGCGGTTGAAAGCAGCAGCGAAGGCAACTGAGCCACCAGACCATCACCAATCGTCAACAGAGAGTAGTAACGCATCGCTGTGCTGAAATCGAGATCATGCTGCAGCATACCTATCGCCAGACCACCCAGCAGGTTGATCACCAGAATCAGAATACCGGCAACCGCGTCACCCCTGACGAACTTGGACGCACCGTCCATAGAACCATAAAAATCCGCTTCCTGCGTCACTTCCTGACGTCGCTGTTTAGCCTCCTCCTGATCTATCAGACCAGAGTTAAGGTCAGCATCGATCGCCATCTGCTTACCCGGCATGGCATCCAGGGTAAAACGGGCACTGACTTCGGAAATACGACCGGCACCCTTTGTCACCACGACAAAGTTGATAATGATCAGGATCAGAAACACCACAAAACCGACCACATAGTTACCGCCTACCACCACCTCACCGAAGGCCTGAATCACCTTACCGGCCGCATCACCCCCTTCATGACCATACAGCAGCACCACACGCGTAGAAGCTACGTTCAGCGCCAGCCGCATCAGCGTTGCGATCAGAATAATGGATGGAAAAACAGCAAAATCGAGTGGACGTGATGAATAGACACAGACCAGCAGTACAACGATGGAAATGGTGATATTGAATGTAAACAGCGTATCCAGCAGGAACGGCGGTATCGGCAATGTAACCATCGCCAAAATTGCCAGCAACAACAACGGCACACCCAGGTGACCCTGGCCGAGGTTGCGTATATTTTGCAAGATAACTGCGCGTTCCACTCAGAACCTATGCGTCAAAAAAACATCACTAAATTCAACTTAATCGATAATAACCGATCATCTTTGCCCAAAGACAGCATAAAATGTCGGTTTTTTGACGATTAACGCCAACTCAATGATTATTTTGCAATTTTCACGCCAGAAAATTGAACTCAGGCAGGAGGATCGGTTTTAAATTCATCAGGAATATCGAGATGTTCCAGATCAGGCTGGCGCGGCGCAGAGACATCGTTATGATCACGGTAGCGCTTGAGCTGGTAGACATACGCCAACACCTGTGCCACAGCCAGAAACAGGCCCGCTGGAATCTCATCATCCAGTTCCGTTGAATGGTAGATCGCTCGCGCCAGAGCAGGCGCCTGCAACATCGGCACTTCATGCTCTGCCGCTATCTCACGAATTTTCAGGGCAACAAAATCAACACCCTTGGCCACCACAATCGGCGCATTGCGTGACTCTGAATCATAACGCACCGCTACCGCATAATGGGTCGGGTTGGTAATCACTACATCAGCCTCAGGGACGGCCTTCATCATCCGACGCTGAGAGATTTCACGCTGCAACTGACGAATACGCCCTTTGACTTCAGGCTTACCCTCCGTGTTTTTCATTTCATCCTTCACTTCCTGGAGAGTCATCTTCATCTTGTGGGTGTAATCGTAGAGCTGATAAGGCACATCGATGGCAGCGATAATGATCAGCACGGCACTCAGCACCATAAATACCCAGGTCACTATCTCCAGCGCCGCCTGAATGGCGGGCCGATCCGGGCTATTACCCAAGGCGATAATATCGCCACGGATCTGCCACAAAATCAGCATGGCAAAACCGCCTACCAGAGCAAATTTACCCAACGCCTTGAACAATTCCACCAACGATTTCAGGGAAAACATACGCTTGATGCCTGCCAGCGGATCGATCCGGCTGCCTTTGGGCTGCAAGGCCTGAGCACTGAAGTTCCAGCCTCCCAGAGCGATAGGACCGACAATAGCAGCCACCACAATCAGGCCGAAAATACCGGCCAGCGCCAGGCCAGCCTCCCGTATCGACACCCCCAGATGCGCAATCATGGCATTGCTATCAAATACAGCTGAACGGTCCAGCAGAAAGTTGTGCTCCATCATGCCGATCATGCGTTCCACCAACTGTCCACCAAAGATAAAGGCACCCAGTACCGCCGCCATCAGCACCAGCATGGTGGTGAGTTCTTTTGATCGGGGAACATCGCCCTTTTCCCGCGCCTCTTTCAGGCGCTTGGGCGTGGGTTGTTCCGTCTTTTCCTGACCTGAATCTTCTTCAGCCACCGGTCACACTCCACTGAGCAACTGTTCAATATAATCCAGAGCATAGCTGGAAATACGCATGTACTGATCCAGAAAACCGCCCAGATTGACCCAGTTGATAAATAAACCCAACACCATGGTGAACGGAAAACCTATCGCCAGAATATTTAGCTGAGGCGCTGCCCGGGACATAATGCCAAAAGTCATATTCACCACCAGCAGAGCTGTGACAGCAGGCAACGCCATCAGCAGTGCTGCCGAGAACATCCAGCTACCGGCAATCGCTATCTTCCACAGCATGGGTTGAGTCAGCCCCGTCATCGCTACAG
This sequence comes from Neptuniibacter sp. CAU 1671, assembly GCF_029222905.1. Lineage (GTDB taxonomy): Bacteria > Pseudomonadota > Gammaproteobacteria > Pseudomonadales > Balneatricaceae > Neptuniibacter. The sequence goes on along the minus strand of NZ_JARHUE010000002.1, from coordinate 185,608 downwards.
GCAACACATCAAAGCTGCGCACAATCACCTCAACCATCACCAGATGCCCGTTAAGTGAGATAAACAAAATCATCACCATGGTCAGATAAAACTGACTCAGCATCACCACCGGTATACCGTTAGCGGGGTCACTGACAGAGGCAAAACCCAAACCCATCTGGGTCGCAATCATCTGCCCGCCCAGCACGAACACCTGAAAAAACACCTGAAACATAAAACCCAGCGCACCACCGATCAGGATCTGCTGAGCAATAATGATCCAGGCTTGCCCATCCAGCCCGGTAAAAGGCGGCATTGCAGGCAGCAGAGGAGCAGTGATGGCCGTAATAGACAACGCCAGAATCAGACGAATACGCGCCGAGACCAACTGTCCACCCAGCAAGGGTACTGCCATAAAAAAGGACGCAACCCGGAACAACGGCCAGAGAAAAGCCGCAACCCAATCTTCAATCTGCAGGAGACTGACATCAAACATGGGTTAACCGATGAGAAAGGGGATGTTTTTGACCAGCCGGGTAAAATGCTCCATCAGCTGAGTCAGAAGCCATGGACCGGCCCACATAATTACCAATAACGTAATGATCAGACGCGGCAGAAAGCTGAGTGTCTGTTCATTGATCTGAGTAGCTGCCTGAAAGGTAGAGACAACCAAACCCACCACCAGGCTCGGCAGAATAATGACGGAAACCATCAACACGATCAGCCAGAACGCTTCACCGAAAATACTCAGAACTACTTCAGGTGTCATGGCCGTCCTCCCGGTTTCTTAGGCACTATAGCCCAAAGCTTGCTGCCAGCGTACCAATCACCAGAGCCCAGCCGTCAACCAGGACAAACAGCATGATTTTAAACGGCAACGAAATAATGACCGGTGACAGCATCATCATACCCATTGCCATCAAAACACTGGCCACCACCAAATCAATAATCAGGAACGGGATAAACAACATAAAACCGATCTGAAAAGCAGTCTTCAGCTCGCTGGTCACAAAGGCGGGCACCAGAACGGTAAAAGGCACTTCATCCGGCGTTTCAACAGCGGGGGTATCCGAAATTCGCATAAACAGATCCAGATCACTTTCACGGGTCTGCATCAGCATAAAATCTCGAAAAGGACCGCTGGCCTGCTCCAGCGCAGCCACCACCCCAATCTCCTCATTCAGGTAGGGTGTCACGGCATCCTGATACACCTTATCCAGCACCGGCGTCATGATAAACAATGTCAGGAACAACGCGATACCAATCAGAATCTGATTGGAAGGTGTCTGCTGCAGACCCAGCGCCTGTCGGAGAATTGAGAAAACAATAATAATGCGGGCAAATGAGGTCATCATCATGACCATAGCTGGCAGGAACGTCAGCATGGTCATCAGCGCAAGGATCTGGATCGTCACACTGTAGCTGGTCTCACCGTTTTCACCCGTGGTCACAGTGACAGCCGGAATCCCGACATCCGCTGCCTGAGCCAGCATAGGCACAAAACCGAGAACCAGCAGCAGCCATTTAACCATCAGATTTTTGCCTCTGAAGCACTTCCGCCAGCTTAGCCGCAAAGGCTGGGGCTGATTGTTCAGCCAGTTTTACTACCGGCTCCTCAAACTCTTTAATCAGATTGACCCGACCCGGCGCCACACCAAGCAGCAGTTGCTGCCCACCCACTTCAACCAGCACGACTTTCTCACGCGTACTCAGTGGCAACACAGCCAGAACACGCATCTGACGGCTCATAGGGGTAAAACCTGAGAAACGTCGTACCAGCCAGGCCAGCAACAGAATCATGCCCAGCACCAGACCCAAACCGAACACCAACTGCGTCAGCGCGGCAATTGAGAAAGGCTCCTGAAAAGCGGGCCGCATTGCCTCGGCCCCGGACGCGGTTTCAGCCGCTGCCCAGGGTGCGAAAAAAAAGCCGATAAGAAGAGCAGCTATCCGCATCAGGTCTATTTCAGACGGCGAATCCGCTCTTGCGGACTGATTACATCAGTTAGACGGATACCGTAACGATCGTTGACGACAACCACTTCGCCATGGGCGATCAGCGTTCCATTGACCATTACATCCAGCGGTTCACCCGCCACCCGGTCCAGTTCAATAACCGAACCCTGCGTCAGCTGCAGCAGGTTACTGATGGGAATATCGGTCTGGCCCACTTCCATTGACAGGGTCACCGGAATATCAAGGATGACATCCAGTTTGGGGTCCGCGACGGGTTTACCCTCATCCTTCAGTTCAGCCAATTGCACCTTGTCCTGATTGACACCGGTGGCCTTTAAAAGCTCATCAGGATCGATCTGCTCGCCTGCATCATCGCCAGTCTGCTCTTCCAGTGCCGCAGCCCACTCATCGGCCAGCGCCTGTTGATCCAGATCTGCATCATCACTCATGAATCACACCTTCTCTCCCCTGCAGGGTTATTTACGACGAACAACCTGATTTTGAATTTTTAACGCCAGATTGCCACGTGACTGACCGAGTTTACAGGTAAACACCGGCACCTTGTTGGCTCTGAGCTCAAAGGTCTCCGGCAGTTCAACCGGAATAATATCACCGGCTTCCAGCTCTAGCACATCCCGCAGCGTCATCTCCTGACGGGCAATCGACATCTCCAGCGTCAGATGCGCCATCAGAATGTCACGCTGCAACGCGGTCTGCCAACGCTCATCACGCTCATCTTCACTGCTTTGAAAACCGGACACCAGCAGATCTCTGATCGGTTCCAGCATCGAATAGGGCAACGCCACATGAAACTCACCGGAACCCCCTTCAAGGTCTACCTGAAAGGAACTGACCACCACAACCTCCGTCGGGTTGATAACGTTAGCCATAGCCGGATTCATCTCATGACCAATATGCTCAAACGACAGGTTTTTAACCGGCCGCCAGGCATCTTCGAGATCAAGGAAAAATTGTTCCAGGGTTTTCTGGATCAGCCGGGTTTCAGTGGGGGTAAATTCACGCCCTTCAATTTTGGCATGACGACCATCGCCACCAAAGAAATTATCCACCAGCTTGAACACCAGCTTGGCGTCCATAATAAACAGACCGGTGCCCCGCAAAGGTGGCACCCGGATCAGGTTCATACTGGTCGGAACATAGAGAGTATGGATGTAATCACCATACTTCATTACCTGAACGCCACCCACGGTCACATCTGCTTCACGACGAAGCAGATTAAACAGACTGATGCGGGTATAACGGGCAAAACGCTCATTGATCATTTCGAGCGTTGGCATACGGCCACGAACAATGCGTTCATGGCTGGCAAGATCGTAAGGGCGGACCTCACCGTCGTCGAGGTCATCTACCGATTCTGAGGTATCGACATCGCCATCATCAACACCGTGCAACAGCGCATCGATCTCATCCTGGGACAGCAGATCTTTGACCGACATCTAGGCTACACCCTCCAGCAGACCCATCGACGACATCATTGCATCACAAAGTTAGTGAATAGAATGGTTTCAACACCCGGCTTTCCGATTTTTTCCTGCATAATCTCGCGGACCAGATCCGTTGCATCCTGACGCAACTTAATCTTGCCCTCGACGGTTTGCAACTGCTCAAATTTCTGGGTCGAAAACAGCGTATTCAACCGCGATACAATCAGCGGCATATGCAGGGTCAGCGCCGCATCCACATCGGAGTCACGGCTTTTCGCTTCTACATAAGCCTGCATATAGTGCGGCCGCTGATCCAATGACTGCAACGTGACCACAAACATCGGCTTGCCTTCTTTGGTACGCACCTTGGTATAGATCGCCTCAGCTTTTTCCGGCGTAGCTGCAACCTCTTCCGCGGCAGGCTGATCATCACCGAGCAGGAAAAAAGCGACCGCAGCGCCACCGCCACCTACCAGTAACACACCCACCACCAGTGCAATAATCAACACCAGCTTGGACTTTTTCTTACCCTCTGCGCCTGTTTCTTCGGTGGACTCGTCAGCTTCCGCCATTACCCAAATACCTCAGCCTGTTACGCGGCGATTCATTCCCAACAACCGGCCACAGACCGGCATACTTTGCCTTACTATAACACACTGATTTTACGGCTGAACAACGTAAAAACCTCAAGCGGCCGGTTAAACCCGGTCAGGCATAATAATCCACCAGATTAACACTCTGAGCGCCGCGCATTGGCGGCTCATCAGCATCATCCATCGTCAACTCGCCGCCACCGCCGATGCCATAGGAGCGTTCAGCCAATTGTTGAGCAGACTCACCACGGCGATCACCCGATGACTGGTCCGATACCGAGGAATCCTGTAGCGCAAGTCCCTGTTCTGCAAACATCTCACGCAGCCTTGGCAAACTCTGTTCAACCGCATCACGCACATGCGCATGGGGCGAAGAGAAACTCAGGCTGACCTGATCCTGATGCATATGTACACGAATATGCAGCGATCCCAGCTCAGGCGGATCCAGACGAATCTCGGCTGTGCGCGCACCATTCGCCACCAGCAACATCGCTCGCTCACCCAACGCATTCTGCCAGACCGGGGTATTCATCCGCATCTGATTCGGCATCATCAGCGTTTGCTGTTCTGTCAGCACTTTTTGCGTCTGGGTTGGCTGGGATATACCTGCAGCGTTATAGGTTTCAGAACCCGTCAAGGGTATTGCTTCAGCCCGCTGTTGCGAGGACTGGGTATCAGCCCCCTGCCGTAAAGCCGCCACACTGCGCAGTAACGCCTGACTGTTTTCCAGATTGAGTTCCAGTTTTTTCCCCAGGGTTGGCAGCGGCGCTGGCTCGCTGGATGGCGCGGAAGCTTCAGTTCGCCCGCCTCGCTCACCCGAAGTTGGGTTTGCAGTATTTTCATCAACCAGTTGCGTCACCGCGGCGGAACGATTCTGTGTTTTCAGAAGATCTACTACCTGAGTAGAAACCGCTGCCTGGGCCTCACCCTCGGCAGGTACCGCCAACACAGCACTGTGCAAAGCCGCCTGCGCATTCGCTTTAGTGGTCAGGGCCGCCACGGCCTGTTCTGAAGCATGCAGATGTGCTTTGGAAGGACGCTCCTTCATTTGAACAGGAGCCACATCTTCACTGATTTCATCGGCACTGCCATCGACCAAGGCCTGAGGCTGCGACTGAGGCAACACAAGTTCCGGCGCATCCTCACCACTGATCGAGCTGTCTTCAGCCGCCTGAAGTGTTTCCTCATTCTCAGGAGCAGCAGTTACAACCACCGGCTCTTCTTCAGCCACTGCCGTATCGTCAGCGAGCTGCTCAACAACCGGGTCTTCATCAGCAACCGTGGCAGTGCCTGCATCAACCACCACAGGAACGGGGTCCGTCTGCGGCGGCGCTTCATCTGCCGCTACAGACACCGCTTCAGATTCACTCAGTACTTCTGATGACGAGGTGACCGGCTCTGCCTCAGCAATCATATCTTCGGACAGCTCCGTCACCGCCGCATTGAGCTGATCCGTGGTTGATGCCTGATTTTGTCCGGCCTGTTTCAGCAGCCGGGCGATCTCCGCCGCCAGCCCGGCCAACTCATCAGCGCCATCAGAACCCTGCTGCTCCAGCATCGCAGCCAGCTGCTCAAGTTGCTGCTGAACCAGCTCCGGGGGCGCTGCCTCCGTTAACGGCAAAGCTGCGCCTCCCGTCGGCAACATCTGGCCGTTGGGCAGCACACCAGGAAGCTGACCTTCTGCCACCATCTGGTTGAGTAAGGTACCAAAACTGTTGACCAGATCTGTGGCCGCTAAAGCCCCGCCCTGCTGGGGCTGAGCCAGCATAGACAGATCAAGTGAAAGCAAACCGCCAAGTGCGGGCAGAGAGACTTGCTGATTCATTGCCGTTTCCCATCTGACAAACCTGACATGAACTCAGCAAAAAGAAGGCCAACTGTTTAAAATCTCAACAGTCAGTTTTTAGATGTAATCCGGACGGTGCAATTGAGCTCTTTCATCAAGCTGTTTTTGCAAGATTTTTTCCTGTTCAGCTGCTTCAGACTTACGCACCTGATCGGTTAATTTTTCAATGCCTTTGAACTTGGCAAACATCGCCTGCCAATGTTTTTCTACCGCTTCCAGCTCTCTTTTTTGATGTTCAATGGCCTGAACCTGAGTTTGTCTTGCCGCTTCCAGTTTCTGGATAAATGCCTGCTGGGTCTGCAGCTGAGCGCCGGTCGCACCCTGAGCATTAACACCCAGATACATCTGCCGGTACTCAAGCAGGTAGCGATCCAGCTGTGCAAGCGTCGCCTGACTTTGGGCCAGACTCTGACGGCTGTTCGCCAGAAACTGGTCCGCCTGCTGCCTTTTCTTTTCAGCAAGACTCAGCACCAGTTCCAGACGTTTTGAACGTTGTCCCATACGTTATGCTTTACCCTGCTCTGATTCCGGAACCACAGCTGGCATCAGTACATTCACCAGATGCTGCAGCGATTCCATCAACGGTGTTTTCTCATGCATACCCTGACAGAGAAAACCACGCACCGCCGGCAGCGCATGCATAATAAAATCGGTGTCAGGATCACTGCCTTTCAAATAGGCGCCAACATTAATCAGGTCTTCATTCTGCCGGTAACGAGATAACTGACGTTTAAACCTCAGCGCAGTGGCCAGATGCTCAGGCGCCACTATCTGCGGCATTGCACGACTGATAGAGGCTTCTATATCAATGGCCGGGTAATGCCCCTGCTCCGCCAGTTGCCGTGATAACACCACATGACCGTCCAGAATTGCCCGCGCAGCATCAGCCACCGGGTCCTGCTGATCATCACCCTCTGTCAGTACGGTATAAAATGCCGTGATCGAACCACCACCGGATTTACCATTCCCGGCACGTTCGACCAGCTTAGGAATTTTAGCAAACACAGAAGGCGGATAACCTTTGGTGGCCGGAGGCTCACCCACCGCCAGGGCAATCTCACGCTGCGCCTGGGCATAACGGGTCAGCGAATCCATTAGCAGGAGTACGTTTTTACCCTGATCGCGAAAATATTCCGCAATCCGCGTCGCCAACTGGGACGCGCGCAGACGCATCAGCGGTGAATCATCGGCCGGAGATGCCACCACCACCGAGCGTTTCAGACCTTCAGCCCCAAGGCTGTGATCAATAAATTCTTTCACCTCACGGCCTCGTTCACCGATCAGGCCAACGACGATCACTTCCGCTTCGGTAAAACGGGTCATCATACCCAGCAGCACCGACTTACCCACACCACTGCCCGCAAACAAACCCATGCGCTGCCCTCTGCCGACTGTCAGCAGGGAGTTTATGGCACGCACTCCGACATCCAGCGTCTGCTGAATCGGCGCACGCTGCAGTGGGTTAATAATCTCTCCGGCGAGGGAAACTTCCGCTTCAGGCTGAAGGGGGCCAAAACCATCGATTGGCTTGCCCACACCATTCAGAATACGGCCCAGGAGATTCATACCTACCGGCACGGCCCCAGCCTGATGACCGGCAATCACCCGGGTACCCGAATGCAGACCATCAATGGGATAAAGCGGCATCAGATAAAGCCGGTCACCGGAGAAACCAACCACTTCAGCTTCAATCTGACCGCCCTCAGGCCGCTCGATAAAACAACACTCGCCGACAGCAGCCTTGATACCAACAGCTTCCAGCGTAAGACCAATCATGCGGGTAATGCGCCCATACACCTGAGGGCGAGAAGGCTGCAGCTGGATCGCTGCATGTGCTTGCAGGCGTTTAAGCAGATCCGTCATCAACGGCATCCGCCCTGGCATTAAGATGCGTCAGCAACTGATCAGCCACCTGAGAAAAACGTGATTCAACTTCGTGTGTGACCAGACTGTTGACTGTTTTAAGTCGAAAACCGCCGGGGGTTAACTGTTCATTCGCCACTAACTGCAGACCGGCAGTCAGCGTGTCACTGAGATGTTTGGCCCACTCAATATCCTGCGGATGCAGCGTCAACTCTACTTCCCCAAGCGGCTCTGGAATCTGGGAAATCGCGTCGCGAATCGCATTGGCGATAACCGTGGGCCGCGTCGCCAACTCATGTCCAACAACCGTTTTTGAAACCTGCAACACCAGATTAAGCAGCAGGGTTTCCAAACTGGATTGTTGCTGACTGATCGGCGTACTGAGCTGCTGAATCATGCCTTCCAGCTGAGCCATACGCTGCTTAATTTCGTTTTCACCCGCCGAGAGTCCGGCAGCATAACCCTGGTCCTGACCGGTTTTCAGCCCCTCGGCACGACCCTCTTCAAGACCACGGGCACGGCCTTCTTCAAGACCCGCTGCCAGACCTTCAAGACGGGCATTTTCACGAATACTTTCCAGCTCGGTCAGGGTGACACGATCCTGCCTGAACTCCTCTTCAGTCACCCGTACTGCGATTGCCCCATCCTGTCGCTGCAGACCCACGCTAACCGGCGAGCTGATATCCGGCAGGTGCCAGCCTTCGACTGCACCGGCATCAGCTGCGCGTATTCGCTTGTATTTATTATCTTCTTGGGACATCACGTTACAGAGACACACTGTCAGGAAGGTTAGATCACACCGAAACCGGCCTTAGATATCTATACCCGATAATGCCAGAGGACGGCGGATCAGACCATCTCTTCGCCACCGCCACCCAGCATAATTTCACCCGCATCAGCCAGACGCCGGGCAGCCGCCAGAATTTCTTTCTGCGCTGCTTCAACTTCGCTGACACGTACTGGTCCTTGTGCCTCAAGGTCATCACGCAGCAACTCTGCGGCACGTTTAGACATGTTGCGGAAGATTTTTTCCTGCAACTGAACATCGGCACCTTTAAGCGCGATAACCAGCATATCAGTAGAAATTTCACGCAGAATGGTCTGGATACCGCGATCATCCACATCAATCAGGTTGTCAAAGACAAACATCATATCAGAGATGGTGTTGGCCAGATTTTCATCGACTTCACGAATCGCATCCATCAATTCAGCCTCAAGAGTCGAATCAATGAAGTTCATGATATTAGCGGCAGATTTCACACCACCCAAGGTAGCTGTACTGGCACCACCCGCGCCAGCAAACTGACGTTCAAGAATATCATTCAGCTCCTGCAGCGCCTGTGGCTGAATACGATCCAACGCCGCCACACGCATCAAAATATCAAGGCGGACTTTATCATCAAAACAGGAGAGCACACCGGCAGCAGCATCCGGCTCAAGATAAGCAATCACCACCGCCTGAATCTGCGGATGTTCGTAACGAATGATTTCACTGATCTGGCGCGGGTCCATCCAGCGCAGGGTATCCAAACCGGAGGTATTGGTACTCAGCAGAATTCGGTCCAGCAACGTCTTGGCTTTTTCTTCACCCAGCGCCTGATTCAGCATGGCGCGGATATAGACGTCATTATTGATACCAATACCGGTCTGATCACTCACCAGACCCAGAAAGTCCCCCACTACGGACTCAACCCTGGACTGCGCCACATTATTCAGTTGCGCCATAGCCTGGCCGATCATCTGGACCTCTTTAGGGCCCATATGCTTGAGGATTTCGGCCGCATCCGCTTCACCCAGACTGATCAACAGAATGGCTGCTTTTTCTATGTCGGCAAAGCCTTCTTTTTTGGCCTCATCGCTCATCAACGGTAACCCACTGCTTTACTGCCTGCGCCACCCGGGCCGGGTCTTCTGCCACCATACTGCGAATTGCGTTCAGCTGATAATCGAAGCTTTCGTTAGGCGTTGGCAACAGATCATCATCACTGCCGAAGGTCACCTGATCCGAAGAAAACTCACCGCTTTCAAGACCTTCCAGCTCAGCAGAGACATCACCTGCAGAACCAAGACCGGCGACACGACCAGAGGTACCAGACACGGCCAGATTGCGCATGATTGGACGCAGCACACCAAACACCAGCAACAACACAAAAGCCACCGCCAGTAACTGCTTACTCAGATCCCAGATCCACTCCTGTTTCCAGAACGGAAGGTCCTCGACCACAATCGGCTCTTCAACCACAAACGGGGTATTCACTACGTTGACACTATCACCACGCAGGGCCGAGAAACCCACCGCGTCCTGCACCAGAATCTTCAGCCGCGCGAGTTCGTTGGCATCCCACGGCGCCCGACCAAGCTCACCACTGGCCGGATCAACACGAGAAAGGTCGTCCACAACCACGGCTACCGTCAACCGGCGAATCTTACCCATCTGGTGTTTGGTATAACTGATGGTGCGATCGACTTCGTAATTACGCGTTGCCTGCTTACGGGCCGACTCAGGCTGACCAGCAACGCCCTGCCCACCTGCTACAGCATTGGCAATTTCAGGCACAGAACTTGGACCCGGCGGCTGATTAGACAGCGCCCCCGGTACACCTCCCGCCGCATTAGCGCCAGAGCGGGACTCTTCCAACGTCTGCTCACTGCGCAGCGCTGGCAGATCGGGATTGTAGAGCTCGTCGGTTTGTTCGATGGCGGTAAAATCAACATCGGCAGAGACTTCTGCACGGTATTTACCCATGCCGACTACTGGCTGCAGGATACTGTTCACCCGGTTAAGCAGGGTTTCTTCCAGACTACGGGTGTACTCCAGCTGTTTTGCCGCCAGCACAACATCTACATCTTTATCGCGGTTATTCAGCAAGCGACCTTTTTGATCGACGACCGTGACATCTTTAACGTCAAGCTCAGGCACACTGGTTGCGACCAGATTAGCGATTGATGCCACCTGATCCGGCTCCAAACGACGTCCGGAAAACAATTCAAGGAACACAGACGCTTTGGGACGGCGGGTATCACGCACAAAAGCGGACTCTTTAGGGATAGCCAGGTGAACCCGGGCGTTACGCACAGCAGTGATACTGGATATAGTCCGCGCCAGTTCCCCCTCAAGACCGCGACGGTAACGCGCGGTCTCCATAAACTGACTGGTACCGAGACTTTGCTCCTGATCCAGAATCTCAAGCCCTACGGTTTTGTCAGCAGTAAAACCTTCTGCTGCCAGCTTGAGCCTGGCCTGATGCACATACTCTTCCGGCACCAGAATCGCCCGACCCGTTGCATCAAACTGATAGGGCACATTGAATAACTGCAGCTGCTCAATAATCTGGTTCGCGTCAGAAAAGTTAAGATTGCTGAATAGCACCCGCTGCTCAGGCTTCTGAGACCAGAGCACCACTGCAAAACCGATTGCCACACTGGCCGCCAGACCCACCATAAGGCCCAACTGCCGAACAATACTCAGACGATTGAAACCAAGTAACGGGTTGCCGCTCAGGTTTGCATTTTCAGCCACGGTCTATACGCCTCCGTCAGATCGACATTTTCATGATGTCTTCGTACGCCGTTACCAGTCGGTTACGGACCTGAGTCATCGCCTGAAAGGACACTGACGCTTTTTCGGCACTGAGCATCACCTGCGGCAGATCCACCATCGGATCACCACGCTCAAACGCCTCTGCCAAATTTTTGGCGGTTTTCTGTGCATCATTTACCTGATCCACAACATTTTTGAGGATCGAACCAAACTCGGTCCTTTCAACCGACTGCGGCCCTGCATTTTGCGGGATAACATGGGAAGGCGTTGACGATGAAGCCTGTACCTGTGACTGAATTGCCCGCATCTGGGCCAGTACACTGTTAATATCTGCTCGATCTACCATCACACTCACCAAAGCGGCAATTTATTGACATTATAATTGGCCAACCTTGCTCTTCAACCCAAAAAACCATCAAATTCGTCATTTTTTTGGCTAAAAAGCAAAAATAAAACACCAGCCCAAGTATAAAATGCAAAAAACGGGCCATTGCCCGTTTGATTTTTGACGATTTGGTAAATTAGTAATCCGCTTCCGGTGGCTCGCCGTATTTTAACCTGAGGAACATAAGCGCAACTGTCAGCGCATCACCAATAGCGGTATGGCGTTCCATCATCGGAATATCGAGTTTTCTGGAAATAGTATCAAAACGCAGATCAACATTACCGCCGATTGATTTCCATTTAATGATGTCATGGTAGACATGAGAAAGCTCAATCGATTTGTTAGGCAGCCCGAAGCCATAACGCGGACGCAGGAATTTATCCAGCATGCGGATATCGTAGTTAACGTAATACCCCAAGATCGGACGGTTACCCACATAGTCGAGTACCTTCTCCAGCGCTTCCTCCATTTCGATACCGTCCTCAAGATCCGTTTCACGCAACTTGTGAATCTTGATCGACTCGCCATCCAGCGATTCAGGGGGTTTTAACTTAAGATCCAACCGGTCACTGGTGATCACGCGCCGGCCTTTGATCTTTACCGCGCCTATGGAAATGATCTCACCTTTACTGACATCCAAATTGGTGGTTTCGCAATCAAGCGAAACAATCTCATCACCATCATAGGGTTGAAACAGATGTGCATAAGGCCCCGTCTTATGCTGATAGCGGTCTTTAATTTTCTGAAACGTTCTTGGAATAATCATTCTCAGTTCCCCAAGTGGTACCTGAGTTCAAGGTGCTTCTTAAACTTTTTCACCACATGCAGCGCATCACGCAACAGGTCACGCTCCATTTTATTGAGCGCCTGCAGCTCAATGGTATTCGGCGTATCATCCCGGCCATCATTACTGGCCTCCATTCGTTTGATCTGCTGATTCAGTCGCAACTGGATGAACAGACTCAACGCTTCTGACAACTCCCGGCCAAACTCAGCCTTGAACACATCCTGTTCTACCAATTCCTCAATACGCGCAAAGGTATTGGTGGTTTTTATACGGCATTCCAGCGCAATGGTTCTGATGCCATGCACGATGGGGAAAATACCGCCCTTTTTAATATCCAGCTCACCCTTGTCTTTCAGGTTGCCAAAGAAAGTCAGCGGCGTATCAAACTCCAGCGAAGCCTTGGCGAAGTGCGAGAAAAACACATCATTATTGCGCAAATGGCGCATAAACCAGTTGCGGCTCGCTTTAAAGATCGCCGGATTACCTGCCACGGGTTTCGCATCCACAGCGATCGCCAGATTCATCTGCGCTTCACCATCAAATTTTGATGCCCAATCCGCCAGCATGCCGGTCCACTGACTTAAAGACTTCACCCAAGCCGGATTCGATACCATGATATTGCCCGGACAAGGCGGAAAACCAAAATCAATCAGCGTCCGACTGAAGGTATTCAGCGTGTCCTGCATGCCGGGCCAGCCGAGACCATCCCGATAGATGATGGCGTTATCCTGGTCCGTCTTCATGATCTGCTCACCACGCCCTTCCGAACCCATCACCAGCAGACAGACATGAGGCTGCATATCTACCGGAATGATCAGATCAAACAGCTTGGCAATAATCCGGCCATTCATCGCCGCTAACAGATCCATGGCAAAGCGCGTTTTTACACCATGAGATACCAGCGCCCGGATCAGATCATCCAGTCCAAATGCCGCTTCTTTCAGATCCTCTATTGTCTGCGCACGTTCTATACGCAAACCAATCACATGAGAGTGACTTGAGAAATAACTCAGTACATCCGTCAGCTCAACAACACCACTCAGGATGTCGTACTGCATCACCACCAGCCGCTCAATCTGCTGTTGCGTCATCAAAATCAGCGCATTAAACAGATAATCTCCGGGCTTGATCGTGATCAGTCGGTAGCTTGCAATATCAGCAACCGAGGTGGACAGCGGCATCTCCCGCACAATGACAGCATCCAGCAGGTCAGTTCCGGTCACCATGCCATAGCGGTTACCTTTTTTGACCAACAGACAATCCGCTTTCTTCTCACGCATCAACAGCGTGGCTTCACGGATCGAGGTTCCCTCAAGGATGATCACCGGATCACGCACCAGACTGTCAGAGACCCTGGCCAGCATAAATTCGGCCATATCCTGATCACCGCCATGCTGCGCCACAATCTCAGATTTAGCACTGAGGTTCTGCTGAAAATAATCCGCAAACAGACTGTTACTGGACATCAGATCCAGCAGCGTTTTGGTCGGAATCAGGTGACAGATAGTCTCCTCTTCCGCAATAAAGTTATGGATCGCGCGGCCGCGAATCGCAGACCAGGCGCCAAAATAGTCTTCGTTGGTGTAGTGCACAAATACATGCTGGGTAGCCTCTTCACCCGGCTGAAACACTTCACTTTCGCGAACCCGTCCTTTCAGAATAACAAACACCCCTTCAGGCTCTGCTCCCGCCGCCAACAGGGTTTCGCCCTTCTGGAAATAGCAGATATCCATGCTGCTGCCGAGTAGTTGCTGCTCAGACTCATCCAGCAAACTAAAAGGCAGGTTTGTCATTTTGAAAGAATCAGCCATTCGACCTCCCAATCAAGATTAAAAAAGGGCGCACCAACCTACGCTGGGCGCCCTTATCAGGCATATCTAATCTCAGTGCTTAGTGGGCGTGAGCCGAACCAGCACCGCGAGGGATACGCAGGTCTTCAACAATATCCTGGATTTCCTGTGGTGGCTCAGCAGTTGCCAGAGAAACCACAACACCTACTACGATGTGCAGGATAGCACCTACAGTACCGAAGCCGCCTGGAGAGATACCCATGAAGTATTCAGCAGGAGTACCGCCAGCGAAAGCGAAGTAGTACATGTAAGCCATGGTAGAAACCAGACCAATCAGCATGCCTGAGATAGCGCCTGCAGAGTTGTGACGCTTCCAGAAGATACCCATGATGATGGCTGGGAATACGGAGGCACATGCCAGACCGAATGCCAACGCCACTACCTGAGCCACGAAGCCTGGAGGGTTAATACCGAAGTAACCTGCAATGATAATCGCAACGATGGCTGCCAGACGGGCATACATCAGTTCCTGCTTATCGGTCAGATTAGGATTGATGGTTTTCTTCATCATGTCGTGAGAGACAGCTGTAGAGATAACCAGCAGCAGACCCGCCGCAGTAGACAGTGCTGCAGCAACCGCACCCGCCGCAACCAGAGCAATTACCCAGTTTGGCAGCTGAGCGATGTCCGGGTTAGCCAGTACCATGATGTCACGGTCAACATACACTTCGTTAGCAAACGGCTGTTTAGCTGCATCAAAACTTGGATCAGTCAGGGCGTTGTCAGTCAGACGCTCGCCGTTGACACCACGACCTTCGATGAAGTTAGGTTTGCCTTTACCGTCGAATGCTTTACCCGCAGCGTACTGTACTTTGCCGTCACCGTTACGATCCTGCCAGCCCAGCAGACCGGTTTCTTCCCAGTTCTTGAACCAGGATGGCATTTCAGTGTAAGCCGTACCGGTGTTGTCGGCGCCGTTCAGAGTCTGGATCAGGTTTACACGACCAAAACCAGCTACACCTGGAACCGCAGTGTACAGCAGCGCAATGAACACCAGCGCATAACCTGCAGAGATACGCGCATCTTTAACACGTGGCACAGTGAAGAAACGTACGATTACGTGTGGCAGACCCGCAGTACCGCACATCAGCGCAACCGTCAGACAGAAGATATCCAGAGTCGACTTGGTACCCGCAGTATATTGTGCAAAACCAAGTTCCATGGACAGTTTATCCAGCGTCGCCAGAACTGACATGCCGCTATCCAGGGTTGCGCCCAGACCCAGCTGAGGCAGGATATGACCAGTCACCTGAGAAGACAGGAAGAACGCAGGAACAGTGAACGCCAGAATCAGTACTACGTACTGAGCAACCTGAGTGTAGGTAATACCTTTCATACCACCCAGTACGGCGTAGAAGAATACGATCGCCATACCGATGATAACGCCGGTATTGATGTCAACGTGCAGGTAACGGGAGAACACGATACCTACACCACGCATCTGACCCGCCACGTAGGTGAAGGAGATGACGATGGTACATACAACCGCAATGGTACGCGCTGTAGTGGAGTAGTAACGGTCACCGATAAAGTCAGGCACAGTGAACTTACCAAACTTACGCAGGTAAGGCGCCAGCAGCAGTGCCAGAAGCACGTAACCACCGGTCCAGCCCATCAGGTAAGCAGAACCGTCGCGGCCGATGAAAGACACCAGACCGGCCAGGGAGATAAACGATGCAGCGGACATCCAGTCAGCAGCAGTCGCCATACCGTTAGCAATTGGTGGTACACCGCCGCCTGCAACGTAGAATTCTTTAGTGGATCCAGCACGAGCCCAGATCGCGATTGCGATATAGAGAGCGAAGGAACCACCGACGAACAAAAATGTTAATACATCAAGACTCATAGCAATGCCGTCCTATTGAACTTTTATTGTTATTCGTGAACGTCATACTTCTCGTCAAGCTTGTTCATGCTGTACACATAGGTCCAGATCAAGATGACGAAAACGAAGATAGACCCCTGCTGGCCGAACCAGAAACCCAGTGGGAAACCGAAGAACGGAATCTCATTGAGCTGGTCAACAAACAGGATTGCACAGCCGTAAGAGACTGCGAACCAAATCACGAGGTGAGTCACAATGATGCGCAGGTTTTCGCGCCAGTAGGCTTGCGCCTGTTCATTACTGATTGACATGACACCATCCTTATTTTTTTTATCGAACTTAGATGAATTTTGAGAAGACATGGAGAGCGTATCAAACGCATAGTCCAAACAGAGCACAACTTTAGTCGATTCAACGACTAATGGATGATATATGCACTGCCTAAACCACTCTTTCACCCCAAATTTGAGGCGAGATTTCAGACATTAGGGAAGCTGGCGCCGAGTAACAAGCTATACAAAGGTCTAAAGCCCTTGTACTTAAACAGCTTTCTGCCGTAAAACCTGAGAAGCTACCCTTTTTGATAACTACTACTGGCCGGACATCCGCCACGGCCATCTGACAGGTGAGAACTATGCTTTCGGGCTGGTCGATTATTCTTATTTCACTGGCATACCTCGGCCTGCTCTTTGGCATCGCCTACTATGGCGACAAAAAATCCCTTCAGGATAACCGCCTGATCAGTTCACCCATGATCTATTCGCTGTCACTCGCCGTGTACTGCTCATCCTGGACCTTCTATGGCGCGGTCGGACGGGCCACCACCCATGGCTGGGAGTTCCTCGCCACCTATCTGGGCCCGGTACTGGTGTTTACCCTTGGCTGGCGCCTGATTGAAAAGATGATTCTGATCAGCAAAGAGCAGAACATCACCAGTATTGCTGACTTTATCTCATCACGTTACGGCAAAAGTCAGGCGCTGGCGGTACTGGTTACCGTGATTGCCGTGATCGGCACCCTGCCCTATCTGGCACTTCAGCTCAAGGCAGTAGCCATCAGTTTTAACGCTCTGACCCCCGCCACCGATGCCGCTCTGAGCAAGGGCAGTGACACAGCACTGTTTATCGCCATTATCATGGCGCTGTTTGCCATTTTATTCGGCACACGCCATATCGATGCAACGGAACACCATCAGGGCCTGGTTCTGGCCGTGGCATTCGAATCCATTGTCAAACTGACGGCCTTTATTGCAGTAGGCCTGTTTGCTGTTTTTAATGTCTTTGGTGGTGTAGAAAACGCGGCCATTGAAATCAGCCGGCAACTCAACAGCCATCTGCACCATTCCGGCATCCTGCAGGACAGTTTTTTGACGCAATCACTGCTCGCCTGTGCCGCCGTAATCTGTCTGCCGCGACAGTTTCACGTCACCATCGTGGAAAACACCCACCCCAACCATCTTCGGATTGCTCGCTGGCTGTTCCCGCTTTACCTGATAGCACTTGCCGTGTTTGTGCTGCCGATTGCCGTTGCTGGCATGCAACAGCTCGGCAATAGCGGCATCGATGCGGATACCTATGTATTGATGTTACCGCTGAATCTGGGTGCCAATGACCTGGCCACCTTTGCTTTCATCGGCGGACTATCGGCATCGACCAGCATGGTCATTGTGGCCAGCATTGCGCTGGCGATTATGGTCTGCAACGACATTATTATGCCCTTGCTGCTGCGTATCTCCTGGCTGCACCTGTCAAAAAACCAGGATCTTGGGGCGTTACTGCTGAAAGTGCGACGTATCACCATCCTCTGCCTGATGCTGCTCGCCTATTTCTACTATCGCATTCTGGGCGAGCAGTTCCCGCTGGCTTCTCTCGGCTGGCTGGCCTTTGTCGCCACCACTCAGTTCCTGCCAGCCATCATTGGCGGCATCTACTGGAAAGGCGGCTCACGCTACGGGGTTTTTGCCGGACTGGCAGGCGGCTTCACTCTCTGGCTCTATACGCTGGTACTGCCCGCCTTCAGTGAAGCGGGACTGATCGGGCCACAATTTATGCAAAGCGGCATTCTGGGCATCGACTGGCTCAAGCCAACAGCCCTGTTTGGGTTTGAGGGCATTGATGTACTGGCACACGGGGTCTTCTGGAGCCTGACACTCAATACCGCGCTCTATGTGCTGATCTCCCGGCGCAGCACGCTGCGCCTTGAGGAGCGCATGCAGGCCAGTGCGTTTGTGGATGTGTACAACAAGGACCTGCTGGAAGCACCTCATCAGTTTGGCCAGGTGACAGTAGGCGATCTGCAACTGGTCGCAGAACGGTTTTTGGGCATCAGCCGCACCCAACACGCCTTTACCGGTTTTTTCCTGCAACGCGGCGAAGAATCCCCTCTGACCGGCGATAAAGCCTCGCCTGAGCTGGTGCAGTTCTGTGAACGTCTGCTGGCGGGTGTTATCGGTTCCTCTTCCGCCAAGATCGTGCTGGCCTCAACCCTGCGGGGCAAAGAGATGCAGCTGGGCGACGTGGTCACCATTGTTGATGAGGCCTCAGAAGCCCTGCGCTTTAACCGTTCGCTGCTGCAATCCACCATTGAGAACATCAGTCTCGGCATCAGCGTGGTAGACCAACAGATGCGCCTAGTGGCCTGGAACCGGGTCTATATCGATATTTTCGGCTACCCCGACGGTCTGGTCTGTGTCGGACGTCCCATAGAAGAGATTTTTCGATATAACGCGATTAAAGGCGAGTACGGCCCCGGCAATCCGGATGAGCAGGTGCGTAAACGTTTGCAGTTGCTTAAATCCGGCAAACGCCACAGCTATGAACGCTTCCGTCCGGACGGCACAGTGCTGGAAGTGCGCGGCAACCCCATGCCAAACGGCGGCTATGTGAATACCTATATGGATATCACCGAGCACAAAAACATTGCCGATGCTCTGCGCGAAAGTGAGCAGAATATCCGGATCTATACCGACAACGTGCCGGTACTGATCGCCTATCTCGATCCTGAACGTCGCTACCTGTTTGTGAACCGGGCCTACGCCCACGCCTTTGGCATGGAGCGGCATGAAATCATCGGCAAACAGTGTAATCAGGTGATACCGCCCGATGAATATGCATTACGCAGCCCCTACATTACCGCGGCACTGGAAGGCAAACGACAGCGGTTTGAGACCACACTGTATAAGCTGGATGGCAGCATGCGCCATGTGGAAGTCACCTATATTCCTCATATGGGCGAATACGGCGATGTGCTCGGTTACTTTACCCTCTATCAGGATATTACTGAGCGCCGCGAAGCCGAGCTCGCGCTGCAGGAGACCAACGAAAACCTGGAACAACGCGTCCGCGAACGTACTCATGCGCTGTCTGTGGTTAACAAGGAGCTGCGCAAAGAAAACACCATTCGCTCACTGATGGAAGACGAACTGCGTCAGGCCAAAACTGATGCCGATGAAGCCAACCTCGGGAAAACCCGCTTCCTTGCGGCCGCCAGTCATGACCTTTTGCAACCGCTGAATGCCGCACGTCTGTTTACCGCCGCCCTGACCCAGCAGACCCACAGCAAAGAGACTCAGGAGCTGGTGAACAATCTGGACGGTTCACTTAAAGCCGCCGAGGAACTGATTACCACCTTGCTGGATATCTCCAAATTGGATGCTGGCGCTCTTGAGCCGACCATCACTGACTTCTGCCTGAATGACCTGTTACTCAGCCTGTGTCAGGACTACAAGGCCCTCGCCGCCAAGAAATATCTGAATTTCCGCAGCGTAACCTGCAACCGGGTGGTTCGGTCAGATCAGCAGCTATTAAGACGTGTGCTGCAGAACTTCCTATCCAACGCGATTCGCTACACCCAGCATGGCCGTATTCTGCTGGGCTGCCGCTACCGTAAGAACCGTCTCAGGATTGAGGTATGGGATACCGGTGTTGGTATTCCGAAAAACAAACTGAAAGAGGTGTTTGAAGAGTTCCGTCGCATCGACAACCCCAAACACTCTGAGGTGAAGGGACTTGGTCTGGGCCTGGCCATCACCGAGCGTATTGCACGCATGCTCAACCACAAGCTGAATGTCCGCTCATGGCCCGGCAAAGGCACTGTGTTCAGCATAGAGATTCCATTGGGTGATCCTGCTAAAGCCAGCAAACCCAGAGCCGAAAAACGTGGCTGGATACGCAGTAAAGGCCTGAATGGCGTGCACGTTCTGGTGGTAGACAATGAAACCAAGATTCTGCAGGGCATGTCGGCTTTACTGCAGGGCTGGTCCTGTGAAGTCAGTACAGCAAGTTCACTGCAGGGCGCGCAGGCATTAACCGAAACACTGGAGTCGCCACCCGATATTATTCTGGCAGACTACCACCTGTCGGAAAAAGAAACCGGCATGATGGTGCTTGCTGCAATGGCAAAACACTGGGAAAGAGAGATTCCGTCTATTGTGATTACAGCTGACCGCACAGATGCGATTCGGGCAGAGATAGAAGCAGGTGGTGCCCTGTTGCTAACCAAACCGGTGAAACCGGCAGCGTTACGGGCAATGATCAGCAAACTGCTGAGCCAGGCCAAAATAACAGAAGCCAGCTGATTAGCTGGCTTCTTGTGACATACTCAGTGCATTTCAGTTTTGGGAGGCTCAACACCGAGTCGCTGAGCCGCAATCACCGCCTGCGTTCGACTGTGTACACCCAGTTTGCGGAGAATTGCAGTGACATGCGCTTTGATGGTCGCTTCCGAAACGTTCAGTTCATAGGCGATCTGCTTGTTCAGCAACCCTTCGGTGAGCATGGTCAGCACACGAAACTGCTGCGGAGTCAGTGAAGCCAGCGCAGCCGCAAATTTCTGATCATCCTCGCTGACATCGAGCGTCTGCTCGGACAGCTCCTGCGGCAGCCACTCTTCACCCTCAAGCACTGCTTTGATCGCTTCAGAAATCGTTTCCAAAGGCGCCGATTTGGGAATAAAACCAGATGCACCGTAATCCATCGCACGCTGCATCACATGCGCTTCTTCACTGCCCGATACAACAACCACGGGAATACCCGGACTTTGACCGCGAAGAAAAATCAGGCCTGAAAAACCATTGGTACCCGGCATATGGATATCCAACAGGATAAGATCAGCATCAGAATGTTTATCAACCGACTCCTGAACACCCGCCAGAGAATCAGCTTCGATCATTTGTACACCAGGCACGGCCTGGGAAACGGCTTGTTTGAGTGCTGCACGAAACAGCGGATGGTCATCTGCAATAATAATTTTTTGGGCTAACTGCATGTGCTCTACTCCCCCTGTCAGCCTACAGAGTACCGCTCTTCGGCGGTTTCTTTGAACTAATCATATACCCTATAAAAAAAAACTCCCACAAGATAGAAGGTTTTCTTCCATCTAGCGGGAGTTTTTTCACCGAAAAGGCTTAGCCTTTGCGGTTCATACGGTTTTCGATCAGATCATCAACCACAGATGGATCAGCCAGGGTAGAGGTATCACCCAGCGCGCCGAAATCATCTTCAGCGATCTTACGCAGAATACGACGCATGATCTTACCAGAACGGGTCTTAGGCATGCCCGGCGCGAACTGAATCAGGTCTGGAGATGCGATTGGACCGATTTCAGCACGTACGTGGTTACGCAGTTCTTTCATCAGTTCGTCAGTCGGCTCAAAACCAGCCTGCAGGGTTACGTAAACGTAGATACCCTGACCTTTCAAATCGTGCGGGTAACCCACTACAGCCGCTTCAGCAACCGCAGGGTGTGCTACCAGTGCAGACTCAACTTCTGCAGTACCCATACGGTGACCGGAAACGTTGATTACGTCATCCACACGGCCAGTGATCCAGTAGTAACCGTCTTCATCACGACGGGCACCGTCACCGGTGGTGTACACACCCTTGTAGGTGGTGAAGTAAGTCTGAACGAAACGCTCGTGATCACCCCAGATAGAACGCGCCATGGATGGCCATGCATCGGTCAGAACCAGGTTACCTTCAGCGGCGCCTTCCAGCGCTTTACCGTCAGCATCCAGCAGAGCTGGCTGAACGCCGAAGAACGGACGGGATGCAGAACCCGGTTTAGCATCGGTCGCACCTGGCAGAGGCACAATCATGATGCCGCCAGTCTCAGTCTGCCACCAAGTGTCTACGATTGGGCACTTGCCTTTACCCATAATGCGGTTGTACCACTCCCAGGCTTCCGGGTTGATTGGCTCACCCACAGAACCCAGCAGTTTCAGGGTAGACAGATCAGAGTCACCCAGTACATCTTCACCCTGCTGCATCAGTGCACGGATTGCAGTTGGCGCAGTGTAGAACTGGTTAACTTTGTGTTTTTCGATAACACGACCAAAACGGCTGTTATCAGGATAGCTTGGCACACCTTCGAACATCAGTGTGGTCGCACCGTTCGCCAGTGGTCCGTAGACGATGTAGCTGTGACCGGTTACCCAACCCACGTCAGCGGTACACCAGTAGATGTCACCTTCGTGGTAGTCGAATACGTATTCGTGGGTCATGGACGCATATACCAGATAACCACCGGTAGTGTGCTTCAGACCTTTTGGTGCACCGGTAGAACCGGAGGTGTACAGGATGAACAGCGGATCCTCAGCGTTCATCTCTTCTGCAGGGCAGTCAGCAGATGCAGCAGCGGTAATTTCTTCGTACCACTTGTCACGGGAATCATCCCAGATAACATCTTTGTCAACGCGCTTAACAACGATCACGCTTTCTACGTACTTAGCCGCACCCGGCTGTTTCAGCGCTTTGTCTACGTTCTCTTTCAGAGGAACGACTTTACCGCCACGCAGTGAGTAGTTGGAAGTCACAACCACTTTGGAGTTGGCGCCTTCAATACGGGCAGCCAGTGCTTCAGGCGAGAAACCACCGAACACGATAGAGTGAACCGCACCAATGCGGGAACATGCCAGCATCGCAACAGCGGCTTCCGGAATCATTGGCAAATACAGAGTGACCACGTCACCCTTGTTAACGCCCTGCGCTTTCAGTGCGTTCGCAAAACGGCACACACGCTCATGCAGGTCGCGGTAGGTAATTTTTTCGTCTTCGCTTGGGTCATCACCTTCCCAGATGATGGCAACCTGATCACCACGGGTTTCCAGGTGACGGTCCAGACAGTTGTGAGAAACGTTGAGAGTGCCATCTTCAAACCAACGGATGTCAACGTTATGTGGATCAAATGAAGTGTTTTTTACTTTGGTGTATGGCTTGAACCAATCCAGGCGCTTTCCTGCTTCGCCCCAGAATGCATCCGGATCATTGATAGACTGCTCATACATTGCTTCGTACTTAGCATTATCGATATGGGCCTGTGCCGCAAACTCCGGGTTAACTGGATATACCTTTTCACTCATCGTGATGCCCTTAGCTTAGTTGTTGTAGTTAGCAAAATGCCCTGTCTGTCGATTAGATGTACTTATTATATGAAGCAGCAGGGGGTGTGTTGAAATACGAACTAAGTTTATACAGAACGGGCCACAAACGCCTGAATTAGACATTGGTATATCCGAACTTAGACCTTAGTCCCGGCAGGTGCAGTCTAGAACCCTTTGAAACCCTCTAACATAATGCCCTCTTCCCGCATTTTAGCGAGCTTATAGCGTAGAGTTCGGGGACTGATACCCAATTTTTCCGCTGCATCCTTGCGGCTCCCGCGTGTTGCCTGTAATGCTTCAATAATCAGCTGATATTCATGCTGACGCACACCTGCACCTAAAACGCTGTTTTCCTCACCTGCGTTTGGTACTACGACTTCAGTGGCAGCCCCAAGGCTAGTGGGTATCTCGCCCGGCTGCAACATAAGATCGCCAACTCCGATCTCATTTCCCTGTTGCAGGATCAAAGCACGCTGTACCACATTATCCAGTTCACGCACGTTACCCGGCCAGGCATGCTGCTGCAGAGCTACCTTAACCTCAGGACTCAATGCCACTGGAGGACGGCGCATTTTCTGACAATGTTTATGAAACAGACGCTCTGCCAGGGATACAACATCACCGGCACGCTCACGTAGCGGCTTCCACTGCAACGGGAATACATTCAGTCGATAATACAGATCTTCGCGGAATCGCCCTTCTGCCACATACTGCTCCAACTGCCGGTTTGTGGTGGCCAAAACACGTACATCCAACGGGATCATTTTACGCCCGCCCACACGTTCAACCTCGCTCTCCTGCAATACGCGCAACAGCTTCGCCTGCAGCCCAAGATCCATTTCAGAAATCTCATCCAGCAACAGCGTGCCGCCATTGGCCTGTTCAAACTTACCCGGCACACTGGCGTAGGCACCGGTAAACGCGCCCTTTTCATGGCCAAACAAGGTTGCTTCCAGCATATTTTCAGGAATAGCGGCACAGTTGATCGCTATAAAAGGCTGCTTGGCACGGGAAGAGTGCTGATGAATATACTGTGCCAATACCTCTTTACCGGTACCTGACTCACCGGAGATCAGTACGGTTGAATCGCTGGCTGCCACCCGACGCGCCAGTTGCAACAGCTGTTGGCTGCTGACCTCTTCAGCCACCGGTTCTTCTGTAACCTGCTCGGTAATTTCACCGCCGGCGAAACGCTTGACCGTCGCAATTAAGGTATCTGAATCAAAGGGTTTCATCAGATAATCAACGGCACCCGCTTTAATGGCTTCAACCGCTCTACTGACCTGACCAAACGCCGTGATCAGCACCACTGGCAACCCCGGATAGGTCTGCCTGATCTGCCCCAGCAACTGATGTCCATCCATGCCCGGCATATTCACATCGCTGACCACAAGGCTGAAGGCCTCAGTCTGCAGAATCTTCAGCGCCGCCTCTGCATCAGGCGCCTCCATAAAATCAAAGCCTGCGAGTTCGAGCGTGTCGCAAAGCGCTTCCCTTAACTGGTGATCATCCTCAACTATCAGTATCCGTTGCGACATAACTTAACCTATTCAGCCTTGGCAGAGGTGCGTGAAGAATCAGACTGGCAGGGCAGCCACAGTGTTGCAGTGGTGCCCACTCCCAGCTCGGAACATATTTCAAACCGACCATGATGCGCATGTGCCACCACCTGCGCCACCGCCAACCCCAGACCGGTACCATGGGATTTGGTGGTAAAAAAGGGCTGCAGCGCCTGTTTCACGGTTTCACTGTCCATCCCGGGGCCATGATCGATAATATCCAGCCGCAGCATATCCGCCTGCTGCGATACCGAAATCTGCAATTCACACCCCTGCCCACTGGCCTGCAACGCATTCTCCACCAGATTCATGCAGACACCCAGCAAGGCTTCCTGATTACAGTGAATCAGCAGATCCGGCACATGATTAATGCATTCACAGTCAGCATCGTAGTTCACCAGCGGCAGATCCAGCTGGTCTTCTAATGCTTCCATCAGCGCAGCTGAGCTGACCGTATCGTCCAGACGCATCTCGCCCCGGGCAAAAATCAGCATATCCCGCACTTGCTGCTCCAGATTAACCAGTCGGGACTTAATCTTGCCAGCAAACTTCTGGCGTTGCGCTACCGCGAGATCGGGCCGGTTCAGATGATCAATATAAAGAAGCGCCGCAGAAAGCGGAGTACGAATCTGATGGGCCAGTGATGCCACCATCCGCCCCATCTCTGACAATCGCTGATAATGCGCCAAACGCCCCTGCAACAGACGGGTCTCAGTCTGATCGGTCAGCAAAATCAACTGCCCCGGCTCAAGGTCCATAGCGCGGGTCTGCAGACTCACCCGACGCCCATCCCGGAGCGACACCTCATGCCCATCATCGCCGCGCGGGGCAAAACTACGCTGAATAATGTTTACCCAGGACTCTCCTTTAAGCGGCAGCCCCAATAACGCTTCCGCGGCAGGGTTAGCCTCACTGACCACGCCCCGGCCATTCAGCAGAATTACACCCGCCGGCAGCAGACTTAAAAGATGCCCCATCCGATCCAGCAAACCGGCATTTTCCGAACCCACATCTTCCCGGCGCTGAGTTTCCCGCGCCAGCTTTGACTGTGTTTCCGAAAGCTCAGACTCCAGCGCGGCCACCTGCTGCTTGAGGCGCTCAAGTTCCTTCATATCGTTCATGTTTATTTACGCTGCAAACCAAATTTACGCATTTTTTCTACCAGCGTTGTTCTGCGAATCTGCAACTGATCTGCGGCTCTGGCCACCACACCATCATTTTGCTCCAGTGCCTGTTCAATCAACGCCCGCTCTATCTCTTCAAGATAGGCTTTAAGATCCAGTCCATCGGCGTCGAGCGCATGTGCTGCGGGTTCATTTGTAGCCAGCGCTTCAGACGCATAACGCTCTGGATTTGGCTCTGGCGCATATCGAAAGCGCGCCGGTAACTCAGAAACCCCTACCACGCCGTCAGGGTACATAATCGTCAGGCGTTCGATCAGATTCGCCAGCTCCCGGACATTCCCCGGCCAGTCATGACATTTCAGTGATTCCAGTGCAGCCGGATGCAGTCTGACATGACCAAGGCCCTGTTCACGGGCCCGATCTACCAGCTTTTTAACAAGCATTTCAAGGTCTTCCTTG
Source organism: Neptuniibacter sp. CAU 1671 (assembly GCF_029222905.1). Taxonomy (GTDB): domain Bacteria; phylum Pseudomonadota; class Gammaproteobacteria; order Pseudomonadales; family Balneatricaceae; genus Neptuniibacter. The sequence continues at coordinate 159,018 of NZ_JARHUE010000002.1, read as the reverse complement.
CGCTCACGCAGGGACGGCGTTTCAACCGGATACACATTGATCCGGTAATAAAGGTCTTCCCTGAAGCGACCCTCTTCAATGAGTTGCTCCAGATTTTTATGGGTCGCTGCAATAATGCGTACGTTCACATCGATGGTCTTATGGCCACCCACCCGTTCAAAACTGCGTTCCTGCAGCACCCTTAACAGCTTGACCTGCATCGCCAAGGGCATATCGCCAATTTCATCAAGAAACAGGGTGCCACCATCGGCCATTTCAAATCGCCCCGGCCGCCCATTCACCGCACCGGTAAAGGCACCTTTTTCATGACCAAACAACTCACTCTCAAGCAGGTCTTCAGGAATCGCACCACAATTTACTGGCACAAACGGTCCCGGAGCTCGTCTTGAGTAATCATGTAAACTGCGCGCGACCAGCTCTTTACCGGTTCCGGACTCACCCGTAATCAGTACGTTTACATCCCGATCCGCCACCCGGGCCATCATGCGTTTGAGCTGAACCATGGCCGGACTGCTTCCCACCAGCAACGGGAACACACTGGCTTCCAGCCCATCCACAGATAACCATTGCATCACCTGCGCTTCATGCAGCAGGTCCAGCAACAGCCCTTCATTTAACGGATCAGACAGGTAACGCACATTGACAGGAGAGTCCGCCGGAGCCTCAGCACCCATCTCAAGCACACAAAACAAACCGTTTAACGCCCGCGGTTTATCGGCCAGACAGGTTTCGAAAGCTCTGCGATCACTGGCACATCCCAAAAGAATCAGTGCGGGACAGCTTGCGCCCTGCGGATAGTTCTCAGCAAAGGCGGAGTAAGTGATCGTCCGGGTGGACAGATTAAGAAATGCAAAGATAGCCTGCAGCGACTGCTGGGCCTTATCATCCGTGACCAATAGAAGCGATGGCTGCGAAGTGGTGTTCATATCAACATAGTTCTGAATGCCATTTTTTTGACATATTAACAGGACATTCAAGCTAAACAAGCACACAAAACAAATTAACGCCAATTTTTTGGCATTTTAAGCCGTATTAAAATTCTTTTATGTGCCTCAATAAAACAAGACAGAAAAAAAACGTCAAAAATCCTATATATAGCTGCGTTAAAACAAACGTTTATCCGAGTCAAGCTAAGGCTACAAAATATTTTCTAAAGTATCGAAACGCAGCGCCGCTAACTGTTTTACGCGAAACAATATGCAACGGGTTGCTTAGAGTAACCCAACTATCAAGACCGGTCAGGGTGCAGAAATCCGACCAGGTTGAGGAGATAAGAAAATGGCTGTCATCAATACTAACATTGCCTCTCTTAACGCTCAGCGTAACCTGATGCGCTCTGAGGGCGACCTACAAACTTCCCTGCAGCGCCTGTCTTCAGGTCTGCGTATCAACAGCGCTAAAGACGACGCAGCGGGTCTGGCAATTGCTGACCGCATGACCTCTCAGATCCGCGGTCTGAACCAGGCTGTACGTAACGCGAACGACGGTATCTCCCTGGCACAAACTGCTGAAGGTGCGATGCAGGAATCTACCAACATTCTGCAGCGTATGCGTGAACTGGCCATCCAGTCTGCCAACGACACTAACAGCGCTTCTGACCGTGCCAACCTGCAGAAAGAGGTAACTCAGCTGCAGCAGGAACTGGACCGTATTGCACAGAGCACCACCTTTAACGGCCAGCGTATTCTGGACGGTTCATACACCAACGCTCAGTTCCAGGTAGGCGCCAACGCAACTGCTTCTGACTCTATTACGTTCTCTATTACCAGCGCTAAAGCGTCCTCACTGGGTGGTATTGCAGAAGGTTCTGGTACTGAAGTTGCAGCGGCAACAGCTTCTGACATCACCATCGCAATCGGTAGCGGCAGCGCAACCAGCATTGCTTCCAGCGCAGACTTCACTGGTGACGCCTACCAGGATGCCACTTCTGCTTACGCTAAAGCGGCTGCCATCAATGATGCCAACATCAGCGGCCTATCAGCGTCTGCTTCTACTTCCGGCACTCAGACTGTTGGCCCTATCGGTGGTACCGCAGGTGATACATACACCCTGAGCATTAACGGTGTATCCATTTATTCCGGCACCGACGTAGCAACTGCACTGACCAACAGTGATCTGCGTGACGCGATCAACGCCAAATCTGACGAAACAGGCGTTGTAGCTTCCCTGAGCGGTGGCGACATGACTCTGACAGCAGCGGATGGTAGTAATATTGCTGTCACTGAGAGCGGCACCGGCTTCACCGCTGGCACCGACGGTCTGACTGTAACTGGCGGAGACTTTGATGGCACTCTGCGCGGATCTCTGACCCTGAGCGCAACCGATACCATCGCCCTGGGTGGCACCATTGCCAACATCGGTTTCACTGGTGACGTTGCAATCGACACTAACGGTATCGATGATGTTAGCGTACTGACTGCATCCAGCTCTCTGACTGCAATCAAACGTATCGACTCTGCACTGTCTCAGATCGCTGACACTCGTGCAGAACTGGGTGCGATTCAGAACCGTTTCGAATCCACCATTGCCAACCTGGCCAACGTATCTGAGAACATCTCTGCTGCACGGTCACGAATTCAGGATGCAGACTTCGCAGCTGAAACTGCCAACCTGACTCGTAACCAGATTCTGCAGCAGGCGGGTACTGCAATGCTGGCACAGGCTAACACTCTGCCTCAGAGCGTACTGTCTCTGCTACAGTAATAGAGCAGCATGACCAATAAAAAGGGCGGGCTTTGCCCGCCCTTTTTAGTCATAAAGGAGCAAAACGATGTCCAGTGAGATTCAAGCCGTTTCCAGCCAGGCATCCTTAAAACCTGTTCAACCACAGCAACAACCTGCCCTGGATACGCAAAAAACCGAAACTAAGGCCCAACAACCTGAACCTGTTAAAGTTGACACCGAAGCCGTAAAAGAGATTAATCAGCAAACGGCTGAAGCCATTCAGGAAACCGTTGCTGCTATTAACGACTTTATGGGACAGTTCCAGCGCACGCTGAACTTTTCTGTTGATGACGATGCAGGCGAAACCGTTATTCGCGTGATTGATAAATCAAATGATCAGCTAATACGGCAAATCCCAAGTGCGGATTTTCTGAAAATCACGCAACATATTGAACAAATGCAAAACCTGCTGTTCAGCGAGAAAGCGTAGTACTCGCCACAGCCAAAAAGGTAAATCATCATGGCAGGCGTATCTTCAACGGGCTTAGGCTCCGGCATTGACATCAACAGTCTGGTGTCAGGACTTGTTCAGGCTGAAAGTCAGCCAGCACTGTCCAGGCTCTCAACCAAAGAAGCCAATCTCCAGGCTGAACTCTCTGCGATTGGACTGCTTAAAAGCGCCTTATCCGATTTCCAATCGAAGCTGGGCGGTTTAATGGATGCTGAAACATTCAGTAACCGCACCGCTAAATCTTCCGACGCCACCATCGCTTCCTTCAGCGCGGAAAATGACACAGCGGCTGGCAGTTATTCGCTTGAAGTTAACAACCTTGCCACTTCGCAAAAACTGGTCACCCAACAGGATTATGTTGTCAGTGAAGGCACACTGGAATTTGCCAATGCAAGCGGCAGCTTTACCGTCACGCTTACATCAGATAACAACGCCACCATTCAGGATTTGCGGGACGCGATCAATAATGCCGAGGACAACATCGGCGTTACCGCGACCATCATCAATGTTAATGGCAGTGAGCGCCTGGTTTTTACCACTGATGATACTGGTGCCGACAGCGCTCTGACCATTACCGGCACCACAACCACCGGCGACCTTGATATTTACGATTACAATTCTGGCACCGCCATACCTGATGGCAATGGCGATGTTGCTGGCTTTTATGATCAGGTCACCGCCGCGGTAGATGCCGAATTCATGGTCGATGGTCAGCTTATGTACAGCGCCACCAATACCATTGAGGATGTGATTCCCGGCGCCACGATCACTCTCCGTGACAGCAATCCTGGCGAACCAATTACGCTGACCGTTAGCCAAAGCAGCAGCAGTATCAAAAACCAGATTACCACCCTTGTCAGCGGGTACAACGAGCTGATTTCCATGATCAATCAGCAAACCGCGTACAACTCAGAGACCAAATCGTCTGCGGCTTTGTTTGGTGATTCGCTGGTGAATGGACTGGAGCGACAGATCCGTAGCATGCTGACCAGCCCTATAAACAACAGCGATAGCAGCTACACGTCATTAGCCTCTTTAGGTATCACCACCAAGAACGACGGTACGTTAACGGTCGACGATACCAAGCTCAGCGACGCTCTGACTAAAGATTACGCTGGCATTACCACCCTGTTCTCAGATGAAGATAAAGGTATTGCCAAGGCACTGGATACATTAATCGATAATTATCTATCATTTAATGGAACCTTTGATGGGCGAACAGAATCCATTAATGCAAAACTGAGCAACATTCAGGACGAAAGAGACAAAATCGCTTTCCGAATGGAGAAACTCGAAACACGCCTTTACGCTCAATACAACGCAATGGATTCGCTTGTATACAGCCTTAATCAGACCGGTAACTGGCTTGAGTCAACACTCGCCACATTGCCCGGCTCTTACAGCAGAAAAGACTAATTTATAGGCCTTCACATGAACCCAAACCGAGCTCTCAACCAATATAAATCTGTTGGTTTAAATTCCGCGCTGGCCAATGCCACGCCTCACCAGCAGATTGCCATGCTGCTTAACGGCGCGCTGGAAAGGATTGCCACCGCTAAAGGTGCAATCAACAATAAGGATGCGGAGCTGAAAGGTAACTGCATCAGCAAAGCGATCACCATTATCGGCGGCCTGCAGGCATCCCTTGTAGATATTGAAAACAACGAAGTCGCGCAGAACCTGGACCGTCTCTACACCTACATGTACGAGACACTGATGAAGGCCAATATCGAGTCCTCACTCGAGAAGCTCGACGAAGTGGCCAAACTGCTGATTGAGATCAAAACCGGCTGGGAACAGATCCCGGCAGAGCATCACAACACTCAGTCGCCGAATGCCTGACACCCTCTCTGCCCGCGAGCAATGGCTGACCCAATACAAGGTTGTCAGCCAGATCCAGCAAACGATCATCACCAAGCTGGAAACACAGGACCCTGACCTGCTGCCTGAACTGGAAAATCTGGTTCGCCAACAGGATCAGGCGGTGCGCGCACTGCCTTTTCACCTGCTCAACGCAGACGATGTCACCGCTTTACAAACCGCTATCAACCAGTTGAGGCAAGACCATGATGCTCTGGTTGCGCTGTTTAGTGAAGCCCGCCGTGCCTTGCAGGAAAAATCCAGCAAGCTAAAACACAGCGGACGCAGCATAAAAGCGTATCAACAAACCCAGGATATTCAGAAAAAGCCATAATTTCTTGGCGCTTTGAATGATTTAGGCGTAGGTTTAATCTGTGTGCAACTGCAATAACAGATTATGAACTCCCTTGCCAACCTGCCCAAACAGAACGAACTTTTTGACCTGCTGACCCAGCTCTGCCAGGTCTCGATTGCTGTGGATGAAAACAGCAATATCACCTGGTTAAGTCCGGCCTATCGCACACTGATCGGGCTGGATATCGATACCGATTACACCGGCAAACACGTCGAGGAAGTGCTCCCCAACAGCCAACTCCCCCGTGTTGTGCAAAGCGGCAAACCCAGTTTTGTCGATCTGATGCAAATTAATGACCTGTGGTGTGTTGTGACCCGCCTGCCGATACGCAATCAGGACCAGCAGATCATCGGTGCAGTCGGTTTTGTTTTCTACGACGATATTGACGATTTACAGCCACTTTTCGACAAGTTTGCCTTACTGCGTCAGCGACTGGAGCAGGACAATATTCTCCGCTCCAGCCGCTATGCCCTTGAAGATATGATTGGCCAGTCTGCAGCAATCAAACAGATAAAACGACAAGCGCTGCGCGCGGCCCAACTGGACACGACCCTGTTGTTACTGGGCGAAACCGGCACCGGTAAAGAGCTGCTGGCCCAGGCGATTCACCATGCCTCTCCGCGGCATCACGGGCCCTTTGTTGGCATCAATATGGCTGCGCTTCCAGAGTCCTTAGCCGAGGCAGAGCTGTTTGGCACTGCCCCCGGCGCCTACACCGGCGCCGACAAAAAAGGCCGAAAAGGCAAAATCCAACTAGCCCATGGCGGCACTCTGTTTCTGGATGAAATTGCCGATATGCCTCTGGCTATGCAAGCCAAACTGCTGCGCGTTCTTCAGGAAAGAGAGGTCGAGGCATTAGGCTCAAACCGGCTTGAAAAAGTTGATGTTCGTGTTATTGCTGCAACCTCCACCGACCTGAAACAGATGGTAGACAACAACCAGTTCCGTGCAGATCTTTACTACCGTCTGAATGTGTTACCCATTCAGTTGCCACCGCTTCGGGAGCGCAAAGAGGACATTCCTGAGCTTTCACAACATATTCTGGAAAAGATTCAGCAGGCCACGCAGCTACCAGTCATCGCACTCTCTGCCCCAGCGATTGAGTGGCTGCAGCAATATCACTGGCCGGGCAATATTCGTGAGCTCTACAACCGACTAGAGCGGGGCTGCGTTCTGGCCGAGGGAAAAACCATTGAACCGGCCGACCTTGGCGCACTGGATGACCTGCCAGATGCTGGCCCACAACCCGATGACAGCTTACGTACAACCCGACAACAGGCGGAATGCCGAGCTTTACATAGCGCCATCCGCCGTTGTCATGGCAACAAAACGGAAGCCGCTGAATTACTAGGGATCTCACGCGCAACCCTTTACCTCAGGTTGAAAAGCTGCCGCCCTAGCCGTCTTGAAAAATAGACACTTCTCATCAAGATGTCTTATAAACAAGACATTACAGCAGCATAAGCTATGCCGTTATTAAATAAATCTTATTGATTTATCTAGATATTTTAACAATGGCCTCAGCTTTGCTGTATTGATTAACAGAACAAGAAAAACGTCCCCGGCAGGATTACTACATGGCAGACAAATTTATCAGTGCTGCAGAAGCGGCAGCGCTGATTCCAGACAACATTACACTCGCCACCGGCGGTTTTATTGGCATTGGTTTTGCTGAGGCTCTGGCGAAGGCGATTGAGCAGCGCTTTCTTGAGACCGGCTCTCCAAATAACCTGACGCTGTTTTATGCCGCCGGACAGGGCGATGCCAAAACCCGCGGCCTGAACCACTTTGGCCACGCAGGCATGGTTAAACGGGTTATAGGTGGCCACTGGGGCCTGGCCCCCAAGCTGGGCGAGCTCGCCATAAGTAACCAGATTGAGGCATACAATCTGCCACAGGGGGTCATCTGTCATATGTTTCGCGATATTGCAGCGGGCAAGCCGGGAACACTGACCCATGTCGGGCTACATACCTTTGTCGATCCCCGTGTCGAAGGCGGGCGCATCAATGAACGCTCAACAGAACCCCGGGTAGAACTACTGCAGGTCGCCGGCAAAGACTATCTGTTTTACCCGGCACTGCCGCTGCAGGTCGCCCTGCTCAGAGGCACTACCGCAGATGAGCACGGCAATATATCCATGGAACGGGAAGCTCTGCCGCTGGAAGCTCTGTCGATTGCCCAGGCGGTCCACAACAGTGGCGGCAAAGTATTTGTCCAGGTAGAACGCAGAACAGAATCGCATTCACTCACACCTGACCGCATCCGTATCCCGGGCATTCTGGTAGATCATGTGATTCTCTCAGCACCTGAAGATCACCCGCAAACCTTCGCGGAACAATACAACCCTACCTACACCGGCGAACTGCGCAGCTCACCCGGTGACAGCCTGAAAGCCCCACTGGATGCACGTAAGATTATCGGTCGCCGTGCCTTGCTGGAGCTTAAATCAGGTGCCACGGTGAATCTGGGTATCGGTATGCCAGAGATGGTGGCCATTGTTGCCGGCGAAGAAAACCGCCTGTCGGAGATCACCTTAACCGTTGAACCGGGTGGCATTGGCGGCCAACCAGCCAGCGGCTTGAGTTTTGGCGCAGTCAGTAACCCTGTCTCGATTATTGATCAACCGGCACAGTTTGATTTTTATGATGGCGGCGGACTGGATCAGGCCTTTCTTGGACTGGCAGAAACCTGCCCCGAGGGTCATGTCAACGTCAGCCGATTTGGTAACAAACTGGCTGGCGCCGGCGGCTTTATCAACATCACCCAGAACACCCGCGATCTCTATTTTCTGGGCACCTTCACTTCGGGCAATCAACTGCTTGAGGTCAGTGATGGCGCACTTCGCATTACCCAAAGCGGGCCAATGAAGAAATTCAGAACGCAAGTACAACAGATCACGTTTAACGGTCGCTACGCCATGCAACGCGGACAACGCGTCACCTTTATTACTGAGCGTGCCGTTTTCAGGCTGACCTCTGATGGATTAATGCTGACCGAAATTGCACCCGGCGTTTCACTGCAGCGGGACATTCTTGACCAGATGGAGTTTGAACCGCTGATAAGCCCGGAGCTGGCAGAAATGGATGCACAATTATTCAGGGATGAACCGATGTTTTGCAACAAGCCACACATTCCAGCCGTTAGCGATGATGCAGTGCTGCGAACCGAATGCACTAACGGTAAAAACCTTGAGGAGAACGATTCGCAACCCCGGCAGGGTTAGACCTTGCAACAAGGCGCCCTGCCCTTTTCCGTCCACCGTGGACAACAGCCACCCCTCTGAATCAACGCGTGTGCGGCGTTGTTGTGCATTGGCTGTTAACCACGGGAGAGGCCGGAGCCACATGCATGCCCGGGCATACCGTGATGCCAGGGCAGTGTCTCACATCCCGCCGGGTCCCTGCTAGCCTGGTATGTGAAAGCACTGCCCGCGCCCGTCAGCAGCGTGTTCAGCTCCGGTCTCGCGGGCGGCTTTTTAATGCCGCCCCAGATCAGACTGTTGCACAAAAGCCCCTTCTTTACCGGCCTATGCTATGTTTCAATGCAGCGCTAATTTTTCTCACCGCTTTTCTTCACACGAGCCACCATTTTGAATCTTTATCTGGATTCGGTGTTTTTCACCGCCAATATTGTTGCCCCCATTTTTGTAATTGTGATGCTGGGTTTCATCCTGCGCCGTGCCTCCATCATTGATGATGCCTTTGTTCTGACAGCCTCCAAGCTGGTGTTTGTGGTAACCCTGCCAACACTGGTGTTCATGTCGATCGCCCGCACCGATTTTCACGCTGTTTTCAATCCGGACCAGTTGCTGTTTGTGCTGTTTGGGACGCTGATCTTTTTTGCAGCACTGTGGTTTTTTGCCCGCCGGTTTATTCAGCGACCTGAAGATATAGGCGTGTTTATTCAGGGCAGTTTTCGCAGCAATTACGGCATTATTGGTCTGGCGATCAGCTATAACCTCTACGCTGATTCAGGGCTGGCGCAGGCCTCCCTGTTGCTGGCCATCGTCATTCCGCTGTTCAATGTATTATCGATACTGGCCTTAACCCTGCCGCATCAGAGCACCGACGGACGCCGCCTGAGCGGTGCCCTGCGTGAAGTGATCCGCAATCCGCTGATTATTGCCGTGCTGCTGGCGCTGCCCGTGTCCTATCTGAATATCGAATTGCCAGGCATAGTGCAGAGTTCCGGCAAGTACTTTGCCAATATGACCCTGCCACTGGCACTGTTAACCATCGGTGCTTCACTGAATATGGATAGCCTGAAGTCCACCTCGGGACAGGCGTTCTGGGCAACATTCAATAAGCTGATACTGATGCCGATTGGACTCACCATCGCAGCTTATGCCGTGGGTTTCCGGGGACAGGATCTGACCTTGCTGATGGTGTTGTTTGGCTGCCCGACAGCCGCCGCGAGTTTTGTGATGGCCAAAACCATGAAAGGCAACGCCGAGCTGGCCGCAAATATCATCCTTGCAACCACACTGGGCTCAGTGCTGACGTTGAGCACGGGTATCTATCTGATGCGTTTGTGGGGTGTGATTATCTAACTGTGCTGATCCTGATGGCCGGAACAGACCGGACAGGCCGGGTCTTTACGCAGTTTCATATCCCGCCACTCCATGGTTGATGCATCCAGCAGCAGCAATCTGCCTGCTAGCGTTCGCCCCACAGAGGCCAGTACTTTGAGTGCTTCCAGCGCCTGCACACTGCCGATGATACCCACCAGCGGAGACAGCACACCGGACTCGGAACAGGTCAGTGACTCTTCATCACCTTCGGTATACAGACAGCGATAACAGGGTGAATCAACCTGCAATGGATCATACACCGCCACCTGTCCTTCAAGACGAATCGCCGCACCGGATACCAGCGGTTTTTTGTGGGCAAAACAGGCCCGGTTCAGGGCAAAGCGGGTAGCAAAGTTATCGCTGCAATCCACCACTAGGTCGACAGTTGCCACCAGTCGGAACAGCGCCTGCTCATCCAGGGTTTCATAGAGGGTTTTGATGCGTACCTCTGGATTCAGGGCCGACAGGGCCTTGCGCGCCGAATCTACCTTGGGTTCACCAATACGTTTAGTGGTATGGGCAATCTGCCGCTGCAGATTACTGAGATCAACTTCATCGCCATCCACCAGCACCAGCTGACCAATACCGGCCGCGGCCAGATACATGGCCACCGGACTGCCAAGTCCACCCAGACCAACAATCAGCACGGTGGAATTCAGCCAGGTTTCCTGACCGTTGATATCCACCTCAGGCAACATTATCTGGCGGCTATAACGCAATAACTGCTCATCACTCAGCATGATCTACCTCGTTTTTTGTCCAGCGCCCACCGGTGACCCTATCCAGTCCTGCCAGGTCCTGTCGGGTCATCACATCACTGTAACCCAGCTCACTGAGGATGTCCCTGACAGACTCTGCCTGCTCAAAACCATGTTCGAACAGCAACCAGCCACCCGACACCAGATAGTCGCGCGCGGCTGTACTTATCATGCGTATATCAGCCAGTCCCTGTTCAGCAGCGACCAACGCAGTGGCGGGTTCAAACCGAAGATCACCGCTCACCAGATGCGGGTCATCCGGGGCGATGTAAGGGGGATTGCTCACCACCAGATCATACTGACCCTGATGCGGCTCAAACCAACTGCCCTTTACAACACGAACATTCGGCAGACCGAGCTTTTGACAGTTACGCTGCGCCAGCGCCACCGCTTCGGGTTTAAAGTCTGATGCCACCAGCTGCCAGTCGGGTCGTTCTGTCGCCAGCGCCAATGCAATAGCGCCGGTGCCAGTGCCCAGATCAGCTACCCGGGCCGGGCCTGATGGCCCCAATTCCAAAGCCACCTCAACCAAACGCTCTGTATCAGATCGCGGGATCAGGGTATCGGGTGACACCTCCAGCTCAAAGGTCCAGAACCCACGATGACCAATGATATGCGCCACCGGTTCACCCTGCAGACGACGGGACAGCATCTTTTCAAGCTCTGTCAGTTGCGCTTCGGACAGTTCAAATTCTGGCCAGGTAAACAAAAAACTGCGGGGCTTTTGCAGCAGATGACAGAGCAAAAGCTCCAGATCAACATCAGGCGTGTCACTGACCCGTGCCAGATCACGATTGCGCAACAACACCTGATCCAACCGCATCAGCTTTCCTCTGACAGCGCGCTCAACTGCTCCAGCTGGTATTCATGGCGCAACGGTTCGATCACATGCTGCAATTCACCGCCAATAATTTCAGGCAGCTTATAGAGGGTCAGGTTGATACGATGATCGGTTACCCGTCCCTGCGGATAGTTGTAGGTGCGAATACGTTCTGAACGATCACCACTGCCCACCAGGCTTTTACGGGTACTGGCCATGGTCGCTGCCTGTTTCTCTTGCTCTGCCGCTTTCAGGCGGGAGACCAGTAATGACATCGCCTTGGCGCGGTTTTTATGCTGCGAACGCTCTTCCTGACATTCAACCACCAGCCCGGTCGGCAGGTGGGTGATACGAATTGCAGAATCGGTTTTGTTAACATGCTGACCGCCCGCACCGGAGGCGCGGAAGGTATCAACCCGCAGGTCGGCTTTGTTGACTTCGACTTCAGCAGACTCATCCAGCTCAGGCATCACCGCCACAGTACAGGCGGAGGTATGGATACGGCCCTGGGACTCGGTTTCCGGTACACGCTGTACCCGGTGCGCCCCTGACTCAAACTTCAGCCGTGAATAAACATCCGTGCCAGCCACCCGGCTGATAATCTCTTTATAACCGCCATGCTCGCCTTCATTGGCACTGATCACTTCAACCCGCCAGCCCTGAGTTTCAGCAAAGCGTGAATACATGCGAAACAGATCACCGGCAAAAATTGCCGCTTCATCGCCGCCGGTACCGGCACGCACTTCCAGAAACACGTTACGGCCATCGTTCGGGTCTTTTGGCAGCAGTTGAATCTGCAGGGTATCTGTCAGCGCTTCAAGCCGGGTTTTCGCTTCCTGTAACTCTTCACGGGCCATCTCCCGCAGGTCAGGATCATCATCCTCCAGCATTAGCTGCGCCTCAGCCAGATCCTCTTGCGACTGACGGTAGAGGGCAAAGGTTTTCACCACCGGTTCCAGCTCAGCGTATTCAACCGAAAAATCACGAAAACGCGACTGATTCGAAATCACATCAGGTTCAGACAGCAGCACGGCAAGCTCTTCATATCGATCACTGAGCTTTTCGAGCTTATCAAGGATGGAGGTTTTCATTCAGAGAGATTCTTAGGGTCATCCAGCTGATGCAGTTCCTGCAGCAGATCCAGCAGATCTGTACGGCCATCAGCACTGGCCTGACGCAATTGTATGGTCGGTTGATGCAAAAATTTATTGGTCAGGCCGCGGGCGAACAGGCGCAACACCTCTTCCGCCGGCTTGCCGTTTTCCAGTTGACGCAGCGCTTTATCCAGCTCCTGATCCCGCATCTGTTCAGTCTTGCTGCGAAATGCCGTCAGCAGATCAACTGCATTCAGCGCCCGTAGCTGACGCATAAAGGCGTGGGTACCGGCCTCGATGATCTCTTCAGCTTCCATCGCCGCATTTTCACGACTGCGCTGGTTTTCTTCGATCACCTCACGCAGATCATCAACGGTATAGAGGTAGACATCGTCCAGCTCAGAGACCTGCTCTTCAATATCTCTGGGTACTGCAATATCCACCATAAAGATCGGACGATGTTTGCGTTTTTTCAGCGCCGCCTCAACCGCACCTTTACCCAGAATTGGCAGCTGACTGGCGGTGGAAGCAATCACAATATCGGCATCCACCAGTGCTTGAGGAATATCCCCCAGCAGAATGGCCTTGCCATCAAACTCTTTGGCCAGATCAATCGCTCGTCCCAGCGTGCGGTTGGCGACCGTCATATCTTTAACCCCGGCCTGGGCCAGATGCCTGGCAACCAGCTCAATGGTTTCACCAGCGCCAATCAACAGCGCCTTGCTGCGACTGAGATCGGCAAAAATGTGCTGCGCCAGACTGACAGCGGCATACGCAACAGAGACCGGGTTTTCACCAATAGCGGTGTCGGTGCGAACACGTTTAGCGATGGAAAAGGTGTGCTGAAACAGGCGACCCAGCTCTCCGCCCAAACGGCCATTTTCCTGAGAGAGACTGTGTGCAGATTTAAGCTGCCCGAGGATCTGAGGTTCACCCAACACCAGCGAATCAAGGCCACTGGCAACCCGCATCATATGGCGAACAGCATCTTCATCGGTATGACAGTAGGCGCATTGGCGCAACTCATCACGACTAACACCATGATAGTCACTCAGCCAGTCCAGCAAGCGTTCAGGCGTCTGGTGTTCTGCGGCGCAATACAACTCAGTCCGGTTACAGGTTGAGAGGATCACCAGTTCATGCAGATCGGCATACTCCGTGGCTGCAGACAGGGCATCCATCAGACGTTCCGGTGCAAATGCGACTTTCTCTCGCACCGCAACGGTTGCCGTCTTGTGATTTATGCCAAGCGCCAGTAATGCCATCTTAAGTGAATCCAGTACAAACAAGCGCGCTATGATACAACGCTTTGGGGCAAAGATTAAAACCGGTGCGCGAAATACACGTATTGACTGATTTAACTCAAATCCGTCCCGCTGATCGGCACTCAGTCAGCCCCGAAACATGCTGGCTGCCCGGCCATGCGACTGACGTGAGAGTTTACTCAAGGGCGAGCAGCGTTTGTTTAAGATCCTGGCGCAGGGCATGAATCTCCGCCGTCAGCGCCTCATTGGCAGACAGACTGCTGTCTCTGTCATCTGAACCCAGATCGCTGAAGCGGTCATGCCAGATCCCCTTTAGCCGGCCCGTCTGCTCGCCAATGTCCGTCGGCAGCAGCAGACTCAGATCCTGCATGTACTGCACATGCCCCCAGCCGACAATCGGATTACCCTCCCGACTACCCACATCATAATGGGCATGGTCAATCAGCAGCTGCAGCTTGGTTGCTTCACGTAGTATCTCAAATGCGGCATACCGCGTATTACGATTATCTTCCGTGCGCTCGGCACGGATTGTGTTCTGGGTGAGCGCGACAATCGCGATACAAAGACTCATCAGCGCAACACTGTTGCGCCTCAGAGAGGCGAAGAATCCATCCGGGCTAGAATTGGGCATATCAATCTCCTTCCACACTACGCTGTGTAAAGCTGTAGCACAGTACTGCAGAATCCGCCCAAAACACATCCAACCTGAGCGAACCGACGTAAAGAAAGGGTGTCTTACAAAGCGTAAACGATTGCTCTATAGTGGTTCTTTCGATGATTTTCTTGGTGCCCGGTTACGAATGAAAAAACTGTTCAGATCCTGTTTTATGCTGCCCCTCATTTTATCTGGCTGCAGTACGGTAACAGAGATATCCAGTCAGGCGGCCACCCAATCCACTGATCCCCAACCCACTGTAGCGACTCCGATCCCCGCCGCCGGTGAAGTCATCTATACACCGGGCGAATTTAATCAGGAATCCTTATACTCCCTGCTGGTTGCAGAGCTGGCGGGCCAGCGACGTCTGTTCCCACTGGCGCTGCAAAACTACCTGGATCAAGCGGAAAAAACCCGTGACCCAAGAGTCGCCGAACGGGCCGCTTACATTGCCCAGTTCCTTAACAACAGTGAGGGCGTGCTCAGCGCCAGCAAGATCTGGCGCGAAGTAGATCCGTCAAACGCCGAACCCTATCAGCTCGAGGCCACGGTTCACCTGCACCAGGGCAGGTTTGATCAGGCCCTGCCTCTGCTGCAGACAGCAATGCAGGAAGACAGCACCTCTATTCTGGCGCTGATCAGACGGCAAAGCAGCAAGCTAAGTGAACCTCAGCGCATACAATACATCGCAATGCTTGAACGTCAGGTCGCAGATAACCGTGATGATCCGGAGCTGCTTACCACGCTTGCGTTGCTCTATAGCCAGGCCGGTTATGCACTGAAAGCAGAAATCACCTATGACCAGGCGCTGGCGATTGAGCCTGACAATCTGGACATCCTGATCCAAAAAGCGGAATTACTGCACGATCACGGCGAAACCGTTCGCTCACTGGAGCTGGTGCGCCAGGCTTTTGAAAAACAACCGGACAATCGCCAGATCCACTTGCTCTATGTGCAACTTTTGTTCGGCAACAATCAATATCAAGCGGCTGTAAAACAAGCCGTTGATCTGCGTAATAACAACCCGGAAGACAGCAAACTGGCCTACTATCTGGCACTGCTGATGCTAGAAAACCGCCAGTTTGATGCCGCCCGGATCGCTTTGCACGACCTGCTGACACTCAAACCGGACGACAGCTCACCCCACTATTATCTTGGCTATATCGCCCAGCAGAAAAAAGAAACCGCACTGGCTCTGGAGCATTACCTCCAGGTCACCTCCGGCAATAACCTGCTGCAATCCCGCTCGCGGGCGGTCGCGCTGCTGGATCAGCCCGATGACAAGCACGAAGTCTTCGCCATTCTGGAAAACGCCAGGGAGGCTTATCCGGAACTGACGACTGATCTCTACATGCTGCAGTCTGAATGGCTGGATGCACATGGCATGCGGGCTGAGGGCATTGAGGTTCTGAACACTGCATTGAAAGAACTGGGGGATAACCCTGATCTGCTCTACAGTCGCGCCATGCTGATTGAAGCAACTGATTTCAGACAGGCGGAAAAAGATCTGCGCAAGATTCTTAAACAGGACCCGCAAAATGCGATGACCCTGAATGCGCTGGGTTACACCCTGACCCTGCATACGAAACGTTATGAAGAAGCCTATGACCTGATCAGCGCCGCCCTGCGCCTCAAGCCCGACGATGCGGCGATTCTCGATTCCATGGGCTGGATTCTCTTTTTGCGTGGCGCCGTCAGCGAATCTATTCCTTATCTTGAACTGGCCTATGAGCGTCATCCGGATCCGGAAGTCGCCGCCCATCTGGTGCAGGCATACTGGTATGCCAAACAGCAAAGAAAAGCGCTGGACCTGCTGCAAACAGCTCTGAACAAAGCACCGGACAACCCACATCTGATCAAAACCAAGGCACTGCTGGAGCAAGAGCCAACACAATGAAACAATGGATTGTTATTCTGCTGACCGGTCTGATTCTGGCCGGTTGTAGTAGCTCGCCGAAATTATCTGCTCCAGCTGATAGCTGGGAACAACAGCAACAGGCACTGCGGCAAATGCAGGACTGGACCCTGAGCGGCAAGATCGGATTCAGAACGCCATCAGACAGCCAGTCAGCGAACCTGAAATGGATCCAACACCAGCAACGCTATCAGATAGACATACGCGGCCCCTGGGGTCAGGGTGGTGCCTCTATCTACGGTGAACCCGGTGCAGTCACCGTAGATGCGTCTGGCGAAGGCATTTTCAGAGGTGAATCACCCGACGCTCTGCTGGCTGAACACCTCGGCTGGGAACTGCCCGTCAGTCAGTTTTACTGGTGGATACGCGGCTTGCCCGCCCCTGGACCCAGCGAAACCCTGCTGCTGGATCAGAACCGTCTCAGCCAGCTCAGTCAGGCGGGCTGGAAGGTTGAATATCTGGACTATCACAACGGCAACCCAAACCTGCCGCGCAAACTCAAACTGCACTATGGCAAGCTGACCATACTGATCGTCATACATGACTGGACAACCGGCGTCGCGCCTGATGTCTAGGCCGTTTCTGGTTTGACTTTGCCAAACTGATCTTGGATAATCTGCGCCTCTTTAAACGGAGGCCGTCCTCCATAGGAGCAACGTTGGGGTATCGCCAAGCGGTAAGGCACTGGATTCTGATTCCAGCATGCGGAGGTTCGAATCCTCCTACCCCAGCCAATAACCCATGAACGGTTTCCAAACTAACCCCGAATCAACTACTGTCGAGAAGGTGCACACCGTGTCACAGATGATGGTTTTCACCGGAAATGCCAACCCTGAACTTGGCATCAAGGTGGTAGAACGCCTGGATGTCCCAATGGGACAGGCGAACGTAGGTCGCTTCAGCGATGGCGAAGTCAGCGTTGAAATCCAGGAAAACGTCCGTGGTAAGGATGTGTTTATCATCCAGTCCACCTGTGCCCCAACTAACGACAACCTGATGGAACTGATCGTGATGGCTGACGCCCTGCGTCGTGCCTCCGCCGGTCGTATCACTGCAGTGGTGCCGTACTTCGGCTATGCCCGTCAGGATCGCCGCCCGCGTTCAGCGCGTGTACCGATCAGCGCCAAGGTGGTTGCAGACATGATGTCGACCGTAGGTATTGACCGCGTGCTGACCGTTGACCTGCACGCCGACCAGATTCAGGGTTTTTTCAGCATCCCGGTAGATAACGTTTACGGCTCTCCGGTACTGCTGGACGATATTTCCGATCAGGAATACGACAACATCATGGTTGTTTCTCCTGACGTAGGCGGTGTAGTACGTGCACGTGCCGTTGCCAAACAGCTGGACTGCGATCTGGCGATCATCGACAAGCGTCGTGAACGTGCCAACGAGTCTCAGGTAATGAACATCATCGGTGACGTTAAAGGTCGTACCTGCGTACTGGTTGACGACATGTGTGATACCGCCGGCACCCTGTGCAAGGCTGCCAAAGCACTGAAAGACAACGGTGCTGCGCGGGTTATCGCCTATGCCACCCACGCCGTACTCTCCGGCCCGGCCATCAACAATGTAAATGGCTCTGAACTGGATGAACTGGTTGTCACCGATACCATTCCGCTGTCGGATGAGGCGAAGAAAAGCGCCAAGATCCGTCAGCTGACACTGGCACCTCTGCTGGCTGAAGCCGTGCGCCGTGTCTGCAATGAAGAATCCATCAGCGCGATGTTCCGTTAAGAAGATCGCCTGAAATTACGCTGATCTACGGATCAGACTATCGCCCCTCGGGGTAACAAGATCTGCAAGACCTGGTCGCAAGGTGTTGCAGATTGTTTTTTAAAGGTAAGTAAAAATGTCTAACTTTGTAGTAAACGCTGTAGCACGTGAAGACGAAGGGAAAGGTGCGAGCCGCCGCCTGCGTCGTGCTGGTCTGGTTCCTGGTATTGTGTACGGTGGTGACAAGCGCAAAAAGCCTTCTGCCATCTCCCTGCAGAACAACGAACTGGTTAAAATGCTGGAAGACCAGACTTTCTTCTCCTCTCTTCTGACTCTGAAACTGGACGACAAAGAAGAGCAGGTGATCATCAAAGATCTGCAGCGTCACCCATCCAAGCCTGTTGTACTGCACGCTGACTTTCAGCGCGTGACCAAAACCAACAAAATCAAGATCACTGTACCGATCAAATTTGTTGGCTTCGAAAAGTCACCTGCTTCCAAAGCAGCCTGCAAATTTGCAGCTGAGAAAAACACTGCAGAAATTCTGTGTCTGCCAACAGATCTGCCAGAATTTGTTGAAGTTAACCTGTCTGTTTGCCAGAACGACCAGGTTCTTCACCTGTCTGACATCTCTCTGCCAGCAGGTGTTGAAATTGTTGCTCTGCGCCGCGGTGAAGACCACGACCAGGGTATCGGCTACGTATACGCTCCACGTGGCGCTCGCGCTGCTAAGTAATCGTGACCGATTGCGGCCGGCATGAATGACAAGATTGAGCTGATCGTTGGCCTCGGCAACCCCGGGGCCCGATACGCCCAGACCCGTCACAATGCCGGTGCTGAGTTTGTCGAGCAGCTTGCTGCTCGACATAACTCTCCTCTCAAGGCCGAATCCCGTTACCACGGCCTGTATGCCAAGATTTTACTCTCGGGCCAACCGGTCCACCTGTTAGTCCCCACCACCTTTATGAACCTCAGCGGTCAGGCCGTTGCTGCCTTAGCCGGGTTCTACAAGATTCCGCCTGAATCGATTCTGGTCGCTCATGATGAGCTAGACCTGCCGCCGGGCGTGGCCCGCTTTAAACAGGGCGGTGGACATGGCGGGCATAATGGCCTGCGGGACATTATCAGCAAACTGGGTAACAACAAGAATTTTTATCGCCTGCGGCTAGGCATCGGTCATCCGGGCCACAGCAGTCAGGTGAGTAACTTTGTACTGGGTAAAGCACCCGTGCAGGAACGTGAAGCAACTCAGGCCGCCAGTGATGAAGCTGAACGCTACATCGACCTGGCCATTAAAGGCGCTTGGGGCCAGGCCATGAACCAGCTGCACACATTTTCCGCTTCTTAAACTATTCGCAGAGGACAGATCAGATGGGATTCAAATGCGGTATCGTAGGTCTGCCAAATGTCGGCAAATCCACACTTTTTAATGCGCTGACCAAAAACGGCATCGCCGCTGAAAACTTTCCATTCTGTACCATTGAGCCGAACGCCGGCACAGTGGCCATGCCTGATCCACGACTGGATACACTGGCCAAGATTGTCAAACCTGAGCGTGTCGTCCCCACCACCATGGAGTTTGTGGATATTGCTGGCCTGGTAGCAGGCGCATCCAAGGGCGAAGGCCTGGGCAACAAGTTTCTGGCCAATATCCGCGAAACCGACGCCATTGCGCATGTCGTGCGCTGTTTTGAAGACAGCAATGTGATCCATGTCGCCAACAAAATCGATCCGATTGATGATATTGAAACCATCAACCTGGAACTGGCGATGGCGGATCTTGAGTCAGCAGAAAAACAGCTGCAACGTATCCAGCGCGCTGCAAAAGGCGGTGACAAGGAAGCCGTTGCCCAGAAAGCGATGCTTGAGCGACTCATCCCTCATCTGGAAGAGGGCAAACCCGTGCGCTCGCTGGCAATGGACAGCAACGAACTGAAGATTGTTAAAGGCTTTCACCTGCTGACCATCAAACCCACCATGTACATCGCGAACGTGGACGAAAATGGCTTCGAAAACAATCCGCACCTTGATGCGGTAGTCAAACTGGCCGAGTCTGAAGGCGCAGAGGTTGTGACTATCTGCAACAAACTGGAAGCAGAGATTGCCGAACTGGATGATGAAGAGCGCGATATGTTCCTGGAGGAGCTGGGTATGAATGAAGCGGGTCTTGATCGCGTTATCCGTGCCGGTTACAGCCTGCTGGGACTGCAGACCTACTTCACTGCCGGTGTAAAAGAAGTGCGTGCCTGGACCGTTAAAATTGGCGCTACCGCACCTCAGGCCGCTGGCGTCATCCACACCGACTTTGAAAAAGGTTTTATCCGTGCCGAAACCATCGCCTATAACGACTTTGTCGGTTTTAAGGGCGAGCAGGGTGCTAAAGATGCCGGTAAATGGCGTCTGGAAGGCAAGGAATATATCGTAAAAGACGGCGATGTAATCCACTTCCGCTTCAATGTCTGATGCTTTTTTAAGCAGCCGTTGATCAAAAAAAGGCCCGCGCAAATGCGGGCCTTTTTTGTCGGCATAGCAACCGGTTTTTCGCTGGCTAAACGGTTGACATAAAACGCCCAAAAGGGAATAATTCGCGCCTCTGAAACATGGCAATATAGCTCAGTTGGTTAGAGCAACGCATTCATAATGCGTGGGTCGCAGGTTCGAGTCCCGCTATTGCCACCATGTTTCGGGCGTTGCTGGGGTATAGCCAAGCGGTAAGGCAACGGGTTTTGATCCCGTCATGCGGAGGTTCGAATCCTCCTACCCCAGCCACTTTCCTGCGTGGCAATATAGCTCAGTTGGTTAGAGCAACGCATTCATAATGCGTGGGTCGCAGGTTCGAGTCCCGCTATTGCCACCATTCTTGTGTCATATCAGACACACCCGGTTACTGGGGTATCGCCAAGCGGTAAGGCACTGGATTCTGATTCCAGCATGCGGAGGTTCGAATCCTCCTACCCCAGCCAACTTCTCTGCACACTCACACACCGCAATACCTGATAAAGCTACGCCGTATGCCTGGATGAGAACCGTTAGAGGTTCAACACATTACAACGTAGTGTGCGACAAGCAGCTCTGCTGCGCAGCCCGCAGGGGACGTAACGCCCAAAGGCGGTACGGATCCATCCTCCCACCCCAGCCAACTTCTCTCACACTCACACACCCTAATACCTGATAAAGCTCCACCGTATGCCTGGATGAGAACCGTTAAAGGTTCGACACATTACAACGCAATGTGCAACAAGCAGCTCTGCTGCGCAGCCCGCAGGGGACGTAACGCCCAAAGGTGGTACGGATCCATCCTCCTACCCCAGCCAACGTCTCGGCTCACCTGAATCCCTAACTGTTTAATCCCTTCAGCACAGCAAAGAATCACGCATAACTATTTGAATTTAGACGAATAGCCGATTTTTTTACTTATGAAGGACAGTTACGTCAAAGCAGATATACTGATATAAAGGAACAACACTCTGTAGAAGAACAATTCTAAAAAAGCTGCATAACAGGGTTACTGTTGTGCCAAACTGACTGCAGGAGCTCGCTGTACATGTCATCTGCACTGTTTGAAGCCAATCAACAACTGGAGCAGTTCAGCGCCTATGCCCGTCGCGGCCAACGGCTGAACAAAGATATCCAGATCCTGTTTCTGGGCATTCCCACGGAGCGCTCAGCGCATCTTTTGAATCTGCTGCGCTCCGTTCGGCTCTCGCCTCGCGGCCGTGATATCACCAGCATTGAGGAACTGAATAGTGCGCTGAGCGAACGGTCATGGGACCTGCTGCTGCTGGATGAAACACTCTCCGGTGTTGGTTTTGAAGAACTGAAAAACACCCTAAGCCAACGCAACCGTGACATTCCAATTATCAAAACGATTGCCAGCATGGAGCCTGACGCACTGGCCAATGCCCTTGGCCAGGACGCCGATTGCGTCATTCCGGATGATAATGATTGCCTGGCACTCAATCTTATTCAGCGCGAACTGCAATACCTGCAAACCCGAAAACAGTTGCGTAAGGCACAGGCAGACCTGAGTGACTGTGAAGAACATATCCGACAGCTGATCAGTGAAGCCTCCCTGCCAATGCTGCTGTGTCGGGATGGGCGCATCTGCAATGTAAATAACAGCCTGCTGGATTTTTTAGGCTTTGCAGAAACCGATGAACTGGAAGGGCAGAACTTCAACAGCATCATCGCCAAGGGCAATCGACGCGACTTCTCTACCCTGCTGCGCAATTTCGAAAACAGTGATGGCTTTGAATACTGCATCAATTTACCGGTGGTAAGGGCAGACCAGTCTGAGCTGAACAGCCGCATTGTACTGCGAAAGTTACGGCTGCAAGACCAGCTCACCCTTCAGGCCACCCTCTATGCTAAAAATATCATTACTGAAAATATTCTGCTGGAGGGCATCGATTATCTATCCGGGCTGTATAACCGCAGCTACCTGAATAAAGAGCTCAGTTATGTCATCCACAAAGCATTGGATGGCGGCCATGACTGCAATCTGCTCTATATCTGTCTGGATAACTATCAGGATGTAGAAAAACAGCAAGGTGAAGAGACGGTGGAGCAACTGGTGCGCAACGTCGCGCAACTGCTCCAGAGCCAGATCAACCGGGTACACCTTATCGCCAGAGCCGAGTCAGATGCGTTTGCACTGATCTACTTTGATTCCAGCACTGAAAAATCACTGCAACTGGCAAAAAAACTGCGCCGCGAAATCCGGCGTGTTGAAGTTGAAACCGCCGACGGCACTATCAATACAAGCTGCTCTATCAGTGTCTCACCGATCAACGACAACACCCCTGGGCGGGATGAAATGCTGCAGCAGGCGGCTGAACATGCCCGCCAGCTCAGTCAGACGAAAAAAGGCGATGCCGTTGGTCTGGTGTCGCAGCGCCTGGAAAAGGCCAATCAGGACAATGATACGCTGACCCGCAAGCTGTGGATTCTGGTGAATGAAAGCAGTCTGCAACTGATGTTCCAGCCAATTGTGGAGATGAACCCCACTTCCAGCGGCATGCAATATTACGAAGTGCTGCTTCGGTTTATAGATGGACGCAACAAAGCGCTCTCCCCCAGCGGACTGATGCAGCGCATTACCGATCCGGAACTGAAAATTGCCATCGACCGCTGGGTCATTGAACACAGCCTACTGGCACTCAAGGCAACCGGCACCAGCAGCCAGCAACGTCTGGCAATAAGCCTGACGCATCGAACCATGCTGCATCCGGAAACACTGGTCTGGCTGGCTGATCGCCTTCGCGAACACAAGCTCAGTGCCAGCAGTTTGATTTTTCAGATTAGCGAAACCGACATCGGACTGGATCTTGAATCGATCCGGATTTTCACGCAGGAACTGGCCAATATGAATTGCCAGGTGTGTATCAAACACTTTGGCAGCGCCCCCAACTCCAACGACATCCTTAAACGGGTTAAATCCAATTTCGTGAAGCTGGATGGCTCATACATCCGCGATCTGCATGACAACTCAAGCTTTGATACCAGCTTCCGCACTACCGTGAATAAACTGAAAGCACTGGAAAAACAGGTGATTGCGCCCATGGTCGAAGACACACAGGTGATGTGTAAACTCTGGAAAGCCGGGGTCGACTTTATTCAGGGGTATTACCTGCAGCCCCCCAAAGATGCCATGGACTATGACTTCTTTGAAGGGCGCTAAAAAGGCTTACTGTTCGCCTTCCAGCGTATCTCTGTCCCGGAAGCCGATAAGGTAAAGGATGCCATCCAACCCCAGGGTGCTGATGGATTGTTTGGCACTCTGCCGCACCAACGGTTTAGCTCTGAAGGCAATGCCCAAACCCGCAATCGACAACATCGGCAGGTCATTGGCCCCGTCGCCAACCGCAATGGTCTGCTCCAGACGAATGCCTTCTTTTTCCGCAATGCTGCGTAATAGCTCGGCTTTGCGCTCGCCGTTAACGATGGCACCTTTGACTTCACCGGTGACCTTTCCATCCACAACATCCAGGTCATTGGCATAGACATAATCAAAGCCCAGACGTTTCTGCAGGCGTTCGGCAAAGTAGTTAAAGCCGCCAGACAGGATCGCTGTTTTAAAGCCCAGCGCTTTAAGGTTGGCCACCAGTTGCTCTGCACCTTCTGTCATCGGCAGACGCTCTGCAATCGATTCCAGTACGCTCACATCCAGCCCTTTTAACAACGCCATACGGCGACGGAAGCTTTCGTTGAAATCGATCTCGCCACGCATCGCCGCTTCAGTAATTTCAGCCACCTGCTCACCTACGCCCGCTTCCTTGGCAAGCTCATCAATCACCTCAGCTTCGATCAGGGTAGAGTCCATATCAAATACCACCAGTCGGCGGTTACGGCGATAGATATTGTCCTCCTGGAAGGCGATATCAATATCCAGATCGCTGGCGACTTTCAGAAACTCTGCCCGCAGTGCCGCCGTATCCCGTGGCGCACCACGCACGGAAAATTCAACGCAGGCTTTACTGCGACTCGGCTGATCATCCAGACTGATACGACCGGAAAGACGGCTAATATTATCAATATTCAAGCCATGATCAGCCGCAATCCGCGTGACTGCCGCAATATGATGGGCGCTGAGTTTGCGGGATAACAGTGTGATGATGTGACGTGACTTACCCTGCCCCTCAACCCAATGGGCATAGCTGGCGGCCTCAATCGGCTGAAAACGGATATTCATGTTCAGCTCATGCGCCTTGAACAGCACGTCACGCAGCATCGGCGAGGATTCAGCCTGATGGGTCACTTCAACCAGAATGCCCAGTGAAAGTGTGTTATGAATAACCGCCTGGCCGATATCCAGAATATTCAGATGATACTCCGCCAGAATTTGCGTCATAGCAGAGGTAACACCCGGTTTATCTTCACCGGAGATGGTAAGCAGAATAATCTCTTTCATTTAGGATTCCCGCAGGCAGGTAACGGCGGCGATTATAACAAAGCCAATCCTTATCAGCATGTTTAATCCTCTAAGACAGAGCCAAAAGCAGCACAGCTGAACTCGCCACTGATGGATACTTTAACGTGACGGAAGCCTTACAAAACTTTGCAACTACGCCCCTGTTATTGCTCAGCCTTGTATTGCTGATCAGTCTGTTGGAATCGCTGGCCTTTATTGGTCTGCTGGTTCCGGGTATTGCGCTTCTGCTAGCCGCTGCAGCACTGGCCGGACAACAGCAGATCGCTGTCCAGTGGTTACTTTTGGCTGGTTTTCTGGGTGCCAGCGCAGGCGATCTGAGCAGTTATTTTCTTGGCCGCCACGCAGCTACCCGACTGATGCAAACCGCTCTGCTTCAGAGACACGCGCAGTGGATGGAACACAGCCAGCACTTCTTTCAGCGTTATGGCTGGCTCAGTGTATTTATGGCCCGTTTTGTCGGCCCGATACGTCCGGTCCTGCCCTTTATTGCCGGCATGTCCGGCATGCCACGCGCTGTATATATTGGCATCAGTCTGCTCGCTGGATTGGCCTGGGCGCCTTTTTATCTGCTGCCCGGTTATCTACTCGGCTATGGCAGTCACTGGCTGCCGGAGCTGCAATCAGAACTGACGACACTGTTCAGCCTTGTACTTTTCCTGGTGCTGATCTTTCTCTTCAGCCACCATGGGTTGCCGACAGGGAACTGGCTGAGCCGCTGGCTCTCAGCTCACCATGCCCCGGCACAACCTGATCCGCGAGACCATTGTGTACTCTACCTGCTGGGGTTTCTTGTCTGTGTTTTTATGCTCGGTCACCCACTGGCAAACCAATGGAATGAAACTCTCAGAGAGGTTCTGTTAAGCGACATAAGCCACTTCGGCGTCTATTGGCAGTGGCTTACCCATCTGGGCGATCCGCTGTTTGCATTACTGACTGTGCTGATACTGGGCATCTTTTCAGGTACCGCATGCTGGCGGAACAGTCTGCTTATTGCTGTTTTGCTGGTCGGTGTTTTACTACTGAGTCAGTTGCTCAAGTGGACGCTTGCTGAACCCAGACCACCTATCAGTGAACTAGAAAGCTTCAGCTTCCCCAGCTCACATTCCGCTGCAGCCGCCTATCTCTGGGGTGTAATCTCACTAAACATTTCCCGTGGACGCTCCGGATCTATACGCAGATTGATCACCTGGGCGAGTCTGAGCCTGATTGGTTTGATTGGATTAAGCAGAATTGCTTTGGGCTTTCACTGGCCGCTGGACGTCGTCGCCGGGGTGCTGGTAGGGACAACCGGTACTGCACTCTATCGCTGGCTACAGCCAGAACCAACGGGTGTGCACCATGATTTAGGCTATGCCAAGGGCATTGTCCTGATGATCTGGACAGCGGGTTATGCCACTGCCCAGATACTGATTATTTAGCGCTTTTAGGTTTGCGCTGTTTCGATTTTTTGCTTTTACCCGGGACCTTGCCACTGTACTTAATCTGTTCCATTTCAGCGTTCGACAGATTTTTCTTACGGGTTGCTTTACCAGCGGTTTTTTTCAGTCCTTTCGGATTTTTCGCAGTTGATCCATCACCCAGCTCAGTGCTGTCTTTTTTTTTTCGCGGGTTCAGCAGTGCTTCCCGCTGAGAGCCGGGTTTTGCACGCGTCGATTTTTGCTCTTTTTTCGGCGGCCGATTACCCCGCTCTTGAACTGCGCCCGCCAGTTTTTTGCTGCTGCGGTCAGCGCCGGTCAATTTGCCTTCTGCGAGTAATTGACGGGTACTCTTTTTACGAACGGCAGTGACTTCAACCAACTCGAAATCGATTTTCCGATCATCCAGATCCACCCGGAGGACCTTCACCTTAAGACTGTCACCCAGTTTGAAGACCTTGCGGGTTCGCTCTCCCACCAGCCGCTGCTTCGCCTGATCAAACACATAATAATCACCGGGCAGTGCAGAGATATGGATAAGGCCTTCAACAAAGAGTTCGTTCAGCTCAACAAACACGCCAAAACCGGTGACGGCGGAGATGACGCCTTCAAACTCATCCCCGACATGATCCTGCATATATTCGCATTTGAGCCAGGCCACAACATCACGGGTCGCTTCATCCGAGCGCCGTTCTGTCATGGAGCAGTGTTCACCCAGTTGCAGCATCTGCTCCATGCTGTAGTTACAGCGAAACGCCGGGTTGGCCGTGAAACCATCAGGGCGCAACAGTGCACTGTCCTGCACATTGTTATGCAGCGCACTGCGAATCAACCGATGCACAATCAGGTCGGGATAACGCCGGATAGGTGAGGTGAAATGGGTATAGGCCGGATAGGCCAGACCAAAATGACCCTGATTATCAGGCGAATAAACAGCTTGCTGCATTGAACGCAGCATCATGGTTTGAATCAGATGGTGGTCTGGCCGATCGTTAATCTGCTCAGCCAGCTCTTGATAATGCTGAGGCTCAGGCTTTTCACCACCGGATAGGTTCAGACCCAGCTCACCCAGATAGGCCCGCAGGTTTTCGAGTTTCTGGGCTTTGGGTCCTTCATGCACGCGATAGAGCGCTGGCTGCTTCAGCTTCGCCAGAAAACGCGCCGTCGCGACGTTGGCGCAGAGCATGCACTCTTCAATCAGCTTATGGGCATCATTGCGATGAACCGGCACGATCTGTTCAATCTTGCGTTCATCACTGAACAGAATCCGGGTTTCAGTGGTTTCAAAATCAATTGCGCCACGGGTTTCACGCGCTTCACGCAGGGCAAAATAGAGGCTGTAGAGATCTTCCAGATGTTTAACCAGCGGCGCATATTCTGCACGCAGCTGAGCACCCTCTTCACTCTCAGGCTCCATCAACATCTTGCCAACCTTGGTGTAGGTCAGACGGGCATGAGAGCTGATCACCGCTTCATAAAACTGATAACCGGACAGATTACCGGAGGCACTGATGGTCATCTCACAAACCATCGCCAGACGATCCACCTGAGGGTTCAGGGAGCAAAGACCGTTAGACAGCAGTTCGGGTAGCATCGGCACCACAAACTCTGGGAAATAGGTCGAATTGGCGCGGTTCATCGCCTCATGATCAAGCGCGCTGTCCGGCTTCACATACCAGGAGACATCCGCAATAGCGACCCATAGCCGCCAGCCACCGGTGCGCTTTTTCTCAGCATAAACAGCGTCATCAAAGTCTTTGGCATCTTCACCATCGATGGTCACCAAAGGCAGCTGACGCAGATCCACCCGGTTGAGTTTGGCACTCTCCTCCACTTCAGCACTGAGATCACCAATCTCCTGCCGAACCGCATCAGGCCACTCGTTGGGGATGCCGTAGTTATGAATCGCGACCGTGATTTCCATGCCCGGTGCCATATGGTCACCCAGCACCTCAACCACTCGCGCCTGTGGCAGCTGACGTTTACCCGGCTGCAGGGTCAGTTCGGCCACCACCAACTGACCATCTTTATAGGTCAAAGGCTGATCAGGATTAGGGGATATAATGATCTCTTGCGTGATCCGCTGATTTTCCGGGCGCAGATAACCAAAACCATTTTCGCCCTGAAATCGGCCCACCAGCTTGGTCGTCTTGCGTTCCAGCACTTCGATGATTTTGGCTTCGCGACGGCCTTTGGGATCAACATGGATCTCCTGCGCCACCACCCGGTCACCATCAAACACCTGACGCATCTGGCGGGGGCTGAGCTTGAGATCATTACTGCCATCATCCGGCTGAATAAAACCGTAGCCGTCCCGATGACCGATAACGCGCCCCCGGATCAGGGACATTTTGTTGACCAGGCCAAACTCATTATTACGATTGCTGATCAGCTGGCCGTCACGGCACATGGCCCGCAGACGAAAGGAGACCGCTTCCTGGCTGACTTCGGCATGGATACCCAGCTCATGACAGAGTTGACCATGGCTGATTGGCCTGCCCCAATCCTGCATAAATCGCAGGATATAGTCGCGGCTTGGCACAGGGTTGTCGTATTTTTCAGCTTCCTGGGAAGCCTGAGGATCGTTTTCCTGCCAGTCTTTGCTCATAACGTGCGGCGTTTTCCTCGCGCGGGATGGGCAAGCAGAATACCCTCGCCCTTTCTGTTTCAGTCACTTATCAATTGATGATAAGCCAATACCAGGGCGAGGGGTAATTTAATTTACGGGATTTGATCAGAGTCGGCTAAACAGCATCACAGTCGCATAGCCCAGGGTGTATGCCACCAGCAGCCAGTGAACAAACCGCAGGTAGGTGATAAAGGTCAGCTGTTCCAGTTTACTCAGCGCAATGACACCTGCCGCAGAGCCAATTACCAGAATGGAGCCACCCACACCTACGGCATAGGTCAGACCCAGCCAGTCAGCCGTCGACATCTCGATACCCGACTTCAGGATCGCCGCCGTCAGAGGTACGTTATCCACCAGCGCTGACAGAATACCCACCACAAAGTTAGCCATGTAAACCGGCATATGACTGTAAAGCTGCGGCAGGTAATCCAGCACTGACAACTCTTTGAGCATACCTACCAGCAGCAACACGCCGAGGAAGAACAGCAGGGTATCAAACTCAATCTCACGCACATATTCCAGTACGTTTGGCTTTTTCTCACTGCGGTAGATCACGCGGTGTACCAGGAACATGACTGACAAACCAAACAGGAAGGTCAGTACCGGCGGTACCGAGAACATGACACTCATGAACAGGGTGCTCAGAATGGTCAGCAGAAACAGCAAAGCGATAAATTTATCGCCGGTCGCTATCGGACGCTTGAATTTTGGCAGTTGCACCTCTTCATTGGTACCCCACATCAACAGCATAGCCAGTGTCAGCACTCCCACCACAGCCGGACCAATCAGCAGGAACAGGTCTGTGATGCTGACCTTGCCCGAGAGGAAAATCATCAGGGTGGTGACATCACCCGTAATCAGGGAAACACCACCAGAGTTGACCGCAAATACAATCAGCGTGGCGAATTTCAGTACTGTCTTGGTATCAAGTTTCAGGGAAGAGAGCAGCGAAAGCATGATCAGGGATGCCGTGATGTTATCCGCCAGCGAAGAGAACATCAGTGCCAGCAGCGACATCAGGATCATCAACTTGCGCAGCGTTAACCGTCCCGGCAACAACCGGTAGACCAACTGGGTGATCAGGCCCTGTTGGTTCAGGTACGCCACAAAGGTCATGGCTGCCATCAGGAACAACCATAGCGTCGCGATATCAAGCAGGTTTTCATTCAAACCCTCCTTGATATGCTCCACGCTCTGCTCAGGGAACACAAAGGCCAGAATCCATACCAGCGTACCGATGAACAGGGTCGATTTGGCTTTATTGAGGTGGATAACGTCCTCAAGCACTATCAACAGAAATGCCAGCAGTATCAGGCCCAGCAACAGCAAATGCATTGGCAACTCCTACAGGAATCCGGGAAAAAAGACGCGTAATTATCGGTTTTTAGGGAGACGGGGTCGAGCCAAGAGTTTCGCTCAGGAACTAATTAACGAGGCAAAGCCAACGCTTTTGACACTTTAGAATGAGAGGCAGGCACTCTGGCCCACCCTCATCCTCACTACAAACGATCAGGGCAGCTCGTCGACCACTTCCTCTTTCTCTTCCGGAGGCATCAGGTCTTCTTTACAGATACCCATCATCAGCAGCACGTTAGCCGCGACATAGATAGAAGAATAGGTACCGATTACCACACCCACCAGCAGCGCCATAGCAAAGCCATGGATCATCTCCCCACCAACCAGTGCCAGTGCAACCAGTACCAGCAAAGTGGTCAGAGAGGTTACCAGGGTACGATCCAGGGTCTGAGTCAGGGAAGCATTCATGATCTCAGTCGCGGTCGCTTTACGCATCATGCGGAAGTTTTCACGAATACGATCTGACACCACAATCGTGTCGTTCAGTGAGTAACCGATTACCGCCAGCACCGCTGCCAGTACTGTCAGATCGAAGTCCTGCTGAAACACCGAGAAAAAGCCCAGTACAATCAATACGTCGTGGATCAGCGCAGCCACTGCACCCACCGAGAACTTGATCTGGAAACGGAACGCTACGTACACCATGATCATAAACAGCGCGAGCAGCATACCGAGGCCGCCCTGTTCACGCAGCTCTTCACCTACCTGAGCACCCACAAACTCATTTCGACGCAGCTCGATCGTTTGATCCTGACCTTCCTGCAGGGCAGACAGTACTTTGTCACCCAGCTTAGGATCGTGGTCCTGACCCAGACGGATCAAAATATCGGTTGGCGTGCCAAAGGTCTGCACCACGGCATCATCGTAACCGGCACCTTTGAGCTGATCCCTGATCAGGTTAAGGTCAGGGGCTTTTTCATAACCAAGCTCCACCAGACTTCCGCCGGTGAAATCCAGGCCAAACTTAAGGCCGTTGATTGCCAGCGAAGCGATAGAGATCACCAGCAACAGCGCAGAAAAGGCCGTTGCCAGCTTACGCAGACCCATGAAGTTGTAAATCTTAGATGTAGACATCATCAGCTCCTCAGATTGACAGCTTCTTGATCTGACGACCACCGTACACCAGATTTACCAGTGCGCGGGTCACCATGATGGCGGTGAACATAGACGTCAAAATACCTACAGACAGGGTGACTGCAAAACCTTTCACCGGTCCGGTGCCCATGGCAAACAGAATCACCGCAGCAATCAGGGTGGTAATGTTAGCGTCAAAAATGGTGGTAAATGCACGACCAAAACCGGCATTGATTGCCGACTGTGGCGGCAGACCGTTTTTCAGTTCTTCCCGAATACGCGAGAAGATCAGCACGTTGGCATCCACCGCCATCCCCACTGTCAGGACGATACCGGCGATACCTGGCAACGTCAGCGTGGCAGACAACAGCGACATGACTGCCACCAGCAAGACCAGGTTAAGGGTCAGTGCAATATTGGCCAGCAGACCGAAGACCCGGTAATAGACCAGCATAAAGACCAGTACCAGCGCAAAACCGATCTGCACCGAGAGCAGGCCCGTTTCGATGTTCTGCGCACCCAGACTTGGACCAACTGTCCGTTCCTCTACGAAATAGATCGGTGCTGCCAGGGCACCGGCACGTAACAGCAACGCCAGCTCAGATGACTCACCTGCCCCATCCAGGCCGGTAATACGGAACGAACTACCCAGCACAGACTGAATGGTTGCCAGAGAGATAATGCCTTTTTCCTGATAACGGATTTTTTCCGCTACCTGCTCACCATCCACAGTCTTGTAGACTGTGCGCTCTTTATCTTCAACAAACAGTACCGCCATGCGACGCTGCACAGCGCCTTTGGTGGTACGGGCCATCAGCTCACCACCCTTGGAATCCAGGGTGATATTCACCTGCGGCTGGCCGTTTTCATCAAACGAGGCCTGCGCATTGGCAACATTGTCGCCCTTGATGATGATATCGTTTTCCAGCGTGGCCTTACGTTCCGGATCATCACGGAAACTATGGATTTCGTTACGTGCAGCACTGGTGCCCGGTTTGGCTTCCAGTCTGAACTCAAGGGTTGCCGTCTTACCAATGATCCGCTTGGCCGCTGCCGTATCCTGAATGCCCGGCAACTGCACCACAATTCGGTTGCGTCCCTGACGCTGTACCAGTGGTTCAGCCACACCCAGTTCGTTGACACGGTTACGCAGCGTGGTCAGGTTCTGCTTGATGGCATAGGTTTCAATATCCCGAATCGCCTGCTCAGACAGCGCAACGGTGACGAAGTAGTCCCCGCCCTGTTCTTCGCTGTTTATCAGAAAGTTGGGATACTCTTTTTTCAGTACTTCCAGTGCCTGATCACGCACAGCGGCATCGCTGAACTTAACCACCATGACACTGTTTTCGATATCCAGTGTGCGGTAGCGAAGTTTTTCTTCCCGCAACTTGCCTTTGATCTCGGAAGCATAGTTTTCAAGCTTCTGGCCCACCGCTTTTGGCAGATCGACTTCCAGCAGAAAGTGCACACCACCACGCAGGTCCAGACCGAGTTTCATTGGGCCAGCCCCCAGAGAGGTCAGCCACTCAGGGGTCGTCGGCGCCAGGTTGAGCGCCACCACATAGTTGTCACCCACCACCTTATGCACGGTGTCCTTTGCCGTCAGTTGGGTATCACTGTCAGCAAAGCGAATCAGACCGCTGCCGTTTTCAATTTCGGTTGCTTTAACACTGATGCCCTGTTCGGACAATGCATTGGTCACCTGCTCCATCAAAGATGCATCAACTGCATGCACTTCACGGCTGCCGGTGATCTGGATGGCATAATCTTCAGGGTAGATATTCGGCGCAGCATAGAGCGCACCGATCAACAGTACCGCAACGATCAGCAGGTTTTTCCACAAGGGGTATTTATTGAGCATGACGCCAATCCCTGTCAGAAACAAAAAACGCCACGGTTTACACAGTGGCGTTACAGAGGAACTTAGATGCTTTTCAGCGTACCTTTAGGCACCGCTGCAGAAACATGGGTTTTCTGGAAGGTCAGCTGAGTACCTTCACAAACTTCCAGCACAACGTAGTCATCATTCAGGTTAACCACTTTACCCAGCACACCGCCGGCAGTGATCACTTCGTCACCTTTGTTCAGACCGGCCAGCAGGTTTTTATGCTCTTTGGCACGTTTAGCCTGTGGACGCCACATGAAGAAGTAAAAGATCAGACCAAAACCAACAAGGAAAAGCAGGTTGAACATGCCCGTGTCCGGGGCGGTTGCTGCACCTTCAGCGAAGGCTGGAGAGATAAAGAAGCTCATTGGCTACTCCTGAAAGATATTAAAAAAGCTGCATGTTATATGGCGTCAAGTGACGGGGTTTCAAGCCCCCGGCGCTGATAAAACTCATCCACAAAGGCGCTCAATTTACCCTGTTCAATTGCCTGACGCAAACCAGCCATAAGCTCCTGATAATAATGCAGGTTATGGATGGTGTTGAGCTGCGCACCGAGAATTTCCTTACACTTATCAAGGTGATGCAGATAGCTGCGACTGAAGTTCTGACAGGTGTAACAACTGCATTCACTGTCGAGCGGTGCAGGATCGGTTTTATGCACTGAATTACGGATTTTCACCACGCCGTTACGGGTAAACAGAAAACCGTTGCGGGCGTTGCGGGTCGGCATGACACAATCGAACATATCCACGCCACGGCGGACCGCTTCAACAATATCTTCCGGCTTGCCCACACCCATCAGGTAACGTGGCTTATCCTCGGGCATTTTCCAGGCCAGATGATCCAGAACCTTGATCATCTCATCCTTCGGTTCACCCACAGACAGGCCACCAATGGCATAACCATCAAATTCAATGGCCGTGAGACCTTTGAGTGATTCATCACGCAAAGTGGGGTACATCCCGCCCTGCACAATGCCAAACAGCGCTGAAGGATTATCACCATGGGCCTGCTTGGAACGTTCAGCCCAACGCAGGGAAAGACGCATCGAATCAGCCGCTTCCTGCTCTGTCGCCGGGTATGGGGTACACTCGTCAAAAATCATGACGATATCGGACCCCAGCTCACGCTGAACCTCCATCGACCGTTCAGGACTGAGGAAGACTTTGCTGCCATCCACCGGCGACTGGAACGAGACACCCTCTTCCGTAATTTTGCGCATCTTGCCCAGGCTGAATACCTGAAAACCGCCGGAATCGGTCAGAATAGGGCCTTTCCATTGCATAAAATCATGCAGATCACCGTGCTGGCGGACAATCTCGGTTCCCGGACGCAACATCAGATGAAAGGTATTACCCAGAATAATCTGGGCGCCGGTGGCCTCAATATCCCTGGGCAGCATGCCTTTCACCGTGCCGTAAGTACCCACCGGCATAAAAGCCGGGGTTTCAACACTGCCACGGGGAAAGGTCAGCCGTCCGCGGCGAGCTTTGCCGTCTTCAGCCTTTTTCTCAAACTGCATAAAACAGGTTCTGCTCATTGGGCACTCTCTTTGCGATAACTTGCCGGTACAGCGTCATTGCGGGTAATAAACATGGCATCGCCATAACTGAAAAAACGGTAACGTTCGGCCACTGCAGCCGCATACGCCTCTTTAACGGGCAGCATGCCGGCAAACGCACTGACCAGCATGAGCAAAGTCGACTGGGGCAGGTGGAAATTTGTAATCAACGCTTCCACAGTACGGAACTGATAACCGGGGTAGATAAAGATGTCGGTATCACCAAAATAGGGTTCGATCTGACCTGACTGACTGGCGGTTTCCAGACAACGCACACTGGTGGTACCGACTGCAATCACGCGTTTGCCCGCGGCCTGGGTTGCCCGCACCTCTGCGCAGACTTCAGGGCTGACTTCAATATACTCTGCGTGCATGCGGTGCTCATCAATCTGATCCACCTTGACCGGCTGGAAGGTGCCCGCGCCAACATGCAGCGTCACAAAGGCCCGTTTTACACCTTTTTTATCCAGCGCCTGCAGCAGAGGTTCATCAAAATGCAGACCAGCGGTGGGGGCAGCTACGGCACCTGGCTTGCTGTTGTAGACGGTCTGATAACGCTCACGATCTGAATCCTGATCTTCACGTTTCATGTAGGGCGGCAGCGGCATATGGCCGTGTGCTTCCAGCAGAGTGATCAGATTGTCGTTGCCAGCAAAGGTCAGCTCAAATAAGGCATCATGCCGCGCCACAACCTCAGCGCGCAGACCACCTTCAAGTAACAGAGTCGCACCCGGTTTGGGTGAACGACTGGAACGGATATGTGCCAGAGCACGGTGCTCGCCCAGCACACGTTCAATCAAAAGCTCGATTTTGCCGCCGCTCTCTTTCTGGCCAAACAAGCGGGCAGGAATCACGCGGGTATCGTTAAAGATCATCAGATCACCCGGCTCTACCTTTTCCAGAATGTCCGTAAACTGACCATGAGAGATCTCGCCAGTCGGCCCCTCCAGACATAACAGACGACTGGCACTGCGCTGCGCCAGCGGAAAACTGGCAATCAGCTCTTCCGGCAAGTCAAAATCAAAATCGGACACCTGCATGGGGGTAAAACGCTCTCACTTGGAATCAGGGCGCGCATTGTACCGCAAGCAGGGGTTTATTTCAGTTTCTCTGGTGCGATGAAATGAAGTGAAAACACCACAAAAAAGCCGGACTCAGGTGTCCATGGCACCCGATTGAGCCCGGCCAGAAAGGTTAATTAATGATCGTGTGGATCCTGATAACGTAACTGCCCCCGAATCGCACCGCCCGGATACTCTGGGTTGTGCACGTTGATGTAGAACATCTCCGGGTTTTCCAGAATCATCTGCACAATCCCGGGAGCAGAGCCATTAAACTTATCACCGGCTTCATACTCGCTAAGACAATCCGCCGCATTGCCATCTTCCGGCCCTGCCAGCTTGGCAACCACCGGGCCGTTTTCACCTCTGGCACCCATATGAATATGTGCGGCCATGCCTTCACCCACGGGTACTAACTGAATCTTATCCACCGTCAGCACATAGCAGAGGGTTTCAGGGTCGCCATCAATGCCAAACACATAGGCTTCACCCTTGCCGTTAGGGTCACCCAAAATTCTTTCATCGGTTGCGTCACTGCTGACCTGTTCGCCACCCCATAAATCAGTGGTCAAAACGGTATTGGTATGACCTGCATGGGCCAGTGTTGCTGCACCCATCAGTACTGCAAAAATACCCCAGGCTGATCGCTTTTTATTCTTTAATCCTTTGAATTGCATGATCTGATCCTCGTCCTGTTAACTGGGGACACTTATTACAACTATGTCCACTGCTCACTACGCAGACCAGAAAGAGATAGATCAAATTTTAAGCATTTAATATTTTTTAGGCGATCTGCTCATTGATTGATTGACGCGGCCAACAAGCTTTCTATAATACGCAGCTCACACTGTGCCAGCGTGGTGAAATTGGTAGACACAGGGGATTCAAAATCCCCCGCCCTAACAGGTGTGCCGGTTCGAGTCCGGCCGCTGGTACCATCCTCGGTTAAGCCTTTTTTCAGGGTTTCTAGCGGACCTGGTAGTTTTTTGGTC
The DNA here is from genome assembly GCF_029222905.1 of Neptuniibacter sp. CAU 1671. Taxonomy (GTDB): domain Bacteria; phylum Pseudomonadota; class Gammaproteobacteria; order Pseudomonadales; family Balneatricaceae; genus Neptuniibacter. The sequence goes on along the minus strand of NZ_JARHUE010000002.1, from coordinate 121,927 downwards.
TGCTTTCGCAATTTCTCAAACTAACTAACCGACCAGAGTCCATTCTGACTTAAGCGTTTCTGGCAGATTTAGCTACCCATAAGAAATTAAAAGCCATAGGAAACCCTCAAGAAGAGAGTGTTAAAAAAAGATTCTTTGATTTAAGCACTTCAAACGATGCTCAAAACATAGTGACGAGATAAGTCTTTAGAGGGTTGTACTGCTTAAATTAATGGGATTAGTTTGGTTGATATAGGCCAAAAATTCTGCAAAGGGGACCGGTTTACCGTAGTAATACCCCTGCCCAATATTGCATTTCAGACGCGTCAGGACATCTGCAGAGGTCTCTGTTTCGATCCCTTCAGCCACGACGCTGTAACCAAAGTTATCCGCCAGGTCGAGGATTGTCTTCACGATACGCTGGCTTTCCGGCTCGGCAGTGACTTCATTCACAAAACACCGGTCGATCTTTATGGTATCGATGGGTAACTGCTGACAATACGCCAGAGAGTTCATGCCGGTACCAAAGTCATCAAGCGAAATCGCATAACCGCAGGCTGACAGCTCTGCCAGTGCCCCTTTGATCTTCTCGAAGTTAACGGAAGTCTGTTGTTCGGTAAGTTCAACCTCCAGCCTTTTGGGTTCGATATCATGATCCGACATTATCTGTTTAAGATGACGCATCACAATCTCGTCACTGAGATCATAGGCGGTCAGATTGAAGGCAATTTTGATCTGATACCCCTGCTCTTCGAGTCGTTTCAACATCAACACCGCCTGCGTTGCCACATATTTGGCAAACTCACTGCGAATATTGCTGTTCTCGATCACATCCAGAAACTGAGCCGGAAACAGTAACCCATCAACCGGGTGTTGCCAGCGAATTAACGCCTCGGCACCCATGCATTGGCCTGTACTCAGATCCACTTTAGGCTGCAAAAACAATTCAAACGCTTTTGTCTCGATCGCCTGTTTCAGCTGGGTTGCATAACGCAGCCGGACTTTATTGCTCTCGATCAGCTCACTGTCATATCGCAACAATCTGACCTTCTCATTGTTGGCACGCAGCATGAGCGTAGAAATGTCTTTCAAGAGCAGATCAAAATCTTCAGCCTCATCAGGATAAAGAATACCTACCTCAGTGGGTTCCAGAGCAAACTGAAACTGATCGATTGTCTGCACTTCATTCACACACTGGCGGAACCGGGCCAGACACTCATCCGAGCCCTCGGGGGTGATGAGCACAATTGAGCCATCATTCAGCCGGCCCAGAACACAGGTCGCCGGAGCATCATCTCTAAGGCGCTGCCCCAGCATTGCCAGTAGCCGGTTGGTCATCTCCGAACCATGGTCCGCGATAATATGATGCAGATTACGGAACCTGACGGCTGCAACATAATAACTGGAAGCTGAGGCCGACAGTTCTTCACATGCCTGCTTAAGCGCACGCTCATTCATCAACCCCGTCAGCGCATCCGTTTCTGCAGCATGCATCAATTGTCGGTTTGAGCGCTCCATCCGGGTCCAGACAAACAGCGCCACCGCATAAGCCCCCCATAGCCCAAGCCAGATCACCACCAGAGCGGATGAACCCAATCGCAGCGCTACCTCTCGGAAGGCGATGCTTTTACTGTGACTTTGCTCCACCAGAGCGTACCAAAACCCAAGACTCTCCAGCTGGCTGATAGCCCACATGTAGTCATTACCGGCAAACTGCACCAGATACTTTTCACTGTCTTCTCTGACAACACCATCAACGTCCTTTAACTCGGGCAGAAGCGATACGTCCAGATGCTGTTTTTTCTGTATCACAAGGGATTGCAGGTAAAACGCTGCTTCAGCCGACATGGCTTTTGAAAGTGCGACACTGTCAGTTTCATTCCCGACAACCAGCAACATTGAGGCATCAAAATGTTTCAGAATATGAGCCAGCATAGTCTGGCTGGGCAGCGTTTCATCTGCTGCAGAATAACCTTGTTCATTGGCGTGCTCGTCAAGCTCCCGACCGACCAAAGCCAGGTTTTCATACTGTTGCCGCAGTTCAACCTGATAACTGGTGTGGCCCGCAGAGCTGTAGCCCTCAAGAATAAAAAGCAGGCTGACACCGACTGTCACCAGGCCAAAACCAAAGAAGACTTTGCGCCGCAGGGTGTCCAAATTTTCCAGTGGTTGCGCATCCGACTCATCCTCGGTCACTTCCGCTGAACTGCTCCGCATGCCCACCAGTGAATACATAAAACACCAGCCGACAAAGGCAGAAATAATATTGGTAATACCGAAGACAAAACAGAACCAGCCCGCAATCGGGCTGGAGAAGATATCAAATCCGGCCGGACTGATGCCTACCAAAACAAGACCCAGCAGGATTCTTGATAAGCGGTCAGTCAGGCTCATATTACGGCAAACTAGTGTGCGCATAATTCCCTAGGGAAGCGGGTAAAGGGGCATTTTACCTTATAAAAGGTATGTGAATTAATGCAGAATTAAAACGTTCGTAAGAATATACGGCTGCCTCACCCCTCGCAGCATCTCGCTTTCAGGAAAAAGCGGAAGCTTGATTTAAACAGCTCAAATTGGATAACCCCGTATGAGCTAGATCACCAAACTCACTCCTGACCCGGATCGGTAAAAACCTCGTCGCGCCAGTTATCCCCGAGTTTCAGTTCAATATAGTCACGAATCAGTTTACGCACCATCTGCGAGGGCGTGACATCATCCTGTTTACACAACTGCTCGAACGTGGCTTTTTTTTTCGGATCAATCAGTAATGTCAGGCGGGCAGTTCGTTGTTCCATAGTGAGGCTCTTATATCAAAGTATATGTTAATCATATTAACATTGATTTAGCTTTTACTGCACATCAGAATAGTTCACTCCCAGCCACTGCTTGCCTGTTCGCGCTGAACCCCCCAGCCCTCTGAAAATCGCAACCGCCACAGCAGGCAGCCGTTACATGACCAATCACAGGGACTTGCTATGCCATACAGACGCACCACCCAGCTTCGCCTGTTCAGCGCCCTGAGAGAGGTGCTGGCCGAGGGCTATCGATTGAGTCAGTTGCGCTCGGATCTGCTGGCCGGTCTGACTGTTGGTATCATCGCCATCCCGCTGTCGATGGCACTGGCAATTGCCAGCGGTGTGGCACCCCAGTATGGTCTTTACACCGCCATTATTGCTGGTTTTCTGATCCCGTTCTGTGGCGGCTCACGTTACAGCGTCTCTGGCCCGACTGCGGCCTTTATTGTGATTCTCTACCCGGTTGCACAGAGTTACGGTCTGAGTGGTCTGTTAGTCGCCACCCTGATGGCTGGCGTGATACTAGTCATCATGTCGCTCGCCCGGCTGGGACGACTGATCGAATATATTCCTGAACCGGTCACACTGGGTTTCACCTCAGGGATTGCGGTGGTGATCGCAACACTACAGATCAAGGATTTCTTTGGCCTGCCCATCAGTGAAATGCCTGAACACTATCTGGGTAAAGCCATGTTACTGGTGCATTCGCTACCGGAATTTTCCCCGGCCGAACTGACCGTTGGCGGGATGACGATGCTGGTGCTGATTGGGTGGCCACGACTCAAGGCTGCAGTGCCTGGCCATCTGCCAGCCGTCTGCGTTGGTATCGGGGTTTCGCTGCTACTGGCGCTCTGGGATCAGCCGGTAGCCACCATTGGCTCGCGCTTTCACTATCTGCTTGATGACGGCACCAGTGGCAGTGGCATTCCACCTATTCTGCCGGGATTTGAATGGCCCTGGCTGTTGCCGGGACCCAATGGTACGCCGCTGGAGTGGAATATCAGCATGATTATGCAATTGATTCCGGTGGCTTTTTCCATCGCCATGCTCGGGGCAATCGAATCACTGCTCTGTGCTGTCGTACTGGATGGCATGAGCGGCAAACGCCACCATTCCAATGGTGAACTGCTGGGTCAGGGCATCGGCAATCTGGTGGCCCCCTGGTTTGGTGGCATTACTGCAACGGCCGCGCTGGCACGTTCAGCCGCCAACCTGCGGGCGGGTGCGCAAAGCCCACTGGCCGCCATGATTCATGCCCTGCTTGTACTGTTGAGTCTGATTTATCTGGCGCAGTGGTTGTCCTACATCCCCATGGCATCAATGGCTGCCTTGCTGCTGATGGTGGCCTGGAACATGAGCGAAGCCCACAAGGTCATGGAGATTCTGCGGAAGGCTCCTTATGGCGATATCGCAGTGTTGCTGGTCTGTTTCTCGCTGACGGTGTTTATCGACATGGTGGTCGCTATCTCTGTTGGCGTGGTGTTGGCTGCGTTGCTGTTTATGCGGGATATGGCCAGCATGACCCGTGTCAGCGAGATCAACGACAATCGCAAACATGTGCCGCAACCGCTCGCCACAAGCTGGGGAGTCTACAAAATCAGCGGACCCCTGTTTTTTGCCGCCGCGGATCGTATCTTCAGTGAATTGAGAGTTTTGACCGAGCAGAAACAGCAGATCGTGCTCTATATGGATGGGGTCACTTTGCTTGATGCTGGCGGCCTGTCCGCTATGAAAGCCTTTTTGCAGGAGTGCGGTTTAAAGGGGAAATTACTGATAATCGCAGACCTTCAGTTCCAACCGCTACGGACGGTAGCACGGGCCGGATTAAAACCGGAGCCAGAGCGCCTCCTCTTTACCGCCACCCTGGCCGACGCTATCTCAATGGCGCAGACACTGCCGGAGGCCTGAAGCCCCTGTCAAACAGCTTGCGGCTGGTAAAATCCGTAGCAGTTACCGCCTTTTACCTTGGCCCGGCGCATCGCTTCTTCAGCAGCCTCCAGCAGAAGCGCCGTGTCCAGTCCGTCTTCAGGGTAAAATGCCACACCAATACTGGCCGTGATTGGCACCGGCAGTGCCAGGCTTGTCTGAATATCGCTGATAGCATCCAGCAACTGTTGCGCAATCTGCTCAGTGGATGCCTGGGTTTTCAGATCAGTCAGCACCACTACGAATTTGTCCCCTGCCAGTCTGGATACGGTATCAGTACTGCCAAGCTGAGTCAGAGACGCCGCAGCCCGCTCTAATACCCTGTCACCAATGGCAGGCCCCATTTCAACATTAACCCGTCTGAAGCCATCCAGATCAATAAACAGAATGGCAGCCCTGCCGCCAGAGCGCTGCACATGTTCCAGCACCAGTTTCATTCGCGCCATCAGTAACAGTCGGTTTGGCAGCCCCGTCAGGCTGTCATGATGCAACCGGTTATCGAGGTTCTGATCACGGGTGTGTATTCTGTTGAATTGGTACCAGATAAAGTTAACCAACAGAGTAGTCAGCACCAACCAGAGTATGCCGGTAATGACTACCACCAGCATGATGCGCCGCTCGGTTTTTGCGGCCAGATGCTCGGCTTCGGTCGTCAGTACCGGATTAGGCATCGCCACCAAGGTCCAGCGAGAACCTTCAATATCAACCTGACTCTTGATGCTGGACTTTTCTTCTGCCTGCAAACGCCAGTTACGCCGGTAGTCCCCCCGGGCACCCGCTTCTGTGAATTCAATCAACTCTGCAACTTCACGATGGAGCAGCATCATATCAACATCATCGCCACTGAATTTTTTCAATGAACTGGTGATGATAGGCGTGAGAAAACTGGCAAAGAAAACAATGGATGCCGCACCGGTATCCAGATGGGTCATCACATCAAAATGGCTGAGTTTCATATTGGGATGCAGCCGCTTGATATTACCGTCCGGATTTTTGGCGAACAGTTTGATATCTGCTTTGCAGGGTGGACCAATCAGGCCCGGAAACACTTCAAGTATCGGATCACCTGCAGCGGTTGCCAGGGTAAAAGAAACCACATCAGGGTAAACCGATCTTAAGAGCTGCAACAGCTGGCCATAGCTGGGACTTTCAACATCCGGATTCTGCAGCAGTTCGTTGATGATCGTCAGATTAGTGCGGGCAAATAGATCAATGCTGCGGGAGAGTTCAAGCAACCGGGTTTCAAGTCCGGCCTGGGTGTTGATCAGGGCACGATCGGTCAATTGTTGCAGTTGCGCTTCATGCGCATCCTGTTGTTGCTGCAGATAACTGCCCACCCAAACAGCAGCCAGAATCACGTACAGTCCGAAGGCGCAGGCGATGATAGAAAGTTTTTTTGCAGTAGACCTGCGACCCACACTGATGAACAAACTGATGCGCCTTACAACCATTGACGTTGTAGGGAAACTAAGTCAGTTAAACGGTATTGTAAACTATCCCTTAGACATTTTTTGACTTAGGCACGTTCTGGCTGACCTGCAACTGCGGTCTTACACAGCTCTGCAGGAGGCTCAGACTGGGGTCATAAACCGATGCCCGCACCGCTGTCAGGTCCAGCAGGGTATGTACGATGTAATCATGACTGAACTGCCCCTCTTCTGCCTGTTTTTCCAGACACCCCAGATCGATATGGCTCTCTGCCTTAAAGGCATCGGATAACCACAGCAGGTTGGCAACCTGCGTTTGCTCATCCGGCGCAAAAAGCTTGGGTGTGCCATGCAGATAGAGTCCGGATTCACCAAGTGATTCGCCATGATCCGACACATAAAACACAGAAGAAGTATTGGGGCGGTCACTCAGACGCTCAATCACTTCGGCAATCACAGCATCGGTGTATAACAGGGTATTGTCATAGGTATTCACCAGCGCATCCTGCGAGCAGTTTTGAATATCACTGCGCTGACAGTCCGGCATAAAGTGCGCGAAGCTTTTTGGATAACGCCGGTAATAAGTGGGTCCATGACTGCCTATGGTGTGTAAAATGACCAGCGTGTCACGCTTCAATGGCTGCGCCAGCAACTGATCCAACCCTGAGATCAACGCCTCGTCATAACAATACTCACCATCACAAAAACCTTCGCGGGCGGTGGTTTCTATTTCGGTATTGAGCACCCGCTTGCACACCCCTTTGCAACCACTGTCATTATCCAGCCAGAAAACATCAAACCCCGCCTTCTGGATCACATCCAGTACGTTTTCCTGCTGACTGGCACGCTCAGGCCGGTAATTAGCTTCATTCAGAAACGAAAACATACAGGGCACTGAGTACGCGGTGGCGGTACCGCACGAAGACATATGCCGGTAAGACACCACCGGATAGGCGCTGGTAAACGCATTGGTCGGACGATCGTAACCATTCAGCGAGAAGTTCTGGGCTCGGGCGGTTTCTCCCAACACCATCACCACCAGATAAGGCTCTGTCGGGTGATCCGTATGTGTCGCTGTATCCACCAACTCGGTAAACGGGTGAGGCTGACTGAAAAAACGCTGCTTAATCAGTTTGCCACTGCTCCAGACAAACTGAGTCGGCACAATCATCTTCTGCAAGTGGCGATGATTACGTCCCAGAGAGGCATAGTTAGAATAAAAACTCATCGCCACAACAAGTAATACTGCTACCAGCGCAACTGCATTCAGCGACAGCTGTTTAAGCTCACGCAAATAAGAGCCACGCCCGGCGCCAAGTCGGAGCACCAGCAGGGCGGGCAACACAGCAAACAGCGCCAGATAGACCAATAGCTGCCCATTCAGGTAGGAGGCACCCTCTCTGACATCGGTTTCGGCAATATTGACGATCATGTCGTAGTTAAACACCACACCATAGTTAAACGTGGCATAAAACAACCCACCTGAAACCAACACCAGTAGCGCCGCAAAGTACCTGAAACACCCAGTCAGCCGGAGCAGATTCACCAACAGGAAAATGATGCAAAACAAAAACACAGGAAGGCTGGCCAGAAACAGATAATTCACCTGCCCATTCTGTTGCAGGGCACGCCAGGCACCCAGATAAAAAGGCGCATTCAAAATGAATGCAATGTATGCAGTAACCAGCAGGGAGAGTTTCTGATTGGTCAGTTTAGGGAAATTCAGCACATTGTTACCTGTCAGTTAATGTTCCGCTATCGCTTAGCAGGCAAGCTTAGTGTGCTGAACTTAAATCTATCTTAAGAAAGATCGATCCGTGCTTATGCTTGAAAAACCTTCAAGCAGCCTGGCCTTTGCAGCGCATTATTTCGACAGCGCATGACTATACTGAAGTTCCGGTTGATCAAAAAACATGCAAAGGAGCGCCCCATGAAACGATACTGGACTCTATTCCTCGTGCTCTTTGTGGGGTTCTCCGGGCTGGCATATGCGGCAAAACCGCAACCCAATCCGTCCGCCAATGCTCCTGCAATCTACTCAGTTAAAATCGACTATTCGACCCTGATGATTCTGGTGGAGGGTATTAATCTGGATGCATCTGGTGTCACGGTAACCCTTGGCGGTGCGAACGCAACACTCAACCCCGGCTCTACTGACAACCTGCTGCTACTGGAGACCACCGCCGATGTAGCCACCGCTGTTGATGGCCCCGGCAACTACGTTCTGGCTGTCACAACCGGCGCGGGCAGCATCAACCTTTCGATCTTTATTCCGTTTGGTCTGGTATATCTGCCACCGGGTGAAAGTCCCTGCCCTTGTGAAGGCGACTGGGATCATTTCGCGGGTCTGGCCTCGCCTGCTGGGTATAACGGACTAGAGCCCTATTGCATCATCGATTCAGGCGTCAGCGACTATGTCACTGTGCAGTTCTGGGATGCCGCTGCGAGCAACTACTGGGCCCTGAGAACTCAATGGACCGGCTCCGGGGGCTTTTGCGAGCAGTACATTGACGGGCCACGCCGTGAACTGAGTTCAGAAGATGAATACAACGCCTGCGCCGCTTATCTGCGCACCAATTACGTCGATGTGTACCCCAACCCGATTGGCGGCACCGATTGTCTATTCTGAGTTAGAGAGGATAAAACAAAGCCCGGCATATGCCGGGCTTTTTACATTACTGCGGCTCGTTTTCAGCCGATCCATTACTGGCCTCTGACTGAACCTCGATATCCAGTTTATCCACCCGCTGATATCCCCTTGGCAGGCGGTTACCCCGGCGGCCGCGCTCACCCTTGTAATGTTCAAGGTCAGCGCCTTTCAGACGCAGGAACTGCTTGCCTGAGTAGACCAGCAGCGCATCATCCGGCCCCAGAATCGCCTGCGCGACCACAATTTCATCACCGGAAGCCGCCCGTGCAGACGGGATATTGATGATCTTGTTGCCTTTACCACGGGAGAGTTCCGGCAGTTCCGCCACCGGGAACAGCAACAACCGGCCCTCATTGGTCACAGACGCAATCAACTGGGTCGTTTTATCCTGCACCGTCAATGGAGGTAACACCAACGCGTTTTTCGGCAGAGTCAGTGCCGCCTTACCATTTTTGGTTTTACTGGTCAGTTCACCCAACTGGGTGACAAAACCGTACCCCGCATTCGAGGCCAGCAGCAGGTAATCGGATTCTTTACCGGATAGCGCCCCCTCAATGGTGGCACCCTTCGGCATACTGATTTTACCGGTTATAGGCTCGCCCTGTCCCCGGGCAGAGGGCAGGTTATGGGTATCAAGGGTATAACTGCGACCGGTACTGTCGAGCAGCAGCGTGGGCTGGTTTGCCCGGGCCTTGCAGGCGAGTTTAAAGCCATCGCCGGATTTGTAACTGAGTCCTTCCGCATCAATATCATGCCCCTTGGCAGAACGGATCCAGCCCTGTTTTGATACCACAACCGTCACCGGTTCAGCGGTCAGCAGGTCTTTTTCACTGAACGCCTGCGCTTCTTCACGCGCCACGATTGGAGAGCGACGGTCATCACCATACTGCTCAGCATCCGCAGTGAGTTCCTCTTTAATCAGGTCACGCATCGCTTCATCTGAACCCAGAATGTCCTGCAGCTTTTTGCGCTCCAGCTCGAGTTCGTCCTGCTCGCCGCGAATCTTGATCTCTTCCAGTTTGGCCAAATGGCGCAGTTTCAGATCAAGGATCGCATCAGCCTGCACCGCCGTGAGCTCAAACCGGTTCATCAACTCCTGCTTGGGATTGTCTTCATGGCGGATAATCGCAATCACCTCATCAATATTAAGGTAGGCGGTCATCAAACCTTCCAGAATATGCAGGCGTTCCAGCACCTTATCCAGACGGTGCTGGAGACGCTTGCGCACAACGCCGGTACGCCAGCTCAGCCATTCAGTCAAAATCCGACGCAGATCCTTGACCTGCGGCCGCCCGTCGATACCGATCATGTTCATATTCACACGATAGGTACGTTCCAGATCGGTTGAGGCAAACAGATGCGCCATCAGCTGCTCGATATCGACCCGGTTTGAGCGCGGCACAATCACCAGACGGGTCGGATTTTCATGGTCTGACTCATCCCGCAGATCACTCACCATCGGCAGTTTTTTCTGCTGCATCTGGGCGGCAATCTGTTCCAGCACCTTGGCCCCAGATACCTGGTGCGGCAACGCGGTGACGATAATATCGCCCTCTTCGCGCATATACACGGCGCGCATCCGCACCGAACCACGGCCGGTTTCATAGAGTTTTTTCAGATCCGCCCGAGGTGTAATGATCTCTGCCTCGGTAGGCATATCCGGCCCCGGCACAAATTCACAGAGCTGATCCAGATCAGCATCCGGATTGTCCAGCAGATGGATACAGGCGCGGGTCACTTCACGCAGGTTATGCGGCGGAATATCCGTTGCCATGCCCACCGCGATTCCCGTAGTGCCATTGAGCAACACATTGGGCAGACGCGCGGGCAGAATGGCAGGTTCGCGAAGGGTACCGTCAAAGTTGGGCAGCCAGTCCACTGTTCCTTGCCCCACCTCAGCCAGAAGCACATCGGCATAAGGCGCCAGTCTTGATTCGGTGTAACGCATCGCTGCAAAGGATTTCGGATCATCCGGCGAACCCCAGTTACCCTGACCATCCACCAGCGGATAGCGGTAACTGAAGGGCTGCGCCATCAGCACCATCGCTTCATAACAGGCGGAATCACCATGAGGGTGGAACTTACCCAGCACATCACCCACGGTACGGGCTGACTTTTTGTATTTGGCTGTCGCTTTCAGCCCCAGCTCAGACATCGCATACACAATCCGGCGCTGCACCGGTTTCATGCCATCGCCAATATGCGGCAGGGCACGGTCAAGAATCACGTACATGGAGTAATCCAGATACGCTTTCTCGGTAAAGTCCTTCAGCGACAGGCGTTCCGTTTCGCCTTCAAAGGTGGTTTGCATTGTCATCGTTTATCTTCACCATTCGCTTAGCGCTGCCATATCACAGCGTTACAAAAATAGGGTCGCATCAATTGAAAACAGCCACTGCTCAGTTTCACGGCCGTTAAACAACGTGGGCACCTGCCCGCCAAAGGGTTTGCCATCACCCCGATAAGTGTCATACCGCAGTTCCGGACGAATACGTAACCAGGGCTGTGGGTACCAGGACAGGTTCGCCGTCCAGGCGCGGTACTCACCCGCAGGCAGCAGAAAGAATGCCCCCTGCGGGTCTTTCAGTTCTTCTAATCTCATGGCCGCCTGCAAACCCGGTTGCAGTTGCCGGATCAAACTCAGATTCCAGCCATACCACTCGCTGGTTTCTACGATCAGAAAGCCGGGCGGGTTATGGCTGTCTGCCAGCACATCCCCGCCTTCCTGACGACCGTAGACGGTATTAAACACGCCTCGCCAGGTTTTCTTCTCACCAAACTGATGGCTGACCGTCAGAGAATGAAACTGTCGGAACAGATCTTTGCTCTGACTGCTGACTGCGATAAAAGGCGCCTGATCACTGATGCCATGCTCTGACTGTTCATTGCCCCAGATACTCTCAAGATCAACCCAGGTTGCCATATCAGGGCTACGCCACTGCAGCGCCGTGATCAGGCTTTTATCGCTGTTATTGTCCTGCAGGTTGTTCCAGCCCTTTACCAGACCTAACTCAACACCCCACAGTCCATAGGTTTTATCCACCGGCAATCGGGTCGACAACAGGCCGCCAAAGTGTTTGGTCGGGCCATACATAAACGCATAGGCATGGCTGTAAAACGGGCTCGGCGGATCAATCGGCGCACCGATCTCATTGCCAATATTGGTAAACCAGGTGCCGAACTGAAACGTGGTACCACCTCCCCAGGGCGCATAGGCGGTAACGAACCATTGCGGCAGGATAGCTACCCGTTTTTTATCTTCATTCAGGCCCAGCTCGTCATCAAAACCATAGGTACGGCTGAAATCCTCACCGTACCGCCCCTGCACCAGAAACCCCCAGTCCCAGTCCCGGTAAGTACCACCGGGGAAAGGCCCTATGCGGGGGCGCACCCGACTGTTCAGGGGTTTTTCGATCAGCACCTCTGCCCGGTTCAGGACAAAGCCGTCATGCAGATTGAGAAAACCTGAGGGGAAGACGTTGTCCCCTCCCAGATCAGAGGCGATCAGTCCGCTCTGCACGCGGGCTGAAATATCAATATGGTGCTCTTGCCACAGATCACGGTCGACAAAGAGCTGGTAAAACCAGCCCTTGGGTTGTGCTGCCTGTACCGAACCGGAAACCAGCAGCACCAGTAGCAGCGCGGCTGCTTTATACATCCGCCAGATTACCCTTGCTTTCCAGCCACTCCTTGCGATCGGAGGAGCGTTTTTTGGCCAGCAGCATATCCATCATTTCGTTGGTTCCATCACCCGCTTCGATCATCAGTTGTACCAGCCGACGGGTATCAGGCGACATGGTGGTTTCACGCAATTGCATCGGGTTCATCTCACCCAGACCCTTAAAGCGCTGCACACCAATCTTGGCGTTGGAGCGTTCGGCCCGGATGCGCTCCATGATGCCATCGCGTTCGGCATCATCCAGCGCGTAATACACCTCTTTCGCCACATCGATACGGTACAGCGGCGGCATCGCCACATAGACATGACCTGCCGCCACCAGCGGGCGGAAATGACGCACAAACAGCGCACAGAGCAGGGTTGCGATGTGCAGCCCGTCGGAATCCGCATCCGCCAGAATGCAGACCTTGCCGTAGCGCAGGCCTGTCAGATCATCAGATCCCGGCTCAACACCGATCGCCACCGATATATCGTGGATCTCCTGAGAACCCAGCACCTCGCCCGGGTCCACCTCCCAGGTATTAAGAATCTTACCGCGCAGCGGCATGATCGCCTGAAACTCGCGGTCACGGGCCTGCTTGGCAGAACCACCCGCGGAGTCACCCTCCACCAGAAACAGCTCTGACCGCATGGTATCGCCACCGGAGCAGTCCGCCAGTTTCCCCGGCAGGGCAGGACCGGACGTCACCTTCTTGCGCACTACCTTACGGTTAGAGCGCAGGCGTTTCTGAGCGTTGCTGATCACCACTTCGGCGAGTTTTTCGCCCTCTTCCACATGTTTGTTGAGCCAGAGGGAAAACGCATCCTTGATGGCGCCGGTGATAAACGCAGCGATCTGGCGCGAAGAGAGACGCTCCTTGGTCTGACCGGCGAACTGCGGATCACGCATCTTGGCAGAGAGGATATAGCAGCAGCGGTCCCAGATATCGTCACCGGTGAGTTTTACGCCACGCGGCAGCAGATTACGGAATTCGCAGAACTCTCGCATCGCTTCCAGCAAGCCAGTACGGAAACCATTTACATGGGTACCGCCCTGTGCCGTGGGAATCAGGTTAACGTAACTTTCGCAGGTCATCTCGCCGCCTTCCGGCAGCCACTGCACCGCCCACTCGACAGCGTCCTCTTCACCCTGCAGTGACCCGGTAAAAGGTTCAGCCGGCACGGTTTCATAAACCTGAGTGGTACCCTTGAGGTAGTCAACCAGACCGTCCTCGTAATACCACTCCTCTTTTTCCCGCTGGGCGCCTGTAAGATCGGTGAAGGTGACTTTCAGACCCGGGCAGAGTACCGCCTTGGCCCGCAGGTTATGTTTCAGGCGGGAAACACTGAATTTATGGCTATCGAAGTAACCCGGGTCGGGCAGAAAGCGCACGGTGGTACCGGTATTACGTTTGCCACAGGTATCGATCACTTCAAGTTCTGAGACCTTTTCGCCATCAGCAAAACCGATCCGGTACACCTGCCCGTCGCGGCGCACCTGCACCTCCAGCAGTTTGGAGAGCGCATTCACCACTGAGACCCCCACCCCGTGCAGACCACCGGAGTAGGTGTAGTTATCATTACTGAACTTGCCCCCGGCATGCAGTTTGGTCAGGATCAGTTCCACACCGCTGACTCCCTGCTCCGGATGAATATCCACCGGCATACCACGTCCGTCATCGGACACGGTCAGGGACTGATCTTTATTCAGAATGACATCGATCTGGCTGGCATGTCCCGCCAGCGCCTCATCCACCGAGTTATCAATGACTTCCTGCGCCAGATGGTTAGGGCGGTCCGTTTCGGTATACATGCCTGGGCGTCGTCTGACGGGCTCCAGGCCGCTGAGAACTTCTATGGCTTCCGCGTTGTATTGCTTCGACATCGAGTGCGGTTCCTGTCAACTGGTAGGGTAAAGGGGTGTAACCGGCGGTAACTCAAGCCGGCCTTCGGCAAACGCCAGGATTGCCGGTATCAACTGTTCAAACTGTTCAAAGCCATGACTGCCTCCGGGCTGCACAAACTGAGGCGAATCAGCAAACATTGCCACCGCATCCCGGTAGTCGAGCGTTTCATCCCCGGTCTGGGTCAGCAACAGGTAACGGGTCGGGTCAGCGATCTGTGCTGTTTTCAACTGCAGTAACTGCAGCAGATGCCCCTCGGTTAACTGATACACCTGACCGGAATAAAGATTTCTGTTTTCACCCAGATAGGCAGGCAGCAATTCATGTGGGTTCACCGCCGGATTGATAAGCACCGTGCGCACATGCGGGTAATGCTCAGTTAACCAGGTGCTGTAAAACCCTCCTAGCGAACTGCCCAGCAATATCACGGCACGATCCCAGTGCCGTTCAACCTCCGCCTGAAGCGTACGTATTGCCTCTCTGGGCCAATGCGACAGCTCCGGTATCGCCACCTGCTCAGCCCGGCCCAAGCGCTGCATATATTGCAGAAAAAGCTGCGCTTTCATCGACTGAGGCGAGCTGTTAAAGCCATGAACATAAATAAAAAAAGGTGCGGTCATAACCTAGGGAAAATATCGGTAAGCGCAGCGCAAGTCCAGTCTCTGATAGGATGCCGCGAACCCTGAAACAATGATTTGCTCACTCATTGAACAGATGGGTGACAGAGACCTCAATATGCCCCTCTGGCCAGAGCCGGTAGTGACTGTATGCCGGTGCGGCCAGAACAGGGTCCGGCTCATCTTCCGGAGCTTCGGTGCCGGCTTTATATTGCGGCGCTGTCGCCGGGGAACAAAACAGTTTTACCGGACCACGGTTTTCATCCCGGCGCTGATGCAGATGACCAAATACCACACCTCGCACCTGAGAAGATCCGTCAATGATCTGCCAGAAAGCCTCAGGATTGCCCAGCGAGATCCGGTCCTGCCAGACACTCTGTACCGGTATCGGGTTGTGATGCAGAGCAACCAGGCAATGTTTTGACCCCGCTGATGCCAGCTGCTGCTCCAGAAACAAAAGCTCTGTTGCAGCCAGAGAGCCACCACCAATGCCATTAGGTTCTGATGTGCTATCGAGCAGAATAATACGCCAGTGATCAAAGTCGATTTGCTTCCGACTAAGGGCAGGAAATCCAGCCATCGCATCGGGCAGATCATGGTTGCCAGGAATCCAGCAGGCTGGATACGGCAGTGGCGCCACCGCTTCCGCCAGACGCGTATAGGCAGACGGCGCATGGTGAGTCAGATCACCTGTCAGCAGCAATAAGTCGGCACTGAGGGATTGAATGGCAGCCAGCGCCTGCAGAAAACGCGCTTCGGCATCCGCATCTCTGCGTAACGTACCCGGTTGTTCAGGCAGGTGCAGATCGGTCAGTTGTAACAGATTGATGGGGGTTGCTTCAGCCACTGAACACCGGTTCTGCACAGTGTCCGTGTTGCAGGCACTCGCTGAGCCATTCACCCAGGTGTTGATTCAGCTGCGCTTTTTCGTCCGGCTGATGCATCTGCCGGTTGGGGTAAGGATAAGCGCCTGAAAGCTGTTTACGTTGCAGGCAGACCACTTCCGCCATGGCCGCATCATGATAGAGCCTGACCACCATAGCCGGGGCTGCCAGCCACGGCAGGTCGGAGGCAAAACGGTGTCTGACCACAACCGTTGAGGTGTAACGGAAACGTTCATCGACACGGATCTCAAGCTCCGCCTGATGATTCTGCCAGCTGATCTGAAAATTGCGCACATCACGACGATCCAGATCAGGCATCAGCTTCATGATCCGGGCGTAGTTAGTTTCGCAAATCGCCATCTGGCGGCTCAAATCAGGTACATACTTACGTTTCATCATTCTCCCCGTTAGCCGGGTGATCGCCCCACTGCTGACGCAAGCGCGTCTGATTCAGTTGCAGCCATTGCAGGGCAATAATGGCTGGCGAATTATAGATCTTACCATTAGACACTAATGCAAAGGCATCTGCAGCATCCAGCAGATGCACCCGAATATCCTCTCCCTCATGCGCCAGACCAAAGTCACCGCCTAACGGACGACTGTCCACTCTGGCGCAATAGAGGTCAATATACTCACGTGTCGCACCGGAACTCGGTACATAACGGATAATATGCTCCAGCGGACCAAGCGCTGCACCCGCCTCTTCTACCGCTTCCCGCTGTGCGACCTGCTCCGGGGTTTCGCCCGCTTCAACAATGCCGGCCACCAGCTCCAGCATCCATGGGCCATCAGGGTGTTCCAGTGCACCAACACGAAACTGTTCAATCAGCACCACCCGATCCAGCGCCGGGTCATACAACAGCACACAGACCGCATCATCCCGGTAAAATAGCTCACGCCGAATACTGATCTCACCACCGGCAAAGGTTCTGTGCTGCAAAGTCAGGCGAAGCATGCGGAAGAAACCCTGATAAAGTGTTTCTTCTGTTTCCAGTCGATAGTCGGTGCTGCTGAAAGTGGGTGACCAGTGCTGCTCTGCCATATACGCCCCTGCTTGCCAAAGCTTCACTATAGCATGACCGATTGAAGCAGAAGGGGCTTAGTTAAATCAATGGCTCGCACGACGGCGATCAATGAACAGGAAACTACCTGACTGTCGTTTCGCCTCTTTTTTCGCCATGGCAGCCAGCTCCGCCACCTCGTTATGGTTCTGAGAGCGGTAGGGATCTGGATGCACCACCCCAACTGCGAGCCCCATCACCGGGAAAAACGCCTGCTGACCACCGCGCTCCTGGCCAATAATTCCACCCTGCATCAGGTCAGCTGGCTGATAATAATCACAAATGATTTCATCAAAAGAATGCAGCACCTGTTCACACTGCTTTTGCCAGTCATGACTGCCAAAGATCACAACGAAATCATCACCACCAATATGTCCGATAAAGTTGTCATTGCAGGCCGTATATTTCACCAGCAGCTCACCTACCATTCGGATAACCTGATCGCCTTTGGCATACCCATATGAGTCATTGAAGGGTTTAAAGTTATTCAGATCAAAATAGGCAACCCGAAAATCCAACACCTGCTGCAGCCGGCGATCGATCTCCCGCTGCAAAGGCACATTACCGGGAAGCAGTGTGAGGGGGTTGGCATGATGGGCATTCTGCACTTTCAGTTCTGTAATCTGCTTCAGCAGATCACGAATGTATCCCACGCCAAGATAGAGACCGTCCTGCACGATCACCAGCTCCTGCTGTAGATCACCAATATCCTGATTGGTGATCTTTTGCGACACATCCGCCAACGACTGGCTACTTTCCGCTACGATGATATCCCGTCGCATGATGCGGGATACCAGTTTCTTCTCGTTCAGTGCCCGACCATAAGGCGTCGAGAACAGCTCAAGCAGATCACTTCTGCGCACAATTCCCAGTGGCCGTTGCTGTTTCAGCACCGGTAACACAGTCAGGCCCGAATGAGTGTGAAACAGCTCCGATGCCGTCAGCAGGCTGTCCTCTGGCTTGAGTGCCGGCGCCGCCCGCAGCAGTGAAAAAGCCGTCATGCCGGTGTTGTCTGAAAAACGCTCAACCACTTCCTGCGGCGGCAATTCGGGTGGCTGCCATTCCGTTTGGGGTTGCGGCATGGGACGCCCCAGCAGAAAACCCTGCCCCAGAGAAATACCCAGGCTCTGTAACGCGCGGATTTCTGCGGGACGTTCAATGCCTTCAGCAATCACCTGACAGCCCATGACCTGACTGATATTACAGATCGCCCGGACAAACTCACATTTCACCGGATCACGGTCCACCCGGGTAATGAAGTGGCGGTCAATCTTGACGTAATCCGGACAGATATCAGACCAGAGCTTTAGCCCGGAGTAACCTGCACCCAGATCATCAATCGCAATTTTAAAACCCATCCTGCGATAATGTTCAACGGCATTGCGGGTCAGACCCTGGTGATCAAACGGATGCTGTTCCGACAGTTCAATCACTATGTCTTCAACTTCCAGATTCAGTTGCCGCAGCAGATTCTCGGTAAACCCCTGCTGATGATCCTTGTTGCTGAGCAGAGAGGCACTGACATTCAGAAACAGCTTGCCGCCCGGTTTCAGCTCGGCAAATTTGGCCAGGCTGCATTTGCGGGATAACAGCTCAAGCTCATGCAGCAAACCATGCTTAATGGCCGTAGTGAACAAAGCCCCCGGCATCTCAAGCGGATGCCCGGCGGGCCCCCTGATCAGGGCTTCATGACCCAGAATCCGGTTTTGACTGAGGTTTACAATGGGTTGAAAGTGAGGAAAAAGGGTTTCGTTTTGCAGTAAATCACGCAGCAATCCATAGCTGATATCCATGTCCTGTTGCATGGTCGTTGAGTTCATACAGTTGAGCCTACTACGCTTGAAGAACAATTAGCGGCAAGTGTATGAAGCTTTTACGACTATTCTGTGACAGCCCTGACAGCAAACTGCCTTAACAGCTGAATTTCATCGGCCCAGATGGTTTCATCGATGGTCTCCAGCACCAATGGAATGCCTCTGAAACGATCATCCGCCATCAGAAAACGAAACACCTCCAGCCCTATCTCACCCTGCCCGAGACTGTGATGGCGATCCAGACGGGAGTTCAAACCACCTTTTGAATCATTAAGATGCATACCACAGAGGTACTCAAAGCCGACGGTGTCAGAAAAGTCGCTGAATACCTCCGCACAGGACTCAGCGGTTCGCAGATCATAGCCAGCTGCAAACAGATGACAGGTATCCAGACAGACGCCAACCCGGGTTTTATCCTCCACCTGATCAATAATCTCAGCGATCTGGGCAAAGCTATGACCCAGGTTACTGCCCTGTCCGGCGGTGTTTTCTATCACGGCAGTGACACCTTCGGTTTGATCCAGCGCCAGGTTAATCGACTTCGCAATCCGCGTCAGGCACTCCGATTCACTGATCTCCCGCAGATGACTGCCGGGATGGAAATTCAGATAACACAGGCCAAGCTGCGCACAGCGTTCCAGCTCATCCACAAACGCAAGACGGGATTTTTCCAGCGCTTCGTTATCAGGGTGACCAAGATTGATCAGATAGGAATCATGCGGCAGTACCTGTTCCGCACTGATACCTGCCGCGGCACAGTTCTCACGAAACGCATCAATGCTTTTCGGGTCCAGCGGTTTCGCCTCCCAGCGGCGCTGATTTTTAGTGAATAGCGCAAAAGCATTTGCGCCAATCGCCCGGGCATTCAGCGGTGCATTCTGCACCCCGCCACTGGCACTGACATGGGCACCGACATAATAGGATTTTAACTCAGACATCACTTCTCACAACTCAGGTATCACACAACCACTAGAGGGGTTGCAGGTAATCCAGCAACAACTGCACCGTCCGCTGTCCGCGAAACTCATTTACATCCAACCGATAAACAACCCTGACCCGATTCACAGAGGTGTTGGGCCATAACTCCATATCGGCATTAAACTGGATCGCATCCAGAGCCAGACCGGTTTGTGGTTCCATCAGGACCATTTTCAGATGGCGCTGACCCACAATCCGCTGCTGCAGCAGAGAGAACTCACCCTCAAACAGCGGCTCTGGAAACTGGTGCCCCCAGGGACCGGCCTCCCGCAGCAACTGCGCCAGTTCCATGTTCAGTTCATCGGCCTTTAAACGACCATCGGTCAACAGGATCTGCTCCAGTGCTTCCGGCGCCAACACCCGCTGCACCTCATCAGCAAAGGCCTGCTGAAACAAAGCAAGATCAACCTCCCGGATGGTCAGACCTGCCGCCATGGCGTGGCCGCCAAACTTGCAAAGCAGATCCGGATAACGCGCTGCGATCGCATCCAGTCCATCCCGGATATGAAAGCCGGGGATGGACCGGGCCGACCCCTTCAACTGACCGGCATCACCGGGCGCAAACGCTATCACCGGACGGTGTACCTGATCCTTGATCCTTGAGGCCAGAATGCCGATCACACCCTGATGCCACTCCTCGCTGTAAAGCGCCAACCCATAGGGTAGATCGGTATCGGACAACTGCAGTTGTTGCAGTAGTTGCAACGCCTGCTGCTGCATCTCCTGCTCAATCCCTTTCCGCTCCTGATTCAGATTATCCAGCATCTGCGCCAGTTCTCGGGCCACCGCATCATCTTCACTGAGCAGGCATTCAATGCCGATCGACATATCTTCCAGTCGCCCGGCCGCATTCAACCGTGGCGCCACTGCAAAGCCAAGATCACTGGCATTCAGTTTGGCCAGCTGACGTCCAGACAACTCAATCAGCGCACGAATGCCGGGTCGACAGTGCCCGGCCCGAATTCGCTGCAAACCCTGATGCACCAGCACCCGGTTGTTCTGCTCCAGCGCCACCACATCCGCCACGGTCCCCAGCGCCACCAGATCCAGCAAGCTGGCCAGATTGGGCACCGCAATGCCCCGCTGTTCAAACCAGTCCTGCTGCTGCAGCGCACGACGCAGAGCGATCAGCAGATAAAACACCACCCCTACGCCACAGGTGGACTTAGCCACAAACTCACAGCCCGGCTGATTGGGATTAACAATGGCACAGGCGTCCGGCAGCACACTGCCCGGCAGATGGTGGTCGGTGATGATCACATCTACACCCGCGGCATTGGCCGCCGCCACTCCTTCAATACTGGAGATGCCGTTATCCACCGTGATCAGCAGGTCCGGTTTATCGTGCAGAGCTTCAGCAACGATCTCAGGGCTGAGGCCGTAGCCATACTCAAAACGGTTAGGCACCAGATAACTGACCTTGGCTGCCCCCATCTGCCGCAGCGCCAGCAGCATAACCGCCGTACTGGTGGCACCGTCGCAATCAAAATCACCGACAATCAGAATCGATTCGCCGACATGCAGGGCATGTTTCAACCGTTCCACCGCCTGATCAAGACCTTTCATCTGCTGATCCGGCAATAACTGGGTCAGGTTGCGGCCCAACCCCTCAAGATCGGTGACACCACGACTGGCGTAAATCCGTGCCAATACCCCATGAATCTGGTTAAAAATCGGTAAAGAACGATCGGGCTCAGGGCGTTGACTGATTCGGACAGTTTTCATGGTTGCTCAGGTGCCGGTGCAGGAAAAAAGGTATCGGTATAACCGGACAGATAGTAAGCCAGTAACCCCACCCACTCACGCACGGCCGTATTCAGATCGGCCATATTCTGATTCATAAGCGGCCTGATCCGGTCACTGGTTGACCGATAATCCACGGGATAGGCGACCACCTGCCAGCCCGCTTTCTGAAACACGCCTACGGAGCGCGGCATATGAAACGCGGAGGTCACCAACAGCCAGGGGCCTGTAGACTGATCCGGAACCAGGTCACCACTGAGAATCGCATTTTCCCGGGTATTACGTGACTGACGTTCGATCAATACCCGATCTTCGAGCCCCTGTTCCTGAAGCCACTGCTGCACCACATCGCCACCTTTAAACGCCTGCTGTAACACTGAACCGGAGCCACCAGTAAAGATCACCGGCAGATCGGGGTACTGCTGCATCAGCGCGGGTAATACCATCAGCCGTTCTGCGCCTTCGTTAAACTGCGGCTGCTGGTGCAAATAGCTCTCTTCAGCATCCTCACCGCCACCCAGCACAATGATGCCAGCCAGATTGTCAGGCAGTTCAGTCGGTTGCACAAAGCGCTGCTCAAGCGGTCTCAGCAGCAGATTACCCAGCGGATAAAAAGCCATCACACCCTGACCCACTACCGCCAGTAACAACAGCAGAAAGCCGATACGACGACGACAGAAAATGAGAGCAAACAGTGTCACCAGCCAGAGAAAATGATCCGGCGAGATCACAAACCAGAGGGCTTTGGAGAGGTAAAAAAACAGATCCTGCATGCTGACGTCCTGTGCTTCAGTGACAAAAAACCCGACAACAGGGTCGGGCTTTTGTTATAGCAGACTGGCGGTCAGGCTCAAGCAGTATGAACGTGAGACGCCATAAAGCCCTGTACCTGAGCCAAATCATTGGCCAGTACTTCGTAGCGCTCTTCACGCTCAAACAGATCCGCCATATGCGGTGGTAACTGTGGTGATTCCAGACCGGCTTTGACCACCGGATCAGGGAATTTCACCGGATGCGCAGTCGCCAGGGTTACCATCGGCACAGAGCTGTCACGGTTACATTCACGTGCCGCTTTAACACCAATCGCGGTATGCGGATCCAGCAGATATTCGGTTTCAGCAAACACCTGCTTGATCACTTCACATGTGGTTTCATCATCTACCGCACAGCTGTCAAACAGTTCACGCACCTGATCCCAGTTACCATCGCCCAGTGAAACCGGACCCGCTTTGAAGTCATCCATCAGTTTGCTGATCGCAGCGCCATCACGGCCATAAACATCAAACAAAAGACGCTCAAAGTTGGAGCTGACCATGATGTCCATCGACGGTGACAGGGTATGTACCAGCTCACCTTTGGACATATCATTGCCGGAGATGACACGGTGCAGAATATCGTTGCGGTTGGTCGCGACCACCAGCTGCTGGATCGGCAGACCCATCTGTTTGGCCAGATAACCCGCAAAAATATCACCGAAGTTACCGGTTGGTACGGAGAAAGAGATCGGACGGTGCGGACCACCCAGCGCCAGCGCAGCAGAGAAGTAGTAAACGATCTGCGCCATGATGCGCGCCCAGTTGATCGAGTTGACCGCTCCCAGTTTCAGACCCTTCAGGAAACCCTGATCGGCAAAGCTGTCTTTGACCATCTGCTGACAGTCATCAAAATTACCCTGCAGGGCGATATTGAACACATTATCCTTGATCAGGGTGGTCATCTGACGACGCTGAACTTCAGACACGCGCTGGTAAGGATGCAGGATAAAGATATCCAGGTGGTTACTGTGGTAGCAGCCTTCAATCGCCGCAGAGCCGGTGTCACCGGAGGTCGCACCCATGATCACCAGACGTTCGTTGCGTTTGGTGAGGGCGTAATCCATCAGACGGCCCAGCAACTGCAGTGCAAAGTCCTTGAATGCCAGGGTCGGGCCATGAAACAGTTCCAGCACCCACTCATTGGTGCCCAGCTCTTTCAGCGGCGCCACAGCAATGTGGTTAAAACCGGCATAGGTTTCATCCAGCATCTGCTTCAGGTCTGCATCAGGTACACAATCGGACACAAACGGCTTGATGATTTTAAACGCCAGCTCGTTGTATGGCAGACCCGCCCAGGAAGCGATCTCCTCCCGGCTGAAACTTGGCAGGGTTTCCGGCACATAGAGGCCACCATCACTGGCCAGACCCGCCAGCAATACCTCTTCAAAATTCATCACCGGAGCTTTACCCCGGGTGGAAATATATTTCACTGAATCACTCCTGCTTAAGCGGTGAAATGTTCAACACGGATCCGGGTCAGCTGACCGTTGATCTCTTCCAGTGCTTCAATGCGAGCAATCGCTTCATTCATCTTCTGCTCCAGCACACGCTGGGTCAGAATGATCACCGGAACCTGATACTCTTTGGTCTCTTTCTGGATAATGGCTTCAATGTTGATGCCCTCCTCACCCAGAATGGTGCTGACTTTGGCCAGCACGCCCGGTTTTTCGACCGCGTTCATACGCAGGTAAAACGCACTTTCTGTCTGCTGAATCGGCAGTACAGGCACATCAGACAGCGCAGAAGGCTGAAACGCCAGATGCGGCACACGGTTATCCCGATCAGCTGTAAGAGTACGTACCACATCGATAACGTCAGACACGACAGCAGAGGCGGTTGGCTCAGCACCGGCACCGGCACCGTAGTAAAGTGTCTGACCGACAGCATCACCGTCCACCATCACCGCGTTCATCACGCCATTCACGTTGGCAATCAGGGCAGACTGAGGGATCAGGGTTGGGTGCACACGCAATTCAATGCCTTCTGCCGCGTTGCGGCTGATACCCAGGTGTTTAATCCGGTAGCCCAGCTCTTCAGCATACTGCACATCTTCACGGGTAATCTGGCTGATGCCTTCGGTGTAGGCTTTTTCAAACTGCAATGGGATACCAAACGCCAGCGAGGCCAGAATGGTCAGCTTATGCGCAGCATCAATACCTTCAACGTCAAAGGTCGGGTCGGCTTCGGCATAACCCAGCGCCTGCGCTTCTTTCAGGACATCGTCAAAATCACGGCCTTTTTCACGCATCTCGGTCATGATGAAGTTGCCGGTACCGTTGATGATACCTGCCAGCCAGTTGATGCGGTTAGAGGCCAGACCTTCACGGATCGCCTTGATAATCGGGATACCACCGGCAACTGAGGCTTCGAACGCCACCATCACGTTTTTCTTCTGAGCCGCCTCGAAGATTTCGTTGCCATGCACAGCAATCAGTGCCTTGTTGGCCGTGACCACGTGTTTGCCATTTTCAATGGCAGTCATCACCAGCTGAAGGGCCACGTCATAACCACCGATCAGTTCGACAACGATATCGATTTCAGGGTTGCTGGCCACTTCAAAGATATCCGCAGTGATCTGGGTGCCTTTGGTGTCACAAGCCGGGTTTTCATGCCGGGTACCAATCTGCTCAACAATGATCTGACGACCCGCGCGGCGCGCGATCTCTTCGGCGTTACGTTTCAGAACATTGAATGTGCCGCCACCGACTGTTCCCAGTCCGCAGATTCCCACTTTTACCGGTTTCAACTGTGCACCTCACCTTTTCGTTGGACGTTTTGATCGACGAAACAACGGGTTTTACCCGCAGCACAAAACTAAGTCGCGCATTATAGCGAAAAGCGTTTTACGACTCTATGCAATTAGCGATATTGCAGGTGATTGAGAATAGCAGAGAGAGGAGAGAAGGCGGGCGATGCAGCAACAGATGCTGCGCATCGCCCTGAGG
Source organism: Neptuniibacter sp. CAU 1671 (assembly GCF_029222905.1). GTDB lineage: Bacteria > Pseudomonadota > Gammaproteobacteria > Pseudomonadales > Balneatricaceae > Neptuniibacter. Next base: position 96,731 of record NZ_JARHUE010000002.1, on the reverse strand, counting down.
CTGCAACCGCCACTCCGGCTCGAGGCCGGGACACGGTCGCGGCAAACGGTTACTCAGTGATACCCAGAATTTTTGCCATGTTAGCTGCAGGCAGGTATCCAGGTACCAATGTACCATCTTCAAGAACGGTAGCCGGTGTGCCGGTCACACCGACATCCTGTCCCAGATGATATTGTGCCTGAACCGGGTTAACACAAGTTGCAGCGGGCAGTTTAGCACCCGCTTTCACATCTGTCAGGGCAGACTGACGTGCTTCACCCTCAGCACACCAGATAGAGACCATCTGATTGAAAGTTGGGCTGCCCTCACCTTTGCGCGGAAACGCCAGATAACGCACTTTCACACCCATCTCATTCAGCTTGGGCACTTCCTGATGCAGCTTGCGGCAGTAAGGGCAGTCAACATCGGTGAAGACATCAATGGTTGCTTTGACTTCGCCTTTAGGCGCGAAAACCACAGTATCTTTATCGGCCACTTGCGCCATCAATTCCCGACGGCTGGTTTTGCGCTGCTGTTCAGTCAGATTTACGAAACCCTGATCTTTACTGAACCGGTAGAGCTGACCGATCAGAAAATACTCACCCTGCGCATTCGAGTAGAGAACATCCCCGGTGGAGAGTGTGACTTCAAACATCCCCTCCATCGGCGCGTCCTTTACCGACTGTACTTCAATCCGAGTATCCACCTGTTGCAGATTCTGCGTGATACGCTGGACGACATCCTCATCTACTGCCCAGACCATTCCGGTCCACAAAAGACAGCCCAAAAATGCAAAACACTTTTTCATACATTCCTCAACGCTAACACCGCAGGAGACGCGGATTCCTGATCACTAGGACTGGCAGAATAACAGCAAGTTCATTCCACTTCAGCCCCGTGGATGATGCTGCTGGTGCAGGCTTTGCAATCGCTGTTGAGCCACATGGGTATAGATCTGAGTAGTGGACAGGTCACTGTGACCTAACAACATCTGCACCACCCTCAGATCCGCACCGTGATTCAACAGATGGGTTGCAAACGCATGCCGGAGCACGTGGGGCGACAGCGGTTTCTCAATACCCGCCACTAACGCATGACGTTTGATACGATGCCAGAAAGTCTGGCGGGTCATAAACTGCCCTCGCCGGCTGGGAAAAACAGCCTCCAGCGTCACATCTGACGCGTTCAGTAAAAGCGGGCGCACCTGTGTCAGGTAACGCTTTAGCCAACTGATTGCTTCTTCACCCAGCGGTACCAGTCGCTCTTTATCACCTTTGCCGATGACCCGGATAACACCCTGATTCAGGTTCATCATCTGCAATTCCAGCCCCACCAGTTCACTGACGCGCATCCCGGTGGCATACAATACCTCCAGCATCACCCGGTCACGAAACTGCACCGGATCTTCCAGCTGAGGTGCCGCCAGCAGTTGCTCAACATCATGTTCAGTCAGGGTTTTCGGCAGAGGTCGCCCCTGTTTCGGGCTTTCAATCAGCAGGGTCGGGTCTTCAGCGATCTGATTTTCACGCAGTTGAAAACGGTAGAAGCCCCGCAGGCAGGAGAGCATACGGGCCGTTGAGCTGGGTTTCAGGCGCTGTTTTAGTCGCCAGGCGAGGTATTGCTGTAGATTTATACGCTGGCAACGCAGGAGTTTTATGCCCTGCGCTTCCAGCCAGCCGGCAAACGCACGCAGGTCTCTGCGATAGGAACCCAGGGTATTTTCACTGAGTCCTTTTTCCATCCAGATGGCATCCAGATAGGCTTCGATATGCCCATCCGACTGAGCAGACAGAGGAAATTGAGCAGTGTTGGCCGTCATCGAGGCTTAGAATAACACTTCGGCAACTTGGATCTTGTCACGGGCAATCGGATAGGTGGCGGTGCCGCGTCCATCCGGCGGGCGATGTTCAATGACCACTTCAGCCGATGTTACCGAAATGATTCGTCCTTCCACCCGACGCCCGAAATAGGTTCGCAAGACCGCCTGATGGCCCACATGACCTTTCAGTTCGTTGACCGCAACCCGTTTCAGGGTTTTTGGTTCCGGCAGCACAATCAGCGGTTTACCAAGCCCGGCAGGGCGGCTATTTTCAGTTTCAGCAGCGACCTCAGCATCAGCACCTTCCTCTTCTGAAACGGCCTGCTCAGCGGTATCAGTCTCAGTATCGGGCTTCGGCTGAGCTGGCACTGCCAGTGCCGGCTGCTGTTTTTTGGTGGGATCCCAGCGCACATCCTGTACCGACACCGGTTTGCCCGAAAACTCTACGTAAGGTTTCAATACCGCCAGCAGGTCACCCGGTTGCTGGATCAGCGCTGCTGCCTGTGGTCCCATCACCATCTGCGGACGGACCCGCACCAACATAGAACCGCCAGGGTTATTCAACGTGTCATAGGCATCCAGCAGAGGCACTGGTATCGCCCACCCGTCCTGTGCCAGGCGCACAGCCAGCAGTTCTCGGTATCGCGTGCGGTATTCAGTAATCTCTTCTTCATTGAGCTGTGCACAAAGGCGGTTACGCCGCAGGTTATAACCCAGATCCTGCATCCGTAATTCGATACTTTCCAGCAAAGTGTTAGGTGTCATCAGTCCGGTCAGGGTCGGATGAAGCTCAGCAACACCAATCTGCAACGATCCTTCAACCCGCGCCACACCGGCTGTTTCTGCAAACAGATCAAACCGGGCCGACTGCACCAACGGGTCCATACGGTAATTGAGCTGCAAATCCGAGGTCAGTTGTCGAAACCCCATCTGCTGCCACTGCGCCAACCCCATCATATTCAGGTCACCACAGCCCAGCGTTTCATAACTGGTGCCCACCTGCGCCTGCAGCGCCGCGCTCTGCGTGGTGAGCATCTGCATAAAATCACTCTGCAGATCAAAATCAATGCCGGAGACCATAAAAGAAAATGCATCCGGCAACTGGCCTTTATCAAGATTGGTGGGCGCCATCAGGAGCGACCACTGGTTATCCGTTTTGAAAACCATGCGCTCAACAATAATATCATCCTGCATCCCCACCGGGGTCAGGCGCACATTCAGCAGTCCGGCTTCAGACTTCAGAGGATCGATCTCTACACTGTCGTAGTGCATATCCAGAAAGGGCGCGATTGTATTTTTGAGCGCATCAGCGCTGCGGGTCACCTGCCACCAGGTGTATAGATAGGCTGACGCTGCCAGCAATCCGACAAACAACACCAGAAGTATCAGTGTTTTCAGCACTCTTAAAGTCGCCAGCAAGACTCAGACTCCGCTCTTAAGCAATTCCATGGGGGGGGATAATCATCCGTATAAACCTTAATTGAGTAAGGGTAAAAAAACCAGCACGCTCCAAAACACTTAACGGCCGGAGCTCAGGAAAATCCAGCCCACCGTTTCTGAAACAAAAAAAACGGCCCGAAGGCCGTTTTTTCAGCATCAAGATCAGCTTAGTTAAGCTTTTCTTTGATACGTGCAGACTTACCACTGCGCTCACGCAGGTAGTACAGTTTAGCCTGACGCACGTCACCACGACGCTTAACAGTGATGCTGTCTACAGTTGGGCTGAACGTCTGGAAAGTACGCTCAACACCCACGCCGTGAGAGATTTTACGTACGGTAAACGCGGAGTTAAGACCACGGTTACGCTTACCCATTACCACGCCTTCATAAGCCTGCAGACGGGTACGGTTACCTTCAGTTACTTTAACCTGAACTACAACGGTATCGCCCGGTGCGAAGTCAGGAATCTCTTTGCTCATCTGTTCAGCTTCAAGCTGCTGAATAATCAGGTTTTTGCCGCTCATCGCTTGCTCCTAATCTATTCAACCGTCGGACCCTCTGGTCTCCCGGATAAAATCAGTTAACAATGACTGCTGCTCGGCGGTCAGCTCGAGGTTTTCCAACAGGTCAGGCCGGCGTTGCCAGGTTCTGCCAAGTTGCTGTTTCAGACGCCAGCGTCTGATCTCCTCGTGGTTGCCGCTCAGCAACACTTCAGGTACATCCATGCCGTCAAGATGTTCCGGGCGGGTATAGTGCGGACAGTCCAGCAGGCTATCACAAAACGAATCCTCAGTAGCCGAATCCTGATGCCCGAGCACGCCGGGAACCAGTCGGGAGACTGCATCTATCAGGGTCATGGCTGGCAGTTCGCCCCCGCTGAGCACAAAATCGCCCAGCGACCACTCCTCATCAATATCAGTCTCCAGCAGGCGCTCATCAATACCTTCATAGCGCCCTGCTACCAGGATCAGCCGTTTTTGTTCAGCCAACTCCTGCACACCCTTATGGTCCAGTTTACGACCCTGGGGAGAGAGGTAAATCACCTTGACCTCACCCTCAGCAGCGTCTTTAGCTGCCTGGATCGCATCCCGCAGTGGCTGCACCTTCATCAACATGCCGGGGCCACCACCATAAGGCCGGTCATCTACAGTGCGGTGCTTGTCATGAGTGAAGTCCCGTGGACTCCAGCACTGCAGTTGTATCAGACCGTTTTTTACCGCTCTTCCGCTGACGCCAAAGCGTGTTATCGCTTCAAACATCTCCGGAAAGAGGGTAACCACACCGAACCACACGGTTCAGAACTCCGGGTCCCAATCGACCCGCATGGTACCTGATTCCAGGTCAATCTCTTTAACCACCTGATCTGGCAACCAGGGCAACAAACGCTGTTTGCGATCGATGCTCTGTTCGGTTCCCTTGACCACCAGCACATCATTTGAGCCGGTTTCCATCAGGTGACTTACCTTGCCCAGCAACACACCGGACTCGGTATAAACCAATAAATTTTCCAACTGACTCCAGTAATACTCGCCCTCTTCAAGAACGGGTAACTGGCTGGCATCAACCCGGATCTCTTTACCACAATAAGTGGCAGCCAGATCACGATCATCAATGCCTTTCAGTTTGGCGATCAGTCCCTTGCCATGGGGTTTGCCATCTTCCACCGCTACCGGTTTCCAGACGCCATCAAACTCCATTAACCAGGGCTTGTAACCAAAGATGTTTTCTATCGGATCGGTGTGGGAGAAAATTTTCACCCAACCCTTTACTCCGTAGACTGCAGTAACACTGCCAAGTACAACAGTTTCTTCGCTGTTCTTACTGCTCATCCGGCTACCTGATCAGTACGACAGCATTACGCTGACGCTTTTTTAGCTTCCTTGACCAGAGTCGCTACACGCTCAGACAGCTGTGCACCTTTACCCTGCCAGTATTCAACACGGTCCAGAGCGATACGCAGACGCTCTTCCTGACCACGTGCAGTCGGATTAAAGAAGCCGATCCGCTCAATAAAGCGACCATCACGCGCATTACGCGAGTCAGCCACCGAAATGTGATAGAAAGGACGCTTTTTGGCGCCGCCGCGAGACAAACGAATTGTTACCATGCGTTAGATCCCTTTACTGAGTGGGTTTTGAAATCGCCCACAGTTTGATTATCCGCTCTGCTTTTGAAAGACAGATTGGGCCATTAAAAATCAGGGCGGCAATTCTACGCGAATTTACCGCCCTGATAAAGTGCTTTACTGTTTTTTTCCGCCGCCTGGTTTAGCGCGGGAAACCACCGCCACCAAAGCCTCCGGGACCACCCATGCCACCGCCCATACCCGGCGGTAACATACCCTTCATGCCACGCATCAGTTTACCCATGCCCTTGCCGCTGAATTTCTTCATCATTTTAGACATCTGTTTATGCTGTTTCAGCAGCCGGTTGACGTCCTGCACCTGGGTTCCTGAACCCAGCGCGATACGTTTTTTGCGCGAGCCTGAGATAATATCCGGTTTACGGCGCTCATCAGGCGTCATGGAGTTGATGATCGCTTCCATCTGCACAATGCCTTTTTCGGCATTGGCGGCTTCTGCTGCCTGAGCCAGCTGACCCATGCCCGGCAGTTTATCCAGCAATCCAGCCATACCACCCATGTTTTTCATCTGAGAGATCTGCTCGCGGAAGTCTTCCAGATCAAAGCCTTTACCTTTTTTGATCTTCTTGGCAAATTTTTCCGCTTTCTCTTTGTCGATCTTCTGTTCTGCTTCCTCGATCAGAGAAAGCACATCGCCCATACCCAGAATACGGGAAGCGATACGGTCCGGATGGAACGGATCCAGTGCATCAACCTTTTCACCGACACCGATAAACTTGATCGGTTTGCCAGTAATCTGACGCACAGACAGTGCCGCACCACCGCGGGCATCACCGTCGGTTTTGGTCAGAATCACACCGGTGAGTGGCAGTACATCATTGAAGGCCCGGGCGGTATTGGCCGCATCCTGACCGGTCATGGCATCCACCACAAACAGGGTTTCAATCGGTTTGACCGCATCGTGCAGACGGCGAATTTCGCCCATCATCTCTTCATCAACGTGCAACCGGCCAGCGGTATCCACCAGCACCACATCATGGTGCTGAATCCGGGCATGAGCGATTGCAGCGTTGGCGATATCCACCGGATCCTGATCCGCCGTGGACGGGAAAAAATCCACCTCAACTTCACCGGCCAGGGTTTCCAGCTGTTTGATCGCCGCCGGACGGTATATATCCGCCGACACAACCAGCACTTTTTTCTTCTCCCGCTCCCGCAGGTGGCGACCCAGTTTGGCAACCGAGGTGGTTTTACCTGCACCCTGCAGACCCGCCATCAGCACTACGGCTGGCGGAACCGTTGCCAGATTGAGTTTTTCGTTGGCCTCGCCCATCAGGCGAACCATCTCTTCATTGACGATTTTGACGAAGACCTGGCCCGGGGTCAGGCTTTTAGTCACTTCCTGCCCGACAGCGCGTTCTTTAACGCTGTTGATGAACTCTTTTACAACCGGCAGCGCAACATCCGCTTCCAGCAGGGCCATCCGCACTTCACGCAATGTGCCTTTAATGTTGTCTTCCGTCAGCTTGGCCTGACCTGTGACACTGCGCAGTGTTTGCGTTAACCGTTCTGTTAGGTTTTCAAACATGGGGTACCCCGGTTATACAGCTGCCCTTCAGAGGCGTTTAGCCCCGCTGCACGCAACCGTATTTAATTTCTGTGATGCTATTAAAAAGGGGGCAATTATACCCCAGGCTCATCTGCGCTGCGAATAGCGCCCTGTTATTTAATCCATATGCGTTATGTGACACACTAAGCCTGCCTGCATAATCATCATGTTGCAGGCCTCCAGGTGACAGGCTGTATTAAAGGATTCCAATGCTTCTGTTTTCCACGTTAGTTGCTGTTTTTCTCTACGCACTGGCCAGCGTTCTGCAGTGGCAGACGGTACTGGGCAAACGTACGGCAAACCCATCTCTGTTCAAATGGCTGGCACTGGCCGGTTTTGTTGCCCATACGCTATCTGTATACAAAGTCCTGCATCAACCCGGCGGACTCAACCTGAGCCTGTTCAGTGCCGGTTCGCTGATCGCCTGGCTGGTCACCGGCCTGGTATTGCTCAGCAGCCTCAGACAGGCAATCGACAACCTGTTTCTCGGCGTATTGCCGATGGCAACTATTACCGCACTACTCAGCGTCATTACCGAAATTCAGCCCGGCAAACCCTATGCTGCAGGCTTGATTGCCCATATCCTGCTCTCGATTCTGGCTTACAGCGTCTTTACCATTGCAGTACTTCAGGCGCTGTTGCTCTCGCGTCAGGAAGCGGCCCTGAAACACCATCACACCCGCGGCCTGGTCGCGAGTCTGCCTCCGCTGCAGACCATGGAACGATTCCTGTTCGAACTACTCTGGGCCGGACTGATACTGCTGACGGCATCGCTGGTCACCGGCTTTCTGTTTGAAGACAACTTGTTTGCGCAACACCTGATCCATAAAACCGTGCTGTCGCTGGTAGCCTGGTTACTCTATGCCACACTGCTGTTTGGCCGGATCAGTTTTGGCTGGCGCAGCCATACCGCAATCCGCTGGACTTTAAGCAGTTTTGTATTCCTGGCACTGGGCTATTTCGGCAGCAAGTTCGTGACAGAGCTCATTTTGCACAGCGCTTAGGCCGATCGTCTTAGCCCCCAGCCTTGACAGGCGCGGCGGGGGCACTGACAATGCTTTCCAATCCACAATACAGGCCTTTTGCTCTTGGAAGACGCATCGATAAGCACCCTGCTCGGGGTACTCGTATTTCTCATCCTCTGTTCCGCTTTCTTTTCCAGTTCTGAAACAGGGATGATGTCCCTCAACCGCTATCGGCTGAAGCATCTGGTCAACAAAAAACACCGCGGTGCGCGCAAAGCCAGCAAACTACTGGCCCGCCCGGACCGACTCATTGGTGTGATCCTGATCGGTAACAACTTCGTCAACATTCTGGCCTCAGCGATTGCGACTGTGATTGCGGTCCGCCTCTGGGGTGATACGGGCATCGCCATCGCCACCGCTGCCCTGACCGTAGTGATTCTGATCTTTGCTGAAGTGTCACCCAAAACCATGGCCGCACTGAATCCAGAAAAAATCGCCTTCCCCGCTGCGTATGTACTGACCCCGTTGTTAAAGCTGATCTACCCGCTGGTCTGGATTATTAATGGCATCACCAACGGCTTTCTACGGCTGTTTGGGGTCAAGATGACCGGCGACAACAATCACCATTTGAGCACAGAAGAGCTGCGCACACTGGTCCATGAAGCCGGCGCACTGCTGCCCCAGACCAACCAGAACATGCTGTTGGGGGTGCTGGAACTGAATGAAGTGACTGTCAATGACATCATGATCCCGCGTAACGAAGTGCTGGGGATCGATCTGGATGAAGAGATTGATGCAATCATCGAAAAGCTGAGTACAACCGAACACACCCGTCTTCCGGTGTATCAGGGCGAACTGAACAAGGTGGTGGGCATTCTGCACATGCGTAATCTGGCGCAGGTGTTTCGCTCCGGCACCGTCACTAAAGCCGCGATTTTGCAGGTAATCCGTGAACCGTATTTTATTCCGGAGAGCACGCCGCTGCAGACTCAGCTGCTGCACTTCCAGCGCCAGAACCGTCGTATCGGTCTTGTGGTAGATGAATATGGTGATATTCAGGGCATCGTAACCCTGGAAGATATTCTGGAAGAGATTGTTGGCGAACTGTCCAACACCAACCCGGATGAAAACCATGATGTACATCTGCAGGAAGATGGCAGCTATTTTGTTGATGGCACCGCCTACATCCGTGATGTAAACAAACATCTGGGCTGGAACCTGCCCACCGACGGTCCCAAAACCATCAATGGTATGATTACCGAAAAACTGGAATCACTACCGGATGCCAATGTCTGCGTGCAGATCAGCAACTACCGTATTGAGACGCTGCAGATCGGTGACAACCTGATCAAAACGGCACGGATACTGGCGCTGCCTGAAACAGAAGACGACTGATCAGTCTGCCTCATCCCCGACGGCCAGCCGTCGGGTGACACTCTCGACTTTGTCCTGCATCGTCTGCGTACGGTCAGTGCGCGTACCCAACCGCATTGAGGTTGTGATCCGCGGCGCACCCATGGCATGCACCACTTCATGACAGCGTTTAACCGCCGCCATCACCTGATCCCACTCGCCCTCGACATTGGTGCCATAGGCGTGCAGTTCATAGGACAAACCCGCCTCTTCAAACACCTTCTGACAGGCTGCAATGTACTCACCCAGCGACACACCTACGCCAAGCGGCACCAGACAGATATCCACCATCACCGACAGGGTTTTCATGCTTTCACATCTCCCGCTTCACGTTTGACGATCTTCATCAGCACCTGACGTTTTTCATCATTGCTGTAAACACCCCACTCGGCGATCTCAATGCCGCTGCGACGGCAGGCGATACACAGATCATGTTCATCCAGCGCACAAACACCCACACAGGGGTTGGACACACGTTGCATTTGAGGTTCTGTACTCATGGCTTTTCCTGCGATTCTAAACCGCGATTATAACGCCGCATGTTGGCCACATAATGCTGCGCATTTTGCAGCAGCCCCTCAACCTGTTCGGTACTCAGGGTACGTTTAATTCGGGCAGGTGCACCCACCACCAGTGAATAATCGGGAATCTCCATGCCTTCGGTCACCAGCGCCTTGGCACCGATCAGGCAGCCCTTGCCGATTTTTGCGCCGTTCAGCACCACGGCACCAATACCGATCAGCGATCCGTCACCAATGTCACAACCATGCAGCATCGCCTGATGCCCCACGGTCACATTACGACCAATCTGCAAGGCAAATCCGGGATCCGTGTGCAGCACAGCACCGTCCTGAATATTGCTGCCCTCACCGATGATAATCGGATCATTGTCACCGCGGATCACCACGTTAAACCAGACACTGCTGCAGTTATGCAGAGTCACGTTGCCAATCACGGTGGCATTATCAGCGACAAAATGTTCATCACCCACCAGTCTGACGCGCTGGTTTTCAAGTGCATACAACATCAGCGATACCTCACGTTATGTTCCGGCCGGGGTCGCATCAGAATACCCGCATCACAGCCAATATTCAGCAGCTCGACCAGGATATAGGCGGTCAGTCCCCAGATGATATGCCCGTCAAACTCCCAGGCTGGCACATACAGCATCTTGCCGCGAAAATCGATGGCATCGGTATGATGCCGCTGATCCGCCATAAAAAAGCGCAACGGCACCCGAAACACCGCCTCAATCTCATCCGGACTTGGAATCAGCTCAACATCATGAGGCACAATGCCCACCCAGGGCGTTACCTGCAGGGCATGCTTTGACATCACCTGACCCAGCGGACCGATCACATCCACCTGCTCCGGGCGAATACCAACCTCTTCCTGCGCCTCGCGCAACGCGGTATGCAGCAGATCCTTATCTTCCGGATCGCGCTTGCCGCCGGGAAAGGCAATCTCTCCACTGTGGGTCGACAAGCGAGAGGCCCGTTTGGTGAGAATCACCTCCGGACCTGAGGGGCCCTCGCTCAGCGCCACCAGCACACCAGCCTGCGCACGCTGAACAAAAATCTGGCGCGGCTGATGTTGAGCCAGGCGTTGTCGAATCTGTTGCAGCATGCAACCCCCAAACGTAAATAGATCCCCTATTCTACTGCCTGCCACTGCAAGGTTGAAATGCGCGCGCAAATTCGCGGTTGAGTGTTCAGCAACAGCTGCCTAGAATGAGCTGTCCAGAATAAGGAAGTACCATGAAATACTGTTCAAATTGCGCCGCAGAACTGCACATTGCCATCCCGGAAGGCGATAACCTGCCGCGCCATATCTGCCGTCAGTGCGACACGATCCACTACCAGAACCCCAAAATCATTGCTGGCTGCCTGCCCGTGTATGAGGACAAGGTGCTTCTGTGTCGTCGAGCCATAGAGCCACGGCTGGGATTCTGGACGTTACCTGCGGGATTTATGGAAAACAATGAATCCACTGAACAGGCAGCCCTGCGTGAAACCCGTGAAGAGGCCAATGCAGAGGTGCGCATTTTGAGTCTTTTCACCCTGACTTCTATTGTGCATGTCAATCAGGTGCAACTGATCTACCTGGCGCAGATGGACAAACCCGAGTACAGCATCAGCTCAGAATCCCTTGAGGTTGCCCTGTTCTCAGAGAATGAGATCCCTTGGGACGATCTGGCATTCCACACCATTAAAAACGCCCTGACCCACTACTTTGAGGATCGAAAACAGGGGGTGTTCCCACTGCACCAGTTCGAATTACACGGCACCCAGTACACCCGTCCCTAAGCTGAGACTGGGGTTACCGGCTCTGATTGCAGCAGCGTCTCAATCTGTTGCAGGTATTTATTAAAGTCAGGACTGTCTTCACGACTGTAATTCAGATTTTTCAGTAACCCCGTCAGTTTAAGATAATACTGCCGCACCTGATCTTTGTCGGAAAAATGCTGCTCACCCTGCAGGCAACGTTGCAGCAGAGTGAAAACTGTCTTCTGCCGGTTGAGTGGGGTGGAAACATCCACCGGATCAAACGCATCCTGCTGCAGATAGACCTGATCAAGGCAGAGCGCCCGATGATAGGTAATGTAATCATCCAGCGTAACGCCCTCTTCGCCGGTAACCTGCATCATCTGCTGCACGGATTCACCCGCCACCAGCAACTGCTGCATTCTTTTCACCTGGCTAATCCACTCAGTCCCCATATGTTTGGCATACCAGTCTGACATCTGATCCAGATAACGAGACCAGCTGATCAGTGGGTCTACTGAAGGATAGGCGCGTTTATAAGCCCGTTCTGCACTCAGACCCAGGAAGGTTTTCACGGTACGCAGAGTCGATTGAGTGACGGGCTCTTCGAAATTTCCCCCCGCTGGCGACACCGTACCAATCAGGGTCAGACTGCCTTTGTGTCCGGCGTTATTCTGAATCACACCCGCCCGCTCATAGAGAGCACGGATCGCTGAATCCAGATAGGCCGGGAACGCTTCCTCGCCGGGAATCTCTTCCAGGCGCCCGGAGGTTTCGCGCATCGCCTGTGCCCAGCGCGAGGTTGAGTCGGCAATCAGCAACACGTTGTAACCCATCTGTCGGTAATACTCACTGATGGTAATGCCGGTATAGATTGAAGCTTCCCGGGCTGCCACCGGCATGGAGGAGGTGTTACAGATGATCACCGTGCGATCCATCAGCGAGCCACCTTTCGGATCCGGCAGATTAGGGAACTCCGTGATGGTCTCCACCACCTCACCGGCGCGCTCACCACAGGCCACAATCACCACAATGTCGACATCGGAATAACGTGAGATCAGATTCTGCAGCACCGTTTTACCCGCCCCGAACGGACCGGGAATACAGGCGCTGCCACCCCGGGCCACCGGAAAAAAGGTATCAATCAGCCGGATACTGGTCAGCAGGGGTTGCTGCGGATAGAGGCGTTCGCTGCTGCCACTGCGCAACAGCGGACTGCTTAGTGGAATTCGCACCGGCCAGTCCTGCTGCATGGTGACTTCCAGTTCTTTTCCGGCGCGGGTCTGCAACCTGACCACCGGGGTTGTTACGGTGAAGCTGCCCTCCTGAATCCAGCTGACACGGGCACCGCCCAGCAGGTCAAACGGCACCATGATCTGATGCCGGAAACGCCCCTCCTGCACATCGCCCAAACAGTCGCCCGCTGCCACTTCAGCTCCGACCTTCACCCGCGGCTGAAATGCCCAGTGCTGTTGCGTATCCAGACCGGGGACCTGAATCCCCCGGGGCAGGAAAAACCCCTCTTGCGACGCAATTTTTTCCAATGGATTCTGCAACCCGTCATAAACCTGACCCAGCAACCCCGGGCCCAGGGTGACTGACAGCATGGCACCGCTCTGGCGGACTGCATCACCAATCGCCACACCGCGGGTATTCTCGAACACCTGCACATCTGCCTCACCCTGACGCACCCGCAGTACTTCGGCCTGCAGGTAACGGGGACGTTCATCTACACCCTGCCGGGCCGGACAGATATAGACCACTTCATTTTTCCGGATCGGATAGAGCTGCCCTTCAGCATCCGGTAATAGCTGTACCGTTACAATATCATCCCGGACCGCCATCACACGGGCGGTAATCTGTTCAAACATGTTCCGCTTCCTTCAGCCACGCTGACAACGAATCAGCGGAGCGCATCAGTTGTTCTGTCTGGGCCTGAAAACGTGTCAACGCCGGTGCCGCGCGGTTTTTTATCTGTCGCTCAACCAACCCCCAGCGCAAAACAAAACAGACCACGGCCTCAAACATGAAATGATGTTGCTGCTCGCACCGCCAGAGGTCGCGCCACAGCAGTTGATTCAACATCTGCTCCAGCAACCCGGACTGCTGCTGTTCAAACGCCTGACAGAGGCGCACTGCGTCTGGCCAAAGAGTGTCCAGTCCAAACCGTGGCTCAAACCAGTGGCGCTGAATCTGGCCCCGCCAGCGACCCAACCCCGCAAATGAGCTGATCCGTCCCTGACTGGCCGACCTGAGCCGCAGTGCAGCAAGCAGTGTCCGCAGCTCAAAATGGTAGCGCAGACGCTCCAGCAGAACCGGAGATTGCACTGCATCCATTGCTTCCTGCCACTGCCGTACCCAGGCCTGATCAGACTGATCCCAGCCCCGATTCAGCGGCGGAAAGTACAGTTGTTCGATCAGTGCCAGTTGCTGGCTATCATCCGGACTGAGCATACTCAACCGGCGCTCCAGTGCGATTCGCGACAGCGGCAACTGGGTTGCTTTTTCCAGAGACGGCAGGCTGGGCAGCGCCGTCATCAGGGTCAGGTACTGCGCCACTAGCGGATCACCCCTTCCAGCATGGCGCGAAACCGCGGCTGCAGGTGTTTCAGCAACAGTTCACTGACAGCTGCGGGGCTCAGGTCCACCTCAATATCCTGATCCAGCAGCCGGATCCGAATACCGTTGCCACAGTGGAGATCAAGGCTGACACCGGCACGCAGTTGTTCAGCCGCGAGTGACTGCACAAAGCGGCTCAGTTGGCCCTCGCGGTACTCCTGCGGGTTGCGGCGCAACTCCTCAAGCCCGATGCTGTCTGCTGGCAGTAAAAGCTGAATCGATTTAGCCCCGGCCAGCCCGGTGTCATCCGATACCCGACCGGCCAGCGCCAGAATCAGGGTGCGGATAAAATCCTCATTGTCCATCTGCTGTGCCACCAGTCGCTCCACCTGATCGGTAAAGCTGCGGGTGAGTTGTTCCTTAACTTCAAGCTGCAGATCACGGGCAGCCACTTTGAGGGCTTCCTCACCGGCAGTGCGCAGTGCCTCAGCTTCTTTGCGCGCATGTTCTACCAGTTGATCCGCCTGCTGTCTGGCCTGAGTTAATAACCAGTCTGCACGGCGTTCAGCCTCTTCCACCAGCCGGGACGCTTCATCCTGTCCCTGCCGTACCCCCTGATCACGCAGTTTTTCAATCAGCGCCTCAACGCCAGAGGCCGCATGTTCAGCCTGTTTACTCTTCATGCCGGCACACCTTCACTCAGCACCAGCGCAAAAATAAAGGCGAACACCGCAAACCCTTCCACAATCGCCGCCGGGGCCAGCGACATGCCGAAAATCTCAGGTCGAATTTTGGAGACATGAATGGCAGAAGCACAGCAGCGCCCCTGATACACCGCACTGAACAGCAGTGCCAGACCACACAGCAGGCCAATCGCCGCCAGACCCGGCGCATTGCCAATGGTCAATTCACGGTTGAGGGCAAACATCACCACGATGCCGTAGATCGACTGCGAGGAAGGCATGGCCGCAATACCGATATAACGGCCATGACCGGTTTCAGTCTCCAATAGTGCGCCGCAGGCGGCCTGACCCGCCAGCGCACAGCCGATCATGCTGCCGATGGCGCCCAATGCCATGGGCCCGTACAGACCCGCCCAGCCCAGTGCCAATATCAGGTTATCCAAGGTGAAACCTCCTGTTTTGCAAATGGCTGAAAGATGTAGCCTTCATCCGCCAGACTCCAGTTATAAAACTCGATCAGATTCAGACGCAGACCGTGCACCACACCACTGATCACTGTCAGCAGAAAATTCAGCATATGACCCAGCAGCAGAATCAGTACTTTAAAAAACAACCCGATGACCGGCAGGGCCAGCGCCACATCCTGTGCCAACTGATTAAAGGTGATGGCCAGCGATGCACTGGCCAGCCCCAGGGCAAACAGGCGCAGGTAACTCAACACATCACCAAACAGCTTGCTGATATTGGTCAGTGCCAGTAATCCATCGAGCCAGCGGCGCCACCCGTAACCCGTCCGGGTGCCGGAACATCCGAATACCAGTAACACACCCAGTGCAAACAGGCTCTGGAGCAATAGATTGAAGCCAAATAACCAGCCTGCCAATGCACTGCTTAACATCAGCGCCCAGCCCACAGACGCCAGCGCCTGCCGTTGTTTACGACGCACCCAGGCCAGCATCAGATTCGCCAGCACCAGATGCAGAACCCCCAGACAGATAGAGAGGCGCATCATGCTGTCAAAGTCATACAGATCAAACTGTTTCCAGTCCGCCAGCCAGTCGGGGGGCGGCGCACCAAAATAACTGCCCACCAGCACCCCCCAGATCAGGCTCGCCCCAGAGAGAGCAAGCCCCAGGGTGCGAATACGCCGTCCGCGCTGACTGCTTTCAAATCGCTTCCAGAACAGCAGAAATCCGCAGCCCAGCAACAGGGCATAACCCGCGTCCGACATGATCAGCGCAAAAAAGGTGACAAAGGACAAAAAAACGGTACGGGAGGGGTCCCAGCTGCGATAGCCCGGCTCCTGAAAGAAATGCACAATCTCCTCTCCGGCGGCACTGGCCGGATCGTTCTGCAACAGGGTCGGAGGCTGTTCTGCAGGCTCAGGCTCAGACCACTGCAGCACCATGCCCTTCTCTGCCGTAAACGCTTCCAGTTGTGGCAAAGCACTCTCCGGCAGCCAGCCCTGCAGCGCAAAGATCTCACCCGCATCCAAACTGGCGGATGCCACATCCGCACGCTGTGCCGCGTCCGCTGTTCCGGCCACTGAACACTGCAGTAAAAATAGCCAGCGGGTCAGTCCCTGTCTTTCTGCCTCAACAGCCTCCAGAGCAACCTCAACATCCTCCAGCTGTTTCTGTAACAGACTGAGTGGAATCGCACCGGTATGGGTACGCGCCACCGGCATCAACTCCGGGGCAGGTTCCTGTTCGGCAATCACGGCTATATAGCTGTGCCGGTTATCCCTGTGGACCTGCTGCCAGATCAGTTCTGAACGCTCTACCTCAGCCATACGGTAGTTGGGCACCAGATAGAACCAGAGTTTCTGGGCATACAGCTCGCCACTCTCCGGCAGTCTGAAATCACCCCAGGGTTGCAGTCCATTGATCCGGTTTTGCAGAAAATCGCGTTGCTCCAGCAACGCCAACCGTTGCTGTCGATTGGTATCGGCCTGATGAGTCACCCCCGGCAGATCAAAATGTCTGGCGCTGGTGACCTGACGGCGCTTGTCAGGACAATCCAGCAGATAACGCAACACGGTATGCAGCAACTCAGGGCTGACCTCTGAGGTATTTTGCGGTGCCGCTTCGGTTTTCTCCCGCAGCGGAACAATGTGCAACAGGCCCAGTGTCTGTAGCTGATCGAGTAAAGACTCTTTCTCTGTGCTTAAACCGATCAGGGTCGCTTTCACCAGACGGGCGATACTCATGCCAGACTCCGGTGTTTGTTTTTAGCGATCTTGGCCCGCACCACCCCGGCACGTTCAGCATCAGACAGGGCAATACGGATGCGGCGGATATTTTTTTCTGTTTTGGGAATCAGAACCTTATCGAACAGGTTCAGCCGTTGAGTGGTTTTCTGCAGGGCGTCTTCCAGACGTTGCAGACAGAGCGTACCCAGCTGGATCTCAACCTCAAGTCGCAACGCCTCAGCCTGAAGATTCAGGAGCGGATCGACCCAATGCGGCAGTAACAGATGTGAATAGGCGGCGTTTTCCAGTTCCAGTTGCTGTAACTCGGGTAACACGACCCCCACCAGATTGCGTTCAGTTACGCTGAGGCTTTTAACGCTTAACAGTGATTCCAGTGGCAGATCACTCTCAGCCAGCATAGCCAGCTCCTGACCAACCCGAGCATGCAGCGCTTGCAACGCGGTTTTATGCTGATCCAGCCTGTGCCGCGCTTCAACCCGGGCCGCCAGTAACTGTTTGCGCTTAAGGTCCAGCGCCGGAAGGAACTGATGAAACGTCTGCAGCCGTTTGCCCTCCCGGTTGAGGGCACTTTTGTTCAGTGCCAGTTTAGCCATAGTGCGCCTCAACACCCTGTGACCGAGCCGGATAGTATTTATCCACCAGACTCTGTTTCATCAGCAGCTCTGCCGGAGCAAAACACTCCGCCAGCGTTTGCCAGCAGAGATCCAGCGCCTGCTCCAGCGGCATGCTGACCCGGATATCCATAAACCGCTCCCGGAACAGATCGCCGAACTGCAGCAGCCTCAAATCATATTCGCTGAGTTCAAACGACATCGCCTGTTTCTGGCGGGCATCCACCGACTCGGCATAGAACCGCACCATGGTGTTCATAATCTGGCTGTGATCTTCCCGGGTCACCTTGCCGATCACATGTTGCTTCAGACGCGAAAGTGAGCCGAACGGGTCGATCACCCCATCATGCAGATAAAACTGACCTTCGGTGATATAACCGGTGTTATCCGGCACCGGATGAGTCACATCATCGCCGGGCATGGTGGTGACAGAGAGAATGGTGACAGAACCCGCGCCTTTGTAATCGCAGGCTTTTTCGTAGCGCCGCGCCAGCTGGGAATAAAGATCACCAATGTAGCCACGATTTGACGGCACATGTTCCATGGCGATACCGACCTCTTTAAGCGCATCGGCATAAGCGGTCATATCGGTCAGCAGCACCAGCACCCGCTGCCCCTCTTCAACCGCAAAATGCTCCGCCACCGCCAGCGCCATATCCGGAATCAGCAGGGCTTCCACCGTCGGATCAGAGCCCTGATGCACATACATCACGGTGCGGGCCAGTACCCCCGCCTGCTCAAAGGTCTGGCGGAAAAAATGGTAATCATCAAAGGTCAGTCCGATGCCTCCAAACACCACCACATCAGCGTCGGCGTGGGTACCTATCTTGGCCAGCAATTCGTTATAAGGCTCACCGGCCACAGAAAAGATCGGGATCTTCTGGCTTTCCACCAGACAGTTGAACACATCCACCATCGGCACATCTGTGCGGATCATATGGGAAGCCAGCACCCTTCTGACCGGATTCACGGTCGGGCCATCAATTTCCACCCGAGGCTCATCGGACAGTGCCGGACCCCGGTCAATCGGTTGTCCAGTACCGGAAAAAGCACGGCCCAGAATATTCAGTGAAAAGGTCACCTGCATCGGGTAACCAAGAAAACGCACCGCCGAATGAGTGGACAAACCCTTGGTGCCGGAAAACACCTGCAATGACACCCGGTCACGATCCAGCAGGACCACCTGTGCCATACGTGGCAGCTCGTCACCCTCGCGACTCTCGATCATCGCCAGATCGCCAAAACTGATGGGCGAAACGCCCGATTCCGGCAGCGGCACATGCACGGTCACGATATCGCCAACAATCGCAAGAATTCTGGAATAACGCACCAGAGACTGGGTCACATCAACGTCCTTTTACTGATTTGCAATTACAGATCGGCCAGTTGCCAGACATCATAGGCAACCTCTTCATAGGGATGCACCCGTTTCAACTCAGCAACGGCTTCGCGAATCAGGCTGTCTTCGCAGACCATTTCGACCTTCCATTCAGGCAACCGCTCCAGTTCACCCAGTGAACCAATGTGTGGATCACTGCCCGCCAGGGGCCGGAACTGGCCTTCCCCCAGCACTTGCCAGCAGCAGCTGTCATAGTCACCGATCCGTCCGACACCCAGATTGAACAACCCTGCTTTCACCGATTCGAGGTGTGAATCCGGCACAAAAAATGTCAGCTTATACATGCTCAGCACTACTCTCCCTGATGGTGTTACAGATCTGACAGATCAATTCCGGAATGGCAGCCTCAACGGCCGCCGATAACGGCGCCATGGGCTGACAGTCCTCAATCTGCACGGCAAACACGTCCAGTGGCGGCAACTTTAGATCCAGCACTCTGGCGAGCTGCAGCAGCTCCGGCAGACCAATATGGTGGCTCGACAGGGCCTGCAGGGACTCGACCTGTTCAATGTCGGCTTCTTTGTAGTGAAACAGGCTTCCTGCTGCAGCGCAACAATCAACCGCATCCACCAGAATCACGTGAGAATATTGCATGAGCTGAGTCAACAAACCAGCGCTGGGCACGCTGATGGCTCTGAGTTCAACACCGGGCAACGACAACGCCTGAAGACGTTGCACCACCTCCCAGCCAAGGCGGTCATCACCGTGAGCAGAACCTAATCCAAATACAGCCAGTTCTGTCATCGCCGCTCTGTGGTCAGTTTCAGGAAATGGGTGGCACAGGAGATACAGGGATCATAGTTTCGAATCACTTTTTCGCTGTGCAGACGTAATGCCTCATCTGACTGGGACAAGCCAAAACGGTTCAGGGACTGCTGCAGATCCTGCTCAATGCGTGCCTGATTCTGGCTGGTCGGCGGTACAATCCGGGCGGCTTGAATGATCCCGTGCTGGTCCAGTTCATAACGTTGCCAGAGAAGACCCCTGGGCGCTTCACTCCAGCCACAGGCAATGCCAGCCACAGGCTCAACCTCAACCGCAGGGCAGTCCGGCAACACATACTGCTGCAGAATTGAAATCGCCTCGGTCAGTGCAAACAGCACCTCTAAACCCCGCGCCAACATGCTATGGAACATATTCCGGCTGGGAAACGGATTGCCCACCTCAGTTAACAGTGACTGGATTTGTGGAGGCAACAGCGCATGATTCAGGTTGAGCCGGGCCAATGGCCCGACCAGATAATCCTTGCCCTCTAACAGACTCCAGAGCGCCGTGGAGTGCGGTGCCTGATGTTCAGCAAAATGCTGGTCATACTGATCGGGCGAAAGACGCAAGCCCTGACTGCTGATCAGCTCACCCTGTTCAATCGGGTAAGCAGCGCCGGTCAACGCCACCGAGGTAAAGACCTGTTCCTCTTCCGGCAGATCAATCGTGGCCAACCAGCGACACATCTGCTCAGCCGCAGGCAGTAATGTGGTCAGATGGTCCAGCAAAGTCTGTACTTCACCCACCGGGGGGGCATGGTAAAAACCGCCAATTTTTAATCCCACCGGATGTACCGAACGTCCACCCAGCAACCGCATGATCTGATTACCGGCATCCTGCAGGGCAAAACCACGGCGTACTTCATCGGGGAAATCACCTGCCAGACCAATGGCACTGTCATGGCCAAAGTAGTCCGGCAGCGCCAGCAGATGAATATGCAAACTGTGACTCTGCAGCCATTCGCCGCAGTACAACAGACGGCGCATTTGTTTGATCCAGGGGGTCAGGGGAGCCTGAAACAGGCTTTCAATCGCATTGGCGGCACTGACCTGATAGGCCACCGGACAGATGCCACAGATGCGCGCCACGATGTCCGGCAGTTCATTGAAATGACGTCCTTCCAGAAATTTCTCAAAGAAGCGGGGCGGCTCATAAATTTTGAAACGCAAACCCGCCAGCCGGTCGCCCTCAATATTAAGGTGCAGCGCACCCTCGCCTTCGACACGGGCCAGACTGGGCACATCAATCTTGATCCGACGCTCAGTCATTGGCCGTCTCCTCGATAAACGGAATATCCGCAAATTCAGGCTGCTGGGGATGGATCAGATGAAACCGTCGCCCTACCGCTTCCGGTGCCAGCCCCAGCCCGGTAAAACGCCGTGCCAAAGCATTTGCATGGGGCAATTCCGACGGACCATAACAACCATAACAGCCCCGTCCAAACGCCGGGCAGAGAGCACCACAGCCGGTCCGGGTAACCGGTCCCAGACAGGGTTCGCCCCGGGTCACCAGCGTACAGACCAGTTGCCTGCGCTTACACTCAACACAGAGCTTTTCATTCAGTTCCGGTGGCATCACCCCTTCCAGCAACTGACCAATTGCAGCACAGATCTGAGCACTGTTGATCGGGCAGCCCCAGAGTTCAAAATCCACTTTTACATGGGTTTTGATCGCATCAGAGCAGTCCAGACAGTCAATAAATTCAGGGCTGGGATAGATCTGCCCCGGCCAGAGATCGCGTTCCGCCGAAAGATTTTTCAGCGCCTGAATCCCACCGGAGGTAGCGCAGGCGCCGATGGTAATCAGAAAACGACTGCGCGCCCGCACCTGCAGGATGCGCTGTTTATCATGGGCGGTAACCACGCTGCCCTCAACCAGCGCGATATCCACTTTAGTTTCTTCATCCAGCAAACCTGCTTCGGCAAAATGTTTTATCTCCACCTCTTCTGCCAGTGTCAGCAGATCCGGCCCCATATTCAGCATGGCAAGCTGACAGCCATCGCAGGAGCTGAATTTATGCACGGCAAGGGTCAGGCGTGGTCGTTTCATACACCCTCCGTACACAGGCGGTCTGCCACCTGAGGGTAGGTAAAGACCGGACCATCATGGCAAATAAAATCAGCACCGAACTGGCAGTGTCCGCAATGGCCTACTGCACATTGCATGTTTCTTTCCAGACTGAGATAGATGTGTTCCGGTGGCTGTCCGAGTTCGATCAGCTTCTCAGCCGCCGCATGCATCAATCCTTCCGGCCCACAGACCATGGCCAAGGCGTTCGGCAGATCTGCAGTAATCTGATCCAGTAGTTCTGTGATACGACCCTGATGAAAAGGCCAGCCCTGGCCCGCCTGATCGGCGGCCAGCAACACCTGCACATCCGGCAGTTGCCGCCAGCGCGCATACATCTCAGCCCAGATCAGGTCATTGCTGTGTTTGACACCCTGCACCACACAGATTTTGCCAAACCGGTCACGCCGCTTCAGCGCATAGTTGATCGCCGCCACAACCGGTGCACAGCCCAGCCCCCCGGTGACCACCACCAGATCACTGCCCTGGGCCTGACGCATTGGCCAGCCCCGGCCAAACGGCCCCCGCAGCCCCAGTCGGTCACCCACCTGCAGTTTAGCCATCCCTTCAGTGACCCTGCCGACAATGCGAATGGTATGGTCGATTAACTGCTCATCCGCCGGATCAGACACAATCGAAATAGGCACCTCGCCTACCCCGAACAGGTACAGCATATTGAACTGACCCGGACGGAACTGATAACACCGGCGTTCTGCCGGATCGACCAGTTCCAGACGCAGGGTGAAGATAGTGGGCGACTCATGGATCACCTCACGCACTTCGGCCTGCATGGGCCGGTAAAGCTCCGCCATGTTCATGGGGTTTCTCCCGTCAGAGCACGC
This sequence comes from Neptuniibacter sp. CAU 1671, assembly GCF_029222905.1. Taxonomy (GTDB): domain Bacteria; phylum Pseudomonadota; class Gammaproteobacteria; order Pseudomonadales; family Balneatricaceae; genus Neptuniibacter. Next base: position 74,021 of record NZ_JARHUE010000002.1, on the reverse strand, counting down.
ACTTCCGCGACAAAATCGATCTCCGCCGGACACCAGCTGGTGCAGCGACCACAGCCCACGCAGCCAGAACGGCCGTACTGGTGCTGCCAGACATCGAGTTTATGGATCATCCATTGTTGGTAGCGGGGTTTCACATCAGGCCTCACCTGCATCCCCGCCAGATGACCATGGCTTTCGCCAAAACAGCTGTCCCACTCTCGCTGATGGCGGCTGAGTTCACCGGTGAGGGTCAGCTCATCACTCTGGTGATGACAGAAACAGGTTGGGCACACCATGGTGCAGTTGCCACAGGCCAGACAACGTTCAGCCACATCGTCCCACTGGGGGTGGTCGCGTAACTTCTGGAGCTGATCAGGCTGGATCACCGGCAACCGACGCACCTGTTGCTGCACTGTCTGTTCTGTCTGGGATTTCACCTGCGCCAATTGCTCCGCAGCTACCCGCTCAAGTGGTAATTGTTGCAGCAGAGCCTCTCCAGCAGGGGTATCCGCCCGGATCACAAAACCTGTTTCCAGTTCAGCCAAAGCTATGTCAGCCCCATTGGTGATCTCTGGCCCGTCGCCGGTGGAATGACAGAAACAGGCTTCACTGGCATGGCTGCAATTGATACCGACCAGCAACAGCCCCATACGTTTGGCAGCATAGCCAGGGTCGATATAACTGCCTTCCATAAAATGCTGGTCCTGCAGGCGCAGGGCGGCCAGATCACAGGCTTTAACACCCAGCACCGCCACTTTGGGCACCTGTTGCTCGGGTATCATAAATTCGATCGTGCCATCGGCCTGACGCCGCGCCTGCCAGAGGGTTTCGCGTGACGGGAATACCAGCGGTTTAATCGCCTGAGGCCCATTGGCCCAGTCAAACCAGCGGGGGGAATCCGTTGTTTCTAGCGAATACCGTCCCGGGATCTGGTGGTCACTGATACCTTTGGGCAGCTGTTCAATACGTTTGAGTTCCGCATAGAGAATCGCCCCCTCATGCACCTGAGGACCAAGCACCTGATAACCCGCCGCCCAGAGCAGATCAATCAGCTGCTGAAAATCCTCCCGCTTCAGGTAATTCGGGCGTCGAACATCCATATACCTAACCTGCAGATCGTCAGTTTGAAAACAGTTTCGCTATAAGATTAGAACAGACCCAACCCGGGCAATAGGCGACAGATCAATGTTTACGGTTTTAGGCATAAAAAAAACCCGCAGACAACGCTGCGGGTTTTCTGAACATCAAACAGGCAGATGGTTTAACGCAGGCCCAGCACATCCTGCATATCAAACAGACCGCTGTTTTTGTCCTGTAACCAGGCCGCGGCACGCACCGCACCTTTGGCAAAAGTCAGACGGTTGCTGGCTTTGTGAGTAATCTCAATACGTTCACCCTCGGTGGCAAACAGCACCGTATGATCACCCACCACGTCACCGGCACGGATGGTTTCAAAGCCGATTTCACCGCGGGGACGAGCACCCACCTGACCTTCACGGCCATAAACCGCACAGGTTTTCAGGTCACGACCCAACGCATCAGCCACCACTTCACCCATACGCAACGCGGTACCAGAAGGCGAATCCACTTTATGACGATGATGCGCTTCAATCACCTCGATATCGTAATCATCATTGCCCAGTGCTTTAGCGGCAATTTCCAGCAGCTTAAAACACAGGTTGACGCCCACGCTCATATTCGGCGCAAACATGATGGCGGTTTTGGCACTCAGTTCCTGCAACTCAGCTTTCTGAGCATCGGACAGGCCGGTAGTACCCACTACCACTTTTTTACCCTGTTCAGCACAGAAAGCGACATTGTTCAGGGTCACTTCCGGCGCGGTGAAGTCGATCAGCACATCAAAGTCATTCACCACCGCCGCCAGAGAATCAACCAGCGCAACACCCAGTTTGCCAACACCGGCGACTTCACCGGCATCAGCGCCCACCAGCGTGCTGCTGGGTTCAACAATCGCCGCGGTCAGGGAGACACCCTCGGCCATCTGGATTGCTTCAATATTGGCTTTGCCCATCCGTCCGGCGGCGCCGGTTACTGCCACTCTAATCATGCTCTAATCCGTTTTTCAGGTTTGCTTAGTCGTCGGTATCCAGCAGGATATTCTGATTCATATCCAACGCAGGTTTATCACCCTGCGGATGACCCACAGCTTTAGCGGGCACACCCACAACCGTGGTATGCGGCGGCACATTATCCAATACCACACTGCCACCACCAATTTTGGCGCCCACACCAATTTCGATATTGCCGAAAATTTTGGCACCGGCAGCAATCATGACGCCTTCGCGAATTTTCGGGTGACGATCGCCGCACTCTTTACCGGTACCGCCCAGGGTAACGGATTGCAGAATCGACACATCATCTTCAATCACCGAGGTTTCACCAATCACGATCCCGGTAGCATGGTCAAACATCACACCACGACCAATACGCGCAGCCGGGTGAATATCCACCTGCAACTCGCTGCTAACGCGGCTCTGGATATACAGCGCCATGCTTTTACGTCCCTGATGCCACATATAATGCGCTACCCTGTAGGCCTGCAGGGCATGAAAACCCTTGAGATACAGCAAGACAGTGGAGTATTTATCGATTGCGGGATCGCGGGACCGCACCGCCGCCAGATCACAACTGGTGGCCTGAAGGATTTCCGGCGCGTCACGCAGCACTTCCTCAATCACCAACCGCAGGGTGACTGCAGGCAAAGCGTCATCATCCAGCTTGCGTGACAACAGGTAAGCCAGCGAAGAGCACAAACTCTGGTGACCCAGAATATTGGCATGATAAAAGCCTGATAGCACCGGTTCCTGCTGGGCTTCCAGCTCAGCTTCTTCGATGATCAGCCCCCAGATTTCATCAGGGGTCAGGGAGTTGGGATACATGATGACCTCGTCAGCAATCGGGGGAATAAAACAACCACAGCGGCCGTCATATTCCCCTGACTGTTAAGATTAGACCCGTGTTCAGGTCATGTCTTCAAAGAACTTTTTCACCGAATCGAAGAATCCGGCTTTTTTCGGACTGTGCTTATGGTTGCCCTGATCCATCTCCTGCTGGAACTCTTTCAGCAGCTCTTTCTGACGGCTGCTCAGGTTCACAGGCGTTTCCAGAACCACTTTCACCAGCAGGTCACCAGTCGCGCCGCCGCGTACCGGGGCTACGCCCTTGCCACGCAGACGGAACATTTTACCGGTCTGCGTTTCTGCCGGTACTTTCAGTTTAACGCGGCCATCCAGCGTCGGGACTTCCAGCTCGCCACCCAGAGCAGCATCAATAAAACTGATCGGCACTTCGCAATACAGGTTACGGCCATCACGTTCAAAAATCGGATGCGCACGCACATGCACCTGAACGTAAAGATCACCCGCAGGACCGCCGTGAGTACCGGCTTCACCTTCACCGGCCAGACGAATACGATCACCCGTATCCACACCAGCAGGGATCTTGACCGACAGGGTTTTGGTTTTTTCTTTACGGCCGTGGCCATGACAATCGGTGCAAGGATCGCTGATCACGCGGCCTTCACCATGACAGGCCGGACAGGTCTGCTGCACAGAGAAAAAGCCCTGCTGCATCCGCACCTGGCCATGGCCACCACAGGTACCGCAGACCTTGGCGGACGAACCCGGCTTGGCACCACTGCCATCGCATGTTTCACATGGCACCAGCGTTGGTACTTTGATGGTTTTCTCGACGCCACGTACCGCCTCTTCAAGCGACAGCTCCATGGTGTAACGCAGGTCTGCGCCACGCTGCACGGAGCTGCGACGACGGCCACCGCCTCCGCCGCCACCGAAAATATCACCGAATACGTCGCCGAAAATATCTGAGAAGCTGCCCTCAAAACCACCGCCGTGGCCGCCCCGCATATTGGGGTCAACACCTGCATGACCATACTGGTCATAGGCGGCTTTTTTCTGTGCATCAGAGAGCACTTCGTAGGCTTCGTTCACCTCTTTGAAGTTTTCTTCCGCTTCCTTATCGTCCGGATTACGGTCCGGATGATATTTCATCGCCATGCGGCGGAAGGCTTTTTTAATCTCTGAATCAGAGGCATCCCGGGACACACCCAGAACGTCGTAATAATCTCGTTTTGACATAACTCAGTCACATACCCAAAGCGGTTTGCCGGATATGACAACGCGGGCTGATGCCCGCGATGCCTGATGGCTGCCTGACAGAAACTCCGTCAGGCAGTTGTATTACACGCCTTTGCAGGCGTAAGACGACTTATTTTTTGTCGTCTTTCACTTCTTCAAACTCAGCATCAACGGCATCGTCTTTATCGCCAGAAGCCTGTCCAGCGCCTTCGCCCTGAGCACCTTCTGCCTGCTGTGCTGCTTCAGCGTACATCTTCTGAGCGACGCCAGAGATTGCTTCGGTCAACGCAGCGGTTTTGCTTTCGATTTCATCCTTATCGGAGCCTTTCAGCGCTGTTTCCAGTGCTTCAATTGCCGCTTCGATGCTAGTTTTTTCCTCTTCGGTCGCTTTATCACCGGCTTCTTCCAGTGTTTTGCGCGCGGAGTGAACCATGGCATCGCCCTGGTTACGGGATGCGGTCAGCTCTTCGAACTTCTTGTCTTCTTCAGCGTGTGCCGCTGCATCGTTGACCATCTGTTCGATCTCGTCATCGCTCAGACCGGAAGAGGCCTTGATCACGATGGACTGCTCCTTACCGGTTGCCTTGTCTTTGGCAGACACGTTCAGGATACCGTTGGCATCCAGGTCGAAGGTTACTTCGATCTGAGGCATGCCACGTGGTGCAGGCGGAATATCTGCCAGATCAAAACGACCCAGAGACTTGTTCGCATTCGCCTGTTTACGCTCACCCTGTACCACGTGAATGGTTACAGCGGTCTGGTTGTCATCTGCAGTCGAGAAGGTCTGCGATTTCTTGGTTGGAATCGTAGTGTTTTTATCGATCAGCGGCGTAGCCACACCACCCATGGTTTCGATACCCAGGGTCAGAGGCGTTACGTCCAGCAGCAGCACGTCTTTCACGTCACCGGCCAGAACCGCACCCTGAATCGCAGCACCCATGGCAACCGCTTCATCCGGGTTCACGTCTTTACGTGGTTCTTTGCCGAAGAACTCAGCCACTTTCTTCTGCACCATTGGCATACGGGTCTGACCACCCACCAGAATCACTTCGTCGATCTCGGAAGCGTTCAGGTCAGAGTCTTTCAGCGCGATACGGCAAGGTTCCAGAGAACGGTTAACCAACTCTTCTACCAGAGATTCCAGTTTGGCGCGGGTCACTTTAACGTTCAGGTGCTTAGGACCGGTGGCATCTGCAGTGATGTACGGCAGGTTCACGTCGGTCTGCTGCGCAGAAGAGAGTTCAACCTTCGCTTTCTCAGCCGCTTCTTTCAGACGCTGCAGCGCCAGCGGATCGTTGTGCAGGTCAATGCCACTCTCTTTCTTGAATTCAGCCGCCAGATACTCGATCAGGCGCATATCAAAGTCTTCACCACCCAGGAAGGTGTCACCGTTGGTAGAGAGCACTTCAAACTGGTGTTCGCCGTCAACTTCAGCAATTTCGATGATAGAGATATCGAAAGTACCACCACCCAGGTCATAAACTGCGATGGTTTTGTCGCCTTTGGACTTATCCATACCATAAGCCAGTGCCGCAGCAGTTGGCTCGTTGATGATACGTTTTACTTCCAGGCCCGCGATCTTACCGGCATCTTTGGTTGCCTGACGCTGAGCATCGTTGAAGTATGCAGGCACAGTGATAACCGCTTCGGTGACTTTCTCACCCAGGTAGTCTTCAGCTGTTTTCTTCATCTTTTTCAGGACTTCAGCAGACACCTGAGGCGCTGCCAGTTTTTTGTCCTGCACCTGTACCCAGGCATCACCGTTGTCAGCTTCGATGATTTTGTATGGCACCATTTTGATGTCTTTCTGAACCACGTCATCTTTGAAACGACGGCCAATCAGACGTTTGATGGCAAACAATGTGTTGTTAGGATTAGTGACCGCCTGACGCTTAGCAGGCTGACCCACCAGTGTTTCACCGTCGTCTTTGTACGCGATGATAGACGGTGTAGTGCGATCGCCTTCAGCGTTCTCAATCACTTTGGCATTGCCACCATCCAGGATGGCAACACAGGAGTTGGTGGTCCCCAGGTCAATACCGATGATTTTGCCCATGTGTATCTGCTCCAAAATCACTGCCACATCTAGCGGCAGGCTTAAATCTGTTTTACTTGAGTTCTATATGTGTGCGCCGCGATATGTTTCAAGGGGCCTACACAAACTTTCTTATGCTTTTGCTACCATCACCATGGCAGGACGTACCAGCCGGCCGCTCAGGGTGTAACCCTTCTGCATCACCGCGACCACGGTGTTGGCTTCTGCGCCCGGCACGTCAACCATCGACATGGCCTGGTGCAGTTCCGGATCAAACGGCTGACCTTCGGGTGCTACCTGCTCCACCTGGAATTTACCCAGCCCCGACACCAGCATGTTCAGGGTCATCTCAACCCCTTCACGCATTGGCTTGTGTGCTTCTTCGTCACCAAAGGTTTCGATGGCACGTTCCAGACTGTCTACAACCGGCAGCATTTCATTAACGAATTTTTCAATGCCAAACTTGTGCGCTTTTTCGACATCCATCTCAGCACGACGGCGCACATTCTGCGCATCCGCCTGAATGCGCAGCATCTGATCCTTCAGGGTTTCAATTTCAGATACTGCTTCAGCCAGCTCACGCGCCAGCTGTTCAGCATCAACCTGATTCTCAGCGGCATCTGCTGCATCCTGAGCTTCCACAACGGTCTCTTCGGTCACTGGCTCTGCAACCTGTTCAGACTCAGTGTTCGGGTTGTTTTTTTCATCTGCCATAAAAACTCTCCAAATCTGCCCTTCACGGGCACTTCATTCAGGCGTAAATCCGATTGCTGGCTAATATGGGGACAGCTGGATACCTTTCAACCGTTGATGAAAATTTTCTGGTTTTTCATTTTGGGCATTGCATGCGAATAAAATATGGCTTATACAAAACACTGTATAAATAACCAGATATACAAATCATGCTGACGCAACTCTCTATTCGCAATTTTGCCATCGTTGATTCACTGGACCTTGAGCTGGAAAACGGCATGACCGTTGTCAGTGGCGAAACCGGTGCCGGCAAGTCGATCATGCTGGATGCACTTGCACTGGCATTGGGCGACCGCGCCGACAGCGGCGCCGTACGCCAGGGAGCCGACCGGGCCGAAATTAACGCCGTATTTTCATTATCGAGCTGCCCGGAAGCACAACGCTGGCTAGAAGAGCAGGAGCTGCATGAAGGCGAAGAGTGCATGCTGCGCCGGGTGATCAATACCGATGGCCGCTCACGTTGCTACATCAATGGCAGCCCCGCGCCCGCAGGCACTGTGAAGCAACTGGGCGAGCTACTGGTGGCGATTCACGGCCAGCATGAACATCAGCGGCTGTTAAAAAAGGAGTACCACCGCAACCTGCTGGATAACTATGCGGCGCTGAATCCGCTGGCCCAGCAGGTCAAACAGGCTTTTCAGGCGTGGCAGCAACTGGCCAGTCGCCTCCGCCAGTTGACCGAACAAAACGATGAACAACAGGCACGCCTGCAACTGCTGCGTTATCAGGTTGAAGAACTGGACCAACTGAGTCTGGCCGAAGGCGAGATCGAACAGCTGGAGCAGGAGCAGAAACTGCTGGAGAACGCGGGCGATATTCAGCACAACGGCCATCAGATCCTGCAACTGGTGGCTGATAACGATGAAGTTAACTGCCTGCAACTGCTCAACCACAGTCTGCAACTGATCAACAAAATGGATAGTCAGCATCCGGCCCTGCTGCAGGCCAGCGAGATGCTGAATGGCGCACTGATTCAGGCCGAAGAAGCCAGCACCGAGATTCGCCACTTCCTGGATCAGGTTGAAATCGACCCTGAACGCCAACAGGAGGTCGAAGAGCGCCTGGGCACGGTTTACGACATTGCCCGCAAACACCGTATCAAACCCGCGGCACTGCTGGCTCAGCATCAGGCGCTGGCAGAAGAGCTGGACAGCCTGCAGGGCGGCGACGCCAGTATTGAAAACCTGACAGCACGGGTAGCAGATGCCGAAGCCGCTTATCTGGCGCTAGCCACTGAACTCAGTCATAAACGCGCGAGTGCCGCGCAGGAACTGGGCAACCTGGTTGGCGAACAGCTTCACCTGTTAGGCATGCCAGCGGCGCAGCTCAACGTTGCCCTGAACATGCTGAAAACACCGGCGGCAACCGGGCTGGAAGAGATCGAACTGATGATCATCACCAATGCAGGCCAGCCTGCCAAACCGCTGGCCAAAATCGCCTCCGGCGGTGAACTGTCCCGTATCAGCCTGGCCATTCAGGTGATCACTGCGCAGACCAGTTCAACACCGACCCTGATCTTTGATGAAGTTGATGTCGGCATCGGTGGCGGTGTGGCTGAAGTAGTGGGCCGCCTGCTGCGTCAGCTAGGTGAACAGGCCCAGATTCTCTGCGTTACCCACCAGCCTCAGGTGGCAGCACAGGGTCATCAGCATCTGTTTGTCAGCAAGAAAAGTGAGCAGTCACACACTTCAACCGATATCCAATCGCTTGAGGAGGAGCACCGGGTGCAGGAGATTGCCCGCATGCTGGGCGGCATCGACATTACCGCCACTTCGTTACAACATGCCCGGGAGATGCTGGGCAGCCTTTAAGCTGGACACAAAAAAACCTGCCGCGGCAGGTTTTTTTTATGCTGACGATACTTATTTATCGCCTTGATCACCCGTGTAAACGCCGTACAGGTATACAGTACGGTCAGTCAGGGTAAATCCGTTATTGGTGGCAATCTCTTCCAGCAGCTCGTTCAGACGCGGATCGGAGAACTCTTTAACCACACCGGATTTCACACACACAATGTGATCGTGGTGTTCATCACGTGACAGCTCAAATACGGAATGGCCGCCTTCAAAGTGGTGGCGCGTCACCAGACCGGCAGCTTCAAACTGAGTCAGTACCCGGTAAACTGTGGCCAGACCCACATCTTCACCCGACTCCATCAACATCTTGTAGATGTCTTCAGCACTGAAGTGATCACCTTCCTGAGCCCGTTCAAGGATTTGATAAATCTTCACCCGGGGTAACGTGACCTTAAGGCCCGCTTTGCGCAGCTCCTGATTTTCCAGTGGCATATTTTATTCTCTGTTTTTTTCTACACAGCAGGCCACTAGGCAGCTTGCCGCAAATAACCTCATCCAGAAACGACGTTTTTTACTGTCGATTCAATCACCCGGACGCGTGCCGGGGTTGTTCAGAGGTGCCCGAAACTTTATTATCCCGATTTCAGCTCAATAGTGAAGCGGAACCAGAATGCAAACCAAACTCATTGCCCTTGCTTTCAGCGTCATCCTTGCCGGTTGCTCCGGTTTTCCTGGCGTATATAAAATTGATATTCCTCAGGGCAACGTGGTCACGCAGGAGATGGTCGATCAACTGCGTCCAGGCATGACACCCAATCAGGTGCGCTACGTACTGGGTTCTCCGCTGGTCACAGATACCTTCCACCAGAACCGCTGGGATTACATCTACCGCAAAAAAACCGGCAAGAGTGGCGCGATCGAACAGTACCGTCTGGCGGTATTTTTCAGTAAAGGAAAACTCAGCAGCATCAGCGGCAACTTCCGCCCAGGCGGCGATCCGGCCACTGCAGAGCAGTAATCAGCTCTCTTTTTCAGCTTTTTTCTTGGCGGCCCGTTTAGCACGGGCCTCTTTTGGATCGGCAATCAGCGGACGATAGATCTCGACCCGCTGCCCTTCTGACAATACGGTTTCCTTGGGGTCTTTCATCGCTTTGCCGAAGATACCCATCGGATCATTGTCCGGATCGATCTGCGGAAACACTTCCACAATGCCGGACTTCATCACCGCTTCATAGGCAGTGGCGCCATCTGGCACCTGTACGGCAATAATTCTCTGTTCGGTTGGCAGGGCATAAGCCACTTCAACAAGCATGCAAGACCTCACTTGTCATAAATCTGATCAGCCCGCTGGACAAACGCATCCACCAGCGTCGTCGCTACCTGATTAAACACCTTGCTCATCGCCATAGCGGTCAGCTTACCGGCAAAGTCAAAACTCAGATTCAGCGTTACTTTACAGGCGTCTTCGCTCAGGGGGGTAAAATCCCAGCGACCGGAAAACTGCGAGAAAGGCCCTTCTACCAGACTCAGCTCCATCACAGTAGGACGCTGTAACTGGTTACGGGTGGTAAAACTGTATTTAAGACCGGCCTTGGCCAGATGCAAGGTCGCTACCAGCTCAGTCTCAGATTCACTGATCAGGTTGGTCGCGGCACACCAGGGCAGAAAAGCCGGATAGGCGTTTACATCATTCACCAGATCAAACATCTGCTCTGCGCTGTGCAGTACCAGCGCACTGCGTTCTACCCGGGTCATGCGGTAATCAGGCCTTACTGTAGTTTTTCGTACAGGTTCAAAATAAAGATCACAGCTACAGCAACCGGAGCCACGTAGCGCAGCGTAATATACCACGCTTTGAACCAGATGGCGTTGCTGATCGCCAGCTCTTCACGGCTGTGTACCTGCTTCATAAACCAGCCTGCAAACACCGCGATAAACAAACCGCCCAGTGGCAGCATGATATTCGCGGTAGTGAAGTCCAGAAAATCAAAAATGGTGAAGCCGAAGATTTTAAAATCAGCCAGTACGTTAAAAGATGACAACGCCGCCACACCCAGCAACCAGATAATGACACCCAGCACCAGGCTGGATGGAATACGGTGCCAGCCAAAGCGTTCAGTCAGCCAGGCAGTCGCCGGTTCAACCAGAGAGATTGCCGAAGTCCAGGCCGCCAGCCCCACCAGCATAAAGAACAGGAAACCGAAGATCTGGCCACCCGGCATCTGACCGAAGGCCACCGGCAGGGTGATAAACATCAGGCCGGGGCCCGCCCCCGGATCAAGCTGATTGGCAAACACGATCGGAAAGATCGCCAGACCGGCCACCAGCGCCACCAGCGTATCCAGACCACCAATCATCAACACTGAACCGCCAATTGAGGTGTGTTTGGGCATATACGAGCCATACGCCATGATCGCACCCATGCCCAGCGACAGGGTAAAGAACGAGTGCCCCAGCGCAATCAACACGCTCTGCATGGTCAGCTTTTCTATATTGAAATCAAACATGAAGGACCAGCCACGCATAAAACTGCCGGACTGCATCGAATAGATCAGCAACACAAACAACAGCACAAACAGGGCCGGCATCATAAACTTCACGGCATTTTCCAGACCCTTGCGCACACCGCCCATGATGACCAGCATCACCATGACCACAAACACCGTGTGCCAGATCAGCAGCGTATCAAAGTCGGCTAACAACCCTTCGAACCGCTGCACAGCCGTATCACTGCCAATGGCGACAAGATCACCGGCTCCCATGCTGGCCAGATAATAGAGTACCCAGCCCGCCACCACCGAGTAGAACGAAAAAATCATGAATCCCGCCAGAACACCCATCCAGCCGACCAGCGACCAGCGCCCCGAATGGCCTGACTCCTCCGCCACATCCCGCATGGCATTAATCGGGCTCTGCTGCCCCCGGCGACCAATCATGACTTCCGCCATCATAATCGGAATACCTACCGCCAGAATACAAACCAGATACACCAGTACAAAGGCACCACCGCCGTTCTCACCGGTGATATAGGGAAACTTCCAAATATTACCCAGACCTACCGCAGATCCCGTGGCAGCAAGGATGAATATCCAGCGGGAGCCCCATGATTCATGAATGGTTTTGCGTTCCTGCATCGGAAATAACCCCGGCGTTTGCATGCATTTAACTGAAAATATTCCACTTTTCAGGCAAAAAGTGCAACGTTTACGGTCAGTTAGGCCCCGATTACCGGGCCAAATTACCACAGACAATTCACAACGCTTTTAAAGGGTCAGGAGCCTCTATATAATCGCCCGCCATGGCCAAAAAGAAGAAAGCCCCCACGGGCAACACCATCTGTCTCAACAAACGCGCACGCCACGAATACCTCATTGAGGATAAATTCGAAGCGGGTGTTGTCTTGGCCGGATGGGAGGTAAAAAGCCTGCGGGAAGGTCGTGCGCAGCTGGTTGACTCCTACGTCATCTTAAAAAATGGCGAGGCGTGGCTGGTTGGTGCGCATTTCACACCGTTGAAAACCGCCTGCACCCATGTGGTTGCTGACCCTACCCGGGACCGCAAACTGCTGCTTCACAAACGCGAAATCGACAAACTGATCGGTGCCACCCAAGCCAAAGGCTACACCTGTGTTGCCCTGGCGCTCTACTGGAAGCAAAACCGTGTCAAATGCGAAATCGCGCTGGTGAAAGGCAAGAAACTGCATGACAAACGCGCCACTGAAAAAGAGCGCGACTGGCAACGCCAGAAACAACGCGTTCTGGCCGCCAACTAAAACTTTCTTCGTTAATACTGGTCTGAGCGTATATACTACGCTTCGCATCTTCACCGTGAGGTGTAGATCACACTCTGGGGGTGACTTGGCTTCGACGCCGATTACAAAACCTTAGGTGCATGTCGTGAGTGTAGTGAATCACGTAAATCCATTACTACACAGTTATAGTTGCTAACGACGATAACTACGCTCTAGCTGCATAAGTCAGCTTGTGCCGAACTCTTAGGTGTCTGTAACTAGGAGGTTTTCGGTATCATCCGAGACAGAATCGCCCGGAAGCCTTGTCTCAGGCTGAAGGGTTAAAACTAAAGAGGCTCGCCCATAGCACCCTGGCTCTCGGGTCGCGACGGGTTAATTTAATAGAGAAGCCTAAACATGTAGAGCTTGGGGCGGAGGATTGACGGACGCGGGTTCGAACCCCGCCACCTCCACCAAATTCAGGAACGGCTCAGACCGCTCCAGACCGCCGCTGGCCACGGAATCCGTGGCTTGCGGGGGAATCCCACTAAACCCTTACTTGTCCAAAATCCTTACTGAAGCACTGTTCCTCTGTTCACATTCCTTCGCTGATTAACCGGGCTAAATACCTATGCGACAGTTGTCGCATTTACACTACAGTTGTCGCTTTTGAGAATGCTACAGGTGTTGCATAGCTGATTTTTGCAGTTTGGCAGGCATGCGTCGGCCAGCAACTCCCCCACAAATCCAATCAGATTTTAAATCAATAGATTACAGTTAGGTGACAGACTGAATTTTGCCCAAATCAAACAGCACTAAGGTATCTGGCACACTACCTGCAACCTATTCATGAAGGTAATGGAAAATTACTGATAGACTACGTTTAAAACAAATATAAAAAAGACAATGTCTCCCGGCCGTGATTCGGCTTATTGATCTGTGAGCGTACAACCGTGATGTCTCAGGGCCTGGAGGACTGGAGCGAATAGATCATGCAGAATCACCTCCAATCAAAACACGCCAAAGATGTTGTTGCTTATATCAGCGACCATTTTCAGCAGCGCAATGTGCAGCCCGATAGTCTGATCACCCGATCCTGGGAACGCAGCCTGCTGGACTACGGTCTGGACCCACAGGGCAGCCAGGAGGTCGAAATTCTCACCTCCAGCGAAATCCGTCAACAGCTTGAGCAACACCACAACTATCTTGATATTGCCCGCAACGGTATGACCGGTTTATCCAAACGGATCAGTCAGGCGGGCTATGCCGTGGTGCTGACCGATGAAACAGGCCTCGCGCTGGATGCTACCCTGCCTGAACATATGCAGGACATCTGGCGCAATGCTGGCCTGCAACTGGGGTCGCGCTGGTCTGAAAGCACCATGGGCACCAACGGCATTGGCACCTGTCTGGTGGAACGCAAGTCACTGGTGATTCACCGGCACGAACATTTTTTCCACGACCAGAACAAACTGAGTTGCTCTGTATCGCCGATCTTTGATCCGCTGGGCAACCTGACCGGCTGCCTGAATGCGTCCTGCCTCGGCTTTGATGGTGATAAACAACATCAGTACCTCACCCTGCAGATGGTGATGATGTACAGCCGCATGATTGAGAATGCCTACTTTAAACAGGCGTATCGCAGTCAGATCACCATGCACATCAAACCACTGAGCAGTTTTACCGATCTGGCCCACGAACAACTACTGGCCGTAAATGAACGGGGGGTAGTCATCGGCGCTAACCGAGCGGCCTTCTCTGAATATGAAGCCAAACTCAACCCGGATCAGCGCCTGCTGGGCTTCGCCATTCATGAGCTGACCGGCATGACGCTGGAAGAGTTGCTGGAAAACAGCCATGGTGGGGCCCGTACAGTACGTACCCAGTCCCCTGCTCTGAGTGAAGAACTTGAGATCAGCCTGCGCATCCCAACCACCAAAACGTTGGCGAAAACCGTGACTGCGCCGCTGGAACCAGGCAAAACCCAACGCCATAAACACCCGACACTGGAGCAACTTGCTGGTGCGGACGAGACCGTACAGCAGAATGTGCAGCATGTGCGGCAAGTCATCAACAAAGACATCCCGATCTTGATCACTGGCGAAACCGGCACCGGTAAAGAGGCGTTTGCCCGTGCCATTCATGATGCCAGCGACCGTGCTGAGGGTCCGTTTATCGCGCTGAACTGTGCCGCAATTCCGGAATCATTGATCGAAAGCGAACTGTTCGGTTACCGCAGTGGCTCATTCACCGGGGCAAATCGCAAAGGCATGAAAGGCAAACTGGAACTGGCCAATGGCGGCACCATCTTCCTGGATGAAGTTGGTGATATGCCCTACCAGCTTCAGACACGCCTGCTACGCGCATTGGCAGAACGGGAGATCCTGCCGTTAGGTGCTACCGAACCCACCCGTCTGGATATTCAGGTGATTTCGGCCACTCACCAGCACCTGACCCAGCGCATTCAAGACAAGCTGTTCCGCGAAGACTTCTACTACCGTCTGAACGGTATGGCACTGCGCCTGCCGCCGCTGCGGGACCGAACCGATAAAGATGAGATTATTCGCTGCATTCTGGATAACGAGCTGGGCGGTTCTGAGGGTGTAACATTTGCACCGCAGGCGCTACAGGTGTTGCACGGTTACCCATGGCCCGGCAACATTCGCCAGCTCGCCAACGTACTGCGTTATGCACTGGCGGTGTCTGATCAGCAGCATATCACGCTGGATTCTCTGCCACTGGAACTGCGCGGCGCGGCACCCGCTCTGCCACAGCCAAACACACCTGAACGCAGCCAGCCACCGGGCACCCTGTCCGAACTGATTGGCGATGAGGAGGGTAAGCGCCTGCTGGAGTCACTGCGCCGGCATAAGTGGAACATCACTCAGGTATCGGATGAACTCGGCATCTGTCGTTCAACCGTGTACCGCAAAATGAAGAAATACAATATTTTGCATCCGAACGAGATTTTTTAATTCAAATTGGCACAGGCTCTGCTTCGTTATTATCACACCTAATATGTTATACGGAGTTGATAATAATGATTAAAAAACTGCTGCCGCTCGTTTTTATTCTGACCTGCCTGAATGCTGCTGCAACTGAGCTTCCCACGAGTAAGGAAGATCTGTTGCAGCGGTTTCTTTCTGCGCATGAAGCGAAAAATTACGACGATATTTCCGGCCTGATTAACTGGGATGGCGTGCGTAAATACAAACAGAAAATGATCCGCGTCTATACCCGTAATAACTTTGGCCGCAAGGTGATTGGGACTGAATTTGAAGAGGCGGATACCACCTTTTTAAATAACTTTAATGTGGGCACGCAAAACTATCACAGTAATCTGCCAGTGACTCATCTGATGCGGATTTACTTTGAAGATACCGTGGGCGATGAAGAGCCTGAATTTGGTTCAGTGGTGTATCTGGTGGGCGAAAAAGAGGGCCATTACCAGATCGCCATTTCCATCAAGTCATAACGCAAAACATGCTCAAGAAAATAGCACCCACCGCGGTGCTATTTTTTTATTCACCTGTTGCAACCCTAAATGCAGTGCTGCAACAGGTGATTCGTCTTACCCAATAACGTCGTTCCACTCTTATTTTTTATTTCAAAATAAATCATTTAAAAACAACAATTTAAAAATAAAAAACCATCTTATTGCGAATTTATTTTTTTGGCACACCGCTTGCGATACCCCTGCTGAATTAAATAGGCCGATGACGCCTACTTAAATCACACAAATAAAAATAGTTTAACTTTTGGGGGATTCGTTAATGAAACGAACACACATCAGCAAGCAGGTTATCGCCGCAATGATTGCCATGAGTGCAACCGGTTTTGTCAATGCAGCAGAATTTATGGATGGCAAAATCAAAATCAGCGGTGCCGCCATGCAAGCCTGGCAATCTGGCATTGACGTAAACGGTGCAGCCGTCAACCCGGCGGATGCCGATGCGGACTCTGCATTCCAGCGTATGCGTTTTGCTTTGAACATCAACGCTCAGGTCGCAGAAAATGTGTCCGTTTTTGCAGAGCTGGCAGAAGAACCTAATGACTGGAACAACGGCAGTGCTGCAATCAGTCAGGACCTGGCGTGGATTCAGTTTGACCTGCCCAACAACGTTGGCATCCGTCTGGGTAATGTGATCTCAACCACCATGAACTTTATCCGTTATTCGGACGGTGCTGCGGTACAGAGCAACCCCTTCGTTGGTAA
The DNA here is from genome assembly GCF_029222905.1 of Neptuniibacter sp. CAU 1671. Classification (GTDB taxonomy): domain Bacteria; phylum Pseudomonadota; class Gammaproteobacteria; order Pseudomonadales; family Balneatricaceae; genus Neptuniibacter. The sequence goes on along the minus strand of NZ_JARHUE010000002.1, from coordinate 57,394 downwards.
CGGTCTGGTGGATATGATCACCGCTGAAGAAGGTCTGTGGGCATACGGTTCACACTCTCTGGAAAGCGGCACCAACCTGACCTGGGATGCTGTGCTGTCTACCCCGGATTTCTTTACCGACTTCTCTCCCGGCCACGGTTACAACCTGGGTCTGCGCGGTACGGTTAACCTGACTAACGGCCTGTCCTTCGGTGCCGGTGCATTCCAGACCAACCACGACCTGAGCGGCGTTGATGGCAAGCCATTTGGCTCTCTGATTGCTATCGGTGACGGTGATAACTATCAGTTTGCCAACACAGCACCAAGCGCACGTGCGACTCACCCATTGATCGTACCGGGTGTCGATGCCTTTGTATGGCAGGCTGACATTCAGTACAAAGCTGGCAACTTCCTGCTGCACGGTCTGTTCGGTGAAGCCGAAGACGACTACAGCTGGGCTGGCGGTCAGGGTGTACTTGAAACCAGCTACATCAAACAGACGTCCAAAATGGAGTTCTGGTCTGTTGAGGGCAAGGTGGACCTGAGCAACAAGTTCTATCTGGCGGCACGTTATGCCGAGTCCCAAAACAAAAGCGAAGGCGTATCTGGTCCTAACGAAGCTACCCGTCTGCAGGTGGGCGCAGGCTTCTGGCTGAATGACGCCACGCTGTTCAAAGCAGAATACGTGAAACAGGAAGAAGACCAGTTCTCTGGTGGTGGTGCGACTGACCGTACCGTTGCCGGTGGTAGCGACTGGGACGGCTTTATCGTGGAAGCCTCTGTTACCTTCTGATTCTTGGCCTGGCTAAGCCTTTCTTAGCCTTCATCTTCGCACCCTTTGGCGAGCTTGGGCATCCTTCGGGATGTCCTTTTTTATGCCTGCAATATGCCAGTATTGTAAACACTTACTATCCATAAATTGAACATCACTACATAGTTACATCAGCCGCCAATCCAAGATTGCATTAACCCTTCCCTCCACTACTCTTATTCCGACTATTGCTGATTCAGCTGATCAACAGGCACAAAGAGCGCAATAAAACACCGAGGTAATCCCCTGTCGGGAGCACGTCTGTAAGCTGATAATCGTCCCCCAGCGTAGCCCTCTCCGGCATCTCATATTCACAGCAGAGTTGAGCCACAGAGACCGAGACAGAAACAAACCCTAGCCCATATCCGACGGTTCTACGGGGCAAAAAAAAAACCCTGCAGTTGCAGGGCAAAACCGCCATGACTCAAGCGGGATTTAGTATCGCCGTAGAGGGGGCGATACTGAGAGCGAACCGTACAAGGTGTTTAAACGCTTAAGAAACTGAAACCCGACTGGCCGCGGTCGTAGAGAGCTTGCCAAATACAGCACCCAGCACCACAGACAGGGAGATGATCAACAGCGGGTTATCAAATGAAACCGTCTGCAGTGTGGTCAGGCTCATTTTGCCTTCGGTCTGCAGCAGGTACGCAAAGGTGGCGGCATAGGCCAGCACGGATGCAGGCACCGCACCCAGCACAGCGATGTTGGCAGCAAACACCACAATAAAGGCGGTCACGGCGACAACAATGGCGGCCCACAACGGCACACCCAAAGCATCAGCAAACGGCAGCGCCAGAAACAGGTACGCGCCTACCCAGCCGACTACCACACCAAACACGCCACAGATCACTGTGCTTTTAAAAGCACCGTTATCAGCGCCCAGCGCAGCAAAGGCCGCCCAGGCAATAAAAATCGCCCAGATCAGGACAAATCCGGAAAGCGGGCTTAGCGCCAGCCAGGTCGCAATTGCACCAAAAATGGCAATGCTTAAAGAAGTTGCTGTCAAAGGTTTCATAAATCTTATTCCTGTATTTATTTTAAGATTTTTAAAAAGGTCCTCTTTTTAAGGACACAACCCTTCTACCTTTTGCAGGTTCAGTGCCAACACAACAAAGCCATAAAACAAAACGGCCATTTAGATTTAAATTAATGTTTTAAAAAGGATTTTATTAATTCAGGATCTTTAATCAGACCGAATTAGCGATAAATAAAGAGATCGGAGTTTGTACAGCACAAGCAGTTATAGAAACGGCTGTCTCGTGAATGCGACAGCTGATTAATCGCGTGGACTTATCTGTCCAGCGCGATAGATTGCGGAATAAAATCGAGGATTAACTCCCGGTTTTTATTCGGGTCCTGCGCATGCAGAATAACGAGCTTCTTTTCCATCCGGTTGGAGACATAGGCCCAGTTCTGGTCTGCACTGGTGCGGTAATTAGTCGGTTCTGTCAGGTTGACCCACAACACCGGATCAGCCCCCTTCAGAAAGCCGAAACTCCCTGTTTCCGACCCGTTAGCCTCAATGGCCGGTTGCTTCATCCCTGCAGAAAATCCCGCTGCATACACCCGGTTTGGCAGTGGTTTCTGGCCTTCATACTTAACCCAACCGTTTGCTGAAGGTTTCGCACGTTCAGAGATTAACTGAGAGTCACAACCCTTCGGCTGTGTTGAAAACAGCGCTTTGGCAGAAGCGGTTGTTGCAGGGTTACGCGACAGTTGTACAGGTAAACCCTCACCATCTGCGGCATAAAAAATCGATTGCCCGGCTGACAGGCACAACCAGCGACTGGCCGCTGGAATAGACAGCCCATGCTCAACCCGCAGAGTTTCAAGATCAATCTGAACGGCCTGCCCTTCTTTCATGGACACAGCCAACAGTCGCTGACGAAATGGGTGAATGTAGAGCTGTTCCGGCTGGATACCGGTTTTGATCTGCGACAACAGCCAGAGCTGGTTGGCATCGTAGACATTGATCAGATCACTGTCGGCCTGAGCGACAAACAACAATCCACTTTTAGCGGGTTTTAGCGGTATCAGAAAGAAGGCGGAGAGGCTCAGACAAAGCAGCAAGCTCAGGCTTAACAACCACCGGGACCGATGCAGAACCTTGCAGGGAGCGTCACTGGCATGGGCGGTATCACATGGGTTCTGCACAACCGTGCCCTCTTATAACTGACTGGATCGGCTGACATCCGCAGATGTCAGCACGACTAACTACCGGCTCAAACGACTCAGGTCTGGATATACGCCACATGGGTGTGGGTGTATTCATAGAGGCCATGCTTGCCATCTGCACCGCCAATACCTGACTTGCGCACGCCGGCATGGAAACCCTGCATCGCTTCGAAGTTTTCGCGGTTAACGTAGGTTTCACCAAAATCCAGCTGAGCAACCGCTTTCATCGCCTGACTGAGGTCCTTGGTATACACCGACGAGGTGAGGCCGTAATCGGAGGCATTAGCGCAAGCAATCGCTTCATCCAGATCCGACACCACCTGAATCGGCAGCACCGCACCAAACACCTCTTTGCGCATGATCTCCATATCTGAGCGACATCCTGCGATGACGGTCGGCTGATAATGGAAACCCTGTCCCAGATCGGCAATCTTGCCACCGGTGGTAACTGAGCCGCCCTGTGCAATGGCGGTATCCACCATCGCGGCGACCTTATCCAGCCCCACACGATTCACCAGCGGACCCATATCCACATCCGGCCGTGCAATCGGATCGCCGTAGGTGGTCATGGACATGGCACGGGTGATCTTGTCGATAAATTCATCTGCCACTGCAGCCTGCACATAAACACGCTCGGCACAGTTACATACCTGACCGGAGTTGATTACACGGGAGTTTTTAATCGCATTCACTGCCAGATCCAGATCGGCATCCGCCAGTACGATGGCCGGTGCTTTACCACCCAGCTCCAGATTCAGCTTGGTGATGTTGGTTGCAGCCGCCGCCATGATGCGAGAGCCGGTTTCCACACTGCCGGTAAAGCTGATCAGATCAACACCGGCATTTGAGGTCAGGGTCTGGCCCACATTAAAACCGGAGCCACAGACCACGTTAAACACACCGGCAGGCAGATCGGTTTCAGCCACCAGCTTGGTAAATTCAAAACAGTTATTCGGGGTTTCTTCACTGGGTTTGATCACAATGGTATTGCCGGTAATTAACGCCGGTGCCATCTTGCGGGCAATCAGGAAGAACGGGAAATTCCAGGGCAGAATGCCTGCCACCACACCGATGGGTTTGCGGAACAAGAAGATATTTTCGCCCGGCCGGTCACTGGTAATGATCTCGCCTTCAATGCGTCGCGCCCACTCTGCCATGTAGTCCAGATAGTCGGCGGTAAAATCCACTTCAACCCGAGCCAGGCTCAGTACTTTGCCCTGCTCAAGGGTAATCACCCGCGCCAGTGAATCGGCATTTTCACGAATTTTGCTGGCTATTTTTCTCAGATGCGCACCCCGTTCAACCGCAGGTTTGGCCGCCCAGGCCCTTTGCGCAGAGCGTGCAGCCGCGATGGCGCGTTCAACCTCACCGGTTTCCGACTCCGGTACCCGGGATAACAAAGCCCCCGTGGCAGGGTTGTGCACATCAATAGTATTTTTTGGCAATCCACTGAATTCGCCGTTGATGTAATTCTGATAGATACACACGTCAGTCATGGCTTAACTCTCTTCTTATGGTAAAAAGCCGGGCCACCCTTTGTGGCGATGACCCGGCTTGTAAGGACTACTTAGCGTGTTGCGGCGTCGATCAACTTATCCGCTTTGGATTTAAGTGCGAACACGTGCAGTACACCGCCCTGTGGCACCACAGTGGTGTGGTCCATCACAGCGTCAAAGGCACCCTGCATACGCTGAGCGTCAACACCCCAGCCTGCCTGTACACCGATGAACTGCGTACCGTTTACGCTCCAGCTTGAAGGCACCGCAGTGATGCCGGAGTTAGCACGGAACTGCCACAGTTTCTTGCCGGTACGGGCATCCAGTGCACGGAACACACGGTCATTGGAGCCGCCGGAGAACAGCAGGTTACCGCCAGTGGTCAGGATCGGACCCCAGTTCATCTCTTTGATGTTGAACTGCCATACTTTTTTACCGGCTTTCAGATCCCATGCCTGGATTTCACCAATGTGATCCTCAGCACCTTCAGCCAGACGGATGTTGGTCAGGATGTCTGCAATCGGTACCCCGATATACAGCTCGCCGGATTTACGTGGACCCAGCTCAACGCCGCCCATTTCTGAACAGAGGTTTTCGTGGGCAGGAATGTAGAACAGACCGGTTTTCGGGTTGTAAGCTTCTGGTGGCCAGTCTTTACCGCCCCACAGAGACGGACAGAAGGTCACGGTTTTGCCAGTGCCCGGGGTATGTGCAGGGTCATAGGTTGGACGACCGGTTTTTGGATCAATGCTCTTGAATACGTTCTGTTTCACGTATTTTTCAGCATCCACAAACTGGATAGAGCCGTCTTTTTTGCGCTCCAGTGTCCACAGGTAACCATTACGACCGGCGTGTACCAGGCCTTTGATTTTCTTGCCTTTGTGTTCGTAATCGATGATCACTGGTGGGGATACTTCATCCCAGTCCCAGGCATCGTTCCAGTGGTACTGGTGGTAACCCTTCAGCTCACCGGTTTTGACATCAAGTGCCACCACAGAGTTGGCGTAGAGGTTATCGCCAGGACGGGTATCCGGCATCCACGGACCACCGTTACCGGTACCGTAGAACGCGATACCCATATCCGGATCATAGGTACCGGCAATCCAGACAGACGCACCACCGGTTTTCCAGGCATCCCCTTTCCAGGTTTCACTGCCCGGCTCACCCGGTGCCGGAATGGTGTGGGTTTTCCACTTGATCTCACCGGTTTCAGCATCCACCGCCGAGATATGGCCACGAATACCGTACTCACCACCGGAGACACCCACCATCACATTGCCTTTGGCAATCAGTGGTGACAGGGTCATGTAGTAGCCGTCCTGCCAGTCAGCGACACAGGTTTCCCACGCCTCTTCACCGGTTTTTGCATCCAGAGCCACCAGGCAGGCATCCGTTGCTGCTAGGTAGACTTTATCGCCATACAAGCCAACCCCACGGTTCGTCGGGTGCAGCTGGAACAGCTCTTCCGGGATCTCCTTTTTGTAACGCCATAGCTCTTTCCCGGTTTCTGCATTCAGAGCGATGACCTGATTGTTAGGGGTCGAGATGAACATCACACCGTCATTGACGATTGGGGGCGCCTGATGTCCTTCCAGTTCGCCGGTTGAGTAGGACCATACCGGTACCAATTCATCGACGTTATCCGCATTAATCTGATCCAGGGGACTGTAGGTCCAGCCCTGATAGTTACCCCGCCACTGCAGCCAGTTTTCCGGCTCCGGATTCGCCAGACGGCTGTCGGTCACCGGGCTATATTTATCCAGCGGGTTAGACTTGGCTGCTGCCGCGCCACCCACTGCAAATGCAGCCGGTGCAATCGCGACCGCAACGGTCAGGGCCCCAAATCGTTTTGCAAATGACATATTGCTCACTCCTGTTTTTTTATTGTCTTCAGAGGAATCCCCACCCGGGGAGTTGAGACATCAGATAGTTATTTCTTGTAACCGGGGGATCGGGTGAACTCTTCTTTCACCACAATCAGGTCATCGACGATCTTGATTGGCAGCATCGCCAGTCGACGGGTCGCCGGGCCGTTGGTCACGTCACCAGCGGCATAAGGGTTAAAGCGGGAGTAGTGACAGAAGCAGAAAAACTCTTTTTTATCCGCCACAAAGGAATTCACATCACAGCCCTGATGGGTGCAGATTGCCGAGTACGCCACCACACCATCTTCTGAGTTGTTTTTGGTGGTCTCGTCCATCAGTGCCGGATCAAGGCGCATCACCATGACTTTGTTGAAACGCGAACCGCTGCGGATCACACCGCTTTCCGGGTCCTGCGGAAAAGCCATCACCTGCTGGGCTTCAAGCACCAGCTCCGAGGCTGAAATGGGACGGGCATTGCCATGTCCATCTTCGATCACCAGCAGATCACCTGGCTTAGGGCGCTGGCTATCCGGTTTTTTGCTGGCCGCGTCTGCTTTAGAGGCAAGACCCGCCGTGGTGCCGATGGCGGCGACACAGGCACATGATTTAAGAAAGTTTCTACGTTCCACGATTACTATCACCGTTCTTATCGTTATGGTTTCGGGACTGTCAGATTCAAACAGACCGCTTGATACCCCTATGGCAAACGCTATGCCAAAATCCGATCAAGAAACGGGTGATGATTTTTAATTACTTGTATTTATTAAAAAAATAAAGAAAAAACCCATTGAAAGCGCTAGCCCAATACATCAGCAACAGCTGCCACAAAGGTTTTAAAACACAACAGGTGTTGCAGGTGACGTTGCAACAACGCCACACCCACAGCGCCAGGACAGTCACTCACAACCGGAGGAAGAACATACGACCTGAACAACACGACTCAGCGGTGCCAGAAATGCGCTGTTGCAGCCGCCCCTTCAGCAGCGCAACACCTGTCGAAAAGACGCAACAGATGTCTTCGCCATTAACGGAAAAATTCAGACAAAACGCCGTAAAACCGGCACATGAAAGGGGATACAGGGGGTGGCAGGCATTTTGCAAAACCCCGGCTGGATACAACAATAAAAAAGGATAACCTCTGTGAAACGTACAACATTAATCAAACTCGCCCTGATCAATTCTCTGGTGATAAGTCCCATCACATGGGCAGCACCGACTCAGCTCTGGCAGAATGCAGCAGACTACGTAGCCATCAAAGCCAGTCCTGACACACCCCCTAACCAGCACCCCTACCCGCTGAAAGCGGATGCTCTGGCCCCGCTGTTAAGTCAGGTTCAGGTGGCTGTGGCTGAAAACACCAGCCTGCTGGGTAACCGGGAGGGAGAACGTCACCACCGGGTGTTCAGTGACCGTGAAATTGACCTGCTGGCCCACCAGCTGAGCAGCGGTCTGAATCAGGCGGCCAGGGATGAAGTCGTGGTGTTTTCTGTATCGGATCTGAGGGCAGCTTACTTTGGTGAAAAAAGCCTGACCGTCAGTGGCACTGCCTTCGTTCGCGACAACAAGCTGAATCTGTTATTTGGCGAGATCCATGTAGATCTGCAGAAGAAATATGTCCGCTCCGGCCAATCGGTCAGTAACAGTCGTTTTGCCTCCAAGGTAGAACTGGCCCGTTTCAGGCTGCCGACAGGTGACCAGCAACAGGTCGTTTCCCATGACTGGCACCTGCTGAGTTTCAGCGGCGCCAGCGCTGTTGCCGATCGCAGTGACTGGCTGGCCGTCGATCTGAATCGCACATACAGCTACCAACTGGAACAAAGCGAACCCCAGAAAACCCTGAAATACGTCGCAGCGGCCGAGCAGGAACATGACGCAGCGCTGGAAGCGCGTATTCAGCGGCTTGAGCAAAAGCAGGATACCCCGCCTGCTGCTGGTGAGGGTTTCGAATCCCGCCTGCGCAAACTCAAGGCCCTGTATAAACAGGGCATGATTCCGGACGATGTCTACAAGCAGCGCGTGCAGGCCATCGTCAATGAGATGTAACCCGTCAGCATTCGGAGAATTCACTATGAAAAAGTTTACCCCGGGGCTGCTCAGCTTGGGCCTGCTGTTCGGTGCCACTCAGGTTGCTGCACAGGCAGAGGCGCCTTTGCTCATGCAGCTACAGAAAGATATTTTTGCCGAGATGCTTCGCTTTAATGGCGAGCAGATGAAAACGGCGACGGTGTTGCAGTGGTGCGGTAATCCAGAACTTGCCAGTGAGTTTGCGCTGCCACCTGACGCCCGCAAACGCGAACTGTTTCAGGCCTTTGTCGTGGCAGGCACCCAAAACGTCGCCGCGACTGAAATCGCCCGCAAAATGCCGGATGATCGCTGGGATCTTTTCAGCCATGCCATGAACAGTGATCTGGACCGCTATCTGGAGGGCCTGAATCAGGGCCTCACCCTTGCCTTTTCCACACCCAACGCCAAAGCGCAGTTCTGCCAGCAGCAGGAGCAACACGCCATCGAATCGGCCCGGGTCATCAAATCAGTACGTCAGGAATAATCATATGAAACTTAAAACCACATTCAGCCTGAGTCTGGCTGGCTGGCTGCTCAGTTCCGCAGTACTGGCCGCACCTCTCACCGTCGAAAAAGCCTGGGAAAGCGAGGCACAGCTGCTGCAACCCGAATCGGTTGTGTATGACATTCTGCGCCGCTCACTTTATGTCTCAAACGTAAACGGTGAGCCCGGTGAGGCTGACGGTAACGGCTTTGTTTCACTGCTGGATGAAGCGGGGACGATCAGCAAACTGCACTGGGTCGACGGTCTCAATGCCCCCAAGGGTATGGCGATGTTTGGCAAAAAGCTGTTTGTCGCTGACCTGGATACATTGGTGGTGATTGATGTTGAGAAGGCAGAGATTCTGCAACGTTTCAAGACCGAGCAAAGCAGTTTCCTTAACGATATCGGCATTAACGAAGAAGGCATCGTGTATGTCACGGACACTATGAACAACCGGATTTACCGACTCTACAGAGGCAAATTTGAAATCTGGCTGGAGGATCCGAGACTTGAAAACCCCAACGGCATCTATGTTGGCAACCATCATATCTTTATCGCCAGCTGGGGGGTGCCTACAGAAGGCTGGAGTACCAAGGTACCGGGGCACCTGTTACAGGTCTCACTACAGGATAAAACAGTGGAAGATTTCGCTTCAGAAAAGCCCATTGGCAATCTGGATGGCGTAGCCAAAATTGATGAAAACAACCTGCTGGTCACTGACTGGATGAGTGGCAAGTTGCTACAGCTAAGCCGGGAAGGTGAACAGTCTACGCTGGCTGAACTGGGTCAGGGCGCCGCGGATCTGCTCTATTTGCGCAGTAAGAAGATGATGTTGATTCCGCAGATGATGGAGGGTCGACTGGTAGCCCTGAAAGTGAAATAGCCGCAAGAGAAAAGTGCGCAGCGGCTAAGCCGCTGCGCACCCGTGTATTACTTGATATCAAACGCGATCAATGTGCCTTCGATCATGACCGGCAGAATAACCCGGCCCTGCTCAGGCAGGTAGGTCAGATCCGCAGTGCCCTGGCTAAGTTCAACCAGTTTTACTACCTCACCGGACTGATCAATGGTCATCAGCACCCCGGCCATCCAGTCGGTAGCCAGATACTGGCTCTCATCCAGACGGTGCAGACCATCCAGATTGCCAATGGGTTTGTCTGATCCCACATCGGTAATCTGACGATCCCGCAGGGATACCCTCAGCAAGTGCCCCGGCACCTTGGTACTCCAGCCCTCTGTAGGCACACCCCAGCTGGCCACAATCAGGTTGTCACCATCCGCAAACAAACCATTTGGACTTTCCAGTTTCGGGTTTTCCAGCCAGACATGCAGGCCATCATCTTTCAGCACATAGATGCGATTGGTGGCGGTGTCGGTGATGTAGACTTCACCCTCATCGGTGATGGCCACATCATTCAGAAAGCTATTGTCCGCTGCTTTGTGGCGCTGAACCACTTCAGCCTTGTTCAAATCCACTACGACAAGTTGCGTCAGGTCTGCAACATAGAGTAGACCTGATTTGATCGCGATACCCTTGGGCGCATCCAGTCCAGAGACCCAGTCGGCCTTGATCAGCTCACCGTCAGTGCCGAGTTTTGCAATGTAACCATCGCCATCCGCGGCACCAAAATCGCCTTTGATATTGGACAGGTAGAGAGCGTCTGAAGCGGCATCATAGGCCACGGATTCGGGGTGTTCGAACACCGCTGGCGTTTTCCAGACCTCAGTCAGCGCAAGGGTTTCAGCCTGAGCAGTAACGGTCAGTGCCAGCGCAACGGCGGCACCGAGAGAATGTTTAAGCAATGTCATGATCACTCCTTTATTCTGATCTTCCACACCTTAACAATACATCGCATCCTCGTTTTCAGCTGCGCAATAGCTCCAGCAGATTTGCCCATTTCTCCAAATCTGGCCCCACACTTGCTTAACCCTGTAACACTGCTTCGTTGATACAGGAAAAATAACAATGGAAAACTTCTATCGACGCACCCGTGCCCTCATGCATGGCTTCAGTCAGGAAACCGGCCAGTTGGCCACCCCACTCTCTCACTGCAGCTTTGTCCGGCTGGAGGGCAAGGGAGAGAGCTGCCCCGCTTTTTATACACCCTCCCTGTGCATGGTGATTGAAGGCAGCAAAACCGCCGAGATCAACGGCCGTACCGTCAGCTATTCGCCCGGCGATGCCCTGATTGCATCAACTAACCTGCCGGCCACCACGGCCATTGAGACCGACCCGGAAAGTCAGGTGTTTCTGGGCTTACAGATTGCGCTGGATTTTGAACTGCTGAATCTGACCGCGGAACAGCTGGCAATGGATGTGGGTAACTGTCGTGGCTCAGACCTGTTTTGCCTGCAGACACTGGATCTGGACACCGGTCTGCTCAGCAGCATCGAGAACTACCTGACACTGATTGAACATCCGGATGAACTGGAAGATCTGCAGAACCTGCGTTTGCAGGAGATTTACATCCGCCTGCTGCGCAAAATGCCGGTCAGTCTGCTGTTCCAGTTTCTGCGCGAGGACAACACCTCCCAGCGAATCCACCAGGCCACTGACTATATCCAGCAGAACCTCAGCGATGATATCTGTGTTACTCAGCTGGCATCCATGGCCAACATGAGTGTGTCTGCCTTTCATATGAATTTTAAAAAAGTCACCCGCCACAGCCCGCTGCAATACATCAAACGCCTGCGCCTCAGCGAGGCCCGCAAACTGATGTTCGCCAAGGGCCTTTCTGTCTCTGCCGCCGCCTATGAGGTGGGTTATGAAAGCCCCTCGCAGTTCAGCCGTGAATACAGCCGTCAGTTTGGCCTTTCCCCCCGCGCGGACCGTTCAGCCTGAGCATCACTTCAGGCTCAGCACCCCTGCCAATCCGGGTTCAACACCTGTCGCAGTTCAGCTATACGGTTGTTGCGCCCGGACAACATTCCCCACGTTTTATCGCGCTATTCGCACAGAAACAAAAAACAAAACTATTATTTTTCAGATAGTTAAAAACAAATCATCTGACATTTTCAGCCACAGAAATCTGGCACGCAAAATGCCATCTCCAAGATTCAACATGTGTTCAACAATAATAAAACGGAGACAGAAATGTCAGATATCCTCTCTTCAGAAGCCAAGGCCTTTTTAAGTCAGCCCCTGCAGCTGTTTATCAATGGCGGCTGGCAGGCCAGCAAAAACGGTGGCAATACCGATGTCATCAACCCATCCAATGGACAGACCGTCGCCAAAGTTGCCTCCGGCGATGAAGCCGATGTAAATGTCGCGGTGGAAGTGGCCGATCTGGCCTTTCAGGAATGGTCCAAACGTACGCCGGAATCCCGTGCCGCCATGCTTAACAAACTGGCAAATGCACTGGAAGACAAAATCGATGTCCTAGCACAGCTCGAAGCTTTGGATGTGGGCAAGGCCTATGTCAATGCCAAGGGTTTTGATATTCCTTTCGGCATCGACTGCGTTCGTTACTACGCTGATCTGGCCACTCAGGCTGAATATGAAAAACCGCTGCACCTGCAGGACATTGATGCCCGGGTACACCGCGTGCCTTACGGTGTTTGCGGCTTTATCTTCCCCTGGAACTTCCCCTTCGATCTGCTGATGTGGAATGTCATGCCAGCGTTGGCGGCGGGCAACACCGTGGTGATCAAACCAGCTGAACTGACGCCACTGACTACCCTCTACTTCTGCAAAATTGCCGAAGAGGTGGGTATCCCTGCCGGGGTCATCAACGTCGTAGTGGGTGCGGGCCGCAAAGTCGGCACTCCGCTGGTACAACACCCTAAAATCCGTCGTATATCCTTCACCGGCTCCTCCGGTGTCGGTAAACAGATCGCAGCTATGTGTGGAGAACGTCCCATACCCTGTAAGCTGGAACTCGGCGGTAAAGGCGCAGCCGTGGTGTTTGAAGACGCAGACCTGGATAAAGCGGCCACCCAACTCGCCGGTGCCATCACCCTGAACACCGGACAGGTGTGCTGTACCGCTACCCGCTGGCTGATCCATGAGTCAATCTATGATCAGTTTGTCGAGAAGGTCACCGCCACCCTGAAAGCTACCAAAATTGGTCCCGGTCTGGATCCGGACACCCAGATGGGCCCCCTGGTCAGTCAGGCGCAGCAGGATACGGTACTTCAGTATCTGGATAAGGGCCTGTCAGAAGGTGCCGAAGCCATTCTGAATGGTGGCGCTCTGAGCATATCCGGCAGCGAAGGCGGGTTCTATGTATCGCCCTATCTGCTGGGTGGTTCGGCCGACAACATCTGCTTCCGTGAAGAGATCTTCGGCCCGGCAGCCTATCTGGTGAAATTCAAAACCGAGACCGAAGCACTGGAGCTGGTTAACAGTCTGGATTACGGTCTGGCCAACAGCGTGTTCAGTGAAGACCTGACCCGCTGTCAGCGCGTGGCGGAGAAAATGATCGCCGGCAACAGCTGGATCAATGCTCACAACGTGTTTGCCTACGGCCTGCCCTACGGCGGAATCAACAAAAGTGGTGTCGGCGGCGGCGTGAACTGTCCCGAGACGTTCTACGATTACCTGCGTGACCTGACCATTGCCCGACCATTGGGTTGATCCACCCAGACAGCCCGGCCTCCGTGCCGGGCTGCATTTCACATTAGGCATTGGGTTGCTTGTGAGGCATCCTGAAAATTGATCCAAATCAAGTTTTGAGTCAGTTCAGCAGAAAACAGTTACTTAAAATTTTAAATAAGTTCAGGATTAACACATCAGATGTAGCAGGGGGTTTTTATGGAACATGTCAACGAAGCCAGACGACCAAAAGTGCTCCTGGCGGACGATGCCATTGTCTGTCGCGAAACCCTCTCAGGCATTCTGAAATCCAAACAGTTTGACGTCCATGCTGTGACCAACGGTATGGAAGCCATTGCGGCCTACACTACAGATACCTTTGATGCGGTTCTGCTGGATCTGAAAATGCCGGAGATTGATGGCCAAACAGTTGCCAAGCTGATTCGTAATCAAGGTTTTGCCGGGCCCATCATTGCCATTACTGCCTCACAGATGGAGAACCGGCTGCAACTGATCGAACAGGGTTTCACCGACCTCTGCAACAAGCCGATCTTCGGTTATCACCTGATCAAAACCCTGGAAAAACACCTGACTCATTTGGGCAGATATTAGTTTCTGCGCCGATCATCAGGGTCTACAGGACAAAATACTCTTTAATCCCGGCCATAGTATTGGCGGTCGCCACCGACGCCAGAATCAACCCCATTACCCGACTGATAATACTGGCGCCGCTGTTGCCAATCAGACGATGCACTGAGCTGGCAGCCAGCATTAACACCAGAACAACCAGCAACACCGCCAGCATCGTCAGACCCGTCTGCACCTGTTCCCAGACATGATAACGCGCGTTTTCTGTCAACAGTACGGCTGCCAGCATGGCACCCGGGCTTGCGATGGAGGGCACCGCCAGCGGATAGATGGCCGTCTCCTGCTCGCTTTTAATCAGTTTCACTTCCTGATCGGGTTTGCTTTCCCCAAAAATCATCTGCATTGCAAACAGGAACAGGACGATACCGCCCGCCACCTGAAACGCTGACAGCGGAATATTCATTGCCGACAGAATCAACTCACCGGCCACAATAAAAAACACCAGAATGGCGGCCGACATCAGAAACGCCATCAGCGCAATTTTGCGTTTTTCCTGCACACTGTGATGGCGTGTTACGGCGATAAAGACCGGTACGGTGCCTATAGGATCAATCACCGCGAAAAAATAGATAAATATGGCGATAAAATCGATCATGAGCGTCCCTAACTCGGGGGTATTTTAGGTGATGTAACGGGGCTGTCGGAACAAGAGAGTGACGTGCATTAAAAATGCGTATGCTCAAACCTGACAACACGTGCCATCCAGCAAGACAAAACCAAGAAACCAGAAAATAGTGACAATCTACTAGGGCGTTGAATACCGTTTTTTAATACAACTTGGTGTAAGCTCAGCGCTAGAAGAATAACGTTTTGTAGCTGATTTGATTACGCAGTGCCGCCCACGGTTTTGAATTTCCATCCTCAAAATGACCTTGCACGACACCCGACAACATATCTGAAAATTGAACATTCAAGCTTGCAGCACTATCACACGGCTTCGTCGTTAATATCGTACTGACTTGCTTTTCAAACCAAAGTTGTGTCTGCAAATAATCATGTAGACTATTACCACTTTCCACTTTGATACTACGAGGGTCTGGTACAAACGTTATAGCTTGATGCCGAGCCATTTCATTTATTAATGAAATACCAATCATGTAGTTATACAGTTTGTTGGCATCACTTCGTATATGCAATTTTACATTTTCTTTTTTAACGGTAATCGAAATATATCGAATGTCGTCGGGATATTTTTCCCTGAGGGCACATGCTTGTTGAGCAAACCATATGCGTTCATCAACGCTCATATCAGACCACTTCTTTTCTATTGCCGTGGGCCAATTAAACTTCTTATAGAGTTTTCTGATCAGACGTTTCGGAAGGTGTTTCTTGGCAGGAGACACAGCCAGACTGGCAATTGTCAAATATCTACTTGAACCGCCGAAACGGTATGGCGATGTAAACGTCCATCCTAGGTCGCCACTTTCATCCAAGTAAATTATCATGCAACTCACTGAGTTTCAGACAAAAAAAAGCGTGACCCCTAAGTCCGACGTTTTTACAAAACGCTTACGATACACAAAGTGCGTCGCGGGTACCTTAGGATTTACTCACGCATGCGCACTATAGTCAGACATATCCGTCATTTCAAGTAAAAACATAACAAAAATGAGCTATTAACCATTACGCTAGAAGGATATCCATCATCAAAAAACGCTGGAATATCACCTGATGTCTTCGCTAGCCAAAAGCTCTCCCTGAGCCTAAATATGCCTCGCACCAGCGGTTCCCACACCATGCCGCAGGCAAGTGCCTTTTAAAGCCTTTGTCACAGATCGATACTATAAACAAAAGCCCATCCACCGATCATTATCCGGACCATTATGGAACGCTCTACTCTGCTCGACAGCCTGCGCATCTTTGCCATCACACTGGTGTTTGTGGCACACATCGGACAGTTGCTGGGGCATGTCAGCGGCGATTTTTTTGGCTTTAAAAATATCTACTATGTCAGTCTGAGTGGCGTGGGTGTGAGCCTGTTTCTGATCCTGTCAGGTCTGCTGGCCGGACTGAGCGACGGACCCAAAGACGAGGGCTATATCCGTTACCTGCTGAAGAAAATCCTGCGCATCTACCCGCTCTACCTGCTGTCAGTACCGCTGGCCATGCTCGGTTATGCACTGGGTGGCGGCCTGCTGCAGGGTGATCTGCCGGATATGTTCCCCAATGGCATCACCACCGATCTGATCGGCAGCCTGACCGGGTTTTACGCCTGGGCCGGACTCTGGGGCGGCCCCTACAACCCGCCAAGCTGGTTTATCGCCCTGATCATGTCGCTCTATGCCCTGTTCCCGCTGCTGTATTTCGCTTTCAAACGCAAGCCGCATTTCACGCTGCTGATCCTGTTTGGCATCAGCCTCGGATCACGGTATTACGTGGGCCAGTGGGGGATTCCCTTTTATCGAAAGCTCATGGCTCGATCAGATGCAGGGCTGGGTTTACCGCCAGTACGGCTTTATGCCCGGCCGCCCCGGCGACTGGTTCCCACCCTGTCGGATATTTGAATTTGGCCTAGGTATCTATCTGGCCCTGCGCCTGCCCAAAACTCTCTGGAACCGGTTTAGACTTCCCTTCAGTAAGGCGCTCCGCTGGCTGAGTGATCTGGCGTTCCCGCTGTTTCTGGTGCACTACCCGTTTCTGTTTCTGGTCACCGCGCTGATCGACCTCGGCCTGCCTGTGGTGCTGGCGATCAGTGTGTATATGGGGTTGTTGCTGGTGATGGCGTACTGGATTAACCGGCTGGATATGCGGGTTCCCCGCAAACGGGTTATTGCGCGGTTATAGGTGTTTGCTTCTAGTGTTTTTTACTGACGTAATCTCTTTGTCCACTGACGTGGAGTTAAGAGAGAACCGCTGCGCCCTCTCTTAACAATCTCTCCACAGCCCCACGCCTTGCCCGCTACGCGGGTTCCCTGCGCTACTCGCTGAAAGCGGGACGGCCAGAACTCGCTTCGCTCAAACATGCTGGCCATCTGATCCGCTTTAAGCTGCGTTGCTCGGCTGCGGCAAAGGGGCATTTATCCGTGCCACACCAAAATATCGGTGAACAAACTAATTTAAATGTGGCACCCCTCTTCCCCTTCTGCGCAGCCGAGCATTGGAAGTGAGCAGCGAAAAAAGGGCGGAACTGTCTGAGGCCGCAGGCCGAGTTTTTCGCCCGCGCTGGTCACTGAAACGCGCAGGGAAGTTGGCGTAGCCAACCCAGCAGCAGGGGCGGATGGGGATTGTTAAGGGGATTGCCGCCAATCCCCTTAACCCGCCTCAAGGCGGAAAATTGAAAAGTTTGACTGCAAACAAGAGTACTGCAAATAATGTAACCATTCATTGCGGCAATAAGCATGATTTATAGATATCTAAAAATACAAAGGAAATGTAAATGCAATATTTCAAAACCTTTTGGATTCTTACTCTAGTTATGCTCATAACTAGTTGTGAAAAACAATATTCCTCATATAACGAATGCAAAGTAAGGGAAGAACAAAAAGGCGCATCAAAATATTCTTCAGCATCATATTGCACCGATTTAGTAAGGGAAGGAAAATTTTCGTGCGGCTCAAGCCATGAGTGCAAGGCTTTAATCTCAATAGAAAAATAAATAATTAATCACATAAAAAAAGAAAGCCGGTAATCAAAGTATGTTTTGCAGAACAAAGACAAATCCGCACCTATATCTTCAGATTGATAGGCTTGCAGACGTTATGGCGCTAATACAAGTCCTATCTTTATCTAAAAATAGCCATAGAAGCGAAGAAGGGTTAGTAGAAGAATTACAAGGCGCTCCAAAATCTGCAACCTCTTGGATCGCAATAGCTAAAGAACATCCAGAATTTTTTCGAGTTAGGGGAACAGGGAAGCACAGAGTATCTATGATTGCTAGGCATGTGCTTAAAGATGACGAAAACATAAGGGAAAAACTCTCCCCTGATTTTATTGGAAAGCTACTAGAAACTGCTATCGAATTACATGATAGGCAACTTAGTAGAGATCAAAACTGGAAAACTTATATTCCTATAATTGTTTCTATAACTGCAGGAACATTCACTATCTTTGGAATTTTTTTAAATAAATGGATTTGATAAAAAACCTAACAACAACTCAAACACCCTCCCTCTATATTCCTCACTCTCATTCACCAAATGATGCCTCCCCCCCGGCACCATACACACCTCAAGACCAACAAACACACGCTTTAACACCGGCAGGTTATATTCCCAGTCCACCGTTTTATCCTCATCCCCCTGAATCACCCTGACGGCACCCGCCATCGGTGCCTGCTGTTCCAGTGCGTCGCCAAAATTCAGCATTGCCCCGACCCAGCTCATAGGAATATTGCGGTATTGCAGGGGGTCGTCGTTTTGCAGGAACTGCAGAAACGCCAGGTCGTGGCTGCAGGCGGTGAATTTGCGTGGTACCTGTTTCATAAGGCGTTTCAGAATTGGGTAACGGCGTTGGATGCTGCGCCACAGGGCCGGGCGCACCAGTGGTGCCAGCAGGATGCGGGATGCAATCGGCAACGCCAGTGCAGGGTGCAGCATCTGCTGCGCCATGATCACCGCACAGCCGGTGCTCTGGCCGATCAGGGTCAGCGGCGTTTTAAGCTGGGACTGTAGCTGGTTGATCAGGTCGGTCAGTTGCTGGGCATAGTGGCTGAAGTCGTGAATATGCAGTACCTCACCACCCGACAAACCATGCCCGGTCAGGTCGAACGCCACGACGTAATAGCCCTGCTCCAGCAACGCGCGGAACAGGTGCCGGTACAGACCCATATGGTCCATATAGCCATGTACCACCAGTGCGGTGCCCCGGCCATTGTCGGGTTGTCGGTAGTACTGCACCGCGGTGTTGATGCCTGCGCACTCCAGCAGGCCAAACTGCAGAGCATAGTCACAGGCCAGCCCATGCAGGCCATAATGTTTCAGGTAGGCGGCCACCTCGGGGGAGTGGGCGGTCGAATCAGCCAGCGTCCATGCGGGCAGCTGTTGCAGCAATTCAGCACGATCAAATGCAGACATGCCGTAAATCCCTCGGCAGACGGGTGAAAACTGACTCACCCGGGAATAGCTTGTTTTTCATAAAGAATAGCCGCATATGGGCAACATAACCCAGCTGAATACCGGGTATACATGAGATTAGGGGCGACTTTTTGCTCAATTTCCGGTAATGTTGCGTCGCATATAGCCGTACGTTTCGCTCTGAGTCAGAACTACTGTCATTATCCCGACGCAACTGACTTTCGCATCCAAACAGGGCAAGAGCTTCGAGACATTCCGGCGAATCTTTTCTCTACTTTCACACGGCTCATGGTCGCCTCGGACCAGAGCCGCGTACTACAACTGGGGCAATATCACTATGAGTCAAAGGGTAACGAGCGGTGGCCTGCAGGTCGCACAGGCTCTGTATGATTTCGTAAATAACGAAGCACTGCCAGGCACTGGCGTCACCAGCGAACAGTTCTGGGCCGGTTTTGATGCCATCGTGCATGATCTGGCACCACGTAACCGTGAACTGCTGGCCAAGCGTGATGCTATCCAGGCACAGATCGATGAATGGCACCGTGCCCGCAAGGGTCAGGCTTTCGATCTGGCAGCGTACAAATCTTTCCTGACCGAGATCGGTTACCTGTTGCCGGAAGGTGAAGACTTCACCGCCACCACCGCCAACGTTGATCCGGAAATGGCGACTATGGCTGGCCCTCAGCTGGTAGTACCTGTGATGAATGCACGTTTTGCACTGAACGCGGCGAATGCGCGTTGGGGCAGCCTGTACGATGCACTGTACGGTACTGACGCTGTGTCTGAAGCAGACGGCGCTGAGAAAACCGCTGAATACAACCCGGCCCGTGGTGCCAAGGTTATCGCCTTTGCCCGTAACTTCCTGGATGACGCTGCGCCACTGGCGACTGGCTCTCACAAGGATTCTACCGGCTACACCATCAAGGATGGCAAGCTGGTTGTCAGCATGACTGACGGCAGCGAAACCGGTCTGGCTCAGCCAGAGAAACTGGTAGGTTACCTGGGTGACACCGCTGCACCGGATTCCCTGCTGCTGGTAAACAACGGCCTGCACTTTGAAGTACAGATCGACCGTGACAGCCTGATCGGTAAAGACGATGCGGCTGGCATTAAAGACATCGTGATGGAGTCTGCTCTGACTACCATCATGGACTGTGAAGACTCCGTAGCTGCCGTAGACAGTGCTGACAAGGTTGTGGTGTACCGCAACTGGCTGGGCCTGATGAAAGGCGACCTGACTGAAGAAGTCAGCAAAGGCGGAAAAACCTTCACCCGTACCATCAACGGCGACCGCTCATACACCGGTCTGAACGGCGACACTGTGACCCTGAAAGGCCGCAGCCTGATGTTCGTCCGTAACGTAGGTCACCTGATGACCAACGAAGCGATCCTGGACAAGGATGGCAACGAAGTACCGGAAGGTATCATCGACGGTATGGTCACCACCCTGATCTCTATCCACGATATCAAGGGCAACGGCAAATTCAGCAACACCACCACTGGTTCCATGTACATCGTTAAACCGAAGATGCACGGTCCTGAAGAAGTGGCGTTTGCTAACGAACTGTTTGGTCGTATCGAAGACGCACTGGGTCTGGACCGTTTCACCATGAAGATGGGTATCATGGACGAAGAGCGTCGCACCACCGTTAACCTGAAAGAGTGTATCCGCGCGGCTAAAGAGCGTGTGGTCTTCATCAACACTGGCTTCCTTGACCGTACCGGTGACGAGATCCACACCTCGATGGAAGCGGGCCCGATGATCCGTAAAGGCGACATGAAACAGGCTGCCTGGATCAGCTCTTACGAAAACTGGAACGTCGACAACGGTCTGGCCTGTGGCCTGAGCGGTCGCGCCCAGATCGGTAAAGGCATGTGGCCGATTCCGGATCAGATGGCCAACATGCTGGATGCCAAGATCGGCCATCCGCTGTCTGGTGCCAACACCGCATGGGTTCCATCCCCAACCGCAGCCACCCTGCACGCACTGCACTACCACAAGGTAGACGTCTTTGCCCGTCAGGAAGAGCTGAAATCCCGTGCCCGTGCGTCTCTGGATGACATTCTGACCATCCCTGTCGCGCAGAACCCAAGCTGGTCTGCCGAAGAGATTCAGCAGGAACTGGACAACAACGCACAGGGTATCCTGGGTTACGTAGTACGCTGGATCGACTCCGGTGTCGGTTGTTCCAAAGTGCCTGACATCAACGATGTAGGCCTGATGGAAGACCGTGCAACGCTGCGTATCTCCAGCCAGCACATCGCCAACTGGCTGCACCACGGCATCTGCTCCAAAGAGCAGGTACTGGAAACCATGCAGCGCATGGCGGCGGTAGTTGACCGTCAGAACGGCAACGACCCACTGTACCGCCCAATGGCACCAAACTTCGATGACAGCGTTGCGTTTGCTGCAGCCTGCGAACTGGTGTTTGAAGGTACGGTTCAGCCAAACGGCTACACCGAGCCGGTCCTGCACCGTCGTCGTATCGAAGCCAAAGCCAAGTTTGGCGCGTAAGGGATTATCCCTGATCTGAAAAAGGCCGCTGATTAGCGGCCTTTTTTGTTGCCTGTAATTCAGACACGTCGGGCAAATTTCCCGAATTTCTCGGGTGCTTTGCCAATTCCCGTCACAAAAAACCCCATGCTACCGTGCCTTAGACCAATAAAAATAAGGAGTTAAGGCAATGAAAGCAGTCACTATGGCCGCTGTTCTGGGCGGCCTGATCAGCACGCAGGTTCTCGCCGGTGGTATTCAGGTAGAGGAATCCATCACGCTTAAGGCAAAACCCGCTGCAGTCTGGGCACTGGTAGGTAACTTTAACGGGCTGCACCGCTGGCACCCCGCCGTGGTGGGCAGCAGCCTTACCGCACCAGATGTGCGGGTGCTGACACTGGGCAATGGCGCCACCATTACCGAAACCCAGCTCAGCGAAGACAATGAACAACTCAGATACAGCTACCGGATTGATGCCTCACCGCTGCCGGTGGCTGACTATGAATCGATGATCAAACTTACGGCGCAAGACGATGGAACGTTGGTGACCTGGTCATCTTCATTTGATGCGGCGGGCGCCACCGATCAGGAAGCGGCCGATGTGATCCGGGGTATTTATAAGGCAGGACTGAATCAACTGAGCGCGTTTTACAACTAATCCCTTGGAGGTCAGCCGCGTTTATAACTGGCCTGGCCCCGACTGTTTTTCTCCCCAGCACTGCGGGAACAGTTGCGTCCCGCTTTTTTGGCAGCGTACAGCGCCTGATCGGCATCTTTGATCACTTCATCCGGTTCCTGATGGCGTTCCGCTTTTTCGCAGAAACCGATACTGATAGACACCTTGACGATCTCACCAGCACCCTGTCGACTGCGCTGCTCACGGCCCTGTTTGGCATCGTCAGGCCGTTTTTCACTGCGGATACGCATTGGATAGGCAGCAATCACTTCGCGCACTTCCTCAAGATAGGGTCTGGCCTGAAGTTCGGTTTTACCCGGGAACAGGATGGTGAACTCCTCTCCCCCATAACGATAGGCTTTGCCTCCGCCGTTCACCTGAGCAATCTTGGCCGCCACCATACGCAGCACCTGATCACCCACATCGTGGCCGTAGCGGTCGTTAAACTGCTTGAAGTGATCGATATCGACCATCGCCACCGTGTAGGTTCGACCCAGGGTATTCAGTTTGCTGTAGAGGGCACGGCGACCCGGAATCTCAGTCAGTTCATCAATAAACGCCATGCTGTAGGAGCTCTGAATCACCGCCACCGCCAGCACCAGCAAAGCGGCAGAAACAAACAGCGCCGAGATCAGCGGCCGGTCAAACCAGAGAATCATCACCAGTGCCGCCACCAGACTGGCGAGCAGTGCAGCATCCGCCGGGGTACGACGCATGTAGAGTGAAAACAGCACCGGGATCAGAGACAGCCCAAACACCCAGGCCGAGGCCTGACTCAGGTAGGTCTCAAGAAACAACATCTCCAGCATCGACATCGGCAACCAGGGCAGCAGGTAACCGAGCCAGTTGACCGCATCCAGCAGCACCAGAAACAGATAACCGGGAGCCAGCAGGGCCAGTTGTCGAAAGCCGGTCGCGGTAAACGCACCCTTTTCGCTGAACATCGCAATCAGAGCGGTATTGAGCGGTAGCAGTACCGACAAACCACTGAACATCACATAAGCGTCCGGGTTATCCAGACTGGTCTGCAGACCAAAACGAATCAGGGAGTAAGCAACACAGAGATTCAGGGCAGCCAGCATTATGCGGCTGCGGCGAAAACCAATCGCCAGCAACGCCACGGTCAGGCCCAGCACATAGGGCAGTTGCGCGATAATAACCTGCTGTGTATCCGGCAGCAGTGCCACCGGACTCAGGGAAAAATAGGCTGCCGGTAGCAGCAACAGCATGGGCAGCAGCAGACTGAGACGACGTAATGCCACTTGAAACGCCTTCGATAAACAATCAATCTCTACTGCTATCGGCTGCTTGAGCAAAATATTTTATTAAATTTAAACAACTGTTCGTTTAAGCCATGGTCTTTAGAAAACAAACGCAGAATTTACGCTGCCGAAAGAATATTTAAGGTTAACCCTATGAGTCTGAACGAGCTGTATGCCCGCTACGCCGCCACCCTGCCCGCGGGCACGCTGGAGTGGATCGGCGTGCGTCCTTCCCGGCGCGAACCGATGCAGAGCCTTGAGTCGACTCAGGCGTTGGCGGGACTCGGACTTGAAGGCGATCATCGCTGTACAAAAACCCCCGGCTCGGCGCGACAGGTCACACTCATCTCCCGGGAGTTTATCCAGCAGATTGCGCAACACTGCGGCTATGAGCGGATCGATCCGGCCCGGCTGCGCCGTAACCTGGTAGTCAGCGGTATCAACCTGAACGCCCTGCGCTATCAGCGTTTTCAACTGGGGGAAGCGATTCTGGAAGCGACTGCGCTCTGTCACCCCTGCTCCCGGATGGAAACGGCACTGGGACCCGGCGGAGTTGCCGCAATGCTCGGTTACGGCGGATTGTGCTGCAAAATCATTCAGGGCGGACTGATTCAGCGGGGGGATCAGTTACTCGTATTAAGTGAGACAAAAGCCCAGATGAGCCTGTTTACACCTCATCCCAATGCACCCCATTTACGTAAAGGCTAAAAAGTTGCAGAGAAGCTGTTATGCATCAGGCTGAATTGCTGGCTGAATTTATTCAAAAACACCCTCGCCTTACGGTGCTGACCGGAGCCGGTATCAGTACCGACAGCGGTATTCCGGCCTATCGCGACGAAGCCGGTGTCTGGCAACACAAGCCACCGGTGCAGCATAAGGTGTTTCTGCAGGACCATTACGCCCGCCAGCGTTACTGGGCACGCAGTCTGATCGGCTGGCCACGGATCTCCAACGCGCAACCCTCGGCGGCTCACCATGCACTGACGGACCTACAGACAAAAGGACATATCCAGCAGATCATTACCCAGAATGTGGACCGGCTGCACCAGAAAGCTGGCAGTGAAACTGTGATTGACCTGCACGGCCGGGCCGACCGGGTAAAGTGCATGAGTTGTGGCGCAGACTACAGCCGGGACGATATCCACCACCGCTCCGGCGCAGAAAACCCGGATTTCTGTGGCTTTGAAGCTACAGCCCGGCCGGATGGCGATGCGGATCTGGAAAACATCGATTTTCACCAGTTCCGGGTGCCGGACTGCGAGCAGTGTGGCGGGATTCTGAAACCGGACGTCGTGTTTTTTGGTGATAATGTGCCGAAAGAGAAGGTGTTTCACAGTCTGGAGATACTGCAGAACAGTAATGCCCTGCTGACCATTGGCACCTCACTGATGGTCTACTCCGGTTATCGCTACTGTCTGCGGGCCAGAGACTGGAACCTGCCGATCGTATCGCTGACACGGGGCATCACCCGTGCCGACCATCTGCTGCAGCTAAAACTGGATGCAGGCATTACCGAAACCCTAGAGCACACGCTCAGCTATCTGGGTGCTGAATAAACCTATCCCAGCTCCGTTCGTGTCACCAATTGCTGCTGCATCGCTACCCGCAACAATTCAATATCCGACTGCACATTGAGTTTACGTTTGATGATGTAGTGACAGTTGGCCACGGTTTTGGCGCTGATATGCAGGGTGTCGGCTATTTCTGTTTTGCTTTTGCCCTCCACCAGCATGCGCAGAATTTCAAACTCCCGGGTTGTCAGGTCGGCCAGTAACCCCTTTTCACCACCGAGCCTCTCCAGCGCCAGCGCATGAGACATATCATCACTGAGGGCGATTTTGCCCTGCATCACCTCGGTCACCGCTTTAATCAACACACTGGGTTCACTGCTTTTGGTGACATAGCCCCGGGCACCGGCTTCTATCGCTTTGGTCGCCATCGCCGGGTTCTGATGCATGCTGAAGATCAGCACCCGCGCTTTTGGGTCAAACTGGCGGATCTGGATCAGCGTGGCCAGCCCGCCCTTGCCCGGCAGGGACAGGTCGAGCACCACCAGATCAGGCTGATGCTCGCGATACAGGGCATAGGCCTGTTCACCGGAGCCGGCTTCCGCCACCAGATCGAGATTGGGCTGCCGGTTAAGTAACGCCCGGTAACCCTCGCGCACGATGGCATGATCATCTACCAACAAAATACGAATCTGACTCATGCGGAATCCCCCAGCACCACAACGGGAATTTCGATGACCACCCGCAAGCCCCCTTCAGGCAGACTGGTCATTGCCAACGTCCCCCCCAGCGCACTGACCCGCTCGCGGATGCCCAGCAGTCCGTGTCCGGGCGACTCCACAAAAGCCGAAGACAGACCCTGACCATTATCCCGAATCACTAAAATCAGGGGTGCTTTATCACTGCAGACAAGTTCCACTTCCGCTTTGGTCGCCCCGGAATGTCGGCTGATATTGGTCAGACACTCCTGCACAATGCGCAACAGATTCACCGACACCGAGGCCGGCAAGCCATCCACATCGCCCTGTAAAAACAGGCTCCAGCGGATCGCCTGGTGTTTGTTATTCCATTCATTGGTCAGGCCCCGCAGACTTTCCGCCAGTCCCAACTGCTCCAGATCAGCCGGCCGTAAACGCAGCAATAACCCCTTCACCAGATCCCGCATATGTTTTGCGATCCGGGTGATCTGGTTGGCGGGTTCCTGCAACTGGGGGTAGGAATGACGGGCATCTTCTGCCATCGCACTGGCCACGGCGCTTAGCCCGGCCAATGACTGGCCCAGTTCATCATGCAGCTCCCGGCAGAGAAAACGCCGCTCTTCCTCCTGCACATTGACCAGTTTCAGCGCCAGTGCCTGACGCTCTACCAGTGTTGATTGCAAGCTCTCAGCCAGCCGGTTGATCGCCACGCCAGTCTCCTGCCATTCGGCAATTTTGAATTCAGGTACCCGTAGAGAGAGGTCTTCCTGCACCATGCGTTGCAGGCACTGCTGCGTTATGCGGACCGGGCGCAATATCCAGTGCATCATCAGATAGAGAATGATACAGAGCGTCAGCACGATCAGGCTGACCAGTTCCATCAGGTTAGTGAGGGTTTGCCAGGCCCGACCGATTTCTACCATTTCACTGGAAGAAACCTCGATCCGCCCCTGCAGTTGTTCTTTATAGGTCACATCCAGCTGCACCGGCTGCGCGGGGGTAAACAGTTTCAGGTAGAGCGACTGAAACCACTGCGGCCAGTTCTCTTCGGTTACATCACCCAGACACAGACTACGCAGTACATCGCCCTCCCGGTTACGGTAGGTCACGCACAGTCCCGCGTGGTTAACGGACTTCTGCCACAGGTGAAAGTCCGGGAAGTGTTTCAGAAATTCAAACTGGTTGTCGATGCGGTACAGCTGCAGTTGCAGCTGTTGCTGCGCTACCACGGCAGACCGGGCAGTACGATCTCTGGACGCCTGATCCGCCTGCTGAAGGATGAAAGCCGCTGAAAAAAACAGCGCAATAATGCCTGACAGGATCACCAGCATCATCAGCAACAGGTTCAGGCGCAACACAGGCACAGGATCAACTCCGCAACAGTTTTAAGTCCCACCATTTTAGAAACCCCACCGGCTCATGAACAGGCACGTTTTAAGATCGGGCAATTTGCCCGAGTCTGTCGGTCTTTTTTCAGCTTACACTGATAACTGAGCAACCTAAGGTAGATCACACCATAAACAACAAGGAGCAGTGTCATGTATAAACCGTCCATTGGTGTGGTCACCCCCTGGAAACAGCTGGAAGGACTTGAGCACTTTAAATACCACATTGTGCATATTGATGAAGTGCAGCAACGGGCAGAAGTTCTGTTCTGGTTTGATGCGCATAAGCCGATCATTCTGCACCGGCATTGCGCGCTGAACAAAACATTGGTGCTGGAAGGTGAACATATTATCTACGGCGCTGACGGTAAGGTTGAAGAGATCCGCCCCACCGGCAGTTACACCATAACCCCCGCGCTGGAGACACCCCATTCTGAAAGTGGCGGCGAAGGGGGCGCGGTGGTGCTGTTCAGTATTTTTGATAATGGCGGCTTGCCACTGTATGAACTGATGGATGAGCAACAGAATATTCTTGCCACCCTCAGCATGACAGATCTGGTGGCACTGCATCAGCCTCCGGTCACGGCAAGCTCTGAACAAACAGTTTACGCGTAAACAACTACAACTTAGCGGGAGACTCTAATGAACGCCTTAACCGGTCTGGTACTCGGCCTCAGCTTATGCGCCAGCAGCGCTTTTGCCGCACAGGATCAGCAAGACTGGTCGTTATACGGTAACGGCCTGCACAATCAGCGTTTCAGCCCAATCAGCCAGATTAACCGGGACAACGTTGCCGGTCTGGCACTGGCCTGGAAATATGAGACCGGTATAAAGGCGTCGTTTCAGACCAGTCCGATTGTGGTAGGCCGGGTGATGTATTTCAGCACCCCGTTCAACCACGTGGTGGCAGTAGATGCCGTGTCCGGAAAAGAGATCTGGCGCTATGAACATCCGCTCAAAAGCAAAAAAAGCTGCTGTGGACCGGCCAACCGCGGTGTCGCGGTAGCGCAGGGCAAGGTGTTTCAGGCCACGATTGACGGACATCTGATTGCCGTGGATCAGACCAGCGGTCAACTGGTCTGGGATACCCAGGTAGGCGATATCAGCCTGTCCACACAGGAAACACTGGGCAGCCTGCTGCAGGGCTCTGAGCTGGGCGAAAAAGCCACTCTGATTGGGGGCACCAGTCACAGTTTCAATATGGCACCTCAGGTGTATCAGGATCAGGTCATCATCGGCAGTACCGGGGCCGGTTATGGTCTGCATCTGGATACCGAACAGGGCCTGAAAGTGGTCGGACTGGGTGATGGCCGTACCGGCCTGCGCGGTTTTCTGGCGGCGTTTGATGTCAACACCGGCAAGGAGCTTTGGCGCTGGTACAGCGTATCCGGCGAAACCTGGGTCGGCGACTGGTCTGAGACCACCTCTGATGGTGTGCCGCTGCACCGTGATATCAGCAAGGAAATCAGCAAATCTGAACGTTTCCGTGACAGCTGGAAACTGGGCGGTGGCTCCATCTGGACCACGCCGGCGGTGGACACTGAAACCGGCTGGCTGTTTGTCGGCACCGGTAACCCCGCCCCCAATATGGATGACTCCACCCGTCCCGGTGACAACCTGCACACCTCCAGTCTGGTTGCCATTGACAGTAAAACCGGTCAGCTTAAGTGGGCCTATCAGCAGGTGCCCCATGACCGCTGGGGCTATGATGTATCCAGCCCACCCGCACTGTTTGATGTGACCATTCAGGGTGAAACCGTGAAAGCGGTGGGGCAGGCTGGCAAAACCGGCTGGTACTACGTACTGGACCGTGAAACCGGTGAGCTGCTGTTCAAGTCCGAACCCTTTGTTCCCCAGACCAATCTGTTTGCAGACCCCACTGAAGAAGGTGTCACCGTGGCACCGGGCATTGCCGGTGGCAGCAACTGGTCGCCGGTCTCCGTCGATAACCAGCAAAAAACTGTTTATGTGGCAGCCGTGCATCGCCCTGCCACTTACTTCCGCAAACCGCTGAATCTGGATAGCAACCTGCCCTGGCAGACCTACAGCTATTTTGAGTTCCCGGATAAGGAGGTTTACGGCACCCTGACCGCAATCAATCTTAACGACGGTTCACTGCGTTGGCAGCAGAAAACCCGCCAGCCCATGCTCGGCGGCGTGCTGGCCACTGCGGGCCAACTGGTCTTCAGCGGCGAAGGTGACGGTGAGTTTTTTGCCGTGGATGCGGCCACCGGGAACAAACTCTGGTCCTATCAGGCTCCCTATGGGGTAAATGCGCCACCGATCAGTTATCAGATCGATGGTCGCCAGTACATTGCTGTCGCAGCTGGGGGCAACAAGCTGGCAGGTTACCCTACCGGCGACCAGATTCTGGTGTTTGCCCTACCGCAAAAAACACAATGAACCGGGCTGCTACTTGGGTAGGAATTTACCCGGCGGCCCTTTCACCGGCCGCTGGGTTGTAGTATCAACAACTTATGAACCTTTAACTGGAAGAAACACGTGTATCAGCCGATCGCCTACAAAACTCTGCTCTACTGGCTTCTGATGGCTGGCCTGATGCTGTTTGGCATCTATATCAGCTGGGATCTGCAGGTGCTGCAAACCATTCTGCATCAGGACAAAACCCGTCTCAGCCTGCTGATTCTGATCATGCTGCTGGTGATGTCGGTGCACTGCGCCCGTCGTAGCTACTTTATCGCCCGTCAGTTTTTGATGTTTGATCATTTCCACCAGCAGTTCACCCGTGGCCAGCATCCGGGCATCAGCCAGCCCTATGCTGAAGGCCGCTCGCTGTCGCAGGACTATTTTTCCGGCCTGCAGAAAAGCCACAGCGCCAACCATGAAAACGAAAATGCACTGCTGGCCGAACTACTGGCAGAAGGCGCCCGGGGTTCGCATCAGGTGGGCTGGTTTGTCTCCGGCCTGATGGTCAAACTGGGTCTGCTGGGTACTGTTGTGGGTTTTGTCATCATGCTCAGTTCCATCTCCGGACTGGAAAATCTAGACCTGTCCGATATCAAAGAGCTGATGCAGCAGATGACGCAGGGCATGGGCATTGCCATGAACACCACCATGATCGGTCTGGTCTGCAGCATGCTTTTGGGAGCGCAGTATCTGATGCTGGATCGTATGGCTGATCGCCTGATTGCAGAGACCGTCAACCTTGGCCATCGTTTCGGTGATGGCAGCCGGGTGAACGGATAAGCCTATGGCGCTGTTCAACCACAAACGCGACTTTGATATCGACCCGTTCACGGATCTGCTGTTCAACGCGTTGCTGACCTTCACTTTTTTGTTTCTGGTGGCGCTGCTGTTGCTCAATCCGCCGGCTAAGTCGGGCATCATCGACCCCAAAGCGGAGTTTCTGATCACCGTCAGCTGGCCGGACCGTAACCCCAACGACATCGATGTCTGGGCACAGGGGCCCGATAACTCACAGGTCTGGTATATGCGCACCCAACAGGGGCTGATGCATCTGGACCGGGATGACCGCGGCATGGCTAACGATACTCAGGTCATTAATGGACAGGAGATCGTCAATCCGCTGAACCAGGAGGTACTGACCATTCGTGGTCGCCCACCAGGGGAGTACATCGTAAACCTGCATTATTTCAAAAGCGAAAACCAGGAAGAGGTGCCAGTCACCGTCTACCTGGCTGAGGTGAACCCGGTAATGAAGGTGCTCAATTACAGCACCACCACCCTGAAAAAAGAGGGCGAAGAAGTCACCGCCCTGCGCTTTACCATCACTCCCGGGGGTGAGGTAGTTAATATCAATCAGTTGCAAAAAAGTATTATTGAGGCAGATGCGAAATGAATGAAGTACTGCTGGGCCTGATCCTGGCCTATGTGTTTCTCACCGCGGTGCTGATGCTGGCCGTAATCTCTGGCCGCTTGCATTGGATATTCAAACTGACGCTGGTACTGCTGGCGCTGGTGTTTTACTGGGTCAGTTACCAGGGCTGGAAACAGGCTCAGGGCTGGCCTACCGACGCGGATGTACCGGAACAGTTCCTGATGCACTATGCCGTCGTGGAGGAGCCTGATAAAGAAAAAGGCATCGAAGGCAGCATCTTCCTCTGGCTGACGGACCTTAAAGGCCAGAAGCTGGCCGAGGAACCACGCGCCTACCGCATCCCCTATGATCAGGCGACCCATACCAATATTCAGGTTGCCATGAAAGATATCCGCAACGGCAGTGTGCAGTTGGGGCAGCGTTCACCCAAACCGGAAAAACCCGAAAGCGTAGAGGGTAAAAAGGCCTTTGGCGAACATAAGTATCTGCTTGAATTTTCCGACCTGCCGGATCCGGCACTGCCGGAGAAATAATCATGCGCAGATTAATGCTTCTGAGCCTCTCAGCGCTGATATTAGGTGGCTGTGGTGCCGATATTCCTGAGACTGATTATTTCCCACTGCAGGAAGGCGTGCGCTGGGAATATAAAGTCACGGAGGATCTCACCGACCGTCGCAGTGAACGCAGCTTCAGCATCGAAAACCGCGGCCCTGCAAAACTTGAAGGCCGCTATGCCGATGAGCCGGTCAGTATTCGCCACACCAGCGACGGTACCGATTATTACATCCTGCAGGATGATACCGGCAGTTATCGGATCGGAAAGCGGACCCTGATTGAATACAGTCCGCGCTACGAGGAAGAAGAGGTGCGGATCCTGCCGAACTTCAAGGATCTTGATCTGGGGCGTAACTGGTCCACCACCACCCGCCCCTACGCGCTGCACAGTCTGCCTTCATACGCCGTTGAAGAACCGGGCGGAAGACAGGTCTATATGGTGTTTGAGATTGTCGGACTGAAAGAGACCGTGACCGTGCCAGCCGGCACCTTCACCAACTGCATTAAAGTAGAGGGGCTGGCCAAAGTGAACCTCTATGCAGACCCCAAGATCGGCTATATGGACGTGAAGCTGACCCAGACCGAGTGGTATGCACCGGGGGTTGGGCTGGTCAAACTGGTACGGGAGGAACCGCTGGATCTGGAAATCTTCAAAGGCGGCACCATCAGCTTTGAGCTGACCCGTTTTGATCCCTGAACCAGGGTTTCTGAAAGCATAAAAAAGCCGGACATTTGAGCCCGGCTTTTTTATGACGAAAATCCAGAGATCAGGCTGGCACTGCCAGTTCGAAGTCCTGTTCACTCAGATGCTGCTGCATCAGTTTACGGGCGGCACAGGCGCATTTGCCACAGGTACCGGCAACATCGAGTGACTGATTAAGATCCCGCAGGTTACGTGCGCCCTGCTCAACCGCTTCTTTAACCTGACGATCCGTAACGTTGTTGCAAATGCAGATATACATACAAGATAAAACCGGCAAACTGTTAATTTAATATAAATGATAATACTTATCATTTGGTTTTATTTCAACGCTAACCTTGTCTCTTTGTATGAAGATTTTTCTATATAGATTCGGGATGCCATCGCCGGCTTCATTTTGTTAGGCTGTCAGAGACACTCAAAAATTTGGGCTAAACTGAAAACCTGCTCTGAGACCACGGTTACAACAATAAGGAACTTCCCATGCAAGGCGACAAACAAGTCATCGCATTGTTAAACAAAGTCCTCACCAGCGAATTGACCTCCATTAACCAGTTTTTCCTGCACGCGCGGATCTACAAAAACTGGGGCTTCAATGAGCTGAACGAAAAAGCCTACAAAAAATCGATCAAGGATATGAAGCAGGCAGACGAGCTGATTGAACGTATTCTGTTTCTGGAAGGACTGCCCAACCTGCAGCACCTTGACCGACTGCGGATTGGTGAACACACCGAAGAGATGCTGCAGTGTGATCTGGACTTTCAGATGGATGAGCTGGCCCTGCTGCGCACGGCCATCGCCGGATGTGAACAGGCCAGTGATTACGTGAGCCGGGATATTCTGGAAGAGATTCTCGAATATGAAGAGGAATATGTCGACTGGCTGGAAACCCAGCAATACCTGATTCAGCACACCGGTATTGAAAACTATCTGCAGTCGAATATCTGAGGACAGGACAATGAAAGGTAATACACGGGTCATCAATGCCCTGAATGAACTGCTGGCGATGGAGCTGGCCGCCATGGACCAGTACTTCATCCACTCCCGGATGTATGAAGACTGGGGTCTGACCAAACTCTACGAACGCATCGACCATGAATTTGATGATGAGAAAGGCCATGCGGCGGCGCTGATCGAACGTATGCTGCTGCTGGAAGGCACGCCGGACATGACCAAGCGCACCGGCTTTAAGGTGGGCAAAGATGTCCCGGAGATGCTCACCTACGACCTGCAGCTGGAATATGATGTGGGCGATGCGCTGAAAAAAGCGATCAAAATCTGTGAAGAGGAGCAGGATTACCAGAGCCGTGAAATTCTGGAAAAACTGCTGGAAGACACCGAGGAAGATCATGCCTACTGGCTGGAACAGCAACTGGGTCTGATCAAACGCATCGGTATCCAGAACTACCTGCAGTCCCAGCTCTCATAACAGCCGGGCACAGAGACAAAAAAACCGCCAGAAGGCGGTTTTTTTATCGGTATCAGACTCAGCTTACTGCTTCATCTTCTTCCAGATCCTTCATGGACAGCTTGATACGGCCGCGCTGATCCACGTCCAGTACCTTAACGGTAACCATCTGATCCATCTGGATGTAGTCAGTCACTTTCTCAACACGCTTGTTGTCGATTTGAGAGATGTGAACCAGACCATCTTTGCCAGGCAGGATGTTTACAAACGCACCGAAGTCTTCGATACGCACAACTTTACCCTGGTAGATTTTGCCCACTTCAGCTTCAGCGGTGATCTCCAGAATCTTGTCGGTAGCTCGTTTCGCCGCAGAACGGTCTTCTGCATAGATACGTACGGTACCGTCTTCTTCGATATCGATAGAGGCACCGGTTTCTTCGGTCAGCGCACGGATAGTCGCGCCACCTTTACCGATAACATCACGGATCTTCTCTGGGTTGATCTTAATCTGCGTCATGGCAGGCGCATTGTCCGGCAGTTCAGGACGCGCATAACCGATGACCTGCGCCATCTCTTTCAGGATGTGGATACGGGCATCAAATGCCTGCTCCAGCGCAATGTCCATGATCTCTTCAGTGATACCGGTGATCTTGATGTCCATCTGCAGCGCAGTAACACCGTGTTCAGTACCGGCTACTTTAAAGTCCATATCGCCCAGGTGGTCTTCGTCGCCCAGGATGTCGGTCAGTACCGCAAAACGGTCGCCTTCTTTCACCAGACCCATCGCGATACCGGCAACTGGCGCTTTCAGCGGTACACCCGCGTCCATCATGGACAGGGACGCACCACAAACAGATGCCATGGAGCTGGAACCGTTGGATTCAGTGATCTCGGATACGATACGGATGGTGTACGGGAACTCTTCCTGTGTTGGCAGAACCGCAGCCACACCACGACGCGCCAGACGGCCGTGACCGATCTCACGACGACCGGCACCGCCCATACGACCACACTCACCTACAGAATAAGGAGGGAAGTTGTAGTGCAGCATGAACGGATCTTTACGCTCGCCTTCGATCGCGTCAATGATCTGCTGATCACGTGCGGTACCCAGAGTACAGGTAGCGATAGCCTGAGTTTCACCACGGGTGAACAGCGCAGAACCGTGAGTACCTTTCAGCACGTCGATTGCCACGTTGATTGGACGGACAGTTTTGGTGTCACGACCGTCGATACGTGGCGCGCCATCCAGAATGCGTCCGCGAACAACTTCTTTTTCCAGTGACTTGAAGATGCCTTCAACATCACCCGCATCCGGAGTGCCTTCGGCACCGGTAGCGATCTGAGCCAGCGCCTGAGCGCGCAGCTCGGCAACAGCCGCCTGACGCTGCATTTTGTCTGCAACCTGATAGGCATCGGCCAGACCAGCGCCAACAACCTCGCGCACCTGAGCGATCAGAGCTTCGTTTTTCTCAGCTGGCTGCCAATCCCAAACAGGCTTGCCGGCTTCAGCAACCAGTTCGTTGATCGCGTTGATAGCAATCTGCATTTCCTGGTGCGCAAACAGTACCGCACCCAGCATTTCGTCTTCAGACAGTTCTTTCGCTTCAGACTCAACCATCAGTACCGCATCAGCAGTACCGGCTACAACCATGTCCAGCTCGGACGTAGACAGTTGCTCATAAGATGGGTTCAGGATGTAACCGTCAGCTTCAGTGAAGCCAACACGCGCACCACCGATTGGCCCCTGGAACGGGATACCGGAGATCGCCAGCGCCGCAGAGGTACCCAGCATTGCTGCAATATCCGGATCATTTTTCTTGTCTGCAGACACAACAGTACAGATCACCTGTACTTCGTTCATGAAACCTTTCGGGAACAGTGGACGAATAGGACGGTCGATCAGACGGGAAGTCAGGGTTTCTTTTTCGGAAGGACGCGCTTCACGTTTGAAGAAACCACCAGGGATACGGCCAACGGCGTAGTATTTTTCCTGATAGTGTACGGACAGCGGGAAGAAGTCCTGACCCGCTTTGGCATCTTTGGCACCTACAACAGTACACAGTACCTGGTTGCCACCCATGGTTACCATAACGGAACCGGTTGCCTGACGGGCAACACGGCCGGTTTCCAGAGTGACTTCCTGGTTACCGAACATGAAGGTTTTTTGTTTGATATCAAACACGTTAATCACCTTTGTTTAAGTTAACGGGCGCTACGGTCAGATACCTATCATGCTCTGAGACTTGCCTGTACTCAGCTGCACTCTGGTTAAAAGCGCAGTTGAGTACGGGCGAGATGAAGAGGTTATCTGTGCAGTACCCTAAATAAAACCGGGGCCATACATTGTATGGCCCCAGAAGTGTTACACGACTCTGTTAGCGACGCAGACCCAGACGCTTGATCAGCTCCAGGTAACGATCCGCGTCTTTACGCTTCAGGTAGTCCAGCAGTTTACGACGCTGGTTTACCATGCGGATCAGACCGCGACGAGAGTGGTGATCATGTTTGTTCGCCTGGAAGTGACCCTGCAGACCGTCAATGTTAGCTGACAGCAGCGCGACCTGAACTTCTGGAGAACCGGTGTCACCTTCGCCGCGTGCGAAGTCTTTTACGATTTCCGCTTTTTTCTCAACAGACAATGCCATGTTGTATTTCCTCTTAAATATGCACGCGGTGGCACGCCAACCGCTGGATTAAAGACACGATGTACCGGGCATATTTCCAGTACAACGTCACAACCCGTGCTCCGGGGTGTTCTGCAGATCAGTAGTACTGATCAAACGCTGGGGTTTCAATCGCCCCTGTTCCACCATGGCCACACCTAGGAACTGGCCATCTGTGGTAAATAATCGGACCTGAGTCAGCTCTGGCAACTCTTCACAGAGCAGTGACTGCCCCTGCTGCATCAGCAGACTCTGCTGGGCATCAAGCGAAAATTCCGGTAACGCCGAAACCGCTGCCCAGGGCGGCAATAATAGCGCATCCAGGGTATTTTGTATGCTTTCAAGCTCGGTTTCGGGGTCAAAATCGGCGATTTTTTCCTCAATTTCCGCCAGGGTCAGCATCTGTTCGGCACGGTACGCGCCCACATCCAGCCGGTGCAGGCGGGTCACATGGGCACCACAGCCGAGCAACAGACCAAGGTCCTCAACAATCGAGCGGATATAGGTGCCTTTGGAGCAGTGCACCTCAAGATCCAGTTCATCACCCCGAAAGCCGGTCAACCGAATCGAATGGATGGTGACACGCCGTGGTTTAACCTCAACCTGAATCCCCTTGCGCGCCAGCTTGTACAGCGGCTGACCCTGAAACTTCAGCGCAGAGAACATGGACGGTACCTGCTCGATTTCACCACTGAAGTGTTCCACCAGCAGGGCTTCAATCTGTGCTGCGGTGAGATTTTCAGGCACCGGTTTCTCTTCAACCACCTGGCCATCCGCATCGCTGCTATCGGTACGCACGCCAAGTTTGGCGGTAGTCTGATACACCTTGTCAGCATCTAAAAGGTACTGAGAAAACTTGGTGGCTTCACCCAGACAGATCGGCAGCATGCCGGTTGCAAGCGGATCCAGCGCACCGGTATGGCCCGCTTTCTGCGCCTGATAAAGTCGTTTGATCTGCTGCAGAGCGGCGTTGGAGGAGATGCCTCCGGCCTTGTGCAGTAAGAGAACGCCGTTAACCGGACGGCCACGGCGTTTGCGTTGAGCCCCCAAGGATTACTCCTCGTCTGATTTTTGCGATGCGTTTTCCTGACGGATAGCGCTCTCGATCAGACTGTGCAGGTGACGGCCTCGTTCGATGCTTTCGTCGAAATGAAAACGCAACTGCGGCATCACCCGCAGTTTGATCGCATGGGCCAGTTCCCCGCGCAGAAAACCCGCCGCGTTGTTGAGCACCTTCAGGGCCACCACAATCGCTTCCGCTTCATCCTGATCGCCTTTAGGCAATACAGTGATATACACATCGGCGAAACCAAGATCTTTGCTGACCTTGGCGTGGCTGACTGTGACCATGCCCAGACGGGGGTCTTTGATTTGAAACTGGATCAGTTGAGCCAGCTCGCGCTGGAGCTGGTCACCGATCCGTTGAGTACGGCTGTAATCTCTCGCCATATTGTTTTCAGTTCAACCTTATAGAGTGCGTTGTACTTCGATGGTGTCGTAAACCTCAATCTGGTCACCGACTTTAACATCGTTGTAGTTCTTCACACCGATACCACATTCCATACCCTGACGGACTTCGTTAACGGCATCTTTGAAGCGACGCAGGGATTCCAGCTCGCCTTCATAGATCACCACGTTGTCACGCAGTACACGGATACGTTTGCTGCGGTATACGGTACCCTCGATCACCATACAGCCGGCTACAGAGCCAAACTTCGGCGAACGGAACACATCACGTACTTCCGCGACACCCACGATCTCTTCTTTGTACTCAGGTGACAGCAGACCGGTCATCGCCTGTTTTACGTCATCGATGATGTCATAGATAACGCTGTAGTAGCGCAGCTCGATACCTTCACGCTCCAGGACCTGACGCGCCTGAGCATCCGCACGAACGTTAAAGCCGATCATCAACGCAGAGGCCGTTACCGCCAGGTTAGCGTCGGTTTCAGCAATACCGCCTACACCACCGGAGACAATGTTCACTTTCACTTCGTCCGTGGACAGGTCTTCCAGCGCATGAGTCAGTGCTTCCAGAGAACCCCGCACATCGGTTTTGAGGACGATGTTAAAGGTCTTCACGTCACCTGCCTGCATATTGGCGAACAGGTTTTCCAGCTTGGATTTCTGCTGACGAGCCAGTTTCACATCACGGTATTTACCCTGACGGAACAGCGCCACTTCACGCGCTTTCTTCTCGTTGGACACCATAGTGAACTCGTCACCGGCATCCGGCGTTCCGTCCAGACCCTGAATTTCTACAGGAATGGCCGGACCGGCTTCATCGACCGGCTTACCGTTCTCATCCAGCATGGCGCGAATACGGCCATAATGCAGACCCGCCAGCACGATATCGCCCTTGCGCAGGGTACCGTTCTGAACCAGAACTGTAGCAACAGGACCACGGCCCTTATCCAGACGAGACTCAACCACTACACCCTGACCCGGTGCATTCGGCACAGCGGTCAGTTCAAGGATCTCAGCCTGCAGCAGCACAGCGTCCAGCAGATCATCAATGCCTTCACCGGTTTTGGCAGAAACATTCACAAACTGGTTTTCACCGCCCCACTCTTCAGGGATAACATTCAGCGCGGACAGCTCGTTCTTAACACGGTCTGGGTCGGCCTGTTCTTTATCAATCTTGTTGACCGCAACCACCAGAGGTACGCCCGCCGCTTTCGCGTGCTGAACCGCTTCCTCGGTCTGCGGCATTACGCCATCGTCTGCAGCAACCACCAGAATTACGATATCGGTAACAGAGGCACCACGAGCACGCATTGCAGTGAACGCAGCGTGGCCCGGTGTATCCAGGAAGGTCACCATGCCATTTTCAGTTTCTACATGGTAGGCACCGATATGCTGGGTAATACCACCGGACTCACCTGATGCAACGCGGGTAGAACGGATATAGTCAAGTAATGAGGTTTTACCGTGGTCAACGTGACCCATAACGGTCACAACCGGTGCGCGGCTTTCCGCTTCGCCCTGCTGTGCCTGAATACTTTCCATCAGTGCCTCTTCCACCGCATTTTCCTGCAGCGGTACCGGCTTGTGACCCATCTCTTCCACCACCAGTACAGCAGTATCCTGATCGATCACCTGGTTGATGGTGGCCATGGCACCCATGCCAAACATCACTTTGATGACTTCCGCAGCCTTGATATTCATCTTCTTGGCCAGGTCAGCAACGGTAATGCTTTCCGGGATGCTTACATCCATCACCTGCGGCGCGGTTGGTTCTTTAAAGCCGTGTTTGTTTGGCTTGTTGGAAACCAGCTTGCCTTTTTTGTCACGAACACGGGTCAGTTTACCCCCGCGGCGGTTACCGGAACGGTCATCGTCATCGAAACGTGAACGTCCATCTTCGCGTTTGCGGGTTTTACCGCTGCGACCACCTGCTTCTTTTTTCTTCTCTTCGGTCCAACCTGGCTTCGCTGACCGGTCAGCATCAGCCGCACCGGCGGCTGGCTGCGCTTTTTTGGGCGCGGCGCTGACTTCGCTTTTCTTAAGTTCAGCTTCTGCTTTGGCTTTTGCTTCAGCTTCTTCCTTCGCTTTTGCTTCAGCCTCTGCTTTTGCTTTGGCTTCAGCCTGTGCTTTGGCTTCTGCTTCTTCGCGAGCCAGACGCGCCTGCTCAGCTTCCTGCTGCTGACGCTGCTCTTCTACCTGCTGAACGTCGACCATCGCTTCTTCATTGACCTGATCGTCTACCTGATCAGGCTCAATCTCAGAGCGTTTGATGTAAGTGCGCTTTTTGCGTACTTCAACGTTTACTGTTTTTTTCTTGCCAGATGCGCCAGCTACCTTCAACTGCGAGGTCGTTTTACGCTTCAGGGTGATTTTTTTGGGCTCACCAGCATCACCTGATTCGCCATGACTGCGTTTCAGGTGATTCAACAGGGATTGACGTTCTGCTTCGGAAACCGAAGAAGCTGCATTTTTACCATCAATACCGGCTTCAAGCATCTGCTCCTGCAAACGCTCAACGGAAACACCCACCATATCGGCAAGCTGCTTGACTGTGACTTCTGCCATAAAGGAGGCTCCTCTTCCGTTCTCGTTATTCTTCTGCAAACCAAGGCGCACGTGCGGTCATAATCAGACTCGCAGCACGTTCTTCGTTGATACCTTCGATGTCCAGAAGGTCATCAACAGACTGTTCGGCCAGATCTTCCATCGTAACAATACCCTGAGCGGCCAACAGGAAAGCTAAATGACGGTCCATACCGTCCATCTGCAGAAGATCTTCGGCTGGTTCAGCCTGATCCAATTTCTCTTCATTTGCGATTGCCAGTGTCAGCAACGCATCTTTGGCGCGTTTGCGCAGCTCTTCAACGATGTCTTCATCAAAGCCATCAATCTCGAGCATCTCTTCTACCGGCACATAGGCGACTTCTTCAAGCGTGGTGAAACCTTCATCCACCAGCACCTGTGCCACATCTTCATCCACATCCAGATGCTGAATGAACTGGTCAATGACCGAGCCCACTTCAGACTGATGTTTTTCAACCGCTTCAGCTTCGGTCATCACATTCAGTGACCAACCGGTCAGTTCTGATGCCAGACGAACGTTCTGACCATTACGGCCAATTGCCAGCGCCAGTGCATCTTCAGCGACCGCAACATCCATGGAATGGGTTTCTTCATCCACGACAATAGATGCCACTTCAGCCGGTGCCATTGCATTGATAACCAGCTGCGCCGGGTTATCATCCCACAGCACGATATCAACACGCTCACCGCTCAGCTCATTGGATACAGCCTGTACACGGCTGCCACGCATACCTACGCAGGCACCCACCGGATCGATACGACCGTCGTTGGTTTTAACCGCGATCTTAGCGCGAGAACCCGGATCACGGGCCGCTGCACGAATCTCGATAACTTCTTCGGAGATTTCAGGCACTTCAATTCGGAACAGTTCGATCAGCATCTCGTTGCAGGCACGGCTCAGCACCAGCTGTGGGCCACGGCCTTCAGCACGCACTTCCAGCAGCACCGCGCGAACGCGGTCACCCATACGGAACGCTTCACGCTGAATCAGCTGATCACGTGGCAGCAGCGCTTCCGCGTTGTTACCCAGGTCAACGATAATGTTGTCACGTGTCACTTTCTTAACGGTACCGGAGATCAGCTCACCCAGACGGTCGCGGTACTGCTCAACAACCTTGGTACGCTCGGCTTCACGTACTTTCTGTACGATAACCTGCTTCGCGGTCTGCGCCGCGATGCGACCGAACTTAACAGACTCAACCTGCTCTTCGTGGATATCGCCCGGCTGCATAGCCGTGTCGATTTCCAGCGCTTCTTCCAGCGTCAGTTCTGTACCCAGTGCAGGTACTTCATCATTGCTGACCACCAGCCAG
This sequence comes from Neptuniibacter sp. CAU 1671, assembly GCF_029222905.1. Taxonomy (GTDB): domain Bacteria; phylum Pseudomonadota; class Gammaproteobacteria; order Pseudomonadales; family Balneatricaceae; genus Neptuniibacter. The sequence goes on along the minus strand of NZ_JARHUE010000002.1, from coordinate 15,812 downwards.
CGACGGAAAGTTTCATAATCCCCGGTGGTACGATCAATGACGACACGGATATCGGCCTCTTCGTCGTAGCGTTTTTTAGTCGCTGTCGCCAGCGCCACTTCAATCGCTTCGAAGATCACCTCTTTAGGAACATCTTTTTCGTTAGATACGGCTTCCGCAACCAACAGAATCTCTTTGTTCATGCCCTTGCCTCGCAAAAAACCCTAATTCCGGTCACTCAAACCGGGGAATAATGTTCGCACGATCGATATAGTCGATCGGCAGCATATACTCTTCATCACCCACAACGACCAAAACATCGTCGCCGTCTACGCCGTTAAGCACACCCTTGAACTTGCGACGTCCTTCAAACGCCAGACGCAAGCGAATCTGGACCTGTTCACCGGCATAGGCCGCGAACTGTTCCAGAGTAAACAGGGGTCGATCCATACCTGGCGAAGAAACTTCCAGGGTGTAGTTTCCGGTAATTGGATCTTCTACATCCAAAATACCGCTGATCTGGTGACTGACACGTGCGCAGTCGTCCACCGACACTCCCTCAGGTGAATCGATATAAACTCGCAACGTGCTGTGGCGGCCCTGAGAGAGAAATTCGATCCCCCAAAGCTCAAATTCCAGTGCTGTTACTGCCGGTTCAAGCAGGGTCTGTAGTTGACCAATCTTAGCTGACACCGCGTCTCCACTTACGTTTGAACGTAATCTGTTAAACCAATAAAAAATGGGTCCAATTGACCCATTCCTGTTGCGCTACACCCTCAGGCGCCACACGAGACCTACGAAAAAGCCCCTTAATAGGGGCTTCTCCAAGAAAAAGGTTGGAAGCGGGGGCCGGATTTGAACCGACGACCTTCGGGTTATGAGCCCGACGAGCTACCAGACTGCTCCACCCCGCAACAAAAAGCTGGCGCAAATTATATATTTACAGCCTACTTTTATCAACACAACAGTACGAATGCTGTTGTGCAAAATGGTGCCCAAGGCCGGACTTGAACCGGCACGGCCTACGGCCACTACCCCCTCAAGATAGCGTGTCTACCAATTCCACCACTTGGGCCAAACTCACTTGATCAGTCTGCTTTTGGAATATCAGACTCGGACGCTGCGGGAGCCGCAGGCGCCTGATTCTCTTCCAGTGCAGGCAGCTGTTCAGTATCAACAACAGGCGCCTCAGCAGCACTTTCAATCAATTCTGCAGAAGGGATGCCCGCATCGTTCACGGCATCCGCTTTATTTTTGGCATACACAGCCAGCACGAAGCTGGTCGCAAAGATGCCTGCAGCAACCACTGCAGTCATGCGTGACAGGAAGTTACCACTGCCGGTACTGCCAAATACTGTCTGAGATGCGCCCGCACCAAAGGAAGCACCTGCCTCAGCACCTTTGCCCTGCTGCAGCAGAATCAGGCCGATTACGGCCGCTGCAAGCAGTACATGAATGATCAGAACTATAGTTTCCATATCAGACCGTCTTTTCTTCACCTGCCACCTGGCAGATGGTGATAAATTCATCGGCTTTCAGCGAAGCACCGCCCACCAGACCACCGTCTACGTCGGGTTTGGCAAACAGTTCTGCCGCATTCGCTGCATTTACGCTGCCGCCATACAGAATGCGACAGCCCTCAGCGATAGACTTGTCGGCTTGCGACAGCTGCTGGCGAATCGCCAGATGCACTTCCTGCGCCTGTTCAGCTGTGGCCGTTTTACCGGTACCAATCGCCCAAACAGGCTCATAAGCAATCACGGCATCAGCAAAGGCCGCAATACCGCAGTGATCAATCACCGCCTGCAGCTGCGTACCAATTACCTGCAGAGTCACGCCCTGCTCACGCTGTTCCAGCGTCTCACCCACACATAGAATCGGCTTTAATCCTGCTTCCAGTGCGGCGCTGAACTTAGCTGCCACCTGCTGATCTGTCTCACCGTAAAGCGCACGGCGTTCAGAGTGACCTAAAATCACATACTGACAACCCAGATCGATCAACATGCCAGGGGCTACTTCTCCCGTATAAGCACCCGCTGAGTGCTCCGATACGTTCTGCGCGCCTACGGCAATCGGGGATTCTTGCAGCGTTTGTGTCACCTGGGCCAGATACACCGACGGCGGACACACCAGCACTTCAGCGACAGTTGCTTGACAACCACTCACCAGACCTGACAACAACGTCCGGATCGATTCGCTGCTGCCATTCATTTTCCAATTACCGGCAACCAGTGCTCTACGCATTGAGACCCCCTCGCAAAGAGGCGCAAATAGTAACTGCGTTATCAACAAGTTTCAAGCTGTTGCAGGGCTTTTTCCACCGTTGCCGCCAACTGTTCACAGAGGCCTGAAACTTCGGTTTCATCCTCTCCTTCCACCATGACGCGCACCACTGGTTCTGTGCCAGAAGGACGCAGCAGAACCCGGCCTCGCTGACCCAGCTGCTGTTCCACCGCGGCAACCGCCTCATCAATGGCCGAAACGCCTTCGATTGAAACCCGGGTCTTCAACCTTACGTTGATCATTTTCTGAGGCAGCTTGGTCATACCGGAGCGCAGCTCCGCCAGACTTTGCCCGGTTTCTCGCATCCCTTTAAGCACCTGCAATGCGGCAACAATGCCATCGCCAGTGGTTGTCAGATGACGGCACACCAGATGCCCCGAGCTTTCACCACCCAGCATCCAGCCCTGCTCAGACAGGGTTTCCATGACATAACGGTCGCCCACCTTGGCGCGTAAAAACGGAATCTCTTCCCGACGCAGCGCTTGCTCAAGACCGAAGTTCGACATCAGTGTTCCAACTACACCGCCCTGAAAACTACCCTCACGCTTCAGCTGGCAAACGATAATGTAGAGCAGCTCATCACCGTCTACCTCTTGACCGGCATGATCGACCATAATGACCCGATCGCCATCGCCATCCAGTGCAATCCCCAGATCCGCTTTTTCTGCCAGTACCCCCGCCTGCAGCAACGCCGTTGAGGTGGCACCGCATTGCTCGTTGATATTTAAACCGTCTGGTGACGAGGCGATTTCAACAATCTGTGCACCCAGCTCTCTGAATACGGATGGCGCCACGTGATAGGTTGCACCATTGGCACAATCAACCACGATCTTAAGGCCCTTCAGGTTCAATCCACTTGCCGTAGCTTTACAGAATTCAATGTAACGTCCTGCCGCATCTGTAATGCGACGCGCCTTACCCAATTTAGCCGGATCGACTGTCGTCATCGCCAGATCGAGCTGCGCTTCTATTGCATGCTCAATTTCATCCGGTAACTTGGTACCCTGCGCGGAGAAAAACTTGATGCCGTTATCATCAAACGGGTTATGGGAAGCACTGATCACAATGCCCGCATCTGCCCGGAATGTACGGGCAAGATAGGCCACAGCGGGCGTTGGCATTGGCCCGGTCAGCAGCACATCCACTCCCGCAGCAGAGAGACCCGCTTCAAGTGCAGACTCGAACATGTAACCGGAAATGCGCGTGTCCTTGCCAATCAGAATTTTACTCTGCCCTTCACGTGCAAAAACCCGGCCCGCGGCCCAACCGAGCTTAAGCATAAAATCCGGTGTTACGGGGTATTGACCCACCCGTCCACGAATTCCATCCGTACCGAAATAGCGCTTGCTCATACGTTATCCTCAACCTTTTCCTGCATCACCGCCCACGTCATGCGTATCGCATCAACCGTTTCTGCCACATCATGCACCCGGACAATCCAGGCACCTTTCATCACCGCCATTACCGCCGTAGCAACACTACCAAACAGTCGCTCATCGACCGGTTTATTCAACACCTGTCCAATCATCGTTTTCCGGGAGGTACCCACCAACAGGGGCAAACCCCAGTGATGTAACCGCTCCATCTGATTGAGCAGGGTCAGATTATGCTCCAGCGTTTTACCAAATCCAAAACCAGGGTCCAGTAATAACTGTTCACGTGAAATGCCCGCCGCTTCACAACGAGCAATCTGCGCTGCCAGGAAACCCTCTACTTCCTCCACAACATCCTGATAGTGGGGATTATCTTGCATAGTTTGCGGCGCACCCTGCATATGCATTAAACAGATGGGCAACCCGGTTGAGGCGGCAGCCGCCAGCGCACCATCACGCGCCAGCGCACGCACATCATTAATAAGCCCTGCGCCAGCCGCCGCAGAAGCCGTCATCACTTCCGGAGTGCTGGTATCTACAGAGATGACCACATCCAAAGAAGCGGCTATTTTTTCGACCACGGGAATCACCCGGTCCAGCTCTTCCTGAGTTGACACCGCAGCTGCCCCAGGGCGGGTAGATTCACCACCGATATCCACCAGTGTAGCGCCCGCCGAAACCATTGCTTCAGCATGTTTTAATGCCTGATCCACTCGCAGATCTGACGCAGAATAAAACTGACCGCCATCGGAAAAGGAGTCCGGTGTGACATTCAAAATGCCCATAACATGAGGCCGGTGCAAAGACAGGGTTCTAGAACCACAACGTAGTTCGGGGGATAAATTCATCAATGTTGAGACCGCAAAAAGAAAGGCTGGCCGAAGGCCAGCCCTGTATAGAGTACAGACTTAATGTGCAGGTCGATCAGACGCACCCTGAATATCGTCGTCCTGAGCAGGAGCTTCAGGTACGTCTGTGGCTTGCGCAGGTTCAGCTTCTGCCTTAACGCCGTGATCGCCACCTTTATCGTTATCATCACTCCAGCCTTCCGGATCAGAAACCGGTTCACGGGCCATCAGCTGATCAATCTGCTTGCTGTCGATGGTTTCATACTTCATCAACGCTTCGCACATGGCCTCAAGGATATCGCGGTTATCTTCCAGCAGTTTTTGGGCTTTGGCGTAGCAGCTATCAATGATCTTGCGGGTTTCACCATCAATTCGACGATGCGTCTCTTCAGACAACGGCTTGGCGCCCTGGCCATAACCACGATTGAACGGATCACTTTCTTCTTCGTCGTAAAGTAGTGGCCCCAACTCCTCGCTCAGGCCCCACTTGGCAACCATATTGCGCGCATACGAAGTGGCACGCTGAATATCATTGGACGCACCGGTGGTTACACCGTCTTTACCCAGCGTCATCTCTTCCGCAATACGACCACCATAGAGTGAACAAATATTGGAAAGAATCGACTGACGGCTGTGGCTGTAGCGATCCTCTTCCGGCAGGAACATAGTCACACCCAACGCACGACCGCGCGGAATGATAGAGACCTTGTACACCGGATCATGTTCAGGCATCAAACGTCCAACGATCGCGTGACCTGCTTCGTGGTATGCGGTATTCAGACGTTCTTTATAAGACATCACCATGGATTTACGCTCAGCGCCCATCATGATTTTGTCTTTTGCTTTTTCAAACTGTTCCATAGCTACCAGGCGTCGGTTATCACGCGCAGCGAACAACGCCGCTTCGTTCACCAGATTAGCCAGATCAGCACCGGAGAAACCGGGCGTACCACGGGCAATCAGTTCAGGCTTAACATCATCCGCCAGTGGCACCTTACGCATATGAACTTTAAGAATCTGTTCACGGCCTCGAATATCAGGCAGACCCACATGCACCTGACGGTCGAAACGTCCAGGACGCAGTAGAGCCGGGTCCAGAACATCAGGACGGTTGGTGGCGGCGATCACGATGATGCCTTCCGTACCCTCAAAACCATCCATCTCAACCAGCAACTGGTTCAGGGTCTGCTCACGCTCATCATTACCCCCACCGAGGCCTACACCACGGTGCCGACCCACAGCATCGATCTCGTCGATAAAGATGATGCATGGGGCGTTCTTTTTCGCCTGATCAAACATGTCACGCACACGGGATGCGCCCACACCAACGAACATTTCCACAAAGTCGGAACCGGAAATACTGAAGAAAGGCACTTTGGCTTCGCCAGCAATCGCTTTTGCCAGCAGCGTTTTACCGGTACCCGGACTGCCCGCCATCAATACACCACGGGGAATATGACCACCCAAACGCTGGAATTTGCCCGGATCACGCAGGAAATCCACCAGTTCGCGTACGTCTTCCTTGGCTTCTTCGACACCGGCCACATCGTCAAAGGTGGTTTTAATCTGGTCTTCAGACATCATGCGTGCTTTGGATTTACCAAAGGACATTGGACCGCCTTTGCCGCCACCGCCCTGCATCTGGCGCATAAAGAACATGAACACGGCGATAATGACCAGAATCGGGAATGACGCAACTAACAGTTGGGTCCAGATACTCTGCTGTTCCGGCTGTTTCCCTTCGATCACCACATTGTGGTTGATCAGGTCATCAACCAGCTTGGGATCCTGCAGGGCCGGACGAATTGTCTCAAACGGATCACCGTTGGCGCGCTGACCCCGAATCACATAACCATCCACAACCACCTTGCTAATCTGGTCTGCCTGTACTTCCGAGACAAAATCAGAATAACTGAGACGCTGTGTATCCGTATTTTCATTGAAGTTGTTGAACACCGTGAGCAGCACCGCTGCAATCACCAACCACAACACCAGATTTTTTGCCATGTCATTCAATGGGATACCCTCAAATATAAAATTTCCGCTGGATACCAACGGAAAAATCATCCACCAGTGGCGGACTGCCTGTAGCAGACATATCTACAGCTTAGCCTTTAAACCCTTTCGCTAACAGATAGACTTCCCGGGAACGTGCCCGGGATGCATCCGGCTTTCGGGTGACTACCTTGCTGAAAGACTGCTTCAGATCAGCATGGTAGTTATCAAATCCTTCGCCCTGAAATACTTTCGCCAGGAAAGTACCACCGGGTTTTAACACTTGCCGCGCCATATCCAGCGCGAGTTCCACCAGATACATCGCCGCAGGCTGATCAATGGCAGACATACCACTCATATTGGGGGCCATATCGGAAATTACAAGGTCCGCAGGCGCATCTCCCAATGCAGCAAGAATACGTTCCAGAACCTGCTCTTCCGTAAAATCCCCCTGAACGAATTCAACACCGGCCATGGCATCCATCGGCAGGATATCTGACGCCACAACGCGTCCTTTGTCACCGACTTTTTCCGCCGCAATCTGTGACCAGCCCCCGGGGGCAGCGCCCAGATCAACCACCGTCATTCCGGGACGGAACAGATGGTCTTTTTCATCCATTTCCAGCAGCTTAAAGCTGGCCCTTGAGCGATAGCCAAGCTGTTTCGACTTTTTGACGTACTGATCGTCAAAATGTTCCTTTAACCACCGCTCACTGCTTACCGATTTTGCCACTGGAACTCCAGAGTTTGAAAATAGGATGAAAACTACTCAGCCAAAGCCAAGTCAGGTAGAATCGCGCCATTACGCGCAACTCGATGCGCCCCTGTAACTGAGGCACTATTTTAATATGAGCTTGAACCCCGAGCAAAAGAAGCACTATCGTACCATTGGCCATAATCTGAACCCGGTAATTACCGTTGCCAGCAAAGGCCTGACCGAAGCCGTTCAGCTGGAAACCGATCGCGCTCTGGAAGACCATGAGCTGATCAAGGTGAAGTTTGCCGTGGGCGACCGCGAAATCAAAAAAGCCATGATTCGCGAGCTGTGCAGCATTGTTGAAGCTGAACTGGTGCAGGAGATCGGCAACATTGCGCTGATCTACCGCAAGGCACTCAAGCCTAACCCCAAGCTGTCCAACCTGCTTCGCTCTTCCTGATAAAAAAACCGGCGCTTAGCCGGTTTTTTTATAATCAGAATCGATCCTGATGGCTTACAGATGTTCGACTGAGTCGATCTCAAACTCAGCAGTACCACCCGGCGTCTGTATCGACACCACATCACCCTCTTCTTTACCCACCAGACCACGTGCAATAGGCGAGTTCACCGAAATTTTATTCTTTTTGATATCCGCTTCATCATCACCCACGATCTGATAGACCTTGGTTTCATCCGTATCGAGATTGATGATGGTAACCGTGGTACCAAAAATCACCTTACCGGTGTGCGGCATGGTTTTCACATCAATGACCAAACACTTAGACAGCTTACTTTCCAGCTCCTGAATCCGGCCTTCAATAAAACCCTGCTGCTCACGCGCAGCATGGTATTCCGCATTTTCCTTCAGATCACCATGCTCACGGGCTTCAGCGATGGCCGCGATTACGCGCGGCCGATCTTGTGACTTCAAACGATCAAGTTCTGATCTTAATGCAGCCTCACCAGCTACAGTCATGGGTACTCGACTCACATCAGACTCCCAGATCCTGTAAACGACGGACCTCTTTCTCTTCACCAAACTGCAGCGCCATCGCCGTAGCTTCAGCACCCGCCATAGTGGTGCTGTAAGGCACTTTGTGCTGCAGGGCGCTGCGGCGAATTTCAGAAGAATCCGCAATCGCTTTACGGCCTTCGGTGGTGTTTATCACATAAGCGATTTCATCGTTTTTGATCATATCAATAATGTTCGGACGACCTTCCATCACCTTATTGACCACATCAACTTTGAAACCATTTTCTTTCAGCAGCGTCGCGGTACCTTTGGTTGCAATCAGGCTAAAGCCCAGTTCAACCAGATCCGTAGCCAGCTTGATCGCGGCAGGCTTATCCACTTCACGCACAGAGATAAACGCCTTACCCGGTTTCGGCATTTTTTCACCAGCACCGATCTGTGCTTTCATGAAAGCTTCACCAAAGGTTTCACCTACGCCCATGACTTCACCGGTGGATTTCATTTCCGGAGACAGGATAGGGTCTACACCCGGGAACTTGTTGAACGGGAATACCGCTTCTTTGACGTTGTAGAGCTTAGGCAGAATCTCTTCAGTAAAGCCAAGCTCTTCCAGCGACTTGCCAGTCATCACCAGCGCTGCAATCTTGGCCAGCGAAACACCGATACACTTGGACACAAACGGCACAGTTCGGGAAGCACGCGGGTTCACTTCGATGACATAGATCTCACCGTCCTGATAGGCCAACTGGGTGTTCATCAGACCGACAACGCCCAGTTCCAGCGCCATCTTACGCACCATTTCGCGCATCTCATCCTGCACATTCTGCGGCAGACTGTATGGCGGCAGCGAACAAGCTGAGTCACCGGAGTGAACACCGGCCTGTTCAATGTGCTGCATGATGGCACCGATCACCACGGTTTTACCGTCGCAAACCGCATCAATATCGACTTCTACCGCGGCATTCAGGAAGTGATCCAGCAATACCGGCGCATCGTTAGACACCTGTACTGCGCTGCTCATATAACGACGCAGTTCAGTTTCTTTATATACGATCTCCATTGCACGGCCACCCAGTACGTAGGATGGACGCACTACCAGAGGGTAGCCCAGCTTTCCGGCTTCAATCACCGCTTCTTCGAGCGAGCGTACAGTCGCGTTTTCCGGCTGTTTCAGACCCAGGCGCTTCAGCATCTGCTGGAACTGCTCCCGGTCTTCGGCACGGTCAATCGCTTCAGGGCTGGTACCGATAATCGGCACACCGGCTTCATCCAGCGCTACGGCAAGTTTCAATGGCGTCTGACCACCGTATTGAACAATGACGCCTTTTGGCTTTTCGACATGGACGATTTCCAGTACATCTTCCAGCGTAATCGGCTCAAAGAACAGTCGGTCAGATGTATCGTAATCCGTTGAAACCGTCTCAGGGTTACAGTTCACCATGATGGTTTCATAACCGTCTTCACGCGCAGCCAGCGCCGCATGAACACAGCAGTAATCAAACTCAATGCCCTGGCCAATACGGTTTGGACCACCGCCGATAACCATGATTTTTTCACGATCAGACGGGTTAGCTTCGCACTCTTCCTCATAGGTGGAGTACATGTACGCCGTATCGGTTGCAAACTCAGCCGCACAGGTGTCTACGCGCTTATAAACCGGACGCACATTCAGGCTGTGGCGGTGTTTACGGAACTGTTTCTCGGTCACACCCAGCAGGGTTGCCAGACGCGCATCAGAGAAACCTTTACGCTTCAGTTTGAAAACAGTGTCACGGTCCATATCAGACAGTGCCATTTCAGACACACGCTGCTCTTCCTTGATCAGGTCTTCAACCTGCACCAGGAACCATGGGTCAATACCGGAGAGCTCATAAAGCTCTTCTACAGACATACCCATGCGGAACGCATCGCCGAGATACCAGATACGCTCAGCACCTGGTTGTTTCATCTCACGGATAATATCCGTACGCGCATCATCGCTGTCCAGATCCACAATCGGGTCAAAGCCGGTAGCGCCAACTTCCAGGCCGCGCAGAGCCTTCTGCAGAGATTCCTGCTGCGTACGGCCGATTGCCATCACCTCACCCACGGACTTCATCTGAGTGGTCAGACGGTCGTTGGCCTGCGGGAATTTTTCAAAGGTGAAACGCGGGATTTTAGTCACCACATAGTCGATTGCCGGCTCGAAAGACGCCGGAGTACGACCACCGGTAATGTCATTCTGCAGCTCATCCAGGGTGTAACCCACCGCCAGTTTCGCTGCGACTTTGGCAATCGGGAAACCGGTTGCTTTAGACGCCAGGGCAGATGAACGGGATACACGCGGGTTCATCTCGATAACAACCATGCGTCCATCTTCGGGGTTTACACCGAACTGCACGTTAGAACCGCCGGTTTCAACACCGATCTCACGCAGTACCGCCAGAGAGGCGTCACGCATGATCTGATATTCTTTGTCGGTCAGAGTCTGAGCGGGCGCAACCGTGATTGAGTCTCCAGTATGCACACCCATGGCATCAAAGTTTTCAATCGCGCAGACGATGATGCAGTTGTCGTTTTTATCACGCACAACTTCCATCTCATACTCTTTCCAGCCGATCAGCGATTCATCGATCAACAGCTCGTTGGTTGGCGACAGTTCGAGACCGCGCTCGCAGATCTCAACAAACTCTTCACGGTTGTACGCAATGCCGCCACCAGAACCACCCATGGTAAAGGATGGGCGAATGATCGCAGGGAAGCCGATTGAATCCAGCACCTGCAACGCTTCTTCCATACTGTGCGCAATCGCTGCGCGTGGACATGCCAGCCCTATGGACTTCATCGCTTTATCAAAACGGTCGCGGTCTTCGGCTTTGTCGATGGTATCCGCGTTGGCACCAATCATTTCAACGCCAAATTTTTCCAGGACACCTTCGCGCTCCAGATCCAGCGCACAGTTCAGAGCCGTCTGCCCGCCCATAGTCGGCAGCAGCGCATCCGGACGCTCTTTTTCGATGATTTTAGCCACCGTTTTCCAGTTGATCGGCTCAATATAAGTCGCATCAGCCATGGCCGGATCGGTCATGATGGTCGCGGGGTTGGAATTCACCAGAATGACGCGGAACCCTTCTTCGCGCAGCGCTTTACACGCCTGAGCACCGGAATAGTCGAATTCACACGCCTGACCAATAACAATTGGTCCTGCTCCTAAAATCAGTATGCTTTTAATGTCCGTACGTTTTGGCATCGTGTTAACCAGTCGTATCAGTTACTGCAATCGCAAAACGTTGCAGTTAAATCAATTCAAATTCGTATTCAGGCGCAGTTACGCGCGCTTAGCGGCTGCCATATCGCGAATAAAGCGATCAAACAGCGGGGCAACATCACGCGGGCCCGGGCTTGCTTCAGGGTGTCCCTGGAAGCTGAATGCCGCGCGGTCAGTGCGCTCAATACCCTGCAATGAACCATCAAACAGGGATTTGTGAGTTGCTCTCAGATTTCCAGGCAGAGAAGACTCATCCACCGCAAAACCGTGGTTCTGGCTGGTAATCATGACTTGCTTACCGTCCAGATCCTGAACCGGATGGTTGGCACCGTGGTGACCAAACTTCATCTTCACAGTCTGCGCACCAGAGGCCAGTGCCAGCAGCTGATGCCCCAGGCAGATTCCAAATACCGGAACGGAAGTGTTGCAGATCTCCTGGATAGCGTTAATCGCATAGTCGCAAGGCTCTGGATCACCAGGACCGTTAGACAGGAAAACACCGTCAGGATTAAGGGCAAGAACCTCGGCAGCAGGCGTCTGTGCAGGCACAACGGTAAGACGACAACCGCGCTCAACCAGCATCCGCAGAATGTTGCGTTTAACGCCAAAGTCATAGGCCACAACATGGTATGGCTGAGCCGCTTCATCCAGGTCAACATGACCGACACCCAACTCCCAGGTGCTGGAATTCCAGCTATAGGATTCAGCTGTAGTCACTTCCTTCGCCAGGTCCATACCCTTCAGACCCGGAAACGCCTTAGCAGCAGCCAGTGCTTTTGCTTCGTCAATCTCACCCGCCATGATACAACCGTTCTGAGCACCTTTTTCACGCAGAATACGGGTCAGTTTACGGGTATCGATATCAGCAATGCCGACAATGTTGTTGGCTTTGAGGTATTGATCGAGGTTTTGCTCGTTTCGGAAATTACTTGCCGTCAGGGGCAAGTCTCGAATTACCAAGCCGGCAACCCAGGTACGGGAAGATTCTTCATCTTCACTATTAGTACCTACATTTCCGATGTGCGGATATGTCAGAGTCACAATCTGCTGGCAGTAAGAAGGATCGGTCAGAATTTCCTGATAACCGGTCATCGAGGTGTTAAACACCACTTCGCCACTGGACAGACCATCTGCACCGATAGAAGTGCCTCTGAAAATACTGCCATCTTCAAGTACAAGAATGGCTGGCCTCGTCAATTGAACCTCCCCCGCGTGCGCGAATCGACTAATTTTTACGGTACGATATGTGCAAAAAAGCGAGGCAAAACCGGGATTCCACCTCGCTCTTTCGTCTAAGAATTCTGTCTTTTGATTTGCCGCAGACAAACCGGCTGCATTCTATGCTAATGGCCCTCTATTGTCCATTACGCATCCGCAATAATCAGTGAAACATAACTGTAACTGTTTTGTAGTGGAATATCCCATTATCTGATCAGTTCCAGCAGGCCAGACCGTACATGAAAATCACCACTATCAGTCGACTCACCTCCGGCGCTTTTATTCTGCTTATCCTTATCCTTGCAATTGCCTTGGTGAGTTCATTAAAGACAATTGATCAGTCTTTCAAATTGCGTGATGCCTATGATGACTACCTGCTCCAGGTTGAAAAGCAGCTCTCTGATCCGGTTGCCGAGTATCTGCTAACTGGTGATGCCTCTTTACTCCTTACGCTGGAGCAGAACATTCAACGGCTGAAAGCGCTCACGGCAACGACATTACCCGACAAAGCCATACAACAGACAACCGAACTACTCACCGCCTTCCAGAGCGAACTTCTACCCAAACTGAGAGCGGTGGGCAAACTGACCAATCCACAGCAGCTACTGATTCAGAACGAGAAGGAGCTGAATACGTTATTCCGTAGTCTGAGCGAATATACGGAAGCCGCACTGCCAGACAGAGTAGAGCTATTCAACAATTACAATCAGGCAATTTCCGAAGCTCTTGCGGTTCAGTTACAGATTGCACACCAGCGCCAGGACTATTTCCTGACCCAGAACCCTACGCTGCTGGATGATATTCAGGCGCTGCTTAAGGCGCAGGAAGTACATATTCAGACATTAAACACACTGCCACGACTGAGTATTTACCTGAAAAATCAGGATGATAATGATCTGGCCGATCTATTAGGTTTTGACAGCGAAAATGCTCAACCCACACAGCAAACTGAACAGGGCGATAATCTGATCAGCGAAATGCTCAGTCTTGCCCACCGTTACCCCAAAGAGCTGAGCAATGCCAGTCAGCTTATCCAGCAACAAAACGAAACCCGTTCCAATACGCAAACTGCTGTTGCAGAGATCCATCAGGCAATCAGCATCGTGTCTGAGATGATCTCGCAGCATTATCAGGACACAGTACATACAATCTACTATCAACTGGCAGGATGTCTGATCCTGGTGCTTATTATCTGCCTTTCAGTCAATGCAGTGCAGCAAAAACTCGCCCGCATTCTGATGGATACCAGCGCATTTATTCACCGCCTTGCCACTGGCCATTTCAGTGAAAAACCGCAGTTGAACTCCAGCATTGAAGAAGTCATCCAGCTGAATGCATCCATCGACCAGTTACAGACATTCTTCGCAAACCTGTTGGCTGAAATAAATACCGAAACAGCCCACCTATCGGAACTAAGAGAAAGCAGCTTAAAAGAAGCCAACGCGCTGGCAGAAAACGCCACCCGACAGGAACAATTCAGCACGTCGACTGCAACCCAGATTGTGCAGTTAACGGCTTCCTTTAAAGAAGTGGCTGCCCGCGCCGCAGACACGCATATTGCGACAGAAAATGTACTAAGACTTGCCCAGCAGGGATTCGATTGCGTGGTTTCGACCAGTGACGCATTACATACCCTGAATCATGAAATTGGCGCCACTGGCCAGGCCATGACGGCACTTCAACATGATTCAAACGCAATACAGAATGTGCTTGAAATTATTCAGGAATTTGCCGAACAAACCAATCTGCTTGCACTCAATGCCGCCATCGAAGCAGCCCGCGCCGGTGAAAGCGGCAGAGGTTTTGCTGTTGTTGCAGATGAAGTACGTAATCTGGCAGCAAAAACTACCCATTCAGCCACTGAAATTCAACAGATCATCCGCAGTCTTGCAGCGACAACAACTACGGCGATGAAGACCATGCAACAACAGGAAAAGAGCGCCGGGCAGAGTGCAGAACTTGCACAACAGGCGATGACAACAATTGAAGAGATTAAAAAAGCTGTCAGTGAAGTAAATGATATGAATACGCTGATCGCCAGTTCAACAGAAGAACAAGCGATGGTGACTGCGGACATCTCAAAGGCGATTGAATACAACCTCAGCGGAACTGAACAAATTACAACAGCCGCAACAACTAACCAAAGTCATGCGAACCAGCTGGCAGTATCCAGTGATCGTTTAACTGACCTTATAAAACAATTACATTAAAGCAACTACGCCAAAATAAAGGCTCGCACCTTATCCGGCAGAGGGACCGATTTTTCAGTTCGATGATCGATCCAGACAACTTTGGCGTACCCTTCAGCCACCGGTTCCACTTTATCTTTGCTACTGAACACCTTATAGCGTGTCATAAAGCTTGAACGCCCGGGTTCTTCCACATAGCAGTCAATCCTTAGCGTATCCGGATACACAATTGCCTTAAGGAAAGTACAGCCAACATTGATCACAACCGGCGCCAATCCTTCCGGGTCCATGGCCACACCCATCGCGGCAATCAACTGCACCCGGGCCTCCTCAAGATAACGCATATAAAGCGCGTTATTTACATGACCATAGGCATCCATATCACCCCAGCGCACAGCTAGCTCACAGGAATATACCAGCTTTCCTTTTTCACTCGTCATAATCAACTCGCCTATTCAATATCGTTAAAACAATAGGCGTCATATGCACATGTGTGAATAGCGCTTGAGGTCAAATAATTAGCCAATCAAGACACAGTTACAGCAAAAAGACAGAGAAAAGCTAATGAGCGGGCAATAAAAAACCCCAACCGCGTGAGCGAGTGGGGTTTTTTACTATTAGTGCTCTAGGTGCCCTATGGGTATTTATGCCCTATGGGTATTTATGCCCTATGGGTATTTATGCCCTATGGGTATTTATGCCCTATGGGTATGGCGATGACCTACAATAGGCTGAAAGCAGCGCTTTCAGTCCCTTCGGGAGCCCTGCGGCCCCTCCCCTGCCGCACCTACGGTGCAGGCGTGGTCACATGACCCTTTGCAGTAACAGCAGATCATCACGCCGAATATAAAAAAAGGGCCATCCCTTAGGATGACCCTTTCTTTTATATTAGGTGCTTGGCGATGACCTACTCTCACATGGGGAAGCCCCACACTACCATCGGCGATGTTGCGTTTCACGTCTGAGTTCGGGATGGATTCAGGTGGTTCCACAACTCTATGGTCGCCAAG
>NZ_JARHUE010000015.1 GCF_029222905.1 Neptuniibacter sp. CAU 1671 | reverse complement strand
CCGAGTTACCCACGAAGAGTAGACACCTTCTATAGTTAGGTTTACGCCTGACGGGGAGGTGTAAGATGTCCAGGAAAAAGTATCAACACTATACCGAGGAATTCCGACGCGAAGCGGTCAATCGCGCAGGTCAACCTGGGAATACAGCAGCCTCGGTTGCGAAAGAGCTGGGGATTCATCCGGGTCAGATCTATAACTGGAAGCGCCAGTTCAACCGATTGTCGGAGAAGCAGTTCAACAGTCTGAATGGTGTCGACTACTCCAAGTCCGAAAGCGAAGAAGTTCGCCAGTTGAAGCGCGAACGGGATGCACTGAAGAAGGAGCTCGAGTTCCTAAAAAAGGCTGCTGCGTACTTTGCGAGTCAGCACGAGTAAAGTACGCTCTGATACAGGAGTATCGAGGGCAGTATGCGATACGTCTGATGTGCCGGGTACTGGCCGTATCGGCATCAGGATTTTACCGTTGGCTGGGTCGGGATATCAGTTCCCGAGTGCGCAGGCGACAGATCATGGAAGAGCAGGTCATGGATACCTTTGCCACCTACAAGGCCCGCTACGGGGCCCCGCGAATTGCCGAGGAGCTGAATGCCCTGGGCATCGCCTGTTCCGTGAACTACGTCGCAGACATCCTCAGACGCCGCGGTATCCGGGCGCGTAACGGCAAAGCCTTCAAGTACTCGCCGCACACCGAAGCGATGACCGGTGTGGCCGATAATCTTCTCAAGCGTCGCTTCAACGCGGATGCTCCGAATCAGAAATGGACCACCGATATTACCTACATCTGGGTCAGGGACCGCTGGCTGTATCTGGCCACGGTAATGGACCTGTATTCGCGAAGCATCGTTGGCTGGTCCTTGGATACGAGCATGACCGAGCAGTTGATTACCGATGCTCTGAACATGGCCTTCAAGCGCCGGAACATCGAGCCTGGCCTGATCATTCACTCTGACCGAGGTGTGCAGTACCGGTCCAATCGCTATCAGGCGTTGATGGAGCGAAACGGCTGCAAGCCTAGTATGAGCAGGAAAGGGAACTGCTGGGATAATGCCGTGATGGAATCGTTTTTCAGCAGGCTGAAGGTGGAGCTGATCTATGCTGAACAATATAGGACCGTAGAAGAAGCAAAATCAGGTATCTTCGAATACATCGAAGTATTTTATAACCGCATACGTAGGCACTCGGCTTTGGGCTATGTCAGTCCGGCAGAGTATGAGCGCAAATGCGCATAACCTAGTGTCTACTTTTTGTGGGTAGGACCA
>NZ_JARHUE010000014.1 GCF_029222905.1 Neptuniibacter sp. CAU 1671 | reverse complement strand
GTGATCTTCCCCCGATAAAACGGACACCTTCGCTGCTCACGCCGTAACGGCTTCATATTCGACCGGGCTCAGGTAATTTAAACTGGAGTGCAGTCGAATTCGATTATAGAAATGCTGGATATATCCAGCCAGTTTATCCCTCAGGTGCATTTCACCATAGAAGGTGCTCTCCTTGATCAATTCACCCTTCAGGGTGTGGAAGAACGACTCCATTTCTGCATTGTCGGTACACATGCCTGGGCGGTTGGCACTGGCCTGGATACCGTGTTGTTTCAACAATGCCTGTATCTCATGGGCACGGTACTCCACGCCACGATCTGTATGGAAGATCAGGCCCGGTTTCGGCTTGCGATTTCTGAGAGCCATCTGGAGCGAAGCGCGTGTCAGAGACACCGTCTTTTGCTTACCCAGGGACCAGCCGACAATTCGGCGGGAATAGAGGTCAATAACTGCGGCAAGATATAACCAGCGTTTGCCGACACGGATATAGGTCAGATCCGCAGCCCAGTGCTGATTTGATGCTGTTGGCTTGGGCAAGTCTTTACGAAGATTGGGGGTACGCTGATAAAACCGGTGCAGCCCGACCAGCTTGCGGTAGACGCGGGCAACTCGTGCCTTCAGGCCTGCTTCTCGCATCAACCGTTCTACGCGTTTCTTTCCCACCTGGACTCCTTGTCGCTTCAGGGCTTGATGAACTCTGGGGCTGCCATAGGTTTCCCGGCTGGCCTCAAAGATCTGTTTGATCCGTTCTGTCAGGGCCGCATCACGACGGGCTCGCTGGCTCACACCCCGCTTCAGCCAGGCATAAAAACCGCTGGTCGATACGTTCAAGAACCGGCACAGCCGACTTACCTTATAGCGACTTCGATGCTGAACTATGAATCGGAACCGTTCTTGCGTTCCTCCGCAAGAAACCGTTGCCACTTTTTTAGCAGGTCGTTCTCCTCTTTCAAGTCCGCGACCTGTTTCTCCAGCTGCCGAACCCGCTCGTTCTCGCTCAACGTCTTCGGCTTCTTGCCCACCTTTTTCCGCTTATCCGCCACGATCTTGCCTTCCCGGTATTCCTTACGCCAACGTGACAGCATGAAGGGATGGATATCCAGTGATTCCGCCACACCTTTCACACTCGCCCCGCTCAGATGGGTCAGCTTAACAGCTTGGGCCTTGAATTCAGTTGTGTATTGTCGTGTCTTCTTCTGATTCTTGTACGCTGGCATTTTCCACCTCGATTCTGTTAGATCGAGATGTCCACTAAAGCGGGGGAACTACA
>NZ_JARHUE010000013.1:1915-5196 GCF_029222905.1 Neptuniibacter sp. CAU 1671 | reverse complement strand
ATTAGGTGCTTGGCGATGACCTACTCTCACATGGGGAAGCCCCACACTACCATCGGCGATGTTGCGTTTCACGTCTGAGTTCGGGATGGATTCAGGTGGTTCCACAACTCTATGGTCGCCAAGCAAAACGGGTTGCTACAAGTCTATGACTCATAGCTTGGATTCGATTCCGGCTCTCGCCTTATTTATAGATGTGCTTTGACTCTCGTTCTACACGCACACAATCCGCTTACTCTCTATCATCACAAGCCAACCAAACGCCTTGGGCGTTATATGGTCAAGCCTCACGGGCAATTAGTATTGGTTAGCTCAACGCCTCACAGCGCTTCCACACCCAACCTATCAACGTCCTAGTCTCGAACGGCCCTTTAGGAGGATCAAGTCCTCAGTGAGATCTCATCTTGAAGGAGGCTTCCCGCTTAGATGCTTTCAGCGGTTATCCCGTCCGAACATAGCTACCCGGCAATGCAATTGGCATCACAACCGGTACACCAGAGGTTCGTTCACCCCGGTCCTCTCGTACTAGGAGCAACTCTTCTCAAATCTCAAACGCCCACGGCAGATAGGGACCGAACTGTCTCACGACGTTCTAAACCCAGCTCGCGTACCACTTTAAATGGCGAACAGCCATACCCTTGGGACCGGCTTCAGCCCCAGGATGTGATGAGCCGACATCGAGGTGCCAAACACCGCCGTCGATGTGAACTCTTGGGCGGTATCAGCCTGTTATCCCCGGAGTACCTTTTATCCGTTGAGCGATGGCCCTTCCATACAGAACCACCGGATCACTAGAACCTACTTTCGTACCTGCTCCACGTGTCTGTGTCGCAGTCAAGCACCCTTCTACTCTTGCGCTCAATGCATGATTTCCGACCATGCTGAGGGTACCTTCGTGCTCCTCCGTTACGCTTTGGGAGGAGACCGCCCCAGTCAAACTACCCACCACACAATGTCCTCGATCCGGATAACGGACCAGAGTTAGAACCTCAACAGTACCAGGCTGGTATTTCAAGGTCGGCTCCACTCGAACTGGCGTCCAAGTTTCATAGCCTCCCAGCTATCCTACACAAGTACTGTCAAAGTCCACTGTGAAGCTGTAGTAAAGGTTCACGGGGTCTTTCCGTCTAGCCGCGGGTACGCTGCATCTTAACAGCGATTTCAATTTCACTGAGTCTCGGGTGGAGACAGTGTGGCCATCGTTACGCCATTCGTGCAGGTCGGAACTTACCCGACAAGGAATTTCGCTACCTTAGGACCGTTATAGTTACGGCCGCCGTTTACCGGGGCTTCGATCAAGAGCTTCGCTTGCGCTAACCCCATCAATTAACCTTCCGGCACCGGGCAGGCGTCACACCCTATACGTCCACTTTCGTGTTTGCAGAGTGCTATGTTTTTAATAAACAGTCGCAGCCACCTGGTATCTTCGACCGGTCTCAGCTTAGGGAGCAAGTCCCATCACCAAGGCCGGCGCACCTTCTCCCGAAGTTACGGTGCCATTTTGCCTAGTTCCTTCACCCGAGTTCTCTCAAACGCCTTGGTATTCTCTACCTGACCACCTGTGTCGGTTTAGGGTACGGTTTCTCACAACCTGTAGCTTAGAGGCTTTTCCTGGAAGCAGGGCATCAACCACTTCAGTCCACATGGGACCTCGTCATCAGATCTCAGTCTTAAGGACCCGGATTTACCTAAGTCCTCAACCTACATCCTTAAACACGGACAACCAACGCCGTGCTGGCCTAGCCTTCTCCGTCCCCCCATCGCAGTTGTGAGCAGTACAGGAATATTAACCTGTTTCCCATCGGCTACGCTCTTCAGCCTCGCCTTAGGGGCCGACTCACCCTACCTCGAATAGCGTTGGATAGGAACCCTTGGTCTTCCGGCGGGGGTGGTTTTCACACCCCTTATCGTTACTCATGTCAGCATTCGCACTTCTGATACCTCCACGCCGCCTCCCGGCTTACGCTTCAACGGCTTACAGAACGCTCCTCTACCATGCCCTAAGGCATCCGCAGCTTCGGTGTCATACTTAGCCCCGTTATATCTTCCGCGCGGGCCGACTCGACTAGTGAGCTATTACGCTTTCTTTAAAGGGTGGCTGCTTCTAAGCCAACCTCCTAGCTGTCTGAGCCTTCCCACATCGTTTCCCACTTAGTATGAACTTTGGGACCTTAGCTGGCGGTCTGGGTTGTTTCCCTTTCCACGACGGACGTTAGCACCCGCCGTGTGTCTCCCGTGATTGCACTCATGGGTATTCGGAGTTTGCATCGGGTTGGTAAGTCGGGATGACCCCCTAGCCGAAACAGTGCTCTACCCCCCATGGTGATACACGAGGCGCTACCTAAATAGCTTTCGAGGAGAACCAGCTATCTCCGGGCTTGATTAGCCTTTCACTCCGATCCACAGGTCATCCGCTAACTTTTCAACGGTAGTCGGTTCGGTCCTCCAGTTGATGTTACTCAACCTTCAACCTGCCCATGGATAGATCGCCCGGTTTCGGGTCTACTCCTAGCGACTGGACGCCCTATTAAGACTCGGTTTCCCTACGCCTCCCCTAGACGGTTAAGCTTGCCACTAAAAGTAAGTCGCTGACCCATTATACAAAAGGTACGCAGTCACCGAACTAAGTCGGCTCCCACTGCTTGTACGTACACGGTTTCAGGGTCTATTTCACTCCCCTTACAGGGGTTCTTTTCGCCTTTCCCTCACGGTACTGGTTCACTATCGGTCAGTCAGGAGTATTTAGCCTTGGAGGATGGTCCCCCCATATTCAGACAGGATATCACGTGTCCCGTCCTACTCGATTTCACATTCTATAAGCTTTCATATACGGGGCTATCACCCACTATGGCCACACTTTCCAGAGTGTTCTATTAGCTACAAAAATGCTTAAGGGCTGGTCCCCGTTCGCTCGCCGCTACTAGGGGAATCTCGGTTGATTTCTTTTCCTCTGGGTACTTAGATGTTTCAGTTCCCCAGGTTCGCCTCTAATGTCCTATGTATTCAGACAAAAGATACCTATAAATAGGTGGGTTTCCCCATTCGGAAATGTCCGGATCAAAGCCTGTTTACCGACTCCCCGAACCTTATCGCAGGTTACAACGTCCTTCATCGCCTCTGACTGCCAAGGCATCCACCGTGCACGCTTAGTCACTTGACCATATAACCCGAAGGCGTCTGGTTTCCATGACTCGTAACGATAGATTTCGCCGAATTGGCGCTTGTAAAACTTCTACAAGTCAAAATCTATAAATGAATCAAATCCAAATTGTTAAAGAGCGTTT
>NZ_JARHUE010000012.1 GCF_029222905.1 Neptuniibacter sp. CAU 1671 | reverse complement strand
TATATCCAGCATTTCTATAATCGAATTCGACTGCACTCCAGTTTAAATTACCTGAGCCCGGTCGAATATGAAGCCGTTACGGCGTGAGCAGCGAAGGTGTCCGTTTTATCGGGGGAAGATCACGCTGTAGGCGCGGGTTCTTTTGGCGTTATGAGCTTCAATGTAGGCAGTAATATTGAACTTTATAAGTAAGTACATATTAAAAGCTTTGCTGGATAAGCCTGCTCCTGACCGTATACCTAGGAGCGGAGAAAAGGCACTTTCAGTGGACTGCAACGTTATCTATTTTCGCTCGCCTAATAAAAGCTGGACGCTACTGTGTGATGAAGTACTACCTGAAGGGGTTACCGGCAAATATTGGTCCTATGGTGAGGAATTTGGGCGCGTATCAATTCCCTTCTATCTGATGGGCGACTATGAGCTAGATATTACCCATTTTTATGGGCGCCACGATCTTCGTTACGGGTCTATTCCTCAATATTTTTGGGAGGGTATAGTTCCTATTGATAAAACAAAGATCTTAATTGGAAAGGGAAGTCAGTTCCTTTTTAATAAGAAAGAGCTGGTACGGTCAGAGCGAATAGAAGTTCTCAAAATTATTCTAGAAAAAGAGCTTGATCAAAGGCAGTACGAAATTAGCTCGGTAGCACTTTCCTCGCTACTTTACACAGAAAAATGGGTTTTTCATCCTGATAAGTCACGCCAACAAAGATATAACGATTTGTTGTTGCGTTCACTTCATGAAAGTGGCGACCTAGAAAAAACTAAGTACGGTTTCAGGCTGTCCTCTAAGGCATTAGTGACCATCGCTCGGTACGAAGAAGACCAGAAGAAGCATCGCGAAAACATCTCTCAAGCAAATTCAATGAAGTGGCTAACCCTTGCATTAATATTCGTTGGCCTCATTCAGGCTTTAGTAACCTTTTGTGGGCAGAATGCGTGCTCATAACAAAGCCAAGCACAGCGACGGCACGTATATAACCTAGCTTTTCAATGAGGTTCAGATGAATGATACAGAGAAATCTGCTCACATTTTGGTAAGAAGGCTTAATTACCTACTGGAGCGCTTAGAAGCTGAGTTTTTTCATATACACCCAAATCTTGAAGAAAACGGAAAGACTACGAGCTTGGCTCTTACTTCAATCCTTAATGAAGCACTGAATCTACATGAAGCTGCCTTTCACTCTGGAGAGTTCTGGCCTGAAATAACAGAATGGGGAAACGGCCAAGATTGGAAGTGGGAAAAAATAAAAGTGCGGTTTACATATTGGCCCGTGTTGGTGGTGATAAACCCGTTTTCAGTCGATTTAAAGGGCAAAATTAACATATCAGGAAGAGCTGAGAACAACTCGACAAAGCACCAAGGTGAGCTGGCTTCGTTAGAATCTGCTTTATTCGCGTGTGCAGCTGCGTGGTTTATAGTGTTAGAAAAGGCTAGAGAAGCAGAAGTATTTTTGGGAACCAGTGAAGCTGATGACTTAATGAAGCTATTCGACTGTTACGATTTAATTAACATCAGTCAGTCAGCATATGGGCTTAAAATTTCTAGGCCTCTTGCTAATCGTGTGGAGTATCCGGCTGTGCGTGGTTCTTCCGAAATACCCCTAGCGAAAGATGCCTTTGAAAAGCGTATAGATTTTTGGAAATTTATACGATGAGCATAACAATGCTGGTCACTATACCTAACCAGTTGTGTTGCGGCTGGACTTCCTTCCGCTGCGCTCCAAACCAGCCGCAAATACAGGGGTTAACCCCACCACCGACATAAAAAAAATCATTCAACCAGAAAATCGTTCGTTCACCTGCTCGTTGATGCTGTAGTCCAGCCAGATTTTTCTGCACCCAAAACAAAACTCCCGGCCTAAGCCGGGGGTGTGAATCAGGCGGCAACCTCTTCGGTTTCCGGCACCGAGGTGCGGATCAGATGATCGAATGCGGCCAGTGATGCGGTCGCTCCGGTTCCCATGGCGATGATGATCTGCTTGTAGGGCACTGTGGTGACATCCCCGGCGGCAAATACACCCGGCATCGAGGTCTGACCCCGACTGTCGATTCCGATCTCGCCGTAACGGGACAGTTCTAACGTGCCCTTCAGCCACTCCGCATTGGGTACCAGACCGATCTGCACAAAGATACCCGCCAGAGAGATCTGATGGGACTCGCCTGTAACGCGGTCGGTGTACTGCAGGCCGGTCACACGCTGGCCATCACCCAGCACTTCGGTGGTCTGCGCCTGTTTGATAATGCTGATGTTCGCCATGGACCGCGCCTTACGCACCAGCACTTCATCGGCGCGCAACACATCACTGAACTCCAGCACGGTAACGTGCTCAACAATACCCGCCAGATCAATTGCGGCTTCAATGCCGGAGTTACCACCACCAATCACCGCCACCTTTTTGCCTTTAAACAGCGGCCCGTCACAGTGTGGGCAGTAGGCCACGCCCTTGCCGCGGTACTCTCTCTCACCCGGCACATTCATTTCACGCCAGCGGGCACCGGTGGCCAGAATCACGGAACGGCTTTTCAGGCTGACACCGCTCTCCAGTTCAACTTCCAGAAACTCTTTTTTCTGCAAACTGACGGCACGCTGGTCATTCACCAGATCCACATCGTAATCCAGAACATGCTGTTCAAGACCCGCCACCAGTTTGGGGCCTTCAGTGGCTTTGACCGAGATAAAGTTTTCAATCGCCATGGTGTCCATCACCTGACCGCCAAAACGCTCGGCTACCACACCGGTGCGAATCCCTTTACGTGCTGCATAGATCGCTGCAGCAGCGCCCGCAGGTCCACCACCCACCACCAGCACATCGTAGGGTTCTTTGTCTGCCAGTGCTGCGGCCTGACGTTTAGCTGCACCGGTATCTACCTTATTGAGAATCTCAGCCAGACTCATCCGGCCCTGACCAAACAGTTCACCGTTCAGGTAGACAGACGGCACCGCCATGATATTGCGATCATTCACCTCATCCTGAAACAGGGCACCGTCGATCATGGTGTGGCTGATATTCGGATTCAGCACCGCCATCAGATTCAGTGCCTGAACCACATCCGGGCAGTTCTGGCAGGAGAGTGAAATGTAGGTTTCAAACTTCATCTCACCCTGCAGACCACGGATCTGCTCCAGAGTGGCTTCATCCGCCTTCGGTGGATGACCACCGGACTGCAACAGCGCCAGGATCAATGAAGTGAACTCATGGCCCATTGGAATACCCGCAAAGGCAATACGCGGGGTTTTACCCTGAGCACCAATCGCCATCTGCGGCGCACGCCCGGTTGGGGCGGCATCTACTTCCAGCGCAATTTTGCTGCTCAGATTCGCGATCTCTTCTGACAGGGTCTGTAACTCCTGTCCTTTTGCACTGTTGTGCGCGGACACAGTAACCGTAATCGGATTGACGATTTTCTGCAGGTAAGTGTCCAGCTGTTGTTTCAGAGTGTTATCTAACATGATCAAATCCTGAGTGGTTACCGGTCAAAAAAAGGCCCCGAGACCGGGGCCAGGGTCTTTCTTGCTGGAAATCAGATTTTGCCGACCAGATCCAGAGAAGGTGCCAGGGTTGCTTCACCCTCTTTCCACTTGGCCGGGCAGACTTCACCCGGGTGAGAGGCAACATACTGGGCTGCTTTCAGTTTACGGATCAGGTCAGTGGCTTCACGGCCAATGCCTTCTGCCGTCACTTCTACCGCCTGAATGATGCCTTCCGGATCGATTACGAAGGTGGCACGGTTAGCCAGGCCCTGATCTTCACGCATCGCACCGAAGTTGCGGGTGATGGTGCCGGTCGGATCGCCAATCATGGTGTACTGGATCTTACCGATGGTGTCGGACGCGTCGTGCCATGCTTTGTGGGTGAAGTGGGTATCCGTGGATACGGAGTAGATCTCTACACCCATCTTCTGGAATTCAGCGTAGTTATCCGCCAAGTCGCCCAGTTCGGTTGGGCAGACAAAGGTGAAATCGGCTGGGTAGAAAAACACCACTGACCATTTACCTTTCAGGTTTTCATCAGACACTTCGATGAATTCACCACGCTTAAATGCAGAGGCTTTAAAAGGTTTGATTTCAGTGTTGATCAAAGACTGTGACATGTATCTATCTCCTGTGAGCGCTATAAATCGTTTCAACAGGAGCTAGATTAAGAGAATTTATTAGATTTCAGAAATTAATAGTTTCTAGAGTGTCGATTGGTTTTTTTTATGGACCTTAGGTGATCCAGTACTTACTCAATCATCTTTTCCAGACGCTCAATAATATGACGACCAATCGGCAGTGCCGAAGTAGCCGCAGGTGAAGGTGCATTACACACCACCAGCGCCCGTGCAGTCTCTGTAAACAGGAAGTCATCCACCGCCGTGCCATCTTTGCGTACCGCCTGCGCCCGGATGCCCGATGGATAGGGCTGCAGATCATCCACGGTAAGTTGAGGACAGTATTTATGCACCAAACCCAGATAGCCCCGTTTGGAGAGCGAGTTTTTCAGTTCCACCAGGCTGGCACGGAAATTTTTCAGCACCAGCCGAAAGGTGCCGCGATAGGTCAGGATACGAAACGCCTCTGACAGGCTGAACATCCCTTTTTCATAACCCTCACGATGCAATGCCAGTACCGCATTGGGTCCCACAGTGACGCTGCCATCGATCATGCGGGTCAGATGGACACCCAGAAATGGCAGGTCAGGATTGGGAATCGGATAGATTAGATGATTGACGATCTGATTATGCTCAGGCGCCAGACGGTAGTATTCACCCCGAAATGGAATGATTCTGAAATCAGGTTCATAACCAAGCATCCACACCAGTCGATCGGCATGTAATCCGGCACAGGCCACCATATAACGGGCCTGATAACGTTCATCACCGCAGTAGGCTGTCACCCGGTCGTGAAACTGCTCCAGGCGCACCACGCGACGACCATATTGGACAGTGCCACCCGCTTGCGTAAAGAGCTGGGCCAGTGTGTTGGTAATCTGCTGGTAATCGACAATGCCGGTGGAGGGTACAAAGATCGCACCTAAGCCTGTGATATTCGGTTCACGTGCGGCCAGTGCAGCCTGATCCAGTACCTCTATCGGGATCTCATTTTCCTCACAGCGCTGGATCAATGCCTGCATCCGGACAAGTTCATCTTCTGTGGTCGCTACCAGCAGTTTGCCGCACTCATCGAATGGGATGCCGTGTTCCCGACAGAAAGCCTTGGTTTCGGCATTACCCTGCTTGCAAAAACGGGCTTTAAGACTGCCCGGGGTGTAATAAACCCCGGCATGGATGACACCGGAGTTGCGTCCGGTCTGATGGGTGGCCAGTGCCGTTTCTTTTTCTAATACCAGGATGGCAGCATCGGGATAACGCTGCTGCAGTTGCCAGGCAGTGGAAAGACCTAAAATCCCGCCACCGATGATCATGAAGTCATACAAGGTTTTCTGGTTAGTCACTGGCGCGTCCTGAACGGGATTTGCATCGATTGTGAAGGTTTTACCGCGTTTGTAAAGCTTCAGACCGGCTCATTCGACCAGTCATACCGCTCAGCCGTGCCGGTCTGAACCCGCTGATGCCACTGCGGTGCATCCACTAGTTCCCCCTCAGCGTTGTAGGGCGGGTATGCCAAACCGTTATCCCGGCAGAACTGCGCCAACTCCCGATGATCCCACTCAAACAGACATCGCTGCATCTCGGCATCACTCAAGCTGGGTCGGTCATAACAACCGGCCAATGCGCGCTGGTGTTGGGCTTCTGCCAGAATAATGCCCGCCGCAGTGGACACATTCAGCGATTGCACCGCCCCGAGCATTGGAATCACCACGTGCACATCCGCCAGTTCTGCGGCGCGTTCACTGACACCAAATTTTTCCGCCCCCATCAGCAGAGCGCAGGGCTGGGTGTAATCAAATTCACGATAAGAGATGGCCTGTTCGGAAAAATGCGCCGCCACCAGGGTCATGCCCTGCTGTTTGATCTGCTCATAGGCCGACTGGAAATTTTCATGCTGCTGACATTTTACGTAACGATCGCTGCCGCGGGCCGTACCCCGATAGTTACGGTAGCCGACTTCGGGTACCACGGTATGGATCAGATGAATGCCGACCGCATCAGCATTGCGCATCAGGGCGGAGAGGTTACGGGGTTTGCTGACCTGATCAGCAATAATGGTCAGATCGGTTTGACGGCGTTGCAAAAGCAGACGCAAGGTTTCCAGGCGTTGCGGAGTCATCGTTACAGGGCATTCATTGTGGAAAACCGGCAGTATACCCCAGACGCACCAGATGTCGCCCCGCGCGACCCGCCTGTGCCATAATAGGCGCCTGATTTTATCGTGAAGAACACAACATGACTGACCTACCCGCAATCATCGCGTATCAGGGCGTACCCGGCGCCTACTCTCACCTCTCATGCCGAACTGCGTATCCGGAACTGGAACCGTTTGCCTGCAGCACATTTTCCGATGCAATGTTTATGGTGGAGCGAGGGGAAGCCCGCCTGGCGATGATCCCGCTGGAAAACTCAACCGCCGGTCGTGTTGAAGAGATCTACCGGCTGATGCCGCAAAGCAAGCTGCACATTGTCGGCGAGCATTTTGAACCGGTAAATCACTGCCTGCTGGGCCTGCCCAACAGTGAGCTGAGTACACTGAAATCGGTCTCATCGCACCCTCAGGCGCTGGCGCAGTGTCTGCAGCACACCACAGATCTGGGCCTCAATGCCATTGCCAGTCTGGATACGGCCGGTGCCGCTGAACAACTCAGTCAGAGTGGTGATATTACCCAGGCAGCCATCGCATCGAGTCTGGCAGCTGAGCTCTATGGTCTGAAAATACTGCGGGAAAATTTTCAGGATAAAACCGGGAATACCACTCGCTTCCTGATCCTTTCGCGGGACAGCCATATGCCGGTTCTCGAGCCCGGTGTGCGCTACATGACTTCACTTATGTTTACCGTACGCAACATCCCTGCCGCGCTGTACAAAGCACTGGGCGGATTTGCCACAAACGGGGTCAACATGCTCAAGCTTGAGAGTTATATGGCCTCTGACACCATGCAGGTGTCCAGTTTCCATCTGGATATTGAAGGTCACCCGCACGAAAAAGCGATGCAGTATGCCCTGCAGGAGCTGGACTTTTTTGCCAAAGAGGTCCGTATTCTGGGCACCTACCCCTGGCACCCTTTCCGGCTGCAGCGTGATCAGATCATTGAAGAATAAGGCCCGCGAGGGCCTTTTTTATTGCCCAAAAGCGATAGTATTCACTTAGCAACAAAAACTATACCAAAGTATAAATTAGCAAACCCTTTTTTAACACAAAAGTTTCATATTGCATTGCACAACAAAACTGGATACTAAACGGGCACTTAAGTTTTGATCGCTTTGGACATGTCGCGGTTTGAAACTCATCTGCATCCCATCTTCAACTCTGGCATCGCCACGAGTTAACGCATTTTTACCCCTCTTTCAGAGGGGTTTTTTTATTAAATTTTCGTGACTTACCAAATCTGCATTTACAGATAAAGTAAGGTTCAACTAATGTATATGCAAATACGTATATGTGAATAAGCATGACCGAATTCAACACCGATATTTTTAAGGCACTGTCAGACGAAACACGCCTGAAAATCATGTTGCTATTGCAAAATGGCGACCCTATGTGTGTCTGCGACCTGACAGACCGGCTGGAATTAAGCCAGCCCAAAATTTCGCGTCATCTGGCGTTACTGCGTGGTGCAAATCTGCTGCAGGATGAACGCAAAGGTCAGTGGGTCTATTACTGCTTACACCCGGACCTGCCTGACTGGGTGCATCAGGTGCTTGATGCCACTGCTCTGGGTCATCAGGACTGGCTTGCACAACAACGATTACAGCCTGTAAATAGCAACTGCTGTTAATAAAAAAGGGGAAAACAGATGGGTGTCTTTGAGCGGTTTTTAAGTCTGTGGGTAGCTCTGTGCATTCTTGCCGGGGTGCTGCTAGGCAACCTGTTGCCCGATGTTTTTTCTGTGATCGCCCGACTGGAGTTCGCCCACGTTAATCTGGTGGTAGCGGTTTTTATCTGGGTAATGATCTACCCGATGATGGTGCAGATTGATTTCAGTGCCGTTAAAGATGTTGGCAAACGCCCCCGGGGGCTACTTCTGACCCTGACCATCAACTGGTTAATTAAACCTTTCAGCATGGCCGCCCTCGGTTGGTTATTTTTCAGAGTCTTTTTTGCCGGCTGGATCGAACCGGATACAGCGACCGAGTACATTGCCGGCATGATCCTGCTCGGCGTAGCTCCCTGCACCGCCATGGTGTTTGTCTGGAGCCAACTGACCAAAGGAGACCCCAACTACACGCTGGTTCAGGTAT
Source organism: Neptuniibacter sp. CAU 1671 (assembly GCF_029222905.1). GTDB lineage: Bacteria > Pseudomonadota > Gammaproteobacteria > Pseudomonadales > Balneatricaceae > Neptuniibacter. The sequence continues at coordinate 20,104 of NZ_JARHUE010000012.1, read as the reverse complement.
CGGTTAATGACATCATCATGATCTTCGCCTTTGCCCCGCTGGCTGCCCTGCTGCTGGGTGTAACGGATATCGCTGTGCCCTGGGAAACGCTGCTGCTGTCGGTGCTGCTGTATGTCGCTCTGCCTCTGGCCGCGGGTGTCTGGACACGCAAATTGCTGGGTGGAAAAGAGACCGGTCAGCTGACACGGTTTTTACAACGTCTGAAACCCTGGTCTGTGCTGGGTCTGCTGGCGACTGTGGTGCTGCTGTTTGGCTTTCAGGCTCAGACCATTCTCAACCAGCCCTTCAACATCGCCCTGATTGCCATCCCGTTGCTGATACAGACCTACGGCATATTTGTGCTGGCTTATCTTGCCGCCTACTGGCTGCGCCTGCCCCATCAGATCGCCGCCCCTGCCTGTCTGATCGGCACCTCAAATTTCTTCGAGCTGGCCGTAGCGGTGGCGATTTCACTGTTTGGCCTGCACTCAGGTGCAGCGCTGGCCACCGTAGTGGGCGTACTGGTTGAGGTGCCGGTGATGCTGTCACTGGTCAGCATTGCTAATCGCACCCGGCACTGGTTTCCACAAACCGAACACTAATCACCCCTATTCAGAGAGTTAACAGATCAGATGAGTATCAAGATTGGTATCAATGGCTTTGGCCGCATGGGACGCCTGACCATGCGGGCAATCTTCGAGCAGACCGATATCGAGATCGTACAGATCAATGATCCGGCAGGCGATGCTGAAACCCTGGCCCACCTGCTGAATTTCGACTCCGTGCATGGCCGCTGGCAGCATGAAGCCACTGCCTCGGCAGGCAACATGATGATCGCTGATCAGACCATTGCGGTCACAGCCAATAAGAGCATCAATGAGACCGACTGGTCCGGTTGCGACCTGGTGATTGAAGCCTCGGGCAAGATGAAAACCAAAGCCCTGTTGCAGGCCTATCTGGATCAGGGTGTAAAACGGGTGGTGGTCACCGCGCCAGTCAAAGAGGACGGTGTACTCAACGTGGTGATGGGGGTCAACGATGCCGATTACGATCCGGCACTGTATCCCATTGTGACGGCGGCATCCTGCACCACCAACTGCCTGGCACCTTTAGTCAAAGTGATCCATGAAAAACTGGGTATTCGTCATGGCAGCATGACCACCATTCACGATATTACCAACACCCAGTCCATTCTGGATGCGCCCCATAAGGACCTGCGCCGGGCACGGGCCTGTGGTATGAGCCTGATTCCCACCACCACCGGTTCTGCCACAGCCATCACCCATATTTTCCCGGAGTTAAAGGGCAAGCTGAATGGCCATGCGGTGCGAGTACCTCTGGCCAATGCCTCGCTGACCGACTGTGTGTTTGAAGTGGAAAGAAACACCACCGCTGAAGAGGTAAATGCGTTGCTCAAGGCGGCTGCGGAAAATGAATTGAAAGATATTCTGGGTTACGAGACCCGCCCGCTAGTGTCCATCGATTATAAAACCGACCCGCGCTCCAGCGTGATTGATGCGCTGTCCACCATGGTGGTTAACGGCACTCAGGTAAAAATATATGCCTGGTACGACAACGAGTGGGGCTATGCCAACCGAACGGCAGAGCTGGCGCTGAAGGTTGCCCGTCTGGACAAAAACGGTCACTGACGATGTTCAGTCATACTTCCAGCGGCCTGCGGCAATACCTGCTGATCACCGGCAATTACTGGGCTTTCACCCTCACCGATGGCGCCCTGCGCATGCTGGTTTTATTGCAGTTTCACCAGCTGGGTTACAGCCCGTTGCAACTGGCGCTGCTGTTCCTGCTGTACGAATTCTGCGGAGTTGTGACTAACCTGCTGGGGGGCTGGCTGGGTGCTCGTATCGGCCTGAACCGGACCATGAATCTGGGACTGTCACTGCAACTGGTGGCACTGGGCATGTTGCTGGTGCCCACCGAATGGCTGCAACTGGTCTGGGTTATGGCGGCGCAGGCTTTGTCAGGGGTTGCCAAAGACCTGAATAAGATGAGTGCTAAAAGTGCCGTCAAACTGCTGGTCAACGAAGGTGGGCAGCAGCGACTCTTCCGCTGGGTGGCCATCCTGACCGGGTCTAAAAATGCGCTTAAGGGCGCCGGATTTTTTCTGGGTGCCCTGCTGCTTCAGGCACTCGAGTTCAGAGGTGCCCTGCTCTGCATGATTGTTTTGCTGACAATCACACTAACCATCAGCTTGTGGCGACTCCAACCCGCACTGGGGCGCGCTAAACGTAAGCCAAAATTTAACGAGATCTGGTCTAAAAGCCAGGCAGTCAATCAACTGGCGGCAGCGCGGCTGTGCCTGTTTGCAGCCCGGGATATCTGGTTTGTTGTCGCACTGCCGGTGTTCCTCAGCAGCCAGTACGGCTGGGATTTCTGGCAGATCGGCGGGTATCTGGCTGTCTGGGTGATCGGCTATGGCGCTGTGCAGTCCGCCACACCCTGGTTGCTGCCTAAACGCCAATCAGGCTCACCCCATGCACTGCTGGTCTGGGGCAGCCTGTTAACGCTGATTCCCATCGCCACCGCCATGGGATTAGATATGACTCAAACCTGGCCTCTACTGATAGGACTGGCATGTTTTGGCGTGATCTTCGCCATTAACAGTTCAGTGCACAGTTTCCTGATTGTGCATTATGCGCGGCAGGAAGGCGTGTCGATGGATGTGGGTTTCTACTATATGGCCAATGCCGCCGGGCGACTGCTCGGCACTCTGATCTCGGGGCTGGGTTATCAGCTCTATGGCATGCCGGGGTGTCTTTGGTTTTCGGGTGTAGCACTGCTGCTGGCGGTAATCCTGTCGGTGGGCCTGCCGACTCAGTCGTCGTCTGAATAAGGCCCCTGTTCCAGTGCAGCCAGTTCTTCCGGTCGGTTCAGGTTAATGAAGGCGTCCGGCTGATCGGAATAATCCACCACGGCCGGCTCCTGCTGCATCACCCAGCTTCCCACCTTGAGCCGTCCTTTGCTGATCGCAGTTTCCAGACTGGATAGCAGACTACGATGCAACAACAACACCACGGGCTGCAACCGATGACCATCATGCACCACTGCCAGCGGGCGCTGGCTCAACTCTGCCGCTTGCCAGAGCCGGGACACCAGATCATCCGGCAATAAGGGCATATCGCAGGGCACAAACAGCACCCATTGTTCATCGGTCTGGCTCAAGCCGGTGATAAACCCCTGCAGCGGGCCGGAAAACCCGGAGACTGAATCGTTCAACACCGGCCAGCCTAAGGGTTCATACTGTTCGGGGTTGCGGTTTACATTCAGGATGCAGTGACTGACCTGCGGCTCTATGCGCTGCAGGACATGCTGAATCAATGGGGTTCCGTGCAGGGTCATCCAGGACTTATCCTGTCCTCCCATACGCCGGGACTGCCCGCCTGCGAGTATGACCGCGGGTATTTTGGGTAGCGGATTAATCACCCTTTCATCTCTTATTGTTGCTGCTGCGCCTGTTGTTGACGCTGATATTTTTGCTGCATTTTCAACAATACCCTGGCCACAGCGGCAAAACCAAAACTGGCCGTGACACAGGTAGACGCGCCAAAGCCACCGGCACAATCCAGTCTAACCTGCCCTGCTTCCAGGTTTTTCTGCTGACAGACAGTGCCATCCGGTTGCGGATACACCAACTGCTCCTGCGAAAAAACGCATTCAACGCCAAATTTACGACCGGTTTTGCTGAAGCCATACTCCCGTCGAAGTAACGAGCGCACTCTGGCAGCCAACGGGTCATGCAGCGTTTTACTCAGATCGGTCACTTCGATCTTGGTGGGATCGATCTGGCCACCCGCGCCACCTACGGTGATCAGCGGAATTTTCCGATAACGGCAGTGTGCGATCAATGCCGCTTTCTCTTTCACCGCATCAATGGCATCGATAACGTAGTCAAACTGAGGGGTAATCAGCTCCGCAATATTGTCACGGGTGATAAAATCTTCAATTTCATGCACCTGGCATTCGGGGTTGATCAAACGAATCCGCTGCGCCATCACCTCGGTTTTCGGTTGCCCCACCGTGCCCTGCAACGCGTGGATCTGACGATTGGTGTTAGTGATACAGATATCATCCAGATCAATCAGGGTAATCTGACCAATCCCGCTACGGGCCAGTGCTTCCGCAGCCCAGGAGCCAACGCCGCCGATGCCGATTACACAAACATGGGCCGCCCTGAAAAAATCGGTGACACTGTTGCCGTACAGGCGGCGGATACCACCGAAGCGGTTGTCGTATTCACTGCTCAAGCGGGTCTCCTAAAAGTTCTCATCTGTCAGTTCAGTTACCACCGGCTCACCACAACCGCAGCAGCGTCCCTCAATAAACACGGTCTTTTTCAGCTCATATTCTATTGGGTCTGTCATACCCAGATCAGCAGCCTGACAGTGGTCGCACCAGGTCTGGGTCAGAAAGGCCTGCTGTTCTTCCGGATCGCGGGCAAAAAAGTCCCGTTCAATCCGGTTATCTTCACTCTCTGACATCACGGTTTCCTCGTGTCAGCTGCGGCCAGTCTAACTGCCCGGGTTGTGCATAATGTTGTAAGACCAGATCCCGGCAGGCCTGATCAAAGTATTGTCCAATCTCTGGCAGGCTACAGACACTCACCCGCTCCCCCTGCCAGTCAAAACTCAGACTGTATGCATGCAGATAGGTCCGGTCGGCTGCCACATCGGCATGGTATAACGGGTCACCCAGGATCGGTGATCCTTCACTTTTCAGGGCAACTCTCAATTGATGGGTCTTGCCCGTATGGGGCTTAAGCAAAAACAGGCGTAAACCAGACCCCATAGAAACACTGAAAAACTGGGTAATCGCCGGATTATCTTTGCTGCGCAGCAGCTTCCAGCTGCCGCGTCGAGCCTTCGCCATATCACCGATAATCAGACCCTGTTTGCGTTTAGGTTTCTGATCCGAGATCGCCAGATAAAATTTTTCCACTTCACGGCGGGCAAACTGTCCTGACAGCATCGCCGCCGCCTCAGTATTTTTAGCAAACAGCAGCAGACCCGAGGTTACCTTATCCAGTCGATGCACCGGCATTAACGCTTCAAGGCCGAGGTCAGCCTTGATCTGCATCGCCAGCCCAGCCTCAGTCTGATCTTTATGCAAGGCGATGCCCGGTGCCTTATCCACCAGCAGATAATCCGCTGTTTCAGTGATGACTCGATACACAGGCCGGTCCGTAAAAAGCGCGATAATGCGTCAGCTATCAGTGAAATTCAACACAATGAGCAAGCTGTGACGAAGTTAAACACAGGAGGTAAAAACAGAGGACTGAACCGTGAGGCTTAAAGCCCTGTGACTTCCTTGATAAAAGGGATGGTCAGTTTACGTTTGGCACTGAGTGATGCCTGGTCCAGCTGATCCAGGAGCAGCGAAAGATCATTCATATCGCGACTGGCATGATTCAGCAGGTAACGCGCCACCTCTTCCGACAATGCCATGCCCCGTGCCGCGGCCCGCTGCTGTAATACCCTGCGTTTGTCGTCATCCCCCAGTGGCTGAATCTGAAACACCACACCCCAACCTAACCGCGATGCCAGATCCGGCAGGCCGATTGATAGCTGTCGGGGCGCAGCATCTGCCGCCACCAGTAACGTATTACCCTGCTCACGAATACGGTTGAAGAAGTGGAACAGCGACTCTTCCCAGGCCGGATCTCCAGCTACCTGCTGCAGATGATCAATACAGACCAGATCCAGAAACTCCATGCCTTCAAGGATATCGGGGCCCAGCAGACGCAGCTCCTCCAGTGGCAGGTAGGCGGCACTGAGACCCGCTGGTTCAGCCTGATGGCAGCTTGCCTGCAGCAGATGGGTGCAACCACTGCCGGCGGCGCCCCACAGGTAGATAAAGGATTCGCCCTGACGGTTTATGGATTGTTGCAAACTATGCAACGCCAGCTCATTGCCATGCGCGCAGAAATTGGCAAAACGTGCATCATCGCGCAGGCTGATGTGCAGAGGGAGCTGCAAGGGCTTGTCAGTCGTGTTCACGCGAGGGGGTTACCTGCTCGTCTGTCTCAATCAAATCGTGTTCTGGCACTGCATCATCAACCGGTTCCGGCACCGGTCTGGAGTGAGCTGTATGGTAAAGCGCACTGTTTTTGTAATCGTCATGCAGATGCCGCAGTAACACCATAATCACTGCCGCAATCGGCAGGGCCAGCAGCACGCCGACAAAGCCGAACAACTGGCCACCCGCCATAATGGCAAAAATAACGGCCACCGGGTGCAGGCCAATCCGATCCCCCACCAGCAGAGGCGTCAGCAACATGCCTTCCAGCATCTGACCGACCACAAACACCATGCCAACCCAGACCAGAATCATCGGATCCTGAAACTGCATCAGCGCCACCGCACCGGCTACCAGAATCCCGATAATGAAACCCATGTAGGGCACGATACTGGCCAGGCCGGCGATCATACCGACCAACAGCGCCAAATCAAGCCCTACCAGCCAAAGACCAACTGAATAGACCGTACCCAGCGCCAGCATGACCAGTAACTGGCCCTTCATAAAGGCGCCCAGTACCTCATCTGATTCCCGCGCCCACAGGGCCACACGCGGCTCAATACTCCGCGGTAGCAGGTGGCCGATTTTTTCAACCATCACATCCCAGTCGCGCAGCAGGTAGAAGGTCACCACCGGAATCAGCACCAGATTGGCGATCCAGGTGGCAACCGCCATACCGGATCGGGAGATCTGCCCCAATAACTGAGCCAGCAGATCACCAGTGGTCTGCCACTCCGCCACCAGCAGACGACGTAATGACGCAATCTGAAAGGTTGCAGGATCAACACCAAAGGTGTTGACCAGCCAGGGCAGCAGTTGCTGCTCAAATAGCTGTAAAAGTTGCGGCGCCCGCTCAACCAGGACTTTGATCTGATAACTCAGCTGCGGCAACAGCACCAGTAACAGCGTAATCAGCGCCAGTGTCAGTGCGACAAACACAATGATGACGGCAGAGGTCCGGCTGCAACCCGCAGCCTCCAGTCGGTCCGCAATGGGATCGGCAAGATAGGCTAACAGCGCCCCCACCAGAAAGGGCGTCAGGATGGGCGATAACAGGTATACCAATCCGCCAATAACAAGGCCAACAGCCAGCATAAATCCGTGCTGATATTGCAGCATCCGCTACTCCTGCCAACGATAACTATAGGTTTCTGTACCATCCGCTGAACGGATAATGTCCTGTAAAATGAGTCGGTTATCCAGCGATACCGCCTGCTGTAATTGTTGCTCGCTGCCATCCAGCAGCAGACGCAGGGTGACACTTCCAGACGCCACAGATTCCGGATTCACCGCCTTGACTACAGGCAGGCTGCGCATCAGGTCCACTAATCTCAGGTAGGCATCAAAACTGTTCACATTGCTCACCTGCATCGCCAGTCCGGCCTGAAACTGCGGTAGTTCAGTCTGCACCACCGGGGCAAACAACTGATCTGCCGTCTGCTCCATCATCTGGCTCAACGCCTGCTCTGCACTGCCACGGGCCTGTTGATGCTGAGGGTTGCCACGGTCAATCAGCATCCAGCTTAATTCGACTGAACCATCGGTACGGTGTTGCAGACGCGCTGCCAGCACAACATCCGGGCGATAACGCAGGGAGGCATCTTCGATCGGGTTCGCAAACAGCCCCCAGAGATCACTGATGGGCAGCGCACTCTGATCTTCAAGATCCAGCAAAGGCATCTGTAACGGGATACCCCGTTCAGTCGCAACCTGTTTCAGCGTGGCAAAAAAACGGCTGTCGGTACCCATAAAATCCGGATTACCAAACTGATCTGATGCCAGCCAGAGCAGAACAGTGGGTCGCTGATCACCGACCAGAGTGACACCTGAACGATTCAGCAGGTCATTTACCGCCGTTGGGGAGAAATCCAGGGTGAGTTGCTGCAGGCGCTGGGTACCTTCAGGGGTTTGAGTGACCTGTTGGGTCGTTTGGTAAGCATAACGTTCCAGATAACTGCCGGCATTTTCGAGCTGTTGCTGTACCAGTGGTTTACCCAGCACAGTGCGCTGCCCTGCAACCCGGACCAGCACCTGACTGAAACCCTGACGCACCTGACGGTTATCTGGCAGGCTGTTTTGCTCTGGTACCATCAGCCGGACCTGATACAGTTCAGTGACTTTACCAGCCTGCGCCAGACTGCTTAAAAAAAGTGCCAAAAGTGCAAACAAAACACTTTGTTTTTTCATGCCAGTTCCTTGTTTAACGCCCTGAGGTACCACAGATCAGCGGCCTCATCCGCTTTGCAATCGCTACTCTATCATATCCAACAAAGTGCGCAGCGTCTGTTTCAGACCAACTCTGCTTTCTAACACCGATTTGAACGTGAATTCACGGATCATAACCGTTAGAATACGCGCATTATTTTTCAGGCAAGGGCTCAACGGGTCCCTCGCTTCCGCCCCGCAGGTTAAAGGTTACTTATCCATGTCTAATGGTTCTGACAAGAACTCTCTGAGTTACAAGGATGCCGGTGTTGATATTGACGCTGGCAATGCACTGGTTGAACGCATCAAAGGTGTTGCCAAACGTACCGCGCGGCCTGAAGTGATGGGCGGTCTTGGCGGGTTTGGCGCACTGTGCCGCATCCCGGAAGGCTACCGTAAACCCGTGCTGGTATCCGGCACCGATGGTGTCGGTACCAAACTGCGTCTGGCAATGGACCTGGGCAAACACGACACCATCGGCATTGACCTGGTGGCGATGTGCGTTAACGACCTGGTGGTTGCCGGTGCAGAGCCTCTGTTTTTCCTTGATTACTACGCCACCGGCAAACTGAATGTTGATACCGCAGCGGATGTGGTCAGTGGCATTGGTATGGGTTGTGAACTTGCCGGTGCAGCACTGGTAGGCGGTGAAACCGCAGAAATGCCGGGCATGTATGAAGGTGAAGATTACGACCTGGCTGGTTTTTGTACCGGTGTGGTTGAAGAAGACGACATCATTGATGGCAGCCAGGTCAAAGTTGGCGACGCTCTGATTGGTCTGGCCTCCTCCGGCCCACACTCCAACGGCTACTCCCTGATTCGCAAAATCATTGAAGTGAGCGGTGCCGATCTGAATACCGATCTGGACGGTCAGCCTCTGGCAGACGCCCTGATGGCGCCAACCCGCATTTATGTAAAATCGCTGCTGAAGCTGATCCGGGAATCTCAGGTCAACGCCCTGTCCCATATCACCGGCGGCGGTCTGCTGGAAAACATTCCACGTGTGCTGCCTGAAAACACCAAAGCCGTGATTGATACCCAGTCCTGGCAGCTGCCTGCGGTATTCCGCTGGTTGCAGGCAGAGGGCAATGTTGCCAGTCGTGAGATGTACCGTACCTTCAACTGTGGTGTGGGCATGATTGTCTGTGTACCGGAATCTGAAAAAGAAGCTGCACTGGCACTGCTGAGCGCTGCCGGTGAACAGGCATGGGTGATTGGTTCTATCGCTGCGGCTGACGCCAGCGAAGAGCAGGTTGAACTGGCGGGCCTGAATGCCTGAGACCGGCCAGCAGAAATCCATTGTTGTCCTGATCTCCGGCAGTGGCAGTAACCTGCAAGCAATTATGGATGCAGTGTCCAGCGGCCAGATCAATGGCCGCATCACTGCAGTCCTGAGCAATAAAGCTGATGCCTTCGGCCTGCAGCGTGCGCAGAATGCAGGCATTCATACGGCCACACTGGACCACACCGCTTACCCTGATCGCCTCAGTTTTGATCAGGCCATGATGGCCGAGATTGACCGGCATCAGCCGCATCTGGTGGTTCTTGCGGGCTTCATGCGCATTCTCACCCCCGAGTTTGTTCGGCACTACGAGGGGCGGCTGTTTAATATCCACCCTTCTCTGCTGCCAAAATACAAAGGCCTGCATACCCATCAGCGCGCCATGGATGCTGGCGACAAAGAACACGGCTGTACAGTGCACTTTGTTACCGAAGAGCTGGACGGTGGTCCGCTGGCGGTTCAGGGCAGGGTCAGCATCGATCCGGATGATACAGTAGAGAGCCTGCAGCATAAGGTGCATCTGATTGAACATCAGATCTACCCGCTGGCGGTTGAATGGTTTTGTGCCGACCGGTTAAAGTGGACACCGCAAGGCATTGAACTGGATCAACAGCGACTGCCTGCAGAGGGATATCAACTGTCCAACGGATAATTATCATGGATGCACTACGCCCGTTTTTGAAGCTGTCACTCTGGTTACTGATAACCATTGCCTCACCGGCACTCTGGGCAGCACCCACTACCGTGTTACAACCATTCAATGCGGAATACAGTATTGACTGGAACGGCGGCCTGGCCATGAGCGGCACCACCAGCCGCAGCCTGAAACAACAGGATGACCACTCCTGGCTGTTTAAATCCAGCGCAGTGTCGCTGCTGGCCGGTATCGAAGAAACCACACAGGTTACCTGGCATAACCAGCAGATCCGCCCGCTGAATTACCATTACAACCGCAGCGTGCTGGGCAAAAAACGGGTTGTGACCATTAGCTTTGACTGGGACAAGATGGAAGCCACCAACACAGTCAAAGACAAACCCTGGAAAATGCCTGTCAATGAGCAGGTTCAGGATAAACTCAGCTACCAACTGTTATTGCAGCAACTGCTTGCGGAAGGTGAAAAGGAGTTTGCGTTTGACGTCGCCGATGGCGGTCACCTGAAACAGTATCGGTTTGCCGTCACCGGTGAGGAAACTGTTTCAGCCCCGATTGGCGAATATCAGGCCATTCAGGTCACCCGACTGCATGATGAAGACAGCGAGCGTCAAACCCTGATCTGGTTTGCACCCGCCCTCAATTACCAGATCATCAAACTGCACCACGTAGAGGATAAAGGCAAAGCCTATACCCTGATGCTGCAGAAACTGGATATGGGATCGGCAGAAAAATAAACCGGTGCCATCAGCACCCGTTTTAGTTGATCAATCCAGTCCAGGTATCCAGCTGGCAGGCATACCACTGAAGCCGGAAAACAGATTTTTACTGCCACTGTCATTCAGCAGGTCAGCGAGCAATATACGGGACTGGTCGATGAAAAGCACCGCTGTCTGTGCCCGTTGTCCTGTATGAATATCCTGATAAGGCTCGGAGAACACCAGACGGTTTTCGATATCCGTTGCGCCCAGTAGTTCAAAGAAATAGGGGCGCCAGCTCCAGTTGTAACCTTTCGGGCTCTCATCTATCAACCAGCCGCGCTCACTGTTTTCATAGTTTGGCGAGATCTGATTACCACTGCGATCACAGATGTAAAAGCGCAGAAGCAGATCCGTAGGCACAAAATTCACCAGCTCAGCCTCCTGCTGTGAAGTGCGCAGCAGTTCACGCAGTGCCAGCAGCTCCGATTTCACCCGTTCAGCGCGCCAGTGGTTGCGAGAGGTGGCTTCAATCGCCATATCCCGGTAATGCCCAAGCAGTTCCTGAACGGCACCACTGACACTGTCGACCGGAACCGGGGTTTCACTCGCCGCAGCAAACAGATCACCCTGGGTGTAGACAGCCCCACAGCTCAGGGCAAGGAAATATTCATCGGCTTCACTGATACCCTGAAACAAAACTTTTGAGCCGAGTCGGGAAGCCATCTCGCCCAGACTTTGCACGATTGGATAGCCATTCTCGCCAAATGCACCATTTTTGAGCAGCGCAGTATCCAGTTTGATGATGTCCGGGTGCAAGCGGGCTACACGGTCAAGCTGCGAGAAACCGTTGCCAAAATCATCAATCGCAATGCGGAAACCTTCAGCCCGGTAACGCTCCACCAGCGCCTGCAACTGATCAATATCACCTTCCAGAGACGTAATTTCGATGATGACCCGGGATGGGTCGCCCTGCACCTGCTTCAGCAAGTCCAGCGTCACCACGTGCTCCGGTGATTCCATTAACTGCAGCCATTGCGGCGAGATATTAATCGCAATAAAGGTGTTTTCAGGCATGGATGCCAGGGCTTGCAATGCCTGCAGACGCACCTCGCGATCAAGATTCAGGCGCTCTTCTGGTGGCAGATCCTGATCATGCAGCAGTGATTCTGCGGGTTGGGTGCTGCCAGTTGAAGTGCGTTCAAAAGGCTGAGCTTCATAGCCAACCACCCTGCCGGTGGCGGTTTCAATGATGGGCTGAAAAAATGGTAAAACTGTGCGATTCATCGTCCAATACTCAAACGGTTTTCGGTAGGACAGCAAAAAAAACGCCAACTCTGCGTTCTAGAAGCCTGTAAGGGGCCAGGCTCACGCAATGGCCGAATGTTTGTGTGCAAACATGGTCTGATCAGCAACATGGATCAGATCGGCAGAATTATCTGCATCGAGGGGATAACAGGCATAACCAACACTCGCTGTCTGACTGATCAGTTGCCCCTGCAACGAGAATGGCTGCTCAAACACCGCGAAAAGCTTCCGCTTCATCGCATTCACCTGATCTTCATCCGACACACCGGTCATCAGAAGAATAAATTCATCGCCACCATATCGGGCGACAGTATCCGTTTCCCGCACGGTCTGTTGCAAGCGGTTTGCAATCTCAACCAGCAACTCATCCCCAAGTTTATGCCCCAGATTGTCATTGACCGCTTTAAACTTGTTCAGGTCGATAAAAAATACACCCAGCTTGGAACCCAAACGGCGGGCATGACGCAGCTCCAGCTCCAGGCGGTCAAACATCACCCTGCGATTCACCAGCCCCGTCAAAGGATCATGGTTCGCCATGTAGGCGAGTCTGGCATGTTCCTCTTTAACATGACTCATATCCAGCAGCGTATTGAAACGGTAGTTGACCCCATCCAGACAAACATCACGCTGCTTAAGCTCAACCGGAATGACCTGCCCATCACGGTCTATGATCGCATCCCGCCCGTCTGTTTTGGTAACCAGTTCTGACCAGCGCATCTCAGCCAGCTGTTCCGGACTAAGGCCAAACAACTCCTGACTGGCCCGGTTCGTCATCACCACTTTACCCTGCTGATCGGTCAGTAACAGACTGGCCGAGGTATTATCAATCAGATCCAGCAGCGTACGTGACTCGGTCTGCGCCTTGCGAGCCCTGAGGAACAAATAACGCACAATCAGAAAAAAATTCACCAGCGTCACCAGCATGGCGATACTCTGTACCTGGCGAATCAGTTGGGTTTTCTTGCGGGACAGCTGCTCCATGCGCAGCGTCAAACTGTTCATCAAATCCAGCAATTTCAGATTATCTGCCTGCACCACCTGTACTGTTTGCAACAGACTCCGCGAGGTACCGTTGCCCGCCAGTTCAGATTCAATCAACGGCTGAATCGGCGCCAGAATCTCCCAGGTAGTATTCAGGATTTCGCGCACCTGCTGATCATGCACCGGCTCAATCCAGACCGGATTATCTGCACCATCAAATACGATGCCCCCCTCACTGAAACCTTCCAGTGTGGTGACAAAGCGGTTATAGGTGTAATTCAGCTCATCCCGATAGACCTGGGACTGTTCTGTCTGATGAATCAGCAACAGGGATTTGAACAGACGTTGGGACAGCATACGCTGCCGACCTGCGATGTTGATGGCAAGAGCATCACGCTCCACCATTTGCGTGATATAAACATTGATGCCGAGGATCGTGCAGTCCATTAAAACAAAGAGACAGATAGCAATCACAAGCTTGCTGGACTCAGTGCCACAGAGTTTCCATTTTCCCCGCAAGATTCTGCCTCCATTGAGGAGCCAAATCTCCTCAGTGACGTATTTTTAGCTGCCGATCCAGCGCTTCACTGATCGGAATATTCCATTGCTGGAGCAAGTTCTGATTATCTGAAAACGCGGCTTCAACTTCATTTGCCAGGTGCCCCTGATCCCCGCCCAGCGATGCCTTCAGACTGAGCATCCGGACCCTGACCAGCGGCAACAGTTCACCCTCGATAAAACTGTTGCACACCGCTTGTTTCTGCATCAGTGCTTCCGGATCAAATTCTCCATAGAGCTTCATTTCAAGATCGAGCAATGCTGTGATCTGCTGGCAGTTTTCCTGCTGTATCAGCGTCGCCTCAGCTGCCAGAACCATGGGGCCTGTGGAGGGCAATAAACCGGCGGGCGCTGTTTTCATGCGCCGCATCGCCTGAGTCTCGAGTAAAGCAACCGCCGATTGCCGGTACGCCAGAAATGCAGTGCGCTGCATATCCAGCTTATCCTGCAGAATATCATTCGCCAGCTTCAGATCCTGATTTTCAAGATTAAACGCTTTCATCTGCTCTAGCGAACCGATCTCTTTGTAACCCGCCAGGTCCGACTGCAGCCCGCGAATCAAAAGAACAGCAACAACAGACAGGGCCAACACCAGAACGGCTGGCACACCGATCAGAAGCAGCTTTTTCATTTCACCTCAGGAATCTTAGTAATTCACAGTGACAGTAATGGTATCGGCGTAAAGCCCACCCGGAACGTACTGACCGGCGAATATACGCCCATAAACTGTATGTGTATTGTATATAGTTACCAGCAATTGAATCAGAATGGAACCACTCAGACTGTCAGATCCAGCAGTCTCACCTTCCAAAAAGCTTAATGTTTAAAAGTTTTAAGGACTCTACTTTAATTTATTATTTTTGAAAAAGGCACTGTCCAAGCACATAGGTCGCTTCAATACAGCGGTCATCACCCAGCGTTTGTAAAACAAACAACCGCTCTGCCAGATCGTTGCAATAAGTCAGACGTTGCTGCATCAGTGGTGTAGATTCTAAATCCAGCACAGTGAAGTCGGCTTCATAACCGGGTTTAAAAGTACCGATCAGATGATCCAGAGACAGGGCTTTGGCGCCACCCAAGGTTGCCATATAGAGGGCACGGAACGGATTCAGGCTTTCACCCTGTAACTGCTGCACCTTGTAAGCATCGCCCAATGTCCGCAGCATGGAAAAGCTGGTGCCCGCCCCCACGTCGGTCCCCATCCCGACACGTACACCCGCGCTTCTGGCCTGTTCTAAGTTAAACAACCCGGACCCCAAAAACAGATTGGAACTGGGGCAATGTGCCAGCACCGAATCGGTCGCTGCCAGACACTGCCACTCTTCGTCACACAGATGAATGCCATGGGCAAAGACGCTCCGGGAGCCGAGCAGCCCCGCCTGATCGTAGACGGCCAGGTAGTTTTCGGCATCTGGATAAAGCTCATGCACCCAGGCCAGCTCATCCTTATTCTCTGACAAATGGGTATGCAGGTAGAGTCCCGGATACTGTTTTAACAATTTACCCGCCATAGCGAGCTGTTCAAGCGAACTGGTAGGAGCAAAACGCGGTGTGACCGCATAAGCGAGACGGTCTACACCATGCCAGCGTTCGATCAGCGCCTGAGACTCTGCGTAGCCGGTTTCAGGCGTATCCAGCAGTGGTTCAGGCGCATTTCGGTCCATCATCACCTTGCCGGCAATCAGGCGCATGCGCCGCTCCCAGGCCTCCTGGAACAGTGCATCCACCGAACCGGGATGTACCGTGCAGAACACCAGCGCCGTGGTGGTGCCATTGCGTAACAGTTCATCCAGAAACCAGCGGGCAACACTGGCACAGTGATCAGGATCAGCAAACTGCATCTCGACCGGAAAGGTATAACGCTGCAGCCAGTCCAGCAGCTGCTCGCCATAGGCGGCGATCATCTGGGTTTGTGGATAATGGATATGGGTATCGACAAATCCGGGGATCAGCAGATGATGGGGATATTCTTTAATTGGCGTAGCATCCGGTATCTGCTCCGCAGCGGCATGCCAGGGGCCAACCCACTCCACTTTCCCATCACAAATGAGCAACGCACCATCTGGCCAGTATTCATAAGGTGCTTCTGAGCCCTGTTCCGGATGCCCGGTGAAATGCAAAACACCGCCACGATACGCCTGCCGTTGATGCATACTGAACCCTTTCTGGCCAAATGCCGTAAAAGTTCCCAGTGTAAACGGCCGACCAGTTTTGCTTCAACTCCCAAGGCTTCTGCTGACAGTAGGCAAACCAAGCTTGGAGGGGGATCAGGTCGGCTCGATTTGGTCTGTATCAGACAATTCGATAGAATAGATTCAGTTGCAACAACGGCGTTGCAAACCGCATAAGCGCGGATCGAAATATACCACGCGGGTATCAAGGATCATGTTTTTAGTCAGGGATTTTGATGGTGAAAGAATTGTCTATTACTGGGCGCAAAAATCAGATTCGCGCCTGGAAAGAGTCAGCCCGCATTGCCCTTCCATACCCATCGCGCAAGAATGGTTTCTGCAGCATACCCGACAGCAATATCAGGGCACTGAACGCAGAAAACGGATGCAGGACCGCCGCTTGATTAAGAACCTGCACAAAGATGTTGACCACATGACCGCTCACGATCGTCGACAACCCCATGGCCGACGACGCTGCGACCGGAAGATTCACGTCAGACTTGACCTGGCCGCTAAAAAACTCGCTGAAATCACGCTGAATCTCTCACTGAAGGATCATTGAGTCTTCATCGAATCTACGCTGTATTCGCTGTACAGCTCCGTAAAAAAGACAAACAGACGCTTTAAGGGACGGCATCCGCCGACATCCACTCTACCCATAAACAGGTTCAGGTGTCAGCGGATGTGCCGGATGCTAGAGGATTATAAATCAGCAAATTCCTGCCGGACTGCTTGTGTGAAACGATGCTGAGAGGCTTCAAGCTGTGTGAGCAATTCATCCACCTGGGTCAGGTCATTATCTCTACCGGCCTGTTCCAGACTGAAGGCCAGATCTTTAACTGCGAGAGCCTCCAGATTGGCGGCTGCGCCTTTGATGGCATGGGCCTGTTTTCCAATCATTTCAGCATCACGGGCACGGACTGCCTTGACGAGTTTTTCGTGCATCCCGGGCCATTCAGAGAGCCATGCCCGCAGCAGTTTAGCGGCCAGATTGCGGTCGTTCATTACCCGCTCCATCATGCCCGCCAGATTCCACTCCTGCGGGTCAATTACATCGCTTACGATCGCGGCGCTGCCATTCAACGCTTCGGATGTTGAAATAATGGCTTCAGATAGCGGGATCTGCGACGGTTTTAGCCAGTGACTCAGCACCTGTTGCAAAGCTGCCGGATCAATCGGTTTGGCTATGTAATCGTCCATGCCCGCCTCAAGACAGCGCTGTTTATCGCCTTCCATTGCATTGGCGGTCATGGCCACCACCGGCACACGACTGTCGACGCCCTGAACCGTGCCGCTGCGCAACTTGCGTGTTGCTTCCAGTCCGTCCATTTCAGGCATCTGCATATCCATAAACACCAGGTCATACCGGAACATGCTCAACTGCCTGAGCGCCGCCAGACCATCATCAGCGACGTCCACCGCCAGTCCAAAACGACGCAAAGTCATGCTGGCCAGCAGTTGGTTGGCTACCACATCATCCACCACCAGCACCCTGCCCTCGAACTGCTGCTCGGTTAACAGTTCAAAGTCTGACTTCGCCGTCTTGCCCCGTGGCAGAGACACCCGGAAGGTGAACTCGGATCCCATATTGGGTTCGCTACTAACAGAAACATCGCCGTCCAGCAGTTCCGCCAGCTGACGGCTGATCGCCAGACCCAGTCCGGTACCGCCGTAACGTCGGGTCAGGGAGCCGTCCAGTTGTTTAAATCGCTGGAACAGATTTTTTTGCTGCGCCTGACTAATACCAATACCGGTGTCTTTAATGCTGAAAAGTAGGTCAACCATAGCGGAGTTGGCATCAAGGATCTTACAAATGACCGAGACTTTGCCTTTGGAGGTGAACTTGATCGCATTACCGATCAGGTTGGTCAGAATCTGACGGATGCGGGCCATATCGCCATGCAGCCAAAGCGGGGCCTGCACATCTGACTCACTGCTGAAACTCAGGCCTTTGCGTTCAGCCAGCGGTCTGTAGGCATTATTCAGGCTCTCGAGCAGGGTCTGCAGGTTAAAATCAACGCTCTCCAGAACGATTTTACCTGCCTCGATTTTGGAGATATCGAGAATGTCGTTGATCAGACCCAGAAGACTCTGGGCACTGTTCTGAATCGTTTCTGCCTGCAGTGACTGTTCCTGATCAAGTGCACTTTCCCTGAGCAGTGAAATCATGCCAAGAATCGCATGTAGCGGCGTACGAATTTCATGGCTCATATTCGCCAGAAACTCGCTTTTAATCTGCGACAGTTTTTCTGCCTCGGCCCGGGCGCGCTCAAGATCAATGGTCCGCGCCGTGACACGACGTTCAAGCTCATCGTTCTGCTGACGCAGCTGATTTTCGAGCATTTTACGTTCACTGATATCCCGGGCAATCAGCGTCAGCGATTCCTCACCATCCACTTCACACACAGACAGATTCACCTCGGTTGGGACATCCCCACCCCGTTTATGAATCCCCTTGGTCTGGCGAGCACGGATCGGTACAACCGGTCGTGAACCTGTAGGTTGATCCAACCCCACTGGGTTAAGAAAATGTTGCAGTTCAAGTTCAGGAAAGATAAGTCCTATAGGCTTACCCTGTACCTCCCCTTCTGCAAATCCAAAGATCACCTCGGCCGCACTGTTAAAGAAGCGGATATTGTGCTGCTGATCCAGACTGATGATTGCATCATTGGAGCTCTCAACAATGGCCGCCATGCGGGCCTGTTGATCAAGAAATTTTTGCTTGCGAACCCTCAGCTCCAGCAGGGTGTAGACAACAACAGCCAACAGCAGAAAACCCAACGCAATCTGAGCAAAAATCTGTCCGCTGGGGGTGTGGTTCAGTTGCGCATAAAATGCGGGTTGCGCCTGTGCCTCAATCAACCAGTTACGACCAAACAGGCGCAGTGGACGCTTTTCTTTCAGCTCTGAGGTCAGGCTCGTAACATCAGAGGTGCCCGCTGCAAAAAACAGGCTGGAATTACCACCGTTATCATCCAGATCGAGCACGGACAGGGTCAGCCCAGCCTCAGCGTGATAAAGATCCTGTAATATTTCATCCATTACCAGCGGCGTGTAGGCAAAACCAAAGGCTGCGGCCTCACGCTGATCGGCTGTTTCAAGTGGCATACCGGCGGTATAAGCTGGCAGCAGTAGCAGGAAACCATGTCGAATCTTGCCGGATGCCTGCACCAGAGTAATAGGACGAGTCAGCACCGCTTCACCTGATCGCATCGCCTGTATAGCTGCACTGCGGCGGTTGTTTTCCGATGCGATGTCCAGACCCACCGCTTGCAGGTTGTTTTCCACCGGCTCGATGTAGCGAATCACAAACCGCTCATGGTCATGGCCATTCAGTTCAGTGATTTTGAAATCAGGCCTTTCGTCAGCACGATTCTTGAGTAGAAAATCAGCTTCCTGATCACGGGGCACCCGCTGGATAAAGCCAAATCCCCGGGAACCCGGAAACTCCCGCTCAACCTCCCGGCTGTTTGCATAACGCAGGATCTCTTTATAGGTCAGACGGTCAGGCCAGAGGGCGTTGACCACCCCCCGCATACCACGCAGACCGTGTTCATACTGCCGTACGCGCATTTCGACATTTTCGACCAGCGTATCGAGTTGAGTGGCAAACCGTTCCTGTGCCTGCTGTGTATGATATTCACTGACCTTTTGGGCACTGACATACGCCACAACCAGACCAGATAAAAAAATGAAACACGCCCAGAGAAATGATCGCATCGGATTGGTTGACTTACTCAAACGCACAGCCTCTAAAATACCGATAGAAGAGAGAATGTAAGTGTAGCCAAAACAGGGGGGCTGACTCACTGAGACTCATGGCATCGCTGAAATGTTAGAACGTTTTGTTTTAGGAATCAGGCTTAGAACTGTACGCTCCAGCCCGGAAGACCGCAATCAATCGCCTGATATTCTGCGGCAAACCCAACCAAAGTCTAAACGCTTTATTAAAACAGTAATTTGAATTATTTCAGGTAATTAGCGACATGAAAAGGCATCAGTAGCCATTCAGAGAAAGCAAACCGTCACGCGTTGCACAGTGACGCGACAAAATGAGATCACCGATACCCTGTTACCGGGTATCGGTGTGATAAATCAGAGTCGGCGTTAGGAACCCGAGTTACCCACGAAGAGTAGACACCTTCTATAGTTAGGTTTACGCCTGACGGGGAGGTGTAAGATGTCCAGGAAAAAGTATCAACACTATACCGAGGAATTCCGACGCGAAGCGGTCAAT
>NZ_JARHUE010000011.1 GCF_029222905.1 Neptuniibacter sp. CAU 1671 | reverse complement strand
GATTGACCGCTTCGCGTCGGAATTCCTCGGTATAGTGTTGATACTTTTTCCTGGACATCTTACACCTCCCCGTCAGGCGTAAACCTAACTATAGAAGGTGTCTACTCTTCGTGGGTAACTCGGCCACATAACGCCGCGTTAAGGCGTGACGTAATGCGTGCCATACTGTGAGCAAAGCGAAACTGGCACGTGTTGCGGAATCGCTCTTAAACGCTTTGTTATATGCGTCCTCTAAGGTGTACACTTTTGGCTTCGATCACACGAATACCAGCATTTGTACTTAAGTTGTACTTGAACCAACTCGACTTGAATAAGTCACTATCTACTCTTTCCACAGACTCTAGCCCTAAGAGTGTTGGATTACCTTCAAAAGGAATTTCGTTGATATTTAGAGAATAAAATCCGCTGAATACAATATCAGTTTCTTCATATTTGTCATTTTCCCAATCTACTGGGTACATAACTCTTAATATCAATTCATCTTGTGACGGTACTTCAATCATCGACAGCAACTCACAGTCGTGCCAATGTATTTCATTATGTTCCATCATTTTTCACCCAAGCATATAACGCTGAGATAGCGCGCGCGTATTTTGCGTCGCGTTGAACGTTTGGTTATGTTTTTCCATATGCGATATCTAAACACCAAGCATAAAATCTCTGTGCTAGATGATTTTTTTCTCTTGGATCGTGTTCGGCTCTTTCCTTGATAACTTCCTCTAATGCCTGCCTAGGTACATTCAAGGCTTTTGCAATAAAGATATAGCTCACTAGATTAGTCAGCATCAATGCCCCGATAAAACTTATAAAAATCGCTGAGCATACGACCACAATTTGCATTGTTGTCATGTCCCGAGTTGTTGCTTCCTTTAGATCAAAGTACTCCAGCACATCAAGACCTACATAAACCCAGGTAGCCATACCGATAACCATTAATGTGGTATGGCTTACTTTTATCTTCAAGTTTTTCATGCTCTTAATAAACATAACATTGTAATACTGCGCATGCGCGTTTTTGCTCAGAGAGACAATCTGCGTTGAGATATAAATCACTGTATTGATTGGATAAATCAGATATCACAGTCATTCTCCTCCGTTGAAAATAAGCATGCGTGTTTGTGTGCAGGGCGGTGCGCAGTATCTCACAACCCAAAATCTCTAATGTCTTGATACTGAACCATTTCAGGCACTGATTCCAGCAGTAAATGAGCATGCGTCTGCAGCAATCCGAGCACACTGCTGAGGCTTAAAAAATATACTGTATAGGCTGACATTATTCTTTGTTTTGTTATCCACAGCATCCTGCCAACCTGAGTCGGATTAATACATTTTACTGACCGATAAAAAAAGGCGAGAGTTTTCACCCTCGCCCTTTCGGTTTACTGTGTTTAAAACTTAGCTCACCAGTTCATCCAGTGCACGGGTATCAAAGTGGGTGATCTCATCCAACCGGTTATCGCGGACTTTATTGGTCCACTGCGGGTCCGCCAGAATGGCGCGGCCAACGGCGACCAGATCATACAGGCCGGCCTGTACACCCTGCTCTAGCTGACGCAGATCCACTTTGCTTTTGGCATCCGGGTTTTCTTCGCGGGTAAAGTGTCCGACCCGGAACTCTTTATCCAGACCGACACTGCCTACGGTAATCACGGGTTTGCCGGTGACCTGTTTGGTCCAGGTGGCCAGATTGTAGGGGTAGCCTTCAAACTCCGGTTCCCACATGCGACGGGTACTGGCGTGGAAGTAATCCACCCCGGCGTCGGCCAGTGGCTTCAGCACCCGGGCCAGCTCATCAGGATTGTGCGCCAGGCGCGCATCGTAGTCGCCCAGTTTCCACTGGGAGAAGCGGAACACTACCGGGAAATCGGCACTGACCGCTGCGCGGATCGCTGAGACGAGTTCCACCGCAAAGCGGGTACGGTTTTCAATGGAGCCACCGTAGCCATCGGTACGCTGATTGGTGCCTTCCCAGAGGAACTGATCAATCAGATAGCCGTGCGCACCGTGGATTTCAACGCCGTCAAAACCCAGACGCTCAGCATCTGCCGCAGCCTGGGCAAAGGCCTGCACAGCGGCATCAATGTCCTGCTGATCCATCGCTTTGGTAACCAGCACACCGTCCACTTCAATATCCATCGGACCTGCATTGGGGAGTTCTGGATTCGGCCAGTTACCGGGCATACGCTCTTTACCACAATGCCAGATCTGAGGAATGATCAGACCACCGGCAGCATGGACTTCGTCCACGACCTTTTTCCAGCC
Organism: Neptuniibacter sp. CAU 1671; assembly: GCF_029222905.1. Taxonomy (GTDB): domain Bacteria; phylum Pseudomonadota; class Gammaproteobacteria; order Pseudomonadales; family Balneatricaceae; genus Neptuniibacter. The sequence goes on along the minus strand of NZ_JARHUE010000011.1, from coordinate 38,277 downwards.
AGCCAGTGCTGCTTCACCGTGAAATGCGGGCACATTCGGATAGCCATTGGCCACCGGATGATTCACATAGGTGCCTTCGGTAATGATCAGGCCGACACCACCCTCTGCACGGCTGCGGTAATAACGTGCCACGTCATCGCCCGGCACACCTTCAGGTGACCGGTTACGTGTCATAGGTGCCATAACAAAACGGTTATTCAGTGATTTTTTACCAAAATGCACCGATTCAAACAGTGCTTTTTGTGAGTTATCGCTATCCACCTGCATTCTCCCCGGCTGGGTCTATTTATTAGACCAGTCGTCTATTTTTGAGTTAAAAAAATAGCTGTGTCTGACACAGCCGTTAAAGCCCTAAACGCGTCCGGGTTGCCGCCATTGCGGCATCCAGTGCATCTGAACTTCGATTCAGTTTGCTGATCATGGTGGCACCCAGCCACATGTAATACAGCTCCCGCGCCAGCACCTCGGCACTTTGCGCTGCCCTGATCTCATTGTCTTTTATGGCTTCAGCAATGCACAGCGTTAACCGCTGAAGCACTTTTGCCACCCCCTGCTGCAGGGCAATGCGCATCTGTTCCGACAGATCGGTCACTTCAGCACTGAGTTTGACCACTAGGCACTTCTCTTCCGCGCATTCGCTGCACTGAGAGGTCAGCCAGTATTCAAAAAACCGCATCAGGCGTTGACTGGAGCTGAGGCTTTTATCACCCAGATAACCTTCCAGCATCACCATATACTCGCTGAAATAATCTTCCAACAGCTCACGGCCAAAGTCGTCTTTGGATTTGAAATAGTGATAAAACGAACCCTTGGGCACAACGGCCTGAGTGAGAATTTCATTCAGACCCACGGCGGCATAACCCTTGCCAAGAATAATGACACGGGCCACATCCAGCACACGCTGACGGGTATCGTTGAATTTTGCCTGGGTTTTATCGGATGTCATGCCGGCAGATTAAAACAAACTAGACCAGTCGTCTAGTAACTTTTTCGTATTAGATTAGCAACATGATCCAGCCAGGGTATAGCCTACCTTTAACCCATAGATTGCCGGCGGCTAACCGACCACTATCAGCCGCTGCTTGGATTACTGAGCCCTCAGAAAAACAGCACTGCAGACATCATTGCGATCAGCAGGCCTGAGGCCATCAGCACGTATTTCAGATACGATTTTTCCGGCTCCGGTGGGATGGTCATATCGATTATCACCGGTGCTTCTGTCACGGGCTCTGCCATAGATGTCGAGATTTCAGTAGCAGGTTGCGCAATCTCAATGACCTCTGCTACGAATGTGCTCTCTGTTGGTTCGGGTTTCCAGTCAGGTGGCAACAGCGGACCCACAAAAGCGGATACACCTTGAATTGAATTGGTGTCCTGGGTTTCACCGGCGGCTTTTGAAAGTGCCTTTTCCACCACCTGGTCAGCGGATACCGGTTTGCCCGGTTTGGCTGCCGCCATCCAGGGCGTTGATAGTTTGGCAGCGGTTTTAAATGTGGTTTGCTTAGGCGCATTGGCACGGATTGGCGTTACCACATTGCTTTGTTTGGTTTGCGCTGCACGCAGGCGGGCGGCTTCCGCCTCTTCCGGAGTTGGTGGCGCCAACCGACTGGCGAAATCTTCGAGTTCATCAAGACCATTAAACATGGACGTTCCCCCCTCTTCGATGAAAGTGCCGTACACCTTGCCTGCTAGAGAATCAGAAAACCCGGCCTTCACAAATGTGCTCTAGTTGCCGCAATAATCCGTCTTCAGAATAAATTGCTGCACTGCAATAATAGTGGACCCTAATTTACCTATCTGTAAAGGGAAATCTTTGATTTAATTTATGTAATTTAAAAACATTAAAAGAATGCCATGCAGCATCAACAAGTTAGCTAACACGGATAAAGGACTGCTTTAATCTCAGCCGCCAAGATGCATAAACCAAGGAATACGTGAGCCTCCCGCGGTGAAAAAATACGGGGCAAAAGGGTACAGATGATCTCAGGCGAGCTACCAACCTGAGATCAGTCTGTGCAGAAAAGACTTATTTACCGTAGTTTTCGTTGAGGATCCGCACTTCTCGCTGCGGGAATGGGATTTCAAAGCCATGCTCACGCATCGCCTCGAAGATCATCAGTAACAGGTCGCCACCCACCCGGTTTTTACCGTCATCGATGCCCTGCATCCAGAATTCAACAAACATATTCACGCCGGAATCACCAAAGCTGTCGATCTCGCAATCGGGTCGCTCCTCAAACGGCACATCGTCACCACTGATCACCTGCGGGTGCTCCGCCACTGTGGCTTTGATGATCTCTACCAGTTTGCGAATGTCGGTATCGTAGGCCACCGAAAAATCGACCCGGTAACGTTGTTTTTTGTTCTTGTGGGTCCAGTTGCTGAAGCTTTCCGTCATAAACTTTTCGTTGGGCACAATGATGTCTTTGCCATCAAAGGTTTCCAGTGTGGTAGAGCGCAATGTCAGTTCACGCACTATGCCGGTTCGGCCATCTTCAAGTTCGATAAAATCATTTACCGAGATAGAACGGTCCAGCAGGATGATAATGCCAGAGATGAAATTAGAGGCGATGGCCTGCAAGCCAAACCCAAGACCAACACCTACAGCCCCGCCAAATACCGCCAATGCCGTCAGATTGATGCCCATCACCTGCAACAACAGCAGGAACACCACAAAGATAATGGCAACCTGCAGCATTTTGGCGGCCACCTCTTTGGTACGGAAATCCAGCTTATCCTGCCGCCGGATAATCTCCTGACCAGTGCTGTTAGAGACGCGCCCCAGCCAGAACAACACTGAGCCAAACAGCGCCACCCGTAAAAAGCCATACGCGGAGATCTCAATGTTACCGATGGTCACCCGCATGGATTCCAGAATCTCAATAATCGGGCCCAGCAGTTCAACCATGTGCAGAAACAGTAATGGCAGGCCCACCCAGCGGAACACAAACGCAACGAATTCGTTTTTAACAAAGTCCTGAATCAGGGTTTTGTAGACCAGCAGCATGGAAAGAATCAGCGCAGTATTGGAGATCCAGGCCTGACCGAACATCTGGTCACTGATTTCAGCCGTCAGGCTGAGTACCAGCACCGTCAGCAGCGGAAAAATGAGATTTCCCAGTTTCCCCGCCACCCGTCTGACCGGGTCCTGATCCGCCTGATGTTCTGGAGGGAGTGACGCCAGCAGAGGCACAAACCGCCGAATACGGTTGGCCACAAAATAGGTCAGGCCAAACAGCAACACCACCAGCGCCAGCTGGATATAGGTACCGGGCTCCATCAATACGCTGACCGTCTGATCACTTACATCGGTCAGTATCTGGTTATATTTCTGGAAATCCATGCGCAATACCCCTGCCAGGCGAGTGCCTTTAGTTTTAAAAACTTACATTTATATAACAACTTATGTCAGGGCTGAGGATTCAGCAAGGGTAACTTCAGGCCCGGTTAGACGAGCCTTTGGGACCGGCTCGAAAGAAGGCAGGTATGCAGGGGCCGAACAGGTTTAATTTACTGTCTACGCCATATGCTAATCGGGATGCAGCGTGAATCTACGGGGGTTTACTTCAAGATACTTGATATAGGAGGCTTAAACCCTGTTTACTCCGGTGCCAGACCACCGATCACATCACCAGAGGGCAACTTCTCCAGCCAGACAAAGCAGCAGGTTTCAGACGGTCTGGCATAGGGTCCCTCCTCCTCATCCGACATAAAGATTAAAATGGGAGACGCCACAATCGCCCCGACAATCACAAACGGCAGAATGGTTGCGCCCATAATCGCGCCCTGAGTTTCAGTCATGGAATTAAAACTCAGATCCTGCAGCAATGTCTTTTCATGCCCTGTTTCCAAGGCCCGAATGCGGTACAACGTTTCAGATCTGAAGTCCATGTGCGTTACCAGCTCAATATATTCGCGCCAGCCATTAGACCACTGAACCGTAACGCCCAGCGTGTAATTATCTGCGGGCAGATTGACCGTGCAATAACCACCCTGCTCGATCTCATATTCAACTGAAACGAATCCGGGACCGGGTGACAACACAGACTGGGTACTATTGAACGGCAAGTCAGAACAGGTGGGCTTAAGATGCGAATTAGGGCCGGGATGAACGGCGCAACCGGTTAACAATACCAACATCAGTACTACGGATAACCGGACCCAACGCCCAAGCGACAGATGGTTGAAAGCAACACGCACAAAAGTAACCTGCTACTGTCTGTTTCGCCAAAGTATAGCGTTGCTTGATAACCCGAGAGAGCCAGAATGATCAGCGTTAGAAACTAAGTAATATCAGCGCAAGCAACTGAACGCATCATCAATCAGCGGGGCGATAGAGGCTGCGTCGGCTTGTGTCCGCGCATAGGCCCGCAGACCAATCAACTGCACCTGAAGAAAACGTGCCAGGCGCTGCGGGTCAATATCGGCGCTGATTTCACCCTGAGCCTGGGCCTGTTGAAGCAGGACCTGAAAAGCCGCCTCGATACGCTTCAGGTGGCATCGCGCTGCATCCAGCAGGTCCGCATTGGCGTCTGTCAGTTCAGCCACGGATTTCACCAGCATACAGAGTTCACTGGGTGCATCACGGCCGCCCTCAACCGCCGCCGTCACAAACTGCTTTAAGGCCTTCAGCGGTGAGTCGGTAGTCTGAATACAGGTTTGCAGACTGGCCAGCGTTGCATCGGTATAGGCCTGCAGGCTGAGCTTAAACAACCCTTCCTTGCTGCCAAACGCGGCGTAAATACTGCCGGGACGCATGTCGATATGGTCCTGCAAATTACGCATGGAGGTAGCGTGAAAACCTTTCTCCCAGAACAGGTGGGTGGCCTTCTCTACCGCAGCATCTCTGTCGTACTTCGCCTGATTAACCATGACTCAATCTTTTTTGAACATTTGTTCAATTTTAGTTTGATCATTCTCATGCGTCCAGCCATACTGCCTTAAATTGAACGATCGTTCAAAAAACAGATCAGACTCACTACCTTTAATCAGACAGCAGGTACAAACGATGAAAGAATTCAGGCTTCACACCATGGAAAGCGCGCCGGAAGGTTCTAAACCGTTTTTTGAAAATTCGATCAAAAACTACGGCTCACTCCCCAATCTGCATGCCATTTTTGGCGAAGAGCCGGCCGCGCTCGACGCCTATCAACAGCTACACAGCCTGTTCCAGCAAACCGACTTCAACGCCGAAGAACTCACCGTTATCTGGCAAACCATCAACGTTGCACACGGCTGTGCCTATTGCGTACCGGCCCATAGCCTGGTCGCCTCGGTCATGGGTGTTGCCCCGGCGCTGAACGACGCACTGCGTAACGGTGACCCGATGCCAACGCCCAAGCTACAGGTACTGCACGACACCACGCTGGCGATCCTGCGTGAACGTGGTCAGGTGGATGACGCCGTGCTGGAACGCTTTTATGACGCCGGTTACGAACAGAAACATATCCTCGGCATTTTGCTGGGCATGGCCCAGAAAGTGATGAGCAACTACATCAATCACATTGCCAAAACGCCATTAGATGAGATGTTCCAACCCTTTGCCAAATAATACCTAAGGGTTACGGGTGGCTGACCATTGCTGGCAGGCAGTGGTAGCCACCCGTCAATTCGGGCTGTAGAGCTTGACCATAAAAAGGCGTGCCTGAAAAATGAGTACCGCTGATATGGCCAATCAGCATGCTGCTGAAAATCAGCTATGATATCCCCTCAGCCAGATCAGACACCTTATGAACGCCGACACGACCCAACACGCTTTTGCCGCACTGAAATCCGCGCTGGATATTTATTATCCGCTGCATCCTGATACCTGGGCTGAGCTGCAGACTATCTGCCACTGTCGCACCCTCGACAAAGGACAATTCCTCTATCCCGCCGGCAAAACACCCACCAGCTTTGCGTTTGTTTTCAAGGGGTTGTTCCGCAGTTTTATCACCGACTGTAAAGGTCACGAATACAACAAAATCTTTTTTGATGAAGGGACGTTTCCAGGCTCCATGGTCGCCCTACTGACCGGAACGGCATCGGAATTTAGCGTCGAAGCGCTGGAACCGGCGGTGGTGATTGAAATCGCATTTCAACCCTACCGTAAGTTGCTGGAACAACATCACGATCTGGCACTGTTTCAGGTGCAGTATCTGGAGAAAAACTGGTTGTTGTCCAAAGAACCCCGTGAAGTGGCTCTGGTTCAGGAAGAAGCCCGCCAGCGTTATGAACGTTTTGTCGCTGAAAATCCTACCCTGCACAAACGACTACCCCAGTATCTGATCGCCTCACATCTGGGCATCACCCCCACCCAGTTAAGCCGCATTAAAAAAAATCGCTGAAATCAACCTATGTAAATGCCTGCCTGCACGGTAGCCCCTAACATCGCCTTATCGACAACACCGATAAGGATAAACCCATGCACCTGCTTGAAGCCCTGAACTGGCGTTACGCCGTTAAGCAATTTTCCAATCACACTCTGGAGGAGACGCGCCTGCATACGCTGCTGGAGGCCACCCGACTGTCACCTTCTGCCTATGGGCTGCAGCCCTATAAGTTGCTACTCGTTGAGGATCAGGCCCTGCGTGCTGAGCTGGTAACGCACTCCTATGATCAGCAAAAGGTACTGCACAGCTCCCATCTGCTGGTGTTTGCTGCCTGCCGTGATATCGGCAGCGAATTTATCCGGGAACATATGACACGTCTGCATGCAGCGCGCCAACTGGACGAAGCGGCACATCAGGGGATGCAGCAACACTATCAGCTGGTGCTGGTTGATCAGCCCAACACTGAACAACGCCAACAATGGATTCGGGATCAGACATTCCTCGCACTGGGGAACTTGCTTACCTCTGCTGCCCTGCTGCAAATTGACACCTGCCCGATGACCGGCATCATTCCCGAGCAGTATGACCGTCTGCTGGAGCTGGAACCGCACGGACTGACCACCCTTGCCACCGTTACGCTTGGCTTCCGCCACCCCCATGACGACTACGCCAGCCAACCCAAAGTACGGCTCGGCATGGAAGAACTGGTGATGAGGGTACCCGCATGAGCCTGCCGGGTCTGCTGGCTCTGCTTGCCGGAGCGGCGATTGCCACGCAGGCCAGCATGAATGCGCGACTTGGGGTACTCCTGCACAGCTCGCTGTGGGCCACGGCCATTGCCTTTGGCGTCAGTTGCAGCGTGATAGTACTGGCAACCGCCTTGACCACACCCCAACTGCCCTGGCGCCAGGCTGGCGCAGTACCGGGTTATCTCTGGTTTTCAGGCGGCGCTCTGGCAGCGCTGGGCGTTGGGCTGTTTTATGCGCTGATTCCCAAAATGGGCGTCGGCCCCATGATGAGTTACGCCCTGACCGGTCAATTACTGGTCGCCATCGTCTCCAGCCACTTCGGATGGTTCGAGTTACCCATCAAACCGATTACTATAGAGCGCCTGTCTGGCGTACTGGCATTGATTGCCGGCATCGTACTGATTAACCGGGACTGACTTATGATCAAATTACAGGACTACTTCCAGCGCATCGGCTTTACCGGCTCACCCCGTGCCGATCTGCCTACCCTGCAGGCTCTGCATCATCTGCATCCTGCCCGTATCCCGTTTGAAAACATTGACGTACTGCTGGATGAAACCATACATCTGACACTGGACCAGATTGGCAACAAACTGATCAACCGCCAGCGTGGCGGCTACTGCTTTGAACAAAACAACCTGCTGATGGCTGTGTTGCGGCAGATCGGCTTTACCGTTGAGCCACTGATGGCACGCGTGGTATGGCAGCAGCCGGTCGGCGCTCCGGCAGGCCCCAAAACCCATATGGTTTTGCGCACCGAGATTGACGGCATGCCCTGGCTGGTCGACGTGGGGTTTGGCGGTATGGTGTTAAATACACCGCTGCAGTTTATTACGGGTCTGGAACAGCAGACCGCACATGCAGCCTACCGGCTGTCCGAACACGGTTATGGTTACATGCTGGAGGTACAACTGAAGGATCAGTGGATGCCGATGTATCACCTGAGTCTGGATCCGCTGCACCCAATCGATATCGAAGTGGCCAACTGGTATACCTCGGCACACCCGGATTCAAAGTTTCGCCATAACCTGATGGCTGCCAGAACCACCGGAGATACACGTTACACCCTGCTCAATAACCGTCTTACGCTGCGCAAACGCGGAGCTGACCCGGTGCAAACAATACTACCGGATACAGACGCGCTGGCAACCGCACTGACAGACCACTTTCTGCTGCCTGTAAAGCCGGAGTGGCTGGACGTTCTGCAGCGGCAGATTGTGCTGAGCAATTAAGCGCAAGGTACTTAATCAACGGTCAACTCATAGGTGGTGAACCGGTTGCCCATCATTTCACTGGTGGTTACCTGCCGGGCAATCTTGCGCAGAAACCGGTACTCGGGGCGGGTGTGCAGAAAGTGGATATAGACAGTCTGATGGCCAAACGCCCTGGCCCAACTCATCACTTCGGCAAACACCTGTCGCCCCAGCCCCCAGCAAGCATCGTCCAGCACCACGGCAATTTCATACTGGCCCTGTTCCAACTGAAGACCGCACCAGCCCGCCAACTGTCCGTTAACCTGAATCGCCCGGACCTTACAGCCGGGCGTGGCATCCACCTCCCGTTTGGCTGCAAGCCACGCCGATACGGCAGCTTCATCAAACAATGGATGATTAATCAGATGCTGTCGTACCCTGCCCTTGTTTAACATCGGCAGATACTCAGCGGGTGGCACGCAATCAAGCGGCAGGTATTCAGGGCGGTTCATAGCAACATCAGCAACGGTTAGAGAAGGTCTGTTAAAAGCATCGAATGCCTTTGTCAGCGCAAACGCCATTTAGTTGCAACAGCCGACAAACCCAATACCCAGAACCCAAAAGCAGGATTACTGCGTGGCAGACCATTTCAGCCCGATAATGCCCACCACCATTAATACCAGACTAATGCCTTTAATCAGCGAGAGCGATTCCTGATACAGCAAAATGCCCATAATCACGGCACCCAGCATACCCACGCCCACCCAGACCGCGTAGGCCACACCCAGAGGCAAACTACGCATGGCAATACTCAGCAGATAAACACTGGCAACCATGGCAGCGATGGTGATCAAAGAGGGAACAGGTTTAGAGAAGCCTTCGGTGTATTTAAGCCCTACAGCCCACACCACTTCCATCAAACCCGCACAGAAAAGAATTAACCAGCTCATAAAAACACCTGGTGCAGGGTCGTCCCGGCCAGCCAAATTAAACTTCAGGGTCGTCCCAGAAGCGGATGCAGGAAGATAACACAAAGCGTGTGAATAGAAACCTGATCAACCTTGAGATTTTTGCACAATCAGATAGGCGTGCAGTTCCGGATACTGATCGAATTCCAGATGCCTACAGAGACAGCCCTGCCGGATCAAACATTCCAGAAAACCATGCGTGCCCAGTGTCGAGTAATACACCTCCGGCCCCATGGTGGCATCACAATGCTCATCTGCCGTTTCCGTCCCGCCAAACGAAAAAATAAGCACCCCGCCCGGATTCAGACTGGCCACCAGTTTGGTTAACACGGCTTCCTGCTGATCCAGAGGAATATGCCAGAGACTGTCCCAGGCAGTGATAAAATCATAGGTCTCTGTCATGTCCCACGCGCAGATATCCTGCTGATGAAACACCACCTGCGGATGACGCTGCCGTGCAAGCCGAATCATCTCACCAGAGATATCCACCCCCTCCGGCGTAAATCCTTCACCCAGCAGAAGATCGATAAACCGACCGGTACAACCACAACCCACATCGAGTGCCTTACCTCTGTTTGTCACAAAGGCCAGCGCCCGCTGATGCGCTTCAATGCCATTGTTCCGATTGAAGTCGTCACGCTGCCAAAGATGGGTGATGGTGTCGTAGGCGTGGCCGATTTGTTTTGGGGTCATAAGTAACTAGCAGAAATTTTGGTGCTGAATTAAATATCTATCTGTGCCACCCATTAATTCAAGCCTCGGCAATAGTTTAGACTCCCAAAATTTTCAGAAAATACTCTATAAAGACTGATTCAAGATCCATAACGAATTTAGATAACACCTAATTAACAGGTCAGAACAACCGAAGCTTACGGAGCTCTGAGTCTAGAGGATAATATTTACATGAATTGTTATGTTTCTCGCTCTTTGCCTGTATCTATAGCTTTTATATCTTTAGCCTGTTCAAGAACAGCTTGCAGTTGTTTTGAGTCCAGACCCTTAGCATGAATGATTTTGTTGTCTTTTGTCGTGATCATCACTTCACGACCATTTTTGGCTTTGATGAATGCAATGATTACTGATGCTAATGAAACCCACATGGTTGCGTTTAGGATTATCTCGATAACACCTGCAGAGGCTATGATTTCACCAGCTCGAATTTCGCGCATTTGATACTGAATTCCATTCTCTTTCAGTAAATTTAGAATGGGTTTGAAGCTGTGCTTAAAAACATGAATTGGTAAAACGTCCATATATGTTCCTCACTCAAATCCTTTGCGTAAACCTAACTTTCCTAGTGATGACAAATTGAAGAATACCGGAATTTTGTTAACTGGCTAGGCTTATTGCCACTTTAATAGTACCGCTTATAGTCAGCCTCATAGCCAAATTGCTCAGCAAGCTGATCTAAGACCTGCTTGCCAAAAGACAGAAGCGATATATTCCTGTCTATATCATCGACTTCCATGTCTCCGTGCTTGCCACCATGAAACAGGTTATTTCTGATAGTGGAAAGCATTGTGATTACACAACAAAGGTCACTATTACAATGACTGATCCCAACCGGCTTCCAATCTAATTGGTTAGAGGCGGACACAACTTGCCTTTTTGGGTGTAACTTAACTAGCAAATTTTCTTCTTTTGAAGCTCTATATTCTTCTTCGTATTTCTCTCTGAATTTTTTCCAGCTTGGTTCTGCCTTTGCATCAAGTTCCTCATATTTAAGGAACCCATTTTCTTTAAGAACAAATTCGAACCGAGAATACCAATAGAAGAATTCAAAGGACGCGTTTCTTAAATCGTCAGATAATTGATCGTATCGCACAATGGCTCCAAGTAGAGATACATTTAGATTATATACATTCGTATTTTGACGCAGGTTAAAAACCTGAAAGGGAGATCTAAGTTGCTGTATTAAATTAAAAAACAATACATCACAGCCATTCTCCTCCGTTGAAAACGCGCATGTAGATTTGAGTTCAAAGGTTGCAGGTAAAAATCAACAACCTCATATCCTTAATGTTTTGATAGTGAACTAATTCTTCTTCTGTTTCCAGAAGCGACAAATACTCTACTTCTAACCTTCCGCCTTAGGGCGGGTTAAGACCTTTGGGCGCCCAAAGGTCTTAACAATCTAAAACCGCCCCACTGCTGGGTCGCTTCGCGACTTCCCTGCGTGCTTCAGTAACCAGCGCGGGCGAAAAACTCGGCCTTTGGCCTCAGACAGTTCCGCCCTTTTCTCGCTGGTTACTTCCAGTACTCGGCTGCGCAAAAGGGGTTTTGGTGCCAATTGCTAATCCATTTGCATCTTTCAAGTATCTGAATATGGCACGGATAATTACCCCTTCACCGCAGCCGAGTAACGGAGCCGAAAGCGGATCAGGCGGCCAGCCTGTCTGAGCGAAGCGAGTTCTGGCCGTCCCGCTTTTGGCGAGTTACGCAGGGTACCGGCGTAGCCGGCAAGGGGCGGGGCTGCGGAGAGATTGTTAAGAGAGGGCGCAGCCGCCCTCTCTTAACTCGCCCCTTAGGGCGAAACCCAAACAAAAAAAGGCGACAGCCCAAGCCATCGCCCTTTCCTCTAACCGTCAGTTTTCACCGGTAAACCATTACCGGAAAAACCTGTTATGCACTCAACTCCAGCAACAACTTATTCAACCGACTTACATACGCCGCCGGATCATCCAGTTGGCCACCGGCTGCCAGACCCGCCTGATCAAACAGCACGGCTGCCAGATCCGCAAAACGGTCTTCGTCTGCTTCGTGGTCCAGTTTCTGGATCAGCGGGTGTTCCGGGTTGATCTCAAAGGTTGGTTTGCTGTCCGGTACTTTCTGACCGGCTGCTTCCATGATCTGGCGCATCTGCAGACCCATATCGAACTCACCCAGAACCAGACAGGCGGGTGAATCGGTCAGACGGTGGGTCAGACGTACGCCAGACACTTTGTCTTTCAGGGTGGTGTTGAGGCGTTCAACCAGTGAAGACAGCTCTTTTTCAGTCTCTTCACGGGCCTGTTTTTCCTCTTCTGAATCGGTTTTATCCAGATCCAGCTCACCCTTAGTGATATCGCGGAACTGCTTGCCGTCGTATTCGTGCACCTGACTCATCATCCAGTCATCGATACGGTCGGTCAGCAGCAGTACTTCAATGCCTTTCTTACGGAAGATCTCCAGGTGCGGGCTGCTCTTGGCGGCGTTGTAGCTGTCGGACACAAGGAAGTAGATCTTGTCCTGACCTTCCTGCATCCGGCTGATGTAATCATCCAGCCCAACGGTCTGCTCGGCATTGCCGGTCTGAGTAGAAGCAAACCGCATCAGCTTCAGGATCTTGTCGCGGTTGCTGTAATCTTCCGCCGGACCTTCTTTCAGAACCTGACCAAACTCCTGCCAGAAGCTCTGGTATTTTTCACCACCCTTCTTGGCCAGTTTGCCCAGCATATCCAGTACACGTTTGGTCAGCGCGGTGCGCAGTTTATCGACGTTGGCGTCTTTCTGCAGGATCTCACGGGACACGTTCAGGGACAGGTCTTTGGAGTCGATCACACCCTTGATAAAGCGCAGGTACAGCGGCAGGAACTGGTCCGCCTGATCCATGATAAATACGCGCTGGATGTACAGTTTCAGACCACGTGGTGCTTCACGGTTCCACAGGTCATACGGCGCTTTGCCCGGTACATACAGCAGGCTGGTGTACTCCTGCGTACCTTCCACCTGGTTGTGGGCCCAGGTAATCGCATCGTTGAAATCGTGGGAGAGGTGTTTGTAAAACTCCTGATACTCCTCATCGGTCACATCGGACTTGTTACGGGTCCACAGTGCGGTGGCGGAGTTAACAGTTTCATCTTCCAAAACGGCATTCGGATCAGGCTCTTTCACATTGCCTTCATCGTCATAGTCGGGCACTGGCTGCTTCTGCATCGTCACCGGAATGGCGATATGGTCAGAGTATTTGCGTACCAGTGAGCGCAGGGTGTAGCCGTTGGCAAACTGGGTTTCTTCATTTTTCAGGTGCAGCACAATGGTGGTACCACGGCCAGCTTTTTCGATATCAGCAATGCTGAATTCGCCCTCGCCTTCAGAACTCCAGTGCACACCTTCAGCCACGCCCAGACCTGCCTTACGGGTATAGACATCGACTTTTTTGGCAACGATAAAGGAAGAGTAAAAGCCCACACCAAACTGACCGATCAACTGGCTGTCTTTAGACTGGTCACCGGTCAGCTGATTCAGGAACTGGGCGGTACCTGACTTGGCGATGGTGCCCAGATGCTCAATCACTTCGTCACGGCTCATGCCAATACCGTTGTCGTCGATGGTGAGTGTTTTTGCTTTTTCATCAAAGCTGATGCGGATCTTCAGATCGCCATCGTTTTCGTACAGATCGCCATTCGACAGGGCCTGAAAACGCAGTTTCTCAGCCGCATCTGACGCGTTGGAGATCAGCTCACGCAGGAAGATATCCTTGTTGGAGTACAGGGAATGAATCATCAAGTGAAGCAGCTGCTTCACTTCGGTCTGAAAACCATGGGTTTCGGTACGGGTTTCGGTGGTCATCAACACTATCCATTTTTGCTATGGTTGTTGTTACATGGCGACCCTTTGTTGGGCAGCCGCACAGATAGTGTCGATATAAGGTCGGGGCCTGAAATTTCAAGCGTAAAAAATCAGAATCTGCCCTGACTCATCATCAGAGTTTTCAGGGTGGAAGACTTAAACTCACGCCGATAGAGGATAAACACCACACCACTGGTCAGGGCCATAAACACCCAGGGGTTAATAAACCAGCCCAGCACGGCGATGGCAAAATAGTAACTGCGCAGGCCAATATTAAAGTTATTGGCCGCCATTGAGGTCATCTTGGCGATACGTCCGGCATGGGCGTTGGCCTCCTCTTCACTCACCCCTTCTTTCGGCAACGGAGCCCCCCCCACCATAATGGAGACAAAGCCATACTGGCGCAGGCTCCAGGTGAATTTAAAGAAGGCATAGATGAATAGCACGATCAGCACCACCACTTTCAGCTCCCATTCGGCACGGGTAGCGGGAAATACAAACGGCAGGTCTGCCACCACATCAATCGCTTTTTGGGTAGAGCCGAGAATGGTCATCAGGCCTGCCAGAATCAGCATGGTGGTGGAGGCAAAAAAGGAGACGCCACGTTCCAGATTGGCAATGGCGGTGGTATCAGCAATGCGCACCTCACGGGTCAGCATGCGCAGCATCCACTCATGGCGATACATATGCAGCAAGCTTGCCAGACAGGGGGTGTCATAACTGCGCTTTCGGGCGTAGGCCAGATAACCCTTAAAGCAGCAGAGAAACCAAAGCAGCGCCAGCAGGTTCAACCAGTTATTGTTGATAAACCCCAAAAACGCAGTCATGCAGTACTCTCCGCCAAAACCTAACTGGACGATATACCCCTCGCGGCGTTGCGATGGCATACTGCCGTCCAGCATAAACAATCACCGGTTATAAAAACAGACCTATGTATATTGATCTGAATGCGCTTTTCTGGCTCACACTGATGGGTTTAGTGATTCTGCACTGGTGGCAGTCACAGCAGGTTAAAGAGATCGCTCTGCGCCATACACGCGCCCATTGTAAGGAGCTGGACCTTCAGTTTCTGGATGACAGCATCAGTCTCAGAGGACTGTGGCTAAAACGGGATGAGCAAGGCCGAATCCGCTTCTGGCGTTCTTACAATTTTGAATTTTCATCCACCGGAGATGAGCGTTATACCGGTAAGGTTGTCACGCTGGGAAGTCAGGTGATCGCCCTGCACCTGCAACCCCACCGTATGCATTGACCTGCCCTCAGGAGGAGCAGGTCAGGCAGATAGCACCGGCCCAATCCGGTGGGCTTTCGGCATAATAAGCGTACTGTTTATTCGGTTCTGACGGGTTACGCAGCAGACTCAACAGATCATTCACCAGTCTAAAATCGCCCTCTGTGGCGGCACTGATCGCTTCCTGCGCCATATAGTTGCGCAGAATAAACTCAGGGTTTACTCGGTTCATCTGTTCGGCCCGTTCCGCATGACTTTGCGGCTGACGGGTCAGTCGCTGCTCATAGCGCAGCAGCCAGTCGTTCAGTGCTGCCGGATGCTGCAACAGTTCCATCAGTTTTGTCAGGCTGGTTTCACTACCATCAAATGCATTCAGGCGACGGAAGAAACGGTTCATATCCACCGCCTGTTGGGTGAAGAGCTGCACCAGGTCTTCAACCAGTTGGCTATCGCTCTCCTCTGCCGTGAGCAGACCCAGCCGTTTGCGCATCAGATCAAGAAACGCCTGTTCATACTGAGCCGGATAACTGTCCAGTACCGCCACCAGCGCATCTTTATCCACCAGCGTCAGCAGCGTCTGCGCCAGACAGGCCAGATTCCACTGCACCACAGCGGGCTGCTGGGCAAAGGCATAACGGCCTTTGTGGTCGTTCTGATTACTGATGGTGTCGGGTTTGTAGTGGTCCATAAAGCTATACGGACCATAATCAAAACTTTCACCAATCAGCGACATATTGTCGGTGTTCAGCACCGCATGCACAAAACCGTAGCCCTGCCACTGCGCCACCAGTTTAGCGGTACGGGCAGTGACCTCTTTGAACATGGCCAGATAGGGGTTGTCCTGCTGCAGACAGTCAGGGAAATAACGTTCCAGACAGTAATCCGCGAGAACCTTCAGATCATCATGGCGGCGGCTGTAATAGAAATATTCAAAGTGACCAAAACGTATATGACAGGGCGTGACCCTGAGCACGGTAGCGCAGGGCTCCATCCGCCCATCACGCATCGCCAGCTCTTCACTGCCCACCAGACAGAGCGCCCGGGTGGTAGGAATACCCAAGCCATGCATCGCTTCACTGACCAGATATTCACGGATGCTGGAGCGCAACACCGCACGGCCATCAGCAAAACGTGAAAACGGGGTTTTACCCGCCCCTTTCAGATGCAGGTCCAACCGCTGCCCCTGATCGTTGATGACCTCACCCAGAAGCAGACCACGGCCATCGCCGAGGTCCGGGTTATAGACACCAAACTGATGCCCGGTGTATTTCATGGCGATCGGGTCTGAGCCGGGCAAAACAGCATGACCACCAAACACCTCTGCCAGCCGCTCCGGTGTCAGACTGCAGGGGTCCAGCGACAGCCACTTGGCTACCTCGGTATTGAGACTGATCAGAAACGGAGACTTCAGTGGCGTAGGCATGACCCGCTGGTAAAAGTGAGACGGCAGTTCGGTATAGCTGTTGTCAAATGACAGGGTGTCCAGAGTGTGCATAATCATCGTGTTCAAACATTGTTATGGATACCCTACCATTTTACTCTGGTATCAGCACCTCTACCTTGGACCCCACCGGACCTTATGCAAATAGAAGCGATGCAACAGGCGATCTGGCAGATCGTCAGCCTGATCCCTGCCGGACGGGTGGCGACCTATGGCCAGATTGCAGCGCTGGCGGGCTTCCCAAAACAGGCGCGCGCGGTCGGTCGCTGTCTGAGTCGTCTGCCAGAAGACAGCCAACTGCCGTGGCACCGGGTGATCAATGCGCAGGGGAGGATCAGTTTTGCGGACTTAACCCCGGCGTTTATCGAGCAGTCACAGCGATTACGGGCTGAAGGGGTACAGGTAGAGCAAGGTCGGATACGTCTGCGGGAATATCAGTGGCAACCCTGAGCGGGTTAAAAGAAAAATCGGAGACAGCACTGCGGGTAGAGTCGCAGCATTGTCCCCGATTTTGGACAGTCAGGCTAAACCGACTTAGTTAGGCTTTTTGGTGTCTTTCAGGGCCTTAACAAAGTTTTTGTCCAGACCGTTGTTTTTCAGTCTGACTTCCCATACCGCATCACCAAAACCGCCTGGCACTGCGTCCAGATCAGTAGAGGCCGGGTGCTGTACAGAGATGGCAAACTCGGTTGGTTTAACCGGGTTGAACACCATGCCGGTCGCTTCAGAACCGCGTACACGCAGGCTCAGGAAGTGGTCCAGAGACTCAGCCACACCGTCGTTATCCAGATCGCGGGCAAACCAGGTATCACCACCGGTGCTGCTGCTGTTTGGCGCATCTTCAATGATGTAGATGTTACCCAGAGCGTCCTGCGCCAGGTTATCCGGTGAGTTCAGACGGCCGGTGGTTGGCTCAAAACCAGCGTTTTTAGGCGTGTTCGCTTCACTGGCGAACTCACGTACGATGGCATCGCCACCTGGCAGCATTTCAACAGAATAAACAGCCTGTTCAGACGTCGCGGTGAAGTACAGCACTTCATTGCCGGAGGCCAGTGTACCCACTTCAACGTCTTCCGGACGGCCAAACGGTGTACCCTCAACGTCATCCGCTGCTACACGACCCGGGCGGTTATGGCTGGTTTCAGAGTTATCAAACGGGTTGGTAACGTCTGGCAGGTCATTACCGTTTTCATCAGTGATAGCAACCCAGGTCGCATGACCGGTACGGGTCAGGCCAACATTCGGTGCACGGTCCCAACGCTCTGCAGCATCACCGTCAAAGGCATCAACCTTCAGGACAAATACCTGACCGCCGGCAACATAATCACCCGGTACATTCAGGACGATTTTGTAGATAGAGCCGGAGTTATCTTCATCAACAAAGTAGACAGTTTTGTTGTCTTCTGTTTTGGAGAAACCAATACCCTCGTGCGATACACGTGGGATTGAGGTCAGTACACGCCAGTTACCGCGCATGTCTGCTTGTGGATTCAGTGGCGCTTCTGCCATCGGGTCCAGAATCTCAACCACACGGCCCATGCCGGACCACTCTTCAGCCAGCCACAGGGTACCGTTTGGCGTGATACGCGCAGGGTCGAAAGCACCAAAGTCAAAGCTCCAGTCGCCTTCGGCACCTTTCAGGTCGCCAGCAAACAGCAGCTCTGTTACGTCGTTTTCGATGTCATAACGGGAAACACCGGCACCCACCTGAGTTTCGTGTGGGATAAAGATATGTTTGCCGTCGTTTGAGTAGGCCAGCATGTCAAACATAGAAGCGCCGGAACCCAGACCCGGTACACGCTGTACCGACTGATTAACGTAGGTTTCCACTTCATGCAGGCTGTTCAGGTTTTTGAACTGCAGACCTTCAGGGGCGATGAAAGGCGCCTGCAGCTCATTCTGATCATTAGCGTCACCCACCACCGCAGAAGCGGTCAGGGGTGTGAAATAAGGTGCAGTACCAGCCGTGGCGGCCTGAGCTACAGCCAGTGCGATCAGGCTGACAGCATAGTTCATTTTTTTCATCTGACTTCTCCGTGTATATGTCTCTCAACAATCAACCGCGCCAGCGGGGGGAATCGAACAGCGCATGTGCATCATGCATGGCATTTGTGACTGTGCGTTGACGGAAAAAAGACGTCTTAAAGAATTCACACAGCCGTCATATACAGGGCCATTACTGGCCCTGTACCAGCTGTTGCTGACGGGTGGCATTCCAGTCCAGACGAATATCCCAGCGGTAGAATTTCTCTTCCGGCAGGGTTGGCGCGGTATCCATGTCGATCTTGTCGAACACGTTATTGGGCGGCAACACGGTGGCATCGCGGCCATACATGAAGTCCTGCTCATGCACGATCACTTTGTAGGCCTTGTTCAGCTCCAGTGCCCGGGGGATAGAGGGCATGATCAGATCATAGACATCCTTGGCTCTAGCAAACTTGGCCTGATCCACCTGAGTGCCAGAGGCATCGAACCAGCGGGCCTGCATCTCCGGATTGCTGCGGAACTCACCACCGCCGCCGACCCGTTCCAGATAGGTCAGGATCTCGCCTTTCAGCTCACCCATATTGGGTGCATCCGGCATCCCTTTCAGGTTGATGTAACCCCAGCCTGCAGCACCGTCTACCTTGCGCGGGAAACCAAAGGTTTTATCAATGGTGGCACCGATAGAAGCATGACACCCCATGCAGAACAGGTTTTCTTCATAGGTGGAGACACGCAGGTCACCGTTCACATCTTCAATAAAGCCCTGTACCGACCAGCCAAAATCATTATCCAGACCGTGGTCACCGACACTCTTGTACTGCGGCAGGTGGCCCAGATCTTTTTCGTAAATCTCACTTTCATATTCCCGCGCATAGGTTTCCTTGCGCATGCCGACCCATTTTTTCAGATAACGCACCTCTTTCATGCGGCTGGATACGGTAATCTCACCGCTGTCGGTCATGCCCAGATAACGCACGGTGTGCAAAAACTCGGTGCCTTCCGGATACAGGTAGGTGTCTTTGAAATAGCCTTTCGCCGCACCCTGATAACCAATGCTGGCCAGCACTTCGGTGACAACACTGAGCTGATTATCACCGTTCAGATCAGCCCCGAGTTTCTGCTCATCAATGGGTAACGAAGAGATCCGCTCAAGGCCTTTGATGTTGGCTTCTACCAGCGCCAGATTGGCCCGGTATACATCCAGTGAGGGCTGGCCTTCGGCATCGGTACGGTAGGGTTCAGACAGACGGATCATCACATCATCAGTCGAGCCATTGGTCGGCCAGAAGGTGCTTGGGAAAGGCTTGTAGTTAAACGCCACCCAGCCACTGCCATCCAGTGCAAATCCAAATTCATCAAACGCCGCAGCACCGCGCTGCAGGTTGGCAAGGTCAGGAATCCAGCCTTTAAACTCAGCCGCTTCGAGCCGCCCTTTCAGCGCGCTGTAGTTATCCTGATTAACCCAGGTTTTGATCTCAGCATCACTGATAGCCGCCACCTGCGCCGAACGGTCTTCAAACAGGTTCTGCCAGTGGTTGATCACACCCACTTCGGAAAAGTTATAAGCCAGCTGCTGTTCACCGTCCTGCATCTGGTTCTCACGCTCTTTAACCGCATCCTGATGGCAGACATAACAGGGGTTGTAGGTGCCTTCTGTCCGGGTGTAACACTGCGGAGGAATCGGTGCTTCCGGGTTAAAAACTGTATGAACCGGACTGACACCGGCGATGCGATCACCCTTGACCCCACCCTCTGCCTGCAATGCAGCCAGTAACTGCTGATGCAGGGGGGCTGCTTCAGGCGCGCTGGTTTTATTGTCCGCTGTCTCTGACTGACAGGCTGTCAGCACGGCGGTTGAGAGCACCATTACAGCGACAGAAAGGGTGTTTTTTTGCATCATGCCGGGTTGTCCTTGTTCAACTTTACCGAATCTGGCTGATGCTAATTGAGCTTTATGACTGTCAGATGACGACAGCAGTGGCTGTCAGCTCTGCTAATCTGTCAAAATCCGATGTTATCCTGCTGCGAGCAATGTCACTCTGGAGGCTCAGTGAATTCCATTCTTTCTATCAGGGATGTCAGCAAAACCTATGCATCCGGCCATGCTGCCCTGAAACAGATCAACCTAGAAATTGAACGGGGCGAAATCTTTGCCCTGCTTGGCCCTAATGGCGCCGGTAAAACCACCCTGATCAGTATTATCTGCGGCATTGTGACCCGCAGCGCCGGTGAGATTCTGGCGGATGGCCGGGACATTGACCGTGAGTATCGCGACGTGCGCAGCCTGATCGGGCTGGTACCGCAGGAACTCTCTACCGATGCCTTTGAAAGTGTCTGGGATACGGTGTGTTTCAGCCGTGGATTATTTGGCAAGGCTCCCAATACGGCCTATATCGAATCGCTGCTGAAACAGCTCTCGCTGTGGGAAAAACGTAACAGCCGGATTCTGGCCTTGTCCGGCGGCATGAAACGCCGGGTGATGATCGCCAAGGCCCTCTCCCATGAGCCCAAGATCCTGTTCCTCGATGAACCCACGGCGGGGGTCGATGTGGAACTACGCCGGGATATGTGGCAGATGGTGCGTGAACTGCGCGAACAGGGTGTCACCATTATTCTGACCACCCACTATATCGAGGAAGCCGAGGAGATGGCGGACCGCATCGGCGTGATTCGTCGTGGCGAGCTGATTCTGGTTGAGGACAAAAACGAGCTGATGAACAAGCTGGGCCGTAAAGAACTGCGGGTTCAGTTACAAAGTCCGCTGGAGGTCGTACCGGAGCCCTTGGCGGAGTTTAACCTCAGCCTGAGTGAAGATGGCCAGACCCTGACCTATCACTTTGATGCGCAACATGAACACACCGGCATTGCGGAGCTGATCCGCCGTCTGGGACAGCAGGGGCTGGATTTTAAAGACCTGCAGTCGCGCCAGAGTTCACTGGAAGAAATTTTTGTCAGTCTGGTGGGAGATCAGCGATGAATATTCACGGCATTCTCGCCATCTATCGCTTTGAGATGGCACGTACCCGCCGCACCCTGATGCAGAGTATCATCTCGCCGGTACTTTCTACGTCACTCTATTTCATCGTGTTTGGTACCGCCATCGGCAGTCGCATGGGTGAGATTGACGGCATTGAGTATGGCGCTTACATCATTCCGGGGCTGCTGATGCTGTCGCTGTTAAGTGAGAGCATCTCCAACGCCTCCTTTGGTATTTTCTTTCCGAAGTTTTCCGGCACCATCTATGAGGTGTTATCAGCACCGGTCTCCCCGCTTGAGGTGGTGATCGGTTATGTGGGCGCCGCTGCCACCAAATCGGTGATGATCGGCACGCTGATTCTGCTCACCGCGCGCATCTTTGTGGATTACAGTCTGGACCACCCGCTCTGGGTGATCACCTTTCTGCTGCTGACCTCGATTACCTTCAGCATGTTTGGTTTTATCATCGGGATCTGGGCGGATGATTTTCAGAAACTGCAGCTTATCCCGCTGATGGTGATCACTCCCCTTACCTTTCTGGGCGGCGCGTTTTACTCCATTACCATGTTACCGGAGCCATGGCAGAGTCTGTCACTGTTTAACCCCGTGGTGTATCTGATCAGCGGTCTGCGCTGGGCGTTTTATGGCGCGGCCGATGTGAATCTGGGAGTCAGCCTGAGCATGACCCTGCTGTTCCTGTTTCTCTGCCTCAGCGGTACCTGGTGGATCTTCCGCACCGGCTACAAGCTAAAACAATAAGCAACAAAAAGCCCCGCACAAGCGGGGCTTTTTATGTGTACCAGTTCAGGCAAACGCTTTACTGGGTGATCACTTCTTCTGCAATCACCAGCACGGTCGCGGTCTGGTTGTAGTGACCCATAGAGCCACCCAGCGTCGCACCCTGCTCACCGAAGGTGTTAAAGCCCACCACGGTCACGTCATCACCGCAGACCTCTTTGATCAGGCCCACGTCATCCACGCCCAGACGACACTTCAGGTCGTGACGCAGAATACAGTTAAACACCAGCACGGCGGCCACTTTCTTACAGCCGGCATCGATGATGGCATTTTCCAGGGTTTCGCGGAACTGACGACGGGCGGTGTCCGGATCAGTTTTCATCTCCCGCAGGAACTCGCCCTGGGGGATCTCAGCGTAAAAGCTCACGCTGCCATCATCATTAACTGCCTGCGCACTCTTGATGGTGTATTCACCAAACACATCGGAGGACTTGATACCGAAAGGGTTCTGGATAAACAGTTCTGGGGTCAGCTCATCACTCTCCAGCAACCGCTGCAGCACTTCGGCCGCCGGTTTACCGTTCAGGGTATGTACCACACGCCCCTTGGCACTGGTGACCACCGCGCCCTTACCCGCGGGCTGGTAGGGGTGACCCATGGCAGTACCCATTTTCAGACCACTGCTGAAACTGGCCACCACCGCTGAATCTTTATAAACGCCGTTACAGATCTGGAAACTGTGATCTGCCTGCAGGTCATTACCGGTCGAACCGCCGATCACCTGAGCAGTGATACCGGTTTTACGGATCAGACCGCGCAGGAAAGCTTCTTCCTGACCGGACGTGCCATCTGGCAGCACCAGATTGACCTGAGATTTAAGACGGGAGACTTCGGCGGCGCCTTTGCTGTCCAGCGCAATCGCCATCAGCGACATTACCGCCGGGTTTGCCAGCAGGGTGTCATGTGCCATGCGAATCGCCTGACTGGCGGCTTCTTCCGGCTTAGCGGAGAGGCCTTCACCCACACCCACGCCAACACTGAAATAGGAACTCTGAATGGTCAGTACCATCACCGTACCCGTGGTCGGCTCAGGTATCAGACTGGAAAACTCACCGGAGGAACTCCCTCCAATAATGGGCACAGTCTCACCCACCACTGCCCTGACCGCTTCATATACAGCAGGAACATCCAAACCAAAACAGGCGAAACAGATAACCAGCCCCGGTTTCGGGGTCTCTTCCATGGCCTGTGTTGCGGCTTCTGTGGCATCGGTGGAATGTCCGAGGCCTACCTTGATAATGCCCATTCCTTGCCTCTTATTATTCTCTTCGTCAATCATTGCGGGGTAATACCAACAGCTACTATGGCACGATCACAGTTTAACGGCTGACACCCCCAAAACCTGAATCGTCAATGTGTCCTTCAGTCGAAGGTTTAGAAAATTAATCCTTAAGTCCTGCCTGGTATCACATAGGTCCCCACCACATGCGCTACCGGTCGCTCATCCCCCTCTGAAAACAGACTGACCTCCCCCACCGCCAGCGTGCGTCCGGTCTTAAGCAGACGGCAGTGCGCCAGAATATCCTGCTCTGCGGAGGGCTTACGCAGAAAGTTAATACTCAACTGGGTGGTCACGGCCAGAGGCTCAAGGCCAATCTCAGAGAGGATGGCCACATAAAGCGCCACATCGGCCGCCGCCATCAGCACGGGACCGGATACAGTACCACCGGGTCGCAGCGAAGCCTGACTCACCGGATGACGCACCACGGCCGCTCCCGCTTCTGCTGATTCTATGGTGCAGAGTGTTTGCGGGAATTCAGTGGCCAGAAAATGCTGCAGAGCTGCCAGATCAGGATTCTGCATCAGACTAACCCCCAGAACACCCTGACCCAGAGCGCCAGCAGGATCAGATTAGCAATCGCAAAACAGATCAGACGGTGGCCCACCCGGTTATAGGTCAGATGCACGAGGCTGTGCAGAATCCGCGCCAGCAAAAATCCCCAGGCCAATGTTACTACCAACGACGTTATCTGCCCGGTCAGATAAGCAATCAGGCATACGACATAAAACAGCAGAGGTGATTCCAGCAGGTTCATAAAATTACGATTGGGTATCTTAACCCAGCCCGGTACCCGGTCTGATTCGCCCAACAGAAAATCCTGGGTGCTCACCTGCTTGGCGAACCCGGCCTTGAACCGACGGTAAGGAATAACCATCATCACCAGCAGGGTCCAGCCTGCCAGCAGCATCATGGGCATAAAGATGGCGTTATTCATGGCTCAGATCTCCTTCTCAACATCCGGTATATAAACTGTACCCTCAAGATAGAGGGTTGCCAGACCCTGCAGCTCAACCCGGTCACCCTTGAGACTGGATGTAACATCCCCGCCACGGGCAGAGACCTAGCGGGCATGAAGGGTCTTTTTTCCCAGTTTTTCTGCCCAGTATGGCACCAGTTGAGTAAAGGCAGACCCTGTCACCGGGTCCTCATCAATACCACACCTGGGGGCAAAAAAGCGGCAGACAAAATCGTACTGGTCATTGGCGGCGGTAATAATCACACCCCTGCCCGGCAATGTTGCCAGCATAGTCAGGTCAGGCTGATAACCTGTCACGGCCTGGCTGTCTTCAACCACCAGCAGATAATCGCTGCCCTGCAGAGCTTCAGTCACCGGCAGGTTAGTCTGTGGATATGCCTGATCTGATAAAGGCCGTGGGATGTCGGCTGGCAGATCCAGCACCAGTCCATGTGTGTTTCTGGTGACAACAAGTGGACCACTGCGTGAATGAAAGACCACCTGATCACTGACACAGGCAAGCCGGTTAAACACCACCCAGGCACTGGCCAGGGTCGCATGGCCACAAAGATCAACCTCGGTTACCGGAGTAAACCAGCGAATGGCATAGTCAGTACCCTGCGGCACAAAAAATGCGGTCTCGGACAGATTGTTCTCTGCGGCAATCGCCTGCATCAACGCATCGTCAAGCCAGGTTTCCAGCGGACAAACAGCGGCCGGGTTACCGGTAAAAGGCTGGCTGGCAAACGCATCAACCTGATAGATGTTGAGTTCCATGGCGGGAAAGCTCCTTATATTTCTTACTGTGATGAGCACAAGTCACAGCAGTGTATTACGTACCAAAAGCTAAAAACCAGCCTGAACCCGGGGTCTGCTCCGGAGATTTCCATCTAACGGCATTCAGTGGTAGATTTTCTGTTCAATTAGCACTGTTACTAATTTAGAAAAGACTGTTTATTGATATGCAACAAAGCTATTTTTGTTAAAAATTTGAGAAACTTTAATTAGGGTTAAGCAGCAACGGGGCTGCACCTGCAACCACCAAGTACGGTTGGCATCTGCCATGTTGAAATTCAGTTCTGGTCGGTTATTTATCCTTGTGAGTGGGCTGGTCGCCTTCATCGATCTGATGTTCGTGTCGATGAACCACTACTTTGCAGACCAGTCATTTCGCCAGACTATGAAACAGGAAAGCCATGGGCTTTACCTGAATTTCGAGACCCTGCTTTCCCAGACCTATACCAACATGCTCACCATCGCCACGTTTGTGGCCGGCGATCCTGAGGTGCAGCAACTCTTTCTCAAAGGTAAAGATGCGGTTATCCGCGAAGGCGGTGGCAGTGGCGGCCATGAAGCTGCTCACTATCGCCAGGCACTCTATGAACGGGTCTCTAACAGCTGGCACGACGTTCAGGGCACCTACAATGCCCGGCAGTTGCATTTCCATCTGGGCCCGGGGGCAACCAGTTTTTTACGCGTACACAAACCCACTAAATTTGGCGACAGTCTGGATGATGTCCGCTTTACTGTGGTTGATACCAATATTGAAAAAACACCGCGCACCGGTTTTGAGACAGGACGGGTTTATTCAGGTTTAAGGGGCGTCATTCCGGTTTCAGCAAACGATCCTGAAACCGGCGACCGGGTTCATGTCGGTGTGCTGGAGGTGGGTACATCCTTTGACGTGATACTCAAAATTCTGGCCAGTACCAGCCACTATCAGGCCGGGGTATTGTTGTCGCACCAGCACCTGCAATCCGCGATGTGGCCTGAAACCTTTGCAAGCCGCTTTGGCCAGCAAAAAACCAAGTGTGACTGCCTGATCGAAGCCGCCTCTTCAGAACAGTTAAACGATGTTATTGATGCCAGCTACGACAAAGGCATTCATTTTCGTAACAGCGGAAATGATGTCATCAAGGTGAATGGCCAGCACCTGCTGGTGAGTTACTTCCCGCTGCGGGATTATCTGGGCACACGGGATGCCAGCCGTGAAGATGCCGGTGCCGTGGTGTTCTGGAAAAACATTGATACCGAATTAAGCCAGTTCAAAGCCAATCAGTGGTACAACATCCTGTACGGCATTTTTGGTTTTCTGGTGATTGAGATGTTGTTTATTGCGGCTTTCCGCTATGGCAACCAGCAATTGAAATTCACGCTAAAAGCCCATGCTGAAGCCCTCACCACGCATAAAGAACGCTTGGATGCCGCTCAGGAGATTGCCCGCGTCGGAAGCTGGGAGTGGAACCTCCAAAACAATGACCTGTGGTGGTCAGACGAGGTCTACCGCATCTTTGAGCTTGATCCGACTGAGGAGCAACCGACCTACGACATGTTCCTCTCCCATGTGCACCCGGCTGATCGCGATACGCTGGAACAGGCGGTACAACGGGCGATGTTAAGTCAGCAGGAATACCGGATTGAACACCGGATTATTCTCCCCTCCGGCAAGATTCTGCATGTGCTTGAGTGTGGTTCTGTCACTACGGACAATGAGAACAAACTCTGTTTGATGAAAGGCACCATTCAGGACATCACGGCGATAAAACGAACCGAGCAACGTCTGGCTGAAATCATCTGGGCTGCCGATGTTGGCACCTGGGAACTGGATATATGCTCCGGCAACCTTGTGTGTAATGATCGCTGGGCGCAGATGCTGGGTTACTCACTCGAACAGCTCTCCCCCATGACGCTGAGTCGCTGGAAAAGCCTGATCAGTCCAAGCTCGCTACCGGAATTCCAACGCCGTATCCATGCCAAAATGGCGGGTGAAACAGCCCTGTTTGAAGACGAATTCATGGCCCGGCACCGGGATGGACACTGGGTCTGGATTCTGGCCAGAGGGCGTATTGTAGAACGTGATGTCAATGGCACGCCCATCCGACTCGCCGGCACCTGCCTTGATATATCCAAACGTAAAAACAGCGAACTTCAGGCTCGTGTACTGGCCACCACAGACCCTTTGACCGGGCTTTTCAATCGAGCCGTGTTTAATGAAAAACTCACCGATATGGTCAATTTGGCGCAGCGTACACATCAGCCATTTTCATTGATGATGCTTGATCTGGATGGTTTCAAAGCGGTCAATGACCACTACGGTCACCCCGCCGGAGACCAGCTGCTTTCTCAGGTGGCTGAGGAGCTGAAAGACCTCTGCCGTGAAACCGATATTTTAGCCCGACTGGGTGGCGATGAGTTTGCCATCATCCTGCCATCCACCAGCACCCGACAGGGCTGTCAGGTACTGGCGCAGCGGCTGCTGGAGCAGATATCAACAACACGGATCATTGAAGGACATACCATCGGGGTGAACGCCAGTATCGGTTATTGCATCTACCACTGGCCGGATATGACTGTAAAAGAGATGGTTCAGGCCGCCGATACCGCGATGTACCAGTCAAAAGCCCGAGGCAAAAATACCTATACCGGCTGGATAGAAGGACCGGTGGAACCATAATCGCATTAGCTCAGCAACACCCTTCAGCGCATACGGATCACGCTGTATGCGCTGTTGAATCTGATCGGGTTAACTCACCGCCGGATAGAGCCTGACCCAGGCCAATAACAGAAAGCCCGCCATGCAGAACCATATCAGCGCCGCCAGTGAGAGCGTCAGCATCAGGTTAAAGCGGTAGCTGAAATAGATCACCGCCGCCAGATAACTGGCATAGGGAATCAACGAATACAGCCCGAACAGTGCCGTGACCCGCAGGTCTTCCATGCTGCGTTCAGTACCGACCATATAGTGCGCAATCAATGCAAAGGTAGGGAACAGGGGCACTAGCCCGGCAATGAAAAAGCTTTTGCTTTTAGACAGCAACGCAATCAACAGGACTGCGGCTGCGCCCAGCAGACACTTCAGAAAGAGTGACGCCACGTCTTTTATGGTTACCTGAATAAAAAAGAGAGGTACCCGCCGTTAAGCAAAAATCTTAGCGGCGCGTTCATTCACGAAGCGCAGTCAGGGGAAAGGAGCACCCGGCAGAACACCCGGTGCGTCAGTCTTTGCGCTGTTCTTCAGGCTGCATATAGTCAGCGAAATTTTCGATGTAGTCATCCAAATTTTCTTCAAGCATTTTGCGATATTCCGCAACAAAATACTCGATGGTGTTTACCCTGGCGGCGCCCATCGCTTCAGCACTGCTCCAGCCGCAGGCACTGACCCAGGCATTAAATCTGGCGGTGGCAAACATCATGGAAGCACTGACTTTACCCCGCCCTGCTTCCTCGGAAAGCTGTTGGTTGGAAAGCCCGATATGGGCGTCTGCCCGGGCGTAAAAGTCTTTATCTACCTGCTGCATTGGATACCTCTGTTAAAAACCCGAACCGGGCTGCTGCAAAAATTCGATCTCTTCGGCGGTTGAAGGACGCCCAAGCACTTCATTGCGATGAGGGTAGCGACCAAACCGGTCAATAATCACCTTATGCTTCAATTCAAACTGGTAAGTGTTTGCAGATGCATAGGTTTTAAATAATGGTTCTGCCTGCAGATGAACCGCTCGGGACTCACTGTGCATAAAAGGCATTAACAGGAAATTACGCTCGACCTCTGCCAGCGCTTCCAGCGCCCCCTGCGCTACCGCAGCCTGCGCCAGTTGCACCGCCATGGCATCCTGAGCAAATGCCTGAGGGGTGTCACGATAGATATTGCGGAAGAACTGATCCAGTACGATGATCTCGGCCAGCCGACCCTGCGCTGTGCTGCGCCAGCTTGCCAATGCCGCGTCGGCAGCCTGCTGTAACAGCGGCTCAAAACGCTGACGTACCAAGGCGTCAAACTCCGGGTCTGAGCTGAACCACTGTTTTGTATCGGTCTCCTGAAACCAGAACCTCAACACGGTGTCATACACCCGGTGTTTCCTCCGTGTCAGTGTTTTACTGTGCTGTCTGTGAAGGGTACCAGCTTAACTTTACGATTACCCCAAGCGATCAGCGCACCCAATAGCAGATAACTCACCAGTGCCAGAGAAAGGCAGTCAGCAAACTCAAAATAGCTCAGCACAGTCAGCAACAATGAGATAACCGCCAAGACAATAAAACAGGCCTGACGCCGTTTGGTAAGCGCATCCACCGTAAAAGCACCGCCACAATAGGGACAGATTCGCTCACTGCGCAGCAGACCCTGATGTTTCAGCAGGCGCAGTACAATCTCAGACTGGCAATGAGGGCAACTTGGCATAATCCCTGTCCCCGATGATTTGAAAGCCATTCAGGCGATACCCGGTTTGCTAGGAGCATAGCAAAAACAAAAAAGGCACGCGTTTATAGCGTGCCTTTTGAGTAACTCAGAACCGATGATCAGATCGGTTGGTGGCGTAATCAGGCCATCTCTACGTTGTGGTAGACCTGCTGTACGTCGTCCAGATCATCCAGCATGCTGAGGAATTTCTCAAACAGTGCCACATCATCACCTTCCAGTGTGGTGTAGCTGCTCGGGATAAACTGAATCTCATCCACATCAAATTCAATGCCGCTGAAACCGTCCATCAGCGCCTGTTTCGCCTTGAAGTAATCGGTATGCGGGGTGAAGACAGAGATCTTGCCCTCTTCGCTCTCGATGTCAGTGACATCAACATCCGCTTCCATCAGCGCTTCCAGTACCGCCTCTTCATCATCATGCGGGAAAACAAAGATGGCTGAATGATCAAACATATGGGCTACAGTGCCCTGGGTGCCGATTTTACATTTGGTTTTTGTGAACGCATTACGCACATCACCAAAGGTGCGGTTGGGGTTGTCTGTAAGACATTCAATAATTGCCATGCTGCCGCCGGGACCGTAACCCTCATAGCGCGCAGGAGAGAAATCTTCACCGGCACCGCCGCTGGCTTTATCCAGCGCTTTATCAATTACGTGCGTTGGAACCTGTTCACGCTTGGCACGGTCGATCAGACTGCGCAGGGCAAGGTTGCCGTTTGGATCGGTGCCACCGGATTTTGCAACAACATAGATTTCACGGCCGTAACGGCTGTAAATCTTCGCCTTCATATCCGATGTTTTGGCCATCGAGTCCTTGCGGTTCTGATACGCTCTGCCCATCTGGTGTGTGCTCCGTCATCGTGGAAAAGTGGCAATTTTACTGATAAGTGGGGGACAAGGGGAAGGGAAAAGTCTTAACCAATACGTGGTTTCTGCCCCGGCTTAGTCGATCGGTTTTCCCCGCAGGGCTTTTATTTTGCCGCGGTGGGTCTTCTTATCCACCCGTCTGACCTGAGAGGCACGGGTCGCCCTGGTGGGCCTGCGTGCCTTTTGCTGTTTGGTAGCCTCTTTGATCAACTCCACCAGCCGTGCCAGGGCCTCTTCACGGTTTTTCTCCTGAGTCCGGTGATTCTGTGCCTTGATGACAATCACCCCCTCTTTACTGATGCGCTGGTCAGACAGCGCTAACAGCCGTTCCTTATAAAACTCCGGTAAAGAGGATGCCCGGATATCAAACCGCAGGTGGATGGCAGAAGAGACCTTATTGACGTTCTGACCACCCGCGCCCTGCGCACGGATGGCCGTGATTTCAAGTTCATCATCAGGAATGGCAACAGCGTTGGAAATTTGCAGCATGGTTATGTCGTGACGGTTCTCACCGTTTATCAGGCGTTGTATAGGTGAAGAAAATGCCCGGCTATTTCAGCTTGGAAGCCCAGATCGCCAGCCTGTGGCGCATCTCACCCTGCGAAAGCTGATCCGGTGGGATCGGCTGAATCACCTTATCATGCACCAGCAGCCGGTAGATATACTCAATCTTTTCGGTGGCCGAGTCAGTGGGTTCAAATTCAACCACGCCCCTCGCCTCGCCGTATTTCACGCCTTCGGCAATCGCTTTTTTGACCAGCTCTTTTTCATTCTTCAGCTTTTTCATTATTTATATCCGCTGACGGTGTCTGCTCAAAGCTTAGAACAGCCCGTACTCATCTGCTGAAAATCCGGGAGTATATAAAACAACTTGTTTGGCTTTACTGTGCTTACAGTACACCCAGCGCTTTAAGGCTCGCTTTGCCGAGTTCCACCCGTTTCTTGGCATCAGCGGCTGTCTTGATATCAAGGTTGAGGGCAAAGGCATAGATATGATCATCTTTTGTGACCCAGCCAACCCACCAGCCGACACCCGACTCCGGTGCATTCTGCCAGCCTGTTTTCCCATACAGTTGCCATTTTTCACCCTGCTCCAGCAGCACAATATCCCGCACACTCTTTTGAATATCATCGGAGATTGGCAGCGTGCCCTGAGCCAGGTTGGCTAAAAAGACCGCTTGTTCCTGCGCGCTGATGGTGAGCGGCCCCTCCAACCAGAAGGTATCTACCGAGGCACCGATATCTGCATTGCCGTAACCGAGTTCCGCTACAGATGCCTGCATGCGTTCCAGGCCAATGCGGCGCGCCAACGCCTGATAGATGGGTACATTGGAGACGGCAATCGCCTCACGCAGCCCCATATCTTTTTCCCATACATCAAAGGGCTGCTCCTGCCCTCCATAGGGGAGAATCTCATCCACACTCTTCACTGCGCCTACGGAGAGGCCAATCAGACTGTTGGGGATTTTGAACGTCGAAGCAGGCACAAAACGCACTTTGGATCGTTCCTGATCATGACCTGTGAAATCTCCAGTACTGGCGTCATAAAGCACGAAGGTGCCTGTCACACCTGCTTGGTTAAATAGCCCGGTAATTTCAGTGCTTTCCTGCCAGTTTGAGGCAAAGCCTTGTACCGTAAACAGGGTAAGTAATATTGCGAGTAATGCTCTCATTTATAATTCCATCTACCGCCTGACTCAGCGCCAAACCGTTCCTTATAAGATTTTCAGCGGTTAAACCGCTTTAATAATTACGATACAGCTACGCTGCCTCACTCATCCATGCTTCTGGCGTCATAGGCCTGCTGTGATTGCAGCACAGACTCAATATTGGACTCCGACCAGTGCGCGATGCCTTCCAGCAGATCCACCAGCGTGCGGCCAAGCTCCGTTAACGAATACTCAACTTTGGGTGGGACCGTTGGATAGATCTTTCTATGCACCACACCGTCTCGTTCCAGCGCCCGGAGCGTTTGGGTGAGCATCTTTTGAGATACACCATCGACCTCCCGCTTTAACTCACCAAACCGTCTGGTTTCTTTAGACAGCGCACCAATGATCAGTACCGTCCATTTATCAGCGATACGATCCAACACCATTCTGGTTGGGCAGTTCTGATTGTATACATTCCAATCATTCATATCTTATTGATTCTAAAATTAGTTACTTTTTAGTCACTACAGCACTTTTTAGTGCCTTCTTGCGAATAGATACCTAGGTTCATAGTATTTTTTTACCCGGGTCATTTCAACCAAACAAGGTAATCAGACAGATGAATTTCAATTGGATTAAGGCTTTCACGCTTTTCGCAACGCTTACATTGGCAGGAGGACATACCATGGCCCAGAGCAGCACAGCGCAAAATTTGAGTCTCATGAGTGAGTTTGCATCTCAGGTTTTTGTAGAAAAAAATCTGACGGACTTACAATCCTTCATGCATGAGGACTACATTCAACACAACCCGTTTGTCGAACAGGGGATAGATGGATTTCGTGCCTTTTTTGCAGACTGGTTCAGCTCGATTCCAGACTTCAACTACACACTGAAAAACATCATCGCCAACGAAGAGTTTGTGTGGGTATACGGCACCTATAGCGGCACCCACACAAACCAGTGGCTCGGTATCGCACCTTCTAATCAAGCCTATGCCTTTGATGCTGTTGATATCTTCAGAATTTCAGACGGGAAGCTGGCCGAACACTGGGATGTACTGGATTTGCATACGTTATTCCAGCAGCTACAACCTCAGCAATAACCATTCCGCCCCCTGAACAGTCTTCACCGGGGGCGAATTTCACCTGCTGCGTGACAGGCCAGCGGCAAAAAGCAGCGCGCGACATGGGCGGCGTTTTTTGCCGTTCAGGTGAAAAAGTTTTGTCAGACGCTTAAATCATTGAGACTCCTGTCCGGCATTTCAGCCAGCAATTGCTGTAGCCAGAGGGAGAAGGCGTCCGGCGGCTTTACCTCCGGGTGGGATTGATAGAGCGCGGCTGCACGACGATACTCTTCCAGCGCCCTTATCTCGCCCAATACCAGGGGAAAGCGTTTCGCCTGCTGTTGTGAAGTGGCAAAGATCAGGTTTGTTGGGTCTACGCGGCCAAGGGTGATGGCCGTGCTGACCCGACGACTGCAGCGGCAAGCATTGTCAGGATTGATCAGCCCGCACTGCGCTGTCATAAACGAGAGGATACTCCCGCGTGCCCGGGAAAGCTGCTTGCGAAAGGTGGCGGGCGTTATTTGCAGTGCGTCGGCCGACTGAATGTGATCAAGCTCCATGATCTCACCCAGGATATAGGCCAGACGGTGTTTCCGATCAAGGCATTGCAGCATTGCCAGCGTGCAACCGATCTTCACCTCCTCCAGCAACAGACTCTGCTCGCCGTCATCTTCAACGCTCAGGGGCGAATCAGCCAGTCCATTGGCCAGATCTTCAGCAAACTGATCAAAGCTGAGCGATTGCTGCTCCATGCGTTTTTTCCGCAACGTAAGCAAGGCATTGCAGGCGATGCGATACACCCATGTGCGAAAACCACTTTCACCCCGGAAACTGCTTAAATGGGTAATCACACGAATCAGAATTTCCTGACTGGCATCTTCCGCATCCTGTGGATGCCAGAGAAAACGCAGCGCCAATCTGTAAATATCCTGCTGCACCGTGCGCACCACAGCCTCAAGCGCATCCGCATCACCTGCCATCGCAAGCGCGACGTCATGCTCAAGGGTATGCGCGTCTTCGATCAGGGGTATCTCATCCATGGCGATCAAGATTCCGTTTCAGGATTTGGAGTTCTTCTGCAAGGATTCGGGACTGCTCTTGCAGCGTGCCTTCAAGTTGTTCCAGCGGCACCGGCGGTGGTGTTAATACGAAGCTGTAGACGCAATGCTCCGGGTCGAGTTCCACAACCCGCGAAAATGCAGTGGCAACACTGCCATCGGGAAAGGTCATAAACCAGTCCACCGTCCCCTGCTCCTTTGAAGCACGCACGACAAGATCGATCTCTATCTCACCATGCGGTGTGCGCATCACCGCCCTGCCATCTGCAACGGCGGCAAAGGCATTGGTCCACTGCGGTAACTGCATGGGGTCTGCAATGTACGCAAACGCCACTTCCCGGCTGGTATGTAATTCAACGCCCTGAACCTCAAACTTCTTCATCATCTTATCTCCTCACATATTGGATTGGGACGCGATCATCTCGGTCTCCAATTCTTTAGACGCGGGGAGAGAGTACGATGTGACAAAACTTTTCTATTAAGGCGACAGGCAGGTTGTCCAACGCCTAAACAATCGACCTTCAGTGCCGACTGAGTTTATTGGTCCGGGCTTAGATATTTTTCCATTGAGAAGTTGATTAAAGACACGCCATTGCGGCGTACTTCATTCTGCTTAACCAACACAAAGCCACGATGCTCAAAGAAGGGTTTAGCAAGCAACGAGGCCTCAACATATAAACGTTTGAGACCTGCGGCTTTCGCTGCTGCAAGCAGATAGTCATACAGCGCAGAGGCAACACCCCTGCCCTGAAAATTCGGGTGTGTATAGGTGCAGTCAATATGACCATCCGCCTCCAGCTCAATAAAACCCACAACCTGATTATCAATTATTGCCACAAAGGGCTTTTTTGTACTGAGCCGCACCCGCCACTGCGCATAATCCACGGGTGAAGGAGCCCATGCTTCCTTTTGCGCTGGTGTATACACAACAGGGTCAATTGCGTGCACAGACTGATAGAACAGGTCAGCAATCTGACCTGCCCATTTTTCTGAGTATGGTTGGATTTTCAAAGTTGTTTTAATGCCTACAGCAGGCGACCGTTTGGAACGAACCTTGGACCGAACTAAAGCGCAGTGGAAAACGGATCGCTTGCCTGTACTTGTTATGCGCCGCTATACTTACGTACATATTATTGTACATGTACAGGAAAAAACAATGGACAGCATAAGCTATACCGCCGCCAGAAGTAACTTGGCTAAAACTATGGAGCAGGTCTGTAACGATCATGCGCCCATTGCTATTACCCGCAAGGGCGAAGGAGCCGTTGTGATGATTTCTATGGACGACTACCAAGCGTTGGAAGAAACGGCATATCTGCTTCGGAGCCCCAAAAATGCCCGGCGCCTGATCGAGTCTATTGCCGAGCTTGAGGATGGCAAAGGGCAAGAAAAGGAACTGATTGAGTGAAGTTAATTTTTGCGGATACGGCATGGGAAGATTACCTGTACTGGCAAAAAACAGACAAGCAGATACTGAAACGCATTAATACCCTTATAAAAGAAATCAAACGAGAGCCATTCGAAGGCATTGGAAAGCCAGAGCCGCTCAAACATGCCCTGTCGGGATATTGGTCTCGAAGGATCAATGACGAGCACC
This sequence comes from Neptuniibacter sp. CAU 1671, assembly GCF_029222905.1. GTDB lineage: Bacteria > Pseudomonadota > Gammaproteobacteria > Pseudomonadales > Balneatricaceae > Neptuniibacter. The sequence continues at coordinate 2,403 of NZ_JARHUE010000011.1, read as the reverse complement.
GAATGGTTTATAAAATCCATCAAGATTCCCTGCTTATTGCCCAACTTCGCTACCATTACTGACCTGGAGCATAACGCCCGCCATCAGCCGAGCGAGGTACGAGCGTCGGTTGCATGGCATTGTTATAGCGCAACCGGTTCATCACGCATTTTTTCCCATGTTTGTACCATAAGCTTCTTGGTTGGTCCCCAGCGATACCCCCCGAGCGCGCCACTTTGCTGTATAACCCGGTGACATGGGATCAGCAAAGCAACTGGATTTGCTCCAATAGCGTTACCAACAGCCCTTGCAGACCTGGGTGCGCCTAGTGATCTGGCTACTTCGGCATAGCTGGCCACAGCGCCCGGTGGTATTTTCAGCAGAGCACGCCACACGGCGATCTGGAAATTTGTCCCTGTCACATGGAGCGACAGCGGACCTTGCCCGGAAGCTGTGTCACTGCTAAAAAAGGCATCAATAGCGTGTCGCGTAGATGCCAAACTTTCTCTGATCGAACTGAGGGGCCAATCGTTATGCAAGTCATCCAGCAATTCCTCCATGCTATTGAAGTCCATAAACGCTGCCCGGCAAACACCACGCAGGGTTACAGCCACAAACATGGGCCCCAGTGGGGTCGGATGTACTCCATACTCAATCTGTACCTCCTTACCTCGATTTTTATACTCGCCGGGGGTGACTGCTTCCAGCTGCACAAAGTGATCATGCAACCTTGAACTGCCGCTTAATCCAAGCTCATGTGAGACATCAAGCAAGGAGAGAGAATTATCAAGCAATCCTTTGCCCCGCTCCAATGTCAGGACCTGTAAAAAGCGCTTCGGCGTAGTACCAGCCCAACGACAAAACAACCTTTGAAAGTGATACGGACTCAGATGCACATGAGCGGCTATCTCTTCAAGGCTGGGCTGATCAATTGCCCGATCAACCAAATAGGCCATAGCGCTTGCGATTCGGTCATAGTCTGACATAGGCCGGCATCTCAAACACGATTTATAGATACACCGCCATCAACCAGCATCGCAGACCCCGTGGTGAAGCTGGAGGCATCAGAGGCAAGGTACAATGCAGATTGAGCAATTTCATCTGGTGTCGCCATCCGCTTAAGAGCATGCAAATTATGCACAAATGCCAATGCTTCTGGCGTATTGGCAAACTCACGCCCTGCCGGCGTATCAGTACCACCGGGCAGAAGGGCATTGACCCGGATATTCTGAGGCCCGTGCTCTGACGCCAGCACTTGAGTCAACCCAATAAGGCCAGCCTTACTGGCTGCGTAGGCAGCCATGCCTGGCATACCTGCAGTGTAACCAACGAAGGTAGAGGTGAAAATTAACGAACCTCTTTTTCGGGCAGCCATGGCGGGCAGCTGGTACTTTGCGCCCAAAAATGCGCTGGTTAGGTTGGTCGCAATAACTTGATTCCAGTCCGTGAGCGACATCTCCGGGACAGGGCCCATAGCCCCCAGAATGGCAGCATTGTTAAAAGCGATATCCAGGCCACCAAAGTGGCTTACTGCCTTATCTACCAAAGCTTTGGCAAAAGCTTCTTCGCCAACATCACCGGCTAGTGCCAGTGCCTGCCCGCCTTCCATATTGATTAAGTCCACCAGGTCATCAAGCTCCTTCTGTCGCCTTGCTGCCACCACTACGGCAGCACCTTCTCTCGCAAAAAGCTTCGCAGCTGCGTAGCCAATGCCGGTACTGGCACCGGTAACAATAGCGACTTTGTTGGCAAGTATAGTCATCGTTATTCCTCTAGGATCTGTTTACTACAAAAGGGCATATGCCCGAACAGATGCTATATTAGGAGGCCGAACGACTACCGCCGACCCGAATCTTGCTGTATTTCAATTGCGCTATAACGCCGTGGTTTGGGGCCGGAACGAAGCGCCAGCGTAGTGGAGGTCCCAGCCGCGATAGCGGCGAACAACACCACCTTGTTATGCATTACTAGCAGTCCGCTAAGTTGATTGACTTCCGGTGCCCCCACATGCCTTCCTTTTCACCAGTTGAAAGCTGGATTTCTTCGCTTTTACTACACAAATATTGAACCCGATCTTCTGTTAGGTTTGTCCAACTAGCGACTGCCCTTGTACTACGCCATTTACCACCAGTTGAATTTTCTCTGAGCCAAGCATTGACTCTTCGCATTTCGGTAACTTCACGTATTTTTTCGTGGCAATATTGAATGATATAAACCGTGACTCCAGCTATTGAGCCACCGGATGCACCAACTATAATCCCATCCCAAACATTGCTATCCATGCGCATCACCTACTTTATGCTGGTCCTACCCACAAAAAGTAGACACTAGGTTATGCGCATTTGCGCTCATACTCTGCCGGACTGACATAGCCCAAAGCCGAGTGCCTACGTATGCGGTTATAAAATACTTCGATGTATTCGA
>NZ_JARHUE010000010.1 GCF_029222905.1 Neptuniibacter sp. CAU 1671 | reverse complement strand
CAAAAAACAAACAATTTCATTCAGTTACTAAGGCCTGACCTGTACTTCAAAAGCCTGCTTAGCAGTGCCCTCGTCAGGTCAGGGAGGCGCATTCTACACCCCATACTTTTTAGGTCAACAGGGAGAGGATAAAAAAGAAGAAATATATTTATTTAAGAACAAAAACTGAACAAGGCGAGCGTTCAACAACTTTTGCCGTCACGGAACCTAACATCAGTTTATCAAGCGAGCCATGCTGATACGCTTTCATCAGGATGAGATCAACCTGTTCCCTTTCAGCTGTTTTGACAATTTGTTCCTGCGCGTCACCCACTGCCACAACACAGCTCACGTTGTATCCCTTCAGGCTATCAGCGGCTTTTTTGTTCAGCGATTGCGTTAATGCATCGACCGCTTTTTCCAGACTACCTTTAGGAAAGTAGGACGCGACAAGCGGCATTCGTATATCAGGCATAACGGTGAGCAGTACGACATGACTGGACTCTCCAGTGAGGGCTTTTAGCGCAGCCAGCGTCTGATCGGTACCTGTTGTGTCCTGCAGGTCTAGCGGAGCCAATATTCTATTAAACATACGTCACCTCAACCTGCAGATCTGTTTCTACGCTGAATTTGTAAAAAACCAAGGGCAAATAACAATGCCAGTGCCGGCAGCCACAACCACTGCTTATCAGGCCGTTCATTTTCTGCTTCTATGTAGAGAATCTTCCAGTCAAAGTCGATGCCTGCATTCTGCGCATCACTTCCAAACTCAACCATATCAACCAGCACGTTCTGCTCTTCTGTTCTTAGTTCAATGCCAGTTGAGCGCAGTTTTGACTCTGCATCACCTTCATTTTCCAGCTTCAATTGCACGGTTTTTTCGACAAAGTCACCATCCAAGGTTTCACCGGCCACCCTGAGTACCAATGGCTGTTCAGCTGGAAGCTTATCGATAAAGGTCATAATAGAGTGCGGATCGACCTGTTTTGTTGGCGGAAACACTTCATCCCAGAAGAAGCCGGGACGGAAAATCACAAAGGCGATAAGCAGTAACAAACCGGTTTCGTACCATCTGTTTTTGGTGAACCAGAAACCCTGGGTTGCAGCGGCAAACACCAGCATCGCAATCAATGCGCCAATCACAGTAAGGATGAGATGGGGCACACTTTCAATGCCGTATAAAATCAGCTCGGTGTTGTAGATAAACATGAAGGGTAATACTGCGGTACGAATATCGTACGTAAAACCCTGTATACCTGTTTTAATCGGATCAGACCTTGCGATTGCCGCTGCAGCAAAAGCCGCCAACCCAACGGGGGGAGTGTCATCTGCCAGGATACCGAAATAAAACACAAACAGATGCACAGCGATGAGCGGCACAATCAGTCCATGCTCTGCACCCAGCGTCACAATCACGGGGGCCATCAGGGTCGACACCACGATATAGTTTGCCGTTGTGGGTAACCCCATACCAAGAATCAGGCTGATGACCGCCGTGAATAACAGCATCAGGAATACATTGCCAGCTGAGATAAACTCAACAAACTCAGTCATCACCAATCCGATACCGGTGAGGGTAACTGTGCCTACCACAATACCTGCAGCAGCAGTCGCAACACCGATTCCGATCATGTTCCGTGCGCCGGAAACCAGCCCATTAAACAGATCCTCAATGCTTTCTAAAAAGTAATCCGCAAGGTTCTGCTCTTTTCTGAACAGCGCTTTCAAAGGTTTATGGGTTAGCAAAATGATCACCATAAACACCGTAGCCCAGAAGGCAGAAAGACCCGGGGAAAAACGCTCAACTGTCAGGCACCAGATCAGCACAGCAACCGGCAGCAGAAAATAGAGTCCCGATTTGACGGTAGGACCGGTTGGCGGGAGCCGCACCACTTCAGCTTCGGGATCATCCATTTTCAGTTCAGGGTATTGCGTGGCATACCAGATCAGGAACAGGTAACCCACCAGCATCACTACGCCAGCAACAAGGTAAGAACCATCGCCCAGATAGGTTTTTGTCCAGCCAAGACCGTAATAGATCGCCAGAGAACCAATACACACACCCAGAATGATAAACGCCCATACCGTCAGTTTTTGAGCAAGGGTTGCGGTATTACTGGAAGGCAATCCCTCCATACCGGCTTTCATCGCCTCAAGATGCACGATATAGATCAGCGCGATATAGGAGATTAAGGCAGGCAAAATGGCATGCTGGATCACTTCTATGTAGGAGATGCCCACATATTCAACCATCAGGAAAGCAGCAGCCCCCATGATAGGTGGCGTTAACTGTCCATTTGTTGACGCCGCAACCTCTACAGCTCCAGCCTTGTAGGCAGGAAAACCAACTCGTTTCATCAGTGGAATGGTGAATGTACCGGTTGTCACCACATTGGCAATTGAGGAGCCTGAGACAAGCCCACTCAAGCCCGAAGAAACCACAGCCGCTTTCGCAGGCCCGCCACGCATATGACCCAACAATGAAAACGCGACCTGCGTGAAGTAGTTACCGGCACCCGCCTTATCCAGCAGTGCACCGAACAGTACAAACAGGAAAACAAAACTGGTCGACACACCTAATGCAACACCAAACACACCTTCCGTGGTGAGCCACTGATGTGACATAGCTTTATTCAGGCTTGCCCCTTTATGCGAGATCACTTCAGGCATGTAGGGTCCGGCAAAGGTGTAGGCCAGAAAGACTGTAGCCACCACCATCAACGGTGGACCCAGGGCTCTTCGGGTCGCTTCCAGCAGCAACAGCATGCCACAGACAGCCACCACTATATCCTGCGTAATGGGTGCTCCGGCGCGGTCTGCTAACTGCGCATGAAACACCACCAGATAACTGGCACTGAATGCACCCGCCAGGGCAAAAAGCCAGTCATGCCAGGGCACTGAATCGAAAGAGGAATTTTTGAAGGCCGGAAACGCAGTAAAGGAGAGAAAAATCGCAAAGCTCAGATGAATGGCGCGCGCTTCAGTGTCATTAAAGACAGCAAAGTTAACGATAAATGGCAAAGGTGATGCATACCAGAGCTGGAACAACGCCCAACTGAGTGCCACCAGCCATAAAAATTTACCGGGCAGACCTGCTGGCGATCTTGCACCTGAGTCTGCCTGCGCAACCATCTGCTGAACTTCTTCAGACACACGATGAGAATGCTGAGATTTCTCTTCCATGGACGACTCCTTAACGTTAAACCTTACGCGACTGCCCGGGACCTAGCCCGGGCAGATGTGCTTAGAGCAGCCCAGCTTCTTTGTAGTATTTAAGTGCGCCAGGATGTAGAGGCGCGGAGAGACCATCTTTAACCATCTCTTCTTTGGTGAGATTTTCGAAGGCCGGGTGTAATTTGCGGAAGTCATCGAAGTTTTCAAAGACTGCTTTTACGACCTGATAAACAACGGCATCAGGTACTTTCGCTGAGGACACAATCGTTGCACCCACACCAAAGGTTTGCACGTCGTCTGGATTACCACGGTACATGCCACCTGGAATTGTTGCTTTTCGGTAGTAGCTGTTATCTGCGATCAGCTTGGCTACATCAGCATCATCGACATTTACCAGCGTGCTGTCACATGAAGTTGTTGCTTCCTTGATGGCACCACTCGGGTGTCCCACCACATAGACCATGACATCTATTTTGTTATCACAGAGTGCACTGGCCTGTTCCGATGCTTTCAGCTCAGACGCCAGAGCAAAATCGTCTGTTGTCCAGCCTTTAGCATTCATCAACACTTCGATAGTGCCGCGCTGACCTGAACCCGGATCACCGATATTGACCCGTTTCCCTTTGATATCATTAAAATTTTTGATACCGGAGTCCGCCCGCGCCACTACGGTAAATGGCTCGGGATGAATTGAGAAGACAGCGCGCAGATCCGGATTAGGCCCCATCTCTTCAAATTTACTGGTGCCATTGTAGGCATGATATTGCCAGTCAGACTGAGCAACACCCATATCCAGCTCACCGGCCCGGATCGTATTCAGGTTATAGACAGACCCACCTGTGGACTCAACAGAACAGCGAATACCGTGTTCCTTGCGCCCTTTGTTGACCAAACGACAAATAGCACCACCGGTCGGGTAATAGACCCCCGTGACGCCCCCTGTACCAATGGTTATAAAATCCTGCGCCTGCACGGTTGGAGCAGATACAGACATACCCAACCCCAGTGCAGTACCCACCACTGTGGTAATCAATCTTTTTTGCAATTTCATCTTACTCTCCCTGCTAGCAGAACCCTGACGCTCTATCGGGTCAGATTTTTTTAAGGCAATTTTTAGCCTAGTTCCAATCCTTTGATTTTCAAGAAAATCAAAGGATTAATCGTTGCGAGGAAAACGATTCAATTGTCGGTAGGGAAACACATCCACCAGCACACCCTGTCTAACCTGAGACTGCATGCCTTGCCAGAACCCCACCGTGAGCAAATCTCCATGTAACTCATTGAAAATTTTACGTACAGAGGGATCGCAGGCAGTTAACAGACTGAACTCTTCCGGGAAAACATCATTGGGACCGACCGAGTACCAGGGTTCACTGGAGAGCTCCTGTTCAGGGTAGAGGGGTTCCGGAATCGCACGAAAATGACAGTCGGTCAGATAGAGGATTTCATCATAGTCATAGAATACAACCCGGCCATGACGGGTCACTCCAAAGTTTTTAAACAGCATATCCCCGGCAAAGATATTGGCCGCCGCCAGCTGTTTGATCGCTTTGCCGTATTCATTGATGGCATGAAACAACGCGGTAGCATCCTGCCGCTCAAGCGCATCATCAATGAAGATATTCAGTGGCGTCATATAACGCTCCGTCCAGAGGTGACGGATAATCAGCCGGTCTCCCTCAACTCTCAGAGAACTACCCGCAACCGCCTCAAGCTCATTGATAAGCTCTGTCGAAAATCGCTCAAGCGGAAAACTGAAATTCGTAAACTCCTGTGTGTCCGCCATTCGGCCAACCCTGTCATGACGTTTCACCAATTGGTATTTTTCCTTCACTCCCTCCCGCGTAATCTGTTTGGAGGATGAGAAATGATCCTTGATTACTTTGAATACGACGGGATAAGAGGGCAGTGTAAATACCGTCATCACCATGCCCTTTACACCCGGGGCGATAATAAATTGATCCTGACTTTGCTCTAAGTGGGAAACAAAGTTACGAAAAAACTCAGCCTTACCCTGCTTATAAAAACCAATTGAACTGTAAAGCTCGGGAATCGACTTGGCCGGAATCAGCGTATGCAGAAATCTGACAAATTCTGACGGCACATCCACATCCACCAGAAAATAGGAACGGGTAAAACTGAAAATAATTGAGACATCGTTCTCATCACAGATCAGTGTGTCGACATAAAGCTTACCCTGTCCATTATTGAGAACAGGCAACACGAACGGGACACTTTTCTCACCCAGATGCACCCTGCCGACCACATAGGCTGCTTTATTGCGGTAAAAAAGACTGCGAATCACCTGCACCACAGCACCACGTTCAGACAACTGAGCCAGCGGCAGAATCGTGCGGGCGCGCAGCAGAATGTTGCGAATATCACGCCGTAAACTTTCCCAAGGCGCCTGAAAAGGCAAGTCCTGCAACAACCTGAACAGAACCCTGACACCGCCCTCCTCTGCCAGAGGATAGGTCTGATAGATCCCCCCCCCGGTGTTAATAAGACGGTCCCGCCAGGAGGAAAAGATAAACATATGCTCATCATCGATCTGTCCGTGCCGGAATACCCTGCAATAGACCGAGTTATAGAAAGTTTCTGCCAGTTCCGGATCGGTCCTCTGCTGCAGCAGTCGCCGATAATATGGCTTTGCTTTATTCCAGAGACGGGATAGATACAACTCCTCACCGAGCAGATGCTCCATCTCAGTGACTGCGGCAGCCACCATCGCTTCGTAGAGATCTATTCGCTGCGCAGAAAGGTCCTGGATAGCTCCCCAGTCGCCCGATTCAAAACACACACGGGCCTGCTCTGTCATCTCCTGGAAATTGAGCCGGTATTCAGCAAAGTACACCATCACACTGGCAGCAATACGCTGGTAGGGCTTTCGCTCCATAACCGATATTTCCAACCTTAAACCGCTGCGAAAATTTAACCTGATTTTAGTTCAGGGATAGGATGATTCTGTCACTTAGCATAGATTACACTGAGAACAAATCCTGCCACGGACGCCTTTTATGTACAGCATTCCAACTCTGGAAGTGACCCATAAACCCAATGCGATTGCCGTCCTGACCAGCGGTGGCGACTCGCCCGGCATGAATCCCGCCATCCGAGGGGTTGTAAGGGCGGCCCTGAATCAGGATATCCGGGTCGTGGGCATCCACAAAGGTTACAGCGGTTTGATTACCGGCGACTTTGAGGAGATGAACTCAGCTTCAGTGACGAACATCGTTCAGCGCGGCGGCACTCTGCTCAAGAGCGATCGCTGTCTGGCCTTCAAGGATCCGAAAGTACGCAAACTGGGTGCTGAGATACTTGCCGATAATCAGATAGATGCCTTGGTTGTCATTGGCGGTGATGGCTCCCTGACCGGCGCTCACCTGCTCTGCAGAGAGACTGGCATTCCTGTCATCGGCCTGCCCGGCACCATCGACAATGACATCTATGGCACCGAGGATACCATCGGCTTTGATACCGCGGTTAACACCGCTTTAGACGCCATTGACAAGATTCGTGATACCGCCCTGTCCCATGAAAGTCTGTTTCTGGTTGAAGTCATGGGACGAAATTCCGGCTTTATTGCGACCCATGTTGGCATCGCCTGCGGTGCAGAGATGATTGTGGTACCGGAATATGAAGTTAAAGTCGATACCATCTGTTACCAACTGGCCCATAACCGACAAACCGGTCAGGGTTCCAGCGGTATCATCGTCGTCGCAGAAGGCCCAATACCCGGTCTGACCTATAGCCTCGCCCATCAGCTTGAAGCCAATGGCCAGGCCCCCAAGGTCTGCATTCTTGGGCATATCCAGCGCGGTGGCAGCCCCTCCGGTCATGACAGGGTGCTGGCATCCTGCCTCGGCGCTTCGGCAGTAGACTACCTTTGTGCAGGCATATCCGACATTATGGTGGGCGTACAGAATGGTGCGATCTGCGCCACCCCTCTTGCCGAGGTGATCGCCCACAAAAAAGCGCTGGATCCTGTGCTCTTTCAGCGCGCATTACTGTTGCACAAATAAACCCGATTACCCTCAAGGAATGGATGCATGAAAAATCACCTGATTTTCCGCAGCCTGCTCAGGTTCTTTTTTCAGGGCTTGCTGATCCTGCTACCGGCGGTTTTGACCGTGTATCTGGTGTATCTGATTTTTGCAGCACTCAACAACACCGTTTTTTCGGCCATCGGGCGTTTATTGCAGGTTTTCTTTCCCTCAGTATCACCTGGTGTAGAAACCGTTGTTTTAGGGGGTATCTGCACACTGGCGCTGATCATTCTGACGGGGGCAATTGCCTCAAACTACCTGGGCGCAATCATACTGTCCTGGCTCGACCGTCTGTTAGAAAAAACACCGGTTGTAAAGCTGCTCTACAACACACTTAAAGATCTGTTTCAGGCGTTTTTGGGTGACCAAAAAAGCTTTGAAACACCGGTGCTGGTGACACTGACACCGGATGGCGCCATTAAAGCGATGGGGTTCATTACTAACGAGAATCTGGCGGATTTCGGGCTGGAACAGGATGTCGCCGTCTACCTGCCACAGTCTTATAATTTTGCAGGCAATCTGATCATTGTCCCCCGCGAGCGAATCTCGATGCTGGACGCAAAAGCCAGCCGGGTCACCACCTTTGTCGTCAGCGGTGGTATTACCGGGGCTGGCAAAGCAGATTCAGACGCGGCCAAAATTACTGAATAAACGGGTTGGAGCGACGTTCAACGCCTAACTGGGAATTAGGTCCGTGGCCTGGAATAAAGGTCACCTCATCTCCCAGAGGCAAAAGTTTCTGCTGAATCGCCTTAATCAGATCAGCGTGATTGCCTCGGGGGAAATCGGTCCGTCCAATCGACCCTCTGAACAGCACGTCGCCTACCAGCAACAACTGATCCTGACGGTGATAGAACACCACATGTCCCGGTGTATGCCCGGGGCAGTGCAACACCTCAAGTGTTTCCTCTCCCACCGTGACGGTATCCGCATCATTTAACCAGCGATCAGGCGTAAAGCTCTCACATTTTGGAAAATTGAACATCCGGCACTGTTCAGCCATACCGTCTATCCAGAACTTATCGTCAATATGCGGCCCCTCAACGGGAAGCGACTCACGTTGCATAAGTTCTGCTGTTCCACCCGCATGATCGATATGCGCGTGCGTCAGCAGAATTTTCTCCAGACAAAGTCCTTTATCAGCAACAAAAGCAAGAATACGGTCGATTTCACCACCCGGATCGACAACAGCCGCTTTGCCTGATTTTTCACACCAGATAACAGTGCAGTTTTGTTGGAACGGGGTAACCGGAATAGTTTTAAATTTCATAACCCTGACTGAGTCTATCAAAGAATAGTTGGCTAAAAATTAACACGAATTGTTACTATCTATCGCAATCTGTCTCATAATAGAGACAGGTTTTTTTCTGGAAAGACGTCAGTTTAACAGACTGACCACTTATCTTGACCATGCCGATAGATAAACAGGTGATTTTGCTGGCAATTCAAAAGCCTAAGAGTAGGCACAGCCAAATCGGATGAGTGAGTTTGAAGCGTTAAGGAAGTAAGCCAGAAAAAGAAAAAAGATCTCTCTCGTTCGGTAGTCAGACTATCCACTGAGGGACTCTTGACTTTGCGTCCCGTGCTTTCACACGGTTTGCCTTTTTCGAGAGAGGATCTTTTTCGCTGGAGACGGAAGTGACCAGATCAGGTCGATCTGAATCACAAACCTTAACGTAAGATTAACAGAGATGAATGCAAAAGCAATTCTCAAACGTTACAATTTTTCACTAAATTGAAAAAAATACCTAAAAATTTTCCATAAATGACCGATCAAGAATATTATCTTTAAAGATTCAGCTTGTACTGACAGGAAACCCTTATATGGAAACCGGCATTAAAACCAAGACAGCAGCCTCTTCAGCAGACTTCCTGGATTGTATGCGCCTCATTGAGCGCCTGCACCGGCGAATCCTCGATCTGTTGAAACTTCGGCTAGACTCTCTGGGTTATACCGATGTAAACAGCGTACAGGCACTTCTGATGCACAACATCTCTGATCGTGAGATGACTGCAGGTGAACTGAGAACCCGCGGTTATTACCTCGGCTCTAACGTGTCCTATAACCTGAAGAAACTGGTCTCCAATGGTTATATCAATCAGGTACGTTCAGAACACGACCAGCGTTCAGTCCGCATCAGTCTGAGTGATAAAGGCAAGGCGATTCACGATCTTGTTCAGGAAATGTTTGATAAACAGCTGGAACAGATCAATGCTGACAATGTAATGAGCAATACCTCGTTTGGTCAGCTCAGCGGTCAGCTGAAAGAAATCGAGAAGTTCTGGGATCTGCAGATCGGCTTCTCCTGAGGCTCTGCTACCCCGCTATAAACAAAAGGGCGAACCCGATGGGTTCGCCCTTTTTTGTGATCAGAGCTTATGGTAAATCTCGGCTCCTGAGGACTTAAACTCGGCTGACTTTTCCTGCATGCCCTGCTCAGCCTGGGCATTAATAGCGGCCACCTGATCCGCATCCAGTTCCCGCACCTCCTGAGAGATCTTCATTGAACAGAATTTCGGACCACACATTGAGCAGAAGTGAGCCACCTTGGCAGACTCTTTCGGCAGGGTCTCGTCGTGATAGGCCCGTGCGGTATCCGGATCCAGACCAATATTGAACTGATCTTCCCAACGGAATTCGAAACGCGCTTTCGACATCGCGTTATCACGGATCTGAGCGCCGGGATGCCCCTTGGCCAGATCAGCTGCATGGGCTGCAATCTTGTAAGTAATGATGCCGGTTTTCACATCATCCTTGTTCGGCAGACCTAGATGCTCCTTCGGCGTCACATAGCAAAGCATGGCACAGCCGTACCAGCCAATCATTGCAGCGCCAATACCTGAGGTGATGTGGTCGTAACCCGGCGCGATATCCGTGGTCAATGGACCCAGCGTGTAGAAGGGTGCTTCGTGGCACTCTGTCAGCTGCTTATCCATATTTTCTTTGATCATATGCATCGGCACATGACCCGGACCTTCAATCATGACCTGAACATCATGTTCCCAGGCAATTTTCGTCAGCTCGCCCAGTGTTTCAAGTTCGGAGAACTGCGCTTCGTCATTGGCATCATAGACTGAACCCGGACGCAGGCCATCCCCCAAAGAGAAGGAGACATCATAGGCTTTGCAGATTTCACAAATTTCTTCGAAATGGGTGTAGAGGAAGTTCTCTTTGTGATGCGCCAGACACCACTTAGCCATAATTGAACCACCACGGGAGACGATACCCGTCATACGTTTCGCGGTCATTGGCACGTAACGCAACAATACACCGGCATGAATCGTAAAGTAATCGACCCCCTGCTCAGCCTGCTCAATCAGAGTATCCCTGAACACTTCCCAGTTCAGATCTTCTGCGACCCCGTTCACTTTTTCCAGTGCCTGGTAAATTGGCACAGTACCGATTGGCACAGGAGAGTTACGGATAATCCACTCCCGGGTTTCATGAATGTTCTTACCGGTTGAGAGGTCCATGATGGTATCCGCACCCCAGCGAATACCCCAGGTCATTTTCTCTACTTCTTCCTCAATGCTTGAAGTCAGCGCAGAGTTACCAATGTTGCCGTTGATTTTCACCAGGAAATTACGACCAATAATCATCGGCTCAACTTCGGGGTGATTGATATTTGCCGGAATAATCGCCCGCCCTTCAGCCACTTCTTTGCGCACAAACTCGGGCGTGATCTCCTCCGGCATGTAGGCACCAAAGTTTTCACCCGGATGCTGTGTCGCAATCAGATTACCTTCCGCACGGGCCTTGGCCAGCTTCATATTTTCGCGGATCGCGATATATTCCATTTCCGGCGTCACAATGCCTTTGCGCGCGTAATGCAGCTGCGTCACATTCTGTCCGGCTTTGGCACGCAGCGGTTTACGCTGCAACTGAAAACGCAAAGCGTCCAGTCGCAAATCCGCCTCACGCATACGGCCATATTCCGAGGTCAGCGCTGAGAGCTGTTCAGTATCCTGACGCTCTTCAATCCAGGCTGCCCGCAATGGATTAAGGCCTTTGCGCACATCAATCTGTACATCCGGATCGGTGTAAGGGCCAGAGGTATCGTAAACGTACAGTGGCTCATTCTTTTCACCACCAAACGCCGTTGGCGTGTCATCCAGTGAGATTTCACGCATCGGCACACGAATGTCAGACCGTGATCCTTCCACATAAACTTTACGTGACTTGGGAAACGGCTGAACCGAATCGCGGTCAACCTGAGCTGTCTGACTCAGTACTTTTGCTTCTGCTGCCTGCTGAGGCGATTTATCCGTCATAACATTAACCTGTTTTATTTATTGTCATTCAACGCTCGGCTGAGCGCGCATAGAAATGGTTGACTGGCCCGTGACCAGAACCTACGTTCAGTTCATTCGAATATCTGATGGCCTCAGTCACATAGTGCTTGGCATGACTCACCGCTTCAGCCAAATCTAACCCTTTAGCCAGGCCGGTTGCTATCGCCGAAGCAAGAGTACAACCTGTGCCATGTGTATTGGCTGAATTCAGTTTTGCTGCCTCAAACAGATGAAACTCCCGGCCATCAAAGAGCACATCGGTACATAGATCTCCATCCAGATGCCCTCCTTTAAGAAGTACCGCCTTTGCTCCGAGCTCATAAAGTTCACCAGCGCGTTGTTTCATTGTGATGATCGAATCCGGCACTGGCTGATCCAGCAATTTGGCGGCCTCTGGCAAATTGGGGGTAATCAGGGTCGCAAGTGGGATGAGCTCCTGCAGATACGCATTCACAGCGGCAGTCTCTAAAAGACTGTCTCCACTGCTTGCCACCATCACCGGATCAACCACCACTGGACCTGAAAAATGTTCTTTAAGGTATGCAGCAACAACCTGAATCACTGCCGCATTACCCATCATCCCGGTCTTAATTGCACTGATGCCAAGGTCATCAAGTACTGCTTTCAACTGAGCATTAACCAGTTTGGGTGACAATACTTCGCTGGCGCTGACACCCTGAGTGTTCTGCGCGGTTATTGCCGTGATTACAGAGCAACCATAGCCGCCTAACGCAGAGATAGTTTTGAGATCAGCCTGAATACCAGCACCACCACCGGAGTCAGATCCCGCGATTGTGAGCACATTAGGTAGATGTGAAGAAGATGTTTTATGCACAACTGCACCCCGTTAAATCAAAAGTCGGGTCACAGCATCGCAAATTTGAACAGGATGAGGACATCTCGATTTCCTACGCCGGTACCAGCCGGATCAGGTTCTACGGGTATATTCTCAGCTCCAAAAGAGCACCCCGACCAAGATAATTGTCCCAGTGTATCGCCGAAGAAGCCGACTGTCCATTCACAACCCGACGGGATCGACACACTGAGCCACATATGAAAATAGGAAATTTTCTTATACCAAAAACAGCTAATAAAAAGCATCATAGCTTTATGGATCATGCATTCATGGATGAATTCAAAGGCTTATAAAGCGGCAAAGGAAAACGGATTCACAGGGATGAATCATTGCCGCAGGGATGATGGAAGCCAGCATATCAGGCGCTTCATATATTGGAGCGCCTTTTTTTATTTTAGGCCTACCGCACAACGGTCTGATGCTCGGCATTTTCCCGCTTAAGATCAGCCATCTAAGATAAACACACTTAAAATTAAGAAGTTTTCTTATACCAATTACTTAGCAAACTCCCATAATGGATCAGGTGGATCTCCTGTTCACGGAATGAATACAAGGACGGCACGACAGCGACAAAGGACAGCAGGAAGCACAAGGACGAACACCGTCGCATGGAAAAATGGATACCAGCCAAGGGGCGCTTCAAGGACTGAAGCGCCCCTTTTATTTTTGCCCCAACACATTCGGTTTCCCCGAATACCTCACCCGGCCAACCAAAATTAAGAACTTTTCCTATATCGCTTTTACCAACCATCACCATACTTAGTAACAGTGGATCTCCTAATCACGGATTGGTTTTAAGGACGGCAGGCAAGCGGCACAGGAATGCAGGAAGCGCAGGGATGGCATTACAGCCGTATGGAAGAATGGATACCAAATAAAGGGCAGCTCAGAGGATGAGCTGCCCTTTTTAATTTCAGGTTCGTTCAATCATTCCCGAATGATGATTGTTGACTGAACTCACCTGGTTATTCGAAACAGACGCCCAGAGACGCTCGCCCAACTCAGGCAGTGAGAGCTGCCGGCCTGAAACCAGCCAGTCAGCCAGCATCCCCCCAACATCAGGCCACGGAGTAGCCATCGGCGCACTTTGGTCAAACCAGGTTTTCACTTCAGGTGCCCGCAGATTTTTCACAACGGTGCCCCTTTCCAGCTGAGCCAGTATCCGTGCATTTGAAATCTGCTCAGGCTGCCCCTGCTGTGGCAGGCAGAGGATTTTTTTACCGTATTGCATCGCCTCGCTTAGCAACCCAAACCCCGCATTGCAGATCACGCCCGCACAACTGGCCAGATCACGCTGAAACCCTTCACGAGAAAATGGGCACAATACGATGTTGCCAACCTCACTTCGTTCTGTAACCCCGCAATAGATATAGAATTGTTGGTCACCATATGACTGCAGAGCCTGCCTTAATTCAGCAAGGTCATCATGCGGCAGATACACAACATACTTCTCTGTTACCTGCGTGGGGGTGAACAATGGCGGCTGTATCAAGGGGGGCAGACAATGCCCACCAAACGAATCCCAATGCAGACCAATGGCCTGCTGAACTGGCGCAAACAGCTTCACCTGAGGTTTAAGTACCCGCCACTTGGCGCCATCAGGCAACGCATTCAAAAAAGCATACTGATGCGCGATCCCCACCGATGGAGCACCTTGGTTACGTGCCGCCCAGGCCGTCACTGGTTCAAAATCACTGATCACCAGATCATAATTGCTGACGTCCAGAGCTCTGATATCACGGATAAGTTGCCTGTACTGATTACCAACCAACGTTTGCCAGAGGTTGACCTTGCCTTTTGACATACTGAAGGTCAGCCCGCTTCGGCATTGATAATCACCAAAAGGCTCCATGTTGAAAAGCTGGTCCGGCGCCCGACCACTGAACAGAAAATCAACTTCAGCGCCTCTCTCAGCCAGCGCAGGCGCCATCACTCTGGCCCGCGTAATATGCCCATTACCTGTCGCCTGAACACCATAGAGGATTTTCATCGATTAGATATACCCGCCCAGATTCAGCACCAGTGCTGCGCAGCTCGTTCCCAGGAGGGCGCCTGCCAGAATATCTGCCGGATAGTGAACGCCTAGCATGATACGTGCAGCGCCAATCAGCACAGCAAACAGATAACCGACAATCAGCAAAGAGGGATAAAAACACGCCAGAACCGTGACAAAGACAAAGGCAGCCGAGGCATGACCAGAGGGAAAACTGAAACGATCAGCAGGTTGAATAAAGGCCTGGTGAGCCTCTAAAACCACAAACGGACGATCACGACGAATTGTGCGTTTCAGCAGCAGGTAAAGCGGTAGTTCCAGCAGAAATGCCAGCAAACCGGCTTTTAAAAAATCCGCACCATCTTCAGCTTCAAATAACGCCAGCAGAATACCGACAGCGAGGTACAGAAACCCATCTCCCAGACGGGAGATCTGACGACTGACACGCGCCATCTGCTTGGCTTTAGGTAGTTGGAGGCACCAGCTAAACGCCAGAGTATCCAGATCAGAGAGTTTTTGCAGGCTGTTCATCCATCAGGCTCCGCTTATTCGCGTATAGCTCTGATGCTGAAGCGCTATGATGACATCGGCGTGATATCACTATGACGATTGGATGACAACTTATTGATGTTTATCGGCTACCTGATGCAGCCATTCGGCTGCCTGACCTACAACCCGGGCGGGCCATAGCCAGGGGGTAATATGCCCCTGGCGTTTCAATTCGATCAGACCGACAGGATGCTCACAAAATTGCTGCAATGAACGGGTATAAGAGATCGGCAACACTTCATCACGGTCGCCGTGCATCACCATCAGATCAAACGGCATCACCTGCCGTGCGATTTTACAGCGGTAGTTGAAGATACTTGAAAGGGTTTCCAAGGGGTAATCATAGATCATCAGCGGATCATTGAGCAGCTCTTCAACCGCCGGATGGTTTCCGAGCAACCGCTCAAAATCCAGAAATGCTTTCAATGGCACCTTGTAGGTCGGAAACCAAAAGGAAGAGCCCCACAACCAGTTCCAGCCAATACGATGCATCATGTCCGGCGCGCGATCTGGCAGCAATAATGTATGGCATAACACACCTTTCACCCGGCTATCTCTTTCAGCCAGCGCCAGCGCCAGCAACGCACCAATGGAATAGCCGTAAACCATGACAGGACCCGCATACCGCTGTTGCAAGACGTCCAATACTGCACTGACAGCGTGGCTCATCTGTTCAACTACATAATGACCACGATCACCCGCACTGTAACCATGCCCGGGCGGATCAATTGCAACAACATTAAAGCCCTCGCGGGAAAGCTTGTATAACAACTCGGCATAAAGCTCGGAATAGGTACCAATACCCGGCAAAAAGAGTACCACCGGTGCCTGAGGATCATATTCGTACAATTCACAATGAACCCCGGAGGCACCAACATTAAAGGCCTGACGTTGTTCCAGATAGGGATCAAGCTTCAGTTTCTGACGCAGACGCATTCGCGAAGGCAGGTGTTCGTGGGAGATAACGGGGTGCCTGATCTGTACATCCATACTTCTACCTCTACCTTAACGCTGACAATAACGACAAAATACCGTTGACCGCTGCCCCAGTCTGATCTCTACCAAAGGTTCCATACAGCGCACACAGGGCTTACCACCGCGACCGTACACATTCAGCTTCTGCTTAAAATAACCGGGCTTACCATCTGAACCACTAAAATCACGCAAGGTGGTACCACCCTGCTCTATCGCCGCCTGCAATACCTGCTTGATGGATTCGGTCAGGACATCAAGACGTCGGCCTGAAATATTGCCAGCCGGACGCTTCGGACTGATCCCTGCCAGAAACAAAGCTTCATTGGCGTAAATATTTCCAACACCAACCACGACCTTGCTATCCATAATCAACTGTTTGATAGCCGTCTTACGACCTTCACAACGCTGTTTCAGATAATCCGCATTAAAGTCGCCAGACAAAGGTTCAGGGCCAAGATCCGCCAGCAACGCGTGAATTTCACCTTCAGGCTGCCATAAAACGGAGCCGAATCGACGAGGGTCAGTCAGACGCAACATCTGACCGTTTGCAAGAACCAGATCGACATGGTCATGTTTACCGGCAGGTGTCGCTTCGGGCAGGACACGCACACAGCCCGACATACCCAGATGAATCATGACTTCACCGCCCTGTACTCTCAGCAATATGTATTTGCCGCGGCGTGATACAGAGACGATTCGGTTGCCCGGCAACACTTCATTCAACAATTCAGGTACCGGCCAGCGTAACCTACGCTGGCGCACCTTCAGATGACTGATGACCTGTCCGTCAAGATGAGGGCGTATCCCCCGGCAACTGGTTTCAACTTCAGGTAATTCTGGCATGACACTTAAACAACTGTGCAATTGATCAGCATACCACTGCACTGCCGGCAGGGCACCCAATGCAAAAAAAAACCCGGCATTGCCGGGTTTTTTTCAACAGAAGCAATTATTTGATTTTTGCTTCTTTGTACATCACGTGCTTACGAACAACTGGATCATACTTTTTGAATTCCAGTTTGTCTGGCGTGTTACGCTTGTTCTTGTCAGTGGTGTAGAAATGACCTGTACCAGCAGAAGAAACCAGCTTGATCTTATCGCGAATGCCTTTAGCCATGACTGCGCTCCTTATACCTTGATGCCAGCGGCACGAACGTCAGCCAGGACTGTGTCGATACCTTTTTTATCGATGATACGCATACCTTTAGAAGATACACGCAGACGAACAAATTTCTGCTCGCTTTCTACCCAGAAACGGTGCCAGTGCAGGTTTGGCAGAAAACGACGACGCGTTTTACGCTGTGAGTGGGAAACGTTGTTTCCTGTAACCGGGCCTTTGCCAGTTACCATACATACTCGAGACATGGTAATACCTTAAACAGTGTTGAAGTTACGTTTCTACCCAGGATATTTATCGACGTGACTATGGCCAACAGCGTCCGCACTCTCCGGACTGGCAGTCACATCTCAGGCGGAGCGTCCCGTAACTAGACAGAATTACCGTACCCGAGTGTGGATAGAAGGAGGCGAATTATACAGTAATTGAGCATTTTGCCAACACTTTATAACATTCCGCGCTCAGCCAGAGAGACCGCCTCACCCTCTCCGATGACCATATGATCGAGCAACCTCACCTCAAGCAGTCCTAAAGCGTCTTTTATCTGTCGGGTGATCTGCTGGTCAGCAAGACTGGGCTCAGCCACACCAGAGGGGTGATTATGAGCCAGGATCACCGCCGCTGCATTGAGCTGCAAAGCCCGCCGCGCAATCTCCCGCGGATAGACCGCAGCCGCGGTCAAGGTGCCAAAAAACAGCTCCTCGTAGCGGAGCACCCGATGCCGGTTATCCAGAAACAGACAGGCAAACACTTCACGGGACTGATGCCGCAGACGGCTGGAAAGATAATTTCGAACGGCTGCAGGATGCTCCATGACATCTTCATGCACCAGAGCCGCAGCAAGATGACGCCTTGCCATCTCCAGCACGGCCTGCAACTGGGCATATTTTGCTTCCCCCAATCCATGAGCCTGACAGAAGGTCGACTTATCACATTCGAGCAACGCCCTTAGTCCGCCAAAAGTGTTGAGTAACTCCCGCGCCAGATCGACGGCACTTTTACCCTGCACCCCGGTGCGCAGAAAAATAGCCAGCAGCTCCGCATCCGATAACACATCGGGACCACGTTGCAGCAGTTTCTCCCGCGGGCGCTCCAGTTCAGGCCAGTCCGTAATCGCCATTATTCACCTCCCTGTGAACCACGACAAAGGTTTAAATTCTCTTAAAACCCGGTAAGTCAATCTACGCAAGTCTAGTCGAAAATGATAAGGTAGCGACTTCAAACCTGACGCAGGCTCAACGGGCGTCAAATCAACTGTGAACATGTCTCACGGTACTTTTCAGGTATGCACAGACTTACTAACAAGCGAATCATCCTTGGCATTACAGGGGGCATTGCCGCCTATAAAAGCGCCGAACTGACACGTGTATTAAAAGGTGCCGGCGCCGATGTCCGGGTTGTCATGACCGCCGCCGCTACTGAGTTCATTACCCCGCTAACCCTGCAGGCCCTCTCCGGCCATCCGGTGCACCTGCACCTGTTGGATACAGCCGCAGAAGCGGGCATGGGGCATATTGAACTGGCTAAATGGGCTGATCTGATACTGATCGCCCCCGCCAGCGCGGACTTCATGGCCCGACTGGCCACCGGACAGGGCGATGACCTGCTGACGACACTCTGCCTGGCAACCGATGCGCCAATCTGTCTTGCACCGGCCATGAATCAGGCCATGTGGCGTGACAGCAGCACCCAGCATAACCGTACGCTTTTAGAATCACGTGGCGTTCGCCTGTTTGGTCCAGGCATCGGCGAGCAGGCCTGCGGTGATACCGGCGCCGGGCGGATGCTGGAGCCTTTGGAGCTGGCCGAACTGGCCAGTCAGTGTTTCAGTTCCGGTAGTCTGTCAGGCAAAACCGTTTTTATTACTGCAGGTCCTACCCGCGAGCCGCTCGATCCGGTGCGCTATCTGTCTAACCACAGCTCCGGCAAAATGGGCTACGCCCTGGCTGAAGCCGCTATCGAGGCTGGCGCACGGGTCAAACTGATTACCGGCCCGGTAGCACTGACCTACCCTGACCGGGTGGAGTGCGTCCAGGTTGAAACCGCACAACAGATGCTTGAAGCCGCTCTGAACAATCTGGAGCAGTGCGACATCTTTATAGCCGCTGCTGCGGTTGCTGACTATCGCCCAACGGCAGTAGCAGAGCATAAGATCAAAAAAGGCGCGGAAGAGATCATGGAGCTGCATCTGGTGAAAAATCCGGACATTGTCGCCACCGTCGCCAACCATTCGGAACGGCCTTTCACTGTCGGTTTTGCCGCCGAAACCCGTGACCTTGTGGACTATGCCCGCAGTAAACTGGAACGCAAAAATCTTGATCTGGTCATCGCCAACGACGTTTCACAGCAAGGCATTGGCTTTGGTAGTGACGACAATGCCGTCACTCTGGTCAGCTTGGACAGCGTGACCAGCTTACCCCAAACCAGTAAACGACAACTGGCCGTGCGTTTAATCAGTGAAATCGCCAAACGCGCCAACGCTGTAGCACTGAACAGCTAACATCCCTTAGGAAAACTTATGCGTTACCCACTCCACACACTTGATCCAACCATTTTTCGTGCCTACGACGTGCGCGGCATTGTCGGTACAGCCCTCAGTGACAGCACGGTGTACCATCTTGGCCGGGCCTTTGCAGCCGAAGCCCGAAGCCAGGGCGTGCATCTGGTGCACGTGGGTGCTGATGGCCGGCTTTCGAGCCCTGCACTGAAAGAACTGTTCAGTGAAGGTCTCACAGACGGTGGGTGCGATGTGTGCGACGTGGGTTATCTGCCAACACCCGGCCTGTATTATGCGGCCCACCAGCACAGCGAATGCTCCGGCGTGATGATCACCGGCAGCCACAACCCCGCTGACTACAATGGTTTCAAAATGATGCTGGCCGGACACACTCTTTCCGGCGATGACATTCAGAAACTACAAACCCGTATTCGTGCTCAGGATTACAGCGAAGGTGCCGGCAGCGTGCAGCACCTGGATATTCGTCAGCAGTATCTGGAACGGATCCTGGGCGATGTTACCCTCGCCAAACCGATGAAAGTGGTCGTAGACTGCGGTAATGGCATTCCCGGTGATCTCGCTCCCCAACTGATTGAACGACTGGGTTGCGAGGCAATCCCGCTTTATTGTGAGGTGGATGGCAACTTCCCTAACCACCACCCGGACCCGGGCAAACCGAAAAACCTGCAAGATGCGATCGCCAAGGTACGCGAAACAGGTGCTGACCTCGGTCTGGCATTTGACGGTGACGGTGACCGTGTTGGCGTCATCACTGCCAAAGGCCATATTGTCTACCCTGATCGCCTGATGATGCTGTTTGCCGAAGATATTCTGTCCCGCAATCCGGGGGCGGAAATTATTTTTGATGTGAAGTGCTCGCGCCTGTTGGCAGAGGTTATCCGTAATGCCGGCGGTACCGCCACCATGTGGAAAACCGGTCATTCGCTGATCAAACAAAAGATCAAACAGAGCGGCGCCCTGCTGGGCGGTGAAATGAGTGGCCATATCTTCTTTAAGGAACGCTGGTACGGCTTTGATGATGCACTCTACAGCGCAGCACGCCTGCTGGAGATTCTGTCAGCCAGAACAGACGATGCCGACGCCCTGTTCAGCGCCTATCCGGAAGATATCAGCACCCCGGAACTGAACATTACGGTTACCGAAGAAAACAAATTCGACATTGTGGCTGATCTGCAACAGCTCAGCTTTGACGGCGGTGCTGCCAATCATATTGACGGGGTCCGGGTTGACTATCCTGATGGCTGGGGATTGGTGCGCGCCTCCAATACAACCCCGGTTCTGGTACTGCGGTTTGAAGCTGAATCCGAATCAGCCCTGAATCGGATCAGAACCGACTTTCAACAGAAATTACATGCGATTGATCCGGAACTGACCATTCCGGCCGAATAATACTGAATCATGCCCTCTCAGACCGGGGGCAATTGAACGATCAATAAGGAATTACCATGCCACTGTCCCGCAAAGAAGCCATCACCACTGCACAGGTGCTGAGTCAGGCGATGCCTTATATTCAGCGTTTTGTTGGTAAAACCATTGTCATCAAATACGGCGGTAACGCCATGATTGATGAAAAGCTGCAGAACAGCTTTGCCCGCGATATTGTGATGATGAAACTGATCGGTCTGAATCCGATTGTAATTCATGGGGGTGGCCCGCAGATTGGCCAGCTGCTGAATGACCTTAAAATTGAATCTCACTTCATCAACGGTATGCGAGTCACCGATTCCAAAACCATGGACGTGGTCGAAATGGTACTGGGCGGCATGGTGAACAAACAGATCGTGGGGCTGATTAACAGTAACGGCGGACAGGCTATCGGCCTGACCGGTAAAGATGGTCAGTTGCTGCGCGCCCGCAAACTCAAAGTGAAACACAAAACTCCGGAGATGGAAGCGCCCGAGATCATAGATATCGGACATGTTGGTGAAGTTGCCAGCGTCAACGTCAAGGTGCTGGATATGCTGGTCAACTCCGACATTATCCCGGTCATTGCGCCGATCGGTGTCGGTGAAGATGGCGCGTCTTACAACATCAACGCCGACCTGGTGGCCGGTAAGGTCGCTGAAGTGTTGCAGGCAGAAAAACTGATTCTGCTGACCAACATTGCCGGTCTGATGGACAAAGAGGGCCAGGTACTGACCGGTCTGACCACACAGCAGGTGGATGCACTGATCGAAGATGGCACCATCTACGGCGGCATGCTGCCAAAAATTGACTGCGCCCTGAGTGCCGTAAAAAGTGGCGTGACCAGTGCGCACATTATTGATGGTCGAGTGGAACACTCCTGCATGCTCGAGATCTTCACAGATGAAGGTGTCGGTACGCTGATCACCAACCGGGGTTAAGGATTTCGCATGAGTGAAGCAAAAATCAGCCGACGTGATCAGATCCTGCAGGCACTGGCTGAAATGCTTGAGGAAAACGCCGGTCAGCGTATCACCACCGCCGCGCTGGCCAAGACGGTCGGCGTTTCGGAGGCGGCCCTGTATCGCCATTTCCCCAGCAAAGCGCGGATGTTTGAGGGACTGATCGGCTTTATTGAAGATACCGTGTTCACCCGCGTCAGCACGATTCTGCAAAATGAAACCAACGGGGTTCGCCAGTGTGAGCAGATCCTCACCCTGGTTCTGACCTTTGTCGAGCGTAATCCCGGTATGGCGCGCCTGCTGACCGGCGAAGCACTGACCGGCGAAACAGATCGCTTACGCCAGCGTATTAATCAGTTTTTCGAGCGCCTGGAAACCCAGTTGAAGCAGATTCTGCGTGAAGCGGAACAACGCGACGGTCTGCGCACACACAGCCCTGCTGGCACCACAGCCAATCTCTATATGGCAGCCATTGAAGGACGGATTCGCCAGTTTGTGCGCAGCGAGTTTCGTCGTCGCCCTACAGAATTATGGACTGACCAATGGACCCGTCTGGCTGAAGGCACCTTCCGGCCTGTTTAAGCCGGTCCTAGTCTGAACATGGACCTGTTACTCGAACAGCTCAGCCTGCTGCTACTCTCGCTGGTCGCCAACGGCCTCTCGGCCATGGCCGGCGGGGGTGCAGGGCTGCTGCAGTTGCCTGTACTGCTGTTTCTTGGGCTGAACTTCAGCATGGCCCTCGCTACCCACAAAATTGCCAGCGTTGCGCTTGGTGTCGGTGCAACGCTCAGGCATATGAAAGAAGGCAAACTGGACTGGCGGTTTTGCAGCTTTATTCTGCTGACCGGTCTGCCCGGTGTCATTCTGGGCGCCGACCTGATACTGGATATTCCGGAAGGCTGGACCGTTTTTTCCCTCGGGGTGCTGACCGGCGGACTCGGGCTCTACTCTGTCTTTAAAAAAACGCTGGGGATGGAGCATGCCCCCAAACACCGTGACCTCAATGGCATGATCATTGGTGGGCTTGGCCTGTTTTTTATCGGCACCCTGAATGGCTCACTGACCTCAGGCACCGGCTTGTTTGTCACCCTCTGGCTGGTACGCTGGTTTGGCCTGGACTACAAAACTGCTGTCACCTATGTACTGATCCTTGTCGGCCTGTTCTGGAACAGCACCGGCGCCATCACCGTGGGCCTGCAGCAGGCACCGCGCTGGGACTGGCTGCCCGTGTTGATTCTGGGCGCTATTGCCGGTGCGTATTTGGGTGCACATATTGCCATCAGTCGCGGCAATGGACTGGTGAAAAGAGCATTCGAAACTCTGACCATTCTGGTGGGCTGCAAACTGATCTATGACGGGGTCTTAATGCTCAGCGCAGTTAACCCGACCCTGGGGCTGACAGAATAGATCCTTCAGACGCTGCGGAATTCGATCCGGTATAACCAACAGGCGGGAGGCCGGGACCAGTTCAATCCCCTGAGCTGATAAGCGAGGAATGTTTTCCTCCAGAAAATCGAGGGTTTCCGGATAGGGATGACCAATCAAAACAGCAAAACCCTGTGAGCGTGCTGTATTCAGTGCCAGCGCGTATTGCTGCTGCAGATCCTGAGTGTCCACTTCGTTATCGAGAAAAACATCCCGAATCAGGAACGGTACACCGGCATAATGGGCCACCTGCCAGGCAACCGATTCAGGGTTGGTAAAACTGTCGATGAAAAATAGATCTTGCTCGATCAACACCGACATAACATCGGCCATACTGGCCATATCAGTCGTCATGACACTGCCTGTGTGATTATTAATACCGACCACATGGGGCACAGAAGCCAGTGAATTCAGAAGTACGGATCGTTTGGTATCAGTCGGCATTTCAACCAGCAAACCACCCTTGCCTAGCCAGCGGTCATGTGAATTTTCCATCGGTTGATGCAGCAGGATTTCACGCTGCAAGCCATGCGCGCGTTCTGCCAGTCGTTTGGTAAAGGTTCTATGTGGCAGGAATGCCAGCGTCACCGGGCCTGGCAGATCAACAGCGCGTTGTCCAAGCTTAAGGTTGTCGCCAAGGTCATCAATCACGATGGCAAGTTTGGGTGAGGAAACCTCGGCAGCACTTATCTGCCAGGGTAACAGCAGGGCAAAAAGCAGCAGGCACAATTTTTTTGTGCCTGCTTTCACTGAATTCATCGCTGGATAATGACCAGAGCCTTCAGCAAACCAAGCGCTTCATAAAGCAGGTAATCTTTGCTGGCCAACGCTTTGCTGTCTTTATTAGCTTGTTTTTGCGGGATGGAAGAGCCATTTTCAAGGTGCCCGCTCAATTCACGCTCCTTGATGAATTCAGGTTGCTCTTCCCTTAATTTGAGTTCTGCATCTTCTACCCGAATATCCGGCACAATGCCCTGGGCCTGAATCGAACGACCACTTGGCGTGAAATACCGCGCAGTAGTCAGCTTCAGAGCACGATCTTCACTCAGCGGCAGAATAGTTTGAACCGAACCTTTACCAAAACTGTCCTGCCCCATAATGACTGCGCGTTTCTGATCCTGCAGGGCACCCGCCACAATTTCAGAGGCAGACGCAGAACCGCCATTTATCAACACCACCACCGGAATATTATCGATCGTGGTAGTGGGCGTCGCACGAAATTCGTGTTTCGCTTCTTCCAGTCGTCCTTCGGTGTAAACAATCAGTCCCTCTGACAGGAAAGCATCACTGACCTCTACAGCAGCCTGCAACACTCCGCCCGGGTTGTTACGCAGATCAAGTATCAGACCTTTCAGCTGCGCTTCTGCTTTGAGTTTCTCCAGCTGACGATTCAACTCTTTGCCGGTATCGACCTGGAACTGGGTAATCCGCAGGTAACCGTAGTCGTTATCCAGCAAACGACTTTTTACGCTGGCGACCTGAATTACCGCGCGCTCCACTTCAATCTCCAGGGGTTTTTCTTCCCCTTCACGGATAATGGTCAGCAGCAATGTAGTGCCCGGCTTACCACGCATCAGCCCAATCGCTTCATTGAGATCCATACCCTGAACGGCACGATCACCCAGTTTGGTAATCAGATCCCCTGCTTTGACACCGGCACGCTGCGCCGGGGTATCGTCAATGGGGGCGATAACACGCACAAAACCATCTTCCATACCCACTTCAATCCCCAGCCCACCAAACTCACCACTGGTATGTTCCTGCAGATTGGCAAACTCGTCTTCAACCAGGTAAGTGGAGTGTGGATCAAGCCCTGCCAGCATTCCCCGCAGGGCATCTTCCAGCAGTTTGGCATCACTGACCGGTTCGACATAGGCCGATTTGATGCGCTGAAAAACTTCGGTAAACAGTCTCAGCTCTTCGAGGGGCAACTGATTTTCCTGCGCTGCAGAGGTCTCCGCCTCAGCAGCCTGAACAGGAACAGACGCGGTCACCCCCAGTGCCAGACATAACCCCAGCGCACCGATCAGTTCGGACCATTTAACCGTCATACTCATAATCTGTTCCTTATTGTTCTCATCTTCCGGCCTAACGCCGGCTTAGCCACCCCGAGGGATTCTGTGGCTCTCCCTTGTATCTGACCGCAAAATACAGCCCTGTTTCCTGGCGCCCGCCGCTGTCACCCACCGTAGCGATGGCATCGCCTGCAGCAACCCAGTCACCGGCTTCTCGCAACAACGTCTGATTGTATCCGTAGAGGGTCATGTAGCCGTTGCCATGATCCAGAATTGTCACCAGACCATAGCCACGTAACCAGTCAGAAAACACCACGCGACCGTGATGAACCGCACTTACAGTCTGTCCGGCATCGCCCTGAATCCAGATTCCATCATAACTGATATTGTTTTGCATGCTACCAAAATCCCGACCGATCCGGCCTTTAACCGGCCAGGCGAGACGTCCCTTACGCGTCTTGAAGGGGGTATCATCCGCCACCAGCGTAGCGACATTGAAACTGGCCTCAATCTCTTTCAGGACAGCCTGCAAACGGGTTTGATCCAGCTTCAGCTGTTTGAGTTCACCGCCACCCTGTTGCAGCGCTTTTTTCAGCGCAGCCAGATCTGTCTGCCGCTGTTGGCGCAACTGCTGCAGCCGGTCCAGTTCCTGCTGCAGGCTGGCCTGCCTGTCGAGAATTGCCTGCCGGGTTTCAGCAAGACGGCTATCGGTGGTTTGTAACGCTTCCAGTTGCGTCCGGAAGGCACGAATATCGTTCGCCAGGGTCTGACTTAAAGCATCGTGATAGCGCAGCATGCGGTCCAGCGCTTCTGGGTCCTGCTGATTCAGGAGCATCTCCAGCCGCGGTTGCTTGCCTGCTGAATAACGCACTTTTATCTGCTGCTCGAGCCGTATAGCCCGCTGCTTCAGATCTTCCAGGATACGCGCCTTTTTCCCCTCCAGATCAGTTTCCTCACCCCCTAAGCTGGCTAACTGCTGATCCAACTGTCGGATCTCACGGGCAACCTGACCGGCTTCCTGCTCCGTTTTTTTCAACGCAGCCGTAACCGATTTGGAGTCACCTTCCTGAGCCCGGAGTTTTTCCGTCAGCTTTTCAATGCGGGACTGGAGCTGTTTGATCTGCTTTTGAGTGGCGGCCTTATCCGTGGCCGAAATAGAGACGAGTGGGGCCAGCAACAGCATGAGCCCCAAAAGTAGAGTCGCCTTGTTCACCGCCATGCTGTGAACAGCCCTGCCAATCAGTGCTTGAACTGCACCAGGGACTGACCTGTCATTTCATCTGGCGGCGGCAGGTCCATCAGCGCCAGCAGGGTCGGCGCCAGGTCACACAGCGCACCGTCAGCCAGCTGGATGCTGTCCTGACGAGGGCCCGCATAGATCAACGCTACCGGCCAGTTGGTGTGAGCCGTGTGTGGCTGACCGGTTTTTGGGTTGACCATCAGTTCAACGTTGCCATGGTCGGCTGTGATCAGTGTCTCACCACCCACTTCCGCCATCGCGGCCAATACCTGTGCCAGACTCTCATCAATCACTTCGCAGGCTTTCACCGCGGCATCAAATTTGCCGGTATGACCCACCATATCGCCGTTGGCAAAGTTACAGACAATCAGGTCAAACTTGCCACTCTTAATTGCCTCAACCAGTTTTGCGGTTACCTCAGGTGCACTCATTTCAGGCTTGAGGTCATAAGTGGCCACATCCGGAGAGGGCACCAGAATCCGCTCTTCACCGGGGTAAACCTCTTCCTGGCCACCGTTAAAGAAGAAGGTCACATGAGCATACTTTTCAGTTTCAGAGATACGTAATTGTGTTTTCCCCAGCCCTGACAGGTATTCACCCAAATCATTGTGAATTGCCTGCGGCGGATAGGCACAATCAGCCTGAATATCGGCAGCGTACTGGGTCAGCATCACATAACCACACAGCTGAGGGCGTTTGCGACGCTCAAAACCGGTGAACGTTTCGCCTTCAGTAAAGGCATAGGTAATTTCACGAGCGCGGTCTGGACGGAAGTTGGCACAGATCATGGCATCGCCATCATTGATGGTTGCCACCGGCTGGCCATCGGCTGATACCAGCACCGTAGGTGCCACAAACTCATCATTTTCGTTCCGCTCATAAGCCGCCGACAATGCATCCAGGCCACTCTGTGCCTGACAGGCCGCTTCACCCAATGCCATGGCATTGAACGCTTTTTCAATTCGGTCCCAGCGCTTATCGCGATCCATCGCAAAATAACGGCCACACACCGTAGCCAGTTGAGCAACGCCCAGCTCATCACACACCGCCTGCGCCGCTTGCAAAGAGGGTTCCGCAGAGCGTGGTGGCATATCCCGACCATCAAGAATCGCATGCAGATAGACTTGTTTGGCCCCACGCTGTGCTGCCATTTTCATCAGACTGAAAATATGCTCTTCATGACTGTGAACGCCACCCGGTGAAAGCAACCCCATAATGTGTACCGCCTTATTGGTCGCAATCGCCTGATCCATTACTTTGACCAGAGCTGGATTACTAAAGAAATCACCGTCAGTGATTGCTTTCGAAATGCGGGTAAAGTTCTGATACACAATACGACCGGCACCAATGTTCATGTGCCCCACTTCTGAATTGCCCATCTGCCCTTCAGGCAGGCCTACAGCAAGACCTGAAGTTTTAATGCGGGCATTTGGATAGCTGCTCAGCAGGCTGTCCCATACCGGCGTATATGCGGCAGCAATAGCAGAGGACTCAGTCTGTTCAACACCATATCCATCAAGGATGATCAGGGCTTTAGGAGCACGTTGTGCAGTCATATCGGGCAAAAGACTCATTTTAAACTGGGGAAAACGCCAATTTTACTGCGATTCCAGCCTCAACGCTAACCTGCGCTATGGCCGACCGAAACCGCAATTGAAGTTTACCCCTTATGCCACTGTGGTTCGCATTGTATACTTACCGCCTCACACTAACCGTCACGTGCGATGCTTGGAAATACAATGGATCAACTACTTGAATTTATTAGTAATCATTATCTATTGATCGCAGCCTGGGTGTTCACCCTGATCATGCTGCTGATGACTGAAAGCCGAAAATCAGGCAAATCAGTCAGTCCGTCTATCGCTACCCAGATGATCAACAAGGAAGATGCTGTCGTTCTCGATATCCGCGCCAAAAAAGAGTGGGCCGCAGGACACATTACAAATGCAATCAACATCCCCCTGGCTGATCTGGATCGCCGGATAGGTGAACTTGAAAAACACAAACAACACCCCATTGTTGTTGTGTGCAACCTGGGACAGTCCGCCTCAGCTGCGACGAAAAAGCTCAAAGATGCAGGTTTTAATGCCGTGCGCCTGTCAGGCGGCATGACAGAATGGAAAGGCCAAAGCCTGCCAGTGGTGAAATAATGCAACCGAATGTTGTGATCTACACCACGGCCTGGTGCCCCTTTTGTATCCGTGCCAAGATGCTGCTGGAACATAAGCAGGTCGCTTACACAGAAATAAAAGTGGATAGCGACCCGGCTAAACGACAAGAGATGACTGAGCGCAGCCAGCGCCGGACTGTACCTCAAATTTTTATCGGCGATACCCATGTCGGCGGCTGCGATGACCTGTTTCATCTGGAAAGGACCCAAGCGCTGGATCCCTTGCTGGGCCTCACCCCGACCACAGAACAATAAGGATTAGATATGTCTGAAGAAAATCAAACTGCAGGCCAGCAGGCTGCGGGACCTCAATTTGCCGTACAGCGCCTGTACATCAAAGACGCCTCATTTGAAGCACCAAATATGCCGGGCATCTTTACCAAAGGCTGGAAGCCCGAAGTAAACCTGGAGCTGAACAACGCATCCCGTCGCATTGGCGAAAACGTGTATGAAGTTGTCCTGACGCTGACCATCACAGTAAAACTGGAAGAAGAAACCGCTTACCTGGTTGAACTGCAGCAGGCGGGTATTTTCACTATCAGCGGCCTGGGCGAAGCTGAACTGCACCACACCCTGGGTGCATTCTGTCCAAACCTGCTGTTCCCGTACGCGCGCGAAACCGTTGACAGCATGGTCACCAAAGCCAGCTTCCCGGCATTGATGCTGCAGCCAGTCAACTTTGACGCCATGTACGCGCAGCAGATGGCGCAACGTCAGGCCAGCCAGCAGGCAGCCGCTGAAGCTGAAGCTGAAGCTGAAGCAAAGCACTAAGACTGACACACAAAAAACGGAGCCGAGGCTCCGTTTTTTATTTCAACTGTTAACCGCCCCGGGATAACCCAGCTGTCGCCAGGCCTCATACACCACCACTGCGCAGGCATTGGAAAGGTTAAGACTGCGACTATCAGGACACATTGGCAACCGCAGCCACTGCTCGTTCGGCAATGCCTCTCTCACCTCCAGTGGCAAGCCACGCGTTTCCGGCCCAAGCAGCAACACATCCCCTTCGGAAAATTTTGCCTCAGAATGACAGATATGCCCTTTCGTGGTCAGCGCCCACACTTTTGCAGCGTCGGACAAGGTCTCGTAAAAGCTCTGCAGATCAGGATGCACCTTAACTGCAGCAAACTCATGATAATCCAACCCGGCACGGCGCAGGCGTTTGTCATCCAGCTCAAAACCCAACGGCTCAATCAGATGTAGCTGAAAGCCCGTGTTAGCACACAATCGAATAATATTGCCGGTATTCGGTGGAATCTCCGGCTGATAAAGCACAACATGCAACATAAAAAAATCCCCGCAAGGGCGGGGATTATAGAAGATTAAGACACAAAAGCAGACTTAAAGATCATCCGCATCATCACCCTTACCGTCTTCCATGCCCAACTCTTTAATCTTACGCGTCAGCGTATTTCGGCCCCAACCAAGCAACTCTGCAGCATCACGCCGACGACCCGCCGTATGCTTCAGGGCGGTTTCAATCATGATACGCTCAAAAGCAGGAACCGCTGCATCCAGCAGACTACGCTGCCCCAGACTCAACTGCTGATCAGCCCAGTTACGCAGACTGTGTTCCCAGTTACTGCCGGTCACTGCCAGCTCCTGACTGCGCTCCATCAACTCCGGCGGCAGATCCTCAATCAATACTTCGCGGCCGGTTGCCATTACGGTAATCCAGCGACAGGTGTTTTCCAGCTGACGCACGTTACCGGGCCAGCTCAGATTACAGATATGCGCTTCGGTTTCCGGGGTCAGAATTTTAGGTTCAACATTTAACTCTTCACCGGACTTTTTCAGGAAATATCGCGCCAGTCGCGGAATATCTTCGCGCCGTTCCGCCAGCTTTGGCAGACGGACACGAATAACGTTCAAACGGTGGAAAAGGTCCTCACGGAACCGACCCTGCTCCACCAGCTTTTCCAGGTTCTGATGGGTAGCGGCAATAATTCGCACATCCACTTTTACCGGGGTATGGCCACCCACGCGGTAAAACTCACTGTCAGCCAGTACACGCAACAAGCGGGTCTGAGCATCCGCGGGCATATCGCCGATCTCATCAAGGAACAGCGTGCCGCCATCAGCCTGTTCAAATCGACCACGGCGAGCCGCCGCCGCACCGGTAAAGGCGCCTTTTTCATGACCAAACAGCTCAGACTCAATCAGATCATGTGGAATCGCCGCCATGTTCAGCGGGATAAACGGCTTCTCGCGGCGGGGGCTGTGTTTATGCAGCGCATGCGCCACCAGCTCCTTACCGGTGCCGGATTCGCCGTTGATCAGTACGGTGATATTGGATTGAGAAAGTCGACCAATCGCACGGAACACTTCCTGCATCGCAGGCGCTTCGCCGATAATCTCAGTAGTATCCTCCGGCAACTGTTCAATATCACTGCCGCGCTGCTCCACCGCATGCGCCAGTGCGCGCTTGACCAAACCCACCGCATCATCCACATCAAAGGGTTTTGGCAGGTACTCAAAACCGCCGCCCTGATAGGACGCTACGGCTGAATCAAGGTCGGAATGCGCCGTCATAATGATCACCGGCACCTGTGGACAGTTGGTCTGTATGAAATCCAGCAGTTCCAGACCATCAGTGCCTGGCATCCGGATATCACTGATGATGGTATCAGGCCGGTCCATATCCAGGCGTCGGATTACAGCATCAGCATTATCGAATGATTCAGTATCAACGCCAGCGGATAACAACGCTTTTTCCAACACCCAGCGAATTGACCTGTCATCGTCGACAATCCAGACCTTACCTGGCAGATTCATGATTCAGCTCCAACGGTATAAAGATTTGAAAACGGGTTTCACCAGGACGGGTATCACACTCTATAAGGCCCTGGTGCTGATTAATAATTGATTGCGCAATGGAGAGCCCTAAACCGCTGCCATCAGCACGGCCACTGACCATCGGGTAAAAAATGCGCGACAGAATCTCTTCCGAGATGCCAGGGCCGTTATCGATCACTTCAACACAACAGACCAGACGGTGTTTCTCAGCACCCAGCGTGATCTGACGCAGCGCACGGGTCCTCAGTTGAATACAGGGGTTTTCAGTACCGGCCACTGTAAGCGCTTGCATTGCATTACGCACAATATTCAGAAATGCCTGAATCAGCTGCTCACGATCACCAATAAACTCGGGAATACTTGGGTCATAATCACGTTCGATACAGATACCCTGCTCTGTCTCTGCGGTGATCAGACTGCAGACACGTTCCATGATGGCGTGAATATTCACCGAGGTCATCTGCGGCAGCTTGCGCGGGCCCAACAGGCGATCAACAAGATTACGCAGACGGTCCGCTTCTTCAATAATGACCCGGGTATAATCGTGCAGCAGCGGTTCGTTTAACTCACGTTCCAGCAACTGAGCCGCCCCACGAATACCCCCCAACGGATTTTTGATTTCATGTGCCAGACCACGTACCAGGGAACGCGCCGTAGCATGCTGGGTCAACAAATCCTCTTCACGCTCGATCCGCATCAGGCGATCACGTGGCTGGATCTCAATCAGCAGGTACTTGGTACGTCCGATAAACAATGGGTTAACACTGTAATCAACCGTCAACTCATGCCCCGCCAGAGTGCGTAATTTGGCTTCACGCAGGGTATAGGGATGACCTGAAAGAAACGCCTCACGCAAATTGGCACTTTCCAGCACAGAGGCGGGGAACCAGTCCTTCACATCAGCTTGCTCAAGACGACGCAAACTGGCTTCAAGCAACATCTCTGAAGCCGGATTGGCATATTCCAGACCCAGGTCTTTATTCAGCATGAGCACTGCCGTGGAAAGGTTCTCTAGGATCTGCTTATGGCGCTCAAATTCAGGCACGTTTTATTCTCTCTACTAACTATCCAAATCTATTTGCAAAATGCGCACCAAGATTCAAATAGCGCCAAACGCCCCAAAACAGGGGGTTACAGACCCAGACACGGGCATCCTACTATCTACGCAACAACCATAGCGCACCATTTAAGTGCACACAATGCATCACGCCCCAGACTAATGCTTTTAAGCAACACCCAGATTTATCAAACGGAATTTCAGGTAAAAAAAAACCTCCACAAGGGAGGTTTTTTCACAGCTCAACTGATCTTATACGGAGTAGTACAGATCAAATTCAACTGGGTGAGTGGTCATGTTCACACGCGCATTTTCTTCACGTTTCAGCGCGATGTAAGCATCCAGCATATCGTCGGTGAATACACCGCCTTTAGTCAGGAACTCACGGTCAGTTTCCAGTGCATTCAGTGCTTCTTCCAGTGAGCTGGCAACAGTTGGGATTTCTGCTGCTTCTTCTGGAGGCAGATCGTACAGGTCTTTGTCAGCAGACTCGCCTGGGTGGATCTTGTTCTGAATACCGTCCAGACCCGCCATCATCAGTGCAGCAAAGCACAGGTATGGGTTAGCGGCTGGATCAGGGAAGCGAGTCTCGATACGACGCGCTTTAGCGCTGGTTACGTATGGAATACGGATAGATGCAGAACGGTTACGCGCAGAGTAAGCCAGCATTACAGGGGCTTCGAAACCAGGTACCAGACGCTTGTAAGAGTTGGTAGATGGGTTACAGATACCGTTCAGGGCTTTAGCGTGCTTGATGATACCGCCGATGTAGTACAGCGCCATTTCGCTCATGCCAGCATAAGCGTCGCCTGCGAACAGGTTAACGCCGTCTTTGGACAGGGACTGGTGAACGTGCATACCAGAACCGTTATCGCCTACCAGTGGCTTAGGCATGAAAGTCGCAGTTTTGCCGTACGCGTGAGCAACGTTGTGTACGCAGTATTTCAGAACCTGAACTTCGTCAGCTTTCTTAATCAGCGTGTTAGGACCAACGCCGATCTCGCACTGACCAGCAGTTGCCACTTCGTGGTGGTGTACTTCAACGTGCAGATCCATGGCTTCCATGGCATCACACATTGCAGCACGCAGGTCGTGCAGAGAGTCGATTGGTGGAACTGGGAAATAACCGCCTTTAACGCGTGGACGGTGACCCGTGTTACCACCTTCAATTTTGTGGCTGGAAGCCCAGGCAGCTTCTTCAGAACCGATGGAGTAACCACAACCACCGATATCTGCATGCCAGGTTACTTCGTCGAATACGAAGAATTCTGGCTCAGGACCAAACATAGCAGTGTCAGCGATACCAGTAGACTTCAGGTACTCTTCAGCGCGACGCGCAACAGAACGTGGATCACGCTCGTAACCCTGACCAGTTGAAGGCTCAACAATGTCACAACGAACGATAACAGTTGGAGCTTCAGAGAATGGATCCAGCAAAGATGCGCTGTCATCAGGCATCAGGATCATGTCGGATTCGTTGATACCTTTCCAACCTGCGATAGAAGAGCCATCGAACATTTTGCCTTCTTCGAAGAAATCATCGCCCATGTCGGTCACAGGGATGGTTACGTGCTGCTCTTTACCTTTGGAATCGGTGAAACGCAGGTCAACCCACTTTGCTT
The DNA here is from genome assembly GCF_029222905.1 of Neptuniibacter sp. CAU 1671. GTDB lineage: Bacteria > Pseudomonadota > Gammaproteobacteria > Pseudomonadales > Balneatricaceae > Neptuniibacter. Next base: position 25,319 of record NZ_JARHUE010000010.1, on the reverse strand, counting down.
GACTTTCTTTGATCAGATTCAGAGTCTTCTCTGACATTGCCATTCTCCACACTTATAATTGTCAGGCGTGCGGTGATTAGCACCCCTGAAACACTGGGAAATAAACTCGGTGATACATTTGAGCAATCTTTATGCCAATACATAAGCCTCGTAAACGCTTGAAATTAAGGCGTCCACAACACTCATAACGGCAGCCCGTGCATCATTACTGTGCACATAGGTAAAATATGCACAATAATAGCGCAGACATGATTGCCTCAGCCATACGACTTCACCAATCCTGTGCAATGATAATCCAAGATGATCAAAAACGCTTGGCCTGCATGATTGAAAATTAGTTTTATCTTGCCTTGCCACGTACAAAAGCCGTCAGACCAACTGCCAATACTCCGCTTCCTTCAGGTATCACTACCCTGAAATTAAACGCGACCACCTTTAACTGATTATTTACCTATCCGCACCGACCTAAAACGGTTAAAATGCCGCCAACTTTTTATGTGCCCTTTCAGACTGCCCTCATAACGGCAGAGCCTTAGCGCATAACCCTTTTTAAACCTCACAAAGATCTTCTATCCATGTCGCTGAATATTAACAACCTTCGCAATATCGCCATTATTGCTCACGTTGACCACGGTAAAACCACACTGGTTGATAAACTGCTTTCACAGTCCGGCACTCTGGGCCGTCGCGATGAAGGCACAGAACGCATCATGGATTCCAATGACCAGGAAAAAGAACGCGGCATCACCATTCTGGCGAAAAACACCGCGATCACCTGGAATGATTACCGTATCAATATCGTAGACACACCGGGACACGCCGACTTCGGTGGTGAAGTAGAACGTGTACTGTCGATGGTTGACTGCGTATGTCTGCTGGTAGACGCCGTTGACGGCCCAATGCCGCAGACGCGTTTCGTTACCCAGAAAGCGTTTGACCAGGGCCTGCGCCCTATCGTTGTGGTGAACAAGGTTGACCGTCCGGGTGCGCGCCCTGACTGGGTCATCGATCAGGTATTTGATCTGTTTGACAGCCTTGGTGCCACTGAAGAGCAGCTGGACTTCCCGATTGTCTATGCTTCAGCGCTGAACGGCATCGCCGGCCCTGATCCGGACGCCATGGCGGACGATATGACGCCTTTGTTTGAAGCGATCATTGAACATGTATCACCACCGGAAGTGGATGCCGCTGGTCCTTTCCAGATGCAGATCTCTGCACTGGACTACAACAGCTATGTGGGCGTTATCGGTGTGGGTCGTATTACCCGCGGCACCGTATCAACCAACACACAGGTAAAAGTCGTTGACCGTGAAGGCAAGGTTCGCAGTGGCCGTGTACTGAAAATCATGGGTTACCATGGTCTTGAGCGTATCGATGTTGAACAGGCCCAGGCTGGCGACATCGTTTGTATCACCGGTATCGAAGAACTGAACATCTCTGACACCCTGTGTGATCCGAACACGGTAGAAGCCTTGCCTGCGCTGACCGTAGATGAGCCAACAGTCTCTATGACCTTCCAGGTAAATGATTCTCCATTTGCAGGTCAGGATGGTAAATACATCACCAGCCGCAACATTAAAGAGCGCCTGGAACGTGAACTGATCCATAACGTAGCGCTGCGCGTTCAGGATGGCGACAGCCCAGAAAAATTCAAAGTATCCGGTCGTGGCGAACTTCATCTCTCGGTTCTGATCGAAACCATGCGCCGTGAAGGTTTTGAGCTGGGCGTTTCCCGTCCGGAAGTTATTCAGAAAGAGATCGATGGCCAGATCCAGGAGCCTTATGAGCTGGTAATGATCGATGTTGAAGAAGCCCACCAGGGTTCTATCATCGAAGAGCTGGGCAAACGCCGTGCAGACCTGACCAACATGGAAGTGGATGGCAAAGGCCGGGTGCGTCTAACCTTTATGGTGCCTTCACGCGGCCTGATCGGTTTCCGCTCCCAGTTCCTGACAATGACTTCCGGTACCGGCATTATGACCTCCATCTTTGACCATTACGGTCCGGTTAAAGAGGGCGATGTTGCCAGCCGCATCAACGGTGTACTGGTATCTATGGTGACCGGTAAAGCACTGGGTTATGCCCTGTGGAACCTGCAGGAACGCGGACGCCTGTGTATTGATCCGAATATTGAAGTTTACGAAGGTATGCTTCTGGGCATTCACAGCCGCAGTAATGACCTTGCCGTTAACCCAACCAAAGGCAAGCAGCTTACTAACGTGCGCGCCTCCGGTACTGATGAAAACATCCAGCTGACGCCACCGATTCGTTTCACACTGGAACAGGCGCTGGACTTTATCGAAGACGACGAGCTGGTAGAGGTCACCCCTAACCACATCCGTCTGCGCAAAAAGCTACTCAAGGAACACGAGCGTAAGCGCTCTAAAAAGTGATCCGGCAATAAGGGCAGCTCAGGCTGCCCTTTTTCATATCTGGGCGTATTTGCACAGTGCACATATACTGTTATCACAAGGATTGACGGAGCTCACTGATGCGCACCCTTTACCCGGAAATATATGCCCACGCCGAATACCAGATCCGCGTCTCTTCACTGCACACCCTGTATGCTGAAGAGAGCGGTAATCCCAATGGCATTCCGGTCCTGTTTGTCCACGGGGGCCCCGGTGGCGGCTGCAGCCCACAGCACCGCCGCTTTTTTGATCCGGAAAAGTATCGCATCATTCTGTTTGATCAGCGCGGCTGTGGCCGCTCCACCCCTCATGCCTGCCTCGAAGACAATCACACGCAAGCGTTGATTGATGATATGGAGCAGATCCGCAATCAACTCGGCATTGATGAGTGGCTTCTGTTTGGAGGCTCCTGGGGATCAACCCTCAGCCTGCTATACGCGCAAGCTCATCCGGAAAGAGTCATCGGCTTGATCCTGAGAGGCATTTTCCTCTGCCGTCAACAGGATCTGAACTGGTTCTACCAGCAAGGAGCCGATGCCATTTTCCCTGACTACTGGCAGGACTACCTGCAACCTGTGCCACCCCTGAAACGGGACAATTTACTCAAGGCGTACCATGAGTTACTGACATCCCCTAACGAAGTTGCACGCATGGCTGCAGCAAAAGCCTGGTCTGTCTGGGAAGGTCGCTGCTCTACCCTCGACCCTAATCCGGATGTTGTGGAGCACTTTGCTGATCCTCATGTCGCACTCGCCATGGCGCGCATAGAGGCACACTATTTCATCAACCATGCCTTTATCGAAGCAGACCAGATACTGCAGAACTGCAGCACCATTGCCCATCTCAAGACCATCATCGTACATGGTCGCTATGATATGGTGTGTCCACTGAATCAGGCACATGCCCTGTATCAAGAGCTGCCTGAATCCGAGTTACATATTGTTCGAAATGCAGGTCATTCCGCTTTTGAACCCGGCATCACCGATAATCTGGTGCGCGCTACAGACAGCTTTGCCCTCGCTTTGGCATAATCGCCGCTTTACTGCTGATATCAGATATTGATTATGAAAGGGTTAATCCAACGGGTAACACAGGCGTCAGTTGCGGTAAACGGCGAGATCATTGGCCAGATTGATCATGGCATTCTGCTGCTGCTCGGGGTTGAAAAAACAGACTCTCAACAAACCGCCGACAAGCTGCTGCAACGGGTGCTGAACTACCGCATTTTCCCGGACGCTGAGGGCAAAATGAATCTGAATCTGCAGCAGGCTGAGGGAGGATTACTGGTAGTTTCTCAGTTTACCCTGGTCGCCGACACGCAGAAGGGGTTAAGACCGGGCTTCTCGGTTGCCGCCAGTCCCGCTTTGGGTGAAGCGCTTTATAACCATTTTCTGCAACAGGCGTGCTCACTGCACCCGCGCGTCGCCAGCGGCCGCTTCGGGGCTGACATGCAGGTCAGCCTGATCAATGATGGTCCCGTGACCTTTATGCTCAACGTCTGATGCCAGCTCCAGCAATTGTTTCAAAAACCCTTTGGCTGGCATCTCTTCATTAAGCGGCCGACTCAGACGTGCAGCACGATAGTGTTCATTAAACACCTCAAAATAGGCCATCAACACCTCTGCTCCGACGCCATCACCAATCATTGCCAGCAATTCAGCGGCGACTTCAGCGGTACACAACTGCCCCGGCTCAACCGCCTTCCGCAGATGATAACGGCTGGACGAGGGCAGCTCTGGCAAGGTAATCACCGGCAAACCCTGCAGATAACTGCTATGGCGGAACATGCGTCTGGCCTGACGCCAGGTACCATCTAACAGAATGAACAACGGACGCTTCTGAGACCCGTCATACGTCACCATACGATGCTGATAATCATCCCCTTCCGGAAACACCAGATAAGGTTGATAACGTACATCCTGTAACAGCTGCAGAAACTCCGGGGCAGGTTCAGTTCTGGACCATTCAAAAATTTTGGTATCACTGAAACAATCCGCAATCAGCCTGCCGGTGTTTGTCGGTTTGAAACGCTCATTGTGATGCATCAACAGCACAAAACAGGCTTCAGCCTGACCCGCAATCTTGTATTCACAGATACAGGCCCGCTGCCCCAATAAACATCGGGGACAACGTTCTATACGTGAACCTCTGGCGATAAAAGGCTTAACAGGAGCGACTGGGTTCATGATGCATTACTGAAGCGTGGGCGCTTTAATCTGAGTATCAAACAGGTTTTTAGGTACACCCCAGTCAAGGGTTTGGGCACCTTTATGCAACAGATGCAAGAACTGATGCAGTTCATCAAGGGTCAGCACTCCTGTGGCGACTGGTTCTTGATCCTGACCATAGAACTTTAACTGAAAACGCCCGTTACGGTGACTCACATCCAAACGATGGAGTACGTCCGCTTGCTCTGTTGTCAGGCTTTGATCTTCCCGTTCAACCTGAACATTCTGCTGCGCTGACTCGTGATAGAACTGAGCCAGCTCCGCTTTATGAGGCTGCGCGGCCTGTTCTGAGCTTTCCTGCATTTTACTGAGCATTTCAGGCATCGCGGTGATTAACCGGACCACCAGTCGGCGTGTCATCCAGAAATCAATTCGCGGATCGGCACTCTTGAGATTACCCACCAGCAGAATTCGATCTTCTATTGGATCAAATTTCAGGGTAAATGCCGCAATATTAATCATCTGGATTCCTGTGCCGATTAAAATTGGTTAAGGTTAGATATAAGATCACCGATTGCAGTTTCCGGTCCAAGGACGCCCCCATGCCCAGCCAACTGAATGCCTTTCGTTTTGCCATTCCGCCCAGACCGGAGGTGTTAGTTACCATCAATCAGTTACTTAAAACAGAAGACCCCGATATTCCGGCGATCTGCAAACTCATCAAGCAGGATGCTGCGCTCTATTCAGCCGTTCTAAGCACCATTAACTCAGCAGCATTTTCACTGGTTCAGCGTATCACCAGTATTGAACATGCCGTATCCCTGCTGGGAGTGGGCCGTTTGTACAACATTGTACGCTTAAGCGCACTGAAAAACAGTTTATCCACCCGTTGCAGCCTTGAACGTTTCTGGGACAGTGCGGCAGAAATTGCCCAACTCTGTTGTTTTATTGCCCGTAATTTCAGCGCCCTGAACTCTGAAGATGCCTATACACTTGGCATGCTGCACGACTGTGGTATCCCGTTGATTCTGGCCGAAGATGAAAACTTTAAACAGATGCTGCAGCAGCTGAACAGGTTGCCGATTGCCGAAATAGAACAGGCTCAGCTAAAAGCCTATGGCACAAGTCACTTTCGCCTGGGCGCCAAAATGCTCCATGACTGGGGCTTTTCCGACGATTTATCGCGTGCAGTCGCAGCACAACCCCACTTTCAGGATGTGTTGGCACAACCTGTGGATGAACGCGAGACCATGCGCTTCGGGCTCAGCTGCCTGACCCTGGCCCGGGATATCAGCGATAGCTACCGCCGGTACTGGCGCATGACTGACCGTACCACCCAGTTGCACGAACTGGATGCTGCCCTCAAATTCCTCGGCCTAACCGATGAGGAATATCTGGATATGAGAGAAGATTGTGCGGATTGGCTTACCGCCACTGCCAGTCGCTCATAGCTGCCGCCCTTCCCTCTCTGCTACAATTCGCTGAGTTTTCAATACGGCCATCTTGATCATTATTTGTGGCCTGTTATGTGCGGAGTGAAGCGATGTTTGAGCTGCCGACCCTAAACCTTCAGGGCAAAGTCAGTGAAGAGGAGTGGCAGATTCGAGTGAATCTGGCTGCCTGTTACCGACTGGTTGAACACTTTGGCTGGGGAGATTTGATTTATACCCATATCTCAGCCCGTATTCCCGGCACCGATCATTACCTGGTCAATGCTTTTGGCCTGGGCTTTGACGAAGTGACCGCGTCTAATCTGGTGAAAACCGACCTTCAGGGAAACATTCTGGATGACACGCCCTTTGAGATTAATCCGGCTGGTTTCACCATTCACAGTGCAGTACATGAAGTACGCCATGATGCTCACTGCGTTGTTCACCTGCATACCAATGCCACCATTGCGGTCGCGACACTGGTAGAAGGGCTGCTGCCTCTGAGTCAGTACTCCACCTTTTCGCTCTCCTCCATGGCTCATCATGGCTATGAAGGGCTGGCCGTAAACCCCGCAGAGAAAAGACGCTTACAGGAGGATCTTGGCGATAAGAATCACCTGCTGTTACCCAACCACGGCGCCCTGACAGTCGGACCCACCGTCGGCGATGCGTTTATGCGCATGTACGACCTGCAGCGGGCCTGTGAGGTACAGCTGCTGATTCAGGCCACCGGCCAACCCGCCATGTCAGTGGCACCTGAAATCCTGCAGGGCATTTTCAATCAGGCCAAAGTGGTGCACTCCGGCTCTACGGGCGGCCAGAAAGCATGGCCCGCCATGTTACGCAAAGCCTACCGACTTGATCCCGGCTTCTGTCTATAAATTTCCGATCACAAGGCGATTCCATGAAAGTTACCCGCGTAGAAATATTTGATATCCATTGCCCTAAACGTCCGGTGTGGAACCCTGTTTTTGTCCGGATTCATACCGATGAAGGCATCTCCGGCGTTGGAGAAGCCGGTCTGGCCTACGACCTTGGCCACAGCGCTGCCGCACATATGATTAAAGAGTTTGCTGAAGAGATGCTAATAGGATTTAACCCCTTTCAGACGGAACTGCTCTGGAGCCGGATGCTGCGCGAGAGTTTTTGGGGCTTAGGCGGCGGACCGGTTATTTATTCAGCAATGAGCGCCATTGATACCGCGCTGTGGGATATCAAAGGTAAAGCATTGGGCCTGCCGGTCTATGAACTGCTCGGCGGCCGCGTTAATGGCGACCTGCGTACCTATGCCAGTCAGCTACAGTTTGACTGGGATGCCGAGGTAAACCGACTCAACCATCCGGCAGAGTTTGCCCGGGCCGCCGAAAAAGCGATGGCCGAAGGCTACGACGCCGTGAAGGTGGATCCCATCATGTATGACAAACATGGCGTAACCCACTTTGACCGTACCAAATTGTTTGGCCGGGAAGAGATGCGCCTGTTCCGCGACCGTATGGCAGCCATCCGTGATGTGGTGGGTGAAGATGTCGATATCATTTTTGAGTGTCACAGCCTGCCAGGTGCTTCAACCGCAATTCAGCTTGGCGAAATCGTGGAAGAGTTCCGCTGCATGTATTTTGAAGAACCGGTTAACTACCTTAACTCTGCGCTGCATAAACGCGTGGCCGATAAGGTGAATGTACCGATTGCTGGCGGTGAGCGACTGTATAACCGCTGGGGCGTGCGGCCTTATCTGGAAGACCAGAGCCTCGATGTGCTGCAACCGGATGTTGGCTTATGCGGCGGCCTCACTGAAACCAAAAAAGTATGTGACTATGCCGATATCTATGATGTGCGTATTCAAGCGCATGTTTGTGGAGGACCGGTGGCGACCATGGCTGCCCTGCATCTGGAAACGGCCATTCCGAACTTCCTGATCCATGAACACCATACCTATGCGATCAAGGACTGGAACCGCGAGCTGTGTTTGCAGGACCCACAACCGGTCAATGGTCAGTTCCGCTGCCCGGATGAGCCGGGTTTGGGCATTGAGTTGAATGATGAGGTGGTGAAACGTTCACCTCATATGGAAATCAAATAAGCCTAAAGCTCATCAAAACCATACACCTGCCAGGCGGTGTCAAAAAACAGCTCGGCAGGTAACAGCCCGCCCAGTTGCTCAGCATAACGTTGCCAAAGCTCAGCATAGGAGCACGACAGCTCACTCACCGGGAAATTGCTGGCCAGCATCAGACGCGAAACCGGCAGTGTTTCCAGCAGAAAAGCAATTACCGGAGAAATCGCCTGCATTGACCAGTCCGGCTGCTGCATCTCCCAGCCTGAACATTTAACGATGCAATTGGGGCGCTCTGCGAGTGCCTGAATAGCCGCACACCATTTTGGACACACAGCAGTCGCCAAACCGGCATGATTCAGGACAATGGTTAGTGTTGACCATCGATCAGCAAGCCACAACAGTGTCGTTAAGGCCTCTGAATACTGCAGATCAAGTTGCAGCTCCAGTATCAGGTTGTGCTCAACCAGAAAATCCAAATAGCCTGCCGTTCGCGGGTTTTTGAGCATGTTCAGCGCGTCATTGGCGACGATATTACGAATACCCACCAGACTGGTGTAATCAAGCTGTTGCTCAACAGTATGGACGAAATTATCTGAAGTCAGATCGGCATAACCGACACTACGAAACGGCAATTGGCAATGCTGCTCAAGCCAGGCAATTTCACGCCATGGCTGGCGATTATCAAAGCCAGCCTCAATATGGACAAACCCCGCCAGCTGCAAACCCGGGGGCAGTTGTAGATCTGATTCACCATAATCACGGACCAGAGCGCTTTTACCGTGCCAATAAGGGGGTTGATCAATATTAAGCCAGTGATAATCGCCCTGGCTCAGATTAAACAGATGCAGATGCGAGTCTATAATACGCATCGGTGCCTCACTGTGCGGTGTAGCCGCCATCGATCACCTGCAAACTGCCGGTAATAAAACGCGCGTCATCACTGACCAGAAAAGCCACCAATGCGGCAACCTCCTCCGGCTGACCGAGTCGGCCCAAGGGCTGGAGAGCAGCTTCTTCTGCATGAACCTGTTTGGGATCTGCACCACTTTTATCGCAGTATCGCTGAATCGCCTGATGATAGAGTGGTGTTTCAATGGTGCCCGGACAGACGGCGTTAGCCCGAATACCGTAACGGGCGTAATCCAGAGCGGTGGTTTTTGCCATGGAGGCCAGCGCTGCCTTGCTCATGTTGTAAGCAAAAGAGTTCTGCTTACCCACCAGCGCCTGGTCAGAGGACACCAGAACGACACTGCCACTCTGTTGCTGTCGCAGTAACGGTAAGGTGGCATGCAACAGGTGATAGGCACCTTTTATATTCACATCAATCAGCCGATCCAGCATCTCCGGACTGGTTTCTTCCAAGGTGGCGGACAGATGCACACCGGCATTGGCAATCACCGCATCAATCTGACCACACCGGGCCATAACGTCTGCAACCGAGGCATTAACCTGTTCTGCACTGGCCATATTGCAGGCAATATAATCGACAGCATCTACAGGCGGTTTCAGGTCGAGATTAAACACACGCCAGCCATTCTGGCGTAACCGCATTACCACGGCCTCACCAATCCCGGCTGAACCACCACTCACCACTGCAACCTGGGTCATTGATGCTCCTCTGATCTGCTTTCAGCAACCGCAAAGGCCAGAATATAGTCCTTTTCATCGGAGTAACTCAGATGAATCTGGCCAATGCCTTTTTGATCGGCCCAGACTTTGGCGCCCGCTTCTAACTGTACCAGCGGTCGACCCAGACCATCTTTTTCGATTTGAATATGCCGCCAGCTCACACCGTGCCCAATGCCACTGCCAAGCGCTTTGACGACGGCTTCTTTAGCGGCAAAACGCTTGGCCAGATAACGAGCTGGGTCTGCCGTCAGCTCAAATCCAGCCAGCTCAGTGGTCGTCAAAATACGGGCGGGCAGCTTGGGCGTGCGGGTTATCGCAAGGCCAATCCGCTCAATAGCCAGTATATCTGTGCCCACCCCCAGAATCATCGTATCAGTGCATCTCGTGCTGACTGAACACGCTGCTGCGTTTGTTCAAGCAACTGTTTCATTTCGCGGACCGCAGGCTGCAGGCCACACAGCACCGCACGTGCCACAATCGCATGCCCAATATTCAGTTCATTCATCTGGGGGATTTCCGCAATCGGTTCAACGTTATGATAATGCAGACCATGGCCGGCATTCACAACCAGACCAGCATCCCAGGCATGCTTAGCCGCCTGCTGAATACGTTTCAACTCAGCTAAACGAATAGCGGGATCTTCCGCCTCTGCATAGGCACCCGTATGCAATTCAATCACCGGTGCACCGCAGCGAACCGAGGCATCAATCTGGGCCTCATCCGGGTCAATAAACAACGATACCTCAATACCTGCTGACGCCAGACGCTCACAGGCGTCCCTGATCCGAGCTTCCTGTCCGACAATATCCAGACCACCCTCTGTGGTCAGCTCTTCCCGTTTTTCCGGCACCAGACAACAATGTGCCGGTTTAACATCCAGCGCAATCTGCAGCATCTCTTCGGTCACCGCCATTTCAAAATTCATTCGGGTCTGCAGGGTCTCTTTGAGCAGATAGATATCCCGATCCTGAATATGGCGTCGATCTTCACGCAGATGCACGGTAATACCATCAGCCCCGGCGTCTTCAGCCATTGCAGCCGCCTGAACAGGATCAGGATAACGGGTCCCTCTGGCCTGACGCAGTGTGGCGATATGATCTATGTTGACGCCTAACAGTAAACGATTTGGCTCTAACAAACTGGGCTCCTTACATTTTTTTAAACAGACTGCGGCTACGCAGTGGGGTTCCACCCAATTGGTGATCGATCGCCAAACGCATTAGACGTTTTGCTGCACGCTTAACGTCCGGCTCCGCATAATCATCTACCGCTATCGATTGTAGGTGCTGCCCCCAAAAGCAGGCCGGTTTATCCTGTTCGGCTGGATGGGTCGCCAACAAAAAACCCTGCTCAGGATGAAACTGATACAGCTGCGCTGCATCAAGAGTATCCAAAGCTGGCAGACACCCTAATTCATGCAGTAACCGATGCTCAAAGGTGCGCAAGCCCCCTTCCACATCCGATCCCGAAAGTAGCTCGTTCAACACATACTGATAATAGACATAGAGCCTGGGATGGGCATCAAACGGCTGCAGTAATCGCTGCAGCAGTTCATTCACATAGAGTGCACAGAGCAAGGCATTGCCTTGCAACAGCATCATGGTGCCCACGGCTTCAGCCTGCTGCAGGGTTTTCAGTTCCTGACGACCACGCCAGCGGATCTGAATCGGGACAAAGGGTTGTAAGATACTACGCAGGCGGGAACCCGGACGGCGTGCCCCCTGCACGACCGCCGACACACGTCCCTGTTCAAGGGTAAAGAAATCGACCAGCAGGCTGGTATCTCGGTAAGGGCGACTGTGCAGCACATATGCGGCATGCTGCTCAAATCGCTCCGCCATCAGTTATCGCTGTATCCCAGACTGCGCAGTGCACGCTCATCATCAGCCCAGCCACGACGGACTTTGACCCACAGATTAAGCATCACTTTAGACTCGAACATGCGCTCCATGTCCAGTCGCGCATCACGACCAATGGTTTTGATACGAGTGCCTTTGTCACCAATCACGATCCGCTTTTGACCATCTCGCTCAACCAGAATCAAAGCACTGATATGCAAAACACCATTTTCAGCGTACTTGTATTCTTCAATTTCGACAGTGGTGCCGTAAGGCACTTCATCACCGAGATTACGCATAAGCTTTTCGCGCACCATCTCAGCAGCCAAAAAACGTGAACTTTTATCGGTCAGCTGATCATCCGGAAAATGGTGGAAACCCTGCGGAATATGCGCCTTGATCAAGGCTTCCAACTGATCAATATTATGACCCTGCTTGGCAGACAGCGGTACCATCTCGGCAAAAGACATCCGCTTGGCATGGCTTTCCATAATAGGTAAGAGCGCGGCTTTATCTTTAAGCTGATCGACTTTATTTACCGCCAGAATGACAGGGCAGTGGGCGTGTTTAACCTTATCCAGGACCAGCTGATCTTCTTCGGTCCATGCGGTGCGATCCACCAGAAAAACGATCAAATCCACATCACGCAGCGCATCGGAGGCTGCTTTATTCATGTAGCGGTTCAGTGCTTTTTTACCATCATCTTTATGCAAACCAGGGGTATCCACATAGATAATCTGCAGATCACCTTCAGTTTTAATGCCCATGATCTGATGACGTGTGGTTTGCGGTTTACGTGAAGTAATACTCAGTTTTTGCCCCAGAATGTGATTCATCAGGGTCGACTTGCCGACGTTGGGACGGCCAACAATGGCAACAAAACCACAGCGCTGATCTGGGTTTTGCGGTTCTAACAGGTGCATTAAATCATCGGACATCAGGCTTTCTCTACCTCTAAAGCAATCAATGCCATACGTGCCGCTTCCTGCTCGGCTTTACGTCGGCTACTGCCCTCACCCCGGGCGGGTGTATCAAGCCCTGATACACGGCATGCAATATAAAAAGTCTGGTCATGCGGATCACCATGGACCTTCTCTAGGTCATATTCAGGCAGATCCAACCTGCGAGACTGCAAAAACTCCTGCAACCGCGTTTTTGGATCCTTCAGTGTAACCTTGAGATCGAGCTTTTCCAGACGACTACCTAACTGCGCCAGAATAAACTGCCGGGCGGTATCCAAATCACTGTCAAGATAGATCGCGCCAATCAGCGCCTCTACGGCATCCGCCAGAATTGAGTCCCGACGGTAACCACCGCTTTTTAATTCACCACTGCCAAGACGAAGATAATCACCCAATTCCAGCTCACGACCGACCTCTGACAGGGTCACGCCTTTAACCAGTTTAGCGCGCAGACGACTCAGCTCACCTTCGCGAGCTGACGGAAAATGATGAAACAACGCTTCAGCGATGACAAAATTAAGAATGGAATCACCCAGAAACTCTAAACGCTCATTATTTTGCTTACCACAACTACGGTGGCTGAGCGCGAGTTCACACAGCGACTCGTCTTTAAAGGTATAACCGATCCGACGGATCAGTCCGGCAACAGGTTTGATCAAGGCAGTTTAGCTTGTACGGTTTCGTCAAATTTAACCAGGGCATCCACGTTGTAGTAGATGGGGATCTGGTCCTGATACTTTACTTTAAAAATGATAAAGCCCTGATCACGGGTAATGGTCAGCCAGTCTTCTTTCTCTTCGCCCCTGAATTTATAGATCGAATTGATAGTCAATCTACGATTGACTAAACCACGAATCTGCCGGTTACTCTGCACAATCTGATCCTTGTTCTGCAGCACCTCATTCAGAATACCCATGATGACACGATGATCGGTATAGGATGGATAAAGCTTCATGGCCACACTGAAAATACCCGCACCCAAACCAATCATCAGGATGATCAGCAGAATAGAGGCACCAGATTGCATTCCAGGGTTCTTAACGTTCATCTCAGAGTCCTTCATTGAATCAAACGTGAATCACTAAACTGAGGAATGCTGAAGAAGGTCGGCCAGTGCATCCAGACTGCGAATGCTTTGCCCACCAGTAACTCATCAGGCACAAACCCCCAGTAACGGCTGTCGTTACTGTTATCCCTGTTATCACCCATCATGAAATAGTGACCGGCAGGAACAACCCATTCGTTATTAAGTGCAGGACGCGGCAGATCATTAAATATCTGATGGTCCACCCCATCCAGTACTTCTTCAAATACCATGCGCTGCGGTCGGCTCGGCGGTAATTGTGCCAGCAACGTTTTGTCCTGTTCTACACCGTTAATATACAGAGTTTTATCCTGATACCGCACAGTATCGCCCGGCAGACCCACGACACGCTTAATGTAATTTATCGCAGGTTGTTTTGGATACTTGAATACGACAACATCGCCACGCTCAGGTACATGTACGGATACAAATTTGGTGTTGAGGACCGGCAAACGCAAACCATAGTGAAACTTGTTAACCAGAATAAAATCACCCACTTTCAGGGTCGGCAACATTGAGCCAGAGGGGATCTGAAACGGCTCTACTAAAAAAGAACGGAGCAGCAATACCAGCAGCAATACCGGAAACACTGATCGACCCGTATCAATCCAGCCTGACTCCCGATTCAATTCAGCCAGAGCCTGCGTTGGCAGTTCCCCACCCGCCTGTATCTGTGCGGCCTTTACCCGCGCGCTGCGTTTTGGTGCCAGCAGGACCCGGTCATAGAGCCAGATCAAGCCAGACAGAAAGGTCAGTACAACAAGAATCAGCGCGAAATCAAAATCCATTCAGAATACCTATCCCTATCAGCTATCCACTTTGAGTATGGCCAAGAAAGCATCCTGCGGGATTTCCACACTGCCCACCTGCTTCATGCGTTTCTTACCCTCTTTCTGTTTCTGCAGCAGTTTTTTCTTACGGCTGACATCACCGCCATAACACTTTGCCAATACGTTTTTACGCAGCGCTTTTACAGTGGTACGGGCAATAATTTTACCGCCAAGTGCTGCCTGAATGGCCACATCGAACATCTGACGAGGAATCACCTCTTTCATCTTTTCACATAACTGGCGGCCCCGATACTGGGCATTATCACGATGTAAAATGACCGCCAAAGCATCCACCTTATCACCGTTGATCAAAATATCCATCCGCACCAATTTGGCGGGCTCAAAACGGATGAAGTTGTACTCCAGCGAGGCATATCCACGACTGACCGATTTCAGGCGGTCAAAAAAGTCCAGCACCACTTCAGCCATCGGCAGTTCGTAGGTTACCTGAACCTGCTTACCGACATAGTGCATCTGTTTCTGCACACCACGTTTTTCAACACACAGACCGATAACCTGGCCAAGGTAGTCCTGCGGCACCAGAATATTTGCTTGGACGATCGGTTCTCGCATCTCCTTGATGCTAGCCGGGTCGGGCAATTTGGATGGGCTGTCGATGTGAACAACATCACCATTATTCAGTTCCAGCTCGTAGACAACGGTGGGTGCCGTGGTGATCAGATCCAGATTATATTCACGTTCCAGTCGCTCCTGAATGATCTCCATATGCAGCATCCCGAGGAAACCGCAACGGAAACCAAAGCCCAGCGCATCAGACGTTTCAGGCTCGAAATAAAGTGATGCATCATTCAGGGTTAGCTTATCCAGTGCTTCTCGAAAATCCTGATAATCATCCGCACTGGTTGGGAACAGACCGGAATAGACTTGCGGTTGCACCCGCTGAAAACCAGGCAAGCTATCAACGTCAGGTGTTTTCTGATGCGTCAGGGTATCCCCCACCGGCGCACCATGAATATCCTTAACGCCCGCCACGACAAAACCCACTTCACCGGCTTTAAGTTCGGTACGTTCTGTTCTTTTTGGCGAAAAGATACCAAGTGATTCGACCTGATGGCTGATTCCAGTGGATTTCACCAGAATCTTATCTTTTTTGCGCAAGGTCCCATGTTTGACCCGTACTAATGAGACTACGCCCAGATAGGGGTCAAACCAGGAATCAATAATAAGCGCCTGCAGCGGGGCAGATACATCACCTTCGGGTGCAGGAATCTTGCGAATTAACTGCTCCATGACATCTTCAACACCCATACCGCTTTTAGCGGAGCAAGGCACTGCTTCAGTCGCATCGATCCCGATTACCTCTTCAATTTCGATTCTGACGCGATCCGGATCAGCTTGCGGCAGATCCATCTTGTTCAGGATCGGGACCACTTCCAGCCCCTGCTCAATTGCGGTGTAGCAGTTGGCGACCGATTGCGCTTCAACACCCTGAGCCGCATCCACTACCAGCAACGCACCTTCACAGGCTGCCAGTGAGCGGGAGACCTCGTAAGAGAAATCGACATGTCCCGGGGTATCGATGAAATTCAGCTGATAGGTATTCCCATCTTTAGAGGTGTAGTTAAGCGTTACACTCTGAGCTTTAATGGTAATGCCACGCTCACGCTCCAGCTCCATGGAGTCAAGCACCTGCGCAGCCATTTCCCGATCACTCAGACCACCACACATCTGAATAAAGCGATCCGCCAGCGTGGACTTACCGTGGTCAATGTGGGCAATAATTGAAAAGTTACGAATATGATCGAGGTTACTCACGTGTTGCGTTTCCAATACCTAGAGCGGAAATAAAGGCGGCAAGTTTACCGTAAATACCGTAAACCGGCTATTAGCAGCTCACAGAAAAGGGGGCAAAGGCCCCCTTACTTACAAAATAAATATCCGTTAATCATCCAGTTTTAAAGGAATAAACATTGGGCTTCCCCGGCGAACAATTCGCAGCGGTACAGCGCGGTCATCGGGCAAGCCGGAAACGACTTTCTCGAACTCAGTCACAGAGCTGACAGATTCTCCATTCAGCATGGTGATCACATCACCCACCATCAGCCCTGCCTGAGCAGCAGGTCCGGGCATTACCTGACGTACCACTACTCCAGAAGCAACCTGCCATTTGGAACGACGTTCGTCATCCAGTTCTGCCACATCAATTTTCAGACGATTACTGCCGCCCGTCACATCAGGGACCGACGCTTTAGCTAATTGCTGCTGATCGGGCAAGGCGCCAATTTCAACCTGGATGGCCTGTTTTTTACCACCACGAACAATGTTCAAAGATGCCGTATAACCAGGCTTTACACGACCCACATAGTGCGGCAGATCCGCTGAGTGGACCACTTCACGTCCGTCAAAACTCAAAATAATATCACCCTCTTCAAGGCCCGCTTTCTGGGCCGGACTATCGGGCAATACCTTAGCAACCAGCGCACCGGAAGGCTTCTCAAGACCGAAGGACTCAGCCAGATCACGGTTCACTTCCTGGATGATCACACCCAGCCATCCTCGCGTAACAAAACCTTTATCTTTAATCTGGTTAGCCACTTCCATAGCAACATCAATGGGAATCGCGAATGACAACCCCATGAAACCACCTGAGCGCGTGTAGATTTGCGAATTAATACCTACCACTTCACCTGCCAGATTAAACAGGGGACCGCCAGAATTGCCCGGATTAATTGCCACGTCGGTTTGAATGAAGGGCACGTATGTTTCATTCGCCAGCGCACGCTGTTTGGCACTGACTATGCCCGCGGTGACACTATGATCAAAACCAAAGGGGGAACCAATCGCGAGAACCCACTCGCCGACTTCAAGCTCAGAAGATTTACCCAGCTTCACTACAGGCAGATCCACCGCATCGATTTTAAGCACCGCAATATCTGACCGTTCATCACTCCCCACCACCTGGGCTTCGAGTTCCCGCCGGTCTGACAGGCGAACAGTCACCTTCTCAGCATCTGCTACCACATGATGATTGGTCAGCAGATAACCATCCGATGAGATAATAAAGCCTGACCCCAGAGACTGTGGCGTTTTATGGCGAGGCGGCTGTACCCCATCCGGAAATTTGAAGAAATGTTTAAAAATATCGGGAAGCTCTTCGCCGTTCGGGCCTCGAAATATCTGGGCAGCCTGATCCTCGTTTTCCTTTTGCACAGTGCTGATATTAACCACAGCCGGTGACGCTTCTTTAACCAGCGTTTTAAAATCGGGTAATTCTGCCGCCCCTACGGGCAAAACTGTTAAAACAAGGAAAGCACAGACAAGGGAAAACACGCGCTTCATAAAGCAATTCACCTGTTCAAATAGTTATTGCACAAGAATCTTGGTCAGAACCGGCTGGAACTTGCTGGAACGAAACAGTAGCTGACTGATCGCCCTTACGAGCCCAAAACCGATCACCAGACCTACGAGTGATATTGTGACAACCCACCCTTCCGGCCAGCTCAACTGATGAGCCACAACAGCAAAGAGCATTAATGTCAGCAAGGGGATCAGATATGTAACAAGAGTTGCCTTCAATAAAGACCCCTCCTCAACACCTACCATTACCGCATCATCGACCTGCACGATGAGTTGCGACGGATTCAGAACATTGAAAATAAAAGCCTTTTGACCGGAAGCCTGAACCAGCAGTTTTTGACCACAGCCGCTTTTCGCTGCACAAGCAGCACAAGCGCTCGTCTTGCTGGTTTCAACCCAGATCCCCGTAGAATCGACCCCGACTACACGGCCTCGTTCTTCGATCATAAATTTACTCTACGGGATGAACCGATGTCGCAATACGCTCAGCAATCATCAGCGGAACATCACCGACCACGGTGACAAAATGATCACCTACACGCTTACCGACAGCCACAACATTATCTGTCTGGCTGACACCCGGAGGTGCTGATTGATGATCAATATCTTCAATACACACTGTGAAGGCGTTGCGGCCATTGCTGTAAACCAATAGTTCAGCATGCGGAATTACATTACGGCGCATGGGAACATAACCTTCAGGCAACCAACCTGCGCTCCACTGAGGCTCTTTGGGTGCCAGCATCTGCTGATGCTGTTCAATGTAACGATCCATGCCCTGCGGCAGACGAATAATATCGGGTTCCTGAATTTGCTCAGACAGCGTGCGACCCTCGCCATATTGAGCTCTGACAATACCATCGGCAACAGGGGCAGACGGTAGAGTAAAAGTCGGTCTTGAATCAGCCAGGGGAGCTGTTTGAGGCACCGTATCTGTTTGGTAAGTTTGGGCACCAAAGATCACTGCTGCTGTTACGGAAGCAGCAACAGCCATACTGGCAAACGGCTTCCAGAAAGACCCGGATGCATCAGAATTATCGACAGAGTGATCCCCTTTGATTTGATGAGCAGGTTCACTCTCAAGCAGTTTCAGCACAGCCCCGCTGATGTCCATAGAAGGTGATGAGACCTTCTCGGCCAGCAAACCAGAACGCGCAACATGATAGCGCTGCCAAGTTAAACCCAGCTCTGGTTCATCCTCCATGCGTTGCAAAAGACGCCGCATTTCAAACTCACCCAGCTCACCATCCATTAAGGCGGAGAGAGATTCGCCGGACTGTTCAGACATACGCATTACCTCTGAATTCTATTTTATCAACTGGCCAGTAATGGCCGGATTTCTTTATCAATCGACTCACGTGCACGAAATATACGCGACCTGACAGTACCTACTGGACAGTCCATGATACTGGCGATGTCCTCGTAACTCAGGCCTTCAAATTCTCTGAGCGTCAATGCAACACGTAAATCTTCAGGCAGACGATCAAGTGTTCGTTTGATCACCTGCTCTAATTCATCCCGATACAGACGATTTTCTGGGGTTTCAATGTCTTTAAGATCACTGTCACCCTCAAAATACTGGGCATCGTCCACATCTACATCAGCGGGTTTTCGCCCTCTGGCAACCAGGTGGTTTTTAGCTGTATTAATGGCTATACGATACAGCCAGGTGTAAAACGCACTGTCACCTCGAAACCGCGGAATTGCACGGTATGCCTTAATAAACGTTTCCTGCGCCACATCCATAGCTTCGTGGGAGTCGTATATATACCGACCAATCAATCCCACTATCTTGTGCTGGTATTTCTTTACCAGCAAATCAAAGGCACGCTTGTCACCGGCTTTAACCCGGTCAACCAATTGTTGGTCGATCACTGCCTGATTTTCGTTTGACACTCAAAATTCCTTAATACCGACTTCTCAGAGTGGGACAGCGCCGGTATGACATTAACCCACGGCTGCAGTATCGCTGTTAGATAAACCAATGATCAACCCTACTGAGCATCAGGACACTGTTAAGAACATGAGACATGTTTGAAGTTCCACTCTGTATAAAAAAAAACTTACAATAGATACCTCGCGATACAGCCTCAGGAAATAGCAGTTCTATGGCCACCCACCACTACTATGATGCGCTTATTATTGGCAGCGGTGCTGCTGGCCTCAGCATGGCATTGCACCTGGCGCCCAACGCCCGGGTTGCAGTGCTCAGCAAACGAGAGCTGACAAGTGGCTCCACCTGGCTCGCACAGGGCGGTATTGCTGCCGTGTTGGACACAACCGATACCACTCAGGCTCACATTCAGGACACCATGATCGCCGGTGGCCACCTGAGCCATAAGGATGCCGTGGAATTTACTGTCAATAACGGCAAAGCCAATATCGAATGGCTGATTCAGCAGGGTGTTTCATTCACCCAGCAAAGTGCAGACGACTATCATCTTACGCAGGAAGGTGGACACTCACATCGACGTATCATCCATTCAGCTGACGCAACGGGACGCGCACTGCAGGAAACGTTGATCGAAAAAGCCAAGGCGTCTCCCAACATCGATCTGTTTGAGTTTCATATCGCAGTCGACCTGATTACAAGACGCAAGTTGCGACTACCTCACAACCGCTGTATTGGCGCCTATGTGCTTAACGAATCCACTGGGCATGTAGAGGTATTTCAGGCGCGCAATGTGATTCTCGCGACCGGCGGCGCATCCAAAGCGTACCTTTATACCAGTAACTCTGATGGTGCCACCGGTGACGGCATTGCCATGGCCTGGCGTGCGGGCTGCCGTGTCGGCAACATGGAATTCAATCAGTTCCACCCCACCTGTCTCTATCATCCTCAGGCCAAATCTTTCCTGATTTCTGAGGCCGTCAGGGGTGAAGGCGGTAAACTGTTACTGCCTGATGGATCTCAATTCATGCATCTCTTTGATGCCAGAGCCGAGCTCGCCCCCCGCGACATCGTTGCCCGAGCCATAGACCACGAAATGAAACGACTCGGCTGCGATTGTGTTTATCTGGATATCTCGCACCGTTCAGAGCCATTCATCAAGGAGCATTTCCCGACTATCTATCAACGGTGTCTAGAGCTTGGTATTAATATCGCCAAAGAACCGATACCTGTTGTACCGGCCGCACATTACACTTGCGGCGGCGTAGTGACAGACCTGCACGGCAAAACCGACATTGACGGTCTGTATGCCATTGGAGAAACCTCTTTTACCGGCCTTCACGGCGCTAACCGTCTTGCCAGCAACTCACTGTTAGAGTGCCTGGTATATGCCCGGTCAGCTTCCGATGACCTATTGCAGTCCCTTGCAAATCCACTTGATTCTGCCCTGATACCTGACTGGGATGAGTCTCAGGTCACCGATTCAGATGAAGATGTTGTGATCGCGCATAACTGGGATGAGATCCGACGATTCATGTGGGACTATGTGGGCATTGTACGCACAACAAAACGCTTACAGCGGGCCAAGCACCGTATTGAACTGCTCCAGCAGGAGATTGCCGAATACTACAGTAACTACAAAATCAGCAACGACCTGCTAGAACTGCGTAACCTGGCGGTTGTAGCAGAATTGATTATTCGCTCAGCCATGCAAAGACAGGAAAGCCGCGGTTTACACTATACCCTCGACTACCCCGACGAAAATCCCGAAGCGCTGGACACAATACTGATGCCGGATAATTTCTCCTGGCGAGGGCGCTAGACAACAGGTGCCTCAATTGTGGCGTGGTTTGCAAGAGCCTTGAGGCGCCGAAAACCATCAGTTGAGCAACTATCTCTAAAGATAAACAGCACTCTGGGCCAACGTTGTCCAGTGATTGTCACATTTAGAATTACAAGAAAAGACAACACCATTTTCGCCTTCAGGCGACTGACAACCAGTACCTTCCCATTGAGACACCTCAACTTAAGGCTTTTGGAGTCCGGTAACCACTGCAGCCCGCGCACTGATGTTTGCGCGGACAGAAGGACATCCCGTTTCCATAACGGGTAGGCCCAAAAGATCAACAGGATGCAGAAGACAGTTCGCAGAACAATCGATAGATCTATCAAGCTTAACGCATACAGCGCACACGAATGCGTAATGACCACCCAAATTGCAAACTGTCTTGATGAGTTTAGGATCAGGAGATCAAGGCTGAACACGGTCAAGAATGATCCGTACAATGCGCTTTAAATCCGGATCAGAAGGCTCTTCACGCTCCATGAGCCAGACGAATAAATCCTGATCTTCACACGCCAGCAACTGCACGAAGGCATCCTGATCATCTTTATTCAGATCACGAAACGCCTCATTCACAAAGGGAACAAATAGAACATCCAACTCCAGCATACCCCGGCGACTCTGCCAGGCTAAACGTCGAATATCTTCATCTGAATACATAACACGCCCTCATACCGCAAAAAATATCCTTCTGGCCAAATTCGTGGATCCATAACACTGTCACATCCAGACACGGCCGGTGTTGGAGAAGCACTATAAACCAAGGCCTGAATCGCTGCAGTAAGAAACATTCGATAGAAACCACGAAAGTTTATAAGCGAACCAAAAACAGCGTAATTTGCAACATAAAATTTTATTCCGACAAAACCGAGCCATAAACGCAACAAACGCATTTAAATAAGCCCAAAACAACAAAACAGCAGTACCAAAGTAGTATTTAAAAAAGCCTGAATTAATTAAAAATGACCGAAAGCTTTATTAAAATTTTACTTAAATTTATGTATAACTGTTCTTAGCTTGCCGCTTGCTTTTACAAGAAGCCTCACGGTACTGCAAAAGAGAGTGAGCAATCAGCTCACATCAAGGACTGAAGAAAAGTCTAAAAAACAAAATAACAGGATACGCAGACAAGGATCTCCTCATTATGAAATTTAACCCTAACTTCAAACCTCTTGCTCTGGCAGCCCTGATGGCAGCAGCGACGGCTGCAAACGCTGACGAAGCAATCCTCGACGTGGCACTGGACGCTTCCGCTGGCGCTACAGGCCCACTGGTTGCAGCAAGTGTAGATGTAACTGCAACAGGTTCCGTTGTTGTAGAAACACCTACTCTGCCAGCTGCTGGTGAGGTGGTAACCGAAACGCTGGCAACCGTAACCGACCTGACTGGCGGTTTACCATTGCCGGGTGACGCCCTGGGTACTGTAACAGGTGTCGTTGGCACCGCTACAGGATTGGCTGGCGGTGTTGTTGATACTGCAACAGGTCTCGTTAGCGGCCTGCCAGTTGTTGGCGACCTGCTGGGCGATGTAACCGGCGTGGTTGGTGATCCGCTGGGCACCGTGACTGGCGTCGTTGGCGACCCAACAGGTGCTGTAACCGGTCTGGTCGGCGAACTGCCACTGGTGGGCGGTGTTGTTGATACCGCAACTGGCCTGGTAGGCGGTCTGCCGGTTGTTGGCGATCTGCTGGGCGATGTAACTGGCGTGGTTGGTGATCCGCTGGGCACCGTAACGGGTGTAGTCGGCGATCCAACAGGCACCGTAACCGGCTTGGTTGGCGAACTGCCACTGGTGGGCGGTGTTGTTGATACCGCAGCTGGCCTGGTAGGCGGTCTGCCGGTTGTTGGCGATCTGCTGGGTGATGTAACCGGCGTGGTTGGTGATCCGCTGGGTACCGTAACTGGCGTAGTTGGCGATCCAACAGGCACCGTAACCGACCTGGTTGGCGACCTGCCACTGGTTGGCGGTGTTGTTGAAACAGCTACCGGTCTGGTTGGCGGCTTGCCAGTTGTTGGCGATCTGCTGGGTGATGTAACCGGCGTGGTCGGTGATCCTCTGGGTACCGTGTCTGGTGTTGTTGGCGATCCAACAGGCGCTGTAACCGGTTTGGTTGGCGACCTGCCACTGGTTGGCGGTATTGCTGATACAGCTACAGGCCTGGTTGGCGCACTGACCGACAATGCTGGCCTGTTGCTAGACGACACTTTGGGCACCGTGGGTAGCCTGCTGAGTGATGACGGTATGCTAGGCGATGGCTCTTTGACCATCATCCCTGACGCAAGTGAAACCCTCGCACCTGTGACCGGCCTGACTGAAGGTCTTACCGATGACTTGCCACTGGATGCACTTCCTGTAGACCTCGCATTGGTAGACGGCGTTGTTGGCACCGCCACTGGCCTGGTTGATGGGGTGCTCGGTACTGCTACTGGATTGGTTGGGAGTACACTGGACACATCTACAGGCCTGCTTGGCGGTCTGTAAGACAAAAAAGACACACTTCCCTTTTAAGTGGCTCAATAGAGCCACTTTTTTTTGCTTAAAAAATCCTCTATCAGCCCAAGGAAATCACTGAGCCTGCACAGCAGAAATAGCTAACATATTGAAATATTTTAGTTTTTATACAAAGAACAAGACTAAAGTAGCATTTAAACAAATGCCATTTACGCAAAAACTAGATATGCTTTTTAATAAAATTTTATTTTAATTTAAAGCATATGACTAGCCAGTGATAGATGGAGAACACTGGTCATAGAGCCTTGAGCTGACACATGTCACTCAACTAAAACCTCTTACAAAACATAAAGGTTGATAAGCAAAATGAAAAAGCCTTACTTGAAAATGCTAGCCCTCACAACGCTGATTGCTGCAGGATCAGCAAATGCAACACTGACTGACTTACCTGTTGATCTGTCATTGGTTGATAGCCTGACTTCCGATCTGCCACTGGAACTGGGTGCTGTAGACGGCGTTATCGGCACCGCCACTGGTCTGGTTGGCGGTTTAACCAGCGATCTGCCTGTTGATCTGTCTCTGGTAGACGGCGTTGTTGGTACTGCTACTGGCCTGGTCGGCGGACTGACCAGCGATCTGCCTGTTGACCTGTCTCTGGTAGATGGCGTTGTGGGCACCGCTACTGGTTTGGTCGGCGGACTGACCAGCGATCTGCCTGTTGACCTGTCTCTGGTAGACGGGGTTGTTGGTACTGCTACTGGTCTGGTAGGCGGTCTGACCAGTGATATGCCTGTTGATTTGTCACTGGTTGGCGGTGTAGTGGACACTGCCACAGACGTGGTAGAAGGTGTCCTCAATACGGCTACTGGCCTGGTTGACGGTTTGACAACTGACCTGCCTTTGGATCTTTCTGTACTGGATGGCGTCGATCTTGCGGGTGATGGACTTGTAAGCAGCCCGCTGGGCGATCTGCCGGTGGACCTTTCTCTGGTAGACGGTGTTGTTGGCACGGCAACTGGCCTGGTTGATGAAACCCTGACTACTGTTACTGGCCTTGTTGGCACTTTGTAAATTTTGACATTGCATCAAAAGGGCTGGTTAATCAGCCCTTTTTTTATTCCCAAATACACCCTATCCGACTGCAATGGTGATGACTTACGACCTGGCAAGTCCTTACCCACTCAGCACGTTGTGCTTGGGACCGTCATCGCAAGTCCGACGTTTACCTCTGCCTGCTCATTATCGGAATACTTGGGACTCCCCATGTTCTTGCGCTGTCTCACCGGCAATAAAAAAGCCCCCTGCACAGCGTGCAGAGGGCTTATTTTATTAGGTGCTTGGCGATGACCTACTCTCACATGGGGAAGCCCCACACTACCATCGGCGATGTTGCGTTTCACGTCTGAG
>NZ_JARHUE010000001.1 GCF_029222905.1 Neptuniibacter sp. CAU 1671 | reverse complement strand
GATTGACCGCTTCGCGTCGGAATTCCTCGGTATAGTGTTGATACTTTTTCCTGGACATCTTACACCTCCCCGTCAGGCGTAAACCTAACTATAGAAGGTGTCTACTCTTCGTGGGTAACTCGGGCAGCTAACGCTTACAGCAGTTGAGCGCATTGCGCGTCAACTGCCTGTTTTTGTTATAACTACGCAAACATACTACGAAGTTTTTTAAACGTTGCTTCTGCTTTGTAAGCTTGGACGCATGCTAAAAGCATGCCTAAAACTGCGACAAATGAGCCAAAGGATATTGATAAGGTTTCGCCCCATTTAGCACTGAAAAGCCCTGCCAAATAAATGCCAGAAATTACTAAACCGTGGCCAATCAAGATTAGTCCCATCCTTGTTAATAATTCACGCCAGTGTCCGCGATAACTTGGAATAGCGAACATTTTGGATGCTATGTCGTATGAAAGGCCGCCGCCTGCGAGCAGAAGAGTAAATAGTATGAATCCGTCAAATGAAAATTCTTTCGGTACTGCAAAACCAATGTAATAGAGATAAAAAGAACTCATTAGCAACCAGAAAGTTAGGACGATCCATTTCATTGATTATTACTCCATTAAGTGGTTATAACGTTTAAGCTGTGGGGTGGCGCAGCGAAGCAAGCCGTCCCACACGAGCGCATTGTTAGGTGATTTCATACGAGTTTCCCATGCCCAGATTGTTTGCTAAATCAATGGTGTTCGTTATCCCGGAATAGGATCTGCTACCTGCTTCAGTCCAGTCAGCGGACAATAACTCACCAAAAACTGCATCAAAACCTCTGTCGCTCCATTCGATGAATTTATTGAAGCTGATCCAATTTGGGTGAGGAGTTTCGAATAAAGACATATCTATAAAGCAATTTGCCCCTTTGAAACCTTTTCTGCTTCCACCAGACTCAGCCAAATATGCTCTTGTAAATCCAAAGTTTGCTTGCAGCGCTGGAACAAAACCAGCAACGGGACTAGCTGTAAAAGCTTCATTAACAGCATGTTCGGGAGATATAAGCCTTTCAGTGAGGCGAGACAGTATATTTCGAAGATGGGCGCTCGAACGTTTTGGACGAGCTATTCTTGCTCTGGGTCCAACTGAAATAACCATTCTCATGCCAGGGTGACCTGCCTTTTTATCCTCTGTATTAATCTTGTTAAACGCTGTAATTGATCTTTGCAGAAAGTCTGCTGTCACTGAGCTGCTTCTCGGACTAAGGTCGCAAAAAAATGCCACACCGTCATTTATAGGCATTGCTCTAAATGTTCGAGAGGCTTCACCCATAGCTACTTGTTGAAAAGTCTTTAGCCTTCTTATTGCTTGTATTGTTGTTTTGTCTTTTGGGTGGAACTTCGCAGATTCGATCATTGACCCGTAGCCGAGCAAGTCTCCCCATGCAACACACGAGACCTCGAAATCATATCTTTTACCTTTGGCTCGTTTTGGCATACGACTCTCTTATCACCTAACATTTTAATACTGCGCATGCGTGTTTTTCTGCAAACAAAAAACAGCATCTCAAGCGTAATATTTTGATAATGAAGGTATTTACAGATAGCACTGTCCTTTTCCTCCGTAAAAAATGAGCATGCGCGTTTTGATGCAGGGCTGTGCTCAATTTTCTGCACAGCCAATCCTTTAAGTGGCTAATATGTAACGGTTATCACCTCAGTGCAAGGGTAAATCTGCGCATCAGTTTTGGGCAAAACGCGCATCAGGCTCTGGGTGTTCGCAATATGCTGTATAAATATCACCCTTTTCGTTTTGGGTTATCCACACGGGTTTATGCTTGATGCGTCGTGTGGATCAGAGGTTTGAGAGGCCGCTTTAATAGGAGAAGCACAAATATGCTGGATGCAGCGCAGTGGTTGATTGTGGTGGTCGGCGGGTTTTGTGCGCTGGCGACCTTTATTTTGCTGCGTTACCCCGCTTCCCGGCGGCCACAGTTCAGAGCGGTGCAGGGTTTTTCGTTGTCGGTTTCTTTGCTGGGTGCAGGTGGTGTATTGCTGCTGTGTCTGCTGATGGTCTGGTATCAGGGGCAGGTTTAGGTAGGGCTGAGCAGATTGAATAGGAGGTGTTCAATGGATGTAGAGGCTGCACAGGTAAGTGATGCGGGCGAACTTGCTGAGCTGATCAATCTGGCCGGGGAGGGGATTCCTGCGTATCTCTGGTCGCAGATGGCTGAGCCGGGACAGACGTCGCTTGATGTAGGTGTCCAGCGGGCGGCGCGGGATACAGGTGGTTTCAGTTACCGTAATGCCAAAGTGATTCGGGATCAGGGTCGGGCGGTGGCGATGCTGATTGCCTATCAACTGGATGATCCTTACGACACTGGTGATCTGGCAGAGCTGCCACCCATCGTGCGGCCGCTGATTGAACTGGAGGCACTGGCCCCCGGTAGCTGGTATATCAATGCAATTGCCACTGACCCGGCTGCCCGTGGCCGGGGGCTGGCACGCAAGCTGATGCAGCAGGCAGAGCAGGATGCGGCAGCAGCAGGTGCGCAAACCTTAAGCCTGATTGTGGCGTCTGAAAACCAACCGGCCCGTGCGTTGTACGCAAAGCTGGGCTATGAATGTAAGGCGTCACGCCCGGTGGTGGACTACCCCGGTGCCCTGCATGGTGGCGAGTGGCAACTGCTGCTGAAACCCCTGAACTAATCCGGAGGCAAGACTGATGAAACTGACCGTTTCGACCACGGTGGCGGCACCTGTTGAGCAGGTGTGGCAGGCCTACACCACACCTGAGGCGATTGTTTGCTGGAATGCGGCCTCCGATGACTGGCATACCCCGCATGCCAGCGTCGATTTGCGTGTGGGCGGTGCGTTCTGCTCCCGTATGGAAGCGAAAGATGGCAGCATGGGGTTTGATTTTGCCGGCACCTACACCGAGGTGGTGCCCTGCCAGCGTCTGGTGTATGCCTTTGGCGACCGGATGGCTGAAGTATTGTTTGCTGAAACGGCTGAAGGCGTCACGGTGACAGTGGTGTTTGATGCAGAAACCACTTATTCACCCGAAGAGCAGCAGGCGGGCTGGCAGGCGATTCTGGATAATTTTGCCCGTTATGTCGGTCAGCAGTCCTGATTTCTCAACAGATTCTGCGTTTTCTGTTTAAACCTCTGTCTGTTGTTAAATCCTGCTGGCGTAAAAGCGGTTCTGGCCCCATAGTCAGCAGTATCTGAATGCCTTATATATCGGCTTTGCTCTGTGACGGGCGACTCCTTTTTTCTGCAGGATCTCTCTGTGCATCTGAATGCCTTTAACCACTTTCGGGCGGTCGCCATCCTGTTTATTGTTGCAGGCCATTCGTTTGATATGACCGGCATGGAGCTGGACCGTTATATCGATCTGGTGCTGGTGAACCTGCTTAAGGGTGGCACCGCGTTGTTTGTGTTTATCTCCGGCTTTTTGTTTCATCACGTCTTTTACCCGAAATTTGCCTATCGGTCTTTTGTGATGAAAAAGGTGAAAGCCGTGTTCTTGCCCTATCTGTTGCTTGGGCTGCTGCCGGTGACGGTGGCCGTGTTGGCGCAACAGGCTGGGGCCGGGTATTTTCCGGCGGACGGTGAGGGGGTGCTGGCGCAGTATCTGGTGCCGGGGCTGAAATATTACCTGACCGGCCGTTTTCTGGATGCCTACTGGTATATCCCCTTTATTATGGTGACCTTTTTGCTGTCGCCCCTGCACTTGCTGTTTATTCGTTTAACGATCCGCGTGCAGTTGGGGTTGGTCCTGCTGTTGTCGGTGGTGGCCATGTTGCTGCACCGTCCGGTCGATAATATTGCGGTATGGCAGAGTGTGCTTTATTACAGCCCGATCTACCTGATGGGCATTGTTGCGTCGGTGCACCGTGCGTCTGTGCATCAGGCGCTGGCAGGGCGGGAGCTGTATCTGCTGTTGGCGGTTGTGGGGATTGCGGTGTTGCAGGTCGAACTGGGTCATATCAGTAACTACCATAAGCCCGCATTTGAGTATGCCGGGCTGGACCTGATGTTTGTCCAGAAGGTGGGTCTGTGTTTCTTCTTTATGCAGTTTTTAACCCGCTTTGAAGGTTATCATTCCGGTGCAGCGCATACGCTGGCGGCCACCAGTTTTACCGTGTTTTTTATCCACCCATTGCTGCTCTGGTGGTTGCAGGTAAATGAGATTACGGTTTTTCAGCAGAATGCCTGGTGGGTGTTTGTGCTGTTTGTTGCTGGGCTCACCCTGTTCTGTGTGTTGCTGGCCACACTCTGTCGGCGACTGTTCCCGCGCTACAGCCGTTACCTGGTCGGTTATTGAGAACGCCCATTCAACCATTCGTCATCGGTCGGTCAAATAAAGGTCAATAAACCGCAATAGTTTCGCCATACCTTGAGTGTCATCACCATCTTTCACGGTGCCTGAACCGCGCGCAGCCAACGACTGAGCGTGCGTTCCGGTCGACACAGGGTAAGCGCATGAGCAAGCTGCAAGTTTGGGTTTTATATGACGGTAAGCCGGGGCACCTGTCCCAGTCCCTGGGGCTGGCGCAACAGCTTTCCCGGCATCTGGATGCTGATATTCATACCATCAAAGCCAAAGTTGCCGGTCCCCTGCGCCGCCTGGCGCTGGGACTGTGCCGCTTGCCGCTTATGCCCGCCCGGCTGATTGCGGCGCTGTATCGTATGAGCCTGCCAAAACAGGCACCGGATCTGGTTATCTCGTTTGGTGGCAAGGTGGTTCCGTTGAATGCGGCGCTGGCCCACCGTTTTAGCTGTGCCAATATTCTGATTGGTAATCGTTATGGTCTGAGTCCGGCGCTGTTTAACGTGCTGGTGAATGCCCGCAGTGAGGGGCTGGCCAATCAGGTGGTGACCCAGGTGCCGTTCTGTCGTCAGATGAGCCGTCAGCTGAATGCGCGTGAACAACTCGACTTGCAAGCCCTGAGATTCAACGATGCAGCGTGCTGGACCCTGTTAATTGGTGGTGATGGTTCCGGTTATAGCTATACCGAGCAGGACTGGCAGGCGCTGGTGGCATCCATGGTGCAGCTGGCTGATACCCACAATATTCGCTGGCTGGTCAGCACCTCAAGGCGCACCCCGCAGTGGGTGGAGCAGTTGCTGGAAACTTCTGACGTGCAAAAGAGGGCCGAGAAAGTGATTCTGTTTAACCGGCAGCCGGAGAGCATTAAACCACTGTTGCTGGCGGGGCAGCGACTGTTTGTGACGGCGGACAGTTTAAGCATGCTTACTGAAGCGATCTCCTGTGACCGACCTGTTGTCAGTGTCGCTCCGTCACATCTGGACAAGGCGGCAAGCAAAGTGCATCAGCAGACACTGGGCTGTTACCGGGACTATAAGCTGTTGTCTGAAACACAAATCAGTGAGATCGAGCAGCGTGTTGCGCAGATGCTTGGAGAAGAGGCGGAGTCTTCAGCGCCGTTTACCAGCTACAGCATGCTGGCGGATGCGGCGGCATTGCAGGTGCTGAAAACCCTGCAATGGCAGAGTGTTGCTACGCAGGGTGTGCGCCATCTGGAGCATTCGGCAGTTGTGTTGCAAGGTTAAGAGCCTGATTGCGGTGTTTTCGGGCAGAGATAAAAACGCCGGGCAGTGCCCGGCGTTTTTGTGGATAGCGCTTACTTGAACTTTAGCGGTGTTGCAGGGTGCAGGCCGCACTCCTTGCTTTCCGGGTTCTCCCACCACCAACGACCGGAGCGGACATCTTCACCCAGTGTTACGGAACGGGTGCAGGGTGCGCAGCCAATGCTTGGGTAGTGTTTGTCATGCAGGGCGTTGTAAGGCACGTTTTCAGCACGGATATAGGCCCAGACCTCTTTTTCTGACCAGTCAGCCAGTGGGTTGAGCTTGTGCATGTTGTTGCCTTCATCCCACTCTTCAAACTGAATCTCGTCACGGGTGACGGACTGTTCGCGACGCAGGCCGGTAATCCAGGCTTTCTGGCCGGACAGGGCGCGTTTCAGCGGTTTGATCTTACGGACAAAACAGCAGCCTTTACGCAGATCCTGCGATTCATAAAACGCATTGATGCCGTTTTCAGCCACATAGGCTTCTACATCGGCTGATTCCGGGTAATACACTTTCACCTGCAGGTTAGGGTAGGTCTCGCGGACCTGCGCCAGCAGGGTCAGGGTTTCTTCCGGCAGGCGACCGGTATCCAGCACAAAGTTAACAATCTCAGGGCAGGCTTTGCTGATCAGGTCAGCAATGACCACATCCTCAGCGCCCAGACTGTTGGCAAATACCAGTGCACCGTTATAGGTTTCGGCGCCTTTTTTCAGCAGCGCGGCAACCGCCTCTGCTTTGGCCTGAAGTTCGGGAGAGAGTGCTTCGCTCATCATCTGTTCCTCGTTTACTGCAGGTAGACCGGCTTGGCATCATCGGCCGCACCCTGATAGCGAACACTGACTTCGCCAAAGGATTTAAACACGTCCGGTGAGAACTTTTCATCTTTCAGCTGGAAAGCATCAAAACCGCAGCGGGCCAGATGATCAAGCTGATCACGACCGAAGTCACCGGTGGCGCGCAACTGGCCACGATAGCCCTGACGTTTCAGCAAACGGGCGATGCTGAAACCACGACCGTCACGGAAGGCCGGGAAGTCGATGGCGATCAGCGGGAACTGATCCACTTCAGACAGAATGCTGCTCAGATCATCGTCGCCGTTCAGTTGCAGAGCTACGCCGGATTCGCGGGCATCAAACTGTGCGCGGTGTTCCAGATACAGGGCCAGCGGGACAATCACATCGCCGGACTGGTCCAGTGTTTCAGCATCGATCAGGGTCCAGTTGTCTGCGACCACTTCGTTATTAATTAGCAACGGCATACACATGCTCCTTAAACGGTTCGATGCCGATGCGGCGGAAGGTATCAATAAAACGCTCACCTTCGATGCGCTGATCAACATACACCTGCAGTACTTTTTCCAGCGTGTCGGCAACGTCATCCGCTGCCACAGATTTACCAATGACCTTGCCCAGCGCGGCTTCGGAGCCGTCATCACCGCCCAGGGTGATCTGGTACCAGTCTTCACCTTTCTTATCCACGCCCAGAATGCCGATATGGCCAACGTGGTGGTGGGAGCAGGCATTGATACAGCCGGACATGTTCAGTTTGATTTCGCCCAGATCGTGTACGTAGTCCATGTTTTCGAACTTCATGTTGATCTGATCAGCGATACCCAGTGTCTTGGCGTTAGCCAGGGCACAGAAGTCACCGCCGGGGCAGACCGTCATGTCAGTCAGGGTGCCGATGTTCGGGCGGGCCAGATTGTTGGCGGCCAGAATCTGCCAGACAGCGTAAAGCTCAGACTGTTTAACGTCAGCCAGTACCAGGTTCTGGTTGTGGGTGGCACGCACTTCACCAAAGCTGTAACGGTCGGCCAGATCAGCCACCAGATCCAGCTGTTCAGCGGTGATATCACCGGCCGGTTTCAGGTATGGCTTCAGGCAGACGTAGGTGATGCGGTAACCCGGAACCTTGTGCTCAACGGTGTTACGCTCAAACCAGACGCGGAAATCATTGTCTTCGGCCAGATGCTGCTCAAGGCTGGTATCAGCGGCAGCGCTGGTGTCGTAATCAAACGGTTTAAAGAAGGCTTTAACGCGTTCGATTTCAGACAGCGGCAGTTTCAGATCGGTATCGCGGATCTGTTCCCACTCGGCGTCGACCAGTTCACGGAACGCATCGATACCCATGGCCTGTACCAGAATTTTGATACGGGCTTTGTATTTGTTGTCGCGACGGCCATTCAGGTTATAGACACGAATGATCGCTTCCAGATAGGAGAGCAGGTCTTCTTTCTGAAGGAACGGACGAATCTGCTGGCCGATCACCGGAGTACGGCCCAGGCCACCACCCACCAGAACTTCAAAGCCTACTTCGCCAGCGTCGTTACGCACGATGTGCAGGCCGATGTCGTGGACCTGCGTCGCGGCACGGTCATTTGGACCGGCAGAGATGGCGATTTTGAACTTACGTGGCAGGTATGCAAATTCCGGATGCAGAGAGGACCACTGACGGATGATCTCGCAGTAAGGGCGTGGATCTTCAATCTCGTCGGCAATCACACCGGCAAACTGATCGGTAGTGGTATTACGGATACAGTTACCGGAGGTCTGAATCGCATGCATCTGTACCGAAGCCAGTTCCGCCAGAATATCCGGCACCTGCGCCAGTTCCGGCCAGTTAAACTGGATGTTGGTACGGGTGGTAAAGTGGCCATAACCGCGGTCATAGGTGCGGGCAATGTGGGCCAGTTTACGCAGCTGTTCGGAGTTGTACATGCCGTACGGGCCAGCCACACGCAGCATCGGTGCATGGCGCTGAACGTAGAGCCCGTTCATCAGACGCAGGGCTAGGAACTCATCTTCAGGCAGTTCACCGGCCAGAAAACGGCGGGTCTGATCCCTGAATTGTTCAACTCGCTGGTCTACCAGGGCCTGGTCGACTTCGTTGTACTGATACATAGTTCAAATACCTTTCACGGGGGCTTTTCCGGCCCCGCACCTTACACTGTTTAGAATTAGCCTGCGAGAACGAAGCGCAAGCCGATGGCTAACAAAATGGAACCCATAATCGGTTGCATCACCTTGGGTGACAGGCGTGTCCCCAGGTGGCTGCCGAAGAACACCCCCGGCAGGGAACCGATCAGCAGGAACAGCAGCAGATTCAGATCTACGCCGCCCATATGGTAGTGGCCTGCACCCGCTACACCGGTCAGGACAACCGCATGTACCAGATCAGTACCCACAATGGTTGGCATGCTCATGCGCGGGTAGAGCAGAATCAGCAGGGCGGTACCCAGGGCACCGGCACCCACGGAAGACAGCGTTACCATCGCACCCAGCGCCACGCCCATAATCACGGTGATATAAGGGCGGCAGAACCGTACCTTTTGAGCAAACGCGGTATGCTGCAGGCTCATCGCCAGATCCCGGATGCGTGAACGCAGGAATACGGCAATCGAGGTCAGTACCAGAGAGACACCCAACGTGAGGTTCATCAGGTACTCAACTTTCTCCAAGCCGCCCAGGCCGCTCAGGTAATGCAGCGTGAGCAGTGAGCCGGGCAGGCTGCCGCCCAGCAATAAAATCACTACTTTCCATTCGATCAGTTTCTTGCGGGCGTAGGAAAAGGTGCCACCACATTTGGTGATGGCTGCATATAGAAGGTCGGTGCTGACGGCGGTGACCGGCGGAATGCCGAACAGCACAATCAGAATCGGGGTCATGAGTGCCCCGCCACCAATACCGGTAAGGCCTACAATAAAGCCCACTACCAAACCGGCAAAACTGTATGCAAATTCCATAGGGATCTGTCCGAAGATAAGAGCGGCTATGCTAACGCCGTTTTAATATAACTCAAAATACTAGTTAGAAATTTTATTATAACTTTTTGTTAAGAGGAGGGCTTCTCGCAACTGCGGTGCAGTATATCGATTTTTTATTCTATTTAGTAATTAAAAAGTGAATATTTATTCTTTTGTGTTTTATTCTGCTAACTGCCATAATGCGCCGCAAAATCGGATAGCTATATCTGTATCCGGAAAAGGTGCAGAATGCTGCCAGCTATAAATTTGCAATAGAGTGTTATCCAGATGAGTGTCTTACCTGAACATCGCCTGACCCACCTGAAACAGCTTGAAGCTGAGAGTATGCATATCATCCGCGAAGTCGCGGCCGAGTTTGAAAACCCGGTTATGCTGTACTCCATCGGTAAAGATTCTGCGGTTATGCTGCACCTGGCGCGCAAAGCGTTTGCGCCGGGCACACCACCGTTCCCGCTGATGCACGTTGATACCACCTGGAAGTTCAAGGAGATGATCGCCTTCCGTGACAAGATGGCGAAAGAAGCGGGCATGGAACTGATTGTGCACATCAATCAGGAAGGTGTTGAGATGGGCATCAGCCCGTTTGTGCACGGCTCTGCCAAGCACACTGACATCATGAAAACCCAGTCTCTGAAACAGGCACTCGACAAGTACAAGTTTGATGCGGCCTTTGGCGGCGCACGTCGTGATGAAGAGAAGTCCCGTGCCAAAGAGCGCGTGTTCTCCTTCCGCGATAAAAACCACCGCTGGGACCCGAAAAACCAGCGTCCTGAGCTGTGGAATGTGTTTAATACCCGGGTAGATCAGGGTGAAAGTATCCGTGTCTTCCCGCTGTCTAACTGGACTGAGCTGGATATCTGGCAGTACATCTATCTGGAATCCATTCCGATTGTGCCGCTGTACTACTCCGCAGTGCGTCCGGTGGTTGAGCGCGATGGTGTGCTGATCATGGTGGATGACGACCGTATGCCGCTGAAAGAGGGCGAAAAGCCGGCCATGAAACATGTCCGCTTCCGTACCCTGGGCTGCTACCCGCTGACCGGTGCGGTGGAATCCGAAGCGGCGACCCTGCCTGAAATTATTCAGGAGATGCTGCTGACGACGACCTCTGAACGTCAGGGTCGTGTCATCGACCACGACAGTGCCGGGTCGATGGAAAAGAAAAAGATGGAAGGTTATTTCTAAATCCAGGATTTGCCGAAATGGCCGCCACATGCTGGCACATTTGACGAATTTAAAGAATTTTAGCTGTTGTTTATGGACGGCAGCCTAGCGCAAAGAGCACGTGAATTATGAGTCACCAGAGTGATCTGATCGCCACCGATATCGAAGCGTATCTGAAACAGCACGAGAACAAAGAACTGCTGCGTTTTCTGACCTGCGGCAGCGTGGATGACGGTAAATCCACCCTGATTGGTCGTTTGTTGCACGATTCAAAGATGATCTATGAAGATCAGCTGGCTGCACTGCAGCGCGATAATGAGCGCGTGGGTAATGCCGGTGAAGAACTGGATCTGGCGTTGCTGGTGGATGGTCTGCAGGCGGAACGCGAGCAGGGTATTACCATTGATGTGGCGTATCGCTACTTCTCGACGGCCAAGCGTAAATTCATCATCGCTGACACCCCGGGGCATGAGCAGTACACCCGCAATATGGCGACAGGTGCATCTACCTGTGATCTGGCGATCATCCTGATCGATGCCCGTTACGGCGTTCAGGTGCAGACCAAACGTCACAGCTTTATCGTGTCACTGCTGGGCATCAAACACACCATCGTTGCCATCAACAAGATGGATCTGGTGGACTTCAGCGAAGAGCGTTACGAACAGATCAAAGCCGATTATCTGGCTTTTTCTCAGCAGCTGGACCTGCCAGACATTCAGTTTGTGCCGATCTCTGCCCTGAAAGGCGATAACGTGGTGACCCTGTCTGAGCCGATGTCCTGGTATAAGGGCGAACCGCTGATGCAGATTCTGGAACACGTTGAGATTGCCAATGACCAGAATTTTGATGATCTGCGTTTCCCGGTGCAGTATGTGAACCGTCCTAACCTGGATTTCCGTGGTTACTGCGGTACGCTGACCTCCGGTATTGTGCGTCCCGGTGATGAAGTCACCGTGCTGCCGTCCGGCAAGTCCAGCAAGGTTAAATCCATTGTGACTTACGAAGGTGAAATTGCTGAAGCCTTCCCGCCAATGGCCGTGACTCTGACGCTGGAAGATGAAATTGATATCTCCCGTGGCGACCTGCTGGTGCATTCTGCGTCGGTGCCTGAAACCACTAAACGCTTTGATGCCATGGTCGTCTGGATGGCCGAGCAGCCTCTGCAGAAGAGCCGTCAGTACGAAGTGAAACTGGCGACCACCCGTGTTGCCGGCGGCATCAGCAATATCCGTCACCGTGTTGATGTGAATACACTGGAGCAGTCCCCGGCGGATTCTCTGGCGCTGAACGAAATTGCACGTTGTGAAATTACCCTGGAACGTTCAGTTGTGGCCGATGATTATCGTCATCACCACGGCACCGGTTCATTTATCATTGTTGATCGTCTGACCAACGCCACAGTGGCGGCGGGCATGATCATTGAAAATGATCCGTCTGCGGTACTGGATTCAGAACTGAGCATCGTCAGTGACAGCCGTATCACCGCGGGTGAGCGTAGCCTGCGTCTGGGTCAGACACCGGTTGCTCTGGCTATCTCCGGTGGTGATGCAGAACAGCGTCGTACCCTGTTGTTCAGCCTGGAAGCGGCCCTGTTTGATCAGGGGCGTACCGTAGTTGCCTACGATCAGGCACAGAATGCGGCGTTCAATGCTGCGCTGCCTGAGCTGGCAGCGGTACTGAATCAGGCAGGTCTGATATCTGTGCTGGAAACTGATGCGCCGGTGGCCGGTCTGATCAACGTGTCCTTCTCGGGTGCTGCAGATCTTGAACTGCAGTCCGAGCAGACCCCGGCGGAACAGGTGAAAGCCGTGCTGACTCTGCTGAAACAGAAATCGCTGCTCTAAGCGATCTCTGTTTTTGAGGCAGATCAAAGGGCTGCCATACCGCTCAGCCCCCTGAGTTGATACACTTCAGGGATTGCTAATATAGCGTCCGGGCACTGTGCCCGGACCTGGAAACAGATCGAGTATGACGGAATATCTTCTGATCATTATCAGCACTGTGCTGGTGAACAACTTCGTGTTGGTTCAGTTTCTTGGACTGTGCCCGTTTATGGGTGTGTCCAACAAGCTCGAAACTGCTATGGGGATGTCTGCTGCCACCACCTTTGTGCTGACGCTCTCTTCTGTTTGCAGCTATCTGGCCTACACCTATCTGCTGGAACCTCTGGCACTGGAATACCTCAAAACCATCACCTTTATTCTGGTGATTGCGGTGGTAGTGCAGTTCACCGAGATGGTGGTCCGTAAAACCAGCCCGTTGCTGTATCGGGTACTGGGTATTTTTCTGCCGCTGATCACCACCAACTGTGCAGTGCTTGGCGTAGCGCTGCTGAACATCAAGAAGATGAACGGTTTTGTTGAATCGATCTTTTACGGCTTCGGTGCAGCGGTGGGCTTCTCACTGGCACTGGTGCTGTTCTCCTCAATCCGCGAGCGTATTGCTGTGGCCGATGTGCCGATGCCGTTTCGTGGCGCTGCCATCGGCATGGTGACCGCGGGTCTGATGTCACTGGCCTTCATGGGCTTTACCGGTCTGGTTCAGTTCTGAGGGGGCAGCAGTGAATATTATTCTGATTGCGATTCTCGCGCTGGCCGGACTTGCCGTTGCTTTTGGGCTACTGCTGGGTTTTGCCGCGGTTAAATTCAGGGTAGAAGGCAATCCACTGGTGGACCAGATTGATGGTCTGCTACCACAGACTCAGTGTGGACAGTGTGGTTACCCCGGCTGCCGTCCTTACGCCGAAGCGATTGCGGGCGGCGATGCGATCAATAAATGCCCGCCGGGTGGTCAGAGTACCGTTGAAGCGCTGGCGGATCTGCTGGATGTAGAAGCCGTTCCGCTTGAGGCCGGGGCTGAAGCTGAGCCGGTCAAAATGGTCGCCTACATCCGCGAAGATGAATGTATCGGCTGTACCAAGTGTATCCAGGCCTGCCCGGTGGATGCGATTCTCGGTGCAGCCAAACAGATGCACACCGTGATTGAATCTGAATGTACCGGCTGTGATCTGTGTGTAGAACCCTGTCCGGTGGACTGTATTGATATGCTGCCTGTACAAAGTGGTCTCAGTGACTGGAAATGGGAGCTGCCAGCCCCCGGTGTTCAGCAGCTTATCGTTACTGATCGTCGTGGACAGTTGCAGGGAGGGGCCGTCTGATGCGTACCCACTTTGCCTTCCACGGCGGCGTTCACCCACCGGAAAACAAAAAACAATCGACGGGTCTGGCGATTCAGATCGCGCCGGTGCCGGAAACACTGGTGATTCCTCTGTCCCAGCACATTGGTGCGCCTGCTGAACCGGTGGTGCGTGTCGGCGACCGTGTCCTGAAGGGGCAGATTATTGCTGAAGCCGTAGGGCGTATCAGCGTGAATGTGCATGCCTCCAGCTCTGGTGTGGTCGAAGCGATTGAACCTCGTCCGATCCCGCACACCTCCGGTATGGAGGCGCCCTGCGTGGTGATCCGGACCGATGGTCTGGACGAGTGGATCGATCATAAAGGGCTGGACGATTACCGCCGCCTGAAAAAAGCGGATCTGATTGATTATATCCGTGAGCACGGCATTGCCGGCATGGGCGGCGCAGGCTTCCCGACCGATGTGAAGCTGCACTTGGGTGATGACCATATCGTCAATACCCTGATTCTGAACGCCATGGAGTGCGAGCCGTATATCACGGCGGATGACATGTTGATCCGTGAACGTGCCGAAGAGATTGTCAGCGGCATCGAGATCATGGCGCATCTGCTCAAGCCGCATCACATTATTATCGGTACCGAAGACAACAAGCCGCAGGCACTGCGGGCGCTGGAAAAAGCGGTCCGTGCCAGCCAACTCGATATCGACATTATTTCGGTGCCGACGGTATACCCCTCAGGTGGTGAGAAACAGCTGATCAAGCTGATGACCGGCATCGAAGTCCCCAGCGGTCGCATTCCGGCGGATATTGGTATTGTCTGTCAGAACGTCGGTACCGCTAAAGCGATACATGATGCCGTTCACCACGGCATTCCACTGATCTCCCGGGTGGTGACCCTGACCGGCCTGGCTCTGCAGCATCCGCATAATATGGAAGCGCGCATTGGTACCCCGTTTGAAACCCTGCTGGGTGCGGCCGAGGTGATTGAGTCTGCGCTTTATCGCCTGGTGATGGGCGGGCCGATGATGGGTTTTACCGTACCCCATGATCAGATTCCGGTGATTAAAACCACCAACTGCATTCTGGCGGCGACTATTGAAGAGATGCCGCCAGCGCCACCGGCCAACCCCTGTATCCGCTGTGGTATGTGTGAGCAGGTATGTCCGGCTGAGCTGCTGCCACAGCAGCTGCACTGGTTTGCCAAGGGCAAAGAGTTTGAAAAGGCGAAAAACCACAACCTGTTCGACTGTATCGAATGTGGTGCCTGCTCCTATGTCTGCCCGAGCAATATTCCACTGGTGCAGTATTACCGCTTTGCCAAGGCCGAGATCCGGGCTGAAGAAGCCGAGCAGCGCAAGGCAGATCATGCCCGTAAACGTTTTGAAGCCCGTCAGGAACGACTGGAACGGGAGCAGGCGGAGAAAGAGCTGCGTCGCAAACAGCGTGCTGAAGAAGCCGCCAAAATGCAGGCAGTTAAGCAGGATAAACTGCAGCGTCATGCTGAAGTCTCTGAGACCGCAGCCGAGCCTGATGCCAAGGCCCTGAAAACAGCGGCCGCCGTTGCCCGTACCAAACTGAAAAAAGCCCAGCAGGCACTGAAATCTGCGCAGGATAAAGGTCTGGAGGGCATTGAGGCCCTGCAGGCGACTGTGACTGAACTGGAACAGAAAGCCGCAGCGGCCCAAGCTGCGCTGGAACAGGCAGAAAAAGGTGCTCAGCCTGCGGCTCAGTTGGACAGCAAACAGCTTAAAACCGCTGCGGCAGTGGCCCGTACCAAACTGAAGCAGGCGGAAAAAGCCCTGCAGCAGGCGCAGGACAGCGGTGAGGGTGATCTGACCGAACTGCAGGCTAAAGTGACTGAACTGACAGCAAAAGCTGCGCAGGCTCAGACCGCGTTTGAAGCGGCTGAATCCGGTGTTGCGCCAGCTGCTGTGGATATCGCCGGACTGAAAGAGGCGATGGACAGTGCGGCAGTCAAGGTTGAAAAAGCACGTCAGGCACTGGCGGATTCGGAAGCCAATGGCAGTCCGGCGGTAGAAAAAATGCGTGCCGGCGTTGAGAAGCTGGAACAGAAATACCAGTCTGCAAAATCTGATTTTGAAGTGGCAAATCAGCAAGGTCAGTCAAATGGTGTGGATCTTGAAGCCCTGAAAGCAGATATGGAGCAGGCTTCAGATAAGG
The DNA here is from genome assembly GCF_029222905.1 of Neptuniibacter sp. CAU 1671. Classification (GTDB taxonomy): domain Bacteria; phylum Pseudomonadota; class Gammaproteobacteria; order Pseudomonadales; family Balneatricaceae; genus Neptuniibacter. Next base: position 815,996 of record NZ_JARHUE010000001.1, on the reverse strand, counting down.
TGAAAAAAGCCGAAGCTGCGCTACAAACCGCCCGGGAGAACGGCAGTCCGGCCGCAGACAAAATGGCCGCAGGTGTCGATAAGCTTAAAGGCAAATATGAAGAGGCACGGCAAGCCTGGCTGGCGGCTGGTGGTGTCGAGGCCGTAGCTGAAGCCAAGGTTGAGGTAGACCCAAAGGCGCTGAAGCAGCAGGTCTCCATCATGCGCACCAAGCTGAAAAAAGCCCAGACTGCGGTTGAAGCAGCGGAAGCCGGTGAGGGCGATCTGGATCTGGCAGCGTCTGAGTTTGAGCGGCTGACAGCACTGTACGAAGACGCCAAGCAGGCGTGGGATGCCTACGAGGCAGAGCAGAATGATAAAGCTGCCGCGCAGGGTATCGATCTGAAACAGCTGAAAATAGATGCAGCGCTGGCGCGGGCAGCCGTGACCAAAGCGGAGCGCGCACTGGACAAAGCACGGGAAACCCAGCCAGATGATCTGGATGGTATGGAAGAGGCTTTGCTGGCGGCACGCCAGAAAGCTGAACAACTCAACCAGACGCTGAGTCGTTTCACCGATTAAGGAACACTACCCATGGCGTTGATACGAACCAGTTCACCCCATTTGCACAAGGCAAGCAGTACCGGCGATGTGATGCGTCTGGTGATTCTGGCCTGTATGCCGGGTCTGGCAGCCATGACCCTGTTTTTTGGCTGGGGCACGCTGATCAATGTCTGCTGGGCGATCCTGCTGGCGGTGGGTCTTGAAGCGGCCATCGTGCTGATTCGCAAACGTCCGGTCAGTTTTTATCTGAAAGATTACAGTGTGGTGGTTACCGCGCTGCTGCTGGGCCTGTCCCTGCCGCCTTATGCCCCCTGGTGGATTACGCTGGTGGGCATTCTGGTTGCGGTGGTGATTGCCAAACACCTTTATGGTGGTCTGGGACAGAACCCGTTTAATCCGGCGATGGTGGCATACGCTCTGTTGCTTGTGTCGTTTCCGGTTGAGATGACCCGCTGGACCCAACCTTTTGTACTGCTGGGGGATGCCGACAGTTGGAATATCCTGCCGTTCACCGATACCTTGCGCGTGATTTTTACCGGCTTTGAACCGGTCTGGCTGGATAATTACACCGGTGCCACACCTCTGGATGCGATGCGTCATCGTGGTGGTATGACCACGGAAGAAGCCTGGCTGTCAAAACCGGTGCTTGCCGATGGCATTGGTGCCTGGCACGCGGTAAGTGCGGCCTACTTTATGGGTGGTATCTTCCTGATCTACCGTAAGGTCATTACCTATCATGTGCCGATGGCAATGCTGGGTGCGCTGGCGGTCATCGCTTCTGTGTTTTATGCCTTCGACCCTTATGACTTTGCGGACCCGTATTTCCACATTACCGTGGGCGGGACCATGCTGGGCGCTTTCTTTATCGCCACCGATCCGGTGACCTGTGCTACCAGTAACCGCGGTAAAATCTGGTTTGGTATCGGTATTGGTCTGCTGATCTATGTGATTCGTGGCTGGGGTGGTTATCCGGATGCAGTTGCGTTCGCGGTGTTATTGATGAACCTCGCCGCACCCTTTATCGATCAGTACACTCAACCGCGTACCTATGGCCATGCCAAGGCCAATCGCGGTATGAAGGGAGGTCAATGATGCAACTCCTGACCTCGCTGAGTAGAAGCAGTTTTGCCCTGACCCTGTTTGCCATCGTGACCGCAGCGGTGATTGCTGTGACACAGGTAGGCACGGCCGAGCGGATCGACAAAAACGAACGCGAGCAGCAGGCGCGCGCGTTATATGAAATTATCCCCAAAGATCAGGTGAGCAATGATCTGCTGGAGAGCGGCTTCGAGTTTGTATCGTACGAGCTGACCGGCAGCGCTCTGCCTGCCACGGGCTACCGTGCGATGCAGGGTGATCAGGTGACGGCGGTGATTTTGCCCGTAGTTGCACCCGATGGTTACAATGGTCGTATCAACCTGATTGTGGGTATTTATGCAGATGGCCGGGTGGCCGGTGTGCGGGTGTTAGGGCATCAGGAAACACCGGGACTGGGTGATAAGATTGAGCTCAAGAAGTCCAACTGGATTCTGAGCTTCGACGGTACCAGTAAAGCCGAAAATCCAAATAGCTGGGCAGTAAAAAAAGACGGTGGCCGGTTTGATCAGTTTACCGGTGCCACAATTACCCCCAGAGCGGTGGTGAAAGCAGTCGGTCTGGTGCAGGATTATTTTGCCTTTAATCGGGCTAAGCTGTTGCAGCTTGCCGAGACGAAAACGCCCAACAATGATGGGCAGGAGTCACACTGATGGCAGATTACAAAAAAATTACCCTGAACGGTCTGTGGGATAACAACCCCGCACTGGTTCAGTTGCTCGGCCTGTGTCCGTTATTGGCGGTCACCGGTACGGTAGTGAATGCTATTGGTCTGGGGCTGGCCAGCACGCTGGTGCTGGTGGGGTCGAACTTTACTGTGTCCGCCTTCCGGCATTTTGTGCCGGATACGGTACGCTTGCCGATTTTCGTCATCATCATCGCCTCTTTTGTAACCGCGATTGAGCTGTTGATGAAAGCGTTTACCTACGATCTGTATCTGATTCTGGGTATTTTTATCCCGCTGATCGTGACCAACTGCGCCATCATGGGCCGTGCGGATGCCTTTGCCTGTAAAAACCCGGTGGCAGCGTCGGTGCTGGATGGTCTGATGATGGGGGTGGGTTTCACTCTGGTGCTGATGACGCTGGGTGCAATGCGCGAAATTCTGGGTCTGGGGACTCTGTTCTCTGATATGCAGTTGCTGTTTGGTCCTGCTGCCGCGCACTGGAAACTGGTGCTGTTTGAAGACTATCCGGGCTTCCTGTTTGCGATTTTGCCGCCGGGTGCCTTTGTCGGCATGGGCCTGCTGATCGCCCTGAAAAATATCATTGATAAACGACTGGAAGAGAAACGTAAGGCTGCCGAGCCGGTCTCTTCCGCGCCACGTGAACGGGCCCGTGTAACCGGGTAAATCTATTCCACTAGGGTTTCTGTGGTGGCACGGGTATGATTCTCTGATCTGCCCCTGCCACAGGACCTGATATGAACCGGCCGGAATGGCTGGATCAGTTTCCAGCCCTCAAAAAAATCAGTCAAAGCCCTCACTGGTCTCAGGCATTGGATCAATGCCAGCTCATGACCCTGCCCGCTGATACCCCGGTGTTTCACCAGGGTGATCTGTGCCAGTATTTCGTGCTGGTGCTGCAGGGCGCCATCCGGGTCCAGAAACTCTCGGCGAATGGTCGCGAGATTGTGCTGTACCGGGTTGAATCCGGGCAGAGCTGTATTCTGACCACTGCCTGCATGCTGGGTAATCAACCTTATCAGGCGGAAGCCTTTACTGAGTCAGAAACCCGGGCAGTGGCGTTTCCAGTGGCGCTGTTTCGGGCTGCGATGGATGAAAGCTCGGTTTTGCGCGAGTTTGTGTTTGCTGGCTATGTGCAGCGGTTATCAGAACTGATGCTGCTGATCGATCAGATTGCATTCAGTCGTATGGATAGCCGACTGGCTAATTACCTGCTGCTGCAGACCGAGTCTATGGGAGGGTTACGCCTGACCCATCAGCAACTGGCTCGGGAGCTGGGCAGTGCCCGTGAGGTGATCAGCCGGTTACTGAAAGAGTTTGAGAGGCAGGGACTGGTCAATCTGCAACGTGGATTGATACAGATCTGTGACCGGCCCGGTTTGGAAAAAATTGCGGTTATGTGATTTTGTCACTGTGTTCTGCCTGTTGAAGCACTAGATTAGTGTTATCGATAGATAAGGAGAACAGGTTATGAAACAGAATGTAGGTGGTATTGACCGGATTTTGCGGATCATTGTCGGTCTGGTGTTGCTGGGCGCCACTGCAGCAGGCATGCTGCCACTGTGGGGCCTGATCGGTATTATCCCGCTGGCAACCGGCGTGTTCAGCCTTTGTCCGCTGTACTCACTGTTAGGGATCTGTACTAAAAAGAGCAGCTGATCCACTGATCAGGCAGCACAGGGTACGGGTTTGTTACACGTGCCCTGTGACTATCTTTGCCATGGATTTGGTGTAGGCTTTGGTTTTGGCTTGCGCTTCTGTTGTGCCTTTGGCGCAGCAGAGGCAGCAGGTTTGGCGCTGGTAGCGGGCTTGCCACTGGTGGCAGGTTTTGCACTGCTACTGCGCTGAGGCCGGCTTTTCTTGCGGGTCGGCGGGCGTTGACCATCATGGTGTTCGGGTTTTGGCGCATGCGCCTTGGGTTTTTTCTTGTGGCGCGCTGGTTTGGCGTTCAGCTTGGAGTCCGGCAACCGGTGCAAAGGCTCGAATTCTTCTACCTCAACACGACGTACTTTTTTGCCAATCAGGCGCTCAATGGCAGTCAACTGATCAAACTCATCGGCACTGACCAGTGAAACGGCCTGTCCGGATGCCCCCGCACGACCCGTACGTCCAATTCGGTGTACGTAATCTTCCGCCACATTGGGCATGTCAAAATTCACCACCAGTGGTAACTGGTCGATATCCAGTCCCCGGGCGGCGATGTCGGTTGCTACCAGAATGCTGATCTTTCCGTTGCGAAATGCTTCCAGCGCTTTTGTGCGCGCGCCCTGACTTTTATTACCATGAATGGCAGCGGCTTTCAGACCGATCTCTTCCAGCTCGCGGGTCAGCTTATTGGCGCCGTGTTTGGTGCGGGTAAAGATCAGAATCTGGCCCCAACCATGCTGTTTAATGAGGTGTATCAGCAGGGCGGATTTCTGTTTTTTATCGACCGGCGTGAGCGACTGTTCCACCCGATCAGCGGTGCTGTTAGCTGCCGCTACTGAAACCTCGACCGGGTTGTTGACCAGACCGCGTGCCAGCTTGCGGATCTCATCTGAGAACGTAGCAGAGAACATCAGGTTCTGACGTTTGGCTGGCAGCAGGGCCAGAATTTTGCGGATGTCATGGATAAAACCCATATCCAGCATCCGGTCGGCTTCATCCAGTACCAGAATTTCCAGCTGGTTAAACCGCACGGCATTCTGCTGATACAGGTCCACCAAACGCCCCGGTGTGGCTACCAGAATATCTACGCCCTTGCGCAGGGCCATCATCTGGGGATTGATCTTGACGCCGCCATACACAACCGCAGAACGCAGAGAAGTATTCTGCCCGTACAGGCGAACACTTTCTCCCACCTGAGCCGCGAGCTCACGTGTGGGTGTCAGCACCAGTGCACGCACCTGATTACTGGCAGCGGGTTTGCCGTCCATCAGGCGTTGCAGCAACGGCAGTGTGAAAGCGGCGGTTTTGCCGGTACCGGTCTGAGCGGCGGCCATGACATCGTGGCCCTGGATAATGGCGGGGATCGCCTGAGCCTGAATCGGGGAGGGTTCGGTGTAACCCTGAGTGTCTATTGCTTTTAACAGCGTATCGGCCAGCTCGAGTGCGGCAAAACTCATAATTTATCTCGTGTGTTGAGTTGCTGCACCAGGGGATGGAGCAGGGTGCGCAGCATATAGTATTCATGCCGTATTCGCCATGTTTAAAGGGTAATTAAGCAGGTTTCAGGCCTTTCGCCCAGATGCACAGCGGTTACAATGTTTGCGACTTCTATTTGGACATGCCCGGTCAGATGAATAAAACCAAACGACATGAAATTTTTGCCCGCCTGCGTGCTGAGAACCCCAACCCCACTACCGAACTGGAATATAACTCACCGTTTGAGCTGCTGATCGCTGTGATCCTGTCAGCACAGGCAACCGATGTGGGGGTTAACAAGGCAACTCGCAAACTGTTCCCGGTCGCCAATACTCCGGAGGCGATCTATGCACTGGGTGTTGATGGGCTGAAGGAATACATCAAAACCATCGGGCTGTTTAATGCAAAAGCCGAAAATGTGATCAAAACCTGCAAGGCGCTGATCGATCTGCACGGTTCAGTGGTGCCGGATAAACGCGAGGCGTTAGAGGCTTTGCCCGGTGTGGGGCGTAAAACTGCAAATGTGGTTCTGAATACGGCGTTTGGTCAGCCGACCATGGCGGTTGATACCCATATCTTCCGGGTCTCTAACCGCACGCGTATTGCGCCCGGTAAAAATGTGAACGAGGTTGAGCAGAAACTGCTGCGGTTTATTCCTAAAGAGTTTCTACAGGATGCCCACCACTGGCTTATCTTGCATGGGCGTTATGTCTGCACGGCACGTAAGCCAAGGTGCGGTGCCTGCCTGATTGAAGACCTGTGTGAATACAAGGCTAAAACTGAGATCTGAAGGATCTGTCCCAGCCCTTTCTTGTCCCCATGATCTGTGGATAACTCTATGAATAAGTTTTGGGCATATGGCTGCAGGCCAGCCAGTGCGTTGGTTTTTAAAAAGTGGCGAAAATATAAACTTTGATAAAATTTTATTAAAAACAGTAGGTTATTTTAACTTAATTAGCTTGGTTATCTATAAAAATTAGCTGTATATAACTTATTCTAATGAGAATTCTGGTGTGAGTTATTTCCTGGTTTTGGGCTGAATTAACTGCGTCAAACGCCGGTATTTACAGATAAAATCCCTATGAAAACAGAGAGTTCTGACTGGTATGTCTACCTGATGCAGTGTGCTGATCAGACGCTGTATACCGGTATCACTACCGATGTGCCCCGGCGGCTACGCCAGCATAATGGCGAAATTAAAGGCGGCGCACGCTATACCCTTGCTCGTCGTCCTGTGGTCTTGCTATGGGCTGAGCCGCATACCAGTCGGGCTGAGGCCAGTCGTCGCGAGTATCAGATCAAACAACTGCCACGCGGTGCAAAACTTTTGCTGGTGCAGGAACAATCCGGTAGGTAAGTGGTTACTCTGGTGATGACCGGGTCGGTGTTTTCCCTTATAGATTCAGGTCATTTCAACCCTTAAACTAAGCGTTTTGCACTGCATCAAGGGGGACGTGTGCAGCAGATTATTGATTTGATTCTTGAATCGGGGCGCAGTGGCCTGGATATGGCTCTCTATATCCTGCTCCCCATTATGGTCATCATGCTCTCCTTGATGAAACTGCTTGATGCCAAAGGTGTACTCAGCTGGGTCTCCAATAAACTGGCGCCAGTGACACGTATTTTTGGTGTACCGGGGTTAGGTATCTTTGCCATGCTGAAGCTGCTGTTTGTCAGTTTTGCGGCACCTATTGCCACGCTCTCCCTGATGGATCGCAATGGCACCTCAAAACGGTATATTGCTTCTACCATGGCGATGGTGCTGGCCATGTCTCAGGCCAACGCCTCTTTTCCGCTGGCCGCTGTCGGACTCAATCTGGGCGTCACGCTTGTTACCTCCTTGGTAGGTGGTCTGGCGGCGGCTGCATTTACCTATTATCTGCTTACCAGAAACATGGATGCTGGAAACCAGTCTGAAACAGAAGTGCACAGCGCTTCGGAAGAACTGAAAAACAAAACCGTCATGCAGATTCTGACGGAGGGTGGCAATGAGGGGCTGAAAATTGTGGTCGGCATGGTGCCGATGCTGATTCTGGCCCTATTTCTGGTGAATGTTCTGAAAGCCACCGGTGCGATTGCACTGCTGAGTTCAGCACTGGCCCCTGCCCTGGCACTGATTGGTTTACCTGAAGCCACAGTATTGCCGCTTGTGACCAAATTTATTGCCGGGGGTACCGCGTTTATGGGCGTGACCATCGACCTGATGAATCAGGGATTGATCTCGGTGCAGGATCTGAACCGCATGGCGGGTTTTGCCACCAACCCGATGGATGTTCTGGGGGTCGCCATTTTTGCGGCGGCCGGTGCCCGCGTCTCATCCATCATGCGTTATGCCGTTTATGGCGGGATTTTTGGCATGCTGCTCAGAGGTGTGTTGCATCTGGTGATCTTCTGATACACGGGTCTGTGGCCTGATCAGAGATTGTGTCACCGAAAGGCAACAATCAGGTTGATATATCAGCGGCTTTATGCAAAGTTTAGCGCCCATATTCTGGCGCTGAGCCAGATGGCGTGTGGTTGCCTTTTTTCCGTTTTTTTGTCCGTATCAGCAACAGTGAAAAAGCAGCGCGTCACCCCTATTTTCCGCTTGGAGGTATCCCCATGAGAGTGCTGCATGTTGCCTATCAGCAGCTACGCCGTTACGGTAAAACCCGTGTTAGTTGGGCTAACAAACTGACTCAGGGGTTGATCCGCAATGATCACTTTGTTCAGGTGTTCAGCGATCGGGATGTGGCGGCATTTGAAGCCTTTCTGGGTATTCGGGAACTCGGTAAAAAGAAAGCCAATCAGCGCCTGATTGAAACAGTCGAAGCCGTTGAACCGGACCTGATGATTGTTGGCCACTGTGATCTGATCACCAATGAAACCCTGGCCCTGATACGCCAGCGTTGGCCCTCCATTGTGATGGCACACTGTAATAATGACCCGTTGTTTGTGCCTTCCAATGTGGATCGTATTCGTCATCGCGCTGAAGTGGTGGATGCGGTGTTTGTCTCTACCGGTATGCCTGAGCTGAAACAATTCGAGACTTCACCAGCGCGTTTCTACCATATGCCGAACCCGGTGGATGCTTCCATTGAAACGCTGGATAACAGCCAGCGCACTGACCTGCCGGTTGATCTGCTGTTCTGCAGCAACAGTAATGATTTTACCCAGCGCCGTGACATTGTTGTGTATCTGAAAGAGCAGCTGGGTGATGAGCTGAACTTCAACACCCCCGGCAGCTTTGGTCAGTCTCCGGTCTGGGGGCGGGATTATGAACGCGCCCTGGCCGATACCCGTATGGGGCTTAACCTGAATCGTCAGGAAGGGGATTACTGGTACTCATCAGCGCGGATGGCGCAGCTGGCTGGCAGCGGTATTTTGCAGTTCACCCACAGTGCCCCTAAATTTGATGAACTGCTTCCCGCCGAAACGCTGGTGTATTTTGATGATATGGAGTCGCTGCGCGACAGAATCCGTGAATTCCACCATGACGATGCCAAGCGTCAGGCCTGGGCAAGTCGTGCCCGGACCTTTTTCCACGAGCATATGAATTCCAAACTTTACGCTCAGTATATTCTGGAGTGTTCACTCGAGATGCCGTTGTCACATGACTACGTCTGGCACCGTGAGGCGTTTTAATGAGCATAACGCTCGCTGATCTGGCGCCTTTTGCCCGGGGCGGGAACCGTTTGTGTTACGTGTATCCCGCTGACAGAGGGCGTTGCATCAAAGTGCGTCGGCCGGACTTTACTCTGGAAGATCGACGTCGCAAAAAAGGTTTTCCTAAAAACCTGCTGCCGCTGTCTCACTTCGATGACAATCGAGAAGAGTTTCAGGTGATGGCGTTGCTGGACCGGTTGTATGGTGAGCCGCTTTACCGACACGTAAGCCGTTGTTTTGGTTTTGTGGAAACCGATATGGGTAAAGGTCTGGCATCGGAATTGATTCGTGATGCTGACGGTGCGGTGTCACAAACTCTGAAAAAAGTGATCTGGGATGAGGGCTTCAGTGAACAGTGCCAGCAGGCCGTGGCGGTGTTTGCACAGTTCTGGCAATCCTACTCAATTCCATCAAGGGATCTGTTGTTGCACAACATCGTGGTGCAGCGAGACGAACAGGGTGATATCGCTCGCCTGGTGGTTATTGATGGCCTGGGCAGTCAGGGTTTGATCCCCACGCACTGGATGCCCAAAGAGCTTCAGGTTAAAAAAGCGACCAAAAAAGTGGCTAACCTTTACAAGCGCATTGAAACGCTTTTGGGCCAGCGCGGTCAGGAACAGTTTCCCGGTTATCACGGCGAGCTGTTACACAACGACAAGCCTTAAGTGCATTACGCTCCTTATATTCACTTCTTTGAATTTATTTAAGTTCTGTTTAATATTTGTCAGGCATTCTGTACGGATTACCGACTAAAACAAAAACAGGACTCGGCCTGAATGTGGACGCTTAGCAGTAAAAAAAGGCGCCTGAAAAATCAAAGGGAATTACTGATTGCACAAAGAAGTGCACGGCTGTCTGCGCAGTATCAGTGGAGTGCGATCAACTCCACTTCCACCGGTGTTGGCAATGATCTTGCCGACGACATCATTGTTTCGCTGACCACCTTCGATAAACGTATCGATGACGTCTATCTCACCATTGAAAGCCTCTTGCAGCAGTCGCTGAAGCCTGACCGGATTATCCTCTGGGTTTCAGAGCAGGAGTTTTCAGCCAACGATATCCCTCATGTGCTGAGACTTCAGGAAAAACGCGGTCTGGAAGTGCGTTTCTGTCCTGAAAATCTGGGGCCCTATAAAAAGTATTTTTACACCCTGAAAGCGTATCCCCGGAGCCTTATACTGACTGTAGACGATGACATTCTGTATCCCCATGATCTTGTGGATATGCTTTATCGAAACTACAAACGCTCACCGAATGTGATTCATTGCACCCGTGCACACGGTATGCAACTTTCCAGTTATGGTGAGGTTTTACCTTATAAACGTTGGGATCGTCCTTGCCGTGAATCGCAGCCTTCTCTACTGACATTTCCTACGGGCATCGGTGGCGTGTTGTACTTTCCGGGTTGTTTTGATGAACAGGTAATGGATCAATCACTGTTTATGACCCTGTGCCCCAATGCCGATGATGTCTGGCTCAAAGCGATGAGCCTGAAAAAAGGCATCAAGTGTCAGAAAGTGAAGGATGAGCGAGATTTTGGTCTCAGATTTCCGGTCATTCCCGGCAGTCAGAAACATTGCTTAAAGAGGATGAATAAATCCCGCTCAGATGGCAATGACGTCAAACTTAAAGCGGTATTTGAGCACTTCAAACTGCATGAAAAGCTACAGCAGCCAGCCCCTGGCAGCGCTTCGCGAAATCATCAGCCGGATGTACAGGCCGTCCTGAATACCCGCTAACGAGCATTTCGCAACAGCTGATAAACGAAGCCCGGTTACTGGAACCGGGCTTCTGGTTTTGCAAGATCAGAGCGCTGCTTTGACCGCCGCTGAGGCACGTTTTGCTTTTTCCAGCGCAGCGTCCAGGGTCAGATCGCGCGCAAGGGCAACCCCCATGCGACGCTGACCGGAGACTTCCGGTTTACCAAACAGGCGCAACTGGGTGTTGGGTTCCGCCAGTGCCTGTTCCAGATTACCAAACCGTACCTGCGTGGATTCACCTTCTACCAGAATTACGCTCGATGCAGAGGGGCCATGGAAGTGGATATTGGGAATCGGTAATCCAAGAATGGCGCGAGCATGCAGGGCAAACTCAGACAGATCCTGAGAGATCATGGTGACCATGCCGGTATCGTGTGGACGGGGTGACACTTCACTGAAGTACACGTTATCCCCTTTGATAAACAGCTCAACACCAAAAATTCCTGAACCGCCCAGTGCCGCAGTGACCTTGCCGGCAATATCACGGGAGCGTTCCAGCGCCAGTTCACTCATTGCCTGCGGTTGCCAGGACTGACGGTAGTCGCCGTCCACCTGTACATGGCCAATCGGCTCGCAGAAGCTGGTCTGGCCGTTGTGACGAACAGTGAGCAGGGTAATTTCGTAATCGAAATCGACAAACCCTTCAACGATCACCTTACCCTGACCGGCACGACCACCTTCCTGAGCGTATTTCCAGGCGGGCAGAATCTGATCTGCTGTGCGCAGGGTGCTCTGCCCTTTACCGGATGAACTCATAATCGGTTTCACTACACAGGGCAGGCCGATCTGCGCCACCAGAGCTTCATAATCGGCCTGATTGTCGGCAAAGCCATAGGGGGAGGTAGGCAGTTCGAGTTCTTCGGCGGCCAGGCGGCGAATCCCCTCGCGGTTCATGGTCAGGCGTGCAGCACGGGCAGTGGGGACCACGTTGTAGCCTTCCTGTTCCAGCTCAACCAGGGTATCCGTGGCGATGGCTTCAATCTCCGGCACGATCAGGTCCGGCTTTTCCTGCTCAATAATCTGGCGCAATGCCGCTCCGTCCAGCATGGAGACCACATGACTGCGGTGGGCGACCTGCATGCCCGGCGCGTTGGCATAGCGGTCCAGCACAATGACTTCTGCGCCCAGGCGCTGCAACTCAATAACCACTTCTTTGCCGAGTTCTCCACCGCCACAGAACAGGACCTTAGTGGCTGATGGGGAGAGTGGTGTGCCCAGTTGACGCATCTGTCATTCCTCTGCTTGAAAATATTTCACGCATTATAAAGCCCGTAATGGCCCATCGGCCAGCATACGGTTGATGCTCAACTATACTGTTAGAGCTGTTTCAACGGGAGGTTTCCAGGTGAGACGACTGGTGTTTCTAGCCCAGCGATTGCAACAGGCAAAAACCGTGGTACAGGCAATACAGGCTCTGGGTATCGATGAAGAGTGCATCCACGTGATTGCAAAAGACGCTTCTCAGCTCGAGAAATTCGGTCTGACACCGGCCTCACGCACTGAAACAACAGAAGTGGAAAATGACATGGACTGGGGCATGGTAGCTGGCGGGAGTTTTGGCTTAATTGCCGGGCTTGCCGCAGGTACCGTTTTGGGTCCCCCCAGCATTGTGCTGGGTGGTGGCGCACTGCTTGCTGCCAGTTTGCTAGGGATTGGCGTAGGTGGCTGGTTGGGACGGCTGGTTGGTGCCGAAACACCGGCTACGTTTTTGCAAAAGTATGAACATGCCCTGCAACAAGGTGGATTTTTAATGGTGATAGACACGCCGACAGAGCAGATGCCCAAGGTGCATTTCACTATCCGCGAACACTGTCCACAGGCGCTGATCGAAGTGTTCTATCCCCACTGGGATCACCAGCAGGCAGCGTAATTCCCTTGCCCATTTGGGCCGATTAGCCGGAGTATTCCTCCGGCATCCGGGGGCAGCTCTAGAGCTGCCCCCTGTTTTTGGGTGCCAGTCTTATCAAAACTTGCCTGATGGGCTGTCAAAAACAGTCAAGCTCTCGCTTGATCTGCCGTATTAGGTTTATCGTAGACCGATTAAATAAGTACAGGAATTGAGCTATGTCTAAAGGGCATGACCGACATCAGGAACGGCACCATGGTTTGTCTCTCTATGGTAAGGATCTGGTGCGGCGCTGCGGATCGCATTGTGAGCTGTGTGATGCGCAGGGGGTCAAACTCGGCATTTTTGAGGTGCCGCCTGTTGGGCCTGAGCCCAGCTTCGAGCAGTGCATCATGATCTGTGAAACCTGTCAGGAGCAGTTGGAAAAACCAAAACGTCGTGACCCTAACCACTGGCGCTGTCTGAACCATTCCATGTGGAGTCAGGTGCCTACTGTCAAAGTCACCGCGGTGGCGATGCTTAAAGCCCTGAGTGCTGATCAGAGCTGGGCCGCGGAACTGCTTGAGCAGGTTTATCTTGAGCCGGAAGAGGAACGCTGGCTGGAAGAATTAACGCTATAAGTGGTTCAGTTGTTTGAGATAGGTTCTGGCCTGCTCCAATACCGCCTGTTTTTTTGCCGGATCACGTTTCTGCCAGTTTTTGATCACCAGCGCCATGCGTGGATTTGATTCAAACCGGGACTGGTGCAAATCGATAAAGTGCCAGTAAAAGCTGTTAAACGGGCAAGCCTTTTCCCCCACTGTTTCTTTCACGTCGTAGGCACAGACAGTGCAGTAATCACTCATCTTGTTGATGTAATTTCCGCCGCCAATATAGGGTTTGCTGGCGACCAGGCCGCCATCGGCAAACTGGCTCATCCCTCGGGTATTGGGCATCTCAACCCACTCGATGGCATCCACATACACCCCCAGATACCAGGCATCCACCTGATTCGGATCGATCCCGGTCAACAGGCAGAAATTGCCGATCACCATCAGCCGCTGAATATGATGGGCATAGGCAAACTCCAGAGACTGTCCCAATGCTTTCTGCAAACAGGCCATCTGGGTGTCACCCTGCCAGAAATAGTCCGGCAGGGTACGTTCAGCCTGCAGCGCGTTTTGTTCGGCATAGGCGGGCATATTGGCCCAGTAAATTCCCCTGACAAATTCACGCCACCCCAAAATCTGTCTGACAAAACCTTCGATCTGTGACAGTGGAATTTGCTCTGGCGCAGTACGATAGGCACTCATCGCTGCTTCAATGACCTGCATCGGATGCAGCATCTTGGCATTCAGAGCAAAGGAGAGCCGGCTGTGATACAGGCTCCAGCCGTCGGGATGATGGGTCATCGCATCCTGAAACTGGCCGAAACGGGGTAGTAGATGAGTGCAGAAAAATGCCAGCAGTGATTCTGCCTGCCGGCGCGTGACCGGCCAGAGCAGGGTGTTTTCAGCTCTGCCAAAGTGGCTGACGTTGTGCCGTTTGAGTCGATCCAGAATTGATGACACATCATTCACAAAGGTCAGGGGTTCTGGCAGATGGCGCAGGTCTTCAGGTTTCAGGGTCTGGCGGTTTTCGGTATCAAAGTTCCAACGGCCGCCTTCCGGTGTATCCTGCTGCATCAAGATATCAAAACGCTGCCGCATGCGCCGGTAGAAGAACTCCATCCGGTGCGCTTTACCCGCTTTGAACTGATCCGGGATCTCCTCAATGGGCAGCAGAAAGTGCTCTGTATCGGCCTCGAAAACCGGTATCGACTGGGAAACAGCCCAGGCACGTAACTGTTCCAGCAGGCGATATTCATCGGGTCGCTGATACTCGACAGCGCTAATATCGTGCTTCTCGATCAACTGATTCAGCAGGTCGGGCAGGTCTTTCAGGTGAGAGGTGTCATCCAGTGTCAGATGCCAGACACGATGGCCGGCCTGTTCCAGTGCCATTGCAAACTGAGCCATGGCCGCAAAAAAAGCACAGATCTTTTGCACATGGTGTTTAACGTACCCCACTTCCTGCGGCAGCTCGGCGATCAGGTAGATCACCTGATCATTCTGTTCACGAAACCATGAGTGTCTTGGGTTGAGTTGATCGCCAAGGATAAGGCGCAGGGTTTTAGGCATGGGAGTCTCTTTTGCAGGCAGCTACTCTGTATACGGCAGAGCACAATGAACAGATTGCACCGGTGCAACCGGGCTGGGTATGATGCCGATTGAATCAGATTAAGAGGCCGTGATGGCGGAACAGGATAAACCAATTTCAACCTCTGCACTGGCCCGTGAGCTGGATAAACCCACGCGACAGATGTTTGCTGAGCTGGAAGCCCTGGGCTGGATCAAACGCCAGGATGAGAGCTGGTTGCTGACCGCCAAAGGCGAATTTGAAGGTGGCCAGTATCGGGACAGCGATAAGTTTGGCCGCTATATCACCTGGCCGGTCAGTGTCTGTAAACATCCGGCGCTGGTCAGCGCCGATGCTGAATTGCTGACCTCCTTACAACTGGCAAAAGCACTTGAGCTACCGGTCCGGCAATTACGGCAGCTGTTGCAGCTGCTGGGCTGGCAACAGCCTGCAAGACGTGGCTGGGTACTGACCCCACGGGGAATCGCCATGGGCGGGTGCCAGCGTGAAAACACCCAGACCGGTGTGCCTTTTATTCTCTGGGCGCCGGCCATTCAGACTTCATCAGCCCTGCTGACTCTGTGTCAGCGGTACAGTGATCAGGCTGCGGATGCTCAGGGTGTCTTTGGTGGGCTGGATGGACATCGCCTGCGACTGCCTGCGCTGAAACAGATTGATGACTGGTTGTTCCTGGCCGGACTGCAGCATGCCACTGACTGGCCCCTGCCGCTGGATGAAACCCTGAGCGCAGACTTTTATCTGTCTGTGGAGGGTATTCTTATTGAGTATTGGCAGCCGGATGCGGATGCGGCCACCCTGAAACAGATGATGCGCAAGCGCGAACTATACCGGCAACATCAGCTCCCCTGTATTGAAATTCAGGCCGAAGATCTGGCGCAGCTGGATGAGAGCCTGCGCCGGGCCTTGTTGCGATTTGATATCGAAGTCTGAATTGCACCCTCTGTCTTAATTGCGCTTCAGGTGCACATCCAACTGCGGGAAGGCAATCTCAATTCCGTGTTCTTTGAATCTGGCATCAATCGCCTGATTCAGTTCATGGGTCACCGGTAAGCGGTCAGACATGGCACTGACAAAAACCCGCAGTTCAAAATCCAGTGTGCTGGCGCCAAAGGCCATGAAAAAGGCGTTAGGTTCGGGGTCTTTGAGCACCTTGGGATGATTACGCGCAACCTCCAGCAACAGTTGCTGAGTCAGTTGCGTATCAGTGCCGTAGGCAACGCCCACATTCAATACCACCCGGGTGACGGGATCGGTGAGTGACCAGTTGATCAGTTGATCGGTGACAAAGGTTTTATTGGGGATGATGACCTCGCGCCGGTCCCAGTCAGAGATGGTGGTGGCGCGGATCTGGATTTTAGTCACCGTGCCGGTGTAATTACCGATGGTGATGGTGTCGCCCAGCCGGATCGGCTTTTCAAACAGGATGATAATGCCCGAGATAAAGTTGGCAACGATCTCCTGCAAACCAAACCCCAGCCCAACACCCAGCGCAGCAATCAGCCACTGCAGTTTTGACCACTCCAGTCCCATCGAAGAGGCTGCAGCAATCACACCGGTGACAATCAGCACATATTTGGTGATGGTGGTGATGGCGTAGCCGGTGCCGGGGTTCAGCGTCATGTGCTTGAGAATCAGTAACTCCAGCAGGCCGGGCAGGTTATAGGCCGCCAGGGCACTGAGGATAATCACGATGGCGCCATAGGCCAGATTCTTAAGCGTAATGCTCTGACTGATGATCTGGGCACCATCTGGGCCGGTGACGGTACTGCTCCACAGCACCACCTGATCCAGCAGATCAAGATTGGGCAGGGCGTTACGGATGGTGAGCCAGATCAGCAGGAAAAACAGGATCACGGTGCCGGTTTTCAGCAGAATCCGCGCCTGATCGGAGATGGTCTGCAGATCCAGATAGTTCTCTTCCAGTTGCGGTAGCTCTTCATTTTTCTCCCGTGCTTCCAGAATTTCTGTACGGCGGTCACGGGCGCGTTTAAAGGCCAACTGACGCTCAGAGATGAGCAGCCAGCGGTTGCCCATACGGAAAAACAGCAGGGTTGCGGTGAAAATGCCCACCAGTACCAGCAGCAGCAACATCAGCATGGCCGCGCTGTACACGTAGCCCAGTAACGCCGCCGCAATCATCAGCAGATGCACGCCGACCAGTCCGGGCAGCCAGACCTGAGACTGCTGCCACCAGCGGTGACTACGGGTGAGCTGGTTAATCTGCGGAGCCAAACGCCGCAAAGAGGACCAGAACAGGGTGATCAGCACCGTCAGCAGAATAAACGCCAAGCGTCCCAGACCGGATTGCAGGGAGGGTTCCAGCGAACGATCCGCTGCCACAATCAGCAATACCAGCGGCATGCCTAGCCAGAACAGATAATGAATCCGGTTACTCAACCCGCGGCAGAGGTGCTCTGGTGTGGCAAAGTGCGCTGCCATCAGTCCGTTGGGCACGCTCAGCCACAGCAGCAGGGTCTGATAACAGAACAGGCCGAAGGTAAAGATCAGGCAGAGCAGACGGACCAGGCCCTGATCCCACCAGGCCGCCAGATTGACCAGTTCAAGACTGACCAGCGCAATGCCCAGCGGAATGGGCAGGCTGATGATCAGGGGCAGGGTCAGCATGGCAAAGGTGCGGCTGAACCGATCACTGATCACATTGCCCAGTTGTGTCCGCCAGCGTTTGGCTGAATGTGTCAGACGGCGCAGGGCAAGCAGCCCCAGCCCGCTGATCAGCAGCCAGACGGCCAGTTGCCGCCCCCAGTTGGGTTGCGGGCTCCAGAATGGCTGCTGACTATCCGGCCTGAGCGACTGAGCCAGAATGGCAAAGCTGCCACTGATTTCGTCCGGCCAGGCTGTGTTGATCGCGGGGACGCTGGGAATCCACAGCAGGTGTTGGTAGATCAGCGCCTGACCACGCTGTACCTGAGTGGTGATCTGGTCCTGCACTTCCAGCAGTTGAGATAGCTCATTGATTGCCTGGCTGGTGGCTTCTTTCAGGCGTGTCAGCAGGATGTTTTCATTACGCAGCAGTTTGTCCATTTGCTGCTGTTCTGCTGCGCTGCGTTCGGTAGCCGGTGGCGTTTGGTTATTCAGTGAATAGAGGCTTCTGGATACCTCCAGATTGGTCAGCCGGAGTTTGTCCAGTTGCTGCCGGGTATCCCGGTCCGGGGCGCTGTTACTCAGGCGTCGGGTATAACGGCGCAGTTCACTGCCCAGTGGCGAGCTGCTCAAGGCTAGTTCCTGCTGTATCGCCTGATAACTCTGGGTGATGATGGCCAGCTCGGCTTCCAGTTGGCGCCGTTTACTGATGGCCTGTTCTGTTTTGGCCAGCGTGCTGCGCAACTGTTCGCTCAGTTTCAGGTTGCGTGACTGCTGTGCCTCTACCGCCGGACTGAGCTGATCCAGCTCAGCGTCATCGAGTTGTTCCAGTGCGGCTTCGGTTTCATTTCGGCGCTTTTGCTGGACCTGATCTTGCAGCGCCTTAACCCACGCCTGCTGTTGTGTCAGGCGGCGTTTTGTTTGCTCCCGTTGCAACTGATTCAACTCGTTCTGACCCGGCAGGATCAGAAGTTCCAGCTCAAGTGCCTGAATCTGGGTATTACGGTGGGCAAACTCGATGGAATACAGCTCAGGATCGGCTTGCTGGGTGACACTGGGGTTTTTCTGTTTCAGCTGGGCCAGTTGTTCGCGCAGGGTGATCAGGCGCTGTTCATTCTGATTGATCTGATTCAGCAGGTTGTCCTGACTCTGCTGTAACTCCAGTTGCTGTGCTTGCGCCAGCGTTAGCTGAGATTCCAGTTTATCCAGCGGCAGGTTTTTGGGCAGTTCGGGTTTGCTGTCAGGCAGCGGGCTGTTGAGTTGCTGCTGCAGTACACGTTTCTCTTCAGGCAGGGCATTCAGTTGCTGTTTAAGCTCGGCAATTCTGGCGTCGGCGCTCTGGGTTTCCTGCAGCAGGGTAATCAGTTTTTGCAGTCGCTCGCGCTGAACTCGGGTGTCGTTACTGCCGTCGTCAGCCGGCAGTTGCTCAAGTCTTTGCTGGTATTGCTTAAGCTGGGCATTCACGTCGGCATAAAGATTAAAACTGACGCTCAGCAGTATCAGAGTGACAAAAGTAATGATGAAACGCATATAAGAACGGTGTCCTGAAATCCTGATCAATTCAGTCTACTCCTGAGATAAGACACTTGCCTGCAAAGTTTCGGTCAGCATACTGCCCAGACAGCGTGCAGCAGGACCGGCACTGTCACCCGCGCTGTAGATAAGATAGAGCGGGACTTTACGCCGCCCGCCTGATTCAAGCGGCAGCGGTTTGAGTAAACCCTCTTTGAGGGCCTGCCGGATCTGGAGTTCCGGCAGCCAGGCATAACCCAGGCCTTTTTCTACACTCTGGATCGAGGTTTGAATATGGCTGACGGTCAGGCGCTGCTCTGCTCCTAACCAGCCCGCATCCAGATTCCGCCGACCCGAGTCACGCACCACAATCTGACGGTGCAGACGCAGATCCTGATACTGCAGTGGACGATCCAGCAGGTGTAACGGATGTTGGGGGCTGGCTACAGCGATAAACTCCACATCAAACAGCAGCTCACCAAAAAAACCGGGTGGTGTGCGCCCACCAATCACCAGATCGGCCCGTTGCTCCAGCAGGGCTTCATCGGTGCCGCTGAGCACGGTCTCCTGCAGAGTTATGCGGGTCAAGGGTTGGCGTTCGCTGAAGCGGGACAGCGCTTTCAGCATCACCCAAATAGGGAACAGGGTATCCATCGCCACCGTCAGGGCCGGTTCCCAGCCCTGTGCAAGCTGGGCCGCGAGCGACTCCACCTGCGTGGCTTCATCAACCAGTAAGCGGGCGCGGCGATACAGGGTCTGTCCCGCCGGGGTCAGCACAGAACGTCGGCCTTCCAGCCGGAACACCCGCACATTCAGCCGGCTTTCAATCTGCTGTACTGCGTAACTGACGGTGGACTGGCTTTTCTGCAGGGCTTCTGCAGCGGCCGCATAACCGCCTTCATCCACAACCGCCAACAGACATTGCCACTGTTCCAGTGTTACCTGAGTCAATGAAGTGCTCCATTATCGAATTATTCGATCATATCTTACTAATTTTAGCTGTTTTTAATCGTTTGAGTAGGTGAAAAAATGGATTCATCAACTCAGGAGGTTACACCATGCCAACACTTCTTCAGATTCGTAGCAGTATTATTGCCGAGAACAGCCAGTCTAATGCACTGATGAATGCCTACACCGAGGCGTGGAAAGTGCGCACTCCAGAGGGTCAGATCATCGTCCGCGATCTGGCGGCAGAGCCGCTGCCAGTGCTGGACAGCGCCACCCTGGGCGCGCTGATGACCGCGGCTGATGAACGCAGTGCCGAGCAGCAGGTGGTTGTGGCGTTGTCTGATCAGCTGATCGAAGAAGTCCGTACGGCGGATCAGATTCTGATTGGTATCCCCATGTACAACTTCGGTATTCCAGTACAGCTAAAAGCCTGGTTTGACCTGCTGGCCCGCGCCGGTGTGACTTTCAAATACACCGAAACCGGTCCTGTGGGCCTGCTGCCAGATACCCCGGTGGTCATGTTTGCTACCCGTGGCGGTATCTACCACGCCAATGGACAGGATTATCAGATGCCCTATGTGGAACAGTTCCTGGCCTTTATCGGTCTGACTCAGACCGAAACCGTGTTTGCTGAAGGGCTGAACATGGGCCAGGCAGAAACGGCCAAAGCCGCTGCCCAGCGCCAGATTGCCGCTCTGGTTTAAAAGGCAAACAGACAACAGAGCCGGAGGTAAAACATGACACAGTTACGCGAAATCACCCGGATCATTCCGGGACGCGCCACCAGTGACGGGGCAGGAGTCAGGCTGATGCGCAGTCTGGGCCAAAACCCGGCCACCCGCGCCGACCCGTTTCTGATGCTGGATGCGTTCTCATCAGATAATCCGGATGACTACATTGCTGGTTTTCCGCCCCATCCGCATCGAGGTTTTGAAACCGTAACCTATATGCTGGATGGCCGGATGCTGCATAAAGACCATATGGGCAATGAAGGTCTGCTGCGCGCGGGTGGTGTGCAGTGGATGACGGCTGGCCGGGGTGTAATCCATGAAGAGCGTCCGCAGCAGGAGCAGGGGCTGATGCGTGGTTTCCAGCTCTGGGTCAATCTGCCTGCGGCGGAAAAAATGAAACCGGCGGCCTATCAGAATATCGAGCCGGAAGATCTGGTGCAGATCGATCTGCCGGGGCAAGCCGCATTGAAACTGATTGCCGGTGATATTGAGCTACAAGGCCAGCACTATATCGGCCCGGTCTCCGGCGTTAGCGCCGACCCGCTGATGCTGGATATTCAGCTTGAGCCAATGCAAACCCTGCAACTGCCTGTACCTGACGGACACCAGGCTGTGCTCTACCCGTTTGAGGGGTTGTTAACAGTCTCTGGTAAAAAACTGGAGGCTAATCAGGCCGCCGTGTTGGGGCAGGGCGACAGCGTGGTGCTGAGCAGCGGTGCAGAGGGTGGCCGTGCTCTGTTGCTGGCCGCTCGACCCATCGGTGAAGAAGTGGCGCAATACGGCCCCTTTGTCATGAACACCATGGATGAGCTGGAGCAGGCGATTCAGGATTACCGGGATGGCCGGCTAACCGGCTAAACCAACAGGGAGGCCAACTTAGTTCAGTCAGGGTTACATTTGTCCTTATTTGCTGCAATTCTGTCTTTGTGGACACAAAACGGGATTGATAACCTCAAATCAAGGTGAATATCCATGACTGAACAAACAACAACATTAAACATTGGGGTCGTGATCTTCCATGAGGCGCAGGTGCTTGATATCACCGGGCCCCATGAGGTGTTTTCATCGGCCCGCGTGTTACAGCAGCAATACGGATTATCCGAACAGTACCGGGTGTTTCTGATTGCAAAAACACGCACGCCGGTCACCATGTCATCGGGCATGCAACTGATGCCTGATTACGACTTCACCGATTGCCCAGCCGATCTGGACACGCTGATTGTGCCGGGGGCAGAAAACATTCAACTGGCACTGGATGATGCCGCACTGCTGGCGTGGATTGCACAGCAGTCCCGATGTGTGCGGCGGCTGGTGTCGATCTGTACCGGTGCTTTTCTCCTCGCCCGGCTGGGTTTGCTCAACGGTAAAAATATCACGACCCACTGGGCCTATTGTGCGGATATGCAGCAACAGTTTCCGCAACTCAACATCGAATCTGACGCCATCTTTATCAAACAGGGCAACACCTATACCTCGGCGGGCGTAACGGCGGGTATGGACCTGTCGCTGGCGCTGGTGGAAGAGGATGCGGGCAAAAAGATTGCCATGAGCGTCGCCCGGAAACTGGTGGTGTTTTACAAACGACCGGGCGGTCAGAAACAGTTCAGTGAATTTATCCTGTCGCAGTCCAGCAGCCATTTCAGCGCCCTGATTGACTGGATTCTGGATAACCTGTCAGCGGACCTGTCCATCGAAATACTGGCAGAACGCGCCAATATGAGCCCGCGCCATTTCAATCGCAAATTCAAATCTGATGTTGGCGAAACTCCGGCCAAATTTGTTGAGCGCCTGCGTTTGTGTCAGGCCCGCATGCTGCTGGAAAACAAAACCACCGTACTGAAATCCATTGCCGATAAATGTGGTTTTAAAAGTGAAGAACAGATGCGCCGGGCGTTCCAGCGGGAGTTGTGTGTAACCCCCAACGAATACCGCGTCCGCTTTTGAGTCCGGGGCTGGATATTGACCGATTTTTCCTCTGCAGAATCATCTGGGTTCTGTGCTGTTAACAATAAAACACAAAGGAGCAACACAATGGAATTATCGGAAATCGCTGGCCTGAGGCCGGATATGCTGGACCGTGAACAGGTGGAGCCTGCCATACAGAAAACCGTGGGCGTATTGATCTTTCCCGGCTTTGAACTGCTGGATGTCTACGGCCCCATGGACCTCTGGTCCAACATCAATCTGGTGCCGTCACAGCTCTGGAAACACCCCAGTGACATGGTGGGTGTGTCGCTGGTCACTGTGGCCGCGGACAAGGGTGAAACCCCCTCGCATGGTGGTATTAAAACCGTGGCTGAATTTGATTATGACGATTGTCCGGCACTGGACTATCTGATTGTGCCGGGTGGCTGGGGCGCGGTACCGCTGGTAGAACATCAGCCAACGCTGGAATGGCTGCGACATCAGGCGCAACAGGTCGAAATTCTGATGTCGGTCTGTAACGGTGCTTCACTGCTGGCTGCGGCGGGTATTCTGAACGGTCTGGAAGCCACCACCAACAAACTGTTATGGAATGAGGCCACCGCGCCGGGTCCCGAAGTGAAGTGGGTTAAAAAAGCCCGCTGGGTAGAGCAGGGCAATATCATCACCGCCTCCGGCATCGCTGCCGGAATCGATATGACCCATGCGGTGATCTCACGCCTCTATGGTGAAGATGTAGGTACCTGGATCGAACTCTGGACCGAATATGAACCCCACCGCGACGCAACATGGGACCCTTATGCCGGGATGGCGGGGTTGGTGTAACTGCGCATTGAGTCTTCCCAATCACGGGTATGGGTGAATATCCGTGATTGGGGTTATAGGCGGCAATCTATACTTACTTCTGTTGGATCTTCTACAAAAGCCTAAACTGCCTTTGTTATCTCCGGGCCTATTGGGTAACTCCTGCCAGAAGTGGCGAGTTTACGAGTCCGACTTGTTCATATTGTTAGATACCGGCTGAATATTTCGATACACAGCAATTGGGTGTACCACTATTCTTGGATAACTATGGAAAGATGTAAATTTTTCCATATTACGCAATGCTGGAAATATTGCTCTAAATGCTCTCTCAATGGCTTCTACTTCAGTTTCCCCTTCAATATCCTTCTTCTTTACATATGGTTCATACATATCGAATAGAGTGGTTTCATCTCTAGGTGGTACTGAAGTGACAAGTCCAAGAACGCACAGCTTTCGGTTTGGTTCTGAACCATATCCATACATGAGATGCTTTAAATCATCATCAATAAAACAAGTCCTTTTCAAATTGGCTATTATCTCAATTTCTGGAAATTCTTCAAAAGGACAAACTCGTAGATTTAAACGGCCATCAATATATGTATCGATCCATTCTCTAACACCTTCAAATAGCCACTCTGGAAGCTTGGCTTTATCAATGTTCTCAGTGATCAATTTATCGTATTTTTTAAACTCTGCTGTCGCATCCTTATATCTCTTAGAATTCTTTCCGGACTCTTCTTCTATAGATTTTAACTGTAGCTTTAGTTGATCTATATTTAACACTGAATTCAATTCGCAGCGTTTAATAAAACCAAGCAAATCATTAAAGTTTTTTGTTGATTCATAAAGTTTCTCAAAATCTTCAAAAGCACACCATCCCTCAACTTTTACATATGGGGATTTTGATATTTCTGAATGCATTATTTCAAGAGAAGAATTATCTGAAATCGATACCGTACCGTTTATATTGGTAGCAAAACCGAGTTCAATCAAAGTTTCCTCAAGTCTTACCAGAAGATCATGATGTAGGACTTTTGTTTCTAAAACAGTTTTTTTATCTGTTTGGATGCCACCAAATTCAGACTTGAATACTTTTAATAACTCATACTTTCGGATGTTTCTTTCATCTTGAGTTTCTTCTGATGTCTCAGCTCTTTGCTTAGCCAAACCACCTTCTAATTGACTGACAAGAGAGGCTGCTTTATCAAAGTCAAAATACAATATATCCCTAAGGTTCAATGTAATATCCTTTGTCTTTAAAGAAATGTTACGCTCAATAAAGGGGCCGAAAAAGCGTAGCTTTTGAGTACCAAGTACGCCTGTAGGTGTACTTTAATTTTTTTGTTATAAATCACTTCTAGCCCTAGAAAAATAATAGCCTGCTACAGCACCAATAATGGCACTGCCAAATGCTAAAAGCTCCGAGAAATAGGGACTCTTTGCAATAGTGGCAAACGTGATTAACGCCAATATTCCAAATGTAAGCATAAGTGCGAGAAGAGGAGCTGCGCGCTTATTGAGCCGTTCAGTCAGTGGTTCGGCTTTACCTATGCCACCACATGATCCACACATTAGCCCATGTTGGTTTTGTAGCTGCCAGAACTTAAGTTCATTTCGCTTAGCACACGCCAAGCATGAGGCTCCATCCTGTCCATTGGAGCATGTTCCAGTACCGGAGCAGTGTTTACATTCATGTAAATTAGCGGTTACTTGCACGATATTCCCTTCTATTTATAACGCTTAGCGCAACGGCGAAGCACGCAGTGCTGAGTCCGGCACGTGTAGCGTGCGAACTGCCGCCACTTGTTAGGCTTTTGCACCTTTACGTTTCTGATAATCTCGACGATATAGCAAATAATTTAGTTTATGGAGCCCTTTAAGGAGATCAGTAGCTGAACTCAAAATTTTAACTGACGATTCAGATATACCCCAGCGAGCCTCAAAAGCTCCCAAGTCGCACGTAGACTCAGGTTGGTGCTCTTCAAGTAAAATGTAATTCCGCACTATTTTGTATATGCTGGATACTCCTGTTCTAGTATCGAAATCAACTTTCTTGGAAAGCCAAGCGTTTTCTTGGAAATTAAAGTTTTTCTTTAAATCAAGATCTGCAAGTATTGCCCAGAATTCACTAGGCATGTACTTGATAGTTTTAGGTTCAAAGATAAATGACTCCAAATAAATCTCGCCCCTAAAAAAGCCTAATGCGTATTCGTGTTTTTGCTTCTGCGATATAGCATAGATGGATATATCTTCACCAAAAGCACTCCATTTGAACTCCCAGTCGTCGCGTATTTTGGCGCTTTTTAATAAGTACTCAAAAGTTTCCTTCAGGCAAGAAGCAACGTCATCTTCTGGAAGTTCCCAGTATTGCTCTTTGCAGTTATCAAGTAGCTCGATAATTTCCCTTTCTTTCACAGTTGCCTCGCCTGATGCCTAACATCTAAATATACGACACGATGTCGTCTTATTCCGGCCGGGTATGGCACGGTATTGATTTCTAATAGTCTGAAGTTAAATAATTTTATTGCCTTTGTTGGGGAGTTGTTTAGCTGCGCTTTTACGACAGCTAACCCTGTCTTTGGTTTCTCAGCAAAGCTACTGGCAAAGCCGTTCAAATATGGCTTGAGATAGGTGGAGATGAGTCGCTGCAACATATCCCTGTCCGCGTGGTGGTTCCCTTTAGTTATCTCTTTATAGCGGATCATTCGGGATGAGGAAAGTTAGGTCTTTAACCGGATGCTCTGCCCCGGTTGATTAGCCTCGTGGCAGCGGCGAAGCATTTACAGAGGTAACAAGAAAGGTCATACCCTTGCTGCTGGTTGCCAGATCTATCGGCATAGCGGAACGGGCGGCTCAAAATATCGGGCTAGTTTGCCTGGTGGAGAGGGTAACTCACCGAGTTGATGGATGAATCCGCGGTGGGACTCTGTGCGTAGAGTGGGTATGCTGAATCTGTTTTAGAGGAGAATAAAGGGCTTATACAGTATGACCCAATCTGAAGAACAGGCCGATATCAACTGGTTACCCCAGAGGCAACACACAGAGAACGGCAGTGAGCGCAGAGTCGGGGTAGAAATCGAGATGACCGGCCTTGGTCCCGAGCAGATCTGTCAGGCGATTGCTTCACACTTGGGTGGCCGGGTTACAGAGCAGACCCCGTTGGAGTGGTTTGTCAGGGATACGCAACTGGGCGACTTCAAGGTGGAACTGGACGCCTCCTATCTGAAGGCTTTGGCAGAGCAGGAATTGCTTAAACCCGAGGATTCGCTGGGGGATGTTGCAATGAGTCTGCTGACATCCGCCGCAGAGCAGGTGGTGCCATGGGAGCTGGTTACGCCGCCGTTACCGCTGAGCCGTCTTAAATCACTGCATCCACTGATTGCGGACTTTCGCAAACTGGGCGCTAAAGGAACGCGCGATGCTATACATTACGCCTTTGGTGTTCATCTCAACCCTGAGCTACCTGCACTGGACGCCGCCACCATCACCGCCTATCTCAAAGCCTATCTGTGTTTATATGACTGGATAGTGGCGTGTGACAAAACAGACCTTTCCCGGCGCCTGACAACCTATATCAAACATTTTGACAAACGTTATATCGCGCTGGTGATTGACCCGGACTATCGCCCGGACCAGACCACGCTGATTGATGATTATCTGCGATTTAATCCGAGCCGAAATCGTAGTCTGGATATGCTGCCCCTGTTTGCTTATCTGGATGAAGACAGGGTCAGACAGACGGTGGATGATCCGCGTATCAATGCCCGACCCACGCTGCATTACCGTCTGCCCAACTGCGATATTGATAACCCGCTTTGGAATATCGACAACGCCTGGCAGCACTGGCTGGTCGTTGAAAGCCTGGCCCAGAATCCGCAACGCCTGTTGCAATGGTCGCAGGAATATCAGCAGGAGTTGTCCAGGTTGACACATACTTTTGAGTCCCGCTGGCTACTCAGAACGGAACAACTGCTAGAAGATGAGCAAACAAACGGGAGGGTTTGATGCGCATCCGGCGGAAAAAAACGACAGCAGCAAAACCTCTGGTGGTTGTGACCGGACCAGACAAACGATTAAAGCTGGGCTGGTGGGCCAGTCGTCTGGTCCTGTCTCTGGCTGGCCTGCGGGCTTGCTACGTCACACCGGATCACCCGACATTGCCTAAGGCCGCTCAGGGTGTCCTGATTACCGGTGGGGATGATATTGATCCGCGGCACTATGGGCTAACCGGCGATGCAGGGGCGAATTACGATGCCCGTCGTGACGCGCTCGAAATGGCGTTGGTCCGGCGGGCGTTGCAGGAGGGCGTGCCTCTGATGGGCATATGCCGGGGGGCGCAACTTATCAATGTCGTGCTGGGGGGCAGTCTGTTTACCGATATCCGACCGTTACGCAAACTCACGCCTAACCGCAACAGCGCCTTCCCTATTAAGTGGGTAGAGATTGACCGTGCATCTCTATTGGTGCGTAAACTTGATCGGCACAGACTGAAGATAAACAGCTTGCATAACCAGGCCATAGAAAAGATTGCCCGTCCGCTCCGTGTTGCAGCACATGACCGGGATGGCTTTATTCAGGCATTTGAAAGTCAGGGTGAACCGTTCATTCTGGGACTCCAGTGGCATCCGGAATACCTGTTTTATCTTCCCAGGCATCGCCGTTTGTTTAAGTGGTTTGCCCAAGCTGTCAGAAACAACCCGAGCAGACTCTCACATGACTCTGTTTAACCGAGACTAACCGGAATCTCCCATTGAATTACTTTCTGATGTTTGTCAGTGCGCTGGGGGCTGGATCGTTGCTGCCTTTTTATTCAGAGGTGGCCCTGATTGCCTTTTTGCCAGAGAGCAATGCAACCCTGTTATGGTTGTCGGCTACGATCGGCAATACGGCGGGAGCTGCCATCAATTGGTGGATTGGCCGCTATCTGACCCATTATGAGTCCCGCCGCTGGTTTCCCTTTAAGCCAGATAAATTGCACCGGGCGCAACACTGGTTTCAGCGTTATGGTGCCTGGAGTCTGTTGCTGGCCTGGTTGCCGATAGGCGGGGATGCCCTGACATTTATTGCCGGGGTAATGCGGGTTCGGCTGGATCTGTTTCTGCTGCTGACCTTTATTGGCAAAGGCCTGCGCTATCTGGTGGTCATCGCAATATTTTTTAATCTGCTGTGATGTTCATCCGCTCTGTCAGCAGAGTACCCGATGGATCCGCCAGAAAATCCTGCGGCCGGTCGGTGAAGACAGCTTCATTAGATGATCTTACGTTTTAATAAAACGCATCAGGGTGTTTCGTGACGGGTCGTTATCCTGTAAAACCCGCTGGCCTGTATCAGTAAAACCGCGTTCAGAAATTTCGCCTGACCAGAAATTAACACTGTCGAACAGTCGGAGTTCTTGTTTGTTTTCTTCCCAAGGGACATCAATACCTGCATTGAACACTGTATGTACCAGCGAGCAGAACACTCGCATGGATTCACTGTCTGCATCATGATCCCTGAGGATAAAACTACCCCCTGGCCGTAATACACGATTGATTGAATTGATAAAGGCGCTGAGCTTCTCGCGCGGGCAATGATGCAAGCCGATGTAGCATGTGACCAAGTCCAGTGATTCTGTTGGTATGACCGCTTCACTGATTGGCTGGTAATCTGCAAGTGGGAAAAATGTGCCTACCTGTCTGAGCCCGCCACGCTCCATGATCTCAGGTGGCGACATATCTGGCTGGCTATCATTACAGAGGTAAATTGGTGAATTGATTCGAAGCGCTTTTTTCAGTGAATTCACATAACGGCCGGTGGAACCTATTTCGAGATAGCCTGTGATCCTTTGGTTGGCGTCCAATAAGCTCAGCGTCTGAGCCGTCATTTCCTGTTTCTGTTTTTTGAGTGCCGGTAGAGCATAGGTTAGCTCTGACAGGAGGGGCTTGATCCCTGGCAGACGTTCTCTGACCTCGTTATAGATTTCTGCATCAGAAGCAAAATTTTTGCAGGCCTGAATAATGAGGTGGTGGAACTCATGTTCAGGATAGAGATGGTATATGTTCTGCAGGAATAGATAAAAAGCATCTCGTGTACGGAGATCGTTGTAGACAGATTTGAATTCAGAGGCTGCTGTATCCAATTCACTCAGTAATTTTTCATCACCCTTTTTCAGGTAGTACTTTTCCCACAGGCAGTTTCTGAAACGGTAATTGGGATCTAGCTTTTTTTTCAGACTGAACAGTTTCGTTGCAGAGGGATAACAACGGTGAAACTGATCATATCGGGCATGAGGTTGATACGGTAGGTAGTATCGTCCGCCTAAACTAATAACACTGTCGATCAGTTCTCGGGTCCATACCGCCACGCGTTCACAGCTGGCCGGTGTGGTCTCCTGTTTGTAGTAGAGCACCAGTGCGAACACTTCATCCGGCGCCCATGCCAGCAGTGATCCCGGATCTTTGAATGCATGGCGTATAGACACATTAACAACCTGGACAGCGTATCTGTTTAGGATTTCTGCCATCATGGAAATGAACCGGGTTAATGTTTCAGGGGGTACGAAATACTCCTGCAGCACATAAGTCTTGTTGTGTCTTGAGAGAGGTTCCAGCTCTGTAACATCGTAATTGGCTTCATCGTTACGGTAGGTCACCTTTTTGCGCAGATACATGAGCGGCTCATAGATATATTTGCGCCTCAGGTGGCCAAGTGGTGTTTCCGTGATCGCCCACAACATGTACATCTCGGCAATGTAGAATTTTCTACCGCCACGCACTCTTTCCCGATTGACTGGTTTATCAGTCAACTGCCAGGTAATTGCGCGCAGGGATGTGAAATCCGGAGGCGCCAAGTCTGCGTTATGGAAGATACAGTCGCTATTCTCACGGATATCGCACCGGAAGTAGTCAAGGTACTCAACGGTTTTCATCTTCTTGCTGAACTGCTCAATCCGGGCATTCTCCGAAAGCGACAGCCCCACTTCGACGATAACGCCGAGCGCGCCATAACCGCCGACCACGCCGTAAAATATCTCGGGGTTCTCATTGGGCGATGCGAAGATCAGCTCTCCTTCATGAGTGACTATCTTGACGAACAGTACTGTGAGAATGATCGGACCCAGACCAATGTAGCGGCCATGACAATTGACACTGACAGAACCCCCAACAGTGAAATCCGAATACGTTTGCATAACGGAAATAGCCAGACCATGGTTTGTGATCACCGACTGTATGGTGCGCCATCGGGTGCCAGCTTCTACAACGATTGAACGGTTCTCGACATCCAGCTTGATAATACGATCCATACCACGCATATCTATATGCAGGCTACCCTCGTGAGCCACCTGGCCACCCATGCTGAATCGGCCGCCGCCAATCGAGACCGGGCCTTCGGTACGGCGCAAGATGTCCTGCAGTTGCTTGATATTGCCGGGTACATACACCTGGTCGACCAATACTGGATTCAGGCGGGTTACATCGTTGATCAGGCGGCTGTTATCCTCGATGCCGTGGTTGTTGGTGCTCATGGATTGATGAGTATCCAGAACCAACCGCATCCGGAACAGCCGAGGCAAGCCATAGTTGGTCGCAAGATCGGCTGTGCCCGATGTGCTGGTGTGATCAAAACCATGTTTTTTGTAAAAGCTGATCGCAGCGGTATTTGACTCGGTTACGTCAAGCTCGATACGACTGAAACCATGCCTTCTCGCCTTGTCTATGGTGTGTTGCAGTAAGCGCTTTCCCAGCCCCTGTCCACGCAGGTTGTAATCAACGGCAATATTGTTGATGTAATAGGCATCCTGCGAGGGAAGGGGTACATATCCGTCAAGTGCTTTCCTGACATCACCAGTGAGGTGTATCCATTTTGATACGGGTGTTACCCGAAACATATTGAGTGTGCCAACCAGCGTCTGGGCCTGGAGCTGTTCGTGACTGTAACCTAACTCGACACCGACAACTTTGCTGTCCACACACAGCAAAGTGATAAAATCACTTCCGAAATGCCCCTTTGGGAAGCAGATCAGTTTTTTCAGTGCAGACAGCGCTGGTTCGCGTCCAGGGAACATGAAAGCCAGTAATTCATGCGAGCTTTCGTAGATCAGGGCTGCCGCTGCGTCAGCCTGCTGAGGGGTGACGCAACGGTAGTGTATTTCAGGTGTCAGCGCTTTGTCTTTTGGGGCGGTATTCTGACGCTCATCTCGAAGCTGGTTTACCCAGCGGCGCAACACATTCTCGTTGATGCCTGAAGACCGTGAAGCGTCAGAAACAGAATATTCTTGATCCAGAACCAAGCTGGCAATTTCCAGTTTGTACTCAGTTGAATATGATCGACGTTGCTTTGTCATTGTTCACCTCTTTCTATGGTGGTCCCTTTACCACCTTAAATGGTGTCCAAGATCATTGAGCCACTAGAGTACTGACTAGGCTGCTGGCAAAGTCGTTTAAGCATGGCTTGAAATAGATTGAGAGAAGTCGCTGCAACATATCCCTGTCCGCGTGGTGGTTTCCTTTAGTTATCTCTTTATAGCTGATCAGTCTGGCTGAGGGAAGTTAAGTACTCAGCCGGGTTTTCTGTATTGGTTGTTAGGAAATCCTGCGGCCGGTCAGTAAAGATTCCGTCGACGCCCCAACTGAATAGCCTCGCAGCATCGGCGGGGGAGTTGCAGGTATAACAGTAGAGGTCGTAGCCCGCGGCTTTGACCTGCCGGGCTTCTGACTCGGTCAGCAGGCGCCAGTCGCAGTGGATGCTGACGGCGTTGAGGGCCTGCGCCTGCAGGTGCCAGACCGGGGGCAGGGCATCAAACAACAGGCCAAGCTGGATATCCGGGTCGAGTGCGCGGTAGGCGGCGAGTACGTCCAGATCAAAACAGCTGATGATCAGGCGGCTTTTATCCTGCCAGTAGACACTGACACAGGCATGCAGGGTTTTGGCGATGGTTTCCGGTGGCCACTGGTAGGGTTTGATCTCCAGATTCAAGCCAAGGTTGAGTTGCTGGCAGAGGCTGAGGGCATCAGCGAGTTTGGGCAGGGTTTCCCGGCCCCAGCCCAACTGAAACCAGCTGCCCACATCAATATTGTCCAGATCAAACACGGAGAGGGCATTGAGCAGCAGGCCTTTGCGGTCACTGCAACGGTCCAGATTGTCATCGTGACAGAGTACGGGGGTTTTATCGCCGAGCAGGGTGGCGTCGATCTCGACCCACTGCACTCCGGTTTCGGCGGCTTTGCGAATGCCCGACAAGGTGTTTTCCGGCGCCAGACTGGCGACGCCGCGATGACCGATGATGGGGCAGGCGATCATGGGTTTCAGGGTACCTGCATACCGCGTTTTACAAATTCGATCTCACCCATGCGGGCCATCCAGTCGCGTACATGGGGGAACTCATCCAGATCAATCGCCTGCCATTCGTGGCGCATCGCCCAGGGGTAGATGGCGAAGTCGGCAATGGTCAGGTCATCCCCAATAATGAATTTGCGTCCGTCAAGCTGACGATCCAGTGTGCCCCAGAGGCGTTTGGCTAGATCGATGTAGCGTTGTTTGGCGTAGGGCACCTCCTCTTTGCAGAAGCGGTTGAAGTGGTGCGCCTGACCCAGAAATGGCCCGAAGCTGCCCATCTGCCACATCAGCCACTGCATGCACTGCAGCCGTTCTGCCGGGTCATCCGGCAGGAACTCACCGGTTTTTTCTGCCAGATAGAGCAGGATGGCGCCGCTTTCGCTGAGGTGCATCGAACCACCTTCCGGGCCCTCTTCATCGACTATGGCGGGAATCTGGTTGTTGGGACTGATGGCCTGAAAAGAGGGGCTGAACTGCTCGCCTTCAAGCAGGTTAACGGGATGCACCTGATAGGGCATGCGGATCGCTTCCAGCATGATGGAAATTTTGCGTCCGTTGGGCGTGCCCCAGGTATAGAGATCGATCATCGAAAAGGCCCTTACTGCTTCGCAAAGTGTCGGTAGATACTGACCAGCTCATCTTCGCTAAAGGTGATGATGAGCAGTTGCTGTCCCGGCTGGATCAGATTGGGGTTGTCACCGAGAATCCCTTTCTCGTAGTTATAAATGTAGGTGCGATCCACCTTGCCCTGCAACAGGCGGCCTAAAAAAGAACTGCTGGAGTCTTCCAGACGCTCATCCGCATCTTTTGGAATGTCAGCATAGACGGTGTTGTTCTGTCCGGGCAGGGCGAGTCCCTGCGTAAAGGTGCGCATCAGGGCGTTTTGCATGATGCCCCAGATCCCTTCTTTATCATCATCGTTGACGGCATGGATGTAGTAGATCTTGCCGCTGCCTTCCGGATCATCCAGCAGTTCACGCAGGCGAACCTGACCGGCACTCATGGGGTCGGTTTGTTGGCGAATACGTTCAGCATCACTGTCGGATAGGTTTAGTCGGGAAGAAGGGACAGCGAAGGTGGCATCAGAACCGCTGGAGGTGGCGGATTCTATCTCAGCGGCGCCCTGCACTTTGGCGGCGGGTAGCTGAATCAGCTGGTCTGCCGTGACAAAGTTGTTGGCCTGCTTGATATCTATGGGCTGATCAGCGCCTGAGGTGAGATTTGAAATATGGGTTTTGGCCTCGGTATCAGGTGTTGCGGTGGCGGGCTGTTCCATCTGTTGTGCCACATCATCCGGTTGTGGCATGGTGTTGAAAAACATGAACGCAGCCGCCGCAATGATGACAATCAGAGTAATCAGGAGTGTTCTCAACATGCGGGTTCCCTTATTCTTATGTTTGTGTGCCTTGAACCGCACCAATGTAGCCTGATGCGGCGCATTATTAAAGACACTAAGCACAAGCCTTTGTTGCGAAGGCTGGGGAATAAAGTGCATTACAGGCAGACCAGGTGACCATGAATAAATCTGAAACCAGCTTCTCCCAGTGGTTACAGGGTGAAGGTGTAAAACCGTTGCAGAGCGGCAACCGTGCTGACCTCTCGGCTCAGCGGCCCCATCGTGTTAACCCGAATGCAGCGGCGCGGCGTCGGGCGGCGCTGGCGGGGGCCGAGGGCGAACTGACCACGTCGGAAATTGAGTGGCTGCATCCACTCGATCCGCTGGCCTGGAAACGCGATGGCGTGCAGGAAGGGGTCTACAAAAATTTGCGTTTGGGGCACTATCAGGTGGATGCGCGGCTGGAGCTGATGCGTAAAACACCGGGGCAGGCACTGGATGATCTGCTGAGTTTTATCCGCGAATGTATCAAGCTTGATATCCGCACAGTGCTGATCACCCATGGCCGCAGCCATCAGCGCACCGACTCGGCCAACAAGATGAAAAGTTACCTCAGCCACTGGTTGCCTTTGCTGCCGGAGGTGATGGCTTTTCACTGGGCGCAGCCTCAGCAGGGGGGGCATGGCGCAATCTATGTTCTGTTGCGCAAAAGTGAGAGCAAACGGCAGGAAAATTGGGAAAAACATCAAAAACGCTGAAGCCATAACAGGTCGGGAGTAGACCGATGCCTTATGTAAATATCCGTATTACTGACGAAGGGGTGACCCGGGAACAGAAGCAGCAACTGATTGAGGGAGCCACACAGTTACTGGTGGATGTGCTGGGTAAAAACCCGGCCACCACAGTGGTGGTGATCGACGAGGTGCCCATGGATAACTGGGGTGTTGCGGGTGAACTGGTCAGCGACCGACGCAAGCGCGGTCAGTAAATTTCAGACAGGCATTTTACCAAGGAGCAAAAAAACGTGAGTGTTGGAGCGATTGTTTTTACCCTGTTAATCGTGGGCAGTGTGTTTTATGCCATCAGCATCTATAACCGTCTGGTGACCCTGAAAAACCGCCATGAGAATGCGTTTTCTCAGATTGAGGTGCAACTTAAGCGACGTTATGACCTGATCCCTAATCTGGTGGAAACCGCCAAGGGTTATATGGCCCATGAACGGGAAACGCTGGAAGCAGTGATTGCCGCCCGTAATGAGGCCGCCACCATGCTGAAAGGTGCAGCGGCAACCCTGAGTGGTGATGCCATGCAGCAACTGGCGGGTGCCGAAGGCGTTCTGCAGGGTGCCCTGAGCAAGCTGAATGTGGTGATGGAGGCCTACCCCGAGCTGAAGGCCAACGAAAACATGATGCAGCTGAGTGAAGAGCTGACTACCACCGAAAACCGCGTGGCGTTTGCCCGTCAGTCCTTTAATGATGCGGTCACAGCCTACAATGCCTATCGCCAGAGCTTCCCGGTCAATGTGTTGAGTACCAGCTTTGGTCATCCCAAGGATGCTTCTCTGCTTGAATTTGCCGACAGTGCCGAGATTCAGCAGGCCCCTAAAATCAGTTTCTGATCTGACCCTTCATGGATTTTTTTGCCCATCAGGATAAAGCCAGACGTAATACGCTCTGGCTGGTGCTGTTGTTTGTGCTGGCGGTGTTCTGCCTGATCATGATCACCAATATCGCGCTGGTTGTAGTCTGGTGGATGTTCAGCCAGCAGCAGACCCTGCAGGCCGCATCTGAGCGCGGGCTGATGGAGCTGTTCAGCCTGAAAGGGTTTTTGCTGATCAGTTTGCTGGTTTGTGGCGCGGTGGGACTAGCCATTCTCTATAAGTGGTTCCAGCTTTCGTCGGGCGGCCGGGCAGTGGCCGAGTCTCTGGGTGGGCGGCAGATACTACCGGATACCGCTGATCCGAACGAGCGACAGGCACTGAATGTGGTAGAGGAGATGGCGATTGCTTCCGGTATGCCGGTACCGCCGGTGTATCTGCTGGAACATGAACTGGGCATCAATGCTTTTGCGGCCGGTAACCGGCCGGAAGATGCCGTAGTGGGCCTCACCCGGGGCTGCGTGGAAACCTTTAAACGTAATGAACTGCAGGGCGTGGTGGCGCACGAATTCAGCCATATTCTCAACGGTGATATGGGCCTTAATCTGCGTCTGATCGCGCTGCTGCATGGCATTGTGTTCATCGGTAAGGTAGGGGAGATGCTGCTGCGGGGCAGTCGTAGCCGGCA
The DNA here is from genome assembly GCF_029222905.1 of Neptuniibacter sp. CAU 1671. Taxonomy (GTDB): domain Bacteria; phylum Pseudomonadota; class Gammaproteobacteria; order Pseudomonadales; family Balneatricaceae; genus Neptuniibacter. The sequence continues at coordinate 779,667 of NZ_JARHUE010000001.1, read as the reverse complement.
TCGGCGTAAATCCAATGGGCAGGTGGCAGTTGTCGGACTGCTGCTGATGGTGATCGGCTGGCTGGGCACACTGTTTGGGCAGTTGATCAAGGCTGCAGTGAGTCGGCAACGGGAATATCTGGCGGATGCCAGTGCTGTACAGTTTACCCGTGACCCGAAAGGGATCAGCGATGCCCTCAAGCTGATCGGTGGCAGTCAGTATGGCGCGGAGTTGCAGAGTGATCAGCGCAGCGAAGTCAGCCATCTGTTTTTTGGGCAGGTGATCCGCAAAATGGCGGCACCTTTTGCCACCCATCCACCGTTGATGGAGCGCATTATCAGGGTACAGCCTGACTGGGATGGCAACTATATCTATCGCAGCGAACCCTCCCGATTACAGAAAAAGCGTGCAGAAATCGAACAGTTAAAACAGGCCCGTGAACGGCAGGCACGGGGTACGGCGGTGCTGGGGGGCGTATTGCTGGGCACGCTGTCGGATGCGGATGCCCCGCTGGATCAGGTTCGCATCCAGTTGGATGCTTTGCCGGACGTTTTAGTGGAACAGGCCCATGACAGCCTGGGGGCCGTGGCACTCTGTTTTGCCTTGCTGCTGGATGATAAAGAAGACACCCGTATGCGCCAGTTGGCATGGGTGCAGCAGACCGGATTTGCCGGGGTGCAGGCGCTGACGGAGAAACTCTATGCGCAAAGCTCACGACTTGATCCCGCCCTGCGATTGCCATTGATTGAGCTGTTACTGCCGGCGCTTAAGACCCTGTCCGCTGAGCAGTATCAGGCGTTCAAACGGGCATTGATGACGCTGATCCGGGCAGATCAGAAAACCGATCTGTTTGAGTGGTGTTTGTATCAGCTGGTGTATCAGTATCTGGCACCCACCTATGAGCAGCAGGAAGCGCCGCTGGCACCCCATCTGAAATTGCAGGCGGTGGCAGACGCGTTGCAACTGGTGCTGAGCGTGCTGGCCCGGTATGGACATACTGATACGGCCGATGCCGATAAGGCGTTTTACCGGGGGGTAAATGCCGCCGGACTCTATACCCTGACACCTCTGGATGATGACGCGGCTGATATTCAGCAGCTCACCGCAGCCGTTCGTCGGTTAGGTCGGGTATTACCGAAGGAGAAAGCGCGGGTGTTCAGTGCTATCCGCAGTTGTATCCAGCAGGATGGCCAGATCACGGTGGCTGAGCGGGAGATGCTCGGCGCTATAGCTGCCATTATGGGCAGCCCGCTACCGCTGTTTATTGATCTGGCTGAGTTGGCTTAAGCCTCACGCTGCCACTGCAGGGTGAGAGAGACCGAGTCGGCAAATCTCAGGGCGTGAGGTTTGTCGATGGTGACACTGGCATACTCTGTCCAGGGGTGGGCCGAGGCAATGTCGAGCACATCGGCCACCAGTTTTTCCAGCAGCAAAAAACGTCCATCTTCGACATGGCTGATCACCTCTTTGGTGATGGTTTTGTAGTTCAGCGCCTTGTCGACATCATCCTCAGCATACGCCTTATCCGCGGGGTAGTGGATCTCGATATTGATCACCACGTCCTGCTGCTTTTGCATCTCGTCCGGATTAAAACCAATAAAAGTACGCAGGCGCAGGTTGGTAATGCGGATAATGGCATTGCTGATGGACATGAAGAGTCTCCGGGACGTTAGCCTCTCAGAAGCTGCAGGAATTCATTGCGGGTTTTATCGTTGTCGCGGAAGTTACCGAGCATCACCGAGGTGCGCATATTGGAATTCTGCTTCTGTACGCCCCGCATCATCATGCACATATGCTGCGCCTGAATGATTACGCCTACCCCTTTAGCACCGGTGACGGTCTGAATCGCTTCAGCGATTTCGCGGGTCAGGTTTTCCTGAATCTGCAAACGACGTGCATACATGTTCACAATCCGGGCGAATTTGGACAAACCCAGTACCTTGCCGTTGGGGATGTAACCGATATGGCAGGTGCCGATGAAGGGCAGTACATGGTGTTCACAGAGGGAGTAAAGTTCGATGTCGCGCACCAGCACCATCTCGTCAGTGTCGGAAGAGAACACCGCATTGTTGGTGACGGTGGCCAGATCCTGCTGATAGCCTTCGGTTAGAAACTGCATCGCTTTTGCGGCACGGCTTGGGGTATCAACCAGTCCTTCACGCTCCGGGTCTTCGCCCAGTAACTCGATGATGTTGCGGTATGACGTTTGTAGTGGGTTGCTCATTCAGGTAATCCAATTTCAGTGAACCGCCAATATTAACGCCGATTCCCTGCTGATGCAGGTGTTTTCTCGGCAAATCTTCACTCAATTTACGAAAATTCTGCTGGTTTGGATGAGCCTGCGGGGTGATTTTCAGACCACATAAAACCATCATTTAAACAGGGGTTTGATAGTCCTTATTGTCACAAATGTCATTTAAAGACTAGATTTACAAGCAAGTACTCATTCAGTGGCAGGGGTAAGGAATGAAAACATTCAGTACAGGCGACATTGCAGGTATGTGTGATGTGAATTTGCGCACCGTAATCCGCTGGATTGAGCGGGGTTCTCTCAAGGCCTACAAGCTGCCGGGGCGTGGCAACAACCGTGTAACTGAAGATGATTTCCGAGCGTTTTTGCACACCCATGGCATGCCAGTGCCAACCCAGTTGAAACCACTTAGCAACCGCGTATTGATTGTGGATGATGAAGCGCCGATGGCCAGTGCTATTCAGCGGGTTCTCAGGGCGGCCGGTTTCGACACGGTGGTGGCCCGGGACAGTTTCCATGCCGGCGCGAGGCTGCTGCAGGATAAACCCGCACTGCTGACGCTTGATCTGAATATGCCAACCATGGACGGTTCTGCCGTGATCCGGTTTGTTCGGGAAAACCCGGAGATTGCCAATACCCGTATCCTGGTGATCTCGGCGATGGGTGAGCCGCTGCTGAAAAAGGCACTGCTGGATGGGGCCGACGCCGTACTGCAGAAGCCTTTCGATAATCAGGAATTGGTTCTGCTGGCAGAACAGTTATTGGCTTAAGCCATAAGGTTGGGTATGCATAAACCCTGTACTGAACATCAAACCGCCGTTAATGAACGACCGCGGGTGCTGTTTGTGGACGATGAGCAAAGTGTGCTGAATGCGTTACGGCGCGGACTGCGTACGTTGCTGCCGGACTGGGAGCTGAAATTTTGTGCTGACCCCTTGCAAGCGCCGGAGCTGGTAACTCAGTTCATGCCCTGGATCGTGGTTTCGGATGAACGTATGTCTGGTCTGAGTGGTACAGAACTCCTGAAACAGGTGAGTCAGCTCTCTCCGGCCACCGTGCGAATTATCCTGACCGGATATGCTTCGGCAGAGGTGGCGGTGAAGGCTGCAGAGGCCAGTCATCTGTTGCTGGCAAAACCGTTTGATATTGAAGCGTTGGCAGAAACATTAAAGCGCGCCGCCTGCCTGCATCATCTTCCCATTCCTGATGCTTTACGTATCCGACTCAGTGCATTGGACGCAATGCCGGTTTTACCTCATATCTACCAACAATTGAGTCAGTACTTGAGCCAGGACAATGTTGAGCTGACCCATGTGGCCGATATTGTGTCTCAGGACCCTACCATTTTGGCGAAACTGATGCAGGTTGCGAATTCACCTTTTATTTCGCACAGCCGACCGGTGAAAACGCCGCTGGAAGCGGTTGTGCGTCTGGGTCTGCTGCTGGTTAAAAATCTGGTGTTGTGTGTGGGGGTGTTCCGGCAATGTGAGCAGATCCCCGAGTCCGAACGGGCACATCTGCTGGAGCAGGCCCTTGAGGTGGCATCTCTGTCGGGTCAGTTCAGTAAGCAGTGCGGTTGTTCCCGTGAAGCGGTGGAACAGTCAGTCACGTTGGGGTTACTGCACACCATCGGCGCGCTTCTACTTTGTCTGATGCCGGAGTATCTGGATCAATCTGAGACTGAGCGGGACCGGATCGCAGACAGTTCGGCGGGTTTTCTTCTCAGTCTGTGGCAGTTTGATCCGGCTTTTGTTGCAGCAGTCAGTTACCAGCATCATCCTGAATATTCACCATCCCCTGATCCTCTGCTGTGTCGTTTGCATGTGGCGTTGATGGTCTGGCGTGCCAAACAGACGGGTACTCCCTGGGATGAGTTGGTCTCTCAACCGTTGCTGGAGGCTGCCGGAATCTGGCCAACCGCTGTTGAATGGATATCGACCCAGTCATCTGGAGGCGATCTGTAATGCATTTTTCACTGCGTCTGAAAACAATGATTGGTGTGGCGCTGATTCAGGCCATGTTGCTGCTGATTCTGGTGGCCATGACCTTTGATTACCTGCGGACCACCAATTATGACGCGATAGAGAAACGTGCTCAGACCTCGGCGATTTTATTTGCAGCAACCGTCCAGGAAGCGGTGCTGGCCTCGGATCTCTCGTCTGTGCAGGCGATGACCGGTCATCTGGTAAATGACCCGGATATCAAGTATGTCCGGGTGTTTGGTCCAGATAAGGTGTTGTTTGCCTCGGCGGGTCATGAACAGGCTCTGGCCCGGCCGTTCAGTAAGGACAGTGATGCTTCACTCGTAGAGGACGGTATTTTTGACAGTGCCGCGGATATTCGCGTGGCAGGTTCCGTCTTTGGCCGGGTCGAAATTGGCCTTGATCTCAGTGCAATCAACAGCACCCTGAGTCAGGCGCTGAGTCGCAGCTCCATGATTGCACTGGGGGAAATGGGTCTGGTGGCGCTGTTTTCCTTTATCTTAGGTAGTTTCTTGACCCGCCAGTTACGCACTCTCACCGAGGCCGCCGGGTTAGTGGCCCGGGGGAATCTGTCGTTCAAAGTGCCCGTGACCGGACATGATGAAGTGTCAAAAGTGGCAGAAGCCTTTAACGCCATGACCGAAGAGCTGGATCGCACCAATCAGCGCCGGGATGAATATGAACAGGCGTTACAGCAACTGAATCTCACTCTGGAAGATCGGGTTGCACAACGGACCCGGGAGTTGCAGGAAAAAAACCAGCAACTGGCAGAAAGCCATCAGTACCTTTCCCAAGCGCAGAGTAAACTGCTGCACTCTGAAAAAATGGCCTCTCTGGGTGTGCTGGCGGCGGGTGTGGCGCATGAGATCAATAACCCGGTCAGCTTTATCATGAGTAATCTGACAACGCTGGAGCAGTACTGCAAATGCTACCAGAATCTGCTGGATGCCTATGCGGAGCTGGGAAGTATCACTGATCCTGAGGAGGCACGGGTACAGCGTCTTAAAATTGAAGCGATGGCGTCCGATTATGACCTCAACTTTATTAATGATGATTTGCCGGCACTGCTGAAAGATGCCATTGATGGTACCCGCCGGGTGAGTGACATTGTCAGAGGGCTGCGGGACTTCTCTCACAGCGGTGCGGATGATGACTGGGTGGTGACGGATCTCAATGCGACCCTGACGTCGGTGCTCAAAGTGATTCACAATGAGCTGAAATATCACTGCGAAGTGAAGCAGTCACTTGATCAGCTGCCCGCCATAAAGTGTAAGGAAGGGCAGATTCGGCAGGTATTGCTCAATCTTTTACTGAATGCCGGGCAGGCGATTGAGGGCCAGGGTGAGATCAATGTGACCAGCCGGTTTACGGATGGCTGGATCGAAATCAAAATCTGCGATACCGGCTGTGGCATCCCCTCCGGTGATCTCGGCAAAATCTTTGATCCTTTTTATACCACTAAACCGGTGGGTAAGGGGACGGGGCTTGGTCTGGCGGTTTCCTACGGCATTGCCAAGGATCATGGCGGTGAAATTAAAGTGCAGAGCACTGTGGGTAAAGGCAGTTGTTTCTCCCTGAGGTTGCCAGCGGGCTCTGAGGCGCAGGCGCATCATTACTTCTCAGTTGGAGAAACCGATGAAATTCACTGAGAACAGTGTGTTGCTGGTTGATGATGAAAAACAGGTGCTCTATGCCCTGAACCGTGTGATTCGCCCGTTGCAATGCAAAGTCTTTATGGCAGATTCGGCAGCGGTCGCGTTGGATATTCTCAAGACCCATCACATCGATATTGTGATCTCAGATATGCGGATGCCGGTGATAGCAGGGGAGCAGTTCCTGCAGCAGGTGGCTGAGCAGTGGCCAGATGTTGAGCGGGTGGCGCTGACCGGGTTTGCGGATTCATCGGCCATTATGGCGGCCATTAATCAGGGTAAAGTCAGTCGATTCATGCTTAAACCCTGGAACGATGACGAGCTGCTTAACACCATAGAAAATGCTTTTTTGTTATCTGCGGGCAAACGCAAGGCCTCGATCCTGCAGCGTATGACGCGGGAAAAAAATACCCAGCTCCAACAGCTTAACCGTACCCTCGAACAGCGCGTGCAGCAGCGCACTGAGCAACTGCGCCAGATGAACACCAGCCTGCAGGCCAGTTACCGGGCGGTGGTGAATATGCTGTCTAACCTGAGTATGCGCAGAATGGGGGTGAAAACCTCCAGAGAAAACCAGCAATTCACCCCTCTGATGCGGGAAACCGCCGTCGCCTGTGGCATTGAGGGCGAAGCGCTGAAAGATCTGATGACAGCCTGGCAGTTCCGGCACCTGGGGAAACTCAGTTTTTCCGATTCGCTGTTGCAGGTTCCCTACCTGAGCATGACCGCTGAACAGCAAAAACAGTTTCATACCCACCCCTTGTTGGCGCAGGCCTCCTGTTTGCCAGTTAAGCCATTGCATGCGGCCGGTCAGATTCTGCGCCAGCACCGGGAATATCTGGACGGTACCGGGTATCCCAGTCGGCTGAAGGCTGATCAGATCAGCCTGTCAGCACAGATTCTCTGCGCGGTTAATGATTATGTGGAGCTGATCAGTGGTCATTATGCTGTGAAACCACAGGGGCATATTGAAGCGTTGCGTTATCTGCGTGACAGGGCTGCCTCACGTTACTCGCAGGATGTGGTGGCGCAGATGAAAGAGGTGCTTGAAGCCCTGTCATCACTGGGCGAGGCGCTAAATGACGCGGAATTAACCAGTAACGACCTGATACCTGGCATGACCCTGAGCCGGGATCTGTTCAGCCCCAGCGGTATTTTGCTGCTTGGCGCAGGGCAGGTGCTGAATGAAACCCTGATTGAGCGCATTCGGGAGATGGAATACAACCTTGAAGAGGTCTTTCAGTTCTTCATTCAACGCTAAACTACTGAGATTACTCAATTCTGGTGGCATACTGTATGTCTACCTTGGCATTGATCAACAGGCTGGATGGTGGTTATGACCGCAGAAAAATTAATAAACGTTAACTCACCAAAACGGAAGCTTGATCCGACGTGGCTGTTTGCGCTCTGTGGGGTGTTGTTTGCGGTACTGGCGTTCCTGCTGTTGAGCAAGCAGGAACAGGATCTGGCGGTAAAAGATTTTGCTGGCACGTTTACACCTCAGAGTCAGCAGTTCAGTCTGCGTTTGCAGCAGGAGCTTGAGCTGGCGGGAATGCTGCGCAGTGTCAGTCAGACCCAGAATGCCGAACCCGGGGCATTAGCCACCGTGTTGCCGTTACTGGCTCAGCAATATCCCGCTGCACTGATGCTGGCAAGTTATGCCAGCACCGAAACCGATCCGGTGGTGCGCTGGTTACAGCCTGATGCCGCTGCTTTGCAATCCCAACTGCTGGGCTTGCTGGACCAGAGTGTATCCGGTCAGCAGCCTGAGTCACATCTGGTCACATCCAGTCAGGGTGTATTGCTGATCAACAGTGCAAAACGTAAGAGCGGTTTTCTGGTGACCGTCAGCCGTTTACAGATATTGCTGGAGCAGAGCGGGTTGATGGATCTGCCGGAGGGAGTCAGTTTTGAACTGGGTCTGTCCAACCAGCCCTCCCTTCTGACCAGTGAGACGCCCGTCACCGAACCGGTGGCGGTTACCCGGGTTGAGATCCCTCTGCGGGATGAAACCCTGCAACTGACGCTCTATGCCTCTCAGAGTTATCTGGGCTACACCGGTAGCTGGCTGCCGGCGATGATTCTCCTGACTGGTCTGCTGCTGGCGTTTTTTTACGCGGCTTTTCAGAAGCGTCAGTCTCAGGTGTTCAATTCTCTGCGTCAGCAACGCGACCAGCTAAGTATTCAGATGGAGGCCAGCCTGGTCACAGACCCTATTACCGGGCTGGCAAATCACACCCGCTTTGAACAGGTGCTGGAAAGTGAAATCGGTCGGGCCGTGCGTGAATTCAGCCCGTTGAGTCTGATGCTGGTGAAAGTCGATGGCTTGTCGGATTACCGCGACGAGTTTGGTCAGGGACAGCAGGAAAAGCTGCTGTCCAAACTGGGCACTGTGCTGGCCGGATGTATCTCCCGGCCGGGGGATATGCTGGCGCATCTCAGTGTCGACACCTTTTCCTTTGTGCTGCCCTCTACCAACGAAAATGCCCCGGCACTGGCCGAGCGTTGCTGTGAGAGGGTGTTGTCTGCTGCCATTCCTCATGCCGCCATTCAGCCCAGCGGGTATGTGACTGTCAGTATTGGCCTGGTTACCCTGCAGCCCTCGGATCGACTTAATTTTGATCGCCTGATGGCGCTGGCGGGCGAACAACTGCAATTGGCAGAAGCCAAAGGCGGCAGCCAATACGAAGCTTATGTTGAGGCCGTTGATGAACCCGAACTTGGTTTCGGTATCTGATCTCGCTCAGGGGTGGTTGTGACATGATGGAATCGGCGCTGATCAATCGTCTTAAAGAGCAGGCGGTTCAGCAGCGTCATCGTCGTCTGTTGGTGTTTAGCGGCTCGCCTGAATGGGCCCGGCAGATGGCATCAGCTCAAGTCACTTCCGAGAGTGTCTGGCTGGGGCGGCATCCACCTGATAACGTTCAGGTTCTGCCCGCAAGGGATGCGCATCGTCTGCTGGGGCAGACCCTTTCCTCTGTGATCTATGATGCCTGGGATGGTTTTAATCCTAACAGTTTTGGTCAGATCAGTGGCACGCTGAATGGTGGTGGCCTGCTGATTCTGCTCTGTCCGCCACTCTCCGACTGGCCTGAATTTGATGATCCGGAACATCAGGCGCTGGTGGTTGAACCCTATACAACCCAGTCCGTGGGGCGGCGTTTTATCAGTCGTGTCTGCCGCCTGCTGGAGGATGATCCGTACACCCTGATTATTCAGGAGGGACAACCTCTACCGGACAGTGAAACCCTGTTTTCTGATCTGAGCACGCCTCCGGTGGATGAGTTGGCACTGGCGGCGCCACCCTGCGCTACTGCTGATCAGCAACAGGCGGTTGAGCTGATCATCCGGCAGTTACAGCGGGGCAGGCGCCCGACAGTGCTGACTGCGGATCGGGGGCGGGGTAAAACGACCGCGCTGGGCATTGCCGCTGCGCAACTGGCCGGTTTCGATTATCAGGATATTCTGCTCACCGCCCCGGAACGTTCTGCGGTAACCGCTGCGTTAAACATTGCGGCTGAATTATTGCCCAGCGGCCGGCTGACAGATGAAGGAGTGATCCATGATGAGGGATCAATCCGGTTCATGCTGCCGGAACAGTTGCTGGAACAACCGGGTGAGGGACAGATCCTGTTGGTGGATGAGGCTGCGGCCATCCCGGTGCCGATGCTGGTTCGATTGCTGAAACGTTTTCCCCGTATTGTTTTTGCCTCCACTGTGCACGGTTATGAAGGCACTGGGCAGGGGTTTACGATCCGCTTTGCGCAGCGCCTGAATGAGTTAGCCCCGCAGTGGAAAAGCTGCCACCTGACCACGCCCATTCGCTGGGCCAGCGATGACCCGCTGGAACAGCTGGTTTTTAATCTGCTGTTACTGAATGCGGAACCGCTGCGCACGCTGGAACCTTCCTCCCATGACATTCGCGATTTCAGTGTTACCGAGCTGGACCGCGACCAGCTTGACGAGGATTACACAACCCTGCAGCAGTTATTTGGCCTGCTGGTACTGGCGCATTACCGTACCACGCCGGGCGATCTGAGAATTCTGCTCGACAGCCCCAATTTACATATCTGGTTGCTGCAATCCGCAGGCGAGGTTGCAGGCGCTGTGCTGGTGGCTGAAGAGGGGCCTCTGCCAGACGATCTGGTAGAAGCGATCTGGTCAGGTGAACGGCGTCCCAGAGGACACCTGCTGCCACAGACACTGGTGCATCAGGAGGGTTATCGCATGGCGGCAGGCCTGACCTGTGGCCGGGTGATGCGGCTGGTGGTCCACCCGTCTTTGCAACGCCGGGGGTTGGGACGCCAGTTACTGCAAACGGTAGCCGAGGCGGCTCAGCACAAAGGCTGGGACTATCTGGGCACCAGTTTTGCGCTGACCGATGATCTGTATAGCTTCTGGCGGGCGTGTGGTTACGAAATGGTGCGCCTGGGTAATCAGCGTGACGCCGTCAGCGGCTGCTTTGCCGCCCTGTTGCTCAGGCCGCTATCTGAGGCGGGTCAGGCCTGTGTTACCGTGGCTGAAGGTCGTTTTGCGCGTCAGTTTGGCTTGCGTTTGACCGACGACTGGAAAACGCTTGAGACCCCACTGCTTGCCAGCATTCTGGCGCAGGTGGATAACCCGGATCGGCTGGATAACGATGATCTTTCCGATTTGAGTGGCTTTATCCGTCATAACCGGAGTTATGAAAGCAGTGTTTATGCTCTGAATAAACTGCTGCGGCAAGCGCTGCATCTCCTGAGTGCTGAACAGATCATGCATCTGATGCAGGATGAAGGGGTGGTGCTGCTGATGCAACGGGTACTGCAGCAGCAGGCCTGGGAAACGCTGGAACAGGGTGGGCAGGGGCGTCGTGGTCTGGTCAGGGAGCTGCGTCGTGCGGCGGGTTTGTTACTGGATCTGCTGCAGGCTGATCAGTAACGCAATGTCAGCGTATCGCCTTTCTGAATCAGCTCCAGATGCTGCATAAAACTCATGCCCAGTAACACAGTATCGCCCGGCATATGCGGGTTGATATGCGCCCGGATATCCTGCAATACAATGCTGCCCAGCTGGATCTGATCCAGAGTCGTACTGTACACATCGACCCGGCCACTGGCGGTGGTCACCTGATATCGGGGGCCGGGATTCAAACCAATCTGCTGCGCAATCTGTTCCGGAATACTGACGCTGGTGGCGCCGGTATCCAGCAGAAACTTTACCTTGTGCCCATTGATGGCACCCGGCGCGACGTAATGACCTGACCGGTTGCGTTTAAGCACCACCTGATCTGAATCGGTGGTCGACAGGTGACGGTTAGGACGATTCTGCTCATCCAGATAACTGGAGAAATACAGATACAGCAGCCCCAGCAGGCTGACCCAGGTGAGTACCCAGAAGGTTTTGCCAATACGCTGGGGCGTCTGCTCAGTCATGGTCAGGCACGGGACATGAATTTACCGGTTTCGGTGCTGATCTTGACCAGCTCGCCTTCCCGAATGTACTCCGGTACCTGCACCTCAAGCCCGTTCGCCAGTGTGGCGGGTTTGGTACGTCCAGTGGCACTGGCGGATTGCATGCCCGGTACGCACTGGGTGACTTCAAGCACGATGTTGGTGGGTAGTTGAATGGTCAGTACCGCGCCATCGATCATCAGCGCGGTGATATTGCTCATGCCGTCGCTCAGGTAGGGGATCTGAGCTTCAATGGATGAGCTGCTCAGGTAGTACTGTTCGTAATCTTCATTGTCCATGAAGATATACATGTCTTCTTCCCGGTAGAGAAAGCTGCAGGGACGGTGTTCCAGCGTGGCTTCTTTGACCTGGTCGTCGCCGGTAAAGGTTTCTTCATATTTGCCCCCCAGAGGCAACTGACTGAAGCGAACCTTATAGAGGGTGTTGGCGCCCCGGGAAGACGGGCTGCGGACATCCACATTCTGCACAGCATAGTATTTGCCGTTGATCTCAACGACCATGCCTCTTTTTATTTCGGATGCTTTTGGCATAACTAATCAGCTCTCACAATGAATCAGATCGCGGGCATGATACCCGCGATGCTGGTCATTGTATGTGAGTGCCGACGGCAGGAGAAGAGGGCCTGATCAGAGCTGTTGCAGGTGCAGCCGGGTCATCTGAATCTGTTCATCAATCAAACGTGTCAGTTGGGCAAAATAGAAACCGGGATCGATACTGATCTGAGCCGGTTGCAGAATCTGCTCACTGACCAGCTGCTCAGTTTCAAGCTGTTTGCCGTTGGCAATGGGGTCTGATTTCATCTGCTGTAACAGATACTGCAACTGCACTCTTACTGAGGCCTGACAGCGACCATCGCGGGCGGCTTTTGCACCGAGGCCACGTAGCCGCGCCAGCGACTCGGCATGATGTGGTCGGCGGATCAGGTTCTGCCACAGCGCCTCCTGATCAAAGGGACTGTTATCTGCAGTGAGGGCACAGTGATCGGCGATCTCGGTTAACTCATGCAGCAGTTTTTCAATCAGCTCACAATGCGCCATAAAACTGTTTTCAGGTTTCTGCTTAATCGTCTGCCAGTTTTGCAGTTGCAGGCGGATACGGGAGGGGTTTCCACAGTAATCATCGCTTTGCAGTGCAACCCATAGTCGGTCGGTCTGATGGCTCAGTTGCTGTTGTTCCATCCGGGTGTCGCTGGTCAGTGAGGCGCAGACCCCACGGTGGCGCTGCAGGTGTTGGATCAGATCCAGCACGGATGTCAGCTGACTGATACCCAGTGCGGTTTTGGCAAACAGTTTCTGACGTGCCTTGGAGCGACTGATCAGATGCAGGCAGAGAAACAGGCTGCAGAGCAAGCTGAAAATGATGATCTCAATCATGCATTTGCCTCCCTCAGATTGGCTTTAACGGCCAGGTTTTCAAGATAATGGGTCAATTCGGTGAGCGATTGTGCCTGTTCTGAGTGCTGTTCAAGCAGGCTGCTGATCACCGTGAGTTTTTCACTCAGCTCGCCGCTGGCCATGGCATGTTCATCAATCGCCCGGTGAACTTCTTCAATCAGGGTCAGGCTTTCACTGCTGCCATCTTCAACCTGCTGCAGTAACTGACGCATCTCTTCACAGTCATCGGCGCCAGTGGTCAGGCGGTTTTCACTGATTTTCATACTGTCAATCAGCTGGCCAACACCCTGTTGCATGCCTTCAACTAACTGAGTGATATCGGTAGTTGCCTTTTCTGTGCTGGCGGCCAGCAGACGGACCTCATCAGCCACTACAGCGAATCCACGGCCAGCTTCACCAGCGCGGGCGGCTTCAATTGCAGCATTCAGCGCCAGCAGGTTGGTCTGGGCGGCCACCGTTTCGATGGTAGTCACGAAGGACTGGATTGATTCGGCCTGTGTGTTAAGCCAACTGATCTTGTTGCTGGTATCTGTAAACTGTGCCCGGAGCTCCTGAAGCGTATGGTGCAGTTGTTCGGCCTGAACCGTACCCTTGTGTGCATTCTGCTGTGAGACCTGTGCACTGGCGTGGGTGCGTGACAGATGTTCGCGAATCTGCTGAACCGTCTGGCTCATCTCCTCGGAAGCACTGGCAATAGTAAGCAACTGGTTCTGTTGTTCTCCGGCAGCATGTGCCGTGTGATTGGCCAGAGACTCAAGTTCTTTGGTAGAGAATTGCATCTCGCTGCAGAGCTGCTCAGCCAGTTGTGTTTTGACAGCATAATCTCGGGCGAAGCTGTAAAGGTGTTGGGTACTTTCAGACAAAGGTTTGTCATGGCCGTTGTATTCAGTACGGAACTGAAGGTTGCCGTCATTGAATGCCTGGATCACCTGATTCATCTTCTGCCAGCGCTGGCTGCAAAGCTGAGTAAAGCTTAACTGCAGATAGGTAAGCGGAATTGCCAGCCACAGCAGGTGCATGAATTGAAACCATGCCGCTGCTGCCAGCGCCAGCCAGCCGCTCAACAATAATAAACCTGACGCAGTCAGAGTGAGCCGGTTTAGCAGCGTAAAACCAGCAGACCAGATCATCATAACGCTCTCCCAACAAGGTCTTAACTGATGATGAGTTGAGCAAAGACTGTGCCATTAGTTCGAAAAGCCCAGCCTGGGTTGTCGTCTAATCTGACAGAGAAATTAAAAGGTGTATTTGTGGTGCATTAAATGTTTTGGTCTGCACTTTTCTGGTGCACTATATTCCGGATCTAATGATACTCAGGCAGCATAGAAAACACTGTGTGCAGGCGCAAATGAAAGCATAATGATTCTTGAATGGTATTTGCTGCGCACAAAAAAGAGACTGGGGTGGCTGCTTATCTGGCAGGCCGGAGTAGTCAGTTTAATCCAGAGAGTTTGGTGTATAAGGTGTTCTAAAGGGGGCAGTGTTAAGGGGTTCTTAAGAGTATGTCTGGCGTTTGCTGGTGTTTGTCTTGCGGTCTTTTTTTAATATATTGATTATATATTTCAATACTATATAAGTAATATTACAGTGATTTTTGCGCTGATTGGTGAAGCTGAAATAAGTAACTCTATGCGCTTTTATAAGGGTTTTGCCCGCATCTGGCTCAGTTGATAGCCATTTTTATACTAAGGTCAAAAAATAGACTAAAGTATGATAAAAAATCTTTTGTGCAGTGCAAAAACAGCTTGACTGAATTTCAACCAACCACTATCTTAGGTACAAATGATTTGTTGCGACGCAACATTAAAAGATAAGGGGACTCACCATGTACGATATGTCTAAATTCGCTGATATGTTCAAAGCTGAAATGCCTAAAGAATTCGCTGACTTCTTCAAGCCTGTTGAAGGTCTGGTTGAAGTAAACAAAAAGACTGCTGAGACTCTGTCTGCACTGTCTAAAGAATCTTTCGAAACTCTGTCCAGCGCTAGCGTAGAACAGTTCAAAGCTCTGTGCGAGTGCAAAGATCCTAAAGCTGCTCTGGATCTGCAGGTTAAATTCTACAAGCTGGTAGAAGCTAAAATGACTGAAGCTACTGAAAAGTCTCTGGCTTGCCTGTCTGAAGCTAAAGATGCTTACGTAGCTTCTTTCGAAGAATCTACCAAGAAAGTTACTGAAATGGCTGAAGAAGTAGCCAAGAAAGTTCCTACTCTGAAAGCTGCTTAATCTAAGCATCCTTTCTTAAAAAAACCCGGCACCGCCGGGTTTTTTTGTGCCCGCGTGAGACGGTCAGAGTATTTCGATGTTCAGGTCCGAACGAGGAATACAGCTGCAGGCCAAAATAATGCCTTCCGATTTTTCCGCGTCAGACAGGGGCAGCTCTGATAAACGCTCCACGTCGCCCTGTTTAAGACGTACTTTGCAACTTCCACAGATACCCGCCCTGCAACCATAAGCAAGCTTCAGCCCGTGGGATTCAGCTTGCTGCAGCAAGGGCTGCTGATTGTCACCGGTAAAACAGTGATTGCCATCAAAACAGATCTGTACCTCTTGTTTATCAGGCTGTGTGGGATCAGCAGTGGTCAGGGTGAAACTTTCCTGAAACCAGTTTTGCTCCGCCATCCCTAACTGGCGGCAGATATCCTTCGCCTGCGTCATAAATCCCTGAGGCCCACAGCAATAGACTGCACGTTCCATCAGGTCAGGCACCGCAGCCAGAAGCTGGTCGCGATCAAGACGGCCACTGAGTTCCAGCCACTGCGGGTCCGGCTGAGTCAGGCAGAAGTGCAGTTGAAGGTTCCGGTTCTGGCGAGCCAGCCATCGTAGTTCATCAATGCAGATCAGATCTGCCCGGGTACGTGCCTGATACAGGAAAACAATATCGATATCGCTTTGGATATCGGTGAGATATCGCACCATAGACAACAGTGGTGTAATACCACTGCCAGCCGAGAGCATCAGCCGTTTTGCATGTCCACTGCTGTGGGCGTGAAACTGCCCTGCCGGTCCGCGAGCCATTAACTGCATGCCTGGCTGGAGATGATCATGGAGCCAGGCTGATACGCTGTTTTCTCTCACCCTTTTTACGGTAATCGCCAGATCTGTAGGGCGTGAGGGTGAGGATGAAAGGGTATAACAACGTTCAGTGACAACAGGCAGCGGCACAGAAAGCGTTATATGCTGACCGGCCTGATATTCACACTGTACTTCGGCTGGCGGAGTAAAACGAAAGGTGACTACATCCGGTGTTTCCTGGATGCGGGCGGTGCAGGTCAGAGGACTCAGGGTGTCAGGTGTCCATGTTGGCTGGGCTTCTGATCGCAAGCGCATCTGATCTGGCCAGAGATAGGGTGCGTGATCTGGGTAAACTTCTGGGGTCTGAGTTTCCAGAACCTCTACCGGATCATTTTCACGAATGGCTCCCTGATTCAGGGCCACCAGATTCTGGCCGAAATAGACCTCACCATCCTGCCCGCGGCGGAAATTTAACAGCGTCTTCAGGGGTTCTGCGGTGGGGAGGGCGGTCGCGGTTTGTGGATCATAGGTGGTCATTACACAGCGGGAGCAGGGTTTGACTACTTCAAACTCCACTTCACCAATACGAATCCGTTTCCAGCTGTCCTCGGCAAAGGGTGAGGTATTTTTGATTACCAGATTAGGCCGAAAATTCGCCATTTTCAGGGGCGTGCTACTGCGCCGGTTCAGATCATCAAGAGATGCCTGAGATATCACCAGCAGCGGGTAACCATCGGCAAAAGCCACCGATTTGTCAGGCCGGCGGCTGGTATGCCGTTCTGACTGCTCGCCAAAAAACAAGAGCCGGCAGGGGCGCTTGAGTTTTTCACTGAACCAGGTATCCAGTGTTTCACCGCAGTGCTGGGCATTAATTTCATCACCCCAGACTTCAACCTGAAAATAGGTGTACATCAATTCGGGATATCGCAGGGTGATGTGCTCACCATCCGGCGCGATAATTTCGACGCCATCCTGTCGTAACAAAACTCTGAAGAGAAGTAGCTCCGGAATCTGGCGGGCAGTGAGCATATTGCCCTCGGGATCGCTGAGAATCAGTCGCCGATCAAAAGGCAAACCAAACTCATCAATCTGCGCAGTAGAGAGCCTGATCGGTGCGCAGGATTTGATGGGGTAGATATAAATACTGTCCAGCTGAGTTGTTGGCATGCAAGATTCCGGGGTCTTAATAGGGTAGAGAAGAGATTATCTGGTCCAGCCGGATGCGATAGGCTTTACCGGCACGGTTTTCGGCTAGCAGAAACTCCTCACCATCTTTGTATTCAAGGTCTAGACAGCGGAGGGTTTCGCTCAGTATCTGGTCCTGCTCATGCCATCTGAAAGCATGGATCGCACGGCGCATACAGGCCAGCTCGTAGCCATCATGGTGCGCGCAATCGATCGGTTTATAAGGTTTTAGATCGCTCATATCAGCCCTCTTTGTTCAGCACCAGCATAGCACCCATCAGGGTGCTACTGCCCTCACGGCGCAGCGGAAAGGTTTGCTGATCTGATATTGTCAGGCCAACCCCAGCGGTTATCTGGCGCAGATAATCAAGGCTGTGCTGAAACCGCCCCGAGGGCTGAAGCCGGGGAGTCTGCTCAGAATTCAGTTCCAGCGTGCAGATAAAATGCCCGCCGGGCTCAAGCCAGTCGCTGATCCGGTTGAACAGCGGTTGCAGGTCACCCAGATAGATCAGCAGATCCATGGCGCAGATAAGATCGAAACGGTGAGGTGGGGTCCAGCTCAGAATATCAGCCTGGAACAGCTGACTGTAACACTGTTTATCGGCAGCTAGGGCCAGCATGTTCCGGGACAGGTCAACGCCGGTCAAAGATGTGAAACCTTCAACCTGATTCAGGGCGTGGCCCATCAGACCGGTGCCGCAGCCCAGATCCAGTACATTATCGGCGGGAATCAGATGCAGCTGTTGCAGCCATCCAGTTGCCCGGCCGGGTGCATCATAGCCCAGTGTCTCGACTAAACGCTGTTCAAACTCAGACGCACAGCGGTCGTAGAGTGATTCGATGTAGTCCGCGGGTGCCCGTGCAGATTGATCGCCACGTATCGCCGCCAGCATATGCTGAGCTGTCAGATCATCCGGATTACCATCAAGGCAGCACTGATAGAGGGGTGTGGCCAGCTCGGTGTAACCCTCTTCGGCCAGATAATCCGCCAGATCCCTAAGCTGATCAGAATCCAGTGCAAAGGACTTGAGTGTGTGGCTAAGGGCTCTGGGAGAGGTCAAGACCCCCTGTATTAGCGCCCATTCACTCAACCAGTCAAAATCCTGATCAGCATCGGAAATAAGATTGAGTGCTGTCAGGGCCTGGTTATGTTTATTTTGTTTGCGTTGCGCGATGGCCAGACCCAGTGCTGCAGCAGAGAGGCTGGCATCCAGATTAAGGGCCTTGGCAAAGTCAGTTTCCATTTGTGGGTAATCATGTACTGCCGCGTGCAGATTGGCCCTGTTGCAGTAAAACGCCGGATCTGTCGGACACAGGGCGATGGCCTGGTCAATTAACGACCGGGCTTCAACCAAGCGTCCTGATCCCTGCAGGGCAAGGCACAGGTTATTCAATGCCTGGGCGCGTTGCTGCTCAGGGGCAGGTAGCTTTATTGCCTGCGAAAGTGCGCTGACGGCTTCAGCATGCCGCTGCTGCCGTAACAACAGGACGCCCAGTAAGTGCTGCGCGTTAAAATTGTTGGGCGTCAGGTGCAGTTGTTTCCTGACCAGTGCGGTGGCCGGCCCCGGTTTGTTTTTTTGCAGTAGCTGGAGTGCTTTAAGCAGTAGATCGGATGACATGGACGTGAATAGTGTTTTAAAGACAGGCTACTATAATGAGCCTTTTTGTATGCTGTCCAGCGCGGATGAGTCTGCAAAAAAGGCGATCTGCTAGGCCTGTCTACGCTGGATGAATATGGATAAAACACAACTACTGAAACTGGCCCGCATGAAAATGCCGTTTGGGCGTTATCAGGGGCGTCTGTTAATGGATCTGCCTGAGCCCTATTTGCTGTGGTTTGCCAAAGAAGGTTTTCCCAAAGGGGAGCTGGGCGAACTGTTGGCACTGATGCTGGAAATTCGGATCCACGGGCTGGAGTCAATTCTCAAACCTCTCAGGCACTCGCCCTGAGTCAAGCAGTCTTATATTTCAGGCCAGATTCAGCCACACTGACTTATTATCAGAATAAAAAAAGGAGTCCAGAATGAGAATGCGTTACGTCCTATCTGTGTTTGTACTGATGATTCAATTTTTCAATCCGGTGCAGGCTGCATCCACCGTCGAGATCGATGCAAAAACCACAGAAGCGCTGAATAAATTCTATAGCCACTCATCGGCAGGTAAATCGCTGGTTCAGCAGGCAAAAGGGGTTCTGATTTTCCCTGAAGTGTATAAAGCCGGTATTGGTATTGGCGGTGAATACGGCGAAGGTAAGCTGATTATCGGTGGTAAAACAGATGGCTACTATACGATCTTTTCTGCCTCAATTGGTTTGCAGCTGGGGGCTCAGATCAAGTCGCAGATGATCCTGTTTATGACTGATGCGGCTCTGCAGCAGTTCAAGAATAGTCAGGGCTGGGAAGCCGGAGTAGATGGTAGTGTTGCCCTGGTCACACTGGGCGTGGGCGGAACGATCGATACCTCCACAATCCAGGATCCCATCATAGGTTTTATCTTTTCCAACAAGGGTCTGATGTATAACCTCTCCCTTGAAGGCTCGAAAATAACCCGAAAATAAGGATATCCCATGAAGAAGTTAGTCATGATGCTGACTGCCGCATTGCTTGCGATGCCAGCATACGCTGAAAAACCGGAGCATGCCGGTCAGAAGGGTGGTAATAAAAATACCAAACATGAACAGGTAAAAAGTGAGTCAAAAACATACAAAGAGCGCTCTGAAGATCGCGACGAGAAGGACGAAAAAGGCGATAAATCTGATCGTTATGGTCGTCTGGAATACCGGGTTTTTAACGATGATGAACGGGATGAGATTCGGCGTTATTACAACGACCATGCCAATTCAGGCACCGGTCAGACCTACGGTCAACAGAAAGAGCTGCCAAAAGGGCTGCAGAAAAAACTGGAGCGGGGCGGTGAACTGCCTCCGGGCTGGCAGAAAAAGCTGGCCCGTGGAGAGGTGCTGGATCCCTCATTGCGGGGTTATGCGGAGCCACTGCCTCGTGATCTGCTGGGCCGGATTCACCACGATGCGGATGTCGTAGCGGATGAAATTATGCGCATTCAGGATAAGGTTGTCCGCGTCAGTAAGGGTGACGGTACCATTATCGACATCATTGACCTGGCAGATGTGATGGCGGGTCGGGGGATGCGCCGGGAATGACACCCGCGATAAATGCGGCTAAAAAAGCCAAACTAGAACACCGGGTGCATGAATACAGGCATGACCCTGCGGCTGAGTCCTATGGCGAAGAGGCGGCTCAGGCGCTGGGTCTGAACCCGGCGCAGGTGTTTAAAACCCTGCTGGTCGCCTGCAACGGCGACAACAAACAACTGGCGGTTGCCGTGGTGCCGGTGATTGGCAAACTGGATCTTAAAGCCATGGCTGCCGCCCTGAAGGTAAAAAAAGTGGCGATGGCCAATCCGCAGGATGCGGAGCGTGCCACGGGCTATGTGGTAGGCGGCATCAGTCCGTTGGGGCAGAAAAAACGTTTGCCACTGGTGCTGGATAACAGCGCCACTCAGTTTGCGACCATCTTTATGAGCGCCGGTCGCCGTGGTCTCGAAATTGAGATGGCGGCGGCTGATCTGGTGCGCTTGACCACAGCGATTCTGGCAGACATTGGCCGAGGCTAAATCCTATCCGGAATGCTCATCTGCCTGGATGAGCTATTCCTTAAAACTGGACGGGTCCATGCCGTGGCGGTTTAGCAGTTTATAGAAATCGGTGCGGTTGCGTCCGGCAATCCGGGCGGCCTGACTGACGTTGCCCTCGGCAATCTGCAGGACCTTTTTCAGATAACGTTTTTCAAACTCTGCCCTGGCCTCATTAAAACCGGGCATCACCAGATCCTGATTGGCCAGAGCCCTGGATACAGCACTGTCACTGATTACGGGGGTGGTGCTGAGCGCGGTGACTTTCTCAATGATGTTTTCCAGTTGGCGAACATTGCCGGGCCATGCAGCCTGAGCCAATAATTGCAGCGCACCACTGGAGATATTTTTTACCTTTGGGTTATGGCGTTGCGCGGAGCGGTGAAGAAAGAACCGTGCCAGCGGTGGGATATCTTCAGCCCGTTCTGATAACGATGGCAGATGCAGATTCACCACATTGAGACGGTAGAACAGGTCTTCACGGAACTCCTGCTGGCTCATCGCTTCTTCCAGATCACGGTGAGTGGCAGACAGAACCCGGACATCAACCGGAATACTCTCGGTGCTGCCTACTGGTCGGATCTGACGCTCTTGTAAAACGCGTAACAGTTTTACCTGCAGCGGCATCGGCATATCACCGATCTCATCCAGAAACAGAGTGCCGCCATTGGCGGCGCGGAACAGGCCCTCATGACTGCTGATGGCGCCGGTAAACGCGCCTTTGCAGTGGCCGAACAGTTCTGACTCCAGTAACTGTTCCGGCAGTGCGCCGCAGTTGATAGCGACAAAGGGCTTTTTACGTCGCGGGCTGGCTTTGTGTATCGCTTTGGCCAGCATCTCTTTACCACTGCCGCTGGCGCCGGTGATCAAGATGCTGACATCCGCACTGGCGACCTGTTCTGCTTCCTGAAGCACCTGTTCCATCAGCGGACTGCGGGTGATGATGTCGGCCCGCCAGTCACCCTGATTGACGGGTGTTTCCGCCAGAGCCGAGGTGAGGGTATCGAGCAGCTGATCGCGGTTGATCGGTTTGGTCAGAAAACCAAACACACCCTGTTGCGTCGCACTGACCGCTTCCGGAATGGAGCCGTGCGCGGTCAGGATAACCACCGGTAACTGTGGCATCCGTTTCTGGATATGGTGAAACAGCGTTAGACCGTCCATGCCTTCCATGCGCAGATCGGTCAGCACCAGTTGCACCGATTCATCCAGTTTTTGGAGTGCTTCTTCCCCGCTCTCGGCGCAGGTGACCCGGTAACCTTCAGAATCGAGCCTGACTTTGAGCAGTTTCAGCAGGGCCGGATCATCGTCCACCAGAAGGATATGGGCACTCATGGATTGGACTCCCGCTCGCGTGTTAATTCATTTTCAAGCTCGGTCAGTGCATTGATCTTGGCCTGCATCTCCTGGTGCTGCTGGCGCAGTGTTGACTGTTCCTGGCGCAGGGTGAACATGCTTTCAGCCATGCGGTGGCGCAGATTCAGATAGGTGTCACCGGGGCAGACGGCGCTGGGGTAGAGAACAAGACGTCCGTAGAGCCGGTTGGCCTGTTGTAACTGTTCCAGCGTCGCATCGGGTTGTGACAGCAGCAGAGCCTGCAGGGCGATATCCCCGTCTGCTTTGGCTTGTTTAAAGAGTTTCTGTTTCAGCTCAGGTTGATGGAACAGGCTGAACTCCGTCTGTTGAACCTGCGCCAGAGAAGACCGACTCATATGGCAGGTACGCCCGGTTTCCATATCCGGCACCAGATTCTGTAACTGGCAGCCCGACAGCAGCAGGGGTAAAAAGAGAAGCAGAGAGTGTCCGCAGCGTATAGGCATCAGATGGATTCCATTTGAGAAAGACAGACCCGAAAACACACGGTGTTGTCTTGATTATGTTGCAGCGTGACTGTGCCGCCCAGCACCCGTGCCGCGTCTTTTACAATGCTCAGGCCAATTCCGGAGCCACGTACCGGCCCCTGTCTGCGGTTCTTGCCCTGATAAAAAGGTTCAAACAGATGCGGAATATCCTCTTCTGGGATAATAGGACCGCTGTTCTGAATGTCGATAAAAAGCTGTTGATTCTCAACAAACATGTTGAGTCGCAACTCTCCCTCTCTGGCACCGTATTGTGCCGCATTGCTGACCAGGTTGGTGAGAATGCGTTGTAACATATCGGAATCGGTATGCCAGGTCAGATCATGTCGGGGCAGATGCAGGCTGACCTGTTTCTGCTCAAGCAGCAGACGATGAGGTTCGCATGCCTGCTGTAACAACGTCCGTATAGAAACAGGTCGCGGTTTGACTGGTTCTAGTTGGGAGAGGCGATTGTAATCCAGCAGTTGCTCAATCAGCTGTTGCAGCTGTCGGGCATTGCTCTGTAGCAATGCGGCTATCTCCAGCTGGTTCTCATTCAGGGAACCTGTGACCTGCTCGGCCAGCAGATCAGAGCCTTCACGCAGGGTGGTCAGCGGGGTTTTCAGTTCATGGGACATGTGTCGCAGAAAACGCTGTTTTTCTTCATCGGCGGCTGACAGCTGTTCACCCAACCAGTTGAGCTGTTGCTCCAGAGATACCAGCTCCTGTGGCCCGCCAACGGATTTAACCTCATAGGATTCTCCCGTGCCCATCGCACGTATCCGTCGGGCAATCCGCTTTACCGGCTGGATAATGGTGTAGCTGAAAAACGCCATCAAAATTGCTGAGAGTGCCAGCAGCAACAACGTGACGACCTCAAGCCTGATCTGTGTGTCCTGAGCAAACTGATTCAGGTTTTGCAGTGTGGTATCCAGGTATTGATCGACTGCCTTGTTCATCACTAGTGTTAGTTGCTGCAGGTCGGCGGGTGCGGGGGTCGTCTGCTGACGATAATGGTTGAGCACCTCAGTGATCAGCGCGTTCTCCTGTGCCTGATCACTTAGGGGGGCATGCAGATAAAATTGTGATTCGTACTCATCTACCAGCTGCAGCAGGCGCTGGCGAATATCCTCGCGCTGCAGGATTTCAAACTGTTTCGATGCACGGGTAATCGCTTCAGCCAGTAGTCGGAGTTGTTGTCCCCGACGGGTGACTTCCAGCGACTGTTGAGCCAATACACGGCCCTGACTCGACTGATCAACCAGTTGATCGGTGGCGTAGTAAATCAAAATACCGAAAGGCGCAACCACAGCGAGAAAGGCCAGAATGACCAGCTGCTTCAGAGAGCTGAGACGCCAGAAATGGCCGGGTTGTTTTGACATGGGCAAAAAAGAGATCACAACAATATCAATCTATTATCTATCATCTTTTACAGATTGTACCGGACAGTTCTGCCCCCGGTTAAAGAAAAAGGCCGATTCACTTGCTGAACCGGCCAGTTGAATCAGGCTAATGGGCTAACTTGGAGAACGGACGGTGCCTGATTCAACCTGCTCCCGGAGTATCGGGGAGGGTGACGGGCTGCAGCTGTCTCGGAAGCAGTCGTCGGGAGGTCGATACCCTGGGTAGCATATGCTCTCCCTCACAGAGAAGCGTTATTTGCCATGGCCAGTCGGTCACGCTTTTTTGCTGCGCGAGCCCACAGGTTGGCAAATTCTTGTTTTGTCAGAAAACCATCTTTATTGGTGTCAATGGCCGAAAATCCTTTGGTCAGCGCTGGAGACACTTCTGCTTCTTTCATACTGATTTTCTGATCGCCGTCGATATCCAGCTTGGCAAAAATCTCTTCATAGGTTTCCAGTTTTGGTGCGGCTTTATCGGTTTTTTCAGCCGCCTGATGTTGGCCTTGTGTGACCTCTTCTGCCTGAATCGTTAAGCTGGTAATTGATAGCAATGAAGCCAGTAACAGAGCAGATACTTTCATGGGGCACAGTCTCCTTGCAGTGTAATAGAGCGCAGATAGATACTTTGATTACTCCATAACAAGAGTTGTGCCACCTTATTTTTTGTTAATAAAAACAGATGTTTATTATGTTTTTATAGGTGTTGCTTCAGGCTGTTTTCCAGCGAGGGCGGGTTGTGAATAGAAATTGTGTTGTCAAATAGCGACACTCCTGAATGGGTTTAAGAGATTTGTTTTTAAAACAGACAGTTAAACTGTCTCTGTTTGGATACATCGCTTGATGGTCAGATTTTGGCAGTGTAAATCTTGGCTTCTAAGTTGTTTAAGTGTGCTCTGGCGGCCTATCATCCACAGGCTAACGCATCTGATTACAGGACGTCGTAGGTGTCATACTCTGTTCGAAACACTGTCATAGTGGCTCTGGTGCTGGCAGTGGTGTCGGGTTGTCAGGTTCCACTGACTTCACATGAAACTCCGCCACAAATAGTGCGCCCGGCAAGTCCCGGTCTGTTTCAGCGCGGCCTGGTGAGCGCGGTCGGTGATGGCCAATGGCGCTTCCGTCCCTGTTTCGCCCACTACGAATGGATCTTGTCAGACCCAACAGAACGTTTGTCGCGACGTTTTAGTGAACAGCTGGCCCCCACTGTATATGGTGAATTTTCCCTTGCCCCCGGCGAGGACTTGAAACACTGGCAAGTGCAGCAGGTGCATCTGCTGGGTGGTGGTGAGGCAACCTGTCGTTTTTCCCTGAATGAGATCAATTACCGCGCCGCAAATGGCCGTGAATGGGTGGCTGATGTGCTGGCTGACACCATAGTGGTTCAGGATTATGCCCGGGTCAGTCGTATGACATTTGCTATGGCTTCCGGCGCCAGACCGGATGATCTGCAATGGCGCAGTGACCTTAAGCAGCGCAATGGCGAAAAGATTCAGATGGAGCTGACTCTCTCTCAAACGGCTTGCAGCGATCCTTACGGTGGGGAGTATGAGTTCAGCGCCAAATTGAAGCTGGGTAAGCGTACGCTCTCCGGCTGTGCCCGCTCCGGTAATCTGGAGCAGCGCACTCTGCCCGGTGTTTATGCGGCAGACTTGAGAATGGGGCAGGGTCCCGGGCGCAGGATTGAGCTTTCATTGCTCGGCTCAGGGCGCATGGAACTGAAACAGACCGATACTCAACAGCGATCGCTGCTGTTTCAGCAGGGTCAGTGGTCTTTATTAAAAACCGGAAAATTGCTGGTTGAGGTACAGCAAACCAATGGCCGACCGGATACTGAATTGATGCTGTTTGTGCGCGACGCTCAGGGCCGGCTGGCACTGGAAGGCTACAGCTCCAGTTATGGTGAAAACCTGTTACGGCTCCCGTTGGTAGCGCCAGACCCTGAGCAGCTGTGGAATCTAGGGGTTCAGTAAACAGTCCTTTGCCTGATTAATTTTTGCCGCAAGATAATCACTGCCACCCCGATCCGGGTGATATTTCTGCATCAGGCGTCGATGCGCAGCGACGATCTCCTCTTTGCTGCAGCCCGGGGTGATCCCCAGAATCTGATAAGCTTCCTGGCGCGTCATATGGCCGCTTTGAGGGCTGGCATTCGAATCAGAGTGGCCCGGGTCATCCGCCTGCCAGCGATCGCCAAAACGTTTATTCAGGTAGGCCTCAAGCAGCCGTGCGGATTCTTCATCCTGTTGTCTGCAATATTGCAGCAGTTCAATAAACTCCTGCTCAGTCAGGGTGCCCAGCTCACGACCTGCCATCGGACCCTGTAAAATCTGGCCATACATCACCCCGGCATCATGGTCGAGTTGCATCTTCAGAATCCGGGTTTGCACCTCAGATACATTGCCGGCCGATGTGCGCTGTTGGTTTCGACGGCGATACAGCAGTTTTAAAAACGGAAACAACCGTACCAGCCAGGGGAAAATCTGCCGGGCAAAGGGGAGCATCGCAGCGAAGATAGCCCCAATCCAATGCAGTCTTCCGGTGATGGCGAGCAGCAACAGTGCCAGTGAGATCAGCACCAGCACCAGCATGATAACGGCTCCCCCCCGTTTGTTGGCTGGCAGTGAACGTATCCAGAACACCACCAGGGCGCAAATACCGGCTATAAGCAACAGACTGATCGGGTTCAAACGGGCTTCCTTATTTGAGTTGTTGTGTCAGACGTAATACGGATTTTTCGTGATTTTGGGCGTAGTGTTCAAGTGCCTTTTTACCACCCGTAGCGTAGATCGCAACCGCGTTGAGTAATGCTTTGAGCTGATCGGCACTGCGCTGATCAAACTGCAGATGCGCGCCGCCGGAAAGACGGGCTATCTGTTGCATTGCATGATAAGTCACCGGATCAGTGCCTTCCTGAAACAGGAATACCGGTGTGTTGAGCAGGCCTAATTGACCCGCCAGTTGGCAGAGGTGGTCCAGTGTCTCTTCCATACTATCACCGATAAACACCACAGCCTGAACTGGCTTTTGCCGGGTTTCATGGATCGCATGCTGCATTACCCGGGCGATCTGGGTGTGACCGGCGGCGCAGCGGACCTGATTCATCTGCTGCAACAGCTGGCGGCTATCGTTCAGCCAGCGGCTGTGCTGAAATTCCCGATAGCCTCTGAAGTAGCAGAGTTGAATCTGCAGATTGCCTACCGTTGACGCGGTTGAGAACATTTCGCTTTGCAGGTGGCTGGCTTGATCCCAGGTGGGTTGTCGGCTGGCGGTTGCATCCAGTGCAAACAGCAGGCGACCGCTGTTGCCAGTGACCAGTGCCGGTGTTTGTCGCAGTTCATCGATAAATTGATCGATCTCCTGCCGGTTAGAACGGTGTGTAGTGGTGGGAAGTCGGCCCATGCTTTGCCCCAAAAACAGAACTGTTATCAGTATAGTGTTTTTGTCTGGGGCAAAGTTCAGGCTGTTGCGTGTTTCGCGTTAATCAGTTGAGTTACCCAGATAACGGGCACGTTTGTTGTCTTTGAGGTAGTGCATGTCCACCATCACCAGGCCGTCAACGCAATAACCGAAGTCGGCATCAATGCCAAAGTCCAGAAAGCGTACACCGCCCTCCTGACATACTTCACTGTATTGTTTGTAGAGGGTTGGCACACTGACCCCCAGATAGTCCAGCTGTTCTTTAAGGTAGCGGAAATCCGCTTTGTAATCGTTCCCGCTGAACAGGTTGCTGAATTGCTCCTCAGTGTCCGTATCCAGCTGATAGGGGGTGTTGGAACGGGCCAGCCCTTCGGTATCACCAAAGTAGTGGCGGTAGAACCACACCAACAGATCCCGGGCAATTTTGGGGTAACTGTTGCTCAGACTGACCGGGCCAAACATGTACCGGACCTCAGGGTGCTGCTTCAGGTATGCGCCAATGCCATACCAGAGGTAATCCAGACTGCGTTTGCCCCAGTATTTGGGTTGGACAAAACTGCGGCCCAGTTCAATGCCCTGAGCAAAATAAGGCTGCATGGCTTCACTGTAACGAAACAGGGAGCTGCTGTAGATCGGTGTGGCAGGGTCCGCAATCAAACGGGCTGTTTCAGCCAGTCGATAGGCGCCGGCAATTTCCAGCTCTTCCTCATCCCATAAAATGAGATGGCGGTAATAACTGTCATAACGGTCCAGATCCCGCTTTTGACCTGTGCCTTCGCCCACCTGACGGAAAGAAATTTCCCGCAATCGGCCAATCTCCTGCATTACCGCTGAATCCGGTTTGTAGTCAAACAGGTAGATTTTTTTACCATCGGCGGTTTCACCCAGACGCTGTGCCTGTCGCAGTTCCTGTTTCAGAATCTGCCGACTCTGAGGGTGAGCGATGGTTTTTTCCGTGATGAACAGCGGTTTTTTGCCCTTGGCGATCCGATACAGATGCCGCTTCAGCAGTTTGGCTTTCTCTCTGGAAGAGACAGGAACGGCGTCAATCTGACTGAACGGTATGGCTTCACCCACACGCATTTTCAGTGACTGATCATGCTTCTGGAACATCTCCCGTGCCAACAGCAGGGTGGAAAGCTGACGGTTTAGGCTGGATATGCCGTAAAACAGTGAGGAGTTTTTGCCTCCGACATACACCGGCAGAATCGGGGCGTTGGCTTTACGGGCAAATAACAGGAAACCACTGTGCCAGCTGCCGTCGCGAATTCCGGTCAGACCGGCGCGAGATACCTCTCCGGCGGGGAAAACAATCACCGCCTCTTCCTGATGCAGACTATCGACAATGCGGTTGATATCAGCTTTGCGTGTGCTCTTGCCGATGTTGTCCACCGGTAAAAGCAGGCTTTTCAGCGGTGCAAGGCTCATCAGCAGATCATTGGCGATGATTTTTACATCCCTGCGGATCTCGCCAACCATTTTCAATAAGGCCAGTCCGTCCAGTGCACCCAGGGGGTGATTGGCAATAATCACCACGCGGCCGGAAGAGGGGATATTGGCCCGGTCGGTGTGACTCAGGTTATAACTGAAATTGAAGTGCTCCAGCACTTTATCAACAAATTCAAAACCCTTCAGGTCCTGATGTTCATTCAGAAAACCATTGATCTCCTGCTCACGCACCAGCTTGCGCAGCAAGTAGAGCGCAGAGCGTTGCATCAAAGGTGGTTTCTGTTCAAATGCAGGATATTTTGCCAGCAACGCTTTTTCGACGTTGATGACCGGTGTAACGGGGACGGGGTATAGATTCTCTGTATTCATGTCAGGCACTCTATGCCAGTGCCGTGACAGTAAATTGATAATTTGGTGACTGAATGATGACAGACTCAGTCAGCTAGCATGACTGAGACTGCGTTTGGTGTTTATCAGGCGGCGTTAATCTTCGCGATGGAACCAGATATCTTTATCTTCGCGCCGACGGCCGTGATTTTTGCGGCGGTCAGGTTTGCCCGGTTCAAAACGGACCTCTTCCCGACGGTCGTGATGCGTTCGTCTTTCGTGCCCGTGACGTCGGTTCTGACCGTCCCACTCTTCGCCTTCTTTCATAGCCTGTCTCCAGCCATTCAGCCGACCTGAAAGGGCACTGAATGTGTCTTGTGTTGTTTTTATTCTGTTTTATAATGCTGTATATATTTACAGTATTAATTATGTTGACCCAACGCAAAATCATTCATATCGACTGTGATTGTTTTTTTGCCGCTGTTGAGATGCGGGACAATCCGGCTTTGTCAGAAATTCCGTTGGCTATAGGTGGAAGTGTAGATCGCCGCGGGGTAATTTCCACATGCAACTATCCTGCCCGTCAGTATGGTGTGCGTTCGGCGATGGCCACAGCTGAAGCCCTGAGACGTTGTCCGCAATTGACGCTTCTGCCTGGCAATATGGAAAAATACCGCCAGGTCTCATCTCAGGTGATGACAATACTGCAACAGTTTTCCGCCGCAGTAGAGCCGATCTCGATTGATGAAGCCTATCTGGATGTGACCGGATCACGCCTGATGCAGGGCAGTGCCACCCGTATTGCAAACGCCATCAGAGAGACCGTAAAGCAGCAACTGGGGATCACGGTTTCGGCCGGTGTCGCGCCCAACCGGTTTCTGGCCAAAATCGCCAGTGACTGGCGTAAACCTGATGGTCTGTTTGTGATCAAACCCGGTCAGGTGGTGGATTTTCTGTCAGACTTGCCGGTTGGAAAACTGCCGGGTGTGGGTGAGAAAACCGCTCAGAAACTGGCGCAATGGGGTATTACCAATGGCCTGGAGCTGAGACAGCAGGCGCAGGATGATCTTATTGACCGGTTTGGCAAATTTGGGCAGCGGCTGTATGAACTGGCGCGGGGTATTGATGAGCGCCCGGTGGGCCTGACACGGATCCGCAAATCCGTCAGCGTTGAACATACCTTTGCCCATGACCTGCCAGATTACGCTGCCTGTCTGGAACAACTCCCGCTGTTGATTGAGCGGCTGTACCTGCGGAGTCAGAAACATCTGGAGAATCGTGGCATCAGCGCTATCGTTGTAAAGGTTAAATTTGCCGATTTCAGTCAAACCACCGTGGAGCATCAGATCAGCCTGCCGACACAGTCACTGTATGAGGCGTTGTTGCTCGAGGCCTATTCGCGGGGGCAGAAACCGGTGCGCTTGCTTGGAGTAGGGTTCAAGCTGCTGCATCCTGAGCAGACCAAAGTAGAGCAGCTCAGCCTCTGGCCCGGCGTTACTTCAATTTCAGAGTGAACGCCGCCACTTATCAATTCTTTTAAAGGTAGAGCGCATGCTGTCTCGCGTGTTGTTGTGTTGCCTGATCCTCTTACCGTCTGTGGCGCAAGCAGAACGGTTATTTTCCACTTCAAGCCTGACCTATCTGAACGGCAGTCACTATCAGCTGGGCGATGATCAGCGTGAAGTCGTGACGTTTGAACAGGCCTCTGTCTTTGGCTGGGGAGACTGGTTTCTGTTTGTTGACCGGCTTAAATCAGCTGACGGCAGTTATGAAACCTACGGAGAGTGGGCCCCACGTTACAAGTTGTATGCGGCAACAGGTGAAGCATCAGGCTTTGTCAATGCGGTGTATCTGGCTGGCATGGTGGAATCGGGTCGTGCTCTGGGTAAACGTTTTAACAACCTGCTGTATGGGGTGGGTATCGGTTTTAACCTGCCTGGTTTTATCTATGCCAATATCAACCTGTATAAGGTCGAAAATGCGCGCTGGGATAATGATGAGCAGATGACGCTGACCTGGGCCTATCCATTTTCGATTGCCGGACAGTCATTTTTGTATGATGGTTTTCTGGACTGGTCCTCGGCCAGTGGAATGCATGCGGCTGAGATGAATTTCACTTCTCAGCTAAAGTGGCAGGTACCTGTCAGTAAAGGGTGGGGTGAGCGTTTGTATCTGGGACTTGAGTATGCCCATTGGAACAATAAGTTTGGTGTCCATGGCATTGATGAACGTAACCCGTCACTGTTAATCAAGTGGCATTTCTGAGCGTGGTTATGTGATGAGTGATGACGCGTCTCCCCTGACACTGGAGCAGCAACTGGCGCTGTGCCGGATTCAGTTCAGTGACGCAAACCTGCAGATGCAGCAGGCCTTGCGTTGTTGTGAACGTGCACTGTTGACACTGCAGGCCGGTAATTATGGTGTTTCTGCCCTGTTGCTGGATGCAGAGGGTGAGTGCCTGTTTGAGGCGGAGAATCGTGTTTTCAGTCAGGGCTTTACGCCAGCGGCCCATGCTGAAATGCGTCTGCTGGATCAATATCAGGCCGCGCAGCCAACAACCGTCACTCCTGAACAGTTGACACTGTTGACCCTGCTCGAACCCTGCCCGATGTGCTTCAGTCGGATTTTGCTGACGGGCATAGGGCGCGTGAAGTATCTGGTAGCGGATCCCGAGGGGGGTTGTGCAGCACACCCCTCACGACTGCCGCCTGCTTGGCAGAATCTTTCCGGGTTATGTTCAGTTGAACAGGTTAAGTTGCCTGATCCTCTATTTCAGTTAGCCAGTAATATTGCGTTTGCACACCAGCAGGAATTAAGGCGTAAGCTGCTATGCGCGATTCGCCCCGCTATTCTGTAATACACGGTTTTATCTGGTATAATAGTCGGCTTTTCGTTTTGAAGAAGCCGTTCAAATCCCCCTAGATAACCGGAATCCTGTCCATGTTTCAGAATCTTTTAACGCGACCGCAAAATTTGAAGAACGATCTGCTTTCAGGCTTGACCGTTGCGCTGGCGCTGGTGCCTGAAGCCGTTGCGTTTGCGTTTGTGGCGGGTGTGGAACCACTGGTGGGATTGTACGCTGCCTTTATGGTGGGGTTGATCACGGCGGCGATCGGCGGTCGTCCCGGTATGATTTCTGGTGCTACCGGTGCACTGGCGGTGGTGATGGTCAGTCTGGTGGCGCAGCATGGGGTTCAGTACCTGTTCGCAACCGTAGTGCTGATGGGGGTATTCCAGATTCTGGCGGGGGCTTTCAGGTTGGGGAAATTTATCCGGCTGGTGCCCCATCCGGTGATGCTTGGCTTTGTGAATGGCCTGGCGATTGTTATTTTTCTCGCCCAGCTGAAGCAGTTCCAGTACAGCGATGAAATGGGTGTGATGCAGTGGCTGCAGGGTGCTGATCTCTGGATGATGCTGGGTCTGATTGCCCTGACCATGGCCATTATTCATTTTTTACCTAAGATTACACGCCTCATTCCTTCTTCTCTGGCGGCGATTCTCACCGTCAGCCTGCTGGTGATCGGACTGGATCTGGATGCTCGCACCGTACAGGATGTACTGGCCGATATGACCGGTAATCCGGCGGCGACAATCGCTGGCGGACTGCCGGTGTTTGCCCTGCCTGAAGTGCCTTTCTCGCTTGAGACGCTGCGTATTATTGTGCCTTACGCCCTTATTCTGGCGGCGATTGGTCTGATTGAATCCCTGCTGACACTGACCCTGATTGACGAGATGACCGAAACCCGTGGCCGGGGTAACAAAGAGTGTATTGGTCAGGGCACGGCTAATGTGGTGACAGGCTTTTTTGGTGGTATGGGTGGCTGCGCGATGATTGGTCAGAGCATGATCAATATCAACTCCGGTGGCCGTGGCCGTACTTCAGGCATCTCTGCGGCCCTGTTCCTGCTGGCGTTTATTCTGGTCGGCTCCAGCCTGATCGAGCAGATCCCGGTAGCGGCCCTGGTGGGTGTGATGTTTATTGTGGTGATTGGTACTTTTGAATGGGCCAGTTTCCGATTGCTGGGCAAGATTCCATTGTCCGATACCATTGTCGGGATCAGTGTGGCGGTGGTGACCGTGCTGACCGATCTGGCGATTGCGGTGATAGTCGGGGTAATTATCTCTGCACTGGTGTTTGCATGGAAACATGCCCGTTCCATGCACTTTGAAATTCGAGATGAATTCGATACCAAAATTTATCTGCCTAACGGGCCGCTGTTTTTTGGTTCTGTGCAGGCGTTTCGCGATCGTTTTAACCCGCGTTATGATCCGCCGGAAGTGATTGTGGACTTTGCCAACTGTCGGGTTATGGACCACTCCGGGCTTGAAGCGATTGATGCCCTGGCTGTGCGTTATGACAAGGCTGGCAAGGAGCTGAAGATTCGCCACCTGAGTCCTGAGTGTCTGGCGCTGCTGGAACGGGCAGGTTCATTGGTGGAGGTCAACGTGATCGAAGACCCCCGCTACCATGTGGCAGATGATCGTCTGGCCTGATCCACTCAGGCTTTTCGGGTGAGGGCGGTGCCGCTGAACTGGATGCCGCTCCAGCCGTTTTGCATGAAATTACGAATATTGCCATGGTCGCTGCCTTCAGGTGTGTTGAGTACATCCTGATAGAAGCGGCCAAAACATTTCAGGGTGGTTTCTTCATCCAGACCCATCAACTGGGCAAAGGCAAAGATTTTGCAGCTGCCTTCGTTTTGGCCGGCGGCATTTTCCACATCCCCGTTTTTAAAATCGGTAGCGGTGTAGTCAAAATGTTCCGTAATCACATTGATGGTGTCTTCAAAGTCGAGTGACGCGCCACTTCTCAACGCATCGGTCAAAGCTTCAGGTGTCATCCCTAGATCCTTTTTTCTGATTGAAGCGGCATGATAAAGCAGCAGGTTCTGCTTGCAAGTAACAGGCCCTTAAATGCGTCCGTTTCAGGCGGATTGATCTGAATCATCTGTTGCTCAGTTCTGCCTGTCAGTAAGGCTTGCGCAGCCAGATTGCCGCGTTTGACCTTCTACACTGTAAATAAGAGTGAAAGGCAAACGGTTGAGGGAGGTATGGGTTATGTTGACTTACAGAGAGTGTCTGGATCTGAGCGACCTCACCGCAGGGGAGGTGGCAGCCATTGCTGAGCATGAACATGTGGATAACATGATTGCGATGGCGGTGGGCCATGAGCTGCTGGAGCGTCATGAGGAGCAGATTATCAGGAGCATGATACTGGACGATCTGAAATGTGCAGACCGGCGGGGTGACCGCTTTCATGCTGCTGAATTAAATCATGTTTTAGCGCAATTCGTGCGTGAACATCGTTGAGAATGCATAACGCATTTTTCTGAAAGGGCCGGATGGCCCTTTTTTAGGTTCAGCGTTTTCGCATCCATTAGTCCCTTTACTGCGTAGACAGAGTAAATCAATGGAGATGTGAAAAGAATGAACCTGTCTATAAGGAAGCACCTTGCGATCAGCCTCTTCTGCGGGCTGGTCATGATCAGCACTCAGGTTGCTGCAGCAGACGACCCGGCATTGACCTGGCGCGAGCATGATAAAACCAGCTTCGAACAGGCTCGGCAGCAGGACAAATTCATGTTGCTGGATCTGTTGGCGGTGTGGTGTCACTGGTGTCATGTTATGGAAGCATCGACATACGAGGATCCAGCTGTCATCGCTTTACTGCGCGAGCACTTCATTGTGATGAAAGCAGACCATGATGCCCGTCCGGATCTGGCTGAACGATATCGCGACTGGGGGTGGCCTGCGACGATTATCTATGCGCCTGACGGTACGGAATTACTGAAACGTGCCGGCTACATATCACCCGAGGAGATGCGGGTTATATTGCAGGGCATTATTGATGACCCTTCACCTCAGGGCAGTCATCTGGCTTACCCTGAAAACATTAATGAGGACCCGCTGCTTGATCCTGAAATTAAAACCCGGCTGGAAGAGCGTCATGCCAAGCGGTTTGATTACCAGCGCGGCGGTCTGGACATAGGCCAGAAGTTTATCGAGCGCGATTCGATGGTATGGGATCTAAAACTGGCAGCGCAGGGCGATACTCAGGCCGAGCAGCGGGCCAGACTTACCCTTGATGGGGCGCTTAATCTGATTGACCCGGTGTTTGGCGGGGCCTATCAGTATTCCACCCATGGTGACTGGCAGCATCCCCATTACGAAAAAATCATGCGCGTCCAGTCCCGTTATGTTGATCTCTACCTGCAGGCATACCGGCAGTTTAAAGAGCCGCGCTATCTGAAAGCGGCCGAGTCTATTGTGTCCTATCTGCTGGAGTTTATGTCGGCTCCCGGTGGCGGCTTTTATAATTCACAGGATGCGGATCTGGAACCGGGTAAAAAAGCTCACGCTTATTATGCTCTGGACCGCAAAGCCCGGTTAGAGAAAGGGCTGCCCAGAATTGCGCCGCAAGTTTATGCCTCTGCGACAGGGTACGCTATTGATGCCTTGCTACAACTCTATCAGGTGACACAATCGCCCGCCTTGTTGCAGCGGGCTGAGCAGGCGATGGTCTGGGTATTTACGGAACGTCGTCTGGGACAGGCCGGTTTTCGGCATGACCGTGTTGATACCGCTGGACCCTACCTGATGGATAATCTGGTGATGGCACGTGCACTGCTGACCTATTATCAGATCACCAATGACCAGCAGGCTCTGCAGCGTGCTGTTGCCACTGCTGGTTTTATTGATCGTTACCTGAAGCATCCCAGAGCAGGATTAGTCAGCGCGGCTGATAATGGTACACCGCTAAAACCGCTTCCGCAGCTGGATGAAAATATCGCGGCAGCGCAACTGCTGCTGGACCTGTTCACCGTAACACGGCAGCCGCAGTTAATGGCGCTGGCAGAACATACTCTGCGTTATCTGAACAGCCCCGAAGTGGCGTTGTCACGCATTACCGAAGCGGGGCTGTTATTGTTGGATCAGCAGTACCGTGCACTCAATTCAGACATGGCTGAAGGCTAAGCGAACAGGCATGCATGAGAATTAAAGTGTAACTCTGCTTTCGCTGCAGAGAATGGTCAGCAACACCTGACTGTGCTCTGCAGCATCATGCCCCAACGGCGTCAGGTAGCCGCCATCAGCTTGAGTGATCAGGCCTTTATCGAACAGACGCTGAGTGGCAGCAATCACTTCCGGTCGTGCATTAGAATGGACCTTGATACCTTCCTGAGTGGTTTCCAGAGTGAACAGACTCAATACATTTAACTCTTCCAGATGGTCAGTGGTGTAACGCATGCATGGATCTCCAGATCAGCAGGGGACCGGGGTTGGTTAGCCCTGTTTTTGCCAGACCAGACACTGATTGTTGGCAGGCATCGTCCAGTCTTTCAGCAAAAAATGGTTGGCATCGTTTGCCAGCGATTCCAGTGCTTCAAAATCACGGATCCCGCTTTGGGGGTCTCGCTGTTTTAACCACTGGTCAAAGGCG
The DNA here is from genome assembly GCF_029222905.1 of Neptuniibacter sp. CAU 1671. Taxonomy (GTDB): domain Bacteria; phylum Pseudomonadota; class Gammaproteobacteria; order Pseudomonadales; family Balneatricaceae; genus Neptuniibacter. The sequence goes on along the minus strand of NZ_JARHUE010000001.1, from coordinate 743,231 downwards.
GCGTTGCTGGGACTGGTATATGCATTCTGGTACCGGAAAGGTCCGTATACAACCATAAATCCTTCCGGTGCGATAATCTCTCCTGCCAGCCTGATTAAATCCTGTACAGAGGACCAGCTCATAATATGCAGCGTGTTCGCCGTAAAGAGCAGATCGTAGGCGTGGCTGAATCGGGGTGGCATACTAACATCCAGCGGGATAGGGCTGCGGATGCCGGACAGATTAAACAGTGACAGGTTGTGCTGCAGTGCTGCCAGGTTGCCGGGTAGTTCAGAAGGTTGCCAGTGATTATGTTGCAATTGTTCAACACAGAACAGGGCGTGTTGTCCCGAGCCGCTGCCGATTTCAAGCACCCGATGACTTGGCTGGAGATAATGCTGCAGCACATCCAGAATGGGTTGCTGATTACGTTCGCAGGCTTCACTGTAATTGTGCAACATGGAATCGGTTTCCTATATTAGATAAAATGCAACTTGATGCTAACGCATAGTGGCGTTATTGTGCGATTCAATGGGCATTAGACCAATATAATAACGAGCCTGCAGGGAAGTTGCCCGGGCCGAACAGTTCTGGATGATTAGGATGTATCGCCAAGAGAAGCTCCTGCTGGTTAACGGCGATAGTGCGCAACGCGAAGTGCTTACAAGGTATTTGCGCACTAAGACCGACTACGACGTCATAGAAGCCACAGACGCACGCGACGCATTGCGTAGCCTCAAACAACAGGATATTAGCTGTGTTGTAAGTGACGTTACAGTGCAGGGTCTTGATGGCTGGCGGTTGGCGCGCATGGTGCGTTCAGGCGTATTTAACTGCCCCGAAGATATTCCGTTTATCATTGTGACCTCCATCTGGTGTAAACGCATTGCCGAAACGACGGCACGTGAGTTTGACATCGATTACCTGCTTCCTTTCAGTGACCATCAGTCGCTGGCAGAGAAAATTACCGCCGCTAAACATCGCGAACAGATCAGCCGCAAACCCCGGTTACTGGTGATCGAGGATGCTGCACAAACCGCCGCACTGATCTCCCGAGTATTACGTTCACGTTTTGATGTGGAACTGCTGGCGGATGGCGATGCCGGTCTGAGGGAGTGGCGGCGTGGTGATTATGACCTGGTATTGCTGGATGTGATGCTGCCGGGTATCTCAGGCCCGGAGATCATGCAGCAGATGCTGCTCGAAAAACCGGACCAGACCGTTGTTTTAATGACAGCACACGGCTCAATGGAGCTGGCTGAAGAGATGATGATGAAAGGGGCGGCTGACTTTATCAGTAAGCCTTTCTCTACCGAACAGTTGCGCCGGGTGTGTGAAATAGCCGCCCGTCGTAAAGACTTTATCATCAGTAACGAACAGTTTGCCGATGCGATTCTGACCGTACAGCGCAACGAGCATGCACTGGCATCCCAGGCCCGGGAGCACCGGGTAATTCTGGATAATCTGGCCACAGCGGTGCTGGAACTCGACAGTCATGGTTGTGTGGTATTTGCCAATGAAACCTGGAGTCAGCTGACCGGCATGAGTTTCCAGCAATCGCTGGGAAAAGAGTTGCTCGATTTTGTCTACCCGGACTCCAACAGTTCAGTCAATGTCATCAAACGGGCTCTGAAAAATTTACGCAGTGGGCAGGGATTCAGCCTGCATATTGAATTTAAACTGCGCGACCGCTTTAACCACGGTAGCTGGGTCGAGGCGCGACTGAATACTATTCGTCGCGGCAGTAGCCAGATGGCAATCACAGTTGCCATTGATGATATCTCCGCCCGCAAACGTGCCGAACAGCGACTGGAACATCTGGCCATTCATGACTCTCTGACCGGACTCTATAACCGCCACTATTTTGATACCGAGCTGATGCAGGTAGCAGCGCTGGCCCGTCGCAGTAAAATCAATCACGCGCTGCTCTATATCAATCTGGACCATTTCAAAGCGATCAACGATACCCTGGGTCATCATCGTGGTGACTTTGTGCTGAAAGAAGCATCCGAAAGGTTGCATCGGATGTTGCGTGATTCAGACCGCCTGTGCCGTATTGGTGGGGATGAGTTTGCGGTGCTGCTCAGCAATACCGAACTGGATCAGGCTCGGGAAATTGCTGGTGGTCTGTGCGAGATGATGGCGTCAGAGCAATTTATCTTTGGTGGTCAGGTGCTCAAAGTAAGTTGCAGTATCGGCATCAGCCTGATCGATGGCCGTGGCAGTAAACCCCAGGATTATCTGCAGCAAGCGGATATCGCCCTGTATGTGGCTAAACGCCGGGGGCGGAACCGGGTGCATGTCTACACCGAAGAAGATGAGGCCAGCGGAGATGTACGCAGCAGTATGTTGTGGCTGCATGCTGTGCAACGGGCGATAGAGCAGGACAATCTGGTACTGCATTTTCAGCCGGTGTACAGCGCGCCCTTTGATCAGGTGGCGTATTATGAAGCGCTGGTGCGACTGGTAATTGACGACGAAATTATCTATCCCGGCCAGTTTATTCCGGCGCTTGAGCGCTTTGAAGACATGGGGTTGCTGGACCTGCATGTGGTGGCTAAATCCATCTACACACTGTCAATTACGCCAAATCTGAAAAAGGTGTCGATCAATCTGTCAGCGCATGCGTTTCAGAATGAGCGACTGGTTCCCTTTGTGCAGGAAAAACTGAAAGAGTATGCAGTCGATCCAAACCGGATCATCTTTGAGCTGACAGAAAATGCCAGCCTGTCGAACTTGACTGCAACGCAGGGGATGGTGGAAGCGCTTTCAGCCATGGGTTGTGGTTTTTCCATTGATGACTTTGGTACCGGTTTCAGTACCTTTGCCTACCTGAAGAACCTGCCAGCCGAGACGGTCAAGATTGATGGCTCGTTCATCAAAGAACTTAAACACAGCAGTATTGATCTGGCATTGGTGAAGTCTATTCGGGATGTGGCACACGCGCTGGGTAAGCACACTGTGGCCGAATTTGTAGAAGACGCTGAAACCCTGAAAATCCTCTGTGATATCGGTGTTGATTTTGCGCAGGGTTATTATCTGGGTCGTCCCCAGCCTATTGAAGCGTTGGGACTGGAGTCTAGCGTGGCTGCAGAGGCAGGCTGAAGGTAAATACGGCACCCTGCCCAGGCTCACTTTCAACCTCAATACTGCCACCCATCAGCTCGGCAAAATGCCGGGAAATCGCCAGACCCAGACCGGTGCCATCAAAACGGCGTTTGATGCTGCCATCGGCCTGACGGAATTTTTCAAATATCAATGCCTGTTGGTCTGCAGCGATACCGATCCCGGTGTCCCGTACACTGAAGATCAATTGATGATCCTCTGCTGAACAGACTAGCTCGATTTCACCCTGGTCAGTGAACTTACAGGCATTTGAAAGCAGGTTAATCAATACCTGCTGTACCTTGTCCTTATCCAGCGTAATGGCATGCTCAAGTGGCGGTGGCTGAATAATCAGCGTGTTCTGATTCTTCTGCGCCAGTGGCCGGATAATGCCTTCCACTTCGCTCAGGATGGTTGCTAGGCTGGTGGATTGCGCCTGTACGTCCATCCTGCCGGATTCACATTTCGCCAGATCCAGAATGATATTGATCATCGCCAGTAGTCGTTCTGCGGACTTGAGGGCTTCATCCAGATCGGATGTCAGGTCGGTCATGCCCGCATAACTGAGCTCTTCCCGCACCAGTTCGATATAGCCGATATTCGCCTGCAGCGGCGTTCTGAGCTCATGGCTGATATTGGCCAGAAACTCGGACTGGGTCCGCACGGCAATCAACGCGGCATCACGGGCATGACGTAACTCCTCAGTGCGGATTTCGACTTCGGTTTCCAGTCCGGCATTGAGGGCCAGTAGTTGTTGCTCCTGTTTTTTCAGGACATCCATCATCTCGTTGAAGCTGACGGCCATGCGCTGTATCTCTTTGGGTCCTTCCAGTCGGGCAGAGGGGTATTGCCCTGAGGTTCTGGCCAGTTTCATGGTATTTGAGAGGTTATAGAGTGGCCGGGTCAGACGCTGCAGCACCCGATTCATCAGCAGCGACATCAGCAGGGTAAAGACGATAGCGGTGACCACGCTGTAAAACAGGATTTGCTGAATCAGATTAAGTAGGGAGTGTTTGGACACCTTGATGGCGACATAACCCAGCAACTGAGGAGCCGTATCCTCCAGGCTGAGTTCGCTGATCTGATCTTCAGGGTTTTTCAACGTGACAGGTGCCCAGATCAACCAGTGCTTTGTCGTATCTTCTACTACCGTGGGCAGACTCAGATTGAACATCTGCCCAGGTGAGGTCTGCTGGCCAATAAACTCGCCACGTTGGACCAGTGGCGTCATGTTAGTGTTGAAGATGCTGACGCCGACAATATCGTCAAATCCCTGTACCTGCTGAATCGCCAGTCGGGCGTTTTCTTCGCTGCCGGTGATCAGCGGTAAAACGCTCAATTCTGCCAGGTTGCTGGCAATCTGCAGTGAGTGGCGTTGCAGTACCTGACTGGACTGGCTGCCGGCGACCCAAGCTGAAACCAGCACGCTGGACAGAGCAATCAGACAAATAAAACCCACAACAAAAAGATGCAGATGTCGCTTCAGGCTGACCGTTTTCTGCGGCGGGAGTGGGTTCGATGCATTCATCAATTTTCTTTAACCGGTACTGTCACATAAAAGGATTGCTTCAGGGTTTCATCGAAACTATACCCTAAATGCTCTGCGGTCAGCAGGTTCACCGCGACCAGATTGGAGTTTGAAAGCTCAATGCCGGGTTGTTCTCCAGTGTTGTTCAGTTGCTTGACCATCTCGGTCATGCGTATACCAGAGGCGCGACTGTCAGGATAGATCGAAAACAGAATGCCGCGTTTTACATGTGAGGGGCGGCTGGAAAAAACCAGTAGCTTAAGTTTCCAGCAGGATTGCAACAGCAGTGGCAATAGTGCCTGCTCGTTGACCGAAATGCGGTCAACCGGCAGCCAGATGGCATCTGTCTGGTTATTCAGACGCGGCAATATCTGCCGGTATCGGGTGACGGCTTCGGTCAGATTGGTGACTTCAATCGGGATCAGTTCAAGGTTGAACTGCTGGGCGGCTTCCATGGCACGGCGCATTAACCAGCGATTGCCGGGGCTGAACACAGTCACCACCCGTTTGGTCGCCGGTGACAGTTGCTGTAACTGGCGGAACAGACTGGCAGGCTCCTCAATCAAGCTTACACCTGAAATATTCAGGGCGGGAGTGAGGGGCAGGGCGCCGGCCACAACCGGGTAGGTTTTGCGCAATTCGGGTACCAGTGTCAATCCGCTTCGCCCCAGACTAATCACCATCTCGGCCTGATCCCGTTTTAATTTTTCCAGCAGATCAGCCTTATTGAATTCGGTATCAAGGGGGTAATGCAGCACTGGTTCAGGATGTGCGGTTTGGATGCCTGTAATGATCTGATCGAAGACTTCCTGATAGACGGGTTCAGTTTTTGGGTAGAGCACGGCCAGCGTGGCGGCGGACAGGGGCAGGGGAAAGATAACAAGCAATAACAGAACGATCGTCAGAGGCATCTGCCTCCAGCCGGCTTTGCGTAGCATCGACCTGTTCGCTGCGTTGGCCAAATTTGAAAAATCCCTGTTCAGTAGGGCACTGCCTGATAGATCAGGCAGTGCTGTATCAACGAAGTCCGTTCGTTAAACGCTGAGTGTGTGACTGACGGTGATTACTTGATGCGCATGCCTGGCTGAGCGCCGTCATCCGGGCTCAGGATCCACAGGTCCTGTCCACCCGGGCCGGCTGCCAATACCATGCCTTCAGACACACCAAATTTCATTTTGCGTGGTGCCAGGTTGGCAACCATGACCGTCAGTTTGCCTTCCAGTTGTTCCGGTGCATAGGCGGATTTGATGCCCGCAAATACCTGACGGGTTTCGCCACCCAGATCCAGTGTCAGGCGCAGCAGTTTATCGGCCCCCTCAACATGTTCTGCTTTGGCAATGCGGACCACACGCAGGTCCACTTTGGCAAAATCAGCAAATTCAATCGTATCCTGAACCGGTTCGTCTGCCAATGGGCCTGCTGCCGGAGTGATCTGACTTTCGGTCGCCGCCAGCGTTGCCTTGCTGGCTTCGATCATGGCATTTACCTGATCGGCTTCTACCCGCTGCATCATCGGTTTGAATTTGTTAATGCTGTGCGACAGCAGCGGCTGTTGGATCTGATTCCAGCCAAGGCTCTCAACATTCAGGAAGGTTTTTGCATCCTCAGCCACCTGCGGTAGTACCGGCGCAAGGTAGGTCATGATCACACGGAACAGGTTGATGCCCATGGTGCAGCAATCGATTACGGCCTGTTCCTGACCTTCCTGTTTCGCCAGGACCCAAGGCTCGGCGGCATCAATGTACTGATTGGCACGGTCGGCCAGCGCCATGATTTCACGCATCGCCCGACTGTATTCGCGCTTTTCGTAGCAATTGGCAATCTGCTCACCGGCTGCCACGGCATCTGCATACAACGCCGGTTCAGTCAGAGCCGCAGCCAGTTCGCCGCCGCTGAATTTTTTAATGAAACCGGCGCAGCGGGAGGCGATATTGATCACCTTGTTCACCAGGTCGGCATTCACCCGCATGCGGAAATCGTCCAGATTCAGGTCGATATCATCAATGCCGGAGCCGAGCTTGGCGGCAAAGTAGTAGCGCAGGTATTCAGGGCGCAGGTGCTGCAGATAGGTTTCCGCCATGATGAAGGTACCGCGTGACTTGGACATCTTCTGGCCATCCACAGTCAGGAAACCGTGGCAGAACACACCATTCGGTTTGCGGAAACCGGCACCTTCCAGCATGGCTGGCCAGAACAGGGTATGGAAATAGGCGATATCTTTACCAATAAAGTGGTACAGCTCGGCATCGGAATCAGCACCCCAGTAGGCATTAAAATCTACGCCCTGCTTGTCGCACCAGTTTTTAAAGCTGGCCATATAGCCGATAGGCGCATCCAGCCAGACGTAGAAATATTTGCCGGGTGCGTCCGGAATCTCAAAGCCCCAGTAGGGTGCGTCGCGGGAGATATCCCAGTTGTGCAGACCTGCTTCAAACCACTCATTGAGTTTGTGGATCATCTGCTCCTGCACATGGTTATCAACCCAGGTGCGCAGGAAGGCTTCAAAGTTGCCCAGCTTGAAGAAATAGTGCTCAGACTCGCGTTCCACCGGTGTGGCACCGGAAACAGCAGAGTAGGGATTTTTCAATTCGGTTGGGCTGTAAGTGGCGCCGCACTTCTCACAGGAGTCCCCATACTGGTCAGCGGCACCGCACTTGGGACACTCGCCCTTCACAAAACGGTCCGGCAGGAACATCTCTTTGACCGGGTCGTAGGCCTGAGTAATGGTCTTGCGTTCAATATGACCACCATCGCGCAGCGCGGTATAGATCAGCGATGCAAAGTGACGGTTTTCTTCAGAGTGAGTGCTGTAGTAGTTGTCAAAGTTGACCAGAAAACCGGCAAAATCCCGCTGGTGCTCCTGACTCACCTGATCAATCAATGCCTGTGGGCTGATGCCAAGCTGATCTGCTTTAAGCATGATTGGCGTACCGTGAGCATCGTCGGCACACACATAGGTGCACTGATGGCCGCGCTGCTGCTGAAAGCGAACCCAGATGTCGGTTTGGATGTATTCTACGAGGTGACCCAGGTGAATCGGGCCGTTGGCGTAGGGCAGGGCGCTGGTAACCAGAATTTTGCGTGAACTGTCAGTCATGACGTGAAGAAAACCTGCAAAACTTAAGCGTTTAGGGAAGGTGCGACAAAGTCCTATGGTCTCTCAGGCTTTTAGTCCGATGTGGAATCAAGGCGCTTCTTTGCAGGCATGTCGGGACCTGTCAAAAAGAAGCAACACAGAGTACGCATCGGACTGAAAGCCCCGAAGTACCCAAAGGGCATAAAGGCGGGCCGTTAAGCCTGCATCTGCGATGTTGCAGTTTTTGCCAAGGGCTACGGCCATTGTCTGCAAACTACGCCTTGCATCTGCAGGCTTAACGATCCGCTGAGAATCTATAGGACTTTTTCGCACCTTCCTCAGGAAAGCGGCGATTTTACGCTTTTTTATCAACGATTACGAATCCGTTGCAGCGGATAGCTCACAGAATTACGACCGCGTGTTAAGCTTGCAAAGCGGATGCCGATAGCCTAATCCCGGTTGTATAATATCGCCTCTTTCGAGACAGAACAGGAACTGCATGGCTCAGCAAGAAACAGACAAATTACAGGGTGTCCGAGTTCTGGTTCTCGATCCGACGGGCTACCTGCGCGTACAGTGCAATGCGCTGGAGCGTGAGCAGGGTGCCGAGCTGATCTACTTGAAATCCATTGAAGTTGATGAAACCCTGCAGGTGGTCGAAGAACAGCAGGTTCAGGTATTTCTGGCCATGCTGAGTGATCATCCTGATCTGGAACTGGGGCTGATGGAAGCGGTGCAGGAGCGTTTTCCGGATGTAATCCGGATTGTGCTGACCAGCCACCTCACCATGCGTCAGGCATTTTTTGCTTCAGAAGTGACCCATCATGCCCTGCTGGACACCTGTCCGATCGAAACGTTGATCCAGGCTATCGAAACCGGGCAGCGTCTGACCCAGATTCTGTTTAAGCAGGATATCCTGCGTTACATGTCCGTGCTGAATATGCAGGTTGAGTTGCCACGTTCCTATCTGCAGATACGCAAACAGATGCGGCGTGAAGCACTGACGCCGAAAGCTATCTCCGATCTATTGAATTCCGAACCCGATGTCACTGCCAGGCTGATGGAGCTGGTCAATTCCGCCTGGTACGGCTACCACCGAGAAATTGAATCCCCGCTGGAAGCTGCCAGTCTGCTGGATGCCCGCACGCTGCGTGACCTGTTGCTGGCAGCCCATCTGTTTGCCTCTTTCCCGGAAAATGAACGCTGGAAAAGCTTCCCGTTTTCGACCCTGCAACAGCGCAGCATGCTGGTGGGCAAGGCCGCGCAGCACCTCTGTCGCGCGGTGAAAGCCCGGCCTTATGTGCAGAATCAGGCGTTTGTAGCAGGGTTGCTGCATGATATCGGCATTCAGGTTCTGGCAGCGCGTAGTGCCGGTGTCTATCAGGAGATTATGTCCGAGGCGGTGTCGCTGGATCAGCCGCTCTATGCGCTGGAAAAACTTGAATTTGGTGTCACTCATGCTGAAGTGGGTGCGCATTTGATGTATGGCTGGCATATGCCGACTTCGGTGATCGAAGCGGTGCTGTTTCATCACTTCCCCAATGCCAGTCAGACCCCCGGGTTCTCGGTACTGATGGCGGTGCACGTAGCGGATGCGCTGGTGCGCTCCATGGATAACACCATGGGCTGTTCCCTCGCCAGCAAGCTGAACAATGCTTACATCAACCGAGAAGGCATGGAAAAACCGCTGATGGCCTGGCAGATCTTGATTGCCGACTTCCAGGAAGAAGTGATGCTGGGTATGCAGTAAGCGCAGTACTTGTCTGCGCAATTTGTTAGAATGCCGCTCCTGATTTCAAAGCTACGAGAATCCCATGGCTTTACCCCGCGTAAATCCCGCCGACTATGAGCGCCAGTTGCAGGTCAAACAGCAGCGTATAGCTGAACAGTTTGCTGTGTTTAATCCGCCGCAGATGGAGGTGTTTGCCTCACCGGAAACGCATTATCGGATGCGGGCTGAATTCAGGGTCTGGCACGATGAAGACGACCTCTATTATGTGATGTTTGCGCCGGGCGACAAAAATACCCGCTATAAGGTTGAAGCCTGTCCGATGGTGTCTGCGACCATCGAAAACACCATGTTCCGCCTGCTTGATCTGATCCGTCCCGAGCCGGTGCTGCGGCATCGTCTGTTTCAGGTGGATTTTCTCAGCACGCTCAGTGGTGAGTTGCTGGTTACCCTGCTTTACCATCGTCCGCTGGATGAGGGCTGGGAAAGTGCTGCCCGCCAGTTGAAGGAAACGCTGGGTATTCAGTTGATTGGTCGTTCCCGCAAAAGCCGGATTTTGCTGGATCAGGATTTTGTGATCGAAAAGCTCAACATCAACGGCCGCGACTATAGCTACAAACAGGTTGAAAACAGTTTCAGTCAGCCTAACGCCGAGGTCTGCCGCCACATGATTGAGTGGGCGTTGGACGCCAGTCAGCATGCCGGGGGCGATCTGGTTGAACTGTATTGCGGTAATGGCAATTTTACCTTGCCGCTGGCGCAGAACTTCAACCGGGTGGTGGCAACTGAGATCTCCAAAACCTCCGTGCATGCCGCGCAGTTCAACATAGCGGCTAATCAGATCGACAACGTGGATGTGGTGCGGATCAGTTCTGAAGAGTTTTCACTGGTGCTGAATGGCAGCCTTGAAAAACGCCGTACCCGCGATCTGAAACTCGACGAATGCAATTTCACCACGGTGCTGGTCGACCCTCCGCGGTCGGGTCTGGATGATAATACGGTGCAGCAGGTTCAGTCCTACCAGAATATCATCTACATCTCCTGTAATCCGGATACCCTGTTTCAGAACCTTGAACAGATCTGTAAGACCCACCGTATTGAGCGGTTTGCGTTGTTTGATCAGTTCCCCTACACCGAACACCTTGAGTGCGGTGTATATCTGACCCGGCGCTGATTCAGTAAAAATTTAGAATCCCGCTTTACATTCTGAACACTGTTCAATATATTGCTTAGAAAATAATTGAACAGTGTTTAGTTTTTGGTGAGGTGAGTGATGGCGCGACGCAGTGATCATTCCAGAGAAGAACTTCAGGAGATGGCGCTGGAGGCGGCAGAACGTATTCTGGACACCCAGGGGGAAGCGGCATTGTCTGCCCGTAAAGTGGCCACAGAAATAGGTTACTCGGCCGGGGCGCTCTATCTGGTGTTTCAGAATCGTGATGACCTGTGCTGGCAGTTGAACGGCCGTACGTTGCAGAAACTGCTGACTGCGCTGGAGCATGTCAATTGTGAAGACCCCATCGAATGTCTGAAACAGTTTGCTGAAATCTACCTCACCTTTGCGACGGTCTGGACACCTCGCTGGAGTTTGTTGTTTGAGCATCGCTCTGCTGATGATGTTGATGCCCCGCAGTGGCTGAGTAATCGCATTGATGAGTTGTTCCGTAAATTGGAGCAGCCCTTGGCACAGTGTTTTCCGCAACTGGATCAGGCTGCAATCAGCCAGATGGCGCGTACACTGTGGGGTGGGGTTCACGGTGTGACGATTCTGAGCCTGCGGGACAAACTGTTTCTCAATCAGCAGGCAGACCCCAGACAGATGCTGGATGATCTGGTCGAAACTTATGTGCGCGGGGCATCCGTGAAAGGGAGTATGTGAGATGCAAAAACTGATTCGATTTGCCGGATTTATGCCCTTTATCCTGATGGCGTTTATCAACGCTTTTGTTGATTCCGGCCACAAGATCATCATCCAGAATACCCTGTTCAAGGCGTATGATGGTGAACTTCAGATCTTGCTCACTGCCATTGTGAACGGCCTGATTCTGCTGCCTTTTATTCTGTTGTTTACCCCCTGTGGCTTTATTGCGGATAAGTATCCTAAAAACCGCGTGATGCGACAGGCTGCAGTGGCAGCCGTTGCAATCTGTCTGCTGATCACCTTTTGTTATTACCAAGGCTGGTTTATTGCTGCGTTTGGTTTGACCTTTATCATCGCGGTGCAGAGTGCCTTCTATTCACCTGCCAAATACGGCTACATCAAAGAGCTGTTGGGTGTGGACAATCTGAGTGAAGGCAACGGCTGGGTTCAGGCGGCCAGTATGGTGGCGATTCTGTCCGGCATTATGGTGTTTTCACTGATGTTTGAACTGCGTCTCGAAGGCGCGGAGCAGATGACCCCGGAGCAAAGCCTGCAACGGGTAGCACCTCTGGGTTGGGTGCTGGTCTTCGGTTCATTGATTGAGCTGGCACTGGCCTGGCGTCTGCCACAAACTCAGGAAGTGAATGAGCAAACCCGGTTTGACTGGCCGGCTTACCGCCATGGTAAAACCCTGTCTAAAAATCTGGGCCTGATTTTTTCCCATCGTCCTATCTGGCTCTCCATCATTGGCCTGTCGATCTTCTGGTCGATTTCACAGGTGATGCTGGCGGTATATCCGGCCTTTGCAGAAACCCATCTGGATCAACACAATACCTTTGTTATTCAGGGCGTTATGGCACTGGCGGGGATCGGCATTATGATCGGCTCGATGCTGGCGGCCCGCTGGTCGCGGCATCATATCAATCTGGGTTTGATTCCATTAGGTGCGGGTGGTGTGGCCATCGGCCTGATTTTGCTGCCGCAACTGGACAGCATGGCCCTGCAGGGGGTGGTATTTCTGGGCATTGGTCTGAGCGGCGCGCTGATGAATGTACCACTGAATGCCCTGATTCAGTTTCATGCGGATGAAAACGAAACCGGACGGGTGCTGGCGGGTAACAACTTTATCCAGAACATCGCCATGTTTAGCTTTCTGGTACTCACGGTGGTGTGTGCCTATCTGGGCGTAGACAGCCTCTGGTTGTTGATCCTGCTGGCGATCATTGCGGTGGGCGGAACGCTGCTGGCATTGAATACGGTGCCGCAGGCTTTTGTCCGTCTGCTGGTGTTGTCACTGCTAAAACGCAAATATCGCCTGCAGGTGCTGGGGTTTGAACATCTGCCGGAGGACGGTAAAGGCACTTTGTTGCTGGGTAACCATGTCAGCTGGCTGGACTGGGCGATTCTGCAGATGGCCTGCCCCCGCCATATCCATTTTGTGATGGATAAAGAGATCTACAACCGTTGGTATTTGAATTGGTTTATGCGTCGTTATGGCGTGATTCCAATCTCCGGTGGCCAGAGCCGCACGGCACTGGACCAGGTGCGTGAGTTGCTCAATCAGGGCAAAGTTGTCTGCCTGTTCCCGGAAGGGGCGATCAGCTACACCGGCCAGGTGGCCGAGTTCAAAAAAGGCTTTGAAAAAGCCTGTCAGGGGGCAACCGGCGTGGTGGTTCCATTTTATCTCCGCGGGTTGTGGGGCAGCCGCTTTTCCCGCTCCAGTGATCGTCTCAAAGCACTGCGAGCCACGGGCCTGAAACGGGATGTGATTGCCGCCTTTGGTAAACCGATGCCGATCGAAAGCACTGCAGCCGAGGTGAAAAAACAGGTGCTTGAATTGTCGATTCGCGCCTGGGAAGAACACACCCGCACCCTTGAGCCTCTGGCGCCTGCTTTTGTGCGTACGGCTAAAGCGGCACCTACCGATTGGGCTATTACCGATGTGAAGGGTGAGCCCCTGACTCACCGGCGTCTGCTTACCGCCTGTGCTTTGTTTTCCCGGCGTATTCGCAAAACATCGGGGCAGAATCTGGGTCTGCTGATGCCGACATCCAGCGCGGGTTGCATTGCCAATATGGCGGGTTTGATGGCCGGTCGAACGCTGGTGAACATTAACTTCACCGCGTCATTGGCGTGTCAGCTTTCGGCCCTGCAGCAGGCAGACGTCGAAACCATCGTTACAGCGCGTCAGTTTGTTAGCAAACTGGCGACTCGGGGCATTGATGTAGAGCCTTTGTTTGCCAACCGAACTGTGTTGTTTATGGAAGATATCAAGGCGGGCATCGGTAAAGCTGAGGCGCTGAGCACACTGGCACTGATTGCACTGCTGCCGACACGGCTGGTGGTGGCCTGGTTATGTCATCGGGTCGATCTGGAAGACCCGGCTGCGATTCTGTTCTCTTCTGGCAGTGAAGGAGACCCCAAGGGTGTGCTGCTCAGTCACCGCAATATGATTGGCAACCTGAAACAAACGGCGGATGTGCTCAACGTGCATGATGAAGAGCGGATCATGGCGACTTTGCCGCTGTTCCATGCCTTTGGCCTGACAGTGACCTGCATGTTGCCGCTGATAGAGGGGATTCAGGTGATCTGTCACCCCGATCCGACGGATGCTTTTAATATTGGCCGAGGTGTCGCCCGGTATCAGGCCACCTTGATGTGTGCCACCTCCACTTTCCTGCGGTTGTACACCCGAAACCGCAAACTGCATCCACTGATGCTGAATTCTCTGCGGGCGGTAGTGGCCGGGGCTGAAAAGCTGGACCCGCAGGTGCGTAAGGCCTTTGAGTCACGCTTTAAAGTGCCGATTCTGGAAGGTTATGGCTGTACCGAAACGACCCCGGTGGCCGGCGTTAACCTGCCGGATTATCTGGTGCCGGAAACGCTGACGGTGCAAACCGGCAGCCGCGATGGCACTGTGGGCATGGCGCTGCCGGGTTCCACCTTCCGCATTGTGGACCCGGATACACTGGAGGAACTGCCGGTGGGTGAAGATGGTTTGATCCTGATCGGCGGTACTCAGATCATGCTGGGCTATCTGAATCAGCCGGATAAAACCGCGGCGGCAATTGTCGAGCAGGATGGTCTGCGCTGGTACAAATCGGGTGATAAAGGTCACCTGGATGAGGATGGATTTCTGACCATCATCGACCGCTACAGCCGCTTTGCTAAACTGGGTGGCGAGATGATCAGCCTGGGTGCGGTAGAGCGTAAAGTCCGGGAGATACTCGATCAGCCAGAACGGCCGCTGGTAGCCGTCAACCTGCCTGATGAGCGGAAGGGCGAAAAAGTGGTGCTCCTGATACAGGCAGAGGATGACACCGATGCTGAGCATCTGCGCAGTCGGCTGGTAGAGGGCGGGATGCCTCCGCTGATGTTGCCCGCCCAGATTCTGCTTACGGATACTGTGCCCTACCTTGGCAGCGGTAAACCGGATTTCAGTGCTGCGCGTCAGGCGGTGATTGAGCAGATTGGATAGATTATTTTTGTTTGAAATTGTGACTTTTTGATCTAATGGTCTAAAGCAATCGGACCGTAAGGCCCGGTTTTATTTGTTTTGATAAACGAGCGTTTGATACTGGTTCTGTATTGATTTGGCGCAGTGTTTGAAAATTGCATACTGGTTAAGGTTTAAACTATGCCCACGGGTCTAAACTCAGATATACCCGGTCTCACGTTCTCAGAGTTATTTAATGGATAACAAGAATAAAGCGCTACACCAGCCCCGCGCTGTTTTTTTCACTGCAGAGTTAAACGTGGCGGCCAAGGTGGCGTTTTTTTATTTTGTGTTTGCGGTCTCCTGGATTGTGGCGTCAGATTCGGCGCTGGAATATATCGTCAGAGATGTGAGCCTGCTCTCCTATATTCAGACCATCAAAGGGCTGCTGTTTGTCCTGATCTCCGCCGTGCTGATTTTTGCGCTGGTTAACCGTTACGCCAAAATATTGCGGGAAAAAGAATCACACCTGCGCACGTTGGTGGATACCCTGCCGGATCTGGTCTGGCTCAAGGATAAAGAGGGTGTCTACCTCAGCTGTAACCGCAAGTTTGAGCGGTTTTTTGGTGCTCAGGAGCATCAAATTGTCGGTCGCACGGATTATGACTTTGTCGATTCTGAGCTGAGTGATTTTTTTCGCGCCAACGATCTGGCAGCCATGGCAGCCGGCGGGCCCTGTGCCAATGAAGAGGAACTGACCTACGTCGATGATGGCCACACTGAGCTGGTTGAAACCATTAAAACTCCGATGGTCGACAGTAAAGGTAAGCTGATAGGCGTGTTAGGTGTGGGCCGGGATATTACCCTCAGGCGTCAGAATGAGCAGGAGGTCAGACTGCTCAAAGAGGCACTGGAACAGAGTCCGGTGGCGGTGATTCTAATGGACAGCAACTGTCGGGTGACCTATGTGAACTCTGCATACACTCGCCAGTCAGGCTACGATCCGGAGCTGATTCTGGGGGACACCCCGGCGTTTATGTTTGACGACAATGGCGATATTGCAGAACCCATTCAGGACGCGGTCTCAGCGGGTCAATCCTGGTCAGGTGAGATTAGTAGTCAGAGCCGGGAAGGAGCAGTGGTCTGGGAGTATCTGATTGTCTCACCGGTCCAGGATGATGACGGCACCCTGACACATTACCTGGCGGTGATGGAAGATATCACGTTGCGCAAACGGCAGGAGGACCGACTCTGGTTTCAGGCGCATTATGATGAGCTGACTGGATTGCCCAACCGGATGCTGGTGCTGGATCGTCTGCAGCAGATGATTAAAGAGGGAGAACGTACTCAGGAGCAGATTGCCGTACTGTTTCTGGATATGGATGACTTTAAAAAGATCAACGACTCCATGGGGCATGATGTAGGTGATAAGGCCCTGCGTGAAGCGGCTAGCCGACTCCGAGCGGCGGTGCGGGCTGGCGATACCGTGGGTCGTCTGGGTGGTGATGAATTTATTGTGCTGGCTAACCGCATGAACAGCGCAGATGGAGTACCGGTTATTGCGTCACATATCCTGCAGGGTTTTCAGGAACCTTTTAATCTGGATGGGCGCGCTATTAGCCTTACCGCCAGTGTTGGGGTAGCACTCTATCCGGATGACGGACAGACACCCAGCGAACTGCTTAAAAACGCAGACTCAGCCATGTATGTTGCCAAGGAAAAGGGACGAGACCGATTTGCGTTCTTTGAATCGCGTATGAATCTTGAGGTGGCGCGGCGGTTGCAGATTGAGGAACTGTTGGGCGGGGCCATCGAACGTGGCGAAATTTATGTCGTTTTCCAGCCTCAGATCAACCTGAAAACGACTCAGGTACAGGGCGTTGAAGCGTTACTGCGCTGGGATTCACCGTTGCTTGGTCCGGTGCGACCTGATGAATTTATCAGTGTGGCAGAGCAGACCGGTCAGATAGTGGCGCTGGGTCGTTTTGTTATTAAGGAAAGCTTGAGCAGTTTGCAGGACTGGCTGACCGCTGCCGCAGACTTCCGCCTGGCGATCAACCTGTCACCACGTCAGTTCCGCGATGAGCACCTGGTGGAGTTTATTCAGGATGCATTGCAGTTATGCCATATTGATCCCCGGCGACTGGAGCTGGAAATCACCGAAGGGGTATTGATGACCGCGGATAAACTGACCCTGAGTGTGCTGAATACCCTGCACCAGAAAGGCATCAGTCTGGCGCTGGATGATTTTGGCGTAGGTTACTCCTCTCTGAGTTACCTGCGTAACTACCCCTTTGATCTGCTGAAAATTGACCGCAGTTTTATTCAGGATATGACGGAAGACAGCGGTGACTGTGCGCTGGTCAATGCGACCGTGGTCATGGCCCGAGCCCTGGGCATTAAAGTACTGGCAGAAGGGGTAGAAACCGAGTTACAGGAACAGTTGCTGCAACGGCTGGGTTGTGACCTTGTACAGGGGTTTTTCTACAGTCGTCCGGTGCCAGCATCCGAATTGAAAACCTACCTCAATGCCCCGCCATGCAGAAATGAGTTTAGTGGCCGATTGAATTCCTGAATAGACATAAAATCGCCATATTTCAGGTAGTTGTTAGTTCTGGAAAAGCTCTATGGTAATGTCTAGACTGATTCGACAGGTATGCCAAAGGGCCATGTATGTACAGGCAACAAAAGTTAAATGTTGGCGTGATCACCCTGGCGGTGGTAGCGATGTTGGTCTCAGCGGTGTTGTGGGGGATCTTTGCATACCAAAACTATACTGAGTTTGACCGGCAGTGGCGGATTAATGATATCCGTATGCAGCATACTTACGAAGCTTATGCTGATTATATTGAGCTGATCGGCTACGGCGCCCTTATCCACGATTTTAAAAATCTCGTCTTGCGTCAGGACCGTCGCTACTTCGAACGTATTGAAGCCTATGTCCCAGAAATCAAAGCAGCTGAGGCTCGGCTGCGGAATCTGATTGAGGGTGATGCAGAGAAGGCGGCGCTCGATACCTTTGCCTACACCATTAATCAGTACATCGAGAATTACCGGCTGATGCAGCGACTGGTAGACCAGGGCATGACCACTGCTGAACTGGATGCCCGGGTCAAAATTGACGACCGGCCGGCAATTGCTGCGCGTAGTGCCCTGCTGCAGATGTTTAATGACCGGCATGACCGGGTCCGTGCGGCCTCAGAGAAACAGCTGAACAACATCAAGCGGCAGCTGGTCTTCGGTGCTCTGATATTATTCCCGATCATCCTGGTCAGTCTGTTTTTTGTTAAAAACCTGTTGCGCGTTGCCCGCAGCAATGAGCGTCTTGAAATCGCCCGCAAAGAGACTGATACCCTGTTGCAAACCACGCCGGATTCCGTGTTGGCGGTGGATACCAGCGGTACCATTATAAAAGCCAATAAAACCGCCATTGACTATTTTGGTTATGGCGATGCGCTGCTGGGCATGCGGATTGAAAGCCTGATACCTGAACGTTTCAGAGCGGATCATGTAGGTCAGCGGAATATGTTTTTCAAAGATCCGGGGCGCCGTTCTATGGCACCTGATCGCCGTGTGATCGCACTGCTGGCGGATGGCTCAGAACGGGATGTATCGGTGGAGCTTGGATATGCCGACATTGATACCGGTGCGTTCAGCGTGATCAGTATCCGTGATGTGACCGAACAGAAAAAAATGCTGCTGGCTTTGCAGCAATCAGAGAAGCGTATGACGCTGGCAACCCAGTCCATGAGCTTTGGGGTCTGGGACTGGGATGTGGTGTCGGGTGAGCTGATCTGGGATGACGCCATGTTGTCCATCTATGGTATGACCCGGAATGAATTTCGCGGTGAATATACGGACTGGAGCGATCACCTGCATCCTGAAGATCGCCAGCGGGCTGAGCAACAGTTGCAAAAAGCTGTTGATGAAGAGCGGGACTGGACATCGGAATTCAGAATTGTCAGACCCAACGGTCAGGTTCGTTATATTGAAGCTGCAGCGGCGATGTTGCGCGATGGAGACGATCATATTATCCGGATGATTGGCCTCAATAACGATATCACCCACCGTAAAAAAGCAGAGCAGGAGCTGCTGCGGGCAAAAGAGGATGCAGAATACGCCGCGCAGGCGAAAAGCCAGTTCCTTGCCAATATGAGCCATGAGATCCGCACGCCGATGAATGCAGTGCTGGGTATGCTGACCCTGATGCAGGACACCCAGTTGGATTCGCGCCAGCAACACTGCCTGCAGTCGGCCCATACGGCTGCACGTTCATTGCTTGATATCCTGAACGATATACTGGATTTTTCCAAACTCGAAGCGGGCAAAATGACCCTGCATGCTGTGCCGTTTGAACTGGATGAGGTGCTGCATGGCACGGTAGACCTGTTCAACGTGGTGGCAGCGGTTAAGAGCATCGATCTGCTGATGGATGTAAAACCTAATGTTTACTGTCAGTTAACGGGTGATTCGATGCGTCTGGGTCAGGTGTTGAATAACCTGGTCAGTAATGCGATCAAGTTCACCTCACGGGGAAGCGTGAAGGTTAAAGTGGCAACCGTTAACGCCAATAGCAAGTTATGCCGGTTGCGTTTCACGGTGCAGGACAGCGGCATCGGTTTATTGCCGGAACAGATTGAAAAAATTACCCAGCCCTTTACTCAGGCCGATATGTCCACGACCCGTCAGTATGGGGGTACCGGTTTGGGGCTGAGCATTGTTAACGGCATCCTGCATCTGATGGATTCGCAGCTTGAAATCCGCAGTGAGCTGGATGTGGGTTCTGAGTTTTCCTTTGAAATTGATCTGCCACTGCAGCCCGGTGCCAAACAGTATTCAGATCGGGCGATCCAATATCATACCGTGCTGCTCTCCAGTAGTGATCAGCACACCCGGGAGATGATCGGCGAATATTTCACTGCCTGGCGTAAACATCTGCGTATCTTCGATCAGTTCGAAGTTGCTCAACAGGCCGCCAGTGCCGGAGAACTGAAGGATTGTGAACTGCTGATCGCGGATTTGAGCCAGGCGGGCATTGTGGCCGAACTTCAACAGGTCTGTGAATTCTGGGAGAACAGCACCAGTCCGGCGTTTATGTCCAACATTCTGTTGCTGGTGGATGATCCTACCTACGTAATTCCAACGGCGATCCTGGAAAAGTTCAAACCGATTGCGTTGTGTAAACCCTTAACCCCATCCCGCCTGTTTGATGCGATCAGTAACAAACGCTCTGGCAGTCTTCTAGCTACCGGTGTCAGCGATCTGGATCGGGCGGTCTCCATCTCCAGGCCGATAAAAGGCAGCCGCATTCTGGTGGCCGAAGATGTCCTGACCAACCAGTTGATTGCGGTGGATTTCCTGGAAAAACTGGGGATGAAAGCGGTGGTGGTCGAAAACGGCGCAGAGGCGGTTGAGAGGGTGAAACAGGAAACCTTCGATGCGGTGCTGATGGACTTCCATATGCCGGTGATGAACGGACTGGCGGCCAGTCTTTCGATTCGTCAGCTTGAGCAAGGCTACCAATTACCGATTATTGCAATGACCGCTGCTGCCTTTGAACAGGATGTACAAAAAGCGTTGGATGCGGGCATGAATGCCCATATTGCCAAACCAGTGAACATTCTGGAGCTGGCCGAGAAACTGGTAGAACAGATACCGGCTAAAACCGACGCAGCAACGAGCTTAACGGCTGCAGTTGCGCCGGGATCAGGGCTGCAGCTTTCGGCAGATCAGTTACCGCGTGGGATGGAACTGGAAGATCTGCCGGAACATTTTTTATTACGCCCACAACTATTTTATGACTGTCTGCAGGCCTTTGTTGCTGAGTTTTCCGGATGGGAAACCGAGGTACAGGCAGCGCTTGAAGCCCGCGACTGGGCTAAGGTTTCAGAGCTTGCTCATAAACTCAAAGGTGCGGCATCTAATGCGGCAGCCTTCGAACTGGCTGCCGTGGCCAAGTCATTGCAACAGCAGGCGGATTCGGGCTCTGAACCCGCACCTGAAACCACATGTCGCTTGTTGCGGCGTTTTATAGAGGATATTGCTGCAGTTTCCACGCCTGAACAGGTCAGGGAGGAATCCGGTGAACTGCTGGATGATATGGCTTTGCAGCAGGCACTTGAGGAGATCCATGAAGGTCTGCTGAAACAGCGTTATATCCCGCTTGAACGGGTTAAATCCGTGTTGCAGCAATTGCCGCAACCGGCCGACCCTGTCCAGTTGACGCGTTTTTACCTCGCCCTGGAACAGTTCGATTTTGTAAAAGCCAGAGAATATTTCGAAGCCTTGGTTGCTCAAGAAGACAGCGTGTAACACGTTGATATTAAATTGGGATCAGTGGCGATTTGAAGCACTGATCTATACTGCACGATGCTGTATGCCCAGTAACCGACTGCTATAGCCGGGAGAATCTTTTGACTGACCTGATTTCGAATATGCCAGCACGTGAAGCGGGTGCGCCACAGGCGACCGTTTTGTTGGTGGATGATGAGCCTGTCAACCTGCGTCTGCTGGTTGAAGCGCTGAAAGAGGATTACGACATTCGCATTGCCACCAGTGGTGAGAATGCGCTGAAGCTGCTGGATGAGATCCGCCCGGATCTGATTCTGCTGGATGTGATGATGCCGGGTATGGATGGCTTTGAACTCTGCCGTCGTATCAAGCAGCGTCCGGAGATGGCGCTGGTACCGGTGATCTTTATCACGGCAATGACCGATCCGGTGTCTGAAGAGTCCGGTTTTAATCTGGGCGCCATCGATTACATCTATAAACCAATCCAGATTCCAGTCACCAAAGCCCGTTTGAGGGTGCACCTTGAAAACTCGCACCTGATCACCCGGCTTGAACACCTTAGTCGCTATCTACGCGAGAAAATCCGTGAGCTGGAAAGTGTGCGTGAGGTGGTGACGGAGCAGAACAAGGCGCTGGAAGAGGCCCTGTCGGAAAAGAATCTGTTGTCACATGTCTTTTTGGAAGCGTCTGAAGGGATTGTGATCACCGATACCGAATACAAGATCTGTGCAGTCAATAAAGCGTTTACCCGCATCACGGGTTACAGCGAGGCAGAAACCTTAGGCCATAGCCCGGATTTGCTGCATTCAGGTTTCAGTGGCATCAGTTTTATGCAGGAAGTGGAGAGTGCGCTGTCCCATGAAGGGCACTGGCATGGTGAACTCTACAGTCGGCGCAAAAACGGTGAAAGTTATCCCGAAATGCGCACGGTATCGAGCATCAAAAATGAGGATGGCGAAGTCACCCATTACCTGATGGTGTTCAGTGATATCAGCTCCATCAAGGCACAGGAAAATCAGATTCACTTTCTGACCTGGTATGACCCCCTGACCGGTCTGCCTAACCAGAAACTGCTGCAGAACCGGCTGGAAACCCTGCTGACTAACCCTCATTCTCAGGGGCTGTTCAGTGCGGTGGTTGTGATCAGCATCGACAACTACAAACGGCTCAGCCAGTTCCATGGTTTGCTGAAGCTGGATCAGTTTATCAAAGAGTTTGCCAACCGGGTTGAATCCATCACCACGGATGCGGAAACCCTGTCGCGGATGTCAGGCGCCAGTGATGAGTTTGTGGTGTTACTGGGTTCCTATGCAGAGCGTAAAGCCGCCATACGTGCGGCTGAACAGTTCTGCAAAGCGCTGCAGCGGATGATGGAGGGTTCACTCGAGCCACAGGACAGTGGCGGGGTCACCTTCAGCTGTATCTCCGGAATTAACGTGTTCCAGCTGCACCATGCCCTCGCTGCCCCCGCGATTATTCAGCAGGCGGTGATTGCCCAGCAAAGCGCCAGTCAGCGTGAGCACGAAGGGTATATCTATTACGATGACAATATGGGCACCGTCAGTCAGTACAATTTTGACCTTGAACGGGAGCTGGCGGTTGCCATTGATCAGGACCAGATGCAGGTCTATTTCCAGAGTCAGGTGGATCATGCTGGCAATGTGGTCGGTGTTGAAAGCCTGGTACGCTGGCTGCACCCGGAACGCGGGCTGGTGCCGCCGGATCATTTTATTCCTCTGGCGGAAAGCTCATTCCTGATTGTTGATCTGGATCGCTGGATGCTTAAACGCGTGCTGTTGCTGCTGGATGGGATTCTGGCACAGGGCAAAACCCTACAGGTCTCGGTCAACATCAGTACGTTGCATTTCAACCAGTCCCACTTTGTCGAAGATATAAAGGCTCTGCTGACCGATCATCCCGATGCGGCCAAGTGTCTGACCTTCGAGCTGACGGAAAGCTCGATGATCAGCGATGTAGACCGGGGGATTGCAAAAATGGAAGCACTCAAAGAGAGTGGCGTCAGCTTTTCGATAGATGATTTTGGCACCGGTTACTCTTCGCTTTCCTATCTGAAAAAATTGCCTATCTCCGAGGTTAAACTGGATAAAGCCTTTGTGCTGGATGCGCCGGATGATATTAACGATGCACAACTGGTTGAGCTGGTTTATAACATCGCCTCATTGCTGAATCTGCGTGTGGTCGCTGAAGGTGTTGAAACTGAACGCCATGCGGATTTACTGAGCCGGTACAGTGGACTTGTGCAACAAGGGTTCCTTTACAGCAGGCCAGAGCAGGCCGAACGTTGGTTGGAGGCCTGGCTGGCAAACGATAATTAGCCCGGTCTGACCTGCTGCAGTACAGGTTCAGGCCCGGGACACTTCATTCCCCAACGCAGGTTGCGTAAGATGTTCTCTGGGACAGATAACTGTCCCGGAAATTATGTTTTTAAGGTGATTACCCCGTGTCTACTCTTCAGCATCAGATTGATTCTCTTCTTGCCAGCTTTCCTGAACCTATGCTCCAGCAGCCTCTTGCCAGTGCCGGTGTGGTCAGACTTGCTCAGGAATCGGGTGGTAATATCCGGGTTGAGATCGCCTTGCCTTATCCCTGCCGTTCTGTGGTGGATCAGCTTAAGACCGAATTGGAAACAGCGCTTTTGGGCCTTGAAGGTGCAGACAGTGCTGAAGTTTTGATTGAACAGGAGATCAGCGCCGGACACGGACAGCATCAGTTACCGGCGATGCAGGGGGTCAAAAACATTATTGCCGTGGCCTCAGGCAAGGGTGGGGTAGGCAAATCCACCACCGCTGTGAACCTGGCACTGGCGATGGCCGCAGAGGGCGCCCGGGTGGGTATTCTGGACGCCGATATCTATGGTCCGAGTCAGGGCAAAATGCTGGGTGTACCGGCTGGTACCAAACCCGACACGCACGACGAAAAACATTTTCTGCCGGTTGAAGCACTGGGTTTGCAGTCCATGTCGATGGCTTACCTGATTGATGAAAATACACCCATGGTCTGGCGTGGGCCGATGGTCAGTGGTGCGTTACAGCAGTTGCTGACACAGACCTTCTGGCAGGATCTGGATTACCTTTTTATCGACATGCCACCGGGTACCGGTGATGTCCAGCTGACCTTGTCGCAGAAAGTGCCGGTATCGGGCGCCGTGATTGTTACCACGCCGCAGGACATCGCCCTGCTGGATGCCAAAAAAGGGATCGAAATGTTCCGTAAAGTGGATATTCCGGTGCTGGGTGTGGTGGAAAACATGAGTGTGCATGTCTGCAGCAACTGTGGCCACGCCGAAACCATTTTTGGCAGCGGCGGTGGAGATCGGATTGCCACTGAGTATGAAACACAGCTGCTGGGGCAGCTTCCGCTGGCCCTGACTATCCGGGAACAGGCCGATTCCGGTCTGCCCACGGTAGCAGCGGATGCAGACAGTACCTATGCCAGAATCTACCGTGAGGTTGCGCTCAAGCTGGCAGTCACACTGGCCGGACTGAATCAGTCTGCGGATGAGATGCCCCTGATACTGGTTGAAGAGGACTGATCACTTAATTCAGCCCGGTTTTTAACTTAAAAACTGGGCTGAAGACCCACTGATGTTTCAAGATCTTTAAGCGCATCTCAGCCAAAGTCTTTAGTTCTCTGATCGGATCTGTCCTGTAAACCGTATCCCAGATGGGGTAGGGTAGTTGTGTTGCCTGACTGACAGGCATATCTGTTCTTTCTCATCAGCCCTTATGGCTGCGTTACAAAGCTTCTATACGTTTTTACCATTCAGTTTTTTATTGGACCTATGAATTACACTCAAATCGTTAACGTTGTTATCGCCTCCACTGTTTTGTCTTCTGCCTGCTGGGCTGACACCATCACCCTGAAAAATGGCGACAGTCTGAATGGTGAGTTAATCAGCGAATCAGAAACCCATATCGAGTTTAAGCATCCTACGCTGGGTGTCATGACCATTCCCCGTGACCAACTTGTGCCCGTGACTGCTGTTGCGCAGGCTGATCCGGTTGTTGAGGCGCAGAGTGCGGCCCAAAAATCGGCTGATAATGGCCTGTTGGGGAGTGGTTTTCTGGCAGGCTGGAAACGCAGTCTCGCCGTGGGTCTGAACGGTGCAACCGGCAACTCTGAAAATCATAACCTACACGTGGGGCTTAATCTCGGCCGGGCCAGTGAAGATAAGCGTAAGCAGTTCAGCCTGAACTACGATCTTAAACAGGAAGATGGTGAGCAGACTGAGAATGATCTGGTGATGGAGCTGGATAATGACTACCTGCTACCGGGTTCTCAGTGGTTCTGGTTCCACCGGGAGCGGATCGACTGGGATAAATTTGAGGCCTGGGATTACCGACTGGGGGGGCACATTGGTGCCGGTTATGACTTTATCAATACGGACCAGCTAACCACCAGTGGCCGTCTGGGTATTGGTGGTACCCAAACCTGGGGTGGCGAAGAGGAGGGCTTCAGTCCTGAACTGCTGATCGGCGCTGAAGCAGGCTGGCGGATCAGTGAGTTCCAGTCAGTGTCAGTGAGCAATACGCTGTACCCCAGCCTTGAAGAAACCGGGGAGTATCGCAATATCACCCGTTTCGACTGGGCCTGGAAGCTGTCTGACCTGTATAAAGGCGTGGCGCTGAAACTGGGTATGATCAACGAGTATGAGTCAGAGGTGGCGCAGGATGCGAAACATAACGACTTTAAATACAACCTGTCCCTTGATGTGGGACTTTAACTGAGCATCGTTCATGCAGAAGATGTCAATCAATCTGCCGGAGGTCTGGCCTGACAGGCTGGCGCTGGTGGATTGTGAGACCACCGGCGGCAAAGCCCAGTCTGAGGCGATCACAGAACTGGCGATCATTCTGCTGGATCATGGGCAAGTCAGTTACCGCTGGCAGAGTCTGTTTAATCCGGGCAAAGCGATCCCGCCTAGCATTGTCCGTCTGACCGGTATTTCTGATGAGATGGTGGCCGAGGCACCGGATTTTGAGTCTGTCGCCAGCTTTGTGCATGCCCTGCTCAAAGACCGGGTCCTGGTTGCGCACAATGCCCGTTTCGATTACAGCTTTTTACGCCAGTCTTTTAATCGGGCTGGCATCAGTTATCAGGCGAAAACCCTCTGTACGGTTAAGCTCGATCAATACCTGCTACCCCAGTTACGCAGTCATTCACTGGAAGCGATCATCCGTCGGTTGCAGATTCCGGTAAACAACCGCCATCGTGCTGAGGATGACTGTGAAGCATTACTGTGGTTATTGAACAGTTATACCGATCAGTTTGATGCTGCCGAGTTGCAGGCGGCCTGTGACCTATTGCTGAAACAGTGCAGCTGGCCCAGTCAGTTACCCCTGAGGCTCAAAACCTCGTTACCGACACAGCCGGGCATATATCGCTTCTATGGAGAAGGCGACCAGCTGCTTTATGTGGGCAAGTCGGTGAATATACGGCAACGGGTGATGAGTCATTTTCAGGCGGATCATCAACAACCCAAGGCGATGAAAATCAGCCAGCGTATACGACACGTCGATTATCAGGTCACAGCGGGGGATTTCAGTGCCCAATTACTGGAAGCGCAGACGATCAAAACCGAGTCGCCATTGTTAAATCGTCAGTTACGCCGTAATCGTACCTGCTACGTGTTGCGGCAAATCCGCACGGAAAATGCCTATACGCAACTGAGCATTGTGGCTCTGACAGAGTTGGCGTCAGCGGATTTTGACAGTGGCTATGGTCTCTTTCGTAGTCGACGTCAGGCCCGGGCAAAACTGGAGCAGCTGGTCGGCGAACATCGGCTCTGCCCCCAGCTGAATGGGTTGGAGCCTGTGACGGGCAGAGCCTGCTTTGCCTATCAGTTGAAACGCTGCTCCGGAGCCTGTTGTGAGCAGGATGCGATATACGATTACAACACACGTATTGAACAGGCTTTGTCGAGCTATCGGCTCAAAGTCTGGCCCTGGTCAGGCCCGATTCTGGTAGAGGAGGGGCGGGGTGAGCAGCGTTGTTATCATCGCATTGACCAGTGGCGCTATCAGGGCTGTGCCACTGATCAAGATGCGTTGGAACAATTGATGGAAGCGCCGCAAGCTGCGGATTTTGATATCGATATCTACCATATTCTGGTGCGTTTTTTACTTAGCGAACAGCGGCTCAAACTGAATCAGCTGACGTTGCACCGTCTGTGAAGAGATCGTCTGATGAAAGGAACGGAGTCAGGTTATTAAACCGCCCAATGTTTTGGGATTCTGACCAAACTCGTTGGCTCCCGGATCGCTGTCGATCAGCATGAAAATCAGTAACACAATAGCGCCCAGCAGTGGAATCAGACAGATCAGAATCCACCAGCCGCTGCGACCGGTATCATGTAACCGTCGAACC
Organism: Neptuniibacter sp. CAU 1671; assembly: GCF_029222905.1. Taxonomy (GTDB): domain Bacteria; phylum Pseudomonadota; class Gammaproteobacteria; order Pseudomonadales; family Balneatricaceae; genus Neptuniibacter. The sequence goes on along the minus strand of NZ_JARHUE010000001.1, from coordinate 715,839 downwards.
GCAACTGCCAAGCTGGGAATCAGTATTGCCAAACTGTAGAGCCCTCCCAGTAAACCACCACCGCCCAGAATACCCTCTATCACGCCCAGTGCCAGCGCAATCAGCATATTGATCAGGATGAACATCCAGTATTCCTTGCGCCGGGCGCGCCCTGAAAATACGGCATATTTTCTTAATACCTCAAGATACCATTCCATGTTTCTCTCCTGTTTCCGTCAGATGTATGTATGAGTCAGCGAGGATTTTACCCATGCCGGTTTTCAAGCAGTTCACGCAGAGCCTGAGGCAGTCTGTTACGCAAGCGCTGGCTGAGATGGTGTTCATGTTTTTGCCAGAGAATCCCCAGATAGATCACCAGCAATCCGATCAGCGTCAGTGAAATAGGGAATAACCAGCTGTCTTTGAAGACATGGGCCGCCAGATATCCAAGATAACCTAAACTGCCCAATACGCCGAATACCACGAATACCCGGCGCATTAACACAACGCCAACGCCAATCATCAGCAGGTTAATGCTGAAATAACCCAGCTTGGCCAGCTCGCTGTCGGAATGCTGCAGGCTGAGACCACCCCAGAATGCAATCACGCCAAACAGATAGAGCCAGAAGGCATAATCTCCGCTGAAGCGCGAACGGATATCTACCCACACGGCCAGTCCGATCATCAGCAGGCCGGTATACAGTGAGACCAGCTTACGCAGCTCCCAGTCATAATCTCCCCCGGTCAGCATGACTGCCAGATCCATGGTCAGATACCACAAAGTGACAGCCACCGGCAGGATCATAAAGGGATAGCGATAGCGCCAGAGCATGATGGCGCCTACGGCCAGTGTTGCCAGTTCCATATAGAGCCAGTGCCAGCGGATCCAGCGGTGATAATCACGGTACGGGCTGTCATCGTCAGGCCAGAGCCCCAGCCCCTGCTGCAGTCCATAGACGGCTAGTGGTGTCAGGGCGACAACAAAAGCGCCGCACAGCGCTGCCGGAATCGCATAACCCCGATTCCGAAACCGGTGCAGCAACGCAATACCTGCAGCGGCATAGATCAACGACAGGGTCAAGATGCCCCAGCCGCCAAACGTTTCCCAGCCCAGCGTCATAAACAGAGTCATGGCGCTGATCGCCAGCAATCCACCCAGGTAATAAAGTACGTGGGTGAAATCGAAGTGTGGTCCGGGTTGTTCATGTTCAAGAAACAGGCGTAGCTGTTCTGCCTGACCGGCGCTGAGAATCTGCTGATCGACGGCCTTTTGCAACAGCTTGGGAGTGATGCGCATCTTAATCAGGCAGGGTCAGAAAATAACTGAACCAAAGGATGGCCAGCACTGTGCAGTAAGTGGTCAGTTCAACTTTAAGCCGGAACAGGCCCCGATCAGAAAATTCGACGCTTGCATCATCAGCGTTGTGACGTCGGAGCAGGTTCAGGTTCAGAGCGATGGCAAATACAAAGATCAGGCTGATAAACACAAACCCCATCGGGTATTCCGGAAACAGGTAGCCGGCAATCAGGTTGGCAATCACAATAAGCAGAGCGAGCCAGAGAAGAGAGTTAGATGAGGCCTGCTCATCTGACTGAAAATCCGTATTCACGCGTGCCTCCCTGTCCAGTGCGAATTGATAATATGTCTTGAATTGGAGCTCAAACTTTACACAGTAGTTGTTAACATTAACCTAAAGTCGCAGTGAGGTAAATCAGCCCGATCCGGTGAGATTATCAGCTACTGGTATAGCGTGCCCCGGTGTTTTAACCAGCCATCCGGGTGGCGATTGCCCGGATCATGATGGGTCCAGTGGATCACGCCGCCTTTGGCATTCCATTCGTACTCGCCATAAAACTCGACAGTGTCGCCCGGACTCAGATCCGGGATACGCGGTGCCAGATCAATATTGTGTGAAACCAGTAGCGTCTGGCCTGAGGTTAACTGCAGGATAAATTTCTGATGGCGGCTGCCATCGGTATCGTCGGGCAAGAGCCGGGTGACACGGCCTTCGCCTCTCAGTTGCAGGTTACTGATCTGTTCACGAAAGGCCCGTTCGAATGGCTCATCCTGCTGGCCGGTGGTTGCAACCGGGCTGGCGGGCAGCAGGGAGTGGCCCTGCTTGAGATAACCCACCAGAACTGCGCCCAGCAGCAAAATCCAAATCAGTTTTTTCATGCGTTCCCTCGCTTGACCCGCGCCTTTGCTGGCGTTGTTGAATTAAGCCTTCCGGTTATGCGGGCAGGCGCTGAAACGCTGCTGACGCGCTTCGATGTCAGTCTGAGGAATCTCCCAGCCGGACAGGTGCTGGTTGATAATCCGGCTCAGCGCATCGATATGCACTGGTTGATCATTCAGGGCCGGGATGTACTCATAGCGTTCGCCACCGGCGTCCATAAAATAGCCCCGGTTTTCGATACCGATCTCTTCAATGGTTTCCAGACAGTCTGCCGAAAAACCGGGACACACCACCTGCACCGACTTCACGCCCTGAGAGGGCAGGGCCTTCAGGGTTTCATCGGTGTAGGGCTGCAGCCATGGCTCACGCCCAAATCGGGACTGAAAAGTGGTCAGATACTGATCCGTCTGCAGGCCAAGTCGCTCGGCCAGTAAACGCGTGGTTTTCAGACACTGGCAATGATAGGGGTCGCCATTGTGCAGGTAACGCAGCGGCACACCGTGGTAGGAAAAGATCAGTTTTTCGGCCCGGCCATGCTCCCGCCAGTGTTCCTCTATGGAGGCGGTCATGGCCTCAAGATAGGCATCGTTATCCATGTAACTGGTGATAAAACGCAGTTCAGGCATCCAGCGGCGCTGAGTAAAGTCGGCTGCCAGCGCATCAAAGGTGGATGCAGTGGTTGAGGCTGAATACTGGGGATAGAGCGGTAAAACCAGCAGTTTGCGTACGCCTTCATTCAGCATCCGGTCCACCACCGATGTGATGGAAGGGTTGCCGTAGCGCATGGCATAGTCGACCACCAGATTGTTGCCCCACTGCTCTTTCAGGGTGCGCTCCAGCTTTTCTGCCTGCGCCCGGGTATGCAGCAATAAGGGTGAACCGTCTTCGGTCCAGACCTGCTGGTAAGCATGAGCCGACCGTTTGGGGCGAATGCGCAGGATGACGCCATTCAGGATCAGCCACCAGAGCACACGGGGAACCTCTACCACGCGAGGATCAGACAGGAATTGTTTGAGATAACGCCGCAGGGAGGGGGTATCCGGTGCATCAGGGGTACCCAGATTGGTGATTAACACCCCGACTTTATCATCTTGCTGATGGCTGAAAGCGGCTTGATTTTGATACTGCATATCCGTCTCTCTGAAAAAACTCGACATATCTACGCAGAAAAGGCGGCGCTGGATGAGTAAACGACGGCCGCCCTGTCTGTAGCCAGGATCATGGGGCGATAGTGTACCTGACTTTGGCGTGAGTTAAATGACTTGTACCGGACGGTTTGCGGCGATCAAGCACGCCATTTGATATTGCAGCCAATGCTCGGTTTCTGTTCGGCCAGAGGCGCACCGCCGGTCAGCAGCAGGTCCATGGCTGCGCGCAGGTCAGCACCGGTGACAGGCAGTCCATTTGAGGGACGAGAGTCATCAAACTGGCCCCGATAAACCAGTTTGAGCGCTGCATCAAACAGGAAAAAATCCGGTGTGCAGGCGGCACCATAGGCTTTGGCGACGGACTGAGTCTCGTCATAGAGGTAGGGGAAAGGGTAGTTTTTGAGTGCCATTTCTCCGGGACCATCTGCCGGATGCGCGATGGCATCATTGCTGCTGATGGCAATGATGCGGATGCCGCTATCCCGGAAGTCCTCTCCCAGTTGTATCAGCCCGGCTTCGATATGTTTCACAAAGGGGCAATGGTTGCAGATGAACATCACCAGCAGGCCTTTTGCCGGGTTCAGCTCATTGAGGTCTACCTGTTTACCGGTGCGTGGGTCCGGCAGGCTGAAGGGTGCCGCAGGGCTGCCCAGATCGATCATATTAGACGGTGTGAGTGCCATGGTTTACGGTCCTCCTGTCAATTGCGTGATAGCTTGAAGCAGCATGATATAAAACGTGGTTAAAGGAGGGTGGCCCTTTTTCATACCACCGCTAAGAGGTACAATAGCCGATTATTTTTAATCGACAGCGGACTACAACCTCCATGGGAATTAAAGCCGATAGCTGGATCCGTCGTATGGCGGAAGAGAAACATATGATCTCTCCGTTTGAGCCGAATCAGGTCCGCCGGGTCGATGGCGCGCCGATCATCTCCTACGGTACCTCCAGCTATGGCTATGATGTGCGCTGCGCGAATGAGTTCAAAATCTTTACCAACATCAACTCTTCCATTGTTGACCCGAAAAACTTCGATGATGGCAGCTTTGTGGATGTTGAATCGGATGTCTGTATTATTCCGCCCAACTCCTTTGCACTGGCGCGTACAGTGGAGTACTTCCGTATCCCGCGTGACGTGCTGACGATCTGTCTGGGTAAAAGCACCTACGCCCGCTGTGGCATAATTGTGAACGTGACTCCACTGGAGCCTGAGTGGGAAGGGCACGTGACCCTCGAATTTTCCAACACCACACCTCTGCCGGCGAAGATTTACGCCAATGAAGGGGTGGCGCAGATGCTGTTCTTTGGTGGCGATGAGGTGTGTGAAACCTCCTATGCGGACCGCAGCGGCAAGTATCAGGGGCAAACCGGTGTGGTTGTTCCACGCACCTGATCACTCGGACACTGAATGAATTACCATAAACAGATTGCTACATTCTGGGAGCAGCTGCAGGAAACCATAGACCTGCTGCTTTCCAGCCGTAACGATGACCGCTTTGATGCTGAAACCCTGCTCAAGGAGTACCGGGATTCGCTGAAGCAGATCGATGACAACCTGACGTTCCACTTCGAACACGATGAGGATACCGATGATCGGGTGGATATGATCTTTGGTTGTGACGGTTTCCCGGAATCAATCCCCTCCGTGCTAAGCCTGATTGGTGCTGCACCCGAGGTCTCGGGCATCCGCTTCAAGGCGTTTAATCATCGTTATGACCCGATCCCGCTTCAGGTCAACATGGGCGATGAAGTCTGCCGCATCCGGGATTTCTGGTGTCGGCTGGTTGAGATGGGCGATGCCCTGCGTCTGGAAATCTATCTGGAAGATGCGCCGGAAGTGCTGGAAATGGACCCCCGCGTTGAGGCTGTGATGATCTTCCTGGATGCGCTGATCGGTGAATATGAGTTGATGACCCGTATCTCAGCGCTGGAGTGGTTCGATCTGCCCACAGAACCTGAAGATTACGGTTTGATACCACTGCGACGTCTGCGCCGGGAATTTGACCGTAAAAAACATCAGGTCAAGCCGCTGGGTATCGTTCTGCACTGATTTTGCACGCCGGATTTTCCTGTTCATCGGGGCTTTAGGCTTGCGCCGCACGGTAAATTCAACCATTGTGGTAGCAACTGATCTGTAAGCTACCTGATGAGCTCTTGTAGTGTCTTATTTCTCAGTGACTGGAAGGACCGCCGATGAGTGGATTACTCACCACCCTGCTTGAAGAGATTCGCATTGAATACATCGAGCGGATGCGGACAAATGGTTTTATCGAACCCTACCTGACGGCGGAGCGCCTCTGTCACGAACGCTTGTTCCTTGACGGTGACCTGCTGGCCGAAATCATTGAGCAGGACCCCTCTTTGCTGGCCGCCCGGGCCGGTGATCTGATCATGAACCAGCAGGAAAATGAGAACCCCTCAGTAGGCATTATTATCTGCAGCAATATTCTTGCAGCGGCGCTGGAAGGGCTGCTGGCGGTGGCGGCAGAGCGTGACTGGGTGGATGTGGATGATCAGGGCCAGATTCTGGTCGATGAAGAGGAACTGCAGCAGAACAGCCAGTACCCCATCAGTGTCGATTACAGCACTTCAGAAACTGCAAAACGCAACCTGCTGCGGGGCAGCAGCGAACTGTCTCATATTTTTGCAGCGGCCGAGGCTGAATTTCTGGATGCCATCGAGCAACATGTGCGCAATGCCTATCAGACCGCGCTGGATATCTCCTCAAATCATTCGGTATTTGCGCCGGATGATATTGCGCCGCTGGTGGCAGAAAACCCGTTGTTACTGGGATTAAGAAAAGACGATCTGATCGATGAAGACCTGTTTGAGGGTGATCCGCCAGCCGGGTTGATCATCAGTGCTCATCTGACCCGGATGCTGCTCCAGCAGATGCTGGAGCTGGGGGCCGAACACGGTGTGTTCGATCTGGACAGCAGCGGGCATATCATTCCTCCGGACGAGCCGGAGGACCCGCCGATCATTCACTGAGTCGGGCTTTCCAGCCAGCCATCCAGGGTGTTGATATCTTCGGGTGAAAGGGTGCCCAACTGCAGTTTGAAGCTGATCAGGTTGGAGACAAATTCAAACCGTGCTGAAGCATAGTCACGCTTGGCAGAATAAAGCTGCTGTTCCGCTTGCAGCACATCCACTACGTTACGTGTACCCACCCGGTAGCCTTCTTCAGTCGCTTTCAGCGCCAGTTCGCTGGAACGGATACTCTGTTTCAGTGCATCAACCCGCAGGGCATTGGTATTCAGGTTACGCAGCAGGCTGCGGGTAGTCTGGGTGACATTGCGCAGTGCGTCCTCTTCATCAAACTGCGCCTGCTGCAGGCTGTACTGCAACTGACGGCTACGTGACTCGGTGGCACCCCCGGAATAGAGCGGTACACTCAGGGTCAGGCCGATGGAGTCGGTTTTGCTTTGATCATCAAAGCTCAGATTGCCACTGTCGTAGTCATGACCGGCGGTCAGGCTTAATACCGGCAAATGGTCAGAACGAGCGGCCTGAGCGGCACGGCGGGCCGATTCACTGCCATAGCGGGCAATTTTCAGTGACAGGTTACCCTGCCAGGCTTTTTCCAGCCATTCCTCAGGTGCTGCGGGTACCGGTGCCGCAATCGGGTAATCGGGGCTCAGGGATGCAACCCGCTGATAGCTTTCACCGCTGAGTCGTTCCAGTGCTTCATAGCTGTTATCCAGATCGCCCTGAGCTGAAATACGGGTGACCAGTGCATTATCATAGGTCGCCTGGGCTTCCTGAACATCGGTGCTGGCGATCAGACCGACTTCAAACTGAGCGTTGACCTGATCCAGACGGCGTTTAATGGCGCGCTCCTGCGCCAATGCTGTTTCCAGCTGACTGTCGGCATTGAGTACACCCAGATAGGCTTCGACGGTTCTCTGGATCAGACTCTGCTGCGCCAGTTCAAACTGCGTCAGGGCCTGCTCTGTCAGGATCTGGCCCTGCTTGAAGGTAAACCAGGAAGAGGCATCAAATACCGGCTGGGTCAGGGATACCGTGTAACCGTGGTTGTTATATTCGGTGGTGTCCGTATCAATTTTACGGGTGTCGGCCGTCAGGCTGGCCTGTGGCAGCAATCCGGCACGTGCCTGCGGCAGGGCTTCACTGCCGGCCCGATAGTTGGCTTCAGCAGACTTTAACTGCGGATCATTTCTCAGCGCCTGCTGGTAAATATCCGCCAGATCGCCCGCCAGCGACGTTCCACTGTGACCGGCCAGCAATACAAGGGCATATGTCATCAACGGTGATTTCATAATTCAGTATTCCTTAATCCTTTTCGGGTTCGATATTAAGCAGCGAACGTTTACCAAGGTAACTGTAAACGGTGGGGATCACAAACAACGTGATCAGGGTTCCAAACATCATGCCGCCTACAATAACCCAGCCAATCTGGTGACGGGACTCGGCACCGGCACCGTAGGCCAGAGCCAGAGGCAGGGCACCGAGTACGGTGGCGCCGGTGGTCATCAGAATCGGACGCAGACGCAACACGGCGGCTTCCATCACCGCTTCGCGGATAGCGCGGCCCTGATCCTGCAGCTGGTTGGCAAACTCCACAATCAGAATGCCGTGTTTGGTGATCAGACCTACCAGTGTCACCAGACCAATCTGGCTGTACACGTTCAGGCTGCTGCCACTGAAATGCAAAGCGATCAGTGCACCAAAAATTGCCGGTGGCACGGACAGCATGATGATCATCGGGTTACGGAAACTCTCGAACTGCGCCGCCAGTACCAGAAACACCACCACCAGTGCCAGGCCAAAGGTGACCTGCATACTGTTGCTGGATTGCTTGAACTCACGGGAGTTGCCGCTGTAGTCAAAGCTGGCCTGTGGCGCAATCTCTGCCAGATTGGTTTCCAGGAAGTTCAGTGCCTGATCCAGGCTGTAATCCGGGGCCAGCTGAGTCTGAAATTTCACAGCTTTCACTTTATCAAAGTGGTTCAGTTCCCTTGGGGCGACGGTTTCATTCAGGCTGACCAGGTTGGAGAGCTGCACCATGTTGCCCTGATCATTACGGACGTAGATGTCGGTCAGATCGCTGGGGTCGCGACGCTGATTCTCTTCAACCTTGACGATAACTTCATATTGCTCGCCTGCCCGTTTGAAGCGCGTCACTTCACGGCCGGCCATATAGGATTCAACGGTGCGACCCAGTTCCGCGACATCGATGCCCATATCGGACAGCTTGTCGCGTTTAACCTCAATCTGCAGCTCGGGTTTGTTGAGTTTCAGATCAGTGTCCGGCTGCTGAAAACCCGGATTTTGCAGGATGCGCTGCATCAGTTCATCCGAGATCCGCTTGAGATCATCGTAGGTGCCGTTGGACTTGACGATAAACTCCACCGGTCGGGAGATAAAACTCTGCCCCAGCGATGGCAGGTTAAGCGAAAAACTCATGATGCCAGGAATGCCGCCGTACAGTTTAGGTGTCTGCTCGGCGGAGATATCCTGCTGTTTGCGGGTACGCTCTTCCCAGCGATCCAGTCCCTGAAACACCAGCGCATTGGTTTCAGACGGGAAACCCACTACCGCAAAGTAACGGTCAGTTTCCGGTGTCTGGCTGACAATGCCCTCTATCTGGCGGGTATAGCGGTCGATAAAGTCTACCGATGAACCATCCGGTGCTAGCGCGAAGTTAAGGATGGTGCCCCTGTCTTCATAGGGTGCCAGCTCCTGCGGCAGCTGGGTATAAAAATAGGTGCCACCCACCAGGCTGACAGCCATCAGACCCAGCGCCAGCATCCGTGAGCTGAGGAGTTTACCCAGCAGGGATTTATAACCGTCAGTCACGCCATGCAGGAAACGCTCAATTACGTTGAAGATCCAGCTGTGGCGTTTTTCATGTTTCAGCAGGCGTGAGCACATCATTGGCGAAAGGCTCAGGGCGACAAACGCCGAGACGACCACAGCGCCAGCCAGGGTCAGGGCAAACTCGGTAAACAGTTTTCCGGTGCGGCCTTCGGCAAAGGAGAGCGGTACAAACACCGCCACCAGTACTGCAGTGGTGGCTAATACTGCAAAGCCGATCTCCTTGGCACCTTTGAAGGCGGCCTGAATTGGATTCTGGCCCTCTTCAACGTGGCGATAGATGTTTTCCAGCATGATGATCGCATCATCCACCACCAGACCTATCGCCAGTACCAGCGCCAGCAGGGTGAGGGTGTTCACGCTGAAATTCATCAGATACATCATAAAAAATGCACCGACCAGCGACAGCGGAATCGTCAGCACCGGTATCAGGGTGGCGCGCACGTTGCGCAGGAAGAAAAACAGCACCAGCACCACCAGTACACCGGCTTCAATCAGGGTACGGTAGACCGATTTGATCGACTCATCGATAAAGATCGATGAATCATAGGCAACCTCTACAATCACCCCTTCCGGCAGGGTCGGAATAACCCGATCCAGCTTTTCACGGATGCTGGAGGAAACCTCCAGCGGGTTGGCCGTGGATTGTTTGACAACCCCCAGGGCAACCGCGGTGGTGCCTTTATAACGGGTCAGCTTGCGCTCACTTTCAGGCGCAATTTCGACCCGGGCAACGTCTTCAATCCGGACCGGGTAGCCATCCTGATTACGGATGATGATCTTTTTGAAGGCCTCGATGTCGTTGACATCGGTTTTCGCCAGCAGGCTGAATTCACGCTCTTTGGACTCAATACGGCCCGCTGGAATCTCGACGTTCTGGTTTTTCAGTGCCGCTTCAATATCACCGGGGATCACGTTGTAAGCTGCCATCCGGGCTGGATTCAGCCAGATACGCATGGCGTATTTACGTTCACCAAAGATCAGTACGTTGGCCACACCCGTGGCGGTCTGCAGCTGATCTTTCACCCGCTGGTCGGCAATTTCGGTGACCTCCATGGTGCTGTGGCGATCAGATGAGAAGGCCAGCCAGATAATCGGCTGGGCATCCGCTTCCGTCTTGGCCACCACGGGTACGTCCGCATCGTCCGGCAACTGGCCCTGTACACGGCTGACGCGGTCACGCACATCGGCGGCGGCCGAATCCGGATCACGTTCAATTTTGAAGGTGATGGAGATCTGAGACTGCTCTGAACGGCTGATCGAAGTCATGAAGTCGATGCCTTCAATGCCGGACAGGGAGTCTTCGATTACCTGCGTAACCTGTGTTTCTATAATTGACGCACTGGCACCCGGGTAGGTGGTTTCTACCGTAACCACCGGCAGGTCAATTTTGGGGTATTCGCGCACGGTGAGCCGGTCGTAACCGATAATGCCAAGCAGCAGCACCAGCAGGCTCATCACCGTTGCCAGTACCGGGCGCTTGATGCTGATTTCAGACAGAACCATGTTTATTTCTCCTCAGCGGCGGGCTGGGGTTTAGCTTCGGTCTGGCTGCCATCAACAAAAATCGGTGTGATCGGCATACCCGGCTGCAGTTTAAGCTGACCGGCCGTAACGATAATGTCGCCCTCATTCAGGCCGGATTTGATCTCCACAATGCCCGGACGGCGCTGTCCCAGTTCGACAGGCACCATCTCGATTTTGTGTTCTTCGCCAACTACCCGCATCACAAAAAAGGCTTTGCCCTGCGGTACAATGGCCTGCTCGGGAATGGTCAGACTGTCGGTTTTCTCGACCAGAATAGAGATCTGCGCAAACAGGCCGGGCCGCAGAATGCCATCTTTATTTGGGAGCGTGGCGCGTACTTCAATGTTATGAGCACTGGCATCGGCAGCAGGCGCGACTGCATAGATTTTGCCGGCCAGAATACGGCCTGGCAGAGCGTCAACCTCAACTTCAATCGGCGCATCCGGTTGCAGCTCGGCGAGAAAGATTTCAGCGACCTTAAAATCGACTTTCATGGTGCTGTTGTCGGTCAGTTGCACCAGATCCTGCCCGACGTTGACATAATCGCCGGGACTGACCAGACGCAGACCGGCAATACCGTCAAACGGAGCCTGAACAGACATTTTGTCAAGACGGGTTTTGGCCAGCGCCAGTTGGGCTTCATCGACCCGCAGTTGGGCCAGTGAGCTGTCACGTTGCTGTACCGAGCCAACACCTTTTTTCAGCAGGCTGCTGGCGCGTTCATAATCGGTTTTACTGAGTGCAACACGGGCGGCCGCTTCGCGATATTCTGCTTCATATAGCGCGGTATCGAGCTGGAACAGAGCGGTACCCTGTTTAACCGGCTCACCTTCTGAAAACAGTACTTTTTCAATACGTCCGCTCTGTTCCGGGCGCAACAGGATGGCTTCATTGGCACGCAGGTTACCCACTGACCGAATCTGACGCTCCAGTGGCTGTTTTTTGACATGAACCACTTCTGCCGGCAGACCCTGTGCCCATACAGGCAGTGATATAACGGGTACGACACTTAGGATTAATGCAGCCATTGCGGGGCGCATAGAAGAGAGCGGCAGATGTTTCATAGCAAAATCCTTGCTGTTAGAGGGCAGGTGGTATGAACAGGTATAAGATGACCATTCCGATTGATGGAATAGAACAGTTTATTTTACCTGTTACAGGTATTGCCTCAATCCGTGATTATGTAAAGTTTTGCAACAGCTTGTTTATAAATAAGCCAATAATGGACATTATGTCGCGCTATTGTTGCAAAAAGAGTACAAGTGTCGCGGTTTTACTGTGACAGTTTGTTGCAGCGAAACTGTACTGCGCTCAGTGTCAGGCTGATGATCATCAAGACCACTGAGAAAGCCATCAGGGCTTCAGCCATGGTGATGCCGAACAGTAGCTCAGGGGTATAACCACAGGTCTCCCAGGGTTCAAACACCTGAGGCCACCACTTGTCCAGGGCAAACCAGGCGGGCAGGCCGGTGTCGAAGCTGCAACTGCCTTCTATCCAGCCCCGCTCCACGCCAAGTGTCTGGTAGGAACGTTCGGCCAAGCCCAGAGCCACAAGCGCAGTTAACGGATGCAGAATCCGTTGTGCGACTGGGCAATGTCTTAAAAACAGGCCGACTACAGAGATCAGTAACAGAGCCGCGATCCAGATACGAATATGGATGCAGAGCACGCAGGGGCCATAGTCCAGTCCATATTGATAGTAGAGTGCAACACCTTCCATGGCTACACAGAGCACGATCAGCAGCAGCCAGTAACCCGCATGGTGACTCAGTGTCTGTAGTTTTTGCAGCATTGTTATGTCCCTATCCTGTTGATCTGGAAAGTATATCGGTAAGCAGGTTGAAATCCTACGGCTTAGCGTCCAGAGCGAAGTGACTTGCTCTGACTGGAGATAACCGCCAGATAGAGACCGCTGAAAATCAGCAAAGTGCCCCACAGATGGAAGTGGTAGAGTTTTTCATCCAGCAGCAGTATCGACAGGCTGATCCCCAGTACTGGCATCAGATGGATATATAAACCGGATTTGGCGGCTCCGAGCAGTTCGACGCCTTTATTCCAGAACAGATAGGAGAGAATCGAGGGGAACACGGCCATATAGGCAATGCTGCCCCATACCGATGGGGGCCAGTTTGCGGTGGGATGATCCTGTAGCTCCCACAGAGTGAACGGCAGTAGAAACACGACGGCGATCACCACGGTAGCGCCAAAAAAGGTGAAACCGTCTAAGTCTTTAGGTTTCCAGCGCAGGCCGATAGAGTAGATCGCCCAGACGGTTACAGCGCCCAGTATCCAGAGATCTCCGGGGTTAAAGTGCAGATCGGCCAGGCTGGCCATTTGGCCTTGGCTGATCAGAACAGTGACGCCCATAAACGACAACAGAATACCCAGCCACTGCCTGGGGTGGCCCTTTTCACCCAGCAGTACGGCGCTGATCAGTACAATCAGGATGGGTACCATGGATTGCAGCAACACGGCATTACTGGCGGTGGTGTTCTGCAAGCCAAGATAAACCTGAGTGTTAAACCCTGCGACCCCGACGATGCCGAAAAAGCAGAGTGATTTTGCATGCTGGCGAATAGTGGACCACTGCCGGATCAGACGTGGCAATAACCAGGGCAAAATCAGTAACAGAGCCAGTAACCAGCGGCTGAAGGCCAGGGTAATAGGGGGGATATCCAGATGAATTGCCCGGGCCAGAATAAAGTTACCGGACCAGAACAGCACGGTCAGAAACAGTAACAGATGAGCCATCAGGACTCCTTGGCATTCAACAGGAATAAAAAAGCCGGGACAGGCCCGGCTTCAGCTTAGCGGGAGATCTCAGATCAGACCAGTGCCTGCTTGATGCGGCTCAGGGCGTCTTTCAGAACATCCAGACTGGTGGCAAATGACAGACGCATATTGCCCGGGGCGCCAAAGGCAGAACCCGGCACCAGCGCGACGCCTGCTTCATTCAACAGGAATTCCGCCAGGGCGATGTCATCTTCAAAACGGCTGTCGTTATCGATGATCTGCTGGAAGCTTGGGAACGCATAAAAGGTACCGTCTGCCTCGATGCACTCAACGCCGGGAATGGTGTTCAGGGTGTTGACCACATAGGTGTGACGCTCACGGAACGCTGCCACCATCTCAGCTACACACTCCTGAGAACCTTCCAGTGCTGCCTGCGCCGCAACCTGAGCAATGGAGGTTGGGTTAGAGGTGCTCTGGGACTGAATCTTTTTCATGGCGCCGATCAGCTTGGCAGGACCTGCGGCATAACCAATACGCCAGCCTGTCATTGAGTAGGCCTTGGATACACCGTTCAGCACGATGGTACGCTCATACAGATCCGGGCAGGCGTTCAGAATGTTAACGAACGGTGCATCATTCAGACGGATATGTTCATACATATCATCGGTAGCGATCAGTACATTCGGGTATTTTTTCAATACTTCACCCAGCGCCTGCAGCTCTTCCAGTGAATAAGAGACACCGGTTGGGTTGGAGGGGCTGTTCAGCACCACCAGACGGGTTTTGTCAGTGATCGCTTCATCCAGCTGAGCCGGGGTAATTTTGAAACGCTGGGCCTGGGTAGTGGTGATGATCACAGGCTCGGCATCGGCAATTTTGACCATATCAGGGTAAGACACCCAATATGGCGCCGGAATAACAACCTCGTCACCCGGGTTCAGCAGGGCCAGGGCCAGGTTGAAGAAACTTTGTTTACCGCCGCAGGAAACCAGAATCTGGTTGGCTTCATAGTCCAGGCCGTTATCCTGCTTGAACTTGTTAATAATCGCTTTTTTCAGCGCCGGAGTGCCATCAACAGCCGTGTACTTGGTGAAGCCATTGTTCAGGGCTTCAATCGCAGCTTGTTTAATGTGCTCCGGAGTGTCGAAATCGGGTTCACCTGCGCCCAGGCCGATAATGTTTTTACCTTCAGCGCGCAGTTCGGCTGCACGGTTGGTAACCGCCAGCGTAGGAGAGGGTTTGATATTATTAACGCGGTTTGACAGTTCAACGTTCAAGCCAAGTTCCTCAAAAATGTACCTGCAATATAGGTTCCGACAAGGGTAATTTTGCAAAACGCCTCAGTTAGGTAGTGGGCACCCTGCAACCCGATATCATAGCGTAAATAAAGGGTTTCTTGCATATGCAAAATTAAATTGGCGGCTCGATTTTGCAATTTTTTAGTCTTATTTCTCCCCGGGAGAGCTGAACACTTGGCCCTCAATCAGCGTATACTTGCCGATTGTCTTTTTTGTTCTGTTGTATCTCATGAAACAGCGCTTCAGTGTCAGCTCAAAATTTGAACCGGCCGGTGATCAGCCTAAGGCGATTGCTTCTCTGGTGGATGGGATTGAATCAGGTCTGGCGGCTCAAACCCTGTTGGGGGTAACCGGTTCCGGCAAGACGTTTACCATCGCCAACGTGATCGCCCAGGTGCAGCGTCCCACCATCATCATGGCGCATAACAAGACGCTGGCGGCGCAGCTGTATGGTGAGTTCAAGGAGTTCTTCCCTAACAACGCGGTCGAGTATTTCGTTTCCTATTACGACTATTACCAGCCTGAAGCCTATGTGCCTTCTTCCGATACCTTTATTGAGAAAGACGCCTCAATAAATGAGCATATCGAGCAGATGCGGCTATCTGCCACCAAGGCACTGCTTGAGCGAGAAGATGCCATCATTGTAGCCACGGTCTCTGCCATCTACGGTCTGGGTGATCCCAAGCTTTACCTTGGCATGATGCTGCATCTTGATCGTGGTGACACCATCGATCAGCGCGCTGTGCTCAGACGACTGGCAGAACTGCAATACACCCGCAACGATGTTGAACTGCATCGAGGCACCTACCGGGTGCGCGGTGATGTGATCGATATCTTCCCGGCGGACTCAGAAAAGGAAGCCCTGCGCATTGAGTTGTTTGATGAAGAGGTTGAAGAGCTCAGCTATTTCGATCCTCTTACCGGTGAGGTGCTGCGTCGGGTTCCCAGAGCGACTATCTATCCGAAAACCCATTACGTGACGCCGCGGGATGTGCTGCTTGGCGCGGTGGATAAAATTAAGGATGAACTCCGTGAGCGGTTGGAGCAGTTACGCGCCAACGACAAGCTGGTTGAGGCGCAGCGGCTGGAACAACGCACGCTCTATGATATGGAGATGATCATGGAGCTGGGCTACTGCACCGGTATCGAGAACTACTCCCGTTATCTTTCCGGTCGCAATCCGGGTGAAGCACCGCCCACCCTGTTTGATTACCTGCCGGATAATGCCTTGCTGGTCATTGATGAGTCACACGTGACAGTAACGCAGATTGGTGCCATGTACCGGGGTGACCGCTCCCGCAAAGAGACGCTGGTGGAGTATGGCTTCCGGTTGCCGTCGGCGCTGGATAACCGACCGATGAAGTTTGAAGAGTGGGAACAGAACTCCCCGCAGATGATTTTTGTCTCGGCCACGCCCAGCCGGTATGAGGCAGCAACTCAGCAACAGGTGGTGGAACAGGTGGTCAGGCCTACCGGTTTGGTTGACCCTCAGGTTGAAGTGCGTCCGGCCATGACGCAGGTGGATGATCTGCTGTCAGAGATCCACAAAACCGTCGCGAAACAGGAGCGGGTGGTGGTCACCACGCTCACCAAACGGATGGCTGAAGACCTGACCGAATATCTGGATGAGCACGGGGTGCGGGTGCGGTATCTGCACTCCGATATCGATACGGTTGAACGGGTCGAGATTATCCGTGATCTGCGTATCGGTGAATTTGATGTGCTGGTGGGCATCAACCTGTTGCGTGAGGGTATCGACATGCCGGAAGTGTCGCTGGTCGCTATTCTGGATGCAGATAAAGAAGGTTTTCTGCGTTCTGAAACCTCACTGATTCAGACCATTGGCCGTGCCGCCCGAAACGCTTCAGGCCGTGCCATCCTGTATGCTGATCGTATTACCGGTTCCATGCAGCGGGCGATGGATGAAACAGAGCGACGCCGTAACAAACAGATTGAATTTAATGCGGAACATGGCATTACGCCACGCACCATTCTTAAATCCGTGGCTGACATTCTTGAGGGTGCGGGTGCCATCCCGGGCCGTAAGGTCGGCCGTGGCACCAAAAAAGTGGCAGAACCCGCTGCAGACTATGCAGTGGATACTGCCACCCTGTCACCTAAAGAGCTGGCCAAAGCGATCACTCGCCTGGAAGATCTGATGTATGAAGCCGCCAAAAACCTGGAGTTTGAGCAGGCAGCCAAATACCGTGATGAACTGCAGACCATCAAACAGCATACATTCCGGGAATAGGCTCAATAAGTAGCCTTGATACGGTCTGTCATAAACAACAGATTAGGATTTGCATGCAGCAGTGACACCACCATAGAGTCCTTTTGAGCGCGCTTAGCGTGGTTTTTGCTGGCTGAGGTAGTCAGAGATGACATATCAAAGGTGCCACCTCGGATGATCGATTGTTGAGGTTGTTTAGATGACAGGTCTCCTCTCATTTTATGGGTGTAGGGTGTCATATCAAATGCGCCGCCGCGTATTTCATTGTGTGCGTTGCCAGCCTGAACATTGCTGCTGGCTGCAATCGCCATGAGCAAGGCTGAGCCGATCAAGTGTCTGGATTGCCGCTTCATAAAATCACCTTATGGTTTGTTTGTTATGTCAGCCAACTGATCAACCTGTTCAGCGACTGTGCCCAGGTGTTGCCATTGCCCTTTCAGGTCAGCTGTAAACCCCTTCCGTTCCTGTTTTGCAGGTGTGGTGCCAAATGCGTTGTTGAGTGTTCTGTAGGCGAAGACACAGTTTTAAGGTTGTTTTTATTAATTAAAAACAATGGTTTATCTTGAATAAGAAATGGGTTTGGTTATAGGGAGTTGAAAACCGGGTGCTATTCGGGTGCGGCGTTTGTAGCAGCAGAACAACAGTGGGGGCTGCGATTGTTGCGGGTCTGCCAACAGAAAGTTGACCTGAAAAGCAGCGTAGGTATGGCTTGGCAGCAGCCTCCTGAACCGATAAGAAATAGGAAATATTCTTAACGCTAAAGTACTGATCTGTGATTAAACTGTATCAGTGTTTACTTATTTACTTTGCACAGGGAAGACACCATGGAATCGGTTTGTGCGGAATGTTCGGGCGGGCCAAGTGCCTCAAATATCAAAGTGATCAGTGCGATCAGCGGCAGCCGGATTTGTCGCTGCGGCGCCTGCGGTGCTTTCTGGATGGAAGATGGCGGCCGCTGGGAGATGATTCTTTCTCCGGTAGAGCTGGGTATGCCCGGTTCTGCCACAGCAATTTCGGTCAAAAGGCGCTCTGCCTGATTGATAATCGCAACCCGGCACGGATTGAGTATTTGGCGTTCAGACTATAGTCGAATATCTCCGTGCTTGGCTGCATACCTTTGTCAGTTTACTCTCTTTTGAATATTCTTTTGCACGGCAAAAAAATAATTTTTACCACACTATGTCGGTGATACCTTCAGGGATCGGGTATACCATCTTACGGGGGCTGCAGGTTGATTGTTAGCTGACGGACTGCACATCTGACGGATGATGCGCTGGCAATCTGCATCGACAGAGACAGAGGATTCATGCCTCAAACATTCACACGTCTATTTATTCAGCGTTTTGTCTACCTGCTGCTGGCGACTCTAATGATTGTAGTGCCGGTGCTGGTGGTTGAGGAAAGGCAGTACATTGCTGAAGAGAAGTTGTTGCATGGTCAATCGATTGAAGCCATCAGTAGCCTGATCAATCAGCGACTGGCCAGCCTATCCAGCGATCTGACACTGCTTCTGTCCGAGTCCAGAGTTTCCGCGTTCAGTGAAAACCCCTCTGAGTTTAATCGAACTCAACTTGTGAATTATCTGCTTACCTTTGTGAACACAAACCGGCGATATCATCAGATAAGAGTGATCTCCCCTGATGGTATGGAGACGATCCGGGTCAACTTTCGTCACGGCCGGGCAATCTCAGTTCCCAGCAGTGAATTACAAAATAAAGCAAACCGTAGCTATTTTGTTGGTGCAATGGAATTGGCACCGGAAATTACCTATATCTCCGACTTTGAGTTGAATGAGGAACATGGACAGATCGACGTACCCTGGCGTCCGACCATCCGTATGGCACATAAGCTCTATTCCACTGCTGGCAAATTAACCGGTGTACTGGTGCTTAATTTTGAAGGAAATCGGGTGCTGGATCCTGTGCTGGCGGTCTTACCGGATCAGGGAATTGATAACAGGCTGGCCATTGTCGATGAGCAGGGTAAATGGGTATTTGATTCTCAGGGTACTTATTCATGGAGTCGACAGCGGGGGATTGCGGCACATTTTGCGGATCAGAATCCTCTGTTTTGGGCCAAAGTGAAAGACCAGATCAAAGGTCAGGAAGTACTAGGTGGCAAACTCTATACCTTCAAAAAAATTCGTTATCCGGCCAATATTCCTTCGGTAGCGGCCTCCCACCGTGCCGTCTATCTGGTGGATATGCTGGATATACAAGCGGCATTTATCCGGCGCCTGAGCTGGGCCCTCGCAATTGGTTTGATTTTCCTGCTCTCTGGCGCCTGGCTGGTGGCTTTTTTCTGGGCGCGCTCCACACTCGATGCCAAGACCAGTCAGGAAAATGCGCAGCGGGAATCGCTGCGGCTGGAAAAAACCCTGGCCACTGCGCTGGATGGCCTGATTGTAATCTCCCGCCGGGGGCAGGTAATTGAATACAACCCGGCGGCAGAGAAGATTTTTGGCTACACCCGGGATGAGGTGGTGGGGCGCAATATCAAGATGCTGACCCCCGAGCCGGTGCGAACAGAACATGATGGTTATCTGAATCGGTATGTGGAACATCGGGAGTCTCGAGTGCTGGATCAGTACCGCGAGGTGGTTGCCCAGCACAAGGATGGCCGAAAAATTGATATTCAGCTCGCCGTATCTGAAATGATCGTGGACGACGAAATCTACTTTGTGGGCAGTGTGCTGGATATCACCGAACGCAAACAGATCGAAATTGAACGCAAAAATTACAACGCCCGGCTGGAACGCGAGATTGCTGAGCGCACCCAGGACCTGAACCTGCTGAACCAGCGTATGGAGCTGGCAGTCGATAACGGTGAGATTGGCGTCTGGGAGTATAACCCGGACGACGGCAAGCTGATCTGGAATATCTGGATGTTCCGCATTCATGGCCTTACCGCCAGTAGTTTTGAGGGGCGTTATGAAGAGTGGAAAGCACGCGTGCATCCGGATGATCGTTTTGCTGTCGAGAGAGCGCTGGGCAAGGCCATAAAACACGGCAGCTTACTGGATGAACAGTTCAGAATAGAGAGGCCTACCGGCGAAACCCGCACCGTCAGGGCCATGGCCTCGGTGTGTTTTGACGATCACTCCCAACGCATGATTGGGATCATGCGTGACATTACGCCGGAAATTGCAGCGACTCAGGCTCTGGAACACGCGAAGGATATCGCTGTTCAGGCGGCGCAGGCGAAAAGTGAGTTTATCGCCAATATGAGCCATGAGATCCGTACCCCGATGAATGCAGTATTGGGTTTAACCCATCTGCTGGACAAGCCTGAACAGACACCTGAAGTGCGTATGGTAGCGGCTAAAATCCAGCGTGCCGGTAAATCATTGCAACAGATCCTGAATGATGTGCTGGATTTCTCCAAGATTGAAGCCGGCAAAATTGAACTCTCAGCCACCACCTTCAGCATGCAGGATCTGCTGAATAATGTTTCGGTCATTATGTCGGCCAACGCTGCGCACAAAAATCTGGAACTGGTGATTCAGCCTGAACTGGAAAGGGGGCTGCTGCTAAAAGGTGATGCCACCCGTATTGAGCAGATCATGATCAATCTGGTGGGTAATGCCGTCAAGTTCACCGAATCTGGTCACGTGATGTTGAGTGTCAGGCAACTGGCGTCTCATGGCCCCAATGTAACGATTGAAATCGCTGTCGAGGATACCGGCATCGGTATGGATGAGGCGACCCAGGCGCGTATTTTACAAGCCTTTGAACAGGCGGATGCGTCGACAACACGCCGTTATGGTGGCACCGGGCTGGGTTTAACCATCACCACCCGACTGCTGGAACTCATGGACAGCAAACTGACAGTGGAAAGTACCCCTGGGGTGGGATCACGCTTCAGTTGTGAACTGAGTCTTGAGCGGGAGGCTTCGCTGGATGAAATCAGGTCTCAGATTACCGAGCAGAATATCCTGATTGCTGAAGACCATGAGATTGCTAGGGAAGCACTGAATCGGATTGCCCAGTCACTGGGTTGGCATACCACCTGTGTGGAAAACGGTCAGCAGGCAGTGAACTGTACCCTGTCTGAAATTGCTGAACACCATCCGCTGGATATGGTGCTGCTTGACTGGCATATGCCAGAGATGGATGGGCTTACCGCCGCCAAAAAGATTAAAACCTCGGTCAACCAAAAAAATGCGCCGGTGGTAATTATGGTGAGCGCTTATTCCCGGCAGCAGATTCTGGCATCCCCGGATGCACAGTATGTAGATGCGGTGCTGGAAAAACCGGTTACCGCTTCTGTGCTCTACGATACGTTGATGAATATCCTGCAGCCGGAGGGGGGGAGTCAGGAGCAAGCAGATGCGCAAAGTCTGGCAGGCGTGCGCTTGCTGATTGTGGATGATAACGAATTTAACCGTGATGTGGCGGAGCGCATTTTTGGTGGATTGGGCGCTGTTACTGCTCTGGCACATGACGGGCAACAGGCTCTGGACTGGTTGAAACAACACTCAGACGCGGTGGATCTGGTGTTGATGGATATCCAGATGCCAGTTATGGATGGTTATCAGGCTACACAGCAGATACGGCAGGATCCTGCTCTGAGGCATTTGCCTGTCATCGCGCTGACTGCTGGCGCATTTGACTCGGACCGCAAAGCAGCGATGGAAGCCAGCATGAATGGCTTTATCAGCAAACCATTCGATGTACAAGACGCGGTTAAAGCGATTCTTGCCTGTCTGAAGGAATCGCAGGTTGAAACCAGAGAACGGCTCCCCCTCAAAGAGGAGCCAGCCCGCAATGTTGTAGCAGATAACGTGACGGAGGCTGGAACCGTCTCGGCAGCACTGAATCAGACTGAGTATTTTGATTATTCCCGGGCGATCAGTTTCTGGGGTGATGATGAAACATTGCAACACTATCTGACCAAGTTTCTGGATGACTATGGTGATGTGATTAGTCAGATGGCTGACCTGGATGGCACAGATGCCGGACGTTTAGCACATAAACTCAAAGGCGCCGCCGGTTCTCTCTGTATGGATACCCTGGTCGAGGTTGCCAGTATCGCTCAGCGCCTGGGTGAGGAGGCACTCAACAGAGCCGAAGTGATGGCTGATCTGGAAAGCTGCCTGCAACGTACCATACAGGAGATTGAAGCAATCCCAGGACTGTGTCTGGCAGAAGAAAAACCTTCCGCCGAAGCGCTCAGTGTTTCGACCTCAGCCTATACTAAAGAGCAGATCGAGCCGCTGATCAGTCAGGCGATCACTTTGCTCGATCATGATAATCCTGCGGATGTAATGCCGGTATTAAGTCAGTTAACAGCACTGTTGGGCGACCGTGTTCTCAGACCTGTCTTTCAGGCTCTGGATGATTTCGAATTCAGACAAGCGGAAACCTGTCTGAGGGCCATCGCAAGTGAGCTGCAACTGGATTTGGAGCGAAACTGATGCCTGTTGGCACCATTCTGGTGGTCGATGATGAAGCGCAGAATCTGGCATTGATGCAACAGATTCTGCAGCCCCTGTATAGACTCTCTTTCGCTAAAACCGGCGAAGGCGCGCTGAAGGCTGTGCAAAAGCACAATCCCTCCCTGATCCTGTTGGATGTTCAGCTGCCAGATATTGACGGATATGAAGTTTGCCGTCGTCTTAAAGCACAACCCAAAACCTCCCACATTCCCGTTATTTTTGTCAGCAGCCATGCAGATATGCAGCATGAGGCTGAGGGTTTTGAGGCGGGCGCGGCGGATTACATTGTTAAACCTATAACCCCGGAAATTGTAAAATTAAGGGTCGCAAACCATCTGTCGCTGGTGCGGGCAGCATCACTCGAACGGGCCTACCATGATGCGATCCAGATGCTCGGTGAAGCAGGGCACTACAATGACACCGACACTGGCGAGCATATCTGGCGGATGGCCGCTTACGCAAAACGCCTGGCTCAGGCGGTGGGACTTGATGAGCGCACCTGCGAGCTGATCCAGCTGGCAGCACCCATGCATGATACCGGCAAAATCGGTATTCCCGACCATATTCTGCGCAAACCTGCCAAACTCGATGCAGACGAGTGGGTGGTGATGAAAACGCATACCCAGATTGGTTATGAAATTTTATCCCGAAGTGATGCGCCGGTGTTCCAGATGGCGGCGGAAATCGCACTGAATCACCATGAAAAATGGGATGGTTCTGGTTACCCCGCGGGCCTTAAAGGCAAGCAAATCCCCCTGAGTGCGCGCATTATCGCTGTGGCAGATGTCTATGATGCCCTGACAATGGTCCGGCCCTATAAAACGGCCTGGACAAACGAACAGGCGTTTGAACATATAGTGTCTGAAAGGGGTAAGCATTTTGATCCAGAGTTGGTAGATTGCTTCACGCAACTGCGAACAGAACTTGAGCAGATCAAAGTAGATTATGATGAGGGAGCGGGTATTGATGGCTAAAGTGCTGGTCATTGAGGATGAGGCAATTGTAGCAAGCCTTATTATGCGCCTTTTAACCAAGGCTGACATTGCGGCCGATGAAGTCAACGACCTTGCGGGTGCCAGGGAAAAGCTCATCACACCTGATGATTATGCAGCCATTATTCTGGATCGGCAGTTGCCGGACGGTGATGGTATTGAGTTGCTGCATGAACTGCAAAAACATCCCACCCTGAAACAGGTTCCGGTGATTTTTAATACGGCGCTGGAACGACCTGAAGAGGTGAGGCAGGGGGTGGATGCGGGTGCATACTGGTATCTGACTAAACCGATCGATCCAAAAATGATGCTATCCGTGGTCAAAGCCGCCATGGAGCACTACCTCTTAGCTCGCGAAGCCTCAAAAAATTTAAATCGTGCCCTGCGCACCAACCAATTTCTGCTTGAGGGAAAATACCGCATTCATACCGTAGAGGAAGCCCGGCAGATGGCTGAAGGTTTATCCTTGCTCTGCCCTGATCCTGATCGAGCCTGGCTGGGCCTGAGCGAAATGCTGCTGAATGCGGTGGAACACGGTAACCTCAAAATCACCTACGATGACAAAACCCGTTTGATGCTGGCCGGAGAATATCAGGACGAGATTCAACGTCGGCAGAAGGATCCGCGCCTGATGCAGGCCTATGTGGATGTTGAGGTGGTGCGAAAAGCGGATTTTACCCGTATTACTATTACCGATCAGGGTGATGGATTTGACTGGCAGAACTATCTTGAGTTTTCGGTAGAACGCGCACTGGACCCCCATGGTCGAGGCATTGCCATGACCCGTCAGGCGAGTTTTGATCGGGTCGAGTATGTTGGCTGTGGCAACACCGTGGTTCTCACCATGGAGAAAAAGATCTGATCTGTTAAGACAGCGGCACACGGCCGCTGTCTGTCACTGGTTTACACCACAAACTGCGCAATACCGTCGCGGAAAGACCAGTCAATATCGTGATTTTCCGTGATGGTAATCAGCACATTTTCGGGCGGTATACCCGGATTAGCCGCGAGATTTTCCACCGCCTTTTTGTAAAATGCCTGCTTTGATTTATTCGAGCGCCCCGTGCGCATGACCAGATGCATCATCACCCGGTCCCCCTCGCGTGTCTGTAGCTGCAGGCAATGCGGCTCCAGTTCATGGATGATCTGATAACGGTCATCATCCGGAAACCCCATGGTTTCAATCACCGCTGAGTTGATACCGTCAGCCACTGCTTTGATGTACTCCGGTGACTTTCCTTTAAGAATCGAGATATTAACCAAAGGCATTGAGTATCTCCTTGTATTTATGCTGTGCCTTTTGAAGGGGGGATTGTCAGTATGCAAACAGAGCGGTGGGCATTGCAATCTCAGCTTTCACACCCTGAGGACAAACATTTTATTTCACTGCTCTGGTATTCTTTGGCTTGGATCTGCAGATCCAGCACTGCGTAGCTGATTGGAGAGTTGCTGAACGGTGCTTATCCCAGCAAATACTCGGATTTATTAAAAGGTTATAAGCTGATAATTGATCTACTACTTTAGAAAGGGTTGATTTATGTAGCTTGAATCAAACAGCTTGATTCAAGTGATGAAATATAAATATATTAAAATTCAATATTTTAAGATGTTTTTATTTTGTTATTCAAATAACCTGATGATTCAAGCTTGCTCTTGATGCGCCGATAGCTGGTTAATGCGCAGGGTCTTGGATCATCGTTGCCGAAAGTCGTTTGAAAATAAGGGTAATTATTCCTTAAATGACTATGATTATATGGGCTTGCGGTGCTGCAAGTTGCCCTCAAGCCCGCTGAATAACAATAATATTTTCTCGCCATAGACCCCCAGGTCTGCTGGTGACTGCTGTGGAACGCCCGGGATGAGAAAAAATCTACCTGTTACCCAGACCGAAAAACGTTTTTCCGAAACCACTCAGCTGACCTCTTCAACTGATACCAAAGGCATTATCACTGACTGCAACGAGGCGTTCATTCAGATCAGTGGCTACACCCGTGAAGAGCTGATTGGTCAGCCGCATAATCTGATCCGCCACCCGGATATGCCACCGGCGGCTTTTGAGCTGATGTGGACGCATCTGAAAGCGGGCAAACCCTGGATGGGGCTGGTAAAAAACCGCTCTAAAAATGGTGATTATTACTGGGTGAATGCCTATGTAACACCCATTACCGACAATGGTCGGGTGATTGGCTATGAGTCAGTGCGGGTCTGTCCCAAGCGTGAGGATGTGGCGCGGGCTGAGCGTGTTTACAAGCAGTTAATGGCGGGTAAAAACGTTAAACCGAAACCCGCGGGCCTGATGCTGTGGGCGGTTTTACTGATTGGATTGCTTGCTGGCATCGGTTTAGGTGTTGTGGGTCAATCGTTGATTTCTCAGGTGGTACTTGCCATTACGGCGGTATCTCTGTTGGTGCTGGGTCAGCAACAGAATCGACAAAATCTGCAGAAGGTCATGGACGAGTCCCCGCTGGCTTACCGCCATCCGGTGACAGCGCTCACCTACACCGATGATGACCTGTTGCTGGGGTTGGCGCGGGTTGGGGTGATGAGTGATCAGTCTCATTTGAATACCGTTCTTTCCAGAATTGATGAAGTTGCCCGCCGGGTTTCAGAGAAAGCTCAGGTCGGTATGGCTGCGTCGCAGGAGTGCCGCCGCGCTAATGAGCAGCAGCAAAGGGAAACTGAACAGGTGGCCACGGCGATGCATGAGATGACCGCCACCATAGGTGAGGTCTCTACCAATGTGCAGCACACCGCGCAACAGGCAGGGGATTCCAACAGGCTCGCTGAATCCGGTCTGACCCTGTCCCGTGAGACCCGTGCGTCGATTGAACAGCTGCGCGATACCGTCAGCAACATTGCGGCTGCGGTAAGGGATCTGGATGCCCAGACTGAAAATATTACTCAGGCCGCAGGGCTGATCGAACAGATTGCAGAACAAACCAATCTCTTGGCGTTGAACGCGGCGATCGAGGCCGCACGGGCAGGTGAACATGGCCGCGGCTTTGCGGTGGTTGCAGACGAGGTCAGAAATCTGGCGCAGAAAACCCGCGAGTCAACGCAGGAGATCCATCACATTGTCGAAGCACTAACCGGCAGTGCAGATCGTTCAGTCCAGATTGCCAATCAGGGCATGGCCAAAGCAGACGAAGGTCTGGCCAATGTGGTAAAAAGTGAAGATATGCTGGGCACGATTTCTTCCGCCATGAACACCATCGCGAGTATGGCCATTCAGATGTCTGCTGCAGTTGAAGAGCAGGCTCAGGTATCTGAAGAAATTAACCGTCAGGTATCCCGTATTTTTGATCTTTCTACCGAAAGCCTGAATAAAGCGGACCAGACCACGGGCGTGGTGGCTGAACTGAAGGATGTTTCAGTGGATATGGGCGAACTGGTCGACGGGTTTAAACGTTAAACCGTGTCATTAGCCAGTTCGCTTCAAGTTGTATCCTGCTATTAAAGGCTTTTTAACGTGAAGTTTTTCAAACAGTTAGCAGTGATTCTGGCCACAGCAGTTGTTGTCGCCGGGTTGGGAATCTACCTGACCCACACGACCAATACCATTCATGAAAATGAACAGCGGTTTCTGCTGAGTGAGCTGGTAGCAACTCAGGCGTCGGCGATCGAACGGCGTCTGGAGCGCTCTTTTTCTGCAACGCGAATTCTGGCGCAGGAAGTGATGCAGAACCGGGGACTGTTTGACGACTTTGACGGTTATGCCCGGGAGGTGATCAATACCATTGGCGGTATTTCCAATCTGCAGCTGGCACCCGATGGAATCGTCACTTATATCTATCCTCTGGCGGGTAACGAAAAGGCCATTGGTCACAATATTCTTAAGGTAGATGCCCGTAAGGTCGACGCCTTTAAAGCAATAAAAGACCGCCGTATGACGGTTGCCGGGCCTTTCCAGCTGGTGCAGGGCGGTGTTGGCCTGATTGGCCGCAACCCCATTTTTTTGCCCACGGATGACGGGGATAAGTTCTGGGGGTTTGCATCGGCACTGATTTTTGTGGATGACCTGCTGGAGTTCACTGAACTGTCGCAATGGGAATCGCGGGGCTATCGATACACCCTCAGTCACCTGCTGGACGATGGTAAAACCTGGGAAGTTTTTGCCTATTCTGCACGTCCGATCGGACCCGGTGCCCATACTGTCACAATCCAGATTCCCAATGGCGAATGGCACCTGACCATGAGTGGTCCGCCTGTGTTGGTGAATACAACCTACTACGGTTATCTGCTAACCATTCTGGCAACCATGATTGCCGCATTAATGGCCTGGTATATTGTCCGCCAGCCTGAGGTTCTGCGCACGGTTGTCGCGCAAAAAACCCGTGAACTGAAGGTGATGGCGCACCAGGATCATCTTACCGGTTTGTCGAATCGGCGTTTTCTGACCGATCAGCTCGAGCGCATTCTGCGGGATTGTGAACGCAACCAGCGCAATGCAGTGCTGCTGTATCTGGATCTGGATGATTTTAAACGGATCAATGACAGCTTTGGTCACTCCGTGGGTGATCAGTTTCTGCTGAATATTGCCCAGCGTATTCACAGTACCGTCCGGCAGGGAGATATTGTGGCGCGTTTAGGTGGAGATGAGTTTGGTATCTTGCTGCAAAACACCCAGTCTGTCAGTGACATTGCCAAGGTGGCAGACAAACTGCTGGAACAGGTTCGACAGCCTATACATTCCAACAACCGTACCTTCACCCTGTCGGCGTCGATCGGTATTACGCTGCTGCCACAGGATGGCAATGATGTGACGACCCTGCTGCGCAACGCCGATCTGGCGATGTATGCCAGTAAACGTTTGGGTAAAGGTCACTATCAGTTTTTTGATACCAAACTGCAGGCCACTGCGCTGGAAAAAATGGAACTTGAGCAGGACCTGATCCTGGCCCTGAGTCGTGATGAATTTGTTCTGCACTATCAGCCCTTTTATGCGCTGGATTCGGGTGTGCTGCGCGGATTTGAAGCACTTGTTCGCTGGCAGCATCCGGAACGGGGTTTGTTGTATCCGGACAGTTTCATCTCGGTTGCTGAAGAGAGTGGCAAAATAATTGAAATGGGGTATGTGATTCTTGAGCAGGCCTGTCGCCAGATAAAAATGCTAGAAAATCAGTATCCTAATAGTATTCGTGTTGCGGTTAACCTGTCTCAACGGCAGTTTAAGGATCCCCTGTTATTGGAGGCGATTCAGGCAATACTTCAGCGTCATCAGGTTGATGCGACCATGCTTGAATTTGAGATTACCGAGTCCTGTCTGATGGACGATGTGGACAGTGCGATTGAAACCCTGACCGAACTGAGTCAACTGGGTATCAGTATTGCCATTGATGATTTTGGTACCGGTTATTCATCGCTGTCGATGCTGAAGCACCTGCCGGTCAGTAAGCTCAAAATTGACCGCAGTTTTATTACCGATCTGGTGTCGAATCTGGCGGATCGAAAAATTGTCCAGGGTGTGATTACCATGGCCCATACCCTGCAAATCAGTGTGGTGGCAGAGGGCATTGAAACTGGAGCTCAACTGCATCTGTTACAGGCGTTCCGCAGTGATCTCGGTCAGGGTTATCTGTTTAACCGACCTTTACCTGCTGCAGAGGCTTTTCAGGTGGCGATGAAAATCCCGCAAAAAATTGATTTGGATAGCCCGGCGGAATAACAACTGGTAGCTCTAAACGGCATTTAACTTGATTTGCATCAATCGTAATTCCGGCAATCTGATCTACCTTGTTGATAATACGATCAGGAAAACTCCTGACTTTTACAATAATGGCCGTCATGGATGTTATGGCTGTTAATTTTTTGTGTTTTTAACACATTGATATATAAGCCCTTCGCAGACCTTTTACGTTTCTTAAGGTTTCCTTAAGTTCTGAATGCCATCCTGATTCAGCAAGATTCTGAGGGAGAGTAAGGTGAAAAAAATTCTGTCAGCAACCTGGTTGCTTCTTATTCCCGTGACACTGTGGGCTCAGCCCCAGCCCGTCGGATCAGTGGCGGTTTATTCTGATGGCAGTGTGGAAAAACTGATTCAGATTAATGCCCAGTCAACAACCTGGCAGGATGGCAGAAAACGTATCCTTGAATACGCTAATGTGCCTATTCTGCAACGCAGATCATTCACTAAATTCCCAGCAACTGAGTCCTATCAGGAACATATCGCGTTTGGCGTACCGGCTGAAATTATACCGTTTGGCACTGCTGATTCGGTGATTTTCACCCTCAGACGTGAGTTCTCCGAAGGCGGGCATACGATGCGGTACTGGCAATGTGCTCACAAAGGCCAGGGCCAGTATCAGTTGGGCGAACGAACCCTGACGACTGAGCAGTATCATTGTGAACGTTATGTGCCGCATAAAAAATCAATGTATTCAATGTTCAGAGAATCTGTAGATCTGGCTTATTCTCCGGACCTGTCTATGGTGGTTGAGAAAGTCAGGAAAACCCAAACTAAAAAGACCCGACGTAAGCTGGTATCCCTTCTTGCACCTGAACAGGTGTCGGAGCAGAAGATTCTCAAACTGGTTAAACGGATTCATGGAGATAAATCATGAGTCAGGGGCGATTAACCAAGGCCAAACGCAGTTTTATTACGCGTAATGTTCTTTTTGCAGGTGATGAACAACTAACGCAGGGGGTTCCTGCTGAAGGAGACCTGTTGCTTGCCCGGGTTGACCGTGTGCGACAACATACCCGGCTTGAGAATATTCACGGGCGCCGGGAACATCTTTATCCGGGTGATGAAATTATTCTGGTGGCCGGACGCAGATATTCGACCGCGCAATTCAAGGCTGAATTGCCACAGGCTCTGGGCCCTGCCCATCTGGTTGCTGCCGGTGGTATTGCCGCTCAGGTAACGGCGCGTTGCAACCGCATTAAACCGGCGACTGAAATAACGCTGCTGGGTCTGATTGCCAATAAACAGGGCGCACCGCTCAATCTGGCTGACTTTGCGCCCCTGTCTGGCAGTAGAAAAACAGTGGCTTCCATGCCCCAACTGGTTGTGGTGGGCAGCGATATGGATGCAGGTAAAACCACGTCGGCGGCTGCTGTGATTAATGGTCTGTCAGGGTTGGGCTACAAAGTCTTTGCCGCAAAACTGACCGGCACCGGTGCGGGTCCGGATTTTTGGAGAATGCAGGATGCAGGCAGTTATTCGGTGATGGACTTTGTCGATGCTGGCTGGCCCTCAACGGTTGGGCGTACCACGGCTGAGTTGTTAGCACTGCACAGTCGGTTGACCGATGCGGCGGTCAGATCCGGCGCCGATCTGATGGTTGTCGAGTTGGCCGATGGTATCTTCCAGCCGGAAACAGCAAAACTCATTCAAAACCCGGAGTTCAAAGCGCGCGTGACCACCTGCCTGGTTGCCGCTGACAGTGCTACCGCTGCGGCAATGGTCAGTCAGCAATTGCTTCGCAGTGGTGTCCCTGTCTGTGGTATCAGCGGTGTTATTACCAGCTCGCCAGTGGCCTGTGATGAGGTTAGGCAGCAGTCAGGATTGCCGGTTTATACCGAGGAACAGCTTATCAGCGCCCCAATGGCTGAGTATCTTCATGCCACGCTTATTCGTCCGGTGAAACATGCTGCCGTCAGTGCTGGCTGACCCTAAACGCCGCGGACTCTATCTGCTGCTGGTCCTGACAGGTATTGGCCAGTCAGTGGCGCTGCTTTCGCTGATTGCTCTGGCACGTAACGTGATTGAACAGGCTCAGACCATACACAGTCTGACCTCCCTTTGGCTTGCGTTAGCCGGTATCAGTTTGTTGGCGCTGGGACGTTTCAGTGAGCGTTTTGTTGCTGAAAAAATGGCCAATCATTACATCATGTCGCTGCGGCAACAGGTGTTTCAGCATGCGCTGGTGCTTGGTGATGCCGGTCGTAAAGGTCTGGTACGCGGTGGCGCATTGCTGCGGCTGACCGGTGACATGAGTGCAATACGCAACTGGATTGTACAGGGTGCTGCGCCTTTGCTGGTCCTGGGCAGTTGGCTGGCTGTTTCAATGCTGGCACTGGCATGGCTTAACCCGTGGTTGCTGTTTAGCTTGATGCCGGTGTTTTTACTCTCCCTGTGCGGTAATTATCTGCTTGGCCGAAAGCTGTATAGCTGTTCTGAAACAGCCCGTAAGCGCAAGACCCAGCTGATCCGAAATGCCACCGAAAAGCTGAGAACTGTCGAACTGGTACAGTCTTATAATCAGCAGGGGCGTGAAGCAAGACGCTTTCAGCGGCAAGGTAAACGGCTTTACCAGGCACAGCTGGATCGGGCACGTCTGTCTGGCCTGCTGCGTGGTTTTAATGAAGCCATGTTAGGTCTGTCCCTGCTGGCTCTGCTGGTTATGGGTCTGTATCTGGTATCCGTTGAAGCTTTGGCTTTATCTGAGCTTTCACTCCTGTTAGCGGCATCACTCTATCAACTCACTCACCTGCGTCGCTTGGGTCGTCTTTATGAATTCTGGACCCTGAGGCAGGTTGCGGTGGATAAGCTGCTGCAGTTTTTCCACCAGAAAACGATCGTTGTGGGAAAACGTGAGCGAAAAATGTCGGCCGATTTTTCCATGCGTTTGAAGGCGTTTTCATCAGCGGGTCGGTTCAATTCAGTCACCGCCCAGATCAGCCCCGGTGCCCGCATTCGGCTTGAAGGACCGCGTGAATCCGGTAAAACCTCTTTACTGGAGGCGCTCTGCGGTCTGGTTTCGCAGACCTCGGGACAATTATTGTTGAATGGTCGTTCCCTCAGTCAAGTCAGCCACAGCACGCTGGCGCGACAGGTCGCGCTGGTCTCACAGCAATTGCCACTGTTGCGCGGTACCGGCAAAAAAAATCTGTTTTACGGTTTGCGCAAAGAGGAACCCGCTTATACCGAAGAGGTGCTCAGGTTGTGTGGCCTGAATGACTGGATTGGAGATCAGGCGGAGGGTTTAAAGAGCGCGATAGAGGAGGGTGGACGCAACCTTTCATCCACCCTGCAGTTCAGATTGATGCTGGCCAGAGCGTTGTTGCGACGTCCGGCATTGCTGATGATTGATCAACACCCGGCGTTTCTCGATCCGTCAATTGAACAGTTACTGATCCGCCTCTGGAAGTGGTTTCCGGGTGCATTAATCGTGGTCAGACCGCCACAGTTACTGCACGCCAGTGCTGAGGTCTGGCAGTTGTCAGGCGACGATGCGGCGGTGATTCATCCTGCCCCTCAGTCAAGCGGGGTTTCAGATGTGAGTGTCCGACATGAACGCTGATCAAACCGGATTAAGGGTACCGTCGCCCGGTGAGAGTCAGCGTTGTGTCTGTGCGGCCGCGCCAAATTTGCCGGTCTGGATCTACCGGCCCCGTCATGAAATATCGGCTGACCGGGTCATTGTGGTTGTGCATGGCATATCCAGAGCGAGCCATCACCTGTTTGAGCAGTTTAAAGGACTGGCGGATCGGATGGGGTGTACGTTGCTGGCGCCTGAATTCAGTCCGGATGAGTTCCCCGCCTACCAGACACTGGGGCAGCGGGATGCGTTTTCCCGTTCAGATCTGGCATTGAATGCATTTATAACAGCCTGGCAGGATGCCCGCCAGCAGGTCGCAGTCAGATCTCATCTCTACGGTTATTCCGGTGGTGCTCAATTTGCACACCGTTACGCGCTGCTGTATCCGGCACGCGTGCTTTCGCTCGCCATTACCAGTCCCGGCTGGTATACCTGTCCGGATCGCGCGGCCTATCCCTATGGTCTGAAAGACTGGCCAGTATGTCTGGGCCAACCCAACCTCAGCGGGTTCCTTGATCTGCCCATTCTGGTGATGGTTGGCGAGCAGGATACCCAGCGCGATAGCAGTTTACGTAAGGGCAAACGGCTCGACAGGCAGCAAGGTCCGAATCGTTTGGTCCGTGCCAGAACCTGGGTGGCGGCTATCGCTGAACGGCAGCAACTGCAGGGGGCAACTCGACCTGTGCAGCTGCAGATTTTGCCGGATCAGGGCCACGATTTTCTGCAAAATGCACGGCAAAGCGATATGTTAGAACGTATTTTTGTATTCTGGAGACAATGTGAAAAGGAGAACCCGCATGTGGTTAAAAATGACCTGTACCGGATTAATGCTGATGTTATTGACCGCGTGTCAGGTGAAACCCGGTATTGAAGAAACACGTACCCTGAATGCAGCTGAGGTCAAGGCGCTGTTTAGCGGGAAAACAGTGGAGGCCTATAACCTGTTTACGGGCTCTACCAGCTTTATCTATTACAACCCCAATGGTGAACTGGTGCATGAACGGTACTGGACCAAAAAAGATGGCCGCTGGGAGGTGAATGAAAACGGAGAGATCTGTTTGCAGATCGATGATAAAGCGGCCAAATGCCGTACCATTGTTCTCAAGAACGGTCGTTATTACAAAGAGCGTCCTAACGGTAACGGTGGCCATGAAATGGTGATCCGTTACCGCCAGTTTATTCCGGGCAATGAACTGAAACCTCAGGATATCTGATCAGGCTGGACGCATTCTATGCAGCTGTTGTTGGTCGAGGATGACAACCTGCTGGGGCAGGGGATTCAACTGGGTCTGCGTGATAAAGGTTATCAGGTTGACTGGGTGACGGACGGTGAAGCCGCACTGGCGGCACATGCCGATCTGTCCCCGGACCTGATTATCCTTGATATCAACCTGCCTAAACTTGATGGACTTTCAGTGCTGCGACGGCTACGGCAGGCACAGCACCCGATACCGGTTTTGCTGCTGACTGCACGTGATAGCGTTGAAGATCGTATTGCGGGTCTGGACAGCGGCGCGGATGACTATCTGGTCAAACCCTTCTCTCTGGCGGAACTGGAAGCCAGAATCCGGGCGTTATACCGGCGCTCCATCGGTCGTCAGGATGAATCTATTGAGTTCAGAAATATCCGGCTTGACCTCAGGGCTCGCGAGGCTTTTATTGACCAGCTCCCGGTGTCCTTAAGCAAACGGGAATTTGATCTGCTGACCTTACTGCTGGAGCGTCCGGGTGAGGTGCTGACCCGCCGCCGGCTGGAAGAACAACTCTATGGTGAAGACGATCCGGAAAGTAACGCGCTTGAGGTGCATATTCATAATTTGCGTAAAAAGTGCGGCCATGACCTGATCAGAACCATCCGGGGCGTTGGTTATCGGGTGGAAAAGCCAGCATGAGGTCAATACGTACCTTTCTCATCATCGGCACTCTCCTGATGCTGGTACTCAGCAGTGCGATTTCCAGTCTGTGGACCTCCTGGCACAGCTCCCATGAGGTCGAGGAGCTGTTTGATGCGTCGCTGGTGCAGTCGGCCCGTTTTTTTCACGGGCTGGTGGTGGATCATCAGGAACGTGAAACGATAGAGGAGCTGCGCGAATCCCTGCAGCAACTCAACAGTGAAGCGGGTCATTGGGATTTTCCTGATGCCGCCCAACTGAATCCCGGACACCCCTACGAAAGCAAAATTGCCTTTGAGGCCTGGCTGGATAACGGCACATTACTGCTCAACGTCCCTGAACACTTTAAAGCGCACATGCCGACTCAAGCCGGTTTCGATCTGCTGGAACTCGAAGGGCGGCTCTGGCGGGTCTATACCCTGTATGACCCTGATCATGGGGTGTGGATTCGCACCGGCCAGAACAATGTGGTGCGTGAGGAGTTAACCGGCCAGATAACCGGTAAACTGATTCTTCCCCTGCTGTTAACGCTGCCGGTTCTGGTTGTGCTGATAGCGTTAGTGATTCAGTGGGGACTTGGACCTTTACGTGCCATTACCCGGCAGTTGGATAGCCGTGGCAGCAATGATCTGGAGCCGCTGCCTGATCAGAATCTGCCGGATGAACTGAAGCGGATGGTTGAAGCCGTAAATCACTTGTTTGTGCGACTGCAGGCCGGACTGGAACGTGAAAAACGGTTTACCGATGATGCGGCGCATGAGTTGCGTACCCCGCTGGCAGCACTGCGTGTCCACCTGGAAACGGGTGACCTCAGACCTGAGCTGTCAGACGCACTGCTGCAGGCTGTGGAGCGGATGGAGCGACTGGTTACACAGCTGCTTGCTCTGAGCCGCCTTGAACCCAAAGAGTATCAGTTACAACGCCAGCCAGCCGATCTGCATGAGCTCTGCGGTGAGGTAATGGCTGATCTGATACCGCTGGCGGATGCGGCTCAGGTGGAGCTGGCCCTGTCGGAGCAACCGGTCCCGACGGTTGATATTGATCCTACGCTGTCCGCCATGCTGGTGCGCAATCTGGTTGAGAATGCCATCCGTTACAGTCCGGCAGGTACCCTGGTCAACGTCAGTCTTATGTCGCTGCCTGAAGCGGTGCAACTGCAGATTGTTGATCATGGCCCCGGCATTCCGGCGACAGCACGTGAGGCGGTATTTGAACGGTTTTATCGTCTGGATAAATCAGATGGTAAAGGTGCCGGGCTGGGGCTGTCGATTGTGTCTCTGGTGGCGCAATTGCAGGGTGCCAGACTCGTGCTTTCGGACACGCCGGGAGGCGGACTGACCGTGACGGTGGATTGGCCGCGTTAGCATTGCCTGAAGGTAGCGGTTCACTTTCAGCGCGACGTAGCAAAACTGCAACTTCCTAAGATTACTTTAAGCTTCGATTTGCATACTGATCAGGTCAGTAACACAAGGAGCTTATGACAATGAAATCTCTTATGATTGCCACCGTAATGATGACTGCTGCCGGCACTGCATTGGCCGGCCCAAAATGTACCGATGGTGACAAAACCAACTGGATCCCTGAAGACACCATGCAACAGCAGATTCTGGATCAGGGCTATAGCATCAAAAAATTCAAGGTCACCTCCGGTGGCTGCTATGAAATCTATGGCTACGATCAGGAACAGCGTCGTGTAGAGATTTACTTCCACCCGGAAACCGGTGAAGTCGTCAAAGCTAAAATGGAAGACTGAGAGGTTTTGCTATGCAGACGCAGCCTAGAATCTGGGACCCACTGATAAGAATCTTTCACTGGAGTGTGGCAGCAGGGTTTCTGTTGAATTTTACCCTGGCTGAAGAGGGTGAAACCCTGCATGAATGGATAGGGTATTACATTCTGGCTGCGCTGCTGGTGCGAGTCTGCTGGGGGTTTATCGGACCCAGAAATGCACGTTTTAGTGATTTCTTTCCGCGCAAGGCAGCTGTAAAAGCACACCTGGGCGAACTCGCCCACGGAGAGATCAAAAAACATGATGGCCACAGCGCTTTGGGTGGCCTGATGATTATCGCCCTGATGAGCGGTTTGTTGCTGGTTGGACTCACCGGATGGCTGACCACGACAGATATGTTCTGGGGCGAATCATGGCTGGAAGAGATCCATGAATTTTTCGCCAATGCCACACTGATGCTGGTCTTCATGCATGTGGCCGCGGTGCTGTTGTTCAGTCTGCTGGGTCCCAGCAATCTGATTCGGCAGATGTGGACGGGGCGTCGTTGCGAAAAAAATGAAAAAAATCTGGTTAAGGGCGGAACTAATCCGATGGACGAAACTCATACGTTCAATCATTGAGGTTTTTCTCCATCCCCCCCTTAACTTCGGTGGGCAACGTGACAACACGTTGCCCAATTTTTTTGTCTGTTTCTCCTGTTCCCACGGTCTGATTGCAGACTGTTTCCCGCGCAAAATTCCAGTATGCTAATCCCTGAGCTTGACGGGACAAGGGCATGCCAGCAGCACAGAAAATTTTCAAGGTACGACGCCAGTACAACAAATGGGTCGCCAACCAGACGCTGGAAGATTACGCCCTGCGTTTTACGGCTAAAAACGGCCGTAATATGAGCATCGAGCGGGTTGCCAAAACTGCCCTGGGTGCGACTGCGTTTCTCGCTCTGGAGGGGATTGCCGCGGCAGTGACCCTGAGTTACGGCTTTACCAATACGGTGGCCGCGATGCTGGCGGTATCGCTGGTGTTTTTTATTACCGGTCTGCCAATCGCCTATTATTCTGCCAAACATGGCCTTGATATTGACCTGCTGACCCGTGGCGCCGGGTTTGGTTATCTTGGCTCAACC
Source organism: Neptuniibacter sp. CAU 1671 (assembly GCF_029222905.1). Taxonomy (GTDB): domain Bacteria; phylum Pseudomonadota; class Gammaproteobacteria; order Pseudomonadales; family Balneatricaceae; genus Neptuniibacter. The sequence goes on along the minus strand of NZ_JARHUE010000001.1, from coordinate 678,473 downwards.
ATCACCTCACTGATTTACGCTTCTTTTACCTTTATCTTTTTTGCCATCGAGGCGGCGATTCTCGCCTCAGCACTGAATGCGCTGTTTGGTATTCCGTTGAGTATCGGTTATGTGATCTGCGCTGTGGCGGTGATCCCGATAGTGACCCATGGCATCAAAGCCATCAGTCGTTTCCAGCTTGGCACACAAACTCTCTGGGTATTGCTGCAGTGTACGGCGCTGGGTGTGGTGGTGGTGCACGAGTATCAGCAAATTGAGGGCTGGACCCAGTATGTACCACCTTCACAGGCGGGTACCACGGGTTTTGATATTCTGCTGTTTGGGGCAGCGGCCTCTGTATTTTTTGCCCTGGTAGCGCAGATTGGTGAGCAGGTGGATTATCTGCGTTTTATGCCGGAAAAAACCGCGCAGAATAAAAAACGCTGGTGGTTCTGGCTGACCCTGGCCGGTCCTGGCTGGATCTTTATTGGCGTTATCAAAATGTTGCTGGGTTCGTTTCTGGCCTATCTGGCGATCACCCGGGGTGAAGCGCTGGTTCAGGCCACAGACCCAACCTACATGTATCAGGCGGTATTCACCTATCTGACCCAGTCACCCTCGATCTCGCTGGTGCTGGCGGCACTGATGGTGATTATCTCGCAGATGAAAATCAACGTGACCAACGCCTATGCTGGCTCCATTGCCTGGTCGAACTTCTTTTCGCGGCTGACCCACAGCCACCCGGGGCGGGTGGTCTGGCTGGTGTTTAATGTTGCGCTGGCGCTGATTCTGATGGAGCTGGGCATCTATCAGGTGCTGGAAGCGATCCTCAGTGTGTTTGCGATTGTGGCGGTCAGTTGGCTGGCGTCGCTCTCAGCGGACCTGATGATCAACAAACCGCTGGGACTCAGCCCCTCCTACGTTGAATTCAAGCGTGGCCACCTGTTTGATATTAATCCGGTGGGCACTGGCTCGATGATTCTGGCCACAGTGCTGGGCATGGTCTGTTATCTGGGCATGTTTGGTGAGGTGGCCAAAAACCTCTGTCACTTTGTCAGTCTGGCAACCTGTTTTATTGCGGTGCCGCTGATTGCCTGGATCACTGGCGGGCGTTTTTATCTGGCCCGACCCTCGGTTGAGCTGGAACCCTATATTCTGGCACGGGAGGGTGGCCGTCGTGGCACGGTCAGTTGTGTGATCTGTGAAAACCCGTTCGAGCCGGAGGATATGAGTTATTGTCCCGCCTACGCCGAGCCGATCTGTTCACTCTGCTGTTCACTGGATGTGCGCTGTCTCGACAGCTGTAAACCCCATGGTCGCCTGTCACAACAGATTACGGCGTTTCTGCGGCTGTTTCTGCCCAGCCGTGTGGTTCGTCTGTTCAGTTCTCGGATGGGCCGTTTTATCGCGGTACTGCTGTCGGTTAACTTGCTGAATGCGGCGTTGCTGGCGGTGATCTACCGCCAGATGCAACCTGAAAGCCCCAGTGAACAACTGCTGTTGCAGGACACGCTCTGGACGCTGTTTTTTACCCTGCTGATCGCATCGGGTGTGATCGCCTGGCTGTTCCTGCTGGCCCATGAGAGCCGGGTGGTGGCACAGAAAGAGTCTAACCGGCAGACCCGCAAGCTGATGCTGGAGATCGAGGCCCATGAAAAAACCGACCGCGAACTGCAACAGGCCAAAGAGCTGGCAGAGCGGGCGAATGCGGCGAAAAGCCGGTATCTCACCGGGATCAGCCATGAGTTACGCACGCCGCTGCAGTCGATTCTGGGTTATGCCCAACTGTTGTCAGAACATACTGAAACACCCGACCGGCATCGGCATGGTCTGGAGGTAATCCACCGCAGCGGCCAGTATCTGACGGATCTGATTGAAGGTCTGCTGGATGTTTCCAAAATCGAAGCCGGTCGTCTGGAGCTGTACCGCAGCCGGGTAGCGCTGCCGGAGCTGCTGCAGCAGCTGGTGAATATGTTCAGCATGCAGGCGCAGGAGAAGGGGATCGGCTTTGAGTATCAGATCAAAAATACCCTGCCTCAGTTTGTCATGACCGACGAAAAACGCCTGCGCCAGATTCTGATCAACCTGCTCTCCAATGCAGTGAAGTACACCGCCTCGGGTCAGGTGACGTTTTCGGTTGGGTATCGCAATCAGGTGGCAGAACTGATTGTGAAAGATACCGGTAGTGGTATTCCACCGGATCAGTTGCAGCGTATTTTTGAACCATTTGAGCGGGTACGTAATCACTCCACCCGTAATCTGCCCGGCACTGGATTAGGGCTGACCATTGTTAAGCTGCTGACCGATATTATTGGTGGCGATCTTGAAGTGGAAAGTGAACCCGGGCGCGGCAGTTGTTTCAGGGTCCGCTTAATGCTGCCCTGGGTACAGTCTGAGGTTGATACGGATGAGAGCCTGCCGATTGTCGGCTATATGGGCTATGAACGTTGCCTGATGCTGGTAGATGATGACCCGGTACTGCGGGGTATGCTGGCGGACCTGCTGGCGCCGCTGGGTTTCAGAGTCGTCGAAGCGATGGATGCAGAAAGCTGTCTGGCGCAACTGGATCAGTGTCAGCCTGACCTGTTTTTACTGGATGTGTCCATGCCCGGTATCAGCGGTCTGCAATTGGCGCAAAAGCTGCGCCAGAAGGGCTGTTCTGCCCCCATTGTGATGCTTTCTGCCGATGCCCAGGAGCATCAGCGTGAACCGGATGAAAAGGCGGCCTACGATGCTTATCTGGTCAAACCGATCAGCAACCGGAATCTGCTTGAGAGTCTGGCGCAGCATCTCAAACTGGAGTGGACCTATCGGCAACCGGAACACAAACCCCTGCCTGTGGTGCATTCGGCTACCGGGCCAATCTCTGTTCCGGATCATCCATTGATTCAGGAGCTAAGGACCTGTGCCCGGATGGGGTATAGTAAGGGCGTGAAACAGGTGCTGGTTCAACTGGAAGCAGAAAGCCTGCTCCCGGAGAACACCTTAACCCAGGTACAACAGATGGTGCGTGGCTTTCAGCTGGCGCAACTGGCAGAACGGTTGGAGATTGAACAGTGAACGGAGCGCATACAGGCCCTGATATTGTGCTGGTGGTGGATGATTCCCCGGACGCGCTGAGTCTGATCAATGATGCGCTGGAACAGGCCGGTATGGATGTACTGGTGGCGCTGGAGGGAAAACAGGCCCTGACCATCGCCCGGCAGATTCGGCCCGACATCATTCTGCTGGACGCCATCATGCCCAATATGGACGGCTTTGAAACCTGTCAGCGGCTTAAGGCTGACAGTAATCTGGCGTCTATTCCGGTGATCTTTATGACCGGCCTGACCGATACCCAGGACATTGTGCGTGGACTGGAGTGCGGTGGGGTGGATTATCTGACCAAACCGATCCGCCCCGATGAGTTGCTGGCCCGGATGCGGGTGCACCTGAGCAATGCCCGCCTGACTTCCAGTGCCCAGTCCGCCCTCGACAGTACGGGTCAGCATCTGCTGACGGTTACAGGGGAAGGGGTGCTGGTCTGGGCGACGCCGCAAACCCGGGCTCTGTTTGGTCGGGCCAAGGCAGAACAGCCCTGGCTGGAGCAGCAGTTTTCGGCTCAGGTGGCGCAGTGGCTGGCACTGTCTCCTGCGGTGGGTGATGCTCTGGCACTGGCGGGTCTCGAGTATGCTCTGTCGGTTAAGTATCTGGGGTTTCAGGAAGATACCGCTTTGCTGAAACTGCTGGACGGTGAACGTCTATCCGGCGCTGCAATGCTGAAACAGCAACTGTCGCTGACCGAGCGCGAATCAGAAGTGCTTTACTGGATCGCCAACGGCAAAACCAACCGGGAAATTGGTGAGATACTGGATATGAGTCCGCGCACAGTGAATAAACATCTGGAACAGGTGTTTCCCAAACTGGGTGTCGAGAACCGTACTGCCGCTGCGGGTATTGCCCTGCGGCTGATGGCGGCGACCGAAGTGTGACCCTGTTGTTTGACGAACTGGTGCAGCGATTGAGACAGAGTGTCGCAGTCAATTTGCCTATTTCTATAAAATCCTGCGATAAGGCCTGATTTTGCACCCCAAAATCCATGGTAAAACAGGCCTATTTCTTGCTGTGTCTCCTTCGTTATTCATAAAACAATAAGAAGGAATGCCACTGTGCGTTATTCAACTCTCCATGTTCTGGGTTTAATTCCGTTGCTGATGCTGGTTTCGATCGGCGCTAGAGCAGATCTCAATATTCTCTGGCAAAAACAGGCGGACTATATCGCTCTGCGTGACGTCTCAGGTCAGAGTGCCTTCAGCCATCCGCAAACAGTTCCGGTTGATTCACTGGCCCGCCTGCTGAGTCAGGTGCAGGTTGAAAACAGCCAATACAATCCCAGTGAATCACTACTGGCTGATGAAGTGGTTCGCCGTCAGCGTGTTTTTACAGACCGCGAAATCGATCTGCTGGCGCATAAAGTGAACCAGGCTCTGCAGCAGGCGAAAACCGATGAAGCAGTTGTGTTTACCATATCGGATTTCCGTCCCTCCTACATTGGCCGTCAGCGCCTGTCTGTGAGCGGTACCGCTTACGTGCGCGATAATCGGTTCTATTTATTGCTTGGCGAGATGCATGTGGATGTGCAGCTTAAGCAACTTCGCTCTGGTGTGACCGGTACCTATGGCAAAAATGCCACCAAAGCCGAGATTCTGCGTAATGGTCTGAATACCGGCAACCTGCAACAGGCGACTGCCCATGAGTGGACCTTACCCCTGTTTGACGGTGCTGAAGCCGTTAACGGGCGCAGCGACTGGCTGTCGGTCGATATGAGCCAGTCCTACGAGTATGCCGTCAGCACCCAGCAGGTAGAGCGGCTGGATAAAAAATACCTGACGGAAGAGCAGCAGGAAGCGAGCAATGACGTGCTAGAAGAGCGCATTCGTAAACTGGAGCAGGCTCAGCAACCGGTTGCAGCCGCACCAGCTGCCAGCGGTGATCTTGAGAGTCGCCTGAAAAAACTGCAGGCACTCTATGACAACGGTACCTTGCCGGAATCAGTTTATCTGGAAAAAGTCCGCGCCATTATGCGTGAGCTCTGAGTTTTATTAAGCGCAGGCGACTGAGAGCTTTTTCAGTTCTTTGACTGATAGTGCTCAACCGGCCCATCAGCCGCCTGCCAGCCGGTAAAACCATCACTGATATGGGCGATGTTCTGCATCCCCATATCCTGCAGTGTCTTAACCGTCAGGGCTGATCGCCAGCCCGAGGCACAATGAAAGATAAACTGCCGATCTTCGCCGAAGATCGGTTTGTAGTAGGGGCTCTGCGGGTCCACCCAGAACTCTGCCATACCCCTTGGGCAGTGAAAGCTGCCGGGAATAAAACCACTGCGTTCACGTTCCCGCACATCCCTCAGATCGACAATCACCACTGAATCATCCTCTAACAAGGGAATGGTTTCGACGGCCAGATATTCTGTTATCTCTTTTTTAGCCGCTGCAACCAGCTCGGCTGCACTGGTTTTGAGTGTTTTTATCATCGGGCTTCCCCAAGGGTGGTTTGGCTCCATCTATAGCATGTCAGGCTGTGTTTAAAAGCCAGACCTTGGTTCAGTACGCCGGTCCGCATCTTTCAAGTACGTTAAATGACGTAGGTACGCTGGGGTAATCGGCGCATACCGCCCAGGCGTTCTTTGCTCAATAATTCCAGAGGTAAATGAACTGCAATCCGGTTTCGCCCCCGGAACACAACAACTCAAAGGACTCGACGGATATGAAGATCAAGCAACTGGCAAAAGGTGTCGCGCTGGCGGCAGGTGCATCAGTCATCAGCTTCAGTGTGATGGCGGCAGATACCATCAAGGTGGGTGTCCTGCACTCCCTGTCCGGCACCATGGCGATCAGTGAAACCACACTGAAAGACACCGTATTGATGATGGTGGAAGCGCAGAACAAGAAAGGCGGTCTGCTGGGCAAACAACTGGAAGCGGTTGTGGTTGACCCGGCCTCTAACTGGCCATTGTTTGCTGAAAAAACCCGTGAGTTGCTGACCAAGGACAAGGTCGATGTGATCTTTGGTTGCTGGACGTCAGTGTCCCGTAAATCCGTACTGCCGGTAATCGAAGAGCTGAACGGCCTGTTGTTCTATCCGGTGCAGTATGAAGGTGAAGAGTCGTCCAAAAACGTGTTTTACACTGGCGCAGCGCCAAACCAGCAGGCCATTCCTGCGGTGGACTACCTGATGAACGATCTGGGTGTTGAGCGCTGGGTACTGGCGGGTACCGATTATGTTTACCCACGTACCACCAACAAGATTCTGGAAGCGTACCTGAAAGCCAAGGGTGTGGCTGAAGCAGACATCATGATTAATTACACCCCGTTTGGTCACTCTGACTGGCAGTCTATTGTGTCAGAGATCAAGAAGTTCGGCAGTGCCGGCAAGAAAACCGCGGTGGTTTCCACCATCAACGGCGATGCCAACGTACCGTTCTACAAAGAACTGGGTAACCAGGGCGTTTCCTCTGAAGATATCCCGGTAGTTGCCTTCTCTGTTGGTGAAGAAGAGCTGTCCGGTATCGATACCAAACCACTGGTTGGCCATCTGGCTGCCTGGAACTACTTCCAGAGCGTTGAAACGCCGGCTAATGCTGAGTTCATTACTCAGTGGAAAGCCTTCACCAAAAACCCTGCGCGCGTCACCAACGACCCAATGGAAGCGACCTTCATCGGCTTCAATATGTGGGTGAATGCGGTGAAACAGGCGGGTACGACCTCGGTTGATGCCGTTGAGCAGGCGATGATCGGTCAGACCACACCTAACCTGACCGGCGGTATGGCGGTGATGAACAAAAACCACCACCTGAGCAAGCCGGTGCTGATTGGCGAAATTCAGGAAGATGGTCAGTTTGAAGTCGTCTGGGAAACCGACGGTGTGGTACCGGGTGATGCCTGGTCTGACTTCCTGCCGGGTTCTAAAGATCTGATCTCCGACTGGACCGCGCCGGTTAAGTGCGGCAACTACAACACCAAAACCAAAACCTGTTCCGGTCAGAACTACTGATCGTTGGCTGGGGTTCCGGGGGGACCCCCAGCCTATCCTCTGAGCGGTCAGCCGGCCGCTTCCTACATCAGTCAAATGGAGTGATTGGGTGAGAACATTAACTTCTCTCTTTTGCTGCCTGTGGCTGCTGACAACTGCGGCGGTTGCTGAACCGCTGCCCGGTGAGATCGAAGCAACAGAGATCACCGCGCCGGTAGAAATCACCACCGAAGTGTTGTTACAGCAGTTAACCGAGGCCAAGCTGAAAGACACGCAAGATATACTGGAACAGCTTGAGGCCAAAGCAGGTGAGCAGTTATTGCCGCTCTTTCGCAGTCTGCTGAACGGCAATCTCTACTATGTGAAAGAGAGTGCCCAGGTGGTCATTGTGAATGATGATGACAGCCTGCTGGATGCCCTGACCGGCAATGCCATGGCCGCTGTGCCCAGCAGCGAACTCAAGAAGATTCGCGTTAACAATACGCTGCGCAGTTATCTGCGTGGCGCCATTGCGCGTATTCAGCTGACCGCGACTAATCCCGAAAGGCGTCTGCAGGCGGTACGTTCACTGTTATCTGAGTTGGATGCCCCAACGGTTGAGCTGATTGCCAATCTGCGCCAGCAGGAAACAGATGCTGATGTGCAGTCGATCATGGATCTGGCGCTGGCACTGGATGTTGTGCGTACCCAGACTGACACCGCTTCACGCCTCTCTGCCATCCAAATTATGCAGGACAGTCTGGAAAGTGAAGTACGCATTGTCCTGAATCAGGCTGTCACAGACAGTGATAAACAGGTGCAGGCGGCGGCGAAAAAAGCCCTGGCTGCAATCGAGCAGCGGGTAGAAATGTTTGCCTTTATTGACCAGCTGTTTTTTGGCCTGAGTCTGGGTTCAGTCCTGCTGCTGGCGGCAATTGGCCTGGCCATCACCTTCGGCGTGATGGGGGTGATCAATATGGCCCACGGCGAGATGATCATGCTGGGCGCTTACACCACCTATGTGGTGCAGCTGCTGATGCCGGAGTTGATCGATTATTCCCTCTGGGTGGCGATTCCGCTGGCGTTTATCGTCTCCGGCAGTGTCGGTATGCTGATTCAGCGGTTTGTCATCCGCTATCTGCATGGGCGACCATTGGAAACCCTGCTGGCCACCTTTGGGATCAGCCTGGTGTTGCAGCAACTGGTACGCACCATCTTTTCGCCGCTGAACCGTCAGGTGGCAACACCGGAATGGATGAGCGGTTCGCTTGAGATCAACCCGGTGCTGTCGCTGACCCTCAACCGGCTCTACATTCTGGCGTTTGCGCTGCTGGTGTTTTTTGCCCTGCAACTGATCCTGAAAAAAACCAATCTGGGTCTGAATGTCCGCGCCGTCTCGCAAAACCGTGATATGGCTAAAGCCATGGGTATCCGCACCGACTGGGTGGACGCGCTGACCTTTGGTCTGGGTTCCGGGATTGCCGGTATTGCCGGTGTTGCCCTGAGTCAGCTCACCAACGTTGGCCCGAATCTGGGACAGGCCTACATCATCGATTCTTTTATGGTGGTGGTGTTTGGTGGCGTGGGTAACCTGCTGGGTACACTGGTGGCGGCCTTCTCACTGGGTATTGCCAATAAATTCCTTGAGCCGGTCACCGGTGCGGTGCTGGCCAGCATTCTGGTACTGGTGTTCATTATCCTGTTTATCCAGAAACGGCCTAAAGGATTGTTCCCGCAGAAAGGGAGAGCCGCAGAATGAATCTGATCGAAAAAATATTCTCTATTGGCCGCGAACAGCCGGGCAGTTCAACCATGCCGTTTGTGGTGATTCTGGGTGCCCTGTGTATTCTGGCCTCCGCCGCCAATCTGCTGGTGCCGGTGGATTCACCGCTGCATGTCAGTACCTACACCATCACCCTGCTGGGCAAGTACCTGTGTTATGCGATGCTGGCACTGGCGGTGGATATTATCTGGGGTTACTGCGGCATTCTGAGTCTGGGTCACGGCGCGTTTTTTGCGCTGGGTGGCTATGCCATGGGCATGTACCTGATGCGTCAGATCGGCGACCGGGGTGTGTACGGTAACCCGGAACTGCCGGATTTCATGGTGTTCCTGAACTGGACGGAACTGCCCTGGTACTGGCAGGGCATGGATCAGTTCTGGTTTGCCATGCTAATGGTATTGCTGATCCCGGGTCTGCTGGCCTTTGTGTTTGGCTGGCTGGCGTTCCGCTCCCGGGTGACCGGCGTGTATCTGTCGATCATGACCCAGGCGATGACCTATGCACTGATGCTGGCATTCTTCCGCAACGAGATGGGTTTTGGTGGCAACAACGGCCTGACCGATTTTAAAGACTTGATGGGTTTTGATCTGCAGTCGGACACCACCCGTGTGGTGCTGTTTCTGACCACTGCGCTGATGCTGGGGCTGATCTTTATTCTCAGCAAACTGATCCTGCGCTCGCGCTTCGGCAAGGTGATTGTGGCGATCCGTGACGGTGAGTCCAGAGCGCGTTTTATTGGTTATCACACTGAACGCTACAAGGTCTGGCTCTTTGTTTACTCCGCCATGATTGCGGCGGTGGCCGGTGCGCTCTATGTGCCTCAGGTGGGCATTATCAATCCCGGTGAGTTTTCCCCGCTGAACTCCATTGAAGTGGTGGTCTGGGTGGCCGTGGGTGGTCGTGGCACGCTGATTGGTGCAGTGATTGGTGCGCTGCTGGTGAACTACGCCAAGACCCGTTTCACCGCCATCATGCCGGAAGGCTGGCTGTTTGCGCTGGGTGCGTTGTTTGTGCTGGTGACCCTGTTCCTGCCGAAAGGGCTGGTGGGGCTGTTCAGTCGTCGTCCGGGTAAAGCAAAACCGATCACGGCTGAACCGGCGAAGGAGGAACGCGCATGAGTACGCTGGATACCGCACGTGAAATATTCGACCGGGAGCATGTCTGGCCGTTTCTGATGCCCAAAGCGCCGGAGATCGATGTTTCCAAACAGGTGTTGCTCTATGTGGAAGGGCTGAGCCTGAGTTTTGATGGCTTCAAGGCACTGAATGACCTGAACCTGTATATCAACGACGGTGAGTTGCGCTGTCTGATCGGCGCCAACGGTGCGGGTAAAACCACCCTGATGGATGTGATCACCGGCAAAACACGCTGTGATTCCGGTACGGTTTATTTTGGTCAGACCATCAACCTGCTGGAAAAAGATGAAGCCGAGATTGCGCAGTTGGGCATCGGCCGCAAATTCCAGAAACCCACGGTATTTGAAGCCCATACCGTTATGGACAATCTGGAGCTGGCGCTTAAGGCCAGTAAACAGATTCTGTTTAATTTGACCGCGCGCCTGACCCCTGCTCAGGTGGTCCGCATCGAAGAGGTGCTGGAGATCGTCGGCCTGAAAGAGCAGCGTTTTATGCTGGCCGGGGCACTCTCCCATGGTCAGAAACAGTGGCTGGAGATCGGCATGTTGCTGATGTCCAACCCGCGCCTGCTGCTGGTGGATGAGCCGGTGGCGGGCATGACCGCACAGGAAACCGAACGCACCGCTGAACTGCTCACCTCGCTGGCCGGTGACCATACTGTGATCGTGGTGGAGCATGATATGGAGTTTGTGCGCAGTATCGCCCGCACTGTCACCGTGCTGCATCAGGGCAGTGTGCTGGCGGAGGGCACCATGGATCAGGTGCAGAATCATCCGGATGTGATCGAAGTGTATTTGGGGGAAGAACATTGATAGCCATCAACAAGGTTAATCAGCTGTATGGCGGTACCCAGATACTCTGGGATCTGGATCTGCAGATCGAGCAGGGCAGTTGTACCTGCATCATGGGACGCAACGGGGTGGGTAAAACCACCCTGCTGAAATGTCTGATGGGCCTGCTGCCCATCAACAGCGGGGAGATTATCTATGAAGGTAACTCCCTGCATACACTGTCGGCAGAGAGCCGTCCCCGTCTGGGCATTGGGTATGTGCCACAGGGCCGGGACATCTTTCCGCTGCTGACAGTAGAGGAAAACCTGCGCATTGGCCTGCCGATCCGCAAGGATGGCAGTAAAACCATACCGGACAAGGTGTTTGAACTGTTCCCGGTGTTGCATGACATGCTGCACCGGCGTGGGGGCGATCTGTCCGGTGGTCAGCAACAACAGCTGGCCATTGGTCGTGCGCTGGTGATTGAACCTAAAGTGCTCATTCTGGATGAGCCGAATGAGGGAATTCAGCCTAACATTGTTAAACAGATTGGCGATGTGATTCTGAAACTGAATCAGGAAGAGGGGCTGACGGTGGTACTGGTTGAACAGAAACTGGGCTTTGCCCGTCGTGTTGGGCAGGAGTTTCGCCTTATGGAAAAAGGGCGGGTAGTGGCAAGCGACACGATGGACAACCTCAGTGATCAGCTGATTCGACAGTACCTCGCTGTCTAAGGATGCATTATGAATAGCCGGGTTATGCCTATAACCGAACCGGCACCGGCCACCTGGCTGGCTGAACTTGCGCTGGGTTTCCGTTCTACCCCGCGGGGTGTGGTATTGCACCGTAACCGCCATAAAGGGCCGTTGTATGTGCAAAAACCGTTTTATCCCGAAGGGCGGGATCTGGCACATGTCTACCTGCTGCACCCGCCAGGCGGTATTGTCTCGGGTGATCATTTGCAGATCAGCATTGAACTGGAGCCACAGAGCCGGGCATTGATCACCACGCCGGGCGCGGGTCGGGTCTACCGTGCCCGCGCAGATAAAAGCTTGCAACAGCAGCATATTCATTTGCAGGTGGCGGCCGGTGCTTCGCTGGAATGGCTACCGCAGGAAACCATTATCTATTCCGGTGCCCATACGCACCTGAAAACCCAAATTGAACTGGAAGAAGGCGCGCAGTGTGTCAGCTGGGAGGTGACCTGTCTGGGTCTGCCGGCCAGCCAGGCGCCATTTAGGGAAGGTGCCCTCCTGCAGCAGCTTGAGTGCCGTCTGGGGGGGCGGCCGCTGCTGCGGGAGTCGCTGCATCTTGATCAGGACCGGATGCGCCTGCTCACCAGCCCAGCCGGACTGGCGGGGCAACCGGTGACGGGTCTGATGTTTGCCGGTCCTTTCAGAGAAATATCAACGGAACTACTGGACGGTCTGCGCCAGCGTTGCAGCGCCGTGGCTGATCCGGCCATGGCCGCTGTGACTGAGCTGCATCACTGTCTGGTCGTGCGCTATCTCGGTCCCAGTGCCGAGCAGGCGCGGCGCCTGTTTACCGACTGCTGGCAGCAGCTGCGCCCCGAATTATTAGAACGGCAGGCCTGTCAGCCCAGAATCTGGGCGACCTGAGCCCCTGTTATCAGCCTTGAGGTAGAGTGGATGGAACTGTTACCCAGAGAAAAAGACAAGTTGCTGGTGTTTACCGCAGCCCTGTTAGCCGAGCGACGGCTCAATCGCGGTTTAAAGCTGAATTATCCGGAGGCGGTGGCCTATATCACCATGGAGATCATCGAAGGTGCACGGGACGGTAAAACCGTGGCTGAGCTGATGAGCTTCGGCAAAACCTTGCTGAGTGCCGATCAGGTGATGGACGGTGTACCTGAACTGATCCATGAAGTGCAGGTAGAAGCCACCTTCCCGGACGGTACCAAACTGGTCACCGTACATAACCCCATCAGCTGAGGAGCAGACAATGATTCCAGGAGAGATTCAGGTCGCCGAGGGTGAGATCGAACTGAACAGTGGCCGTAAAACGGTGACCCTGCAAGTGGAAAACAGCGGCGACCGGCCGGTGCAGGTGGGTTCCCATTACCATTTTTACGAGGTGAATCCGGCGCTGCAGTTTGACCGTCTGTCCGCCCGTGGTTTCCGGCTGAATATTGCGTCCGGTACTGCCGTGCGTTTCGAACCCGGTCAGTCCCGTGAGGTGGAGCTGGTGGAATATGCAGGTGAGCGTGTGGTGTATGGATTTCGTGGTGCGGTGATGGGTCCGCTGGGAGGTAAACCATGAGCAAGATGGATCGTACCACCTATGCCCAAATGTTTGGCCCTACCACCGGAGACCGGGTGCGTCTGGGGGATACAGAACTCTGGATTCAGGTTGAAAAAGACTTCACCCGCTACGGCGATGAGGTGAAGTTTGGCGGCGGCAAGGTGATCCGGGATGGCATGGGTCAGAGCCAGTGTGGCAATGATATTGCGGTGGATCTGGTGATTACCAATGCCCTGATTCTGGATTACTGGGGCATCGTCAAAGCCGATGTGGCGGTGCGCGCCGGCCGTATTGAACGGATCGGCAAAGCCGGTAATCCGGATACCCAGGATGGGGTGGATATTGTGATCGGTCCCGGCACCGAAGTCATTGCCGGTGAAGGCTCCATCCTCACGGCGGGCGGCATTGATGCGCATATCCACTTTATCTGTCCGCAGCAGATCGAAGAAGCCCTGATGTCGGGCGTGACCACTATGATCGGTGGCGGCACCGGTCCGGCAACGGGCACCAATGCCACCACCTGTACACCGGGCCCTTGGTATATAGGCAAGATGCTGCAGGCAACCGATGAGATGCCGATGAATCTCGGCTTTTTGGGCAAGGGCAATGCCAGTCTGCCTGAGTCGCTGGAAGAGCAGCTCAAGGCCGGTGCCTGTGGTCTGAAACTGCATGAAGACTGGGGCACCACCCCCGCTTCGATTGATAACTGCCTGAGCGTGGCGGATAAATATGATGTGCAGGTGGCGATTCACACCGACACCCTGAATGAGTCCGGTTTTGTCGATGATACCCTGGCGGCGTTCGATGGCCGGGTGATTCACACCTACCACACCGAAGGCGCGGGCGGTGGCCACGCGCCGGACATTATCAAGGCCTGTTCGGCCCCCAACGTGTTGCCATCTTCGACCAATCCGACTCGGCCGTATACCGTCAATACGGTAGATGAACATCTGGATATGCTGATGGTGTGTCACCATCTGGACAGCTCCATCCCGGAAGATGTGGCCTTTGCCGATTCCCGAATTCGTAAAGAGACCATCGCCGCCGAGGATATTCTGCACGATCTGGGTGCCTTCAGCATGATCGCCTCCGACTCCCAGGCCATGGGCCGGGTAGGTGAGGTGGTGACCCGCACCTGGCAGACTGCCCACAAGATGAAGGTGCAGCGTGGCCTGCTGCCAGAAGATGAGGGCATCGGCTGCGATAACTTCCGTGCCAAACGTTACATTGCCAAATACACCATCAACCCGGCCATCACTCACGGTATTGGCCATGAAGTCGGCTCCATTGAGGCAGGCAAACTAGCGGATCTGGTGCTCTGGAAACCGGCTTTTTTTGGCATCAAACCGGCCATGATAATCAAGGGCGGCATGATCGCCGCCGCGCCGATGGGTGATCCCAATGCGTCAATCCCGACCCCGCAACCGGTGCACTACCGGCCGATGTTTGGTGCTCAGGGTCTGGCCGCAGCGGCCACCAGTTTCACCATTACCTCGCAGGCGGCGCTGGATGCCGGTGTGGGCGAACAACTGGGGCTGAAACGTCGCCTGGTTGCCTGTCGCAATACCCGCAACCTGACCAAAGCCGATATGTTGCTGAATGACTGGCAGCCGGATATCACGGTAGATCCACAGACCTATGAAGTGCGGGCAGACGGCGTGTTGCTTACCTGTGAACCCGCCACAGAACTGCCATTGGCGCAGTTATATTGCCTGTTTTAGGAGTGCTTATGCTGGAAGTTTACGAACGCCTGGGTACCCATTGTCATCAACCGGTGTCTGATCGGGTAATCCTCACCTATGAACAACGTGACCGCGGCCGTCTGCGCCTGCAGAGCGAGCAGGGCAGTGAGGTACGTGTGTTTCTCGACCGGGGTAAACCGCTGCAGGTGGGTGAGTATCTGAAAACCACCTGTGGTCGTTATCTGCTGGTGGCCGGGGCGGTGGAAGAGGTGACCCACGCCTGGTGTGATGACTGGCAGACCTTTGCCCGGGCCTGTTACCACCTGGGTAACCGCCATGTGCGGATACAGGTGGGGGAGCGCTGGTTGCGGATTAAACCCGACCATGTGCTGGAAGAGATGCTGGAACTGCTGGGTCTGCAGCTTGCGCATCAGGAACAGGTATTTATGCCGGAATCAGGTGCTTATGCCCATGGACATCACCACCACTGATCACAGCCTGCTGCGGCTGCTGCAACTGAGCAGTGTCAGTCTGCCGGTGGGTGGCTTTGCTTTCTCACAGGGTCTGGAATACGCCATTGAAGCAGGCTGGGTCAGCGATGCGGAATCCACCGCAAACTGGATTGAAGATCAGCTCTGTTTCAGTCTGGCCAGTACCGATCTGCCGCTGCTGCGCTTCTGCATGGCAGCGGAAGCCGAAGGGGATCTGACTCAGATTCACGCGCTGAATGAGATAGCGCTGGCCTGCCGCGAAACCAAAGAATTGCACCTGACCGACACCGCTATGGGTGAAGCGCTGGCCCGGTTGTTACGCCAGCTGGATGAAACCCCGCCTTGGCATGTCGGGCAGCCGGTGAGTTTTGTGGTGCTGTTTGCCTGGGTGGCCAGTCGCTGGCAGATCTCCGGGCAGGCAGCCGGACTGGGGTTGCTCTGGTCATGGCTGGAAAATCAGGTGGCCGCTGCCACCAAACTGGTGCCACTGGGCCAGACCCAGGCGCAGCAGTTGCTGATCCGGTTGCAACCGACGTTATCCGAGGTACTTACCCGTTCGGCTCAGGTAGAGCTGGATCAGGTAGGTGCCAGTATGCCGGGGCTTGCGCTGGCCAGTGCCCGGCATGAAATCCAATACACACGATTGTTTCGTTCTTAAAAGGATCTGTTTATGAGTCAGAGAAAACAAACCCTGCGCGTGGGCGTTGGCGGACCGGTAGGGTCAGGCAAAACCGCGCTGTTGCGTTCCCTCTGTTCTGCCATGCGTGATTATTATGATATCGCGGTGGTGACCAACGATATTTACACCCAGGAAGACGCCAAGTTTCTGACCCGGCATGAAGCCCTGTCGGCAGACCGGATTCTGGGTGTCGAAACCGGTGGCTGCCCACATACCGCCATTCGCGAAGATGCCTCCATGAATCTGGCTGCCATCGATCAGTTGATTGCCCGGCACGGTGCGCTGGATCTGGTGTTTGTCGAGAGCGGCGGCGATAACCTCAGTGCCACCTTCAGCCCGGAGCTGTCAGATCTGACCATCTACGTGATTGATGTGTCTGCCGGCGACAAGATTCCCCGCAAGGGTGGCCCCGGTATCACCAAATCTGATCTGCTGATTATCAATAAAACTGATCTGGCACCGCTGGTGGGGGCATCGCTGGAAGTGATGGACCAGGATGCCAAAACCATGCGGGGCGATAAACCTTTTATCTTTTCCAACCTGAAATCCGGGCAGGGCATTGATGACATTATCCAGTTCATCATTCATGAAGGCATGCTGGAAGTGAAACAGCTGCCGCCAGCGGTTGCAGTGGTTTAAGACGCGAATTCAAGGAGATAACAACGATGCGTAAACAGATTTTAGTTGGCTTGGCGGCACTGATGCCGGTTGTGGCGCAGGCACATACGGGGCATGAACTGAGTGGATTCATGGCGGGTGTATTACACCCGTTGTCGGGTCTGGATCATCTGCTGGCGTTTATCTGTGCGGGTGTGTTGCTGGCGGGCCGTAACCTTCATCAGGCAATGACCGGCGCAGGCGCGTTTGCTGTTGTACTGCTACTCGGCGCAATGGCCGGTCTGGTTGGCTGGGTGGTACCGCAGGTTGAGCAGTGGGTGCTGCTGTCTGTGATGCTGATGGGACTGGCTGTGGTGCTGGTGCAACGACTCAAATCAAGTCAGTTGATCGCTATGGTGGGCAGCGTGCTGTTGATGCATGGTTGGGTGCATGGCCTGGAGATGCCACTGGCAGCCTCACCGGCGGTCTATCTGTCCGGCTTTATTGCAGCCTCTTTGATGTTGGTCGGGTGTGGCCTGGCACTGGTCAAGTTTGCACCGCGTTCACTGGTGCAGGGTATGGGTGCGCTGGTTGCGGGTGCTGGCCTGCTGCTGACACTGGCCTGACACTGTTCTGCCGTCACCATTCGGTGGCGGCGTCTTTTGAAAATATACACTCACCTTTTCGCATCTTAAGACAGCTTTAAGAAAAGGTTTTTAAAGTCAGGCCATTCATAGAGGAGAATGGCGATGACTGCGAGCCTTTCATGTACTGAGATAGCTGAAACCACCAGTGAAGTGTTGCTGGTTGATCACCCCGAAAATCTGCAGCGGGTGAAGCTGTTTGCTCAGGCGGCGTTTGCCCGTCAATACAATGCTCAGGTGCGGGATTTTTTGCCCTATCAACTGGCCTTGATTGATGGTGCCATGCAGATCCGTGCCTCCATGGGTTATCAGCCGGCCAAAGATCATCACCTCTATCTGGAACATTATCTGGACCTGCCGGTGGAGCAGATGATCGCTCGTGAGCTGGGCATTGCTGCACCTGCCCGTCAGCGCATTCTGGAGATGGGCAATCTGGCGTCCCAGAGTCCCGGTTCTACCCGTCGACTGATCCTGAACCTCTCCTGTTATTTTCTCCAGCAGGGTTTCCGCTGGCTGGTGATCACCGCAACACCGCGCGTTAAAAACAGCTTTGACAAGCTGGGCGGCAAAGTGGTGCTGCACCGGCTGGCTGAAGCAACCCCTGCGGCTGTCAGCGCAGGGCAGTCCGACTGGGGCAGCTATTACGAGCAGCAGCCCAAAGTGTATGCCATCGATATGTGGACAGCCATGACCGAGATGATGGCCGATCCGGTGATGTCGCGTCTGTTGCAACGTATTGTCCCGCCCCGCAGTGACATGATGACCCGCATCGGTCTGCAGGAGAGCGCCTGATGCAGGGTTTCTTTGCGGCGTTTAATCAGCATGTTGAGCAGCAGCCTGAGACACTTGCCCTGACCGGCAATGGTCAGTCACTGAGTTATGTCGAAGTAGCTGAACAGGTCGATCAGCTCTGCTCCCGTCTGGCTGAGTTGCAACCGACACATATCGGACTCTGGCTGGAGAATGGTGTGGAGTGGGTGTTGCTCCAGTTGGCGGCCATGAAATTGCAGATTCCGGTGACACCCATTCCGACGTTTTTCAGCCCGCAGCAGGTACGGCATGTGCTGCAGCGTAGCGGCTGTGATCTGCTGTTCTGTGATCAGTTGGAGGGGCTTGAAAAAACCTCGCTGAAATACCGGCAGTTGCCCAATGCCGAGGGTTATAAACTCTATCGCTTGACCCCTTCAACTCAGGCTGAACCCTTGCATCAGGGCACGGTGCTGGTGACCTATACCTCAGGCACCACTGGTCAGCCTAAAGGGGTGTGTATCGGCCAGTCCCTGATTGATCAGATCTGCGACAGCCTGCATGCGGCCACCGCGTCGCTGGCTGTTAAGCGTCATCTGTGTCTGCTGCCGCTGGCGGTGATGCTGGAACATTTTGCCGGTGTTTTGCTGCCACTTTATAGCGGGGCCGAAGTGATCGTTGACCGGGCAGAGACGACCGGATTAACCGGGTCGGGCACGCTCAACCCTGTGCAGCTGGCTGCGTATCTGCAGCAGGCGCAGCCTGAGAGCCTGATCCTGACGCCGGAGTTATTGCAACTGTTACGCATGATCAACGCTCAGGGTGCGGACCTGTCCAGCCTGAAGTTTGTGGCTGTAGGTGGCGGTAAAGTCTCCCAGACCCTGCTGGAGCAGGCCTGGATGGAAGGGATCCCGGTGTATGAAGGTTATGGCCTGAGCGAGTGTGGCTCTGTGGTCTGTCTGAACCTGCCCTGTGCGGTTAAGCAGGGCACAGCAGGCAAACCGCTGGGGCATACCTCGATCCAGGTTAATGCCCAGGGAGAGATTCTGGTGTCTGGTCCTACCATGCTGGGTTATCTGGGAGAGCCCGCGTTTGCCGCGTCTGAATTTGCCACCGGTGATCTGGGGTATCTGGATGCGGATGGTTTTCTGCATATCAGCGGTCGTAGCAAAAATGTGCAGATCAACAGCTTTGGCCGCAACTTTAATCCGGAGTGGATTGAGTCCGAACTCAAAGCCCTGCCGGGCGTGATGCAGTGCGCCGTGTTTGGTGATCAGAAACCCTTTATCAGCGCGGTGGTACAGCCGATGCCGCAACTCAGTGATGAGCAGGTACAGGGGCTGATCAACCTGATGAATGCACAACTGCCTGATTACGCCCGGGTGAAGGCCTGGCTGAGGGCCGATGAACCGTTTTCACCGATGAACGGCGAGCTGACCAATAACGGTCGCATCCGCCGTGTTGAGATTGAGCAGCATTATGCTCAGCGACTCTCCGAATTTTATCCGATCCATGCCTGAGCAGGAGTCAGTGATGTCATTTTTTCAGCGTTTAGTTTCAGAAACCGAAGCGGCACAGGCCGAATTCAGAGCCCGTAATATTATCCGCCGCAGTCAGCAGGGTGATGTGTCGCAGGCGCTCTATCTGAATTTTCTGAGTCAGGCCTACCACCATGTGAAACACACGGTGCCCTTGCTGATGGCCTGCGGCTCACGGTTGCCTGCCGACTATCAGTGGCTGCAGAAAGCGGTGGCTGAATATATCGAAGAAGAGATCGGGCATGAGCAGTGGATTCTGAATGATATCCGCGCTGCGGGCGGGGATGCGGATGCCGTGGCGAACGCACGTCCGCATGCCGCCACCGAACTGCTGGTCAGCTATGCCTATCACCAGATTGACCGCGGCAATCCGCTGGCTTTTTTTGGCATGGTGCATGTGCTGGAGGGCACCAGTACCCAGCTTGCCAGTGCGGTGGCCGAAGTGGTGCAGGGCAGGCTGGGCCTGCCGGATACTGCGTTCAGTTATCTGCGCTCACACGGTGCGCTGGATCTGGAGCATGTGAAGTTCTTCGAATTACTGATGAACAAGATTGAAAACCGGGCTGATCAGGATGAGATCATCCATGCCACGCAAGTATTCTACCGGCTGTATGGCGATGTGTTATCCGCCGCTGAGGAGGACTGCTGATGCAGTGGTCAGAGATGCGGCTGGTGCTGACCGGCGCCAGCGGTGGCCTGGGACAGGCAATTGCGCTGTCGCTGGCGGGTCAGGGCTGTTCACTGATGCTGGTGGGTCGTTCTGAAGAAAAGCTTGAAGCACTAAAAGCAAAGCTGCCCAGGACGCAGGACCAGGAGCATTGGGTGGTGGCCTGCGATATCACCCAACCTGAATCGCGTGACAGTCTGGCGTGTGTGGCGGCGGCACAAGGCATTAATGGTCTGATTAATCTGGCGGGCAGTAACCAGTTTGTCACCTTTGAGAACCAGCAGGATGATGCCATCGCTGAGCTGGTGCAGACCAACCTGACGGCGACACTGCAGTTGACCCGTCGGTTTTTACCTTTGCTGAAGCAGCAACCAGAGTCCCTGGTTGTCAATGTGGGCTCTATCCTGGGTTCGATTGGCTTTCCCGGTTATGCCACCTACTGTGCGACCAAGTTCGCCCTGCGGGGCTTTTCCGAGGCGCTGGCAAGGGAACTGTCGGATACGGCGGTGCAGGTCCTTTATTTTGCGCCGCGTGCGGCACGTACATCGCTCAATACGGATGCCGTGATGGCGATGAATGCGCAACTCGGTTCAGCCGTGGACAGTGCTGAAACCGTCGCCGAAGCGCTGTTGGCGGCTATAGCGGCCCGGCAGCCACAAACTTATCTGGGCTGGCCGGAAAAACTGTTTGTCCGGGTCAATGCGATTGCACCGGGACTGGTCAGTCGCAGTCTGGCAAAACAGCTTCCCATCATTAAACAATTTTTAAACTGACAGGAGTTTTCTCCATGAGAGCTATTGTGCTGAGCCTGCTGGCGATGTTTGCCAGTTCCTCCCTGCTGGCTGCTGACGTTGATCAGGACGTGTTGAGCCATCTGCAGGGCCAATGGGCGCATATCAAATATGAAATAGAAAAGGACAAACGGGAAAAGGCGTTTGAACAGCTGGTGCAGGAAGCCGATAAAGCCGCGGCTGAACACGCGCATTCGCCTGAAATTCTGATCTGGGATGGCATTATCCTGAGCAGTTATGCCGGAGAGAAAGGCGGATTGGGTGCCCTTAAACTGGTTAAGCAGGCAAAAGAGCTGTTTGAAACCGCTATCAAGTACGACCCAAATGCCCTGCAGGGTTCGGCTTTTACCAGCCTGGGCAGTCTCTACTACCAGGTACCCGGCTGGC
Source organism: Neptuniibacter sp. CAU 1671 (assembly GCF_029222905.1). Classification (GTDB taxonomy): domain Bacteria; phylum Pseudomonadota; class Gammaproteobacteria; order Pseudomonadales; family Balneatricaceae; genus Neptuniibacter. The sequence continues at coordinate 657,327 of NZ_JARHUE010000001.1, read as the reverse complement.
CAATCGGCTTTGGCAGTGATAAAAAAGCCAGAGAGCACCTGATGCGGGCGATTGAGATTAACCCGGACGGGATTGACAGTAACTATTTCTACGGTGATTTTCTGCTGCAGCAGAATGACCGTGAGCAGGCCCGTAAAGTGTTGCAACATGCGTTGGAAGCGCCAGCACGCCCCGGTCGAGCGTTGGCCGATAAAGGCCGTCGGGAAGAGATCGAAGCGCTGCTGAAAACCCTTTAAGGTTGCCTGAGGTATTTCAGGGTAATACATGAAAGTACTACTGGTTGAGGATGACCCGCTTTTGGGTCAGGGCATTGTTGATGCCCTGAAATACCATAAATACATTGTCGAGTGGGCGCAGACGGGCAAGTCTGCGCTGCAACAGATGACGTCCACGGTATTTGATGTGGCGGTACTGGATATCGGTCTGCCTGATATGTCTGGCCTGGAGGTGCTGCAACAGTGGCGTCGTCAGGGTGTTGCCATACCCGTGCTGATTCTGACCGCGCTCGACTCGAGCCAGGACAAGGTCAGTGGCCTCGACAGTGGCGCCGATGATTACATGGCCAAACCCTTTGATGTGCCGGAGATGATGGCGCGTCTGCGGGCGCTGGTCAGGCGCAGTCAGGGCATACAGTCGCCGTTGATTCAGCATGGCCGACTGGAAATTGATCCGGCTGCCTATGCCGCCCGCATTGGCGATGACACCCTCAAACTCTCCCGTCTGGAATTTGACCTGCTGCTGCATCTGGTGACCCACCCCAACCGGGTATTTACCCGTGAAGCTTTGGTTGAACAGCTCTATAGCTGGAGTGATGAGATCGGCAGCAACACCGTGGAGGTGTATATCCATCACCTGCGTAAAAAACTGGGTAAGGACAGTATCCGCACCGTACGGGGTGTCGGCTATCAGATCGGAGAGATTGAATGAATTCTGTGCGCACCCAGTTGCTGCTGGCGTTAATGGTTGCGATCGCTCTGCTGATGGCGGCGGCGGTGGTCATGAGTTATCAGAGTGTCTCCTACGAAACGGAAGAGCTCTATGATGCCGAGCTGGCGCAAAGTGCGCGGGTGCTGGAGTCACTGCTCAGTATTGAACTGGATTTTGCCGGTCCGGTGCGACCCGGTGAAATCAGCCCCGAAGAGCGGGTGATCACGGCACCGAATGTGTCTTCGATTGAGGAATATGACCAATTTGGCCACAAGTATGAGAAAAAACTGGCCTTCAGAGTCTGGAGTCGAAAGGGCACCCTGCTGCTTGGCAGCGGCGAAAAGTCGGGCATGCTGGAATATGCCCCGCAGCGCGGTTTTGCCTATGAGGAAGCGGGTGGTGATACCTGGCGCACTTTTACGCTGTTCAGTGAGCCACTGGCCCTCTGGATTAAGGTGGCTCACCGCCTCGAAATTCGCGAGGAGCTGACCCACAAAATCGCCGTGCTGAATACATCGGCACTGCTTTTAGTGATGCCGTTTATGGTGTTGCTGGTGTATCTGATAGTGCGTTGGGGCTTCAAGCCGGTCTTGCATATCAGTAATGAGGTGGCAAACCGTGGTGCCCATAATCTGGACCACCTCTCTTTCACCAGTGTACCGGCGGAACTGAAACCGCTGGTGAACGAAATCAACCGGCTGATGGCTGAACTGTCGATCTCGCTGGAGCGACAAAAACGTTTCACCAGTAATGCCGCGCATGAACTCAGAACTCCGCTGGCAGCGATTAAAGTGCACGCCCAGAACCTGTTTCCTGAAGATGAGCGCACCCTGAAAATACAGCAGAATATTGTGCAGGGCATTGATCGTCTGGCGCATATGTTTAATCAGCTTATTACTCTGAGCCGAATGGAAGCGGTAGACCGTGATTATCTGCTGCAGCCGGTTATGCTCCGGCCTTTGGTGCAGGAGGTATTGCAGGAACTGCAGCCCGAAGCGCAGAAAAAACAGCAGCAGATAACACTGGAGCTGCAGGACAGTCTGAGTCTGGAGGCGAACCGGGATGTGTTGCATATCTTGCTGCGTAATCTGGTCGGTAACGCGGTGCGTTATACCCCTGAACAGGGCCAGATAAGGATTGAATCGTTGCCGGTAGACAAAGGACTTGGGCTGGTAATCAGCGACACCGGACCCGGTCTGACGATGGAGCAGAAAAAACTGGTGTTTGACCGTTTTTATCGTGCGTCAGGGCAGGGCAGTGATGGCTGTGGCATCGGCTTGTCGATCGTCAGTGAAATCTGTGAACATTTCGGTTATCAGATTGAGCTGCTGGATTCCAACCTGTCGACGACAGGCCTGCGGATTGAGTTGTGTCTCAGGCCACAAGAGGTAAAGGCTAGAAATTGAATTTCCGGCCCTCTGATTTCTCCTGATCTTTCTGTTTTTGTTTCTCTTCCTGCAGGGCTTCAATCTGCACTGACAGATGTTCCAGATGGTTGCGGATCTCAAATAACTGCCGATCCAGAAAATGATCGTGGTTGAGATTTTGCAGTTTGCTGTAGCAGTTACGGTACTGGTGAATCACCACTTCGGGCCCCTGGTGCTGCTCAACCTCCAGCGCCATCAGCAGATCAATATCGACCTCCAGACGTTTGTAACTGCGTTTTGCCTGAAGCATTAGACGGTCCGCGACCTCTTTTGAGAGATTACCCTGCTGTTGGATATCAGCGATAAACTGCCCAAGCTCCCTCACGATTGCCAGCGCACGGCCTGATTCATCCCGGTTCTGGAACAGGGTGATCTGCCCTTCAGGATGGGGTACCGCTTCAGGCAAGGCGTCCAGGTGCTGCAGGATGGCGGTTTTCTGATCGCGGTTGATCTGGCTGGGTTCCATCTGTAATACCGCATCCCAGCGCGACACCAGATAAGCTTTAAGCATGGCGCGCAGGTCAGGAGTGATCAGTAGTTGCGGCAGATTTTCTAACAGGTGACTGGCACGGCGAATGGCGTTTTTCAGCCGCATCAGTTTGAGTTTTCGCTCACGTTTGCGGTTCTCATGATCCTGAATCAACACGCCCAGGATCGCCATTAGACCGACGCCAAGCAGAATGAACAATGCAATTTTGAGCGGTGACATTTTACGGGCCTTAATCTGTCCGGATCATGATTTGTACAGTAACCAAAAAGGTATTGATTTTATACATAAAACTGTAAAAAAGTGCTTGACCTGAAATCAACGGCTCAATACCATTGGCTCCGCTTTCAGACCTGTTCTGACAGCGGCTGCGTCCCATTCGTCTAGTGGCCTAGGACACCGCCCTTTCACGGCGGTAACAGGGGTTCGAACCCCCTATGGGACGCCATCTCAAGCGGGAATAGCTCAGTGGTAGAGCACAACCTTGCCAAGGTTGGGGTCGCGAGTTCGAACCTCGTTTCCCGCTCCATCTCCTGTCTTTTTTATCTTCACTGTCCTTTTTTACAATGATTTCAGCCGTAAGCCGGGTGTTGAAGAAACGGCTGTGTGCCTGTTTTTCTGATGCTAAGACATTGCTAATCGGACGACTATAAAACTTTCGCTTTTTTCCTGATCTCAGGCTTGACCCTCCCGAAACTGTTATTTAATATACGCGCCTCCTCGCAAGCATAGCTTGTCTGGAAGTGTTGCGTCCCATTCGTCTAGTGGCCTAGGACACCGCCCTTTCACGGCGGTAACAGGGGTTCGAACCCCCTATGGGACGCCATTAAAGCGGGAATAGCTCAGTGGTAGAGCACAACCTTGCCAAGGTTGGGGTCGCGAGTTCGAACCTCGTTTCCCGCTCCATCTGACAGGATGTCAGAGATCGTGTGTCCCATTCGTCTAGTGGCCTAGGACACCGCCCTTTCACGGCGGTAACAGGGGTTCGAACCCCCTATGGGACGCCACCTAAAGCGGGAATAGCTCAGTGGTAGAGCACAACCTTGCCAAGGTTGGGGTCGCGAGTTCGAACCTCGTTTCCCGCTCCAGTTTTTTATGTGTCCCATTCGTCTAGTGGCCTAGGACACCGCCCTTTCACGGCGGTAACAGGGGTTCGAACCCCCTATGGGACGCCATCTCTAAGACTCTTTTCTTCATAATTAAGACTCTTGCCCGCTTGAAATTAAAGTCATTTATTGTCTACGCTGTAGCCTGACAAGGATGATTGTGACAGGCATGAAAAAAGTCCTGATTTTATTGATGTTTCTATTTTTGTGCCGACCGGAGTCCGGGCTGGCTGGCATCATTGTGAATGCCAACGTCAATATTGAATCATCAGTCAGTCGTTACACTCTTTTATCCATTTTCTCCATGCGTCTTCGTTCCTGGCCTGACGGTCAGGAAATACGGGTATTTGTTCTTCCCGATCAATATCCCGCCAACGACAGTTTTATCAAACAAGAGTTGGGTATCTTTCCTTATCAACTCAAAAATATTTGGGATCGTCTGGTGTTTTCAGGTGCCGGTCAGGCACCTGTTATCGTGTCCTCACCACAGGAAATGCTGCAAAAAGTCAGTTCTGTGCCGGGTGCAATCGGCTATATCGTAGAAAACACCAAGGGGGAGCAGGATGTTAAAGTTTTGCACGTGGACTAACTGGCTGTGCCTGGTGGTACTCGGGCCTTTAGGGTTGTCTGGTCATGCTGCGGCTCATGATCATTTTTCGATCAATGGTTTTATCACCCAGGGATATTTTCTGAGTGACCACAACAATGTCAGTGGTGACAGTGAAGATGGTAGTTTCGATTTCAGAGAGTTGGGTCTGAATGGCAGCTGGCGTCCCGCACAAAACTGGCTTCTGTCTGCGCAGTTAATGTCCCGGCGGATGGGCAAAGTGAACGATGGCAATATCCGGGTTGATTTTGCCCAGGCCGATTACCGTTTTTCCGATCTGACCAGTGGCTATTTCGGCGTCCGTGCGGGTCGTGTGAAAAACCCGTATGGACTTTATAACGAGACCCGCGATGTGGCGTTTACGCGTCCTTCAGCGGTTTTGCCCACCTCCATCTATCTGGAAAACACCCGTAATATTTTGCTTTCCTCGGATGGTGTGATGCTTTATGGCAGCTATGGCATGGAGAAAGGGTCGATTGACTCTGAATTGCTGGCCGGTTTTCTGATCGTAGATACCGAGCTGGAACAGGGGCTGATGGGTTTTAACGCCCCGGGCCGGCTTGATGACAGTCCGGCTACCTTCTGGCGGGTGATGTATCGAAGTTTCGATCAGTCGCTGCAGTATGGTCTGACGCTGGTACATGCCAAAATTCGGTATGATGCGGTAGGCGGCGCTGATATTTTCCCGGCGGATGGCGAGATCACTGTTGATCAGCTTTTGTTGTCGTATCAGTACAGCTGGAATCGGTGGACCTTCACCAGTGAGTATCTGTTCATGGAATCTGAACTGAGCGGTTTTGGTGGCGTTTATGCGGACCGAAAACCCAATCAGGGTGATGCGATCTATGGTCAGTTGGAGTATCGACTCTCGCCCACAGTGTCCACCTTTCTGCGCCGTGAGCTGAGTTATTCCAACAAGCATGACCGTAACGGTAAAACGGCGGCGGCCTTATCCGGCGCTGAGCCAGATCGCTTTTACCATCGGGACTGGACACTGGGTATCGGCTGGACCCCGCGTCAGGATTGGTTGCTCAGAGCTGAAATCCATAAATTGAAAGGTACTTCTGCACTTTCTCCGCTTGAGAACCCGGACCGTTCCGCTGTTGAACCTGACTGGCACCTTTTCATTCTGCAAGCGACCTACCGGTTTTGATGATGTCTGATACTGCGACTACCAAGCGGTTTTTAAGTCTTAAGTGGAAGGTTATCTGGTACCTGGCACTGGTATTGCTGAGCACCCAGATTATTTATGCGATTTATGCCTATCAGCAACAGCTCCAGAACCTGGAGGAAGTGCAGGATTTTTCAATTCAGCGTGATAGCGCAACACTGGATGGGCTGATTCAGAATTCCTTTGATCGTTTGCTGGAGGTGGGTGAGGTTATTCCGCTACTGGCAATGGTCACGAATCAGCAACCCGATGCAGATGACTATGTCAGAGCAATACGGGAATATTTGCCGGATATGATGATCTCCGGTGCGCTGGATGGTGCGTTTCTTTACGACAACCGTCAGCGACTGCTTGAACGGCAGGGCAACCTCTCCGCTTTATCCTCAAAACTGATTAATGAAGTCCTGACCACTGAAACTCCTCAGCGCCAGTTACACTGTGGCAAGACCTGTGTGCGTTCAGTTGCAATGCCGGTGTTATTCGGTGGACAAACGACCGGTGTATTGGTTGTCAGTCGTGAGCTAAGGGATATTGTGCTGGAATTTAAAACACAATATGGCCGTGATATTGGTCTGGCGATGGTAGGCGACGGTAACAAACAGTTTGAGCTGCAATACCTGACGAAGCGAGATGATAACCTGGATGTGATCAATCGTTTGCTGGGTGAACAGACTGTTGCTGATGAGGGTGGCGTATTTGCGGTACAAACCGATACTCGTGCTTATCAGGTCGTACTGAAGCGGGTGGCGGGAGTTACCCAAAAAGCTTACTGGATTCTCCTGTATGACCGCACTGAACTGCATGCAAAAGTGCGTTCGGATCTGTTTAATCATCTGATGATTGCGGGTTTCGGGTTGTTTTTTGCCGGCCTGGTGCAGTTATTGGTGTTACGTCGTCCACTGCGCACGCTGAGTCGAATTGCCCAGTTACTTCCGTTATTGGCCAGTAGTAGTTACCGCGAAGTAAGGCTTGGCCTGAATCAATTCAGAGAATCCAAATTTTACAGCGATGAACTGGATCTGTTACAGGACTCCACGGGTGACCTGACTGTCCAGCTGGAACACCTGGAAGCCTCCTTGGTGCAACGTGCGCAAAATTTGCAGCAACGTTCTGAACAGCTAAAGGCCGAGCGCGACTTCGTGACGCGCCTGATGGATACCGCAGAAACCCTGATTCTGACCATGAGTGCTGAAGGGCGGGTGGTCAGCATCAACCGTTATGGCCGACAGCTGTTCCGTCTGGCTGATGCCCCTCTGGATCTCAGTTTTCTGCAACTGGCGCATCAGGCTGATGGTCATGAGAAACATCTGCAGGCTATGAAACTGGTGTTATCCGGACAAAAAAGCAAACTCCAGCTGGAGTCCTCCCTGCTGGACGGCGACGGGCATCAGGTGCACATCTCATGGCTGCACAGCAAGCTCGAGCTGTCCAATTCCGAGGCGGTGATTCTTTCGATCGGCATGGATATCACAGAACGGACACAGGCAGAGCAGCAGGTGTCCTGGCTGGCGAATCACGATGTTCTGACCAAGCTGCCAAATCAGGTGATGTTTAACGCCAGTCTTGAGCAGATATTGCGCTTACAGCAACCCGGCAGCCCAACCGCGCAGCGGGTAGGTATCCTGTTCTGTGATTTTGATGGTTTTAAGGATGTTAACGATTCTCTGGGACACCCTGTCGGTGATGAACTGCTTCAACTGGCGGCGAAACGCATCGCTAATGTGGTAGATGGAAAAGGGATGCTGGCCCGGCAGGGCGGTGATGAGTTTTCGGTGATTTTGAGCAGCTGTGAAGACTTTGATCAGATAGCAGTGGTGGCCGATGCCATTTTGGAAGCGTTTCGTCATCCGTTTTCGATCTCCGGTTATGAGATCTTCTCCAGTCTCAGTATCGGTATCGCGGTCTATCCTGACCACGGGACTGACCGGATTAATCTGGTGAAACATGCCGATGTGGCGATGTTTGAGGCCAAGGATCGCGGTAAAAATCAGTATTGCTTCTTTGAAGGGGCAAAAAGCAACGCGCGCTATGAGCGTTTTTCCCTCACCAATGATCTGCGGAAGGCTCTGGAGCGCAATGAGTTCAGGCTTGTCTATCAGCCACAGGTGGATGCCCGCAATGGTCAGGTGATCGGGGTTGAAGCCCTGTTGCGTTGGCAGCACCCGGTGCATGGCATGATTCCGCCGGATAAATTTATCCCGCTGGCGGAAGAGAGCGGTCTGATTGTGGATATTGGCCATTGGGTGTTGCAGGAAGCCTGTCGCAGAACGCAGGACTGGAATCAGCAGGGTATGCATTTCCAGGTGGGTGTAAATCTGGCGGGTCAGCAGATCTTGCATGCTTCCCTGCTGGAGAGCGTAGAGCAGGTATTGAATGACACCGGGCTGGCACCTGAGTTGCTGGACCTGGAGGTGACTGAGAACTTCCTGCTGCGCCAGCCCGAAGTGACGCTGCCAAAGTTGCGTCAGCTCAGGGAGATGGGTATTCGTCTGTCAATGGATGATTTTGGTACCGGTTATTCTTCCTTGAGTTATTTGAAAAAATTACCTTTGAATACCCTGAAAATAGATAAAAGCTTTATCAATGATATTGGGGATCGCGGCGAGGGTGAAACCATTATCAAAGCGATCATCGGTCTTGCTCAGGGTCTGGGTATGGAGTGTATTGCTGAAGGTGTTGAAACGCCGCGTCAGCTTACCTATCTGATCAACCACGGCTGTTACCTGATTCAGGGGTATTACTACAGTAAACCACTGAGTCCAGACGAGCTGCCGGATTATGTGCGTCAGCAGATGCGCCAGAGCCTGCAACTGAAAAAATGATCAGTGCAGGCCGAGAATGCGGGCGCGCGCCTGTTCATAGTTGAACGTCGTATCGTTCTGTTCTTCGGCTTCGAAACGCAGTTCATCCAGTTGCTGATAGCGCTCAATCTCATCATCCGGCATAAAGTGCAGACAGCTACCACCAAAAAACCAGAACAGGTCCCGGGGTACCAGAGGCATCAGGTCAGTGTAGGTGATGGCGATCCGTTCCAGCAGTGTCTGTCCAAGCCCAAGGTCAAACTGCTGTGCAAAGCTGTCGATCAGTTGCTGCCACTGCTCCAGCAGTTCTGCCGCTGTGCTGTCTTGCGGGTCATCAAAGGGCGCATGTCGCGACAGGTTGTTATAGGCCAGTTTCAGCAGATTCAGATGAAAGTCCTGATAGGCTTGTTGCATGCTGGGATCCTTTGATTTCAACAGTCGATTCTGGGCGGCATTTTAACGCTTAGCTGCTCGGCTGTCCTGTGCGTAACACTCTGTTGCACGACCTGAACTTGAAATCTGGCCTGTCAGGCCTCACCTTACAGCCCTACACTCAGCCGACCGGATGTGACGGATGACCGCAGCCTTACTGATCGAAGATCTGCACAAGATCTATGACAATCAATTTGAAGCCCTGAAAGGGATTTCTCTTGAAGTTAAACAGGGTGATTTTTTTGCTCTGCTGGGACCCAACGGGGCAGGCAAATCCACAACGCTGGGCATTGTCTCGTCACTGGTGAATAAAACCCGCGGCCGTGTCACCGTGTTTGGTCATGATATCGATGTGGCGGTAACCCGGGCAAAACTCTGTCTGGGGGTGGTGCCGCAGGAGTTTAACTTCAACCCGTTTGAGCGGGTGATTGATATTGTGGTCACTCAAGCCGGGTTTTATGGCATTCCGAAAAAACAGGCCGCAGAAAGAGCAGAACACTACCTGCGTAAGTTAGGTCTCTGGGAGAAACGGTTTGAGCGTGCGCGGATGCTTTCCGGGGGTATGAAACGCCGCTTGATGATTGCCCGGGCGCTGGTGCATGAACCGCGTCTGCTTATTCTGGATGAACCCACCGCCGGGGTGGATATTGAGCTGCGCCGTTCCATGTGGGAGTTTCTCAAGGAGATCAACGCGGCGGGCACCACCATCATTCTGACCACCCATTACCTTGAAGAGGCTGAAAGTCTCTGTCGTAACATCGCGATCATTGATCATGGCCAGATCATTCAGAACAGTTCGATGAAGTCCCTGCTGGCCAAACTGAATACCGAGACCTTTATTCTCGATCTGGAGCAGGATATCCATGCGTTACCGGTGGTGGAAAAGTACGCCCTGAAATGGGTGGATGAACACACGCTGGAGGTTGATATTGAAAAATCTCAGGGTATTAACCCCTTGTTTGCCCAGCTCTCGGAGCAGGGGATTGTGGTCAGCAGTATGCGTAATAAAGCCAACCGGCTGGAAGAGCTGTTTGTGTCACTGGTCGATAAAAACCTGCCTAAAGAAAAAGTGAGTCTGGTATGAATTCAAGCACACCTGAAGACTTTAGTTCAGCCCGTTATCGCCAGCTGCTCTGGACCGCCTTCACGACGATTGTGGTGAAGGAGATCCGGCGCTTTACACGGATCTGGGCCCAGACTCTGCTGCCACCTGCCATTACCATGACCCTGTATTTCATTATTTTCGGCAACCTGATTGGCAGTCGGATCGGGGATATGGGTGGCTTTGGCTACATGGAGTACATCGTACCCGGTTTGATCATGATGTCGGTGATCACCAACTCTTATGGCAACGTGGTGTCCTCCTTTTTTGGTACCAAGTTTCAGCACAGCATCGAAGAGTTGCTGGTGGCACCGGTACCTAACTGGGTGATCCTGAGTGGTTATGTGATTGGAGGCGTCTGCCGCGGATTGGCAGTCGGTTTAATTGTGACCCTGTTGTCGCTGTTTTTTACCGATCTGCAGATTCACCATCTGGGGGTAACGGTGGGTATTGTGCTGATGACCGCGGTGCTGTTTTCGCTGGGTGGTTTTATCAATGCGGTTTACGCCACCACCTTTGATGATATTTCAATCATCCCGACCTTTGTGCTGACACCCCTGACGTATCTGGGCGGTGTATTCTATTCGATCAACCTGCTGCCCGAGTTTTGGCAGGGGGTCTCTCAGCTCAATCCGATTCTGTATATGGTAAACAGCTTCCGCTATGGCATTCTGGGTGTCAGCGATATTCATGTCGGATTTGCTTTTGGCATGATTTTGCTATTTATTGGGGGCCTCTTTACCTACTCACTGCATTTGCTGAATACCGGCAAAGGAATTCGTAACTGATGAAACCATCCAACCCCCTGCACAGCTCGCCTTTAGGGCAGCAGACGGACTATATCAACCAGTATTCGCCTGACCTGCTGCATCCGATTCCGCGGCATATTAACTGGGCGGAAAAAGGCATTGATCGCAGTTCATTACCGTTCAGAGGGGTGGATATCTGGAATGCCTATGAACTCTCCTGGCTCAACCCCCGGGGTAAACCTGAAGTGCGGCTGGCAGAGATCAAGGTGTCCGCGGATTCAGTGAACATCATTGAATCCAAATCCTTAAAGCTCTACCTGAACTCTTACAATCTGACCCGCTTTGACAGCCAGCAGCAGGTGGTCAAACAGCTGACCAACGATCTGTCGGTTGCGGCTGAGGGCGAGGTGACGGTGCGGCTTTATCATCCGGATCAGGCGCCTGCCTTTGGCCAGTTCACCGGTTTTTGTATCGATAATCAGGATGTCGAGATAGAACACTATCAACCAACGCCCGCCTTGTTGACCACCGGTGAGGATGAGGTTGAAGAGGTGCTCTACAGTCACCTGCTTAAATCCAATTGTCCCGTGACCGGCCAGCCGGACTGGGCCACCATCGGTATCAGTTACAAAGGCAAGGATATCGACCGGGAAGGGTTGCTGAAGTACATCATCTCCTACCGGGAGCATGGCGATTTCCATGAGCAGTGTGTCGAAAACATCTTTATGGATATCTGGCAGCAGTGTCAGCCGGAAAACCTCAGTGTCTACGCGCGTTATGTGCGCCGTGGCGGGCTGGATATCAATCCTTTCCGCAGCTCGGAGATGGATGATATTGATAACCTGCGGCTCAGCCGGCAGTAAGCGGGGGGATCGTTGTGGATGCACTGACACTGTTACATGAACGGGTTTCAATGCCCCTGCTGGAAGCCCCTGGTCCGACTGCAGAGCAACTAAATCAGATCTTTACTGCCGCAGTCAGAGCACCTGATCACGGTGCGCTAAAACCCTGGCGCTTTCTGCTGATTGAAGGGGATGACCGGCTTGCACTGGGTAAGTTGTTTACCCGGGCGGCGTTAAGTGATGACCCGGAGTTGGCGGAAGAGAAGGTACAGAAAACCGCCGGTAAACCACTACGGGCTCCCACGATTGTTGTGGTGATTGCCAAAGGGCTTGAACACCCGAAGGTACCGGTACTGGAACAACAGATCTCCGCGGGCTGCAGTGCTCAGAATATGATTCTGGCGGCCCATGCGCTGGGGCTGGGTGCCATGTGGCGTACGGGTGGTATGGCGTACCATCCGGTTGTACACACAGGGCTCGGCCTGAGTGCCGATGAAAGCATCATCGGTTTTATCTACCTGGGTACCCCGGTGCGAGAGCGTCGCATACCTAAGGTCGAAACAGATGCCTATATCACGCGCTGGCCGGAGCCAAATGATGGCTGAACGTGTCAGCGGTGAAGCGTTTCTCGCCCGTCTCAAGCGGGAAATTCCGCTGACCTGTCATATGGGATTGAGCACGCCCAACTGGAATGGCCAGCAGTTACAGATGCCAGCTGCACTTGCACCGAATGTGAATGATAAAGGCACCGGGTTTGGCGGCTCTCAGGTAGCACTGGCCACCCTCTGCGGCTGGAGTATCACCACTCTCTGGCTGGAAGAGGCTGGCATTAAAGCATCGGTGGTGGTGAAAGAGAGCCAGGTTGAATACCTGAAACCGGTCACTGGCGATTTTGTGGTTGAGACGGAGCTTCCAACGCAAGCAGTGCTGGATGAGGCACTGAGTCGCTACAGGGATCGGGGCAGAACACGGCTGAATCTTGAAGTGCGTGTACGTCAGGGAGAGACAGTGGCGTTGCGTTTGCAGGGTCAGTATGTTGCTTTTGAGCCTTAACCCGCTTAGATCAGAAGGCAGCACCCAACGGGCGCTGCCTTAGCAGTGATTACTGCGCGCCTTTTCTGAAGGCTTTTTCCAGCGTCACGTCCTGTTCCGGAACATCACGGTGACTGCCTTTCATGGTGGTTGGCACGTTGTTGATCGCGGTGACCACATCCATGCCTGTTACCACGCGGCCAAATACGGTGTAGCCCATTCGGCCCGGACGCATATCCAGCATCGGGTTATCTACCGCATTGATAAAGAACTGCGCTGTGGCACTGTCAGGATTGCTGGTGCGTGCCATTGCGATGGTGCCCTGCAGGTTGCTCAGACCATTATGGGATTCGTTACGGACCGGACCGCGGGTGGTTTTGCGGTTCAGGTCTGCGGTAAAGCCGCCGCCCTGAATCATGAAACCTCTGATCACACGATGAAACACGGTGTTGTTGTAAAAGCCATCATCGACATAGGTCAGGAAATTTTTCACGGTTTCAGGTGCCTGGTCCTGGAAAAGCTCCAGCTCGATTACACCGTGGTTGGTCTGCAGAATCACATGGGGATTGTCCTGTTCTGCCTCTGCATGACTGAAGGCTGCGCTCAGCAACAAGCACAGAGAAAGAAGGATATGTCGCATAGTCTGTTGTCCTTGACGTTATTGTTGTTGATAGGGCAGGTTACCCACACCCCGTTACTGAGTCGCGTGGCTGGGCAAAAGTTCCGGGAGCATTCTAAAGTATTCTGAAACAGTGTGCGAAACTCAGTCCATTAACCTGAAGCAGGTTTGTTATGCTTTCTATCATTGGCATTGATCATGTGGTTATCCGGTGTCGCGACATCACGCGCAGCCTGGATTTTTACTGCCGTATTCTGGGTTGTCGGTTGGAGCGTACAGTGGAGTCGATACCCCTGTATCAGTTGCGAGCCGGTCACAGTCTGATCGACCTTCGCCCTGGCGAGCCCGCTGCTTCCGGGCAGAATATGGACCACCTATGCCTGCGGATTCGGGCGTTTGATGGCGAACGGATTCGCGCCTGGCTCGAAAGCGAAAATGTAACCCTGCTGGGTAATGTTGAGCGCCGCTATGGTGCTACTGGTTTTGGCGACTCACTGTATCTGGAAGATCCGGACGGTAACTGTATCGAGCTGAAAGCCGAGTCCGATGACGTCTGAGCTATTGCCCGCGGGTCAGTTTCTCTGGGTCCAGCAATGCAGTGAGCGTAGCCCGATCCAGATCGGTTTCTTCCAAAGCAACGTCAATGATTGGCCGTTGTTGCTGACAGGCTTTTTTCGCAATCTCAGCCGCTTTCATATAGCCAATCACCGGATTCAGCGCCGTGACCAGAATCGGATTGCGGTTCAGGGCTTTTTCCAGCTGATGCTGATTGACCTTAAAACTCGCAATGGCCTTGTCTGCCAGCGCAGTGCAGGCCTGAGCGAGAATCTGCAGACTGTCGAGCAGGCAATGGGCGATCAACGGCAGCATGACATTGAGTTCAAAGTTGCCGGACTGTCCTGCCACGGTGATGCTGGTGTCATTGCCCATCACCCGGGCTGCTACCATGGTAACCGCTTCCGGAATCACCGGATTGACCTTGCCGGGCATAATTGAAGAGCCGGGTTGCAGTGCTTCCAGTTCTATCTCGGCCAGCCCGGCCAACGGGCCTGAATTCATCCAGCGCAGGTCATTGGCAATTTTCATCAGGCTGACCGCCAGTGTTTTCAGCTGGCCAGACAGGGCCACGGCAATATCCTGCGAACCCATATGGGCAAAATAGCTACGCGCAGGCTGAAAGGTAATGCCGGTTGCTGCGCTGAGCTGTTCACAGAAGAGCGCTGGAAAACCCGCCGGCGCATTGACTCCGGTCCCCACCGCTGTCCCGCCTTGGGCCAATGTGTGGAGTAGCGGCTGCAGGGCAATGAGCTGCTCGCGGTTCTGGTCGATCTGACAGGCCCAGCCATCCAGCACCTGTGTCATCTGTACCGGCATGGCATCCATCAGGTGAGTGCGGCCGGTTTTAATCATACCGTTGAGCTGTTCACCTTTATGACTCAGTACACTGCTCAGATGGGACAGGGCGGGCAGCAGTGCCTGATCCAGTACCATGGCTGCGCTGACATGGATCGCGCTTGGGATCACATCATTACTGCTCTGTCCCAGATTGACCTGATCGTTGGGCGAAACGGTCTCGCCCAATGTTGCACTGGCCATGGTTGCGAGGACTTCATTGGCGTTCATATTACTGCTGGTACCGGAGCCGGTCTGGTAAACATCCACCGGGAAGTGCTGCATCAGTTCAGGTGTTTCCAGCAACGTATCTGCTGCATTAACAATGGCTTCACCGACGTTTTCCGGTAGGGTGCCCAGTGAGATATGCGTGCGAGCCGCGGCGGCTTTGATCAGGATCAATGCCTTGATAAAGCTGACTGGCATTGTTTGACCACTGATCGTAAAGTTGTCGACTGCGCGCTGGGTTTGGGCGCCATAGAGGGCATCTGCAGGGACTTCAAGCGGCCCCATGCTATCGGTTTCGGTTCGTGTTGTTTTCATAACATCACCTCATATTAAGCATAGCTCTCCTGTAGATGAATGTTTTTGCAGTGGAACTCTTGCACTTGGCCGATAACAATAGTCATCTACGAATGTTGAATTACGAAGGAACCGTATAAATGTCAATGCAGTGGCACCGTCTGCTCACTACCCGCCGTTATGGTCATGCCGAACTGCCAGCGGAGGAAGCAGGGCGCAGCCATTTCCACAAGGATCAGGATCGCATCATCTTTTCCAGTGCCTTCAGACGGCTTGGGCGCAAAACCCAGGTGCATCCGATGTCGCTGAATGATCATATTCATACCCGGCTGACACATTCCATCGAGGTCGGAAGTTTGGGCCGCAGTCTCGGTATTCGTGTAGGTGAGGCCATTCAGGATCAGCTGCCTGACTGGGCCAGTGCTTACGATATTGGCATGATTGTGCAGTCTGCCTGTCTGGCCCACGACATCGGTAATCCGCCTTTTGGTCATGCGGGCGAATACGCAATTCGTGACTGGTTTAAACGTCAACAGCACAGCGTCTTTCTGCAGGACCTGACGGATCTGGAACGCAAAGACCTGATGACCTTTGAAGGTAATGCGCAGGGATTCCGGGTAGTGACACGCATTGAAAACCATCTGTTTGACGGCGGCCTTCGCCTGACCTATCCAACCTTGGGTACCTTACTGAAATACCCTTGGGGTGCTGCAGATGCTGGCAGTCGGGGTAAATTCAGTGCCTACCTGACCGAACTTGAGGTCTTAAATCATCTGGGTGAAGAGCTGGGTCTGATCCCCAAGGGTGAAAATCGCTGGTGCCGCCATCCACTGACCTATCTGATGGAAGCCGCCGATGATATCTGTTATGCCATCGTCGATCTTGAAGATGCGGTGGAGCTGAGTATTCTGCATTTTGAAGAGATTCGTCCGATTCTGCTGCAGCTCTGTGGTGTTGAAACCTTTGATGATGACATTCTTTCCTCTCAGGCGTCTGCCCGTCGCAAGATCTCTGCTCTGCGCGGCAAGGCGATGGAACATATGGTGAACTCGACGGTCAGAGCCTATCTGAGCAATCAGTCTGCCATTATGGCGGGTGACTACACTGGTGAACTGTTGCTGGATGGAGACCCTGATGTCGCTGCAGGTATCCGGCGGGCAAAAACACTGGCGCGTGAACAGGTCTTTCCCGACACCCGTAAAACCGAACTGGAGGTGGGGGCCTATACCATTCTTGGCATCCTGCTGGAGGCTTTCTGTCATGCGGTGTATGAAAACCATAGTCTTGCCGGTCAGGAGCTCAGCTATCGCAGTGAACGGATTATCAGTCTGATGGGCATTCATGCGCCTGACCCCGGTATGCAACTTTATCCTGCGTATATGCGGGCGCTGGATTTTATCAGTGGTATGACCGACAACTATGCGACTTACCTGGCCCGGCAGATAGGCGGGCTGAATTGATGCTGGTGTTTGTTGGTTTACTGCGTCGTAAAACGGCATATTTCTCTGGTAGGTGAACGATATGGAAAAGTCGACGCCTGACGCCGGGGCGCTTAATGATCTGTCTGTTACCGAATCAAACCCGGATCAGGGTTCTTTACTTAACTCCTATCAGGAGCTGATGGGACCGCTGTTGCTCTATGGCGCAGCGGCACTTATTTTCTGGCTGCTTTCGGATACTTTATTAACCTGGCTGATAGCCGATCCCTACCAGCAGATCCTCACCGGCTTTTTGCTGGATGGGATCATGTTGTTCCTGACAACTGTGGTGTTTGGCTTGCTGCTGAAACGGCAGGATAAGCATAGCGACAGCCGGATTCTGAAAAATTACCGCTTCCGTCTGAGCTGGATATTTGCGGTATTGGCAGGGGTCTGCTTACTGGCAGCGGCGCTGGCAACGGGCTACAGCATTCAGCAGCGTGAGAGCAATGAAATCGCCCGGCTGCAATCCATTGCTGATCTGAAACAGGCTGAGGTGACGAACTGGATCACCAACCGTTTAAAGTCCCTTGAGTACCTTAAGGACAGTGACGAGCTGCGGATGCAATACAGCGAGTGGCAGCGCTCTGGCAAACAAACAGCCAGTCGAATGCTGCAGGACCGGCTCTACCAGATCAAAAAAACCGACCAGTACCAGCAGGTGACGCTGTATGACCAGCATCTGCAGCGTATCTGGGGCGATCCGCCAGCAAGTCAACAGCAGGAAAGCGCGCTGTTCAGAGAAACCCTCTACGATGTTTCAAACCAGCCTGCGCATCAGCTTTTGATGCCCTATCTACTTGATCCTTCCCGTAGCCTGATCGACTTCATGGTTCCACTGCCTGTCAATCCGCAGGGGGGGAATCCGGTTGTGGTGTTTCGTGCGAATCCTGCCAAAGGGTTATGGCCTGACCTGTTGCAGTGGCCGGTACCTAACACGAGTGGTGATGTGGTGTTGTTCAAACAGGAAGATCAACATGTGGTCTACCTGAACCATGTGCGTTTTCTGAATCCGCCCCAACTGGAAAACCGCTTTACCCTGGTCACGCCCGATCTGCTTGAGGCTCAGGTGTTGCGGGGCAGGGTGCGTCTGGGTGAAGTCGTCCGGGGTCTGGATTATCAACTCAAACCCAGTCTGGGGGTCTCGCGTCAGATACCCGACACGGCATGGTATCTGCTGGTAAAACTTGACCTGCAGGAAGTCTATGCGGGGATGAAGTATGAGGTCTGGCTGATCAACGCCATGGCCCTTCTGATGCTGATCGTGCTGTTTTTTGGTCTGGTATATCTCTATCAGATCCAGAAACTGTCTGTTGGGCGTTCGATACAGGCGCTTCAGGCAAACCGGCTAAGGACGCAACGACTCCTTTCAGCGATTGCTGACAGCTCGACCGAGCCAATTTTTGCCAAGGATCTGCAAGGCCGTTACACCATGTGTAATGAAGCCCTGGCGCGGATTCTGGCGATGCCGGTCGCGGAAATTCTGGGCAAGGATGACCGGGCGTTGTTCCCTGCCACTCAGGCAGCGCAGCTGCGACTGAATGATCAGCTGATTATTTCGCGTCAGACTGAACGCACCTTTGAAACCGAGGTGGATACGCCCACCGGTAAACATATATTCCTGTCTAATAAAGGACCGCTGAGGGATGAACATGGCCGCGTGATAGGGATCTATGGCATTGCCAAGGAGATCACCACCATCAAGCAGATTGAACGGGATCTGCGCGAGCATAAGGACCGTTTGCTGGAAGCTCAGCGCATCGCCCGTTTGGGGAGCTGGGAGTACAACGTCTCCGACCGGAAGATGTTCTGGTCAGATGAGATGTACCACCTGATGAATCTGCACATAAGATTACAACCCCCTAACTTTGTGTCCTTTATCCGTATGGTGCATCCGGATGATCGTCAGGCAGTACTGCATACATTGCTGCATGCCCGTAAAAATGGTTTGGCGTATGAGCTGGTGCACCGCATTAAACAAGACGGTGGTGCGGTACGTTATGTGTTGTCCAAAGGGCAGTTCTGGCGCCAGACGAACGGTAAACTTCAGCGTGGTTTTGGTACGGTTCAGGACATCACTGACCAGAAACGTTCTGAAGAGGAACTGCGTCTGGCGGCGAACGTGTTCAGTCATGCACTTGAAGGCATCATGATCACCAGCCGCGATGGGCTGATTCTGGATGTGAACAAAGCTTTCACTGAGATTACCGGCTACCAGCGTGATGAGGTGCTGGGTAAAAACCCCAGCATCCTGCAGTCCGGTGAGCAGGATGCCTCTTATTATCGCCAGATGTGGGTGAAACTGGCTGAAAACGGTTACTGGTCCGGGGAGATCTGGAACCGCAAAAAAGATGGTCAGGTATTTCTTGAGCGCCTGACCATCACCGCCGTAAAAGATGAACATGGTCAGGTACAGCACTATGTGGCGCTGCTGGCGGATATTACTGAACTCAAAGAGCATCAGCGTCGTCTGGAACATATCGCCCATTTCGATGCGTTGACAGGGTTGCCAAACCGTCTGCTCATGGGGGATCGCATCCGTCACGCCATTCAGAAGGTTAAGCGTCGGGATAACCGTCTCGCGGTGGTCTATCTGGACCTTGATGGATTCAAAGAGGTCAACGACACCTTTGGTCATGATAGCGGTGACCAGTTGCTGATGAATATCTCCACCAGGATGCGAGAAGCACTGCGAGAAAGTGATACGCTCGCCCGCCTGGGGGGCGATGAGTTTGTCGCTGTGCTGGAGGATCTGGATAGTGAAGACGCCAGTGTCCCGGTGCTGGAGCGTTTGCTCGATGCAGCGTCTAAACCCATAAAGGTTGAGGATAACCTGCTTCAGGTATCAGCCAGCGCCGGGGTGACTTTTTATCCGCAGCTGGAGGAGGTGGACGCGGATCAACTGCTGCGACAGGCAGATCAGGCGATGTATCAGGCCAAACTGGCCGGTAAAAACCGCTATCACCGGTTCGACTCAGAACAGGACCGAAGCCTGCGCGGTCACCACGAATCCCTCGATCGGATCGCGAATGCATTGGCCGAGGGCGAATTTGTACTGCACTACCAGCCCAAGGTCAGAATGCGCAGCGGTGTGATTGAAGGGGTAGAAGCGCTGATCCGCTGGCAACATCCGGAGCGTGGTCTGTTGTCACCTGCGAACTTCCTGCCGGTGATTGAAAACCATCCCCTGTCGATTGAGCTGAGTGCCTGGGTGGTGCAGGAAGCGTTGCAGCAGCATCAGCGCTGGCGCTCGGAAGGACTGGTGCTGCCGGTCAGTGTCAATGTCAGTGCCTATCAGATTCAGCAGCTCGATTTTGTTGAGTGGTTAAAACAACAACTGGAACAACATGCACTGTTGTCACCCGATTGTCTGATGCTGGAAGTGCTTGAAACCAGTGCACTTGAAGATATCGAACATGTCTCCAGAGTGATCAGAGCCTGCAGCCAGTTCGGTGTGCGTTTTGCCATGGACGACTTCGGCACCGGATATTCTTCCCTGACCTACCTGAAGCGGTTGCCGGCACAACAGCTTAAGATTGATCAGTCGTTTGTGCGCGACATGCTGGATGACCCGGAAGATCTGGCGATTCTGGAAGGTGTACTGGGTCTGGCACAGGCCTTCCGTCGGGATGTGGTGGCTGAAGGTGTTGAAAATGAATCCCAGGGTGAGCTGTTACTGCAACTGGGGTGTGAGGTGGCACAGGGGTACTTTATAGCCAAACCGATGCCCGCTGAGCAGATCAATACCTGGGTGAGGAGCTGGCAGCCGCCAGAATTATGGCAGCGTACCGCCAGGGTCAGTCGGGAGGATATCCCTCTGCTCTTTGCCTGTACTGAACACCGGGCATGGATTCGTACCCTTGAAACCGCGCTTAACGGGGTACTGGATATTGCAGAAATCCTGGAGCTCGATCCGATGCATTGCAATTTTGGTCGCTGGCTCAGTAATCAGGCGGCGGAGCACTACCAGTACAACCCCTTACTCTCCACGGTGGACCGTTTACACCGGGAGTTGCATCAGATGGCTGCGGAATTAATGGCTGTGAACAGGTCCCAGCCCAACCCTGAGCGGGTAAAACTGCGTTTGGAAGAGATCTATGCAAAACGTGATGAGATTCTGAACCTGATGCGCCGCATGTTATCATCAGCAAAGCGTTAAATGTTTCAGCAGGACAGTATTTTGGCGTCACTATCAGATCAGTTAAAAGGGCTTGTGTACTCCACCGAAAAGGGCGATCTCTGTCCCGGTTGTGGCGAACCTGTAGCGGAATGTTGCTGCGCGCAGCTTGAGGATGAAGCGCGCCTGAGCAAACTGGACGGCATTGTACGTATTCGTCGGGAAACCGCGGGCCGCAAGGGTAAAGGTGTGACCACGATCAGCGGGGTGCCACTGCCCGATGCCCAACTTAAACAGCTGACAGCCAGGCTGAAAAAGAGCTGCGGCACAGGAGGCGCTCTGAAAGCCGGCGTGATCGAAATTCAGGGTGATCATCGTGACAAGCTGAAACAGTTGCTTGAAAACGAGGGTTTCACTGTGAAGCTGGCAGGTGGCTGAAATGGCAGGTAAACAACCCTGTATGCGTTGCTGGATGCTGCGCCTGGCACTGGTATTTATGCTGGTAGTAATGCTATTTATGCTGAAAGGGCTGGCCGGTTTCCTTGCCTGAGCCAGTAAACGCTTTGAACAGGTTCTGCAGGATGCAGTATTGAGGTAGCGATGAAACGATTTTCGCTGTTGGTTTTGGTGGTCATCGCACTGGCCGGGTATGCTGCCGGGGTTTCCTACACCGGCCAGCAGGCTGAACAGGCATTGGAGCATGAGCTTGATCGCCTGGAACGTGAAAGCCCCTATCCACTGGCGCTGAATCTGATCGGGTCGCGCGGTTTTCTCTCTTCTCACTATCGGCTTGAAGTTGAACTGGACCAGAGCTTAACCGAATTAAGGGCGCTGCTGGACAGCGATCTGATTCCGTTTGATCTGGTGGTGCAGAACGGCTTTTTTACCGCCGACTATCGAATGACCGTTGCGCCGGGCCGCTTGCAGGACCATTTGCAACAATGGCAGGTTAACCCAAACCACTCGCTGCCTCTGTTTACACTCGAACTGACCCTTGATCCTTTTCATCAGGCGATCAGCCACACCTTTGCGCTGCAGATGCCTGCCCTGAACCTGCCCCTGCAACAGGGCTCTCTCCAGTTGGGAGCGCTTCAGGCTGATGGCCGTTTTCATCAGCAGGAGCTGAATCTGGCGCTGGATTTCGATGGCTTTGAGCTGCAGCAGGCACAAGCGCAACTGAGTCTGCAGGGGTTGTCACTGACTCAGCACGCACGGCTGCAGCCGGGTGCCGATCTGCACAGTGGATTGTATGAATTTGTCCATGTGAGTTTGAATCTTGAGCCGCTAAATCTGGATGCACAACGCAGCCAACTGCAGTTTGAGTCCCTGAGTATGGAGTTGAAACAGGAAGCGGCGGCGCCCAGACTGTTATTTGATAATCTAACCCAACTGAAAGATATCCATCTGCAGGACAAAGGCAGTGGCAAGGTGTTTGACTTCCAGTCTCTGGTACTGGATAGCCAGCTGGATATGGACCTGGCGGCTGCCATGGATCTGACCGGGACACTCGCACAGATGCGAACCCGACAAATGGCCAATCCCATGGTATTACTGCCGCTGCTGGATGCACTGACGCAGGAAGGTATCAATCTGCAACTGAATCAGTTCCAGCTTGTCTCTGATAAAGGTGCACTGGATGCTACCGGGCATCTGACGCTGGCTGCGTTGGCGTTGGAAGAGTTGATGAAAGATCCGGATCTGTTAAAACGGCGTCTGCTGATGAATGTTGAGCTGACGTTTGATCCGGAAATGGTGGAAACGGTTCAGGATGAGCAACTGACCGAACAGCTTGATAACCTGAAAGCGCAGGGTTATCTGATTGAGCAGGGTGGTCGTCTGATCAGCCATCTGCAACTTGAACAGGGTGAGCTCAAGGTCAATGAGATCCCGCTTGGGAGGTTGTGATGCGTGTATGCCTTTTTTCTCTGATGTTATTGGTCCTGCCGTTGTCGGCAGAAGCCAAAATCTATCAGTATGTGGATGACAATGGCCGTAAGGTGTTTGTTGATCAGTACAGCAAGGTGCCACCGCGCTTCAGAGATCAACTGGATGTGCGTGAGGAAGAGGGGGACCGGCTTGATGCTCAATCACGGCAGGCGCTGCAGCAACGACGGCAGTACCAGGACTGGCAGCAACAGCTGAAATATAACCGCCAGCAGATCATTAATGTCATGCAGGACTGGATCACCCCGGTGGGTATGCACCATAACCGGATCACAGTGCCGGTAAAGGTGGTGTATGGCTCACGTAATCTGACATTGCAGCTGGTGATGGATACCGGAGCGACCTCCACGGTACTGCACAAGGAAGCGATCAGTGGTCTGCGGGCGCAGTATCTGCCATCGGGTTATGCCCGGGTGGCGGATGGCCGTCGGGTGCAGACCGAAGCGATCAATCTGGATCGGATCGAGATCGGGCCTTACAAGATCAAGAATGTTCGGGCCGGCGTGATTGATTTCAAAGGTGGCTCACAGAGTACCAATGGCCTGCTGGGCATGGATTTTCTTTACCATGCCCGCTATGAGCTTGACCGGGACAACCGTCAGATTATCTGGGAACCAGAAAAATACCAGGCGCTGCAGGATGAGCTGAAACGCCTGGATGAGATTGAAGCGCAGATGCTGGAACAGCAACAGGCACAAGAGGTTGATAAACCTCAGAAGTAACGTTCCAGCGTCAGTTGCAGATGATCGTCACGGCGCAGTTGATAGAGTGGGTCCACTGGCTCATCGGCACTGAAGAAACGTCCATCCAGACTGATTCTCCAGTACCCTCCCAACCGACGGCTGGCTTCAAACACCACGGACTGGCTCTGGTAATCCAGGTCATGGCCAACACCAAACAGCAGCTCGCTGCTGGCGGCATCATTCAGAGCCAGTCGGGCACCGACAAACAGATCCCGCTGGAAGGTTGAGCTGGCCCTAGTACCGCGCTGATCCCAGCCATATTCCATCAGTAAACCCAGGTCGGCAGCAGAGTCCGCAATGCCATACAGGGTGTACTCAAAGCCCCCCTGCAGCGCCCAGAAATCATCCGCGCGGCTGTCACGGTAAAGCAGTTCCAGTTTCCACAGCCAACTGTCCAGTGTGGCTTGAAGATCAAGCCCAAACTGGTCCATTTGCGGGTAATACGGGGTCAATACAGGTACACCCTCTTCCAGTGTCAGCTGTAGCTCCGGATCACGTTGCGTACCATGAAACCAGTACAGTCCCAGATCCACCAGATCATAGCTGTTGCTCCAGCGCAGGGCGGTATCCAGATGTTTCTCTTCTGCCGCAGATTCATACTCAGCCCGTTTTTCGATAACAGGCAGGGCCGGGCGCAGCCGACCCTCAGAGCCGGCAAAGGTGCGCTCCCGAAAACCTGTCAGCAGGAACAGATCCACGATGCCCCAGTCATTGACCAGCGACAGGTTAAGCATCGGCTGGCCCAGCTTGTCTTCTCCGTCCAGATCTTCCACTGCATCGGTCTGATTGATGACATCGACCAGATGCTGAAATTCTGTGACACCCCAGAACACCCGTCGAATACCGGTGCGCAGCTCCCAGTCATCGCCTACATGAATCCAGCTCAGATCGCGAATATCAGCATGGCTGCGTTCTGCATCCCACTGGTCAAGTCGGATAAAGGGGGTGAACAACAGGCTGTCATTGCCAGATTCAGATGCCCAGTAAAACTCAGGCTGAGCAGACAGAGACAAACCGGTCTGATAATCCTGATCGGTATACAGACCCTGATCGGGGTAATAACGTAATTCACCCGCAATACTGCCAGACAGAGACACAGCCTGTCCGGTGATAGACCAGAGCAGGCTGGTGCAGGTGAGTACACTGAGAAGCGGTTTTAACATGGTTTAGCGTGCCCGTTTCAGACTGTTCTGATTAAAGTCGTCTTCCGTCAGGCCGGACTGAAAACGGTAGTTTTCCCATGTCAGTTCGGTGCTTTTGCCGGTCTGATGGTTTTCCATCAGCATACTGTCTGGACGCCAGTAATGGTTCAGGTATTGCTTATAATCATGGTGTGTCAGGGTTTTCAGCAAGGCATCTTTGCGGTCATAAAACTCGATCTTCCAGGGCCGGTATTCGGTTTTATCCAGCCAGACAATCTGCCGCGTATAACCTGAGTTAGGGTCATTCGGATAGTACTCTGCCACATAACACTCTAGCGTCTGCTCCGGGCAGTTTTCATCACGCAGGTAGCGGTAGCGGTATTTTTCCACTTCAAAGGAGGCCAGATCTTCGTAGGCAAATTCGGAACCCATAAACGGACCGGATTTGTTACGTGAGGCGATCCGTTTCACCCGTTTCAGTGCTGGCAGGTAAAGCCACTGCTCATCGGCTTCAATCGGATGGGAGAAACTCAGAAACGCGGTGCCCTTCACATCTGCCGGGTGGTCAAAGATGGTCAGACTTTTGTCACCATCATTCTGGATTTCCAGGGTTTTGATGCGCAGCGCACGGCGACTTTCCTGACCTTCACTGTTGCGCAGAATCATCGCCATATCAGCCTGACTGCTCTGCCACCCCTGATCACGGGCTTTGGCTGCTTTGGCAATGCGCAGTCCTTTTTCTTCGGCGGTTTCGGCCATCACCTGGCTGGCGCTGAGGCAAAGCGCCATCAGCAAAATCACTTTAGAGTGGTTGTTGCGTAGCATTGTTTTCTCCTGAAGTTGCAGAGGGCTGAGTGCTGTGGGCTTTTACGGGTGAACGGTCAAGCAGCATCAGCAGCGGTGGCAGGAACAAAAAGTCCACCACCAGGGCTATAAAGATGGTGATTGCAGTGAGCAAGCCCATATCTGCATTCACTTTGAACGTGGACTGGGCCAGCACCATAAAACCGGCAATCAACACGGCGGTGGTGACCCAGAGGGCTTTACCTACACTGCTGAAGGCATAAGCCACCGCTTCCTGACTGTTATAACCATGTTCCCGGCGGGCGCGCAGGTATTTGCTGAGAAAGTGCACCGTATCATCCACCACAATCCCCATGGTCATTCCGGCGACGACCGAGAGACCCAGACCAACCCGGCCATCCAGCAGATACCAGACACCAAAACCCATGGCGGCAGGGGTGATGTTTGGCAGCAGACTGATCAGACCAAAACGCACGGATTTAAGCGCGATACCCAGCAGCAGGGAGATCAGAATCAGGGCAAATACCACGCCCAGCAGCATGCTGTGTACATTGCGCTGGCCAATATGAGCAAACATGATGCTCGGGCTGGCAATCTGCAGGCTGTAGGGTGTGTCCTGTGCGGTGACCCAGTCTTTAACCCGTTGTTCCAGATCGATCAGCTCCTGGCTGGTCAGGTTATGGGTGGTCACAATCAGACGGGTGGAAGATTTGTCCACATTGAGCTGATTATTGAGATCAAGCCCGTAGGGCAGTGACATCTCGTACAGCAGCAGATACTGGGCGCTGAGTTCACGCTCATCCGGCAAACGATAATAACTGGCATCATCGCCGTGCATATTCTTGTTCAGACGCTTGAGAATATCGCTGAGGCTCTGCACGTGATCCACCTCCGGTTGCTGACGCAACCATTCGGTCAGATCACCCATCAGGTGCAGAAAGCGCGGCTGGTTGATGCCGCTGCTTTCGCCGCTTTCCAGCGAAATTTCCAGATAGGTCATGCCGGACAGGTTTTCCTGCAGATAATCAGTGGCCTGACGGAAGGGCACAGATTCATCAAAATACTTCACAAAATCATCGTTGATTTCGTTCTGCGGCATAAAGAAGATCAGCCCCCCCATCATCACAGCCGTGACCGGTAACAGCAGACGGCGCTGACGGATTACCCAGTCCCCCAGCCGTTGCATGGCGGTAAGAGAGTCGTCTGTTTTTACACTGACCCGTAGTGGCAGTAGTTTCAGCAGTGCCGGGAACAGCGTGACGGACAGCACGAAGGCAAGCATCACGCCGGTGGCGACCATGGTACCAAGGTCGCGGAACGGGGGTGAGTCGGAAAAATTGAGACTCAGAAAACCGATCGCGGTGGTGATGCTGGTGAGGAAGACCGGCTGAAAATTAATGCGCAGACTGTTGTAAATCGCGTCCTCTTTGCTTTTGCCCTGACGCATATCGTAATAAACACTGCTGAGAATATGCACACAATCCGCGACAACCAGCGTCAACACCATAATCGGTGTGGTTGCCGAAGGCCCCGTCAGGTAATAACCGGCCCAGCCTGCCAGCCCCATGGTGGCGGTAATCGAGAGCAGGATAATGACTACCGTTGCGAAGGTGCCGCTGAAGGTGCGCAACAACACAATCATGCTCAGAATGACCACGGCAAACATCAGTGGGACCAGGGTTGCGTTATCGTGCAGGGACGCTTCCGCAAAACTGTTGTTCATCACCACCATGCCACTGAGCTGAATATTGATCTCTGGATATTCAGCCATCAGCGAGGCCTGAATTTCACGTGCCTTAGTGACCACTTCGGGCACTTCAACCACCAGATTCTGACCTGGTAGCTGGATGGTGACATTCACCACGCTGACATGGGCCTGCTCTGAGATCAGTTTGTTGAGCAGCAGGGGTTCATTCAGGGCAATCTGAAGGCGCTCTGCCAGTTGGTCCGGTGTCAGAGACTGAGGGTCGCTGATCAGATCTTCGACCACCATGTCATCATCTTCAGCCCAGGTGTACTGGAAATTGGTGATGGAATCGACCCGGGTCGAGTACGGCAGTTGCCAGGCTTCATCTGTCAGGGTCTGCAATGCCGTCAGGGTGCGGGGTGTAAAGATCTGACCATCAGCAGGGGAGACAATAAAAGAGACATTGTCACTTTTACTGTAGCGTTTCTGCATCTGTTCAAAGGCGGTCAGTTGCGGGTTGGCATCGCTGAAAAACACCCGGTAATCACTTTTGAATACCAGAAATTGTGCTCCGGCCGCACTGAGAATGGCCAGCGTCAGGCTGATGACAACCACCCAGACCGGATGCCTGAGTACAAATCGAAATAGTTGCTCCTTCATAGTGGTTGTCCTTTGGCGGTTAAGCGTTGTTCGAGCTGTTCAATTTCTGCTTTAAACAGGCCGGTTTTTAGTTGTTCGATGGTAGGTTCAGGGTTCTGATGCAGTGGTAGCCAGCCAAAACTGTTCAGTAACAGGCTGCAGTGGCGCAGTACGGCTGGTTCCATCTCTATGTTCTGCCGCACAGCACAGCGCTCAAGATCTTCCTGCAGCAGGGCGATGGTGCCAAAACAGTTGGCCCAGAGCGCAAATGCCACGTCCGATTCACTGAAAGAGGCTGGTAAGCTCAGATCCCCGACACTGATGGCATCGCAGATGACTTGCAGAAAGACCTGTAGTAGCTGGTCTTCCTTCTGCTGATAGGCTTGCTGGCGTTTATCACTGGTTTTTTCCCAGATGGAAGGGGTTTTCGCGGTAATCACCAGCATAAAAGCGACGGGATTTATCTGAGCGTGCAGCATGTAAGCAAAACCAATGGCGGTAATCCTTTCGCGGCTGTTGCCGGGATAGGCGGCGGCGCGCTGGAACAGGTGTGACAGGTGTTCGAGTGCTTCAATGCACAGCCCGGTCAGCAGGTCCTCTTTGCCAGAAAAATGGTTGTAAACCGTGCCTTTGGAATAGGGGATACGATTCACCAGTTTGTCGATGGTAAGTCCGCTGACACCTTCTTCGGCGATGAGCTGGAATGCTGATCGGAGCATGACCTGTTCGCGTGCATCCAACTCGGCTGAATCTAGAATTTTCGGGCTCATATTACTGAGATCTTATAATGACGATCCGTCAAAAATAGTCTGAATAAATAGGTTTGGCAAATTTCATCCAACAACAAACTGTTGCAATCGAAGAGATAATGTTGACGGGCAGGGCTCTGCCCGTCACGGCTGGGGGGCTTAACCTTTTTGTTTGGTAACAACCAGCCAGACAGCATGGGCGATGCCAGGCAGCCAGCCAAGGAAGGTCAGGATAATATTCAGCACCAGATGTTTGGTGGTGCCGACCTGCAGGAATGCGCCCAGCGGGGGCAGAAGAATGGCACAGATCAGATTGACGATGTTCATAACCGACTCCATTGGTTAAAGACTATGCAATCAATCTATCCGAGCTGTGCCAAAAAAACTACTGTTTTTTGTGCGTCGCACAATCCGATCAGAGCTGGGCTTCGGCCAGACGCAGATCCACGATGGATTTCAGCAGCTTGAACAACTGAACTGAGGCTTCAATCTCTTCTTTCCGATTGGTCAGGCTTTCAATGTTCAGGCCCAGCGGAATGCCCAGCGGCAGAATCGCTTCCAGAATCTGCTCCAGATTGCTGCGGCAGATACGGATTGATTCCTGCAGAGGGTTCTCTGCATCCATAATACGTATATGGGTGGCCTGCGGCACGGAAATGCCCAGCCACTCCATAAAGGAGAGGGTTTTAGCGCTGCCACAGGGGGTGAAGGTCAGAATGACACGCTTGGGTGTCAGGCCCTGTTCACGGCACTGACGGGCATAGCTGGCCAGCATATCAATGGTCGCCTGCGGGTTATACACCGCCTGAGAGATAAAGAACTCGCAGCCCTGTTTAGCTTTGCTGATCAGGCGCTGATGTTCGTTGCCTTTTTTCGCGTGGCGTTCCGCGATGGTGACACCCCCCAGTTGATAGGGATGTGTCTGTTCGCTCAGGGTTTCGTAGGCATCATTCAGGCTGAGTTTGATCTCACCCTCAGAAGAGGGGCTGCCTACCAGAACGATATCGCGCACACCGTATGCTTCCCAGGCTTCATTCAGCCATTCAGTGAAGGCGGCACGGTCGCGCTGAGAGACACTTTTGTAGGTGATGACAGGACGACCTGATTTTTCACGCATCAGACGGGAATACACCCGTGGATCAAGGGTGTGCATAAAGGGAAACGGACGTGGCGTATCAATCCGGCTGCTTTCGTCCTGAATGTCGTACACAATCAGGCCGTCATATTCCAGAGACTGCAGACGTGCGAGCAGCTTGTCAGCTATCTCGGTCATCTTTTCCTCAGTGGTGTCCAGCTTGGGTGGTGTGGTGCCAAACAGGTAAACGCCACGCTGAGGGTCGGCAAATTTGTCTCTGAGTTCCGTATTCATTATCCGTACTTATCTATGTGCGTTGAAAACCCCGCCATTCTACCAGTAATCGATGGGCAGTTACTGTATGAGGCTGATGAAACTTTTTGAAAATAAAGTGAATAATATTAATGTGATAAATCTGATTGCCGCACAGATAAAAAAACCGCTACCCGAAGGTAGCGGTCAAAAAAGCCCAGCAATGTCAGAAAGTGGGCAAGAGACCCAAAGATAGGGGTATGACTATCTTTGAGGCAGGAAGCTCATCCCTGAGCGGGTAGTATCATGAAGTGATCGCCTCAGGCGACCACAATCTCGACATCGTCACCCTTCAGACGTACCGGCCAGACCGGTACCTGTTTCTCGGCATCCTCCTGACAGATGCCTGAGGTCAGGGAAAAATGTTGTTTGTACAGCGGAGACGCCACTACCAGTTCCCCTTTCAGGTCGCCGACAATGCCGCGGGCCAGTACGTTGGCGCCGCTGAACGGGTCGTTATTACCAATGGCGAACACTTCGTTGCCATTGCCCGGCAGATAAAACAGGGCAACCTGCTGGCCTTCATGCCAGGCAGCCACACCGGAAAACGGGATCAGGTCGGCCTTGTTGCAGAGTTTTTTCCAAACAGTATTCGGGTTTGCAGTCATTGTTTCTTTCCTCACTCTCAGGCCGGACGGATCTGGTCACGTTCAATGATGTTGATGATCTGTGGATCTGCGCGTTCTTCATCGTTCACAAAGGTACGGAAACGTTTCAGTTTTTCCGGATCTTCAATCGCAGTCTTCCACTCGCACTGATAAGTGCCCACAACATGGTCCATCTGGCTTTCAAGTTCAGCAGCAATGCCCAGTTTGTCTTCGATCACAACTTCACGCAGGTAGTCGAGGCCACCTTCGAGATTGTCCATCCAGACAGAGGTACGCTGCAGTCGATCAGCGGTTTTGATGTAGAACATCAGTACGCGATCGATGTATTTGATCAGGGTTTCATCATCCAGATCGGTGGCGAACAGATCCGCATGACGTGGTTTCATACCGCCGTTACCGCACACGTAGAGGTTCCAGCCTTTTTCGGTGGCAATGACACCGATATCCTTGCTCTGAGCTTCAGCACACTCACGGGTACAGCCGGAAACAGCAAACTTCAGCTTGTGTGGTGAACGCAGGCCTTTGTAGCGCTCTTCGATACCGATCGCCATGCCAACACTGTCCTGAACGCCGTAACGGCACCAGGTGCTGCCGACACAGGATTTAACGGTACGTACGGATTTACCGTAGGCGTGACCGGTTTCGAAGCCTGCATCGACCAGTTCTTTCCAGATCAGCGGCAGTTCGTGCAGCTGGGCACCAAACAGGTCGATACGCTGACCGCCGGTGATCTTGGTGTACAGATTGTATTTCTTGGCCACTTCACCCAGCACGATCAGTTTGTCCGGGGTGATTTCACCGCCGGCAACACGGGGCACGATGGAGTAGGTACCGTTTTTCTGCATGTTGGCCATGAAGGTATCGTTGGTATCCTGCAGGGCAACCAGCGGCTCTTCCATAATGTGATCGTTCCAGCAGGAGGCCAGAATGGACGCAGTAGCAGGTTTACAGATATCACAACCCAGACCTTTACCGTGTTTATGGATCAGGTCGTGGAAGCTGCGGATGCCTTCAACACGCACGATGTGATACAGCTCTTCACGGGTGTAGGGGAAGTGTTCACAGATATCCTTGCAGACCTCAACACCACGTTTTTCCAGTTCGTGATCCACCAGGTTTTTCAGCATGGCAGCACAACCGCCACAACCGGTGGTGGCTTTGGTTTCTGCTTTAACGTCAGCAACCGAGCTGGCGCCGTTGTCGATGGAGCAGCAGATCTGACCTTTGGTCACGTTCAGACATGAGCAGATGGTAGCGGTATCCGGCAGCGCATCCGGGCCCAGAGTTGGTGCTGCAGCGCCATCCATGGATGGCAGAATCAGTGCCTGCGGTTTTGCCGGCAGGTCGATACCGTTCAGGGCGTACTGCAGCAGGGTGTCATATTTGCTGTTATCACCCACCAGTACGGCGCCCAGCAGCTTTTTGCGGTCTTCAGAGACGATGATGCGGTAGTAGGTCTGCTCGTCTTCGTCCAGGTAACGGTAGCTGATGCTGCCTGGCGTACGGCCATGGGCATCACCAATGGAACCTACATCCACACCTAGCAGTTTCAGCTTGGTGCTCATGTCGGCACCGGTAAACAGGTTATCGCTGTCGCCATTGATGGCTGATACAGCCACTTTAGCCATGGTGTAGCCGGGCGCTACCAGACCAAAGATCTGGTTGTTCCACAGGGCACACTCACCAATGGCGTAAATGTTTGCATCGGAGGTCAGGCACTGGTCGTTGACCATGATGCCGCCACGTTCGCCGATGGTCAGTTCAGAACTGCGTGCCAGCGTGTCCTGCGGACGGATACCGGCAGAGAACAGGATCAGGTCGGTTTCCAGGAAAGAACCATCGCTGAAGTTCATGCGGTAACGGCATTCTTCGCCGGCGACGATTTCAGTGGTGGCCTTGTTGCAGTGAACGTCTACATCCAGCGCTTCGATTTTCTGTTTCAGCAGTTCGCCGCCGTCTTCATCCAGCTGTACCGGCATCAGACGAGGTGCAAACTCAACGACATGGGCTTTCAGGCCCAGGGATTTCAATGCGTTGGCTGCTTCAAGGCCCAGCAGGCCGCCGCCAACAACCACACCCACTTTGGACGCTTCAGCAGATGCTCTGATTTTGTCCAAATCTTCCAGGGTGCGATAGACAAAGCAGGCCTCACCATCATTACCCGGTATTGGGGGGACAAACGGGTAAGAACCTGTTGCAAGAACGAGTGTGTCGTAAGGGTAGGTGCCTTGCTCGGTGAAGACCTGCTTTGCATCGCGATCGATCTGTGTAGCACCTTCATTCAGGTGAAGGTGAACACCGTGTTCTTCATAAAAATTGCCTTCAACCAGACAGAGGTCTTCGTAGGTGGAACCACCGAAGTACTCAGACAGGTGCACGCGGTCATACGCAGCGCGGTCTTCCTCTGCCAGGATATGAATTTCGTAGT
This sequence comes from Neptuniibacter sp. CAU 1671, assembly GCF_029222905.1. Classification (GTDB taxonomy): domain Bacteria; phylum Pseudomonadota; class Gammaproteobacteria; order Pseudomonadales; family Balneatricaceae; genus Neptuniibacter. The sequence continues at coordinate 624,385 of NZ_JARHUE010000001.1, read as the reverse complement.
TGGCGGCGACACCACTGGAAACGAAGTTTTCCACAAAGTGGTGGCCAACCATGCCATTACCGATAACAACTAATTGACGTTTGCTCATGTTTATACCCAGATTTTCTGCCTGAGTTTCCGGTGTACAGAATGGGCTACCAAAGAGTAGCTGGGCTCTGTCGGCACTCAGGTCGTTGTTTTGTTTCAGCTGGTCGAAGTACCACTGTCCTTCCCGAACATCGCCGTAGAGTACGGCACCGACCAGTCGGTTATTGCGCAGCCAGAGTCTGCGATATTCGTTGTGTTGCAGATCCCGGTAGACCAGTGTTTCTGTGTCTTCGGTATCTGTCAGTGATCCGCAGGAGAAGAGCTCTACACCGCTCACCTTGAGCTGAGTAGCCACTGCCTCTTCACGGTAATGGACGTCGTTGCCCGCGAAGTTTTGAGTCAACACATCGGCCTGTTGCCAGATCGGTGCGACCAAACCGTAGATATGCTCCAGGTATTGACAACATTCACCCAGAGCAAAGATGTCAGCATCGCTGGTCTGCATCTTCGCATCGACCATAATGCCCCGCTGACATTCCAGACCGGCGTCCCTGGCCAGTGCTGTATTCGGAGTAATGCCGATGGCGGTCACCACCAGATCGGCAGGAATAATTTCACCATCGGAGAGACGGACAGAATCAACCGCCGCTTCACCCTGAATCTCTTCAGTGATGGCATCCAGGCGGAAACTCATGCCGCGCTCTTCAAGTGCCGCTTGCAACAGACTGGCTGCGGTTTCGTCCAGCTGGTTGTTCAGCAGCCAGGATGCACGCTGCAGTACAGTGACCTGCATGCCCAGGCGGCGCAGACCTTCCGCTGCTTCCAGACCCAGAAAACCACCACCGATGACCACGGCGTTTTTTCTGGTAGCAGCAATTGCCTGCATTTTGTCCACATCCTGCAGGGTGCGGAAATTAATAACATTCTCTTTATCCAGGCCCTTGATAGGGACCTGAAAGGGTTTAGAACCTGTGGCGATAATCAACTGGTCATAAGGAATGTGCAGACCTTTTTCACTGATCACCTGCTTGTGGGCACGATCGATACGTACAATCGGATCACCGCAGTGCAGTGCAATACCGTGGTCGGCATACCAGGACGCGGGTAGCGTCATTACCTGATCCAGGGTTTTTTCGCCCCCGAGCAAAGGTGAGAGCAGTACCCGGTTGTAGCTGCCACCTGGTTCTTCACCAAAAACGGTCACGTCGAACAGACCCGGGCTGCGCTCTACCAAGAGCTGCAGCAGTCGGCCAGTCGCCATGCCGTTTCCAATAATGACCAGATGTTTTCTCATGTAATGTCAGATCCCGAAAATAAAAAAAGGCGTTCTTCCCTCAGCAGTGACCTGCTGGAGTAGAACGCCTTTGTTCTCAATACTGTCTTAGGGTAAAGCGGCTTCCGACATTGGAAGTAAATATACTGGTTTTGTTAAAGCACGCAGCGTGCCACTTATAATTTATTCTTATAAACCAACAATATAAGTATTTTTAAGAGGGTTTGAATGCTGTTTTTGGGGGTGGTGTAAGCCAGTTTATGATGCAGGCGCACAATAAATGCTCTTTTTTGGTGCGGATCGTCTTATGATGGCGTCCGGAGGGCGCTTGCAGTCTCAGGACTGCTTATATATAAGAAAGCCATAGCATATACTTTCGATCATAGTTTTTCTGGAGTCTGGGCATAAACTGCGGCTTCAGCTTTTTTATGCAGGCGATATTCGGATTGCCTCCAACAGGGTTGTTAAAAAGAGACAGTTCAATGGCAGATAATCAAAAAGGCAGTTCAAACACTGAGACTGTGGAAGCAAACTCTTCAGCAGTGCATCAGGTGGAACTTGATGTGCCTCTTGATTCGCAGGAAGTTGCTCAGGCTCTCGATACGGAGTCTGATCTCAAACTCAGTTCTGTCACCCCGGAAGGAGATAAGGCCCTGATTGTTGTGGGTGTGGGTGCCAGTGCCGGGGGACTGGAAGCGCTGCAGGCGATGGTCTCAAACCTGCCAAACGAACTCAAAATGAGTTTTGTAGTGGCGCAGCACCTCTCGCCTTCTTACAAAAGTATGATGGTTGACCTGTTGGAGAAAGATTCCACGCTCCCCATCTGTGCTGCGCAGGACGGTGATGTGTTGCGTGCCGGGCAGATCTATATTTGTCCACCCAACCACAATATAGAGCTTTATCCCGGTGATATGATCAAACTCACCAGCTATCCGGATGTGCGGCATACGCCACGCCCTTCGGTTGATATGCTGTTTGAATCGATTGCCCTGGCGAAAGGCGAAAATGCCATTGGCATTATCCTGTCAGGTACCGGCAGTGATGGTGCCCGGGGTATTAGGGCGATCAAGGGTGAAAACGGCCTGGGTATTGTCCAGGAACCCTCCAGCGCTAAATACGATGGTATGCCGAATGCGGCGATCAACTCAGGTAACGTTGATCTGATTGTGACAGCCAGTCAGATTGGTGAAGAGTTGATGAACTTCATGCTGTTCCCCCGTGCTAAAGCGGTGGACAGTGAACAGGCGATGCCGCGTGATATCTACAACAACATTATCCGATTACTGAAAAAACACTGTAATGTGGATTTTGGCCTCTATAAAGAAAACACCATCCTGCGGCGTATTGAGCGTCGTATGACGACCCTGAAGATTCGCAAGCCGGAAGAGTACCTTAAATACCTGAGTACTAACCTCGATGAAGTCACCTTTCTGTTTCAGGACATGCTGATCGGGGTAACCTCGTTTTTCCGTGATGGTCGTGCGTTTGAACAACTCAACAATGAACTGACCCATTATCTGCACAATAAACCGGACAAAAACCTGCGGGTCTGGTCGGTGGGGTGTTCCACCGGCGAGGAAGCCTACTCAGTCGCCATGATGATCAGTGAGATTTTGGGTGACAAGATATCGGAATACAAAATTCAGATTTTTGCCACCGATATCGACAAACAGGCCATAGATTACGCTCGAAATGGCGTGTATCCGGAAACGGCGATTCAGAACCTGCCGAAGTACATGAAGCAGAAATACCTGCTGGTGAAGGGCGATCAGTTTGAGGTGATCAAACCGATTAAGGCGATGGTGATCTTCTCGATTCATGACGTAAACCGTGATCCACCGTTCCTGCGTCTGGATCTTATCTGCTGCCGTAACCTGATGATCTATTTCACCGTGGAGCTGCAGCGCCAGTTGATGCCGACCTTCCATTATGCCCTGAATCCCAAGGGGCTGATGATGCTGGGCCAGTCAGAGTCCATTGGGGTGTTTCAGGAGCATTTCCGGCCACTGGTTAAATCCGGCAAGATCTATGAAAGTGTGTATATCGGTAAAAAGCTGCCGCCTGAGCGGACGTTACGCCGTCGCCCACCGGTGGATGACTACATCGATATCACCGAGCATCCTTCGACCCGCAGTAAAACAGGTACCAAGAAACTCGATGAACAGTTTGTTGAGCTGATTGTTGAGAAACTGCGTAACGTCCTGCTGCCGAACGCCATTCTGATTAATGAAAATCAGGACATCATTTTCACTGAGGGTAAAAACCCGCTGTTGGTGCGTCCGGAAGGTCTGCCCACCAACAATATCTACCGCAACATTCATCCGCAGTTGAGTGTGGATCTTCGTTCGGCGCTGCATGCCATTGAAAGCGGCAAGGAGATGTCAGATACCGGTTTCCAGAGTCTTGAAATTGACGGTAAGGAAGCCTGGGTAAAACTGATTCTGGTGCGGATTGTTAAAGAGAATCCGCTGGGTAACCTGACCCTGATTTTTACTCAGGTAGAAAACCCGATGAACATCCCGATGGTAAATCAGGATGGGGATCTGAATAACGAAGCGGTGATGCTGGAACAGCAGCGCCTGCTCAATAAAACCAAAGAGCAGTTGCAGGATGTGATCGAAGAGTTGGAAACCTCCAACGAAGAGATGCAGTCCATGAACGAGGAGCTGCAAAGCTCCAATGAAGAGTTACAAAGCTCAAATGAAGAGCTGGAGACCACCAATGAGGAGCTGCAGTCAACCAACGAAGAGTTGCAGACTGCTTACTCAGAGCTGCGTGTTGCGTACGAGGATAAAGAGCAGCAGCAAGCAGAATTGCTCAAGCTGAGGAACGAACTTGAACAGTCCAATAGCCTGCTGGAAGAGGCAGAGCGTATCGGTCGCACCGGTTCCTGGCTGTGGGAGGTCAATAATCGCAAACTGACCTGGAGTAAAGGCTGCTATCGCATCTTTGGTCTGGATGAAAAGTTTTTCCATCCTTCGTTTGAGGCCTTTATCGGTCTTGCCCATGCTGAAGATCGCAATCGGCTGGAACAACATCTCAAAGGTTTGTTGCTGAACCAGGTAAAACAGCCTTTCGTGTTTAAGTCCCCGGTGGGTGAGAGCGGTCTTAAAGTGATCTCGCTGGAAGCATTGGTGTCATTCAATGACCTGAAACAGGCGGTAAAAGTGATGGGCAGCATGACTGACATCACCGAAAAGGTTTATTACGAGCGTAATGACAGTGCGCACAAAGACAAGATCAATTTTATTCTGAACAGCAGTCTTAATGCGGCCTTTATTTATGATCTCAGCGATCATCAGCTGGAGTATGTGAATCCCCGATTCACACAATTGCTCGGTTTTGACCTTGAGGATATCGCTGAAATCAATCGGGGCGACTTCTTCAACCTGTGTCACAGCGAAGAACGTAAGCAGATGGCGCAGCTGTTTCATAAGCTGGAAACGTCTGCCCGCGCGGGGGAAACCTATCCTCTGACCTATCGTTTACAAATGAAAGGTTCGCAGGAGTATCTGAAGATACACGCCAACCATACCATCTACGAAATTGACCCAATCACCGGCCAGGCTCAGCAGATTCTGGTCACCTTCTTTGCGGCTGAGCGCAACGAGGCGACCTGAGATGGCGTCTGGCTCAAAAGCGTTGGATGAGACAGAGCGCGACACTGCTGACAGCGGTGACTGGCTGACTGATATCATCTGGCCACTTGAGTCGGATGCACTGCTCGACAGTCTGAAGTTTTCACCGCTGCCGCTGGTGGTGACCGATGAAAAACTGATGGTCTGTTATGCCAACAGTGCGGCCACGCCTTTGCTGGTGATGATGCGTGGTGACCGCCCCTCGGCCAGTCTGAGTCTGGCCAAAGCGATTGCCAGTCCCTTTGGCAACTTTATCCGCTGGTTACAGGGTGAAACCACCAGTGGTTTGGAGGTGCGGCTTTTCATCTCCAGCCCCAGTGATTATGTCGCCCATAAACGGGTTTTTGAACGGGGTGACAGAACCTATTACGCCATCAGTTTTTGTCCACGCGACAATCTGTTCTTCCTGAGTCAGGAACTCAATATCTACCAGGCGGTTTTCCAGTATGCCCGTCAGGCGATTGTGATCACCGATGATAGCGGCCGGGTCATCACGGTTAATCCTGCGTTCTGTGAATTGTCTGGCTATGCCAGTCGTGAGGTGGTCTGGCGTTCGGTGCAGGCTCTGTTTGAAGAGGGTGACAGCTTCGTCAGCAGCATTGAAGATACACTGGAGGACGCCCCCTTCTGGGAGGGGCGGGCTGAACTGCTGGATGCGTCCGGCGCTCTGATCAATACCCAGCTTAAAGTGGTGGATACCCGTGCTGGCTACCTGACTGAGCATGAAGTTATTCGGGTCTACATTCTGGAAAATATTGAAGACCAATTGGAGCGAGAGCGGGCACTTCAGCGCTCGGCGGAAACCGACAGTCTCACCGGCCTGTTTAACCGGGCTGGTTTCAACCGTGTTTTCAGCGATTGTTTCCAGGCCGCGCAGCGGACAGGCGAGGAGCTTACGCTGCTATTCATTGATCTGGATAACTTTAAACAGCTTAATGATAACCATGGTCACGCTAAGGGCGATGAGTTGCTGCTACATATCGGTAAACGCCTGCGACACAATCTGAAACAGGGTGACTTTCTGGCACGGATTGGAGGCGATGAGTTTGTCGTGTTGCTTAAGGGCAGTCTGCCGGTTTCGGCCCGGTCGACAGTCGCGAATAAACTGATCCAGACTTTGTGCGCTCCCTACAGTCTGAATGACCTGACCTATACTAGCTCTGTGAGCATTGGTGTTGCCAGCTATCCCGATGACGCAATCAGTGCTGAAGCACTTATCAAAGCCGCTGACGAGGCGATGTATCAGGCCAAATATGCCGGGCGTAACCGGTTCTGGGTCTACAGCAACGGATTGGCGACAACGGACAATCGTTTATCGGCCACTCCCTGCGTATCAGGCTCATCTGAGATCGCCACGGTTTCGGCGTTGCTGTTTGATCCGTTAACGATCTCTGGTTCAGCTGAGATAGGCGCTGCCTGGGTTTCAGTCCGGCTGGATCAGATAGAAAACGGTAAACGCTATCCGTTGCCAAGCATGTTACCCGACCGCCGTCAGGCTGAGACACTCGAGCAGACGATCACAACGCTGAGTCTGACCTATGATTTTATCAATGGGCTGGATCAAACCCAGCCAAGAGTACCGCTGATAGTCCCGGTCAGCGCTGAAAACCTGATCGCCCCTGAATTGATTTACTTGCTAAAGCGTCGTCAGGAGGCATACCCTGAAGTGGCGCCATTGATCTATCTGGCCCTTTCAGCTGAGGAAATTGGACAGATTGATCACCAGTTGCTTGAGCAACTGCGTTATCTGAAGGGTCTGGGGTATGGCCTTGCTCTGACCAAGCTGGGTCGCGACCTGCAGGCGCTGGATCTACTTCGGCGGGTGTCGGTGGATCTGGTCAGTTTTGATGCCGGTATTTTACCCGGTACACTGGAGTCAGAAACGTTGTCGGCTTATTGGTTCAGAGCGATACTGGCGATGTTGAAAGAACTTCAGGTCCCCGTGTTGTTGCCTGCTGCCCTCCAGGCGGAGGCGACAACGGTTGGAAATAGATGTTGGGCTTATCCCGATTCGCAGAAGCTGTTAGAGCAGTCAGTGTTCAGGGCACGGTTAACAAAACAGGCAGCGTCAAACAACGCTGCTGAATAACACATGCATCCTAGAGATAAACTGTAATGAAACCAAAAGTACTGCTGGTTGATGATGAACTGTCGAGCCTGGCTTTGCTGACCTCGGTGTTGGCTGAAGGGGTCGCTGTGCTCACTGCAGCCACGGGTGGTGAAGGGGTTAAATCAGCTAAGCATGACCAACCAGACCTGATCCTGCTGGATGCCGACCTGCCGGACTTTTCCGGTTTTGAAGTGTGCCGGCGTTTGAAAGCAGATCCAGATACAGCTTCAATCCCGGTGATTTTCCTGACGGGGTATGATGATCTGTTATTTGAGATTCAGGCGTTTGAAGCAGGCGCCGTTGACTATGTGGTGAAAAATGTCAGCCCAATCCGGATTCTGATGCGGGTCAGGGCGCATATTAAGAATGGTCAGTCTCTGAAATTTGGTGAGATTGCGCCATTGGTGAAATCTTACGTAGAAAAGGTTGTTAACGCTAAACAAAACCCGACTGAAGGCGCCTGACGGGCGCTCCTGAGGGATTTTACGAATGATAATGGATGCTCTTCGTCGCGCCCCAGGTCTGGTTTTAGGGGTTATTCTGTTCACGGTATCGCTGGTGACGGTATGGATGCTGTACCGGTCCGAGCTGCAACTGGCGCACGAACAACTCGAAAGTACGCTTCAGCTCGAAGCGGAACGTGACTATATGGCGGTCAGTGAGCGACTGCTGCGCTACTCAAAAAGCGCTGTCAGTCTGACACTGAGTACCTTGCAGAATAATGCAATCATCTCGGATGAAACGATTGATGTGGCTCGGGCAGAGCCTGTTTTCAGATCGTCTTTTGCTGATTTTCCCGATCTTGCCCAGGTGCGTTGGCTCAATAAAAATGGTCAGGAGATACTGCGGCTGGACCGTGTTTTCGTCGGCGAAGAACCGCAGGTAGTGGTCTCACAGTTGCTGCAGGACAAGTCCAGTCGATATTACTTTAAAGAAGCCATCGGCCTTGAGCCTGGCCAGATATACGCCTCAAATCTGGATCTGAATATTGAATTCGGCAAGGTCGTGAAACCGCTGGAACCGACATTGCGGCTGGCAATACCGACCCGTAATCTCAATGAAGAGGTCACCGGTTTACTGGTGCTTAATTTTAATCTGAGTGACCTTCTGCAAAGCCTGGCTGAGAGCAAAGATAGTCGCCTGATACTCGAAATTGTTGATGAAAGCGGGCACTGGAAACTCCACACATTAAAACCGGGGCTGAACTGGAGTGATCAGCTTGAAAGCCCCGGTCATTCAATCGCAACGGAAGCCCCTCATCTGTTCGCTCAGCTCAGAGCCTATCAGAGAGAGGGTGATAATTACCTGCAACAGCCGTTCTTGAGAGTTCAGGAGTTGCCCCTCAACTCGCTGTTTTCCACCCAGCATCAGCTGTTTCTTCTCTCTTCGGTCGATCCGGCTGCACTGAAGTCGCTTGAGACGGATCTCTTCTACCGTGCCTTCTGGGTGCTGGGTGTGATGTTATTTATCTCCGGTGTTTTTGTGGTGTGGCTGCAGCGCAGCGAAAACCAGCGTTCGGAACTGTTAAAGAGACTCGAGGAGCAGTTACGCCACACCGAGTCTGCCAATGCCTACAAATCCCGTTTTCTGGCGAACCTGAGCCACGAGATCCGAACGCCAATTACCTCTATGCTGGGCATGCTGGAGTTGTTGCAGATCAGCTCGCTGAAGCCGGAGCAGCAGCAGCGACTGGACTATATTGCGGCCTCAGCGGAAGACTTACGCGAGGTTGTCAATGAGTTGATGGACTTCAACAGCATTGAGACGGGCCGGATCACGCTGCATCCACGTTATCTGAACTTGACCGAGAGCCTTGAAAAATCGGTTGAACTCTATTCAGCCTCGGCCGAGACGAAAAATCTCGAGTTGCTGCTGGAGCATGATACTGAACTGGTCAATCTGGATGTCTATACGGATGGCTTCCGGCTCGCTCAGGTACTGAATAACCTGCTCAGCAATGCGATCAAATACACACCAGCGGGTTCGGTAAGGCTTAAGGTAAGAATTCTCTCCCGCAATGACACTGAAGTGCGCCTGTTGTTTGAAGTGATCGATACCGGCGTGGGCCTTGATCAATCGTCCCTGGCACAGCTGACGCTGCCATTTGGTCAGGCTGATATGAGTCTGACGCAGCCGATGAGCGGAACCGGATTTGGACTGGCCATTGTTAACTATCTGCTGGCACTTTTTGGCTCACATCTGGAGGCGGAGAGTGTTCCGAAAAAGGGCAGCAGTTTCAGTTTTTCCCTGCAGTTGCCGTATAAGCAGACGCTTCGACTGGCGCCTTTGCAGGATGGAAAACCCAGTATCCACCGGGTATTGATCGTGGATGATCAGCCGTTGGTGGCGAAGAATCTGAGTCATATGCTGGATAACTGGGGCATTGCTTCTCAGGTCGCATTTGATGCCATGGTGGCATTGGATATGTACCGCAAAGCCCAGAGCGAAGGACAGCCGTACGAACTTGTTCTCGTTGACTGGAAGTTGCCGGGTGGCCGCGGCGTTGATCTACTTGAACAGATCAAGTTGAGTAACGACCTGCTGGAGGAACCTGATAAAGCGGCGACATTGGTTATTCTGAGTACGCACTCGGCGCAGCCGGAAATTGAAGTCAACCTGCCCGGGCTGGCGGGCATTAGGGTGCTGAATAAACCGATCACTTTCACCGGGCTGCAACAGATGATGCAGGATCTGGGTTGGCTGGTGGTTGTGAGCGATAAAAAACGTGAAAGCCGTGAACAGATTCGCGAGAAATTAATCAGTCGACTGAATGAACAGTTAATTTACAGCAAACCCCCGCGGATCCTGCTGGTTGAGGACAATAAAACCAATCAGCTGGTGGTGAAGGAACTGATCAGTAGCTTTGGTCTGGGGTGTGATATAGCGGAAAATGGTGAGCAGGCTCTGCTGATGACCACCGGTATAAAATATGATCTGGTGCTGATGGATATTCAGATGCCGGTGATGGATGGGCTGACCGCGACCCGTGAGCTGAGACTGCGTTACTCACACCGTGAACTGCCGATTGTGGCGCTTTCAGCGGCAACGCTGGACGATGATGTGATTGCCGCAGAGGAGGCGGGGGTTAATGCCCATCTGGCTAAACCGCTGGATGTGCTGAAACTGTTAAATGTCATCCTGCAGTTCTGGCAACCTGAGTTGAAAGATCTGCCGCAGGATCACCAGGTCAATGTAGTGTCGAATAGTATTGACTCTGCCCCGGCACTCGATGAAGAGTCTGCCCGACAACTGCTGCAGTGTTCACCGGATTTTGCACTGGATAATACCGTTTACCAGTGGCTCGGTTTTGAAGCTTATCAGCGGGTGACAGAAGGGTTTTTGCAGGATGTTCTACCGCAACTTGATTACTGGCAGGTTGCCGGGGGGGATCAGCCCAGCGGGCGTAAACGTCATTTCATCCATCAGCTGAAAAGTGCGGCGGGCAATATTGGCGCCTTCAGGTTGCAGGCGTTGGCGACGCAGTGTGATGAACGTCTGTCCCGCGGTGAAGATGTGGATATCACTCATCTGATTGATCAGCTGGAGTCGATCTGTAAAATTCTCAAACCTCTGGTTGGGCAAGTACAGCGACCCAGTCAGCAGTCATAGGTTCAGCTGAATCAAATTCAGTATAAACAGTGCCAGCGCCAGCAGTTGCCATACCAGAACCGGTTTGCGCTCAATCAGTGGCTGGCGCATCACCTTGTCTGACAGACCCTGATTGGGTTTGGTCAAATCCTGTAAAAATTCTGAAAATGCGTCGTACCGAAACCGCGGATTAGGTTGTAAGGCTTTGCGCAGGCAGCCTTCGACCCAGAGTGGCAGGTTTTTGCGGTGCTGCAGGGCCGGCGTATAGTTCAGCTCACTGTAGCTGCTGATGCGTGCCTGATTGGTCGCCATTTCGCTGTAAGGCAGCTTGCCCGTCATCATCTCGTAGACAATCACCGCCAGGGAGAAAAGGTCTGAGCGGTAGCTGCCGGTTTCACCCAGCAGGTATTCAGGTGCTACGTAATTGACTGAGCCCTGTGGAATGGACTTGTCCAAAGGTGAGTTCATCTCTTCGACACCGGCAATTTTTACGGTGCCAAAGTCCAGAATTTTGACTCGGCCATCCTGATTGATCATGATGTTTTCGGGCTTCAGGTCCTGATGCACCATATCGGCTCGCTGAAATGCGCGCAGGCCATGAATGATCTGGCGGGTCAGGCTGCGCACTTCGTCCAGTGGCGGGTTTGGATTGTCGTCCATCCACTGCCGCAGGTTCATGCCCTGAATATGCTCGCCCAGATAATACATGAAACGTTTTTCACGTCTTGACGCATAGGTTTTCATGACATTGGGATTATCCAGATGCTGACCTACCCACTCCTCACGAATAAAACCATCCAGATAGAGCGGGTCCTCGGCAAAATTGCTTGAGGGGGCTTTGAGTACAAACTTTTCTGCACTGTGCAGGTCTTTGACCAGATACATATGGCTGCGGGTGCCGCTGAAAATGACCTCCAGCACCTCATAGTCGTCAATCTTGTTGCCCACGCTCAGTACCGGAGGGATCGGTAGTTGCAGCAGGCGGTTGTGGCTCTCATCCAGAGTTTCCAGTGGTAGCTGATCCACGACCACTACCAGCGCGGTCAGATTATCTTGACTACCGTTTTGCAATGCGGTGTCGATCAGCTCCTGAGCCGTTTTTTCTGGATCGTCTTTAGCACTGGCGAGGATCTGTTTGAGCTGTTTCTGGCTCAGGTATTCATGAATGCCATCGGTGCTGAGCAGCAGAATATCGTCCTGTTGCAACAGACGGGTAGCGTAATCTACCTCCAGATGCTGATCACCACCCATGGCACGGGTCAGAATGGTGCGTCCTGCCGACAGGCGGACATGATCGCGGGTCAACTGTTCCAGAGACCCATCCTGCAGCAGGTAGATGCGTGAGTCCCCCACATGGAACCAGTGCAGTGTGTTTGATTTGATGACAGTGGCAGAAAAGGTACAGAGCATGCTGTCCTGTTCGCGTGTGTGTTGCTGGTTATTTCGGTGCAGCCAGCTGTTCAACCCGGTGAGTACACGGCTGACGGAATTGCTGACACTCCAGCTGTGTGGCGTGCAGAAATAATCCTGCAGAAAACTGGTGACACTGGTCTGGCTGGCAATATGCGAGTCCTGACAGTTACTGACACCATCGGCGATGGCAGCCGCCGCGCCTTTGAACTCCAGATCGCTTCCTTTGGGAAGGTGGGCTGCAAATGCATCCTGATTAATCGGTTTGACGCCCGGGCTTGAACGCCCGCCAAAACGCACTTTCAGGGCTTGCTTGCTCATCTGAAACCTTACCAATCAGATCTGAAAAAATAGAACCCGGCAACCTGCTGGCTGCCGGGTAAGCAGGGATCAGGTTACCTTGATCAGCTCAACGGTACCATCTTCATTTACTTCTGCCATGTGGCCTTTAGGCTCTTCAAGGAACAGCAGGGTAACAAAGCCCAGTACGGCAGTACCGGCAATCACGGAGAAGAATACACTGTAATCCACCATAGACAGTACAGTCAGGTAGAACACCGCACCCACGTTACCGTAGGCACCGGTCATACCTGCGATCTGGCCGGTCAGACGGCGTTTGATCAGTGGCACAACAGCAAATACGGCGCCTTCACCGGCCTGTACGAAGAAAGAACATGCCATGGCAGCGACAACGGCCAGAATCAGCGGCCAGCTGCTGTCGATCAGGGACATCACCGCGTAACCCACAGCCAGACCTGCAGTCAGGATCAACAGGGTTTTCTTACGGCCAAAACGGTCACTGATATAACCACCACCCGGGCGGGACATCAGGTTCATGAACGCATAAGCAGAAGCCACAAGACCGGCATACACAGGGTCCAGGCTGAAGGTCTCAGCAAAGAACAGTGGCAGCATGGAAACCACCGCCAGTTCAGAACCAAAGGTCGCAAAATACAGCACGTTCAGCACAGCAACCTGTTTGAACTTGTACTGTTCAATTTCAGCAACCGGCTTTTTAAAGATCTCTTTGTTAACCTGATAGGCACCGTAGCAGTCGTAGACAAAGATAGCGGCCAACACAATATAAATAATGGTGGCAGCCAGATCGGACAGAATGGACACGCCTGCAGGTGAGAGTTTCCAGGTCAGCAGTGACAGCGCACCGTACATTGGCAGTTTCATGAACAGCATGAAGAAGAAATCGTTCTTGCTGGTCACTTCCATACCACCGATGCGTTTTGGTCTGAAGTAGGTGCTGCCCTTAGGTGTATCGCTGACGTTTTTGTACCAGATAAAGCTGAATACCAGGCTCATGGCACCGGTAATGCCGATGGCATAACGCCAGCCGTCTTCACCGCCAAACAGCAGGGCGATGGTTGGCAGCAGCATTGCGCCGGCAGCAGAACCAAAGTTACCCCAGCCGCCGTAGATGCCTTCTGCAGTACCCAGCTCGTTGGCAGGGAACCATTCAGACACCATGCGGATACCGATCACAAAACCGGCACCAATGAAGCCCAGCATGAAACGGGACACAGCAGCCTGAACGAAGTCGGTTGACAGGGCAAACATGAAACACGGGATACTGGCCAGGAACAACAGGGCCGCATAGGTAATACGAGGACCGTATTTGTCAGTCAGCATGCCGATGATGATACGCGCCGGAATGGTCAGCGCGACGTTCAGAATCAGCAGGGTTTTGACCTGTGGTTTGGTGAGGCCCAGAGATTCAGCAATCGCACCCAGCAGAGGAGCATGGTTGAACCAGACAAAAAAGGTGATGAAGAATGCGATCCAGCTCATGTGCAGGATTTTCATCTTCCCGCTGAATGAGAGCAGATTAAAGTTTCCGCTTGTGTTCATGTGTATGGCCTCAAATTTTTCTTGCAAATAAAAAGGCGCTCAATCCACAGGCTAGTTGCACTAGTGTGTGAATTGAACGCCTTTGCTCAAAAATGTATCAAAAAGACCTGTTATGCAACTTTTTAGTGCATCTTTGCACCGGGAGTTACATCAAACCAGGCTGGTCAGCATCCTGGCCAGTCCGGTGATTCGCCTTTGATACCGGGGCTGGCTGAGGTTATGCAGCTGCTTCAGCTGATTTTGTCTTTTCCTCTGAAGAAGAACTATGCAGTTCCTGTGCCAGCTTTTTTTCGGTCACCGCCGTTTCCTTCGCTTCTTCAGCATCTACCGGCTTGCGTTGCTTCTCATAGAGGAAGCTCAATACTTCATGTCGGTAGTGGTTGTACTGCGCGTCATCAGCCAGTTGGATACGGTTACGTGGACGTGGCAGGTCGATGGAGAGAATCTCTCCCACGGTGGCTGCCGGGCCATTGGTCATCATGACGATACGGTCGGAGAGCAGTACGGCTTCGTCGACATCGTGGGTAATCATGATCACAGTGTTGTTGAGCTCTTTTTGGATCTCCATGAGTGAGTCCTGCAGATGAGCGCGAGTGAGTGCGTCCAGTGCACCAAACGGCTCATCCATCAGCAGGACAGTAGGTTCCATCGCCAGAGCTCGGGCGATGCCAACCCGTTGTTTCATACCGCCGGAAATTTCATCCGGACGTTTGTGCATGGCATGTTCCATGTGGACCAGAGACAGATTGTGGATAATCCAGTCACGCATCTCGGCTTTAGTCTTGGATTTGCCAAACACCTGCTTAACCGCCAGCTCAACGTTTTCATAGGCGGTCAGCCAGGGCAGCAGTGAATGATTCTGGAACACAACGGCCCGTTCCGGACCCGGTGCGTTCACTTCTTTACCGTCCAGCAAGACACCGCCAGCGGTGGCCTGATACAGACCGGCAACAATGTTCAGTACCGTCGATTTACCGCAACCAGAGTGACCGATCAGGGAGACAAACTCACCTTTGTTGATGGTCAGGTTTACATCCTGCAGGGCTTTAAAAGGGCCATGAGGGGTTGGGAATTCAATCTCGACTTTAGTCAGTTCAAGATGATTTGGAGGTATGCTCATAATCTGTTCTCCTCAAAGCCGAATTAACGGGTTACCGCGTTTTTATCCCAGGACACTTTGCGCTGCAGCAGCAACATGCAGCGGTCCAGCAGGAACCCGATCAGACCGATGACCAGCACCGCGACCATGATACGGCTCAGGGACTGGGAGCTGCCGTTCTGGAACTCATCCCAGACAAATTTGCCCAAGCCAGGGTTCTGCGCCAGCATCTCAGCGGCAATCAAAACCATCCATGCGATACCCAGTGACAAACGCAGACCGGTAAACATCATTGGGATGGAAGAGGGCAGTACAATTTTGATGATGTGTGTCATCCAGCTCAGGCGCAGTACCTGAGAGACGTTCTGCAGATCTTTACTGATGCTGGATACACCCACCGCAGTATTCAGCAGTGTTGGCCACAGGCTGCACAGGGATACCGTAATCAGTGAAGTGATGAAGGACTTGGCAAACATTGGATCATCACTTACGTAGACCGCACTCACCACCATGGTGACCAGCGGCAGCCATGCCAGTGGAGAGATTGGTTTAAACAACTGAATCAAAGGATTCAGCGCAGAGTAAAGCTGCTGATTCAGGCCGATCATGATGCCACCGGGAATGGCAATCAGCGAAGCCAGAATAAAGCCGCTCATCACAGTGATCAGACTGGTGCCAATCTGATCAAAGAAAGTTGGCGCACCGGTATAGGGGCGGATTTTCACTTCGGCATCAGGGTTCTTGGCCAGTTTTTTGGCGTTGCGTTCTTCCTGACGGTCGTAAAATTCCTGTTCGCGCGTACGTTCAGCGCGGTGTTCATTAATCAGGTTTACTGACTGTTCGTAGACTGCTTTGGGTCCAGGAAAAACACCCAGTGAGGTGTTGATGCTTTTTGCACCAACTTCCCAGATAAACAGAAATACCAGCAGACCAACCAGAGGTAAAAGCACGGCTTTGCTCAGCTTGGCCAGGCTAGCGCGGGGGTTTTCAAACAGGGCGCCCAAGCCCAAAGTAGCGATCATTTGACTCATAACAGGATACTCCCTCGGTGATCTGGGCCCCTCCGCAGCGCGGAGGGGCTTTAGTGGCAGTCAGATCAGATTTTCTCGTCACCTTTCAGACCAATTTTGAACTTGGTCAGGTATTCGTTCGGCTTGCTGCCGTCATAGGTGATGTTGTCGATGAAGTGCGTCTGTGGTTCACGGAAGCCGTCTTCGGTTGTGAAGTCCGGGAACATATCAGCACTCATTTTGCCTTCTGCGATCAGTTCTTTAGCAGCCAGCGCGTAGAGGTCTGGACGGTATACCTTTTTAGCGATGTCCATGTACCAGCTGTCTGGTTTGGCATCAGCAATCTGACCCCAGCGACGCATCTGCGTCAGGTACCAGATAGCGTCTGAGTAGTACGGATAGGTTGCGTTGTAACGGAAGAATACGTTGAAGTCCGGTACATCACGCTTGTCGCCTTTTTCGTACTCGAAGGTGCCGGTCATGGAGTTAGCGATAACGTCGTAGTCTGCGCCTACGTAGTTAGGCTGAGACAGGATTTTCACAGCTTCAGGACGGTTGGCGTTGTTGTTGTCATCCAGCCATTTCGCCGCACGGATCATCGCTTTGATCACACGCAGGTTGGTGTTTGGATACTTGTCAGCCCACTCTTTGGATACACCGAATACTTTCTCTGGGTTGTCTTTCCAGATCTCGTAGTCAGTGATGACCGGTACGCCGATGCCTTTGAATACAGCCTGCTGGTTCCATGGCTCGCCTACGCAGTAGCCATAGATAGTGCCAGCTTCCAGTGTTGCGGGCATCTGTGGTGGTGGGGTGACAGACAGCAATGCGTCTGCCTGGATGTTGCCGGAGGTGTCGCCTTTATGTGGGGCATAGAAACCCGGGTGGATACCGCCAGCAGCCAACCAATAACGCAGTTCATAGTTATGGGTTGAGACTGGGAATACCATGCCCATTTTGAAGGGTTTGCCCTCTTTTTTGTATTTCTCTACTACTGGCTTCAGGTAGTCAGCTTTGATCGGGTGAACCGGTTTGCCATCTGCCTGTTTTGGAATATTGGGTTTCATCTGTTCCCAAATTTCGTTGGAAACAGTGATGCCGTTACCGTTAAGGTCCATGCTGAACGCGGTGATGATATGTGCCTGAGTACCAAAACCGATGGTGGCGCCCAGCGGCTGACCGGCAAGCATGTGTGCACCGTCCAGCTGACCGTCGATTACACGGTCCAGAAGAACTTTCCAGTTGGCCTGAGCTTCAAGGGTGACGTACAGTCCTTCATCCTCGAAATAGCCTTTCTCATAGGCGATTGCCAATGGGGCCATATCGGTCAGTTTGATAAAACCGAATTTCAGGTCCTCTTTCTCGGGCGCGCCAATCTCTGCCCAGGCCGCGCCTGTGGACAGGCTGGCTGCGAGAACCGCAGTGCCGATAAGCTTGCTAAGCAACGCCTTTTTATTCTTGAGCATGGAAGTTTCCTCCAGTTCATAAAAAATAAAAAGGCGCCAACAGCGTTGCGAAAATAATCACAACCTGTAAGGCGCCTTTGCCATATCTGTTCGGGGGCTTTCGGGAAGCCGGATAGATCCTACAAGTTAACCAGCGTTGGTGAACTCTTGTTAGATGAAATGCATAGGGTGTGCCATTTTTATAAAATAATTTAAAAACAATTACTTATATTATTTTTTAGTGATCAGAGATTGGCTTTGATGTTTTTTTGCGCTGCAGCATGGTGCAGGATGGTTTTTAATGGTGCATTCCTGAAACATCTTTAGAGTGCAGGGTTCTATGTCGGTGCATCCTGTTTGTGCACGCGGTTTCAGCCACAAAAAAGCCGGTCATAGAAGACCGGCTTGTTGAGGATCGGATAGGTGTTTACTGCCAGGCCGTGAACAGGTCCCGGCGATAGACCTGATCAACCAGGCTGCAGGTTTCAGCATCTACTTCATTCAGTTGTCCGCAGGCCAGCATCTGTTGCAGCAGGAACCGGCCATATTCCGGATCAGGGCGGTTGACGTTCTCACCGTACATGCGCTGATGCATCGGGAAGGGTGAATGGAATCCTGTCAGTTGGCGTGCAGATTGATCAAGGTAGGGTGGCAGGGCCAGCATTTGCATCAGCTCTTCCCGGTTTTCAGGTGCCTCTGCCCAGTGGCAGCCCTCCATCAATGCGCTGACCAGTGCACGGTGGGTGTTGGGGTATTTTTCAGCCCATTCCTGGGTAACGCCCAGCACTTTCTCCATATGGGATCCCCAGATCTGGAAGCCGGTTGTCAGGATGCCGCCAATATTGCGCAGCAAAGCCAGGCTGTTCCAGGGTTCTCCGACACAGAAACCATCAATCAGACCGTCGGCCAGGCTACCCACCATCTGCACAGGCGGTACGGCGACCAGGTTTATGTCCTGATCAACGTCAATCTGATATTGCTTCAGCCAGTAGAGCAACTGGTAGTGATGGTTGGAGTAGGGGTAAACCGTAGCCAGTACCGGCCGTTTATCTGTCTGTTTGACCCAGTCATGAAATGCTTTACCGACGGCGTCTGTATCACTCCAGTCGTTGATCTGTTCTGACAGTTCCAGATAAGGCTTGCGCGCCAGGGTAATGGCGGTGCCATTCTGACTCAGGGTCAGAGCTGTCAGCATATTGGTCTGGTTACCGTTCATGCCCAGCGTTGAAGCCAGAGGCATGGGCGCCAGCATGTGCGCGCCATCATACAGACCGAAGCTTACCTTATCGCGGATGGAGGCCCAGGACGCTTCTTTACATAGAATGACATTCAAACCGTGATCGTTGAAAAAACCTTTCTCCCTTGCAACCACCAGGGGAGCACAGTCGAGCAAGGCAACAAAACCAAGCTTGAGATCTGTTTTTTCCGGTGTCAGTTGTTCTGACATAGGGAATCCTCTTTATTCTTACCGACTTGCGCCGCTGGCGAGTTCAAGTACATCAATTACATTGCGCGCAACATCAATCAATTTCTGACCCCGATCCATGGCCAGTTTTCTCAGGGTGCTGTATGCCTGCTCCTCGTCGCAGCCCTGGTGTTTCATCAGCATGCCCTTGGCTTTCTCAATGATCTTGCGATCAGCCAGTTGGGTTTTGGCCTTATCCAGTTCCTGACGGAGCGAGTTATACGCGTCGAACTGGGCAATGGCGGTATCCATAATGGTCTTCACCCGATCAGGCTGAAGGCCGTCTGCCACATAGGCACTGACGCCGGCATTAATGGCGGCAGCCATGGCAGCCCGATCATTCTGCTGTTCGGCAAAAAAGATGATCGGTCGCGGATTCTGTCGACTCATGGTTGCCATGCTTTCCAAGGTATCTCGGTTAGGCGAATCCATGTCTATAATGACGATGTCGGGCTCTGTCTGCTCGACATGTCTGTTCAGTTCATTGGGTTGGGTCAGGTGACATACGACATTGTGACCCAGAGCATTCAGCGCATCCTCGAGCGCTTTAACGCGGTCCGGTTCATCATCTATCAGCAAGACCTTGAGTTGTGTTTCTTTGGTCATCTATCCATTTCCCGAATTGGATGCCCAATAATGCAGCAAGAACCATTCCAATTTAGTGGCATATTTATTGCGTTCCGTTTGCACCCTAGATAAGCCTGAAAATGACAACGAGGTTATAGAGCGGGCGCCATAGTGGCATCGCAAATGTGGATGTATGTGTTTATAAAGTGTAGTGAATAAAAGGCAATCGTTGCGCCTTTTAGGTGGAGAAATCAATGCAAAAACAAACTACCTGTCCTTACTGCGGCGTGGGCTGCGGAGTAGATGCCGAGGTTAACAATAACCAGGTGACAGGAGTGAAAGGAGACGCCGGGC
This sequence comes from Neptuniibacter sp. CAU 1671, assembly GCF_029222905.1. Classification (GTDB taxonomy): domain Bacteria; phylum Pseudomonadota; class Gammaproteobacteria; order Pseudomonadales; family Balneatricaceae; genus Neptuniibacter. The sequence continues at coordinate 604,539 of NZ_JARHUE010000001.1, read as the reverse complement.
ATCCTGCAAATTTTGGTCGTCTCTGTGTCAAAGGCTCTGCGTTGGATAAAGTTCTGGGTACGGATGGCCGTCTGCTTTCCCCCCTGATTGATGGGCAGGCCGCCTCCTGGGAAGATGCGCTAAATAAGGTCGCAAGTGGATTTTTAGGCACCATTAAAGAGCACGGGCCGGATTCGGTTGCTTTTTATCTTTCCGGCCAGTTGTTGACTGAAGACTATTATGTGGCCAATAAACTGCTCAAAGGATTTGTGGGCACCTCAAATGTGGACACCAACTCACGGCTTTGTATGTCGTCTGCTGTTGCGGGCTATAAGCGTGCATTTGGCACCGATACGGTGCCCTGCTGCTACGAAGATTTAGAGCTGGCCAACCTACTGGTGCTGGTAGGCTCCAATGCAGCGTGGAACCATCCGATTCTGTTCCAGCGGATGAAGGCCGCGAAGCAAAAAAATCCGGACATGAAAGTCGTGGTGGTTGATCCGCGTGAGACGGCTACCTGTGATCTGGCTGATCTTCATCTGCCGATTAAACCGGGCTCGGATACGTCACTGTTTTCTGCGTTGCTGGCCCATCTTGCACGCAGTGGTGCTATAGATCAGTGCTGGATTGAGCAGTGTACTGAGGGGTTTGAAGATGCAGTTGCCGCTTCTCAGGCCGAATTCCCGGATTTGAGTTCGGCTGCAAAAGCCTGCGATATCGACCTGTCGCGGCTGACTCAGTTTTTTGAGTGGTTTACCGCTGAAGCAAAGACGGTGACCTTCTATTCGCAGGGGGTTAACCAGTCATCCAGCGGGACCGACAACTCCAATGCCATCATTAACTGCCATCTGGCGACTGCACGTATCGGTAAGCCCGGTGCCGGTCCGTTCTCTATCACAGGGCAGCCCAATGCCATGGGTGGACGTGAAGTAGGTGGGCTGGCTAACCAGCTGGCCGCACACATGGATTACAGCTCGGAAGAGATGATTAACCGGGTAGGGCGCTTCTGGAATGCACCTAACATGGCACGCAGTGACGGCCTGAAAGCGGTTGATCTGTTTGAAGCGGTGGAAGCTGGCAAAGTCAAAGCGATCTGGATCATGGGCACGAACCCGGTGGTCAGCCTGCCAAATGCCGATCAGGTGAAACGTGCGCTGGAGGCTTGTCCTCTGGTGGTGGTATCTGAATGTATTGCCAATACCGATACCCTGAAAGTGGCCAACGTCTGCCTGCCTGCGACCGGCTGGAGCGAGAAAAACGGTACCGTCACCAATTCAGAACGTCGGATCTCCCGTCAGCGCAGCCTGCTGCCGCCAAGCGGTGAAGCCCGTCATGATTGGTGGATTGTGTCTGAAGTGGCTAAACGTATGGGTTATGGCGAGGCATTCGCTTATGAGCATCCGGCGCAGATTTTTGCCGAACATGCCGCGCTCTCCGGCTTTGAAAACAACGGCAGCCGTGATTTTGATATCAGTCTGCTGCAGAACATTGATGAAAAAGCCTACGATAATCTCGCACCGGTCCAGTGGCCGGTCAACGATGCCGCACCTTACGGCACGGCACGTATGTTTGCCGATGGTAAGTTCTTTACGCCGTCGGGCCGGGCGCGGTTTATCCCGATCATTACCCGTGCGCCGGTGCAGCAGCCCACCGCTGAACAGCCTTTAATTATGAATACGGGCCGTATCCGCGATCAGTGGCACACCATGGCGATTACCGGTCGTGCACCGCTGTTGTTCCAGCATCGCGCTGAGCCCTTTGTCGAGCTGCACCCTGAGGATGCAAAAACCTACGGCATTACTGAAGGTGCTTTGGTTAAAGTCACCAATACGCTGGGTGAGTTTATTGGGCGGGCACGTGTACCTGAAGCCGGGCAGCGCAAAGGGGAGATCTTTGTACCGATGCACTGGAACGGTCTGTTCAGCGCTCAGGCCCGCATGGGGACGCTGGTTGCACCGGTGACAGACCCCGTGTCCGGTCAGCCGGAAGCGAAACATGCCGCGGTTAAGATTGAAGCTCTGCAGCCAGTCTGGGAAGGCTGGCTGATGGTCCGGGAACCGCTTGATAAATCTCTGCCGGTGACTTACTGGTCACGGGTGCCAAAAGACAATGCGACCCTCTATTATCTGGCTGACGATACCGCACTGACAGATGGTCTGGCCTGGTGCCGGGAGCATTTTGGTACTGCGGATATCTGGCTGGAAGATAAAGGCATGGGCAGCTTCCGTGCCGCCGGTTTGAACGGTGAGCAACTGGAGTGGGCCTTTTTTGTCATGCCCTATGGTCAGATCCCATCCACGATGTGGCTGGAGGATATGTTTGCTGAAACTGATCTGGCGATGGATCAGCGCCGCTACCTGTTAAGCGTGACGGGCTGTGAGCTTGAAGATCCGGGTCAGATTATCTGCAGCTGCTATCAGGTGGGCAGCAATGCCATTGAGGATGCCATCAGCATGGGCTGCCGTTCAGTCGAAGCACTGGGTGAAAAGCTGAAATGCGGTACCAACTGTGGTTCCTGTATCCCGGAACTGGCAGCGCTGCTGCAGAAACACTGACAGCTGCACTGAGCAGGTTAAAAAGGGATGCGAAGGCATCCCTTTTTATTGAACCAGCATCAGTCTTATAGAAGCTTTGAATATCGAACGCTGATTTAAAAAAACAGTGATTGCTATCAAAAGTTTCAATCACAAAAGGCTGCCGGAACCGGGCAGGCTGTTCTATCCTAATATCAGTATCCGAGTGTGAGGGGCTGAAATGTCAGAACAGATTGGCCGAAGCATCTATTGGTTGTGCGGCATGTTATGTCTGCTGGTGGGTATCATCGGCATTGTTGTTCCGCTGCTGCCAACCACGCCGTTTATCCTGCTGGCTGCGTTTTGTTTTTCCCGCAGTTCAGAGCGTCTGCATCAATACCTTTTAAACCATCGTCTATTTGGCAAACTGATCCGTGACTGGGAAGCTTACGGAGTGATTCCTTTAAGGGCGAAATGTCTGGCCAGCAGCATGATGATTGTGATGGTCAGTTACCCTCTGGTATTCAGAGAGTTTCACTTAGGTTTAAAAATGGCTGTGGTGGCAACCGTAGTAGCATCAATGTGTTATATCTGGTCCCGACCATCAGAACCGCATGCTGTGCTCTGTCCCAGCCGCCTTGAACCGCAAAAAAAATGACGTTTTTTCCAATCTTTCTATGCGTTTAATTTGAAATTTTCTCATAAAACTTAGATGAAAATTTTCAGAAAAACATAAAGCATTTCCTCAAGTTACCGTATTTACTAGGTTCTGGGGTGGGTTCAAACAAACGTTTAATTCATGCCAACAATATGAACTAGTTTTTAGTAAAAACTGACTTTTATATCTCCTTGCACTCGCTAAATTGAGCTTCATGGCAGATCAGCAACCCGGACATCCGGTTCTTTGCTGATCCTAATTACGTGGGTGAGCGCTATGGCGGACAAGGAGAAAAAAACGACGCGACCTCTTAAGGTCCTGATGCTGGATACCACCGGTGGTTATTACAACTGGGGTACCAATGTAAGTTCAGTTGCCGAGGATTGGGAACTGACGCGTTTGGATAACGGAGATGCGCTGCTTGAGTTGCTGAAACAGGGTCACTGTGATGCTGTTTTGCTAAGTTGCTCGCTCAGAGCGGCCGCTGACATCAGTTTGATGCAGAAGGTTGCCTATATTCAGCCAAAAGCCATACGTATCTTTATAGGTGGCCAGTACTGGAATCAGGAACAGCGCGCCAAAGCCAGCGATATCTCACACCGGATCTTTCCGGAACAGGTCAAGATGCCTGAGCTTGCCAGTAGACTTAACTACCTGTGCAAGATCACCCGACTGCTGAACCGTTCGTCTCTGCACGAGTATATCGGCAACCTGAACTGCCTGCCGACGCCTCCCGGTGTGTATCGCGAACTTACCGAAGCGATCCACTCGGAAGTAGCTGACGCAATGGCCATCAGTAAGATCATTGAGCGTGACCCTGGTGTTGCGGCTCAGGTGATGCGTCAGGTTAATTCTGCGTACTTTGGCTTTCAGCGCGAGATTACCAATCTGCGTGAGGCGGTCACGTTGTTGGGTCTGCGTAACCTGAGAGGACTGGCGCTGAGCAGCCATCTCAACTCTCAGTTTAAACAGTCGGCAGACTGGAAAGATTTTTCGTTCGAGCGCATGCATGAACGCTCGCTGCTGGTGGCGCGTCTGGCGCAGGCGATAAGCCGCAAAGCAGGCGCGAGTAAAACCACGCAGGATCACGCATTTCTGGGTGGATTGCTGCACGATCTGGGCGTTCTGATTCTGGCGTCCCATGATCCTGAACAGTATCGCAAGGTGCTGCGCTACTCCGCGAAAAAACAGAAACCACTCTACCTAGTGGAAAAAGCGGTCTACAGCTTCTTCCATGGTGAAGTGGGTGCTGCCCTGCTGGCGATGTGGCGCTTGCCTGAATCGGTCGTCGAGTCGGTGATGCTGCACCATGTACCCCACCTATCGGCAGACACAGGCTTTACCGCTCTGACGGCCGTGCATGTGGCGGATGCGCTGTTGCCATCCATTGATGCCATTGGTCAGTGCAATATGGCCAGTGAGCTCTGTACACGTTATCTGGAACAAATTGGTGTTGCATCTGAAGTGCCGCAATGGCGGATGCTGGCCAACGAGTACCGCCTGAAAATGGTGGCAAATGCTTAATTGATGACAGCCTGCATTGTGGGCTACTTTTATGCCGGGCACCATTGAGGGCTTTCCAGCAAGGATGCTGGTGTGGTGCCCGGCACCTTTTTTTAACTCCCTTCTTCTCAGACTAATCCCTTTATAATTGACCTCTCTCGCCTCATTCGTTTGCTGAATAAGATACCAAGCTGTTTCTGTAAACCAACAATGAAACAAATCGGGTACAAGCCGGTCATATTTTTCGCTGCGCATATGCCAGCTTCAAGCATCATTCCGGCTGCCAGCGATCAGCCACATCACTACTGACGTGCACTTGAACGAAGGAGGAACAAGCCGCATGAAACAGTTTGTAGGATCTCTCTTAACCATGCTGATACTGGCGTGCTCACCCCTGAGTCATGCCGTCCTGCCAAGCGTTGATCCCCAGGGTGAACCGTTGCCATCACTGGCACCCATGCTGGAGAAGGTGAATCCTGCTGTGGTGAATATTGCCACCTATTCAACCCTGCAATATCGCTACAATCCGTTACTGAATGATCCGTTTTTCAGACGTTTTTTTGCGATACCTGATCAGGTTCAGCCACAGATGCCGCAAAAGCGTCAGCAGAGTGCCGGCTCCGGGGTTATTGTGGATGCCGGTTCAGGTGTGGTCATCACCAACTATCACGTGATTAAAGGGGCTGATGAAGTCCATGTGTCGTTGGTAGATGGCCGTCAGTTCAGAGCTGATGTGCTTGGCCATGATGTGGAACTGGATATTGCCGTCCTGAAAATTGCTGCGGACAATCTGACTGAAGTGAAGCTGGCAAATTCCTCACATATCCGGGTGGGAGATTTTGTAGTGGCCATTGGTAACCCGTTTGGTCTGGGTCAGACCGTTACCACGGGTGTGGTCAGTGCGCTGGGTCGCAGTGGCCTGGGTATTGAAGGTTTCGAGGATTTCATTCAGACCGATGCATCAATCAACCCGGGTAACTCAGGCGGTGCACTGGTAAACCTGCGCGGTGAGCTGGTGGGTATCAATACGGCGATTCTGGCACCGTCTGGCGGTAATATCGGCATCGGTTTTGCGATTCCCATCAATATGGCCAAAGCCAGCATGGAGCAGATACTCCAGTATGGTGAGGTGAAACGGGGCCAGATTGGCATCGCTGTGCAGGAACTGAATCCGGAATTACGCGAGGCGCTTGAATTGCCCAACGGTCAGCAGGGTGTCCTGATCACTGGTGTTGCAGCGGACTCTTCTGCACAGAAAGCGGGTTTGAATCCCGGGGATGTGATCACGCATCTGAATGGAACCCCGGTACTTAACAGTGCTCAGTTGCGCAGTCGTATTGGCACCCGAGCCATAGGTCAGACCCTTGAGCTGCGTTATCTGCGGCAGGGCCAGCAGTTGACCAGTAAAGTTGAGATAGAACCCTACCGGACAGCCGCATCAGGTCAGCCGTTGCATCCACTGCTGGCCGGGGTCGAACTGGCCGATGATCCCGAAGGGGGAGTGAGGGTCGTTACCTTGCAGCCTAATTCAACCGCCGCCTACAGCGGGTTACGGCCCGGTGATCTGATAGTGGGTGCCAATAAACGTCGGACGCCCAATCTGGAGCTGTTAAGTGCGGCACTTGATCGGGAACCACGTTCGTTGCTCCTGCAGGTCAGCCGCAATGGGACGTTGTTTTATGTCGTGGTTCGCTAGAGGCCTGATCTAGCCGAGTGAGAGGGGCTAGCCCTGTTGTGACTGGCCTTCTTTCACCTTCAGGCGGTCTTTAAAGGTATTAAAGCCAATGGGCCGATCAGATAAGGCAACAGGCAATGAGCGCTGTCATTATCAGAGATATCGGTATGTCAGCAGAATCTACGAGGCCATTTCAGTCGTCGGCCCTTAGTCCCATTACGGCAAATCAGGCCAGCGTAAAACCCATGCTACTCAGGGAACTCAGCTCCCGTGTCTGAGCCGGGGGCATGGGAAACTCAGGGAGTGGGGGGGAGGCTAGCAAACGCTTTTTTTTCCTGAGCAAAGTCAATAAAAGTCCATATTGTGGGGCATGGCGCCCCAGTCCTTAAGCATCCGGGTCTATTCTGATCAATGAGAGTTTCTCCTCTTAAAACTCCCTTACATCTAATAATTTTAACCCTAACATGTGGCCTGGCCCTGGGAGCAAATCATGAAACCTATTTTGATCGGTCTGATGAGTGCCGTACTTTTGACTGCAGCCGTACCGGGAATCGCGCATCAGAATCAGGCGTCAGATGATCAGCATAGAATGCAGAATTCACGCATGATGCAGATGCGGGAACAGATGGATAAAACAGAAAAAATCATGGAGGAGATCCATGGCAATAAACAACCCGCCAAGCGGCAGGAGATGATGATGCAGCACATGCATCATATGCGCATGGGCATGGATATGATGGACATGCACGGTGATGAAAAAGCGGGATATGCAAAACAAGACCAGCCTTGTCCATACATGGATGACCGCATGGAGATGATGGAAGAGCAGATGGATATGATGCATAAAATGATGCGTCAGATGATGGAACATCAATCCGTTCAGGATATGCCCATGCATAAATAGTGGTTTGTATGATGCAGGCGGGTGTTCTAAATGACGCTCGCCTCCTGCTCTGAACTGGGAAAAAACGTCATTGGAACCATGAGTTGAATAGGGAACAAGGGTAATTTTTGATAGTCTCTATCTCTGATTTTCTTGAGATGATCCTTCTGCCTGATAACTGGGCCCGCGCAAGACCTCCATCTCTGAATTCACTTTGCTCTTTTAACAGGATTTTTTATGTCGCTTGTAAAAGTACAGGTTGTTGTTTTGGCTGGCCTTCTGGCCAGTCTGTCTTCTGTGGTGATTGCTCACAGTGGTGCCACCGGCATTGTGAAGGAACGTATGGAAGCAATGAAAGAGATGAAACAGGCGATAAAAACAGTGTCTGACATGTTTAAAGGCAAGATCCCTTATGATGCCAACGGGGTGAAGGCTGCCGCCAAAGTAATCGATTCCCATGCCGGGAAAAAGATAACCCAACTCTTCCCCGAGGGCAGTTTGCATCACCCATCTGAAGCCAAAGCGGAGATCTGGCAGGAATGGACACGTTTTTCACATCTGTCAGAGCGACTCAGCGTTATCAGTCAGGGACTTGCACTGGCGGCTGAAAATACAGGCGCAGTGCAGGCTGCGGACCCTATGATGGCTGATGCGATGATGGGCAGCAGCGATATGATGGGTGTAAATAGCGCAGAGACTCAGGTCGATCTGACTGCAGAGGAATATGGTGCCATGCCTGCGGAACAGGTGTTTAAAGCCCTGACGGATAATTGTTCAGCCTGTCATACGCGATTCCGGGTGGAACAAGACAAGTGAAACGCTCTCTGCGCGCTGTAACACTTGGCCTGAGCGCCTTTGCAGTTGGCTGGTATATCGTGACTCCGGCTGCTGAACCAGCAGCCTCGCTGGCGCATCTGACTGGCGATGTTGCGCGCGGTGCCTACCTTGCCCGCGCCGGTGGTTGTATCGCCTGTCATACCGATATTGTCGGGGGTGGTGCGCCTCTGGCGGGTGGGCCGGCGCTTGCAACACCCTTCGGTACTTTCTACGGACCCAACCTTACGACTGATAAAACCTATGGTATCGGCAACTGGTCGGTGGACGATTTTGCAACAGCACTGCGACTGGGACAGCGCCCTGATGGCGACCATTATTATCCGGCTTTCCCCTACACATTCTATACAGGTCTGACGGATCAGGATGTTGCTGACCTCTGGGCGGCGTTTCGCACCGTCAGACCCGCTGCCGTTGCATCAACTCCACATGATCTGAAGTTTCCCTTCAACCTGCGGGAAGGGCTGTTGTTATGGCAGGGGTTGTTCTTCGAAGCTGCTCCGTTTACGCCTGTTCCGGATCAGGGGGCAGAATTTAATCGGGGTGCTTATCTGACAGAAAGTGTGGCGCACTGTGGTGCCTGTCACAGCCCCCGCAGTTTATTGGGCGCACTGGATCCGGATGCACCTTTCAGTGGTTCAGTTTCCTGGACTGAAGAAGACAGCAGGGTGCCGTCAATCACCGCGGAAGCACTCAAGGAAAAAGGCTGGACCCTTGAAGACCTTTCATATGCGCTTAAAACCGGCATCAAACATGACGGTGATGTGTTTGGTGGCGGCATGGGCGAGGTTGTTCGGGACGGGACGTCTTTTATGCGGCCGGATGACTTAAGGGCCATCGCCTACTATCTGCTGAATCGAGATATAAAAAAGCCCTCAGAGTGAGGGCTTTTTATCAAGAGAAAGGGTTACACCCTTAGTTCTCAGTGTACGCATCCATCGGCACACAGGCACAGAACAGGTTGCGGTCGCCATAGACGTTATCGATCCTGTTCACGGTTGGCCAGACTTTGCTGGTCAACAGACGTGCAACCGGGAAAGCACCCTGTTCGCGGCTGTATGGACGGTCCCACTGAGGGTCGATCAGATCTGCCACAGTGTGTGGCGCATGTTTCAGCGGGTTGTTTTCGGCATCGATCTGGCCGGATTCCACCTGACGAATCTCGTTGCGAATCACCTGCATCGCTTCGATAAAGCGATCCAGCTCCGCTTTGGATTCGGACTCAGTTGGTTCGATCATCAGGGTGCCAGGCACCGGGAAAGACATGGTGGGTGCATGGAAACCAAAGTCCATCAGACGCTTGGCCACATCTTCTTCAGTGATGCCTGAAATCTCTTTCAGCGGGCGCAGGTCGATAATACATTCATGTGCAACCCGGTCATTACGGCCGGTGTAGAGCACAGGGTAATCCTTGGCCAGTTCGTGTGCCAGATAGTTGGCATTCAGAATGGCATTTTCGGTTGCCGCACGCAGGCCTTTTGCACCCATCAGGGCGATATAGACCCAGGAGATCGGCAGAATAGAGGCACTGCCCCAAGGCGCGGCAGAGACAGCACCGTTAGCCGGGTTTGGACCTTCAATTGTCACCACCGGGTGGTTGGCGACAAACGGCGCCAGATGCGCTTTGACACCAATCGGGCCCATGCCGGGACCGCCGCCACCGTGCGGGATACAGAAGGTCTTGTGCAGGTTCATGTGTGATACGTCGGCACCGATATCGGCCGGTTTACTGACCGCTACCTGAGCATTCAGGTTGGCACCGTCCATATACACCTGTCCACCGTTGGCGTGGATGATGTCACAGATCTCACGAATACCTTCTTCAAATACACCGTGGGTAGACGGGTAGGTGATCATCAGGCAGGAGAGCTGGGCACTGTATTGCTCGGCCTTGCTACGCAGATCGTTGATATCCACGTTGCCTTTATCGTCACACTTCACCACCACTACTTTCATGTCTGCCAGTGCGGCTGAAGCCGGGTTGGTACCGTGGGCAGAAGCTGGAATCAGGCAGATGGTACGTTCGGTATCACCGTTGGCCAGGTGGTAGTTACGAATCGCCAGCAGGCCAGCGTATTCACCCTGCGCACCGGAGTTTGGCTGGATGCAGATATCATCAAAGCCGGTGATCGCTTTCAGTTGTTCAGTAAGGCCGTTCAGCAGTAGCTGGTAACCCTTCGCCTGATCCAGCGGCGCAAACGGATGCAGCTGGCCAAACTCAGGCCAGGTTACCGGGATCATCTCAGCGGTTGCATTCAGCTTCATGGTGCAGGAACCCAGCGCGATCATGCTGTGTGCCAGCGAAATATCCTTGTTTTCCAGCTGCTTCAGGTAACGCAGCATCTCGGTTTCACTGTGATAGCTGTTGAATACCGGGTGCTGCAGAATTGCAGATTCACGTTTCAGTGCTGCAGGAATTGCGGTGTCATCGCTATTACTCAGTTCCGCATCCAGGCTTTCAACAGACAGGCCGTGGCCTTCGCCCAGAATGCAGTCCCACAGCTTCGTGATTACGCTGCGGTCAGTGCATTCATCCAGCGTGATGCCCAGACGGTGAGCAGTTATAGGACGCAGGTTGATGCCTGCATTCAGTGCGTTCTGGTAAGCGTTGTCGGCATCAGACAGTTCAATTGTCAGGGTGTCAAACCAGGTGCCATTGACCAGGGAAACACCTTTCTGCTGCAGACCTTTCGCCAGAATACTGGTCAGGCGGTGGATGCGGGAGGCAATAGTTTTCAGGCCGTCAGGGCCGTGATACACCGCGTAGAAAGAGGCCATATTCGCCAGCAGCACCTGCGCGGTACAGATGTTCGAGGTCGCTTTCTCACGACGGATATGCTGTTCGCGGGTCTGCATCGCCATACGCAGTGCTTTATTGCCACGCGCATCAATGGATACACCAATAATGCGGCCCGGTACCGAACGTTTGTAGTCATCACGGGTGGCAAAGAATGCTGCATGCGGGCCACCGTAGCCCATCGGCACACCAAAACGCTGGGCGGAACCGAACACTACATCAGCCCCCAGTTCGCCCGGTGATTTCAGCAGTACCAGGCTCATGATGTCTGCCGCTGCACAGAACAGGGCTTTTTTGTCGTGGACCTTTTCGATCAGGGCAGAGTAGTCGGTGACATGACCGTAGGTGCCCGGATACTGCACTACCACACCGAAGGCGTCGTATTCATCGATCAGGCTGCTGACATCGCCGACCACAACGTCATAACCAAGTGGTTCAGCACGGGTCTGAATCACGCTGATATTCTGTGGGTGCAGATTTTCGTCCACCAGGAAAACGTTGGCTTTTTTCGCCTTGGACATGCGCTTACACAGTGTCATCGCTTCTGCGGCGGCGGTGGCCTCATCCAGCAGTGAAGCGTTCGCCAGATCCAGACCGGTCAGGTCCAGCACCATCTGCTGGAAGTTCAGAATCGCTTCCAGACGGCCCTGAGACACTTCCGGCTGATACGGGGTATAGGCGGTATACCAACCCGGATTTTCCAGCACATTGCGCAGGATAACATTCGGCACGATGGTGTCGGTGTAACCCATGCCGATCATGGAACGGTTGATGGTGTTCTTACGGGCGATGGTTTTGAGTTCGGTTAATACATCCTGCTCAGTGCGGCTGTCGCTCAGCGCCAGCTCATCCTTCAGCAGAATGCTGCCCGGTACGGTCTGTTCAATCAGGGTATCCAGGGAATCAACGCCCAGCGCGGCCAGCATGGCTTGCTGCTCATCCGGAGAGGGTCCGATATGGCGTGAGATAAAGTCATCTTTCTGCTCTAGAGCAGACAGTGGCAATGAGGCGTTTGATTGAGTCATGAGCAAACCCGTGGCAAAAAATTAAGCCCTGCCAGACAGGATCTGCTGGACCATTTTTGGCAGGGGCAAGAAAGGCGCTAATCATACCTTTTTTTCATGGATTTAGGGAGTCAGGAAAACGGGCTTTCATTGGTTATATGACTGCGGCAAGTTGTCGCGCGACGCTGTGTCACATCCCTTATTCGAGCCTGCGTTTGTAAAATCCACCGCCATCTGAGTGAGGAGGGTGTTGGATGAAGGCGGCAGGGGCTATCTGTAGTGTATGGGGAATCTTGGGTCATTCGGTGGTCATGGCGGCCGAGTCTCCATTGTTGATTGAGATTACTGAAGGTGTGATGCCAGAGGTAGGTGAATACTCATTCATACCTGAAAGCCTTGCACCTTCACCGGTGGCGGATGGCGCTGAACTGCTGCTACAGGTGAATGGAATTTCCGGCAGCCGCATGGGTGGCAGAGCCATTGATCCGATTATTCGGGGTCAGAAAGAAACCCAGCTGAATATCCTGCTTGATGGCAGCTATCTGCACGGTGCCTGTCCCAATCGAATGGACCCGCCAACCGCCTATACCGCTGCTGATACCTACGACAAAGTGACAGTGATCAAAGGCAATCGCACGGTTGTGTATGGCGCCGGTGGCTCGGGTGGCACGGTGCTGTTTGAGCGTGACTGGCCGATTTTCTCAGCGCGGGGGTCTCTGGCTGAGCTGTCCGGTGGCTGGCGTGAAAATAACCGGCAATGGGATCTGACGGCTGATCTGGCGGCGGGTTCGGATAGGGGTTATCTGCGTTTTATCACTCACGCCGGTGAAGCGCAGGATTATGAAGATGGCCATGGCGAGTCTGTTGCCGCTGGCTGGCAAAGTGCCTCCAATACCCTGATGGCGGGTATTAAGCTGGGTGACAATACCCGACTGCAAATCAGCCATGAACGTGTGGATGAAGAGGATATCGATTTTCCGGGCGCCCAGATGGACAGTCCCTATGCGGATGCCAAAAACAGTCGTGTTCGTCTGGAACATGATTTTCACTCGGCTGTGTTAAAAACCGCGAGATTTGATCTCTATCGCTCAGATGTCGTTCACCTGATGGAAAATACCCTGATGAGCAGCCCCTCTACCTCGGATACCACAGGGGGTCGGCTGCTAGTGACGGCTGATCTGTGGCAGACGGCGTGGCAATTTGGTGTTGATCTGCAAAAGAATGAGCGCGATGCATTGGCTTATATGTTGATGAGCGGGATGCCTGCGTTTAGCCAGTGGCCGGGGGTGGTGATTGAGCAGCAGGGTATTTTTCTTGAAGGAGACCGCGCACTGGATACCCAGAATAGAGTGCAGGCGGGTCTGCGTTATGACCATGTGAGGGCAGATGCTGACAAGGTTGACCGCAGCTATGGCATGGGAATGGGAGCGGCAACCCCGGCCTCTCTCTATAACAGTGCTTATGGTGAGACCAACACACATAGCGCAGAAGACAATCTGGGCGGTTTCTTAACCTGGCAGCATCGTTTTGCTTCGGATTATCAGCTGGACACAACCCTGTCACGCAGTGTGCGCACGGCGGACGCTACCGAACGTTATATGGCCAGACACACGATGAGCGGGGACTGGATCGGTAACCCGCAGCTGGAACCGGAGAAACACCACCAACTGGAACTGGTCTTGTCCCGCGGCGGGCCGAATAGCCACTGGCAGCTGAGTGGCTGGTATAACCGGGTGGATGATTACATCCTGAGATACCGTTCTGCGAACAACGAGTACTACCGTAATATTGCTGCTGAACTCTATGGCGCAGAGGCTGAGCTAAACTGGGTGTTCCGTCAGGGTTGGCAGCTTGATACGCAGTTGGCCTGGTTACGTGGCAATAACCGTGACAACGGTCAGGCGTTGTCGCGTATCGCGCCGCTGTCCTGGACAACGCAACTGAGCTTTCGACAGGGAGACTGGCGTTATCAGGGCGAATGGCAACTGGTCGCCGCGCAAAAAGAGGTCTGTCTCAGCTCGGATCCGGTCTGTGGTGGGCAGGATGTGAGGCAAACACCGGGCTATGGTGTGGTGAATCTGCATGCGGAATACAGTCTGACTCAGGATAGCCAGCTGAGTCTGGGCATGGATAATCTCTTTGATAAGGCCTACAGCCTGCATGAAAGTAAGGACTCGGTGCTGGAGTCTGATCCGATACAGGTGATGGAACCCGGCCGCAGCCTGTGGATGAATTTCAGGCTGACGTTTTGAGCTGACTCAGAAGCTGTAAGAGATACTCAGCGAGCCAAAGGAATGGCCTTCATCCTGCTTTTTGAATTCCCGGCTGCGGTGAATGCGGGCAAAGGAGACTTTCCAGCCATGATACAGGGCGGCGATACCAATCGCGGTTTCGCCCACCAGAGGTTCTTTGTCGATGGAGTGGCTGTCCCGGAAGGTATTTCCATCCAAAAAGATATCATGTAAAACCCAGCGGCCATCGGTGGAGATAAACGCGTGCAGACCCAGGTTTTCATTGCGGCTGCCGCGTTGATAACGTTCATCACCGCGACCAGGCGCGCTGTTATCACCGCCGCTGCGCAGGGCTGAAGTGCCGAAGTCCTCTGGCAGGTTCCAGCCAATGCGAAACTCGGCACCGCCATTGAGATAGGTCGCCACATTGCCGAGACTGGCACCGGCGTGGGCGATGGCGTCATACTCCAGCCAGGGCAGCAGGTATCCTTTGCTGAAGCGGTTTTTGTGTTCGTAAACCAGTTGAATGCCCAGCTCATTCTTCAGCTGGTTGTCCCAGCCGTTGAATTTTTCAAACCCACGCAGTTGGTGAATCGTGTCCTGCGCCTGTTCACCCAGCGCCCAAGGCCCGACAATACCCAGATTCAGTTCAGCGGTGTTCATTTTGCGGGCGGTGCGGCTATGGTATGCGATGGCGCCGTATAACCAGCCGGCATAGGGGCGGTCGTTCGGGTCCACCGTGTAGCGGTCGATGTCCTGCGGGGTGTAGATCTGCTGACCCAGACTGACCACCAGATTGCGCTGCACTTTTCGCTGATCGCTGACCGGCTCGGGGTCAAACAACGGCAGGTAACGGTTAACGCCTCTTAGCCAGGTCGGGATACGGGGGTCGTGCAGGTAATCCTCAACGTTGGGCGATACCCACGAGATACGCACTCCATTGGTGTAGTTCTGATCGGTTTCTGTGAACAAATCATTTTCGAAATACAGGTTTACCGTCCAGGGTGCATCCTGAGCCATGGTCTTTAGCGACAGGCCCGATAGCAGGAGGGCACATAGCAGTGTTAAGCCCAGGCGACTGGTCATACAAAATATCCTTCGCGGCGTGGTTGCAACAGCAGGATTCTCAAATTGATCAGCATTAAAAGTGTGAATGCGATGAGGGCCTGCACATTAACAGACAGGTTTATCCCTTCCGGCCGTGGCATTGGACACAGGGTTGCAAGGTCAAACCAGCTTTGTATCCGTTCAAACAGCGAGCCCTTGAGACTCAGCTGTTCCAGCGACATCTGGCAGGTGAGGCGCTGGGCGTCGGTTAATTCTGGTTGAGTTGTCTGCAGCCAACCATGATAGCCCAGCGTAAACAGGCCGGCGCTGATCAGGGCAAAACCCATAAAGGCATAAAAACGCTGACCGGCACTGGCCGGATTATGCAGCAGTGCCAGCAAATAGATCAGGCTCAGGCAGAGCAGCAGCGCCCGGGTTAAGGAGCAAAACAGGCAGCTGTTGCCGGAAAGCATCGGTTCCAGAATGGCTATGGCGTAAACCAGGCCGCCCCCGCTGAGTAATAAACCCAGCAGGTTGAGCCATCGGTAGGCGGGTGATCCGTTACGGGGCATATTCAATCCTTGATCTGTGCCACATTATTTTTTCAGCCAGCGACCATCCGGTTGCTGAATATATTCACCGGCAGGGGTGCGTTGTTGCAGCCGTTGTCCCATGCGTACTTCGAATACCTGCAGTTCAACCCCGGCACTTTTTGCACCATCAATATAGGCAGCTTTACGTTTACTGTTAATGTCACTGACCAGTGCTTTAGCGTCGGCTGAGCCTGACTGCACAACACCCAGATAGCCGTTGCTCTGCTCGCCAACCAGACCGGCGGCTTTTGCTTCATCCAGCGAGAGTGCCCAGGCTGGCATACTCAAACAACTGATGATCAGCAGAAATGACGCCAGAAACGGTTTAATCAGTCGGTTCATCAGGTGCCTCCCTTAAAACAGGTCGCTGTTTTTATTCAAGAGCGTGTCGATCTCACGGTCGACCTTGACCAGGATCTCATGCTCTATTTTGACATTCAGGTTGATCGTGATCGGCTCGCTCGGTACCGCGACTTCAACCCGGGGTGAGCAACCGGCCAGGCTCAACAGGAGCGTGCCACCGGCGATCATGGTTATGCATGCTGTGCGTTTCATGCGTTTATTCCTACTGGCTGTAGTGTTGTTCTATCTGCTCGGTCAGCTGTTCTGCCAGTTGCAGCGCCCGAATCAACTGGAGGATGTTTTCCTCAATGTTGATATTAAAGTCGATTGGCTGGCCATTCGACCAGTCCGGGTTAAACCCCTGTAAGCGTGTTTTCAGTAGCGCGTTACCATCGGCAGCATAACTCAGATCTACCGACAACTGTTGGTAGTGGAAGTTCTGCAGCAGTTCCAGCGCCATGGATAAACCTTTATTGGCTGCGGCGTAAGCCAGGACGTTTTGATCCGGCTGGAATCTTAAGGTGCCGCCTGGGGCCTCGCTCACCAGTTTGCCTCCCGCGATGGTCAGGGCGCCTTCGCTGAAAGTGAGAGGTACCGTTCCATTCAGCACACCGTTGCCGGATAGACCACGTTGTTGCTCCAGCGCTAATAACTGCTCAAGACTGATGTTGTTTACCCTGAGCTGTGTTTCAAAATCAGGTGCCTGCAAGCGGGTAGTAAAGGGTTGCAGCGACAGGTGTCCGGCCAGAAAATCAGCGGCTGCTTTTTCAACCCGCAGGCTGTCCTGGTTACGGCCGCCCTCATAACGATAGGCCAGATCAAGGTTATTCAGCTCTACTCCCTTTTTAAACCGGGCCAGCTTAACCTCGCCTGTATCATGCCAGCGGTTATCCGGGTTGAGGTGGGTCGTAGAGGTCCAGTTGAGGCCTGAAAGCTGGTTTTGTTGCCACTCTATCTCTGCATCGGAAATGCGGTTGCTGAAGGTTGCTCTCAAGGCGCTGTTACGAATGTTTGCACTGCCCTGATGCTGAAGTGTGCCCTGTTTTAACACCAGGGATTTTGGCCAACTGTTTTGCGGCAGCCAGGGTTTCAGGCCGGTGGCCAGTGTGCGCAGATTGATTGGGGCTGTCTGCCAGCGGATCTGACTGTTCATGCTGTCCAGATCTGTGTTGGCACTGCCGGTTATCCGGGTTCTGGGTTGATCTGCGCTCAGTGAAAATTGCTGCTGCAGCGTTTTGTTCAGTGACTCGAATTCGGTTTTTAAGGTTACGGCCGGAAAGGTCTGGGTCCGGTTTTTAACGGTGACCAGAGTCGGCGACAGGACACCTTCAAAGGCACCAGTCGCAGGATCGATCTTGATCAGATCCAGTTGAGTTGAAGTTGTTGTCAGGTGGAGGTCGTTGAACTCAAGACTGACCGAACTCAGGTTAAATGAGGCCGGACTGACGGAGAGTTGTTTAACCAACAGGTCCGCATTGAGTGGCGCCTGAAACTCTAATGTCTTGCGTAATGCCACAGAAACAGGGCCGAGGGGACGGCTTAAACCCTCGAGGGGCCAGTTGTTGAGCTGCAGTTTGGAGTTTTCAGCCAGTGTAAGATGCACTCTCTGCTGTTTTAGCTGCAACTTGCCCGACAGTTGAGTGGTTAGCTCGCCAGTTTGAGGTTTGACCTGGACGCTGAGTTCAAATTGCTGCTCTGTTTCAATGCCGTTCAATGGGTTTGCTGACAGGTCTAATACTTCCGGCAGATGAATTCTACCCTGACTATTGAGGGTCCCCTGAACCGATGCTGTGTTGGTGAGATCCGGCAGGAATCGCTTCAACAGCGGCATGGATTGTTCGAGCTGAAGCGTGAGCCTAGTCTGTAATTCGTTGGGGCCGGTCAGCTGCCCCTCAAGACGGGTCAGGGGCTGAGTGTTCTGTTCCAGCTGCCAGATAAAATGGTTATCCGGCGTGACGGATAAGTGGCTGGTCAGTTCGGGTAGTTGTGCAGATGAAATTTGGCTGTTTACCTGTGCCTGTTCGGGGTCCAGCCGGATCTGATGGGTTCCCTGCCAGCGTTGTCCCTGTGTGTCGCTGACCTGAGTCATCAACTGGTCCAGCCGGATCTGGTCTGCGGGTAGCTCCGGCAGCCACACAGCTGGAAGCAGGGTGCTGAACTGTGCCAGCGTCACGGGGGCTGGCTGGGTAGCATTATCCGTGAGGTTAAGTGTGACCGATGCTTCATCCAGTGCTACGGAGGTGAGCTGTCGGCTGAGTAGTAAACGATAGGGGTCATAGCTGATTCGGATGGCGCCGGTGTCGAGCTTCAGGCTGAAGTCGGGGGTCTGGTAACCCAGCGATATGCCGGGAATGTCGAGTTGGCCCCAGCCCGGGTGATTAATCTGGAACTGAACATCGGTAAATCCGCGCTGCTGGAACCACTGCTCAATCAAATAGCGGCCCAGCATGGGCGAGAGCAGATAACTCAGCGGAACGACTGCAAGCAGCAGAAGCAACAGACTGAGGCTGATGATTCGTCGAACGCGCACTCATCCCTCCTGTCTGGCCGGTGCGGGGGTTATTCGTTCAGGCTTAACTCGTCAATCCTTTCCACGGCCGCCTGTAAGCAGTAGATCAGGTCCCGGTTATCAGGGCCTGACACTTCGATCTCCAGTTCGGTCAGACGTTCAACCGTATCTTCAAGCGGTTCGCCGCGATGATCAATGCCCAGGTCGCGCAGCAGCCAGTAAATCAGGCCATACACTTCGGTGCTGTGCCCGACCTCTGACAGATGAGTGAGCCAGTAATCCCGTATTTCACACAGCTGAGCATAGATTGGGCTGTCTTCTTCACAATCCACATAACAGAGTAGCAAGTGGTGTGCTGAGGGGATCAGCAGGTCATTGGTGGTCTGATCTGCCTGCGTCTGCTGAGCTGAAAGCTTAACCAGCTCCAGTTGCTCACTGCGGTAGTTGCGAATCAAAAAAGGCATCAGGGCAGTTTTCTCACCACGTTGATCCCGTCACGTACCGTGAGGAATATATTTTCGACCCGTGGATCGGCTGCAATCCGCTGGTTAAGTTCGACCAGTACATCGTCAATCTCGGATTCCGGCTGTAGTACCTTGCCGGACCAGAGCATGTTATCCAGCACAATCAGTCCGCCCGGACGGGTTTTTTCCAGAACCTGTTCGTAATAGTGCAGGTAGTTACGTTTGTCGGCATCGATAAACGTGAAATCCAGCGCTTCATCCAGCGTCTGCAGGGTATCCAGTGCGCGACCAAAGATGACTTCGATTTTGTGGCCATAGGGGCTGCGGGCAAAAAAGGTCTTGGCAAACTCGATGGCACGCGGGTTGGTTTCGCAGCAGATAATGCGGCCGTCCTGCGGCATACCTTCGGCAATCGACAGGGCGGAATAACCGGTGAACATACCAATTTCCAGCACCGTTTTGGGCTGATGCAGTTGCGCCAGAAACTTCAGGGTGCGCCCGACCAGTCGGCCCGAAAGCTTTTGCGGCCAGCCCATGTTTTTGTTGGTTTCGTCGATCAGTTCCTGCAGCAGTTCCGGTTCTGGAGTGGTGCTGAGAAAGGCGTAGTCTTCAACCGCTTCGTTGACCAGAAATTCCACGTCAGATTCTCATGTAGATTGTAAACAGGGCTGTGTTAAGCCGGGCGGCGATTATACCAGTATCTGATGCTATGGGCAGGTTATGCGCTTCACCGGAGTCTATAAAGAAGAACGCATAAGCGGTTGGGTAACGGAGTCCCCTGACATACAATGCGGCAATCAATCTTGTTTGGAGAAGATAACGTGGATCCGCTGATTATTTTTCTGGCCACCGGAATGGTCACCATGTCGGCTGCGCTCAGTGCCGGAGCGATCAATAAACTGCCTGAAGATCAGAAGCCCTCTTTTGCCAGTACTCGCAATGGCATGGTCGCAGTGATCATGGCGGGTAATATTTCAGCGATCACGCTGCTGTTTGCCATGGCCTATGGATTCCTGAAACTGGACTGGTGGATTCCGCTGATCTGTATGTTTATCTCTTTCCCGGTAGTGCATGTGCTGGTAATCCAGCGTGTGCTGGGTGACTTAAAAGCACTGGTGCTGATGCTACCGCTGGTTATCGCAGCGATGCCCGTTCTTTATTACTACTGGTGATCTGAATGGCGCTTGATCTGATCTCGTTTTTCGCGGGCCTGATTCTCTGCGGTTTGGCGGCGCTGGTGGCAATATTCCTGCTGCGCAAACAATGGCAGATGGGTGTAGCTCAAACCAAACAGGAAGAGGCACAACAGTATCAGGCGCAGTTGCATCAGTCAGAACTGCAGATGACACGTCTGCAGGAGCGGATTGCTCAGCTACAGGCGCTGGAATCCGAGCAGCTTAAGGTACAAAGTCGTGCTGAACAGCTACAGCAGCTGCTGGCAGACAAACAGGCGGCGTATGCTGATATAGAGGCCCGCCAGCAGGAGCGGGAAACACAGCTGGCCAAGACTGAACAGCGTCTGGCTGGACTGGAGCAGCAACTTACAGCCGTCAGGGCGGAACTGGCTCAGCGCAACGAACTTTTTACGGAGCTTGAGACCCGCCTTAACGCCGAACGTGAAGCCAGCGCCGATAAGCTGAAATCACTGGAGCAGGCACGGGAGCAGCTGAAGCAGGAATTTCAGAATCTGGCAAACCGCATCTTTGAAGAAAAATCCCAGCGCTTTACCGAAAGCAACAAAGAAAACATGGGGCAGTTGCTGAACCCCCTGCGCGAGCAGCTGGGGGACTTTAAACGCCGGGTAGAGGATGTCTACGACAAAGAAGCCAAGGACCGCCGTTCGCTGTTTGAACAGATCCAGAACCTGAGACAGCTGAACCAGCAGATGAGTCAGGATGCGATTAACCTGACCAATGCCCTGAAAGGGGAGAGCAAAACGCAGGGTAACTGGGGTGAAGTGGTGCTTGAGCGGGCGCTGGAAGAATCCGGCCTGCGCAAGGGGCATGAGTTTGAATTGCAGGTCTCAGTCACCGAAGACAGTCGCCGCTATCAGCCGGATGCCATTGTCCGTCTGCCGGATAATAAAGATGTGATCATTGATGCCAAGGTCTCTTTGAAGGCATACGAGCAGTATTGTTCCAGTGATGATGAGGCCGTCCGTGAACGGCTGTTGCGGGAGCATGTTCAGTCACTGCGTGGCCATATTAAAGGTCTGAGTGAAAAAGCCTATCAGTCACTGGAAGAGATCCGCACACTGGATTTTGTGCTGATGTTTGTGCCGGTGGAAGGTGCTTTCCTGCTGGCGCTGGAGCGCGAACCCAGTCTGTTCAGGGAAGCCTTTGACCGCAATATCATGCTGGTCAGTCCGGCAACCCTGATGGTGACCCTGCGTACCATTCATAATATCTGGCGCTATGAGTATCAGAATCAGAATGCCCGTGAGATCGCCCGCCGTGGCGGCGAGCTGCATGATAAGTTTGTCGGCTTTGTTGAATCTGTGGAAGAGATTGGCAGACACCTGGGTCGCAGTCAGAAAGCCTACGATGATGCCCACAAACGCCTGAGCAGTGGCCGTGGCAACCTGATAAATCAGGTGCATATGCTGAGGAAGCTTGGCGCAGACGGTAAGAAAAAACTGGCGCCCAGTCTGATAGAAAGTGCCTCAGATACAGACTCAGAATCTGATTAATCAGTAAAAAACGATGATTAGTGCTGACGTGCTCACCTCAATTTTCCTGGGGTGAGCCTGTTTAAAGTGGTTTGACAAAGCCCCTCCTGTGATTTCTACGTCCCTCTTTAATATCTGAGAGTCTGTTTTTTGTATGGCCTGAAGTGCTATAGGCTGGATAAGATCGCGGCGGGACCGTATCAGTATTGCCTCTCAGTTACCTCTTTTTTGATCCCACCTGTCTGAGTCTTTATGACAACGCTAAAGGTCTGTTCAGATGTTGCGTGAGCCGCGTAATCCAACCTTCGATATGAACGTTTTTTAATCGATTTCAGCTTTTTGGGGTTATCGGCTGGTGAATTTATGTACGTTTTTTCATCTTGCTAAAATCAAAATGACAAATTGATTTTATTTTAAATGTCAAAATCAAGTTTTGATATTTTTAAGATATTTCAATATTTAATTTTGATTTTTTAGTATAAATCAAAATTAAATATTGATTTTTTGTCTAAATAAAATATCAGTTTTAACTGTTTGTTTATAATAGATAAGCTGGTTTTTGTTATATTTTGAAGGTCTCTATCTTATTGAAATCATGAAGAAAAGTATTAAAGAGGTGGCTGATATTGCCGACTTAATAATTTAGGAAGGTTTGTATGTGTTTAAAAAGCCAGTTTGGCTGGTTTTGGTGCAGAATTATTCATAACTTGCCCCTTGGTTTCTGCTTATCTTTAAGTAAAATGAAGGCAAGTTTTATCATTTCGGCGAAAAAGTATGTCCATGCATTCGAACATGATTGTTGCTCTCGATATCGGCACCTCCAAGGTGGTGTGTCTGGTAGCGGAAGTAAACCCGGATGGCAGCATTGAGCTGGTGGGCATTGGATCGCACCCTTCCAACGGTATGAAACGCGGCGTGGTGGTGAATATTGAATCCACCGTCGGTTCAATCCAGCGTGCGGTGGAAGAAGCTGAACTGATGGCCGGTTGCAAAATTCATTCGGTTACTGTGGGCATTGCCGGTAGCCATATCAGCAGCCTGAACTCACACGGCATCGTCGCTGTACGTGACCGTGAAGTGTCCGATTATGATCTGGACCGCGTCATTGATGCGGCCCGTGCCGTGGCCATCCCGGCAGATCAGAAAATTCTGCATATCCTGCCGCAGGAATATGAGATCGATAGTCAGGAAGGCATTAAAGAGCCACTTGGCATGTCCGGTGTGCGTCTGGAAGCCAAGGTGCATCTGGTGACCGCCTCCGTGAATGCGCATCAGAACATCGAAAAATGTATTCGCCGCTGTGGTCTGGAAGTAGACCATGTGGTGCTGGAGCAACTGGCCTCCAGCTACTCCGTGCTGACCGATGATGAAAAAGAACTGGGTGTCTGCATGGTGGATATCGGGGGCGGTACCTCAGATATCTCCATCTTCACCGGTGGTGCTATCCGTCATACCGCAGTGATTCCGATTGCCGGTGATCAGGTCACCAATGACATCGCCATGGCGCTGCGTACGCCAACTCAGCATGCGGAAGAGATCAAGATTAAATACGCCTGTGCCCTGGCGCAGCTGGCCCGTGCCGATGAAACCATTCAGGTACCCGGTGTAGGCGACCGTCCGGCCCGGACCCTGTCACGTCAGGCACTGGCTGAGGTGGTTGAGCCTCGCTATGAAGAACTGTTCAGCCTGGTACAGGCGGAGCTGCGTCGCAGTGGTTATGAAGATCTGATCGCGGCAGGCATTGTCCTGACAGGTGGTACCTCAAAAATGGAAGGTGCTGTAGAGCTGGCAGAAGAGATCTTCCACATGCCAGTGCGTCTGGCCAATCCGCACGGCGTGCGGGGGATGGAAGATATTCTGCGTAACCCGATTTATGCCACTGGCCTGGGACTGCTGCAATATGCCAAGCAGGACCGGGGTGGTGAGTCCGTGTCAGGCCCTGTAGAGGTCGATTTGCCGGTGCGCGTGAATATGCTGCACAAGGTTAAACACTGGATACAGAGTAATTTTTAAACGTTTAAAGAAAGGCCCATAAGCGCTCACTTTAAGAATAAAAGCGCAAAGGAATCTGGAAGGAGATCGGTATGTTTGAGTTGGTAGACAGTATCCCTCAAAGCGCCGTAATAAAAGTTATCGGTGTTGGCGGGGGCGGTGGTAACGCCGTACAGCATATGGTGAGCTGTGATCTGGAAGGGGTGGATTTTATCTGCGCCAATACAGATGCACAGGCACTTAATAACATGGCTTCACGCACTGTGTTGCAGCTTGGTGGTGCATTGACCAAGGGACTTGGCGCCGGTGCCAATCCTGAAGTCGGTCGTCAGGCGGCGCAGGAAGACCGCGAACGCATCGCGCAGATGCTGGAAGGGTCCGACATGGTATTCATCACAGCAGGCATGGGTGGTGGTACCGGCACTGGTGCCGCGCCGATTGTGGCTGAAGTCGCAAAAGAGCTGGGTATTCTGACCGTTGCTGTTGTAACCAAACCTTTCAGTTTCGAGGGGCGTAAGCGTCTTTCAATTGCCGAGCAGGGCATCAAAGAACTGAAAGAGAACGTCGATTCCCTGATTATTATCCCGAATGAAAAGTTGTTGCCAGTGCTGGGTAAAAACACCAGCCTGATGAATGCATTCAACACTGCAAACGATGTGCTTAAAGGCGCTGTTCAGGGCATTGCCGATCTGATCATTCGTCCCGGCATGATTAACGTCGACTTTGCAGATGTCAGAACCGTCATGTCTGAAATGGGCATGGCGATGATGGGTAGCGGTAGTGGCCGCGGTGAGGAGAGGGCAGCAGAAGCCACCCGCGCCGCGATTAACAGTCCATTGCTTGAAGATGTAGACCTGAAGGGGGCAAGTGGCATTCTGGTGAATATCACTGCTGGTCTTGATCTCAGCCTGGGCGAGTTCTCGGAAGTGGGTAGTATTGTTGAGGAGTACGCTTCCGAGAACGCCACTATCGTCGTCGGTACCGTAATCGATCCGGAGCTGTCCGACACGATTACCGTAACCGTTGTTGCCACCGGCCTTGAACGTGCGCAGATGCAGGAGCTTAAGACCGTCAATGGCGGTACGACGCGAGCCACAACTGCGGCACCACGCTCCGGCGATTTCAGCCAGATGGAGCTGCCCGCCGTCATGCGCCGTACAGAAGAGCAGAAAAACAAACCTCTGGTTGAGAAAAAGACCCAGGACGTTGAGCCTCCATTGCTACAGCGTACCGGTACTGATGATATGGAATTTCTGGATATTCCGGCATTCCTGCGTCGTCAGGCAGATTGATGACAGCAATCTTCTAAATACCTTCCAGGTATTATCTTGCCCGGTTCTTACCGGGCTTTTTTTTGCTGAAAAATCTTGCCCTTGCAAGGCGGTATGTTACAATTCGCGCCGCGTTGACGAGTTGGCCTCCCAGGCCTCTGATAACTCAGATCGCATGGTAGGGTCAGGTGTCCGAGTGGCCGAAGGAGCACGCCTGGAAAGTGTGTATGTCGAAAGGCATCGAGGGTTCGAATCCCTCCCTGACCGCCATTTACTTTTGATGATAAATCAATAAGTTACAATTCAGATATCATTGCTGAAATATTCCTGGGAACTGTTTTGGGAATGCTTTGGGAATGTCGACCCCAGATGCGGGGCACAAAAAAGCCAATCAGGTTCTCTGATTGGCCTGGAAATACAGCGGTCGGGGCAGGGCGGTACAGATCTGGGTGACACAGCCAGCGGACTTGAGGGCCAGGTCACGTTGTTCGGCTGTGAGTGGTTCGCCGCCCTCTTTCTCATAGCTGCGTACCTCTTTGTCGTACGCGTCCATGTCCAGCTTCCACCACCAAATTCCGGCTTCATAGGTAAACCAGAATTCACGGCTGGGCCGATGGTTATACATCAGCAGGGCTTTTGCACTGGCGGTTTTGGCCAGCAGCAGATCACCATAGTGCAGGTACTTTTCAATGTCTTTGTCGGTGAGCTGGTCGCGCTGCAGCAGGTCGTTCCAGTCGTACTGTTCGGATGGCGGCTGGGCAGCACCGCACTTCCAGCCGTCACGTTCTGCGCGATCGCGGAACTTGAGAATGGCGGTGCGGCCTGCCCGGTCGCTGTCCTGCGCCCATATGATCCGTGGGCGTTTGCCCTGGGCGCATTGCTTCTGGATCTCCTGCAGAAGTAGGGACGGGTAGTTGCTGCTGCTGATGTTAGACACGGCAATGTTGCCAGCATGGTAGTGCGCGATTGCGTCGAAGATGCCCTCGACCACCCAGATTTCCTCAGCGGTGGCCAGATCCTGCAGGGTGAATACTGGCGGCACCCAGGCGCGGCCTTTGTAATCACCTACGGTGCGGCTTTTTTGTTTGCCAAAGCGTTGAGGTTTGTCCAGGAATCGTTCGTTAAAACCGTTTGGCATCTTAAAACGAACGGTGGTGGTGCCTTCGTTCAGTTCGTGGTCGTGGTAATACTCCTGGGTGTACCAGCCTCTGATTTTAATCAGATCAAAACCGCGACCGTCGCGCAGGTATCCATCCGCCACTGCGGTGGGGTTTTCATTGCGCTCCTGCTCGGTTTTTGGCTGATAGCGTTCTGTCCAGGTTTCAAAAAATTCAGGGAACAGCTCTTTAACGTGCCAGCTGTCGCCGCACTTATTGGACCGCCCGCATTTAATGACCCAGGGTTTGTCTGTGCTGGTGAAGGCTTCCCGCTTGTGGCAGCTGGGGCATTCCACCCGGTTCAGGTACTGGCCCTTTTGTACGGCTTTATAGTCACGCTTCAGGGCTTCTGTGATGTCGTGTTTTAGTTGGGGATTCATTCTACTGCCAGCTCATCCTGAAGAATGTCGTCGATATCAACCTGTTTGGCGTTTTCCCGTTCTACCGCTGCGCGTCTGATGGCTGCATCAGCCATGGGCAGTTCAATGGCTGGGTTTGGGTCTGCCGCCGGACTCATAAGGTGCGTGATTTCCATGCCTGCACGGTACGTGGCACCGCAGTTGACGTTTGTACATTGGAGGTACATCGATCTGAGTAAAGGGTGCTGCTCGACACTGTTGCGCACACGTATGGCGTGGCGGCAGTGTGGGCATCGGATTTTGTAGACGCTGCCTGACATTTATTCTTCCTCGAAACGGCGTGCGGTTTCCGAAACGTGGTGGGCCTCTTGGCTCAGACGCATAAAACATTGGTCAAGCCGGGCGCGTTCCTCGGCATCGATTGCGCCATCTTCCAGGGCCAGTTCCAGCTCTTCGATAACGGCCACGGCGCGGGCCATTAACCCGTTGCTGGTCTTTAGCAGATCCAGATCACCGGGACAGTCGGAAACATCTTCTGGCCGGGCCCAGATAGCGCTGACCTGGGCACAGATGGCATCCAGAATGCGGGTGTCGTGGGTGATGCGGAGAATGTGCATGGCATCCTGCAGGGACAGGATGTGGCTGGTGTTTTTGGGAGAGAGTTTTTTGTTCAGGGTGTCAGGCGTTACCTGCAATATGGCGGCCAGAGCCGGTACGCCATCCTGATAGTCATGTGCGGCCAGGTAGCATGCCATTTGCGGGGTATGAATGCCGCCGTGGCTGGGCAGTGTGCGTCTGCTCATGTCCGTTTCCCTTGGTTTAAGGCGTAGTGTCAGGAGGCTTGCTGGTTTAGCGTATTTTCTGAATCAGATAACTGACGGGCCTGAAGGGCCTCATTAATGAGGATGCGAGCCATGGTTGACTCAGAGCGAAGTTCTGTTTGTGCAATTTCTTTAATACGTTTCCGCTCATTGGTGGGGAGAACTACACCCAGCATTGTGCTGTTGGTTTTACGTGCCATGCTTTAAAATCCTTTAAACTAGTTTAAATCTATTTAAAATATTTGCACTCGATTGAGTGCATGCCAAGGCAATTCTGTATCTGTATGAGTGGATTTGGCGCCAGACTGAAAAGTGAACGTATCCGTTTGGGTTACAGCCAAGAGGATTTTGGTGCTGTAGGAGGTGTCGCAAGGAATGCGCAATCAAACTATGAGAGCGGCAAAAGGGCGCCAGATACTGATTATCTGCAAGCAATTGCTAGTCTAGAAGTTGATATTGGTTACCTGATCAAAGGTATCCGAACGGGTTCACTCATGGATGACTATCTGAGTGAGGCTGAAGCAGAGTTGATCAGCAGTTATCGCAGAACAACCGTCGAACAGCGGGCTGTGATTCTGCAGGTTTGTGAAGCGATAGCTGCGAAATATGAAAGTGAACACTCTAAGCCTGGCACTCAATTCAATACTCAGAATGATGGACATGCACATCTGAGACTGAACATAGAACGAAAACGCCTTGGGTTAACTGCCGAGCAGATTATATCGACGAACCGTATGTCTATCGGTCTGGATCAATACATTGATGCCGAAGAAGATAGGGTGAATATTGTTTCAGAATGGAGCGGTGTGGATTTTGCTGCTTTGGCCAGTCTTGGTATGGATATCAGATATATTCTACTTGGTGTGAGGTCAGTAATTATACCTGAGCCAAAAAATGCGCATGCGCAGAATTAAAATATTAATGGATTGTATATGGAAATTTAAAATGAGAATAATATATATGGAAATTAAAAAAACAATAATTGAGAAATTTCTCAATTTAGTTAGGAAAACACCAATAATATCTGGTCTGCCTGATATCAATAGTGATGATTTTATTGAATCAGTTAGAGAAACGATGGTTACCATTATAATCTCAACCATGCCTATTTGGGTTGGTGCTTTTGTATTGGCCTCGGTTGATGGGAATATAAGCCCAAGTTTTTATTGGGGTGGTATTTTGGAGCTTACAAAAAAAGGTGAGCTTATTTTATACAGTTCATCATTGCTCTCTCCTGTACTATATGTTTTGTTGGTAGATAAGCCGAATTATAAAAGGTTTCCATCTAGAATATCTCATTTTCTGATTGTTTTTGTGATCTTGGTAATAGCTGCTGTGTTTTATGCTATGTCATTAGTAAATGAGCATGATATTGATAATACTAGGATATTTGCTTTTATTGTTTTTGTTATCTCTGTTTCTTTGTTGGTTGTTTCGCAGGCATATAAGAATTATATGGCTGATCCGGCCGGTAAGTTTAAAGAAAGCGAAGCAGACTTCTCTTCCGGTTATAAAAACCATAGGGGAGCATAATCATGAGTACAAAAGATATGACTCTTTTGAATGGAGAAGAAGTTGTTAGCTTTAAGTGTCTTGAGGTTCGGCAACCAATAGGTCCATTTTATATTGGTTCTATCTCTAGTAAAGATTTAATAAATATTACTTATAGTGATGTTCGTCGTATTGAGGCTGAAGAAAGAGGGTTTGAAAGATATTTAGGTATACAAAGGCCACTCAGCCGCAAACGTGTTAATGAAATTGCTGACTATACCAATACTCTAGATGCCAGTTTTCCAACCTCTGTTATTTTGTCTATTCCATCGGCTTGCGCTAACTATGATGAATCCACTGGTATGATGACATTAGCGCCATACTTTGGAGATGATGGTGATAATATTCCTTATTCAGAAATAGCTAAGGTTATTGATGGACAGCATCGCATAGAGGGTTTAAATGGTTTTAAGGGTGATGACTTTGATATAAATGTCAGCATCTTTATTGACTTAGATGTCTCTTCTGAAGCCTACATATTTTCTACTGTTAATTTGGCGCAAACCAAGGTTAACAGAAGCTTGGTATATGATTTATACGACTTGGCTAAATCTCGTAGTCCCCAAAAACTTTGCCACAATATAGCGGTTGTTCTGAATAAAGAAGAAGATAGTCCATTTTATAAACGTATCAAAAGGCTTGGCACTGCGGTCAAAGACAGCCATTCTTCAAGTATTACTCAGGCTGCTTTTGTTAAGGCATTGATGAAATACATTTCGAGAGAAGAACAAAAGGATCGGGATATATATTTGCGAGGTAAGACTCCTGTTCTAGAAGAGAGAGATAGGGAGCGGTTAATATTTCGTTCTTTTATGATCGATGAAAGGGATTTTGATTTAACAGATATTATTTGGAATTATTTTTCGGCAGTTAAATCAAGATGGCCAAAAGCTTGGGATGATCCGGTTCTTATGCTGAGTAAAACAAATGGTTTTATGGCGTTAATGAGGCTTCTGAAAGACTTTGTCTTACAAGAAGACGCTATAGGTACTGTGATTACCGAGGATCGATTCAAGCAATTTTTTGATGGAATTAATATTCCTGATGATGATTTTACAGTTGATAAATATAAACCAGGCTCAACTGGTGAAGGACAGCTATATAGAGATCTCAAAGAGCGTGCTGGTTGGTGACTACCAGCACTGAATTATAAGCTCTTCGTATTTTCCTCGAAATTGGGCTTTACCAGATAAAACGTTGTTTCTATTTAACAGTCGTTGAGAATAATCTTGGTAAAGCTCTTCTATCGATGCGTGAGCTGCATTTGTTACTAATACTTTAACCCCTCGTGCAGTCGCTCTGTCTATGGACTCTTTTAACCTTACTTGATCATCCCACGAGAATAAGTTTTCGTTGTATTTTATGAAGCCATTATGGTTGTGTTTGACAGTATATGGTGGGTCTACAAAGATAAAGTCATCTGCTTTTGCGGTTTCTATTGTGTCTTCGAAGTCAGAAACTCTAATTTCTGCTGTTTTCAGCATGGAGGATATATTTGCGAAGTTGTCCGTGGACAACAGAACATTTGTTTTAGTGCCTATAGGAACATTAAATTCGCCTTTAAGGTTAACTCTATATAAGCCGTTCCAACAGGTTCGATTAAGGTAAATGAACTTTGCTGCAGATTCTATGATAGAACCGGGCTGACTTGACCTGATGGCGTAGTAATATTCTTTGCAGTGTTTACTGTGATGAATTTGAAGTATTTCCTGAACGGATTCCCAGCTCTCTTTTATTGCCTGATAAGTCTCTATTAACTCTTTATTCGAGTCCGACAACAATGCTCTATCTGGTGATAAGTGGAAGTAAACGGCGCCACTGCCCAGA
The DNA here is from genome assembly GCF_029222905.1 of Neptuniibacter sp. CAU 1671. Classification (GTDB taxonomy): domain Bacteria; phylum Pseudomonadota; class Gammaproteobacteria; order Pseudomonadales; family Balneatricaceae; genus Neptuniibacter. The sequence goes on along the minus strand of NZ_JARHUE010000001.1, from coordinate 573,861 downwards.
AAGGGCTCAATGTATCGTCCTGAGAAAGGAGGGATCATCTCATTGGTATATTCTGTGAACCAGCGTTTCCCGCCAGCCCATTTCAGAAAAGGTATATTTTTTATTGATTGTTGATCCATCGACAATGTTTTGCTGTATGTTTATACATGATTTTGACAACAATAGTAGCACAGAGGATCTTCCTTGTCTTACTACATGCAGTGCAAAAAAAAGCCCCGGTAATCCGGGGCTTTTTGTTAGTGACTGGCTGCCAGCAGTCTCATTGATGCTTCGGCCAGAAATTGCGATCTACTTTTGTAAAGTTTGTTTCCTTCGACCATTCTGTCGATTTTAGTTACCAGCAAATGTGGCAGGGTGATATTGAGTCTATCTACTCCTCCTAGATATTTAGTGATATCAATATCGACAAGAATCCATACTCCGCCACTTAGTTCTTCAATTTGGGTCAAGTCTTCCATATGGCTTGGCTGTGGGATTGTCTCCCCGTCCTCGACCATACATTCCATATGTAGATCGATGGCCTCTCTGACATTGCTGATGGCTTCTTCAAGGGTATCACCCGCTGAAAAGCAACCAGGCAGGTCTGGCACAGTTACACCGAAAGCGCTTGCCCCATCCTGATGGATTACTACGGGGTATAGCATTGCCTTTCTCCATAAAATAAATGTTTTCTATATTAACTATTTGTCAGTAGGCATCTCTAGAAGGGCAGGCCCGGGCTTATTTCAGCCCGGCCTGCTTTAAGATGCTATCTACTGTTTTGGTTGGCAGATCTTTTTTAGGGTGGGGTAGCGTGACCTTACCTAATTTATCCGGGTGCTTCAGGTGGTGATGCGACCCTTTGACCTTATGTATGTACCAACCGTCAAGTTCAAGCACCTTGAGTAGCTCCCGAGAGTTCATCCGGATCTCCTGACACAAGATGCTAACCCTTTGCATTATACACACGATGTGTATTAAGGCAAATTTCATACACACGATGTGTATATGGGTCAGGGCCCCAACACCTCACACTCGACCCGGGTGGTAAAGCCATTGTCGTTCAGGCTGTGCACTACACGTTTGGTGCCCAGGCGATCGCATCGATCTCGGGCTTGTAGCCGCTGGCGATGATGGGGGTTTCCGGATAGAGGCGGGCATCACCTTCGGCCAGGGTGACGTTGAGGGTGGATCCACCGCGCTGCAGCTTGCGGTATTCGGCCTCGGCTGCCGCTTTGGCTTCGGCTTCTGTGGGCAGGGTATCACGCAGAACTTTCAGGCGGGTGCTGTCGCCGATGATCACCTTTTGCTGTGTTGCGTCGCTGATGCGGTTCCAGTTTGCCTGAACGCCGGTGTAGTCGGTTTCGCGCGGTCGGTCTGGGTAAATGTGTGGTTATCACCATGGCTGCGCTTGAGGGTGACTGCGGGGATCTCGCTACCGCCTACGGTATCGCCCCGGCCCGCCAGTTTGAACAGCAACCGACCGGCTTTGATTGAGTGCAGGGCGCCGTAACGCTGGCCCAGGCGGGTGATCAGATTCAGATCGCTCTCGTTGGTCTGGTCCAGGTGATCAATGAACTTGTCGGCCAGTTGTTGCTCGATGGCTGGTACCAGGTTGTTGCGCTTGGCCAGGGTGGTCAACAGGTCGCCGAGTTTAACCAGGTGGTAGCTTTGTTCGCGCTTCTTCTTCAGGTCGCCTTTGAAGTCGGCACTGCGGGCGGTGATAGATAACACCGCAGGGTTGCCTGTGTGGGTGATTTCGTCAACCTCAAATTGGCGTTTGTATTCAAGCTGACCCAGCCAGCCGAGCCATAATTTGATGGTGACACCACTGGGGGAGTAGTCCAAAGAATAACCGAGGATTGTCTAGGATCGCTAGGGTAGTTCACTCCAATCTAATCTTTACCCACCGAATTCAGGGAGCCGAATGCCATGGTTTCCCGGGTTACACTGATTTCTTTACCACGTCTTCCGGGCAGCGGTTTGTTGTGCCTTTGGCAATATCGAGCTCAAGGTGCAGGGCGGATTTTGCCAGCATGTGGGCGGTAATTGGTGCGGTGATGAACAGAAACACCGTAATCAGCAGTTCATGCACACTCAGTGAGCCGTTCGCTGCAGTATGGATAATCATAGAGGCGATTAACAGGCATCCAAGGCCGAGGGTCGTCGCTTTAGTGGGGGCATGTAAGCGCGTGTAAAAATCCGGCAGTTTGACCAGCCCGATTGATCCCAGCAATACCAGCAGCGCCCCGATCAGCACCAGTACTGAAAGAATGATCTCTAAGATACCGTTCATTCTATGATGTCTCCGCGTAACAGGTATTTACAAAGCGCAGCCGTACCGACAAAGCCGAGCATGGCTATCAGTAATGAAGCCTCGAAATGGATCGATGTCAGTTCAAGCATGCCGTAGAGGAGGATAAGGGCGATGCTGTTTATGTAGAGGGTATCCAGACCGAGGATCCGATCAGGCAAGCTAGGACCGCGCAGGATGCTTACCATATTCAACGCCAGTGCGAGTGCCACCAGGCCAAAGGCGATATAGAGTGCGTTGGTTAACATTCGAATATCTCCATAAGTGGCGCTTCATAACGGGTTTTGATCTCTTTGATCAGGGCCTGCTCATCATCCATATCCAGAACATGCACATACAGCCAGTGTTGATCCTCGCTGACGTCGGCGCTTACCGTGCCGGGAGTCAGCGAGATGGTTGATGCCAGCAGCGTAATTGGGAGCGCCCCCTCAATGTCCAGAGGGACTGCAATAAACGCAGGCCGGAGTTTGGCGTTGGGGCTGATAATAAGCCGTGCCACACGCAGGTTGGCAATCACGATATCCCAGATCAGGATGCTGAAGTAACGAAAAATTTTTAACGGCTTATGCACCCGCGGCTGATCAGATTGCAGTGGATAACAGATTTTTGGGATGGCGATGGCAAACAACAGTGCCAGCAGAATATGCCCGGGTACCGCCGAGTTATTCAGTAACAGCCAAACAGCAAAAATAACAATACTGTGTATCGGCATTGGGAACCAATAGGTCAGACTCATACGGCTCATTCCCCGCTTCCCGGTAATAACAGCGCTGGATTGCTTGATAAATCAAACAGCTGAAGGGCAGTAGCATTGCTGAAATCGACCACCGGCCCTGCAAACAAAGACATCAAAGGTGCCGCCGCCAGCAATAACCAGATGGCAACAAACTTAGCGGGCTCTGCAGGTTTTCGGTCTGTTGACTCGCCCGAGGTGCGCCAGAACAGCGTGCTCCCGGCGCGTGAAAAAGCAACCAACGCCGCCAGGCTGGAAAGCAACAGTACCGACCAGCCCCAGCCCATCTGAGAAGTGCTTTCCATCGATGCCAGCACCATCAGTTTGCCAATAAAGCCTGATAATGGCGGCATGCCGATTAGCGAAAGCGCCGCGATAAAAAACGCAATGCCGATCGCCACAGGCTGAGCTAATGCGCGGGAGCGTACGATCCGGTCATAGGTTTTACCGCGCTGCTCTGCAATCAAATCAGCAATCAGAAACAGGGCTGCGGCGGCAAATGTGGAATGTACGGCGTAATAGACGGCGGCAGAAATTGACTGCTCGGAATTGACCGCCAAAGCAATCAGCAGCGTCCCAACAGAAACAATCACCAGATGGCCGGTTGTACGTTTCAGACTGGGGCTGGATATCGCACCAATCGCGCCAATAATCAGCGTCAGTAACCCCAGTGCCCAGAGCCAGGGCAGGATCATGCCAGCCAGCTCACCGGCATCATCGCCGAACAGCATGCCATGCACCCGAATCATCGAGTAGACGCCGATTTTTGTCATAATTGCGAACAAAGCCGCAACCGGGCCTACCGCAACCGTGTAGGTTCTCGGTAACCAGAACTGCAGTGGCAGCATGGCCGCCTTAAGACCAAACACGACCATCAGCAACATGCCACCGACTTCAGCCAGCCTGAGGTTGGTGCCCTCCAGCTCGCGAATCCGCAGGGCCATATCGGCCATATTCAGAGAACCAACCGCGCCGTAAAGAATCGCAATACCGAACAGGAAAACAGAAGAACCCACCAGGTTGAGCAACACATAATGCACCGATGCCTGGGTTTTGTGCTTGCCACCACCATGGATCAGCAGCGAGTACGAGGCGATGAGCAGAATTTCAAAGAACACAAACAGGTTAAACAGATCACCGGTGAGAAAAGCACCGTTGATCCCCATCACCTGAAACATCATCAGGGGATAAAAATAGGGACCGGTCCGGTCTTCTCCCGCACTGGCGTATAAAAGTGCCGCAAACAGCAGGACAGCGGTGACAAAAACCAGTAAAGCAGAGAGCCGATCCAGCAACAGAACAATACCAAAAGGTGGCTGCCAGTCTCCAAGGGCATAGAGATGAAAGCCCCCTTCATTGCTCTGTACCAGCAGAAGGATCGCTACCAGCACGTTAACGCCGGCTAAGATAAGCGACCCCAGCCGTTGGCGGTCCAGTGTTGTTGTCAGCGGTGGCAGCAGAAGCAAAACGCCCGCCAGCATAGGCAGCAATATTGGTAGTGCGGGTAAATGGTTCATAGCTTACCCACCACCGTGCGACGTGGGTTTTTAGGTGGCTCAGGTAGCTGGCCGTCCACATGATCATTACCCAGATCTGCTCTGGCCCGCATCGCCAGAATCACCGCAAAAGCAATCATGGCAAAACCGATGACGATAGCGGTCAGTACCAGAGCCTGTGGCAGGGGATCAGGTATTTCCAGCCCCTGCTTAAGCACGGCAGCGCCATCAAGTACCAGCCCCCCGGAAGCAAAAATAAACAGGTTGACTGCATAACCCAGCAAGGTAAGCCCGACCACAACGGGAAAAGTCCTGCCACGCAGTACCAGAAACACGCCGCAGGTAGTCAGCACACCAATAATAAAAGCAACCAGCATTTCCACTAGCGTTCTTCCTCCATTTGAGCACGTTCAGGCGTTGTCAGCTTACCGAGGTTTGCCAGGATCAGCAGCGTGGCACCGATTACAGTCAGATACACGCCGAGGTCAAATAGCAAGGCGCTGGCCAGTTCGAATTTACCCACCAGCGGCCAAGAGAAGTAATCAAACCATGAAGTCAGGAATGGACGGCCAAACAGCCAGCTTCCCAGACCGGTCAATGTTGCAATCAACAGCCCAGAGCCGATCAGCGCCTGATAGTTTATGCCGGCACGTTCTTTCATAAACTGCACGCCATTGGCGATGTACTGCAGGATGATCGCTACCGCAGTCACCAGGCCGGCGATAAAGCCACCACCCGGCAGGTTATGCCCACGCAGGAAGATATACGCGGAAACCAGCAACGCCAGAGGCAGTAAGGCCTGAGAGATGGTACTTAACATGACTGGGTGCACATCCGGGTTCCACGGACGTCCGTTGGAATCTGTTGATGGCATATAAAGCCGCATACTCAGGATCAGTTTATAAATACCCAGCCCTGCGATACCCAGTACGGTTATTTCACCCCAGGTATCAAAACCACGGAAATCAACCAGGATGACGTTAACAATGTTGGTACCGCCGCCGCCCGTTTTGGCATTGGCAATAAAGTAATCGGAAATGCTCTCCAGAGGCCGGGTCATCATCGCGTAAACAATGGTCGCCATTAGGCCACCAAAAATAGCTGAGATGCCCATGTCACGGACCACCCGGGCCGGCGGTGATTCTTTGGGGGTCTTCTGTGGCAAAAAGAACAGTGCCAGCATCAGCAATATCACGGTGACGACTTCTACCGCCAGTTGCGTCAGAGCCAGATCCGGTGCTGAAAAACGGGCAAACAACAGAGACACTATCAAGCCAACAACCGATGCGCCGATCAGGGCAATCATCCGGCTTCGGTGCCACACAACAGTCACGACAGAGGCCAGCGTCAGCAGCACAGCGCCGGTCAACGTGAGGTTATCAATCGGCAGATTAGCTTGTTGCTCCGTTGTATCCGTCAGCGACAACAGGGGCAATCCCGCTACCACCACAGATAACATCAGCAACAGCAGAATGTAGTGCTGCAAAGATCCTGTTTCCAGGCGGGCGTACAGGGTATTACAGCCGTTAATTAACTGCTGCAGAATGCGCTCAAACTCAAGCTTGGCATCACGTGGCGGAAATTGTGCCTGAAAGGCAAACAGCCGCTCGCGGTTATAGTAGATAAACGCCCCTGCTGAGAGTGCGATAATACTCATCAGCAGCGGCATATTCAGTCCGTGCCAGAGTGAAAGACTAAACTCGGGTACCGCCCCCTGCAGTAATCCGGCAGATGCGGAGGTCAACAGGCCAGACACAACCCAGGCGGGTGCAATGCCGAGAATAAGGCAGAGAGCGACCAGAATCTCCACAGGCAACTTCATGTAACGTGGTGGTTCATGAGGCGTTTTTGGCAGGTTGCGCGGTTCACCGTTAAAGAACACATCGTGAATAAACCGCAGAGAGTAGGCCACCGAGAAGGTCGCACCCACGGTAGCCAGTACAGGAATCGTCCAGGAAAGTGCCCCAAGAGAGTTCTGTACTACGGTCTCGGCAAAAAACATCTCTTTCGAGATGAAGCCGTTGAGCAGGGGCACACCGGCCATCGACAACGCAGCTACGATGGCAAGGGATGCGGTATGCGGCATGTATTTCCACAAACCATTCAACTGCCGCATATCCCGCGAGCCCGTCTCATGGTCGATAATGCCAGCCGCCATAAACAGGGAAGCCTTGAAAGTGGCATGGTTGATAATATGGAAAATTGCCGCCACAGCAGCCAGATCTGAATTCAACCCAAGCAGTAACACAATCAGGCCCAGGTGACTGATGGTGGAATAGGCAAGCAAACCTTTCAGGTCGTGCTTAAACAGTGCCATGTAAGCACCCACCAGTAAGGTTGCCAGACCGGTAAATGTCACCAGATAGAACCAGAGCTCAGTACCGGACAGCGCCGGATAAAAGCGCCCAAGCAGAAAAATGCCTGCTTTAACCATGGTGGCTGAGTGCAGATAGGCCGAGACCGGTGTCGGGGCCGCCATGGCATGGGGCAGCCAGAAATGGAAAGGAAACTGGGCCGATTTTGTAAATGCGCCGAGCAGAATCAGCAGCAGTATGGTCGTGTAGTTGCCGGATTCTTTGATGAGATCGGCATTGGCCAGCACATCACTTAAGTCATAGCTGCCAATGGTTTTAGCGATCAACACAAAACCGGCAAGCAGTGCCAGTCCACCCATGCCTGTCACGGTAAGCGCCATACGCGCGCCTTTGCGGGCTTCACTCTTATGAGACCAGAAGCTGATCAGCAGAAAAGAGCTGATACTGGTCAGCTCCCAGAACAGCCAGAGCTGGAGCAGGTTTTCTGACAGCACGATACCCAGCATCGCAGTCATAAACAGCACCAGGTAGGCATAAAAGCGCCCCATATCCTCATGTGCTGCCAGATAGTAGCGGGCGTACAGAATGATCAGCAGACCTATACAGAGGATCAACAGGGAGAAAAGCAGGGCATAACCATCCAGCCGGAAAGCAATCTCAAGACCGATTGAGGGCACCCACTGGAACCGCTCGATCAGGGTTTCACCCTCAAAAACTGCCGGGGCATGGAGCAATAGCAGCAACAGTGAAACTGCGGGAAGAAATGCCGTTATAGCAGCACAGAGTGACCGTGGTTTACCGCGGGTGAACAGCGGAACAAATGCACCAATAGTCGTCAGTAACGGGATCCAGAAAAGGGCGGTCATCTCTATCCTTTGCAGAGGGTGTCAGTTGATCCTGAGACCAAAATTAATAACTTCAGATTTCTGTATATCTTCCACATCACATCAGTAATGAACCACCGATGCTGAGAGGATGGAAGATTTATTCTATAGGATTCAGACGGTTGTTAAACACTCTTTCCCAAAGACCGCTTTGCTCAATGCCTGATATCTGACGGATCGGCTTCATGTATCTCTCTCTGTGTAATCATCGTTCAGGCGAACGTTGGTAGCACCAGTATATTTCGATAATGTTTGCTTTGAGGCGATTTGCCAATGCTATTAAAGGCAAACATATACAGCCTCACCAGCTTTAAATACCGCCTCAGCTTTCTTTGAATCTGGGTTCGGACCAGATTTTTCAAGTGTTTGTTGTGCTTTATTGATAACTATCTCGCTGAAAGTGTCTTCGGGTAACAGCAAACTCGCAAAAAAGTACCCAGACCAGACAGGGTTTTTAGAATTTCAGTATGGCCTTAACCCTGCACCTGCTCCGACTTGAAGATTCATCGTTGCATCAGGTATTCCAGCGATAACTAAACGAAGCAGGGTTATTTCATCGAGCTCATGGCCAAAAGCTAACTGAGTCCTAGGCATTCTGTGATGCCATCTCTGCAATCAGTTGGCGGCGTCCCTGCTGTTCCACATAGTCAAGGAAGGTGTTAGCAACCACAGAGAGTTGTTTATTTGGCAACCGAGCCAAAAACCACTGTGTGTTGATTGGCAGTTCACTGACAGGCAGGGCTACCAGCCCCTGGCTGCCACCAAAACTGAGGGTATGTTGGGATAGGATTGAAACCCCTAGGCCTGACATAACCGAATGTTTGATTGCCTCATTACTTTCAATGGTCATTTTGACATTGAGCGCAATGCCTCTCTTTTGCAGGTGCCTCTCGATTGCATGCCGCGTGCCAGAGCCCAGTTCTCGCATAAGAAAAGGTTCCTGGGCAAAGCGTTCAAGAGACAGAATTCCCTGATTGGCGAGCGGATGATCTTGAGGAGCAATCGCCACCAGCGGGTTTGGTACGAACTGGTGCAGTGCAAGCTCCTGATCCTCTGGTGGATGACTGAAGACATAAAAGTCATGCTCGCCAGCATGTAAACTTTCGATGATCTGTTGACGGTTACCCACTTTGAAGTCGACGTCTACCTTGGGGTAATGCTGCAGAAAATTACCCAGCAGGTGGGGAATGAAGTACTTGGCTGTCGTGACTACCGCCAGTTTTAATGTACCGGCTTTCATGCCCTGCAGATCGGCCAACGTCATGCCCAGGCGATCAATACTGGCCAGCACCTCACGAGCAGTGGCGACAAGAGCCAAACCGACTTCGGTGAATACCAGCTTTTTGCCAATGGTGTCATACAGTGGAGCACCCACACTATCGGACAGCTTTTTCAGCTGCATTGATACGGTGGGTTGAGTCAGGTGCAGGGTTTGTGAGGCCGCAGTGATTGACCCCTGCTGATAGACCGCGAGCAAAATTTCAAATTGACGCAGCGTGCCGACCCGAGTCATGGCGATATTCCATAGATTAATGTCTATTAAAAATATAAGAATAATCGATTTTTTTCTATTTAAATTTTAGCGCATTATTGCAGCCGCACAATCGAGGGATTCAGAGGAGGCTACGATGAACAGAACCCTGATATTCGAAATCAGTATTATCTTTTTGTTAGTGGTACTTGGCCTGGCCTTACTCGCACACAGCCTGCCAGGCTGGGGCTTATTGGCCGTTTCAGCCCTGCTGACGGTCAGCAGTGTCAGTCTCAGATTGATCAACGCTGGCCAGAGCAGCATGCAGGTCAGTAACGGTTGAGGAAGCGATTATGCAGATTGATGTTGTTGTCGCATTTTTCCTGTTCGGCGCACTGGCTCAGTTGCTGAATGCGCCGATCAAAATGCCGAAAGGGCTTTACCAGAGCCTGACACTGTTTCTGTTGGTGGCAATTGGTCTTAAGGGCGGCATTGCGCTGTCCAGCTATGCGAGCCTGGCACTGTTATGGCAATCACTCGCGATTATCGCTTTTGGTGCCCTGTTGCCGTTTCTGGCGTTCCCGCTTTTGCGTCATGTGGGCGGATTATCGCTAGTCGATTCGGCATCGATGGCGGCTCATTACGGCTCGGTCAGCGTTGCCACGTTTGCTGTTGCGCTGGCATTGCTTGAGGCCAATGGAATTCCGTATGAGCCTTACTTCGCATTATTTGTTGCGCTGCTGGAGATCCCGGCAATTGCGGTGGGACTTTGGCTTGCCAGACGTCATAACACCGCAAATGACCGGCGTGAGGTCGTGCGTGAGATCTTTCTCAATCAGGGCGTGTTGCTGTTGGTCGGTTCCTTGATGATCGGTTTTATTGCCGGTTCAGGCGCCGATAAGTTATTGCCATTTTTTGGCACCCTGTTTCACGGCGTTCTGGCACTGTTTCTGCTGGAAATGGGTCGTGTCGCGGCTTCCCGGATGAATTCCTTACGTGAGTATGGATCCTTTATTAGCTGCTTTGGCGTAATTATGCCCCTGATCGGTGCTACGCTGGGCGCCTTCCTGGCCGCACTACTGGGTCTCTCAGCCGGAGGCATGATATTATTGGCTACGCTCGGTGGCAGTGCTTCTTATATCGCAGTACCGGCAGCCATGGCCGTCGCTATGCCCGCTGCCAATCAAAGCCTGTCGATCACGGCATCATTGTCTGTGACCTTTCCATTCAACGTGCTGGTGGGTATACCGCTCTACAGTGCACTGATTAGCTATATCATGGCTTAAGCTATTTAAAACGGAGAAATAAATGAACCAGCCACGCGTCAGCATCATTATGGGCTCCCAGTCTGACTGGGCCACGATGCAAGCTGCCACTACGGTCCTTGATCAACTTGAAATTGCATATGAAACGCGTGTCGTATCGGCCCATCGCACACCTCAGCGACTGTATGAGTTTGCATCAACGGCTCACGAGAAGGGCATTGAAGTGATTATTGCCGGCGCGGGTGGTTCTGCCCATTTGGCAGGGATGGCTGCGGCAATGACCCACCTTCCGGTAGTTGCAGTGCCAGTGCCGAGCAAACATTTCAATGGTATGGACAGTCTGATGTCGATGGTACAGATGCCCCGTGGGGTTGCTGTAGCCTGTCAGGCGGTTGGTGAAGCGGGTGCATACAACGCAGGGCTGATCGCTGCCCAGATGCTGGCGCTAGGTAACAGTGATCTTTCACAACGTTTACAGACCTGGCGGGCGAATCAAACTGATAATGTTCCGAACGAGGTAGCCTGATGCACGTTGCGATCATTGGTTGCGGGCAACTGGCTCGGATGATGGCCCTGGCTGGCTGGCCGATGGGAATACGGTTCTCATTTCTGGCTAATCCCGATGAAAATATCGATTGTGTGGAAGGGTTGGGTACAGTTGTTCGCGGGCAGGACGGCCTGGAAGGTGCAGAACTGTATCAGGCACTGGGTTGTCCGGATCTGATCACCGTTGAAAGAGAGCAGGTGGACACTTCGCTGCTGGTTTCGTTACAACCCTCTTGCCCTGTGTACCCGCAGCCAGAAGCCATTCAGGTCTGTCAGCATCGCGGTCGTGAGAAAGCGACATTAGAAAAACTGGGCATTCCTATCGCGCCGTACCGCCTGGCCGATTCTGCCGAAACGCTGAAAGCCGCAGTCGACGATCTGGGTTATCCGGTTTTCATCAAATCCTGTGAGGAGGGTTATGATGGCCAGAATCAATGGCGTCTAACTACCCCGGATCAACTTTCCGCACTGCTTGCGGAACGGGATTCATGGCCCGCCATGGTGGTCGAGGCGAAGGTGTCGTTTGAGCGTGAAGTGTCGATCATTGCCGCGCAGTCTGCGGATGGTTCTCAAGTCTGTTATCCAGTGACTGAAAATGCGCATAAGAGCGGGATTCTGATCCGCTCTCAGGCGCCAGCACCGAATCTGACCCCCGCACTTGAGCAGCAGGCGCAGCAGATTGTGCAGCGTCTACTGGGTCACTGGGGTTACGTTGGTGTTCTGACGGTAGAGTGTTTTGTCGTCGGTGATCAGCTTGTAGTAAATGAATTGGCGCCACGGGTGCATAACAGTGGACACTGGACCCAGGGTGCTGGCGTCTGCTCCCAGTTTGAAAACCATCTTCGTGCTATTTGCGGTCTGGGACTGGGCAATACCCAGCCGTTGCAGAATGCCGGTATGCTCAATCTCCTGGGGGTGATGCCGCCTGCGAGCATTGCTGCCAGTGGTGAGTTGCAGCTGCATGTTTATAACAAGCAAATCAGGCCACGCCGGAAAGTTGGCCATCTGAATTTGCAGGATCAGGATGCGCTTCGACTTAGCCAGCGCCTGAATGCTCTGGAGGAGTGTGTCTACAGCGACACCACCATCTAGATATATCAATTCCCCCAGCTTCAGGGTGCTTGCTAGCTGGGGGGAATGATGCGGGGTGGCTTCTCGTGATAGTTGTACAGCGTGAGCTTCTAATGCAGCAAAGGCTTGGTCCGAACAGCCGCTAAAGGCAATAGGCTGTTTTTGGCGGGATACCTCTCCTAAACCAAGCGCTTGCCCTTCATATCAGCCCTACCATCCGCTATCCAGTTGACCAAACAGCTTCGAATCTGGACTGGAACCTGCCCGTAATCAGTCACCTTCCTGTATTTCAGGGCTGCAACATTTCACCGGTTGAACATGCTGCATCGCGTTACAGCAAATGTTCGAATAATGTGCAAATTTAGGGCGAAAATCTTAAAACTTTCCAGTTTGATTTTTTCTTGTAAATTGTTTTCTTTAGAGATTTTTTCTGATGGCGAGGTATTTGCTTACTAATCAGTTTAGTTGTTTTTAATGTGAATCGGGGGGAGAGGCTATGCATAGCAATCCACACTACTATCCTGGTCAGAACTCATCGTCCGGCGTGCTCGCGTCCGTCACCATCGGACTGGAAGAGTTTATAGAAGCACAGGGGGCCAGCAGTAATTTAGTACTGTCTCGATCAGGCCTGCAGTCTGGTTTATATAAAAACCCGAACCGGCATATTTCCCTTAAAAACTATATCAATTCTATTCATGAAGCTGCCCGCGCGACAGGAAACGAGCATTTCGGTCTTTGGTTTGGTGAGCAGTTCCAGCCCGAAGGGTTAGGTTTGCTCGGCTTCCATGCCACGACTTCTGCTGATCTAAGGTCGGCGATTCAGGGTATGCAGGATCATTTTTTGGTTTTTCAGAGAAACAGTTATCTGCAACTGCATAGGGCTGATGGTATTTGTTATCTGGAATACAGGTTATTGGATGGCGAGATAATGGATCGCCGCCAGGATGCTGAATTAACCCTGGGTATGCTCAACAATGTGTTACGTCGGGCGATGGGCAGTCAATGGGCCCCGTTGGAAGTCCATTTTCAGCATCCGGCTCTGGTCGATGCTGTGCAGCACCGCGCTGCGTTTCAATGTGAGACGCGTTTTCGCCAGGAGCGTAACGCCATTTTGTTTCGTGACACCTGTCTGGATGCCGTGATGCCGGATGCTAATCCGATGCTTAACAGTATCACTCAGGGCTCCATGCTGGAATTGGCCGGTATCAAACAACCGGAAATGAACCTGGCACAACGGGTCAAATGCGAAATCATTGAGCTGCTGCCAGATGGTGAGCTGTGTCTTGAACAAGTGGCTAAAGGTTTCAACCTTTCTTCCCGGACTCTTCAGCGTCAGTTATCGGCTGAAAAGCACTCATTCAAGGGTCTGGTGGATGAGGTTCGGGAGGAGTTGGCCACTTGCTATCTCTCTTATGAACGTCTGAGTATTTCTGAGGTGGCGTACCGTCTTGGTTACTCAGAGATCAGTGCGTTTACCCGCGCCTTTATGCGTTGGAAAAATGTCAGCCCCAGCGACTGGCGTATGCAGTGATGCTTGTGTGACGGAAAATTTCACGGTTTTGGCATCTACTGTCAAAACATAGGGTTCTGGGGTCAAACGGTTCCATCCATTGCTTTGAGACACTGTAGGTATCTACTCTAAACGAGGATGCTACCCATGACTCAAATGCTGTCTGTTGAACCCTCCATATGGGTTTGTCCAAAAGAGAATGCGCTGGAAGAGGCGCACCTGTTTTTAGAACGCCACAAAATCAAATACATACTTGCCCAGTTTGTTGATCTGCACGGTGGGATCAAAAGTAAAGCGGCGCCCGTTCATTGTTTGAAAAGCCTGACTACATCGGGTGCCGGTTTTGCCGGTGCAGCGATTCTTGGCTTTGATATGACCCCACAAGATCCTGAATACCTTATGGTGGCGGATTTAAAAACGTTGACGTTGCTGCCCTGGTTGCCGGGATATGCATGCATTCGCGGTACCGGTATGGTCGCGGATACCCCTTATCCGCTTGATCCGCGTAATGTGCTGGCAGCACAAACGGCGAAGCTGAAAGAGCAGGGCCTGCGTTTTATGACGGGTCTGGAGCCGGAGTTATATCTGCTCAAACGGGATGAGAACGGTAAGGTCGTACCCTTCGATTCAACCGATACGCTGGCCAAGCCCGCCTACGATTATCAGGGCATTACCCGCAACGCCAAGTTCCTGGAACAAATGTATGAGGCGCTCTCCTGTGTGGGTCTGAAGGTTTATCAAATTGATCATGAGGATGCGAATGGTCAGTTTGAGATGAATTTTGATTTCGATGAAGCGCTTAAGTCAGCGGACAATATTCAGTTCTTCAAGATGGCCGCGAAGGAAGTGGCCAACAACATGGGGGCGATCTGCAGCTTCCTGCCAAAACTGTCATCTACCACCACAGGCAATGGCATGCACATGCACTGTTCGCTTGTGGATGAAGCGGACAACAACATCTTCCATGATGCAAGTGATCCGAGCGGGATGGGCTTATCCAAAACGGCCTATCAGTTTATTGCCGGCATTATTGAGCATGCACCGGCACTGACCGCGCTGCTTTGCCCTTCTGTAAATTCATACAAACGACTGGTTTTGGGTACCCCAGGTAGCCCGAGTTGGGCACCTGTGTTTATCGCCTATGGGGATAACAACCGTTCAGCGATGGTGCGTATTCCGTATGGCCGGATCGAGATCCGAATTGGTGATGGCAGCATGAATCCCTATCTGGCAACGGCAGCGGTGATCGCTGCAGGTATGGATGGCATCGCTCGTAATCTCGAAGCACCTGAAGCTCATGCTGTGAATTTCTATGATCTCAGCAAGGCCCAGTTAGAGGAGCTGAATGTCTCCTGTCTGCCTAAAAACCTCAGTGAAGCTCTGGATGCGCTTGAGAACGACACCTTCTTTGAGCATGCGCTGGGACAACGCTTAATTTCCAGTTTTATCAGACTTAAACGCCAGGAGTGGACGGAATATCACCACGTTGTTTCCGACTGGGAAGTGAATCGCTACCTCACATTCTATTGATTGGCCGACTGACTATAAGGATTCGTTAGCATGATTGAATTAACTCCAGCACAGATTGCGCAGTATCACGAAGATGGATTCCTCATCGTCGACAAAATTATTGAGCCTGAAGCCGCGGCTGACATATTGGAAAAATTTGAAGCGGTGTTCGACGGCAGTTATGAAACGGGGGTGAAGCCGGATGAGGTTAACCTGCCCGTGGGTGATCCGCCGTACACGAAACAGATATGTAATGCCTGGAAGTCTGATCTGACAGTGGCGCGGCATATTCTGTCGGAAAACCTGGGACGTGCCTGTGCTCAGTTAGCGGGTTGGGATGGCACCCGGTTGATGATTGATAACCTGTTATGGAAACCCCCGGCAGGTCGTTCAATCGGTTTCCATCAGGACAGCATGTACTCCCTGTGGATCGATAAACCCGCTCTGGTGAGTTGTTGGGTTGCTTTGGGGCAGACCACCGCAGAAGGCGGCACGCTGGTGTACATAAAAGGTTCCCATAAGTGGGGCCAGGCTAAACCGATTATGCAGTTCCATGGCCCGGATGATGACCTCAAAGAGGTACGGGAATGGGCTGAAGCGAATGATCTTGAAATTGAGCTGGTGCCGGTTGTTGTGCCTCCGGGTGGTGGAGCGTTCCATGATGGCTGGTTATGGCACGGTTCCAGAATTAATAAAACTGAAAACTCGCGCAAGGCACTGGCTGCGCACTTCTTTCAGCATGATATCGAGTTCAATCCTGATCTTATGAAGATCGGCAATGGCCCTATTTACGGCAAGTACAAACGCTTTGGTTCCAATGAGGTTGATGAAAGCTATTTCCCGATTACCTACCGGGATGATGGCTATCGGACCCCGGGTCTGGATGAGTTTATTCAGCGAGGGGTGATCTGATGCACATAGCAGCCATTATGGCCGGAGGCATGGATGGTCCCGTTGAATCCGGGCAGATCTGCGAAGTTATCGCCGAACGGGGTGGCACCTGTGAATGGTTTTACCGCCGCAAGGGCGATCGCTTTCCAGAGGTGCTGGATAGATTTGATGCGTTGATCATCTTTGGGGGTGAGGTCAGTGTGCATGATCCGAGCTTAAAGGACTATTTTGATGAGCTGTCTGCATTGATTCACAAATTTTCTGACCAGCGCAAACCGATTTTGGGGTCTTGTCTTGGTTCTCAAGCTATTGCCTATGCGTTTAACGCCACAGTGAAACCTCAGGGTTTTCTGGAATATGGCTTCACAAAATTATCGATGACAAAAGAGGGCTTGCAAGACCCACTGTTACATGGCCTGCCGCAGAATATCCATCTGTTTGAGTTGCACAGTGACACCTTTGAACTGCCGGTGGGTGCGACCTTACTGATGACGGGAGATGCCATTCAGAATCAGGTATATCGCCTGGGCCACCATATTTACGGTTTTCAATGTCACTTTGAGATTAATCCAGAGATTGTGGATACCTGGAACAGGCGTGAGTTAATTGGTAACCCGTCCAAAGATCCGGCGCAGATTGATGCGTTGATTGCGAAAGCTGATCAGGACTTTCCCCGTCACCAAACTCAACAACAGGCATTTGGGCAGGCTGTGGTCGATCGCTGGTTAAATCTAATCAATACCCAGCAGGGTATGGAGGAGAAAGTAATATGAGCACTGAAACGTTAAGTCTAGAAAGTCTTGATGCTGCGCTGAAAGCGCAGCAGGCTCTGGTAGAGATGCATCAGACCATGAATATGGAGGTGTACTACTGGTGGTGTACGGCACTGATGCTGATGATTCATGCCGGTTTCCTGGCCTACGAAATGGGGGCATCACGCAGTAAAAATGCATTAGCCGCAGGGATTAAGAATATCCTCGCACTGGCAATGATTATTCCGGCATTTTACCTCGTCGGCTGGTGGATCTACCTTTCGTTTCCGGCGGGTATTATCCCGTCGTCTGTTGCTGATGCTCTTCCCTGGTCTCAGAGCATGGGACCAAAGCTCGATGAGATGGGGACGGGCGTATTCTGGGCGGCCTTTGCTCTGTTCGGGGCAACGACCGGTTCTATCCTGTCAGGTGCGGTGATAGAGCGGATTCGGGTGAGTGCATTCCTGATTTTGACGGTGCTGGTTGGCAGTGTTATCTGGATTCTGGCGGCCTCCTGGGGCTGGCATCCGGAAGGCTGGTTGCTAACAAAACTGGGATACCATGATGTTGGTGCTGCGGGTGTAGTCCATGCTGTTGCTGGCTTCTTTACCCTGGGTGTGCTCATCAATCTGGGTGCACGTAAAGGTAAGTTTATCCAGGGCATTGCCCAGACAATTGCACCGCACAGTCTGCCGATGACCTTGATTGGTCTGATGATGATTATCTTCGGCTTCTTTGGCTTCCTAGGTGGTTGCATCATCTTTAATACCGGTGATACGGGTTGGACCACGATTTATGGCACACCCACTAACCTGTCTGCTTTTGCTTTTAATACACTGATGGGCTTTGCCGGTGGGATTCTGGGTTGTTACTTTGCGACCCGAGATCCATTTTGGGCGATGTCAGGTGGTTTGGTCGGCATTATCTCAGTGGCGGCAGGGTTGGACCTGTATGACCCGGCGCTGGCGTTTGTGTTGGCGGTGGGCTCCGGTATTGCCACAGTCAAATGTGCTCAGTTCTTGGAACGTCGTGGTATTGATGATGCGGTTGGTGCTGTTTCAGTACATGGCTTTGCGGGTTTTCTTTCCCTTCTCTTTGTCGGTGTCTTTGCTGCAGGTACACCAAATGCAGAAGGGCTGCCAAGTATCTCGTTTACCGGTCAGGCTCTGTCGGCGGTGTTGATTGCAATTGTCGGTTTTGTCCCGGGTTATCTGGTTTCTTATGCCCTGAAAAAACTGAATGTTCTGCGTGTGCCTGATGCAGTAGAAGATCTCGGCATTGACGAAGTAGAGCTGCTGTCCAAGCCTTATCCGGAGGCTAACGTGCCCGCGACTGTACAGAGTGAAGTACCAAACAAATTGGCAAACGTTTAAGAGAGGAGAACGGTGATGGGAACCTCATTTGTAAACTGGAAAGAGGTTGCAGCGTATTTCGTATTTGCTGATCAACCTGCAGTGTTAGTCCTATTGGCAGCGTTAGTGGCAGTGATCTGCATCTTTCTGATCCTATCGATAAAGGCCCATGAGGATAAGGCCTTTGCAGACTATGCGAAGAAAGGCGCGGACAAGCAGCAAGCGCCCTAACTAGCTGTTGCAACACAACAGGCATCACCTCAGGGTGGTGCCTTTTTTTATCTGGACCGATAGGGGGGAGGATTTATCTTCTTCTACAGGGGCTTAGTAACAATCTGATTTCGAAAGGGAAAAATTATTTTCAAGTTTATGTCCATCGGTTTGTTCTTTTTTATAAAAAAATTCATTCAGTTGTTTAAAAAATAAACATTTGATTATGCGTGGGGTGATGGCAAGATTAAATTTCACTGCCTGGTGACTTGCCTAAAAGGATGTTTTGATGCATTTGCCCACGCTTATTGTGGTTACTTTGGCTCTGAACTCTATGGTGTGTGCATACATGCTCATACTGTATCGGTTGCGGAAAGAGCATGGCTGCTTCTCCTACTGGGGAATCTCCTGCTTGGTCTTTGTATTGGGTGGTGCATTGGCAGCTTCTCGCGAGTTGAATGTCCCCATTGTTCTCAGTGTGCTTGTGGCAGACCTGCTATTGGCGCTGGCACCCGCGTTTCTTGTGTTAGGTCTACTCCGTTTTTTTGCGGTTGAGGTCAGCCGGGGCCAGGAACGTTTTGCTCTGACGCTGGCCATTGCTTATCTTTTGCTGATGCTACTGTTTTATGAGCATTCATACTGTGCCGGTGTGCTGACTGCCAGCGTGGTGATGCTCTGTTTTATGACCAGTGCTTATCTGGTCTATAAATATCTGCTGACGATGCCCTGGCTGCGTTTTTTAATGCAGCAGGTGTTTATGCTTCATGCCTGCCTGATGGCGGTTGAGGTGGTAATGCTGGTGAATAACTGGGACAACGGCCATCCGGTGGAGCTGCCCGAAAATCTGTTCTATATCCTGCTCAGCCATATCTTTCTGACTACTCTGACTGCATTGTTGTTACCACTGATGTCCTTTCTGCGACATGAAGCTGATCTAAAGGCTTCTGCCGAACAGGACCCTTTAACCCATCTCTCGAATCGGAGACATTTTTTCTCCTCAGCCGAGGCCTATTGGCGCTCCCGGCCACTGGTTGAACCCGTGTCCGTGATGATGATTGATGTGGACCACTTCAAACAGGTGAATGATCGTTATGGCCATGCTGTCGGGGATCTGGCGCTGGCACGGGTGGCCAGGGTGTTTCAGAAACACCTGCGCTCCACCGATCTGGTGGGGCGTATCGGTGGTGAGGAGTTTGCTATTCTGTTGCCCGGCACCTTGCCTGAACAGGCGCAATTGATTGCAGAGCGTTTGTTGTTGAGTGTCAGGCAGGAGTCGGCCGAATTTATGCCTAGAGGGGGGAGGCTGACGGTCAGTATCGGCCTGGTCAATTTCAAGGGACCCTCAATGGATTTTAAATCTGTACTGGATGCGGCGGATAAAGCCCTGTTTCAGGCCAAGGATACAGGGCGTGATCGACTGGCTCTGGCAGCGGTAGATTCCTGAAGTACTGCCTTTGATCTGTTCTGTCAGTTACAGCTCGCGTGCCTCTGCCAGAATAGGCATGTCGTTGATACTGGCAATCCTACGTTGCATCAGACCGTTGTCGGCAAACTCCCACAGTTCATTGCCATATGAGCGATACCACTGGCCTGAATCATCATGCCACTCGTATTTGAAGGTGACCGCGATACGGTTGGCGGTAAACGCCCAGAGCTCTTTTTTCAGCTTGTAGTTGAGTTCTTTGTCCCACTTGCGTTTCAAAAAGGCCTTCACTTCATCCCGTCCGATCAGAAATTCTGCGCGATTACGCCAAACCGTATCCGGGGTATAGGCCAGACTGACCCGTTCAGGGTCGCGGGTATTCCAGGCATCTTCTGCAGCCTGTACTTTCTGTGCAGCAGTCTCAGCGGTGAAGGGGGGGAAGGGTGGTCGGGATTCAGCAGCAGATGACATAACAGGTCCCTCAATAAGCCGCCCGCAGGGGGCGGCTGTAACAGGTTATTTACCAGGATTTGTAAGGCAGGAATTTGCCATTCAGGGTTAGCAACACCCGATCACCTTTAGGGTCTTCGATCTTGTCGATCTCCATGGAAAAGTCGATGGCGCTCATGATGCCGTCACCAAATTTCTCCTGAATCACCTCTTTCAGCGTAGGGCCGTAAACGCCGACAATTTCATACAGACGATAGATCAAAGGATCTGTTGGTACCGCCTGATCCCAGATTTTGGTGGGGTAGGCTTCGAGGGCGGTGACCACATCGGCACCCAGCCCCAGATATTCAGCGATGGCAGCCGCTTTCTCTGCAGGTGCGCTGTTCATGCCCAGGCAGGCAGAGGTCAGCCAGACGGGGGACATGCCCAGGTCCTTGCCCATCTGTTCCCAGGTCAGGCCTTTCTCCACTTTTTTGCTAATCAGGGTTTCAGTCATGGTTAGCTTATCCATCATGCATCTCCTTAAGCGGTATAAGCCGCAGCTTTTTTAATAGGTACTGAAGTGGCCGCTGCTGTCGCGTCTGGTTCGGCAGGGTCAACTTCCAGGGTGTTTCCTGTGGGGGCGGCGGCACCCGACATTTCGCCGGAGCGCTTGACCAGGAAATTCACCAGGTGGTTACGGATTTTGTAGTAGGCCGGGTGCTCAATGATGTCGGATCGATCCCGAGGCCGTGGGATCGAGACTTTGACTGACTCGGCGATACGGGCGTTGGGGCCGTTGGTCATCAGCAGAATGCGATCCGCTAACAGAATGGCTTCATCCACATCGTGGGTGATCATGAAAACGGTCTGTTGAGTGGCATTCCAGATTTTGAGCAACTCGTCCTGAATGACACCACGGGTCAGGGCATCCAGAGCACCAAAGGGTTCATCCAGCAACAGCAGCTTAGGGCTGGTGGCAAAGGCCCGTGCAATACTCACGCGCTGGCGCATACCGCCGGACAACTGAGCCGGTTTTTTGTTGAGTGAGGCACTGAGACCCACCATTTCAAGAAAGTGTTTGCTGTGTTCATCCACTTTCTTTTTGTCCCATTTGGGCCAGCGTGCCTGCACGCCAAAACTCACATTCTGCAGGGTGGTAAGCCAGGGCAGCAGACTGTAGTTCTGGAACACCACCCCCCGGTCGAGGCTGGGGCCAGAGACTTCAGTTCCGTCCATGATCACCGCGCCGCCTGAAGGGGTATCGAGTCCGGCGAGCACATTCAGGATGGTGGACTTGCCGCAACCGGAATGGCCGATAATGCAGACAAACTCACCCTTATCGAACCCAATATTGACCTCGTCAAAGACAACCAGATCTTCGCTTTTGGTGGGGAATCGTTTGCTGAGGTTTTCAACGCTGACAAAGTGTTTGTTCATTGTTTACTCCTCGTACTGCACAAGTTTGGCGACAGTGGCCAGTGCCATGTCCAGCAGCATGCCGACAATGCCAATCATCAGGATGGAGAAGATCACACTGTTCAGATCCAGGTTGTTCCACTCGTTCCAGACGTAGTAGCCAATCCCGGTGCCGCCGACCAGCATCTCTGCCGCCACAATCACCAGCCAGGCGATCCCGATAGAAATCCGCATCCCGGTGAGAATAGTGGGTGCAGCGGCTGGCAGGATGACTTTCCAGGCGGTTTTCAGCGCACCCAGCTCATGGGTTTGCGCAACTCTGATCCAGTCCTTGCGCACGTTGGCGACACCAAAGGCGGTGTTAATCAACATCGGCCAGATGGAACAGATGAAAATCACGAAGATTGCCGATTGCTCCGAGTCCTTGATGATAAACAGCGCCAGTGGCATCCAGGCCAGGGGGGAGATGGGGCGCAACACCTGGATAAACGGCGTCAGCGCCTTGTGCATCAGTGGCGACATGCCAATGACAAACCCCAGTGGAATGGCGACCAGCGCTGCGGCAAAGTAGCCAGTGAGTACCCGATAGATCGAATACGCCAGCTGAATGCCGATCCCTTTGTCATTTGGGCCGGCGTCATAAAAAGGATTACTCAGCTCGGTCCATGCATGTTCCAGTACCTGGGAGGGCGGGGGAACCCGCGCCTCCTGATCGGCACCACCCATGAGCATTTCAAACTCTGACATCGCCGCCGAAGCTTCCGGCGGCTGATTCAGGGCCTCCCAGATGCCCAGCGAAATTGCCAGCAGAACCATAGAGAGCAGTATTGCGCGTCCGTTCAGTGTGTTCAGCATCAAGACCTCCGAATCGGGAAGCTCTGGATATATTCTTCGGGTTTGCTGGGATCAAACTCTTTACCCATGATGGTGTAGTTCTGGTAGGTGGTGCTGGGCGGTTCATAGCCCAGCTCTTTCATCACCTTGCCGGTTTCGGCTGCCACATACACCCGTTCGGCAATGCCTTTGTAATCAATGTTTCCTTCGACATAACCCCAGCGTTTCATCTGGGTCAGGATCCATACCGCCATGGAGTGCCATGGGAAGGGATCAAAGTCGATGCGGTCAGGTACATCGTGTACTTTCTGTTCCAGGCCATCCACATAACGCCCTGTCAACACCTGTCGCACGACAATCTCGGGCTGGTTGAGGTAGTTTTTCGGTGAAATCGCCTTGGCAATTTCGGCCCGGTTTTCCGCTTTCGCAGAGTAGTGGGTCGCATCGACGATGGATTTGAACAGCGCGGCATAGGTGTTTGGCATCTCGGTGGCAAACTTCTCGCTGCAGGCGAATGCACAGCAGGGATGACCTTCCCAGATATCTTTAGTGAGGGTATGCAGGAAGCCGACCTTCTCATACACCGCACGCTGGTTGAACGGATCCGGAGACAGGTAACCGTCCAGGTTACCGGCCCGCAGGTTGGCAACCATCTCTGGTGGTGGTACTACTCGGATCTGAATATCTTTATCGGGGTCCAGACCGTGTTCTGCCACGTAGTAGCGCAGCAGGAAGTTGTGCATGGAGTAATCAAAAGGCACGCCAAACTTGAAACCTTTCCACTGTTTCGGGTCGCGTTTGTCGATATGTTTATTATGTAAAACGATCGCCTGACCGTTAATGTTCTCTACTGCTGGCATGATATAAGGTGTTGCGGTTGAGCCTGCACCCATGCTCATGGCCAGAGGCATTGGGGTGAGCATATGCGAAGCGTCATATTCCCCGTTCAGGGATTTGTCACGTGCGACTGCCCAGCCGGCAGTTTTGATCACATCCACATCCAGGCCGTATTTGGCATAGAAGCCCATCGGCTGGGCCATGATGATCGGAGTGGCGCAGGTAATCGGTACAAAGCCAACTTTAAGTTTGGATTTTTCCAGCGGGCCGATGGAGTCTTTGACGGCGGCTTTTACCTTGTCCATTGGAATCATGCTGCCAAGCACGGCTGCCAGCGTACCGCCACCCACCAGCTTGATAAAATCACGACGGCTGGCATCACTGTGCCCGAATACACCGCGGACAATGGCGCTTTCTACTGCCCGGTCCAGCATATCTTCGGCGCTGTCAAAACGTGGCATTGTGGTAGCCGTAGCAATCTGTGGCTGTTGTGACTGGGTTTCGATCTGTTTTTCGAGAAGTGCCTGTCGCTGGTAGTCGCTTAAACCTGTCGCAGACTGGTGTTCGGCCTTACATGCAGTGCACTCACAGCCGCGGGTATGGGTGAGGGTGCTTTGTGCATCATACGGATTTCCTAGACTTTTCGTCGTCATGACTCAACCTTCCTCATTTTACGTGGTTTGCTGCACAGCAATGGTGCAGTTCAGATCTAAACCTCCGGGTGGCAGAGCATGGAATTCTGACGAAGCCTGCTTCATTGCCGACCGTTACGTCTAATAGAGCAAAAGGGAGGCCAAGTTTGTTTTTTCTTATAAGTTATTGTTTTGTATTTGGTTATATGTGAGCTTGATGCGGATATAAAATTACGAAATTTCGTTATTAACGATTTTTCGTAATCATTCTTACGATATTTCGTTATTTTTGGCCTGTTTGTTGAATGATCAATCGTTGCGCAGATTACGCAGGTGCAATGGAGACGTTTGATGAGCTGGGATCGTTACTTCAACTATGCTGCTACCCCGCAGCTGGTACTCAATCCCCTGGAAAACAAGGTGGTTGGTGCCAATCAGGAGGTTTGCCGGTTATTGCAGATGGATACCCTGCAGGTGCTGGCGATGCCCTGCAGTCAGCTATTTTCCCCCAGTCTGCCACACCTGGTGGTGTTTACTCAGGAGCTGCTGGAAAACGGACGCGGCTGGTGTAATAACCTGTTGATCAAATCTGCACAGGATGAAATACGGGTGGAGGTCACCGGGCGGTGCACTGAAGCCGGAGATGAAGTGCTGTTGTTTCTGAGCCTGCAACCGGCAGAACAACTGGCCCGCATGCGGGAGCAGTCAGATGCCCAGCAGCACTATCTCTCTGGTATTGGTCACTGGAATCAGGTGTCCCGTGTTTTTCAGGAGTTTGAACGGGAAAATCAGTTGTTACTCGATGCTGCGGGTGAAGGTATTTATGGTGTGGATGTTAATGGCATCACGACCTTTCTGAATCCGGCAGCAGAACGAATTCTGGGTTATACCGCCGCCGAACTGGCGGGCCGGAATATGCATACCACGGTGCATCATTCCCATTCTGATGGCAGTCATTTCAGTGTCAAACAATGTCCGATCTTTGCCGCGTTTCATGACGGTGCAGTGCATACCGTTGAAGATGATGTGTTCTGGACCAAGCAGGGCACACCGATTGATGTTGAATACACCAGTACCCCGGTGACCGATAACGGTTTTATTGTTGGCGCGGTGGTGGTGTTTCGGGATGTCTCCCAGAAAAAAGCGGATCAAAGACGTTTGCTGGAAGCACTGAAAGAG
The DNA here is from genome assembly GCF_029222905.1 of Neptuniibacter sp. CAU 1671. Taxonomy (GTDB): domain Bacteria; phylum Pseudomonadota; class Gammaproteobacteria; order Pseudomonadales; family Balneatricaceae; genus Neptuniibacter. Next base: position 548,810 of record NZ_JARHUE010000001.1, on the reverse strand, counting down.
GTGGAAAGCCTGAAAAACCGGCTTGAGATGGAAAAGGCCTATCTGCAGGAAGAGATTAAGTCTGAGTTTAACCAGCATCAGATTATTGGTAAAAGCCAACCAGTACAGCGGATTTTAGAGCAGATCCAACTGGTGGCACCGACAGCATCGACGGTGTTAATCAATGGCGAATCCGGCACAGGCAAAGAGCTAGTGGCCAGGGCAATTCATGAGCTTAGCCCCCGTTCGTCCAGAGCGCTGATCAGGGTGAACTGTGCAGCCATTCCTGAAGAGCTGTTTGAGAGTGAGTTTTTTGGTCATGTTAAAGGTGCGTTTACCGGGGCGATTAAAGACCGGCCCGGCCGTTTCGAGCTGGCCGACGGTGGCACGCTGTTTCTCGATGAGGTGGGGGAGATCCCGTTGCACTTGCAGGGTAAGCTGTTGCGGGTGCTGCAGGAACAGCAGTTTGAGCGGGTGGGCGAAACACGCACCCGCCATGTGAATGTGCGGATTATCACCGCCACCAACCGAAATCTGCTGCAACTGGTAAAAGAGGGACGGTTTCGGGAGGATCTCTATTTCCGGCTGAATGTATTTCCGATTGTGTCGCCGCCGTTGCGGGAACGATTGCAGGACATACCTCTGCTGACGCAGCATTTTTTGCAGAAAGCCTGCACCCGGGCCAATAAGATGGCGTTGAAAATCCCGCTGTCCGAACTGGAAAAACTGCAGCAGTATCACTGGCCCGGCAATATCCGAGAGCTGGAAAACGTGATCGAACGTCAGGTGATTTTGTGTCAGGGGGATGTGGTGCGGTTTGGGCATCTCGACAGTGCACTCACGGACAGTAACCCGACATCAGTGACCTCATCCGGCAAGCAGATTCCAACCGCCACCGACCTCAGAGAGCAGGGCAGGCGGGCGATCATTCTGGCACTGGAACAAAGCGGCGGGCGTATCTCCGGCGCTGGCGGGGCGGCAGAGATTCTGGCACTTAAACCGACAACCCTCGCATCCAGAATCAAAAAACTACAGATTGACCCCCGCCAGTTCCGCAAGAAATCAGCGCTGACGCCGGTGTCATGAGACTGATTTCAGCTCAGGGTCAGCAAAAGTCAATCAAGCCCCTAAGAGGTACGGGTGATTGTGGGCGTTGCCTGATCGCCGTTATGATGACTTCAGGTATTCAGCTTTCTTTCTGTGTCTGCTCAGGCGTTTTTTCATGACACAAATGATCAATGGATTTGAGATCAGGATCTCCGGCCGCGTTCAGGGCGTAGGTTTCAGACCTTATATCTGGCATCTGGCCAATGATATGGGGCTTGCTGGCAGCGTTTTTAATCAGGGTGATGCGGTTAATCTCCAGATTCAGGCTGACCCTGTGCTGTTGCAGCACTTTTTGCATCGTCTGCAATCAGAGCTGCCGTCTTTGGCAGAGATTCAGCAGATTGATATCCAGCTACTTCAGGCTGAGCCGTTTGATGGCTTTGCAATCCTGCCGTCCGCAAAGTCCCATATAACCACTGGCTGCCCGCCGGATGCGGCGATCTGCCCTGGGTGTACTGCAGAACTGTTTGATCCTGCCAACCGCCGTTTCCGCTACCCCTTTATTACCTGTACTCAATGTGGCCCCCGGTTGAGCGTCATTCATCAGTTGCCCTATGACAGGGCGTCCACATCCATGCAGCCGTTTGAGAATTGCAGCACCTGTCAGGTGGAGTATCGTGATCCGGAAAATCGCCGGTTTCATGATCAGGGGATCTCCTGCCCGGAATGTGGCCCAAGCGTCTGGTTGGAAGATAACCGGGGCAATGTGATTGCTGCTGATCAACCTTTTCAGTCGCTCAGAACAGCTCTGGAAGCGGGCAGAATAATTGCGCTGAAAGGCGTCGGTGGTTTCTATCTGGTGTGTGATGCTACCAACGAATCGGCGGTTGCCTTGCTGCGTGAAAGAAAACATCGGCCAGCCAAACCGTTCGCGTTGATGGTCAGGAATTTAACGATTCTCAAACAGTTTGCAATGGTGGAGGGTACGGCCGCGCAGTCGCTGCAGAGTGTTCAGGCACCGGTGGTGTTGCTGGAGCCTTGTGAGCAGCCGACACTGGCCATTGCGCCGAATATTGCACCGGGCCAGTATCAGCTGGGCTGTATGCTGCCTTACAGCCCGATTCATCAATTGCTGTTTGAACAGATCGACCGGCCTCTGGTGATGACCAGCGGTAATCGGGTTGGTCTGCCGCAGGCGATAACCAATGCAGAAGCCAGAGCCCAGTTGTCAGAGATTGCCGACCTGTTTTTAATGCATAACCGGGAGATTGTTACCCGAGTGGATGATTCGGTCGTGCGTTTGGCACCACGAGGGCGATATCCAATCCGGCTGGGTCGGGGTCATTCACCGGTGGCGCTGCCCTTGCCGCCCGGTTTTGAGGGTGCCCCGGACCTGATAGCACTGGGGGGAGAACTCAAGAATACCCTCTGCCTTGTCCATGCCGGTAATGCAATCATCAGTCAGCATCTCGGTGATCTGGGATCACATCAGGGCTATGAGAGCTATTTACAGAATCTCGATCACTTCAGGCAGCTTTATCACATTGAGACGAACCGGCTGGCTTGTGATCTGCACCCGGAATACCACTCCAGCAAGCTGGCAGAAACGTTGACGCAGCAGGGTGATCGATCGGTGCGTGTGCAGCACCATCATGCGCATCTGGCTGCCTGTCTGGGTGAAAATGCCTACCCTATGGATGGAGAACGGGTGCTTGGCATCTGTCTCGACGGTTCAGGTTTCGGCTCTGATGGCTCGATTTGGGGTGGCGAGTTTTTACTGGGCGATTACCGGATGTTTAATCGGGTGGCGCATCTGAAACCTTTCCCGCTGCTGGGTGGAACGCAGGCCATACTCCAACCCTGGCGGCTACTTTACGCCCAGTTGCGACAGGCATTTTCACTTGAGATCTGGCCTGTTTTATTTGAGCTGTTTCCACTGCTGAAGCAGCCGTCCTGCGATCTGTTTGAGAAGATGTTGCAGCAGCAGTTAAATACCCCGCTAACCTCTTCAGCAGGGCGTTTATTTGATGCTGTCGCGGCTGCGCTGGGCTGTCATGCAGAACAGATCAGTTATGAAGGTCAGGCGGCGATGGAGCTTGAAAGCCTCGCGCACAAAGGAGCTGACGATGTTTTGCCTTATCCATTCTCAGTGGAGGAAGGTGTTATCGACCCGGCACCGATGTGGCGCTGTCTCATCCATGATCTGCAGGTTGGCGAGAGATCTTACCCCGATATGGCCCGGGCATTTCATCGTGGTTTTGTGATGGCGCTTATGGCCATGACACAACAATTGGCGGAACAGTTTGCGTTTAAGACCATTGCCCTGAGCGGCGGGGTGATGCAAAACATGCTGGTTCAGTCTGCGCTGCAGGATGCACTGGTCGGGCTTGGCTACGATGTGTTAATCCACAAAAAGCTGCCCGCCAATGATGCCGGTTTGTCATTTGGTCAGGCGCTGGTGGCGGTGGCTCAGGCGTTACCTGAATAGGCAGGCAAATCAATAAATAACCCTTCTTTTGATCTGGATGCCTCCCCATTGCAGGGGTTTGTGTATAGTTAAGACAGGTTTCTTGCTTAGCGGATCGGTAGTGATGCACGAAATGTCGATTGCTCAAAGGGTTCTGGACGTTATAGAAGAACAGGCCTTAGTGCAGGGGTTCAACCGGGTGACTCAGGTGTGGCTGGAAATTGGTCCGCTTGCCATGATCGATAAACAGGCTTTGCGTTTCAGTTTCAACGCCATTATTGGTCATTCATGTGCGGCGGGTGCCGAGTTGACCATCATTGATCTGCCGGGAAAAGCGGTCTGTCGTCAATGCGGACTCAGGCTTGAGATTCAGCAGCGCTATACCCCCTGTCCCCATTGCAAGGATTACTCCCTACAGGTGGTATGTGGCGAAGAGATGCGCATCAAAGAATTGGAGGTGGCATAAATGTGCACGGTATGCGGCTGTGGTGCTCATCAGACAGTAGCTAATGAAGATGCTGATCATAAAGACCCCGTTCACACTCCAGCAGTCGGTTTTGTGATCCAGACAGCTGATGCGGTCACACACACCCATGCGCATGCCCCGCTGAGGCAGGGTGTGCGCAGAGTACAGGTTGAACAGGATATTCTGGGTTTGAATAACCAGTATGCTGACAAAAACCGGGCTGAGTTTGCACAGCGTCAGCTGTTTGTGCTGAATATGGTATCCAGCCCCGGTTCCGGTAAAACCTCGCTCCTGACCGAAACCCTGAAACAGCTAACTTCCCAGCACAACCTCGCGGTCATTGAGGGTGATCAGCAAACCACCAATGATGCTGAGCGTATTCGGCAAACCGGTGTGCCTGCAGTTCAGGTCAATACCGGTAAGGGCTGTCATCTGGACGCACATATGATTGGCCATGCGTTGCAGCAGCTACCTGCGTTGCAGGACGGTATGCTGTTTATCGAAAATGTAGGCAATCTGGTATGCCCGGCAGGGTTTGATCTGGGTGAACGGCATAAGGTGGTGATTTTGTCAGTGACCGAAGGGGAAGATAAACCCCTGAAATATCCCGACATGTTTCACGCCGCTGACCTGATGATACTGAACAAAACTGACCTGTTGCCCTATGTGGATTTTGACGTGCAGCGATGTATCGAATACGCCCGGCGGATTCATCCTGAGATTGAGGTTTTACAACTCTCGGCCCGAACCGGAGAGGGGATGGAACAATGGATAGACTGGTTATTGAAAAACCAGAAGGGAGTTACAGGCAGTGAGAACACGAACTCAGTACGGGTTGCCAGCCATGTTTGATCTTTCAACCGAGTGTGTGATCCCTGTATGTGTTTAGGTGTACCCGGCCAGATTATCGAAATTCTTGATCCGCAGTTAAATACAGCGCTGATTGCTGTGTCAGGCGTGCGCAGGCAGGTAAATCTGACCTGCGTGATCACGGAGGGGGTTCAGCCATCTGCACTGGTGGGCAGCTGGGTGCTGGTACATGTGGGGTTCGCCATGAGTCTGATTGACGAAGATGAGGCGAACAAGACGCTGCAGTTACTGGCTGAACTGGATGAGCTGAAAGATGCGCTGCAGCCGTTGCAATGATGATTGTGGATGTTGATGACGCCTGTCGAGCAGAAGGAAACCGCAATGCAATATGTCGATGAATTTCGCGACCCGGCGTTAGCAAAGTCATTGCTGAAACAGATCGCGCGCGTGGCGGCGCAGATCTCCCGACCGGCCAATCGGCCTCTGCAGATCATGGAAGTGTGCGGCGGCCATACCCATGCGATCTTTCGTTACGGTATTGAGCAGTTATTACCCCCTAACATCGAACTGGTGCATGGTCCGGGTTGCCCGGTCTGTGTGTTACCCATGGGGCGGGTGGATGACTGTATTGCAATCGCCGAACAGCCTGATCTGATTCTGGCGACCTTTGGCGATGCAATGCGGGTACCGGGTTCAAAAAAATCACTGCTGCAGGCAAAAGCGGAAGGTTGTGATATCCGCATTGTGTATTCCCCCATGGATGCGCTGGAACTGGCCCGACAGAACCCACTTAAACGCGTGGTGTTTTTTGGGCTGGGGTTCGAGACCACCATGCCCAGCACAGCGCTGACTCTGCTGCAGGCAGAGCAGGAAGGGCTGAGTAATTTTTATCTGTTTTCCAATCACATCACGATTATTCCAACCCTCAGAGCGATGCTGGAAGAACCCGATATGTCGATTGATGGTTTTCTCGGCCCGGGCCATGTCAGTATGGTGATTGGTGAAGCGCCCTATGATTTTATTGCCAGTGAGTTTAATCGCCCGCTGGTGATCTCCGGTTTTGAACCCTTGGACATGCTGCAGTCATTACTGATGGTGTTACAGCAGATCAGCCGAGGTGAGGCCAGGATTGAAAACCAGTACCGCCGAATTGTGAACAGTGCCGGAAATGACCCGGCACAGCGGGCGGTTGAGGCGGTGTTTGAATTACGGGAGCATTTTGAATGGCGTGGGTTAGGCAGCATTGATCACTCTGGTGTCCGTATCCGGGAGCGCTTTGCCCGGTTTGATGCAGAGCGGGAGTTTGCTCTGCCGAATCAGTCGATCGTTGATCCGGCCGAGTGCCAGTGCGGTGAAGTGCTGAAGGGCCAGCTAAAACCTGTGAATTGCAGATTGTTTGGCAAAACCTGTACACCCGATAAGCCAATGGGTGCCTTGATGGTTTCTTCGGAGGGGGCCTGTGCGGCTTATTTTAAATACGGTGCTCCGCAGCTGATTGCCACCGCAGGTGGTGAAGGTTAACGCATGAATAAGCCTGAAACCGGTTTCAAAGCCGACACCATTACACTGGCCCACGGCTCAGGTGGCAGGGCGATGCGGGATCTGATTGAAGGTGTCTTTGTTGAGATTTTTGATAATTTCCAGCTGAGCAGCCTTGAGGATCAGGCACGGATTATCCTCAGTGACTTGCAGTCATGCGGCGATCGCCTGGCATTTACCACTGACAGCTATGTGGTCGATCCGATAGAGTTTCCCGGTGGCAATATTGGCACACTGGCGGTGAATGGCACCCTGAATGACCTGGCCGTGTCCGGTGCCCGGCCTTTATATCTCTCCTGTAGCATGATCATTGAAGAGGGTCTGGAACTGGATCAACTGAAACGTATTGTGTGTTCCATGAAACAGGCCGCTGACGCCGCGAATATGCAGATTGTGACCGGAGACACGAAAGTGGTGCCTCGGGGGAAAGCCGACAAGTTGTTTATTAACACCAGTGGGCTGGGGGTAATACCAGCGGGTATTAATCCGCAGGCCTCTGGCTGTCGGCCCGGCGATAAAATTCTGGTGAACGGTTTTATCGGTGACCATGGTGCCACCATCCTCAATGCCAGAGGCGAGCTGGCTCTGGATGTTGAACTGGAGTCTGATTGTCAGCCGCTGCATGAACTGGTTGAGTGTCTGTTACATGTATGTCCTGAGGTACATGCGATGCGGGATGCCACGCGGGGTGGCTTGGCGGCGGTGCTGAATGAGTTTGCTGAGCAGTCAAAGGTGTCGGTCAAGCTCTGGGAATCAGCGATCCCATTACGCCCGGAGGTGCGTGGTGTCTGTGAAATCCTGGGCCTCGACCCGCTGCATTTTGCCAATGAAGGCAAGCTGGTGGCCGTGGTCCCCGCAGAAGCTGCAGCATCGGTTCTAAAAGCGATGCAGGCGCACCCGGCGGGGAGGGACGCTGCCATGATCGGTGAGGTACAGGCAGATGCGGTGGGTCGGGTATTTATCGAAACCGGGTTTGGCGGCACCCGTATTCTGGATACCCTGAATGGCGAGCAGTTACCGCGTATCTGTTAAAAACTGGTCTTTTACCGCGGTTTTTCCGTAAGCTGAAGTTCTGGAAAGTTATGTCGGAGTTTCAACAGATGGCTCAACCCGGCTGGTTACAGCACTATGCTTCAGCGTTGGAAAATCTCAGTCCCGATCGGCTCAACGATCTGGAACAGTATCTGGCTGATGATCTGCAGTTTTCCGATCCCTTTAATCATCTGCACACCCGAGATGCCTTTATCGCCCTGATGGATGATATGTATGCCCGTCTGGATGAGGTCGGGTTTAAAGTGCACTCAGTCATTGAGCAACAACAACAGGGCTACCTGTACTGGACCTATTCGGCGTCCAGTTCTGTCACCGGTTGGTTTTCAATTCAGGGCGTCAGTCGGGTTGAAGTGAATGAGGCAGGAAAAATCAGATTACATGAGGACTACTGGGATGGCTCCCGGCTGATGCAAACGCTGCCGTTATTGGGCCGTGTTGTGGCCTGGGTTCGACGTAAGCTGGCGTGTCAGGGCTAAATTCATGTCTGAAATGCATCCATTTTATTAACAAAGTCAGAAGGTTACTCCTGATAGCCTGAAACTCTCATACAAGCGTTCGTAAAATATAATTTAAATTTTAATTAAATTAACGTCTAATGCTACCTGTCAGCTATAGTCAAGTTACGGTTTAGCCCTGCCTGCAGAGAACCATCGCCTGTACTTTCGGGTGAATCATCACCCTTATAAACCGATGCACTTGAACCGGCTGTAAGTAACGGTGGCTGTATTCCGAATGGATTTAAGGACATCGATTAAATAACAAGGACTCTTGTCGTGAAACACGGCAAATGGAGAAGGAATCATGTTGACCTGGAATAGAACATCAGCCATGTTCAAAGGCTGGGTGATAGGTTTGATGGTATGTCTGCTGGTATTAGCGCTGGTAGCGCCGGTTGCAGTTGCGGCCAAGGGCGGAAAAGGTGGAGGAACGGATACCGGCGGTGGCAAAGGCGGTGGCGGTAAAGGTGGCAAAGGTGATGGTGGTGGAACTGTCACGACAACCACGGTGGTGAGTGGCACGGTTTCCGGAGAAGCTTATGGTGCCTGGGCTCAGGTGGATTTACTCGCTTTACTAGGCTTAAAGACCACCGTCGAAATTGCCAAAACGCCCTATGTCGCGTTGACTACCGACACACATGCGGCTGAAAGCCAAACCACCTTATCGGTTATTCTCAGCAACATTCTCAACTCCGCCACACTTGAATCGGCCGTGATCGGCGGTGTGGGCCCGGAAAAAGGCGGCGTGGTCAGTTACAGCGTGGTTGAAGATCTGAATATTCTTGAAGGTCTGATTACCGCGGATGCTGTGCTGGCGATGTGTGACAGTGCGTTTGATGAAAATGGCGCGCGCATCGATATGTCCGGTTCATTGCTTGCCAATCTGCAGGTGGGTGGCATTGCCATCACGGCTGTGCCAGCACCCAACACCGTGATTAATCTGGATCTGGCGCAGGTCATTCTGAATGAGCAGGTCATTACCGGTCCCGGTGAAGGTACTGTCAACCTGATTCATGTGAAGCTGCTGCGGGACAGGGATAATCTTCTGGGTGCATTGCTGGGTAGCATTGTGGGTGGCGACATCATTATCTCTTCGGCCACCTGCCAACAAAATCTGACACTGACCGAGGTGAATGATGACGGTGATCCGGACGGTGAAGTGAATATCGATGATGGGTTTGTCACCGGGGGTGGACGTCTTGGTGATCAGCATGGCTTTGCCACCTTTGGTTTCAATGCCGGAAAAAGGGGTGGTAAATCCAGCATTCATCTGCAATACAATGATCACCTGAATGGTTATAAGCTGCACGTTAACAGCGAAGGCCCAGTCACGATTATGGACAACTGTGCGCTGTTTGATGCGGTGGGAGACCTGAACGGTAGCCCGGTCGATGTCAGCGTTGAAACCTGTGACAACGGCGAACCGGGCAAAGATGGCATTGATAGTTTTGTGGTCAGTTGGCCGGGCTATAGCAGTGACAGTTTTGTGGGCTGGATGACCCAAGGTAATATCCAGTTACACAGCAAATGACCCGCCTTGAAATGGGTGTGATTAAAACGCTTCTGCTTAGCAGAAGCGTTTTTTTATGCCAGAGCCGGATGTTTTTTCAGGGCTTCAACTAACAGTTGCATCTCAACCTGAGTACCGATGGTAATTCGCAGGTAGTTATCAATTCCGGGTTTACTGAAATAACGTACCAGAATGTTCTGGCTGCGCAGGAACTGCATCAGGTCGGCTGCGGGTTCTGACCGGTGTTGTGTAAACAGGAAGTTGGTCTTGGAAGGCAAACTTTCAAAGCCAAGCTGATTCAGTTGCTCAATGGTCCACTCACGGGTATCGATAATCTGCTGAGTCGTTGTCTCAAAATAGGCGGTATCTTCCAGCGCGGCGACGGCGGTTTCAATCGCCAGCATATCCAGAGGGTAGGAGTTAAAACTGTTTTTGACCCGCTCCAGCCCGGCAATCAGCTCAGGATGCCCTAACGCGTAACCGACGCGCATCCCCGCCAGTGAGCGGGATTTAGAGAAGGTTTGAATGACCAGCAGGTTAGGGTACTGGTTGATCAGCGATACGGCGGATTCGGCACCAAAGTCAACATAGGCCTCATCCACCACTACGACTGATTCCGTATTACGTTTCAGCAGTGGTTCAATCTCTGCAAGTGTTAATGCGCGGCTGGTTGGCGCGTTAGGGTTCGCAAAAATCACGCCACCGTTTTCGGTGGGGTAGGTATCCAGATCGATGCTGAATCCGTCGCCCAAAGGCATTAACCGCGCATCAATACCGTAGAGATCGCAGTAAACCTGATAAAAACTGTAGGTGAACTGGGGCATCAACAGCGGCAGGGGCTGACGGAAAAAAGCCATAAAGGTATGCGCCAGCACTTCGTCAGAGCCATTGCCGACAAACACCTGATCGACGTTAAGTGCAAAGTGGTCCGCCAGAGACTGTTTCAGTCGGCTACAATCCGGGTCAGGGTAGAGCCGTAACCGATCAACCTGAAAATCATGCAACACCTGATTCACCGCAGGTGAGGGTGGAAATGGATTTTCATTGGTATTGAGTTTAGTAATGCCGCCCTGCTTGGGTTGTTCACCGGGAACATAGGGTTCCAGATTACGGATGGCATCACTCCAGAATTTACTCATTGATCAGTGTCCGATGGGCGATTGGATAGGGTGGCTCAGGCTGATTTACCTGATTCAGCAAGCTGCCAATAATAACAGACCGCGGCCCGGCTTAAAAAGATCCCTCTTAGGGATTGTCGGGCTGATCTGCCTTGTGCTGAAAACCGTATCTATATGAAACACAAAGAAAAGGTTATTTTTCGGTGGTTAAAACCCTGCTTATCGTGTTGGTCGTTGCTGTACCAGGTCTGGTGTTGTATGCCTGCAGTTCTCCCAGTCGCCTTCTGAACAGTGTTATCTCTGACACCGATTACCGGCTCATCACACAATCCTATGGTGAGCATCCGCGTCAGGCCGTGGATATATATGAACCGCGTAAGACTGTGCAGAGCGGCAAACCGGTGGTTGTGTTTATTCATGGCGGCGCCTGGCGGACCAGTGGTAAAGCTGAGTATAAGTTTGTAGCACAGGCGCTGACCCAGCTGGGTTATGTCGTAATCATTCCGGAATACCGGGTTTATCCTGAGGTGAAATTCCCGGCCTTTGTTGAAGATGTCGTCAGTGCCTTGAGCTCAGTGAATCAACGCCGGCCGGAGTTGCTGAAACGTGCCCAAAACAGAGTAATTCTGATGGGACATTCATCCGGCGCACACACGGCTGCACTGCTGATGACGGATCAGGCATATCTCCAGCGGAGTCTGCCGGAGGTGCAGGTGGCAGGCTTGGTCGGTCTCGCCGGGCCTTATGACTTACCGATGCAGGATCCCGAAGTGGTGCCGGTATTCGAGGGTTTCTCCCCCGATGAGGTTAATCCGGTGCGTCAGGTCGGCACCGCTATGCCGCCTGTGTTGTTGCTGCACGGCTTAAAAGATGATCGGGTAAAACCGTTTCATACCCGGCACTTTGCTGATGTCCTGCAGCAGGCTGGGGGAGAGGTTGAAACAAAACTCTATGATGATGTTGCCCACGTCTCAATTCTTGCCGGGTTAGCCATGCCACTGCGATTTATCAACAACAGCTATGCAGATCTGGTCACTTTTTTGCGTCGTTATGACTGATTGATGCAAGCAGAGCACCCTCTACATCCCAGCTTCTTTGAAAACGTTCGTCTGCTCAGGTGACGTTCGGGCGTCGTCGACTTGCCAATAAAACATTATCAATAACAATCAATTAGAGAGCAGACGGGTTGAATATGGAGTGTACTCAGCCAACCAACTTGGTCAAAAAATCATTATTTATCTCAGCTTCAGGGTTAATTTCCTTAATAATTCCGTCATAATTCGCCCCAACTTAAATTAGCCAAGTAAAAACAAAGGTGAGTGTTATGGTGCCGACCAATAACCCATTCCTCCAGATGTTTGCCAAATCACCCTTTAAGCCGATGCAGGATCATATCCACAAGGCGCAGGAGTGTGCGGCTGAGTTGGTGCCCTTCTTTGAAGCGGTGATTGCGGAAAACTGGGAACAGGCTGCAGAGATTCAGCAAAAAATTGCTGAACTGGAAGGTCAGGCCGATGCGATGAAGAAAAAAATTCGTCAGCATCTGCCCAAGAGCATATTTCTGCCAGTACCGCGTACGGATCTGCTGGATATCGTTCGCATGCAGGACAAGATTGCCAACCGGGCCAAGGATATAGCCGGCCTGATGCTGGGCCGCCAGATGAAGGTGCCTGCCAGCCTGCAGGACGGTATGCGTCTGTTTGTCCGCGCGGCACTCAGTACTTCAGAGCAGGCGCTGGTCGCTCTGAACGAGCTGGATGAATTGATCAACAGTGGTTTTGGTGGCCATGAGATCAATGCGGTTGAACGTTTACTGGATGAACTGGACAAGCTCGAGCATGAAACAGACAAGTGTGAACGCCAGGTGCGGTCAAACTTGTTTGCTATTGAAAAAACCCTGGATCCGGTAGAGGTGATGTTCCTCTATCAGATCATCAGTCAGATCGGTGATCTGGCTGACCGTGCACAACAGGTTGGCAGTCGTTTACAGCTGCTGCTCGCTCGATAAGCTAAGGGGTACAGACAATGGAAATCATCGCTCAGTATGGCCATATCATCGTCATCCTAGCCTGTGTTTTTGGATTTTTCATGGCCTGGGGTGTGGGCGCCAACGACGTGGCAAACGCCATGGGCACTTCTGTGGGATCCAAGGCCCTGACGCTGAAACAGGCAATTATTATTGCCATCATCTTCGAATTTGCCGGTGCTTATCTTGCCGGTGGCGCTGTAACGGCAACCATTCGAAAAGGCATCATTGATCCTGAAATTCTCTCCGGAACACCAGAACTGCTGGTCTTCGGCATGATGGCTTCTCTGCTGGCGGCCGGCCTGTGGCTGCTGATAGCAACACACTTTGGTTGGCCTGTTTCCACCACCCATTCCATTGTGGGTGCGATTGTGGGCTTCGCAGCTGTAGGTATATCTGCGGATGCCGTGCATTGGAACAAGGTCAGTAAAATCGTCGCCAGCTGGGTTGTCTCGCCGGTGACGGCAGGGGTGATCGCCTTTTTCATCTTCAGGAGTGTGCAACGCCTGATCATGGATACGGATAACCCTTTTGCCAACGCTAAAAAGTATATTCCGGGTTATATCTTCCTGGTGGGTTTCATCGTGGCGATGGTGACTTTCACCAAAGGCCTCAAACACGTTGGCCTGCATCTGAGCTGGGGTGAAAGCGCGCTGGCTTCAATCGGTATCGGCATTGTGGTGATGGTGATTGGCATCCAGATGCAGCGCCGCATTACGCCTGATCCTGAAGCGGACCGCGATTACCACTATGCCAGTGTGGAAAAACTGTTCGGCATTCTGATGATGTTCACCGCCTGTGCCATGGCATTTGCCCATGGTTCCAATGATGTGGCGAACGCGGTAGGCCCGATTGCTGCCGTGGTGGGTGTTGTCAGCGCGGGTGGCGAAGTCGTGCAGAAAAGCGCAATGCCTTCCTGGATCCTGCTGTTGGGTGGTGCGGGCATTGTGGCGGGTCTGGTGATGTATGGTCATAAGGTTATTGCCACGGTAGGCAGTAACATTACTGAACTGACTCCCAGTCGTGGTTTTGCAGCGACTTTGGCTGCAGCAGCGACCGTGGTGGTAGCGTCCGGTACCGGTCTGCCGATCTCCACCACGCATACGCTTGTTGGTGCGGTGCTGGGTGTGGGTATGGCGCGGGGTATTGCGGCTCTGAACCTGCGAATCGTCGGTACAATCTTTATCTCCTGGATTGTGACACTGCCCGCGGGTGCCGGTCTGGCGATCATCTTCTTTTTCATGTTTAAAGGCATGTTTACCTGATCGCAGACCTGAAAAACAACAAGCCCCCGTGATTTTCAATCCGGGGGCTTTTTTATTGCAGTTTTAGTGCTGAAAAGCGTAACTTTTTGCTCACAATTTCGTCACATTGCGCTAGAATTGCCAGCCAAATTTTCATCCTGCGAACAAGTCTGGTTGCGAAAACTGATGCATACAGTTGAGAAGATTGGCGGCACCTCTATGAGCCGCTTCGAAGAGTTGATGAACACCATTCTGGTGGGCAAACGTCAAACGCCTGAAGAGCTGTACAACCGAATTTTTGTGGTGTCAGCCTACAGTGGTATTACCAACAATCTTCTTGAGCATAAAAAATCGGGTGAACCCGGGGTCTACGCCCGTTTCGCCAACGCTGAAAGCGAAGAGGCCTGGGCAGAAGAACTGAACAAAGTTCAGGTGCGCATGGAAGAGATCAATGCGGAACTGTTTCCGGATGCTGAGTTTGAACGCAATGCAGCAGACAGCTTTATCATCCAGCGCTTGAATGATGTACGCGACTGTATGAAGAGCCTGCAGCACCTCTGTACCTATGGCCACTTCCAGTTGGAAGAGCACCTGATGAAGGTGCGCGAAATGCTGGCATCCATCGGTGAAGCACACAGTGCTTACAACTCTGTACTGGCGCTGCGCAAGGCCGGCATTAATGCCCGTTTTGTTGATCTGACCGGATGGCACATGGAACAGCCATTGCCGTTTGAAGAGATGATCGCTAAAAACTTTGCAGATGTAGATATCAGTTCAGAGCTGGTGATTGCCACCGGTTACACCCATTGTGCCGAAGGTCTGATGAAGTCCTTTGACCGTGGTTACAGTGAAATGACCTTCAGCATGATTGCCACTGTGACCGGTGCGGCTGAAGCGATTATCCACAAGGAGTATCACCTGAGTTCGGCCGATCCGATGCTGGTGGGCTCTGACAATGTTGTTACCATTGGCGCGACCAACTATGACGTTGCCGATCAGCTCTCCAATCTGGGCATGGAAGCGATTCATCCAAAAGCAGCCAAAGGTCTGCGCCGTCAGGGTGTGGTGCTGCGCATTAAAAATGCGTTTGAGCCTGAGCATGAAGGTACCACCATCACGCAGGACTACCACAGTGTTACGCCACGCGTTGAGATCATTGCCGGCCGCAAGGATGTTTTCGGCATTGAGATCTTTGATCAGGAGATGCTGGGTGATGCCAAATATGATATCGAAATCTCCAAATTGCTGGCCCGTCTGAAACTCTATGTGGTGAATAAAGACGCTGACGCCAACAGTATCACCTACTACGTGGCGGGTTCGCGCAAGATGGTGAATCGCGCTGCACGCCTGATGGAAGAGATGTATCCGGAAGGCCAGATTCGCCTGCACAACCTGGCGATTGTCTCTGCCATCGGTTCTCATATGAAGGTAAAAGGTATTCTGGCACGTACAGTGACTGCGCTGGCCGAGGCTGATATCAACGTGATGGCGCTGCATCAGTCAATTCGTCAGGTTGAGATGCAGTGTGTGGTCAGCGAAGAAGACTACGAAAAAGCCGTGATTGCTCTGCACTCTGCGTTGATTGAAAACGGCAGCCGCGGTATTACATCCGCTGCCTGAAACCAGACCCAACCGGGCAGACGTTACCTGCCCGGTCTTCATTGCATCGCTCTGTCAGGTTAACCCCATGGGTTATCCGCCTCGGTTACTCCGCTCTGCTTGCCTGAGGTTTTAACTGCGGGTAGACTGCGCGACCTGTTTTATTTTTGATCAGTGGTTCTCATGTCCAATATTGTTGTTGCCGCCCTGTATAAATTTGTGACGCTGGAAGATTATCAGGCCATGCGTCAGCCATTGCTGGATTTCTGCCTTGCGAATGAGATCCGGGGCAGTCTGTTGCTGGCCTATGAAGGTATCAATGGCACGGTAGCTGGTACTCGTGAAGCCATTGATAATCTGCTGGTTTATCTGAAATCTGATGAGCGTTTCAGTGCGCTGGAGCATAAAGAGTCCTTCACGGATGCACAGCCTTTCTACCGCATGAAGGTCAAGCTCAAGAAAGAGATTGTGACCATGGGAGTTGATGGCATTGATCCCAATAAAGTCGTGGGCCGTTATGTTAAGCCCCATGACTGGAATGCGTTGATCAGTGACCCTGATGTTCTGGTACTGGACACACGCAACGATTACGAAGTCCAGATCGGTACCTTTGCCCATGCCGTGGACCCGGATACCAAATCCTTCCGCGAGTTTCCTGAGTTTGTGCGTGAGAACTATGATCCGGCCAAACACAAGAAAGTTGCCATGTTCTGCACCGGCGGTATTCGCTGTGAAAAAGCCTCAGCGTTTATGCTGCATGAAGGGTTTGAAGAGGTGTATCACCTGGAAGGCGGCATTCTGAAATACCTGGAAGAGGTGCCGGCTGAGCAGAGTCTTTGGCAGGGCGAGTGTTTTGTCTTTGATAACCGTGTAGCGGTGGATCATACCCTGGAGTCGGGTCGCTATGATCTCTGCCATGGTTGCCGTCGACCCATTACTGAAGCCGATAAACAGTCGCCGTTTTATGAGGAAGGTGTTTCCTGTCATCAGTGTCATGATGAATTGACCGATGAGCAGCGTAAACGTTTTCGGGACCGTGAAAAGCAGGTCAAACTGGCTGCAGAACGGGATGAAGTTCATATCGGTCTGACTCAGACAAAGGCAGCTAAAACGGTCAGTTGAAAGCTGAGACAGCCAAAAAGAAAAAGAATCGTGAGAATTAAGATATAAAAATGCTGCTTTGCAGCATTTTTTTTAGTTGTTTTTTGTAATTTAACTACGTGTTTTGAAAAGGATATTTAATTTTTGATAAATAATTGATCTGAACTGATGCGACCTTCGTAGCATAAAACTAGTGCTTTAGAGCAAAAAACAGCCTATAGTGAAATTGTTGGTTAATTTTTGGTCAAAGCAACATCACCAGAGCATCTTTACTAGATGATCAGGGGGAGGAGGTTGACTATGCGGGAGCTCTTAAAGTCTGGCGCGATACTCGGGACTGTATTTTTTTTACAGACCGCTCAGGCCCTTACCTTTACACCACAGGGTGTAGCAGGTGAGCAGCATGTTGCGCACGTATTGAATGATCAGATCAAACCCAACCTGATTCACCTGCCTCCGGATGAGCAAAAACGTCTGGAACATGTAGAGATTACTGTGTCTACCCAGCTACGGTTATCTGGCATGGCGCTGTCGCTGGCCGAAGATAAACCCGAGATCATGATCAATGCTGAATATTTCCAGGGTCTGGAAAATTATGTTGAAGCTTATCTGATAGGGCGTTACACCCAGCAACCTCACCTGCCAGAGCAGTATATGAATTATTATTTCTGGCACACCCATCCGGTGTTTGACGGTCCGGTACCCAAAGCGCCGATGACCTGGGCCGGTTTTCAGCCAGCCGATCGCATTGATTTTCTTGAAGCGCGTGATCAGTTATTGGCAAACGCGGTGCTGGATCTGCTGCTGCATGAAATCGGACATCACGCCAAAGATGCGTTCTATCACTACCGTGCTTCTCAATATATGAAACAGGAAAAAGAGGAGCAGGCGGATCGTTGGGCGCGCCAGTTCAGAGCCAATTATCTGCCAGATGAATCTGAATTGGGTCGTCTGCTCAGTATTGGTTTTATCTTTGAGCGTGATCGCTGGTCTCGTTTGGCGGATGATGGCTACCACCCTCGTTTACTGGAGTGGGTGGTTGATAATGCCTATGCCCAGTGTGAAGATGCGGAACAGATCGATACCCTGGCCTTCTGCAGCGAATTGAATGCGAATGTTGATAACTATTCATCAACCGAAAAAGCTGAGAATGCGTACCGAGCAAGGGTTGAGGCAGGTGAAGCCTATGCCAGTTTCCCGCTCGCGCTGATTCTGCTGCAGGAGCAGAATATCCGTGCTGCCTGTCGCCATTTTGAGTCGAGTTTACGGGTTGCGAATGTCTCGCGTGCCGCGTTCTATATGGGGCAGTGTTATGAGGAGGGGATGCTGAAACCAACCCCTCCGGACAGCAGGGTGTTGGCATTACTGGCATATCAGGATGCAGTACAATACGGCTATTCAGATGCCCAGGAATCGATAGAGCAACTCAGATGAATGAACGAGTCACCGGTGAAATGGATGAAGTTAAATCCCCCTGTATCCGCCACTGCTGTTTGGATGAAGCGGATATCTGTCTGGGTTGTTTCCGGTCACTGGACGAGATCACCGGCTGGTGGGAGGCGGATCAAACCACTCGTCAGGCGATTGTGCTGCGCGCGGAGCAGCGTCGTGAGCAGCATATCTCGCGATATGCCTGACACCGATTAAGCGTAGATTTTTTTAACCCGCTGAGTAATCCCGGTAAACAGCGTGTAGGGAATGGTCCCTGCATGTTCTGCCACAATGCCTGCATTCAGGTTTTCACCCCAAAGCTCTACTTTGGCACCTAAACCAACATCTGGTCGGTCTGTCAGGTCGACGGTCAGCATATCCATTGAGACCCTGCCCACCAGTTGTGAGGGTTTACTATCAACCCAGACTGGAGTGCCGTTACCGGCATGTCGCGGGTAGCCATCAGCATACCCCATCGCTACAGTGCCAATACGCATCGGTTTATCACATACCCAGGTAGCGCCATACCCTACGCTGTCGCCAGGTTCCAGATCGTGGATGGCGATCACTTCAGACTGCAGGGTCATGGTGGTCTGCAATGGCTGCGACAGCGGCTCTGACATGGCAAATGGGCTGGCACCATAGAGCATAATGCCCGGACGCTGCCAGTCACCGTGGCTGGCCGGATGTGCCAGGACGGCTGCTGAGTTAGCGATGCTAATCGGCAGTTGCAGAGTGGCAGCCAACTGACGGGCCGCTGTTATCTGTTGTGCATTCATTGGGCTTGATGGCTCATCTGCACAGGCAAGATGGGTCATCAATGTCATCTCAGCAATCTGAGGCAATTTTTGCAAACGGGGGAAAAGTGATGTCAGCTCTGCTGCGTTAAAGCCCAGACGGTGCATGCCGCTGTCCAGTTTCAGCCAGGCATGTAAGGGTCTGGATAATGTTGTACCGGAGAGGATTTCGACCTGTTCCCGGCAGTGCAGGGCGCACCAGAAATCCATGTCAGCGATAATGGGCAGTTCATCCGGGGTGAAAAAACCTTCAAGCAGCAGAATCGGTTTTTGAATGCCGGCTGTCCGCAGCTCAATGGCTTCTTCAATACAGGCGACGGCAAAAGCATCGGCTTCATGCTCCAGTGCCTGCGCGACCTGAACAGCACCATGTCCGTAGGCGTTCGCTTTGACTACAGCGAGAGTGCCCCGGTTGTGTCCCAGGTTTTTTGCCAGACGATAGTTCTGACGAATGGCATCAAGATGAATGATGGCTGTTGCGGCTCGGCTCATGGATGCTCCGCAGTCCTCGCGGGTACAAAAAAGCTGTATCAGAGTGCCAGTAACAGGCACGGTATGCCAGAAAAACAACACCCGGCGCAGCCGGGTGTTGATATGCATTAATCAATCAGGCCGTAATCGTGACGCAGAATTTCAATAATTTCTGCTTTCGGATTATCCGACAATGGGATCTTGGCGCCGGTGATCTTTTCCGCGATGCCAATATAGGTGGCCGATACATCCAGCAAAACGGATTCTGGCAGAGCATTATCACGCGCCAGAGCCTGACGTTCTGGCATGCGGTCCTTGTTCAGCAGGATATCGGGGTCCGGGAAGTGGTTCAGCAGTAACTGACGGAAACCTTCTTTGGAGTTTTCGATAATCTTGCCATCGCGGTACGCCGTACCGTCCCAGATACGGGAAGAGTCAGGTGTGCCCACTTCATCCATATAGATCAGTTTTTCCTGACCGGAAGCATCAGTGACATAGCCAAACTCAAATTTTGTATCGACAAAAATCTGATCCAATCCTGACAGGGCATCACTGATCAGGTCAAAACCATCACGCAGCAGCTTCTCATACAGGTTAATGTCGTCGGCGTTGCGGAAGTTAAACGCAGCGAAATTATTTTCAATGTCCTGGCGGGTGATGTTGACATCATCCACTTCAGGTACGCCCGGAATGCCTTTCAGAATGCCTTTAGTCGATGGAGTGATTAACAGCTCAGGCAATTTCTGATCTTTTTCCAGACCATCAGGGATATGGATACCGCAGAATTCACGCTCACCCTTAGAGTAGCTGCGCCACATGGAGCCAGTGATGTACTGACGGCAGATCGCTTCAATCATCACCGGACGCGCTTTCTGAACGATCCAGACAAAGGGATGGGGAATATCCAGAATGTGGCTGTCGGCCAGGCCATTTTCCCGGAACAGTTTGAACCAGTGGTTAGAGATGGCGTTCAGCGCAGCACCCTTGCCTGGTACACCGTTCATGCCACCTTCACCGTGCCAGATGCAGTCAAACGCAGAGATGCGATCACTGATCACCATGATTGCCAGCGGCGCATCTTCAGCCACATTGTAGGCTTTCTCTTTAATCAGGCGACGGCTGTCAGCTTCAGTGAGCCAGTAAACGGAACGAACTTTGCCGCTGTGAACAGGTTTGTCTGTCCGGATAGGCAGGTCGTTGTTAACAGCGAGAACTTTATCTGCAAGGCTCATAAGGGAATCCTGTGTCCTTTGTCTTGGAATATTCACCGGTTTTCCTTTAAAGGACCGGCATGTGTGAGTGCTTAATCAGGTTTAACGGCTGTGCTTTTTGGCATCTTTCATTAAACGGCTGATATCCAAACCCAGCTCAGAAGCCATCGCTTCAAGATCAGTGCCCGATCGGGGCGGTAATCGGGACAGCGATTGTTTCTGATGTTTTTTTGCTTCTACTTTGCGCAGCAGCTGCTGTTCAAGTTCATCCAGTTGTTCCAGGGATAGATCTGACAGTCGGGACAGAAGTTGTTCTTCGGTCATAAAGGTTAAGCTGCTCTCCGCCGTTGGAAGTCAATCATGCTTGATCGGTGGCCGTAGGATGGCCTGAAAGGTGTCGTATTTTATCCACTTTAAACGCCGATCGCCAGCGTGATTGATGCTTAATTAACCACTGATTCTTAATCAAAACCTTGATGATCTGTAAGGTTTTTATCCTGGGAGCATGCGGGATTTTTTGAGAACGCTATACTTTTCGGCAGGGAAAGGATTCTGACAATTTGTAGATGAATTCTATTTGAAAATTTTTACTTTTTTTATAAAAAGATGCAGGAAAAAATTATTGCGTTGGGTGATGTTTTTAATATACTTCGCCACATAATTAACCTCTCTCTCCGTGGGTTTCTCCTACGGTTTTCTCTGTCCCAATTTATTACTCAAGTGGTAACGCGCTGATGAAATTACCGGATTATTTCAGTCCTGATGCTGTGCAACGTATTGCTGAACTGGCCGAGACCCATGAAACGCCATTTCTGGCGTTGGATCTTAGTGTTGTTGAAGGCAAATACCAGGAACTGAATGCTGGATTTCCCCATGCAGAAATTTTTTATGCGGTTAAAGCAAACCCCGCCAACGAGGTAATTGAGCGTTTAGCGGCATTGGGTTCAAACTTTGATATTGCCTCTCCGCAGGAGCTGGACAAGGTACTGAAGTTTGGTGTGAGCCCCGACCGCATCAGCTATGGTAATACCATCAAAAAACGTTCCGCTATTCAGTACTTTTATGAGCGTGGCGTGCGTTTGTTTGCTACGGATTCTGAGGCAGACCTGCAAAACATCGCCAAGTATGCACCGGGTTCTGATGTATACGTGCGTGTGCTGACGGATGGCTCTGAAGGTGCGGACTGGCCGTTGTCGCGGAAATTTGGCTGCAACCCTGAAATGGCAGTAGAACTGCATGTTATGGCGCGTGATCTGGGATTGAACCCTTACGGGGTATCTTTCCATGTCGGTTCTCAGCAGCGTGATATTGACGTGTGGGACGGTGCGATTGCCAAGGTAAAAGTTATCTTCGACCGTTTGAACAGCGAGCATGATATCCGTCTGAAAATGGTCAATATGGGCGGCGGTTTCCCTGCAAATTACCTGCAGAAAACCAACGAATTTTCTGTCTATGCACAGGAGATCAGCCGATTCCTGCAGGAAGATTTCACTGAAGAGGTACCGCGTATCATTCTGGAGCCGGGCCGTTCTCTGGTGGGTGATGCGGGTGTAATCGTGTCTGAAGTGGTATTGATTTCACGTAAGTCTTCGACCGCGCTGGAGCGTTGGGTGTATACCGATATCGGCATGTTTAACGGTTTGATCGAAACTGTTGGAGAGTCGATTAAATACCCTATTGGCACGTCGCGTAGTGGCGAAGAAGAAGAGGTGATTCTGGCTGGGCCAACCTGTGACAGCATGGACATCATGTACGAAAATCACATGTACCCGCTGCCGTTGTCTCTGGAAATTGGTGACCATATCTACTGGTATTCAACCGGTGCTTATACCACCAGCTACAGTTCAATCGAGTTCAACGGCTTTCCTCCGCTGAAATACTACGTGCTTTGATCCCCGTCAGCCCACGTTCGATAGATTGTCGAACGTGGGCACAAACTACTTTTCATTGCTCTACTTCCTGTTAAGCTGTTGAATAAACGACTTGTTATAGGGAGTGTTGAATGTCGCAACTTCAATGTCGTTATGAAGGTTTACTGGGTGCCTGCGGTGAGAGCATCCTGATTCTTGAGATGCCAAGTACCATTCTGGGGTGTTCAGCTGGTGACAGCCAATGGCTGAAACCAGATGCGCTGATTGGGCGGCAACTGGACGCTATCTTCCCCGAATCCTTTGCCGCAGAGCTGGTCAGCATGGCAGTTCAGGCCTCCAGTCGTGGTGAAGTGATCACCAAAGAGCTCGAGCTTAATCCCAAGGGCACTGCAGTGCTGGAACAGCTTGGTCTAAACCAGATCACGTCATACCGTGTCCGTTGTTTGTCTGCTGAAGACGAGATTATCGTTGCCTTGCAGGACATTACCGAACTGAAAAGCCTGCGTCGCATGTCGTCCGGACAAACTCAGCGCGACACCTTAACCGGTTGTTTTAACCGCCGTGCGTTCCGTCCGGTGCTGGAGCAGAGCGTTGCTCTCGGAATGCGATACGATGCACCGTTCAGCGTCATGTTGATTGATATCGACAGGATGGGGCAGATCAACGATGAACATTCCATGGACATGGGTGATAAGGTGCTGCAACAGCTGGTAACAGCGCTTGAGGCAACCAAACGTACTTCGGATTTTCTGGCCCGATACAATGAAGATGAGTTCATTATGCTGATGCCGGAAACGCCGCTTAACAATGCGATCTCCGCTGGTGAGCGGGTGCGTAAGTTACTTGAAAGTTTGCAGGTGAAACACGAAGGGCGTGCCGTCAATTTCACGGTCAGTATCGGTGTTGCCACTATGACGGGTGATCAGGCTGAAACGGCGGATACACTACTGGGTCGGGCAGGGCAAAATCTGTTTGTGGCGCAGGAAAGTGGTGGTAACCGGGTTGAGTCTGATGAGTTTGAGGATTAACCCGAAGGCGATTGCTAATCCGCGAATATAATAATTTGCGGATTAGCCGGTTTTCAAAATAGAGGAACTGTCGGTTCCTGAGCCGCGATAGTTACCAGCGCTCATAATTTCCCACTGATTACCGTAATGATGCAGGTAGGCATAACAACAACAGCACTTATAAAGCGTACTATCGTTCAGCTGGCTGATTTTCTTCAACGCGGGATGAGGCTGGTCCTGAAGCACAAGGTTGTAGCAAAGTGTGCAAGCGTCTTCCATTCTATCCTCCATTGGTTCTGGCAACTTTCTGGCCATGATTTGGCCTGCCAAAACACCAAGTAAAAATCCCTTTTACAGGGGGTACTCCTTACCGATATTGCTTATATTTAGCACAGCGGCGGCAATTTTGATCTAGGAAAAAAACTGATTTTTGTTGCGCCTGCTGCCAACTCGTTGATTTTACGTAGCCGGGGCGGGTTTGGTTCTTTTGGCCAATACGTTAAAATAAATATTCTTTTTAACCTGGCGTAGCGATACAAGGTTACAGGCTGGCAACAATTACCTGTTAGATCTCTTCGGCGCGTCTTCTATAAAAATATGGAATAACATCATGCAAATTGCTCAGAATCACGTCGCGCTGATCCACTACACTCTTAAAAATGATGCTGGCGAAGTGCTCGATTCTTCCCAGGGTCAGGAACCACTGCCATTCATTTGTGGCGCGCAGAATATCATTCCGGGTCTGGAAAATGCGCTGATTGGCAAAGTGGCTGGCGATAAACTGGATGTACGTGTTGAGCCTGAAGAGGGCTACGGTCAGGTACGTGAAGATCTGATTCAGAAAGTTGATCGTGCCAATTTTCAGGGCGTTGATCAGATCTCTGTTGGCATGCAGTTTATGGCAGAAGCTCCTTGGGGCCAGCAGCCTGTAACAGTTGTTGCGGTTGAAGATGATGGCATCACATTGGATGGCAACCACCCGCTGGCAGGTCAGGTTCTGCATTTTGCGGTTGAAGTGGCCGAAGTGCGTGCTGCAACTGAAGATGAACTGTCGCATGGTCATGTTCATGGTGAAGGTTGCCATCACTGATACAGCAGCCTGAAATAAAAAAAAACCGGCAGATGCCGGTTTTTTTGTGGCTGAAAGATGGTTTATGGTGGGTTGAACTGAATCTGACACTCTTATAACCATCAAATCTTAATAGCGCGGTTGTTAGCTGAATTTGATTTTAGGATTTTTGGGTTTCGCCTGTCCGGCCTTATCAGATTGGCTACACTCAATCTAAGCAGTCCATTTTTATTAAAATGACTGTCAATGTGCCTGAAATAAACGCAAAGGAGCGACTCATGAACATCAGTCAATTGAGTGACCTGCAAAAATCCCGGCAGCTTAAAGCGGTCAACTTTATTGAGTCCGGCTGTGGCCCAATGGTGATTGAAATAGAGTTCCAGCGCGATAAAGGTTACCTCAGGGAGCTGATCAAGGATGAAAGTGGTCAGGTTGTCACCTGCACCAATATCACCCAGGGTTACGATATCTGCCACCGAGCAGGTATTCATCATGCAAATCTGGTTCAGATCATTCCACATGATGAAGCCTGTTATTCAGATTATGCAGATTATCACCGCGAAGCGATTCCATTAAGTTTCTGATTTTTCCAGTCTGATTTTGATCTGCCGGCTACCTGTACTTCGTAAAGTCTCTATGCTCTCATTGCATTGACGACAGCAAGGAATGTAGCCGGTGATTACGCACGATATTGATTCAGTAGTACGCGCGGTCAGCAGTGTGCTTTATGGGAAAGAAGCACAAATCCGACTTGCAATCACATGCCTGATCAGTGGGGGACACCTGCTGATTGAAGACCTGCCGGGCATGGGTAAAACCACGTTAGCACATGCGCTATCCCGGGTGCTGGGGCTGGATTATCAGCGTGTGCAGTTCACCAGCGATATGCTGCCAGCCGATATTATTGGTGTTTCAGTTTTTGATCCTGCCACCAAACAGTTTGAATTCCATCAGGGTCCACTGTTTACACAGTTACTGCTGGCTGATGAGATCAACCGTACCACCCCTAAAACCCAAAGTGCATTGCTTGAAGCGATGGAAGAGGCACAGGTCACGGTTGACCGGAAGACTTATCTCCTGCCGGAGCCGTTTTTTGTTATCGCTACCCAGAACCCGGTCAGTCAGTATGGTACTTACCCTCTGCCAGAGTCGCAGTTGGACCGGTTTCTGATGCGCATTCAACTGGGTTACCCCGATGCAAAAGCTGAACGAGTTCTGCTGAAAGGGGGGGATGCGCGGCGCAAAATCTCTGACCTGCCAATCTGTCTTGGGCCGGAAAAACTGAATGAGATCAGAGCGGAATGCTCACAGGTACAAGCATCAGACAGTCTGCTGGATTATTTGCAGCGTCTGGTGCGTTTTAGTCGGGAGACACCCGGTTTTGATTTTGGTATCTCGCCCCGAGGCAGTCTGGCCCTGTTAACCTGTGCCAAAACCTGGGCACTTATGCATGGCCGTAACTATGTGGTACCCGAGGATCTGCAACAGCTGCTGGGGCCTGTCTGTGGTCATCGGTTAAGAGCGGCAGAGGATTACGCGGAACACGGTGGCCATGCCCTCATTCGCCGACTGCTCACTGAAGTTGATGTCGTGGGCTGAAGTAATGTTACCCACTGCAGGGGACGGCACATTTCTCAGCCGATGGATGGCGCGCCGGCGACCAAAATCCCGCAATGTGACACTCACCCATAAGAATATTTTTATTTTTCCAACCCTGGCCGGCTGGTTTTACCTTCTGCTTTGCGTGTTGTTGTTTCTGATTGCGACCAACTACCAGAACAACCTGATTCATGCAGTGGTCTACTTCCTGCTTGCGTTGGGTATTCTGACCATTCATTACACCTTTTTGAACCTCTCCGGTCTGCAAATACGTTTTATCAAAGCTCATGCCTGTTACGCCGGTGAGCTGGCTGAAACAGCGTTTCAACTGGTGCGCAATGGACGCCCCGCTGACACTATCCAGCTTAACTGGCGTGGACATCAGAGCAGTGTGGTCAGCCTTGAACAGGGTGAAACCAGTGTGACTCTGTATAGTCAGACCCAACACAGGGGCATCTATCGCCCCGGTTTACTCTGTGTGTCGACGGTATACCCCTTTGGTTTGCTGCGGGCCTGGAGCTGGCTTGAGCCGCCGGTTGAAATCTATGTGTACCCGCAACCTTTGAAAGGCCGGGCACCCACAGCGGGTGGTGTGGGTGAGGAGGGGCCGGAGATACCGCAGCAGGGAGGTGCAGACTTTACGGGTTATGCACTGTATCAGCCGGGTGCGCCTCTGAGTCAGATTGACTGGAAACAATACGCCCGACGGGGTGAGCTGTTGCTGAAACAATACCCGGAACATCAGGATAAACGCTTATGGCTTAACTGGCAGGACTGGCCGGAGCTGGGCGTGGAACAGCGGCTGTCTGTGATCTGTTACTGGGCTTTGCAGTGGCATCGCGCGGGATTGGAGTATGGGTTATCCCTTCCGGGACAGCAGCTCGAACCAGGTTCCGGTCCGTTGCATCTGCAACAGGTGCTGGAGCGGTTGGCGTCTTTCCCGGCGGCAGGAGGCGCAGTATGAGCACTGCCAGTCAGCAGATCAGCCGTAACGGTCTGTTATGGCAGCTAGTGTGTGTGGCACTGGTGGTATTGCCGCACCTGACACACCTCTCCCTATCCATCACCGGCTTGGTTGTTGTATGTGCAGTATGGCGTTTCTGGGTATGGCGCGGTCGTGGCCGGTTCCCTCACTGGGCCATCAGAGCGGTGCTGGTTTTGATTGCGTTGGTGGTGGTGCTCACGGGCTATCGGTCTGGGGCCGGGATCAGTACTACGGTGGGTCTGTTGATAGCCGGTTTCAGTCTTAAATTGATTGAGCTGCACCGGCGTCGGGATGCACTGGTGATGCTCTATGTTGCCATTATGGTAACAGCGACGACCTTTCTGTTTGACCAGAGTATCTGGACTGCGCTTTATGTCATCTTCACTTTACTGGTGATCATGACCACACTGCTGACCCTCTACAGCAACGCCGAGGGCTCATTCTGGCAGCCTCTCAAAAAAGCAGGCGGGTTTGTCCTACCGGCACTGCCGTTGATGGTGCTGTTGTTTCTGGTTATGCCGCGACTCGGCGCGTTTTGGGAGGTAAGGCTGGATCCGGCCACTGCGCGCACCGGGTTATCTGATTCAATGTCACCGGGGGATATTACCAAGTTGCTGCGTTCGGCCCAGGTTGCATTCAGGGTCAGTTTTGCTGAAGCGCAGCCTGCCCAGAACTCTCTCTACTGGCGTGCCATTGTGTTGCCGGATTTTGATGGGCGGCGCTGGTATAACGCTTCGCGTCAGTCCACCGCTGAACAGGTATCACGAACTGAGTTACAAACCTCCACGGTGCTCAGTTATGAGCTGATTCTGGAGCCCAATCAGAAAAAATGGGTACCTGTACTGGAGACCGTGGTGGGTTATCCCGCCGCGTTAAGTCGGTTGCCTGATGCGACGTTAATGGCAGGTCAGAAGCAATTGTTACGTCAGCAGTATACTCTTCAATCATCTCCCGCTCTGATGCTGAATCCGCAGCGCCTGGATTCGCCTGAACGCTACCTCTCTCTGCCAGATGGCAATCCAAAAGCACGCGCGCTGGCTGCGCAGTGGCGTAGCAGCAACCTCTCTGCCGAAGCGATCATTGAGCAGATTCTGCAACGCTATACAGCCAGTTTTATCTACACACTTGAGCCTCCTGCACTGAGCAATAACAGCATTGATGACTTTCTGTTTGAGACCCAGAAGGGTTTCTGTGGCCATTTTGCCTCGGCCACCACCTATCTGTTGAGGCTGGCCGGGATCCCCGCCCGCGTGGTAACCGGTTATCAGGGGGGGGAGTACAACCCATTCGAGAGCTACTACACCGTCAGGCAGTATGATGCGCATGCCTGGCTTGAGGCCTGGATTGAAGGTCGCGGCTGGGTTCGTATTGATCCAACCGCTGCCGTTGCACCTGAACGGGTGGAGCAATCCGCGGATCAGGCGTTTGCCGGACAACCCGGTTTTCTGGCTGAAAGGCCTTTGTCCGCGTTGTCAGGGCAGGGCAGTCTGCTGGGGGTTATCAGATTACGCTGGGAGGCGATCAATTATGGCTGGCAGCGCTGGGTGCTGAATTACCATCATCAGCAAGCGGGTTTATTACAGGGACTGCTGGGTCAGGTTTCGGTGATGCGCATAGCGCTGCTGCTGTTTGGGCCTTTTGCATTGGTGATTGGTTTTATAATGCTGCGGCAGAAGTTGCGTAGCCGGCTACCTAAGGAGGACTTTGCTGATCGTCAGGTACGGCTGTTATCCGACCATTTTGCTCCAAAGGGGTTAGCCCGTGCTCCCGGTGAAACGGTGCGGCACTATTGTCAGCGTCTATCCGGGGTACTGACCGATTTGCAGGATGAACTGCTGTCCGTCGCAGATCAGTATGAGCGACTGCGCTATGCAGGGCATGTTGATAAGTTGGAGCAGAAAAACCTTGCTGATATCTGCCGCGTCTGCAGACAAAGGGTTTAACCCATCACCGTTGCAATCTGCGTCCTGAGTGCCGGGATCACTGTGCTTTCAAACCAGGGATTCTTTTTCAGCCAAAGCTGGTTACGTGGTGAGGGGTGGGGCAGAGGGAAAAACCCGCTGGGTGCCTCGTTAAAATGTTTGACCCGTTCAGTCAGGGTTTTGGCCGACTGAAGAAATGGCGTTCCGGCCAGATAATATTTCTGAGCGTAATCACCAATCAACAGGGTCAGCTGAATCTGTGGCATCTGCGCAAGCAGCCTGGCATGCCATAAGGGTGCACATTCAGGGCGTGGCGGCAGATCGCCTGATTGGCCTTTCCCCGGATAACAAAACCCCATCGGCATAATCGCGATCCGGTGGGTATCGTAAAATGTTGAGGCGTCCAGCTGCAGCCAATCCCGCAGGCGGTTGCCGCTGGCGTCATTCCAGGGGATGCCTGTAGCATGAACACGGGTGCCCGGTGCCTGACCAATGATCAACAGCCGCGCTGTAGCGCTGGCATAGACCACAGGATTGGGGCCCAGTGGCAGGTGTGCAGCGCACTCACGGCAGTCACGGATTTTTTTCAGCAGTTGGTTGATCTGATCCATTGCTCTGACCTGAAGCCATTTGTCATACTCATCCGTCAGATGACCGATGTGAACATAATGTCTCACCATAAACCGATAGCTGACTTGAAATCTATAGCCTGCACCGTGATCAGAAGCCGCCGAAAAACCGCAAGCCTGCAGGTGACGGCCTCTGGCGTGCAGGTACGCGTACCTTATCAGGTCACTCAGCAGTGGGTTGACCAGTGGCTCGCGAGCAAACAAAGCTGGATTGAGCAGCAATATGCTCGGGTACAGCAGTTTGTGGTAGAGATAGAGCAGGGTGCTCTGCTGCCATATAAGGGCGCATTTCTTGTGCTGAGTTGGGTGCACGGTCAGCGCTCACGCGTGGTATTGCAGGGTCAGCAATTGCTGGTCACTGTAGCTGCCAAGACGGATCAGACTGAAGCCGACCAGGTCCGTGGGATTGTGAAACGCTGGTATAAGAAACAGGCGCTCAGTATTCTTCCTCAGAGGCTCGAGTTCTGGCGACAGAAGCTGCAGAAAGAGATCACTGGCCTGAAAGTGCGTGATTATAAGCGGCGGTGGGGCAGCTGCAGCAGTCAGGGAGAAATTGCGCTTAACTGGCGATTATTGATGGCCTCACCCACGCTGCAGGATTATGTGATGATTCATGAACTCTGCCATCTGGAGCACTTTGATCACTCACCCAAATTTTGGCGGGCGGTGGCACAGCATTGTCCGGAGTGGCGAGTCAGCCGTGAGCAACTGAAGCAGAGAACAGCCTGGATGTACTGGTAGCGGTCTCAGATATCCCGTTCGTTGATCAGCTGTTCAATCAACGATTTCACAGTGCCATACGAGAAAGGTTTGTTGCAGATTGCAGAAACGCCTGCACTTTGCACGGCGGCAAGCCGACTTTCATTCTGCTCACTGGTCAGCATCAGGATAGGAATAGTGGGCTGGTCACCGTACTGTCGGATGTGTTCAGTCAGCTCTTTGCCATCAACATTGGGCATATTGTAGTCGGTGATGATCAGATCATAGCTGTGGCCTTTTTCCAGTAGGTCCAGCGCTTCCGAGCCGTCACCGGCTGTATCGATCGTGCCAATGCCCAGACCGTCCAGCATCTGTCGGACGTAGCGAAGTGCCATGGCACTGTCATCCACAATGAGTACCCGCAGATGTTCGTACTCTTCACTTTCACCTTCATCTTCGCTGTCAGCGAGGTATTCCAGCGTGCTGCGCAGAGCAGTCGCCAGATCGTCTGCAGTGAAGGGTTTGGGAAGAATGGCGATAGCACCGGCCTGACGTATCGGCTCAAGGTAGCGGTAGTGGGTTTCACTTGAGACCAGAATAAAGGTAACCATCTCAAGTGCCGCTTGCCTGCGCATCTCTGCTACCAGATCCGTGCCCGAAATGCCGGGTAGATGCATGGCAGAAAGAACCAGGTCAGGGGTGATTTGTTGCATCCGTTCCAGGGCAGGTTCAGCGGAATCAAACTCTTCAATCTGGGTGACGCCAATCAGATGGAGCTGATCCATGATGATATGACGTTGTACTTTGGAGGGTTCAATAATGATGACGTAAAGATTGCTCAACTGCATCTGAAGAGTTCTCGAGCCTGCATGAAGATAAAGACCCTATCCTAACCCCCGAAGCCGGTCATAACAATCGGCTTATGTCGTTGTTATATTCGTTAAATTTTTAATATTCAGGTGAGGTTATTAGACAAAGGTCTGATTTGTTATTTTGATCTTTGCAGCGGGGGGTAATTGTACTAAAGTACTTAGCGCCAAAGGCATGCCACTTCCGTCTTTAGTGGCGAATGGAATACATAATAACTAACTCGAGTAGACCATTGATGAGTGTGATTACAGCTCCGTTATATCCAACTCAATCCTTTGTTCAATTCTCAACATTTGACGGTCCAATCAGCAACACCCTGAGCTCCAACCCCCTTGTTCAGACGCGTAGTCGTCCCTATTTGAAAGAAGCCGATGTGGAATATATACGCCTTCTTGAAGATGCTGTGGATGAAGTGCGTCGTTTGATCGAAGAGGTGAATCATCTGTCGTACAGCAAAGCTAATCTCGCAGCCTGCTGATAGATGTTTCAGGAGACGAAAAAAAGACCAGCTTAGGCTGGTCTTTTTGTTAGAGGCTATCCCAGTCCGAATCCATATTGGATGTGGAGTTTTCCCGGGCAGCGGAACTCAGACTGACAGCTGGCCGGTGGGCGCGCTTGTCGCAGAGTGTCAGGTAACGCTTCCAGGCTTTTTCATGCCCGGTTTGCGCGTCATGTTCGCCGTTACAGAAAAGGATAAATGCCTCCTCTTCAGCAGTTAGGGGTGCACGATCACCCGCATGCAGCGCATGATAAGCATGACCGTGGCGTGCCAGTAATTCAGCTTGTTGCTGGGTAAATTCACCACTGCGTTTAAACCCGTAAGGAAAGTTTTTAGGGTCCTTAAACTCGGTGGCAGCAGAAAAGCTGGAAACTTGTTCTTTATCCTGTTGCATCTTGCTACCTGTTACGGCAAAAAAGAGATAAGAATCAAATAGACGCTAATTGCGGAACGCCGATGTTAAGCTTCAAAGGCAAGAGCGTTCACAGCATTTAGATCCGCTTTTTCGCGAATTATGGTTAGGGGATGCGGGTGAGTAAAACAAAGCTTTTTTGTTGTGATGATAAGTTTTTTTGATGGATTAGCCTTTGGATACCGAGCTGTTACGCACCTTTCTTGAGGTCGCCAATACCCGGCATTTTGGTCGGGCCTCTGATAACCTCTGTCTGACTCAGTCGGCGGTGAGTTTTCGTATTCGCCAGCTTGAGTCGCTGGTGGGCACTGAATTGTTCTCACGCAAGCGGGGTAACATCATGTTGACGGCGGCGGGGGAACGGCTGCAGCCCTATGCTGAATCGATCCTTTCTACCTGGCAGAGTGCGCTGCAGGAAAGCGGTGTTGTGGGTCAGCGACGACAGCTCTCCCTCGGGGCAGCAGCGATACTCTGGGAGAGTTTTCTGAGTGTACCCATTCAGCACGTGATCAGGCATAGCCCTGAGTTTTGCTGGCGGACTGAGGTAGATCAACGCAAAAGCCTGCTGCGTGGGCTGCTAGAATCCCGGCTGGATATTGTCTTCTCTTTCACGCCGCCCAAGTTACCTGATATTCATAATGCTGTGGTGGGCCAGTTGGTGCTTCAGTTGGCAACAGACCAACGCCATCGTGCTTTAACCGAGCTCACTGAGCTTAACTATGTGCATTTGGATTGGGATACAGCGTTCAACCTGCCCAGTGAACAGTGGTGGTTGCCACCGGTAGCGCCCATTCTGCACACCGGACAGATGAGTCTGGCGGTGGATTTCCTGACCCGCAACGGTGGCGTCGCACTGCTGCCCAAAGCGATACCACAGGTGGGTCAGACCTTGTTCGCCGTAGAGGGCGTACCCCCTATCGAACGTGATATCTATGCCAGCTGGCTGGATACGAATCCTGCTGCAGATGATTGCCGTGAAGCGGTGGCACAGCTTCAGGCCTGCTTCAGTGGGAAGTCCGCCGTTTGACGCCCCGGCTGGCGATGGCCTGAGTCGGATCATCCGGCCAGT
Source organism: Neptuniibacter sp. CAU 1671 (assembly GCF_029222905.1). Lineage (GTDB taxonomy): Bacteria > Pseudomonadota > Gammaproteobacteria > Pseudomonadales > Balneatricaceae > Neptuniibacter. Next base: position 515,813 of record NZ_JARHUE010000001.1, on the reverse strand, counting down.
CGTGTTTTGGGTAACGGCCTTTCAGATCTTTTTTGACGTCCGCATAGGTGGTGTGCCAAAAATTGGCCAGGTCCATTGTGATCTGTACCGGTCTTCTGGCCGGTGACAGCAGATGCAGTTTTAAACCCGTGCCATAGCCGATCTGCGGTGTCTGCTGCCAACCAAATAACTCTTGTAGCTTCGCTGCCAACACCGGTGGTACTTCTGAATAATCGATGGCTACACGACTGCCTGAGGGTAAAGTGAGATGGGTGGGTGCCAGTTGATCCAGCTGCTGCTGCGAAGACCAGGGCAGCAGCGTGTGCAGGGCTGTAGCCAATGTCTGCCCGGTTAGTTGCTCAAACCGTCTCTCGCCCTGTAAAAAAGGCAGCAGCCAGTCCTCCAGTGTGTTCAGTAATGCAGCATCACTCAGATCTGGCCACAGGTGCTGTTCTGACTCCGGTGCACTGTTGCGTAAAAACATAACCCGCTGGCGCCACAAATGGTGGGTTGGCGTCCAGCTGAGTTGATCAAGCCCGTCCCGTCGCAGTTGATCGATCAGAGTCCGATGTACCTGATCAGGATCGGGTTGTTCCAGGGGTTTGCTGAACAGGGTCAGAGCACCTGAGGTATGAAGCTCCTGCGCCATGACTTTTTTCAGGTCACGGTCCCAGTAGACCTCAGCGCTGATCGAGACGTATTCCGGGAATACGCTACGCAAGGTGTTGATATTAAGTGGTGCTGCCAGCGTTATCTGATCCTGCCTTTGCCCGGCCAGGCCCCGGGTTGCCGCAACCGCCAGCCAGCCATGCTGTCGCAAGGGATCACCGGCTTCCAGTCGAACAGCGCGGCCATTACTCAGTCTGTAGTCTGTGCCCTGCGGTTGCCGCTGACTGGCAATGCGGTCCGGGTAGGCCAGTGTGATCAAAAGGCCTGCAGACAGGGGCTCAGAAACCACAGCTAATCCATGAGATTCGATCTTCTCCCGAATCTGACGAAACTGACGGGCCTGCTGCCGCATTCTGTGCCAACTGCTTTTGTGGTGACGGGGTGAGGGTTGTTGTAGCCATTCCAGTCGCGTTTCAATATCGACCGATTCAAGCCGCAGCGGGTCGCGGTCCGACAACAGTGCGGCCAGTGAACAGGCTTGCGACAGATTCACCTCTCCGTCGACGCGCAACAATAGATGGGCCAAACGGGGGTGGCAGGGCAGGGTGAGCATTGCTTCACCCAGCGGAGTAATCTGCCCATCGGGGTCAAGCGCTGCTAACATTTTCAGCAGGCTTTGTGCCTGAGACCAGGCACCTTGGGTGGGTTTATCCAGCCAAACCAGTTCATCCGCCCGGCTAATGCCCCAGTTAGCCAGCAGCAGGACCATGGGTGCCAGGTCCGCCTGCGTGATGGCGGGTGGCAAATGTGCGGCCAGCTCAGCCTGTTGCGCAGTAGACCAGAGACGGTAGCAGATGCCGGGTTCCAGGCGTCCAGCCCGGCCGGCGCGCTGCGTGGCTGAAGCTTTGGATATGCGCTGGGTATGTAAACGGGTCATGGCGGTATTGGGGTCAAACCGGGCCACCTTGCATAAACCTGCATCGACCACCACCCGGATCCCCTCAATGGTCAGACTGGTTTCGGCAATGTTGGTGGCCAGCACCAGTTTGCGCGTGCCTTTGGGCGGCGGTGCAATCGCTGTTTGCTGAGCCGCCAGATCCATGTCGCCATACAATGGCGTTATCAGGCAACCCTGTAACCGGTTGGGCTGGCTTTGTAATAAAGACTCTACGGCACGTATTTCTGCCTGACCTGGCAGAAACACCAGCAGGCTGCCCTGAGTTTCAGCCAGAATATCAAGTAATTGCAGTGCGATGGCTTCACCCAGCGGGCGTTTGCTCAGATCCAGTGCTGCATACTTAATATCAACCGGAAAAAGCTGGCCTGTGGCGGTGATCAGTGGCGCCTGGGGTAACAATGACTGCAGGGCGCTGTTCTCTAATGTGGCTGACATCAGCAGCAGTTTGAGCGGGGGATGGTCACGAAACAGAGCCCGGGCATAGAGCGCCATGGCCAATCCGAGATCGGACTCAAGACTGCGCTCATGAAACTCATCAAAAATCAGCAGCGAATACCCCTCAAGACTGGGATCAGCCTGCAATAAGCGCAGCAAAACGCCTTCAGTGACGACTTCAATCCGGGTTTTGGCACTGACCCGGCTTTCCAGCCGCATCCGGTAACCCACCGTTTCACCCGGCTGTTCGCACAGTTGCTGAGCCATATAACTGGCTACGTTTTTAACAGCGAGCCGTCGGGGTTCCAGCAGCAGTATTTTACCCGTTACGGTGTTTTCGGATCGGAGCAGGGCCAGTGGGATAAAGGTGGTTTTGCCGGATCCGGGTGGAGCCTGCAGAATAGCATCACCAGCCGTAGTCAGGGCCTGGATAAGGTCAGGTAAAATTGTTTCGACGGGCAGGGCGGACATGGGCTTCGGTTTGATAAAAAATCAGTACAGAGCTTAAAGAGAAAGTGTTTCACTGGCAATTGCCCGCCCGCTGGTTACAATGGGCGCAGATTTCAGGATTCACAGGATATCTTATGGCCGGTCAGTTTCGTGGTTCCCGTCGTGGTTTTAAAAAACCTGCAGCCATCGCAGGTCGGGGGGTGTTAGAGAGTGTACGAACAGAAGGGCCTTTCAATGAGTGGGTTGGCATGCCGCCCTACTATCTGCACCATGTGATGATCGAAGGCGAGGAATATACTTACCTGTCGGCAGATAAAACACTGGAAATACCGCTGGGTAAAAAAGTCGCCTTTCGTTTCAAGGAAACCAGCAAAGGCCGCATGATCGAAAAACGCTCACTGGGCGTGGTGATCGATCCGAGTGAACTGGGTTACTAACGGCCTCGTTATTACGGGAACTTGCCTTTGCCGCTGCTGACCAAACAGCATAGTGTCCAGTGAAGGAGGGTTCTGCATGTTGCAAAAAAATCAGTTTCCATTGCGTCTGGTCGAAAAACATTTTGTCTCTTCTACCAGCATGGAACTCTGCTTTGAGCGACCTGATGGCAGCCCTGTAACCTATGTTCCTGGTCAGTTTTTCTCTTTCCATCTACCGGAGTCCTCCGGTGGCAAAACCCGCAGCTACAGTGTTGCCAACCGGTGCGACAATATTCGTGAAAACCGCGAACTTCGGATCACGGCTACCCTGATACCCGATGGCTCGGCCAGTGAGTTTTTTCGCACAGCTGAACCGGGGGCTGAGGTAGAAGCCAGTGGCCCCTTCGGTAATCTGATATTACCTGCGGCTGATCCCCACCGTTACATTCTGGTCGCAACCGGGGCCGGAGTGGCGCCTTATCGGGCGATGCTATCCCAGCTTGCTGAGCGCCTGAGGTCTAACAGCGACCTTACGGTTGAGCTTATTCTGGGTGTGCAGACGCCCGCTGAGCTGCTGTATGAGGATGAGTTTCGTGCCATGGCGGCAGAGCATCCGGGATTTGTTTTCAGGGCCTGTTACAGTCGGGCTGAGCCTCAGCAGGCAGATGAATACGCGGGTTATGTCCAGACTCAGCTACAAGCCCTGTCCCCCGATCCTGAGCAGGATCGGATCTACCTGTGCGGCAATCCCGCCATGGTGGATGATACCGTCAAGTTACTCACCCCATCCGGATTTACACCGGCCAATCTGAAGCGCGAAAAGTATCTGTTTTCAAGGTTGTAAAAAAAACCGGCCAGTGGGCCGGTTTGAAAGACAGACGAACGTTTTGAAGGGGGCTAAACGTTCGCGCTCTCCTGATGAGTAAGCAGTGATGCGAGTCGCTCAAGGTTTTGACTCAAGACTTGTTGCTCCGGTGCATCACTGTTCAGGAATCGGCTGTCCTGACGGACCAGTTGGTCAATCAGTTCAGTGGTAAAGCGATTCAGTTCCTCTAAAAAATCGAATTGCGGGCGGTTGATGAAGCGTTCCAGATTGTTTTTTATCTGCCCCAGATGTCTGCCGGGATGACCGGGGGGCTGTTCTAATTGTTGAACACTTGTGTACGCGGTTGAGACAGCGTAAGTCAGTGATTGACGCATATTTACATTCAAGTCCATCAATTGAGATTTGTCCATGTCGATTTCGGCAGCCTGTTGCAGCGCATTCTGGATGTTGCCGTTAAAGAAATCATCGGCAATCAAACCGATCTCATTGACCAATGCCTGAATCGCCTGGCGTTCTTTTACGCTCAGGTTGCCGGTAACCGAATAACTGAACTGGCTACCCGCGGTGATTTCGATGCCAGCAGCTTCAATCTGATAACCGTTACTGCTGACCGCTTCAACAATCTGGGTTTGACTCTGTTGATGGCTGAAATCGATGGTGATGCGATCCCCGTCCCGGGTCATGATCTCCATCGAAAATGCCTGAGCACTCGAAAAACGCTCGGCGTGACTGATCGCATTTAATTGTCCGCCCGGTTTGAAGGCACTTTCTTCAGCTAATCGGGCTGATAGGTCAGTTAAGCGATCAGTTTCAGTCTTCTGTGTGTTTTCAGATGTTTTGTCTGATTGTCTGTCGGCAGCTGGGTAGGTGTCTGATTTATGCAGAACCGGAGGGCTGCCTGCCCATGAAATTTCCACCTGAAATCCCTCTCTGTTTCACTGTAAGAGAGGTTGTCGGCGTCATAACAGTGTATTTGATGCGTTATGAATCAGTTTCAGATTGCATTTTAATCAGTTGTTCTCAACTGTTTGATAGCCGGTAAAAAACACCGTCAGGACGCAATTACCCGGTGAAAAGAGTATGAATTTAGTTACAGAGGGTTAAAAACGCTCAAATTAACCGCTGAGTAACCTGTCTTCAGCGGCTTCAATGGCATCCGCAGGACCCTGCAGGATGACAATATCACCCTCGCACAGCTGGGTTGACTCAGTGGGGGCATGTTCCGAGAGATCATCATGGCGCCGGATCATGGCAACGGAGACTTCCAGCACCCCCAGATTCATGTCCGCCAGGGTCTTATTACAGGCATAACTTAAAGATGAGATCGGAACCGGGTGCAGCACCTCTTTCATCTGCCCTTCATCATCGGTTTTTTGTGAATGCCCGCCATGATAAAAACCATGCAGTAATTGATAGCGCTCAGAACGTACCTGATCGATTTGTCGGGCGATTCTATCCGGTGGTACGCCCAGTATCGAAAGAATATGTGAAACCAGCATCAGACTGCCTTCGAGGGCTTCCGGTATCACTTCTGTTGCTCCCTGTCTCTGGAACAGGTCCAGCGGGCTGTCATCCCGGGTACGTACCAGAATCGGCAGTTCCGGAAAGCGTGGTCGCAGGTGTTTGAGCGCATGCAGGGAGATATCATGTTCCGGGAAGGTCAGGATCAGCATACGGGCACGGTCGCCACCGACGGCGGCAATAATATCGGCCCTTTGCGCATCGCCGTAACAGACCTTTTCACCGGCGGTGGACGCCTCGCTGACGCGCAAAGGGTCATTATCGATAACAATATAAGGGATGTTCAGCGGCCCCAGAAAACGGGTGATGACCTGACCGACACGACCAAAGCCACAAATAATCACATGACTGCTGAGGCCTTCACCGGCCTGATGCAGGTTGTTAACCGAAAACTCTTCACGGACCTCAGTCATCGTTTTAGGGTGCAGCCAGTACGCCAGCCGATCCGTATGATTCATCAGAATTGGCGTGAGCATCATGCTCAAGACAATCACACCGGTGGCCAGTGCGTTGAGCTGAGGATCAATCACCTGATTGCCCAGTGCCAGCGCCAGCAGGGCAAAACCGAATTCCCCGCCCTGACTGAGACAGAGTCCGGCTTTGAGCGATGAAACCGGGTCCATCTTAAGTAAGCGGCCCAGGATACTGATCAGCAGGGTTTTGGAGATGATCAGCCCGGCCGTGAGAATCAGGACCCAATACCAGTGCTGCTGCAGGCTGGACAGATCCAGCTGCATACCTACGGAGACAAAAAACAGACCCAGTAAAAGGTCACGGAAGGGCCGTATATCGGCTTCAAGCTGATAACGGTAGTGGCTTTCACCCAGCATCATCCCGGCCAGAAAGCCCCCCAGTGCCATCGACAATCCGGCGGCATGGGTGATCCAGGCCGCCAACAGGGCCGCGGCCAGTGAGGTCAGAACAAACACATCACTTGAGGCAGAGCGCGCTGACTCATGCAGTAAAAGCGGCATCACAATCCGGCCCACGACCAACAGCACCACCAGAAGCAGCGAGCCTTCCAGCAGTTTCAGGGTCAGGGCGGCACCGTTCATCTGGGCGTCGGTACTGCCCAGTGCAGGTACCAGAATCAGAAACACCACAGCGGCCAGATCCTGAAAGATCAGGGTGCCGATGGAGAGTTCACCATGGGGGGTATCCAGCTGATTGCGGCGAATCAATTCCCGGCTGACAACCGCCGTGGAGGAGAGGGAGAGGGCACCGGCGAGCACCAGCGCGGATGCCAGTGGCAAGCCTGCCGCCAGTGACAGACCGATCAGCATCAGCGAGGTGATCAGCACCTGGGCACTGCCCAGGCCAAACACGGTTTTGCCCATACTGACCATGCGGCCAAACGAGAACTCCAGCCCCAGCATGAACAACAGGAAGACTACGCCCAGCTCACTCAGTAACTCGATGCTGTGCACGTCCTGAATCAGGCCGAAGCTATAGGGGCCGACCAGCAAACCGATAAACAGGTAGGCCAGAAGAGGCGGCTGTTTGAGACGCCTGAACAGGGTTGTAGCGACGATGGCTCCACAGAGTACAACAAGAAACTGCTCAAAAATTGTGAAGCCCATGGTCACCTACTTCCGGTCAGATGGCGTGATTACCACATCAGGTCATCAGGGATTTTGAAATCCGCATAAGGATCGTCTTCGTCGGTTTCTTCGGCTTCAATCCGAATCACCATCTCAGGACGACGTTGTTCGATTTTGTCGGCAAACTTGTCTGGCACCAGATAAAACTTCTCATCCAGAACACCAATCGCCAGTTGCCCCCGGCTTAGCTGCTGCTGCAGTGTATCGGTGACATAGATTTTTTTAATTTTTTTATCATAGACAAAGTTGTAGCCCACTTCGGCATTGTCTGGCACCACAACCTGTTGCTGCTGAATCATCTGGCGGCACTGAGCGGTGATTTCACGTTCCCGCTTTTCGGCTTCGCGTTGCTGGTTCAACAGGCGGTCTTTTTCGCGTTTTTCTTCCCGTTCCTGCTGCAATTTAGCCTGCAGATCAGCGTGCTGGTTATCCAGTGCCAGACCTGACTTGCGGGCTTTGGTTTGCTGTTTTTTCTGTTTGCGTTTTTCGGTGTCGATCTGTTTGGCTTTTTTTTGGTCAGCCAGGCCTGCTTTGAGCAGCTGATCTTTGAGTGAACCGGCCATGTATCTTCTCTAGATGGCTGTTTTTAGAAGGGTTCACTATACCAAGCCCTGAGAAATGACTCTACTTGCAGGGCGCAGTCTCTCCACGTAGGCTTGCCTCAGATCATCTATGGAAAACAAAATGTCCGACAATGCGCACCCCTTTGAAGTCTTGTCCCCTTCGTTTCTGCTTGATGCGGTAGAAAGTAAAGGTTATCTGTCTGATGGCCGCTTTCTGGCGCTTAACAGTTATGAAAACCGGGTTTATCAGGTCGGCATCGAAGAATCACTACCGCTGATTGCCAAGTTTTACCGGCCAGAGCGCTGGAGTGATGCTCAGATACAGGAAGAGCACGATTTCTGTTTTGAACTTGAGGAACAGGAGCTGCCTGTGGTTGCTCCCCTGCGGGATGATTCAGGTGCAAGCCTGTTTCACTATCAGGGTATGCGGTTTGCGCTGTTTACGCGCCGCGGTGGTCATGCGCCGGAACTCTCTAACCCGGATCATCTGCTGCATCTGGGTCGGGTACTGGGCCGAATCCACCGGGTTGGTGCGAGTAAACCCTACACACATCGGCCAGCACTGGATGCGCAAAGTTTCGGTCATGACAGTGTGGCCCTGATCAGCGAGCAGTTTATTCCGCGTGAGCTGAAACCGGCCTATGACTCTCTGGCGCAGGACCTGCTGGCACGGATCGACAGGCGACTGGCTGAATTTGGTGCCCTGGATTTGATCCGGGTGCATGGAGACTGTCATGGTGGCAACATTCTCTGGCGGGATGATCAGGTCAACTTTGTTGATATGGATGACAGTCGCATGGCCCCGGCGATTCAGGACATCTGGATGTTATTGTCAGGCGACCGTCAGGAGCAAACACTGCAGCTTTCGGAAATTGTGGATGGCTATAACGAGTTCCATGATTTCAATCCGCGGGAGCTGAATCTGGTGGAAGTGCTGCGTACTCTGCGCATGCTGCATTATTCGGCTTGGCTGGCACGGCGTTGGGAGGATCCGGCGTTTCCTATGGCATTCCCCTGGTTTAACTCGGTACGTTACTGGAGTACCCATATTCTGGAACTGCGCGAGCAGCTGGCTGCGCTGGATGAACCCTGTCTCAGGTTGATGTAGGTTAAAAATGGCTGAGCCGCTCAAATACCTCTTTACCCCTGACTTTATCGAACAAGTGGCGACCGAACTGAAACGGGTCTGGACCGCATTTCCGGCTGAGGCATTTCAGCAGGCGGTGCTGTCATCGGGCTGGGACGCGCTGGAGCTGAAAGCCCGGATGCGTTGTATTACACAGGCGCTGCATCAGTTTTTACCGGCAGACTATCCTCAGGCCATTGCGCTGCTGAATCAGGTCGCGCCGAAGTTTTCTGGCTACACGGCAGTGATCTTTCCCGACTATGTACAGTGTTATGGCCTGGATGACTGGGAGACCTCGCTTCCTGCGTTGCACTGGATGACCCGCTTTTCGACCGCTGAATTTGCGGTGCGTCCGTTTCTGGAACAAAACCCACACGCCATGCTTTCGGTGTTGCATGACTGGAGTGAGGATGAGAATGAACATGTGCGGCGACTGGCATCCGAGGGTTGTCGCCCCCGTTTGCCCTGGGCCAGTGAACTGAAGCTGTTCCGGCAAGATCCTGAACCGATATTGCCGCTGCTGGATCGTCTGAAGCAGGATCCGAGTCTGTATGTAAGGCGCAGTGTGGCGAATAATCTGAATGATATTTCCAAGGATCATCCGCAAAAGGTACTGGCATGGGTCGAACCCCGGTTGGGTCAGCATTCAGATACCGATTGGCTGCTGCGTCATGCCTGTCGGACATTGCTCAAACGTGCAGAACCTGCTGCGTTAAACCTGTTTGGCTGGGCGGATGCCGAGCATATTCAGGTCAGTGAGCTGGTTTTAAGTCAGCAGACAATCGCCATCGGCGAGACACTCGCTTTCAGCTTTTCGCTCAAGACCAATGCCGACGAGCTGGGCAGGCTGCGGCTGGAATATATCATCGAATATATGAAAGCCAATGGGCAGCACCGGGCCAAAACCTTCCAGATTCGGGCGAAAGAGGTTCGGGAATCGCAGGTACTCTTCAGTTGTCAGCAGAGCTTTCGGGAGATGACCACCCGCCGCCATTATCCCGGTCTGCATCGGCTGCATATCCGGGTGAATGGCAGCGAAAAAGCCAGTTGCGAATTTACCCTGACCTCTTGAAGATGATGTTAACTGACGGGGTTCAGTACCGCTTTTTCACGCTCACTGGTCACTTTCAGCACTAGAATCAGGCCGCTGCCCATCACAGTGAAGCCAGCCGCCAGCCAGAGCCCCAGATTATAACTGCCCAGCTGTTCTGCCAGTATGCCGGTGAAGAATGGCCCCAGGATCTGGGCAACGCCGTAGGACAGGGTCATCTTGCCCATCAGTTTCGCCGGTTTGGTGGGGTAGAAACGCCCGGCCATGGTCAGCACCAGACTCACAATACCGATAAACGTACCGCCAAACAGCACTGCACTCAGAATGGCGGTGGTCAGACTGTCATCCAGTGCCGGTAACAGAATGCCTGCCACCTGAACTACATAAGCGATCAGCAGGGCGCTTAGTTCTCCAATGCGGCGGGCGACGTGATCCCAGAAAATACAGGCCGGGGCGGCCGCCAGACCCAGCAACAGAAAGACCCATTCACCCTGACCTTGCAGGGCAGGCTGACGCTCGACAATCGCCACAATAAAGGTGGCACTGATCACGTAGCCATAGCCGGCACAAAAATAGGCGGCCAGCATCAGGCGCATAAAACGTTTACTGGGCGGGGTATCCACCATCGCCTGACCCGATGTAGTCATGTGGTGGTTGGGCGGGCGTGGCAGCCAGCGCCAGGCGGGAATAGCCAGCAGCACGCCGATGGCGGTCAGCCACCACCATTGTTCAGCCCAGTTAAAATGGGCAGACATCAGCATGACTGCGACAGAAACAAAAGCGATACCCAGTCCCACACCGGAGAAGTGCAGACCCAGTTCACTGCGGTAGTGGTTGCGCATCAACCAGTTCAGCACCAGTCCTGATCCAATCAGCAGACCCGCAGCACTGCTCAGACCGGCCAGAAAACGCATCACTGACCAGAGAACCAGGTTTTCACTCAACGCCATACCGGCGGTGGTGACCAGGGCCACCACCAGACCAATGCGGTAGAGAGTGTCTTTCAGTTGCAGGTTGCTGATGCTGGCGGCAATCAGGGCGCCGCTCATGTAACCCATATAGTTGATGGTGGCCAGCCAGCCACCCATGGCATCACCCAGAGCGGTTTGATCCATCATGATCGGAAGCAGAGGGGTATAGGCAAAACGCGCAATACCCAGCATCAGAATCAGACTGAGCAGACCTGCGGTCAGGACGCGGGCTTTTTCGAGAGCATTGGCTGGGCTATGTGGCTGGGACATGCGGGGTTCCGGTTTGAGAAAAACAGATAAACAGATTATAAGGGGTTATTGATTCTCTACAATTGATTAAAAAAGAACGATTGATCTTTAAAATAGAACAATCTTCGATGCGGGTGAGTCGTATGGAACTGATTAATCTGAAAACCTTTAAAACTGTGGTGGAAGCGGGTGGCGTTCAGGCGGCTTCACGCGTACTGCATACGGTACAGTCGAATGTCACTGCTCGTATCCGACGACTGGAAGAGGAGCTGGAGGTCAGTCTGTTTTACCGTTCAGGTCGCTCGCTGAAGCTCACCCCGGCAGGCAGTCTGTTACTCGACTATGCTGAGAAGCTGTTGCATCTGGAGCAGCAGACCATTCAGGCGCTGCATCAGATGGGTTCAGCCAGTGGTGAACTCAGGATCGGGGCAATGGAATCCTTTGCTGCCGGACGATTGCCGGGACTGTTGCAGGCCCTGCGCCGTCGCCACCCTAAGCTGCACCCGCGTATTAGCAGTGATACCAGTGCTGAGTTGATTGATGCGGTGCTGGAACATAGGCTGGATTGCGCCTTTGTCGGCGGTCCCGTGGATCACCCGTTATTGCACTCGACTCCGGTGGTAACAGAAACCCTGGTGTTAGTTTCGGCCAAAGAGGGTGTGGTAGAGAACACCTTTATTATGTTTAAAGAGGGCTGTGCCTACCGTCAGCGGGCCAAGGCATGGCTGCAGGAGCGGGGTAAGGTTGGCACCCAGATGCTGGAAATGGGTACCCAGGAAGGTATATTGGGTTGTGTTGCCGTGGGCCTTGGGGTCACACTCTTACCTCGGCATGTGGCTGAACAGTCCCCCTATTTTTCAGCGCTGAAGCTGGAACCGTTGCCGCCACGTTTCAGTGAAGTACCTACGGTGCTCATAACACACCGTGATTCAATTGCGTTGATGGGGGTCGAAAGCCTGAAAAGCCTGATCGGGCGGACCTTGCCAGTATGGGAGAGCGTAGCCTGAGTGGGTCAAAAAGGCTGTTGTAAAAAACGCAAATTTCACTTGTTTGTCATCTTGAAAATGTATTCAATTGCGCCAAATTTTTTCGGTTTGAGGGTCGGATATGAGTTCTAACAAAATGCTGGTGGGCGCTGAGGAGTGGTGTCGATTTCCTGACTTGACCATCCCTGCGGTCAAGGCCCGGGTGGACTCAGGTGCTAAAACCTCATCCCTGCACGCCATCAACATTGAACCCTTCAAACGGGCAGGTGTGCCCTGGGTCAGATTTGATGTCTGCCCATTGCAACACAACCGCAAAACCGTCGTGCATTGCGAAGCGCCTATCGTTGACCAGCGCCGGGTTAAAAGCTCCAGTGCTATCTCTGAAAAACGTTATGTGATCAGAACCACCCTTGGGGTGGCGGATTCCAGTTGGGAGATTGAACTGACCCTGACTGACCGTGATGCCATGGGGTATCGCATGCTGCTGGGGCGTGAGGCGATGGCAGGACGTATTGTAGTGGACCCCAGCGCCAGCTTTTGCACCGGACAGATCTCTGATGAAGCTCTGAAAGGCATGTATCTGATCAAGAAGCAGCCACCCAGTGGGCTGCGTATCGCTTTGCTGGCCAGTGATCCTAACCTGTACAGCAACCGTCGATTGATTGAAGCGGGCGAGCAGCGTGGCCATGAGATGGTGTTTCTGAACATTAAACACTGCTACATGAAAATGGATGCTACTCAGCCCGAGGTTCACTACCGCGGTGGTAAAGTACTGGACACCCTGGATGCCGTCATTCCACGCATCCGTCCCAGCATGACTTTTTATGGCTGTGCGCTGGTACGCCAGTTCGAGTCGATGGGGGTCTACTGTCTGAATACGGCGGCGGCAATCACCCAGTCCCGCGATAAACTGCACTCTCTGCAACTGTTGCTGGAAAGTGGCATTCAGATCCCAATCACCGGTTTTGCCAACTCCCCGCTGGAGACCGATGAGTTGATCAGCATGGTGGGTGGTGCGCCGTTGATCGTTAAGCTGCTGGAAGGCACCCAGGGTAAAGGCGTGGTTCTGGCTGAAACCAATAAGGCAGCAGAGAGTGTGGTGAACGCTTTCAAAAGCCTGAAAGCCAATATACTGGTGCAGGAATTTATCAAAGAGGCCGATGGCAAAGATATACGCTGTTTTGTGGTGGGTAATAAGGTGGTCTCTGCAATTCAGCGAGAGGCAGAACCGGGCGAGTTCCGCGCTAACATCCATCAGGGCGGTACCGCCAGTGTGATCCGGCCCACCGCCGAGGAAAAACGCATCGCGGTGCAGGCTGCCAAGTGCATGGGTCTGAGTGTTGCCGGTGTGGATATTATCCGCTCCAGCAAGGGACCGTTGCTACTTGAAGTTAACTCGTCGCCCGGTCTGGAAGGGATTGAAGGCGCCACCGGTAAGGACATCGCCGGGATGATGCTGGAAGCGATCGAGCGCAAATTGCGCTGGAAGCGTCATACGACCTGATATAAACGCCCATAAAAAACGCCCCGTCAGGGGCGTTTTTGTTACTGCGCAATCAGCCAGGGATGATCTTTGATCATGCTCAGCATGTGATCAATAAAGAGTCGCACTCTGGGGTTCAGATGGCGGCGGCTGGGGTAAAGCGCATGAATCTGCACCGGCTGCAGGTGATAGTTTTCCAGTAAATGGACCAGCTTGCCGTCTTTGACCATTTCTTCGCAGAACGCTTTCGGCATCCGGCCGATGCCAATGTTCTGCAGTATCATCTCGCGACAAAAACTCAGACTGTTGGCCCGCATTCTGAAATCCAGATTGACCTGTTTACCGTCGTTCCAGTTGGTAAATGCCCAGCCAGTGTGGTTTAGCAGGCCAGCGATACAGCTGTGTTGTTGCAGGTCGGCGGGAGTTTCCGGTGTGCCATGGCGCATCAGGTAAGCAGGACTGGCATACAGGGCAATCTCTGATTCAGCCAGTTTGCGGCCGATCAGGCTGGAATCAACCAGCTCGCCAACCCGCAGTGCCAAATCGATCCCTTCTTCCACCAGATCTACCAGACGTGCGCTGAGCTCAACATCCAGCTGAATACCGGGATGTTGTTCCATAAACGAGCCGATCACATCATTCATGATGAAGATGCCCATCTCTGGAGGCATGGTGATTCTCAGACGCCCTTTGGGTTCATGTCGCCGCGCAGCAACCTGATCGGTGATATGGGACAGCTCATTAAACAGCGGTAAGCACCGATGGTAGAGATCATGCCCCTCTTCGGTCAGGCTCAGCTTACGGGTTGTGCGCTGTAGCAGTCGAACACCCAGTTCATCTTCCAGCTGGGCGATACGACGACTGATAGTGGATTTTTGCAGATTTAACTGTTCTGCGGCTGCTGTAAAACTGTTTTGTTCAATGACATGAATAAACAGTCGGATATCATTCAGATTCATCGAGTACAGTCAGTTCTGGCAGGTGGAACGGAGCAGGCGTGTGCCCCGTTGTCCTGAGATGTTTATTGGCACTGTCCCCGGGTGGTCAAGGTGACGGAAGGGGTCGTGGTTTTGCGGCTTTCAAAGCTCATGTCTGATTTGGATATGGTAATCACTGTGGTATCCAGACCACCCATGACCGGGTCTTTTGCCGTACGTTGCAGAGTAATGCTTTGTTCGTTGCTGTCGACGGAGAAACCGCTTACGCCATTGACGCTGCCTACACCGCCATCAATGCTGATGGCATAGGTGCATTTGCCTTCAGGGCACTTACGTATGGATGCAGCAGACTGAAATGGAGCGGTGTAGCTGGCCTCTGTATAACTGCAGGTGTAGTTGAGCATCTCGGCCGCAGCCGTCAGGGGAAGTGTAAGTCCGAAGGCCAGAGCCAACAGTATGGAGTTGCGCATCGTTGTATTCCTTTTACTTTGCAGCCTGTCTGCAGTCTAAGGCATATTTCCCCCGACGCAAAGCCGGGGGCGCCCAAGATTGCTGTTAATCCTTAATGCTTCGGCCTTTGCGAGTCCGGCTTTAACGGAATTTAGGTTCGTGCCAGTTAATCGACTTGAGAAACTTATGTGCCGGATAGAATTTTCCGTCAGAACCGGTCTGATCGCAGGCTGATTTAATGTAGGCCTCAGGCAGTTCACCGCCGGCATAGACCTGAAGCCCCTTCTCCTGCTCATAAAAACGGATGGTTTCTTCAATTTCAGAGGTCGTTTTGCACAGTTTTGACAGGTTGCTGGCCTGCACGGCGGCCATATCTTCATCCGCATCAATGCCGAGAATATGTGCCATACCGTAGGTGGTCACCAGCACATCGGCAATCGCATCACGCACTTCCTGAACATCGTGGTTTTCAATCCCTTCCACCAGTTCGGCCAGCTCTTCCTGAATCAGGTGCAACTGCTTGCTGGCTTTTTTCCAGTCAGGCGCGTTTTGTTCACCCCGTGGGTTGCCGAAAACACTGTTCAGATAGGATACATCGGTGAAATTGCTCATGCTCTCTCCAGTTAAGGGTTTGCCTGCTGAACACTGGCCTGGGCCAGAGCTTTAATGCCTTCTATCAAGGCATGTAATCCATTGCTGCGGGAGGGGCTGAGGTGTTGCTCAAGACCCAGCGAATGGAACAGGGTATCAATATCGGTATCAATAATCGATTGCGCTGATTGCCCGTTAAAACGTTCCTGTAACAGGGCGATCAACCCACGAATAATCTTGGCTTCTGAGTCCGCCTGAAACTGGAGTGCTTCACTTGATCCCGAGCGTTGCACCAGCCAGGTATGGCTTTCACAGCCCAGCACTCTGTTCTGGTCGATTTTATCGGATTCTGGCAGGCCAGGCAGTGCTTTACCGGCCAGTAACAGCAGACGGTAGCGGTTGTTCCAGTCCGGTTGCGCTTTCAGTTGGGTGTAAAGCGATGCGCTGGGTTGTTCAGTATGGCGCTGGGCCGATTGTACCGGGCGACTGATCTGGTCCAGCGCGCTCAACAGTAGATCGACTTCGGTTTCCGTATTGTAGAACGCGAAGGATGCCCGGGTTGTGCCGCTCAGACCAAGGCAATGCATCAGCGGCATCGCACAGTGATGACCGCTGCGTACGGCAATGCCCTGTTGGTCCAGCAAGATGCCGATATCCTGTTGATGCTGTTGCTGCAGGGTGAAGGAAACCAGACTGACACTGGCTGCCGGTTGACCGATCCGTGTCAGCCCCTTGATCTGTTCCATGCCCTGCAGGGCTCGTTGCAGAAGTTTCTGCTCATGATCCGCCAGCACAGTATGGGGTTGGTTCGCCAGCCAGTTTAAGCCTGCCGCCAGCCCGATAGCGCCGGCGATGTTGGGTGTGCCAGCTTCAAACCGGAACGGTGGTGGCTGGAACTGGCTCTCGGTGAAGCTGACATGGGTGATCATTTCACCCCCGGCCTGCCAGGGTGGCATCTCTTCGAGAATACGCTGTTTGGCCCAGAGGGCGCCGATGCCAGTGGGGCCAAACACCTTGTGGCCTGAAAACAGATAAAAGTCAGCCCCCAGCGTTTGCACGTCAACCTTCAGATGAGGAAGGGCCTGGGCTCCGTCTATCAGTACCTTGGCTCCCGCCTGATGGGCGAGGGGGATGATCTGTGCCAGCGGATTGATGGTCCCCAGTGCATTCGATACGTGGGTAATGGCGACCAGACGGGTGCGGTCATTCAACAGAGTTTGGTAGGCCTCAAGATCCAGATCACCTGATTCCAGCAGCGGAATGACTTTGATTGCTGCCCCGGAGCGTTGTGCCAGCAGCTGCCAGGGCACAATGTTGGCATGATGTTCCAACGCACTGATCAGGATCTCATCACCGGGCCGCAGGCGCTGTCCCCAGCTGTTGGCTACCAGGTTGATGCCTTCGGTGGTGCCCCGGGTCCAGATGATCTCATTGGGGCTGGCGGCATTCAGATAACGGGCAACATCTTTGCGTGCCTGTTCGAACAGGTGAGTGGCCTGAGCACTCAAGTGGTGACTGGCGCGGTGTACATTGGCATTGCTTTGGCGGTAAAACTGTTCGATAGCGCGGATCACGCACTCTGGTTTTTGCGTGGTAGCAGCATTATCCAGATACACCAGCGGCTGTTGTCGGACCTGCTGGCTGAGCACAGGAAAACTGTTGCGCAGCCGTGCCAGATACTGTTCAGGATCAGCGGGTAGCGAGGTCATCTTCAGGGTCGGCGCCGGATTGAGCGGCCTGATGAGCCTGCTGTTTGAGGTAACGGCTTTGCCAGCGCGCATACATCATGGCGCTACTGAACAGCACACTGATCAGCAGAGTGTAACCCAGACCGTAACTGGCAGTATTGGGGTTGCTGGCACTGAGAACCGCCTGAATAAAAAACAGCAGCAGGAAGAAACAGAACCAGGCATGTCCCCGCGGGTTGCCATTGATGATGGTGGGGGCAAACAGCAAAAACGGCACCATATGCACCAGCCAGATTACCCAGGGGTTTGCTGTCGGTGCAGGCCCAAGATAAAGATGCCAGAGCGTAAACCAGAACAGCAACAGCAGATATGAGGTTACAACTACTACGCGCCCGAGGCGGGCTTTGCTTTGATAGTCGTGGTCGTCAGGGATATAGGGTTTCAAGGTCGTTGATCTTTTATCGTTGAGTGTTCATAAGCGCCAGCGCCAACTGTCCCAGGCGTTTGCCCTGTGCCCGACAGAGTTCAAGCTCGGTGGCATCCGGCATACGACGGGTTTCACCGGATACCAGACTGGCACCATAAGGCGAACCGCCGCCGGTTGTGGTGTGTAAGCCCTTTTCACTGTAGGGCAAACCAGCAATCACCATGCCGTGATGGATCAAGGGTAGCATCATACTCAGCAGAGTGGTTTCCTGCCCCCCATGCAAGCTGGTGCTGCTGGTAAATACACAGGCGGGTTTATCAATCAGCGCCCCTGACACCCACAAGCTACTGGTGCCGTCCAGAAAGTATTTCAGCGGGGCGGCCATATTGCCAAACCGTGTTGGGCTGCCCATGGCCAGGCCAGCACAGTTTGCCAGTTCTTCCGGTGTGCAATAGAGCGCACCTTCCTCCGGAATTGCAGGGTCTACGGCTTCACAGGTAGTGGAGACTGGCGGCACTGTACGCAGGCGTGCCTCGATCCCCGCCTGTTCCACGCCGCGGGCAATATGCTGTGCCAGCGCCCGGGTTCCCCCGTGGCGGCTGTAATAGAGGACCAGAACGTAGGGCGTGCTCACTTAAAGGATGTCCAGTACAGCTTTAGGTGGACGGCCAATCCGCGCCTGACCGTTCTTAATCACGATAGGACGCTCGATCAGTTTCGGGCAGCTCACCATGGCAGCGATAATTTCGTCATCACTCAGGGCAGGATTATCCAGACCAAGCTCGCTGTATTCAGCTTCTTTGGTCCGTAACAGTTCCCGCGGGCTGATACCCAGAAAACCGGTGAGCTCTTTGATCTCTGCAGCGGTGAGAATATCTTCCAGATATTTGCGCACCGTTGGGGTGATGCCCTGTTCTTCCAGCAATGCCAAGGTCTGGCGGGATTTGGAACAACGTGGATTATGGTAGATGGTAATGTCAGTCATCGGTTTTTCACTTATGCTGAATAGGGCAGCCAGTCCCCTAATTATTTGAAAGCAGTCGCAAATGGAGATGGCTGCGGTTTAGCGATATTGTATACATCTGAGGCCCATGGCGGAACCGCGCATGCATCTGATAAAAGGAACCCCGATGAGAAAGTTGCTGGATCACCGTTCACTGCTGTTTGTGCTGTACCTGTTCAGGCAGTTCATCGCCAACAAGGGGATTCTGAACGCAGCAGCGCTGACCTACACCACGCTGTTTGCGGTGGTGCCGTTGATGACGGTGTCTTACGCCATGCTGGCGGCAATTCCTTCGTTTCAGGATGTCGGGCAGGAGTTGCAGGGCTGGATCTTCCAGAATTTTGTCCCGGCGACGGGGCAGGTGGTGCAGGACTATCTGGCGGACTTTTCCAGTCAGGCTCGCAAGCTAACCGGCATCGGTGTGGCGGTGCTGGCGATTACCTCCATCATGATGATGAAAAATATAGAAGCCGCGTTTAACCGGGTCTGGCGGGTGAGTGAACCGCGTAAGGGGTTATCGAGTTTTCTGTTGTACTGGGCGGTGCTGAGTCTGGGGCCGATTTTGATCGGTCTGGGTCTGTTGCTAACCTCTTATCTGGCGTCATTGTCGGTTTTTACCAGCGCGACTGAGCTGGTTGGACGTGGGCGCCTGCTGGCTTTATTGCCGATGCTCCTTTCGGCGGCGGCCTTTACGCTACTCTACGTGGCGGTCCCCAATTGTCGGGTGCCGTTTAAAAGTGCCCTGGTGGGTGGTGTTGTGGTGGCACTGTTGTTCGAGACCGCGAAACGAAGTTTTGCGGCGTTTGTGACCCAGTTCCCCTCCTATGAACTGATCTACGGTGCGTTTGCCGCAGTGCCGCTGTTCCTGATGTGGATATTTATCAGTTGGGTCATCATTTTGATGGGTTGTGAGCTGACCCGGGCATTGGCGATTTACCGGCTGGAGGATGAATCCGATAAGGTGCCACACCTGGTTGTCATTCTCGATGTGTTGAACAGGTTATGGAAGGCTCAGGCCAACGGTCATGCGGTGCGTGATCGTATTTTGTTAAAGCAGGTAGATGGGCTGGATCAGGGGCGCTGGGATCAGTATCAGGTGTTGCTGCAGCAGGCTGGCATTATCACGCGCAGCGACAAAGGCGAGTATTTGCTTTGTCGTGATCTGAGCAAGTTGTCCATCGCCCAGTTGGACCGTGCCTTGCCCTGGCCGGTGCCTGCACCGCTGGATATTACCAGCCTGCAGCCCTGGCAGCGTGAGCTGAATCGGCGACTTGAAAGCGTGTCAGCGGCTAAAGCGGATCAGTTTTCAGTGTCGCTGGAGCAATTGTTTGAGGTGGGTCAGAAAACAGCCGACACTGTCGAGTCACCGGAACAGAAAGAAAGGAAACAGTGATGTCGGAGCTATGTCTTCAGGTCTGGGTCAGTGGTCGGGTACAGGGAGTCTGGTATCGACAAAGCACCTGTGATGAAGCACAGAGACTTGGATTAAAAGGCTGGGTGCGTAATCTGGATGATGGTCGGGTCGAGGCTTTGATCTGCGGTGATGAAATAGCGGTGCGTCATCTGGAAGCCTGGTTGTGGCAGGGGCCTGAACTGGCGCTGGTGGCAGATGTAGAGAGTGTTGTCAGGGAAGAGGTTGATGATTGCTCATTCCCATTTGAAGTCAGGCGCTAGCTTTTATAGCGGCGCTGATTGCGATACACCTTTTCCGGATACCAGGTTTTGCCGTAGGAGCCATTGTAGCGCGCCAGTGCTTCAGTTAGATTCCCTTTGGCGCGTTTCAGGTAGTGGTTGAGAATAGTACAGCCATAGCGCAGATTGGTGTCGATATTCATCAGGTTGTCGTCAGGGCGACCAATCTCATTCTTCCAGAAGGGCATTACCTGCATCAGTCCCTGCGCGCCAACAGACGAAATGGCAAAGCGGTCAAACAGGCTTTCGGTATGAATCACACCTAATACCAGATCAACCGGCAGTGACTGTTGAGTCGCTTCAGCATGGATCTTTTTCAGCAACTCAATTCGTTTCAGGTCATTTTTCACATAACGCTGGATACGTCCGGAGATATCGGTCAGCCAGACTTCGGCTTCAAACCGGTCGGTGAAGCTTTCCGCTGTGGCGAAACGCTCTTTAAGAGCGGAGAGTATCTCCGGATCTATTTGCTCGGGAACAGCAGCGACGGCCTGCACATGAGTGCAGGGCAGAAGCAAAAGATGGGCGCCGGTGAGGCAGATAAATTGGCGTCGGTTCATACGGTTAAGATCGTTTGCTGACGCTGTCAGTATTCCTGCTTGTGGCCTGAGGTGCAAATAAAAAAGCGATCACTTTGGTGATCGCTTTTTGTAAGAGGTCACACTTAGCGGCTGCTTTTTTCTGCCAGAACCTGCAGCAGGTCAGCGATGGCCACATCCTGCTTTTCGCTATCACGGCGGCCTTTGTATTCCAAGGTGCCTGCTTCAATGCCACGGGGGGATACCACTACACGGTGGGGAATGCCCATCAGGTCCATATCAGCAAATTTCACACCGGGGCTGGTTTTCTTATCCCGGTCATCCATGATGACATCGTAGCCAGCGGCGCGCAGATCCTGATACAGCTGGTCAGCCAGCGTTTTCACTTCTTCTGATTTGTCATAGTTCAGCGGGATCAGCGCAACATTAAAGGGTGCAATGGATTCCGGCCAGATGATGCCACCCTCATCGTGGTTCTGTTCAATCGCGGCCGCCACAACACGGGTGACACCGATGCCATAACAACCCATATCCATCACCACGGTTTTACCGTTCTGGTCCAACACTTCGGCATTCAGCGCGGCAGAGTATTTCTGACCAAGCTGGAAGATATGACCCACCTCAATGCCGCGTTTGATAACCAGTTCACCCTGTCCGTCCGGACTTGGGTCGCCCTCAACTACGTTGCGGATATCCGCAACTTCCGGCAGTTCGACGTCGCGGCCCCAGTTGATGCCAAACAGGTGTTTGCCATCAATGTTGGCACCGGCGCTGAAATCCGAGGTTTTCGCTACGGTACGGTCTGCGATACAGGGGATTGGCAGGTTAACAGGACCCAGAGAGCCGGGGCCTGCGCCAACCACGGCGCGAATCTGCTCTTCTGTAGCAAACTGCAGCGGTGAAGCCACCTGGGGCAGCTTCTCGGCTTTGATCTCATTCAATTCATGATCACCACGTACCAGCAGCGCGATAAACTCAGCCTCGCACTCTTCGGCGGCCACCACAATCAGGGTTTTGACGGTTTTTTCGATCGGCTGATTGTAGCCGTTTACCAGCTCTTCAATGGTTTTTGCATTCGGGGTATCAACGGTGACCATCTCCTGCGTGGGTGCAGCCAGCTCACCAGCCGGAGCCAGCGCTTCGGCCAGTTCCACGTTGGCGGCATAGTCACTGCTGTTGGAGAAGGCGATATCGTCTTCACCGGAGGACGCCAGCACGTGGAACTCATGGGACTTGGCGCCACCAATGGAGCCGGTATCTGCCAGTACTGGGCGGAAGTCCAGACCCAGACGGTTGAAGATATTGCTGTAGGCGGTGTGCATAACATCATAGGTTTGCTGCAGACTTTCCTGACCTACGTGGAAAGAGTATGCATCCTTCATGATGAACTCGCGGGAGCGCATTACACCAAAACGGGGACGGATTTCGTCGCGGAATTTGGTCTGAATCTGGTAAAAGTTGGCCGGCAGCTGTTTGTAGCTTTTAATCTCACGGCGAATCAGGTCGGTGATAACCTCTTCATGGGTGGGACCCACGCAGAACTCGCGGTTGTGGCGGTCATTCACGCGCAGCAGTTCAGGACCGTACTGCTCCCAGCGGCCTGATTCCTGCCACAGTTCAGCAGGTTGGATCGCGGGCATTAATACTTCCATGGCGCCAGCGTTATCCATCTCTTCACGCACAATGCGCTCTACCTTGCGCAGGGTCCGCAGGCCCAGTGGCAGCCAGTTATAGAGGCCAGACGCGACCTTTCGAATCAGACCCGCACGGATCATCAGCTGATGGCTGATCACCTCGGCATCGGACGGGGTTTCTTTTACGGTAGAGATCAGAAACTGACTGGCGCGCATAATAAGTTAAACCTGAAAACGAGAATGGAGACGGAAAACCGCCACATTGTAGGGGGCACTGGCGGAGCTGCCAAGTGTGATGCCGGGAATTTATCCCGGCGGGGACTCAGTGATCGTAGTTCTCGACAAAGTCGAACAGCTGATCCAGCTGGTGTTCATTGAAAACCGGATAGCCGTGACGCATCAGTTCAGCGGCGGCAATCCCTTGTCCTGAGGTTAGCTGGCCACTGAAACTGCCATCGTAGATCTGCTGATTACCACAGGAGGGACTTTTCGATTTCATCAGCGCACAGCACACATGCTCTTTTTGCGCAGTTTCGAGGGTTTTTTCCGCACCGGTCAGAAATTCCGGAGTGACATCTTCACCCTCACAGTTAACGACCAGGATAGGGTGTTTGCACTGAGCCTCAGCAGGCAGGCGCGGAACGCCAAGGCCACCGGAGACTTCCGGGCAGACTGAAACCAATCGCCCCTGAGCGTTCCATAACTGCAGAATCGGGTGCTCCAGTAGCTGGTGTTTGCCATCGTAGCGGACCTTTTCACCCAGCATGCAGGCACTGATAAGAATTTTTTTCATGGCGTGAACAGTTGTTATTTTTTGCGGCATTTTACTCATCCTGAAGGACAAGGCAAATCTGCAAAAGTCGTATTCTGTCACTAAAAGGGGGGTAAAAGTGCGAAAAGGTGAGAAAAAATGGCAGGTTAGCGAGTGCTGCCTGCCATTTAAAAGAGATATTAACTTTCCCGTTTGTCGACCATAAAGGTCGCTTCGCCGGTGGCGACCAGCTTCTCGCCGACATGCACATCAGTGCGGCATTTGACGCGACGGCGGCGCTCATCAATTTCAGTGACCGTTACTGAGGCGGTTGCGGTGTCTCCGATAAATACCGGAGCACGGAATTTCACCTGCTGGTCCACATAGATGGCTCCGGGTCCCGGCAGTTTGGTGCCAGCCACGGTTGAGATCAGGGCGGCGCTGAACATGCCGTGCACAATGCGCTGACCAAACTGCGTGGTGGCCGCATAGTCAGCATTGATATGAATTGGATTGGTGTCGCCGGAGATTCCGGCAAACAGGCAGACATCCGCTTCTGTAATCGTTTTGGCAAAGCTGTCGCTCATGCCCACTTCGAGATCTTCAAGGTAATAACCGTGAATCGTTTGCATAAAAAATAATCCTCATTGTCATCGATACGGGATGATTGCACTGCCGTCAGTGTGGCAAAAAACCGCAAAACCTCATCCTCTGTCAAGGGGTGGGTGCGATTGTCTGTCAACTTGAGGTCAAATCCTGTATCTTACGGGGCGATTTGACTATTGGAATTGAGATCTCCGTTGCCATGATTATCCAGCCAAAAATCCGCGGTTTTATCTGCACCACCACCCATCCAACCGGGTGTGAAGCCAATGTTCGTGAACAGATCGAATATACCCGTCAGAAGGGTGTTATCGAAAATGGACCCAAACGGGTGTTGGTAATTGGTGCATCCAGTGGTTACGGCCTGTCTTCTCGTATTGCTGCTGCATTCGGCAGTGGTGCGGCGACTATCGGTGTGTTTTTTGAGAAGCCCGGCACAGAACGCAAACCCGGTACTGCTGGCTGGTACAACTCAGCGGCCTTTGAAAAAGCAGCCCACGAAGAGGGGTTGTATGCCAAGAGCCTGAATGGCGATGCGTTTTCCAATGAAGCTAAACAGAAAGTCGTCGATCTGATTCGTGAAGACCTGGGTCAGGTAGATCTGGTGGTTTACTCGCTGGCCTCTCCGGTCCGTAAAATGCCGGATACCGGTGAAGTGATTCGCTCCTGTCTGAAACCGATTGGTCAGCCGTATCGCTCAACTGCGATTGACACCAATAAGGATGTCATCATCAACGCTGAAGTTGAACCGGCGACTGAAGAAGAGATTCAGGCTACCGTCACTGTAATGGGTGGCGAAGACTGGGAACTCTGGATGAACGCTCTGGAAGACGCAGGTGTACTGGCTGAGGGTTGTAAATCAGTTGCCTACTC
This sequence comes from Neptuniibacter sp. CAU 1671, assembly GCF_029222905.1. Taxonomy (GTDB): domain Bacteria; phylum Pseudomonadota; class Gammaproteobacteria; order Pseudomonadales; family Balneatricaceae; genus Neptuniibacter. Next base: position 491,400 of record NZ_JARHUE010000001.1, on the reverse strand, counting down.
TTACATTGGCTCTGATATCACCTGGCCAATCTACTGGGATGGTGCTCTGGGTAAAGCCAAGCAGGATCTGGACCGTGCGGCGGCGGCTATTAACAGCAAGCTGGCAACCACCGGCGGTCAGGCCAACATTGGTGTGCTGAAATCCGTTGTCACTCAGGCCAGCTCTGCCATTCCCGTGATGCCACTGTATCTGGCCATGTGCTTCAAAGTGATGCGTGAAAAGGGCGTGCATGAGGGCTGTATGGAGCAGGTCTATCGTCTGTTCAGTACCGGTTTGTATGGTGCTTCTGCTGAAATGGATGAGAAAAACCGTTTCCGTATGGATGACTGGGAACTGCGTGAAGACGTGCAGAATGCCTGCCGCGAGATCTGGCCTCAGGTGACCTCCGAGAACCTGTTTGATCTGACCGATTATCAGCTTTACAAGGATGAGTTCCTGAAGCTGTTTGGTTTTGGCATTGACGGCGTTGACTATGACGCTGATGTAAATCCGGATGTGTCATTCGAAGTGATCGATATCTGATCAAGCATTTCTTGAAAAAAGCGGAGCCTTGCTCCGCTTTTTTTATGGCTTCTCTTATTCATGCTATGTTCAGTTTTTGATCAGTTATAACAAAAACGAATAAAAATAAACTTTCGCTCCCTCCGCACCGATCTATAATTTTCTGACCCCTTAAAAAATAAGATCAAGAGAGGCTGATATGCTGTATTTTGCTTATGGCTCAAACATGAGCCTGCCGCGATTGCTGGCACGTCTGCCAGAAGTGAATTATCTCGGCCCGGCCGAGTTACAAGGCTACCAGTTGCGTTTCCATAAAAAAGGCACCGATGGTTCTGCTAAAGGCGATGCCCTGTATACCGGGAACAAACAGGACAGGGTCTACGGTGTGCTGTATGAGTTGTCCCCGCAGTTGAAAAGCCGTCTGGATGGTATTGAAGATGCCGGTGTGGGTTATGAAACGGTTCCGGTGACGGTGCTGGATAAGTTTGGGCGTAAATGCCGGGCCTGCACCTATGTAGCACTGCAGATCGATTGCAGTCTGCAGCCGTATGACTGGTATATGACCCATGTATTGTACGGTGCACAGGCCGCAGGTCTACCGCAGCAGTACATCAAGCGCATCCGACAGTATGCCGCTGTTCCCGACCCGAATGATCTGCGGACTGCCCGTGAGCAGCGTCTCTATCGCCAGTCAGATCTGGATCGGTTTGTATTTATGAAAACCGGGACGATGGCTGAACGTCATTGTCTCTGAGTAAAGGTTTTGACCCCCGCTAACGGCTTCAGAGCCTGACTGACTCTGGAGTCGTTTTCTTTTGCCAGTTGCTGACAGATCCAGTGACTGGTGCTTACCAGTTTTTCCAGTGACACGCCGGTTTCAATGCCCATACCCTGTAACATGTAGAGTACATCTTCAGTGGCGATATTGCCGCTGGCGCCGGGGGCGTAGGGGCAGCCACCCAGACCTGCAATTGAGGTATCAATCACACTGACACCAAACTGCAAAGCGGTCAGAATGTTGGCCAATGCCTGACCGTAGGTGTTATGAAAATGCACCGCAATGCGCTCAACGGGTACCTGCTGCGTAACCGTTTCAAGCAGTCTTGCCGTTTGCAATGGAGTGCCTGTGCCAATGGTATCGCCCAGTGAAATCTCATAGCAGCCCATGGCTGTCAGTTGCTCTGCCAGGTTGGCAACAGTCACGGGATCTGTTGGTCCACTGTAGGGGCACTCGATCACCGTTGAGATGTAGGCCCGCACGGGTAACTGATGCTGCTGTGCTAATTCAATCGCCGGAGCAAAGCGCTGCAGGCTTTCATCGGTGGTGCAGTGAATGTTGTGCTGGTTAAAGGCATCTGATGCTGCAGTGAATACCGCGACCTCGCTGACACCTGTGTTGATGGCGTCCTGAACGGCCCTGAGGTTGGGCGTCAATGCGGCATAACGCACACCGTTATGCCGTCGGATCTGCTGAAAAACCCCGGCAGAATCGGCCATTTGCGGTACTTTGCTGGCAGAAACAAAACTTCCGCATTCAATATGGGTTAGCCCACAGGCGGCCAGCCGCTCAATCAGTTTTACCTTGAGGGCGGTATTCAAGTGCAGAGCCGGTTCATTTTGCAGGCCGTCCCGTGGGCCTACTTCCACCAGTCTGACCCGCTTGGGGAGTGCATTGTGTGCCATATGATTCTCCAGAGGCTGGCTCAATTGGACCAGTTTGGCCGGCGTTTTGCCAGAAAAGCTGCGACACCTTCAAGGGCGGGTACTGAACGGCGTATCTCGGCCAGCCACTGACCGGTAGCCAACGGCAGTGAAAGCGGTTGTAACTGACGGATCAGCTGTTTGCACTGGCGCAATGCCTGAGGGTGGCCCTGTTGTAGCTGTTTAATGCGCAGTTGGGTTTGTTGTTCCAGCGCATCGTTATCTCTACACAGCTCACTCACCAGCCCGGCTCTGAAAGCTTCGGCGGCTGAAAAGGGTTCTCCCGAGAGCATATGCTGCATGGACTGCCGCCCGCCCATGCTGTGCATCAGATAGGGGGCGATAACCGCTGGAATCAGCCCCAGACGCACTTCGCTGCAGGCAAAACGGCTGGCGCTAGTGGCCAGCACCGTATCACAGCAGGCCAGCAGTCCCAGGCCACCACCCATGGCGCCGCCCTGCACTTTGCAAAGGGTTGGACAGGGGAAATGCCATAAGCGGTCCAGTACATTGGCCAGTAATTCCGCATCTTTCAGGTTTTCTGACCATTCAGCCTGTCCCATCTGCTGCATCCAGTTCAGGTCAACACCACTGCAAAACCAGTGACCTGCACCCTCAAGTTGCAGCAGCCAGAGGTCAGAACGCTGGGTAAGCTGTTCCAGATACCCCAGAAGTTGCTGAACCATGTCACCAGTGAGTGCGTTGCGTTTTTCAGGACGGTTGAGCCTGAGGATTACCCGGCCTGGCTGGGGTTCTGATTGTGTAATCCAGTTCTGCATCATTACCTCCTTAAATTCGAAAGATGCCAAAGCGGCTTTGAGGTCGTGGTGAAAGCATGCAGATATGCAGGCAGTGGCCCAGCACAAAGCGGGTTGCTGCCGGATCGATAATTCCGTCATCCCAGAGTCGTGCGGAGGCATAGTAGGGGTGACTCTGCTCATCAAAGCGGTCACTGATCTGTTGATGATAGGCATCTGTGGTCGCCTGGTCCTCATGCAGGTTTTGCTGTTTGAGACGCTCACGACGGACATCGCTGAGGACTGATGCGGCCTGTTGGCCACCCATAACGGCGATTCGGGCGCTTGGCCAGGTGAAGAGAAAGTCAGGGTCATAGGCACGGCCACACATGGCATAGTTACCGGCACCGTAGCTGCCACCCACAATCAGGGTAAGCTTAGGCACTTCAGCACAGGCAACAGCGGTCACCATCTTGGCGCCATGTTTGGCGATCCCTTCCTGCTCGTATTTACGGCCCACCATAAAGCCGGTGATGTTCTGGATAAACAGCAGGGGAATCTGACGTTGGCAACACAGTTGGACAAACTGACAACCCTTTTGGGCGCTGTCGCTGAAAAGAATACCGTTGTTGGCGATGATGCCCACCGGCTGTCCATAGAGCGAGGCGAAACCGGTGATCAGGGTGCGTCCGAACAGGCGCTTAAATTCGTCAAACTCTGAATCATCTACCAGCCGTGCAATCAGCGAACGCATATCCACGGGCTGGCGCATATCTCTGGGTATCAGGCTGTAGAGCTCACTGATTGCATAGCGGGGCGGGTGAGTATCGTGCAAGGGCGGCACGGGGGAGAGCAGGGGTTGGAGACAATCCCTTGCCTGTTGCAGGGCGTCAAGATCATTCTCAGCCAGATAATCCGCCACACCCGAGTGCTGACAGTGCAGTTCTGCACCGCCCAACTCCTCGGCGGTGACCCTTTCACCGGTGGCGGCTTTTACCAGTGGAGGTCCACCCAAATAGATGGTGCCCTGCTGTTTGACCATGATGGTCTGATCCGCCATGGCGGGGATATAAGCACCACCGGCGGTGCAGGGTCCCATCACCACAGCAATCTGGGGAATTCCTTCAGCGGACATGCGCGCCTGATTGTAAAAGATGCGGCCGAAATGATCTCGGTCGGGAAAAACCTCTGCCTGATAAGGCAGGTTGGCGCCGCCGGAATCCACCAGATAGACGCAGGGCAGGCGGTTTTTCATCGCGATGGCCTGGGCGCGCAGGTGTTTTTTAACAGTCAGGGGGTAGTAGCTGCCGCCCTTAACCGTGGGGTCATTGGCCACGATCATACAGGGGAATTGGTGGATATAACCGATCCCGCTGATGATGCCTGCCGCAGCGACGGGTTCCGGATAGACCTGATAGGCCGCCAGGGAGGAGAGTTCAATAAAGGGGCTGCCCTCATCCAGCACTGCTCTTATCCGGTCGCGGGGTAACAGGCGTCCACGTTGGCAATGGCGTTTCTGATAAAGGTCACCGCCGCCGCTTTCAATCTCCTTCAGGGTCTGATGCAACGCATCGGTCAGGCCCCGTAACCAGATTTCATTTTCAGCAGTACCTGGGTTGTTGGGGTTTAAAGGCGTTTCAAGGGGAAGCATATCAACCTCCTGTTAATGCCCAAGCATCAACTCACGGCCAATCAGCATGCGACGAATTTCAGAAGTGCCGGCGCCAATTTCATAGAGTTTCGCATCGCGCAGTATTCGTCCACAGGGGTACTCATTCATGTAGCCGTTGGCTCCGAGCAACTGAATTGCATCCAGTGCTATCTGTGTGGCCAGTTCAGCGCAGTAGAGAATTACACCGGCGGCATCCTTACGTTGCAGTGGGCCAGTGTCTGCGGCACGGGCAAGGGTATAGAGATAAGCGCGTGCAGCTGTGGTGCGACTGTACATATCCGCAAGTTTGCCCTGAACCAGTTCAAACTCGCCAATCGGTTTGCCGAACTGGTGTCGTTCCCGGCAGTAGGGCAGACAGGTATCCAGTGCTGCCTGCATCAGTCCAACCGGGCCAGCAGCCAGCACCAGACGTTCATAGTCCAGCCCGCTCATCAGGACTTCAGTGCCTTTATCGCGCGCACCGAGTATCGCGGTTTCCGCTACATAACAGTCATCAAAGCAGAGTTCGCAGGTATTGGAGCCACGCATTCCCAGCTTATCCAGCTTATTCAGGCGGGTCAGCCCCGGGTTGTTGCCCTCTACCAGAAACGCGGTGATGGCGGGATGATCAGGTGAGGTGCTGGTTTTGGCATACACAATCAGCAGATCGGCATCTGGTCCGTTGGTGATCCACATCTTATGGCCATTCAGTCGGTAGCCGCTGCCCTCTGGGGTGGCTTTCAGTTGCATCGACATGACGTCAGACCCTGCATTGGGTTCAGACATGGCGAGTGCGCCGACCGTTTTGCCGCTGATCAGGTCGGGCAGAAACTGCTGTTTTTGAATGTCGGAACCGTTGCGGACAAGCTGATTAACGCAGAGATTGGCATGGGCACCATAGGAAAGTGCCACTGAACCGCTGGCACGGCTTAACGCTTCCATGATCAGCGATTGTGCCAGATATCCCAGGCCCGCACCGCCATACTCCTCTGGTGCGGTGACGCCCAGCAAACCCAGTGCGCCCATGGCGCGCCAGAGCGGTTGAGGAAACTGATTATCCAAATCGATTTGTGCCGCCAGCGGGGCGATTTCGCGCCGGGCGAACTGCGTTACCTGCTCGGCCAGCAGGCGGTGAGTTTCATCCAGTCCGAAATCGGGTTCGGTATAAAACATGACTGTTTCCTCCGGTTTTCAGCACTGGGCTGATGAGGAATCAATACTGAAGCAGAGCTTCCCTGCAGCGGGTCTCGGCCTGCTCCAGTTCCAGTTGCAATATGGCAATGTCTCTCAACTGCTGATCCAGCTGGGTCTTTTTGGTGGCAATCCGACGCAGGGTTTCTTCCAGTTGTAAGCGACTTCCGGCCGGTGTGTCGTCCCACAGGGAGAGTAACTCCCGAATCTCCGCGATCGTAAAGCCAAGCCGTTTGCCGCGCAGAATCAGGATTAATCTCACCCGGTCCTGCCGACTGAAAACGCGGTTCTGGCCGTCGCGGGTTGGAAACAGTAAACCCTGATCCTCATAAAAGCGGATGCTGCGGCTGGTAATTGCAAACTCTTTACAGAGCGACCGTGTGGTATATGTTTGATTTGACATCGCAAAATAAGTTTACTTAAACGTAAATAAAATATAGTCAATATAGATATATTAAGCCAAAAAAGGCTCTTAAATAGTTACGTAAAGGTAATTAAAGATACGGTATCGTTTACCTGTAGTTGCAGGTGACTGAAGGGAATTGCAGTGACTTTATCCGGATATGAAATTTTTTACTGGCACTCGTTAACTGCATTGTTATGATGGTGCAGACAGGAGTGTTCTGTCCCTGTCACTGAACCTCTGCCATAAAAACTGTCTATCAGTGAGGCAAAGGTTTATTCACGCATGGCAGTATCAACCGAGGAGGGCACATAATGTCTCAGCATGAAAAGATCCACCCAAAATTCCTCGAAGCAATGGAGAAGCTGTCAGCAATGACAGAGGAGGAGCGCCTGTCTGATAAAAACAAGGATCTGTTTGAACAGGCCATGAATTATGCTCCACTGGACATTCAGCCCAAACTGGTGGCGATTCGTCGCAAGTACGATGAACTGCACTAAGCGTTGATGGGAATGAAAAACGCCGCAATGCGGCGTTTTTTGTGGACAGCAGCCAGGCTGCTTAATAATCCGCCATCATTTCATCCAGAGAAAGCGTACCCTCATAGTCCTCTGCATCCCCCAGCTCATTGAAGAGCGCCTCCTCGGGGTCGATGCTGTCAAAGCTGAAACTCTCCCGGAAATTCTCCAGACCCTCCAGCGTCAGGTCAAAGGCCTGATCGATCTGACTTTCGGTTTCCTCATCCAGGCTGTTAACACCATCCAGGATTTCGCGGGCTTCTGCGACCCCCTGCACGACGCCTTCCGTTATTTGATTCATAAAACGTTCAAGTACAACATCTTCGTTGAGCTCAGGGTGAGCAGAGAGATAAAAACTAAAAATTTCAATTGCCATGTTAACGAGCCGGTCGGCCACCATCTCTGCGGTGGGCTCCCAGCCGGCATCCAGAGTGTTATCCAGTAAGCGTTCTTCCAACTCCTGACAAAGGAGTTCGTTGATTTCATCCAGCGTGGTTTTATAGACCAGAATCAGTGCCTGACTGACATGATTGGATGTGCTTTGACAGACCTGCTGCAACAGGTCGAACTCATGGGTTACTTTGCGTTGAAAAATCAGACTGCTCACGGCGATACTCTGTGCTGCGGCATCTTGGGCTAAATCATGTTTTGCCAAAGTATGGAGACTCTGGCCTGGACGTGCTGCTTCCATTAATGCCTCCACGGTGTTCTGTTTTTATTATGTTGTTCTTCATACAGTATTGTTGAAGGTGTTGCTGATATGTTGATATTTATTCAACTGCGGCGCTGATAGGTCAGATTTTGTTCAATTACCTCACAAAGTTTACGTATTAAAGAGGGAATTACCGGGGTCGTCGGTCGTAAAAAAGGAGTTCATTTTGATCGTGAAAATCACTCATGCTGTTGTTGGCCGGTTGGCTATGCTCTTGCTGATTTTGTTATTTGCCGGTTGCGCGCAGGTGGCCGTCCTGCCGGAAAAACCGGATTTTCAGGGCGATGTTGAACTTCAGCGCTGGCCTGGCGAGGTTAGAGAAACGTCGGGACTTGCCCGTTATGAGGGACTCAACTGGACACTGAATGACAGTGGTAACCCTGCCAGCCTGTTAGCGATTGATGATGCAGGTGGGCTGATTAAACAGGTTTTTCTGACCGGTGCTGAAAATATCGATTGGGAAGCGATGGCGCAGGATGAAGAAGCTCTTTATGTGGCTGACTGTGGCAACAATCGGGGTAAGCGCGAGCGGTTTACCCTTTACCGGGTGAGCTGGGCGGCACTGCAGCAGGCTCCCTCTGGCGGGGAGGTGGCAGTGACCAGGCTGCAGGTACGGCTGGCGGATTATCAGCCGCCGGAGAACCGGCTGCACAATTTTGATTGCGAGGGGCTAACGGTTGTTGGCAATGAACTCTGGTTGTTCAGCAAAAACCGTGGCGATGGTCAGACCCGGCTGTATCGCCTCGATAAACATCAACCAGAACAGACCGTCGAACCGGTTGCATCATACCCGGTGGCGGGGCTGATCACCGGTGCTGATTATAATCCACAGACTCAACAGCTGGTGCTGTTGGGCTATTCAAGACAACGTCTGCTGGGCTATTCATTTATCTGGCTGGTGCCGGTTGATGGTTTGCCGGACTGGAGCCGTGCCCTACGGATCACGCTGCAGATCTATGCGCAGTGGGAGGCGGTCAAATGGCTTGAGGATGGTCGCCTGCTGCTGAGCTGTGAGGACAGCCCGCTGCTCGGCGTCAGCCGGGGCATTATGACCCCGCGTCTGGCCAATGATGAACTGTGATTGCCTGCCGACAGCCGGAATGAATTCCTCTATAATGCCGCCTTTGTTTTCGCTAGCCATCTTACTGACCCACTATGCTGCAGATTTATAACACCCTGACCAAAAGCAAGGCGCCGTTTACTCCCCTGGAAGCGGGCAAAATCAAGATGTATGTCTGTGGCGTTACCGTGTATGACTTCTGTCATATCGGTCACGCCCGGGTCATGGTGGCGTTTGATGTGATCACCCGTTACCTGCGCGCCCGTGGCTGGGATGTGAATTATGTGCGCAATATCACCGATGTGGATGACAAGATCATCAAACGTGCGGCTGAGAATGGTGAAGCACCTGCGCAGCTGACCGAACGCATGATTGCAGCGATGCATGAAGATGAAACCGCTCTGAATGTGCTGCGCCCGGACCAGGAACCCCGTGCTACCGGCCATATGCAGGATATTATTGCGCTGGTGGAAACCCTGATCGAAAAAGGGTTTGCCTATGCTGCCAGTAACGGTGATGTCTATTACCGGGTGGAGAAGTTTGCGGAATATGGTCGCCTGACCAACAAAAATGTTGATGAGCTGCGCTCCGGTGCCCGGGTTGAAGTGGGTGAAGCCAAAGAGAGCCCACTGGACTTTGTGCTCTGGAAAGCGGCCAAAGCCGGTGAAATAAGCTGGGAGTCTCCCTGGGGACCAGGCCGTCCTGGCTGGCACATTGAATGTTCCGCCATGTCTAAATGCTGTCTGGGCGATACCTTTGATATCCACGGGGGTGGACCGGATCTGCCATTCCCGCACCATGAAAACGAAATCGCGCAGTCCGAAGCGGCCAATGGCGTGAAGTACGTCAACACCTGGATGCATGCCGGTCCGGTGCGGGTGAATTCAGAAAAGATGTCCAAGTCTTTGGGTAACTTCTTCACCATTCGCGACGTACTGAAAGAGTATGACCCCGAAGTGGTGCGCTTTTTCCTGGCCCGCGTGCATTACCGTACCTACATCGACTACAGCGAAGACAGCCTGCGGGAAGCCCGCACCATGCTGGAACGTTTCTATCAGGCACTGGAAGGTGTGCAGGCGACTGCAGTTGAGTCTGAAGGTGAGTTTGAACAGCGTTTTTATGACGCGATGGACGATGACTTCAATACCCCGAAAGCGGTTGCTGTGCTGTTCGATCTGGTGAACGAGCTGAACCGCGTCAAGCGAGAACAAAGCCCGGAAGCCGGTGTGCTGGCTACCCGTCTGATTCAGTTGGGCGCTATTCTCGGATTGCTGCAGCAGGATCCTGCCAGCTTCCTGCAGGGTGAGGCGAAAGAGGGTGAACTGACGGCGGAGCAGATTGAAACGCTGATTGCTGACCGCGCCAGTGCCAAGGCCAATAAAGATTATGCCGAGGCGGATCGAATTCGTCAGTCCCTGCTGGATCAGGGCGTGGTGCTGAAAGACAGCCGCGAAGGTACTAGCTGGTACCGCGAAAGCTGAGTCAGCAGTTCCGCATGCCACTTAAAGCCACCCTCAGTCATGTCGGTGGCTTTTTTATGTGGCCAAAGCAGCACGTTGGGCAGTTTTTTGTACAGGTTGGTCCTGCTGTTTGGAAAGGCCTGTGTAGGAATTAACATAAACTGAAGCTAACAATGAAACTGTCCCGTTGACGGGTGTTACAGTGGCGATTCCCTCTTTATACAAAAGCCGCTCAGCACTGTCTTTTTAAATAATCGGAGGCAATGGCATGTATGGACTCTGTGAAAGGCTGATCGACTGTCCTTACTGTGGCGAGAGCATCACCGTGCTGATAGAGGCGCTGGATGAGGCGCAGGAGTATATCGAAGACTGCCAGGTCTGTTGTCGGCCGATTGTGTTTCACGTCACCCCATCACCGAGTGGGGAACCGGAGCTGGTGGTGCTCACAGAAAATGACAGTTATTAGTACAGCTGCTGAGTGCAGCTGTTAATCGACTGATATTGTTATAAAAATAGCAACACAGCGTTGATGGCGTAAAAGTGCTTATGGAATTTATTCGGCTGTGCTTAGATGGCGTTTGCCCATCTGCTTATTGAAAGGAGTCATAATGAGTTTACGCAACACCGCTCGAAATTACGGCAGCATTGCCAAATGGATTCACTGGTCGACTGCACTGCTGTTTCTGGGTTCTTACATCACGGTTTACTACCGGGAGTTCTTCACAGAGCCGAAAACACCTGAGAATATCACTGCTATCCAGCTGCACTTTTCCATTGGGGTCACAGTGGCGGTACTGGTGATTTTGCGGATTATCTGGAAACTCACCAATCCGGCGCCTGCAACTGAGGGTACACCACTGCAGCAGCGGGCCGCCAAAATCGGACACGGTCTGCTTTATCTGCTGATGATAGTCATGCCGATCACCGGTTATCTGGGCACCGGAGCGCCAACCAACTTCTTCTTTCTGTTTGAGATCCCCAGCTTCAAAGATACTGCACTGTTTGCCCAGCAGTTTGCCCCGACAATGACCTTTAAAGAATTTGAGAAACCGTTTGATCTGATTCACAAGGCGATTCTGGGTGAATTTCTGTTGTGGATGCTGATTCTGGGTCATGCCGGTGCAGCGCTTTATCACCACCGGGTGTTGGGCGACCGTACCCTGAAAAAAATGACGACCGGTAATTAACTACCTGAAGCGGTGATCTTCTCATCACCGCTTCACTATGATTGCTTTTATGAAACAACGACTCTTACCTCCAAGTTCTATTCTGATTACCGGCTGCTCCTCTGGTATTGGCCATCACTGTGCGCATGCTCTGCAAAAACAGGGCTACAAAGTCATTGCCACCGCCCGTACCCTGTCAGATGTAACCCGGCTGCAAGCCGAGGGACTGACCGCCATTGTGCTGGATCTGGCGGATAGTGACTCAATCAGTCATGCCATCGAGCAGACCCTGAAGCTCACCGGCGGCAAATTGGATGCCCTTTTTAATAACGGTGCCTTTGGCTTGCCGGGTGCGGTGGAAGACCTGAGCCGTGCAGCGATGCAGCATCAGTTCAATACCAATGTGTTTGGTACCCAGGAGCTGACCAACCGGCTGGTGCCGATTATGCGCGCACAGGGTTATGGCCGGATTATCTACAACAGCTCCATTCTGGGATTTGCCGCCATGCAGTATCGTGGTGCATACAATGCCAGCAAATTCGCACTGGAAGGCTTTGCCGATACCCTGCGTCTGGAACTGCGTCAGGATAATATTCAGGTCAGTCTGATTGAGCCTGGCCCGATCCTGTCAGATTTTCGCAAGAATGCCTTTACCCAGTTCAAACAGTGGATACCACTAAAGGGCAGTGTGCATCAGGCCCAGTATCAGGCCATTATCGACCGGCTTGAGATGGAAGGCCCCGCCGCTCCCTTCACGCTGGGGCCGGGGGCGGTGGAAAAAGCACTGCTGCATGCCCTGCAAAGTCCCAAATCCCGGATACGTTACCGGGTGACCTTCCCGACTCGCTTATTTGCTGTTTTAAAACGCTTATTGCCCGGCCGCTGGCTGGACTATGTATTGTTGAAAGCGGGTAGCGATGGCAAACGTTAACCGGTTCTGAGGTCTGTAGAATTAGGCTTTGACGGGTGCGCGCTGGCCAGAAAAAATGCCGGATGGGTTTTGTGCCTGACCTGGGTAGTGTTATTGTTTCAAACGCGCTTTGAACTGCACAGCACTCCAAACGGTGTTTGATTTTAAGATGATTCGCTATTTTGGCTTTGGTTCCAATATGAACATCATTTCGCTTCGTGCGAAAGGGGTGGAACCGTTGTCAGCGTGCACTGCAGTCCTGCCTGGTTGGCGGCTGCGTTTTAATGTGCAGCATTTCTTCCGGCATGAAGGTGGCGTGGGCAATATTGAATACACTGGCCAGCCCGGCGACCGGGTACGGGGTGTGCTGTATGACTGCCCGGAAACCGCACTGGTGCCACTGGATGCGGCTGAAGCCTGTGGCCACGGTTACGACCGGATTACGGTTGAGGTGGACAGAGACGGAGCACCGGTTTCTGCGTTGACCTACATCGGCATGCCGGAGTTTATTGATAATACCTGCCTGCCCAGTCAGCGTTACCTGAATTTGCTGGTCGCCGGGGCCCGCCATGCCGGAATTGAGGATAGCTATATACAGCAATTGCTGTCACACCCGGTTCATAGCCCGCAAGACTATCCTGTGTTTACACCACCGCCCGGTGAATTTCCTGTGTTTGATAGCCACTCTCTGGCGCAGCAACCGTTGTATACAGCGTTGTATGGTGCGGTATTTGATATGTCCGCAGCGCGGCCGTTACATGCATATCTGAAGCAGTTTTTCGGCGGGCGGGATATGACACTGTTTCATATCAAGCGTCTGGACAGCAGTGATGGAAAAGAATCTCTGGATGATATCCGGCAGGGACGCCTCAACCCGGCTCAGCGACACTACCTGAACAGCTACCTGAATGAATATGCCCGGGAGTATCGTTACGTAGGTCGCTTCACGTACAACGAGGAATGAGGACAATCATAATGGATCAGTATCCACCGGCTTTGCCCCATGGTGCCATCGAAGAGGTGTTTCCGGATGTGTTTTTTGTCAGCGGAGCGATGGAAACCGTATTACAGGGGCTGGACTGGCGTTTCAGCCGTAATATGACCGTGGTACGCGACGCTGATCGCCTGATCATTATCAACAGTGTACGTCTGGATGATGCTGGTCTGGCGGAGCTTGAGCGGTTGGGCCGGGTGACCGATGTAATCCGGCTGGGTGCGCTGCATGGCCGGGATGATCCTTTTTATGTCAGCCGCTATGGCGCTAAGTATTGGGCCTTGCCCGGCATCGAACATGAAACCGGACTGGAGGTGACAGATCGCCTGACGCCTGATGCAGAATTGCCGATTTCGGATGCCAGTCTGTTCAGCTTCCAAACGACGCATATCCCTGAAGCGATACTTCATCTGGATCGTTCTGACGGTATTGTTATCGCCTGCGATGCCTTGCAGAACTGGCATGCGCCGGATGACTTCTTTTCTGAGGATTCCTCTGCATTGATGCAGCAGATGGGCTTTTTCTCTCCGGCTAATCTGGGCCCTGTCTGGGTGCAGGCCGCAGCCCCCACTGGTGAGGATTTCACCCGGCTCAAGTTGCTGGCGTTCAGTCATGCCCTGTGCGGTCACGGACAACCGCTGCGCAATACCGCACATGAGGACTACAGTGCTACATTCCGACGTATGTTCAGTGTCTGAAGCGGATAGCCCATCAATGACAATCGATTCCACCGGTTTGCAGTTAACAGGTTATGAAATCGGCCCCGCAGTGGGTCGTGCCGGTGACAGGGTTATCTACAGTGCCCGGCGTCTTGTGGATGATCAACCCCTGGTGGTGGAAACCCTGGATGTGGAATACCCCGAACGTTATCAGGTGGCAGAAATCCGCCGTGAAGGATCTATTGCGATTGGCCTGGCGGATATCCCGGGAGTACGTCGGGTTTATGAGGTGTTACCCCACGGCAGCGGTAATCTGGCGCTGGTGGCGGAGCCGGTTGAAAGCTCATTACGTGCCTGTTTAGAGCAAACCGGTCATCAGGGAATGCCTCTGGCCGAGGTGTTGGATATAGCCCTGCAATTGGTAAACACCCTGGGTGAAATCCATGCCCGGGATCTGGTACACAAATCACTGACACCCGATCATGTGTTGTTTAAACCATCAACGGGCCATGTCGCGCTGGCCGGTTTTGGTATTGCCTCTGAGCTGGATCAGGAACGTCAGGCGATGCAGATGTCGCGTCGGCTGGAAGGGCCGCTGCCCTATATCTCACCGGAACAGACCGGGCGCATGAACCGGGATCTGGATTACCGTTCTGACTATTATTCGCTGGGTGTTTTGTTGTTTGAACTGCTGACCGGCAGACAACCTTTTCAGGCTGACAGTCTGCTGGAGTGGGTGCACAGCCACATCAGCCGCTTGCCACCTGCACCCCATGAGTTACGTGCAGATGTGCCGGAGATTGTCTCTGCCATCGTACTCAAACTGATGGAAAAAAATCCCGAAGCGCGTTACCAGAGTGCATCTGGCCTGAAACATGACCTGACGGGATGTGCTGACCAACTGGCGGCGGGGCATGAGCCTGAGCCTTTCCCGCTGGGCCAACAGGATGGTGTGCAGAAGTTCCTGATACCCCAGACGCTTTATGGTCGTGCACGTGAACTGGATCAGCTGCTGGGTTTGTTTGAGGCTGCTGTGGCTGGCAGTAACGAATTCTGTCTGGTTCATGGCTATTCCGGCGTCGGGAAGTCAGCACTGGTGAATGAACTGGACCGGCCTTTGGTTCGGGAACGGGGTTTTCTGGTTCAGGGCAAGTTTGATCAGTTCCAGCAGGGTGATGCCTACACTGCACTGGCGGCCACCTTTCGCGGATTAGTCCAGCAGATATTAGCAGAGCCGGAAGCGTTGATTGCCCAGTGGCGGGAGCGGCTGCTTGAAGCGCTGGTGCCTAACGCCCAACTGGTGGTTGATCTGGTGCCCGAGCTGGAGCTGATGATTGGTCCGCAACCCCCTGTGGTGGCACTGCCTCCGGCTGAAGCACGTAACCGTTTGCAGATTGTGCTGACAACTTTTCTGCGCGTTTTTGCGGGAGAAGGGCACCCGGTGGTGCTGTTCCTGGATGACCTGCAGTGGAGCGATGCTCCCACGCTTGAGTTGTTGCGCCGGCTGGTCAGCTCCCATGAGCTGACTCACCTGCTTTTGATCGGTGCCTATCGCAGTAATGAAGTGGGTGTCGGGCATCCGTTACGGCTTTTGCTGGAGGACCTGCAGCATAAAAAAGAGATCCGACAACTGCCTTTGGGGCCCCTGAATCGTGATTCAGTGGCTCAGCTGGTGGCCGGGGCGTTATGCCGCCAACCGGATGAAACACGACCGTTGAGCGATATGCTGTTTGATAAGGCGCGGGGTAATCCCTTCTTTACCAATGAGTTGCTGCGCCAATTGCATAAAGAGGGCGCCATTGCACCTGATCCGGTCACTGGCCACTGGCAGTGGGATCTGGATGCAGCCCGCTGGTCCGGCGTCAGCAATGACGTCGTCGCGTTCATGGTGGACAACCTGCGCCAGTTTACCCCTGAAACTCAGCGGGTGCTGCAACTGGCGGCCTGCATTGGCGGTAGCTTCGATCTGCACACCTTGTCTGTCATCTATGAGCAGTCGGTCACAGACACCGCCGCCGCCCTGCTGCCAGCGCTGAAACAGCATACGGTGCTGCCATTGCATAGCGATTACCGGCTGGTGGGTAAACATCTGGCCGCAGAAAACAACGAGCCGGTGCTATTCAATCCCAATTATCGGTTTCAGCATGACCGGGTGCAGCAGGCCGCCTATGCCCTGATTGATGTACAGCGGCTGCGTGAAGTGCACCTGTCGATAGGGCGACTGATGTTGCAGTCCGTCGGGGATCAGGTGCCGGAAGACCGGGTTATCGATATTGTCAGTCATCTTAATGAAGGCAGGTTGCTGATATCCTCCAGTGCCGAACAGTATCAACTGGCGCAACTCAACCTGCGGGCGGGTGTCCGCGCCAAACAGTCGTCGGCCTATCAGAACGCACTGAGTTACCTGCAGGTGGCCCAGACGCTCTTACCCGATAACCCATGGCAAACAGCACCTGAACTGATGCCGGTACTGGCAGCAGAGCTTCAGCAGTGTGCCTATCTGACCGGCCAGGCTGAACAGGCTGATCACTGGATCGGTCTGATGCTGACGCATGCCCGCACCGATCTTGAACGCAGCAATATTCTGGCGACACGTACCCGGCAGTACGCCACCCTTGGCCGGATGGAAGCCTCCATCCAGTCCGCGATTCAGGGTCTGGAACTGCTGGGTATTCAGTTTACCGATCACCCCACCGCCGAACATATTGCAGAAGAAAAACAGCAGGTGCTGGCTAATCTGGGGGGACGGAGCATCGCGGGGCTGGTGGATGCGCCACTGGTTCAGGATGAAGCGACCCTGACCGCCATGCGCCTGCTGATGGAGATTTTTGCGGCGGCGTTTCTTTCCGGCAGTGGCAATCTGTTTCCCTATCTGGTGCTGAAGTCGGTCAATCTGTCCCTGCGTCATGGCAACTGTCCTGAGTCTGCCTTTGCCTATGCCGCTTACGGCATGCTGCTGTGTGGGGAACTGGATGAACCGGCGTTGGGCTATGAATATGCCAAAGTCGGGCTGGCCATCAATGAACGTCTTGACGATCAGGCCCTGCGGGCACGGGTGATCTACGTGTACGCCATGTTCGTGAACCACTGGAGTAATCACTGGTCCAGTCTGACCGGCTGGTTTCGCAAAGGGATTGAAGCAGGCTACCAGACCGGCGATCTGCTCTATCTGGCCTACAGTGCGCAGGACTGTGTGATCTGGGATCCGACTCTGGATCTGGAAACGGCCAGCCAGTTGCATGCGGAAAATCTTGAAATCGTACGTGAATGCGCCTATCAGGACTCTCTGGATTCCGGCACGCTGTTTCTGCAGTTGCAACGAAACTTGCTTGGATTGACCAAATCCCCCTTCAGTCTGAGCGACGATAACTTTGATGAACAGGCCTGTCTTGAGGGGATGCGACAGCGTCAATTCATGACGGGCATTGCCAATTACCAGATCTATCACGCCGAGATCTGTCTGCTGTACGGTGATACTGAGCAGGCACTGGAATATGTCAGGGCGCAGGACAAGTTGATCAAGTCAGCCATGTCACTGCCCCAACTGGTGCGATTCTATATAGTGGCCTACCTGACGCTGGTCAGTCGTTATCCGGCGATGAGTCCCGCAGAACAGACAGAAACACGACAGCGACTGGAACGGGATCTGGCTCGCATGACACGCTGGGCCGACAATTGTGCAGACAATTTTCGTCATCTGCAGTACCTCATGGAAGCCGAATTCTGCGTGCTTGAGGGCGATTGCGAGATGGCGCTGTCGCGTTATGACGCGGCCATTGATGCAGCGCGTCTCAGCGGATTTTTAAGAGACGAAGCCACCGCGTTTGAACGTGCTGCGCGCCATCTGCTGGCGCTGGGTCGACGCCGTAGTGCAGAAGGTTATCTGCGCGGGGCATACCGTGTTTATGACCGTTGGGGCGCGCATCGCAAGGTCGCGCTACTGGAGCAGGAGTTTCCGGTATTGCGTGAACTGGCCGGTGGTATTGAATTGGCGGTGGGGCGACAGGAGCGGGGTGATCTTGATCTCGCCTCAGTGATGAAGGCATCCCGGCAGATCTCAGGTGAGATTGTGCTGGAGAAACTGCTTAACACCACGATGGATATTTTGCTGGAAAACGCAGGTGGTCAGTGGGGTTGTCTGGTCGTCAGACATGAGGGCCGGTTGGAGGTTAAAACGGCGCGGTTTCCAGAAGATCATTGTCAGGTTGAAGGTCTGCCCGATTATTCATGGGTCTGTGACTCGGTTAAAGGCAAACAGCCTTTGCCGGTATCCCTGATCAGTCAGGTATTACACAACGGTGAAGCCGTGGTACTGCATGATGCTGTCAATGAAGGTGTGTTTGTGAACGATCCTTATATGCTCAGTTTCAGGCCCGCGTCTGTGTGCTGTGTACCCATCCGGCGGGACCGTTTTGAAACGGTGCTGTATATGGAAAATAACCTCGCCAGCGGAGTGTTTACCCAGTCCAGAGTCGAAGTGATCCGGCTGCTGGCCGCTCAGGCAGCGGTAGCAATAGAAAATGCCCAACTCTATGAACAATTACAGGAATACTCCCGTAATCTGGAACATAAGGTGGCAGAACGTACCGCCCGCCTGGAGCAGTTAAACGAAGAGCTGCAGGGTCTGGTAGATCATGATGGATTGACCGGTGTCGCCAACCGTCGTCGTGGTGATGCCTATCTGGTGGAGGTCTGGATACGTCTGCGGCGGGAACAACGGCCACTGTCTGTCATCATGCTGGATGTCGATCATTTCAAAGCCTACAACGACAACTACGGACATCAGACCGGGGATAAATGTCTGATCGCAGTGGCTGACACCATCCGTGCCCAGCTTCACCGCCCTGCAGATCTGGTTGCACGTTATGGCGGTGAAGAGTTTATGCTGATTCTGCCGGACACGGGGCAGGAGGGCGCTGAACAGGTGGCCGAAAAAGTGCGAGATGCAATTGAACAGCGGGCAATTCCACACGCATATTCACCCACAGGCCAAGTTGTGACTATCAGTGCCGGTATCGCCACGATGGTGCCGGAAGTCGTGCGGGGGGCTGAATATCTGGTGCATAAAGCGGATATGGCGCTGTACCGGGCGAAAAAACTGGGCCGGAATCAGGTGCAGATGGCGGGGGAGATGGCGGGTTAACTGCGGATACTATTGTTGTGTTGATCTGACAGGTAGAGATAAGTTGTCTATTTGGCATCATTGCCGATAGGTGAGGTTTTCGGACGCTTCTGAACTCACTCTTGCTGTTTTTCGTTTGGGTTGTACGAAATAGTTTTAATCGCTGCTTTGTTCTAGCCTCACGAAAGCCTCATAATCCGCCGCTGAGTTACGCCGGGTTTTCCGGGCCAACCTGAGCTGACTGCTAAGCATCAGTTCCTCGGCAAAACCTTATTGCCGGTAAAACCAAGAAGCATGAGGGTGTTAACACAATATGAGCCAGACACAGCCCAACAATCCATTGCACGGTGTAACGCTTGAGCAGATCATTACCAAGCTGGAACAGCGTTACGGTTGGAGTGGGTTGGCGGAGCGCATCGACATCAATTGCTTCAAGAGTGACCCGTCCATCAAGTCTTCGCTGAAATTCCTGCGTAAAACTCCGTGGGCCAGAGACAAGGTCGAGCGTTTGTATATCTCGACATTTGCACCACCATCCCCTTGGGGACATTCCAAATAGGCAGTCGAGTTAACAACATGAAACTATTAGTACGTAATTTGGATCGCTCAACCACTGAAGCTGAATTGAAAGAACTGTTTGAGGGGTTTGGCAGTGTTCAGTCCTGCAAGCTGGTGCTTGATCCCGTGGGCGGGACATCCAAGGGATTTGGATTTGTTGAAATGCCCAAGGCTGGTGAAGCCAAAGCTGCGATGAAAAATCTGAACAATACGCTGCTTGGCAGAAACAAAATACGCGTCAAAAAAGCGGAAGAGAAGCAGGCATAACCCTCATTCAACGGAATTTTCTGAAATTCTTCTACCCTTAGTTATATGCCATCGGTTAAGGGTCCGTTTACATGCTATTTCCCGATACTTTCACCCAGATAAAAATCAACACCAGAGACGCTGAAATCAATCTGGTGCACGGTGGTTCCGGCCCGCCATTGCTGTTGCTGCATGGTTATCCGCAGACCCATGTGATGTGGCATCGGGTAGCTCCAATGCTGGCGCAGCATTTTCATCTGCTTTGCCCCGATCTGAGGGGTTATGGTGACAGTTCAAAACCACCGGGTGAGCCAGATCACAGTAACTATTCTAAACGTGTCATGGCCCAGGATATGGTCGAGGTGATGCAGATGCTGGGGTATGAACAGTTCTGCGTTGCCGGACACGATCGCGGGGCGCGGGTTACCCATCGGATGGCACTGGATTATCCTGAGAAAGTCCAAAAAGCCTGTGTGATGGATATTGCGCCCACCTACCATATGTTCAGCCATACGGATCAGGCCTTTGCCACCGGCTATTATCACTGGTTTTTTCTGATTCAGCCGGACGGTCTGCCAGAGCGGATGATCGGCGCCGATCCTGCCTATTACCTTAAAGAGAAACTGCGCCGCTGGGCAGCGCCGGGGGCTGCGTATGACCAAACAGCGGTGGCGGAATATCTGCGTTGTTTCAGTGATCCTGCAGCCATTCATGCCAGTTGCGAGGATTATCGCGCGGCGGCCAGTATCGATATGCAGCATGATGCGGCCAGCCGGAATGAACGGGTACACTGTCCGCTGCTGGTGCTCTGGGGTGCAAAAGGTTTTGTCCAGCGGACGTATGATGTGCTGCGGGTCTGGTCTGACTATGCCGATCAGGTGCAGGGCAGGGCGCTGGACTCAGGACATTTTCTGCCGGAGGAGACTCCGCAGGAGGTATACCAGGCATTGCTGGAGTTTTTTGGGGAATAAACATGCAGGTAAATCGGCTGGATCATCTGGTACTGACGGTACGGGATATCGAAACCACGGTGGATTTTTATACGCAAGTGCTGGGTATGCAGAAGGTCGTGTTTGGAGAAGGCCGTGTTGCGCTGGTATTTGGTCAGCAGAAGATCAATCTGCATCCGCTGGGTGGTGAGTTTGAGCCGAAAGCGGCTAATGTTGCCGCCGGCAGCGCGGATCTGTGTTTTATTATTGAGCAGCCGGTGGCGTCAGCCATTAAGCATCTGGAATCCCTGCATGTTCCCGTGCTGGAAGGTCCAGTCAGCCGGACCGGTGCTGCGGGAAACATTCTGTCGGTCTATTTCAGGGATCCGGATGGCAACCTGATCGAGGTTTCAAACTATACCGGTTCCTGAAAACGCCCGGCATGTTTCGCGGACGCTATCCGACCTGATACAGTTACCGGCTTTGTGTTTAGTAACCCAAGTTTTTAAGGTGAGTAACTTATGCAGTGGAATGTTTATCTTTCCGGTGAGATCCATACCGACTGGCGCGAACAAATCATTCAGGGATGTCAGAAGCATGACCTGGATATCTGCTTCACATCAGCCGTGACCGATCATGACGCCAGTGATGCGGCGGGTGATCTGCTGGGTGCGGAAGAGAAACAGTTCTGGCGCGATCACAAATCCGCCAAGGTGAATGCGATCCGCATCAAGACCCAGATTGAAAGCTGCGATGTGGCGATAATCCGTTTCGGCGATAAATACAAACAGTGGAATGCGGCGTTTGATGCCGGTTACTGTGCAGCCCTGGGCAAACCCTATATCACGCTGCATGATGAAGCCCTGATTCATCCGCTGAAAGAAGTGGATGCCCAGGCCATGGCCTGGGCCACGACCCCTGAGCAGGTAGTTGAGCTGCTGGTGTATACCCTGACCCGTTAAGCAGCAGGGATGAAATAAAAAAGGGGCTGTTGCCCCTTTTATAGTGTTCAGTTCTTAAGCAAGACTGTTTTAATTGTCCTGCATATTAGCCGCTTCGAGGGTGTTTTCCATCAGGGTGGCGACGGTCATGGGACCCACGCCACCGGGCACTGGTGTGATCCAGCCTGCACGCTCTGCAGCCGGTGCATATTCAACATCACCGACCAGACGGCCATCGTCCAGACGGTTGATACCCACATCTA
Organism: Neptuniibacter sp. CAU 1671; assembly: GCF_029222905.1. Lineage (GTDB taxonomy): Bacteria > Pseudomonadota > Gammaproteobacteria > Pseudomonadales > Balneatricaceae > Neptuniibacter. The sequence continues at coordinate 469,677 of NZ_JARHUE010000001.1, read as the reverse complement.
TCACGATCGCACCGGGTTTGATCCATTCGCCTTTAACCAGTCCGGGTTTGCCCACGCCAACCACAACAATATCAGCACGACTCACATGTCCGGCCAGATCCTTGGTAAAACGGTGCGTGGTGGTAACGGTGCAACCCGCCAGCAAAAGCTCCAGTGACATGGGGCGGCCGACAATATTGGAGGCGCCAACCACAACCGCTTCCATGCCCTGCAAACGCAGACCAGTGGATTTCAACAGGGTCATCACCCCTTTGGGTGTGCAGGGACGCAGCACTGGCATACGCTGAGCCAGACGACCCAGATTGAACGGATGGAAACCGTCCACGTCTTTTTCGGGGCGGATACGTTCCAGAATCTCATCGCTGTTCAGGTGCGCAGGTAAAGGCAACTGCAGCAAGATACCGTTGACGCCTTCATCAAGGTTCAGTTCATCGACCAGCGAGAGCAGGGCATCCTGAGAGGTCTCAGCCGGAAGGTCATATGAGCGGGACTCGAAGCCGACTTCGACACAGGCGTTTTTCTTGTTGCGAACATAGACCTGAGAGGCGGGGTCATGTCCAACCAGAATGACGGCAAGGCAGGGGGCGGATTTACCCGCTTCAATGCGTGCTTGAACACCCTCTGCCACCTGACGCCGGACATCTGCGGCAATCTGTTTGCCGTCGATAATAGTTGCGCTCATAGTAGGCTGCGATCCTTAATCAATTTCAATTGGTGCGAATTCTCTCATGCTTGTCATGAACGGCCAAGTAGCGGCAGCACGCTGTACCTGAATCCGCTTCTTTTTTGACGAATAAACCGTTTATTTTGCTCAATAAAAAGGTGTTGACCCTCCCAAAACTCCTGTATATCATGCGCACCTCTTCGCTTTGAGGCACTTGCAGGATTAACTTTTCCGGTTATTCTGTTGAGTGGTTCAGGAAGACCGGACGGTATGTCGGGCGCCTATAGCTCAATTGGATAGAGCAACGCCCTTCTAAGGCGTAGGTTCCAGGTTCGAACCCTGGTGGGCGCGCCAGCCGTCTGTAAAGAGATTATGGTGGGCATAGCTCAGTTGGTAGAGCTCCGGATTGTGATTCCGGCGGTCGTGGGTTCGAGCCCCATTGTCCACCCCATTCTCTCAGCAATGCGGACGTGGTGAAATTGGTAGACACGCCAGATTTAGGTTCTGGTGCCTAACGGTGTGAGAGTTCGAGTCTCTCCGTCCGCACCATTTTTTGTGGTGGGCATAGCTCAGTTGGTAGAGCTCCGGATTGTGATTCCGGCGGTCGTGGGTTCGAGCCCCATTGTCCACCCCATTCCCCCTTGTATTACTCTTTCCTGTCGTTTTTTCATCCTGCAGCCATTATTACGTTTTCTTCCTTGACTAATTTACTGGCTTGCCGGAAAATTTTGCGCTTTCGTTTTATGGCCGGATATTCGGTCAACTGTGCAGATCTCGCGGCCCATCAAGCTATGCCGGTCTGTTGAAGATTAAAGAAAACAAGATTTGTGAGGCATTACATGCAAGTTTCCGTTGAAACAACTTCTGGCCTGGAGCGACTGATGACGGTTTCTGTTCCTGCAGAACGCATCGATCAGGATGTTAACAAACGCATCCAGCAGACTGCTCGCAACGTTCGAATCGATGGCTTCCGTCCGGGTAAAGTACCGATGAAAGTTGTCAAACAGCGTTACGGCAAAGGCATCCGCGAAGAAGTTCTGAGCCAGGTGGTACAGGAAACTTTCTATGCCGCAGTTCAGCAGGAGCAGCTGAACCCAGCCGGTGGTCCAACCATCGACGTTAAAAAAGAAGTAGAAGGTGAAGATTTCGAATACACCGCTACTTTTGAAGTCTATCCGGAAATCAGCCTGGCTGACTTCTCTGCAGTAAGCATCGAGAAGAAAACTGCCGAAATCGCTGATGCCGATCTGGACACTATGATTGAAACCCTGCGCAAGCAGCAGGCAACCTGGGTTGAAACTGACCGCGCAGCTGCTGATGGCGACCGCGTTAAGATCGACTTTGAAGGTTTTGTCGATGGCGAAGCGTTTGAAGGCGGCAAAGCTGAAGGTATGGATCTGGTGCTGGGTTCCGGCCGCATGATCCCTGGCTTTGAAGAGGGTATCGTCGGTGCCGCAACAGGTGCTGAGATCGACGTGAACGTGACCTTCCCTGAAGAGTACCAGGCTGAACACCTGCAGGGTAAAGCTGCGACCTTCAAAGTGACTGTAAAATCCGTTTCTGAACAGAAGCTGCCTGAACTGAATGACGAATTCTTCGGCAAGTTCGGTCTGGATGAGCTGACTGAAGAGGCGTTCCGCGCTGAAGTTCGTAAAAACATGTCCCGCGAACTGAAACAGGCACTGAAGATGAAGCTGAAGGACCAGGTGTTCTCCAAGCTGATCGACGTTAACAGTGTTGACGTTCCTGCTGCCCTGATCGACCGTGAAATTGATGCGCAGCGTCGTCAGGCGGTTGAGCAGTTCGGTGGTGCTAACAGCAAAATGGACCCTAACAGTCTGCCTAAAGAGCTGTTCTCTGCGCAGGCTGAGCGTCGTGTAAGCATCGGCCTGCTGCTGCAGGAAGTGATCAAACTGAACAAACTGGAAGCCGACGAAAGCCGTGTGCGTGAGACATTGGAAGAGATGGCTGAAACGTATCAGGATCCTCAGCAGGTCATCGACTGGTACATGAACAACAAAGAGATGCTGGATCAGATCAAAGGTCTGGTACTGGAAGATCAGGTGGTTGATCACCTGCTGTCTCAGGCACAGGTGACTGAAGTGACCGTCAGCTACGAAGACGCGATCAAACCAGAACAGCCTGCACCAGCAGCCAAAGAAGAGACTGAAGCGGCCGAATAATTCCGCTCAGATCCGGGGTAATACAGAAAACGACAGTCAGTCACCTGACTGTCGTTTTTTTATCCCGATGCACCTTGAAAAACACGTCTTTGCGACCCATCCATAACAACTGGGGTTTGTGCCGAAGGTGCAACGTAGTATTATCAAGTGTCTATAAGAATATCCAAGAATACCGAATAAGGAGCACCGAATGACGGATCTCAGTCCTCTCTCCAGCCTGGTACCCATGGTGGTGGAGCAGAGTGCCCGTGGTGAACGAGCATATGATATTTATTCCCGTCTGCTTAAAGAACGAGTCATCTTTCTGATTGGCCCTGTAGAGGATCATATGGCCAATCTGGTGGTTGCCCAGCTCCTGTTCCTCGAAGCGGAAAACCCGGACAAGGATATTCACCTCTATATCAACTCGCCTGGCGGTTCTGTGACTGCAGGTTTGTCCATTTATGACACCATGCAGTTTATCAAGCCGGATGTGTCTACCATGTGTCTGGGTCAGGCGGCGAGTATGGGCGCTTTCCTGCTGGCAGGTGGTGCTGAAGGTAAACGTTTTGCCCTGCCAAATTCCCGCGTCATGATCCATCAGCCGCTGGGTGGTTATCAGGGGCAGGCTACGGATATCGAGATCCATACCAAAGAGATTCTCAGCATCCGTAACAAGCTGAATACGCTGCTGGCGAAACATACCGGGCAGGACCTCGAAACCATCTCCCGTGATACGGACCGTGATAACTTCATGGACCCTTACGCGGCAAAAGAGTATGGTCTGATTGATGAGGTTCTGGACAAACGCGACGCTGAGTAATCAGACCGACTGAACATCCACCAGAGTGAACGGCTATACTCTCTAGGTGTTGATTGTACGAAACTGAAAGTGGCTGGATAAATGTGCCTGACGCGCACGCCGAGTGACCAGTCAGACTGTAAGGAGGTCGAATGACCGACGAGATTAAAGGTAAAGGAGACAGTGGCAAACTGTTGTACTGCTCCTTTTGCGGTAAAAGCCAGGACGAAGTCCGCAAGCTGATTGCCGGGCCTTCTGTGTTTATCTGTGATGAATGTGTCGACCTGTGTAACGACATCATTCGTGAAGAAATTCAGGATGCTGAACCCAAAGAGCAGGGCGCCAAGCTGCCGACGCCTGAAGAGTTGAGTGCCGCGCTGGAAGAGTACGTTATCGGGCAGGAACGCGCCAAAAAGGTACTGGCTGTCGCTGTTTACAACCACTATAAACGTCTGCGTTTTCAGGAAAACAACAAAACCGACGTTGAGCTGGGCAAAAGTAACATTCTGCTGATTGGTCCAACGGGTAGCGGTAAAACCCTGCTGGCCCAGACGCTGGCACGTCTGCTGAATGTGCCGTTTACCATCGCTGATGCCACCACCCTGACTGAAGCCGGTTATGTGGGTGAGGATGTTGAAAACATCATCCAGAAGTTGCTGCAGAAATGCGATTACGATGTAGAAAAAGCACAGCTCGGTATTGTTTACATCGATGAGATCGACAAGATCTCACGTAAATCTGACAACCCGTCCATTACCCGTGACGTGTCAGGTGAGGGTGTACAGCAGGCACTGCTGAAGCTGATTGAAGGCACTGTGGCATCTGTGCCACCGCAGGGTGGTCGTAAACACCCGCAACAGGAGTTTCTGCAGGTTGATACCAGCAATATCCTGTTTATCTGTGGTGGTGCGTTTGCCGGTCTGGAACAGATCATCCGCGATCGTACTGAAAAGAGTTCTATCGGCTTCAGTGCTGTGGTGAAAAGCAAAGACGAGCAGAAAACCATCACCGATACGTTGCAGGATCTGGAAGCAGAAGATCTGGTGAAGTTTGGTCTGATTCCTGAGTTTGTCGGTCGTCTGCCGATGGTGGCAACGCTGGCCGAGCTGGATGAAGCGGCACTGGTACAGATTCTGACTGAACCTAAAAACAGCCTGACCAAACAGTATGAAGCGCTGTTTGAGATGGAAGGGGTTGAGGTCAGCTTCCGCGATGAAGCCCTGCGCGCTGTGGCGAAAAAAGCCATGGAGCGTAAAACAGGTGCTCGTGGTCTGCGCTCCATTCTGGAAGCGGCATTGCTGGATATCATGTATCAGCTGCCTTCTATGTCCAACGTCAGCAAAGTCGTGGTCGACGAAGGCGTAGTGAACGGTGATAACGATCCAATCCTGATCTACGAAAATGCTGAACAGGCAAAGGCGGCGGGTAAAGATTAACTCGCAACCGAACCATAAAAAACCACCCGTTGCGGGTGGTTTTTTTATGGGCAGCGCTGTCGGGGGGCGTTTAGCTGAGCGATTTCAACCCATCAAGCACGCGATTAAGTTCCTGTAACGTCGCTCCAAGACAGAGGTCGGGATCCTCCTCTTTCTGACAGACCTCATTGAGCGCGGAACTAACCTGAAACAGTTCCATCATGCCAAGACTACCTGCTACCCCCTTCAGGGTATGGGCTAAACGGATCAGGGTCTCGTGGTCCCCTGAGCGCTGAGCCTGTCGGAAGTGCTGTTCAAATTCATCATAGTTATGCTGAAATTTGATCAGCATGCGACGGAAAAAAACTTCATTTTGCATTGCGGTTGCCAGTCCGGCCTCAATATCAATGCCGGGCAGGTCTCCCATTGTTGGTGTGTGGCGGGAGGTTTGCTGAATCTGCGTTCTACCAGAGCCTTTGATCCACTTGGCCATGGTGGTGAGCATCTCTTCAATGTTAATCGGCTTAGCGATGTAATCGTTCATACCTGAGGCCAGGCCTTTTCTGTGATCGTCCACCATCGCATTGGCGGTCAGTGCAATCACAGGCAGATCTTTAAATTTGGGGTTGGCTCTGATCCGGCGGGTCGCTTCATAACCATCCATCACGGGCATCTGACAGTCCATCAGCACACCATCAAAGTGATTGTGTTCCAGCATCAGCAGCGCTTTCTGGCCATTTTCGGCGCACCAGACCTGCATCCCATGACTGATCAGAATCTCATTCGCCAGCTCCTGATTGATCTGATTGTCTTCGACCAGCAGAATTTTTGCGCCGTTAAGTAGCTGAAGGGTTTTGTCCAATTTTTTACTGGTGCGGGATACCGGTTCTGCCTGGGGTAATGGTTCGTCACCCAGTGCCAGCGCCAAGGCCTGGTGGAGTAACGCGCTGGTGATCGGTTTGGAGATGACTGAGGCGACGTTGAGCTTGTGAGCCTCAATCTCTTCTACATCCGTATCATGTGCAGTCATCAAAATCACAGCAGGCTGATGTTGCAAGCTGAACTTATGCTGGATCGTCTTGATCATTTCGATGCCGTTTGTACCCGGCATCACCCAGTCAGAAATGATCAGGTCATAGGGCTGGTTCAACACCTCTTTATGCATCAGTCGTCGCAGTGCATCTTCGCCATTGATGCAGCAGTCCACGCGCATGCCAAGGGCTGTGAGCATATTCCGCACCACCTCCCGGGCTGTGGCATTGTCATCAACTACCAGCACTCGCTTGTGTTTCAGATCAAGAGGCACGCGGTGCTGGTCGCTGGTAAGGGCCTTAGCCGGTGTCAGGACTACAGTGAAGTGGAAGGTCGTTCCGGCGTCTACCTGGCTTTCGAGCCATATTTCGCCCTGCATCATGGAGACCAGTCGTTTGCAGATCACCAGGCCAAGTCCGGTTCCGCCAAACTGGCGGGTGGTGGATTCATCCGCCTGGGTAAAGGGTTTGAACAAGCGTGCCTGCTGTTCTTTATTGATACCTATACCGCTGTCAGACACTGAGAAATGCAGTTTTACCTGATGCTGACGGTCACCGGGCAGCCGCTTTATGCTGAGCAGTACTTCGCCGTTTTCCGGTGTGAATTTAAGGGCATTACTACACAGATTTGTTAACACCTGATAGAGCCGGATAGAGTCACCTGTGAGGTTATCCGGTACGTCAGCTGCAACATCAAACATCAGTTCGATAGACTTCTCGGTCGCTTTCAGGCCAAAGACACCGGCCAGGTTGTCCAGCACCTCACTCAGTTTGAAAGGCGCCTGTTCAATATCCAGTTTGCCGGCTTCAATTTTGGAGAAATCGAGGATGTCGTTAATGATACCCAGCAGGTTGCGGGCTGAGAGATTGACCTTGGAGATGTAATTGAACTGCTTTGGGTCCAACTGTGTTTTCAGCGCCAGCTCGGACATGCCGATGACAGCGTTCATCGGGGTGCGGATCTCGTGGCTCATGTTGGCCAGAAATTCTGATTTGGCTGCATTGGCGGCTTTGGCTGTTTCTACCGCTTCAGCCAAGGAGTTTTCATACAGTTCTGACTGTTTTGCAAAGTGGTAGAGCACAATTGCAATCGCCAGAAAAACGGACAGATCGGCTGCTGTGGCAAAAATGTTTTTTGCGACATCCGGGGTGACCTCCCGGATGGGCAGTACCGCATGATCAGTAATAATGGTGATAAACCAGAGCGTTAGAGAGAGGCAGGCAAAGAAGTAGATAAAGCGGCGTTCATGCTGCCAGGAAAAGATCAGGACCGGGATCGCCAGCGTCACTACCAGCATGGAGTTCATTTTGTTTTCAAAGCCGCCGATGGAGTCCCCCAGAAAAACGGCGATCGAAAACACCAGCAGCCAGATGCTGCGGGCACTGATATGGAAGCCGAGATGGTGTAACAGGATGCTAAGCAAAAACGAAAAGGTGGCTGCGATGGCCAGGATGGTGCCGTAAAAAAGTGAAAAATAAATGCAGAGTGATAGCCAGATAAGGCCCATGGCGAACAGGGCGATGGTTAACTTGAACGAGATATTGATGCGTCGCTGAAAGTCAGCACTGTGCCAGTAGGTATCAGTCAGGTTTGAAACGGGCTTATGAGTGTTATCAGACGTGGACATTACAAAGTTGATCCGCACCCAGTGTTGTTATTTTAATCCCGGAGGTTCTTGGCGTACTTCAGAATATCATATACATAAATGAATGCTAATGAGCAGCGTTTTTGAATAGGTTGTGCTAATCCTTTTGCAGTTAAAAAACCTCTTCTACCGGTTCGTTTGACATAAAAAAGGACCGCCGTGGCGATCCTTTTTATCAGTTACCGGTTGGCTAGAACCGGTTTCAATTTTTCGTGCATCTCTGTCAGGCATTTGTCTGTGGCAGCCCAATCGATACAGGCGTCGGTCACAGACACGCCGTACTGCAGCTCGGAAAGATCAGCCGGGATCGACTGACTACCCCAGCCAAGGTTGCTCTCGATCATCAGACCCACGATGGACTTGTTGCCCTCAAGGATCTGGTTGGCCACGTTATCAGCTACCAATGGTTGCAGGCCCGGGTCTTTGTTGGAGTTGGCGTGGCTGCAGTCCACCATGATGTTCTGCGCCAGACCGGCTTTTTCCAGTGCCTGTTCGCACAGTGCAACGTTGACGGAATCATAATTCGGTTTGCCGCCACCACCACGGAGCACAACATGGCCATAAGCATTGCCACGAGTATGCACAATGGCTACCTGTCCTTCAGCGTTAATACCCAGGAAACGGTGGGGCGCGCTGACAGATTTCAGCGCGTTAACGGCTACATCCAGGCTACCGTCGGTGCCGTTTTTGAAGCCGACAGCGCAGGATAAACCGGAAGACATCTCACGGTGAGTCTGGGATTCAGTGGTACGCGCGCCGATCGCAGACCAGGAGATCAGGTCCTGGATGTACTGCGGGGAGATCGGATCCAGGGCTTCGGTGGCCAGAGGCAGGCCCAGCTCAGACAAATCAATCAGCAGCTTGCGCGCAATGTGCAGGCCTTCTTCAATCTCAAAAGAATCATTCAGATGCGGGTCGTTGATCAGACCTTTCCAGCCCACAGTGGTACGGGGTTTTTCAAAATAGACGCGCATCACCAGATACAGGGTGTCTTTTACCTGCTCCTGCAGGGCGGCCAGTTTTTTGCCGTATTCGATGGCCGCATCGGTGTCATGGATAGAACAGGGGCCAATTACCACCAGCAGACGCGGGTCTTTGCGATCCAGAATGTCACGTACAACGGCACGGCCCTGCATAACGGCAGCCGCAGCCGCTTCGGTCAGGGGCAGTTCAGCCTTCAGGGTGTCCGGTGACATCAGGACAGTGGTGGATTCTATATTCAGGTCTTCAACGCGTGTATCGGTCATTATCTTGTCAATCCTGCTGTGAACACATCCCTCTGTATCAGGGAGACGCCTTTTGTACCACAATCATGCGGCTGTTATAAGCCTAAAACCCTATTCATAAGTGAAACTGTCACTTTGTCTGATCCGAGTCAGCTCACGCACGTAACTAAAGTAGGGTATCGTCCTTTTCGAACCCCAGTCTGTGCTGCAAAATAGCCTGCAGGATGCTGCATCGGATAATCTGCTTTATCATATCGGGGGCTGTTCCGAACTTGCGAGCGGACTGCAGGTCAATCAACTATCCCGATCTTTCATAAGGAATGTCAGTGTTTAATCGTTTCACTCAACCGCTTTGGCGCGCCTTTATCACATTGTGTTTGTGTTTCTCTGTGCTGCCTGCTGCGGCGGGTCTGTTTGATCAGGGTGGGCTGGGTGCCGATGGTCCGCTGGAAGTCGAAAAAGCCTATACCCTCAATCACATCCAGGAAGGCGGTGTACTGACGCTTTATTGGGATATGCCGGCAGATTATTACCTCTATCGTGACCGGATGGAGTTCAAGGGTTTGCAGCACAGCGAGATTGTGCAACGAACCAATGCCCCTGCTGAATTAAAGGAAGACCCGCTGTTTGGGCAGGTCTGGGTCTACCACAACCGGGCGCAGGTAGAGTTACTGCTGAAAAGTACCACCGGTGAGCCCGTTGATGATCTGTTACAGGTAACCTATCAGGGATGCTGGGAGGGCGGTATCTGTTATCCGCCTGTGACCAAAGAGATCCAGCTTAGTCAGATTCCTGCGGATTTACCGGCCGCATCCACTCGCCCCGTCTACAATGTCGCCTCTCCCCAGACCGGCGCTCCGTTAACTGCTTTGCCCCCTGTCAGCGAACAGGATCAGTTTGCCGCTCTGCTTCAAAACGGCAATCTGCTACTGACGCTGGGTGCCTTTTTTGTGGCGGGTCTGGCGCTGTCATTGACCCCCTGCGTATTCCCAATGATTCCCATCCTGTCCAGCATCATTATCGGCCAGGGTAAACATCTCTCGGGTCGTCACGGTTTTATGTTGTCATTGGTGTATGTGCTGGCCATGGCCCTGACTTACACCCTGGCGGGTGTAGTTGCGGGCATGTTTGGTGAAAACATTCAGGCACTGTTCCAGAATCCCTGGGTGATCAGCCTGTTCAGCCTGGTGTTTGTGCTGCTCTCACTCTCCATGTTTGGTTTTTATGAACTGCAGCTACCGAGTAGTTTGCAGAGTCGCCTGAGCCGCCTGAGTAACAGCCAGCACGGCGGTACTGTGACCGGTGTGTTTATTATGGGACTGTTGTCCGCTTTGATTGTGGGCCCCTGTGTCGCAGCACCGCTGGCAGGTGCGCTGATTTATATCGGACAAGCGGCTGACCCGGTGCTGGGTGGACTGGCGCTGTTTTTCCTGAGCATGGGTATGGGGGCACCGTTGTTACTGATCGGTGCTTCTGCCGGTAAGCTGCTGCCCCATGCAGGGTTGTGGATGGAGAAGGTGAAAGCCGCTTTTGGTGTGGCGTTACTGTTGCTGGCGATCTGGATGCTGGACCGTATCGTACCAACCGCGGTGACTATGTGGTTGCTGGCGATTGTGTTGATTGTAACTGCGGTGTTTATGGGTTCATTTCACCGTCTCGAGAAACAGGACCACGCGATACAACACCTTGCAAAAGGGGTTGGTCTGGTTATTTTTTTGTACGGCGCGGCACTAATGGTAGGGGCTTTGTCTGGTGGCAGAAACCTGCTTTACCCGCTGCAGGGAATTGCATCGGTTTCTGCGCAGGCTTCCAGCAATCTGGCGATGCGTAAACTGACCACGCAGGCGGAACTGGAACAGGCGCTTGCTCAGGCACAGCAGGCAGGACAACCGGTGATGCTGGATTTCTATGCAGATTGGTGTGTTGCCTGCGTTGAACTGGATACCTTTACTTTTTCCGATCCTTCGGTGCAGCAGGCTTTGCAGAACTATGCTTTGATCAAGGTGGATGTCACCGCTAATGATGCGGAAGCGAAAGCGCTGAGCAAACAATACAAAGTTATCGGTCCTCCAGCGCTGATTTTTTATGACGGACAGGGCTCGTTGCGTCCTGAGCTAACGGTGGTTGGGGTGATGTCACCAGCGGAGTTTACCCAGCATATTGCCGTATTGCGCTGAGGCTGTCGGAGGTTACAGATGCAACTATCTATTAAAAACGCCTGGTTGGTGATCGCGTTATTGTGCGGTCCGGCTTATGCTGCCGATGCAGATAACGGCGAGCAACTCTATAACAGCGTTTCCGTTGAAATGACGCTGAACGGCTTGACGTTCAAGGATGCCAACTGTGAAACCTGTCACTCAGCCAAGGTTTATCAGCGCGAGAACCGGATCATTAAAACCTATCCATCGCTGGTCGCAATGGTTGAGCGCTGCAATACCAATCTCGATGCAGGCTGGTTTCCTGATGATGTTGAGGACGTTGCAGCGTATCTGAACCGTGCCTACTACCACTTTGAACCCTGATACATAGGGTTATCAATTGATTACAGCGTTGCTGCTACGACTGAATTGCCGTCGGCTGGTGTTAAATTTTTTGCTTTTGCTGACACTGGGCCTGTTGCTGGCAGGGCTTTGGTTGCCCATGGTGACGCTGACCCAACTGCTGATATTTGATAATACGTTTTCGGTGATCTCGGGTATTTCCGGTCTGTTTGAGCGGGGTAACCTGTTGCTTGGCCTGTTATTGCTGGCGTTCAGCGTATGTGTGCCGCTGCTGAAGATGGGCTTGCTTTTCAGGCTGGTTAATCATGGTCGGCTCAGCACTGTACGTCTGAAACGTCTGCTATATCTGATGCATGACTATGGCCGTTGGGCGATGCTGGATGTGCTGGTAGTGGCGGTGCTGGTGGTGATGGTCAAACTCGGTGCGTTTGCTTCAATCGAAGTGCATCCGGGCCTGTATCTCTTTGCAGGGGCTGTGCTGATGATCATGTTGCTTACCGGAGTGGTCGTTAAACTGCATCAGCCGTCGCCAGAGTGAACCGAGCCTGCTTGATATGGATCAATGATGAATTTCTGACAATCTGCGAAACTGTTTTACTGGGGCTTTATAATAACAACAGGAGCAGCCAATGAGTAAAACCAGTGAACTGATCTGGCAGGATCAGCAGCACCAGCGGCTGTTTGTCTTAATTGATGATATTAAGTGCAACCATGCCGATGCCGAAGTATTCAGCCGTTTATATGAATATGCTGAGCACCACTTCTCGTTAGAAGAAGCTTACATGCAGCAGTTGGGATACCCCGAGTGCGACCAGCACACAGCAGCACACAATAAATTTCGTGAAGAACTGAAGCGAATGCAGCAGGAGCATCATACCTATGATGCGGAGCTGAGACGGTTATTATCGGAGTTTCTGACCGAGTGGCTGACCCGCCATATCATGCGGATCGACAAAAAGCTGGAAGAGTTTATCTGGTCATCTGCGGCAAAATAGACCGGCGTCGTCAGTAGTCTGGGACGCCGGTATCAGCAATGCTCAGTGCAGTTTCATCTTTGGCCGAACTACCTTGCCGACTTTTTCGGCCAGTATAACCATCAGTGCCTTGGCCCAGCCGTGTATCGCGAATTGGTGCATACGATAAAGCGACAGGTACACAAAGCGGGCAATACGTCCCTCAATAAACATGCTGCTGCGACTCAAGTTACCCATCAGGCTGCCTACAGTGCTGTAGCGGCTCAGATTCACCAAAGAGCCATGATCCCTGTACAGGTAGTCTTTCAGCGGTTTGTCTTCAAACCGGCGGCGGATGTTTTCCAGTACCAGTGAGGCCATCTGGTGCGCTGACTGTGCCCGTGGTGGTACCCAGGTACCGTCTGGCTGCAGGCATGCGCAGCAATCGCCAATCACAAAGATATTCTCATGCAGCGTGCTCTGCAGAGTCGACTTAACCATGATCTGGTTAACTTTGTTGAGCTCAAACTTGTACAGATCTGCAAGGAAGGTGGGGGCTTTTACCCCGGCAGCCCAGATCTGCATTTTAGCCGGGATCAGTTCGTCATCAGCGGTGATAAAACCATCTTTAGTGGACGATTTAATCAGCGTATTCGAGCGGACGGTAACACCCAGTTCAGCCAGTGCTTTAAGGGCAGACAGCGCGATATTGTCAGGCAGCGCAGGCAGGATACGCGGACCGGCTTCAATCAGCGTAATTCGCAACTGATCATTAGTCATACGTTTCATGCCATAGGCTTTCAGCATATCGGTGACGTTGTACAACTCTGCTGACAACTCAACACCGGTTGCACCGCCACCGACGATGGCAATATCCAGTACACCGTTATCCTGTTGATTAACGCGCATAAAGTTATTCAGCAGGGCCTCACGAAAACGCTCTGCTTCCTCAGGGGTGTCCAGGAAGAAGCAGTGATCTTTAACACCCGGAGTATTGAAATCGTTGCTGACACTGCCAAGTGCCATGATCAGAGTGTCATAAGGCAACTTGCGCTCAGGCAGTACCGGTTCACCCTGATCATCAAAGGTTTCAGCCAGCGTAATGGTCTGATTATCGGTGTCGAGGTCGCAGAAACAGCCCAGCTGAAACTCGTAATGATGTTTCGCTGCGTGGGCGTGATACACAACACCGTCAAGGTTGGTATCCAGTGAGCCTGTGGCTACCTCATGCAATAACGGTTTCCAGATATGGAAGCGTTTTTTGTCGACCAGGGTGACATTGATCTGGTCATTTTTGCGGTAGCGATGGCCTAGCTGGGTGGCCAGCTCCAGACCACCGGCTCCTCCGCCGACCACGACGATGTGATGTGGCGTGTTGTTCATTATGTTACCTCGTAGAATCATGGGACTGGCCACCAAAGTGAGCTGCGCGGAGGGCAGTCCGATAATTCTCAAGCGCACAAACGGGCAGGGTAAAACTAAGGTGGTATTCTAACGCAAAAAAATAGCTGTTAGATAATTTTGCTCTAAAGAATGACTTCACCGGTCTAATGGGTGCACAGCCTAAAGTGGGTGCTTAATTCTCGCTTTAGCTGTTGCTGAAGGCAGCATGCAGCAGCTTTTGCGTGTAAGGCTGTTGTGGCGCATTGAAGATTTGCTCAGTGGTGCCCTGTTCAACCACATCCCCCTGATGCATCACGATGACTCGATGGCTCAGTGCTCGGACCACCGCCAGGTCATGACTGATAAACAGATAACTCAGCTGATGGGTCTGCTGGAGGCGGCGTAACAGGTCGATAATCTGTTTTTGCACGGTTCTGTCCAGTGCAGAGGTGGGCTCATCCAGAATGATCAGTTCCGGTTGCAATACCAGTGCCCGTGCGATGGCGATACGCTGGCGCTGTCCGCCGGAAAATTCATGGGGGTAGCGATATCGGCTTGCCGGGTCGATGCCTACCTCAGCCAGTACCTCGCAGATCATCTTGTCATGCTGACTTTGTTGCTCCGGGTAATGAATTTCAAGCCCTCTGCAATGATCTCGGCGATGGACATGCGCGGACTGAGACTGCCGAAGGGGTCCTGAAACACAATCTGCATTTTACGCCGCAGCGGTTTTACTTCACGCTGGCTCATGGCGGACAGGTCGGTCTGCTCGAGTACAATTCTGCCTTCACTGCGAATCAGTTTCAGGATGGCCAGCGCCAACGTCGTCTTGCCGGAGCCAGATTCGCCCACAATGCCCAGTGTCTCGCCTTTATGCAGGATCAGGTCTGCATGGTTAACCGCGCGGAAGTGATCCACCGTTCGTTGCAGCAGACCCTGTTTGATCGGGAACCAGATTTTAAGGGCTTCGGTCTGCAGTAATCTGTATTGTTGCTCCGGCAGCGCAGGGGCTTCGCCAGAGGGTTCCGCATCCAGCAGTTTTACAGTGTAGGGGTGTTGTGGTGCCGAAAAAAGCTGAGCTGTGGCGGCAGATTCAACCTGTTCACCCTGATACATCACGCACACCTGATGGGCATAGCGGCGCACAATGTTCAGATCATGGGTGATTAGCAGCACGGCCATGCCCAGTTTTGCCTGCAGTTCTTGCAGCAGTTGCAGGATCTGCTCCTGAATGGTCACATCCAGTGCCGTGGTGGGTTCATCTGCAATCAGCAGTTCCGGGTTATTCGCCAGTGCCATGGCGATCATTACCCGCTGGCGCTGGCCGCCGGACAGTTGATGCGGGTAACTGCCCAGACGGCTTACCGGGTCGGGAATGCCTACAAGATCAAGCAGTTCAATAATACGGGCCCGAGCGGCTTTTGCATTCAGACCCTGATGCAGGAACAGGACCTCGCCAATCTGTTTTTCAATTGTATGCAGCGGATTCAGTGAGGTCATCGGCTCCTGAAAGATAACGCTGATTTTCCGCCCACGCAGTTGACGCATCTGAGCTTCTTCCAGCGGCAGCAGTGATTGCCCCTGAAACAGTATCTCGCCCTGTGGATGCCGTGCTTTTGGGTAGGGCAGCAGTTTCAGAATCGACATGGCGGTGACCGATTTGCCGGAGCCTGATTCGCCTACCAGCGCCAGCGTCTCACCTTTATGCAGTTGGAAGCTGACATCCTTTACTGCGTGCACCGTGCGCTCACCCTGCACAAAATCAACGGCCAGATGATTTACCTGAAGCAGTGGCTCTGTCATTGCACTTTCCTTGGGTCGAAGGCGTCACGGACAGCCTCACCAATAAAAATAAGTAAGCTGAGCATCAGCGAAAGCACCACAAAAGCGGTGATGCCAAGCCAGGGGGCATGCAGGTTGGTTTTGCCCTGAGCCACCAGTTCACCCAGTGATGGAGAACCCGGCGGCAGGCCAAACCCCAGAAAATCCAGTGCAGTCAAAGTGACGAGCGAGCCATTAAAAATAAACGGCATAAAGGTCAGGGTGGCGACCATGGCATTCGGCAGAATATGCCGGAACATGATGCTGCGGTTACCCAACCCCAGGGCGCGGGCTGCGCGCACATATTCAAGGTTGCGGCCGCGCAGAAACTCGGCGCGCACTACATCCACCAGATTCATCCAGGAGAAGAGCAGCATGATGCCCAATAGCCACCAGAAATTTGGTTCCACAACACTGGCCAGAATGATCAGCAGGAACAGCACTGGCAGGCCGGACCAGATCTCGATAAAGCGCTGAAACAGCAGATCGACCTTGCCGCCGTAATAACCCTGCACAGCCCCGGCAATGATGCCGATGACGGAACTGGCCAGCGTCAGCACCACTGCAAACAATACTGATATCCGAAAGCCATAAATTACCCGGGCCAGCACATCCCGGCCCTGATCATCGGTACCCAGCAGATTCTCCAGTGTCGGTGGAGAGGGGGCCGGAATCGGTAGATCATAATTGATGGTGTTATAGCTGAAAGGGATCGGTGCCCAGAGAATCCAACCCTGACCTTTCTCTTTTATCAGCTCTTGAATATACGGGTCTTTGTAATCAGGAGGGCTTTCAAAATCACCGCCAAAGGTGAGTTCGGTGTAATCTGTCAGTACCGGGTAATACAGATCGCCCTGAAATTTAACCAGCAAAGGTCGGTCATTGGCCAGAAGCTCAGCAAAGAGTGACAGCAGAAACAGCGCCAGAAAAATCCACAACGACCAGTAACCGCGGCGGTTGTTACGAAAATTAGCAATACGACGTTGATTCAGGGGACTCATCTTCATGGCCATGCTCAGTGCTCCCGACTCTCAAAATCGATGCGGGGGTCTACCAGGACATAGGTAATGTCACTGATGAGTTTGAGCAACAGGCCGATCAGGGTAAAAATATAGAGGGTGCCGAATATCACCGGATAGTCACGGTTGATCACGGCTTCGTAGCCCAGCAGTCCGATCCCATCCAGCGAGAAAATGACCTCAATCAGCATGGAGCCGGTAAAGAAAATCGAGATCAGTGCCGCGGGCATACCGGCGATGATGATCAGCATGGCATTGCGGAACACATGACCGTAAAGCACCTGATTTTCAGACAGACCTTTGGCGCGGGCGGTCAGTACATATTGCTTGTTGATCTCATCCAGAAAGGAGTTTTTGGTTAGCATGGTCAGGGCGGCAAAACTGCCGATGACCGATGCCAGCACCGGCAGGGTGATATGCCAGAAATAATCGACAACCTTGCCCCAGAGTGTGAGTTGGTCAAAATCCGGCGAGGTCAGGCCGCGAAGCGGGAACCAGTCCAGCCAGGTACCGCCTGCAAACACCACAATCAGTAGAATCGCGAACAGGAAGTTGGGGATCGCATAACCGACAATAATGGCGCTGCTGGTCCAGATATCGAAAGGCGTGCCGTCGCGCACTGCTTTGCGAATACCCAAGGGGATCGAGATCATGTAGGTGATCAGGGTGGTCCATAAGCCGAGGGTGATGGAGACCGGAATCTTCTCGATGATCAGCTCGACCACGGATTTGTCACTGAACAGGCTCTTGCCAAAATCGAACTGGGCATAACTTTTCAGCATATCCCAGAAGCGCTCATGGGCGGGTTTGTCGAATCCATAAAGCGCCTCTATCTCCTGCACCAGCGCAGGGTCCAGGCCGCGGGCACCGCGGTAATTGCTGTCATTACTACCGTTACTGCCCGGGCCCTGGCTGCTGAGGTCTGTTTGTGAACCACTGATACGTGCGGTGGCGCCCACATCAAGCCCTTCAAGCTGGGCGATTGCCTGTTCCACAGGGCCACCCGGGGCGGCCTGAACAATGATGAAGTTGATGGTCAGAATGCCCAGCAGAGTGGGGATAATCAACAGCAACCGGCGCAGTATGTAGGCGGTCATGATTACTGAGTGTCCCCTCCGAGGGTGGGGGCGGCCCACCAGGTATCAAAACCGATGCTGTAGTCCGGCCGGACTTGAGGCATCTGAATAAAGGAGCGGAAGGCGATCCGATATTTGTTGATATGGTATTGAGGGATCACATAGTGATTCCATTGCAAGACACGGTCCATGGCGCGTGTGCGCAGGACCAGCTGTTTGCGATCCGGTGCCGAGATGATCTGTTCAATCAGATAATCCACGGCGGGATTTTTAATCCCGATAATGTTACGGCTGCCTGGCTCGTCGGCCAGCGAGGAGTGCCAGTAATCCCGCTGCTCATTGCCGGGTGAAGTGGACTGGCCAAAACTGCTGACAATCACATCAAAGTCGAAACTGCGCAGTCGGTTGATGTACTGAGACACGTCAATAATCCGGATGCTGGCCTGAATGCCCAGACGCTCCAGATTGCGGATAAAGGGTGCGACAACCCGCTCAAATGCAGGCTGCACCAGCAGCATTTCAAAAATAAACGGCTCGTTGGTCTCTGTGTTGATCAGCTTGCCGTCACGGAACTCCCAGCCGGCCTGCTGCAACAGGCGTTTCGCTTCTCTGAGTTGTTTGTAGATGCGGCCGCTACCATCAGTTTCAGGAGCCCGATACACCTGAGTAAATACCTCGGCAGGGATCTGATCACGAATAGGTTCAAGGATCTTCAGCTCTTCCGGGGTGGGTAGTTCTGTGGCGGCCATTTCCGAATTGGAGAAATAGCTGTGGGTACGGGTATAGGCATCGTGGAAAATGTTTTTGTTGGTCCACTCAAAATCAAATGCCATGTTCAGGGCTTCACGCACCCGGGCATCCTGAAACTGCGGGCGCCGAAGATTGAGGACAAAAGCCTGCATGCCGGTGGGATTTTTATGCTCAATGGCCTGAGTCAGAATATCACCGCTATCAAACGCCTGCCCGGTGTAATCCGTAGCCCAGCGCTTGGCACTGTTTTCCTGACGGAAGTCGTATTCACCGGCCTTAAAGGCTTCCATTGCTACCGTACCGTCGCGGTAATAGTCATAAACAAGGGTATCGAAGTTGTAACGACCACGGTTTACAGGCAGGTTAGCACCCCAGTAATCCGGGTTTCGCTTAAACGTTACGCTGCGCCCAGCATCAAAGCTGGCCAGAATGTAGGGGCCTGATCCCACAGGGATATCCAGACCGGGTTTGGTAAAGTCACGGTCCTGCCAATAGTGTTTGGGCAATATCCCGACTTCGCCAACGATCAGCGCCAGTTCTTTATTCTGGTTGTGCTTGAAACTGAATTTAACCCGTTGTGGGGCTAACGCTTCTACCGTCTCGATATCGGCATAATAAGCGCGATAGAAGGGCGCACCCTGTTCCCGCAGCAAATTGAACGTAAACACGACATCGTCTGCGGTGACGGGCTTGCCGTCAGAGAAGCGCGCCTCGCTGTGCAGGTTGAAGATAATCCAGCTGCGGTCTTCGGCGACTTCCAGTGACTGTGCCAGTAAGCCGTAGAGGGAAAACGGCTCGTCCTGCGCTTTGGTCAGCAGGCTGTCGTAGATCAGGCCGACATCATCCGCAGGCGTGCCTTTGATGATAAAGGGGTTAAAGCTGTCAAAGGTGCCAATAGAGGCCTGAACAACTTTGCCGCCCTTGGGCGCATCCGGGTTGGTGTAATCGAAATGGGTGAAGTCGGCAGGGTATTTGAGATCACCGTGCATTGCGATGCCATGCTGCGGTGTTGCTGCACTGACCGGCTGCAGGCTCATTATCAGAAGCAGGCAAATACCTGAAAAGAGCCGCATTGGCCAGGGTGTTTCAGGGGTAGCATCAGATTTGGCAACAAAACGGAGAACCGATTGCATCGCGAGAAATTCCTTATCTTCGAGATTTCAGCGAAAACACTGTTATATCAGGCGCCGGGCTGAACCGCCAGCAGCTGCCACAGTGAAAAGAGACAGCAGGTTACTGTTTTTGTTCAAATTCTGCGGCTAAGTCAGTCAGTATCTGCGCCAACTGGCGGCGCTTAACCTTGCGACTGCGCAATTGGCTGTAGTGTTGCTGTAGATACTCGTGTTTGACGGGATTGCCTTCAGACAGCCCCCGAATAAGGTCCTGATCCATCCACTGCTGAATGCGGCTGAACAGAAACCATTTGAAAGCGATTGCGAGAACAACCGAGACAACAATGATAAAGATGCTGAGGGCGTCCATCCGGATCTACCTGTGATTAACGTGCTTTACGAACATCGATATAGAGGGTGAGCTGCTGACCCGGCTGCAGATACTCTGACCCGCTCAGTTTATTCCAGCGCAGAATATCATTGACCGCGACGTTATAGCGTCCGGCAATCTTATGCAGTGAATCACCTGAACGTACCTGATAACCAATCTTGCGGCTTTTGGCCCGCAGATCGCTGGCGCTAGATTGGCTGCTGTTGTCAGCGACGATGATCAGTTTGGTTCCCAGTTTAAGGGTGTCGCCGGGGGCCATGCTGTTCCAGCGTGCCAGAGATTTCACATCCACATTATAGGTCCGGGCGAGTTGCCAGAGGTTATCGCCGGACTGGACCGTATGATAATGGGTCCGCGCGGCACTGGCTTTAACACTGTTCTGGCGGCTTTGCTGGCGCTGCACTTGGCTGAGTACGTAGGCTTCAGGCTGCTCACTGGCGGAAGGTATCAGCAGGGTTTTGCCTGCTCTGATGCGACTTCCGGTCAGGTTGTTGCTGGTACGCAGAACATCCACCGTGGTATTGAATCGTTTAGCGATGGACAGTAATGAGTCACCGGAACGGATGGTATAGCGTTGCCATTTCAAGCGTTTTTCTGGCGGAGTCTCGGCCAGTCCGGCTTTAAGCAGAGCGGACTTTTCAACCGGAATCAGCAACCGATGAGGGCCGCTGGGGTCGGTGGCCCAGCGATTAAAGCCAGGGTTTAAACGGTAAAGGTCGTCCAGTTCCATGTCGACCAGCTTGGCGGCCCAGGCCAGATCGATCTGGCTCTCAGTTTCAACCACCTCAAAATAGGCCTGGTTAGGCAGCTCTGGCAGGGTCAGGTCGTACTGTTCGTGATGTCGTAACAGTTCAGCCACAGCCAGGAGTTTTGGCACATATTTCTGGGTTTCTTTTGGTAGCTTGAGTGACCAGAAATCAGTCGGCAGACCTTTTTCACTATTCTTGCGGATGGCGCGTGACACGGTACCACCACCGGCATTGTAAGCGGCCAGCGCCAGTAGCCAGTCACCCTCAAAACGCTGGTTCAGTTGTTCCAGGTAGTTGAGGGCGGCATCGGTGGATTCCAGGATGTCGCGCCGTCCATCGTACCACCAGGTTTTTTTCAGCCCGAAGTGCTCAGCGGTGGATGGGATAAATTGCCAGGCCCCGGCGGCACGCCCATGAGAGTAGGCAAATGGGTCATAGGCGCTTTCTACAATCGGCAGCAAAGCCAGTTCGGCGGGTAATCCTCGTGCCGCTGTCTGCTCCAGTATGTAGTGATAATAGGGTGCCGCACGGCTGAGGGTACGGTGCATATACTGCGGGTGTTTGCGGTACCAGTTAAGTTGTTGCTGTACCCTTGATTGCTCGAGTGAAGGGTCAAGATTCAGTCGAGCGCGGGTTAATTGCCACAGGTCAGAGGTGGTTTCTTCTTGTGGGAGTGTTGCGGTTGGTTGCTGGCTTGCCTTCTTGATATTCGGTCGGGTTGCAATCACCTGTGATGTTTCAGGATCGATCTCAGCCGGATGGGATGCGTCGGTGGTTTGTTCCGGTTGCAGCACCATCGTCTGGCAACCGGAAAGAACGAAACCCGCCAAAAGCAGGGCAGAAAATCGTGAAGGTATAGAAAGCATGCGACTCGCTGTTATAAGTAGAGTTATCCGGCCATTCTAACAGTGAGTTGCCAAGGGTCAACAGACCTTGTTCAGAACTGGTTTTTCCACTCCCGAATCGCTGCTAAAACTTCAATTTGGCTCAGACCGGTTTTGCCGGAAAAGGTTTCAGCGGCCGCAATCACATCGTCTTGCGCGGTACGCATGAACGGATTGATCTGTTGTTCTGTAATCAGGTGGGAAGGAAGGGTTGGCTGATTCTCACTGCGCAGTGCTTGGCATTGCGCAGTGATGGTGCTGATCGCCTGATTGTTAGGCTCTACGGCAGCTGCAAACTTCAGGTTGGCCAGCGAGTACTCATGGGTACAATACACCTCGGTCTGTTCCGGCAGTGACTGGAAATAGTTCATGGCGTCCAGCATCTGTTCCGCAGTGCCTTCAAACAGGCGGCCGCAACCCGCAAGAAACAGGGTATCGCCACAGAATAGCTGAGGTTGGGTGCCCGGTTTGAAATAACAGATATGATCGAGGGTGTGGCCGGGAGTCGCTTTAATCTCAAGCGTGTGGCCAAACAGGTTGATGGTTTCGCCATCCCGCAGCGCACGTGAAATTCCTTTAAACGGCGAGTTGGCAGGGCCATAGACCGGAATGGTGCGCTCAGCCGTCAGGTCGGCGACGCCACCGGTATGATCCGGGTGGTGATGGGTGATCAGAATTGCTGCCAGCGTCAGGTCATGCGCTTTCAGATAGGCTTCTACGGGAGCTGCATCGCCGGGATCGACCACCACCACCTGCTGACTCTCCGGCGACTTAATCAGCCAGATGTAGTTGTCCTGAAAGGCGGGGATGGGGCTCACCTGAAACATGCTTAACCTCAAATGTGAATACTGGTCTTAAAAAACCTTAACGGTTAGGATTCATCATACACCGAGATGAATGGCTTGTGGTGTCAGAAAAATAATGGGGTTTGGTCAACATATGAGCTTTCAGGTTCAACCATCTTTGCAGACATTGCTGCCAGCCTTGCGCAGCTGGTTTGACTCAGAGCTTGGCCAGGAGTTGCTGCAGCGTGAACGCGAACTGCTTGACCGGGTTTTGCCGGGGCTGTTCGGCATGGAGCTGGTGCAGTTTTCGGTGGATAGCCGTATCAAACTTTGGGATGCGAGTCCGGTTCGACACTGCTTTTCTATTTCACCCCAATTTGAGCTTGGGTTAGATACCTCGCATCTGGTTGCGCTGAGCCATGAAGTGCCTTTAGTGCATGAATCGATGGATGTGGTGTTGCTGCATCATGCCCTTGATTTTACCCAGGCACCGCATCAGGTCCTGCGTGAAGCCTCGCGTATACTTCGCCCCGGTGGACATCTGGTCATTATTGGTTTTAATCCATATAGTCTCTGGGGATTACGCCGTATCTGTCGTGATCGCCGAACCCGCTTGCCCTGGTGTGCTCACTTTATCAGCCACCGGCGTCTGTCCGACTGGTTACAGTTACTTGAATTGACTGAACTCAAACACCTTTCCGGGTATTATCTGCCCCCATTCGAGAATCAGCGCTGGCGCTCACGCTGCCGCTGGCTGGAACGTTATGAGCGTGGTGGTGTAGCACTCAACGGTGCTTTTTCACTGCTGCTGGCCCGGAAGGATATTGCAGGCATGACCCCGATTCGATCAGGCTGGGGTTTGCGTCGGCTGATCAATATCCCCGTGGCCAAACCGACCGCAAGGGGACAGATGCGTGAAAACCGTTGAAATTTATACCGATGGCGCCTGTAAGGGTAACCCGGGACCGGGTGGCTGGGGTGCGGTATTACGCTACGGTGATGCTGAAAAGCAGCTCTATGGTGGTGAGCCGGATACTACCAATAATCGTATGGAGCTGATGGCGGCCATCCGAGCATTGGAGCTTCTTAACCGGCCCTGCAATGTGATTTTAACCACAGATTCACAATACGTACGCCAGGGCATAACCGAGTGGATTGCCGGCTGGAAACGCAAAGGCTGGAAAACTGCGGCCAATAAACCGGTTAAAAATGCTGACCTTTGGCAACGGCTGGACGCTGCCACACAGCAACATAAAATCGACTGGCGCTGGGTCAAAGGGCACAGTGGTCATCCGGAAAATGAATTGGCGGACCAACTGGCTAACCGGGGAGCCGAGGAACTGAACCCATGAGACAGATTGTACTGGATACCGAAACCACCGGTCTGGAGCCCTCTGAGGGGCACAATATTATCGAGATTGGTTGTGTTGAGATGTTTAACCGTCGTTTGACGGGTAAAACGTATCACCAGTACGTTAAGCCGGACCGTGAGGTGGATGAAGAAGCGGTTCAGGTCCACGGTATCACCAATGATTTTCTGGATGACAAGCCCCGTTTTGCCGAGGTGATGGATGAGTTTATTGAGTTTATCCGTGGGGCAGAGCTGATCATTCATAACGCTGCGTTTGATATTGGCTTTATCGATACAGAGCTGGAGCGCAACAATCATCCGGAACGCATCTCGCATATCTGTCTGGTCACAGACAGCCTGCTGCTGGCACGTAAAAAACATCCGGGCCAGAAAAATAATCTGGACGCCCTGTGTAAACGTTACGGCATTGATAATGGCCATCGTGAATTGCACGGCGCGTTGCTCGACTCTGAAATACTGGCAGATGTGTATCTGGCGCTGACAGGCGGTCAGACCAACTTGTCTCTCGCGTCGGGTGATGGTGCCGATGAAGAGGGCGGTAGCCGGATTCGGCGTCTGGAAGGCTCCATCGACCTGCCGGTCATCAGCGCTGATCAGGACGAGCTGACCGCGCATGCAGCGTTTCTCAAACGGCTGGACAAATCCGGTGAATGCGTCTGGCTACAAGCCCCGGTGGATGATTAACCGCCGGGTTGTTTCGGATAGCAGGGTACGTCTTCGGGCAGAGTAAACCAGTCCTGCTTTTCGCTGACCCAGATATGAGCTGTGGGCTGAATAAACCGGGTATCTTCCAGGTAAGTCGGTTTCAGCCGGATAACATCCGGTTTGTCCGGATGATAGTGGTAAATTCGATTTCCACAGTGTGGGCAGAATTTCGCCGCAATGGTATTCCCACTCTCCGCCTTCCGCTCCCAATGTTTTAACTCGCCCTCAATCTCAACATCACAGGCATCTACAACAGCTGTAATGCTGAAGGCGCTGGTGGATAGCTTCTGGCATTCGCGGCAGTGGCAGCAGGCGATCAGTTTGGGCGCTCGCAGTAAACGCAAGCGTATATTGCCACACTGGCAACTGCCTTCAATTGGATAAGTGGTTTCAGTGGTCATCTGATGTTCTCCGCAGGGTCAACCCAGTGTAGTGACAGAATCATAACGACTCTAGTGATCTCTCCGGAATTGTTTGTTGCACAAAAGTTTGTTGCACAAAAAAGGCCGGCATAAGCCGGCCCTTCAGATTTAAATGGGTGAATCAGAGTGCAACCACTACCGCGATGTAACCCACAACACTCATAACCACGGTGTAAGGCAGGGCCATCAGCACCATCTTGCCATAGGAGAGGCGCAGCAGCGGCGCCAGTGCAGAGGTTAGCAGGAACAGGAAGGCTGCCTGACCATTCGGTGTAGCCACACTCGGAATGTTGGTGCCGGTATTGATGGCAACGGCCAGATGATCGAACTGCTGACGGGTAATCTCGCCTGCATCCAGAGCGGCCAATACCTCATTGATATAGACGGTGGCAACAAATACGTTGTCACTGATCGCGGAGAGCAGACCGTTGGCGATAAAGAACAGGCCAGGTTGCTGTGCCGGGTCCATCAGCAATACATGGTGAATGATCGGCTGGAACAAGTGCTGTTCATGAATCACTGCAACGATTGTGAAAAACACCACCAGCAGTGCCGTGAAGGGCAGAGCCTCTTCAAAGGCTTTACCGATCTGGTGTTCTTCAACGATACCGTTCATTGCGGTGAGGATGATGATGATGGTCAAACCGATCAGGCCAACAGCCGCCAGATGGAAAGCCAACGCAAATACCAGATACACCGCGACAATCGCCTGAACAACCAAGGCAACTTTGTCTTTTGTGGTGCGTTTGGCGCTTTCTTCACCGTCAAAGTCAATCAGGACATTACGCACATTCTCAGGCAGGGTGGCACCGTAATCGAAAACTTTGAACTGCTCCAGCAACAGACAGGTAATCAGGCCTGCAGCCAGAACCGGCATGGTAATGGGTGCCATGTAGACGAAAAATTCCACAAAATCCCAGCCTGCTTTCTCAGCGATCAGCAGGTTCTGCGGTTCCCCCACAAGCGTACAAACACCACCCAGTGCTGTGCCCACTGCGCCGTGCATCAACAGGCTGCGCAGGAACGCGCGGAACTGATGCAGGTCGGCAGAGTGGTTTTGCATCACACTGGCATCATCCGCATGGTCGTGATTCGGATGCTGATAAGTCTTGCCGGAGGCGACTTTGTGATAGACAGCATAAAAACCCACACCCACACTGATCAAAACGGCGGTGACTGTCAGGGCGTCAAGGAATGCTGACAAAAATGCTGCTGAAATCGAGAAGAGCAACGCCAGTAATTTTTTAGACCGTACTCTTAACAGGATTTTGGTGAATACAAACAGCAGCATGCTTTTCATAAAATAGATGCCTGCCACCATGAACATCAGCAGCAGGATGACCTCCAGATTGCTTTCCACTTCATGTGAAACCGCTTCCGGAGAGGCCAGACCCATAATGATGGCTTCAATCGCCAGCAAACCGCCGGGCTGAAGCGGATAACACTTGAGCGCCAGGGCCAGGGTAAAGATGAATTCAAAAATCAGTAACCAACCGGTTACAACCGGGCCCAGTGTGGCCAGCAGGATGGGATTCAGGATCAAAAAACCGATAATAGCCTGTTTGTACCAGACGGGAGAATTTCCCAAAAAGTTGTTCACAAAGGCTTGCGGTAATGAGTTGCTCATGACAGGTTCCTATTATAAGAGCCATTCTTATGTGACTTTTAAAGCCAAGCGTATCAGTTGCTTAGGTAAAGCTGAAGAATACCTGAGCAATTAACGGATGTAAGCCTGAACTTGAGTAGGGTTTCAGCGTCAAGGCATTGAGTCAGGCTTAAGATCCGGTACTTTGGGCGCAATCAAGGTGTGATATGACAAAAACATTCTGGCTGGCACAGCGCGGCAAACTGCTGATGAATTCAGCAGGCATTATCTGCCTTGCAGAAAAAGCGCTGACAGGGCTTGCTGTAGAGAGCATCATTCCAGTGACGGATGATCCTGCGTTGCCACAGATTGCGATCCTGAGCGAAACACAGGTGTACCCGGCAGCAGAGCCGGCCAACCTGAGACAACTGTTGGCTCAGGCTGAAGATGACGAGACTTATTTTGCACTGTCGCGCGGTGCGCAACTGGTATCATGGCTGGATCAGTTTCGGCATTGCCCGCGCTGTGCTACTCCGCTTAAAAGTGCCGAGGATGAACTGGCAAGAGTCTGTGAACCCTGTCAGTACCGCCATTATCCCAAGATTAATCCCTGTGTGATTGTCCTGGTGCGCAAAGGTGATCGTTGCCTGCTGGCCCATGCCAGTCGCTTTGCGGATGGACGCTACAGTCTGCTGGCCGGATTTATCGAGGCGGGGGAGAGTGCAGAGGCCACGGTCGCCCGGGAAGTGATGGAAGAGGTGGGTATTCGGGTAACCAATGTGCGGTACATCAAAAGCCAGTCCTGGCCGTTTCCGCACTCGCTGATGTTAGGTTTTTTTGCCGACTATGCAGGTGGGGAGATTCAACCTGACGGGACGGAAATCACCCACGCTGACTGGTTTGGCCTTGATGACTTGCCAATTCTGCCACCGCATTTTTCAATTGCCCGTCAGTTACTGGATCAGTTTTTTATGGAACAGTACGGCCATGTGCCGCAGGAATCAGCTCCGTTTTTCCCGACTGAATAACTTTCCGAGTCGTGTTGCGAGCATCACGTTGCCCTCAGCGCGCAGTTTGCCCGTCAGAAATGCACTCATACCGTCTTTCTCACCGCTGATAACGGCGAACATAGTCTCTGCGCTCATCAGCAACGTAACGTTGGGGTCTGGATGGTTGCCAAGACTGGTTGAGCAGTTGCTCTCATGTATCTCGATATAAAAATCATCTCCGTCTTCCAGCTTGAATTGAAAAACCGCTTCCAGATCATTCGCAGCCTCAGGAATGAAACGACTGGGTAATTTCTCGACAACACGGCTGACGGTCAGCGCTTCACTCATAGCATCGGACTCCAGATCCAGCTTTGATAACAGGGGTTTTATGATACATTAGCGACTTTCTTGCTGATAGCGAATGGGGTTTTTGTGGCCGACTTTTTATCTGAATACGGATTGTTTCTGGCTAAGTCAGTCACCGTAGTGATTGCAATTCTGTTTGTGGTGATAGGTATTGCCGCAGTGGCGATGCGATCCCGACGGGAGGCGCAGCACGGCAATATCGAAGTTGTTCATCTTAATGAAGAGTTTCAGGAGATGAAGGCCTCATTGGAACACGCGGTGCTGGATAAGGCTGAATTCAAAGCGCTGCAAAAAGCGGAACGGAAGAAAGAAAAGGCAGAAGCAAAACAGGCCAAAGCGCTGGCCAAAAAACGCACTGATGAAGCAGAAGAGGATGCCGATGAGCGTCGTAAACGCATCTATGTTCTCGATTTTGACGGGGACGTTAAAGCCTCAGAAGTTGAAAATCTGCGGGAAGAGATCTCTACCGTATTGATGCTGGCAGAACCTCAGGATGAGGTGGTGCTGCGTCTGGAAAGCCCGGGGGGGATGGTGCATGAGTACGGTCTGGCAGCCTCTCAACTGGAGCGTATTCGCCGTAAAAATATCCCGCTGACCATCTGTGTTGACCGGGTTGCCGCCAGCGGTGGTTACATGATGGCCTGTCTGGCTAACCGGATTCTGTCGGCTCCCTTTGCCATTGTTGGCTCCATCGGTGTTATCGCCCAGCTGCCTAATTTTCATCGGCTGTTACGCAAGAACGATATCGATTTTGAAGTGCTGACCGCCGGCGAATATAAACGAACGTTGACCGTGTTTGGTGAGAATACTGACAAAGGTCGTGCTAAGTTTATTGAAGAGCTGGAAGAAACCCACGAATTGTTTAAAACGTTCGTATCTCAGCATCGGCCTCAGGTTGCGATTGAGCAAGTCGCCACAGGTGAGATCTGGTTTGGTAGTCAGGCACTGGATAAACAGCTGGTGGATGAGTTGATGACATCCGATGAATACCTTATGCAGTGTGCTGATGATGCTGATATATATATTGTTCATTATGAACAGAAAAAGACGCTTCAGGACAGGCTGGCAGAGTTCAGCGCGCAGGCCGTGGATCGGGTATTCTGGCGTGCAATTAGCAAGTTGGGTGAAACCCGAAATTGGTTCCGGTAAGCACGAAAAGATAAGATTTAGTTAAAATTGCTTGTAATTTGTGACGCTTTTTGGCTTGATGGCAATCAGGTTTAAAACAACAGGCTGGGATTACTATGGCGTATAAAGGGACACCTTCCAGTATTGTGGAAGCGGCTGAAGAGCTGTTCGCTGAACAGGGCTTCAATGAAACTACAGTGCGCCAGATCACAAATCATGCGGGTGTAAACCTGGCCTCTATCAATTACCATTTTGGTTCCAAAAAAGGCCTGATTCAGGCCGTTGCCGAGAAATTTCTGACTCCGCTCTGCAACTCGCTGGAGCGGATGCTGAATGACTTTCAGATGCAATCAGCCCAGGAGATCTCGCTGGAGGATCTGCTAGAGATACTGATGCGGGCATTGCTTTCTGTGCACCATGAGAACCTGCATGCTCTGTCGGTGTTTATGCGGTTGCTGGAACTGGCCTATATGAAAAGCCAGGAAGAGCTGCGCAGTTTTCTGATGCAGCGATATCACAGTAAGCTGCAACCCTACATTCATCTGTTGCGTGTCAATGCAGCCCCCATGGAAGAGGATGAATTTTTCTGGCGGCTGCATTTCCTGCTTGGCTCAATCACCTTTACGCTGTCCAACTTCCACACCCTGAGCGCCATTGAAAAAACTGAGTACCACAGCGATGCTGAAGTGGAAAAAATCATGCATCGCATGATTCCTGTGTTGGCGGCGGGTCTGCAGGCGCGTGCCGACAAGAGTTATTTCTGTCGTATCTGATGTCCCAGCGCCTGGAAATTTCCATAGCCGATCAATCTCTCACCCTGTTTGAAGGGCCGGATACGCTGGCTCAATACAAAGTTTCTACGGCATTGAATGGTCCCGGTGAGCAGAATAACAGTGGTTGCACGCCACGGGGTGCTCACTACATCAGAGCAAAAATTGGCGCGGGACTGCCGGTTAACTCGGTGTTTGTAGCCCGTCGTCCTACCGGTGAAATCTTC
The DNA here is from genome assembly GCF_029222905.1 of Neptuniibacter sp. CAU 1671. GTDB lineage: Bacteria > Pseudomonadota > Gammaproteobacteria > Pseudomonadales > Balneatricaceae > Neptuniibacter. Next base: position 439,743 of record NZ_JARHUE010000001.1, on the reverse strand, counting down.
TCCCCGCAGCTGGCTGAACAGTTCCCGCATCGGGACTGGATTCTGACACGTATCCTCTGGTTATGTGGTCGGGAGCCGGGTCGGAACCGGCTGGGCGGGGTAGACAGTATGCGTCGTTATATCTATATCCATGGCACGCCGGACTCAGAACCGATGGGTGTGCCACGTTCCCATGGCTGTATTCGCATGCGTAATCAGGATATTCTCGAACTCTTTGATAAAATTGCCGTTGGAACTGCGGTAGACATTCTCGAATAACGGAATTCATCTATGCCTGAAGCGTCGTTGTTCCTTGATCTGGAAGGCACTTGCCTGACCAGCGAGGAAGCGCAACTGCTGGCTCAGCCTGAGATCAGTGGTGTCATTCTTTTTGCCAGAAATACAATCAATGCCCAGCAGGTGGCTGATCTCACGGCTGAGATACGTGCCTGTAATCCTGATTTGATCATCAGCATTGATCAGGAGGGTGGTCGGGTACAGCGCCTGAAAGAGGGGGTTGCCCGGTTACCAGCGGTGCAAACCTTGCTGCCGGTTTATCGGCATAACCCTGCTGAGGCGCTAAAGCAGGCCGGTTTACTGGGTTATCTGATGGCCGCGGAGCTGCGGACGCTGGATGTGGATATCAGCTTTGCGCCGGTGCTGGATATTGATTATGGCCATAACGAGGTCATTGGTGACCGGGCGTTTGGCACTGACGTTGAATCGGTCACGGCGCTCTCCGCTGCGTATATAGCTGGGATGTCGGATGCCGGTATGGCGGCAACCGGTAAACATTTCCCGGGCCATGGCTGGGTTAATGCGGATACCCATCTGGCGGATGCCCTCGACGAACGTGACTTTGAAACCCTGATGCAGCTGGATATTTCTCCCTTTAAATCCGCAATTGATCGCGGACTTGAGGCGATGATGCTGGCACATGTGCTGTATTCGGCCTGTGATGAGCAGCCCGCGGGTTACTCTGCTTTTTGGCTCAAGCAGATTTTGCGCGGTGATCTGGCTTTTCAAGGTGTAATCTTCAGTGATGACCTGAGTATGAAAGCGGCCCATTGTGCCGGTAATTATACCCAGCGTGCGGCGTTAGCGGTAGAAGCTGGCTGCGATGTCCTGCTCTGTTGTAATGACCGTCAGGGGTCGCTGGAAGTGCTTGAGTACCTTAAACAGCAGGGCGCGCGTCCGGGACACAATCTTGCGGCGCTGAGGGGTCGTAGCTGGAGCCATGATACAGAACGTTTGCAGCAAGCGCGGCTTATTGCAGCTAAGTTGTTGGAGCTGACAGATGGTTGAATTACTGCAGAACTGGCTTGAACAGCTCCTGCCGGAGCAGGCCGAGTCCTCCTGGCTTATTCTATGTACGGTGGTGTCCTGTGTGGCAGTCGTTCTGGATGTGTTGCTGCGCGCCATCTTTACCAGGCTGATCCGGCAAGCCGACAAAACAAAAATGCTCTGGGATGACCTGCTGCTGCATGCAGTGAATGCACCGGTGTTGGCCTTCATCTGGCTGGTGGCTGCGTTTGCCCTGTTGCAGATACTGCAGCAGCATTTTGATATTGAAGTGCTGGCTGCGGATAACCCGTTGCCCAGACTCAGTTTTATCATCATTGGTGCCTGGGGCTGTTTGCGGTTTTTGCGGCGCATGGAAGAGGTGCTGGTGGAACCGGATAGGGTCAGCAAACCCATGGACCCAACCACCGTCAGTGCGCTGGGTCGGGTGTTGCGGATCATCATTGGCATTATCCTGCTGCTGATAGTGATGCAGAGCTACGGCTACAGCATCTCCGGTATTCTGGCGTTTGGTGGTATCGGTGGTATTGCCGTAGGTTTTGCGGCCAAGGATCTACTGGCCAACTTTTTTGGCGGCATGATGATTTATCTGGACCGTCCGTTTAAAGTCGGTGACTGGATTCGTTCGCCGGATAAAAATATCGAGGGTGTGGTAGAGGAGATTGGCTGGCGCCAGACCCGTATCCGTACCTTCGACAAACGTCCGCTGTATGTGCCTAACTCAACGTTCAACAATATCTCTGTAGAAAATCCATCGCGCATGACCAACCGGCGCATCTATGAATATATCGGTGTGCGCTACGATGATGCCGCTCATGTTGAAGGCATTATTGATGATGTTAAGGCGATGCTGGCAGTACATGAATCGATCGACCATGACCTGATTCTGATGGTTAATCTGGACCGTTTCGGGCCGTCATCACTGGACTTTTTTGTCTACACATTTACCCGTACGACAGACTGGGCCACGTTTCATGCGATTAAGCAGGATGTGCTGGTTAAGATTATGAAGATCATTGATCAGCACGGTGCTGAAATTGCCTTTCCGACCACCACTCTGCATCTGGCAAGCATGCCTGAGCCGACTGAAGCACAGGTTTAATGCGTGGCCTGGTGGAGTCTGGATCTGGGGGATGCGTGGCTGGCAGCTGACGCTTTGGAGTGTTTGCAGCAGCAATGGCAGGCATTTGGCGCGCATGATTCTGTCAGGCTATGGCAGCGGCATGAATCGGAGGGGCAGCTACACTGTCGGTTGAAAGTGTATTTTCCCCCGGAAGCGGAACGTTTTGCGCTGTTTATGAAGGCAGCACCCTGTGTTGAACCATCAATGACTGGATTAAGTGAACTGGTTCTGGCAGAACCGTGTCAGGACAAGTCAAGGAGTTGAAATATGAACCACGGACTGAAGTGCTCAGCGCTGATTATGGCGCTTTTGCTGGCACAGAATGCGACTGCTGATCGGCGGATTGAAATGCAGGATGTCGGTTTCGCGACACCGGAGTCGGCTGAATATTATGCTGCTGAAGATCTGATTCTGGTCACCAATATCAATGGTCACCCGGCTGAAAAAGACCGTAATGGTTTTATCTCAAAGGTGAGTCCTGAAGGTAAAGTCATCGAGCTTAAGTGGCTCGATGGTGAAAAAGACGGTGTGATCCTGAATGCCCCGAAAGGGATGACCATTATCGGTAACCGCCTCTTTGTCACGGATATTGATGCGGTGCGTATATTCCAGCTACCAGAAGGTGGCATGGTTAAATCCATTCAGGTGAGAGGCAGTTCCTTTCTGAATGGCATTACCCCCATGCCGGATGGTTCCGTACTGGTGACAGATACTGGTGTGAACGCGGATTTTTCACCGGCCGGTAATGATGCGGTCTATCAGGTCTGGCCGGATGGTTACTATAAAAAACTGATCGATATGTCAGGCTTCGGCGGACCGAATGGGGTGCTGGCAGACGCAAACGGCATTACCGTTGTGACCTTTGGCAGCGGCGATATCTACCAGTACAGCCTGAGTGGTGAACTCAAGTCCGGCCCGGTAGCTCTGGCGCCCGGCCTGGATGGTTTGGTTGGCCTTAAAGATGGCCAGCGTCTGATCACCGGTTGGGGTGAATCGACCCTGTATCAGATGTCTGCAGCGGGTGAGGTACAACCTTTAGTCACCGGGCTTGATGCTCCGGCAGATATTGATCTGGATACTAAACGTAGCCGGGTCTTGGTGCCGCTATTCAAGCAGGATCGTCTGCTGATGATTCCGTTGAAGTGGTAGCGCTGTATTGAATTAAAAACACCGGCCTCAGCCGGTGTTTTTATTAGAGTGGATTAATGCTCACCAGGATGCCGAACAGGGGATGGTCGATGTAGTGGATTTCTCCAGAGCGCATGCGGCGTGGCTGATCCAGGTGTACGCTGAGGATCTCTGGCATCGCAAAATCATAGCTGCTGGCAGCCTCTGAACTGGTATCCGTACGGGAGCCTCGGTTCAGGGCGCTGGCCTGTGAGGGCGTGAGCAGTCGGTTCAGATAAAGGTCCGGGCGTACGTGCAGGTACTGACCCCGGCCAATGCCGATATAACCTTCCAGTTCATAACGGCCATTATCCAGGATGTTACCCGCAACAATGCGCACCGGCGTTGGATTTTGGGTGCGGGCTACCGGTTGAATCCAACCGGTATGCAGCAGGGTGCGGTACTGTCCCGTGCGTTGCAGTTGAGCACTGGGTGATTTCAGTACCATCTGGTCCGCTTTCATCAGGCTGAAAGGCGCGGCATCATCACTGGCAGCTTGCAGACTGACAGCGTCACGTCGATTTGGCTCTGGCAGTAGTGGCCAAGCTTCGGCCGACAGCGCTGAACTGTCTTCGTTGCTGAAGATCAGGATCTCTACACTGTACCAGTTATCCAGCTCCTGGCTTTGCGCCAGAGAAGCGCTGAAGCATGCCAGACAAATCAGTATTTTCGTTATGTATTTCATTAAGCGTGTCCCGCCAGTCGTGTCAGCAGTTGTTCTACCGTGTTGAACCGCTGCTCTGCAGTGTCCATCTGCTGGTTAAAACGCAGTTTATCAGCGCCATCCAGTTTATAGATTTGTGGCTGGTTTTGAACCATTTTAACCAATGTAAGTGGATCGATCCGTGTTTGAGAGCTGAATTCCAGACGACCGCTTTCGGTCCCGGCATCCAGCTTGCGGATGCCCAGATGCTCAGTGGTTAATTTCAGTTCAGTGATACGGAACAGGTGTTTGAGGGGCTCTGGTAATAAACCAAACCGGTCAATCATCTCAACCTGAAGTTCTTTCAGGGCCTGCGCAGAGTCCGCGCTGGCGATGCGTTTGTACATGATCAGGCGTGCATGTACATCGGGCAGGTAATCTTCCGGAATCAGGGCTGAGATACGCAGATTGATTTCGCTGCCCTGATGCAGTGGCTGATCAATGTTCGGTGTTTTGCCCTGTTTAATTGCTTCAATGGCCTGCTCAAGCATCTCCATAAAGAGACTGAAACCTACCGTTTGAATCTGGCCGCTCTGTTCTTCACCGAGCAGTTCGCCTGCACCGCGGATCTCCATATCATGGGTGGCAAGGGTAAAGCCGGCACCCAGATCATGACTGGTTTCAATCGCTTCAAGCCGTTTCTGCGCGTCTTTGGTCATGATGCGGCTGTCTGGCGTCAGCATGTAGGCATAGGCCTGATGGTGAGAGCGACCTACACGACCGCGTAACTGGTGTAACTGAGCCAGACCAAACTTATCCGCCCGGTCGATAATAATGGTGTTGGCATTGGGCACGTCGATACCGGTTTCGATAATGGTGGTGCACAACAGTACATTGAACCGCTTGTGGTAGAAGTCCGACATCACCTGTTCCAGCTCGCGTTCACGCATTTGACCGTGGCCAATACCGATGCGGGCTTCCGGTACCAGCTCGCGCAGGCTGGCAGCGGTCTGTTCAATGGTTTTGACTTCATTGTGCAGGTAATACACCTGTCCGCCACGCAGTAGCTCACGCAGGATCGCTTCCTTGACCATACTGGGATCATGCTGGCGGACAAAGGTTTTGACAGAGAGCCGTCGTGCCGGTGGAGTGGCAATGATGGACAGATCACGTATGCCTGACATGGCCATATTCAGGGTGCGCGGGATTGGTGTGGCGGTCAGTGTGAGAATATCCACCTCGGCACGCAGGGATTTCAGGCGTTCTTTCTGCTGCACACCAAAACGGTGTTCCTCATCAATGATCACCAGGCCAAGGTTTTTAAAGTTGATGCCGCCCTGAATCAATTTATGCGTGCCGACAATGATGTCGACTTGGCCGGACTCCAGTTTTTCAACAATCTGTTCCTGCTGCTTACCACTGCGGAAACGGGAGATCAGTTCAACTGTAACCGGCCAGTCGGCAAAACGGTCGAGAAAGTTCTGGTAGTGTTGCTGCGCCAGCAGCGTGGTGGGCACCAGAATGGCGACCTGCTTGCCGCTCTGAACTGCAATAAAGGCGGCGCGCATGGCGACTTCCGTTTTGCCGAAGCCGACATCGCCACAGACCAGTCGATCCATAGGCTGACTGGCTGTCATATCCCGAATCACACTGGCAATCGCAGCGGCCTGATCCGGCGTTTCTTCAAACGGGAAAGAGGCGGTAAATTGCAGGTAATCCTCGTCGGGATCATTAAAGCTGAATCCTTTACGGGCGGCACGGCGGGCATAGATATCCAGAAGCTCGGCGGCAGCATCACGCGCTTTTTCTGCTGCTTTCTGGCGTGCTTTGCTCCACTGCTCTGTGCCTAAGCGGTGCAGTGGCGCAGTTTCAGGGCTGCTGCCGGTATAACGGCTGATCAGGTGCAGCGCGGAGACAGGTACATAGAGTTTGGCACCGTCTGCATACGCCAGGGTCAGGAACTCGTTGGTTTCGCCATCCAGGTCAATGGTCTGCAGGCCAAGATAACGGCCCACACCATGCTCCAGATGTACCACCGGTGAGCCTTCACTCAGTTCTGACAGGTTGCGGATAACCTGTTCATTTTGCTCCTGTTCGCGGCTGCGTCGACGGCGCTGGAATACCTGATGGCCAAACAACTGGGTTTCGGTGATCAGATGTACCCGGCCGGGCAGCGACAGGCCGCGTTCCAGAGGGAACTGAGTAATGGCGAGTGGCAGTTCCTGTTCGATGAAATCTGACCAGTTGGTCACCTGAACTGGCTTGATGTGATGACGGCCCAGCAGTTCCAGCAACGCTTCCCGGCGACCCGACGATTCAGCACAAAACAGTACCCGGCCATCTCTATTACGCAGGAATGTCTCCAGCTCGGCCAGGGGTTGTTTTTTCTTGGCATCAACGGTGAGCGTTGGAGGTGTCAGGCAGGGCAGGTTGGAGCGACCGGCTTTTTCGTCCAGAGTATCCGCGTGCAATTGAATTCTCGGATACTGTTTTAGTTGCTGGAAGAGCTCATCAAGACCGATAAAAAGCTGTGCAGGCTTCAGTAGTGGACGGCGCACATCAAAACGACGCTGTTCGTAACGGCTGTCGACTTCCTGCAAAAACTGTTGTGCAGACTGCTCAAGATCGTGGTCGTTGATCACCTGAGTATTCTGAGGCAAAGCATGGAACAGCGTGCTCAGTTCATCAAAAAACAGCGGCAGATAGTATTCAATACCCGGCGAGACCAGGCCGTCACTGATGTCGTTATAGATCGGGCACTGCCGGTAGTCGACATCAAACTGCTCCCGCCAGCGGCTTTTAAAATCACGAATAGCCTTAGCGTCGAGTGGAAACTCTTTGGCGGGGAGCAACTCAATGGCGTCCATTTGCTCCAGGGATCGCTGTGTTTCAGGATCAAAGGTGCGCAGGGTTTCTATTTCGTCATCAAACAGCTCAATACGGAAAGGAAAACTGCAGCCACTGGGGAACAGATCAATGATGGCCCCCCTGACGGCGTATTCCCCCTGTTCCATAACAGTGTCTACGCTGTGGTAACCCGCATCAGACAGCTGCTTGCGCAACACTTGCGGGTCTATCTGATGTCCGGTTTGAAGATTGAAGCAGTGTCCGGCAATAAATTCAGCCGGTGCAGTGCGGTGCATCAGAGTGCTGATGGGAGCGACCAGAACACCCTGTTTTAAGCTGGGTAAACGTGCCAGGGTAGCAATACGCTGAGAGATAATGTCCTGATGAGGAGAAAACGAGTCATAGGGCAGGGTTTCCCAGTCGGGAAACGCGAGCAGTTCCAATGTATTGCTCGAGAAAAAGCGGATCTCATCCAGCAAACGCTGGGCTTCACTGCTATCGTTACAGATCACCAGTGTGGTCCCGTTATGCCGTGCCGCCGCATCAGCGATGACCAGGCCCCGGGCTGCGCCTAGAACCTGACCAAGTGATTTGCGGTCTGCGGCTTTGGTGGGCAGTGAATAATCCTGTTGAAACAAACTCTTAACTCCAGCTGTGCTTAGTTCGCGGCATAGTGTAACCAAGGTGATGTTAAAACGCAGTGATGACTACCAGAAAATTATGACTTTTCTGCATTTGCCCAACGGTGTGGAAAAGGGGATAATGCGCGCAAATTTTTTCAGGACCTGGGAACAGAACCCGCATATTGCCTGCGTTCGCGCCGGTAATTGCAACACGGGGGACGCATCTGCATCACCTGACCTGTCTGTTTTCAGTGTTTGAATAACTTTATGACTCGGAGCTGCTTGTGAACCAAGATCAAGTTTTCACAGACTGGAAAGAACGCGAAGCCCTGGCCGAAGCTATGGTGCCGCTGATCGGATCCCTTCACCGCGAAAAGAACGTTGAAACCTCTGTTTACGGACGTGTTCTCAACAAACGTTCTGTTATCGATATTCTGAAAGCACACCGTTATGTGCGTCAGGTTGAAGGCAATGAACTGTCTGTATTTGAAACGCTGCCCGTATTGCAGGCGGTTGACAAGCTGGATGTGCGTAACGCGCATGTTGATATCGGTAAACTGGCTGCTAAGTTTGCTAATTCCGGTGCTGCTGACCTGGAAGGTTTCCTGAAAGAAGAGATGGCCGATGCCATTGGCGCTGAAACCTGCAGTGGTACTGACGTTGTTCTGTTTGGTTTTGGTCGTATCGGCCGCCTGCTGGCGCGTCTGATGATCGAAAAAACCGGCGGTGGCCAGTCTCTGCGCCTGAAGGCGATTGTTGTGCGTAAAGGTAACGCAACCAATGACCTGGAAAAACGCGCCAGCCTGCTGCGTCGTGACTCTGTTCACGGCTCTTTCAAAGGCACCATCACCATCGATGAAGAAAATAACACCATTACTGCCAACGGTAATGTGATTCAGGTGATCTTCGCGGATGCGCCTGACGCGGTTGATTACACTGCATACGGTATTAACGACGCGGTGGTTATCGATAACACCGGTAAATGGCGTGATGAGGCAGGCCTGTCTCTGCACCTGAAATCAAAAGGTGTTAGCCGTGTGGTTCTGACTGCGCCGGGTAAAGGTGTTAAGAACATCGTAATGGGTGTTAACGATGGTGATATCACATCTGATGACACTATCCTGTCAGCAGCGTCCTGTACTACCAACGCGATTACACCAGTACTGAAAGCGGTGTATGACCAGTTTGGTATCGAAAACGGTCACGTTGAAACTGTTCACGCTTATACCAACGATCAGAACCTGATCGACAACTACCACAAAGGTGATCGTCGTGGCCGCGCGGCTGGCCTGAACATGGTTATCACCGAAACCGGTGCAGCTAAAGCAGTATCCAAGGCGCTGCCGGCAATGGAAGGTAAACTGACCGGTAATGCGATTCGTGTACCGACTCCAAACGTCTCTATGGCGATCCTGAACCTGAATCTGGAGAAGGAAACCGATAAGGAAGAGCTGAACAGCTACCTGCGTGAAGCGGCGTTGTTTGGTCCAATGCAGAAGCAGATCGACTACAGCAACTCTCCTGAAGCGGTGTCTACTGACTTTGTCGGCTCTCGTGCAGCGGGTGTGGTTGATGCGCTGGCAACGATTGCCAATGGCAAACGTTGCGTTCTGTATGTGTGGTATGACAACGAGTTTGGCTACAGCTGCCAGGTTGTGCGTATGGTTCAGAAAATGGTGCAGTGCACACTGCCAGCCTACCCAAAATCAGTTTAAGCTTTTGAGCTGACTGAGAAAATTCGAAAAGCCGCTTAACAGCGGCTTTTTTTTGGCTAAGGTTTAATATTTTTTATTGGAATAAGCAAATAACCATTAATTCTATATTGAGTTGTGGGTTTTTTGTTCGCTCAACCCCTTAATAACCCTTTGTTCAGTAGAAAAAACGGTCTTTGCTCGGGTATACTTTGTCGGATTTTTTGGTGGGGTAGGCCAACTTGCCAATAATAAAAGGTGGGTGTGTTGTTCTGGGGGGGCAGAGCGTACATTTACCAACTGAGTTGGCTGTCCTGGAAAAGTTTACTGCAATTTGGTGAGGCGTATGATCAGGATCAAGAAAGGTCTGGATCTGCCGATCTCCGGTGCACCACAGCAAACCATCACCGATGGCCCTGCTGTGAGCACAGTCGCCATTGTCGGCTCTGATTATGTGGGTATGAAGCCCTCTATGGCCGTCAAGGAAGGAGATCGGGTAAAACTCGGTCAAGTGATCTTTACCGATAAAAAAACTGAAGGCGTTCAATATACAGCGCCAGGTGCGGGTGTCGTAACCGCTATCAACCGTGGCGACCGCCGTGTTCTGCAATCTGTGGTGATTCAGCTTGAGGGTGATGAAGCTGTTGAGTTTGCTAAGTATGACGCAGGACAGTTGTCCGGTCTGACACGCGAACAGGTGCAGGATAATCTGGTTCAGTCCGGTCTGTGGACTGCGCTGCGTACCCGTCCTTTCAGTAAGGTCCCTGCGCCCGGCAGTGAACCGAACTCTATTTTTGTAACCGCGATTGATACCAATCCGCTGGCGGCTGATCCGGCTGTCATCATCAGCGAACAGGCCGATGCTTTCAAAAATGGCCTGCAGGTGCTGAAACAGCTGAGTCGCAAAGTATTCCTGTGTAAAGCAGAGGGTGCGGACCTGCCTACAGTTGATGGTGTTACCGTAGAAGAGTTTGGTGGTGTGCATCCGGCGGGTAACGCAGGTACGCATATCCATTTCCTGGACCCTGTCTCTCAGAAGAAAACAGTCTGGACCATCGGTTATCAGGACGTTATCGCCTTTGGTAAGCTGTTCACTGAAGGTCGCCTGCCGACTGATCGTGTGGTGGCTGTTGCTGGTCCTAAAGCCGCTAAGCCAGGCCTGTTGCGTACTCGTATCGGCGCTAATCTGGTCGAGCTGCTGCAGGGGGCTGAAAACGGCTCACATAACCGCGTTATCAGTGGTTCTGTCTGGAATGGCCGTACCGCCAAAGGCCCGATGGGCTATCTGGGACGTTATGCCAACCAGGTGAGCATTCTGGAAGAGGGCGACAAGCGTGAATTTATGGGCTGGCTGACACCAGGCAGCAATAAGTTCTCTGTGCTGAATGTGTTCAGTTCATTCATGAACTCCTCCAAGTTGTTTGACTTCACTACCACCACTAACGGCTCTGAGCGCGCCATGGTACCGGTAGGTCAGTTCGAAGAACTGATGCCGCTGGATATCCTGCCAACTCAGCTGCTACGTGCGCTGGTAACCGGTGACATTGTTCAGGCCATGCAGCTGGGCTGTCTGGAACTGGATGAAGAAGACCTCGCCCTGTTTACCTTTGCCTGCCCGGGTAAATATGAATACGGGCCGATCCTGCGTGACAACCTTACGCGTATCGAGAAGGAGGCCTAAGCATGAGCATTAGAACAATCCTCGACAAAATGGAGCCGCATTTTCATAAAGGCGGTAAGTATGAAAACTGGTACGCGCTGTATGAAGCGGTAGATACCATTTTCTACACCCCGGGTCAGGTCACTAAAACGGCTGCACACGTGCGCGACGGTGTTGACCTGAAACGTATGATGATCATGGTCTGGATGTGTACCTTCCCGGCTGTGTTCTTTGGTATGTACAACGTGGGTCTGCAGGCAAACACGGCGATGGCCAGCCTGGGTGTGACCGAACCGACCACCTGGCAGGGTGCGATTGCTGCTGCTTTGACCGGTTTTGACCCTAACAGCCTTTGGGACAATATCATCCACGGTGCGGCCTACTGGTTACCGATCTACATCGTAACCTTCATTGTGGGCGGTTTCTGGGAAGTGTTGTTTGCCATGAAACGTGGCCACGAAGTGAACGAAGGCTTCTTCGTAACTTCCATTCTGTTTTCCCTCATTCTGCCGCCGACCATTCCATTGTGGCAGGTTGCACTGGGTATCAGTTTTGGTGTGGTTATCGGTAAAGAAGTGTTCGGTGGTACCGGCAAAAACTTCCTGAACCCTGCGCTCACCGGTCGTGCATTCCTGTTCTTTGCCTATCCGGCTCAGATGTCCGGTGATGCTATCTGGACTGCGGTTGACGGTTTCTCCGGTGCGACTCCGCTGGGTCTGGCTGCAGCGGGTGGTGTGGATGCCATCCTGGCGCAGAACATTACCTGGTTTGATGCCTTTATTGGTCGTATTCAGGGGTCTGTGGGTGAGGTTTCAACTTTCGCGATTGCGATTGGTGGTTTTGCCCTGCTGATTGCCAAGCTGGCTGCCTGGCGTATTGTCGCCGGTGTATTTCTTGGCATGGTAGCTACGTCCACGCTGTTTAACCTGATTGGTTCAGACACTAACCCGATGTTCTCGCTGCCATTCTACTGGCATCTGGTATTGGGTGGCTTTGCTTTCGGTATGTTCTTTATGGCGACCGATCCTGTGTCAGCGTCCATGACCAATATCGGCAAATGGTACTTTGGTGCTCTGATCGGCATCATGGTGGTGCTGATTCGTGTGGTTAACCCGGCATTCCCGGAAGGGATGATGCTGGCGATCCTGTTCGGTAACCTGTTTGCGCCGTTGATCGATAACTTTGTGATTCAGGCCAATATCAAACGGAGGATGAAACGCGATGTCAGCGAGTAATGACTCTATCGGAAAAACGATTACCGTTACCGTTCTTCTTTGTGTGGTTTGCTCGGTAATCGTGTCTGCTGCTGCGGTCATTCTAAAACCACAGCAGGTTGCGAATAAAAATCTGGATCGTCAGACTAATATTCTGGCGGCAGCAGGTATTGATTATCAGGGTAAGAATATACCTGAGTTATTCGAGAGTACGATCACCAAGAAGTTTGTTGACCTGAAAACGGGCAAATACACTGAAGTGGCTGATCCAGCTCGTTACGATGCCAAGAAGGCTGCCAAGGATAAGGAGCTGGGCAAGAGCCTAAGCAAGGATATTGATATCGCATCCATTAAATACCAGGCAAATGTGATGCCTGTGTATTTGATTGAAACAGCGGATGGCAATATCGAAAAGATCATACTGCCCGTACATGGTTATGGTCTGTGGTCCACTCTGTATGGCTTTTTGGCACTGGAAGGTGACTTGAATACGGTTGTGGGCTTGGGCTTCTACTCCCATGCTGAAACACCGGGTCTGGGTGGCGAAGTTGATAATCCTAACTGGAAAGCTATCTGGCCAGGCAAAAAAGTCTACCCTGAAGGTTCAATGGAACCTACGCTGGGCTTGATTAAAGGCAATGTTGATCCGGCATCTCCAAACGCGATGCATCAGATTGACGGCCTGTCTGGTGCCACGCTGACCAGTAATGGTGTTACCAATCTGGTGCATTTCTGGCTGGGTAAGAATGGCTTTGCCCCATTTCTTGCAAACCTGAAAGCAGGGGAGGCGTAAACGATGTCTGCAGCTAAACAAGTACTCGTTACCCCGATTTTCAAGAATAACCCAATCGGTCTACAGATCCTGGGTGTATGTTCTGCTCTGGCGGTAACATCAAACCTGAACACTGCGCTGGTAATGACGCTGGCGGTAACTGTGGTAACCGCGTTTTCGAACATGTTTATCTCAATTATCCGTAACCAGATGCCAAGCAGTATCCGAATCATCTGTCAGATGACCATCATTGCGTCGCTGGTAATTGTGGTTGACCAGATTCTGAAAGCTTACGCATATGACGTATCAAAACAGCTTTCCGTATTCGTTGGTCTGATCATTACCAACTGTATCGTAATGGGTCGTGCCGAGGCCTTTGCCATGAAGAACCCACCAGGTATCTCTTTCCTGGATGGTATCGGTAACGGTCTGGGTTACGGTGTGGTACTGATGTTTGTTGGTTTTATCCGTGAACTGTTTGGTGCCGGCAAACTGTTTGGTGTTGAAGTACTGCCACTGATCAATGATGGTGGCTGGTATCAGGCCAACGGTCTGCTGCTGTTACCGCCAAGTGCCTTCTTTATTATCGGCATCTTTATCTGGCTGGTACGTACCTTCAACAAAGACCAGGTGGAAGTGGCTGAGTTTGAACTGGCTCACAACACCAACAAGGAGGCTGTGTAATGGAACAGTATATCAGCCTGGCCGTTAAGGCGATTTTTGTTGAGAACATGGCGCTGGCCTTCTTCCTGGGCATGTGTACCTTCCTGGCGATCTCCAAGAAAGTACAGACAGCTTTGGGTCTGGGTATTGCGGTTGTTGTGGTGCTGGCCATCACAACCCCGGTTAACAACCTGATCTATAACCACCTGCTACGTGAAGGTGCGCTGGCATGGGCCGGTTACCCTGAAGTGGATCTGAGCTTCCTGGGTTATATCTCTTACATCGGTGTAATCGCGGCGATTGTGCAGATTCTGGAGATGTTCCTGGATAAGTTTGTGCCTGCTCTGTACAACGCGCTGGGTGTATTCCTGCCGCTGATCACCGTGAACTGTGCCATCATGGGTGCTGCGCTGTTTATGGTTGAGCGTGACTACACCTTTGGTGAGTCTGTGGTGTATGGCGTAGGCGCGGGTGTAGGCTGGGCGCTGGCTATCACTGCACTGGCGGGTATCCGTGAAAAACTGAAATACAGCGATGTGCCTGCGGGTCTGCGTGGTCTGGGTATTACCTTTATCACTGTAGGCCTTATGTCTCTGGGTTTCATGTCGTTCTCCGGGGTTCAGCTTTAATGCTGTCAACATGGTCAACAGAAGAAGGATTAGCTTATGAATGCTGAAATCATTCTCGGCGTTGTCATGTTTACTGCGGTGGTGCTTGCACTGGTCGTAGTGATTCTGGCGGCGCGTTCGAAACTGGTGAGTTCAGGTGATGTGACTATTCACATCAATGAAGATCCGGAAAAAACTATTACTGTGCCTGCGGGTGGCAAACTGCTGCAAACCCTGGCGGATAAAGGCATCTTTATCCCGTCTGCCTGTGGTGGCGGTGGTACCTGTGCTCAGTGTAAATGTCAGGTACTTGCCGGTGGCGGCTCCATGCTGCCAACGGAAGAGTCACATTTCACCATGCGTGAAGCGAAGGATGGCTGGCGTCTCTCCTGTCAGGTTGCTGTTAAACAGGACATGGAACTGGAAATCGAAGACGAAGTCTTTGGTGTTAAGAAGTGGGAATGTACAGTTGAATCAAACCCCAACGTTGCAACGTTTATCAAAGAGCTGACCCTGCGTCTGCCTGAAGGTGAAAACGTTGACTTCCGTGCCGGTGGTTACGTTCAGCTGGAATGTCCGCCACACGAAGTGCACTACAAAGACTTTGAAATTGATACCGATTACCGCGGTGACTGGGACAAGTTCAACATGTGGCAGTACGTATCCAAGGTGACTGAACCGACGATTCGTGCTTACTCCATGGCGAACTATCCGGAAGAGCGTGGTGTTGTTAAATTCAACATCCGTATCGCGTCACCACCACCGGGTACTAATTTCCCGCCGGGTATCATGTCTTCTTACGTGTTCAGCCTGAAACCGGGCGATAAGATCACTGTTTACGGACCGTTTGGTGAATTCTTTGCCACTGAAAACGACTGTGAAATGGTGTTTATCGGCGGTGGTGCAGGTATGGCGCCAATGCGCAGTCATATTTTTGACCAGCTTAAGCGTCTGAACTCCAAGCGTAAGATTACCTTCTGGTATGGTGCGCGTTCCCTGCGTGAGTCCTTCTATAACGAAGAGTACGACATGCTGCAGGACGAGAATGACAACTTTAAGTGGCATCTGGCATTGTCAGATCCGTTGCCGGAAGATAACTGGACGGGTATGACAGGCTTTATTCACAATGTGTTGTATGAAAACTATCTGAAGGATCATGAAGCACCTGAAGATTGTGAATACTACATGTGTGGGCCTCCGATGATGAACTCAGCTGTGATTCAGATGTTGCTGGATCTTGGTGTTGAGCGCGATAACATCTTCCTTGATGACTTCGGTGGCTAAGTCCACGGTGTCTGATTGTTTCAGATACCGCCAAAAATGGTCAGCAGCGTTGCTGCTGGCCATTGTTTTTTTTGTGGTTTCCGGTTGTTCTGAACCGGGTCCGCAACTCCAGACCCACGCTGGCATGACCATGGGTACGACCTTTTCTGTGAAATGGGTCGCAACGCCTGATACGGTGCAGTCAGATCTGGCACGTCAAATTGATAACATGTTGCTGGCAGTTAACCAGAGCATGTCAACCTACATCCCGGATTCAGAACTGTCGTTGCTAAACAAGCAACCTGCTGCCAGTACGGTTCAGGTCTCTGAAGAGTTAGGCGAAGTATTGGCTCTGGCTTTGCAGATTGCGGATGCCAGTTCCGGTGCTTTTGATGTGACGGTGGGGCCTCTGGTGAATTTGTGGGGTTTTGGGCCCGATGGCCGGGTTACCCATGCGCCGAGTGAAGATAAAATTGCAGAGGTCAGAGAACGGGTTGGCTATCATAAACTGGATTATGATGCTGAAAGCCGGATGCTGACTAAGCAGGCAGCCAGTTATATCGACTTGTCAGCCATCGCCAAAGGTTATGGTGTGGATCAGGTTGCCGGGGTCTTGGAACAGGCCGGTATCAGCAATTATCTGGTGGAGATTGGTGGTGAGCTGAGGGCGAAAGGAGTCAAGCCAAATGGTCAGCACTGGCGTATCGCCATTGAATCCCCTACCTCTGAAATAGAGCGAACAGTTCAGCGTATTATAGAGGTGCGTGATACCGGGATTGCTACGTCCGGAGACTATCGAAATTATTTCGAAGAAAATGGCGTGCGGTTTTCACATACAATAGATCCTGCGACGGCTGCGCCGATTCATCATCGTCTGGCATCAGTTACTGTACTGGCTCCTACCTGTGCAGAGGCAGATGGTTTGGCGACTACTTTGATGGTGTTGGGACCTGAGCGGGGGATGGAATTTGCCAGTGCCAAAGGCATCAAAGTCTTTATGTTGGTTAAAACAGATAACGGATTTGAAGAGCGTATGTCACCGGGGTTTGAAGCGTTCCTGGTGAAGTGAGGTTGCTATGAGTACCATGATTTTTGCATTTGTCGGCTTACTGCTGATTGTCGTTGCCATGTCGGTCGGGGTCCTTTTGGGCCGCAAGCCTATCTCCGGCTCCTGCGGTGGGATGGCCAACCTTGGCATCGATACCAGCTGTGAGATTTGTGGTGGTGACCGGCAGAAATGTGAAGAAGAACAGGAAAAACAGTCTGTCGATAAGGTAAACGCTGATCTGGCGTATGAAGTTAAGGCCAAAGACTAATTGCAGATGCCCCTTATAGGGGTATCTTTTTTGGCTAAAAGACTTCTTAAACAATAATTTAGAAAGAGCGTAAGGGGAAAGAGATGGCGGTGTATGACTATGATGTCATTGTGATCGGTTCTGGACCGGCAGGTGAAGGTGCTGCCATGAATGCAGCCAAGAAAGGCCGCCGTGTTGCTGTCATCGAAGAGCAGGAGTTTGTGGGTGGCAACTGTACCCATAAGGGCACTATCCCCTCAAAAGCGTTGCGCCACTCAGTTAAACAGATCATTGAATTTAACACCAATCCGATGTTCCGTGACATTGGTGAACCGCGCTGGTTTTCTTTCCCCAAAGTGTTGAAGCGGGCGGAAAAAGTTATCTCCAGCCAGGTGGTATTGCGGACCAATTTTTATGCCCGCAACCGGATTGATGTGTTTTTTGGTAAGGCTGAATTTGAGGATAAAAACACCATTGTAGTGCGGGGTACCGCGCAGGGTGATGAAACGCTCCGGACCAAAAATATCGTGATTGCCACAGGGTCTCGCCCTTACTGTCCGACGGATATTGATTTCAACCATCCTCGTATCTATAACTCCGATACCATTCTTAAACTCAGTCACACGCCACGTACCCTGATTATCTACGGTGCGGGTGTTATCGGTTCTGAATATGCCTCCATCTTCAGCGGTCTGGGGGTCAAAGTGGATCTGGTGGATGCTCAGAGTCGTTTGCTGTCTTTTCTGGATGCAGAAATCTCCGACTCTTTGAGTTATCACCTGCGCAATAATGCGGTCAAAATTCGTCATAACGAAGTGTATGACAAGGTTGAAGGTGATGACCGGGGCGTGACTTTAAGCCTTAAATCCGGCAAAAAAATCCGTGCGGATGCGTTCCTCTGGTGTAATGGCCGCAGTGGTAATACAGAAACCCTGAAGCTGGACAATATTGGTCTGACCGCCAACAGCCGTGGTCAGATTGAGGTGGATGACCACTACCGTACCGCCTGTGAAGGAATCTACGCTGTAGGCGATGTAGTGGGTTGGCCAAGTCTGGCATCGGCCGCACTGGATCAGGGCCGGGCCGCCGCCGCAGATATGCTGGATGCTGAAGATTTCCGTTACATCAACGAAGTACCCACCGGTATTTACACCATTCCTGAGATCAGCTCTGTTGGCAAAACCGAGGAGCAGCTCACTGAGGAGTGCGTACCTTATGAAGTCGGCCAGGCGTTCTTCAAAGACACCGCCCGTGCCCAGATCTACGGTCAGCCAGTCGGTATGCTGAAAATCCTGTTCCACCGTGAAACACTCTCAATACTGGGTATTCATTGTTTCGGCGAACATGCTTCAGAGATTGTACACATCGGTCAGGCCATCATGAGCCAGAAAGGTGAAGCCAATACGCTGAAATACTTCATCAATACCACGTTTAATTATCCCACCATGGCAGAAGCCTACCGGGTGGCGGCAATTGCTGGTTTGAACCGGATTGCAAATCTTTAATCAGGTAGTCTGGACCGAGCCATCCTTTGGGATGGCTTTGTTGTAATTTTCTTGCGGGCCTTCTTAAACAGACTAGGCAGGCATGATGTGGTTTTGCGGATCTGAAATTCCGGAGCTAGGAGCATCAACCACGTTTATCGGCTAACACGCCGTAACACTCCATTTTCGATAACAGGCAGAAAAGATGTTCCTTAAGACGATCAAAGGCAAAGTTCTGTTGGTTTCTGTATTGATCATGCTGGGTCTGATCATTCAGGGTGTATTTATCGTGGCCAAAACCCACCGGCTCTCAGACAGTCTGATTAATGACTCTGCGGTCCAGAATCAGATCGTCGATACAGCCTATCAACTGCAGATCGCTGTCATTCAGGTGCAGCAGTGGTTGACGGATATCAGTGCCACCCGGGGTATGGACGGGCTGGATGATGGCTTCCAGCAGGCTGAAGAGAATGCAGTACTGGTCCGAAGCTTACTGACCAAGCTGATAACGCTGAACCCGGCTAAAAAAGAACTGTATCAACAGATCCTGCCAAAATTTGAAGCGTTCTACAGTGCTGGTAAAAGCATGGCGCAGGCCTATGTGGACTTCGGCCCGGAGGTCGGTAACCAGTCCATGTCATCATTCGATGCAGCAGCAACGGCAATTACGGACAGTATTACAGAGCTGATGAGCATTACCCTGTCGGAAACTGCAGCGACTTTGGCTTCCCAGCAGGGCCAGATTCAGTTAATCGATACCTGGACACTGATTTTCAGTTTTATTTTTATTGTTGGCCTGATTCTGTATGTGCTGTTTCAACGTGCCATTATCTTTTCACCGCTGGCGCAACTTGAGCATGTGACGACTGATCTGGCGAAGGGTGAAGGGGATTTGACCCGCCGTCTGAATATCGCCCGTGCAGATGAGATTGGTCACATTGCGGCATCAGTAAATACCCTGCTGGAAAAATTGCAGGTGACCATGAACACGGTTGATCTCAGTGCAGAACAGATCAATGATGCGACACAGCATCTGGCGGCTATGTCCTCTCAGACCAATTATGAAATTCAGGAACAGCTGAAAAATACCGAGATGGTTGCTGCCGCGATGAACGAATTGCTGGCCAGTTCGCAGGAAGTGAGTGGCAATGTTCGGTCGACACGAGAGACATCGCAAGCCGCCACGACGCGGGCGGAAGAGGGCGCCAAGGTGCTGAACCATGGTTTGCACAGCATTTCGCAATTGGCTGAAGATGTTCATAAAGCTACCGATGTTGTGAACTCGCTCAGTGATGACAGTCGTAAAATTGGTTCGGTTATCGAGGTGATAGCGGATATTGCGGATCAAACCAACCTGCTGGCACTGAATGCGGCGATTGAGGCAGCACGTGCCGGTGAACAGGGACGGGGTTTTGCCGTGGTAGCAGATGAAGTGCGCACACTTGCCAGCAGAACCCAGGTTTCTGCTGAGGAGATCAGCTCCATGATCAAAGGCCTGCAGTCACGTGTTAACACCATCACGGATGTGATGAATGCCAGCTATGAAAAAGCGAACCGCAGTGTCGAAGAAGGTGAACTGACCCGACAGGCATTGATGGAGATTGTTGCGGGTATTGAAAGCATGAGTAACAAGATGGATTTGATCTCTCACGCCGCCGATGAACAGGCGCATGTCTCTTCCAGCCTTGACGCAAATGTCGTGGGTATTGCTGATGCAGCCCGTAAGAACAGTGATAACTCCAGTCAGATTGTGGCGGCGAGTGAACAAATTAAGCAGATGTCATCTCGCCTTCATCAGCAAATCAAACAGTTCAAATTCAACTAACTTATTGTTTTAATACAAAAAAGCGCCTTTATGGGCGCTTTTTTTTGGGGATTTTTTATAT
This sequence comes from Neptuniibacter sp. CAU 1671, assembly GCF_029222905.1. Lineage (GTDB taxonomy): Bacteria > Pseudomonadota > Gammaproteobacteria > Pseudomonadales > Balneatricaceae > Neptuniibacter. The sequence goes on along the minus strand of NZ_JARHUE010000001.1, from coordinate 419,523 downwards.
CAGTTGGCCAAAATTAAAACTTACGTTTTAATTCTTTTGGGCGATAAACTTTGTGCGTTTGCGTATAAGTACGTAGGCTGAAAAATGCAGCTTTATGTAAGGTGGCCAAATGTCACCGATGCTATATGAAAATCGTGTGGATATGACCCTGAATTCATCAGGTTAAGTTTTGTCCTTATGTAAAACGTCAGCTGCCAAGGGATTGCTTAAGTCTGGCAAAGTCGTTTTGCAGGAGGTGATCCCATGGGGGTTGCTTACGCTTTAAAGCATTTTCCTGTGCAGGAGTCTGCCCAGGAATCCTTGCTGATGTCAGAACTGTTAGGGTCTTTAAGTCATGCACTGGACATGACTGAAGGTCAGCCTAAAGGTCATTGTATCCGGGTCTGCTGGATCGGTTTCAAAATCGGCGAATCCCTCGGCCTCCCATCTCAATCGCTCTGGGAGCTTTACTACACTCTGCTTCTTAAAGACCTGGGTTGCAGCAGTAATGCTGCTCGCATAAGTCAGCTCTATGCCACTGATGACCTGAGTTTCAAGCGGGATTATAAACTGGTGGATGATCAACTCCACCAGGTAATGCATTTTGTGGTGAAGCATACCGGGGCTGGTGAGGACCTAGTCTCCCGTTGTAGTAAAGTGTTGAACGTTTTTTCGCACGGGGAACAGTGGGCGCAGGATCTGATGTTAACCCGCTGTGAACGTGGCGCTGAAATTGCGCGACAACTCCGTTTGCCTGAGAACGTTGCGCAGGGTATTCGCGGGCTGGATGAACACTGGAATGGTCGGGGCAAACCCTATGGGCTTGCAGGCGAGGCGATCCCTCTCTATTCCCGAATCGCCCTGTTGGCTCAGGTGGCGGATGTGTTTTTCATAGGGTTCGGCCAGGAGAGGGCAGAACAAGAGATCAATAAACGCGCTGGAAAATGGTTTGACCCACAATTGGTTTCGCATTTTAACAAGGTTGCCAGGCAGGCTGATTTCTGGCGTTATCTGGCCAGCCCCGCACTGCCCCGATATGTCATTGCGATGGAGCCAGCAAAGCACAGAGTACCGCTCACTGAAAGTTATATTGACGATATTGCTCTGGCATTTGGTCAGGTTGTCGATGCCAAAAGCCCATACACCTCCGGGCATTGTGAGCGTGTCAGCTTTTATGCCGAGCAGCTAGCAAATACACTGGGACTGAGTCATGCATCAGCTCAGTTGGTCCGTAGGGGAGCGTTGTTACACGATGTGGGTAAACTGGGTGTCAGTAATGCGATTCTCGATAAACCCGGTAAATTAACAGATGACGAGTACGAGGCGATTAAACTGCATGCCCGGTATACCGGAGAAATTTTATCGCGGATAGGCCCGATGCAGGAGTTGGCACAGGTCTGTCAGGCGCATCATGAACGGCTGGATGGCTTTGGTTATCCGCATGGTTTGTGTGATGCAGAGATCTCTCTGGAAACCCGGATTATCACCACGGCTGATATTTTTGATGCCATTACGGCAGAACGACCTTACCGAGGTGCTATACCGGTGCCGCAGGCGCTGGAGATGATGCGAGAGCATCTGGGTACGCAAATTGACCAGACCTGTTTTGCAGCATTAGAAGATCTGGTTGAGCGGGGCTTGATGACCTGAATCAGGTTCCCCAGCGTCTGACCCGACCCACATCAAGGTGGACAAAGTTACTTTTGCTGTATAGGCCTACACCGCCACCTTGCAAGGCGAGAGCCGCTGCATGCAGGTCTTTCAGGTCGACTCCGGGAACCCGGATATCAATTGCCATACCCTGCATATGCAGGCTTTTTTTCGCTACACCGCTGCTTTTCTGACTCAGCATTTTATTGGTTTCAGGTGAACGGTAAGCAGAGATGACATGGAAGGGTTTGTTGGTATCCAGCACCCGACGCAGGTCAAACAGCAGTTCCAGTAACTCAATATTCATGGTGCACTGCTTGTTGTTGCGGTGATCCCGCAGCAACTGATTGATCTCCGCGAGACTCTCAGCTTGATATCCCTGAGTACTGCAGAATGTGGTGCTGAGCGACTCCCCTGTATGTAAATTGAGGAGTGCCAGTTTTTTTTCTGACTGAGGTGCCGCAACCGCCATCGCCGTATGTGGAATCAACAGACCGGATGCGCCGACGGCCATGTAACCAAGAAGCTTTCTACGTGATACAAGAGTTTCAGACATAAGGTGTACAACAAATATAAAACAACGGCCGCATTATGCCGAATGTATTTACAGATGTACACTAAATGATCAATTTGATGAAATTTGTGCAGATTGATTATCAATTTGTAAGGCGGATAAATCAGTTTTGTCCCGTCGGTAGATATCCTCTCTGAATTGCAGTTGTTGTTCATTATCGATCCAGGCGGTCCAGTACGTAATGTGCAATGGGATGGGTCTTGCGAGATTAATCCTCTGCGTGTCAGTCGATTCGAATAAGCTGTTTACCTGTTCGGGTGCCCACTGATTGGAGAGAGACATCAGCAGGTCCGCCAGTAATCGGGGTTGTTCAACACGTATGCAGCCTGAGCTGAACGCACGGTCGGGTTTGTTAAATAATGCTTTTGCCGATGTGTCGTGGAGATAAACCGCATACCGGTTAGGGGTCAGGAATTTAACCTGTCCGAGCGTATTGCCGTCACTGGGGGGTTCCCATAAGCGGGGCGCCTGAGGTGATGTATACAGGCTATTCCAGTCAACCTGATCCAGCGGTATCTCCTGAATGCCATTGCCCCAGCCGGTTATTACTTTCAGGTTATGCTGTGCCATATACTCAGGGTTTGCCTGCTGTTTTGGCAGAATGTCCTTGAAGGCGATGCTTTTTGGCACATACCAGGACGGGTTTACCACCATGGTATCGATCTCGCTACTGAAGACCGGTGTCTTACGTGACTTACGGCCCACGATTGTTTTCATCTCCAGAGCAACCTGGTCCTGGTTTAGCACGCGCAGGCGGTATTCAGGGATATTGACCTGAACGTAGAGTGGGGTTGTGATGCGGCTGAACTGTTCCTGCCGCAACAGATTGACTTCCAGTTGCTGAAGTCTTTCGGTCGGGGATACGTTCAACGCCATACGTGTTTTACGCCCCAGAATGCCATCTGGCTCGAGTCCATGCCGGGCCTGGAAACGTTTTAACGCGGTTTCCAGTTCGCTATCAAACTGATCTGAGTCTGGTGTTGCCTCCACTGACTTTAAATCACCCAGTAACCGTAACCGATCTCTAACCAGTGGCACGATGGCTGCAGTTTCGCCTGCGTGTAGAGAGCGGCCATTTGGCAATTTTTCCCAGGGCAGATTGACCCACTGTTCATATTGATGAATGGCATCCAGCAGGGACGTTTTACGCGTTGTTTCAAAGGAGATTGGCTGTGCAGGTACCTCGTCAGTGGTCAACGTAGATGGAAGGGTATGGCTGTCCAGATTTGCAAGATCGACTGCCTGTGCGTGGGGTATGAGCAAAGCAGTGACTGCAATCAGATAACCTAATGTGCTCCTTTTCAGCATGATGTGCCTCCGCGTGGCGCTGCGCCAGCAGGCTCTCGTGTGACTGCGAAGTATCAGAAAGGATTTGCAGTGTTCGGGCGGAATTCTGCCTGCGGGTAACACTTAGTACAGTTGCTGTACAGGGTTTAAGCAAGCCGGTTTGCTTGAATTTAGTTCAACATTGAGTCTTAGAAGGGGCTGCTTATGTGCAGATCTGATTGAATAGCGCAGGTCTGATGGTGGTTATTCATGCCGCTCTGCAGATTTTTCAGCCTTTTTTTTGGCCAGCAACTCTGCCTGTTCCGCGTCATATGCGGTTTCGTAATAAAAACCGCGCACTGCGAGTTTTTGTTCCACCCAGCGATTGTAGCGGGCCCAGATAAAAAAGCCGGGTGTCATCACCAGCATAATACCCAGCATCAGTCCTGCACCCGCATGCTGTTCGGGCATCAGCGCTGTCGCCCAGTCAAGAACCCCAATTTCACGGCCAACATAAAACCACAGGATCAGGCCCAGAAAACCGCCACCGACGGCGATATGATGCAGGAGTTTACGCTGCTTCTGAGCAGGGGTGTGTTCGGGTGAGGACATGTTACTGCTCTGTGGCTGAGTTCTGTTCTAATTGAGCCTGCTGACGTTCGCGAGCCTGGCTTTCGAGTATCTGTCTGGCCAGCAGGGTGCGGCAGTTTTCCGGCATTCTGATAAATTCTGCGGCGATGGTATACCCCTCAGGATCTGTGGGTGTGCAGCGCAGGCATTTAGCATAGAGCAGCAAACCCAGGCAGGATTCAGGGAAGACCAGTTTGACACACAGGTAACTGTCATCCGGATAGGGCGTAAGGGTATTAAACTGCAGGCCCCCTTCGGACAGGCTGACTTCCTGAATGGCAGAGGGGCTGATCTCCATTTCACTGGAGGCGACAGCCTGGGCCAGTTTTTCCATCTTGTTGTGCATAATGGTCAGAAAACTGCCCAGCTGAGCATCTTTTTCAGCAATGCGGCGCAACAAAAGCTGGCTTTCAGTGTCCATCTCCTGCAACTCGCTCAGCAGCAGGAAGTTTGGGGAAACATCAAACTGTCGGGGTATCGGAGGAACAGCGGTATCGGCCTCTTCGACCTGCTTCAGTTCCAATGCGATTTTCTGGTTAATACGGAAATACTGACGACGTTCCTGTCCCGACATGACAAATACTCGTAACTGATTTGAAACTGCCAAAGAGTATAGGGAGATTTGATATGAAAAGCATCTGCTGTGGCGTAGGATCTGTTTGATTCGTATTGAGTTTCCAAGCACACTCAAGCGCTTAGCTTTATTTTTACAGGTCAGAGTAACTGTGATTTAATCGCCGCCATGTTTAAACCCTTGTCGCTCTATATAGGATTGCGTTACACCGCTGCCAAGCGGAGCAATCATTTCATCTCCTTTATATCACTGGCTTCGATGCTGGGATTGATGCTGGGTGTGGCTGCGCTGATTGTGGTGCTGTCGGTCATGAACGGTTTTGACCGTGAATTGAAACAACGCATCCTCGGCATGGTGCCCCACGCGACCATCACGGGTTATCAGCAGCCGCTGACCAACTGGCCGGACCTGGTCACTCAGGTCGAGCAACAGCCGGATGTACTGGGCGCTGCGCCCTTTATTTCGAATCAGGGTATGCTCACCGCCAAAGGGGTGGTGCGTGGTGCGCTGATTAACGGGATTGATCCCGAACTTGAAAGCAAAATTTCGATATTGCCTGCGCACATTAAACTGGGGTCATTGGATGCCCTTAACGAAACCCGTTTTGGCATCGTGCTGGGTGATCTGCTGGCGCGTTATCTGGGCGTCAGACCCGGAGATAAGGTAACACTGGTCCTGCCGGAAGCCTCTGTGAGTCTGGCCGGGGTTGTGCCGCGTCTGAAGCGTTTTACCGTGGTCGGAGTGTTTGAGGTAGGGGCAGAACTGGATGCCAGTCTTGCCTATATCCACCTGCGTGATGCCGCCGCCTTAAAACGTATGGAAGAGGGTGAAGTCGAAGGCATTCGTCTGCAGTTTGAAGATCTGTTCCAGGCGGCTAAACGGGTCAAGGAGATTGCGATCGGCTTGGACGGGAAGTTCCGGATCAGTGACTGGACGCGGACCCATGGCAACCTGTTTCATGCCATTCAGCTGGAAAAGCGGATGATCGGTCTGTTGTTGTTCCTGATCGTTCTGGTGGCTGCCTTTAATATTGTGTCAACGCTGGTAATGGTGGTGACCGATAAGAAATCCGATGTAGCCATTCTGCGCACAATGGGGGCTACGGCCGGACAGATCATGCGCATTTTCATGGTGCAGGGCACGGTGATTGGTGTGATGGGCACCTTGTTGGGTGTGCTGCTGGGCGTCACGCTGGGGCTGACCATCTCTGATCTTATTGCCTGGGTTGAACATACCCTGGGCATCCAGTTTCTGAACGCCGATGTCTACTTTATCAGCTACCTGCCGTCTGAACTGCAATGGCGAGATGTAACTGTTATTGCGCTGGCGTCACTACTGATCAGCTTCCTGGCCACACTTTACCCTTCATGGCGGGCAGCCAAAACTGAACCGGCAGAGGCGCTGCGCTATGAGTAATATCGTTCTGCAGGCCAAAGGTCTGAACAAAACCTTTCGCGATGGTGAACGCAGCATTACGGTGATTGATCAACTGGATTTCAGCCTGCAGGCAGGGGAGCAGGTGGCCATCATTGGCAGCTCCGGCTCCGGTAAAAGCACACTGCTGAATATGCTGGGTGGTTTAGATACTCCGTCATCCGGTCAGGTGATGATCAATCAGCAGGATCTGTATGCCTGTTCTGAAAAGCAGCGGGCGGCGCTACGCAATCAGGCGCTGGGTTTTGTCTATCAGTTCCATCATCTATTGCCGGAGTTTAGCGCACTTGAGAATGTCGCTATGCCGCTTTTGTTGCGAAAACAGCCCATCGAGCAGGTCAGGGCAAAAGCAACAGAACTGCTGACTGAAGTAGGTCTGGCTCACCGCCTGACTCACAAGCCCGCACAACTCAGTGGGGGAGAAAGACAACGCGTCGCCATTGCCAGAGCACTGGTGGGAGAACCTGCTTGTGTTCTGATGGATGAACCCACCGGTAACCTTGACCGCCACACCGCCGAAGATGTTCAGCTGGTCATCGACCGGCTCAATCAGGATAAAGGTATCGCTTTTATACTGGTTACCCACGACACAGCTTTGGCTGCCCGAACCTCGAGAATACTGGAGCTGAAGGAAGGTCAGCTGGTCGTATCCGCTTAAGCGAATCCACTCAGTCCGGATTGTTGGGCGTTTTGCGTTCTTTTCTGCTGGGGCGCTGGCGCCAGCTTTTACCGACATGCCATGCCCAGAAAAGCTGAATGATAAAGTAGCTGGCGATACCGAGCACGGCGCCTGTCAACACCGAACCCAGCAGTAGTGGCCACCAGATATGCGCCAGACTCTCTGTGATCCATTGCAGTGACAGGTGAAACTCCTCTTCCTGTGCGTTTGCGCCCAGCAAAAAGGTGCCTATCTTATAAGTGAAGTAAAAGATGGGTGGAATCGTCAATGGATTGGTGATCCAGACCAGCCCGACGGAAAACGGCAGGTTACTGCGAAAGATAATCGCAATAACGGCGGCAAGCAGCATCTGCAGTGGAATCGGCAGAAAGGCACAGAACACGCCAATCAGAAAAGCCTTGGAAACTGAACGGCGGGTAAGATGCCATAGGTTTGGGTCATGCAGGTGATCGCCCAACCAGCTCAGATGTTTGTGGCGCTTGAACTGCTCACCATCTGGCATGTATTTCTTAAAAAATTTACGTGGCATCAGCTGTTTTGGTCATCGGCAGGGGCAAGCCTTGGCGGCTCGGCCATATTATGCACTTACAATTCAGGTTAGCCAACTTATGCGATCATGGATGATCTGTTATGTGGCCGGAATTATCTGCGCACTCACTCTGACACAGTTTATACCGCTGTCAGGTTGCATTTTCATTGCCCTTTTGGTCGTGGTTCTTGGGATCAAGCTCAGGGCGTTTTATTTTTCTGCCGGATTAGTCGGGTTGTTATGGGGTGCCTTCTGGATCAATGGGCAACTGCAGGCACAGTTGCCCGAATCACTCAATCGAACAGACTGGCTATTGACCGGGGTGATCAGTGGTCTGCTCGAGCAGACCGGATCAGGACTGCGATTTAACCTCCGCGTTGAATCCGCTACACAGCTCTCGGGGAGCGCCAGCTTTACGCCCCAAACAGTGCGTCTGAGCTGGTATGAACCTGAACGGTCTCTCAGTGCGGGGATGCGAGTGAGTCTGCGTGCACGCCTGAAACGCCCGCATGGCCAGTACAATCCTCAGGGTTTTGATTATGAAAAATGGCTGATTGAGCGGGGTATCGGTGCGACGGGTTATGTGTTGTCTCTGGAGTCGGTCGCAACCACCCGTCTAAACAGTTTTACCGGGCTGAGGCATGAGGTGAATCAGCAGCTGGCTGCACGTTATCCGGCAGAGTGGGTGGGATTGTTACAGGCGTTGACTACGGGTACACGCAGCGCGCTGTCAGACGATCAATGGCTAATGCTGCAACACAGTGGCACCCTGCACCTAGCCGTGATCAGTGGGATGCACATCGGTTTACTGGCGTTGGTGGGCTGGTGGTTGGGCAGAGTGATAGGCCTGATGCCTCAGCTGCAGGGACAACGCTGGCCTCCCTATTGTATGGCCATTGTGACAGCCGCTTTTTATCTTTATTTGTCTGGTTTTGGCATTCCGGCGCAGCGTGCTTTTTTGATGCTGGCAGTATTGTTAGGCGCCGGGTGGCGTTTACAGCAGGTGGAGCATTGGACGCGGTGGTGGCTGGCACTGGCGGTGGTGCTCACCCTGTCACCCATTGCCATCTACAATGCTGGCTTCTGGCTTTCGTTTATAGTGGTGGCGGTGCTGATCATCCTGTATCAGTCCAGCCGATCGGGTTGCCAACTCTGGCAGATTCAGTTGCTGTTATTGCCTGCACTAATGCCATTGACCGTGATGTTTTTTTCCGGAGTGTCGTGGGTTTCGCCGCTGGCTAACTTATTGGCGATACCCTGGATCTCCATTCTGGTGCCAGTGCTGTTGCTGGATCAGTTGCTGTATCTACTGGGTATTGAATTGCTCCAGCCTGTGGTTGAGTTGATGGCTCAGGCATTCTGGTTTGCGCTGGAGTGGCTAGAGCAGTGGCCCGTCATCTACCAATCAGTTCCTTCGCCTGACCTTTCAGTTCTTCTGCTGGCCATGCTGGGTGCAGTGTTGCTGATTTTACCCGCAGGCATGCGTTTCAAGTGGCTGGCCCTTGTCATGTTACTGCCTCTACTGTTTTCCAAACCCACGGTGAAACCGCAGGGAGCGTTTGATGTCTGGGTATTTGATGTAGGGCAGGGGCTTGCGGTCTGGATTAATACTGCCAACAATAATCTGCTGTATGACCTGGGCCCCGGATTTCGCAGCGGCAGCAGTGCTTTTGAATGGTCAGTTCTGCCCGCCATCAGGGCAAGGGGCATTCAGTCGATTGATACGCTGGTGCTCAGTCATAACGACACTGATCACACCGGTGGTTATGCAGCCCTGAAAAATAGCCTTGAAGTACAACAGTCTTATGCCTCCTATCCGCTGGTAGAAAAGGAATCGCAACACTGCAGGGCTGGCATGCAGTGGCAACAGGACGGCGTGTTTTTCAGGTTTCTCTCTGGCAGTACCGGAGTGAAAGATAATCAACGCTCATGTGTGTTGTATGTGACCAATGGCGCCTGTTCTCTGCTGTTGACGGGCGACATCGATCAAACAACGGAATTGGGCTTGCCGGTGTTTGAAAAACCGCTGACATGGCTGCTCTCTTCACATCATGGCAGTCGCTACTCAAATGGGCCGGATGTGATAAGACGCTGGCGGCCTGAAACTGTCATCCATAGTGCGGGTTTTGGTAATCCCTATAATCACCCACACCCGGATGTGGTTCGACGGTACGCTGAGATCGGCTCAATTCAGTGGTCAACAGCTGTGGATGGTGCCATTCATCTGACGGCTAAAGATGGAAAATGTCTGTCCCAATCGTTTAATAATCAACAACCTCGGTTCTGGCGATAGGTTTCGCCATCCAGCCTGTGTTAGAGTACAGCAGCACTGGTTAAGGAGAATAAAACGTGTTTGAACTCATTCAGTCTGGCGGTTGGCTGATGGTGCCAATCATCGCCTGTTCGGTTATCGCATTTGCTATCTGTCTTGAACGTATATGGACGTTGCGTACCAGTCGGGTTACCCCTCCGGGGTTGCTGGCAGAAGTATGGACCATGGTGAAAAAACACCAGGTCACACCTGATCGTTTACGTGAGTTGAAACAGAGCAGCCCCCTGGGACAGATTATTGCGGCAGGCCTGAATAATGCGGCCCACGGTCGTGAAATCATGAAAGAAAGTATCCAGGAATCGGCCTCTCAGGTGATCCATGAACTGGAACGTTTTCTGAATGCGCTGGGCACCATTGCTGCCATCACCCCGCTGCTGGGTCTGCTGGGTACCGTTATCGGTATGATCAAGGTGTTCACTGAGATCATGATTCAGGGAACCGGTAATGCGAATGTACTGGCGGGCGGTATCTCCGAGGCGCTGATTACCACCGCGGCCGGTTTGTCGGTGGCGATTCCTGCGCTGATGTTTCACCGTTTTTTCCAGCGCCGTGTGGATACACTGGTTGTTACCATGGAGCAGGAAACTATCAAGCTGATTGAAGTGATGCACGGTGAACGGGACGTGGATCTGCAGTAGGAGGAAAGGCTGTGAAGTTTCCACGACAGAAACCGGAAGAGGTCAGTGTTAACCTGACGCCTTTGATCGATGTGGTATTCCTGCTGCTGATCTTCTTTATGATCTCGACCACATTTACCAAAGAAACCCATCTTGAAATCGATCTGCCTGAAGCGACAGGTGAGAAGTCGGTTGATCAGGATCTGGTACTTGAGATTCTGATTGCTGCCGATGGCCAGTACAGCGTTAACGGTGCGGTATTGGTTAACACTCAGGCAGATACCCTGAGCCGGGCACTGCGTGAACTGGCCGGTGACAACCGCGAACTGCCGCTGATTATCACGGCCGATGCGCAAACGCCGCATCAGGCGGTGGTGACTGCCATGGACGTGGCTGGCAAACTTGGCTTCAGTAAGCTCAGTATCACGACACAGGAACCCTCGGCTGAATGAACTGGCTGCTCCGGCGCTGGTACTCGGATCAGCCCGCGCCGTGCTGGCTCCTGCCACTGGAGCGCTTCTTTAAGCGTGCTGCCGCTCGGCGCAGGTCCAAATTAGTGGCATCCCAGTGGCAGTCACCAGTCCCTGTCATCGTTGTTGGCAATATTAGTGTCGGTGGCACAGGCAAAACCCCACTGGTGCTGTTTCTGTGTGAACAGCTTATTCAAGCGGGATATAAACCCGGTATCATCAGCCGTGGCTATAAAAGCGCGGTTACCTCATTTCCTTTTCATGTAACACCTGACACCGCGGTAAATCTTGCCGGTGATGAACCGGCACTGCTGGCGCAACGCAGTGGCTGCCCTGTGGTGATTGCACCGGATCGGGTCGCGGCGGCTGAATATCTGCTGGAACATACGGACTGTGACCTGATTATCAGTGATGATGGTCTGCAGCACTATGCGCTGGGGCGTGATCTGGAAATCGCGGTTTTGGATGGTGCCCGAGGCCTGGGTAATGGCCATTGTTTACCCGCCGGTCCGTTACGAGAACCGGCCAGTCGCCTGTCTCAGGTTGATTTTGTTGTCGTCAATGGAGAGTCCCAGCGTCTTGATGCTGAGCTACTGCAGCGGGCGTTTACGATGATCCTGCAGCCGCAGCGGTTGTGCAGTCTACAGGGTGATCTGCAGACGTCTTTGGATGCTTTCAGCGGCCAGGCGGTGCATGCTTTGGCCGGCATCGGTAATCCCGAGCGTTTTTTTCAGTTGGTCAGGGAACAACTCGGGGCGCATCCCCACTGCCATCCATTTTCTGATCATCATCATTTCAAGCCTGAGGAGCTGGTGTTTGAGCCTCGGGCACCATTACTGATGACGGAAAAAGATGCGGTAAAATTGCGTCAATTTGATCTGAATGACAGCTGGTATGTGGAAGTCTCAGCCCGGCTGCCTGATAATTTTACACGTCAGTTGTTAGAACAACTGGCGTCACTGAAGAGCAAAGGTAAAACACATCATGGATAAAAAACTGCTCGATATTCTGGTTTGTCCGGTGACCAAAGCGCCTCTGGAATATCATGCTGAAACCAATGAATTGATCTGCCGCGCCAGCGGACTGGCGTATCCTGTACGTGACGATATTCCGGTGCTGTTGGAATCCGAGGCACGGGAGCTGACCGCTGAAGAGCGTGAAGCCAAATAAGCTGACAGGGGTAGAATCATGGGTTTTAGCGTAATCATTCCGGCACGTTATGCATCCAGTCGCTTTCCGGGTAAACCATTAGCCTTGCTGCAGGGGAAACCCATGTTGCAGCATGTCTATGAGCGGGCCTGCCAAAGCGAAGCGCAGCGGATCATGATTGCTACCGACGATGATCGTATAGCCGAGGCCGCCGCCGGTTTTGGTGCTGAGGTCGTGATGACCTCTGCGGGTCATCCCTCAGGTACTGATCGTCTGCAGGAAGTGGTCAGTAAACAGGGTTTTTATGCCGACGACATTGTAGTGAATGTGCAGGGTGATGAACCGCTGATTCCGCCCCGTATTATCAATCAGGTCGCGCATAACCTGCAGGCTGAACAAAGCGCCAGCATTGCGACACTGAGTGAGCCGATTCTGGATGTAGAGTCTCTGCTTAATCCCAACGTGGTGAAGGTGGTGTCTGATGCTAATGGGATTGCACTGTATTTCAGCCGGGCACCGATGCCCTGGCCACGTGATGCCTTTGCGACGGCAGAGGGTCGCCAGCAGTTACCACAGGGGTATAGCTGGCAGCGACACATCGGCATCTATGCCTATCGGGTCAAGCTGCTCAATGACTTTGTGAAATGGCCTCCGGCTCCGCTGGAGCAGACCGAATGCCTCGAGCAGTTGCGGGCCATGTGGCACGGTGCGCGTATTCACGTTGCTGAAGCAGACGAACAGCCACCAACGGGTGTCGATACGCCAGAGGATCTGGCACGTTTGCAGCAGCTTCTCGAACAGGCCACGGGTTGAGAATGACGCGGATTCTGTTTGTCTGTCTTGGCAATATCTGCCGCTCACCGACTGCGCATGGTGTATTTGAAGAACTGATCCGGCAGCAGGGGATGACGGAGTTTGTAGAGGTTGATTCTGCCGGAACGGCGGCTTATCACATCGGTAATCCGCCAGACAGTCGTTCGGCCCGGGTAGCCAAGCAGCGCGGTTTTCCGCTTGATCATTTGAGAGCGCGGCAGGTCAGTCCCGATGACTATCAGCAGTTTGATTACATTCTCACGATGGATAAACAGAATCTTGCAGAGCTTAAGCGAGGATGCCCGGCGGGTTTTCAGGGGCACCTGGGATTGTTTCTCGATTTTTGTCAGGCCCCCGAATCTGAGGTGCCGGACCCCTATTATGGCGGCGCTGATGGTTTTGAAAAGGTGCTTAATCTGGTGATTGATGCATCCAGAGGGTTGATACATCACCTGCAACAGGAGTTGCCACGTTCATGACTCAGTGGATTAACCATGCGGATTTAAGCAATGCCAATAGCCTGGGTCTAAAGGTTACCGCTGAGCGTCTTATTGAAGTGAACCAGCTCACTGAATTGGTTGAAGCGCTGAATGAGGTTGAAGCCAAACAGTGGCCACTCCTGATTCTCGGTGGGGGCAGCAACCTGGTGTTGCAGCCATCTTTGCCGGGGGCTGTGATCCGGATCGCTGCTGCAGGTGTGCATTTGTTGGCTGACGATAACGAAAACGCCATTGTGGAAGTCGGTGCCGGAGAAAACTGGCATCAGTTTGTCTGTCATCTGCTGACGCTGGGTTTGCATGGACTGGAGAACCTGGCGCTGATTCCCGGTACCGTAGGGGCTGCGCCGGTGCAGAATATCGGTGCATATGGGGTAGAAGTCTCGGATTGCCTGCACAGTGTTATCGCCTATGACAGGCAGGAAAAAACGGTGGTGCAGTTGATGGCAGAGGAGTGTCAGCTGAGTTATCGGAACAGCCTGTTTAAGTCAATCGAGCCGGGACGCTATGTCATTTGGCGAGTGCGTTTCAGGCTGAGTACATGTTTTGCGCCAAAACTGCATTATGGAGCATTACAGGAGTATCTGGACGCGCAGGGGCAGTCGTCACCTACACCGGTTCAGCTGGTTGCTGCGGTTTGTGCTGTCCGACGTTCCAAGTTGCCAGACCCGGATCAGTTGGGTAATGCCGGGAGTTTTTTTGAAAATCCCCGTGTATCGGCCGAACAATATATTGCTTTGAAGCAGGCGTTTACTGATCTGGTGGCCTATCCTGAGCCCGACGGAAAATACAAACTGGCGGCGGGTTGGTTGATCGATCAGGCGGGTTGGAAAGGTCAGCGTAAAGGAAATGTGGGTGTGTACGATAAACAGGCCCTGGTGCTGGTCAATTATGCTGAAGGATCATTTGAGGCGCTGCTGGAACTGGCAGAGGAGATCAGGGCATCGGTTTACAGTCGATTTGGTGTGTCGCTGGAGATGGAGCCGAGAATTTATCCTCCCCTTTGAATAGATAATAAAAAAGCCGGCGATGCCGGCTTTTTTTTGTCCTCCGAATCAGCTGGAGCTGCTTTCATCCGAGGTTGTTTCTGTTTCCCCAACCTGACGTTTGACACGAGGGTCATTCGGGGCTCGGCTGCGACGTTTACGTACGCGGGGTGCCTCGGCCTCAGACTGTGGAGCCTCTTCAGCAGTTTCCTGAACTGTTTCAGTCGGAGTCACTTCGGCGGTGGTTTCAGCTTCGGTAACATTGGTTTCAGGTACAGCTTCAACGGTTTCCTGTGTCACGATTGCTTCAGGTGCTTCAACCTCTGCAGTGGCCGTTACTTCCTGGCTGTCAGCTTCATTGGCCTGAGGGGCTTCGACCTCTTCAGACGTCAACGGCAGCGACTGCTGTGGTTCAGGTGTTTCAGCAGGTACGTTCTCTTCAGCAACGCTTTCAGGGCTTGAAACAGCTTCAGGCTCTGCAGTGTTGTCGGCAGCAACCGGTTCATCACCTGTTTGCGTTTCACTGGACTGCGTCAGTTCAGTCTGTTCTGAAGTGTCGGTTTCTGGCGTTGTCGCTTCAGCTTCAACGGCTTTCACCGATTCAGCAGCATCAGTATTCAGGTCCACAGCTTCCGCCGGGGTCTGTTCCTGCTCTGCAGCTACTGTATCCGTATCAGCAACCTGCTCGGTTGAAGGCATCTCAGCAACAGGTTTTTGAGTCTGCTGGCTTTCGGTAGTAGTGCTCTCAGTAGTCTCAGATACAGGTGTTTCGCTGTTTGATTCAGACTGAGTGGATTCAACTTCAATTACCGGAGCCGGACCGGAACGCTCTGCCTGACGTTCGCCTCCGCGACGGCGACGACCGCGACGACGTGGATTGCGTTCATCAGTTTCACTTTCAGCTGCTTTATTTTCGCTGCTGTTTTTGTCCTGCGTTTCAGTCACCGGGGTGTTTTCGTTTTCACCCTGGCGCTCTCCGCGACGACGACGGCGACGGCGTTTGGTTTTTTCTTCCTGTTCACCCAGCGGTGGCAGGTTGGTTTCCGGTTCCAGGGTGATGATTTCATCATTCTGGCGATCAGACTTGTTACGACGGTCATTATCGCGACGGCGGTTACGACGATTGCTGTTGCCCTGGTTGTTAGAGGACGAACGCTCACTGCGTGCACGTTTTGGCTGTGGTTTATCCTCTTTCTCTTCAGCCGGTTTAACCGGTGCAGGTGAACCAAACAGGCCTTTGAAGACCTTCAGTACCTTGTGGCCCAGAGAGCTTTTCGGATCGGGCTTGCTGGTTTCTGGAGCAGTCGCAGCCGGCGCTACAGATACAGTGCTTGCAGGAGCGGGTGCAGTCGGAGCGACGCTGCGCACGGCCGCCTGCTCACGGCCAGTGCTGGCCGGTGTGGTAGCAACCTGAACCAGATCGGTTTCTTCAGCCTCAGGCTGCAGGGTGTAGCTGG
Organism: Neptuniibacter sp. CAU 1671; assembly: GCF_029222905.1. Taxonomy (GTDB): domain Bacteria; phylum Pseudomonadota; class Gammaproteobacteria; order Pseudomonadales; family Balneatricaceae; genus Neptuniibacter. The sequence continues at coordinate 403,887 of NZ_JARHUE010000001.1, read as the reverse complement.
CGTCGTTGGTGGTAGATACTGTGTGGTCATCACGCAGGCGAACGACTTCATAATGCGGTGTTTCCATGTTCGGGTTCGGTACGATGACAACCCGGACTTTCTGGCGCAGCTCAATATCATGAACAGCCTTACGCTTTTCATTCAACAGATAGGTCGCCACAGTGACCGGCAGAATTGCGCGAATCTGTGAGGTGCGCTCTTTACCGGACTCTTCTTCAATCAGACGCAGAATAGAAAGCGCCAGAGATTCAGTGTCACGAATCGTACCCTGGCCATTACAGCGTGGGCAGACCACACCGCGGGTTTCAGCCAGTGAAGGACGCAGACGCTGACGTGACATCTCCAGCAGGCCAAAGCGGGAGATACGGCCCATCTGTACCCGGGCACGGTCCATCTTCAAAACGTCCTGCAGACGTTTTTCCACTTCGCGCTGGTTTTTAATCGGTGTCATATCGATAAAGTCGATAACGATCAGGCCACCAATATCACGCAGGCGTAGCTGGCGAGCGATCTCTTCCGCAGCTTCCAGGTTGGTCTGCAGAGCGGTTTCTTCAATATCGCCACCGCGGGTTGCGCGGGCGGAGTTGATATCGATCGATACCAGTGCTTCAGTTGGATCAATTACGATGGAACCGCCAGAGGGCAGGGTCACTTCGCGCTGGAATGCTGTTTCGATCTGAGTCTCAATCTGGAAGCGGTTGAATAACGGCGTCTTTTCAGAGTAGAGCTTGATTTTGTGCTCGTAGGTTGGCATCACCTGCTTAACGAAGGTTTTAGCCTCTTCGAATACCTGAGCATCATCAATCAGGACTTCACCGATATCGGCACGCAGGTAATCGCGCACGGCACGAATTACCACGTTGCTTTCCTGATAGATCAGGAACGGAGCGGAACGCTCATTAGAGGCCTGAGTAATCGCTTCCCACAGGGTATTGAGGTAATCCAGATCCCATTGCAGCTCTTCAGAGGAACGGCCTACACCCGCAGTACGGATGATAATGCCCATCTGGTTAGGGATATTTACACCCGCCAGAGCATCTTTTAACTGAGTGCGTTCGTCACCTTCAATGCGACGGGAGATACCGCCGGCACGCGGGTTGTTTGGCATCAGAACCAGATAACGGCCGGCCAGACTGATAAAGGTGGTCAGTGCAGCGCCTTTGTTGCCACGCTCTTCTTTATCAACCTGCACAATCACTTCAGTGCCTTCTTTCAGCACCTCTTTGATGTTGGGGCGGCTGCCACGGCTCGGTTTTTGTGAGAAGTATTCGCGCGCAATCTCTTTCAGCGGCAGAAAACCATGACGTTCAGAGCCATAGTCAACGAATGCAGCTTCAAGGCTGGGTTCAATACGGGTGATTTTGCCTTTGTATATATTGGCTTTTTTCTGTTCTCTGGAATCGGATTCGATATCCAGATCATACAGGCGCTGGCCATCAACCAGTGCTACACGCAACTCTTCTGGCTGGGTTGCGTTAATCAGCATTCTTTTCATAGCGTTCTCTTGTGAACGCTTTTCACTCATCGAACGAGCAACATTGCCCGTGTTCGGTTTCTGGACCGATCCAGGGCTAGCGGCAGACGACAGAACCGGAGTGGATCTCGGGCATATTTGGCTGGAGACCATTCAACGGTGCTAGATGCTGCTAGCGGATTTAGAGGGACCCCCTGCAACTGGCAGGCTGGATGTCCTGATGGAGGAATCCCGAACCAAAGTTTTTCTTCTAACTGGTTGTGGCTGCCACTTATCAGGGGCAGGTTCCTGGTTCGGGTGCATCTCCACCGCCAACCGACACGTGTCCGGCTGGGTGAAAAGCTGTGTTAATTCAGGTTTCTTTGCTGTCTGGCCTGCTATCTGTATCCTGTGCGGCAGACATGCCTTGAAGCGGGATTCGAAAAAAGTAAAGCCATCGCATCACGGCAGCGGTAGAATATAGCAGCAAACCCCATATGCATCAATTCGTTAACCCTATTTAGTCGGGATTTATGTCGGTCACTTCAAAACCTGTATCTGAGCAGGTGCGTTTTCTAGAAATTGAGCCAGAGCAGGCCGGTCAGCGCATCGATAATTTTTTGATTACCGCGCTTAAAGGTGTGCCAAAAAGCCTGGTATATCGTATTTTGCGCAAGGGTGAGGTGCGGGTTAACAAAAAACGCGTCAAACCTGAATATCGCCTGCAAGCCGATGATTTAGTGCGTGTGCCGCCGCTTCGGGTAGCTGAGCGGGCTGAAGCTCCAAAAGTCAGTGAGCAACTGACAACGTTGCTGGAGCAGGCAATTCTGTTTGAAAATCGTGACTATATTGCAGTGAACAAACCATCGGGTTTGGCAGTCCATGGTGGCAGTGGTGTCAGCCTGGGTCTGATCGAGTGTTTCCGTCAGATGCGCCCTCAGCTTAAGTTTCTGGAATTGGTGCATCGTCTGGATCGTGATACCTCTGGCTGTATTCTGTTGGCCAAAAAACGCAGTGCGCTGAAATTTATGCATGAAGCGCTGCAGCGCAAACAGGTGACTAAAATTTATCATGCGCTGGTTGATGGCCGCTGGCCGCAGCGCCGCGACAAGGTAGATGCACCGCTGCGAAAAAACGAACTTAAATCCGGTGAGCGGGTCGTTAAGGTCGCGCCTGATGGTAAACCTTCTTTAACTGAGTTCAGGGTACTGCAGCGTTTTGGCGCGATTGCCACCCTGATTGAGGCAAGACCCATTACCGGTCGTACCCATCAGATCAGGGTACATTGTCAATTTGCCGGATACCCGATTATTGGTGACCCCAAGTATGGTATAGACGGGGTAAACAACGAGATGAAAAGTCTGGGTTTTAACCGGTTGTTTTTGCATGCAGCTGAACTGCGGTTTCCTCTGCCGGAAGGGGGGCGGGAAATTATTAAGGCGCCATTGGAGTCAGGGCTGACAGATGCACTGGCGCGTTTGGAAAGTAGTGAGTAAGGGATTAAGTAAGCATGAATGATTCAGTGGATATCGAAGTTATCTATTCGACAGCAGACCGCCTATTGCTGGCTGGTTTGCAACCTACACAAAGCCTGATCGCTGAGTCAATGGGTCTGCCGGAAGCTGCTGTGGCCGAAGGTTTCCGGTCCTGGTGGAAAATGGCACCCGAGCGATTGGCGCTGACACCGGTTGATATGGCCTTTCCTGAGGTGCCCGACACTCTGCACCAGTCTTTCAGTCGTTTGTGGCAGCTCGCTGTGCAGGAGGCGACCAACTCCATTCATAATCAGTTTCATCATGATGGTAGCCTGGAAATTGATAGTCTGGCCCGTGAATCTGACCGCCAGCTTGCTGAAGCGCGCGATAAAGTACTGAATCTTGAGGAGCAGCTTCGCACCGAAACGGCTTTGAATGAAGAGTTCAGAACGCTGATCAAGGCGCTTGAGGCCGAGAAAAAAGTGCTCAAGGACAGTCTCGATAATGAGACGATTTTGCGAAATAAAGATTCGCAAAAATACAGTGCGATGGAGCAGGAACTGAGTCATCTGCGTAAAGTGCATGAAGAGCATAAACGCAAATTTGATATGCGTATCAAGGATGAGCAGCGCCATACCATGGACAGCATTGGCAAAGCAGAAGCCGATGCACGTCATTATCGGATGGCTCTGGATAAGCTGAGAGAAGAAGCGGGTAAAAAAGAAGCCGCGCTGACGCGTAATATTCAGGAGCTTCAGGCGGAAATTGCGCGCAAGGATGTGAAGCAGGATATGCAGAAAACCCAGATCAAAAATCTGGATGAGCACCTCAAACATGTGAAACATGATCACGGTACGCATGTCCGTGAGATCTCAAAGCTTAACAGTCAGTTGCTTGCAGAGATTAATAAAAACAAGCGCTTAGAAGATAGAATCAAGGGCTTGGAAGAAGAGATGAAAATGCAGCGGCAAAAGCAGATGGCCGCCAGCAATGAACATGTGCGTCGTGAAAACTCCGTGCGGATTCAGTACAAAGATAAAGATGAAGAGCTGGGGCGTACCCTTGGTAAGCTCGCGGCGCTGGAGAAAAAACTGATCGTTCAGGATGAAGAGATACGTCGCCTGAAATCCCGGGACGCATAAACGGGCAAAACTGCCTTCTCTCCGGCGTTCTTATTCTATGCTGTTATTATAAGAACGCTTTGAACAGCGCTAATTTATAAGACGCCTGTGTTTTGTGACAGGTGATAACGATAAAAAAACATTTCCCGGGGTTGCTGGGTTGTCTCTGATGGTTCAGCTGCCTCTACGGAGTCAATAATGAAATTGCAACAGTTGCGATACATTTGGGAAGTTGCCAGGCATGACCTGAATGTCTCGGCCACGGCTCAGAGTCTGTACACCTCTCAACCCGGCATCAGCAAGCAGATTCGTTTACTTGAAGATGAGCTGGGCGTAGAGGTTTTTGCCCGTAGTGGCAAGCACCTCACGCGTGTGACACCGGCTGGGCAGGCCATTCTGGATGTTGCGGGTGAGATTCTAAAAAAGGTTGAGAATATTAAGCAGGTTGCTCAGGAGTTCAGTGATGAACGTAAGGGCAGTCTCGATGTGGCAACAACCCATACACAGGCGCGTTATGCGCTGCCTAAAACCATTACCGGTTTTATTCAGGAATATCCGGATGTTTCTCTGCATATGCATCAGGGTACCCCGATGCAGATTTCTGAAATGGCGGCGGATGGCACGGTGGACTTTGCGATTGCCACTGAAGCGATGTCACACTTTTCAGACCTGATCATGATGCCCTGCTATCGCTGGAACCGTTCAGTGGTGGTACCAAAGGACCATCCTCTGGCTCAGGTTTCCCGTCTTACGCTGGCCGATGTGGCGGCGCATCCGATTGTCACCTATGTATTCGGTTTCACCGGGCGGTCCAAGCTGGATGAGGCGTTTCGTCGTGAAGGCCTTTCTCCCAAGGTCGTTTTCACCGCGGTGGACTCAGATGTCATCAAGGCTTATGTCCGTCTGGGTCTGGGCGTGGGGATCATTGCCACCATGGCGTTTGAACCCGAGGTAGATCAGGATCTGGTGGCATTGGATGCAAGTCATCTGTTTGAGCCCAGCACGACAAAAATTGGCTTTCGCAAAGGGACTTTTCTGCGTGGCTATATGTATGACTTTATCCAGCGGTTTGCACCTCACCTGACACCGGATGTGGTTCAGAAGGTATTAGCCTGCAGCACCCGGCAGGAGATTGATGAACTTTTTGCCGGGCAGGAATTACCGGACCTCTGAGGGTTGCTATAGCTTATGGCGTTATTGCAGCTATCTATGGGGTCGGTGCTTCAGGGTAGGGCTGAAATCAGAGCGCTGAACCTTATGCTCGTGTTTCAGGTCAACTGCCCCGGGTGTCTGAGCCAGGCACTGCCTCAGCTCGATGCGTTACAGACACAGTTCCCGGAACTGAATTGTTTTGGTTTATCGACGGCGTTTGAAGATTTTGCGCTGAATACTCTGGAAAATACTCAAAAGCTGCTGCATGAAGGGCGTTTGCCCTTGGCATCGGCCCGCTATTTTTCCCGCCTGGGTCATGCTGTGCTGCCTTACAGTATTAATGTCCCCGTGCTGATGGACCGGTTTGCAGGTCCAGATCAGATAGACGATTTGTATCAAGCGATCACAAAAACACTGTCTGACACCGGATTGAATCAGTCCGTCACAGATCAGACCCGGCAGCTTATCTCGCAACGATTGCAGTCTGTATTGTGTTCAGGCAGGACCTTTCTCAATAACCAGTTTCAGGGTACGCCCAGCTGGGTACTGTTTGATGATCAGATGGAGATTGTTGATCAGTGGTTTGGGCATCGCCCGCTAGCGTGGGTTGAATCTCTGGTTGAGTCGGCAATGCCTGGCTGATGATAGAGGTTTTTTAAGCAGGGCGTTTGTCTTGGATATCAGGCTAGCTGCGTGAAGCTGTCTGAATCGAGATCCCAGTCGGGGAATATCTGGCTAACTGATTCCGCTATTGCCTCAAGGCCTGCATCCGTCATGCAGAATGCCAGCAAACCGGCTTCACTTTTGAAAAAGTCTGTCAGAACGTAGCCGGTTTCGCCAACTGCCGAATCGGGATGCATGCCCAGCGCATAGACCCTGACCACACTCAGCGTGATCGGGCACACTTCATGTTTTGTAATGATTTCACACTCGAGCAAATCACAGATTGCTTCTGCGCCTCGGGGCAAAATGGCCATATGTGTATCCTGAAGTGATGTGGGCTTACCCGATTACCGGGGTATGTATCGGCTAATGCTCGTTGTGACAGTTATCTGTTTTTTCGAGTTTTAAGCCCGTCTGCACTTTGATGGCTTTGTTGTTGCTAATTACTGCAATGTTGAGAAGATCCGGGCTGGTGCCTTTTGTTCTCGGTAAACCAGTGCCATGGCGTAAGACGAAAATTTATCTTATTCAATAAGTCTGTTTTTTTCAAAATTAATTTCATGCACTGGAACTGGCTTGCTTTTCGACCTGATAGCAGGGTTGCTCAGGCTTCAGGCCAAAAAAAACCCCGCAGAGCGGGGTTTTTTCAACGTTAAGAGATTAGGCGGACAGGTTTACACCTGCAGCTTTCTCAACGTAGTTTTCCATCTGATCGAAGTTCAGATAGCGGTAAACTTCGCCAGCCATGCTGTCGATGTTCTTCGCGTATTCCATGTACTCGGCAACCGTCGGCAGTTTGCCTGTTACTGCAGCTACAGAGGCCAGCTCTGCAGATGCCAGGTAAACGTTTGCACCGGTACCCAGACGGTTCGGGAAGTTACGTGTAGAGGTTGAAACAACAGTGCTGTTGTCATTTACACGTGCCTGGTTACCCATACACAGAGAGCAACCTGGCATCTCCATGCGCGCACCGGCTTTACCGAAGATGTTGTAGTAACCTTCGTCGCTCAGCTGAGCTGCGTCCATTTTGGTTGGTGGTGCAATCCACATGCGGGTAGGTACAGAACCACCTGCCGCATCCAGCAGTTTACCTGCCGCACGGAAGTGACCGATGTTGGTCATACAGGAACCGATGAACACTTCATCAATCTTCTCACCTGCAACAGTAGACAGCAGACGGGCATCATCCGGGTCGTTAGGTGCACAAAGAACAGGTTCTTTGATGTCGGCCAGGTCGATTTCGATGACTGCAGCGTATTCAGCGTCAGCGTCAGCGCGCATCAGGCTTGGGTTAGCCAGCCATTCTTCCATCGCAATGATACGACGTTCGATGGTGCGTGGGTCGCCGTAACCTTCAGCGATCATCCACTTCAGCATTACGATGTTAGAACGCAGGTACTCAGCAACGGAGTCTTCGCTCAGGGTGATAGTACAACCTGCAGCAGAGCGTTCTGCAGAGGCGTCTGACAGTTCGAAAGCCTGTTCAACGGTCAGGTCGTTAAGGCCTTCGATCTCCAGTACGCGACCAGAGAAGATGTTTTTCTTACCGGCTTTTTCAACAGTCAGCAGACCTGCCTGAATCGCGTAGTAAGGAATCGCATGTACCAGGTCACGCAGGGTGATACCAGGGTTACGTTTGCCTTTAAAGCGAACCAGAACAGACTCAGGCATATCCAGTGGCATTACGCCAGTGGCAGCTGCGAATGCAACCAGACCAGAACCGGCTGGGAAAGAGATGCCGATTGGGAAACGGGTGTGAGAGTCACCACCGGTACCTACGGTATCAGGCAGCAGCATACGGTTCAGCCAGGAGTGGATTACACCGTCGCCTGGACGCAGGGAAACACCACCACGGGTCATGATGAAGTCAGGCAGGGTGTGGTGAGTTTCAACGTCAACTGGCTTTGGATACGCAGCAGTGTGACAGAAAGACTGCATGGTCAGATCAGCAGAGAAGCCCAGGCATGCCAGGTCTTTCAGTTCGTCACGGGTCATAGGACCGGTAGTGTCCTGAGAACCTACAGTGGTCATCTTGGGTTCGCAGTACATGCCAGGACGCACGCCTTCCAGACCGCAGGCTTTACCAACCATTTTCTGAGCCAGGGTGAAGCCTTTGCCAGTGTCGGCAGGCTGTTCTGGCTTACGGAACAGATCAGATTCGCCCAGGCCCATTGCTTCACGTGCCTTGGCAGTCAAACCACGGCCGATGATCAGCGGGATACGGCCGCCAGCACGAACTTCGTCCAGAATAACAGGAGTTTTCAGACCGAAAGTGCACAGTTCTTCGCCAGTTTCAGCGTTAACTGCTTTGCCTTCGTATGGGTAAACGTCGATGACATCACCCATGTTCATTTTGGAAACGTCCATTTCGATTGGCAGAGCGCCTGCATCTTCCATAGTGTTGAAGAAGATAGGTGCAATTTTGCCACCGAAGCAGTAACCGCCAGCACGTTTGTTTGGTACGGCTGGGATATCATCGCCGAAGAACCACAGTACGGAGTTGGTAGCGGACTTACGGGAAGAACCGGTACCTACAACGTCACCAACGTAAGCAACAGGGTGGCCTTTGGCTTTAACAGCTTCGATCTGAGCGATCGGGCCTTTTACACCTGGTACTTCAGGTTCAATGCCTTCACGGGCCATTTTCAGCATGGCATTGGCGTGCAGCGGGATGTCTGGGCGGGTAAAGGCGTCCGGTGCAGGTGACAGGTCGTCGGTGTTGGTTTCGCCAGGAACCTTGAATACGGTAACGGTGATTTTTTCAGCAACGGCTGGTTTGGAAGTAAACCACTCAGCGTCAGCCCAGGACTGCATAACCTGTTTAGCGGCAGCGTTGCCTGCGTCAGCTTTGTCTTTAACGTCGTAGAACGCGTCGAACATCAGCAGGGTGTGAGACAGTGCCTTAGCAGCCGTAGCAGACAGCTCTGCGTCGTCCAGTGCTTCGATCAGAGGCTGAATGTTGTAACCGCCCAGCATGGTGCCCAGCAGTTCAACTGCTTTAACTTTGGAAACCAGTGGAGAGGTTGCTTCACCCTTGGCTACAGCAGCCAGGAAGCCGGCTTTAACGTAAGCAGCCTGGTCTACGCCCGCAGGTACGCGGTTAGATAGCAGGTCAACCAGAAAAGCTTCTTCGCCAGCAGGCGGGTTCTTCAGCAGCTCAACCAGCGCAGCGGTCTGTTCTGCGTCCAGTGGCTTTGGTGGCACGCCTTCAGCGGCGCGTTCTTCTACATGTTTACGGTAAGCTTCAAGCACGTTAGAGCCCTCATCATTGTGGTACCACCGATCGTGAACAGGATAGTGTGCCGGTGGCTTATCGAAAGGAGTCGAATATTGATTGGCGGAACCGAATTCTACCGAAGATAGCAGGTAAAGTTAAGTTCAGCACGGCGCGTGGGAGTAATACTTTCTGATGAAAACCAGAGACTTTAGGCGGCTCTTCAAAAAAAAGGCTTTAAATATATTAAAAACAGGGTGTTAGATAATCTTTTATGGCGAGCCCCGTGGTTGCTGAAAACGGAGTTGAAAAATAAACAAGTTCGGGTGTTCTGGCCGGATAATCCAACTCCGATTTGTCCCAGTTTTAATAAAATGTGATGTGACGCTGCAGAAATGGCGGGTTAAACTGCTTCAAGATCTATCCTGGCTGGCCGATAGGTTACTCTCACAGCGGTCTCAAATAACGATATAAACGCTCGGTGATGGAAAGTGGAACTGACTGAACACACTAGCCCTGTTAAAGGCACGGGATTGTACAGTTTTAATACGGACAGGATTCAGGCTGCCTTTGACGCTCAGCACTCGCGATATCTTATCTATCGGGGTCGACAGGGTAAGCGTTTGCTCTACCACTTTGCCCGTATGGTTGCATCAGACCCAAAATCATTGAGATACCACGTGAAGCGAATTTATCTGGCCGTGGCGTCTTATGACAGTGATGAGGTGATGGGTGCGTTTGCTGATCTGTTAATCACGTTATCAGGTAAAGGTGATCCTCTGTTTCACCGATTGCTGGAGCAGGCCAAGCCAGTCATTGGTGAGTCGCATTTTAATTTGATTATGTCTGCTCAGTCTGAGGATTCATTAGATAAGCTGCTTGCCCTGTCGCAGCAGCACTCGGTGTTATCCCGCGGCAACTTTCCTAAACAGCTTATAATCTAATCCGTGGCGCTAAGGATGGAACCCCGCCCATGAGCTCAGACGCTAAATTACTGCTTAGAAAAATTAATCCTGCTTTGGTGGGTTTCTCCGTCAGCGAGTCGGCGGCGATTGAGTATTTTTTACAGCGTAAACTGGGCAAGAAACCTGTTCCGGCTGATCAGGCTAATTGTTTCATCGTCAATGGTGATCGCTACAGTTCCCTGACTCAGCTCAAGAATGATTATCCAAAGGCACCTCAGGGTGTTGTGCTGGGGTTATCCAAACATCAGTGGGTTGGTTATCACTGGGTTTGTAAGCCGTACACAAGTGAAACATTGCAGCAGGCTTTAGAGGCTGTCGCTACAGGTATCCAATCCCGCTCAGAGGGGCAGGTGTATGACCCCTCTGAGTTTTCGATTGATAAGCAGAACGAAGCGCTTAAGGCGCAGTTAGAAGTCGGCGATCTTACCGTCAATGCAGCTGACAGGTTGTTGGCGCAGTTGGGTGGACAGAAAAAATCGGCCCTGGCTGAAATGGTCGCATCCGTGGTGATTGAGGATGTTGCGGTCGAGGCACCGGTGGTACCGGCGGGTATTCCGCAGGCTGAACTGGAGTTGCTTTGCTGCGGTAATCTGGAAGATGTCGATCTGGATAATCTGAAAACACGCCAGCAAATCACTTTTAACCCGGATGGTTATATCCTCAATCTGCTCAAGCATCTGGTGAGTAAAGGTGAGGAGATGGGCAGTGCAGTACTCTTGAAAGGTGATCAGGTTCAGATTGTCTATCTGCCTGATTCTGCTGAATTTGTTCATACCTACTCGGATACAGAACTGTCCGAAATCGCGCAGCGACGTTTTCGTTTTGGTGAACTGCTGATTGAGACGCCTGCAGAAGGTTCGCTGGATCCTTATATTGCGTCGGGCCATCAGGTTAAGAAAATTGCTTTTCTCTGGTTGCTGGCTTTGTGGAGCGCCCGGGGCCGTTTGTTAGTTGGGTTGGATCCGTACAAACCGTATGCGTTGCGGCATCAGCCTGAAAGCGGCCAATTTCTCAGTTTGGATTGTTTTCATCAGATAGCTGACATATGGTTTAACCATTCCTTATCAGTGGTCGATATCATAAGAATATTGGATCTTCCTCAGCGTCAGGTGTTTGCATTTTCCTCTGCAGCATTTTTTCTGGGTTGGTTAGATGCTGAGGGCCGAGCCGGCTAAGGTTGCGGGAGTTGTCGTGTGACAGAAGAAATTAAGTCAAATCAATTTATCCAGATAACGCCAGCGGGGGCGTTTTTTGCAACGGTCTGTCCGGAGCCAGACAGCGCGCGTGCTTTTTTGCTGCAACTGCTGAGTGCCGATGTGCCGATTCCGTATACCCCGCTTTTAATCAGCAAATTAACGGGTCTGTCCAAAGAAGAGGCTGAAGCAATGTTTCAGAAACTTCTGGACCGTGGCTTTGCTGAGTTAAAACCGACGCCGCCAGAGATGATTAATGACAATCTTGAGTCGGTGCTGCCTACGCTGCTGCCGGATCTTTCCAGTGCAGGGAAGGTGGTTCTGGCTGACGATCTAGGTTTTTGTCTGGCGTCGAGTGGCTATGAAGAGAGTCACAGCGAAGAGCTGGCGGCTCTGGCTGCGGATATAAGTTCACTCCATGGACGACACAATAGCCTGCTCAATGGTGATTTGTCGTTGATGGGCGAGAGTTGGGGCCTGCTGGATCCTGTGGGTCTCAGTCAGGTAGGTTTTTGGATGCTGTATCTCGGGAAGCAGCGTTTTGTGTTGGTCATCGAAAAAATGCCCCGGTTGAACCAGCAGGTTTATGTGGACTTGCTCAGTATCCTGGCTAGACGATACCTGAATTATTAAGCAAGAATTTTACATTCCGGTTCAAGTGAGCCGGAACAAGAAAAAATGATAGGAGAGTACTAATGCGCTCAGAAATGTTGACCTCGATTTTGAGTGACTTGAATGGCGCGTCAACGGACATTGAAGCATCTGCGGTAATTTCGACAGACGGTTTGATGATTGCTGCATTGCTGCCATCCGGAATGGATGAAGATCGTATTGGTGCTATGAGTGCTGCGATGTTGTCTTTGGGTGAACGTACTGCGCAGGAATTGGCGAAAGGCGAACTTGAGCAGGTGCTCATCAAGGGGGAGCATGGTTATATTCTGATGACCCATGCTAACCGGGATTCCGTTTTGACAGTGGTTGCCAAACCCAGTGTGCGTCTAGGCCTGATTCTGTTGGATGTGAAACGCGCTTCTCAGGCAATCGGCAAATTGCTCTGATTTAAAGGTTTCAGGGCCACCAACTGCACGGCATGAGGTGGCTTACCTTTTCAGGTCCGATGCGTATAATGGCCCCCTTCAAACAGGGGGCTTTTTTTGTGCGCGAATTAGATCAAATCCATGCATTTCTTGGCTGCGAAACACCATCTGAGTGGATTGAGGCGGCCCTGCAAAATCAGGCTATCTTGCTGATTGATCATGCTCATTGCGAAAAAAAAGCAGCTTCAACGGCGATGCGTCTGATGTTTCGTTATGTTGAGCGGATTGATCTGTTGAATAAAATGTCCCGCCTGGCCCGGGAAGAACTTATCCACTTTGAGCAAGTACTCGATATTATGCAGCGCCGGGGGGTGGTCTATGATCATCTTTCTCCCTCGCGTTATGCGCAGGGTTTGCGGCAGTTTGTCAGAACGTCGGAGCCGGGGCATCTGATTGATGTGCTGATTATTGGTGCTTTTATTGAGGCACGCTCCTGTGAACGTTTTGCCAAGCTGGCACCCTATCTGGATGAAGAGCTGGCAAAATTTTATCGTTCGCTGCTTAAGTCAGAAGCGCGTCACTATCAGGATTACCTGGGGCTGGCAGAGACTTATGCGGGTGAGCCGATTGATGAACGGATTGAGTTTTTCAGACAGCAGGAAGTTGAGCTCATTCAGAGAGAAGATGACTGCTTCCGTTTCCATAGTGGTCCACTCGCCTCTGTAGCGAGCCCTGTCAGTCCGGCTTGATCGGAAAGCTTTCCAGGCTATATCCCTGTTTGTCTGCACGCAGGTACCAACCGAGCTGATCCCAGTCACCCAGTACAATGCGCTCAGCTGTATCGCCTGAGGGCAGGGTGTGGTGATGGATTTTTGGCCGGTGTGTGTGGCCATGAATCATCACTCTCACCTGATGTTCTGCAAAGGTCGCCAGTACCGTCGCACTATTCACATCGGTGATATCCGAGGATTTCATGGCACCCTGAGCCTGGCTTGCATCCCGGAGCTGTTTGGCAATGGCCAGTCGCTCGGTAACCGGTTTAGATAAGAATGCCTGCTGCCACTCGGGGTTACGCACCATCGCGCGAAATGCCATGTAGTCTGTATCATCGGTGCAGAGTTGGTCGCCGTGCAGAACAAGGGCTTTCGCGAAGGGTAAATCAATCTCCGCATATTCGGGCAGTAAAGAGGCGCCGATCTGTTGGCAGAATGTATTTCCGACCAGAAAATCGCGATTACCATGCTGAAAATACAGTTGGCAATTCTGACTTAGTCTTGCAAGGCGGTTGTAGATTTCTTCAAGCGCAGGATCGGGGGCGTCATCGCCAATCCAGGCCTCAAATATATCGCCCAGCAGATACAATGCTTCTGCATCAGGCGTTATTTGATCCAGAAAACACAGAAGCGCCCGGTTCAGGTCCGGGCGCTGTGGTTTCAGATGCAGATCTGAAATGAAGTAGATAGCCATCGAAGATCAGTTATTGGCAGCTTCTGCGACCTGTTCTTCAATGATCTCGGCGGATTCGATAATCACATCTTCGGCAGGTACATCCTGGTGGCCTGCACGCATGGTGGTTGGTACCACTTTAATACGATTAACGATGTCCATGCCATCCACTACCTTGCCGAATACCGCATAACCCCAGCCTTCAGTGGTTTTAGCTGTATGGTCCAGGAAGGTATTGTCGGAAACGTTGATGAAAAATTGTGCTGAAGCACTGTGTGGGTCCATGGTGCGAGCCATGGCGATGGTGCCGGTTAGATTGGATAGGCCATTATCGGCTTCGTTCTTGATCGGTTCGCCGGTTTCTTTCTGAACCATGCCTGGTTCAAAACCGCCGCCCTGAATCATGAAGCCGTTGATGACACGGTGGAAGATCACATTGTTGTAGAAGCCGTCACTGACATATTGTTCAAAGTTTTTAGCGGTGACAGGAGCTTTCTTGTGATCGAGTTCAATACTGATATCGCCAAAATTGGTATGGAGAATAATCATTGTTGTAATGTCCATTTTCTTCGCACTCGTCCGCGCCATTATACTCAAGTCTTAGCTGAAAGCACTACCCCTTTATTCTTTGGGGTTGAAATTGTACTTCCTAAGAATGAGTACGATTGCCTGTGTGAAGATAATACGCCTGATTTAACTGCCAATTAGGGCGGGCATCCGTTTATAATGTGGTCCGCTATCGGCCAGTGCTGGCCATGATATCTGACAGTTGCGGGATACAAGATACCAACCTATGAGTACAGCAGAGAGCAGTAAACCGGTTAATTTTATTCATCAGATCGTAGAAAAGGATCTGCAGCAGGGCACTCACGACGGTCGGGTTGTTACACGATTCCCGCCAGAACCCAACGGATACCTGCACATTGGTCACGCAAAGTCGATCTGTCTTAATTTTGGTACCGCTGAAAAATATCAGGGTGCCTGCAATCTGCGTTTTGACGATACCAATCCGGAAAAAGAGAGTCAGGAGTATATTGATTCGATTATTCGTGATGTGAACTGGTTGGGGTATCAGTGGCAGGGCGAGGTGCGTTACACCTCTGATTATTTTCAGCAGCTACATGACTGGGCGGTCTACCTGATTGAGCAGGGCAAGGCCTACGTCTGTGATCTGTCACCGGAACAGGCGAAAGAGTACCGCGGTAACTTTACCACCCCGGGTCGTAACAGTCCGTTCCGTGATCGTTCTGTTGAGGAAAATCTGGCGCTGTTTGCCCGAATGAAAAACGGTGAGTTTGCCGAAGGCAGTTGTTCACTTCGCGCTAAGATCGACATGCAGTCGCCGAATATGAACCTGCGTGATCCGATGATCTACCGTATCATGCATACCCGTCATCACCAGACCGGTGATCAGTGGTGCATCTACCCAATGTATGATTTTGCCCATGGGCAATCTGATGCAATTGAGGGTGTCACCCACTCAATCTGTACCCTTGAATTTGAAGATCACCGTCCGCTGTACGAATGGTTCATTGAAAATCTTCCGGTTCCCTGTGCGCCGAAACAATATGAATTTTCCCGCCTTGAGCTGAATTACACCATCACCAGCAAACGTCGTCTGAAACAGCTGGTGGATGAAGCGCATGTGGCTGGCTGGGATGATCCGCGCATGCCAACCATTTCCGGCCTGCGTCGTCGTGGTTACACACCTGCCGCGCTACGTGAATTTTGTGATCGCGTCGGCGTGACCCGTTCTAACGGGGTTGTGGATATGGGTATGCTGGAAGCGGCCATTCGCGATGATCTGGATAAAACTGCACCGCGTGCAATGTGTGTGGTGCGTCCAATCAAGGTGACCTTGACTAATTATCCCGCAGATCAGCAGGAGTGGTTTGAGCTGCCAAATCATCCAAAGGATGAAACCATGGGGCAGCGACAGGTGCCTTTCAGCGCGAATCTGCTGATTGAAGAGGAAGATTTCGCGGAAGAACCACCACGTAAATGGAAGCGTCTGGCGCCGGGTGAAGCGGTACGTCTTCGCGGTGCTTATGTGATTACCTGTAATGAGGTGATCAAGGATGCCGAGGGTAACGTGGTTGAGCTGAAATGCAGCTATGATCCTGACACTAAAGGCAGTAATCCTGAGGGGTACAAGCCGAATGGGGTGATTCACTGGGTCTGTGCACAGCATTCCGTACCCTGCGAAGTGCGCGAATATGATCGTTTGTTTACGGTTGAAAACCCAGCGGGTGATAAGGAACGGGATTTCCTGGAATGTATTAATCCGGATTCACTGGTTGTTTTGAATAACAGTCGTTGTGAAATTGGCTTGCAGGGTGCGGCGGTTGAGAGTCGTTTCCAGTTTGAGCGCACAGGTTACTTTGCTGTTGATGCTGACAGTACTGCCGAAAAACTGGTGTTTAACCGCACCGTTACACTTCGGGACAGCTGGAAGTAATTTAGCTTAAAACCCTAAGGCCGGGCTGTTCTGTCCCGGTCATCAGCTCACAAAAAACCCGGCATCTGCCGGGTTTTTTGTGCGATCATTCAGGCTCAGGCGTTTGCCGCTGCCAGAATGTTGTTCAGTGTCGCGCTTGGGCGCATGACTTTCTTCACAGTATCGCGGTTGGCGTGGTAGTAGCCATCCAGCTCGGCTGGCTGACCCTGAACCGCTGCCAGTTCGTCCAGAATTTTCTGCTCGTTTTCAGCCAGTGTTTTGGCCAGAGGCGCAAACTGAGCTGCCAGTTCAGGATCTTCGCTCTGGTTGGCCACGGCTTCTGCCCAGTACATGCCCAGATAGAAGTGGCTGCCACGGTTATCCAGTTCACCGGTTTTACGAGAAGGTGACTTGTTGTTTTCCAGCAGTTTGCCTGTTGCCTGATCCAGTGTTTTAGCCAGAATCTTGGCGCGGGCATTATCGTTTTTGATGCCCATATCTTCCAGAGATACCGCCAGTGCCAGAAACTCTCCCAGAGAGTCCCAACGCAGATGGTTTTCTTCCTGGACCTGCTGCACGTGTTTAGGTGCAGAACCGCCGGCGCCGGTTTCATACATGCCACCGCCGTTCAGCATTGGTACGATGGACAGCATTTTGGCGGAGGTACCCAGTTCCATGATTGGGAACAGGTCGGTCAGATAGTCACGCAGCACGTTACCGGTAACGGAGATGGTGTCCTTGCCGCGGATCAGGCGGTCCAGAGAGTAGCGCATCGCCTGGTTGTAGGATTTGATGTAGATCTCAAGGCCTTCGGTATCGTGCTCTTTCAGGTAGTTCTGAACTTTTTTGGTCAGTTCCAGATCGTGCGCACGTTCCTGATCCAGCCAGAATACTGCTGGCGTGTTGGACTGACGTGAACGGTTGACTGCCAGTTTAACCCAGTCACGTACCGCTTCATCTTTGGTCTGGCAGGCGCGCCAGATATCGCCTTTATCCACTTCGTGCTGCATCAGAACGGTGCCGTCTGCTGCCACTACACGCATGGTGCCGGATTCTTTCAGTTCAAAGGTCTTGTCGTGTGAGCCGTATTCTTCGGCTTTTTTCGCCATCAGACCAACGTTAGGGACTGAACCCATGGTGGTCGGATCAAATGCACCGTTGGTTTTGCAGAAGTTGATCATCTCCTGGTACATACGGGCATAGGTGGATTCTGGCATTACAGCCTTGGTGTCTTTTGGCTTACCATCAGGACCCCACATTTTGCCGCCGTTACGGATCATGGCAGGCATGGAGGCATCGACGATTACGTCAGAAGGTACGTGCAGGTTGGTGACGCCTTTAACGGAATCTACCATCGCCAGTTCAGGGCGGTGTTCGTAGCAGGCGTGAATATCTTCTTCGATCTCTTCGCGCTTGGAGCGTGGAAGGTCAGCAATTTTGTCGTACACGCTGCCAAGACCGTTGTTCGGATTGACGCCCAGTTCTTTAAACAGCTCACCGTGTTTTTCAAACACTTCTTTATAGAACACAGTGACCGCATGTCCGAATACGATCGGGTGAGAGACTTTCATCATGGTGGCTTTTACGTGCAGCGACCACATTACGCCGGTTTCTTTAGCGTCATTCAGAGACTCTTCAAAGAACTCACGCAGTGCCTGGCAGCTCATACGCATGCTGTCGAGCACTTCGCCTTTTTCAAGGGACAGCTCTTTTTTTACTTCGACATTGCCGCTGGCGTTAACAAATTCAATGCGAACATCGCCAGCTTCTTCCATGGTGATGGATTTTTCTGCAGAGAAGAAATCACCGCCACGCATCCAGTCAGCGTGGGTGCGGGATGCTTTGCTCCACTCGCCCATGGAATGAGGGAACTTGCGGGCATAGGCTTTAACGGCTGCGGGCGCGCGACGGTCAGAGTTGCCTTCACGCAGAACTGGGTTTACAGCACTGCCCAGAATTTTCGCATAACGGTCACGGATGGATTTGGCTTCATCAGTCTGAGGGTCTTCCGGGAAGTCAGGAATATCATAACCCTGCGCTTTAAGCTCGGTGATACAGGCTTTTAACTGAGGTACAGAAGCACTGATGTTTGGCAACTTTACGATATTGGCATTCGGGTCCTGAGTCAGGTCACCCAGAAACGCCAGACCATCTTCAACACGCTGGGAATCGCTCAGGTTTTCGGGGAATGCGGAAAGAACGCGACCTGCAAGAGAGATGTCGGTGATGGTTACATTGATGTCAGCACGGGAAGTGAAGGTGCGTACAATCGGCAGAAGTGAGCAGGTAGCGAGAGATGGAGCTTCGTCGGTCAGGGTGTAATAGATGGTTTGCTTATTTGTAGTCATTGTATTCCCCAAATAATTTATGGCGTTAGGCCAAGGGCTCGGGTCAAGGCAACTTTTGGTCGCCTGTCTCTACTTTAGCGAGCCAGATGGTCGTGTTTCGGCGCATCAGTATACAGAAAAAGCCCCGATGGTCATACGTCAGGACTATGCACTTAAGGCTAATATCTGTTGTGTTTTTACAACTTTTTCCGCTTCTGACCGCTTTGGAGTGGTGTGTTGTGCCACTTTTGGGCAATTGTAGGCTGGAATTCACTACAAGTTACTACAAATAACAGGGTCAATAGGGCTCTAACTTTGGTCTAAAGTGGTCTGAACAAAGTCATGGACCTTGGCCTGAGGGTGTGGAATGATCCGCACCTTTACGATTCTTTCCGGTTTTAGGGTCATTGGAGGAGCTGCATGCTGAGTTATCGACATGCGTATCATGCGGGCAACTTTGCAGATGTCCTGAAACATATTGTTGAGGTTGAGATTCTTTACTACCTGACGCAGAAAGACAAAGCTTTCCATTATATTGATACCCATGCCGGTGGCGGGCTGTATACCCTTAAGTCTTCTGAGAACCGCAGGGCTGAATATCTGGATGGGGTTGCGCGTCTGTCGCTGACACAATTCCCGCAGTTGGCTGACTATTTTGCAGCGATTGACGCCTTTAATGCCGAAGAGTCCACGCTTTATCCCGGTTCCCCGGCATTTGCGCAGTATTTTCTGCGTCCTCAGGATCGAAGCTGGTTATTTGAGCTGCACTCAAATGAAGTAAATATCCTAAGGCAGTTTGCTGCGGGGGATGCGCGGGTTGTCGTCCAGCAGGCGGATGGTTTTAAAGGTGCGCTGGCGCAGGTGCCTCCAGTCAGTCGCAGAGGTCTGGTCTTAATTGATCCCCCGTATGAGCTAAAGGAAGATTATGATCGGGTGGTGAAAACGCTGCAGCAGTTGCACCGGCGTTTTGCAACCGGGGTGTACGCGATCTGGTATCCGGTGGTTGAGCGGTCTCGGATTGATCAAATTGAAAAAGCGCTGCTTGAGAGTGGAATAGGGCAGATTCAATTGTTTGAACTTTCTGTAAAAGCAGATACTGAAGGTCGTGGTATGACCGGATCGGGTATGATTGTAGTGAATCCGCCCTGGAAATTGTTTGAATTTATGTCTGAGCTGTTGCCTGAGTTGACCCGGGTGCTGGCCCAGGGTGAGGGTGCAGCCTATCGTTGTCTGCAGCTGGTGGATTAAAAGAGTGTGTTTGGTTTGTCAGGTGTTTTCAGAATAAAGGTGTGGGTATGAGTTCAGATTCGTGGGCTGAATTTAAAGGTGTGCGGGTTCAGGTAGCTGTGGCCGATGATTCCAGAACTGAATCTGTGCAAGACGCGCACAAAAAACCGACTCCGCCGGGCGATCACGACTGCTGCGAGAGTGGTTGTTCACCCTGTGTCTGGGATACCTATTATGAAGCACTGGAAGAGTGGCAGCAGCGGCAGACTGGCGGTGATAAAAATGGTGCTCAGTAAGCCGCGAAAGAGAAAATGTTCTTCAATTCAGTGAGTGCGTTTTATTTTTCGGCTTTGAGATTACCACGCAGGTACGTAATTTTTCCGCGCCAAAGCTCGACATCCGAGCAAAATCTTCCCGTGCTATAGGCATGTACTGACAGTCAACAGCGTCCTGTTTGCCTTCCTCCGGGTCAGGGTCATGGACATACAGGCAGCTCTCGTCAAAGCCTGAAACGGTTACCCAATGGGGTGCTTTGCGCCCATCCATCCGATAGGTGCTGATCAGAATAATCACGGCACAATCGTTCTCAAGCCAGTTGGCAATATCGTTTTGCGTTACGTCCTGATAATGAATTGCGACGCCTGTCTCTGCGGCATCCAGGTGAAACTGTTGGTCAACCGAGCGAATGATCTCTTTTTTAGCGGGGTCGCGTACGCCGTTCACAAAAAGCGTGTCTTTTATATTCAGATATACATCCGCTTTAAAGTCTCGATGATGCGCAGCCAGAGCGAGGCCGATGGGATGGCAGCCACCATGGCCAGACGTCATGAAAATCGTGGTTGCTTCACGCCAGATTGCTAATTCGGTGGCTTGGCTCATCGTCGGTTGGCTGCTCAGGCTGGCCATTGCCATCATTAATGATGCCGGGCCACAGGTGAAGTCAGTGGTCTGCTGATACCAGGGGATCGCTCTGTGAAGGGGGGATTCAGACAGGGTGCGCACCTTTTTCTGCATGCGAAGAGCGTCCTGATGGTCCTCATAATAATCCTCAAGCTCTCCAAAGACTTTGTAGCCTATCTGCTGATAGAGGCTCAGGGCGGGGTGGTTGTTGCGCGCAACCTCTAGCCGCATAAAAAAACGATTTCGTTCCGCAACTTTGTGTTCGGCCTGGTTGAGCAGCGCTTTTGCGATGCCTTTGTTGCGGTATTCGGGTATGACTGCAACTGAGTAAAGTCGGGCCAGGCGGGTACCGCGGTGTAGTAAGACCAGGACGTAACCGCAGATTTGCTGATGTTGTTCGGCGACCAGGAATATCCGGTGCGAAGCTTCGATCCAGAACTTTATCCGACGTTTTGAGAGTCGGTCTATTTCGAATACAGACTGCTCAAGCATCCAGAGTGATTCGGCATCCTGTTTTTGCGCTTCGCGGATGACCGGGTGGGGCTGGGGGGCTTCAGTATGAGCAGGGTGCATCAGAATTCCTTAGTGCCTGTTATTTTCGGCGCTGTCGCCCTAAATGAACTCTAACGGGCAAATCAGTATATCGCTTTCCTGATGTCGCTTCATAGAGACGTGTGTTGTGACAGGGGAATGGTGAGTTAACTTTAAGATTGTCGACAATGTTGATTTTAAGTGTGTGATTATTGATGCTTTGTTTTTGGACGAAAGGCTAATATGTGCACTTTTATCGCGACTATTACGCCTTATGTAGTAGTTTATTCGCGCTTAAACTCAGCTAAAGTGTGGGCACATCCTGGAAGTGTCTACAATAATTATAGCTTCCTGCCTTAGTTAACCATAAGAATCAAAGGGCCTAAGCACATGTCCTATCAAGCAGAGTATTCACGATCCATTGAAACCCCCGAGTTGTTCTGGGGTGAAAAAGCCGAGGCGCTTGCTTGGTTTAAAAAGCCGGAGCAGATCCTGTCCACAGATGAAAATGGCATCTATCGTTGGTTTGCTGACGGAGAGCTGAATACAGCCTATCTGGCACTGGACTATCACGTAGAGAATGGTCTGGCCGACAATCTGGCGATCATTTACGACTCACCGGTTACGAATCAGAAACGCAAAATTACCTACCGTGAACTGCGCGATGATGTTGCGAAGTTCGCTGGTGTATTGAAAGCACAGGGCGTTGAAAAAGGTGACCGGGTGGTTATCTATATGCCGATGGTGCCTGAAGCGCTGGTGGCGATGCTGGCGGTTGCTCGTCTGGGTGCAATCCACTCTGTTGTATTTGGTGGTTTTGCGCCACACGAGTTGGCAGTACGTATCGATGACGCTGAACCTAAAGTGATTGTGACGGCATCCTGCGGTATCGAAATTGCCAAAGTGATTGAATACAAGCCGATGCTTGATAACGCGATCGAAAAATCGGCCCACAAGCCAAACAGTGTGGTTGTACTGCAGCGCCCTCAGGCCAAAGCTGAATTGATACCGGGTCGTGATCTGGACTGGAATGAAGCTGTTGCTGCTGCCGAACCGGCTGATTGCGTGCCGGTTAAAGGTACAGATCCGCTTTATATCCTTTATACCTCTGGCACAACCGGTAAACCCAAGGGTGTGGTGCGTGATAACGGTGGCCATGCTGTTGCCATGAAGTACTCCATGCAGTCGATCTACAACGTAAAACCTGGTGATGTATTCTGGGCTGCGTCTGACGTAGGTTGGGTTGTGGGGCACTCCTATATTGTCTATGGACCGCTGCTGGCGGGCTGTACCACGATCGTTTATGAAGGCAAACCGGTACGTACACCGGATGCAGGTGCCTTCTGGCGTGTGTGTGAGGAATATAAAGCTAAGGTGCTGTTTGCTGCGCCCACCGCGTTCCGTGCGATCAAAAAAGAAGATCCGGAAGCATCTCTGCTGGCTAATTATGATCTGTCATCTCTGGATGCCATCTTTATGGCAGGTGAGCGACTGGATCCGCCAACCTATCACTGGACCATTGAGAAAACCGGTAAGCCGGTTATCGATCACTGGTGGCAGACCGAAACGGGTTGGGCGATCTGCGGCAATATGACCGGTATTGAAACGCTGCCGCCAAAAGCGGGATCGGCGACAGTGCCTGTCACCGGTTTCAACGTGCAGATACTGGATACAGAAGGCAACCAGCTGCCACCGGGTGAGCAGGGTGCAATTGCGATCAAGTTGCCATTACCGCCAAGCTGTTTGCCTACCGTCTGGGGTGACTTTGAGCGCTTCCGTACCGGCTACCTAACCGAGTTTCCGGGTTACTACAGCTCAGGTGATGGTGGTTACAAGGATGAAGACGGTTACGTCTTTATCATGGGGCGTACCGATGACGTAATCAATGTAGCGGGTCATCGACTGTCTACCGGCGAAATGGAAGAGATTGTGGCGGGCCATTCTGCGGTTGCAGAGTGCGCGGTGATTGGTATCAATGATCCGTTGAAGGGTCAGGAGCCAATTGGCCTGGTTCTGCTTAAAGACGGTGTGGATATTGATGAAGCTCAGTTGCAGGCGGAGCTGGTAGCCATGGTGCGAGGTGAGATCGGTGCGGTAGCGTGCTTCAAGCGTGCCATCGTTGTGCAGCGTCTGCCGAAAACCCGTTCCGGCAAAATCCTGCGTAAATTGCTGCGCCAGATAGCCGACGGTCAGGCCTACACTGTACCGTCTACGATTGATGATCCGGCCAGCCTGCCGGAAATTGAAGAAATTATGTCAAATAACGGTCTGGTATGTAACGCTTAAGACCGAATTTCATTACCCCTTGGCCCTGTGCAGGCGATCTTCGGATTGCCTTTTTTTGTTTGCGAGAAAGTTCTGGCAGGTAACTGGAGTGAACACTGTCTCTACTTTGTTGCTGCGGATTCTGGATTTAATGAAACTATAGTGCCGATTGAAAATCTTATATTGCGTAAAAAAATAGTTCATAGATGATAGATATTGTGAGTCTGAGATGTTATGTTCAACTCAGCTCAAGGCCGCGCCGTACCTGGGTTTCGCTTATGCGAAAGGTCGGGAAAATTTCCCGGGAAGCGATCTTAACCAAAAGATTATGCTTTTCGTCCCAAAGTACCATGTTAGCCGGCGGGGTCATTTTTCTATGATTCAACCTAAAGGTTGTCTTTCAATAACAAAAAGAGGAAATAGCTATGTGGACTAAGCCTGCTTACCAAGATCTGCGTATCGGCTTCGAAGTTACTATGTACTTCGCTAACCGTTAATACGCCAGATTTTCCGCGTATGTCCTAATTACCCCGGTACGCCGGGGTAATTTATGTCAGAGCCTTTATTTTTCTAATCTTCAGCTCTGAATGCTCCTTCCATAAGACAGATAACCAGATACCGTAAACATGAAAGTACAAGTTTTAGGTTCCGCGGCTGGTGGTGGTTTTCCTCAGTGGAATTGTAACTGCCGCAATTGTGCTGGCGTTCGTGCCGGTACCATCAATGCCAAACCCCGTACCCAGTCTTCAATCACTGTGAGCGCTGACGGCGAGCACTGGATTCTCTTTAATACTTCACCGGATATCCGTGAGCAGCTGGCAAATTTTTCGCCTATGCAGCCAGCGCGCTCAATACGTGATACCGGTATTTCTGCCATCGTGTTCATGGACAGCCAGATTGACCACACCACAGGTCTGCTGATGCTGCGTGAAGGGTGCCCGCATAATATCTGGTGCACTGAGATGGTTGAGCAGGATCTATCCACGGGTTTCCCTGTCTTCAACATGCTGAAGCACTGGAATGGTGGAAATCACGTTAATCGAATTCCTGTGGGACAGGCTGACAACAGTTTTGTGATCCCTCAGGTTCCTGAGCTTAAATTGACGGCGGTGCCGCTGCTAAGCAGTGCACCACCGTACTCACCGCATCGTAATGATCCGCATCCGGGCGATAATATCGGTATCCAAATCGAAGATACCCGGACCGGCAAAAAACTGTTCTATGCACCTGGCCTAGGTCAGATTGAACCGCATCTGCGCCCCGTTATGGAAGACTCCGATCTGCTGCTGGTGGATGGCACCATCTGGCAGGAGGATGAACTGATTGTTACCGGTGTTGGTGACAAGCTGGGGGTAGCTATGGGGCATCTGCCGCAGTCAGGAAAGGGTGGCATGATTGAGTACCTGGATACGTTGGAAAAACCACGTAAGGTGCTGATCCACATTAACAACACCAACCCGATTCTGGATGAAGACTCAGAGCAACGCGCTGAACTTGCCAGGCATCAGATTGATGTCGCTTATGATGGTATGTCCATCGAACTTTGAGCGCGCCTGTCAGTCTGCTAACTAGGGTTATTGCATAGAGGCTATCAGAATAATGAATTGCAAAACCGATGATCGCGCCCCGATGTCACGGGAAGAGTTTGAAGCTGCATTGCGTGCGAAAGGCGCGTTTTATCATACTCAGCACCCATATCACATCGCTATGTACGAGGGTAAATGTACCCCGGAACAAATTCGTGGCTGGGTCGCCAACCGTTTCTATTACCAGATCAGCATTCCGGTAAAAGATGCCGCTATCATGGCGAATTGCCCGGACCGTGATGTTCGTCGTCACTGGATACAGCGCATTCTTGATCACGATGGATATGATGGTGCTGTCGGTGGTATTGAGGCCTGGCTGCAGCTCGGAGAAGCGGTGGGTTTGACCCGTGAGGAGATCCTGTCGCAAGAGCATGTGCTACCGGGTGTACGCTTTGCGGTTGATGCATACGTCAATTTTGCTCGTCGTGCTACCTGGCAGGAAGCGGCCAGTTCTTCACTGACTGAGCTGTTTGCGCCAACCATTCATCAGAACCGCCTGGATAGCTGGCCATCTCACTATCCGTGGATCAAGGAAGAGGGTTATCAGTATTTTCGTAACCGTCTGACCGAAGCTCGACGTGATGTGAAACACGGTCTGGATATCACGCTGGATTTCTATACCACCCGTGAACAGCAGGAACGCATGTTGCAGATTCTCCAGTTCAAGCTGGATGTGCTCTGGAGTATGCTGGATGCAATGACGATGGCGTATGAGCTGAATCGTCCTCCATTCCACACCGTCACCGATGAAAAAGTGTATCACCGAGGTCTGTTTTAATGTCGTCACAGACTGAGATTGTGCCGGATTCAATTCCGGCACTTAACAAAATGTTCCGTTTCCAGTGGGAGAAAGCGCAGGATTGTTATGTGCTGTTATACCCGGAAGGCATGATCCAGCTGAATGGACCTGCGGGTGAAATTCTTGCGCTGGTTGACGGTCAACGAAATGTCTCTGAAATAACCGCGTTGTTGCAGGCTAAGTTTGCTGATGCGGGTGATATCAGTGCAGACATTATCGATTTCTTGGGGGATGCCCATGAGCAACACTGGATCACCCTGTAACGGTCAACCCACCCAGCCCAATCTGGGTGCAGTTGAATCGACTAAAACCCATGGCAAGCCTTTATGGTTGCTGGCTGAGCTGACATATAAATGTCCGCTGCAGTGTCCTTATTGCTCAAATCCCTTGGATTTTGCTGATTTTGCCGGCGAACTGACAACCCAGGAATGGCTTGATGTGTTCCAACAGGGTCGTGATCTCGGAGCAGTCCAGCTTGGTTTTTCCGGTGGTGAGCCGCTGGTACGTCAGGACTTGATTCAGCTGATTGGTGGTGCCCATGAAATGGGCTATTACACCAACCTGATCACATCCGGTGTTGGGCTGAACGAACGTAAGATGGCCGAGTTCCATCAGGCGGGCTTGGATCATATTCAGGTCAGTTTTCAGGCCAGTGATGAGTCCGTCAACAGCATGCTTTCCGGCTCGGAAAAGGCGTTCCAGCAGAAGCTGAAGATGGCGCGTGAAGTAAAAGCGCAGGGTTACCCGATGGTGCTTAACTTTGTCACCCATCGGCACAATATTGATCGCATTGACCGTATTATCGAACTCTGTGTTGAGCTTGAAGCTGATTACGTTGAGCTCGCTACCTGTCAGTACTACGGCTGGGCGTATGAAAATGTTGAGCAGCTGCTGCCGACCCGGGCGCAACTGGAACGTGCTGAGCGAATTACCAATGAATACCGTGAAAAGCTCGCCGCTGCCGGCAACCCGATCAAGCTGATCTTCGTTACGCCTGATTATTATGAAGAACGTCCAAAACGTTGCATGAATGGTTGGGGTGAAGTGTTTCTCACTGTGACACCGGATGGCAAAGCACTGCCTTGCCATAGCGCGCGGATGTTGCCGATCGAGTTCCCAAATGTGCGTGAGATGACACTGCAGCAGATCTGGGATGACAGTCCTGGG
Organism: Neptuniibacter sp. CAU 1671; assembly: GCF_029222905.1. Lineage (GTDB taxonomy): Bacteria > Pseudomonadota > Gammaproteobacteria > Pseudomonadales > Balneatricaceae > Neptuniibacter. Next base: position 376,929 of record NZ_JARHUE010000001.1, on the reverse strand, counting down.
TTTAATCATTTCCGTGGTCTGGACTGGATGAAAGAGCCTTGTCGCAGCTGTGATGAGCGCGAGAAAGATCTGGGTGGCTGTCATTGTCAGGCCTATATGCTAACGGGCGATGCGCATAATGCGGACCCTGTTTGTGGTAAGTCACCCCATCACGATCTGATAGTTCAGGCGCGGGAAAATGCTGAGCATGTGGTAAACAATCCAGAACAGTTTGTTTACCGCAATGAGAAAAACTCCCGCATCATTGCAAAAGGCTAACTCTGGCGGGCGTTAAAGCCCGCCTTTTCTAATGCATGCCAGATGACTGACTCTATTCAACAACATGGTTTCTGGCAGTCCGCACTGGACGAGCTCACCGCTGTTGCTGCTTCGGTTGAATTTTCTCAGCCGCTGATCAGTCCGCAAGGTGTCCCATACTGGGTTGCGACTCTGCCAGAACGTGGCGGTGTAAACACTCTGTGTCGGTATCAGAATGATCAGGTGCAGTACCTGACCCCAGAAGGTTTCAGTGTTCGAAGCAAAGTCCATGAATATGGCGGGCAGGCCTGGTGTTTTATCAGCCATGACCGATTGGCTTTTGTGAATGCTGATGACCAGCAGCTTTATACTCAAGTCACCGGGCTTGTAGTAGAAGCACCGGTTGCGCTGACGAACGCTCCAGCTAGCCGGTTTATTGAGCCCGTTTATGACCCGGTACGAAATCGGCTTATCTGCATTGAAGAACTTCATCATTCCACTGAAGTTGAAAACCGCCTGATCTCTGTTTGTCTGGAAACAGGCAGTGTCACTGTCCTGCATGCGGGTCATGATTTTTATGCTTATCCAACCCTGTCAGACGATGCCAGCCAGATCGCATTTATAAGTTGGGATCACCCCTATCAACCCTGGCTGAAAACTCGCTGTTTTGCTGCAGATGTATCTGAGTCTGGCGCTATAGGCTCGATTAACGAAGTGAGTGGTCAATGCAACGATGTTGCACTATCTCAGCCCTATTTTGCATCGGATAACCGGTTGTATTTAGTCAGTGATCAGAGCGGATTTTGGCAGATCCACACCATAGATGCTGATCGAATTGTTGATACACCGCTGATCAAGACGGCGGCAGATTGTATTAATGCGCCTTGGCAAGGGGGCTTGCGGCACTTCGGCCAGCGCAACGATGGTAGCTGGGTTAGCCTTGCGCTTAAGCATCAGTCAGTTGAACTTTCGGTCGATCAGTCACCAATCCTCCTCGAGGGCTTTAACCAGATACGTAATCTAGCTGTTTCTGGTGATCAGGTGTTGCTGATTGTCGCCGCTGAGGATCGTTTGCCAGCGGTAGCGCTGTTGAATGAGAAGGGCGAGTTGAAACTTCTGGTCGGGGGTGAGTATCCCTTGCCTGTTGCTGAGTGCGCTGTGCCCGAAGCGATCTGTTTTAAAACAAAACAACATGCCTGTTACGGTTATTTCTATCCGCCGCAGAACAGCGCATATCCTGAGTCTGATAGGGCGCCGCCTTTGGTTGTGTTTCTGCATGGGGGCCCTACCGCCGCAACCTATCCTGTATTGAATCTCAAGTTACAGTACTGGACTCAGCGTGGTTTTGCGGTGCTTGATCTCAACTACCAGGGCAGCAGCAATTATGGTCGCGATTATCGATTGGCACTGGCCGGTAGCTGGGGGCGGGTTGAAATTGAAGATATTGATCTGGCAGTACAGGAGCTTGCCCGGTTGGATCGAATAAACCCTGCAGCCGTCTTTATCAGGGGGAACAGTTCCGGTGGCTTCAGTGCGCTTAACGCCCTTGCCGATCTTGACTGCTTTGCAGGTGGTGCCAGTCTCTACGGTGTAACAGATCCAATGGCACTGGGGCAGGCCACTCATAAGTTTGAATCGCATTATCTGGACTGGTTGATCGCTGATCCTGCTAAGGAGCCTGAACGTTACGACGCGGTAGCGCCAATCAACAAAATCGCTCAAATTTCCGCGCCTGTGATTTTCTTTCAGGGGGAACTCGATCGGGTCGTGGTGCCGGAACAAACCCGATCCATGGTGGATTCACTTAGAGCATCTGGTCTGCGTGTTGAGGCGGTTTATTTTTCTGAGGAAGCGCATGGCTTCCGACAACTGGATAACCAGATACGGGTGTTACAAACTGAATTACAGTTTTATCAGTCGCTAATGGAGCCATGATTTATTGGGAAAAATTCCCGAAATTGGCTGGGAAGGATAGAGTTGTTTTTGCTACTCCTGCAGAAGTTCACATCTCCTCAAAAAGTTACAAAATCATTAACATGCCAAGATTATGGCAATACATAAAAGCCTAATAAAAATTAGCGGATTGAAAATGAATCACAACAGGAATGTGTTACTGCCCCTGCTGGCAGGTTGTTTGGTTATGAGTCCGGGTCTTTATGCTGAAGAAGTGACCCGACTTCAGGGTGTAACAGTTATTGGTACCACGCCTTTGCATGGTGCCGGACTGGAAAAGAAACGGGTCGCGGCGGCGGTTCAGACAGCCAATAATGAGGCGATTGAAAAAAGCCAGGCGTTGAACCTTGCTGAGCACCTGCGTGCCAACTTCTCGAGTGTTACGATCAACGAAGCGGTCAGTAACCCTTATCAGCCTGACGTACAGTACCGTGGTTTTACTGCCTCACCTCTTTTAGGTTTGCCGCAGGGACTCTCTGTCTATGTGAATGGTGTCCGGTTTAATGAGCCATTCGGTGATACGGTTAACTGGGATCTTTTGCCGGAAGGTGCGATCGACTCTATTAACCTGTTTGCGGGTTCCAATCCTGTGTTTGGTCAGAATACTCTGGGTGGCGCGCTCTCAATTCGGGTTAAAAATGGTTTTGATCACCCGGGCAGTCAGATTGAAACATCGATTGGCGATGATGGCCGATTCAACCTTGAGGCCCAGACGGGGGGTAATGACGGTCAGTTCGGTTATTACGTGATTGGCAATTATTACGAAGAGGACGGCTGGCGTGATCATTCACCCAGCGAAGTAAGGCAGGGGCTGGCAAATCTGAGCTGGCGTGGTGAGGACAGTTCATTAGAGCTGACCATGGCGGCCAATGATAACGAGCTGATCGGTAATGGCGCTGCACCTGAACTGCTGCTTGATACTCAGGGGCGCGAATCCATCTACACTCAGCCGGATCGTACTGAAACGCAGATGAACCTGTTCGCGCTGTCGGGCGATACCTGGGTGTCTGATGATGTTCAGTGGAGTGGTAATGTGTATTACCGCAAGAACAAGATCAACACCCTCAATGGCGATGACAGTGACTACGAAGAGTGTGATGACGGTGGCTTGGAGACCCTGTGTGAAGGGGATGAAGATGATCCGATGTCACTGGAGCCAGTAACCTTTGTTGGTTACGAAGGTATGACGCTTGAGGAAATTGACCCCTCACTGGATCCTGATGAACTTGACGGTACCCTGAACACCTCAGAAACCAAGCAGCGGAGTTTGGGTCTGGCTTCGCAGTTGACCTTCCTTGGGGATATGTTTGATCGTGAAAATCAGCTGACCGTCGGTTTTAACTATGATGCGGCTGATATTAAGTTCCGTTCTGATACCCAGTTTGCTGAACTCCGTAACGATGTGATTACTGACGACCGAGGCGTGACCGGTATTGGTCTGTACGACGCGGAGTCACAGGTTCGACTACATGCCAAACAATTTAATTTTGGTTTGTTCTTTACCGACACGCTGGCTCTGAACGATGAACTGGATCTTACAGTTGCAGGCCGTTACAACCGTACTCGCGTGAAGATGGAAGATCTGATTGAAGATGGTGAAGGCTCGTTGGATGGCAGTCACAGCTTCAACCGCTTTAATCCGGCTGTCGGTCTGGCCTGGCACCCCACGGATGAGCGTTCTTGGTATGCCAGTTACAGTGAGGCTTCCCGTGCACCAACTCCGGCTGAGCTGAGCTGTGCGGATCCGGATGACCCATGTAAGTTACCAAATGGTTTTGTATCAGATCCACCGTTAAAGCAGGTTGTCGCCAAAACAGTTGAGTTTGGTGTACGTGGCAACGGTTCTGACTATCAGTGGAATGCGGGTGTTTTCCACACCATTAACCACGATGACATTATTTTCCAGCAGGCAGGTGATAGCCCATCAGAAGGTTACTTTGCCAATGTGGGTAAAACCCGCCGTTTAGGTCTGGAATTGGGAGCGCAGAAGCAATACGAAAAAGTGACGCTTGGGGTTTCATATACCTGGCTGGAGGCGACCTTCCGCACGCCTTATGTCAGTTTTAGCCCTAACCATCCACAGGGTGGAGACCGTCAGGTTGAGCGTGGTGATGATATTCCGGGCTTGCCGCAACATGTGGTAAAGCTGGTTGCAGACTGGAATGTGACGCCCGCATTTGACCTGGGGCTGGAAGTCTCTTATCAGAGCAGTCAGTATTTCCGGGGTGACGAGTCCAATGATGACGACAAGCTGGATGGATTTGCTGTTGTTAATCTAAGAGGTCTCTATAAAGCCTCTGAAAATGTTGAGTTTTTTGCTAAGATCGACAACCTGTTTGATAAAGAGTATGAAACCTTTGGTGTCTATGGCGAAGCGGAAGAAGTGCTTGGAGATGACTTTGACGATGAAGTCCGTTTCGTTGGCCCCGGTAAGCCACGTTCAGGTGTGGTTGGCATGCGGGTCCGCTTCTGATTCATGCCAAAAAGCTGTGGGTCTGATCTGAATGACACGCAGCTTTTTACCTGCAGTAAATTTTGTGCCAGCAATGACGTTGTCGTTGCTGGCACATTCCGTTCTGGCGTATTACTGGATTAATACGCCAAGCATTCCTCCCGTCATCCCTGAAATCATCACGTACACTGTTGATGTTACTCTGCGTCAGCAGGAGGTTGCTCCTGAGCCGGTGATAGAAGAGCCTAAACCCGAGCCTAAACCCGAGCCTAAACCCGAGCCTAAACCCGAGCCTAAACCCGAGCCTAAACCCGAGCCTAAACCCGAGCCTAAACCGGAGCCTAAACCGGAACCTAAACCGGAACCTAAACCGGAACCTAAACCGGAACCTAAACCGGAGCCTAAACCGGAATCAAAGCCGGAGCCCAAACCGGTGATAGAGAGGCCCTCTCCCTTAGTTAAAGGCGTTCTAAGGGAGGTTGTGCGTTCACCGCAGTATCGAGAATCGCCCAGAGCGCCTGAATACCCGCGCAAGGCTCTGAGGCGTAAGCTTGAAGGTGAGGTGCTGCTAAGAGTGCTGGTCAGTGCAGAGGGTCTTAACCAGCAGGTACTGGTACACCGCAGCAGTGGCCATGAGATTCTTGATCAGGCAGCGCTGGAGGCCGTGGAAAAATGGCTGTTTAAGCCAACCCTGCTGGATGGCAAACCCGTGGCTTCATGGGTGGAAGTGCCGGTTAATTTTCAGTTGCGCTGACCCTGTGCTGACTGACTAATTGGCTCAGTCCTTGGCTTAAGACCTAAAGTATAAGGTCAATTCACTCGCAAGCAGCGTCGTATTCAGCCGTAACATATTTAACAATTAGAGCATATGGGTCAGCCAGCCCATATGATATCCACTCTGGCACTTGAGTTATCTATCTAAGAGCTCTAACCGTCATATTACAGCCTGCATTGCAGGCTTTTTTTTGTCCTGATTATTCTGTTTCTACTTTTACCACTGCCACTGCCGCTACCGCTGCTTATTGTTATGACTGGCTGTTATTCAGGTATAGCTGTAATCAGATAAGGTTTCGCTTTTAAGCAAAATAAAGTGGTGAAAAATGAGGTGGTAAAAAAGAGGGTGGGATCAGGAAGAGAGAATGAGTCAGTGTTCAATGCTAAGGGTAAAACCCATCAATCACGACACGCTTTATAAGACAGGCTGGATTGATAAGAAATCGCAGAGGAAGTGAGTGCTACAAAAAAAGAAGACCGCGTCGCTGCGAAGGGGGGCAGCGCGCGGCCAACTATCAGCTTTCTAAGTGAAACTGATTAGAACAGTACTACAGCACCCAGTGCGATAGTATCGTTCTCTTCGAACTCGGCACCATTGACTTCAACTTCAGTCATGTTGTACTCGCCGATCAGGATCAGGTTGCTGTTAACTGAGTGGAAGATACCAAATGCGGTATTTTCGGTTTCAGCATCAGCACCCGCCAGCAATGGATCAGCATCGCTTTCGGAGTTGCCGTAGGAAACTACGAAACGAGTAGCGCCAGCTGTGTAAGAAGCCTGTACCAGGTAACCTTCAACTTCATTGTCTTCAGACAGAGTCAGAGTATCCAGGCCAGCAAGGGTACCCATGCCTTCGCCGCTAAATGCAGACAGGCCCAGTGCAAAACCAGCAGCTTTGAATTTAACGCCACCAGCAACACCGGTAGTGTCTACATCTTCACCGCCAGTAGTGGAGTCAGAAGACTGATACAGAGTACTGATGTTGGCAGAGAACATCTCACCAGCGTAAGTTACTTCTGCTTCGAAACGTGGAGCAGTTTCTTCAGAATTAACATCGCTCTTGTTAGGGTCCATCAGACCAACAGCCAACTGGAAGCCGTTAGTCGCAGGGGTGCGGTAAGTGATCTGGGCTTTCGGGAACGGATAAGTGTAACCGGTAGCGATGTTACCGAAAGATACGTTTCCGCCGTCTACCAGACCCAAGGTGTCAGAAGACTGGCCGTAACCGATCAGCAGTTCGTCGCCCAGGATTACAGCGCGGTTAAACAGGCCGAAGTCTTTACCGATCAGAATCTGACCGAAAGAACCGTCTACAGTTGCGTAGAACTGACGAACGTCGATACCGGAATCAGTACCCAGGCTATCGCCGCGGCCAGCTTCACCCGCACGAGTCGCGTCAGAATCGTTAATAGTAACCCAGAAAGATGAACGACCACCAACAGTCAGGTCGTCAATTTTCTTGCTGAAGTTAAAACCGATGTAGTTTGGCAGGAAGCCCATTTTTACACGAGACTGGTCGTTGTCGCCCTGTGGGCCGCCGTCAACGCTTGAATGTACATAGAAAGTGTTGAAGTAACCGTCTACAGAGAAGGTGGTGCCTTCGGTGTTGTATAGTTCGATTGCAGCGCTTGCCTGAGCAGAGATGCCCATAGCAACTGCAGCAGCTAGCAATTTAGCCTTGTTATTTTTCATGTCGCCCCCGATTAGTTCGGTTTTGTTGTTAACGTTCGGAGTCGATTATCAAAAACCCACGCAAAATCAAGTATTCAGCCAGAGTAGGCATTTGATTAAACCTTGGGTTTACAAGACTTTAAGGCGTTTTGTATTAGAGAGAAATAATGAAAGGTATTAGTCGGGCGTGACTAGTACTGGTACTGATACCAAAGTGCTGTATTTTGGTGCAGTGCACCAAATGGGGTAGGGGCGCTATTTATACCTGTTTTAAGATGACAAGGTAAGCATTTTAAAGTTCATTTTTAGTTAAAAACGAATTTAGCCTTTACTAAGTGTGTTGGAAAAAGTCTGAAATATAACCGAGCTGAAGTGTTGCCGTTCATCAATAAAGCAGTGGTATGCTAAGGCACTGCGTAGATCGGGCCGCAACGTGATATGCCTGAAACAATAATTAAAAAAACGGAGTTCCAGCCGTGAATAACCCCCACTCAATCAAGTCTGTTGTTTCTTACAGTCGTATTCCTGATGTGGCAGCAAAAGAATTGCATATGCAGTTCACTGATCCGGGCATCGCTTTTGTGCTGTTTTTCTGCTCCGCGGAATATGATCTTCCTGCTCTTGCTGATGCGATCAATGCAGAATTTACCGATATGGTGGTGGTTGGCTGTACTACGGCAGGGGAGATTACGCCGGATGGTTATGGTCAGGGCTGTATTACTGCAATTGGTTTTGATCGTGCTGATTTTGCAATTGAGGCTGCGTCAATTGAGTGTCTGGATGATTTCAGTCTGACGGATGCTCAAACACTGGTAGATCAGTTAATTCATAGCTGCAATGAACATGAAGTGGCGGCTATAAAAGGCAACACCTTTGCGCTGACCCTGCTGGACGGCTTATCAATACAGGAAGAGATGGTGCTGATGAATCTGAATTCAGCCCTGGGCAGTATTCCTAACTTTGGTGGTTCGGCCGGGGATGATGTCCATCTGGCAAAAACCCATGTTTTCTTTAATGGTGCCTTTCATACCGACGCAGCGGTAGTGATGCTGGTGAATACCTGCTTTGAATTTGAAGTGTTCAGCACCCATCACCTGCAACGTCTTCCTGAAAAGCTGGTGGTGACCAGAGCGGATGCCACCAGTCGGTGTGTTTTTGAGTTGAATGCAGAACCCGCTGCAGTGGAATATGCCCGGGTGACGGGCCTGGAGCTGGATCAGCTCACCCCGGATATGTTTGCCTTACACCCACTGGCCGTTAAGTTGAGTGATGACTATTTTGGACGCTCGATTCAGCAGGTGGGGGATGATCTCAGTCTTAAATTTTACTGCGCGGTCGAGAATGGCATTGTACTGACAGTCATGGAACCTCGAGACATGCTGGAAAATCTGGAGCAGAAGTTGGTGGAGATCAGGGAAAAGATCGGCGAACCACAGATTATTATTGGCTGTGATTGTTTTTTGCGCAGGCTGGAGGCCCAGCTGGGCGGATTCAATCGGGATGTTTGTGAGGTCTACGTGCGTAACCGTGTGATCGGCTTCAATACCTACGGGGAGCAGCTGGCGGGTATGCACATCAATCAGACATTCACCGGAGTGGCCATTGGAAAACGTCGTCATGACTGATCAGTTTCAGGAGGCGTTACAGCAGCGCCTCAAAGCATTAGAAGAGGAAAATGCCAAACTGCTCAAAATCAATAAGGTGTTGATTGAGCGTGTTGAATCCTCCAGCAGTTCACAGGGAACAAACCCTTATTCCGCGTTTGAGCACTCGGTGATCCTCGCCGAGCAGGTGCGAGAGCGTACCGATGCTCTGAACCATGTACTGTCAGAGCTGAAAACCAGCCACTACGCCCTCAAAAGTGCGAATCAGCAGGCTGCACTGGCAAATCAGCGCCTGGTAGACGCGATTGAAAGTATCTCCGATGCCTTTGTGTTGTTCGATGATCAGCGCCGCATCATTCTGTTTAACAGTAAGTTTGCGGACGTTTGGCGTCCCACCGGGTTGGCGATCAAAACCGGTACCACAATTCAGGATATTTCCCGCCTTGCAAAAGAGAGCGGGCTGATAGTCGAGGAGTACCCGGCGACTGACGGTGCCAGTAAAGTTTATCGTCTTGCGGATGGCCGTTGGGTGCAGATGAGTGAACGTCAGACTCAGGATCAGGGCCTGGTCATTCTCTATACCGATATCACCGCACTCAAAGCCAGTGAAACGGCACAACGTGAATATGCCCTGGCTGAGAAAACCAAGCTGCTGCAGAGAACCGTCGATAACCTGTCGCAAGGTGTCGTGCTGATCAATCCGGAAGGAACGGTAGAGCTGTGGAATGATCGTTTCATTGAGCTGACCGGGGTGCCTCGCGATCAGCTGGATAACAGTCCTCCGTTCGCAGCCCTGATGTTGGATAACCACACCATTTTGCAGCATGCGCTGACGGCTGCTCAGCAGGGTGAAGTACTGGCCTCTGAACAGCGCAGTGAGAAAGGGCAGGTAGTGGAGGTCAGAACCCATCCAATGCCTGAGGGTGGCTTTGTAAACACCTATACCGATATTACTGAACGACACCGTTACGCAGAAACGCTGCGTGAAAGTGAGCAGTGGATACGCCTGATTACCGATAACGTTCCGGCGATGATTGCGTATCTGAGTGCGGATCTTGTCTATCGCTTCACTAATAAAGTGTATGACGAATGGTTTGGTCTGCCACGTGGCGCGCTGAATGGTAAAAGCATCCATGATGCCTATGATGATGCGCAATATGCCCAACTGGCACCTTACGTAGAAAAAGCCCTTGCCGGTGAGAGTCAGACCTTTGAGGTCTGGCAGAGTAATGCCCGTGGAGAGCAGCGTTATATGCTCAAATCCTACGTTGCCAACGTGAGTGCCCAGGGCGAATCTGACGGCTTCTTCGTTATGATCAGGGATATCACAGAACGACGCCGTTCTGCTGAAGCCCTTAAATTGTCCCACCAGTTGCTGGAGCAACGAGTAGAGGAGCGTACCGCAGAGCTGCAATCACTGAATGATCAGCTGCGCTCTGAAATCGAAGAGCGTGCCGAAGTGGAAGCGCGACTGCGTGAGGCAAAACAAGAGGCTGAGGTTGCCAACCTCTCCAAGACCAAATTCCTGGCGGCGGTGAGTCACGACCTGCTGCAGCCTTTGAATGCAGCACGTCTGTTTTCGGCTGCATTACACGATAAGTTGCGCACAAATACCGCTGAACCTCTGGTGCAGTCGGTTTCAAACTCACTGGATGATGTGGAGTCTCTGCTGCGAACGCTGGTGGATATTTCGAAACTGGATGCCGGTGTCGTAAAAGCGGATATCGTGCCCTTCAGTGTGCAGCGATTGCTGGATACGATGGCGTCAGAGTTCAGTCGGCTGTCGGGTGCGGAAGGGCTTAAATTCCATTATGTCGGTAGCAGTTGTGTTGTTAAGTCTGACTCTCAGTTACTGGCGCGTATTCTGCGTAACTTCCTGACCAATGCGATGCGTTATACCCAGGAGGGCCGGATTTTGCTGGGTTGTCGCCGCCGTCCTGGGGTGCTTTCTATTCAGGTATGGGATACCGGTCCAGGCATTCCGCAGGAAAAACTGACTGAGATATTCCAGGAGTTTAAGCGCCTTAAAAAACCTCAGCATGGCCAGGATAAAGGTCTGGGGCTGGGTCTGGCGATTGTCGATAAGATCTCCAGGGTACTGGGCCATAACATTACCGTTCGTTCTATTGAGGGTAAGGGATCCATGTTCTCGGTTGAGGTCCCGATGGGCGGCGAGCTTATGCCGTCAGTGCCGATGGGGCCGCGTATGCCAGTCCTTGCAGAGCATCTGGTGAATGCCAATATCTGGCTGATTGATAATGATCAGGCGATCTGTGATGGCATGCGCGTTTTGCTTGAAGGCTGGGGCTGTAATGTAGTGACTGCTTTGTCGGTTGAGGATCTGCGCAGCAAAGTTGACTTTGCCGAGGATCCGGTTGATCTGCTGATTGCAGATTATCATCTGGATGACGGTGAGAATGGTCTTGATGCTGCGCGGGAAGTGCAGGGCGAGATTGGCGATCACCTGCCGGTACTGATGATTACGGCGAATTACAGTCTTGAGTTAAATCAGGAGATTCGCGACCTGGGTTTCCTGATGATCAACAAGCCGGTTAAGCCGCTCAAGCTGAAAACCACCATGACGCATATGCTGGAAAAAAGCTTCAACCGTTAATTTGCGAACCAAAAAAAACCGGGCACTGCCCGGTTTTTTTGTGTGCTAATCAGCGTTTAAGGTATTCGTTGAAGTCGATATTACCGGCTGACAGGACTGCCTGAATGCGGTTGTGAACGCCCAGTTTGCGCAGGATAGCAGAGACGTGCGCCTTGACCGTAGTTTCAGCAATGTTCAGGTTGTAAGCAATCTGTTTGTTGGACTCGCCCTTGGACATGCGCTCAAGTACCAGCAGCTGTCGACGGGTCAGAGAGGAGAGTAGCTCTGGAGGGATCTGATTGTCATCCTTGCGCTGAGTGCGACGGCTATCAACCTGGCTGGCGCGAATGATGTCCGAGGGAAGATAAACGTTACCGGCCAGAATCTGTTCCAGCGCTTCTGTCATCTGTTCGCGTGGAGAGGACTTGGTAATAAAGCCAACAGCACCGTAGGTAATGGCTTGCAGTACGATCTGCTTGTCTTCTTCGGCAGAAACAATCACTACCGGCACCGTCGGCATATCATTGCGCAGGGTGATCAGGCCGTTCAGGCCGTTCATGCCGGGCATGTTGAGGTCCAGCAGGATCAGATCAAGCTCTTCTTCCTGCTGGGCAATGGCCAGAGCGCTTTCGAGATCTTCTGCGTCCAGTGTCTCACAGCCTGGAAAACTGTTTTGGATAACGTTGATAATTGCTTCACGAAACAGCGGATGATCATCGGCTATGAGGATTTTATACACGATCTCTCTCCAGCAGGTTTTTGTAATACAGCCTAATTATGCTTGCCTGTGGCTGTTTTGTCATTCTCAGAGCCGTAACCCCTTGAAACACTGACATTACCTTTAAATCGTCAGGGTGGGAAGGGTTCTGGCTTTCCCTGTTCTAGTGGCTGGTCATGTTCAATCCAGCCGTCCGTGCCATTTCTGAACCAATATAGATTGCTGTAGCCCCATGAAGCCGCCCGTTTTACGGCATTCCAGGACATCCAGCAATCAGCGGTACAGTAAATTACCAGCGGGTCATTTTTGTTACCCTTCAGTAATTTATTCAGGTTTTTCTGGTAATAGATAAGCCAGCGCTCTTCAGGCTCACCCTGGCCAACATTAGGCAACCACATACTGCCGGGCAGATGCATGCGGGGTTGTTTTTCAATGAACACCCCATTCCAGGGAATTGGCTGTACATCCAGCAGCGCCGGCTTGGGTGTTTGCTGCAACAGGTCGATCAGTTGTTGCGTATTCACCGTCTGGGCGTAATCGCTTGAAAGCGGTGTCGGGCTGCGGTAGCGCAGCAATCGATAGCCGTCATAGCTGAACAGTTCAAAATCATCTTCAGCGACGCCGGGCCAGTATTGATTGCCACTGGGCTGTATCTCTGCACCGGGCCCCGCCACTGTCCATGTGCTCAGTGCAACCAGCAAAAACAGAAAATACATATAACAATCCGGCCTATACGATTGTGGCTTTATTACACCCTGAGCGCTGTTCGTCAAACATTCTACTAACGAGTCAAACGCCGGGACCTTAAGTATGAATTATTACATTTCCGGTCATGTTTGGGGTGGATGACGCTATTTCAGCGTGCCGCCCAAAGAAATCTTCCAGTTGTTTAAGGTTCTGCTGCACGTATTCAACAAAAGCACGCATGGTCGGCGTTGGGTATTTTGCCTGAGGGTAGACGAGGCACCATGAGCGATTTAGGGGGAAACCCGGAAGTTTAAGTATTTCCAGCGCACCTAATCTTAATTCCGACATCACACTGAGCCGGGGCAGTACCGCAACCCCAAGCCCGGCCATAACAGCATGTTTAACCGCTGCATTTGAGCCAAGCTCCATGGCGCTGTGAAGGCGCAGACGGTGAAGCTGGCAGTGGTGATCCAGCGCCAGACGTGAGCCGGACCCCGGTTCTCTAAGCAGAAGTTCACTGTTCAGGAAGTCCTGAGTTTTTGGTGAGGGATTCTGCAGCAGGGGATGGCCGGGTGGCACAACCGGTATCAGTTCGTTGTTCAGGAATGGCAGGGCTACCAGCGGTTTGTCATCCGGAACCATACCCATAATCACCAGATCGTCCTTGTTCTCCTCCAGACGCTGCAAAGCAGTGGCCCGGTTTACTACGCTGACACTGGTTTTGACATCGGGATGCAGATTCAGAAACGCACGCAAAAGATAGGGCACGACATATTGGGCGGTGCTCACGGCGACCAGACGTAGCTCGCCGGCTACCACGCCACGCTGGCGGTTAATGTCGGATTGGAGATGCTCAAGTTCGCCAAAAATCTGTTCGGCATGTTTTACCAGTGTCTCACCGGCGCTGGTGACAAACAGACGGCGCCCAACATACTCAAACAATGGCAGTCCCAGAGTCTCTTCCAGTTGGCGTATCTGACTGCTGACAGCCGGTTGAGTCAGCCCCAGTTGTGCCCCGGCTTTGCTATAACTCCTATTCAGGTAAACCGCCTGAAAGACCTGTAATTGTCTAAAGGTAAGGCGGCTGGCAAGTCTGGGAATCATGTTTGGTTACACGCTTAATCAGATATGTATAAGTAATAGGTTATACAAAACCTAAGTAATATCAATTTTAACTTTGCCTAAGCCTTATCTACGCTTGTATACATACTCGTTTGAGGAATGGATATGTTGAAAAAAGTATTGATTGCTAACCGTGGTGAGATTGCGGTGCGAATCGTGCGGGCCTGTGCCGAGATGAATATCCGCTCGGTGGCGATCTACACAGAACCTGACCGATATGCGCTGCATGTAAAACGGGCCGATGAAGCCTATTCTCTGGGTGAAGAACCGCTTGCGGGCTATCTGGATCCGCTGCGCATTGTGAATCTGGCTCTGGAAACCGGCTGTGATGCCATCCATCCGGGTTATGGGTTTCTGTCGGAGAACGCCAACTTCGCTAAATTGTGTGAAGAGAAAGGCATCACTTTTATCGGTCCTAAATCCAGTGTCATTCATAAGATGGGTGATAAGACGCAGGCGCGTGACAGCATGCGCGCTGCGGGTGTTCCCGTTACGCCCGGTTCTGACGGAAACCTGAAAGACCTGAATGAAGCATTGGAGCTGGCAGAGAAGATCGGTTATCCGGTGATGGTTAAGGCGACTTCAGGGGGTGGCGGGCGCGGCATCCGTCGTTGCGATTCTGCGGAAGAGCTGAAAGTGCAGTATCCGCGTGTTATTTCCGAGGCGACCAAGGCCTTTGGTTCCGCCGAAGTGTTTATGGAGAAGTGCATTGTCGATCCGTTGCATATCGAGGTGCAGATTCTGGCGGACAGTCACGGCAATGTAGTGCACCTGTATGAGCGTGACTGCTCAATTCAGCGTCGTAACCAGAAACTGATAGAGATTGCGCCCAGCCCGCAACTGACGCCGGAACAGCGTCAATATATTGGTGGTTTGGGTGTGAAAGCGGCTCAGGCGGTGGGTTACGAGAATGCCGGTACCGTTGAGTTTCTGATTTCGGGTAATGAAGTGTACTTCATGGAGATGAATACTCGTGTTCAGGTCGAGCACACGATCACCGAGCAGATTACTGGCGTAGATATCGTCCGTGAACAGCTACAAATTGCATCCGGTATGCCGTTGAGCTTTGCGCAGAAAGATATTCATTACCGTGGTTTTGCGCTGCAGTTCCGTATCAACGCCGAAGACCCTAAAAACGATTTTCTCCCCAGTTTTGGACGTATCAGTCACTACTATGCTCCGGGCGGCCCGGGTGTGCGGGTTGATACCGCCATCTATACCGGCTACGAGATTCCGCCGTACTTTGATTCCATGTGTCTGAAGCTGGTGGTTTGGGCTTTGAACTGGGATCACGTAATCGAACGTGGCCAGCGTGCCCTTGATGATATGCGTCTGCACGGCATCAAAACGACGGCGCAGTATTATCAGCAGATTCTCAAGCATCCTGATTTTCAGGGTGCCAACTTTAATACCAGTTTCGTGCCCAGCCATCCGGAGCTGCTCAATTATTCAGTTAAACGTCACCCCAGCGAAGTGGCTCTGGCCATTGCCAGTGCGATTGCAGCGCATGCCGGTTGGTAACAAGCAGAGGATTTATTCATGAGTCAGACAAAAAAAATTGAAGTCACCGATGTCATTCTGCGTGATGCGCACCAGTCACTGATTGCAACCCGAATGCGTACCGAAGACATGCTGCCGATCTGTGAAAAACTGGATCAGGTCGGGTACTGGTCACTTGAGGTTTGGGGTGGTGCAACATTTGATGCCTGCATCCGTTTTCTGAAGGAAGATCCATGGGAGCGCCTGCGTCAGTTGCGAGCGGCGCTGCCAAACACTCGGCTGCAGATGCTGTTGCGTGGTCAGAACCTGCTAGGTTACCGCCACTATGCGGATGATGTGGTAGACAGTTTTGTGCAGAAAGCGGCGGAAAACGGCATTGATGTGTTCCGTGTCTTCGACGCACTGAATGACCTGCGTAATGTCGAGCGTGCCATGAAAGCCGTCAAAAAGGCCGGCAAACATGCCCAGGGTACCATTTGTTACACCACCAGCCCGGTTCACACGCCGGAGCTGTTTGTTGAGCAGGCCAAAACCCTGCAGGCAATGGGCGCGGATTCTATCGCCATTAAGGATATGGCAGGCCTGCTGACACCCTATGCGACATTTGAGTTGGTGCAGGCGATCAAAGGCGCTGTTGACCTGCCGCTGGTGGTGCACAGTCACAGTACATCGGGTCTGGCACCTTTGTGCCAGATGAAAGCCATCGAAGCCGGTGCTGACCGCATTGATACGGCGATCTCCTCGTTTGCCGCGGGTACCAGTCATCCTGCAACAGAATCTCAGGTGGCGGCACTGAAAGGTACACCGTATGACACGGGTCTGGACCTGGAACTGCTTTCTGAAATTGCGGATTACTTCCGTGATGTGCGTAAGAAGTATCATCAGTTTGAAAGTGAATTCACCCGTGAAGATGTCTCTGTTCAGATCAATCAGGTACCGGGTGGCATGATGTCCAATCTGGCAAACCAGCTGAAAGAGCAGAATGCACTGGATTCTATCCGTGATGTGTTTGCCGAAATTCCCCGGGTGCGTGAAGACCTGGGTTACCCTCCGCTGGTAACGCCAACCTCGCAGATTGTGGGTACGCAGGCGGTGTATAACGTGTTGTCAGGTCAGCGTTATAAAACGATCACCAATGAAGTAAAACGTTACCTGCAGGGGGGCTATGGTCAGCCACCGGCAGCGGTGAATGAAGATCTGCGCAAAAAAGCCATTGGCAACGAACCGGTGACTGAAGGGCGCCCGGCCGATCAATTATCCCCGGAGCTGAATAAGCTGCGGGCTGATATTGGTGCCCTGGCACAGTCTGATGAAGATGTGCTGACCTTTGCCATGTTCCCGGATCTGGGCCGTGAGTTCCTGCAGCAACGCCAGGATGGAACCCTACAGCCGGAAGTGCTGCAGCCCGTTGATCAGGCCGCCGCTGCTGTGAAAGGTGCCAGCAAGGCGGTTGCAACTGAATTCAAAATTGATGTGCATGGCGAGACCTATGAAATCGCCATCACCGGTGTGGGCGATTCCGGTTGCGGCAAGCGCAAGCTGTATTTGTCGATGGACGGCATGCCTGAAGAGGTGGTGTTTGAGCCGCTGAATGAATATGTGGCAGAAGAGGGCGGTAAAGGGCGTAAAAAAGCCACCGATCCGGGCCATGTCAGTGCAGCAATGCCTGGCAATGTGGTTGATGTACTGGTTAAAGAGGGCGATTCAGTCTCTGCCGGTCAGGGCGTGATGGTGATTGAAGCGATGAAAATGGAGATGGAAGTCCACGCCAATATCGCAGGCACCGTTCAGGCTGTGCATGTGAAAAAAGGTGACCGGGTGACACCGGGCGAGGTATTGATTGAAATCGTTGGATAAATCCCAGTAGTATGCGGCACCTCCCAAGCGGGGTGCCTTCGCTTTTTAATGCAGGACAGGTTTTAGTAATGGAACAGATCGTTAAAGGTATTTTGAAGTTTAAGCAGGACATTTACCCGGAGCGTAAAGACCTTTTCGGGGTACTGGCCGATATGGGTCAGAGCCCGGAAGTGCTTTTTATCACCTGCTCGGATTCGCGAATTGATCCAAACTTGCTCACCGGCTCCAGTCCGGGAGATCTGTTTATCTGTCGTAATGCAGGCAATATCATCCCGCCGCACAGCAATGAAACGGGCGGTATGACCGCCTCCATTGAATACGCCGTAGCCGTGCTGGGAGTGCAGCATGTGATTGTCTGTGGCCATACTGATTGTGGCGCGATTAAAGGGGCGCTTGATCTTGGCAGTCTGAAAGGGTTGCCTCATGTTAAGGAGTGGCTGGGGCATTGTCGCTCTGCAATGGAGATTGTGCGTGAACGCAACAGCCTACCGGGTGATCAGTGTGTTGATGCGTCTTATCTCAACGAAGCCATTGAACAGAATGTGTTGCAGCAGGTTCAGCATCTGCGTACCCACCCTGTGGTGGCGGCCAAACTTGCGACCAACAAGCTTTCCATTCATGGATGGGTCTATGACATCAAATCCGGCAGTATCCGCTGCTGCGGTTTGCATGATGAGTCTTTCCGCGACTTTTCAGAGCAGTATGCAGAGATTATTGCTGAGCTAGAGGCTTCTGCTGAATAAATACTGACCTGTAATTCCGAAGCGGGAATGCATGTAGTACTAATGGACTAATACTCAAGACCAAAAGTAGTATTTTTGACCCGTTAGCGTACTCGTATTTTGGTAATGAAGTTTTTACGGAACATCTGTCGGTTTTAACTGCCTGAGTATTAACTTTGCGCAGGGTAAAACTGACAGAGTTTCATGGCGGATCGTGGCAACGCGAATCCAGCCACAATAAAAATAATTGCTGCCGGGTATGTTATGACGTTTGTTACACGTGCTTTAGCGCTGATGTTTGCGCTCTTTTCCTTGACGGTTTCCGCTGAAACCACTCTTCCTCAGTTACGGGTTGCCGTTTTGCAATCAGGTACTGTGAACTGGGAACTCCAGTATATCCTTGATCAAAAGCTTGATCAGGCTCACGGTTTCAAACTTGAAATGATTAAAGTGGCCAGCTTGCCTGCGGCAAAACTGGCGCTGACCAGTGGCGGCGCCGATATGATGGTGTCTGATTGGCTGTGGGCTGGCAAACGCAACAATGCGGGCGAAACCCTGCGTTTTATCCCCTTTTCCAGTCAGATCGGCAGTGTGCTTGTGCCGACAGACAGTGCAGTCAAAACGCTGCAGGACCTGCGCGGTAAAAAAATCGGAGTTGCTGGTGGACCGATGAATAAAAGCTGGGTGTTGCTGCAGGCAGCAGCCAAGGCTGAAGGTATCGATCTGCAAAAAGAAGCCTCTATCCAGTTTGCTGCACCGCCTTTGCTGAGTCAGGCACTTAAGCGCGGCCAGGTCGATGTGCTGGCAACTTTCTGGCATTTTGGCGCGCGTCTGGAGGCTGAAGGTTTTAAGCCTTTGGTCAGCATGCAGCAGTTGATGCATGAGTTGGGTATGAAGAGCAGTCTCCCGATTCTGGGGTATCTGTTTCATGCGCAGTTAACCGAGCAGTCGCCTGATGCAGTGGCAGGCTTTGCCGCTGCCGTGGCAGAAGCGAAACAGCGTCTGGCGGTTGATGAAGCGGGCTGGAATGCTATACGCCCGCTGATGAACGCTGAAAGCGATGAAATTTTTACCGCGCTTAAAGTGAAGTACCTTGAGGGTACTCCTGAGCGGATCTCTGAACAGCAGATTGAGGATGCCAAGCGGTTCTTCAGTTTGATTGATTCTCTTGATCCCAATCCAACTGGCGAAAAACTCGATCCTGTGGTGTTTTATCGGGCTGAATTATGACGACCAGTCGCCTGCGAGATCAACTGCTGGCGCTGGCAGTTTTTATCCTTATTTGGTACCTCGCTGCAGCCTGGCTGCAGAATCCGATGTTGCCGGGCCCAGATCATGTGGCCGACAAACTGCTGATTGAATGGCAGCAGGACCGTTTGCTGCCCAATCTGATGATCACGCTGCAACGTGTTGTGATCAGCTTTGTATCAGCCATGTTTCTGGGAATTATACTGGGTGTGGTGATGGGGCGGTTTTCGCTCTGTAACCGGATCCTGGATCCTCTGTTGGTGATGCTGCTAAACATTCCGGCGCTGGTGGTTATCATTCTGCTGTATATCTGGTTTGGTCTGGTGGAAGCGGCAGCGGTTGCTGCGGTGATTATCAATAAATTGCCCAATGTGGCGGTCACCCTGCGAGAGGGTGCACGTATGTTCGATCCTGAGCTGGAGGAGATGGCGAAAGCCTATCACTTTTCCTGGCAGAAGCGTCTTCGTCATATCTGGTGGCCGCAATTGTTCCCTTATGTGATGGTGGCTACCCGCAGTGGTCTGGCCCTGATCTGGAAAATTGTGTTGGTGGTTGAGCTGCTGGGGCGCTCGGATGGCGTGGGCTTTCAGCTACATCTGGCGTTTCAGTTATTTGATGTGGCAACAATTCTGGCATACAGCTTTGCCTTTATCACGGTGGTGCAACTGATAGAGTGGTTTGTGCTGCAACCGTTAGAGCGGTATTCAAGTCGCTGGCAAAAAGGGGCATCGTCATGATCAGTTGGTCAATTCCCGGTCGCAGTTTTAACGATAAACCCGTGTTGGGCGAGATCTCGTTGTCTTTGGCGCCAGGTGAGAGTCATTGCCTGATCGGACCGTCTGGTTTTGGTAAAACAACACTGCTGAATATTCTGGCTGATCTGGATGTGGATGGTGTAAAGGCCAACTGGAAGAGTGGGAAACCCCATATTGGTTATCTTTTCCAGCAACCGCGGCTATTGCCCTGGCGCACCCTGCGTGAAAATCTATTGCTGGTAAAAGATGACCTTCCAGCCGTAGATGAGATGCTGGAAGCGGTTAATCTGCAAGGCTATGGCGACTATTATCCTTCACGGATCTCACTCGGCATGGCGCGCAGAGCGGCACTGGCCCGCTGTTTGCTGATGGAGCCTGATTTGGTGCTGATGGATGAACCGCTTGTGTCTTTGGATACGCCCACTGCGGCGCAGATGCGCAGGCTGATTAAACGGCTGGTCTGTGATCATCCTACCCGTTGCCTGATCTACGTTACCCACGATCTTGAAGAAGCGCTGCAAATGGGTGACCGTATCTCCGTACTGGGAGGAAAACCTGCGCAACTGGTGTTCAGTGCCCGCAGTGGTGAGTTGTCACGCGAAATTCTGGAGCATAAGCTACAAGAGCAATTCAATTCAGTGGCATAAAGGCCTCGGGGAACAAGTATGGAGCAGCGCCCTCGTCGGATTCTTCCGTTAATCATACTGGCGCAGTTCCTGGGTACCTCGACCTGGTTTGCCGGTAATGCGATTTTGCCTTTACTGCAGGCTGCCTGGAATCTTCCTGACAGCGCCGTAGCTCCGCTGACAAACTCGGTACAATTTGGTTTTATCTGCGGTGCTCTGCTGTTTTCCATTCTGGCACTGGCTGATCGTTTTTCTCCCCGCGTGCTGTTTTTTCTCTGCGCTACCGGCAGTGCTCTGGCGAATGTACTGATCGCACTCTGGGCTGATAATCTGAATGACGTCCTGGTACTGCGCTTTCTCGGTGGCATGATGCTGGCGGGTGTCTATCCGGTCGGGATGAAAATTGCTACCGGTTGGTATCCGGAAGGCCTCGGGCGTGCGCTGGGTTATCTGGTTGGTGCTCTTGCGCTGGGTACAGCATCTCCACATTTCGTATCTGCGCTGCAGTTTTCCAGCTGGCAACCGGTAATCTATGCCGTCAGTCTGGCTGCTTTTATCTCCGGCTGGCTGATTCTGCTGGGGGTGCCTGATGGACCGGCCCTGCATCGTGGTAAAGCGTTGTCACTGCGAGATTTGTGGATCGCTCTGCAGCACAAACCGCTACGTGCATCTGCCGGAGGTTATTTTGGCCATATGTGGGAGCTGTATGCCGTCTGGGCGCTGGTGCCGTTCTGGTTGAAAGCCTGGGCCGAGAGTCAGCAGGTATCCATCAATATTGCCTTCTGGTCGTTTACTGTGATTGCAGCAGGGTTGCTGGGGTGCGTGATGGGCGGACGCTGGTCAGTGAAACTGGGTAGTCGTAAGGTCGCATTTTATATGCTGCTGGGTTCGGGGCTGTGTTGCCTGCTTTCACCACTGGCCTTCCACTGGCCCATGCTGCTGATGCTGATTTTCTGGTGGTTTTGGGGCTTTACCATCGTCGGGGATTCGCCTCAGTTTTCGGCACTCTCAGCCCAAACCTCACCGCCCGCTGTCGTCGGTAGCGCCCTGACCATGATTAACTGTATTGGTTTTTCGATAGCGATCGTTTCAGTGCAGCTGAGTGCGATATTTTTAGCGCAGGTCCCGGTTGCCTGGCTGATGTGGCTGCTTATTCCGGGACCTGTACTTGGCATGTTGAGCCTGCGTTGGCTTGCGCGTCAGCAGGCTGAATGATCAGCCGCGGCCATTGCCTTTCTGTGGGCTGAAGCCGGTGACCGCTACTGCGCTGAACAGCAGGGTGGCACCTGCGGTAATGATCAGGGCATCAGTGTTGAGCTGTGAGTAGAGTGCATAACGCACCAGTTCTACCGCATGGGTGAACGGATTGACCTGACACAGCCAGTAAAGCCACTCACTGGCCTCCTGCATCTTCCACAGCGGATAGAGTGCTGACGAGAGGAAGAACATCGGGAAGATGACAAAGTTCATCACGCCTGCGAAGTTTTCCAGCTGCTTAATGCGGGTTGAGAGCAACAGCCCCAGCGAGCTGAGCATCATGGCTACCAGCATCAGCGCAGGCAGCACCGTCAGATAACCGATCAGCGGTGGTTCAACCTCTACCAGCAGTGCAATCACCAGAAACGCATAGACCTGAGTCAGTGAGATCAGTGCGGTTGCCACCATTTTGCATAACAGCAGGTAGGGGCGTGGCAGAGGACTCATCAATAACACACGCATGCTGCCCATCTCGCGGTCATACACCATCGAAAGGCTGCTCTGCATGCCGTTAAACAGCAAGATCATGCAGCACAGACCGGGGGCGATGTAGACCTCATAGGTGATATAGGTCTCGTAAGGTTCAATGATGGCGATGCCCAGTGCAGCCCGGAAGCCTGCAGCGAAAACAATCAGCCAGAGCAGGGGGCGGATCAGTGCGCTGAGGAATCGGGAGCGCTGCTGAACAAACCGCAGAAATTCCCTGACCAGAATGCCTTTAAAACAGTGCCAGCTGCTACTCAGCGTCATGCTACCTCCTTGGTGCCAGTCAGGCTGTGAAACGCTTCAGTGAGATCGGTTTCATTGGCCAGTTCGAGCAGGCGACTGGCCTGACCATCGACCATGACTTCCCCTTTGTGCAGCAGGATCACCGGATCATCGGGTTTAATCTCTTCCATCAGATGGGTTGCCCAGAGTGCAGTGAGATTATCTTCAGCACAGAGTTTGCGCACGTGTTGATTAAGGGCCCGGCGGGTTTGCGGATCAAGCCCTACAGTGGGTTCGTCCAGCAAGAGAATATTCGGCTGGTGCAGCAGGGCGCGGGCAATTTCTACCCGGCGTCGGTGACCGCCGTTGAGGCCGCGTACCTTGTCGTTGGCGCGATCCATCATCTCCATCCGGGTGAGCTCCTGCTCGATTCGTGGCGCGGCTTCTCTGGCGGAGATGCCATGCAGGGAGGCGTGATAGAGCAGGTTCTGTTTGACGGTAAGATCGAGATCCAGCGTGCTCTGCTGAAATACAACACCCAGGCGTCGCATGATCTGCGCCGGTTGTTTGCGGATGCTCTGATCGTGGATGGTGATCTCACCCTGTTGCAGTGCATAGAGGCGTGTCATCAATGCAAACAGGGTGGATTTGCCGGCACCGTTTGGTCCCAGCAAACCGTGAAATCCGCCTTCGGTCAGTTTAAAGCTGACGTCTTTTAACGCCTGCCGCGGACCGTAGCGAAAACTGATGTGGTTGACTTCAATGCTCATGGCAAGGCACCCAAAAAAATACCGGCCTGCAGTGCAGGCCGGTGCTTACTGAAATAGTTATTATGGTTTTACCACAACACCCCAAGGGTAACGACCTACTTTGATGGTTTTGATCGCTTTGTGTGCTTTGGTATCGATGACGGAGACATCGCCGCTGATACCATTGGTAGTCAGCAACAGACTTTCATCGGTGTTGAAAGTCATATGCCAGGCACGACGTCCCACCAGAATGTAGTCATCGATTTCAAACGTTTTAGCGTCAACAACGGCAACGTGATTGGACGGTCCTAGTGCGACATAGGCCCACTTGCCGTCCTTGGTCAGTTTAATGCCGACCGGCTGAATTTTATCCGGGTGTACGCCTTTCACTTCGAAACGCAGTTTTTTGACGATCTTACGGGTAGCTACATCGATGACGGATACCGTGCCGCCGATCTCGGAACTGGCCCAAAGCAGGGTGCCATCGTGATTGAACTCCACGTGGCGCGGACGCTGATCGACCAGTGTATTGTCAACAAGCTCATGGGTTTTGGTATCAATCCAGTGCACCATATTGGTGGTTTCGCTGGTGTTGACTGCATAGGCACCGTCCGGGCTGACAGCCATGCCTTCAGGTTCTACACCTACATCGATCTGGGCTTCGACCTCATGGGTTTGTGTGTTAACGACCGTTACCAGAGCATCATCTTCGTTCGCGATGTAGAGATGAACATCATCCGGGTGCAGGGCAAACTGCTCAGGGTCCTCACCAGACGGCAGGGTGGCAATGATTTTGTGTGTGGTGGTATCCATCACCTGAACAGTGTCTGAGTCGGAGGCGCAGATATAAAGCTTGCTGTAATCCTTGGAAAAAATAATCCCGCGTGGACGCTGTCCAACAGAGATTGTTTTTATCACCTCAAGCGTACTGAGATCGATCAGAGACAGGGAATCGTCTTTTTCGTTGGAAACATAAGCGATCTCAGCCTGAGCCAGGCTTGTCGTCAGCAGCATCGCAGCGGCAATAGGTGTTAGCAGTTTGTTAAGCTTCATAGTAGTCCTCATTAAAATTTGCAGCTGCTTTCAGGTTTGTCATAACCCAGTGTATCCAGCTCGTTGGTAGGGTGAAGAAAACCCTCCTGAGGCGACTGGGAGACTACTGAGCGTGAATGAACCAGAGGGATGGGTTGACGAAGTTGGTGATTCCAACTGCGATAGTCCATTTTGCGGCCTTTAAAGGCAGCCAATTCAAACTGATCGCTTGTCATGTAAGCAAAAACAGACGCCGGGTCGGCTTTGTTGATTCGGGTCACAGCCTCGGCAATACTGCGCACGCCTGCCCAGGCGGCGTAATCCACCGCATTCATGCGGCGGTTAGTGAGTTTGACAAACCGGCTTTGCAGCTGAGCTGCCCCCCATTGTTCAATCACCGGATCCCAGGCTGCTGGTTTCAGGCCCTGTGTCCCGCCGACAGGTCTTGGATACCAGGTGTTGTAGAGGACATACTCACCAAAATCACCACGTTCGTCAGCCAGGATCACCATGTCATACTCTTTGGCCTGGGTGAACAGTGGCATTTCACGTTGCGCGGTCCGGCGCATGTCGGTCTCAAACGTCCAGGATTTTTCATCGACAATCTTGATACCGAATCGCTTGCTGGCACGCTTAAACGCAGCAGCATAAGCGGCATCTTCCTCGGTGGAGCCGGTAATTAACAGCACTTTGCCGATGCGGCGGGCTTTGAGCCATTGAGCCAGTGCATCGGTCAGCATTGCCCGGCTGGGCAGGGTATGCAGTACGTTTGCACGGCAGTCCTGATTTCTGAGGGTGTCGTCATAACTGCCAGCATTGAAAATAATGGCATCTTTACCCAGCGCCGCCTGTAGTTGCAGCAGGCTGGCCCGCGGCATGTTGGCAACAAAGTAACGCAGGCCTTGTGCATACTGCTGTTTGGCAGCCTCAATCAGTTTGGCAGGATCTTCTTCAACTGCAGAGGTAAAGCTGTAATGATGCTTGAGAAATTTACCGGTGGTGTTGCTGTCATCAACAGCCAGTTGGGCGCCGCGAAGTCCACTGTCTTCAGGTTCTGGAAACAGATTCGAAAGAACGGGACCCTGATCGATAAACTGCCCAAGGTAGCTGACTTTAACATCCAGTTCAGCGTGGGCTGTTCCGATCAGCAGGTGACTTGCCAACACAGTGGCAGCCAGTCGGGTACTCATAAATTTCATAGTAACGCTTCAATTGTGATTATTATTCTGGCCAGCATAAGGGGCATTTCAGGGGTACGGAATATGTAGAAAGTAGAAATCAAATACTTCCTAAGTACTATACTCTTGCCCGAGTCCGGCGCTAGCATGACCGACTAGGGTAAATGCATGTTCTTTCACTGTAAATACAGGTTTTACGCCAATCTGACTACAGTAGAGTCGATGCTCCGGGTTAAGTTCCCCGTGTCGGATTGAGTGGACTGAGTCTCTGATGCAATGATAAGTGCGATACTTTCGCACAATAAAAAATCGCGTACTGTTTCAGGAGTAGTGAATTGAAAATTTTGATAGTGGATGACCATGCGGTGGTACGACAGGGCTATGCTAGCCTGTTGAGCGGTATGCTGGAAGGATGCGAAATCGCCGAGGCTGACACCGGGGAGGCTTCGGTTGAGCTTTACACTCAGCAACAGCCTGACATCGTTATTATGGATATAAACCTGCCGGGCATCAGTGGTATTGAGGCTGCAGGCAGGATTCGTGAGATTAACCCCCAGGCCCGGATTCTGTTTTTTTCGATGTACGATGAAGCCTCGGTGGTAAAACATGCACTGGATGCCGGTGGCATGGGATACATCAGTAAATCAGGTTCACCCAAGGTGCTGCTGGATGCTGTGGCAGCTTTGACCCGGGGTGAAGTATTTATTGAGTATGACCTGATTATGAAACTGGCCTCTTCAAATAATAAAGAGCATGAAGATCGCCTTCGGCAGCTGACCCAGCGGGAATATGAGGTGTTTGTCATGCTGGTCAAAGGTGAAAGTACTCAGGAGATCGCCAGTCATCTCGATATCAGTACAAAAACCGTTTCCAATTACATCACCTTGCTTAAAACCAAGTTAGGTATCAGCTCTACAGCAGCGCTGGTGCACTTTGGTATTGATGCCGGCGTTATCAAACTCCCGCCGCGCTTTGGTGCTGCTGGCTCGGACAACTCCTGAGAAAGGCATACGGTTTATGAGTGCGGTGTTGCGGTTGAATCTTATTGTCACTCTGGTGTTTGCGATGGCACTTGGGTTCACCCTTTGGGGGATGCTGCAACAGGCATCAAAAGATATCTCCCGCGAGGTCAACTCAGGTGTGGGGTTTACCCAGAAATTGCTGGGAGTTGTAGCTAATTATCCTGAGCTTATCGACAGCCTTCTGGAAGGCCATATCCGCCATGTGCACCTTGAAGTGATTGAAGATCCGGATCAATACACGGGCATTACCATTGACCCGGATGTGCTGCGTGAACGCCGATTCAAGAAAGAGGTCGCACCTGACCTGCCTGACTGGTTTGCCGGTGTGATCCCGGGCATTCAAAACCTGGAAGATCGATATTACCTCCGTTACCTGCCAGACGGACGAGCCCTGCGTCTGCGGGCAGACATTTCAGATGAAGTGGGGGAGGTCTGGGAGTCCACCAAACAGATCCTCATCCTGTTTCTGGTGGCTGCAATGCTGTCTAATCTGGCCATCTTTTTGGGGGTCCGGTTTGGCCTCAAACCTGTAGCTGATCTGCTGTCGGCTTTAAGTGAGATCAAACTGGGGCATTATAATGCGCGCCTTGGCCAGTACTCCATGCGTGAAGTTAATCAGATTGCAGAACATTTCAATCAGATGGCGGGGGAGTTACAAACGGTTGAGCTGGAAAATCGCGCGCTGACCAACCGTTTGATGAATCTGCAGGAGTCCGAGCGGTCACATTTAGCTAGAGAATTGCATGATGATCTCGGGCAGTACCTGACCGGGATAAGAGCTCAGGCGTATCTGGTCAGTCAACTGCAGGATAAGCCGGACATGATAGAGCGGGTGAGCCAGCAGATTATCCAGAACTGTGAAGCGATGCAGCTCAGCTTCCGGCAGTTAATCCGCTCCTTGCATCCGGTCATCCTGGAACAGTTGGGGCTTAGAGAAGCGATCAACACACTGGTTGAGAACTGGTCTGAGACGCATCAGATCGAGGTTGAGACTGAGCTGACCAAGGTGTTGCCGCAATTGTCTGATGTTGTGAATACACACCTTTACCGGATAGTGCAGGAGGCGTTGCATAATATTGCCCGTCATGCCCAGGCCAACCGGGTTGATATCACCCTTTGCAGCGATGATAACGGTCTTACGTTGTCGATCCGTGACAACGGTGTCGGGTTTGATCCGCTGGCGCGCAACGTAGGTGTGGGAATACGGTCTATGCGTGAGCGTGCAGCTTACATAGATGCAGTGTTTGAAATTGGAAATCGGCCTGAGGGTGGTACAGAGGTATTGCTGTCATTGCCGGTAAAACAGGGAGCGTCAGCATGAAAATAGTGATTGTGGACGACCACGCGATTGTTCGTCAGGGATATACCAGTCTGCTCAGCAGTATGCTGGAGGATTGTAGTGTCACTGAAGCGGAAAGCGGTGAGGAGTTATTGAGCCTTTTTCCCCGTTTACTGCCTGATCTTGTGATTATGGATGTCGGCCTGAAAAGCATCAGCGGTATTGAAGCGACCAAACGTCTGCTACAGCGTTACCCGGATTGTAATGTGCTTTTTTTCAGCATGTATGATGAAACGCCGTTGGTGCAAAAAGCACTCGAAACCGGTGCCAAAGGGTATATCAGCAAAAATTGTCGCCCTGAAGTGCTGGTGGATGCGGTGAAGCGGGTTGTGGCCGGTCACTGTTATGTTGAGCACGAACTGGCCATGAAACTGGCCATGAACAAGGTGGCGCGGGTTGATGATAAGTTAAAGGAGTTAACCCAGCGGGAACTGGAAATTTTCATCAAGTTAGCCAAGGGTGCCTGTACCCAGGAGATTTCAGAGCAGCTCTGTATCAGTGGCAAAACCGTGGCGAATCACACCACAGCAATTAAAAGTAAACTCGACGTGACAAGCCTGACTGAGCTGGTGCATCTGGCAATAGAGGCGGGGTTGGTCAAAGTCGGTAATCAGCTGCATTGAACCCTGTGGTCCAACGCAGCGACAGCAATTACCAGTCAAAAGGACATGCGAGGCAACCCTCCATAAAGGTAGCCTGAAACGTTGCATAGTGTTTTCTGACGCCACGGAAATCCGCATTTTCCAGATTGGCAGCGTTGAGTTTGGCTTCCTGCAGATTAGCGTTTTGTAAATTGGCACCACTGAGATCGACTTTGTTCATCCAGGCGATCTCCAGATTGGCCGCCTGCAGATTGGTGTGGCGCATTTTGGCATTGCTGAAACGGGCAAATTCAAGGTTGGCACCGCGCAGGCTGGCATGGTTAAACGTTGCTCCCTGTGCAAACAGTGCCCAGCCCTGTATGGCATCCAATAATGCATTGGTCAGGTTGGCACCCCTTAGATTGGCGTGTCGCAGATCAGCAAGAGTCAGATTGGCTCCCTGCAGCTGAGCGCCACTGAGATCAATTTGTCTGAGTCTGGCATGTCTGAGATCGGCCCCGCGCAGATCGGCATCGGCTAACACCGCACCTGAGAGGTCAATGCCTCTGAGGTCTCGCCCGGAAAGATCGACGCCTCTCATCATTATGTTTCGACATTGGCCGTCGGGCGCAACTAAACAGGATGGATCGGGCTGCTCAGAGGCAAACGCATAAGCCGACGTTGACAGTAACAGTGTGGCAAAAAGTGTTTTCATACATGACTCCTAAAAAAACCGCGCACAGGATCGCCCTGAACGCGGTTTCTGGTCTGAAATGATCAGTGCTTAGGCAGTTTAAAGACCCAGAACGAACCACCCTGCGGTACCGGTTTTGTCAGATCCGCCATATCACCGCCCCACAGTGGCACGGCGCCACCATACCCGCTGGCGATACCAACATACTGTTCACCATCCATCTCCCAGGTGATGGGGGAGGAGACAATGCCGGAGCCGGTCTGGAACTTCCACAGCTCTTTACCCGACCTGGCATCAAAGGCTTTAAAGTAGCCGTCGCCGGTGCCGGTGAAAATCACTCCGCCTTTAGTGGCCAGTACGCCCGACCAGAGGGGGAGTTTTTCTTTGTGCGACCAGACGATTTTGCCTGATCCAGGATCAACAGCGCGCAGGACGCCGACATGGTCGTCATACATCTTCTTGATCCTGAATCCCTGCCCGAGATACGCGGCTCCGCGGGTATAGGTGACCTCTTCGGTCCAGTAATCTTCTTTCCAGTGATTGGCACCCAGATAGAACAGGCCAGTATCACGACTGTAGGCCATTGGGTTCCAGTTTTTACCGCCCAGAAACGGTGGTGATACCTCGATGGATTTGCCGTGTTTCTGACCCGGTTCAGGTAGCGGAGGGCGCTGACCTTCAACTTCTATTGGACGACCGGTCTTAGGGTCAATGCCTGTTGCCCAGGTGATGTTATCGACAAAGGGGAAGCCGCGGATAAACTGGCCATTTTCACGGTTGACGACATAGAAGAAACCATTGCGGTCGGCATGGGCGGTGGCTTTGATGGTTTTACCCTGATCCTGATATTCAAACAGGACCAGCTCATTATTACCGGAAAAGTCCCAGGCATCGTTAGGTGTGTGCTGATAGAACCATTTCACTTCCCCGGTAGATGGGTCGACCGCCACCTGGCCTGAGGTGTACAGACTGTCATAATCCGCAGGATTACCACCCGGAGAGGTACGGGCCCAGCCGTTCCAGGGCGCCGGGTTGCCGGCGCCTACAATAATTGTGTTAGTTTCAACATCAAAACTGGCGGACTGCCATGGTGCTCCGCCACCATGACTCCAGGCTTCTACCTTGCCGGTCGGTGAATTTGGATCATCCGGCCATGATGGGGCTTTAGGGTCGCCTGTAGGCGTGCTTTTTTCGCCATTCAGACGGCCAAAATGGCCCTCCACAAAGGGACGCATCCAGATCTCTTCGCCGGTTTTCGGATCCCGGGCGAATAGTTTGCCAACGACGCCGAATTCATCACCGGATGAGCCGTGGATCAACATAACCTTGCCGGTTTTCTGATCCTTGATAATGGTGGGGGCGCCGGTCATGGTGTAGCCTTCGGTGTGGTCTGCAAACTTTTTCTTCCAGACCACTTTGCCGGTTTTTTTGTCGAGCGCGACGATGGCTGCATCCAACGTGCCGAAATAGACCATATCCCCAAAAATCGCAGCCCCCCGGTTCACCACGTCACAGCAGGGACGGATATCTTCCGGCAGGCGGTGCGAATAGGACCAGAGGCGTTGACCTGTGCGTGCATCGACAGCAAATAATCGCGAATAGGAACCGGTGATATATAAAATGCCGTCATGGACCAGCGCTTGAGTCTCCTGGCCGCGCTGTTTCTCATCACCAAACGAGAAAGACCAGGCTGGCGTCAGTTTGCCGACCGTTTTGGTATTAATTGCATTCAAATCGCTCCAGCGCTGTGCTTTGGGGCCAATGCCATAACCCAGAACATCTTCAGGGGTGGCGGCATCATTTTTGATGTCTTCCCAGGTAACCGGTTTTGCCTGTGCCGGGCCGGTCATAATCCCCAGCGCTATTGCCAGGCAGATCGGGCTGATCGACAGGGAGATTGTTTTTTTCATGGTTGTGATCCTGTTATGTTTTTATCCTTTTAAACGGTAAAAACCGCGGAATCATTTTGATCGCCGCCTAGTTCGAGCGACACGGTGTATCTCCTCGCGGAATTGTGTAATTGCCCCGGAGTCGGAGGAAATACTCCTGATAAAAAGTGTGAAAAAAGGTTTGTATATTGTCCTGTGGCGGTTGTGGGAGAGTCATCAGGAAAGGGGTAACAAATCAAAAGGGTACTAATGGAGTAGTTTATGGAAGCCAAAGTATAATTCTTGCCTTTTTTGCTCAGCCAATATCATATACCGGCACAGTCCATGGCGGCTCCAATCTCAGATCTGGTCAGTTAAGACACATAATAAGAACTACTGAATCCGAGCCCAGACTTACAGTGGAAGCTTAAGGAAGAGTTAAGTTGCGGGTAGGTAAAACTGGCTTCGTAGAGTCTATTCAATATTAAGTGGTGATGAAGAATGTCTATTAATAAAAAAATTGTTGGTCTTACAGTAGCAGGTCTCATGACTGCGACCCTGTCCGCACAGGTGCTGGCGCACGGTGATGTGACACCTCAGAACGTTGATGTAACTGGCCTTAAACCTCTTGGTGAAGAGTGGTTGGAATCACAGCCATACGGCCCTGATTACGAAAACCGTGAACTGGCAATTTCAATCGGTTCTTCTGCATACACTCAGAACTGTGCGCGTTGCCACGGTCTGGACGCTATCTCTGGTGGTATTGCACCAGACCTGCGTTACCTGGCGCCTGGTTTGGACGGTGATGAGTGGTATGTATACCGCGTGCGTAACGGTGCGGTACGTGATGGCCGTGTATACATGCCAAAAATGGCGGAACACCTGAGTCAGGAAGCACTGTGGGCGATCCGTGCATACCTGGAGAGTGTAGCTGTTGATGAGTAATAAACGCCTTAGCGTTGGATTACTAGTTTGCGCCAGCCTGCTCAGCAGCCTGGCGCATTCTCGTTCTTACGACGACGTTATTAGCAGTGGTTATATCAACATCGGTGTTTATAGAGACTTTCCGCCTTTTTCCTTTGAAAAGGATGGGCAGCCTGCCGGTGTGGATATTGAGATCGGCAAAAAGATTGCTGAAGAATTGGGTGTGAAATTCAAGGTCCACTGGATTACACCTGATGAAAACCTCGAAGACGATCTGCGAAACAATGTCTGGAAGGGGCACTACCTCGACAAGGACGAAGAAAACCCGATGGCACTTAAAAATCTGGCAGATGTCATGATGCGGGTGCCCTATGATCGTGAGTTTTCTTACATGCGTGACTCTACCGGTGCGATGATTAACGAACAGGTAGTGATGTTTGGTCCCTATCAGAGTGAGAGTTGGCAGGTTGCTTATGACAGCCGCAAGATGAAACATGTCACTACGGTCGCTGTGTTTCAATACCATCCGATTGGCGTAGAGATCGACAGTCTTCCGGCGTTTTATCTGACCTCTGCCAATGGCGGACGGATGCGCGAAAAAACCCATCACTATGTCAATGCAACTGCTGCATATGAAGGCCTTGAAAAGGGTGAAGTCTCAGCCGTAATGGCAATGCGTTCTGAAGTGGATTGGTTGCTTTTTAGCCGTCCGAATGAAGCGTATAAACTGGGTGAAAACTCCTATCCTGCGATGGGTAAACAGCAGTGGGATATTGGTATGGCGATTCAGCATAGTTACCGTCAGCTCGGTTATGCCGTCGAAGATGTCGTGGATAAAATGGTACGCTCAGGACAGATGGAAGAGGTTTTCAAGCAGTATGGTCTGCGCTATGAAAAACCAGCGTTCTATAAGGAACTTAATCCCTGATAGACGCTCTATCCCGATAACCAAGCCCCGTTCTAACGGGGCTTTTGTTTCTGGCTACACTTTAAAAATAATTACAACCGGTTAATCAGGCCGGGTGCACATGCAGGAGTGCTTATGAAGCGTAGATTGATCGCTATGATGGTGTCTTGTCTGGTTTCATTTCCGCTGATGGCGGCCCAGAGTGATGATCCTCTCAACTCCCCGATGTGGGATTACATGCGCAATATCTTCATTGGTGAAGACGCCTTTGTCTTTGATGACAAAGTGGTGGTGGATGTGCCTGTATTTGCTGAAGACCCAACCCAGGCACCCATTACCGTTGATGCGTCTGCCTATTCTGGTCAAATTCAGAAGATCATTGCCTGGGCTGACCTGAATCCCATTCAACATATTTTTACCTACTTTCCTCATCCTGATGTGATTCCGCGTATTTCTCTGCGAATCAAAGTGCAGCAGGGCACCGCTGTGCGCGCTGCGGTTCAGACCCGTGATGGGGTTTGGCATGTGGGTGGACAGTATCTGGATGCGGCGGGTGGTGGATGTACGACGCCGAGCATGGGTAATGCCAATCCCTATTGGGAGAGTCACCTCGGGGAGATGCAAACCCGACTGTTCGAACGTGGTGAAACCGGTCGCTACAAGCTGAAGGTGATTCATCCAATGGATACGGGTCTGGCGGATGGTATTCCTGAGTTTTATATCCAGCAGGTGGTGTTGCGTAATGAGGCAGGTGAAGACCTGGCTCGACTCGAGTTATCTCAGCCAGTGAGTGAAAATCCGGTTATCTCTTTTGATGTGCGCAACGCAGGCCAGAAACATATCATTTGGATGCGTGATAACGGTGGCAA
This sequence comes from Neptuniibacter sp. CAU 1671, assembly GCF_029222905.1. Classification (GTDB taxonomy): domain Bacteria; phylum Pseudomonadota; class Gammaproteobacteria; order Pseudomonadales; family Balneatricaceae; genus Neptuniibacter. The sequence continues at coordinate 343,282 of NZ_JARHUE010000001.1, read as the reverse complement.
TGAATTTAAGCAGACCCTGTAAAGGATGACCGGTCATGATGAATATATTTAATACTCGGAATCTGATCTCTATCACTCTGGCTCTCTTCACGTCCGTTGCAGTAGCTGCGCCTCTCAGTTATGACCTCAAACCGCAAAAGATTGCTGAAGATACCTGGTTGCTCGAGGGTAAGCTGGAAGACTTTACCCTGCATAACGGCGGTAATATCGTTAATACCGCGTTTATCGTCACGGACGAGGGCGTTATCGTAATTGATACTGGACCGTCTTTTCGCTACGGACGCGAGATGCGCCAAGCAATTGAGCAGATCACGGATAAGCCGGTAAAACACGTATTTATTACCCATAGCCACCCGGACCATTATCTGGGTAACCAGGCGTTTAAAGATGCCACCATTTGGGCGTTACCTGAGACAGGGCGGCAGATTGCAGAAAATGGTAATGCGTTTGCAGAAAACATGTATAGGCTGGTGGGTGACTGGATGCGTTCTACTGAATCCACAATGCCGAATAAGGTGATGAACCTCAAGCCGCTCTCACTCGGCAAACACACGCTCACCTTTATGGCGTTAACCGGGCATACCGGCTCCGATCTGGTGATTCTGGATCACGCAACGGGCGTGATGTTTGCCTCAGATATGGTGTTTTACCAGCGAGCACTTACCACGCCCCATACGCCCGGTTTGAAAATATGGCTGAAGGAGATTCAGCAGTTGAGGGCGACCGAGCATAAATTGCTGGTGCCTGGTCATGGGCCCATGGTCAATGATGGGCGGGCATTTGATCAGATGGAAGCCTATTTGACCTGGCTTGATAACACGCTTACTGAAGCGGCAGATGCCGGTTTGAGCATGACGGAAGTGATTGAATTACCCGTTCCGGATCAGTTTAAAGGCATTGCGCTGACCCAGCGGGAATTTGTCCGCACGGTTGCGCACCTCTATCCAAAATATGAAGAAGCTGCATTTAATTGATTCGAAACTGGTTTTCTCGTCTATTCTTTCTCTGCTGGAGCGCATTCGGCGCCTCAGCATGGATATAGCTCTTAGAGCTCAGGATTACACCCTAGGTAGTAGAAAAAGCAGTGATTTAGCGGGCATTAATAAATGCCCGCATCACCATTATCAGTGGGTCTGGGCCGGTTATGTAATGTCTCTGTCATTTGCCTGCAGCATTGCAATTAAACCGGTACTACTACCAAGTGATAACAAATCTAGTTCTGCCGTTTAATTGTTGGTAATTCGGCAAACTAAAACAATGAGATCCACGATCCGGGAATAATTCCCGGCTCTCTCCTGAACGCCAATAAAAATATCCGTAGAGGAGCCTACAATGAAAAAATTTGGCCGCAGCAAAGGGTTTGCAGTTTCAGCCCTGGTAGCAGCAATGTCTGTAGCTGGTTTGGCGAACGCCGGTGTAACAGATAAAGATATCATGAATGACGCCGCAACCGTTGATGACGTAGTCACTAACGGTATGGGTCTGCAGGGTCAGCGTTACAGCTCCCTGGACAAAGTGAATGTAGACACTGTTAAGGACCTGCGTCCTGTATGGGCATTCTCTTTCGGTGGTGAGAAACAGCGTGGCCAGGAATCCCAGCCAATGGTGAAAGACGGCGTAATGTACGTTACTGCGTCTTACTCTCGCGTATTCGCTATTGACACCAAAACTGGTGAAGAACTGTGGGAATACAATGCGCGTCTGCCAGACGGCATCATGCCTTGCTGTGACGTGATCAACCGTGGTGTTGCTCTGTATGATGATCTGGTTATCTTCGGTACCCTGGACGCTAAACTGGTCGCTCTGGACGCTAAGTCCGGTAAAGTAGTTTGGAAGAAAACTGTTGAAGATTATCAGGCTGGTTACTCCATCACTGCTGCTCCTATCATCGTTAAGGGCAAAGTGATCACTGGTGTATCCGGTGGTGAGTTCGGTATCGTAGGTAAAGTTGAAGCTTACGACGCTAAAACCGGTGACATCGTTTGGACTCGTCCAACCGTTGAAGGTCACATGGGTTACATGTGGAAAAACGGCAAGAAAGTTGAAAACGGTATTTCCGGTGGTGCAGCGGGCAAAACTTGGCCTGGCGACCTGTGGAAATCCGGTGGTGCAGCAACTTGGTTGGGCGGTACTTACGACGCTGAAACCGATCTGATGTTCTTCGGTACTGGTAACCCAGCACCATGGAACTCTCACCTGCGTCCTGGTGACAACCTGTTCTCCTCTTCTCGCGTAGCGATCGACCCTGATACTGGTAAAATCGCATGGCACTTCCAGACTACTCCACACGATGGCTGGGATTACGATGGTGTTAACGAGCTGGTTTCTTTCGACCTGAACGAAGGCGGCAAAACCATCAAAGCAGCTGCGACTGCTGACCGTAACGGCTTCATGTACGTCCTGAACCGCGAAAACGGTAGCTTCATCCGTGGCTTCCCGTTCGTAGACAAGATCACTTGGGCTAAAGGTCTGGATCCAAAAACTGGTCGTCCAATCTATGACGATTCTAACCGTCCAGGTAACCCAGCTGATTCCAAAGATGGCAAAAAAGGCCAGACAGTTGTTGCAGCTCCATCCTTCCTGGGTGGTAAAAACTGGATGCCTATCGCATACAGCAAAGACACTGAGCTGTTCTACGTGCCTTCTAACGAATGGCAGATGGATATCTGGAACGAACCAACTGCGTACAAAAAAGGCGCAGCTTACCTAGGTGCTGGCTTCACTATTCACCCAACCAACGATGAGTACATCGGTGTGCTGCGTGCAATGGATCCGAAGACTGGTAAAGAGGTATGGAGCTACAAAAACTACGCTCCTCTGTGGGGTGGTGCTATGACTACTGCGGGTAACCTGGTATTCATCGGTACTCCAGAAGGCTACCTGAAAGGCTTCAACGCTAAGACAGGTGAGCAGGTTTATCAGTTCAACACAGGTTCTGGTATCGTAGGCTCTCCAATCACTTGGGAACAGGACGGTGAGCAGTACATCTCCGTAGTTTCCGGTTGGGGTGGTGCAGTACCTCTGTGGGGTGGTGAAGTTGCTAAGCGCGTTAAACACCTGAACCAGGGTGGCGCGGTTTGGACCTTCAAACTGCCTAAGTAAGTCTTATGACTTGCGCCGGACTGCATAGCAGTCCGGTTTTGTCCCAGCAAAAAGCCAGCACATTTGTGCTGGCTTTTTTGTTGTGTTTATCCCGGAACTACACAAAGTGGAGTGCTCTTAACCTCCGTTAATGGATGCGCCTACCCAGCGCACTTCAAGCTCATAACCGATTGAGCGGGCAAGGCCGTCAAGATCTGGAAACAGGGTAGCGCTGGTAATGTTCATACGATAGAGCGCTTCCATGGCGTCAGCACGTATAGCAGGATTGAGCACGATCTTGGCTACCAGTGGCTCGTTGTATTCATAGGTCGCGAGCAGATCTTCCAGTGTTTCGGTGATTTTGCCCGGCAGCATGAAGGTACCGCTCTGCGCCACGATCCGGCGATCCATTGACCAGGGTTCGCCCGGCCATACCACCGGGTAGCGGTTAGACAGATAGAATTTTTTCAGGTTGTTGCCCTGTCTGGGGTCAATCGCTTCACGGTTGAGTTCAGGTGCACCGGGTGGCGTAGCCTTATGCCAGAGGGCCGGAGTGTTCACGGCAAAAACCGCCGCTTCCTTGGTGGCTGACTCCAGCGCAAAAAAAGCAGCAACATAGGGCGACTTGGTAAAATCCAGCAGGCGGGTAGGTGCGCCATGATGCTGCATCAGGGCAAGGCAGCGAAAATCATCTTCAAGGGCGGAAGTGTCATTCAGGAAATAATGTGCTTTGCGCTTGAATACACGGATGGCACGATCTTCCTGCTGCGCCCAGCGTCCATCCGGAACATATTTGCCAAGATAGCGGGTGAGGGAGCTTTCCAGCCGCCAGGCGGCGTCCTTTTGTCCGCGAAATGCCCAACCTCTCAGGTCAGAGGCTTCAACCAGATCGAGGAATTCCTGCCAGGTATTTACATAGTGGATACGGCTCATGGTTCACCTGTGTTCCTTCTTTTATTTTATATGCCACTGTACAGGTCTGTTACACAGTGTTCTATATAAGGTGTTATTCCGCTGGTATTAGGCGTTTATCGTCTGTTCTTATGCCTTGGTTGAGTACAGATTATTCCACTAAATGACTGATATTTTGCGAGGATTTTAAAAGTAGTACCAAATAAGTAAATTTTCAGTCCCAATGGATTATTCCTGTATTTTGGCGTGGGTAGCTACTATCTACTAGTAATCTAACCGTCACTCTCCCCTTATCGAGTGAGTTGATAAAAACAAAGAGGCAATTAGAAGATGATTTACGCTAAGCCAGGTGCAGAAGGCTCTGTTGTTTCATTCAAATCCCGTTATGGCAACTATATCAATGGTCAGTGGGTTGAGCCTGTAAAAGGCCAGTATTTTACCAACCACACCCCTGTTACCGGTGAAGCCGTCTGCGAAATTCCGCGCTCTACTGCTGAAGACATCGAGCTGGCGCTGGACGCTGCTCATGCTGCTAAAGATGCATGGGGCAAAACTTCTACTATAGAACGCTCCAATCTGCTGCTGAAAATTGCAGACCGTATCGAAGAAAACCTTGAAAAACTGGCTGTGGCAGAAACCTGGGATAACGGTAAAGCTGTTCGTGAAACTCTGGCTGCTGACGTTCCTCTGTCTGCTGACCACTTCCGTTACTTTGCTGGCTGTATCCGTGCGCAGGAAGGTACTATCGGTGAAATCGACGAAACTACCGTTGCTTACCACTTCCACGAGCCACTGGGTGTTGTAGGTCAGATCATTCCTTGGAACTTCCCTCTGCTGATGGGTGCTTGGAAACTGGCACCTGCTCTGGCTGCGGGTAACGTTATTGTACTGAAACCTGCTGAGCAGACTCCGTTGTCTATTCTGGTTCTGATGGAATGTATCGGCGACCTGTTGCCACCAGGCGTGCTGAACGTTGTTAACGGTTTCGGTGCAGAAGCTGGTCAGGCACTGGCTAGCAGCAAGCGTATCGCTAAGATCGCGTTCACTGGTTCTACTCCAGTTGGTTCTCACATCATGAAATGTGCTGCTGAGAACATCATTCCTTCCACTACTGAGCTGGGTGGTAAGTCTCCAAACGTCTACTTTGAAGACGTAATGAACTTCGAAGATGACTACCTGAGCAAGTGTATTGAAGGTGCAGTTCTGGCTTACTTCAACCAGGGCGAAGTATGTACTTGTCCTTCCCGTCTGCTGGTTCACGAATCAATCGCTGACCAGTTCATCGAGAAAGTAATCGAGCGTGCCAAGCTGATCAAGCGCGGTAACCCGCTGGATACTGAAACCATGGTTGGTGCTCAGGCATCTCAGGAACAGTTCGACAAGATCCTGGGTTACATGGACATCGGTCGTGAAGAAGGCGCTCAGATCCTGATGGGTGGTGGCGTTGAGCAGGTTGGTGATGACCTGAAAGGCGGCTACTACATTCAGCCTACCCTGATCAAAGGCACCAACGACATGCGTGTCTTCCAGGAAGAGATCTTTGGCCCAGTAGTATCTGTTACTACTTTCAAAGATGAAGCTGAAGCACTGGCAATCGCTAACGACACTGAGTTCGGTCTGGGCTCTGGTGTTTGGACCCGTGATGTTAACCGTGCTTACCGCATGGGTCGCGGCATCCAGGCTGGTCGTGTATGGATGAACTGCTACCACCTGTACCCAGCACACGCTGCATTCGGTGGTTACAAGAAGTCTGGTGTAGGTCGTGAGACTCACAAAATGATGCTGGATCACTACCAGCAGACCAAAAACATGCTGGTTAGCTACTCTACTAGCCCGCTCGGCTTCTTCTAATAGAGCCTCCAAGGGTGCCAGTTGCTGTCCTTCTGGTATCCCTTCCAAGAGCTATCGCATAGCTTCTTGCGTTTTTGTTACGGCCCCTCTGGGGCCGTTTTTTTGTCTGGAATAATCGAAATCTCTAATCAAAACGCATGGCTTTCACCACCAATCCGGTATAGCTGCAGATCTTCCTGCTCAAGCGCGTTAAATGCGGCTTCTGTGGCTCGGTTTCGCGGCAGTTTAAACTCTGTGGCGGACAGTTGTTCAACGCCATAGCGTCCTTCTGGTGGCGTGACCAGCAGGCTGACAAACTCATCCACACTCCAGCTGTAGGCTTTAGCGGGTAACCCTAACGCCAGGGCAATATCGATCTCCTGCCAGGAGAGCCCTATCAGCGACAGGTAGTAACATTCGGATACATGACACATCAGTCCAAGTTGTGTGTCTATCAGATAGCTATCCTGAGGTAACACACGAGGGGTTTGCACTGAACATGCAGCGATCAGCCCTGTGCTGGCGATCAGGCAGGCAAGTTTTTTCATGATAGCAATCTCCCTTCTGCAGGATTGGACCGTAAACCCGATGTCAGGTTTCAGGTCCGCCAGCATTGCTTTTGCAGAGGCTGGCGCAGCTATCAATCAGTTTAGTGCGGATTAAATGGGTCAGTGTGGTATCTGAGTGATTTGGAATGTCCAACTGATTCAGGCTGGTAGCGACATCAGGCGCAAACTGTCTATCCATTCCGGCCAGACGGTAGAACTGATTCACGATCTCAGTATCGGCTGCCGCATCGGCCTCAACCATCAACATCGCCTGTGCCAGAATGCCGTGGCTGATCAGGTCCTGGTTACCGGTTGCCAGCATCATTCGCTGAGCGGTGCCTGTGATCTTCAAACCCTCAATGTTCAGGTTAAAACGACCATCACAATAGGAACCGGGTGTTTCGCCATATTCTGCTTTTAAGCCAAAGAATTTTAGTGCTTGAATAATCGGTTCACACAGTGCCAGGTAGATACTGTCCAGATCAAATTTTGGTGCGTGAAACTGGGGCAGGATCAGACTGAGGTTCAGAATGCCCGGGTGGTGAGGGACCGCAGTGCCACCACTGTCACGTACAATCACCGGCCACCCCTGTTGTTCAAGCTGCTGTTTTGCCTGTGCAAAAGCAGGAAAGCGGGTTTCTTTGCGGGTCACGACCAGGCACTGCGGATTTTCCCAAATCCTTACCGTGGCTTGACGGGCACCACTGGCGACCTCTTTTAATAAGAGGGTGTCTCTGTGCAGTGCATTTGCCGGGTTGTTATTCAGTGGCTCATTTAAGAGGTGCCAGCGCTGCTGGGCCTGAAAAACAGACCGTGCAGCGTGATGTGTCACTGTCTGTTCTGTTTCAGTTTTTGTCATGTTCCTGGCACTTTGGACAAACCTGTTGCGCAAGAATCAGTGCTTTAAGCTCGCTGATCTGGGCAGATAGCTCCTCGCGGGATGGTTCACCTTCAGCATGGCGTGCTTTTTCATGTTCTTCTTCCATCACGCTGACCACAATCCCGATCACCATGTTAAGGAAAGCAAAGGCGGTCAGGAAGATAAAGCTAAGGTAATAGATCCAGCTAAAACCATACACCGACATGGTTTCATACATCACATCGGTCCAGTCCTCAAAGGTCATCACCCTGAACAGAGTCAGCATGGCAATGGTGATATCTCCCCAAAGTTCTGTGTTGATATCAGCGAAGAAAAACGCGCCGATCGCGGCATAGATGTAGAAGATGATAAACATCAGCAACACGACGTAGCCAAGCCGGGGCAGGGCGATCAGCAGTGAGTTCAGCAGGTTGCGCAGCTCCGGAACCATCGACACCATTCGCAAGACCCGGAAGATACGCACCAGTCGGCCAATCAGGGCCAGCTCGCTGTCGTCGATAGGGATCAGGCTGATCACAACAATCAGGGTGTCAAAAATATTCCAGCCGTTTTTGAAGAAATTGCGCTTATCCGGTTCTCCCAGAAAGCGGATACTGATTTCGACCAGGAAAAAAAGTGTGATGAACAGATCGATCCAGCGGATAAGTGTCAGAACAGGCGTTGGGATATCATAGGTTTTGGCCCCGATGACCAGCGCCGAAAAAATGATCACCGCAATGACAAAGCTTTCAAAAATTTTATTGGAGCGCAGTTGGTAGAAGCGGTCCTGGAGTGCGGAGAAATTCATGGATTGAGTTGATTCCTGAGCAATAAAAAACGGGCTAACTTTACTGTGCTTTGTCTGGTTGAACCAGAGGATATTATCCTTTGATCTTCAGGTGCCATTGGTGGAAGGTAAGGTACATCAGGGGCACCAGCAATAAACTGACAAGCATTGAGAAAGAGAGTCCCCAGACCACTGTAATGGCAAGGGGTTGCAACATCTCAGCGCCATCACCCCAGCCGAGTGACAGTGGCAGCATGCCAACCACGGTCGACAGTGTGGTCATCAGAATAGGCCGCAGACGCAGGCGTGCAGCTTCTATAATGGCCTGATGCAGATCGGGATACTGCTCACGTTCGATTTCGATGTATTCGACCAGCAAAATCGCATTGTTGACCACGATGCCGACCAGCATGATCATGCCCAGCCAGACCGGCATGGAGAGGGGCAACTGCAGCCATTCAATGCCCAAGGCCACACCAATCGCCGCAAAAGGAACGCTGAGGATAATGATCAGCGGATTCAGCAGTGACTCATACTGGATTGCCATCACCACAAACACCAGAAACAGGGCCAGCAAGAGTAATATATCCGCCAGCTGTTGTTGTTCCTCCAGCGCCTTGCGCGAACCGCCATCATAGAGCGCATAGCCCTCTGGTAACGCGGTATTTTCTCTGAGACTGTCCAGCGCCTGTAACGCCTCGCCAAGCGTAAAGTTCTCTTTCAGACTGGCCGTGATCTCAACAATGCGCATCTGGTTATCGCGCTTGATGGTTGCCGGGGTTTCCAGCAGTTCAATTTTCGCAACTGTCCCCAGGTAGACCGGCTGACGCTCATCGGTTGCCGGGAATAGAATGATCGATTCCAGATCCTGGGGGCTGCTCATGGTCGCCTGTGCCAGTCTCAGGCGGATATCATAGGCCCGGTCACCGTCGATATAGTCGCTGACAACCTGCCCCTCCAGCGCGATTTTTGCGGCCTGCGCCAGATCCTGCAGATTCAGTCCCAGCTGTATTGCGCGCTGTCGATCCAGAGTAATGGCTATTTCCAACTGTTCGTCTTCGGCTGAATGTGTGATGTTAGAGAGCGAGGGCAGGGTCCGCATTTTTTCGGCCAGTTGGTCAGCAATTGATTTCAGTGTCTGAGGGTCGTTTCCCTGCAGTCGCAGACTGATGTCATCATCACCTCGGTTAGTGCGAATTCCCCGGATACCCCGCTGTGACATACGTACCTTAAAACCGGCCAGTTGCAGATCATTGATCAGTGTCTGTGTGCGTTGCATCCACTGCTCGCTGCTCACAGAACGTTCACTGAGGGGTTTAAGCTGGACGGTGATGGTGGAGCGGCTGGGTGTTTCCCGTTGCGTGCGGCCAAAAATAGAACCGCCAACCAGGGTGAAAACGGATTCCGTTTCAGGCTGAGCGGCAAACAGGGCTTCTATCTGAGCGGTCTTCTGATCCATCTCTTCTAAAGAGATACCGATATCCGCTGATACGATCACGCGTATCTGACCGTCATCCAGCGTGGGCAGAAAAATCTGTTTTCCGCTAAGAAAAACGGGGGCGCTGATGCCGAGCCCTAGCAGGAACAGAATGATCAATGGCCAGCGAAACGGCAGTGCCCGGGAAATACATCCGGCATAGCGGTCTTGCAGCCAGTCGATGCTGCCATCAACGATCCGGCGCAGGCGGTTTTTGCTGATCTGATGCACGCGCGAAGCATAGGCTGGCACCAGTGTCAGAGCGATGATCATGGAGGCAAAAATAGCGGCTGAAATGGTGAAAATCAGCTCGCGGAACAACAGTCCGGCCAAGCCGCCAATAAACAAAAAGGGCAGAACAGCCGCCAGGTTGGTAGAGGTGGCTGCGACAATCGCACCGTTGACCTCAGTGGCTGCCTGTACTGCACCCGCTTCTGCGGCTTCATGTTTGCGCTGGTGGCGATAGATGTTCTCGAGCATCACGATGGTGTTGTCGACCAGCATGCCAATACCCAGCGCCAAACCACCCAGCGTCATCACATTAAGTGTCAGCCCACCCAGACCCATCAGCACGCAGGTAAACATGATGGCTATGGGAATGGCGCTGCCGATGATCAGAGTGCGGCGCAGGTTGCCGAGGAAAATATACACCACGGCCATGGCAAGAAAGGCTCCGCTGATTGCCGCCAGAGAGGCATTTTTAAGCGACTGCAATACATAGATTGACTGGTCGGCGACCACGGTTGCATTAATATCCTCGGGTAACAGATTCTGCTCGTGCAGCCAGTCCAGTCGATCTTTAACCGCTGCAACCACGGCTGTGGTATTGGCGGTGGGTTGTTTCTGAATTGACAGTTTTATGCCGGCCACGCCGTCAGCGCGCACCTTGATGCGCTCATCTTCGCTACTGTCGATCACTTCCGCGACATCGGCCAGAAGGACGGTGTTACCCAGATGGCTGGCAACCGGCAGTTGGCGGATAGCATCAATCGACGTGAGGCGTCCGCTGATTCGCCCGGTAATTTCATGGGCGGGCATCTGCAGGCGGCCAATCGGTTCATCACTGTTGGATGTTTGCAGTGCTTCTATGACATCGTTGTAGGTAATGCCCACCCCTGCCAGACGATTCTGGTCGGGGATGATCTGGATTTCACGCAGTTGCCCGCCGCCCACTTCTGCGGCGGCAACGCCTGGCAGGTTTAAAAACCACTTGCTGAAAATATCATCAACCCAGGTTCTTAGCTCTGTGCTGCTGCGCAGGGGTGAACTAATGACAAACTCCATCACCGGAATTTGGGAGGGGTCCAGTTTATAGATCACGGGGGGATCAATGGTGTCGGGTAAAAAGCGTTTTGCCCGGTCAAGTCGGGTGCTCGCATCCCGCAAGGCGATATCAATATCTTTACCGTAGTTGAATGCCAGATCGACGGTGGACAGGCCGCGGTTGGTACTGGACTGCACGCTGATAGCATCTTCGGTAATGGCCAGCTGTTCTTCCAGTTGTCGGGTAACCTGATCTTCCATAACGGAGGCCGGTACGCCGCTATCAATGATTCGCACCCGAATTTCCGGGTAGATGATGTGCGGCAACAGATCGATGGCAAGCCGGCTTAAGGTAAACAGACCCAATACCAGTACGGCAAGGGCGATCATGCTGACCCCGACGGGGTGCCGGATTGACCAGGCCGCCAGGCCGCCGCTGCGAAACTTCATTCGGCTGCACCGGCGGGTTGCAGCAGGCTGACTTCCAGACCGTTCCGAAGTCCGGTGAAGCCACGAATCACGACCTTCTCATCTGCACTTAGACCGGCCAGTACTTCAATATCATCACCAATGCGTAATCCGGTGCGTACGGCTCTGGATTCAACTTTGAATTGATCATCCACCAGGTAGACAAACTCACCTTCTGAGGAACGTCTTAGCGCCACAAATGGAATCAGCAGGCGTTCGGATTTTTCGGTTTGCAGGGTAATGCGTGCCAGCTGACCCGGGCGGGCGCCCGGAGGTACCGGGCTAAGCGCAATTTCGACGGTGCCGGTGCGGGTCAGTGGATTCAGGTTGGGGTGAATACGGGTAATGCTGGCCTGCAGGGGTTCTGCCTGCGCCGCAACGGTCAGCGCATCAATGGTCATGGTGACAGGATCGCCAAGATGCAGTTTGTTCAGCAGCAGTTCTGATACCTGCACTTCGGTGATCAGGCGACTCTGGTCGGAGACCGTCAGCAGGTGGGTGTAACGTTCAGCAATGTTGCCAGGCTCTGTAAGGCGCGCACTGATGATGCCATCAATGGGCGAGTCTATCTGGGTGTATTCAAGGCGGGTATTGATGATCTGTTCATCTGCACGCAATACGGCCAGATCGGTTTCCGCACGAGTCAGGTCCGTTTCCGCTGCCAGTTTGCGTTTTGCCAGATCACGAATTCGCATCAGATCCTTTTCAGCTTTTTTACGTTCAGCGCTAATGCGGTTACGTTCGGCCAACAACAGACGATCATCCAGCCTGGCCAACAGATCACCGGCCTGTACTGTGTCCCCTTCATAATAGGGTAATGCAGTAATGCGACCCTCTTCCTGATTGAAGATCTGAATCTCTCTGAACGCTCTTAGTGAACCTGTCCGCTCACGCAAGACAGCGACATTGGCAAGTCGGGTGGGTACTGCCTCGACGAGATGAACAGCTGCGGTTTTTTTGTTGGCAGGCTGATCGTCGGAACATCCGCTGAGGAAGGTCAGGCCTGTTAGAACAGCGATAAACAGTAAACGCATGGTTGAGAACTCTTGAGGCATCCGTGCCCCCGAATGAGGGCGCTTCTCGATTTTAGGTAGCGCTGTGATCCAAGTCCAGCTCGGCAGGCCAAGTCGAACGCGAGTTGGTAGAACCCGGATGAATGGCAACACTCTTCTTACGACAGAACCGTCACGGCTGGGTTCAGTGTGAGCTTACTTGCTGCTTGATTGTGCTGTTAAGGAGATGATTGTGTGTATCAGGCATAAAACTTTTTCTACGCTTTTGTCATTGAAAATAAACTGAAAAAATAAAATGTTATTTGTTATATTTCAGGTGGGCTGTGATCTGAGAAACAGAAAAAATACGGTATCACTTCCGTCGCAAAACGCCTGCTGATTTAAGGCGAACAGGCTTAGACACCTGATCTTGAAAGTTATGGTTAGCGTTTTGTTGGAAACCGGTTGGGTTGGTTGTGATCAACTATAGTTTCAGTATCACGCTGGTGGGATACACCGGATCACCAATTGGTTAAGGAATGATCTATGGAACAGCCATCTGAGCAGCTTCACTCTGCTGAGTATCAGCAGTTAGGACAGGCGTTAGTCCAGGCCGGTTGCCTGTCAGGAACAGATCTGCAACGTGTCCTGCAGATGGAAGAGGTCAAACAGAAACGCAGTTCTCTATCCAATCTGCTGGTGCGGCTGGGTCTGGTTTCCGAGACGAATATAGCCACACATCTGGCCGAGCTGCTTGATCTGCCTAAAGTTGAGCCAAAGGATTTCCCTCCTGTCGCGCTATTACCCGATACGCTCTCTTATCGGTTTCTGAAAGATACCCACGTATTGCCGTTGAATCTGGATGATCAGACGCTGGTGCTGGCGATGGCTGATCCTCAGGACCAGTTTGCGGTGGAAGCGGTGGAGCTTGCCAGTGGTTACCGGGTACAAAAGCGTGTGGCGCTGGCCACTGAACTGGATAATGCCATTGAAAAGCTCTACGGACAGGGTACCAGCCAGATGGGCAATATCCTGGCAGGTGTATCGGCAACTGAAGCCAGTGATGATGAAGAGGACATTGAACACCTCAAAGATATGGCCAGTGAGGCACCGGTTATCCGACTGGTGAATCTGATTATGCAGCGTGCGGTTGAATCGCGAGCGTCGGATATTCATATTGAGCCTTTTGAGGATTGTCTGAAAGTCCGTTACCGCATTGACGGTGTACTGCAAGAAGGGGAAGCCCCTCCGGTTAAGATGTCGCCTGCAGTTATTTCGCGTATCAAAATCATGTCTCGTCTGAATATTGCTGAGCGGCGTTTGCCTCAGGACGGACGAATAGAAATGCGGCTGCAGGGTAAAGACCTCGATATTCGTGTATCCACTGTACCCACTATGCATGGTGAGAGTGTGGTGATGCGTCTGCTGGATCGTGAGACAGTCAGTCTCGATTTCCGCGCGTTAGGACTGGACGAGGCGCTGCTGAAAAAGCTGTATGAAGTCCTCAGCATTCCCCATGGAATGTTGGTGGTCACCGGCCCCACCGGTAGCGGTAAAACCACCACGCTCTATACCGCCCTCAGCAAACTCAATACAGAACAGAGCAAGCTGATCACCGTGGAAGATCCAGTGGAGTATCAGCTGCCGGGTATCAACCAGATTCAGGTTAAACCTTCGATTGGGCTTAACTTCGCCGGTGCCTTGCGGGCCATTGTGCGTCAGGACCCGGATGTGATCATGGTGGGTGAGATGCGTGACCTGGAAACCGCCCGTATCTGTGTGCAATCTGCTTTGACGGGGCATATTGTCCTGTCGACGCTACATACCAATGATGCCGCAAGCAGTGTGACGCGTTTGCTTGAGATGGGTGTTGAAGATTATCTGCTGACCTCCACCCTGAATGCCGCCATTGGTCAACGTCTGGTCAGACGCCTGTGCATGCATTGCCGTGAGCCCTACACACCGTTACCGGAAATTGTTGAAGAACTAGGGCTGAAAAAATTCTCTGGCGGTGAGCCGATCACCCTCTATAGCCCTAAAGGCTGTGAGCACTGCGGTGGCAGTGGTTATCGCGGCAGGGTGGCCATTATTGAACTGCTGATCATGAACGATACCCTGCGTAAACTGGTCATGAGCCGGTCCGATTCGGGCACCATACATGCCGCCGCCCGCGAAGCAGGGATGCGGACCATGTATGAGGATGGCTGCCTGAAGGCGCTTCAGGGTCTGACCAGTATCGAAGACGTCATTCGCGTCACGCAGGAGAGCTGAGATGCCTGTCTTTCATTACCAGGCAGTGGCCGCTTCAGGCGAAACCCGAACCGGGCAGCTTGAGGGCCCTGATCAGCAGGCGGTGGTAAAGCAACTGCAGGCTCAGGGCTTAATTCCACTCTCCGTTGAATCCGGCATTCGCGGTTTCAGTCTGCAGCAATTGCTGCAGATGAAAGTTGGCGGCGGACAAGGCTTGAGTGAAGCCCGTCTACTCGGATTTACCCGACAACTGGCTGCTTTGATGCAGGCGGGCATCGCACTGGACAGGGCGCTGCAGATCATGCATCGCGTTACCGATGATCCGGAATTGCGCGAGGTTATCAGTCCCATTCAGGAAGGTGTGCGGCGAGGGCAGTCATTGTCCGCTGTGCTGGATGAACAGAATGTAGGCTTTAGCGGTTTTTATATCAGCATGGTCCAGGCAGCTGAGGTTTCTGGGGATCTTGGGCAGGGTCTGACCACACTGGCCAACTATCTTGAGAGAAGCAAAGGCTTACGTGATCAGGTGACCTCAGCGCTGATCTATCCGGTCATCCTGCTGCTGGTTTCAGCATTCTCCCTGATCATTATTCTCACCTATGTCGTGCCTCAGTTTGAGCAGCTGTTCTCGGATATGGGCCGCGCGCTCCCGTTATCAACACAAGTGGTCATAGGGGTGGCACAATTTTTACGTGACTACCTGCCGTTGATACTGGTCTTAATTTTGGTGGCGTTTTTTTACTGGCGTTATCTGCTGACGCAACCCGCTTTCAGTTTGCGCTGGGATAAACGAAAGCTTTCCCTGCCCCTGCTGGGTGGTCTGATCCAGCGTATTGAAACGGCGCGTTTCAGTCGCAGTTTAGGCACACTGGTCCGTGGCGGGGTCCCCCTGCTCAGAGCACTGGGTATCGCTCAGGAAACCCTGTCTAACCGCTGGCTGGGTGAAGCGGTGGGTGGCGCTGCCAGCAGTCTTAAGGAAGGGCGCCACCTTGCGGCGCCGCTTTTAGCGACCGGAGCCTTTCCTGCCCTGGCAATGCAGATGATCCAGGTGGGTGAGGAAACCGGCCAACTGGAAGAGATGTTGCTCAAGGTTGCGGATGTATATGACCAGGAAGTGGCCACCGCGATTCAGCGGATGCTGGCGATCTTAACACCGGCGTTAATTGTCACTCTGGGTGTCATTATTGCAGGCATCATCATGTCCATTCTTGTGGCCATTATGAGCATTAACCAGATTCCCCTCTGATACGGAGTTGTTATGAAACAGGAGCAAAAAACGGGCTTGGGTGCTGATCGTCAGCTGAATCAGAAGGGTTTCACCCTGCTCGAAATATTAGTGGTTCTCGTTATTCTGGGCTTGTTGGCCAGTCTGGTTGGACCACAGGTCTTCAAACAATTATCGAGCTCCAAGTCGAAAACCGCTGAACTACAGATCGGTGAATTGTCATCGGCGCTGGACCTTTACCGATTGGAAGTGGGCAGCTATCCGAGTTCTGAGCAGGGTTTGAGTGCACTCATTGAAAAACCGCCTGCCGTGGACAATTGGAACGGGCCTTATCTGAAGAAAAAAGTCATTCGAGATGACCCGTGGGGCAATGCTTATCTTTACCGCTTTCCCGGTGAACATGGTGAGTTTGATCTGTATTCATTAGGCGCAGATAAACAGCCCGGTGGAGAAGGTGAAAATCGCGATGTGGTCAGCTGGCAATAAGGTCGCAACGTGAACGCTGTGTGCCATCACCCCAAGCGCTGCCAGCGTGGTTTTACCCTGATAGAACTGCTGGTTGTGCTGGTGATTGCCAGTCTGGGACTGACGCTGATGGTGCCACAGTTTGCGGGATTAGTGCCCGGCGCTGAGTTTAAAGCTGAAACACGCAAAATGGCGGCGATGATGCGCCATGCTCGCAGTGTTGCGATCGTCAGGGGTGAGGCTGTCAGCTTTGAAAAACAGGAAGAGGACGGTTTGCTTTGGCTCTCGTCTGAAAATACCCCTTATCAGTTACCCGATAACATCAATGTAACGGTTTCCGTGGATCATCAGGTTGGAAATGAAAAGAAAATTTTGTTTTTCCCTGATGGCAGTTCTACCGGTGGGGCGTTACAGCTTTCGGATGGATCACGAATGGGTGAAATCCGGATTGACTGGCTGACAGGACGGGTGAGCAGCAATGACTAATCCTGTTGAATCGGCCCGACACAATACCCGGAAAAACCGGCGAATGAATGGGTTTACCCTGTTGGAAGTGCTGGTTGCTTTTATGATTCTGGCGGTATCGCTGGGAGTCATTATGCATATTTTTTCACTTTCTCTCAGAACAGCCCACAGTGCCACCCAGCAACAGATGGCGGTGCAACTGGCGCAGTCAAAACTCTCTGAACTGCTGGCTGAAAGCCGGATTCGACCCGGTGTTGAGCAAGGGTCATTTAATGATGAGTGGCGTTGGCGGGCAGAGATTGATGCCTGGGATTTTCCCGATCAGGACCGGATCACCGATTATCGTTTTGAACCCTACAAAATCAGCGTCACTGTTGAAGGCCTGCAGGGAACAGCAAGTCCGGTTACTTTGACAACCCTCTTTCTGATTGAAGAGTCGGGGTTATGACCGGACGACGCTATCTAAGGGGATTTACCCTGGTTGAGATGCTGGTGGCTCTGCTGCTGCTTAGTCTTCTGACTGTAGTTATTGGCGGGGGTTTAAATCTGGGTATTCGCAGCTGGGAGGGGATGGATCGTCATCAGCAGACGGAAAGCGATGCGTTTCTGGTTCAGCAGGCACTGAGACGCTTGCTGGGCGCTGCCAACCGGTCTGTTGTAAACAGTGATGATAAGGGGCGGCAACTGGCCTTTCATGGTTCCGCTGAGGAGTTGATCTGGGTTGCGCCTTTGCAACAGAACGGCGGCGGTGATGACCTCTACTGGATTTGGCTGGGTCGACTTGATTCCCGGCAACCAGATGAACCTGAAGGGCTGTATTTGGCATATGAGCCTTACAGTGGTGTCTCGGAAGAGGATCTCAACCAAACACAGGGGCTGTCGAGTACGCAACTTAACTGGGATCTTAAACGTAATGAGTTGATTCTGAATGCCCGTAAATCGTTACTTATGGCGGGTCAGTTTGATGAGTTCAGCATTTCATATTTAAAGACGGAGCCGGATCGGCCTTCAGCCTGGGAACCGGAATGGGTTTATCAGGACAGCCTGCCCAGTCTGATCAGCGTTCAGTTTAAGGAAGGGGAGGTTGCGCCATGGCCGACTCTGAAGGTGCGCCCAAAGGCAGATGCATATGTGGCTAAACGTGCTAACTAACAAGGCCCGGCAGCGAGGGATAGCACTGGTCATGGTGTTGTGGTTTCTGGTCTTGCTGTCAGTGATCGCATTATACCTTTCAGATGTGAGTCGCAGCGAAGCCAGGCTGACGGAGAATCTGCGTGCAGCGACGCAGGCCAGTTATGGTGCTGAGTCGGGTGTGCAATGGGCTATCTGGAATCTGACGTTGCCGCAGGGGCAGGGCTGGCTTGCAGATGGTGGCTGGCAAAAGATGCAACTGGATGAAGCGCTCAGCGTTATGGTTTCAGTCGAGGATGAAAATGGGAAATTTGACCTCAACACACTGCAAGCTGAGCAGTTTCAAAGGCTGTTTCTGGCGGCAACAATCGATGAAGAAAAAGCCAATATACTGATCGACCGTATTCTGGACTGGCGTGATAAAGATGATTTGAAACGGCTTAACGGAGCCGAAGATGCGGACTATCGGGCAGCAGGCCTTGATTATGAAGCGCGGGATGATCGCTTCAAACGTGTGGATGAATTGAAACAGGTATTGGGCATGGATATTGAGACCTATGAAAAGATTGCTCCGGCCTTGAGTGTCTATGCCCGAAGTCAGGGGATCAATCCTCTGGTAGCACCCAAATTAGTTCTGATGTCACTGCCCGCTGCCAATGAACCTTTGATTGATCAATACATTGAACAACGTCGGCGATTTCGTCTTGATGGCTTGCCCGAGCCGACACCTCCGGTTTCCGATGCACGCTTTATTTCTTCTTCTACTTCAGGCGTCTACTACACTGTGAGAACAGAGGGTAGACTCTACCCCCATGCCAGGGTAGGGCAAAAGGTGTTGCTACAGCGAAGTGGTCGGGGAAGCGAAGCCTACTTCAGGGTGATGGAGATTGTCGATGAACGATCCAGCATCAAGGACAACTGCGATGAAGTACCCTGTTCAGAGGAAGATTAAAGCACATGGATAACGCGCAGAGTCAGGTTAAAACCAATCTAAGAACGGTCCTGCAGGGCTACCGGGAGCTGTTGGCTCAGCTCTGGCAATGGTGGGTTGCAGAACTGATGGGTATGTTGCCTCCGGCTTTGAGTTCCAAAATACAGGGTCGGGGTCGCTATCTGCTGGCTGAGTTGCATGACATAAAATGCAGCTTCCGCTTTGGCCAGCGTGGTGACTTTGATGCTTTAGGTGATTTCGAGCTCGATACTCTGGAGACGGCACAGTGGCGTCGCCGCTTTGCTGAGGAAGCCGCTAAAGCGGATGAAACGATCCTGTTCCTGCCCCCCGGGCTGTTACTGGTGCGGGAGATCACACTGCCCCTGGCGACTGCTCCTAACCTGAATAACGTGCTGCAGTTTGAAATGGACCGCTATACGCCTTTCAAGGCCGAGCAGGTCTATTACGGATTCAGAATTCTGCAGCGTGATCTCAAAGCTCAAACACTGCTGGTACGGGTTGCATTGATTACGCGTCAGCGTCTCGATCCCATTCTCAATACCTTCGCTAATCTCGGCATGTCGCCTACCGTAGTCGCACCTGCGGCTGAAGCCAGCAACACCCTGTACAGCATGAATCTGCTGCCCAAAGCATTACAAGGATCGCGCTCTAATCGGCAGCAACTGGTTGCCCGCGGCCGGATGCTGTTAATGCTCCTAGCGGTTGCGCTGTTGTTCTGGTTACCGCTGTATTATCAGGCCCAGGCCATTTCATCTCTGGAAGCTGAGATGGAACAGCCGCGTATCCAGGCTGAAAAAGCGCGTGCGATCAATGAACAGATCAATGCACTGACCCAGAGCCAGGGGTTTCTGGAGAGGAAAAGAAGCAGCTCGGTTTCTAATTTGATGTTGCTGAACGAGCTGACTGAAGTGCTGCCTGATCATACCTGGATCAGTAACCTGCAGGTGGACGATACCAGTGTTCGGTTGCAGGGTGAGTCCAGAGAAGCATCTGCTTTGATCAGTGTACTGGAGAGCACACGGTATATGCGTAACGTGCGTTTCTCCTCTCCGGTTACGCTCAATGCCCGGACCACTAAAGAGCGTTTTGCGATTGTGGCCGATCTGAGCAAGGAGCAGCTGTGATGCAATTGACACTCAAACAGCGACGTATTTTGGCTCTGCTGCTTCTGGTGCTGGTCGTGGTTGTCATCTATCAGGTGTTGCTGGGCCCTTTGCTGCACAAATATCTGGAAAATGCTGATCAGATTGACCGGCTTGAACATCAGCTTTCTGTCTATCAGCGTGTCTCCGGCGATCTGGAACAGCAACAGGAAAAGCTCCGCCAACTGCGTGCCAGCAACCCTTCTGCCGGCATGTATCTGACAGAGTCTCGCCCAACACTGGCTGCGGCTGAATTACAACAAATATTAAATCGGCTTGTTGGCAGCTCCGGCGGGCAACTGGTCAGTACGCAGATTATTGACAGTCCCAAATCCGAGGCTTTGCCTGCAGTTGCTATCAAGGTTCGTCTACGCTGTGAAATAGATGAACTGGTTGCCTTGTTGTACAGCGTTGAGACCCATAAACCCGTGATGTTTGTGGAGAATCTGATGCTGACTTCATCAGCCCAAAATGATAATCAACGGGCCCGTATTACACGGCGCACGGCTCAACTAAGACGCAGCGTTGCTTTGCCCTCCTTGGATCTGCGTTTTGATCTGGTCGCCTACACCGTGAAGGGGGGCAGTTAACATGCAACGCAACCTGATCAGGAAAGTTTTTTACAGCCTATGTTTCTCGTTGCTGGCCAATACTGTTTGGGCCGATGAGCAATTAACATCGCCTCCGCAACAGGATCTTCCGTTGGCAAACGAAATTGATGCAGCCGGATTCCCGGCTATCGATGCCTTTGATGGCATTGTTCAGCGTCCCTTATTTCACGCTTCGCGTCGTCCCAAAGCTGATCAGGAAGCGGAGGCGGGCAACAATGCTGAAATTCTGGAAACCTGGCGCCTGACCGGTGTGGTGTTTAATGACGAAGGGGCACCTGTTGCGCTCTTTGCGCAGCGCCAGGGTGAAGAAAAACTGCGTCTGACGCAGGGCATGCCTTTGGATTCAGGATGGGATGTCAGTGTGATTGCTGCTGATCATGTAGTGGTCAGCAATGTCGATGAAGAAGTTCGGTTTGATCTGTGGGAGCCACGTCCAGCGGCCCCGCCTGAACCGCCAAAAGACCGGCGAAGAATTATTAGGGAAGCGCTTGATGAGAAGCTCGAAGAAAAGGAACAGCAACCCGGCAGCGGTAGTACGGGAGACGAAATAAATGAAAAATAAAATGCTTATTAAAGCCTCCGGGGTGTTGCTAGGCAGTGTTTTTATTGCCTCCTGTACCCTATCGCCAGGTGGCGGCCGATCAACATTGGATAACCCCTGGGGGACGCCCTCTGAAGAGATGCAGGTATCAGCCACGCAAAACGGTGAAGCCAGAGAAACACGCCCGAACAATAATGTGCGTTTCCAGAATCAATCCAGTGGTGGCACAACAGCATCTCCGGCAGAAGCAGAGATTTATGAAGCCTCCGGTGTGATGGTGGATCTGAACTCGCCCACTCTCAAATCGTTGCCTGACAGTCAGGGGGAGATCACCCTGAACTTTCAGGGGGCCGAAATCTCGGAAGTGATCAAAACCGTGTTGGGCGATATTCTACAGGTCAACTATGTCATGGATGACCGGGTGCGGGGTGCTGTTAACCTGCAGACCAGTCGCCCGCTGACCCGTGATGAGCTGATTCCCGCCCTGGAAACGCTGCTGCATATCAACGGCGCAGTGTTGCTGAAAACTGAGAATTTTTATGAAGTACTGCCGTCAGAAAGTGCGTTAAATGGCGGTGTCGCACCGGGGTCTGGATTGAAGGTTGGCAGTGGTTATCAGCTGTTGATCCTGCCGTTGCGTTACATTGCGGCCAGCGAAATGCTGAAAATTCTGGAGCCGATTAAACCCAAACAGGGTGTGATTGAAACGGACAGCCGCCGTAATCTGTTGATGGTGGCGGGCAGTTCATCTGAACTGGTGAATATCCGGGAGACGGTGCGCATTTTCGACGTTGATCAGCTTCAGGGCATGTCTGTTGGTCTGTTTCGTCTGGAATCTGCCGAAGCTGAAGTAATGATTGAAGAGCTGGAAGCGATCTTTGGTGATAAAACCGATGGTCCTTTGTCAGGGCTGGTGCGTTTTGTGCCGATTGAACGACTCAACGCGATCCTTGTGATCACTCCGCAGAAAAAATACCTGCGTGATGCCAGAGTCTGGATCAAACGTCTGGATCGTTCCCAGAATGTGCGTGGCCGGAACATGTACGTCTATTACGTGCAGAACGGCAAAGCTGAAAATCTGGCAAACATGTTGGGTGAGCTGTTTGGCAATCCGCCCTCTGCATCAGACTCGGATAACCGTAATCAGAGTCGAAATCGCACCACAGGTACTGCGGACGTCCGTGACCAGGGTAGGGAGCCAACCACAGATGCTCAGCCAGCCCAATCAGTCCGGGCAAACCTGAACAGTTCCGGTGGGGATGGTTCCAATCTTGATGTGGGCGAAGTCAGTATTATTGCGGATGAAGAAAACAACGCGCTGCTGATTATGGCGTCTGCCAATGATTACGATAAAGTCCATAAAGCGATCCAGAAGCTGGATGTCCTGCCACTTCAGGTATTGGTAGAAGCCACCATTGTTGAAGTGACGCTGCAGGATGAACTGCGTTACGGCTTGCAGTGGTTCTTTAAATCCAGTCTGGATGGTGGCTCCAAAACAGCTATCGGCTCTCTGGGTTCGTTGCCCATCTCCACGCCGAGTGAATTTTTCCCGACCGGCAATTTTGAGATCTTTGATGCAACCGGCACCCGACTGTTACTGAATGCCCTTGCGCAGGACTCGCGTTTGAAAGTGGTGTCTTCTCCCTCACTGATGGTGCTGGACAATCATACTGCCACTATCCGGGTGGGTGATCAGGTGCCGGTCCGTACTTCAGAAACAACGGCAACCAGCAGTGATAATCTGAATACCACCAGTACGATTCAATTCAAGGATACCGGGGTGTTGCTGGAAGTGACGCCGCGTGTAAACGCCGGTGGCATGGTGGTGCTGGATATCAAGCAGGAAGTGAATGATGTGGATCTGACCACGTCGTCTGGTATCGATTCTCCGACCATTATTCAGCGGCAGATCGAAACCAGCGTTGCCGTCCAGAGCGGTGAAACACTGGTGCTGGGTGGTCTGATTAAAGAAAATCGTGACAGAAGCTCTCAGGGACTGCCCGGCTTACGGCATGTGCCGGTGGTGGGTTGGTTGTTTGGCAGTGAAGGCAAAAATGTTAACCGTACAGAGCTGGTGGTCATGATCACCCCAACCGCCGTAACCTCTCAGGAGGAGGCTCGGGATGTCACACGTGAATATCAGCAGAAGCTGCGGGATATTGATCTGACAGGTGTGAAAAATAAACCCTAGTCGATTCTCTATTTCGATCCTCAAAAAGAACCCTTATGGGTTCTTTTTTTGTGGTTCTGCTCAGTTGTATCGCTGCCTTAACAGCTAGATTAATAATCAGGTGTCACTCTGGTGTTGTTGTCAGAATCAGCACTAAAAATAACGTTTAATCAAAGTCTTACTTCTTTTCTTCTACCGGCTTTCTTAACACCTAAGGTCAACTTTCTACCCGCGCATTTTTCTGAGCGTTAGCTCTTGTTAACACTTTGTTTAGCCTGCATGCAGAGCTATCTAAAAAAAGCCATAAAAAACATAGGTTTAATTACATGGTACGCATATTGCGTTGCTCCCCCTGATGCTGTCTGAACATTTCAATGGGCGAATGTTCAGGTAACAGGACGATGAAATGTCAGGGCTCAGCACGGATGTTACGAGGATTGAACGTCACACCCGCTGTGTTGAGTTAATCGAAAAGGGAGTCTCTGTGCTTGGCAATAAATACAGGGATGCAGGAGGTGGATCATGTTAAAGGTAAAACCATGTACGTGGCTCCAAATTGGGTTGTTTAGCGGTTTACTCAGTTTGGGGCTACCCGCCTGGTCAGTTGGGGTCGCTGAAGAGGGCCTGTTTGAACTGGACGGTAACGCGCTTGAAGAAGGGCTGGCAGGAGATGACTGGGAAACGTTATACAACAATCCCGCGTCCGGTGGTCAGTCAGTCTTTGCTTTTGCAACTGAGCCGGATAACTACACAGTGTTTGATGGCGGTAAAAAAGATATTCAGGATATTACCAACTGGAGCTGGAGCAAATTTGGTAATGGCCCGGATAAAAACGATATCACCAATGCCTATGCGGCGGCTTATAACAACTCAGATGATGATTTGATTGTCTATTTTGGCGCTGACCGTATCACCAACGAGGGTGATGCGTTTTTTGGCTGGTGGTTCTTCGTGTCCGAAGTTGGACTTGACCCCTCCCCGGGAGACCCGGGAGACCCAGACCCCAGCGGTGGTGTTTTCACGGGTCAACATACTTCGGTGATATGGACAGATGATAACGCTAACGATCGGTTGGACCCCGGTGAAATCGACTTTGCTGGTGACTTGCTGACAGTGGTTGAGTTTCCACAGGCCAACAATGCCGTACCTTACATTGAAGTAGTGATGTGGGATACAAGTTGCCCAAAATCCACCAGCAATAACCCTCTACAGGGTGAATGTTCGGCTAAAAACCTGCGTTTGCTTTACAAACGTGCAGCGATGGATGCAGGTGGTACCGGTGTTGTGTGCGGTACAGTGCCGGATTTGCCAGTATGCGCTATTACTAACGCAGAAGGCGGTCCTAATGCACCAACTACCCCATCTCCCTGGCCTTATGTGGCAAAAGATGGAACCGTTGATGCTTTCCCTTATGAAACCTTCTTCGAAGGGGGTATCAACCTGAGTCAGTTACTGGGTACCGAAAGCTGTTTTGCCAGCTTTATGGCGGAAACCCGAAGTTCTCACTCCTTCACAGCAACCCTGAAAGATTTTGTGCTGGGCTCATTCCCACTTTGTGGTTTTGAAGTCAGTAAATCCTGTGAAGCTGACCTGAATGTTGCTGACGATCTTGCAACCATCACCTTCTCGGGTGAAGTTGAAAATACCGGCATTGCATCACTGGAAATTGATCTGGTTGATGTCACCCCTGGTGGTAATGCTACCTTCACTGCCTTCTGTATTGATGACGGTGATAATGAGTGTGGCACGGGTACTGATGTCGCGGTGACCAATACTGGTACGGCTACCAATGCGACCATCATTGTTCCCGGTGACACTACCGTACGCTATGAGGGCTCCTACACAGTTGCGAATCCGAATCTGGCAGATCTGAATTTCTCGGATGAAGTTCAGGCTACCGCGTACTCTCTGACCGGTTCGCCGATTGGAGAACCAAAATCCGATACCGCTAACTGTTTCGCACCTAACCCAACCATTGATGTCACCAAAAACTGTGATGCGTCTCTGACCGGTGGTGATACCTTCCAGGGCATCCTGAGCGGGCTTATTAGCAATACCGGTAACGTCACACTGGAAAACATCAGCCTGATTGATATCGCAACCGATGGTAGCGGACTGGTACCTGCCAGCTTTGATGCCTGGTATGACGATGGTGACGGTGTTAAAGAGGTTGGTGAACTCAGCTTCACTCTGGGTGTTGATGATCTGTCTGTAGGTGGCTATGTCGGTTACAGCGGTACTGTGACCAGTAATGCAGTCACCAGCCACTCTGACCAGGTCACAGCCAGTGGTGAATACTATGAAGGTGGTTTACTTGAAGAAACTGCTTCGGATATTGCTACTGCCAGCTGTTCTTTGATTCTGTCTCAGGATGTAACGCTGACTAAAGTCTGTAAAGACGGCGATGATGACGGTGTATCTCTTGAAATCATCGGTGGCGTGGTTGCAGTGAGAATCACGAATGAAATTGTCGTGACCAACCCTGCGTCTGCCGATCCAGACCGTGAAAATCTGAATGTTGTGATTTCTGACAACAAAGCAGATTCGCTGACGATTCTGGATAAACCCGTCGGTTCGAATGTCACCTGCGGTGCTACTACCTGTACCGGTGTCATGAAAGTAGGTGATCAGGTCAAAGTAAAAGCAACCTATGTCCCAAGTAGTATTGATGCAGGCTCACTGGTGGCCCAGGAGACTGCAACATTTACCAATACAGCTAATGTTGCTGCAACCGGTGTTCTGTCTGGTTCGCCAGTATCCGACAATGACACTGCTTCCTGTACGCTCTGTAACTGATCCACCATCATTACAGTGCTAAAAAAACGGGGCTGATTTCAGCCCCGTTTCATTGTTGTATAACTCCCGATCAACTCATCCGTCGTTCGAGTCCGGCCTCAGCCATCACGCGGGTTGCGATCTCTTCAATGGAGAAATTCGTGGTGTTAATAAACGGAATGGTCAGCTTTTTAAACAAGCGCTCCACTTCCCGCACCTCATAGTCACATTGATCGAGCGAAGCATAACGACTGTTGGGGCGTCTTTCATGACGGATTGCTGCCAGCTGGAAAGGGTCAATGGTCAGACCATAGAGTTTATGCCGATGTGGCTGCAGGGATTCTGGCAGTTGGCCAAATTCAAGATCGTCTTCAGTCAGTGGGTAGTTGGCGGCACGGATACCAAACTGCATCGCCATATAAAGACAGGTGGGGGTCTTGCCGCAGCGTGATACGCCCACAAGGATGATGTCGGCCTGATCGTACTGGCGGATACGTGCACCGTCGTCATTATCGATCGCAAAGTTGACTGAGTCGATACGCGCTTTGTATTTATGGCGTTCTACAATGGCATGGGACTTACCGACTGAATAGCTCGAACGCGCCTTCAGCTCTTGCTCCAGTGGTTTCAGAAAGGAGGAGAATACATCGATCTGGAAGGCGTCCGCCTGTGCGATGCGCGCCCGAATATCTTCATTGACGATGGTGTCGAAGATCAGAGGACGTTCGTTGTCACGCTGTGCTGCCTGGTCGATCTGCTGAACCACCTTATCGGCTTTTTCCAGTGTGTCGACATAGGGCAGGGTGATCTGTTCAAATTCAATCCCATCAAACTGCGCAAGCAGGCTGTGGCCAAGGGTTTCAGACGTAATACCAGTACCGTCGGAAATAAAAAATGCAGTCCGTTTCATCTTTGTTACATTTAAATGGGATATAGTATTGCCATCCAGAAGGGTGGCCCTTTATTACCGCCCACTATAACAAAATGCAGTAGCGATTTCGCAGTCTTGCGCATAGTTAATAACGGTCCAGAGTAGGAGAATAACTTTGCAGAGTTACGTTTTACGCCTTGATCAGGTTGGCATGAATGACGTTGACAAGGTTGGTGGAAAAAATGCGTCTCTTGGCGAGATGATCCAGGAGCTGAGTGGTGCCGGTGTACAGGTACCCAACGGTTTTGCCACTACAGCAGACGCCTTCCGTGACTTTTTGCAGCACAGTGGTTTGGAACAACGTATTCATGACGTTTTGAGCCAGCTGAACACAGACGATATCCAGGCCCTGACGCAGACCGGTAAAGAGGTGCGTCAGTGGATACTAGACGCAGAGTTCCAGCCTGAGCTGGACCAGGCAATTACTGCGGCCTGGCAGGAATTGGCCGGGGGTAATGATCAGTTGGCGGTGGCGGTACGTTCCTCTGCCACGGCTGAGGACCTGCCGGATGCCTCCTTTGCGGGTCAGCAGGAAACCTTCCTGAATATTCGTGGTTTATCCGCGGTAAAACATGCAATCCGCGAAGTATTTGCCTCTCTTTATAATGACCGTGCCATCAGCTACCGCGTGCACCATGGGTTTGAGCATAGCGAAGTGGCCCTGTCGGCGGGTATTCAGCGCATGGTGCGCAGTGAAACCGGTTCCTCCGGGGTAATGTTTACGCTGGATACAGAGTCAGGTTTCAACCATGTGGTGTTCATCACGTCTGCTTACGGTTTAGGTGAAACGGTGGTGCAGGGTGCGGTAAACCCGGATGAGTTTTACGTTTACAAGCCCACCCTTAAGCAGGGTGCGCCTGCCATTATTCGCCGGACGCTGGGCGCCAAAGCGATCAAGATGGTGTATGCCGAAGAAGCCAAAGGCTCCCATGCCGTTGAAACGGTGCCAGTCAGTATGGAGGAGCGCCAACGTTTCTCTATCAACGATACTGAAGTGCAGCAACTGGCCCGCATCGCCATTGAAATTGAAAAACACTATGGCCGTCCGATGGATATCGAGTGGGCCAAAGACGGCGATACCGGTGAGCTGCTGGTGGTTCAGGCGCGTCCTGAAACCGTCAAAAGCCGCAGCAGTCAGACCGTCATTGAACGTTACCTGCTGAAAGAGACCAGTACAGTCCTGGCAGAAGGTCGTTCTATCGGTCACCGGATTGGCTCCGGTGCGGTGCGCATTGTGCATGACATCAGTGAGATGGACCGTTTGCAGCCGGGAGAAGTACTGGTCACCGATATGACCGATCCGGACTGGGAGCCGGTCATGAAACGTGCGGCGGCGATTGTCACCAACCGCGGCGGCCGTACCTGTCATGCTGCGATCATCGCGCGCGAACTGGGTATTCCGGCGATAGTGGGTTGCGGTGATGTAACTGATCGTCTGCGTGATGGTCAGCTGATAACCGTATCCTGCGCCGAGGGGGATACAGGTCGTGTCTATGAAGGGAAACTGGATTTTGAACATCAGTCCAGCTGTGTTGAATCGATGCCGCCATTGCCTTTCGACATCATGATGAACGTGGGTAACCCCGATCGTGCTTTTGATTTTCAGGCGCTGCCAAATGCCGGCGTGGGTCTGGCGCGACTGGAGTTCATCATCAACCGCATGATCGGCATCCATCCCAAGGCATTGCTGAATTACGATACTCAGCCGCCGATGCTGCAGCAGACCATTGATCGTCGTATTGCCGGTTACAGTAATCCGGTAGATTTCTATGTGGACCGTCTGGTTGAGGGCATTTCCACACTCGCTGCCGCCTTCTATCCGAAGAAGGTCATCGTGCGTATGTCGGATTTCAAGTCGAATGAGTACAGTCACCTGATTGGTGGTGATGCCTACGAACCTGTGGAAGAAAACCCGATGCTGGGTTTCCGGGGCGCCGCACGATACATCTCTGAAAGTTTTCGTGACTGCTTTGAGCTGGAATGCCGTGCCCTGAAACGGGTGCGTGATGAGATGCATCTGACCAATGTTGAAGTGATGGTGCCATTCGTGCGCACACCGGGCGAAGCGCGGCAGGTGGTTGAACTGCTGGCGGCGCATGGTCTGAAGCGCGGTGAGAATGGCCTGCGGGTGATCATGATGTGTGAGATCCCATCCAATGCACTGCTGGCAGAGCAGTTCCTGGAACACTTTGATGGCTTCTCAATTGGTTCTAACGACCTGACGCAGCTGACGCTGGGTCTGGACCGTGATTCAGGCGTCATTGCGCATCTGTTTGATGAACGTAATGAAGCAGTACTGAAGTTGCTGTCCATGGCGATCAGTGCCTGCCGGGCACAGGGCAAATACATTGGTATCTGTGGGCAGGGGCCGTCGGATCATCCTGATCTGGCTCGCTGGCTGATGGAGCAGGGCATTAACAGTGTGTCCCTGAACCCTGACTCGGTGCTGGATACCTGGTTCTTCCTCGCCAACGATAAGGTATAAACCGCCTTACCTGATCAGATCCACAAAGGTCGACAGGGGTTGTTGCTGCAAATACTCCATCAGAGTTTGCAGCATCGACTCAGCGGCGGGGCTCAGAGCCCGGCCGCGACGGCTGATCAGATAGATACTGCGATAGAAAATCGGTTCTATCGGTCTGAATGCCAGCCCTTCAAAGCCACGGGTGCTGGCTGCGAGTGCTGGCAACAGGCATATCCCCATTTCCATGCGTACCAATTCTGCCAGTGCTGCAGGACTGGATACCTCAATCATTGGTGCTGTCAGTTGCTCTGATGGATACCACTGCTGCAGCTCACTGCGGATGCCGCTGTCGGCGGTTAGCTGAAGTTGAGGCAAGGCCGAAATATCAGGCCAGCTCAGCTGTGTTGATTGAGCCAGCGGATGCTGCGAAGGCAGAACGGCTCCATATCGGTCCTTCAGCAGCGGCTGATAGCTTAGTTCTGGGTGATCTGAGTGATTGCCACCAATGCCAAAATCTACGCTATTCTCCAGTACGCACTGCTCAATTGCGCCGGCATTCTCATCCCGTAGCTGCAGTTTGATATTGGGGTGTGCCCGGTTGTACTGCTGTACCACCTCTGGCATCAGGCAACTGATGACAGAAGGAGAGGCTGCAATCGCAACCTGACCGCGTTGGCGGGTTGATATAGCCTGCAGGTCAGTCAGTGCGGTATCAAAGTCGGACAGCAGTTTTTCGGCCACTGGTAGAAACTGATCACCCTCGCGCGTCAGCATCACCCGTCGGGTGGTGCGGTCAAACAGGGTTAGCCCGACCTGCTGCTCAAGTTGCTGAATGGTCGCAGTCAGTGTGGACTGGGTCAGGTGCAGGCTCTCCGCAGCACGGGTAAAGCTGCCACTCTGAGCAATAGCTGAAAAGGCGCGCAGATGACGGATAGAGATATTATTCGACATAATCAATTAATTTATAGAATTTTATCGTTTGATTGATAAATAACAATTTTGCATCATAGCCCGCTGACTGACAATTCGGCGTTTACGCAAGAATAGAGGAACACTGCCATGATCCCGCGGCTCTCGCAGGTGGAAACCACCGAAGCCCTGTACCTGAATTTTATTGATGAACTGCGCAAGGATGGATTTGCCGGTGATCTGAATGCGGATTACGCCAACCGAATTGTGCTGTCCACTGATAACAGTATCTATCAGATGCTGCCGCAGGCGGTTCTCTATCCACGTCACAGCGAAGACCTGGCGCTGATCGCCACGCTGGCTGATCAACCGCGTTTTGCCGACCTGAAAATGAGTGCCCGTGGCGGTGGTACCGGCACCAATGGTCAGTCCCTGACCGATGGCCTGATTGTTGATGTGTCCAAGTACATGAACAAAGTACTGGAGATCAACGCGGAAGAGCGCTGGGTCAGAGTTGAATCCGGTGTGGTCAAGGATCAGCTGAATCGCGCCCTCAAGCCATACGGGCTTTTTTTTGCACCGGAACTGTCCACCAGTAACCGCGCCACGATTGGTGGCATGATCAATACCGATGCCAGTGGGCAGGGTTCTGTCCTGTATGGCAAAACCCGGGACCATGTGCTGGAGCTGCATACTGTGCTGCTGGGGGGAGAGCTGTGGCACTCCAAAGCGCTGTCTGATGATGAGCTTGAGCAAAACAAACAGATAGAGGGTCGCATCGGTGAAATCCATACCGTGCTGGATCAGATCTTCACTGAGAAAAAAGAGCTGATTGATGCTCGTTTCCCGAAACTGAATCGCTGTCTGACCGGTTACGACCTGGCTCATATCCGCGATGAGCAGGGCCGCTTCAATCTGAATAATATTCTTTGTGGCGCCGAGGGGTCGTTGGGTTTTGTGGCAGAGGCCAAGCTCAATGTACTGCCGATTCCCAAGCATGCGGCATTGGTCAATATCAAATACGACAGCTTTGAAGCCTCCCTGCGTGATGCCAAGGATCTTATGTCCCGGGGGCCGACATCCATTGAAACCATCGACTCCAAGGTGCTGAATCTGGCGATGGGCGATATTGTCTGGGATACCGTCAGTCAGTATTTCCCGCAGTCTGAGGGTGAGCCTGAGATTCGCGGTATCAATCTGGTTGAATACACCGATGATGATGCCGATGCCCTGCGTGCAAGGGTAGAGCAGCTGGAACAGCACCTGAATGCCGTTGCCGGTCAGCCGGGCAAAAGTTTTGGTTTTTCTGTGGTCTATGGCGCAGGAGAGATCAATAAGGTCTGGACCATGCGTAAAAAAGCGGTGGGCCTGCTCGGCAATGCCAAAGGTGAGGAGCGGCCGATTCCGTTTGTCGAGGATACCGCGGTACCACCTGAAAATCTGGCCGACTTCATCATGGAGTTCCGTAAGGTACTGGATGATCGCAATCTGGCCTATGGCATGTTCGGCCATGTGGATGCCGGTGTACTGCATGTGCGCCCGGCCATCGATATGAAAGATAAGGCACAGGAACCGCTGATTCGTGAAGTGACCGATGCAGTGGTGGCGTTGACCCAGAAATACCACGGTCTGCTCTGGGGTGAGCATGGTAAGGGTGTGCGCTCTGAGTACGCGCCGGCGTTTTTTGGCGAGCTGTATCCTGAACTGCAACGGGTCAAAGCCTGTTTTGATCCACGCAATCAGTTTAATCCGGGAAAAATTGCAACGCCGGCGATTGAGGGGGCTGAACTGCTGAAGATCGATCAGGTGCCTACTCGCGGCCAGTTTGACCGTCAGGTCAGCGCGGAAACCCGCAAAACCTATGATTCGGCCATGTTTTGTAACGGTAATGGCGCCTGTTTCAACTATGACCCTAATGATGCCATGTGCCCTTCATGGAAAGGCACCCGGCAGCGTATTCATTCGCCCAAAGGCCGCTCCTCTCTGATTCGGGAATGGCTGCGCCTGATGGAGCGGCAGGGTACAGATCTGACGCAGGAGAGTGCACGGGCCAAACGCGGTTTTGGCTTGGTCTCATTACCTTCACGTATTAAAAACACCCTGAAAAAACGTCAGGGTGAGTATGACTTCTCCCACGAAGTGCATGAGTCGATGATGGCCTGTCTGGCCTGTAAATCCTGTGCCGGTCAGTGTCCTATCAAGGTCAATGTGCCGGATTTCCGTTCGCGGTTTCTTGAGTTGTATTACGCCCGTTATCTGCGGCCGGCAAAAGATTATCTGGTCGGCAGTCTGGAATACATGATTCCGTTTATGGCGCGTTTTCCGGCGCCCTACAACTGGCTGATGAGTCAGTCTTTGATCAAGGGCATCTTCAAACGCCAGGTGGGCATGGTGGACAGTCCGCTGATCTGTCGGAACAGTCTGGTGTCTGGCCTGCATGCCCGCGGTATCGATTTTGCAACTCCGGCTGTGTTAAAGCGACTGACAGCGGAAGAGCGTGAGAATGCTGTGATTCTGGTACAGGACGCGTTTACCAGTTACTTTGAGACCCAACTGGTACTTGATCTGTGTGATCTGCTGACCGGACTTGGTTTTCATGTGCTGGTGGCGCCGTTCAGACCCAATGGCAAACCGCTGCATGTACATGGTTTTATGGCGGCCTTCAAACGGGCGGCAGAACGTAACGCTGACCTGCTACATCGCTTGCAGCAGAGTGGTATCCCATTAGTCGGGATTGACCCCTCTATGACCCTGACCTACCGTCAGGAGTATGCCTCTGTACTTGAAGATGGCGCTCAGGCTCAGGTACAGCTGCTGCAGGAGTGGCTGGTCGAACACCTGGATCGTCTGGCACCTTTTAAGGGCGATATTGCGCAGGGTGCGGGTTTTAAACTGCTGGCACATTGCACCGAAAAAACCACGGCGGCGCCGTCCATTCGCCAGTGGCAGCAGGTATTTGAAGCAGCAGGTTTGTCCCTGAGTGTTGAAGCGGTGGGCTGCTGTGGCATGTCTGGTACCTATGGGCATGAAACAGCCAATCTCGACACTTCACGCCGGATCTATGATCTGAGCTGGAGTCCGCTGGTGAATGATGAGGCTGTGCGCCCGCAACTAGTCGCCACGGGTTACTCCTGTCGTAGTCAGGTGAAGCGGCTTGATCAGCAACAGATTCCTCACCCATTGCAGGCGCTGCTGAAACAACTGCAGCACCATAAACAGATGGGTAATACTTTTTAAGCTATAAACACCCGGGGTTTAACCCCCTAGTAAGGAGAAGAACGTGGAAGATCTATTGCCAGAACTGTGTGATCAGTTTCCCGAAAAAGTGCAGGTGGTTGAGCCGATGTTTGGCAACTACGGTGGCCGCGAACGTTTTGGTGGTGAAATTGTCACCCTGAAAGCGTACGAAGATAATTCACTGGTACGTGAGCAGGTTGCGCTGCCCGGCAAAGGTAAAGTGCTGGTGGTAGATGGTGGTGCGTCTATGCGCCGGGCAATGCTGGGCGATATGCTGGCGGAAAAAGCCACTAAAAACGGCTGGGAAGGCATCATCATCTATGGTTGCATCCGTGATGTTAACGCGATCAGCGATCTGGATATTGGTGTTCAGGCACTGGGTGCGCACCCGATGAAAACCGATAAACGTGGCCTGGGTGATCTGAACGTTGAAGTCACCTTTGGTGGTGTGACCTTCCGTCCGGGTGAATACGTATACGCTGATAACAACGGTATTCTGGTATCTGCAGAGAAGCTGGAACTGGCTGAAGGCTGATCTGGCGAGCCGTCTGGTCTGGGGATCAGACGGCTTTCAGCATCAATTGCTGGCGCATGGTCGGACTCCGGGTGAGATCCGCCAGCGTGTACTCTTCCAATACCTGCATGAACTGTTGCTGGGCCCGATCCAGCACGCCCTGCAAAGAGCAGGAACCGGTTAAACGGCAACCCTGTTTACTGCAGTCAATCAGGGGTTCATTGCCCTCAGCCTGAGCAACCACCTGACCAATATTGATCTTACCTGGCTCGATGGCAAGGCGAATACCGCCATGTTTGCCGCGGAAAGTAGCAAGATGGCCTGACTTGGACAGGGCATGTACCACCTTACGCAGGTGTTCGACAGAGATATCATAGTAGGTGGCAATTTCAGACAGCGTCACAAGACGGTCATTGTTGGCTGCCACAAAGAACAATACACGAAGGGTATAATCGGTAAATCGGCTTAACTGCATGAGAGTATCTGCTATAAAGATGCAATTAGAATATACGTTTTGCCCAAGCTGAAAGCAACTCAGCTTTAGTTGAGTATTGGTTGTGTGACCCCATATTGAATCTTCCGTTCACACGGTGGTCAGTTCATTTTCGCAGTGCAGGAAGTTGTTATTGTGTACAAGTTGTTGATTTTTGATTGGGATGGCACGCTGATTGATTCAGCCGCAAAGATTATTGCCAGTATGCAAGCGGCTGCTCGTGACTGTTCACTGCCGGTACCTACGGATGACGCGGTGCGCGATATCATCGGTTTAGGCCTGCCGGAAGCGATCAGAATTTTAATTCCGGGGATTAAACAGACAGATATTGAGGCTGTCCGTGCCCGGTACGGCGTACACTTTCTGGAAACCAATACAACGCCGATGCCGCTGTTTCCGGGGGTGAGAGAATCGCTGGAACGGATGCACCAGCGCGGTGTGCGCATGGCGGTGGCAACAGGTAAAAGCCGCCGAGGTCTCAATCGGGGTTACGAGCAGACCGGACTGGGCCACCTGTTTGAGACATCTCGCTGCGCAGATGAAACAACCTCCAAGCCGGACCCGCATATGCTGCATGAAATTCTGGCAGAAACCGGCGTGGCTGCTCATGAAGCGCTGATGATCGGCGATACCGAATATGATCTTGAGATGGGGCAGCGTGCCGGTACCGGGCTGGTGGCAGTCAGCTATGGTGCTCACGCAGTTCATCGGTTGGAACCCTACAATCCGCTATTGAAAGTGGATGAATTTACTCAGCTGGAACACTGGCTGGCGCCTACACTGGGCTGGTAACGAATTAAGGACATCGTATGAGTGATAATCCCTGGAATGAACCTGAAACTGGCGCAACTTCAGCGTCTGAAACGCCTGCTAAACCCCTGATCGAAAAAGCGCAGGAGAAAGGCAGTGACAGTCGCGAGTGGAAACTGATTGAAAAATCCTTCAACGGGCTGTTTATAGAACAGCGCCGTGCCCGTCGCTGGGGCATTTTTTTCAAAGGTCTCACCTTCGTTTACCTGTTTGCCCTGCTTGCCATAGTGATGGGGGGCAAAGATCTGGAGACAGGCATTCATCCACAAGCGCACACGGCACTGATTGAAGTTCGAGGCACTATCAGTGCGGATGATGAGGCAAGCGCAGACAATATCATCACCGGTCTGAGAGATGCATTTGAAGCGCCGAATGCCAAAGCGGTTATTTTGCGCATCAACAGCCCGGGCGGCAGTCCGGTGCAGGCAGGTTATGTCTATGATGAGATCAAACGCCTGCGGGCACTGTATCCGCAAAAACCGCTGTACGCTGTGATCACAGATATTGGGGCATCAGGTGCTTATTATATCGCGGCAGCGGCAGATGAGATCTATGCTGATAAAGCCAGCTTGGTTGGTTCCATTGGGGTGGTGTCCGGTGGTTTTGGTTTTGTCGAACTGATGAATAAACTGGGCGTTGAACGCCGCCTTTACACTGCCGGTGAACATAAGGCGTTTCTTGATCCTTTCTCACCTGCGGATGAATCGGAGGCTGAGCTGTGGCAGGAGGTTCTGAAAACGACCCATGCGCAGTTTATCGACCAGGTGAAGCAGGGGCGGGGCGAGCGTCTGAAAGAAGACCCTAATCTATACTCGGGCCTGGTTTGGACGGGGGAACAGGCCGTTGAACTCGGTTTGGTGGATGGTTTATCCAGCAGCAGCGCTTTGGCGCGTGACCGGATTGGTGCTGAGCAGATAGTGGATTACACGCCGCGTCCGGAACCCTGGAAACAGATTATTGGTGAACTGGGTGTCAGCTTTGCCAAGGCACTGGGTACTCAACTGGGTTTTAGTCCGGCTGCGCCTATGCGGTAATAAACATAATAAAAAGAGGGGATCATGGCAGAAGTGGAAATATTCGGACCTAACTTCAGCACCTTCGTTCGCAGTGTCATGCTGGCCTGTGAAGAGAAGGGAATCCCCTACCGGCAACATATGGAGGCGGACGGTGTTCCGGTAGGTATGCACAGTGCCCCTCATATGAAACTCCATCCTTTCGGCAAAGTGCCGGTGCTGCTGCACCGGGGGCAAACTCTGTGTGAAACGACGGCAATCCTGCGTTATCTTGAAGCCCTCTGTCCAGATAGACCTCTACAACCCTCAGATCCATGGGCACGTGCGCAACTTGATCAGTGGTGCTCGTTTGTTTCCCTCTATCTCGATCAGGCATTGATTCGCCGTTACCTGCTTGAATTTGTGTTTCCCAAGGGCGAAGGCGGCGTAGTGCGGGAGGACAGGGTCGAGCGGGCGCTACCGGAGGTACATAAGATGCTCAAGTTTATTGAGTCTCAGCTGGATGGTAAGTCTTATCTGCTGGGTGATGAGCTGACGATGGTCGATCTGTTGCTGTTACCGATGCTCGATTATCTGCTGAAATGGCCGCAAACGCAGGCAGTTGCTCAGGCATATCCAAATATTGTCAGCTATACCGAGCTGCTGCGTCAGCGTCCATCAGCGCAAAAAATTCTTGTCTGAACTCGGGTTATAGCGGATCAGCAATCAAGGTGAGCTGATCATCTTTGACCGCCAGATAGAAACAGTTGCGTCGTTCTGTATGGCAGGCCGGTCCGGACTGGTCAACCAGACATAAAATGGCATCACCATCACAGTCAATTCGTAGCTCAACCAGATGCTGAACATGTCCTGAGCTTTCACCTTTGCGCCAGTAACTCTGTCTGGAACGAGACCAGTAGCAGACATGTCCGGTGCGCAGTGTTTCTGCCAGAGAGTCCCGGTTCATCCAGGCCAGCATCAGCACTTCACCGGTGTCATGCTGCTGAGCAATGGCGGGCACCAGACCGTCTGCATTGAAGTTCAGATTGTTGAGGGCGTCTTCGAGATTAACGGAGGTGCCCTGTGCGGACTTTTCCAGGGCAAGGTAATAGTCATTCTTCATGATTTAAATCTTTCAGCGTCAGAATTATGCAGCGTTGGCTGGCCATCTTAGCATGATGTAGGGCACACCAAGAAAAGTTGAATTTTTATCGCTGGCACTCATCAAAGCATTGAAACCGCATGGGAGTGCTTGCATGTTATCCAGGGCCAGTGTGATTGCCTTTATTGTTGCATTGCTAATGACATTGCTGTTGATGAAACAGTGTTCAACTGCTTTTGAGACTGCAAGTTTACCGACCACAGTGGTGGAAAGACGCGCCTGAAAGCTGGCCAATAAAAAAGACCCAAAATTGGGTCTTTTTTATTGAAAACAGGATGCAATCAGGCAGCTTTCGTAGATCTATTTTCAGGATGCGTAGCTATGAAGTGTTTCAGTACTTTGTGCAGCATCTCTGCATGAGCATAGTTTTTCTGGCGCTTAGCTTTTTCAATGTCGTCCAGAATGATCTTCTTGATTTTTTGTTCGCCCTGATGGGTGATCAGGTAGTGTCCCAATCCCATGGCAATCATGGCATTGGTATGTTCATGTTCTGCAATCGCGTCCACTTCGTCAGCAGTCAGATCGCTTAACTCTAAGCATTCCTCATACGTCAACATTGTTACTTATCCCTCTGGCTTTAGCATGGTGATCTTGTTGTTTTTATGTCAGCTAACACGGTTATGGCGTAACCGCAGCTCAAGTCTAGGCGAGGGTGGTCTTATTATCTAATACTTTTGTCGGACGATATTTCACCTTTTTTTATTCATAAATGAAAATCAATCATTACGCAGGTGCAAAAATTGAAATGTGTTCATTCAGAGGAGTTTAAAGTGCTTTTAAAAGGCAGGCGCTCTTTAAGGCGCTCCATCTCTTCTGCCAGTAATGCCTGCTCCTCTTCCAGATAGTCGCGGATCGCCTGATTAAAACCCTGCTCTTCAAGCCAGTGTGTAGAGTAGGTCTCAATCGGTTCAAAACCGCGTTGAATTTTATGTTCACCCTGCGCGCCGGGATCAAAGCGCTGCAAACCTTTCTCAATGCAGTATTCGATACCCTGGTAATAACAGGTTTCAAAGTGCAGGCTGTCATATTCATCCAGACAGCCCCAGTAGCGGCCATAGAGGGTATTGGCGTCTTCAAAGCAAAGCGCTGCAGCTACTGGCTGGTTTTCACGACATGCCTCGATCAGCAGTAATTGCTCCGGCATGGTGTTAAGCAACATTTGAAAAAAGCTGAGCGGCAGGTAGGGGCGTTGCCCGCGTTTCCAGTAGGTGGCCTGATAAAACTGATAAAACACGGCTATATCATTTGGCTGTATCTGTGACCCACTTTTCCGTCTTAGCTCAATTCCCTGAGCTCGAACTTTCTCACGTTCCTTGCGGAGGGTTTTGCGTTTACGGGAATTAAAATGGCTCAGGTAGTGATCAAAGTTGGTATAGCCCCGGTTAAACCAGTGATACTGACAGCCTTGCCGGATCATGAACTGCTCAGCCAGCACTGACTTAAGCGGTGTTTCCCAGAATAAACCGTGCCACGAATGAGCCCCCAGTCTGGACGCGATATTCGGAATGACTTGCGTCAGCAGTGGTGAAAGTTGTGCCGGGTCCATCTGTGTCAGCAGGCGTGGTCCGGTAACTGGAGAAAACGGAATGGCAGTGACCAGTTTCGGATAGTAAGGCCGTTTGTGCCGATGATAGGCGTCAGCCCAGGCCCAGTCGAAAACATACTCACCGTAGGAGTGTGATTTCAGATACATAGGTAACAGGGCCAGGGTTATACTGCCCTGCATGATCTTCAGATGCACAGGCTGCCAGCCTGTCTCGGCATTGACTGCGCCTGAGGCTTCCAGAGCGTGCAGAAATTCATAGCGAGTGAAAGGGTAGTCATGGAGGCAGCACCGTGCCCACTCTTCAGGCTCAATCTCGGCGATTGCATTACAGATTTGATAGGTCAGCTCCATGCTGCGATCATGCCACGCCGGATTAAGAAACGCTAAACTTAAGTTGTCCCTATTTGCAGGAGTAAACCGATGGACGAGCTGGAATTAGAATTTGAGCTACACCCGCAACTCCAGGCTGACTGTATTGTGTTGGGTGATCTGCCACTGTGCCGGTTACTGCTGATGAACGATGCGAACTATCCCTGGTTTATTCTTGTACCCCGGCGGGCAGAGGTGACTGAGATTTACCATCTGTCAGGCAAGGATCAGATTCAGTTGACGCGGGAATCTTCCTTTGTGGCGGAAACACTGGCGGATGCCTTTGCCGCCCGCAAAATGAACATTGCTGCACTGGGTAATATGGTGCCTCAGCTACACGTGCATCATATCGTGCGTTATGAGAAAGACCCCGCCTGGCCGGGTCCGGTCTGGGGAAAAGTACCGGCACAGCCCTACACGGATGAGAAAATCGAGTCGATTCGTCAGCGTTTAGAGCTTCTTTTGCAAGGCGAGCTGTCGTTTGCCCCGCATAACTGATCAATGATCGGCAGACCCCTGTTCTGGGGTCTGTTACCACCGTGCAAATCAGGTATAATCCGCGATCTCTTATTATTGGCGCGGGGCTTTTTTCAAGCCCGGATCGTATGTGTTGCGCCGATATCGTAACTGATTTACATGCCCGGGCCTCAGGTGCCCGGTTTAAGCCAACAGGAACCAGACATTATGCGCAGTCATTATTGCGGCGACATTCGAAAAGAACATATTGGTGAAGACGTTACTCTGTGTGGCTGGGTACATCGTCGTCGTGACCACGGTGGAGTGATCTTTTTGGACGTGCGTGACCGTCAGGGCCTGGTTCAGGTTGTCTTTGATCCTGACCGTCAGGAGAGCTTCCAGCTTGCAGATACCTGTCGCAGTGAGTTTGTTATTGAACTGAAGGGTCTGGTGCGCAACCGTCCGGAAGGCACTACCAATGCCGATATGCCGACCGGTGAAATTGAAATTCTGGGTAAAGAACTCAAGATTCTTAACCGTGCAGCGACCCCTCCGTTCCAGCTGGATGAACACCAGCAGGTGGGTGAAGATGTACGTCTGCGAAACCGCTTTGTAGACCTGCGCCGTCCAGAGATGCAGGCTAAACTGCGTTTCCGCTCTAAAGTGACCATCGCGATCCGTAATTTTCTGGATGAAAACGGCTTTCTGGACATTGAAACCCCAATCCTGACCCGAGCTACTCCGGAAGGTGCGCGTGACTATCTGGTACCAAGCCGTACCCATGAAGGCTGCTTCTTTGCGCTGCCTCAGTCGCCCCAGCTCTTCAAACAGCTGCTGATGGTGTCCGGTTTTGACCGTTACTATCAGATTGCTAAGTGTTTCCGTGATGAAGACCTGCGTGCTGACCGTCAGCCTGAATTTACCCAGGTGGACATCGAAACCTCCTTTATGGATGAAGCCGGCATCATGGGCATGGCTGAAACCATGGTTCGCCAACTGTTTAAAGACCTGCTGAACGTCGAGCTGGGTGACTTCCCACAGATGCCATACTCCGAAGCGATGAATCGTTACGGCTCTGACAAGCCAGACCTGCGTATCCCGCTGGAACTGGTGGATGTGGCTGACCTGATGGAAGGCGTTGAATTCAAAGTATTCGCTGGTCCTGCAAAAGATCCTAAAGGCCGCGTTGCGGCGCTGAAGGTACCGGGTGGTGCTGAACTGTCCCGTAAGATCATTGACGATTACACCCAGTTTGTCGGTGTGTATGGTGCTAAAGGTCTGGCCTGGATCAAGGTTAACGAACTGGAAAAAGGCGCAGAAGGTCTGCAGTCACCGATCGTTAAATTCCTGGGCGAAGACGTTGCCATGAACATCATGCAGCGTCTGGGTGCTCAGAATGGCGATATCGTGTTCTTTGGTGCTGATAAAGAGAAGGTGGTTAATGAAGCCCTGGGCGCGCTGCGTATCAAGGTCGGCCATGACATGAACCTGCTGCAGTCCGAATGGGCGCCGCTGTGGGTCGTTGACTTCCCGATGTTTGAAGAAGTGGATGGTGGCAAACTGACCGCATTGCACCACCCGTTTACAGCGCCTAGCTGTGCACCTGAAGAGCTGAAAGCGAATCCGACCGAGTGTCTGTCCCGTGCCTATGACATGGTTTTGAACGGTACTGAGTTGGGCGGTGGTTCTGTGCGTATCCACGATCAGGAGATGCAGCGTACCGTATTTGAAGTACTGGGCATTGGTAAGGAAGAAGCAGAAGAGAAATTTGGCTTCCTGCTGAACGCACTGAAGTACGGTGCGCCTCCGCACGGTGGTCTGGCGTTTGGTCTGGACCGCATGGTGATGCTGATGACCGGTTCTGACTCAATTCGTGAAGTGATTGCCTTCCCGAAAACTCAGACTGCAAGCTGCCCGCTGACCGAAGCGCCGGGCGAAGTGAGTGCGGCTCAGTTGCACGAACTGAACATCAGACTGCGTAAAACCCCTTAAGCTAAAAACTATTCGACTCGGCGGGGTAACTACCCCGCCTTGATTCGAGGACGTCAGCCATGGCCGGTCATTCCAAGTGGGCCAATATCAAACACCGCAAAGCGGCTCAGGACGCTAAACGCGGCAAAATTTTCACCAAACTGATTCGTGAACTGGTGGTTGCAGCCAAAGAGGGCGACGGCCTGCCGGAAGATAATCCGCGTCTGCGTGCGGCGATGGATAAAGCGCTCAGTGCCAACATGAAAAAAGACACCATTGAAAAAGCGATTCAGCGCGGTGTGGGTGGCAATGAGGGTGGTAACTACAATGAGCTGACCTATGAGGGCTACGGTCCGAAAGGGGTCGCCATTCTGGTGGAGTGTTTGACCGATAACGTCAATCGCACGGTGTCAGGCGTTCGTGCAGCGTTTAACAAACACAACGGTAATCTGGGCACGAATGGTTCGGTGGCTTACCTGTTTGAGAAAAAGGGGCAGATCACCTTTGCTGAGGATGCCGATGAAGAACTTATCATCGAGCAGGCACTGGAGGCCGGGGCTG
Organism: Neptuniibacter sp. CAU 1671; assembly: GCF_029222905.1. Taxonomy (GTDB): domain Bacteria; phylum Pseudomonadota; class Gammaproteobacteria; order Pseudomonadales; family Balneatricaceae; genus Neptuniibacter. The sequence continues at coordinate 300,923 of NZ_JARHUE010000001.1, read as the reverse complement.
AAGATGTTATCAGCCATGATGATGGTTCTGTGGATGTGCTGACCGATGTCACTGACTATCTGGATGTAAAGCAGGCATTGCTTGAGGCAGGTCTTGAGCCGGTGAATGCAGAGGTTGCGATGATTCCAGCCACTGAAGTGGCGTTGGATACTGAGAGTGGCCGAAAAGTGCTGAAACTGCTGGATGCACTCGAAGATCTGGATGACACTCAAAACGTTTTCCATAATGCGGTGATTCCGGCAGAGTCGATGGAAGATTAGATGACTGCACAAGTCTCTTAACGACATCAAAAGCCGGGGCTGTTATCCTCGGCTTTTTCGTTTCAGGCACAACCGACTGGAGAGTCATGCTCATATTGGGAATAGATCCGGGCTCACGTATTACCGGATATGGCGTCATTAATTGTGTTGGCAGTCGCAATGAATATATTGCCAGTGGCTGTATACGTATTAAGGGCGACGAGCTGGCTGATCGGTTGCATCAGGTCTATGCCGGTGTGGCTGAGGTGATTGAGCGTTACTGCCCACAGGAGATGGCCATCGAACAGGTGTTTATGGCCCGCAATGCCGATTCGGCGCTGAAACTGGGGCAGGCACGAGGGGTCGCTATAGTGGCAGGTACCAATGCAGCACTGCCGGTGTTTGAGTACTCTGCCCGTAAGGTAAAACAGTCTGTGGTGGGTAAAGGCTCTGCCGATAAGGTCCAGGTACAGCATATGGTGGCGCATATCCTGCGTTTACCGGGTCTGCCTCAGGCCGATGCTGCCGATGCGCTGGCCATTGCGCTCTGTCATGCGCATAGTCGCTCCAGCCTGATTCGGGCATCTGGTTCTACGCAAACGAGAAAACATACATGGCGCAACCTCTGATGGATGGAATTGATCTGCTTTATGCTGCTGAGCTGACCGGTGTAGCCGTGTTTGCCATTGCCGGAGCCCTGTCTGCTCAGGGTAAACGACTGGATATATTCGGTGTGGTGGTATTGGCAATCGTCACTGCACTGGGGGGCGGTACTATCCGTGATATCAGTCTGGACAGTTATCCACTGGTCTGGATTGCTGACAATAATTACCTCTGGGTGGCGGTGGCCGCCGCCGTCTTCACTTTCATCTTTTGCCGTTACCTGAATTACCCTAAACGTACCTTGCTGATTCTGGATGCGATGGGGCTGGCGCTGTTTGCCACTCTGGGGGCTGAAAAAGCCCAGGCCGCAGGCTTGGCGCCGATCATCGTAGTGATGATGGGGGTCATTACCGGTGCGGCTGGCGGCATGATGCGCGATTTGTTGACCGGTCAGATTCCGCTGATATTGCAGCGCGACGGGTCCCTTTATGCTACCTGTGCCCTAGCCGGAGCGCTGTTCTATGTGCTGGCGGATGGCTGGATGAATACAACCCTGCAATTAACGCTGGCTGCGTTGATTGTTTTTTTGCTGCGCCTGGCGGCAATATTTGCCAATCTGCGGCTGCCAGAGTTTATTATGGCAGGACATGAACAGCCAAAACAGGAACAGGATAAGTTACCGTGATAGGGCGTTTAACCGGCGAGTTGGTAGAAAAACATCCCCCTCAGTTGCTGCTGGATGTGAACGGGGTGGGGTATGAAGTTGAAGCATCGATGAATACCTTTTATCGCCTGCCGGAGTGTGGCCAGCGGGTTACTCTCTTTACCCACTTTGTGGTGAGAGAAGATGCGCAGTTGCTCTATGGTTTTTATGATCGCGATGAAAGAAGCCTGTTCAAAACCCTGATCAAAGCCAACGGCGTTGGTCCCAAGCTGGCGATTACGATTCTTTCCGGCATCTCAACCCGTGAATTTGTGCGTTGTGTTCAGCAGCAGGATACCGCGTCACTGGTACGCCTGCCGGGGGTGGGTAAGAAAACCGCTGAACGTCTGATTGTCGAGATGAAGGACAAGCTGTCAGCGCTGGGACTGGGGGATGTGGCTGACTTTACGCTGGAGTCGGGTGTCATTGGCGATGATATCCCGCCACAGATAAGTTCCGTGGTTGATAGCCGTACTGAGGCAGAAAGCGCGTTGGTAGCACTGGGCTACAAACCGGTGCAGGCAACCAAGGCCATTGCACAGGCCGAGAAGCTGCTGGGGGCTGAGGCTACCAGTGAGGCACTGATTCGTGCTGCCCTGAAAGCGATGGTAGCGTAATCGTTTAAGAGTTGAATGATTGATGATTGAAGCAGACCGTTTTATTTCCCCATCAAGCAACCCGGTTGAGGAAGCGCATGACCGTGCGATCAGGCCGAAAAGTCTGGAAGACTATGTTGGCCAGCCCGTGGTGCGTGAGCAGATGGAGATTTTTATTCAGGCGGCTAAAAATCGTCGTGAAGCACTGGATCATACCCTGATTTTTGGCCCACCGGGGCTGGGTAAAACGACACTGGCCAATATCATTGCCAACGAGATGGGCTCGGACATCAAAACCACCTCGGGCCCTGTGCTGGAAAAGGCGGGAGATTTGGCGGCACTGCTTACCAACCTTGAACCTAACGACGTGCTGTTTATCGACGAAATCCATCGCCTGAGCCCGAATGTGGAAGAGGTACTCTATCCGGCCATGGAGGATTATCAGCTGGATATTATGATCGGCGAGGGGCCTGCCGCGCGTTCTATTAAACTCGATCTGCCGCCGTTTACCCTGGTCGGTGCGACCACCCGCGCAGGTTTGCTGACATCGCCGCTACGGGATCGATTTGGCATTGTGCAGCGCCTGGAGTTTTACAATGTCGAAGACCTGACACATATCGTCAGCCGGTCTGCTGCTTTGTCTGGGACTGAAATTGAAGCTGCTGGTGCACGGGAAGTGGCTCAGCGCTCTCGCGGTACGCCGCGTATTGCCAACCGTCTGTTACGCCGTGCGCGCGATTATGCCGAAGTCAAAGGGAATGGCATTATTACCTGTGAAATGGCTGATAAAGCCCTGAATATGCTGAATGTGGATCAGTTAGGATTTGACCATCTTGACCGTCGCATGTTGTTGGCGATGATTGAAAAGTTCGCCGGAGGACCGGTCGGCGTCGAAAGTCTGGCAGCCGCTCTCAGTGAGGAACGGGACACTATCGAAGATGTACTTGAGCCTTACCTGATCCAGCAGGGCTTTGTGATGCGCACACCACGTGGTCGTGTGGTCACGGATCATGCCTATCGGCATTTCGGCCTGCAAAAAAACAGCACCGACAACTAATCGGGTTGAACCGCACCAGAGTGTGACGCGGATCAATTTAATTCATCAGTCGCGGTTATATGATGCTTTAGTCTTCCTTCGGCCGCGCTGTTCATGTCTACTTTTCTAACACTAAAACAACTCCAGAATTTTAAAAACGAGTTGCTTGAGCTACGCCAGCAACTGCGTCTGGAATTGCAGGCTGAAGTTGTGGGTCGTACTGTGAATGAAACAGTAGCCAACCCCATCAGTCAGGATGATAGCCGTGAGTTCATTGCCTCATTGCATGCGGAACTTGAGGCCTGCGAGGCTGCACTCTACCGGCTTGAACAGGGCTGTTTTGGTGTCTGCGTGGCCTGTGGCGAAGAGGTGGAATTAAGCCGTTTGGTGGCCTCTCCCGTGACTTCATGCTGCTTGCGCTGCCAGTCTTTAAAAAAAGTCGTCTAATGGCGACAGGTTCCTTCAGACGCCGTTCATTTTTCTCTGGTTATCCTGCCTGAGCAATATCTCTTTTGCTTGTATATCCTGTTGCGGCTGGTATTGTTGCAGCTGGTCTTTGGGGTGCAAAATCAGCTGAACTTTGTCTCCTGGTAAGACTCCAACTCCTTTTAAAATAATCTCCTGTTCGGACACTGAGAGGGAAATAGAGTGGTCGAGAAAATGTCGATCTGGAGCCTGGTTGCGAATGCCAGCTTTGTGGTCCAGTTGGTCATGTTGAGTCTTTTACTGGCGTCTTTTCTTTCCTGGGTCATGATTTTTCAGCGTCAGCGTGTGCTGGGTCAGGCGCGTCGCGCGATGACCAAGTTTGAAGACCGATTCTGGTCCGGTGTCGACCTGGGTCAGCTGTTTCGGGAGATTAATCAGAGTCCGAATCCGGACAGTGGCGTGGAAAATATTTTCCGGGCCGGCATCAAAGAATACACCCGCCTGACGCAACAGCCCGGCTATGACCGTGATGCTGTGATGGACGGTATCCAGCGCAGTATGCGCGTTGCGCTTGCCCGCGAAGAGGACAAGCTGGAACGTCACCTGCCGTTTCTGGCAACCGTCGGCTCAACCAGCCCCTATGTGGGTCTGTTTGGTACTGTGTGGGGGATTATGAACTCCTTCCGCGGACTGGCGAATGTGCATCAGGCAACCCTCTCCTCAGTGGCGCCAGGTATCTCTGAAGCACTGGTGGCAACAGCAATTGGTTTGTTTGCGGCGATTCCTGCGGTGATTGCCTATAACCGTTATTCAGCCAAAGTGGATTACCTGCTGGGTAACTACGAAACCTTTGCAGATGAGTTCTCTGCCATTTTGCACCGTCGCCTGCACGGCTCTAACTAATTGGAGTCTGTCATGATCAGACGGCAGCGCAAAAAACGTAAACTGAATTCGGACATCAATGTGGTGCCCTACATCGATGTGATGCTGGTGTTGCTGGTGATTTTTATGATCACCGCGCCCATGCTGACTCAGGGTGTTGATGTCGAGTTACCAAAGGCGGCGGCAGAACCGGTTGACGATAAAGATAATGAACCTGTGATTGTTACGGTGGATGCGCAGGGTCAGTATTACATCGATATTGGCGGCAACCCGGATGAACCGGTCTCGGGTGAGGTTGTCAGTGATCGCGTAGCCAAGGTGTTATCCAGCAACCCTGAGAAAATGTTACTGGTGCGCGGCGACAAGAATGTTGATTACAACAAGGTTGTTCAGTTGATGGTCTTGTTACAGCAGGCAGGTGCTCCAAGCGTCGGTCTGGTTACGGAATAGGACCGTACAGTGAAAAGTACGAGTTACCTGATTCCAACGGTTTTTGCCGCACTGCTGCATATGGTGGTGATTGTGCTGCTGGCTGAAAGCTGGTTTATGGCTGAACCGGAGCATCGTCAGGTGCCACGTCATGTTCAGGCACAGCTGGTGGACTTCACCGAACGCGAGGCTGAAAAACTTCAAGAGTCACAAGCCAAGGCTAAGGCCAAGGCAGAACAGGATAAACGCGAGCTGGAGCGTCAAAAAGAAGCTCAGCGTCAGGCAGAACTGAAAAAACAGCAGGACGCTCAGCGGAAAAAAGATGCTGAGGCCAAACGTCAGGCTGATGAGAAAAAAGCCGCTGAAGCGAAGAAAAAAGCGGAAGCCGAAAAACAGCGTCTTGCAGAAAAGAAAAAACAGGATGATGCACTGGCGTTAAAGAAAAAAGCGGAAGCAGAAGCGAAGAAAAAGGCTGAGGCAGAGCGTAAGCAGAAAGAAGCTGATGCCAAACGAAAAGCGGATGCGGAGAAAAAACGCTTAGCCGAAGAAAAACGACAGCAGGCAGAAGCGGAACAGCGCAAACGCGAAGAACAGGAAAGGCAGGCGAGGGAGCTTGCCGCCAAACGGGAGGAAGCGGCACGTCGGGCTGAAGCACAACGTCAGGCAGCGGCCTCCTATGAAGGTTACATCAAGGATCTTATCTCAAGAAACTGGCGCCGTTCTCCTGGTACCCGTAATGAGATAGTGATCGAATTATCTATATCACTGCTGCCCACCGGTAAGGTGGTGGATGTTCAGGTAACCCGAAGCAGTGGTGATAGCCGCGTTGATCAGGATGCTATCAGAGCGGTGCAGCGGGTCGACCGATTCGACAAGCTTCAGGAGCTTGATCCAGTTGTGTTTGACCGATATTACAGACGATTCACCCTGCGATTCAGACCGGAGGACTTGCGGTGGTAAACAGAATTCAACAGAGCTTAATCAGCTGTGTCCTGATGCTGATGTCAGTAATGGCACATGCAGAACTGACAATTGAGATCACGCAGGGTGTCGATAAACCGACACCGATTGCGGTGGTACCCTTTGCCTGGGGGGGCAGTTTTGCACTGAAAGAGGATGTCGCTCAGATTGTGTCAGATGATCTGGGTCGTACCGGCCTGTTCAGCATGATGAAACGCAATAACATGTTGAGTTTCCCCAGCCAGCAGAATCAGGTGTTTTACCGTGACTGGCGGGTAGGGGGTACTGAGTTTCTGGTCATCGGGCGTCAACAGGCGATTGAAAATGGTCAGTTGCGGGTTGAATTCGAACTCTATGATGTGCTGAAACAGCAGCGAATTCTGGTGGAGCGGGTAACTGGCAACAACAATAATCTGCGTGATGTGGCGCATTACATCGCTGACAAAGTGTATGAGAAGCTGACCGGCATTCGTGGTGCATTCTCAACGCGTATTGTCTATGTCACGGCGCAGCAGTTTGGTAACGGTAATGTGAAATATCAGCTGCAGATGGCTGATGCAGATGGTGCGCGCCCTATCACTATTCGTGAACAGAGTCAGCCGATTATGTCGCCCGCCTGGTCTCGTGATGGCACCAAGCTAGCCTATGTATCCTTCGAGTCAGGCAAGCCGGCTATCTATATCCAGTATCTGTCGACAGGTAAGCGTGAGAAGCTGCAGTCATTCCGAGGCCTGAATGGCGCTCCGGCTTGGTCTCCGGATGGTAACCGTCTGGCGCTGACGCTGTCTAAAGATGGCAACCCTGAGATCTACGTGCTGGATCTGCAGTCGCGTCAGCTCAACCGCATCACACATCACTATGGCATTGATACCGAACCGAGCTGGACCCCGGATGGGCAGTCTCTCATCTTTACGTCAGATCGGGGTGGTCAGCCACAGATTTATCGTATTCGACTGGCCAGTCGGGATATAGAACGAATCACCTATGAGGGTAATTACAACGCCAGTGCCAAGCTAACGCCTGACGGACGTTTTCTGGCATTGGTGCATCGTGGAGGCGATAACCAGTTTCATATCGCGGTTCGGGATATGAAAACCGGCAGATTAGATGTGCTGACAGATACGCTGCTGGATGAGTCTCCAACCATTGCACCCAATGGCAGCATTATCCTCTATGCAACACAAAAAGGTACACGCGGTGTACTGGGCGGCGTAACCCTTGATGGACGGGTTCGTTTCCTACTGCCAGCTCCGGCAGGTGATGTCCGTGAGCCGGCCTGGAGTTCATACTTGCAATAAATGCAATAAGACTTTAATTTAACAGCTGCTAGGACATGGGCGGCTTGCAATCACTTTACTACTGAATAATCAGTAGGATACAGGGGAGTCATAAATGCGTACATCCAACTTAACTAAAGCAGCAGCACTGGCATTTGGCGTTGTATGGGCTGCGGGTTGTAGTACTACATCTACAACCGATACAGCGACCACTGGTACGGAAACTGACGGCAGCGCTACTCAGGGTGTAGGTGTTGATTCAGGTGTTACCGGTGTCACAATCGAAGATCTGGCCACTTTGCGCACAGTTTTCTACTTCGATTTTGACCAGGCGACATTGAAAGCCGAAAGCTATGCAGATCTTGAAAAGCACTCTGCTTATCTGGCTCAGCACCCGTCTGCACGTGTTGTTCTGGAAGGCCACGCTGATGAGCGCGGTACCCGTGAATACAACATGGCACTGGGTGAACGTCGTGCACTGTCTGTTGCCCGCTTCATGCAGGTAAACGGTGTTTCTGGCGGTCAGATTGAAACTGTCAGCTTCGGTGAAGAAAAACCGGCAGTTGTGGGTCACAGCGAAACCAGCTGGAGCCAGAACCGTCGTGTCGAACTGAAATACACCGCGCAGTAATTGTTGATGCGGTATTGTAAGTCTCTCGCTTACGCGGGTATGGCACTGCTTTGCAGTGCCAATACCTTCGCGGAAGACGTTCCGGTGATTGAGCTGGGTGCCGAGCGTGGCGCTAACACAATTAATGTGGCGACCCCGCCTCAGCAGTCCCTCTCTCAGAACGGCCAGCTGCTTATGCTGATCCAGCAATTGCAGGATGAAGTGCGCAGCTTGCGTGGTCAGGTCGAGCAGCAATCCTATCGTCTCAAACAGATGGAGCAGGAACAGCTGGATCGTTACCGTGATCTGGATCGTCGGGTTTCAGTGCTGTTGTCTGCCAACGCAGATGCGGGTCTGCCCCCACCGGCAGAGCCGGTTTTTAGCGATACTCAGTCTGCCGGAACATCTGCCAACAGTGCAGCGCCTTCCTCTGCAGATGCCACTTCAGTCACCGCCGCTCAGCCTGCGCCGACTGAAGATGATATGCGCGCTTATCGCGAAGCCTTTGCACTTGTGCGTGACAAGTCTTATGGCCCTGCTATTGCAGCGTTTAATGCCTTTGTACAGCAGTATCCTCAGAGTCCAAGGCTGGCAAATGCACATTACTGGCTGGGTGAGGTTTATCTGGTGCAGCAAAATGTTGAAGCTGCCCGGGATGCATTCACCACCGTGCTGAATTCATTCCCTCAAAGCAGCAAAGCACCGGATTCAGCCTACAAGCTGGCGACCGTGTATGAAAAGCTTGGGGATCCGGCTCGCTCTTCACAATATCTGGATCTGGTACTTAAACAGTATCCCGATTCTGCTGCCGCACGTCTGGCTAAAGAGTTTCAACGCACGCAATAACCGGATAGTTTGATGTCCCAACCGATACCCAAAAAAGCTGTTGTGCTTTTGTCTGGTGGCCTGGATTCCGCCACTGCACTGGCAATTGCCACTGATCAGGGCTTTACCTGTTACGCGCTGAGTTTTGATTATGGCCAGCGTTCGGTAACGGAGCTGAATGCTGCCCGCCGCGTGGCCGCTCAGCTACATGTTGCCGATCACAGGGTTATACGTCTGCACCTGGAAGATTTTGGTGGTTCCGCGCTGACGGATCATGCCATAGAGGTTCCGGATCAGCTCAGCGAAGAGATTCCGGTCACCTATGTTCCTGCTCGCAATACAGTATTTTTGTCCCTTGCGCTGGGTTGGGCTGAAGTGCTGGATGCTGAAGCGATTTTTATCGGTGTCAATGCGGTTGATTACTCCGGCTATCCGGATTGCCGGCCTGAATACATTGCTGCGTTTCAGACCATGGCCAATCTGGCGACTAAACGCGGGGTTGAAGGCCAGGTGATTCGTATTGAAACGCCCCTGATTCATCTAACTAAACAGGACATTATCCTCACCGGTACCCAGCTGGGGCTTAATTATGCGGATACTGTCTCCTGTTATCAGGCTGATGCGGATGGATGTGCCTGTGGTCGTTGTGACAGCTGTCGCTTGCGTGCCCAGGGCTTTGCTGCCGCAGGCCTGGAAGACCCCACACGTTACGCTTAATCTTGATTTTACTGCTTGCATCGGTAACATAGCGCCTCTTGTCGAGGGTCGTTAGCTCAGTCGGTAGAGCAGTTGGCTTTTAACCAATTGGTCATAGGTTCGAATCCTATACGACCCACCATTGACGCTGATGGCTGCTTTAAAGCTCAAGACCTGCCGATCTGTATCCGCTTCACTGTCCGGAACAACCCGCCAGCCTGAGTGTCCATCAGTGGAGAGTGCCAACCTAAAGATGATGGCCCGCCATGCTAAGTAAACAGGATATCTCCGACCGCATTCTGGTTCAGGAGCATTTTGCCAAAGAACACCTGCCAGATGATATGACAGCGGCTCAGGTTGCTGTCTACAAAACAGAAATTAAACAACTGCTGAAAGAGAAAGACGCCTGCCTTGTTGCGCATTACTACACGGATGCGCTGTTGCAGGAACTGGCGGATGAAACCGGCGGTTGTGTCTCCGATTCTCTGGAGATGGCTCGTTTTGGTAACGCGCATCCTGCTACAACTTTGATTGTGGCGGGGGTGAAGTTTATGGGTGAAACGGCAAAAATACTGACACCTGAGAAAAAGGTGATCATGCCAACGCTGGAGGCGACCTGTTCTCTGGATATTGGTTGTCCGATTGATGAATTCTCCGCGTTCTGTGATGCCCACCCGGATCATGAAGTGGTGGTGTATGCCAATACATCAGCAGCCGTTAAAGCCCGTGCTGACTGGGTTGTCACCTCCAGTATCGCACTACCGCTGGTGGAGCATCTGGCGGATCAGGGCAAGAAGATTATCTGGGCACCGGATAAACATCTGGGTACCTATGTTCAGCGTAAAACCGGCATTGAGATGCTGATGTGGGATGGTGCCTGCATTGTGCATGAAGAGTTCAAGGCCAAGGGTATCCTTGATCTGAAAAATGTTTACCCCGATGCGGCAATTCTGGTGCACCCGGAATCACCGGATGCAGTCGTGGATATTGCTGATGCGGTGGGTTCTACTAGCCAGCTTATTCAGGCTGCACATGATCTGCCAAATGAGCAGTTCATCGTCGCAACCGATAAGGCGATTTTCTACAAAATGCGCCAGGCCGCACCCGGTAAAACCTTTATTGAGGCACCCACCGGTGGCAGTGGCGCCACCTGTCGAAGCTGCGCGCATTGCCCCTGGATGGCGATGAATGGTCTGGATAATTTGCTGCAGGCTTTGAAAACCGGTCAGGACGAGATTCTGGTTGATGAGTCTTTGATTGTAGATGCAAGACGTCCGTTACAGCGGATGCTGGATTTCTCTGCCAGTCTGAAACGCTGAACCTGATCGCTGAAGAGGTTTAGAAATCCATCTTCAGCGATTCTCTCACTTGTAGTGCTTCCTCTTTTTGTTGCTCAAAGCGCGCTTTTTCATAGTCGGAAAGTTGCGGTTCCCGCAGGGCAAAATCGATCTGCTGCAGGGCCCGGTCAACGTTGGCGGTCAGCAGAAAAAACTCAATGCGTGCTTCGTGTACACCGACAATGTCTCCGGCCAACCCGTAAGCTTCGGCCAACAGATACCATGCCCGAGAATCTCTGGGGTGGTTATTCAGATAGTTGCGGTAAATTTTCACGGCCTGAGCGGCCTGGCCTGATTTTGTCAGGCTTTCTGCGTACAGAAAAGAAACCGCCTGACTGTCTGGATAGAGCTGATGTAAGGATTGCAGTTGTTCATTGGCAGCAGAGAATTGTTCCTGCTGCATCAACAACTCAGCTGCCAACAGACGACTGGCCAGTTGCTGTTTGAAAGGTTCGCTGAAGGCCTGTTGATACTGTTTGGCTTCGTCAAACTTCTTCAGCTCCATGGCAGAGTAGGCCAGAGCATAACGTAAGCTGTCATTATCCTGATCTTTTTCGGCCTGGTAGTGGGCATATAGCTCTTCGGGTTTATCGGCGTAATGGGCCTGAATCCGGGCTTTAACCAGATTGAAATCAAGCGTGTTGCTGTTGCGTTTGCCTTCGGGCAGTCGGGCGGCACGGTTCTGGCTTTCTGCAATTCGGGCCTGGGTAATTGGGTGCGTAAGCAGGAATTCGGGCGGTGTCCGGCTGAAACGCGTAGTCTGCTGAATCTGGGCGAACATGTCTGGCATCGCATTGGGATCATATCCTGATGCCGCCAGTGTCTGCATGCCAATATAATCGGCTTCACGTTCATTCTGACGACTGAATGCCAGACGGGAAGAGACGGATGCCGCCAGGGATGACTGTATGGCGGCAACCCCGGCCTGAGGGTCTGCAGCGGCTACCAGAATGCTGGCCAGAATGGAGGCCAGCATGACCGGATGATTGCGTCGTTGCTCTTCAAGCTGTGAGGCAAAGTGGCGTTGGCTCAGGTGTGCCAGCTCATGTGCCAGTACTGATGCCAGTTGTGCTTCATTTTCGGCATAGAGTAACAGGCCTGCATGGATGCCAATAATCCCGCCGGGGACGGCAAATGCATTCAGAGTTGGATTATCCACGACAATAATTTGCAGACGTCTGTCGCTGAGTTCACTGTAGGTCACCAGTTTCCAGGTCAGCTCTTCAAGATACTGGGTGACCTGAGCATCTTCATACAGGCGACCATTGCCGCGCAGCATGCGTGCCCAGGCTTCACCTAACTGATACTCCTGTTCACTGCTGATAGCACTGTAGCCACCACCAAGCTCAGGCAGCGAGGTGTCTGCATGCGCAGAAGAGAGCAGCGCAATAAGGCAGAGGGCGATGTTCTGTACTGTCCGTTTAAGCATAAATTCAATGTATACCCGGTGCTAATCCCTTGGCTCTGGTATATAGTGCGGAAGTTGCAGTCTCTCTACAACCAGTGTTTTTACATGTCTGAATATTCAATCGATCAAATACTTGATGCCTCTGGTTTACGTTGCCCATTGCCACTATTGAAAGCAAAACAGGCACTGAATGCCATGGCGTCAGGTCAAGTTCTGAAGGTGCTGGCAACAGATCCGGGGTCGATTCGTGATATCAAGGCCTATACCGATCAGTCAGACCATCAGTTATTGGAAATGTTCACAGAATCTGAACCTTACACCTATATTATTCGTCGGGGTTAAGGGTGTCAGGTCGGCTTTAACAACGTTAATTTATCCGGGAATCGCCCATGCGCAAGATATTCAGCAAATGGATTGATCGTTACTTTTCAGACGAAGAAGCTTTGTTACTGTTTATTCTGCTGGCCGGTGCACTGGTTATTATTCTTACCTTGGGGCAAACGCTGGCCCCGGTTTTTGCGGGTATTATCCTGGCGTTTCTGATGCAGGGTGGCGTTGAGCGCCTCTCCAGCCTGAAAGTGCCGCATACCCTCTCGGTCATCTTGGTGTTTCTGGCCTTTGTCGGTTTTCTGATGGCCTTTATGTTGTTCGTGATGCCGCTGGCCTGGAAACAGGCGGTGAATCTGTTTAATGAGCTGCCTAGGATTATGGCGGAAGTGCAGAATGTGTTGCTGCTGTTGCCTGAACGATTCCCGGGGCTTATCACGGCTGCACAGGTAAAGGATTTAACCAATCTGGCGGGCAGCGAGTTGTCAAAAATGGGCCAGTTACTGGTGACCTTCTCGCTTAACTCCATCACAAACATCATCGCGTTGCTGATCTATCTGGTGCTGGTGCCTATCCTGGTGTTTTTCTTTCTGAAGGATGGGAAATCCCTGGCCCGTTGGTGGACCTCATTCCTGCCGGAAAAAAAGGTCATGATGACTCAGGTCTGGCTGGAAATGGATCAGCAGATTGCCAATTACATCCGCGGCAAAGCGATTGAGATCGTGATTGTGGGTTCAGTGACCTATGTCACCTTCTTGTTGCTGGGCATTAATTACGCAGCGTTGCTGGCACTGTTGGTCGGCCTGTCGGTGCTGATTCCTTACATTGGAGCGGCGCTGGTAACCTTGCCAGTAGCACTGATCGCCTTCTTTCAGTGGGGCTGGAGCGGCGACTTTATGTATCTGATGATCGCGTACGCAATTATTCAGGCACTTGATGGCAACGTGCTGGTGCCGCTGCTCTTCTCAGAAGCAGTCAATCTGCACCCGGTTTCTATTATCGTCTCGGTACTGGTCTTTGGGGGGCTTTGGGGTTTCTGGGGCGTGTTCTTTGCGATTCCACTGGCGACGCTGCTCAAAGCGGTGATGAACGCCTGGCCCAGGGCACATCAGGTCATTACTGAAGAGCAGGTTCCATCAGAGCTGCCTCAGTAATGACCTTGTCGGCTCAGGCGTTATTGAGTGCCTGAGCCGCAGCCAGTACTTCGGCCACATGGCCTTTAACCTTCACCGCGCGCCATTCCTGACTCAGGTTACCTTTTGCATCAATCAGGAAGGTTGAACGGTCCACGCCCATATATTCTTTGCCGTAGAGTTTCTTGAGTTTGATCACATCAAACAGCTTACACACGGTTTCTTCCGGATCAGAGATCAGTTCAAACGGAAAACACTGTTTTGATTTGAAGTTTTCGTGTGACTTCAGGCTGTCACGGGAGACGCCGTAGATCACCGTATTTGCGGCTTTGAAATCCTCAATAGCATCACGAAACTCCTGACCCTCAGTGGTACAGCCCGGCGTACTGTCTTTTGGATAGAAATAAATCACCACCTGGGTACCGCGCAGTGCACTGAGAGAGAACTCAGAACCGCTGGTGGCGGGTGCGGTGAAATCGGGGACCGGTTGGTTGAGGCTGATGCTGCTCATAAGGCTTCCTTAGATCGTGTTTGATGGCTACTCAATATAGGGGAAAGTCGTTAAAATAGCGTCCCTTATATACGATACCAGATCCGGATTGGATGATAAGGTTGTAATAGCGCCGGTGGCAGAGTACTTTTGGCGCTTGCCTTAAAAACCATTCCTCTCGCGATGGAGAAAAGCATGATTACTGGCAGCATAGTTGCTCTTGTTACCCCAATGCATATGAACGGTGATGTCGACTGGGACAGTCTCGACAAGCTGGTGGATATGCATCTGGAGAAGGGCACGGATTCTATCGTTGCTGTGGGTACCACGGGTGAGTCCGCCACGCTGGATTGCTCGGAACATTGTGCAGTCATCAAACGTATTGTTGACCGTGTAGCGGGTCGTATGCCTGTGATCGCTGGTACGGGTGCGAACTCCACGACTGAAGCGATTGAGCTGACGGCAGAAGCTAAAAAAGTGGGTGCCGATGCCTGTCTGCTGGTGACCCCTTATTACAACAAACCAACTCAGGAAGGTTTGTACCAGCATTATAAAGCGGTGGCTGAAGCCGTGGATGTGGCTCAGATCCTGTATAACGTACCTGGCCGCACCGCCTGTGACATGTTGCCGGAAACAGTGCTGCGTCTGAGTTCTGTGCCAAATATCGTCGGTGTTAAGGAAGCCACCGGCAATCTGGACCGTGCCCGCTGGCTGATTGAACATTGCCCCAAAGATTTCGCGATCTATTCCGGCGACGATGCTACGGCGATTGAGCTGATTCTGGCAGGTGGTCACGGAAATATCTCCGTCACGGCGAACATTGCGCCGGCAGAGATGTCAGAGCTGTGTCGTCTGGGTTTGGCCGGTCAGGCTGATGAAGCCCGAGCCCTGCAGGCACGTCTGATGCCGTTGCATGAAAAACTGTTTGTTGAAGCAAACCCGATCCCCGTGAAATGGGCTATGGCTGAGATGGGGCTGATGGAGCATGGTATCCGTTTGCCACTGACCGTTCTGGCTGAGCAATATCACGAGGTAGTGCGTGACGCACTGCGTGCCAGCAAAATTATTTAAGTTGTGGTTGTGATGCAGAAAAAAACGTTAGTCCTATCCTTGGCAACACTGGCACTGAGTGCCTGCAGTGTTATGGAAAATAATCCGATCTATGGTGAGCAGGGTGTTGTCCGCGACCGTAGTCAGGATTATGAGAAATCTGAGCAGGGTAAACGCCTCAGTGTGCCAGCGCATCTTGATGCCAAGGTCACTGAAGACTCGCTGAAAATCCCTCAGGTCAGTGATGTGGGCTCTGCAAGGGTCGGTGACTTCGAAGTGCCTCGGCCCGAGTTTTTCTATGCAGAATCGGGCAGTGATGCCGTCAACCTCAAACGTGTTGAGGGTGAGAAACAGATCATTGTTGATGAAGGCATCACCAATGTGTGGGTAAAACTCACCGAATTCTGGTCGTTCAATAACATTTCACTGGATAAAACAGACCCTCGTAAAGGTGTGATGGAAACCCAGTGGATTCACAACGATGCCAAGGAGTTTGGTTTTGTTGATACCTGGATTAAACGTCTGACTTTCCAGGAGATTCCGGGCCCTACCAAGGATAAGCTGCAGGTCAAGCTGATGCCCGTTCCGGGACAGGGTGACCGTACCAGCATTGTTATGCGTCATGTGCGTTTTTCAGAAACTCAGGATATCCAGAACATTGACTGGGCCAATCAGGCTCGTGATGTCAGTTTCAAATCCGACATGATGTTTGAAATGCTGCGTTACCTGAGTAAAGCAACCGGTGAGCGCAGTGCGCAGAGTCTGGTAGCGTTTCAGGATAAGCGTAAGGGTGGTACTCAGCTCGGTCGCGACTCCCGCGGGAATCCGGTTCTTAAAATTGATGCACCCATTGCCAAAGCCTGGGCTCTGGTGGATAAAGCGGTCGATGATGCGGACTTTGATGTCGGCACCCGTGATGCGACGGCGGGTGTGTTTTATATGACCTACACCACCTCTACCCCCTTTGATAAGCAGGAAGAGATGGGCTTTTTTGAATGGTTACATTCTGATCGTGGCCCTATCACCATCTCTACCAGTGGTCTCTCCAATGCATTGGGTTTAGGTGCAGAAGAGAATCAGGGCGTCAGTTATACCTCCGGTAAAACGCTGGCTCGGATACAGGGTGTTGAGCCAGGTTCTACTGATCCGCTGGCCGATCCAAATGATAAGGCCAATCAGAAGGGTTATAAAATCTGGTTTGGTGGCAAGCCGATCTATGTGTTCGGTGGAGGCGAAGAGTCAGGCGTCTATAATGATTCTACAGGCCAGTTTGAGCATACCGGTCTGTATCAGCTCAAGCTGACCCGAACCCGTTCGGGTGCTTATCTGAGTGTGCAGACTGAAGAGGGACTCTCAGCCCCGGTTGTTGTGGCAGAAGAGATTCTGTGGGATATCAAGGACAGTCTGGCCAAAAAAGGCTAAGCCAAGTGTTTTGATGGAAGGGGGCTAAGGCCCCCTTATTTTTTGCCGTTTTTTCTCATTATCTTCAGGGCAACTAATAATGCGTGGAGTGATTCTCGACCTTGCTAGTATGGAAGACCTTGATCTGACGCCTGTTGCGAACCAACTGACGGCGCTGGATTGTCATATGATTTCATCCCCGGAACAGGTCGCAGAGCGTATTGCCGGATATGATCTGGTGATCACTAACAAGGTGGTACTTGATCAGGCGCTGATTGAGGCCGCACAAGAACTCAAACTCATCTGTGTGTTCGCAACCGGTACAGATGTGGTCGACAAAGTGGCTGCCCGTAACCGGGGTATTCCCGTTTGCAACGCGGTGGCCTATGGCGTTAATGCAGTTGCACAGCATGCCATTTCCATGATGCTGGCATTGCACACGCAGCTGATTGCTTACCATCAGGCTGTATTGCAGGGGCGTTGGGAGCAGTCTGAGCAGTTCTGTTTTCTCGATTATCCGATCAGGGAGATGTCTGGCCGTACCCTGGGCATAATTGGCTATGGCCATCTTGGACAGGCTGTTGCGACCTTGGCCAAGGCATTTGGTATGCAGGTTCTGGTGGCTGAACGACTCAACAGTACAGCCTGTCGGCCTGATCGTGTGTTACTGGATGAATTGTTGGCCCGGGCGGATGTTGTGTCGCTGCACTGTCCGCTGACGCCTGAAAATCGACACTTTATCAATGCAGAACGTCTGTCGCAGATGAAGCCCGGCAGTTTTCTGATCAATACGGCCCGCGGAGCTCTAGTGGATGAACAGGCCGTTGCGGATGCGCTGGTTGCCGGGCATCTGGGCGGGGTAGCAACGGATGTACTTGAGGAGGAGCCGTCGCGCGGGGAAAGTCCGCTACGTAAACTGACGCATCCCAATCTGATTATTACGCCGCACATTGCCTGGGGCAGTGTTGAGGCCCGTCAGCGCATCATTCAGCAGACAGCCGAAAACATCGAAGCGTTTCAGCAGGGCAAAGCGCTGCGTATTGTGAATTAAAACGGGCAGGCAGCAAAAAGACTCAGAGTTGCGCCAGTGGTCGGATGGGGCAGGCTAAGCGCTTCAGCATGCAGAAACATGCGTTCTCTATTATGAAGAGACGCGACTGGGGCATAGAAACGGTCCCCGATAATCGGATGTCCAATCGCCTGCATATGTACCCTGAGCTGGTGGGAGCGGCCAGTAACAGGCTGTAACAGTACCCGACTGCCCAGCGGTTCATCAGCCAGTTTACGCCAGTGAGTCAGGGCGTGTTTGCCCTGTTCGTGATCGACAATCTGCAGTGGCCGGTTTTCCCAGTCGCAGCGCATGGGCAGGTCAATTGTGCCGTGACACTCTTCAAGATTTCCGTTTACGATAGCAATATAGTGTTTTTCAGTGTGCCGCTGCTGAAAGGCCAGGCCCAGGCCGCGCTGGGCGTCCAGAGTCAGGGCAAACACCAAAATGCCTGAGGTGGCATAATCAAGGCGATGCACTACCCGCGCAGTGGGAAATTCCTGCTGTACACGGCGCCAGGCACAATCCTGCTTATCTTCACCACGTCCGGGTACCGACAACAGATCTTCAGGTTTGTTGATCGCCACCAGATCGTGATCGGCATACAACACTTCAAGTGACATTAACTGGCCTCAAACAGCGCCAGTGATTCGATGTGAGAGGTCTGAGGGAACATATCCATCACACAGAATCGGGTCAGCTTATAACCCTGTCGGGCCAGCAGTTCACCATCCCGGGCCAGAGCTGCCGGATTACAGGACACATAGAGAATCGCAGAGGCATTGTACTGACTTATCTGGGTTAAAAGTTCTGCCGCGCCTGTGCGGGGTGGGTCCAGCAGTATTTTGTCAAAACCCTGCTTGAACCAGGGTTGCGCGCGCAGGTCGCTGCTGAGATCGGCACGATAAAACTCACAGTTCTCCAGCCCATTCAGTACTGCGTTGTCACGTGCCCGTTCCACCATTTTTTCGACGCCTTCCACGGCGACAACCTGGCCCGCCTGTGTTGCCAGCGGCAGGGTAAAGTTGCCGATGCCGGCAAACAGGTCCAGTACACGTTCACCGGGTTTGATATCCAGCCACTCCATGGCGCGGTTTATCATGGCGCGGTTGATCTCTGTATTGACCTGAATGAAATCACCCGGCTCAAAATGCAGGGTCAGATTGTAGTCTGGCAGGGTGTAATTCAAAGTCGGCTCAAATGAACCCATACGTTGTACAGGTCCCTGATCCGGCTCCAGGTACAGCCCAAACTGATGCGCGTCGGTCAGCGAAGTCAGAGCACCCAGCAGTGATTCTGGCAGTGCTTTTTTAATCCGCAACAGAAGTGCGCCGTCCTGATCCCCCAGAATCACTTCGGCATGGGTGATCTGCTTGAATTGATCGGCGGATTCCAAAATAGCGGGTAGCTGTTTCAGCAGTGCATTGATCGCGGGCTGAACCACGGAGCACTGGTCGACAGACGTCAGCTTATTGCTGCCCCGGCGGCGAAAACCGACCAGCGCTGAACCATCCTTCTGGCGTTGATTGATACCAATGCGACAGCTGCGGCGGTAATGCCAATGTGGCCCTGCAATCGGCAGTTCAATATTAAGTGGCGTTAATCCGCCCAGACGTTGCAGTTGCTCAAGGACAAGCTGTTGTTTGTTGGTGAGCTGTTCAGCACTGCTCAGATGCTGCAAATCACAGCCGCCACACTGGCTGTAATGGGGGCAGGCGGGTTCAGCCCGAGCGGGCGCAGGATTAACAACCTCAGTGCATTCGGCTTCATCAAAACGGCGATGCTGTTTGAGAAGTTTGAATTTGACCGTTTCACCGGGCAGTGCACCACTGATAAAAATGGTTTTTCCGGAATGCTTGGCAATACCGCGCCCCTCATGGCTCAGGGACTCAATCTGCAGCGTCTCTGGCAGCGGGCTATTTGTTCGTTTGGTGGCAGGCCGGGCCTGAAACAGTGAAGGTTTGCGTTTCATGGTTGTCCAATCAGACGTAAAAGCGGAATTTTAACAGAATGCGTTATGAAATGGCGCAGTTTGCGTGGTGTCAGTGGAGTGTTGTAGCGCTTTTTCAGTACACTAGTGCAAACATGATAATGAGACCCAATTGTATGACCGTTGAACACCCATTTGCGCCCTATGTACGTATTCTTGGCAAGGGAAAATCCGGTAGCCGTTCACTGGATCGGGAAGAAGCCCGTATCGCCATGGGCATGATTCTGGATGGCGAAGTACGTCCGGAACAGTTGGGTGCCTTTTTAATGCTGTTAAGGGTTAAAGAGGAAGCGCCTGAAGAGCTGGCGGGTTTTGCTGATGCGGTAAGAGAGCGTTACGCGCCCCCGGCCAGCCTCAAAGTGGATCTGGACTGGTCCAGTTACGCCGGTAAAAAACGCCGCCATACCTGGTATCTGCTGGTGGCATTGTGTCTGGCTTCTCATGGTTATCGAATCTTTATGCATGGTGCGCGCGGCCATACACCGGGCCGTATCTATGTGGAAGACATGCTGGGACAGTTTGGTCTGAAACCGGCCAGTGACTGGGTCTCTGCAGCAACAGAGCTGGATCGTTGTGGATTTACCTATCTGTCGATTGATCATTTCTGCCCGCCGCTGGGGGATATTATCCAGTTGCGCTCTATTATGGGACTGAGGTCGCCGGTGCACACGCTGTGCCGGATGTTGAATCCGCTGGATGCGCGCTGCAGTATCGACGGGGTGTTCCATCCGGCCTATGGCCCTATGCATCAACGTGCAGCCAGCCTGCTGGGTACCCAGAGAAACCTCACCATGAAAGGGGATGGGGGTGAAGCAGAGGCACGTCCGGATGCGGATTGTCAGTTGCAGTGGGTACTTGAGGGTGAACTGGTTGAGTGTCTGTGGCCACGCACCGTGGGGCAGCGTTTTATGAAGGAAGACGAGCTGAAGCCAGAGGTACTCAAAGAAGTATGGTTAGGCACCGGGTCGCATCCCTATGGCGAAGCGGCGGTTATCTCTACCCTGGCGGTTGTTTTGCAACTGCTGGGCGAAGCCGGTGATCAGGCGGCGCTGCTGCAACGTGCTGAACAACTGTGGCAGCAGCGCAAGATCGAATGTTTCGCCTAATCGCGACGTAATTTATCGCTCACTGCAATTGGTGAAGGATAGTTCAGCACCACAATATAACTGGAGAAGAGGAAGGTGAGGATGGCGGTGGCCTGAATCAAATGTGATGCTTCCTCACCAATCAGGGCAGCGCTGGCGGCAATATAAGCGATCAGAAGTGAAAACTCGCTGATCTGCCCCAGCCGGAAACCGACCTCCCAACCCAGCTCTTTGGATTCGTCAATTCGGCTTAACAGAACCCGGAAAATCATCGGTTTCAACGCCAGAACCAGCATCGCCAAAATGATCGCCGGCAGTGCGATCATTTCCAACAGGCCCAGATTGAAGCTGGCACCAATCGAGAAGAAAAACAGAATCAGGAAGAAGTCGCGCAGAGGTTTCAGGCTGACGGCGATGTATTGTGAAATCGGGCTGGTGGCCAGTGCGACACCGGCGACAAAGGCACCAATTTCAGCAGACAAACCACAGAGGTTGGCGACTTCAGCCATGCCCAGACACCAGCCGATTGCCAACAGGAAAATGTATTCGTGAAAGCGGTCAAAGCGACTGATCAGTTTCAGCAGGACGTAACGCACAATCACGTAAGCGAGGAGTATCAACAACGGCAATGCGGCGAGCGCCTTGGCAAACTCGATCATGGTGCCATCGGATTCTGCGCCCCCCATGCTGTTATACAGGAATAGCAGTACCAAAATGGCAATAAGGTCCTGTAGCAGCAGCAGACCTACCACCAGCTCCCCTGTATGGCGGTGATGCAGTACGGTGGTGGGTAGCAGTTTTATGCCGATGATGGTGCTGGAGAACATCAGTGCGGCACCCACGACAATGGACTCGGTCTGGGTAAAACCAAACAGCAGGCTGACGCCATAGCCCAGCAGGAAAAACAGCACTGAGCTGCCGATGGCCACCAGCGTGGCCTTTTTCAGCATGTGTATCAGGTGGCTCGGCTGCATATCCAGACCCAGCAGAAACAGCAGAAAAATAATGCCAGCATGGGAAATATCGGTCATCAATTCGGTATCAGATACCAGTGATAAACCGTATGGGCCGATCATGGCCCCCAATGCGATATAGGCCACCAGCAGCGGTTGGCGGGTGTACAAAGCCAGGGAGGCCAGAATGGCGGCACCGGTAAAAATCAGGAAGAAAGAAAATACGAGTGACTGATGATCCATGTTCAGAGGCCCCGGCAAAACATACGTCTACTGTATCAAATGATTAGATCTTAAGTCTAACAGTGCAAGTTGAAATAGGCGTGCGTAAATTATAATAAATTATTTTATTTCAAAACGTTAGATTCTAATATTTATCCATTTTCTGGCTCGCCAGATATGTACAAATACCATGGAAGAAAGCGATCTGTGCAGTAACTGGACCCACCAGATACCGAGCAGACCAAACCCCAGTACAGGGCCAATCAGCCAGGCAAGAGGCAGAAAAAACAGCCACTGTCCCAGGCTGCTGATGAGTAATACGGTGCGGTTTGCACCAGCGCCAAGCAGTGCCTGAGTAAAGACAATCGCTGCAACGTCCAGGCAGATCCCGGCTGCTGTGAGTTGCAGGGGCAGGGCCGCCTGTTCAATCAGGCTCTGAGATTGTAAAAAAATGCTCAATATCCATTGCGGCGTGAGCCATAGAGGCAGGCTGAGAACTGCCACGGTGATAATCGCTGTGCGCCATACCGCCCAGCCCCATTTATAAGCTTCAGATGTTTTCCCGGCCCCCAGCGCATGACTGACCAGTGAAGTGGCGGCCACACCAAAGCCTACTGCCGGAAGAATCAGGAACAACGCCAGGTTGATCAGCACATGAGCAATGGCCTGCTCCTGGGTACCCAGATGGCCGACAATCCAGACCAGTACGCAGATGGCGAGTGCAAACAGCAGTTGCTGAACGGTATGCGGAATCGACAACCTCAGTAGCGAGACGATAGCCGACGAGGACTGTCTGCGGATCTTCATAAAACCCGCTGGACGTGCATCACGCCAGACTAAAAAAGCGTTACACAGACAGCCGATGTACAGGGCGATCGCTGTGCCCAGACCTGCGCCAGGAGCCCCCAAACGAGGTAATCCGAGATGACCAAAGATCAGGGCGTAACTCAGGATGACATTGAGCAGATGGGTAACCAGCAGGACTTTTACATAAATTACAGGGCGCTGGGTGCCGTTCCACCAACCGCGGAATGAGAGGTTCAGACCAATTGCCAGCATGGCAGCGGTGCGGTAATCAAAATAGCCTGATGCGATCTCTGCTACCGCAGGGTCAGGGTTCATGAGGCTGACTAAGGGTGCAGAAAAGGCAATAAACAGCAGGCTCAGGGGCAGGGCGTAGATAAAGGAGATCAGAATGCCCCAGTGAACAGGCCGGGCGGCCTCGGTAAATCTCTGCTCACCACGACGGCGGGCAACCAGTGTCTGTACCCCGGAGGAGAGACCCAGCACCAGACTGATGGCGACAAAATTGGCGTAACTGCCGATGCCAATTCCTGCCAGAGCCGCTGCACCCAGTCGGCCAACCAGCGCAGCATCCACCAGGTTAATCACGCTCTGGGACAGCATGCCACCAATGATAGGTAGGCCAAGACTCAGAATTGTTTTATAACGGCGGCTGGCTGGCATGGAGATCAGGGACGACTGGAAAAGCGGCAGTGTATCAGAAAAAAAATTCCAGCGAGCTGTATAATATCTGACCAATTTACTAGGGTATAATAAGGGTGTATCCTAGACCCATTATTCTGCAGTGCACATACAGGAATATCATGACTATTACCGTTACCCCATCTGCCGAAGAGTATCTGGCAGAACTGTTGTCCAATCAGGATGTAAAAGGTATGGCGGTTCGTATCTTTATCACGCAGCCGGGTACCCCTCAGGCCGAGACGTGCCTGGCGTATTGCCGTCCGGACGAAGTGAATGAAGAAGACGAGATCATGGAGTTGATTCAGGTCCGCTTTTACATTGAAAAGAACAGCATCCCGTACCTTGATGAAGCCTTTATCGACTTCTCTAAAGACCGCATGGGTGGCCAGCTGACCATCAAGGCGCCCAATGCCAAGGTGCCGAAGGTGTCTGAAGACAGCCCGATTGATGAACAGATTCGTTATATCCTTTATACCGAAATCAACCCTGGTCTGGCTTCCCATGGTGGCGAGGTCAAGCTGATTGAGCTGGTTGAAGAAGAGGAAGGTTTGATCGCTATCCTGAAATTTGGCGGTGGTTGCCAGGGTTGCAGTGCTGTCGATCTGACACTGAAGGATGGTGTAGAGCGTACATTGATTGAGCGCATTCCGCCGTTGGTAGGTGTACGCGACGTCACCGACCATACTGTTCGTGAAAATGCCTACTATAAATAAGCGTATAAATATTCACTCGCTATTACTTTGTTTGTCTTCTGTTTATTGATATAAGCTAGGTAAGTGCCCACGTTTTAGTGGGCCTTCCAGCGATCCAATTTAGACCGCCTTCAAGTGTTACATTTTTAATTTCAGATACTTGTAAAAGCGTTTCTGACCCCCATGTAACCCTAATCGCGTTTCTAAAAGTTCTTCCGCAGTGCATCGCGGACCGATTGACGAGGCTGCTCTATCATGACGCATCAAGAATCTCAGACCCTGCAGGTGATTGAACTACCCGTATTGCCCCTTAGGGATGTGGTGGTTTATCCGCATATGGTAATCCCGCTGTTCGTTGGTCGGGAAAAATCTATTCAGGCACTTGAAGCCGCCATGGCCGGGGATAAAGAGATCCTTCTGGTCGCTCAGAAAAATGCCTCTGATGATGAACCCACTGTTGAGGACCTGTTCCCGGTGGGTACTGTAGCCAGTGTGCTGCAGATGCTGAAACTGCCGGACGGTACCGTGAAGGTACTGGTTGAAGGTGATTACCGCGCAGCCATTCAGTCTCTGGATGAAGTGGATGGTTTTTTTACTGCCAAGCTGAGCATGCTGGAGATCGAAGAGCTGTCCGAAGCAGAAGGCGAACTCTACAAGCGTACCGTGCTGGAGCAGTTCGAGCGTTTTCTGCAGGTCAATAAAAAAATCCCGGCAGAGGTGCTGACCTCACTGCAGAACATTGATGACAGTGGCCGTCTGGCAGATACCATTGCCGCGCATATGTCGCTGAAGCTGGATGAAAAACAGCGTCTGCTGGAGATGACCAGCAACAAAGAACGCCTTGAGCATCTGATGGCGCTGATGGAATCTGAAATCGACCTGGTAGAGGTCGAGAAACGGATTCGTGGTCGCGTTAAAAAGCAGATGGAAAAGAGCCAGCGCGAGTACTATCTCAACGAACAGATGAAAGCGATCCAGAAAGAGTTGGGTGACCTGGATGAGTCCGGCACCAACGATATGGATGAGCTGAAAAAACGCATCCAGGAGGCCAAAATGCCTCAGGAAGCGTTTGATAAAACCATGAATGAATACAACAAGCTGAAGATGATGTCGCCGATGTCCGCTGAAGCCACTGTTGTGCGTGGTTATATCGACTGGATGTTACAGATTCCATGGTCGAAGCGCTCTAAAGTGCGTCTCGATATGAAACGTGCGGAAAAAATTCTCAACGAAGACCACTACGGTCTGGAAGAGGTTAAAGATCGCATCCTCGAATATCTGGCGGTACAGAAACGGGTCCGTAAACTGAAAGGTCCGATCCTCTGTCTGGTTGGACCTCCGGGTGTGGGTAAAACCTCTCTGGGACGTTCTGTAGCCCGCGCCACCAACCGTGAGTATGTCCGTATGGCGCTCGGCGGTGTGCGCGACGAAGCAGAAATCCGTGGTCACCGTCGTACCTACATCGGTTCAATGCCCGGCAAACTGCTGCAGAAAATGGCTAAAGTCGGTGTGAAAAACCCGCTGTTCCTGCTTGATGAAATTGACAAGATGGGCATGGATCAGCGTGGTGACCCGGCTTCAGCGCTGCTTGAGGTGCTGGACCCAGAACAGAACAACAGCTTCAACGACCATTATCTCGAAGTCGATTATGACCTGTCCGATGTAATGTTCGTCTGTACCTCCAACTCCATGAACATTCCGGGACCATTGCTGGACCGTATGGAGATCATCCGTATTCCGGGTTACACCGAGGATGAAAAGCTCAACATTGCCCGTAATTATCTGGTCAGCAAACAGTTCAAGAATAACGGTATCGGCAAAAATGAGGTCGTCATTGAAGACAGTGCGATCATCGGCCTGATTCGTTACTACACCCGTGAAGCCGGGGTGCGTGGACTGGAACGTGAGATTGCCAAGATCTGCCGTAAGGTGGTGAAAGAGCTGTCCCTGACCGATGACAAGCAGCGTCCGGTGAAGATCAGCGGTGCTGAACTGGAGAAATTCAGTGGTGTGCGCAAATACAACTTCGGTGTAGCTGAAGAGCAGGATCAGGTGGGTCTGGTGACCGGTCTGGCCTGGACGCAGGTGGGTGGGGATATCCTCAGCATCGAGACGGCTGTAGTGCCTGGTAAAGGCCGTCAGGTCACCACAGGTAGCCTGGGCGATGTAATGAAGGAATCGATCCAGGCAGCCCTGACCGTGGTGCGTAGCCGTGCTGAAGGTCTTGGTATTGATGCAGATTTTCATGAGAAACAGGATGTGCATATTCACGTTCCTGAAGGCGCTACACCTAAAGATGGCCCCAGCGCGGGTATCGGCATGTGTACTGCTTTAGTCTCTGTACTAACGAACATACCGGTGCGTGCTGACGTCGCTATGACCGGTGAAATCACGTTGCGTGGTCAGGTGTTGCAGATTGGCGGTTTAAAAGAAAAACTGCTGGCTGCCCACCGTGGCGGTATCAAGACCGTGATCATTCCAAAGGAAAATGAGCGTGATTTGAAGGAAATTCCGGACAATATCAAAGCAGATTTGCAGATAAAGCCGGTTAAGTGGATTGATGAGGTTTTGGACATTGCTCTGAAGTACCCGCCAAAGCCAAAGGCAAAGGACGAGAAAAAAGTCGTGGCGGGGAAGGAAAAGGGTAAAAAACCTGAGGCAGATCAGATCCAGCCACATTAGGGATTACAAGGGGTAGAAAGGTGTTAAGTGTTGTTGACACTCCTTTCTGCCCCTTGGTATAAATGCCAGACCATCTTGCTGGGCATGGATAACGGGACACCGAACAATAACGATCTATAAAGGGGAACAACGTGAATAAGTCTGAACTGATCGACGCTATCGCAGCTTCAGCCGACATTCCTAAAGCAGCCGCTGGACGTGCGCTGGACGCAACTCTGGAAGCAGTTTCTGGTGCACTTCAGAAAGGGGAGTCGGTATCACTGGTAGGTTTTGGTACTTTTGCAGTTAAAGAACGCGCTGCACGTACTGGTCGCAACCCACAGACCGGTAATCCTATCAATATCGCTGCGGCTACTCTGCCAACTTTCAAGCCTGGTAAGGCGCTGAAAGACGCAGTTAACAAATAAGGTTCGCACGCGTCAGAACCTGATTGTTTAAGGAGCGGTAGTTCAGTTGGTTAGAATACCTGCCTGTCACGCAGGGGGTCGCGGGTTCGAGTCCCGTCCGTTCCGCCAAATCTAGAGAAAGGCGCATTCCTTGAGAATGCGCTTTTTTTTGTGTACTTAGGGCCAGGAGTTAAGGGGTCATATGCTTCAGTCCATCCGGGATAATTCGCAGGGAATCGTAGCCAAAATCATTGTAGGCCTGATTGCCGTTACCTTTGCTTTGTTTGGTGTTGAGTCACTGGTCAGTCTTACTGCAGGCAGCAATGCACCGGCGACGGTGAATGGGACAGAGATTAGTCAGCAGGAGTTGATGCGGGGTGTACAGCTTCAGCGCCGTCAGATGCTGTCGCAAATGGGTGAAAATGCAGACCCTACGCTGCTGGATGACAACCTGATCACAGATATGGTGCTTAACAGCCTGATCGATCAGGCGGTACTGGTCCAGTCGGCAGAGTCACAGGGTCTGACTTTCAGCGATAATATGATCGACCAGATGATTGTCTCCACTGAAGCGTTTCAGGTGGATGGCAAATTCAGTCGTGACCAGTTTGAAGTTGTTTTGCGCAATGCAGGCCTGACGCCTTTGATGTACCGTCAGCTGTTGCGTAAAGAAAAACTGACCGAACAGGAAAGAATGGCCTATCTGGTTTCATCTTTTGCACTGCCTGATGAAGTAAAACAGGTGGTTGCTCTGGATCGGGAAACCCGTGATCTGCGCTACTTCACTCTGGATGCAGAACCGGTCAGAGCAGAGCTGCAGGTGTCTGAAGAAGAGCTGTCTGGCTATTATGCTGAACATCAGTCTGAGTTCCTGACCGATGAGCAGGTTGAGATTGAGTATGTGTTGCTTGATCAGGCAGTTCTGGCTGAACAGGTTGAGGTCACCGAAGCCGATCTTCAGGCTGCCTATGAAGACCTGAAAAACACCTACATTGCTCAGGAGCTGCGTCACTCTGCACATATCTTGGTTGAGATTAATGACCAGCAGGATAGCGCAGCAGCATTGGCTAAAGCGCAGGCGCTGGCTGAGCGCATTAACAATGGCGAAGCCTTCGAGACGATTGCTCAGGCTGAGTCTGATGATCCTGTTTCCGCAGAAATGGGCGGTGATCTCGGCACCAATGAACGGGGCGTCTTCTCCACTGAGTTTGAAGATGCACTGTATAGCCTGAAAGTCGGTGAAGTGTCTGCGCCGGTTAAAACCGAATTTGGTTATCACCTGATTAAACTGCTGAGTGTTGATCAGTCTGATGTACCAGCTTTTGCCGAGGCCGAAGCCGGACTGCGTGATCATCTGGTTCAGCAGCGCGCCGAAGAGCGTTACGTAGAAGAACTGGAACGTCTGGCGGACATCTCGTTTTCTGCGGGTGATCTGCGTGAGCCTGCTGAAGCACTGGGATTGACCATCGAAAAAGCGGGTCCATTTACCCGTTCGGGTGGTGAGGATGACGTTACTTCCAGTCCACGTTTGATTAACACTGCGTTTGATCCTGAGTTGATCAAGGAAGGCCTCAACAGCACGCCTGTTGAGATTGATTCCGGCCGCTCGGTTGTTCTGCGTGTTGTGGCACATCATGAGCCACGTGAGCAGACATTGGATGAGCTGCGTGATCAGTTGACCGCTCAGTTGACGGAAGAAAAACTGGCAGCTGAAATGGCCCAGCGGGCTAACGCGCTGCTGGCAAAACTGGAGGCGGGTGAACCATTGGAGAGCCTGTCTGCGGATGCAGAGGTTATCACTCAGGCCGGAGCAACCCGTGGTCAGCGTGAGATTCCAGCAGAAGTGCGTGAGCAGCTGTTCAAAATGCCTAAACCTGATGCTGATTCCAGTAGCTTTGCCATGGCTCCATTGATGGACGGTGGTGTCGCGATTATTGCACTGGATGCAGTGACTTCAGGTGAAGCGGATTTGAGTGAGCAGGAGCTGACAATGATGGCTCAGATGCTGAGTTCACGCCGTGGTCAGCAGAACTATCAGGCATTGGCGAACTACCTGAAGCAGCAGGCTGAGATTGAACGCCAATAACTTCCTGTTACAGACTATAAAGCCACCCTCGGGTGGCTTTATTATTTACGGTTAACAGACAGGCGTATTTCAGGGAAAGAACGATGTACCCACAAACACAGTCAGGCAGTAGTGATCAGTGCAAGCTGATTTATATCCTCAATCTTATCAGTCTGGTTTTTGGCATCACTGCGCTGGTTGCCGTGGTGATGGCCTATGTCTATCGGTCTGAAGCTCCCGGCTGGCTGCAAAGTCATTACCGGTTTCAGATTCGGACCTTCTGGATTGGTCTCTTATACGGTTTTATCAGTATTGCCCTGATGCCGCTGGTGATTGGTTTTCCGCTCTCTTTTCTGGCCGTGATCTGGTGGATTGTCCGGGCCGTGAAGGGGCTGCAAATACTGCAAAAAGGTGAAGCCTATCCGCAGCCCGCGACCTGGATGTTTTGATCAGCTACGTCTGACTTTGTAGCGCTTACCTTTTATCTTGGCACCGAGCTTGTCCAGTGCCGCACCCACTGCTTCACGTTTTACGGCAACATAACTCACAAAATCAAAGATCTGAATTTTACCAACCTGACTGCCGGCAATGCCGCCTTCACGGGTCAGTGCGCCGAGAATATCGCCGGGCCTGATTTTGTTTTTGCGTCCCGCGGCGATAGATAACATCACCATGCTCGGTTTAGACGGTACAAAATCGTTCTTGCCAGGTGGTACTTCACTGACCTTGAGTTCGCAATTCAGTCGCTCCTGAATTGCTTCAAGTTTATAGGTTTCTGACTCTGTGATCAGACTGATCGCCAGGCCTTTCTTACCGGCACGGCCGGTACGTCCAATTCGGTGTACATGCACATCGCTATCCCGTGTCAGGTCATAACTGATAACACAGGGTAACTCTTCAACATCCAGACCACGGGCGGCGACATCGGTGGCAACCAGTACAGCAAGGCTTCTGCCGCTGAATTGCACCAGTACTTTGTCGCGTGACGGTTGATCCAGATCGCCATGCAGTGCACCAGCACTGTAGCGGTGCTGTTTCAGAAAAGTTGCCAGTTCTTCACAGGTGGTTTTGGTATTGCAGAAAATCAAACAGGACTCAGGCTGAAACGTACTGAGTATCTGCAGGATGGCCTCAGATTTCTGACTCTTCTCGACCCGATAAAAACGCTGTTGGATGGTTGTTGGTTGAGTGGCATCCTCCACCTCAACCGAAACCGGATTGTTCAGGTAGGCGGCGGCCAGTTCAGCTATCGCCTCCGGGTAGGTGGCAGAAAACAACAGCGTCTGTCGGGTAGGTGGTGTTTGGCCGAGAATCGCATTGATGGCATCAGCAAATCCCATCTCCAGCATGCGATCGGCTTCATCCAGTACCACCGTATGGATATCACGCAGGCTCAGGGTGCCTTTGCGGATATGGTCCTGAATACGACCCGGGGTACCGACCACAATGTCCACGCCGTGCTCCAGTGAGCCGATCTGCGGGCCGATTGGCTGTCCGCCACACAATGTCAGGATCTTGGTGTTAGGGCGGTAACGCGCAAGTTTACGCAGCTCTCGTGCAACCTGGTCCGCCAGTTCACGGGTGGGACATAACACCAGCCCCTGAGCTGAAAACCGTTGTTGGTCCAGACGGTTAAGCAGGCCGATGCCAAAAGCGACGGTTTTGCCACTCCCGGTCTTTGCTTTACCGATCAGGTCACGACCCGTCAGTAGTACAGGCAGTGATTGCTTTTGAATCGGGGTGAGGGTGGTGTAACCCAGTGCGGTGAGATTTTCCCGCATTGCCGGATCGAGAGAGAGTTGATCAACCTGAGAGTGAGACACGTGTGTATACCTGTTGGATAAGGCGCGAATTATAGAGCATAGCCTGTGTTATTACCCGTGCGAGATCAATGTTTTGGTGCCTTATTGCAGGCAGACGGAAGTGCTTTATGTATACTGTGGCGCATCTGTAATAAACACGGTAATTGAGTGATGCAGCAGGAACGCTTTGATGTGGTCATTGTAGGCGGCGGTATGGTGGGTGCCACACTGGCTTGTGCTCTGGGCGGCAGTGGTTTGCAGGTCTGTTTGCTTGAAAGCCGCTATCCTGAGGCCTTTGCTGTTTCGCAGCCCCATGATATTCGTGTTTCTGCACTGAGCCTTGCATCTCAGGCGATTTTAGAGCAACTGGGTGTCTGGCCGGGTATTGAACAGCGCCGCTTGTGCCCTTATCGCAGAATGAAGGTTTGGGAGCAGAGCGCACAATTTGCTGCGACTGAGTTTAATTCCGATGAGATTGGCCAGCCCTGCCTGGGGCATATTGTTGAAAACCGGATCATCCAGCTTGCTTTGCTGGAGCGGGTGACTCAGTTTGAAAACATCACCCTGATCTGTCCGGCCGAAGTCACTGAAATTGATTACGCACCTGCCAGTAGTCTGATCACGCTTAAAAATGGACAGATGCTGGCGGCCCGGTTACTGGTTGCTGCAGATGGCGGGGATTCCCATGTACGGCAGGCCGCCGGCATTGGCGTGACCAGCTGGGATTATGATCAACAGGCCTTTGTTGCATCGGTAACCACGGCCTACCCGCAACAGGATATTACCTGGCAGCAGTTTACGCCGACCGGTCCTCTGGCATTTCTGCCTTTAAGTGGAGCGCATGCCTCACTGGTCTGGTACAACACGGCTGAGGGCGTACAGCGTCTGAAAGCGCTGGATTACGCTGAACTGAAAGCCGCGTTCATGCGAGAGTTCCCAGCGGAACTGGGTGAGCTGGATGAAATTATTGCCACGGGCAGTTTCCCATTGCGGCGCCAGCATGCCAGATCCTATGTGGCTGAGGGTGTTGCGTTGGTGGGTGATGCGGCTCATATGATTCATCCGCTGGCCGGGCAGGGCGTGAATATTGGTCTGCTGGATGCGGCGGCGCTGGCAGAAGTATTGACGGATGCGGTTGCCGCACAGCAGGAGATCAGTAGTCTGGCGGTCTTGCGGGTTTATGAAAAGCAGCGTCGTTCGCATAATTTGCTGATGATGCAGACCATGGATCTTTTCTACCGTGTTTTCAGTAACGATAAAACGCCACTGAAATTGTTGCGTAATATTGGATTGGGCCTTGCGGAAAGAGCCGGACCAATAAAGCAGAAAGTCATTCAGCTGGCCACCGGACTTGATGGCAGATTGCCGACACTTGCCCGTGGTGAAAGCCTGAAATAAAAAAAAGCCGGTCAGGGCGACCGGCGAAAAATTAGGCTAGGTGTTAACCAGCCAGAGTAGAGAAGTGGAGCCAAGCCGGCTCCGAGGCATGAATCACTCAGCAGCTTTAGGTGCAACCTTACGTTTTGCTGGTGCACGTTTAGCTGGTGCTTTTGGCGCAGCTGGCGCTTCTTCAGCAGCTGGGGCTTCAGCGGTAGCTGTTTCAACTGCTGTTTCAACGGCAGCGGCTGTAGCAGCAGTAGCAGCTTCCACAGCTTCAGTCATAAATTTGTTGAAGTCGGTGAAGTAAGGCATTTCGCCGATTTCAGCCAGACTTTTTTCGATGATTGCAGCGATCTCTTCTTTAGCTGCAGTGATAGCAGCCAGCTCTTTTTCAGCAACGGAGGTCAGTTTTCCTTCCAGTGTTTTGAAAAACTTCAGTTGCAGATCAACGGCTTCTTTAGGATCTTTGGTTTCAGACAGTGCTTTCATCTGAGCAACACTGGAGTCAACGAAATCTGTAACATATTCAGACTGCAAGGAGAACAAGGCCTCAACAGCCTTCTTGTTAGCCTCAGCTACGTCGATTGCTGGTTTCATTTTCTCTTGAACGTCTTTCAACAGATCTTCGTACATTGTTTTTCCCTCTGAGAATCAAAGCTGGATTTGTGCGTTGCAGCATTTGACTCAAATATAGTGATTACAAAATAGCCTGTCAAATCTTTTTTTGTGCATCGCACAAAGGAGAAAAAACAGCGATTTCAGTCGTTAAAAGCATAGTCAAAGTCAGCGCATTTATAGTGCTGGAAGGAGTGCGCTCAAGGACAACTTATGAATTCATTTCACCAGAGCGAGGCTGGCGTGTTCATCTGCTGTGTAACTCTTTACAATGGAAAATAATTCTCAGTCACTAAAGACTGTTTCTCGTTGATGTAAAGGAATTGTGTGTTTTTATGGTTAATCAGACCGGTACATCTCCCTGTCATACCGCTTTTGAATTTCGTCAGACTCAGGTGATCGAATCTCTGGGCATTGAAGTCAGCGAATATGTTCACCGCAGTACAGGCATGCCTCACTACCACATTGTGGCAGACCATACCGAAAACGTTTTTCTGGTTGCGCTCAGAACGGTGCCTGAAGACTCCAAAGGCGTTGCACATATACTGGAACACACAGCCCTGTGCGGCAGTGAAAAATTTCCGGTACGTGATCCTTTTTTCATGATGACGCGCCGTTCTTTAAATACCTTTATGAACGCCATGACCAGCAGTGACTGGACCTGTTATCCCTTTGCCAGCCAGAACCGTAAAGACTTTTTCAATCTGCTGGATGTTTATCTGGATGCGGTGTTTTTCAGTCGGCTGGATGAACTCGATTTTCTGCAGGAAGGTCATCGGGTCGAGTTCAAAGAGAAAAACGATCCGACAACACCACTGGTCTATAAAGGTGTGGTGTATAACGAGATGAAAGGGGCCATGAGTTCCCCGGTCTCACGCCTTTGGCAGTCCATCACCAAATATATGTTCCCAACCACCACCTATCACCATAACAGTGGTGGTGAGCCTCAGTGCATTCCCGATCTCACATATCAGGAGCTGCTGGAGTTTTACCGTACCCATTATCATCCGAGCAATGCGCTGTTGATGACCTTTGGTGATATCCCGGTAACTGAGTTGCAGGCCCGTATAGATGAGCAGGCTTTATCACGTTTTCATCGTCTGGATACGTCGATCTCCGTCCCGGATGAAAAGCGCTATTTCTCGCCCCTGCGGGTTGAGGAGGCCTATGAGCTTGATCAGGACGATACGTCCGGCAAAACCCATCACGTGCTTGGTTGGTTGCTGGGCCACAGTAACGATCTGGATGAACAACTGAAGGCGCATCTTCTCTCCCGTGTATTGCTGGATAACAGTGCGTCTCCGTTGCGGCATGCGCTGGAATCAACCACGCTTGGCAGTGCACCTTCGCCTCTGTGTGGACTGGAAGACAGTAATAAAGAGATGAGTTTCATGTGTGGCCTCGAGGGCAGTGAACCTGAACACGCTGAGGCTTTTGAAACGCTGGTGCTGGACGTGTTGCAGCGTGTTGCAGAGGAGGGGGTACCGCAGAATATGCTGGAAGCCCAGCTGCATCAGCTTGAATTGCAGCAACGTGAAATCAACGGTGATGGCTACCCTTATGGCCTGAGTCTGATTATGTCCTGCCTGGGCGCTGCGGTGCACGGTGGTGATCCGGTAGCGCTGCTGAATCTGGATGCGGCACTGGAACGGTTACGTGCTGCTGCGTCAGAACCTGATTTCATTCAGTCTATGGTGCGTGAGCTGTTGGACAATCCGCATCGGGTCAGACTGACCCTGCGTCCGGACAATAAACTGGCAACCCATCGTGATGCGGCAGAAGCCGCTCAGCTTGCTGCCATGCATGCCGGACTGACTGATGCCGATCGTAAGCGGATTATGCAGCAGGCAAATGAACTCGAAGCACGCCAGGAACAGGTGGATGATGAGTCAATACTGCCGAAGGTAACCCTTGAGGATGTGCCACGGGATATGAAAATCCCTGAACCTGTCCATCAGACCGGTGCGCTTCCAATCACCCGTTATGATGCAGGCACGAACGGTCTGATCTACCAGCAGATCATCATCCAGTTGCCTCAGCTTAATGAGCGTGAACTGCAGCTGTTACCCTTGTACAGCCTGTTGCTGACCGAGCTGGGCTGTGGTGAGCGGTCCTATCAGGACAATCAGCAATATCAGGCAGAGGTCAGTGGCGGTATCCATGCGTTTGCTTCGCTGCGCAGTGCGATTGATGATGAGCAACAGGTCAGTGGCTATTTCACGCTGTCAGGTAAGGCGCTGTTGGCCAAAGAGCAGGCCTTAGCGCAGCTGTTACAGGACACATTAACCTCGGTTCGGTTTGATGAGTTGTCCCGCATTCGTGAAGTGGTGGCTCAGCAGCGGGCGCGTAAAGAGCAGGGCATTACCGGTCAGGGCCATGCGATGGCGATCATGGCGGCGGTGGCTCGGATGAGTCCGGTTGCTTTGCAGGCTCACTGTACACGGGGTCTGGCTTCGGTTGCTTTTTATAAACAACTGGATGAAACAGTCAAACAACCTCAGACCCTTCAGGATCTGGCGGATGAACTGCAGGCGTTGCATCTGAAAATTCAGCAGGGACCTCGTCAGTTCCTGATGGTGGCAGAAGAGGAGCATCAGGCCCAGTTGCAGCAGTCTCTTGAGCACCTCTGGCAGCCGCAATTGGGCGAGCAGCTTGAGCCACTTTCGCTGCCTGCAATCAGAGAGACGGTGACTCAGGCCTGGACCACCAGCACACAGGTCAGCTTCTGTGCCAAGGCGTTCCCTACCGTACCGGTGGAACATCCTGACTCTGCTGCGCTGACAGTCCTGGGTGAGTTCCTGCGTAATGGTTACCTGCATCGTGCGATTCGTGAGCGCGGTGGTGCCTATGGTTCGGGAGCCGGGCAGGATTCTTCAGATGCGGTCTTCCGCTTCTTCTCCTATCGTGATCCGCGTTTGCTGGAAACACTGGATGATTTTGATAAATCCGTTCAGTGGTTGCTGGAAAATAATCACGAGTATCAAAAGCTTGAAGAAGCCATTCTGGGTATTGTCAGCTCCATTGATAAACCCGGTTCACCAGCGGGTGAAGCCAAGCAGGCATTCCACAGTACACTGTTTGGACGTACCCCGGAGCAGCGTCGTCAGTTCCGTAATCGAATTCTTTCGGTCACGCTGGACGATATGAAACGGGTGGCTGCAACCTACCTGCAGCCGGATAAAGCCAGTGTCGCGGTACTGACCGGTCCAAAACAGGCGGAGACCTTACCGGAGCATTTCGAAGTACTGGCCGTATAATAATCGCCACCATAACACCGCACCTGATTCAGGTGCGGTGCTTTCTTTCCTGATTTAGGTGTTCTGATGCAGGTATATGCACCGTATCGAGCGGCTCTGTGTATTGTGTTTGCTGAGCTGTTTCTGGTCTGTTCCGGTATGGTGGTTAAGCAGATTTCACCGGATGTCAGTACGGCGTTGATTGTATTTTTTCGCAACCTGTTTGGTTTGTTTTTGATGTTGCCCTGGCTGTTACGGCAGGGTCTGCCAGCTATCCATACCTCGACTTTGCACCTGCATCTGCTCAGAGCGCTGGTGGGCGTTACCGCCATGTTGTGCCTCTATTATTCATGGGGACACCTGCCGTTAGCTGAGGCGGCACTGATTAAACAGACAGCCCCCTTTTTTATGCCTTTGTTTGCCTTTTGGTGGTTAGGCGAGCGGGTCAGACCGTTGGTTCTGGTGGCCGTGCTGGTGGGGTTTGTCGGGGTGTTTCTGATTCTTAATCCCACTGACGGACGACTGGATCAGGCGGTTTTGATTGCGTTGGTCGGGGCTATGCTGGGGGCGCTGGCTAAGATAGTGATCAGGCGGATGTCGGTGTCTGAGCCGCCGCAACGGATTGTGTTTTATTTCGCGCTCTTCAGTACGTTTTTTTCGGCCATACCGGCCTGGTGGGTCTGGCAGACGCCTGGTCTGTCGGAGTGGGGCTGGCTAATTTTAATGGCTGCCACATCGACCCTTGCACAGCTGCTGTTAAGTCGCGGCTATGGCCTGGCGCCGGCCGGTCAACTGGGACCCTATACCTACGCTTCAGTGGCATTTGCCGCATTCTTTGGCTGGCTGCTATGGGATGAAGTGCTGGGCTGGCTGACCCTGAGCGGGATAGTGCTGGTGGTGGTTGCAGGGCTTTTAACGTTGACAGTTCAATCTAAAAATTAGCTTAAAATCAAAGCGATATCGAGCCTTTTCTGTAAATTAACTGAATTTGTTTATCCAGATCATTTTTTCAGGATATGCGCCAAAAAAATCATTTGTTTTCCTTTTGCAAAGTGGTACTACTGTAAGTGCAAGATAACTTTGCATTAAGGAACAAAATAATGAACATCAACATCACTCACCGCAATGACAAAGTATCCCCCAGTGTCCGAGAACGCATTGAAGGCTGGCTAGAAACTTGCCAGCAGCGTTACGACGATATCAGCAGCGCACAGGTTATTCTGGATAAAAGCGACCGGGAAAACCTGGCAGAAGCCCGGGTTCATATCGCGGGTAAAGACCTGTTTGCCAAAGCCGCTGCGGATAATCTGTATTCCGCTCTGGATGCACTGGAAGACAAAATCAACAAACAGCTGGATAAGGAGCATCAGAAACACATCAGTAAAAAAGGTTTGCAAAAACCGGCTGTTGAAAATACCGACGATCTGGAAGATTCATTAGAACCTGCTTAACTCCTCAGCGTCATCAGGTATCCAATAAAGCCCGGCCATGTGCCGGGCTTTATTATTTGTGCTTTGCGACTTATGGTAATAATCATCGTGTTCAAGCAGGGACAGGCATGAAATATATCGAAATCATTGCAAGTGAGCGCAGTGCGGCCACTGTCAGCGAGCTGGCGGCAATGCTTAAAGCAGAAGACCTGCGTTTTGGTCTGGTCGGTGATGATGGAATGCAGAGCATGCGGTTGTTGATTAACGATGCACAACTGCAAAGCGCACTGGATAAATTGCAAATGATTGTTGGTGCTCAGCCCACCGCGCGGATACTTGTTTTGCCGGTTGAGGCGGCGTTACCACAGCCGGATAAAGAAAAGCCGGATCATGCTGAACCCTCTAAATCCGCGCGTGAGTCGTTATATCAGGAGGTAGACAAGGGCGCCTGTCTGGACTGTAACTATTTTCTGCTGGTGATCCTTTCGACCGTGGTGGCCACGATAGGGCTGATTGAAAACAACGTGGCGGTGATCATTGGTGCTATGGTGATTGCACCCCTGTTGGGGCCTAATCTTGCGCTGAGCCTGGGTACAGCGCTGGGGGACAGTCATCTGATGCGGATGGCGGCGAAAACCCTGCTGGTGGGCGTATTTTTATCCATTCTGCTGGCTGCGATCGCCGGCATGTTCTGGCCTCAACCACTGGACAGTTCGGAGATTATGTTACGGACTCAGGTTGGGTTGGACTCCGTGCTCCTGGCGCTGGCTTCCGGAACGGCGGCAGCGCTTTCGCTCACCACCGGGCTGCCCAGTGTGCTGGTGGGTGTCATGGTTGCGGTTGCACTGCTGCCACCGGCAGCGACCTTCGGTTTGCTGATGGGGGCGGGGCAGCCGGATCTGGCCTGGGGCGCTGCACTGTTGCTGGGCGTGAACATTGTCAGCGTTAACCTGTCGAGCAAACTGGTGTTTCTGTTCCGGGGCATCAGTCCCAGGACCTGGTTCGAGAAGGAGCGGGCACGAAAAGCAATGGTCCTTTATCTGTTTGGCTGGATTATTTCCCTGGGTCTGCTGATCTTTGCCATCTACATGCGCGGTGTTATCTTCATCTGACCTCTCGTCTGTTATTTCTGCTTAACGTTGTCCTGAAACCTCCCCAGAGTCGCCCTGCAACCTTACTGTCACACAGAAGTGGTTGAATTTTGAGCTTGGGTATTAGACCACTGCTTATAAATTGATCGTAAGGGAAGCCGAAATGAATAAATCAATGCTGAGTCTGGCTATCTGTGCCGGATTAATGATGCCTGTCACTGTGCTGGCCGCGTCTGTGGCCCAGGTCACAAATAATGCTGATGCTGGAGAAGGTTCACTGCGAGCAGCACTTGAAAGTGGTGCCAGTAAAATTGTCATAAAGCCAAGCGTTGGTGAAATCGTGCTTTCTTCATCCCTGGAATATGCGGGTGAACAACCTTTAACGATCAAGGGTTCTGGCCAGGTGATTTCCGGCAGCCTGGATGAAAGTCTGTTGTGGATCTCAGCCGGCGCTGATCTGACCGCTTCGGATTTGACCTTTGCGGGTCCCGGTATCTATAGCATTGAAAATCAGGGTGGTGGTAAGGGTATCTATCTGCAGGTACCCAACACCCGCACTGGCATGGTCAGCCTTAAACTAACTAATGTGACCGTCACAGGCACCGGTAATCACGGTGTGCATGTGTCAGACTGCGATCTGGGCGATGACTGCGGTGCAGGTTCAGGCGGCGCGGGTGAAGGTTCTGATGCGTCTATTTACGTGCAGCTGAACAATGTCACCATCGATGGTGTTGGTTTTGGCAAGCAGGATGCGGATGGCTTACGGGTAGATGACCGCGGTCTGGGTGATATCGTGCTGAATGCCACCGACTCTGCCTTTATCAATGTGGGTGCTGACGGCATTGAACTGGATGAGGGTAACGACGGCAGCGTCATCATTCACGTGCGTAACAGCCTGTTCGAAAATAACGGTGCCTACTGCTCCGATGAGTTCGTTGCTGACCCGATCGCTCTGGATCCAAACTGTAATGACGACGGTGACCCGGACGTGGATGATGCCTTTGATATTGATGAAGCAGGTCCCGGTGGTATTACCGGCATCGTCAACAATGTTGTAGTGGTCAACAACTATGACGAAGGCCTCGACTTTGACAGTGAAGGCGACGAAGGTGAAAACCTGGTTGATCTGGATCTGATGGATATCTACGCCGAAGGTAATGCTGACGAAGCGATCAAGGTATCAGAAGAGGGTAATGCCAGCGTCTATGTACGGATGCGTGATATCCAGTGTGAAGGCAAGTGTGACATTGAGGTTGAAGAGGAAGATCAGGGCAATCTGGACGTGACTCTGAACGATTCCTTTATCGGTGATGACCTGAAACTTTCTGAAAAAGGTGAAGGTACCGGTGTTGTTAAACTGCGTGATACGACTGTGGTTGATGAAAAAGATTTCAATAACATTGACGAAATCTGATCTAACCAACTTCGCAATTGAATACAAAAAACCGGCCTCTTAAGGGCCGGTTTTTTTTGTCAGATCCGGAATCAGTTGTTCACTGAGGTCGGTTCTGGTGGTGTGCTTTCCTGCTCGGCAGTTTCTATTTTATCACCGCCACGAAACACCTTGTCGACCAGAACGTAGAACATCGGAACAAAAAGGATCGCCAGGAAGGTTGCCCCCAGCATACCGCCAATTACTGCAATACCAATCGCATTCTGACTGGCGGCCCCGGCACCGCTGGCGAGCGCCAGGGGTAACACACCCATGGTGAATGCCATGGAGGTCATGATGATGGGGCGGAACCGCTGTTTGGCAGCGATAATCACAGCGTCAATCAGAGTGTGGCCGTGTTCGCGCAGATGTTTGGCAAACTCGACGATCAGAATGGCGTTTTTAGATGCCAGACCCACGGTGGTCAGCAGGGCAACCTGCAGGAAGATATCATTCGACAGGTTGAATATCAGCGCTGCAGCCGCGGCGCCCAATACACCCAGCGGTACCACCAGCATCACGGCAAAGGGGACTGCCCAGCTTTCATAGAGTGCAGCCAGCGACAGAAACACCACCAAAATCGACAATGCATAAAGCATATTCGCATGCGCGGCGCTTTGTTTTTCCTCGTAAGAGATGCCATACCATTCAATGCCAAACCCCTCCGGCAACTGCTTCAGCAACTGCTCAATCTCGTCCATGGCTTCCCCAGAGCTGATGTCGGGTGCAGGTTGGGCAAGAATGTTAAGCGAGGAGCTGCCATTAAAGCGCTCAAGCTTGGGTGAACCATAGGTCCATTCGCCGCTGGAGAAGGCATTAATAGCAACCATCTCTCCTGAGTTGTTGCGCACATACCACTTCTCCAGATCCTCCGGCATCATGCGATGCGGGCTGTCGGACTGTACGTAGACACGCTTGATACGGCCACGGTCGATAAAGTCGTTAACGTAGCTTGAACCCCAGGCAATCTGCAGGGTGCGGTTGATATCATCCAGCGGAACGCCCATTGCTGCGGCTTTTTCACTGTTGATATCAATGCGGTACTGGGCAACATCATTCAGGCCGTTGGCACGCACGCCCACCAGTTTCGGGTTGGCATTTGCCAACTGCAACAATTGCGCTTTTGCGTCCATCAATGCGTTATGGCCCAGGCCAATACGATCTACCAGCTGAAAGCTCAGACCGGATGCGTTACCCAGCTCCCGGATAGGTGGCGGGAAGAAGGTGAATACCGAGGCATCCTTTATCCTGGTCAGATCCCGCATGGATTTGGCATTGATGGCGAAGATGCTCTGTTCCGGTTCTGTTCGCTGATCCCAGTCCTTGAGGGCGACAAAACCCAGACCGGCATTCTGTGCAGAGCCGGAAAAACTGAAACCAACCACGGTGAACAGGTGTTCCACCATATCTTTGTGTTCAGTCAGGAAATATTCTTCGACCTGCGCTGCCGTTTCCAATGTGCGTTCGGCAGTTGAGCCGGGCGGAGTGGCGATCAGCATATACATCAGACCCTGATCTTCATTCGGCAGGAACGAGCTGGGTAACTGACTGAAAATACCCATCAGGCCACCTACCAGCACAATGTACACAGCAAAAAAGCGATAGGCCCGTTTGGCCATAAAACCTGCGCCTTTCTGATAGCCGTCACGCCCCTTGTTAAAGTAGCGGTTAAAGGCAGCAAAGAAGCCTTTCTGCGTATGTCCGGCCGCGCTGGCTTTGGCCGGTTTCAGGAAGGTGGCACACAGTGAGGGCGACAGAATCATGGCCACCAGCACCGACAGACTCATTGCTGCAACAATGGTGACGGAGAACTGACGGTAAATCGCACCGGCAGAACCGCCAAAAAAGGCCATAGGGATGAACACCATAGAGAGTACCACCGCGATACCGATCAACGCGCTGGTGATCTGGCCCATGGATTTTTTGGTGGCTTCTTTGGGAGGTAAGCCCTCTTCATGGATGATACGTTCTACGTTTTCCACCACGACTATGGCGTCATCCACCAGCAAACCGATCGCCAACACCATGGCAAACATGGTGAGTACGTTGATACTGAAGCCGAAGGTGTAGAGGATGGCGAAGGTACCTAGCAGTACTACCGGGACCGCAATGGTTGGAATCAATGTGGCGCGCAGGTTTTGCAGGAACAGCAGCATCACCAGGAACACCAGAAACACCGCTTCGATCAGCGTCTGCACCACGGATTTGATCGACAGCTCGATAAAGGGCGTCGCATCACGGGGATACATGGTTTTCACTCCATCCGGTAACAGAGCAGACAGCTCGGCAACCTTTTCCTTGATCAGGCGGGAGGTTTCCAGCGCATTAGCGCCGGCAGCCAGCATGACACCCATACCGGCAGCGGGCTGTCCTTTATAGCGTACAATGACATCGTATGACTGAGTGCCCCGTTCAATCCGGGCAACATCTCTGAGGCGGACCTGGGCACCGGTGGTATTCACCCGCAGGACCACGTTTTCAAAATCTTCAACCGTTTGCAGCAGTGACTGAGCCGTGACCGTAGCATTTATCTGCTGGCCGGGCAGAGCAGGCATGCCGCCCAACTGACCGGCGGAGACATCAGTGTTTTGCGCTTCCAGTGCATTTTCTACATCCAGCGGTGTCAACTGATAGCTGTAGAGTTTTTCGGGATCGAGCCAGATGCGCATGGCGTACTGGTTACCGAATACACGAATATCACCCACGCCATTGATCCGTGAAATCGGGTCCAGAAAGTTGGTGACGATGATATCCCCAAGATCCGCCTGAGTAAGCACGCCGTCCTCAGAATACATGCCGATAACCAGCAGGAAGTTGCTGCTGGATTTGGTCACTCGAACCCCCAGCGACTGAACCACCTGAGGTAGACGGGCAATGGCGGCCTGAATCTTGTTCTGGGTCTGTACCTGAGCGATATCGGGATCGGCTTCCGGCTCGAAGGTCAGGGTGATGCTCATGGAACCATCTGAGCTGTTCGAGTTGAAATACCGCAGGTGATCAATACCGTTCAGGCGCTGCTCAATGATCTGTGTGACTGAGTTTTCAAC
Organism: Neptuniibacter sp. CAU 1671; assembly: GCF_029222905.1. Taxonomy (GTDB): domain Bacteria; phylum Pseudomonadota; class Gammaproteobacteria; order Pseudomonadales; family Balneatricaceae; genus Neptuniibacter. The sequence continues at coordinate 257,851 of NZ_JARHUE010000001.1, read as the reverse complement.
CGTCTGTGCCGATGCACCGGGGTAATCAGCCTGAATGGTAACGGTTGGCGGAGCAACCGACGGGTACTGCTCAATCGGTAACTGCTGAATTGAAAGTGCCCCCAGCAGCATGATGACAATGGCTATAACCCAGGCAAAAACCGGGCGGTCGATAAAAAAACGGGCCATGCTTTAGTTCCCCTTCGTGTCGGCCAGAGTGCTGGTGGAGCTGTCTTCCCAGGTGATGGTGCCGACCTGCTGGCCCTCCTGGAGTTTCTGGTAGCCCGTAATGACCAGTGTATCGCCAGCTTGCAGCCCCTCTGTGACGATCCAGTTATCCTGATAGGGTGTTTCAGCCTGAATAATGCGCGATTGTGCCCGGTTTTCGCTGTCCACCGTCCAGACTTTGAGTTTGCCCTGCGGTGTGCGGGCCGTGGCTCGCTGAGGCACCAGTAATGCGTCCTGTTTGCCCAGTTCGAGGGTGGCGTGCACAAACATACCCGGCATCAGGTACCCTTCCGGATTGGGCATCTCTGCACGCAGCGTGGTGGAACCGGTTGACTGATCCATGGTGACTTCAGAAAACTTCAGTACCCCCGGGTGAGCATAGGCGCTGGCGCTGTTATCACGCTCCAGCAACAGATGTACAGGCATACTGATATCGCGCATCAGTTCTGTGCGCAGTTCAACCACGGCCTGATTGCCGGCGGATTGCTGCATATCCACATAGACGGGATTAAGCACCGTGATGGTCGCAAGTTCCTGTGATTGGTTAGCTGTTACCAGTGCGCCTTCTGTCACGTAAGAGCGGCTGATACGTCCGCTGATCGGGGCGTACACCTTGGTGTAATCCAGATTGATCTGGGCCAGTTCGACCTTGGCTTTGGCAACAACAACGGCCGCTTTGGCCTGATCCAAACCGGCGACAGCGTCATCGTAATCCTGACGGCTGATGGCGTTCTTTTTCAGCAGTTCGCCGTAGCGTTTGCTGCGGGCTTCAACAGTTTTGAGGTTGGCCTCGGCGCTGCGCTGATCGGCAAGGGCACTACTCAATTCAGCTTTGTAACGGGTTGGATCAATCTGATAGAGCTGTTGTCCCTTTGTGACTTCAGTGCCTTCATCGAACAGACGCTGGGTGATGATGCCATCGACCTGTGGCCGGACATCCGCCTGACGTAACGCGGTAACCCTGCCCGGCAGTGAGTGACGCCGCGTGATCTGCTGGGGTTCAAGCTGCAGGGTCGTAACTTCCATGACCGGTTTGGTAACCTGCGCTGCAGTGTCTGTCTGTGCCTTAAAGCTCAGTGTAAACAGAACCGTCGCTGCTATCACAACGAGCAGGGCGGGAATCAATAGACGTTTTTTCATGGTTGTTGCTTCCTTCACGCCATTTGAGGGCATCGGTTTTCTTCAGCAATAGGAACAATCATCTGATGCTTTTTGCAGGGTTATACCAAGGACCGGTGATTGTCGTTTCCTGTCGATACTGACAGAGTGATCCTGAGTGGGTGCCAACGCTATGTATCCGGTCAATAACCTGAATTTGCTCAGATGGCAATGCTGCCATTATCAAACTCTAACGCCAGATAACATAACGCTGCTAAAACATTCCTGTTTAATAATTGCCTATTCCTCCGAAACTCCGTCAGAATGAGAGGCAGGCCCACGAAGCTATGCTATGGTGCCGTCGATTGGTTTGATGCGGTAAACAGAGCGTTGTTCCTGTGGCACCAGTCATTCATTCGGCTTGCAACTTATAAAGAGAATTAAGGAGGGTTTATGCTTCAGGATTTACAACGAAGTATTGCCCAATGGACAACCCATGGTGACCCTTATCAGACCCCTATAGAGGGTCTTAAGCTGTTCCGGCAGGACCAGCCTACAGAGCCAGTGATCGGGATGTATGAGCCGAGTATCTGTTTGGTGGTGCAAGGCGCTAAACGGGTCACGCTGGGTGATGATTCCTTTGTTTATGATGTTAACCACTATCTGATGACCTCGGTACATCTGCCGACTATGTGGCAGGTGAGTCAGGCGACGCCGGAACAGCCCTGTCTTGGACTGGCACTGAAGCTTGATCTGCGGGAAGTCTCCCAGTTAATGGTGGATAGCCACCTGCCAAGCCCACGGGTTAAACAGGCCGGACGGGGTATGGCTACGGGTAAAACCACACCCGAGTTAATCAGCGCGTTTCAGCGTCTGGTTAACCTGCTGGATGATGAAAAGGATATTCCGATACTGGCACCGCTGATCCAGCGTGAAATTGCCTATCGTCTGTTGATTGGCGAGCAGGGTACCCGATTACGCCAGATCGCCTCCACGGGCAGTCAGAGCCAGCAACTGGCCCGGGCAATTGAATGGATGCAGTCAAACTTTACCCAGACCCTGCGTGTGGATGATCTGGCTGCGCGGGCAGGTATGAGTAGCTCTACCTTCCATCATCATTTCCGTTCCATGACAGCGCTCAGTCCGCTGCAGTTTCAGAAGCAGTTACGGTTACAGGAAGCCCGTCGCCTGATGCTGATGGATCGGCTGGATGCATCCAGCGCCGGTTATAAGGTCGGCTATGAAAGCCCGTCTCAGTTCAGCCGGGATTACAGCCGTCAGTTTGGTGCGCCACCGTTAAGGGATATCAATCAGCTGAGACAGATGTCAGTAGCAAACTGATATTGAAACCCTATGGAATAAGACTATCCCTGTGGCCTGATGGCGTGTCTGAAAGCTAAACCAGTAGAGCCGCCGCGACAGAGTCACGTTGCTGTTTGCCACAAAGTACTTCTACCAGGGTTAGTGAAAACTCAAGTGCTGTACCGGGGCCCTGGCTGGTAATGAGGTTTTTGTCACAGACGACCGGTTGATCAATCAAATGGCAGTGGGGTGCCTGTGCCAGCAGGGGCTGGAAACTGGGATAGCAGGTGGCCTGATAGCCATTCAGCAAACCGTGGGGTAGCAGGGCAACTGCGGGACTGGCGCAGATTGCGCCGATCCAGCGGTTTGCCTGCTGCTGTTTTTTTAGCATCTGGATCAGGTTGTGACTGTCCCGCAGATGTTCCGCGCCGGGCATGCCGCCGGGCAGACTGATCAGGTCAAAACATTGATCGGTGATCTCATCCAGATGGGTATCAGCTACCAGTATCACACCGCGTGAGCAGCAGACCGTTTTTGAAATTGGTGCGGCAACGGTTACCTTGATCCCGGCGCGGCGCAGCAGGTCAATCTGGGTGACGGCTTCAATCTCTTCAACACCGTCTGCGATGACAATCAGCGCAGTTGGCATACGTTTGCTCCTATTATTGTCCAAAGACCTGTTTTAGTAATTCAGTGGTGCGGGCAGCCGGGTTTTCTCTGATCTTTTTCTCTTCCACTGCGAGCATGGTAAACAGGCCATCCAGCGCCTGATCGGTCACGTAGCTGTCCAGATCGACGTTCACCTGATCGCCCACATAGGGCAGGTCTTTGGCCTTGCCCGCCAGTTGCGAGTAATAACGGGTTGCACCCACCTGTTGCAGTGAGTCGTTGACCTTCGGTTTAAATAGCTGCTGCAGTTGGTCCCGGGTGTGTTTTTCAAAATATTCAGTGGCGGCATTATCCGCGCCCTGATAGATCTTTTTCGCATCTTCAAAGCTCATTTCCTTGACCGCGTTCACCAGCAGCTCAGTGGCCTGCGGCGCTGCGTTTTCTGCTGCTCGGTTGATGCTTTCTTCAAACTGATTGACCTGATCCTTCAGACCGTACTTTTTCAGGATGCCGGAGACTTTTTCGATGCTGGGGGGCAGGGGAATACGAATATCCGGGTTGTTAAGATAGCCACCGGGGGCGCTGACGTTTTCGACAACCCGCTGGCTGCCCACCTGCAATGCTTCTTTCAGACCGGCAATCATTGTATTCAGATCAAGCTGGGTACTGGTCGAGGTTGTGTCTGATTTTTGCAGATATTGTTCACTGCTTTCTTTCAGGTCCGTGACCAGATCTTTCCAGCCAGCCTGTGTGTGAGCTGTTACCAGAGAGATACTCAAAAAGCACAGGGCAAAAATACGACGTTGCATAGGTAAATCCTCCGTTGATTCCCTCAGTATACGCACTGACTCAAAAAAAACGCCCGTCATAGACGGGCGTGTTGGTTATTCTTCGGGTTCATAACCCAGATTGGGGGCCAGCCAGCGTTCTGCTTCGGCTTTTTCCCAGCCTTTACGTTTGGCATAACTTTCCACCTGATCTTCACCAATTTTGGCGACGCCAAAATATTGTGATTCAGGGTGACTGAAATACCAGCCACTCACCGCTGCGGTCGGCAGCATGGCGTAGGCATCGGTGAGGGTCATATCGACGTTATTTTCAACATCCAGCAGTTGCCAGAGCAAACCTTTTTCGGTGTGTTCAGGACAGGCCGGATAACCGGGCGCAGGGCGGATACCCTGATATTTCTCTGCAATCAGGTCATCGTTGCTGAGCGATTCTTCCGCTGCATAACCCCAGTAGTCACGACGCACCCGGTCATGCATCAGCTCTGCAAGTCCTTCGGCAAACCGGTCGGCCAGTGCTTTGACCATGATGGCATTGTAGTCATCATGGTCGGCTTCGTATTCTGCTACCAGTTCGTCACAACCATGGCCGGCGGTGACCGCAAAGGCGCCAAGATAGTCAGCCTTGCCACTTTCTTTAGGCGCGACAAAGTCGGCCAGAGAAAGATGCGCTTTGCCTTCGACCTTTTCAGTTTGCTGGCGCAGGTGGTGCAGGGTTTCCAGCACTTCAGTACGGCTTTCATCGGTGTAAAGTTGAATATCATCTGCATCGACACTGTTGGCCGGGAACAGGCCGATGACGGCTTTGGCCTGCAGCAATTTTTTATCCACCAGATCTTTCAGCATGGCCTGTGCATCATTGAACAGGCGGGTAGCTTCTTCGCCGATGATCTCATCGGTCAGGATGCGTGGATAACGTCCGGCCAGTTCCCATGAGTGGAAGAAGGGTGTCCAGTCAATGTAAGGCAGGATCTCGTCCAGCGGAATATCATCAAAGACATGAATGCCAGGCTTTTTCGGCACCGGTGGGGTGTACTGATCCCAGTCGATGTTGTAACGATTTTCGCGTGCTGCCTGCAGACTGACCCGGCGCTTATCATTCATACGAGCGGCATGACGTTCACGTACAGCCTGATAATCTTCCTGTATCTCTTTGATATATGAATCTTTCTTTGAGCCGAGCAGTGCGGAGACTACATTCACAGCTCGCGAAGCGTTGGTGACATGCACCACCTGATCGCGTTTGTAGGCCGGTTCAATTTTAACCGCCGTATGTGCCTTGGAGGTGGTGGCACCACCAATCAGCAGCGGGATATCAAAGCCCTGCCGCTCCATCTCTTTGGCAACATGCACCATCTCATCAAGCGAAGGGGTGATCAGGCCGGACAGACCGATGATATCGGCATTGGTTTCACGTGCGGTTCTGAGGATGGTTTCAGCCGACACCATAACGCCCAGATCAACGATCTCATAGTTATTACACTGCAGCACCACACCGACAATGTTTTTACCGATATCGTGTACGTCACCCTTAACCGTTGCCAGTACCACCTTACCATTGGCTTTGCTGTTTTCATCTTTCTCGGCCTCGATGTACGGCATCAGATAGGCAACAGCTTTTTTCATTACACGGGCGGATTTCACTACCTGAGGCAGGAACATTTTACCCGCGCCAAACAGGTCGCCGACGATAGACATGCCGTCCATCAGCGGACCTTCAATCACCTGCAGCGGTCGGTCATGGTTCTGACGGGCTTCTTCAGTGTCTTCTTCAATGAATTCGGTGATCCCTTTGACCAGCGCGTGTCCCAGACGTTTGTTGACGTCCCAGCTGCGCCACTCCTGAGCCTGTTTTTCATCGGCCTGGGAACCATCACCACGGTATTTTTCGGCGATGTCGAGCAGACGTTCAGTGGCATCATCACGGCGGTTCTGGATGACATCTTCAACCGCTTCGCGCAGCTCTTCCGGCAGGTCGTCATAGATCGCCAGCTGACCGGCGTTGACGATACCCATGTCCATACCCTGCTTTATGGCATGGTAAAGGAATACACAGTGGATCGCTTCTCGGACCGGGTTGTTGCCGCGGAACGAGAAGGAAACATTGGATACGCCGCCGGAGATCTTGGCATGAGGCAGGTTTTGCTTGATCCAGCCGGTGGCGTTGATGAAGTCCATGGCATAGTTGTTGTGTTCTTCTATGCCCGTTGCTACCGCAAAGATGTTCGGGTCAAAAATGATGTCTTCCGGCGGGAAACCCACCTTGTCGACCAGTACCCGGTAGGAGCGTTCACAGATCTCTATCTTGCGCTGATAGGTGTCCGCCTGACCTGATTCATCAAAGGCCATGACCACCACGGCGGCGCCGTAACGACGGATAGTGCGCGCCTGGTCGATAAATTTTTCTTCGCCTTCTTTCAGGCTGATGGAGTTCACCACCCCTTTACCCTGTATGCATTGCAGTCCGATCTCAAGCACATCCCATTTTGACGAGTCAATCATCACCGGTACCCGGGCGATGTCCGGTTCGGAGGCAATCAGATTGAGGAATCTCGCCATCGCAGCATGGGCATCCAGCATGCCTTCATCCATGTTGATGTCGATGATCTGGGCGCCGTTTTCTACCTGTTGGCGGGCCACATCCAGGGCGGTTTCATAATCCCCTTCTTTAATTAACCGCTTAAAGGCAGCAGATCCGGTGACGTTGGTGCGTTCGCCCACGTTGACGAACAGGGTGTCTTCACCAATGTTCAGCGGTTCAAGTCCGGCAAGACGACACTCAGGCTTGATGTTTGGCAGCGGGCGGGCAGGGTGTATCTCTACCGCTTCCCGAATGGCCTTGATATGGGCAGGCGTAGTGCCACAGCAGCCGCCAATAATGTTGAGAAAACCGGACTGCGCCCATTCACCGATCTCTTTAGCCATCTGTGCCGGGGTTTCGTCGTAACCACCAAAGGCATTGGGCAGACCGGCATTGGGGTGTGCAGAGACATAGGTTTCGCAGATGCGGGAAAGCTCCTGCACATACTGACGCAGTTCTTTAGGGCCCAGAGCACAGTTCAGGCCCACCGCAATCGGGCGGGCATGACGGATGGAGTTCCAGAACGCTTCTGTGGTCTGGCCAGACAGCGTGCGGCCTGATGCATCCGTGATGGTGCCAGAAATAATTACCGGCAGACGGAGATCATGGTTTTCAAAATAGGTTTCTACTGCATAAATTGCCGCTTTCGCATTCAGCGTATCAAAGATGGTTTCAATCAGGATGATATCGCTGCCACCTTCAATCAGACCGTCCAGTGATTCTGTGTAAGCATCCACCAGACCCTGAAAGCTGACATTACGGTAGCCCGGGTCGTTTACATCCGGAGAGATAGAGCAGGTGCGGTTGGTTGGACCCAGCACTCCGGCCACATAGCGGGGACGGTCAGGTGTTTTTGCCGTGAACTCATCACAGACTTCGCGCGCAATGCGCGCCGCTTCCACATTGATCTCCCGGCTGATCTCCTCCATGTGGTAGTCGACCATGGCGATGCGGGTGGCGTTGAAGGTATTGGTTTCAACAATGTCTGCACCGGCTTCAAGATAGGCGCGGTGAATATCCTGAATCAGTTTGGGTTGGGTAAGTACCAGCAGGTCGTTGTTGCCTTTGACTTCGCTCTGCCAGTCGGCAAAACGCTCACCCCGGTAATCGGCTTCCTCCAGTTTATGCTCCTGAATCATGGTGCCCATTCCACCATCAAGGATCATAATACGTTGGTTCAGGGTACTGGAAAGCTGTTGGCTGAGGGTCTGTTCTGTCACGCTTGTGTCCTGTTCAGTCGATCGGTGCCGAATATGGGCAGAATAGGGCGGCTATTCTAAATCAATTAGTTAAAGAGTGCAGTGACGCTCATGCAAGATCGGATGAGTAACGTTCATTTTGCTAGCAAAACGGACGTCTACCGGCAGCGCAGCAACTTTGGCCAAAAGAATAGTGTCTGGAATCTTAATTTTTATATAAATGGTGTTAAAATGTGCGCCCTTTGTCGCCGTAAAGATGTTTTACGGTCAGTAACACTGAAACATTTTGGTGTTGCGGCCGATAAGTTGCGGTGCAACAGCCACCGGCTGATCGTTGACTGAAAGTTCAGTTAGCCCTCAACTGGCCTGCTTTATGCTTTGATATCGCAGGGTAATATTGATGCTGGTTTATTCCAGCCTGTTTGAGAGAACGCAGGTTTTAAATATGCTGCAGACATTCCTGAAGGCCAAGCTGCATCGCGTGACGGTAACTCACGCAGAACTGCACTATGAAGGCTCCTGTGCGATTGATGGTGTACTGCTGGATGCATCCGGTATTCGTGAATACGAGATGATTCACATCTACAACATCAATAATGGCAAGCGCTTCACGACTTATGCTATTCGTGCTGAAGAGAACAGCGGCATTATCTCCGTGAATGGTGCTGCTGCGCATAAAGCCAGCAAAGGTGATCTGCTGATCGTCTGTGCCTACGTTCAACTGGATGAAAAAGAAGCGGCTGAATTCCAGCCAACGCTTTGCTACTTCGAAAACGCCAAATCGGATGGCGGTATTGGTGCAACCGATGCAGAATTGCACCAGCGTAATGAGCTGACCAGCGTAAAACGCGCTATTCCGGTGCAGCCAAAAGATATTTAAGCTTTCCTCTTTGTTTTTCAAGCCACCTTCGGGTGGCTTTTTTATTGGCATATCCCCGGTGCATCAATCTGCTGGCTTCTGAATCTGGAACAGGGCATTGCAAGCCTTCTCAGGTAAGGGTAAATTGGCGCGCATCCTGTGTCGTGGACACTTCGCCACGTGCATAAACATGAATACCATGAGGAGATCGTTGTGGAATTAGCCTGTCTTGACCTGGAAGGGGTACTGATCCCTGAGATCTGGATTGCGTTTGCAGAAGAAACCGGTATCGAAGAGCTGAAAGCGACCACCCGGGATATTCCAGATTACGACGTGCTGATGAAACAACGCCTGCGCATTCTGGATGAACATGGCCTGACCCTGCCGCAGATTCAGGACACCATCAGCCGACTGTCTCCGCTGGAAGGTGCTGCTGACTTTATCAACTGGCTGCGGGAGCGTTTCCAGGTGGTGATTCTGTCCGATACTTTTTACGAATTTGCTCAGCCGCTGATGCGTCAGCTGGGTTTCCCAACCCTGCTGTGCCACAAGCTTGAAGTGGATGAAAACGGTCGTATTACCGATTACACCCTGCGTCAGCGTGACCCTAAACGGCAGTCGGTGCGCGCATTCCAGCTGCTGAACTACCGGGTGATTGCTGCCGGTGATTCTTACAACGATACAACTATGCTGAAACAGGCAGAAGCTGGCATTCTGTTCCACGCGCCTGATAATGTGATTGCCGAATTCCCTCAGTTCCCTGCGGTACACACCTTTGCTGAACTGAAGCAGGAGTTCCTCAAAGCCAGTAACCGTAACCTGTCCCTGTAAGGGCATGGTTTATCCTGTTTCCGTTCCGGACGGCTCTGTTCGGAACGGAATCTATACATCCGTTTAACCATTTCCTGTCGCAAACCGGTGACAGTCCAGTCCGATGCAGGGTAGACTGATCCGGTCTATTCCAGGCTTGGGCTGAACTGGATATGCCATTTGTACCATCCCCCTCTGCTGCCAATACCATGCGTAGCAAAGTTATCTTCATTGTCGTCATGTTACTGACGCTGAGCTTTTTTGTCTTTTTTCTGGGTTGTCTGCAATCTGAAGCGATGAACGGCGTTCGCGCCTACGTCCGTGGTGAAGGTTTGTGGGCCAAAGCCCAGAAAGATGCGGTGATGTCTCTGTATCGCTATGCCGTTGATCAGGATGACCAGCATTTCAGCTCGTTTAAAGAAAAACTTTCCATCCCTCTGGGCGACCGTAAAGCGCGTATCGCTCTGCAAAGTGACCCCGTTGATATGCAGGGGGCCCGTCAGGGGTTTCTGGAGGGAGACAACCACCCCGATGATGTTACCAGCCTGATCTATTTTTTCAGGCTGTTTCAGAATGTCAGTTACATGAGCCAGGCAATAGGCATCTGGCAGCAGGGAGATGTCATCATCGAAGAGCTGGTGCTTCTGGGTGATGAAGTGCACGCCAGAATTCAGAAGGGCGACCAAGAACTTTCTGACCTGATTGTACGGATAGAAGATCTGCATGTTCGGGTTGATCAGCTTGAAACTGAGTTCTCGACAATTATGAGTGACGCTTCTCGCTGGTTAAAAAAGATTACCACCTATACCACCGTATCCGTCATGTTGCTGCTGGTGATTGGTTCGATCATTACGGCACGCAGAATTATAGGTGAACTGCATGAAACCGAATTGCGCCTCAGACGCAGTGAACGGCGTTATCTGAGTCTCGCGCAATCAGGAATGTTGGGCATTCTTGAGTGGGATAGCTCCGGGCGTATTTTGGATGCCAACCCCGCTGCTCTGGAGATGCTGGGTTACGATCTGGTGCAACTGACTGCACCTGATTTTCACTGGGGTGATCTGACGCCATCTGGCTACCAGGAGCTGGATGAACAGGCGATAAAGGATATTTTTGAGCGTGGTTACTGTCTGCCCTATGCCAAGGAGTTGTTTCATCGCAACGGGCGACGTATCCCTGTGCTTGTCGGTGGGTCTCTGCTGGAAGGTAGTCAGGACAGAGGACTGGCTTTTGTACTGGATCAAACCAGTCAGCGGGCTGTGGAAGATCAGCTGAGGTTGTCGGCGACTGTGCTCGAGGGCAGTCGCGATGGCATTCTGATTGCTGATCGTGCGGGAGTTGTGTTGAGCCTTAACCAGGCCTACTGCACTATGACCGGTTATACAGAAAATGAGGTGAAGGGCCGATTTGCCAGATTATTTGCCCCGGATACGCCTGATTTGATGCGTCAGGCGATGATGAAATCGATACTGGACCAGGGACACTGGCAGGGGGATACGGAAATTAAACTCGCCGATGGTCGGTTGCTACCGGTCCGGCTGAGTATGAATGCAGTGTATGACGGTCAGCATAATATGACCCATTTTGTGGCGATTTTCACAGATATCAGTCAGCGTAAGGCCCAGGAAAAACTGCTGCATGCGATGGCACTGCATGATCCACTGACAGGCCTGGCTAACCGAAGTTTGTTTGAGGATCGCCTGGGTCATGCGGTTGCCCGTGCCCGCCGCAATAACAGCCATTGTGCGGTGCTGTTTATCGATCTGGATAAGTTCAAGCCGATTAATGATGAATATGGTCACCATGTCGGTGATGAGTTATTGCTTCAGGTCGCCGACAGGTTGCGTCTGGAGATGCGAGAGAATGACAGTATCGTGCGACTCGGTGGCGATGAGTTTGTGGTGGTGGTTGAAGAAGCTGAAAGCCGTGAAGCGGTGGCAAGAGTAGCGGAGAAGATTCTGGCACGACTTGACCATACCTATGAGCTTTCCTGCGGCACTATTCGTATCTATTTCAGTATGGGTATTGGTATATATCCTGATGATGGAGAAGAAATTTCCACACTGACACGCTCTGCCGACAGTGCCATGTATCTGGCTAAATCCATGTTTGGCAGCCACTATCGTTTTTTCTCAAAATAGAGGCTCAGTTTTCAGTTGAACATCAATGACGCACCGTCGTTGTTTTGGGTTATCTCGGGTGTAGCCATTTGGGCAGCAGTGTGTAGGGGTCCAGCGGGCACGTTTCATCGAATTCAACCTCCAGAGCCTTGAGGGACTGTTGCAGTGTACCGGCTCTGAAAGCATCAAAGGTTTCAGTGCAGCCGCCTATAAACGTACCGTTCACAAACACCTGTGGGATGGTGATACAACCGGTATGGGCATTCAGTGCCCGACGAATGTCACCGCCAAAATCATTGTCCTGATAGGTGGCTGAATCAAGGTCAATGCTGGTGAAAGGAATATTGCATTGGTTAAACAGTTTCTTGATGGACCAGCAGAACTCACACCACTCCAGCGCAAAGACCACTACCGCGGCATTTTTGTTATGTATGGTGTCATTAAAAAAGGTTTTGGCAGCCTCAGAGGCATCTGTTGCAGATGTTTGTGCGGTGGCCGACGGCGCGGGCGGTGGGGCATCAAAACGAGCAGATGGGGTTGATGCCGACAGTCCGAGTTCCTCATCTGTCATCTGTTCCGATATCTGTTCGAACAGCGGGGTGCTCAGGTAGCGCTCTCCGGTATCGGGCAGCATACAGACAATATTACTACCTGCCGGGGCATTGTTGGCGATCTCCACGGCCCCGGCAAAGGTGGCGCCCGCGGTGATACCCACAAAAATACCTTCTTCCCGTGCCAGTCGTTTTGCGTAGTCCAGTGCGTTCTGGCCATGAATAGGCAATACCTGATCAATCCAGTCGGCGGCAATGGCATCATCGGTGAGTTTAGAGATGAAATCGGGCGTCCAGCCCTGCATTAGGTGAGGCCGGAAACTGGGGTGGCTGACTGCGGCAGAACCGTCCGGATTATGCTGTTGTTTGATGCCTGAACTCAGCAGATTGGAATTATCGGGTTCACAGACGATGATCCGCGTGTCCGGACTGTGTCGACTGAGGTAACGGGCCACCCCCTTGACTGTACCGCCGGTACCGTAGCCTGAAACCCAGTAATGCAGCGGTTCCCCCTCAAAGGCCTCGAGAATTTCCGGCCCGGTTGTGGCGCTATGGATATCGGCATTGGCTTCGTTTTCAAACTGTCGGCAGAGAAACCAGCCATGTGCTTCTGACAGCTCGCGGGCTTTCTGGACCATGCCGGTGCCCTTAAGCGCTGCCGGTGTGAGTACAACCCGGGCACCTAAAAAACGCATCAGTTTGCGGCGCTCGACACTGAAGCTTTCTGCCATGGTCACCACCAGAGGGTAACCTTTCTGGGCGCAGACGACGGCCAGACCAATCCCGGTATTGCCACTGGTGGCCTCGACGACGGTCTGACCCGGTTGCAGCAGCCCCTTTCGTTCAGCATCTTCGATTATGCCCAGCGCCAGCCGATCTTTGACCGATCCACCAGGATTAAACGCCTCCATTTTGACATATAGATTTACATGCTCTGGAGCAAGTTTGTTAATCCGTATAAGCGGGGTATTGCCGATAGTGTCGAGAATACTGTTGCAGGCTTTCATGCTATTGCTTCCGGGTAGCAGATCTTAAAGATGTCGACTCATTACACCTTAGCTGTCAGCCGGGGAAAAATCAGTAAACATCTCGCCTCTGTAGCATGGCATCTTGTTGAGCAGAGCTGGTATTGTTTTACGCTCAGCAGTTAAACAGAAACGGAGGTTGGCATGGCTGATAATGACGCAATACTCGATCTGCTCAGAGAGATCAGGGATAATCAGAAACAGGCGCTGGCCCGGCAGGAAGAACACCTGGCGATTGCTAAAGAGCAGATTGAACGTACCCGTCTGCAGATGGATACCTCAATTAAGTTGCAGCAACAGGCGGTGCAGCGGTTTCAGAAGGTCTCGCGGATCGCCATACCTGGCATTGTGATCTGTGTGCTGATGATTCTGTATCTTTTACTGCGCTATTTTTGATAGGCAGGGGAAAAGAAATACCTGATTGAGGAGTCAGTCAAACTTTAGATGTGCTGTTAAGACAATCCAGTAAGTTATTTACTTTATTGAAGGTTTCTTCATATTCCATATCGATAATGGAATCCGCAACGATACCACCACCGGCCCAGCAGTAGATCGAGTTACCTTCGCAAAGCAGGGTACGGATGGTGATGCTGGTATCCATCCGGCCGCACAGGCTCAGGTAACCAATAGAGCCGCAGTAGATAGAGCGGCGATGGGGTTCAAGCTCCTCAATAATCTCCATTGCCCTGATTTTGGGCGCGCCGGTAATCGAACCGCCGGGAAAACAGTGGGCCAGCAGATTTACCGCAGAGCCATCTTTGGGTAGCTTGCCGGTCACAGTGCTGACAAGGTGGTGAACATTGGCATAACTTTCCACCTTAAACAGTTCGGGTACCTTAACACTGTTGTGCTCACATACCCGGCTCAGGTCGTTACGCAACAGGTCAACAATCATCAGGTTCTCGGCGCGGTCTTTGGTTGACTGCTGCAGCTCGGTTTTGAGGGCAGCATCTTCAGTCGGATCTGCCGAACGGGGCCGGGTGCCCTTAATGGGACGGGTTTGTACCTCTCCGTTGCGGACCTGAAGAAACTGTTCCGGAGAGAGGGACAGAATGGCACCCTCGTCTGTATCGATATAGGCCGAGTAAGGCGTGGGCGCCACCGCTCTTAACAGGCGATACGCCTGCCAGGGGTCGCCTTCATACTGGCTCTGGAAGCGCTGCGCGAAGTTGACCTGATAACAGTCACCGGCATGGATGTAGTCATCAATCTTTGCCAGTTTCTGGCGGTACTCATCAGCACTGATATTCGACTGGAAATGTTGTGTCAGATTGAAGTGATTAGTGTCGGGTGCGGTATCACTCAATAACCGGGATTCTATCTGATCAAGCAGAGTGTGCTCGACCAGAGGACTGGCCACCAGCGTGCTTTGCTGTAGTTTATGATCAACCACCACTGCCCAGAGGTAGAGGCCCAGGTTCAGATCGGGTAGGGCATAACTGGCTTCAGCCTGTTGCGGCAGTTGCTCAAGCCGGCGGCCCAGGTCATAACTGAAGTATCCCATCAGGCCACCAACAAAAGGCAGATGGTCCGCTTGCGCAATGTTCAGCGCATGCTGTCGATACAGGCTGTCCAGTGCCGGAAAAGGATTGTCTGACGCCTGTTGGGTACAGGTGATCTTTTCTACCGGAGCGGCAGCGATAATATCAAAGCGCCCCCAGGGGCAGGCGGGACGGCCACTGTCGAGAAAAATGAGATCGCCAAGAGGCCGCAGGCGCTCACACAGCGTCAGACTGTCAATCCGGTAGGGCAGAGGGCGTTGCTGAATGGGTTGCAAAAGTCAGAAGGCTCCGGGTAGGCATCCTATGAGGGTCGGCAATCAACCCAAATACGCACGCATAGCGATGCAGATGCGATTGTATTTAACGCTCTCGGGTGTGTCCATGTTGAATAGAGAAACTGACTAGACCAAAGATTGTCGACAGATTGGCAGGTATCCTCCACAATCAGTCTATCGATTACAGGAGGAAAGCTGTGTTTAACCCCCTGCCGGCACACACCGCACAATTAAACCTGCCCGATCAGCAGATTACCTACCGAATATTCCGTAACCCTGATGTGAAACAACCGCGCAGACTGGTCCTGTTACATGGTGCCGGCGTTGCAGGTTTAGACACCTGGGCCGCATTTGCCGCCTTTCTGGAGCACTGGTCCGAAATACTGGTGCCTGACCAGCGGGGGATGGGCGATACCCATGCTCCTGATGGCCATGAACATCCGTATACGGTACAGGCACTGGTAAATGACCTGCAGGCGCTGGTGGACCATCTGGGCTGGTGGCAGTTTGATCTGGGCGGTTATTCACTGGGCGGACTGGTGAGCCTGCAGTTTAAGCAGGCGTTTCCGGAGCGTGTACACAAGCAGTATCTGCTGGAGTCCGCCATTCTCGACCGACCATGCTGGGAAACTACACTGATTCTGCGTGAGGAGCTTTCTGAAGCGGCGATACACCTGCGCCAGCAGCATGCCATAGAGGCGGGAGTCAGTCGGTTTCTGGATACGATCTCTCCCAACCGCAAGGTCTCACCGATGGTTGAAAAAACCACAATCGAACGTTTATCGGCCCGACCAGAGGGGTTTGCCAATGCACTGGATGCGGTGACGCAGGCCAGTCGTACGCTGGACAGGGAAGGGCTGGTTGCGGCGCAGGGCGATGTGACCAGCTTCATAGGTGGTAACAGTGTGGATCTGATGCATCAGTACCAGATGGAATTGGCAGAACGGATGCCCAACTGGCACTACTTTATGATTCCCGGCACTGATCATTCGCTGCCGTATCAGAAACCCCGGCAGATCGCCCAGGTAATGAATAAAGAGTTACTACGGTTTTTGGGACAGTAAGCACCAAAGCCAGGCGGATAAAGCTATAACTTTTGTATAGTGTTGACAATTTTTCAGGTTTTACTGGTTGACGGTCATTTTTTGACTCTGTATTGTGAGCCAGCAATCAAATTGTCGACAATCTAAGAAGGATTGTGATGACAGAGACAAATGTAAGTCAGGTTTTTCAATCTGAAAGCCGTACCCTGGCTGACCGTGTGTGTGAACAGATTATCACCTCGATCGTTAAAGGTGAGATTCCTCCCGGTCAGAAGATCAGCGAACCCGAACTGGCCCGTATCTACGGGATCAGCCGCGGACCTCTGCGCGAAGCGATTCGACGTCTGGAAGGCCTGCGCCTGGTTGAGCGCAAGCCGCACATCGGTGCTCGGGTCGTTAAGCTGTCGCTCAAGGAACTGGTAGAGATCTACCGGGTACGTGAAGCCCTGGAAGGCATGGCATGTCGGCTGGCCGCCGAGAATATGTCCGAAGAGGAGATTGCCAGTCTGCGTTCCCTGCTACATGTCCATGAGCAGAGCATCAAGGAGCTGGATGGCCGTTCCTACTTCCAGAAAGAGGGCGACCTCGACTTTCATTACCGGATCGTTAACGGCAGCAAAAATTCCAAGCTGCTGGAAGTGCTGGGCGGGGATCTTTACCACCTGGTGCGGATGTATCGATATCAGTTCAGTGTCTCCAGCAGTCGTCCC
Organism: Neptuniibacter sp. CAU 1671; assembly: GCF_029222905.1. Classification (GTDB taxonomy): domain Bacteria; phylum Pseudomonadota; class Gammaproteobacteria; order Pseudomonadales; family Balneatricaceae; genus Neptuniibacter. Next base: position 241,175 of record NZ_JARHUE010000001.1, on the reverse strand, counting down.
CAGCGGGCGTTGAAGGAGCATCACCAGATTCTGGATGCCATAGAGGCGCGAGATCCGGAGCTGGCGGAGATGCTGATGCGGCGTCACATCGGTGCGGCGCGTAAAAACATAGAAGAAAAGCTGAACACTGCGTTAGAAGGTGAGAAAAATGGCAAATAATCTGTCCGCAGGCGCGCGCTTCCGCAAAGCGCTGGCTGAAACCAAACCGCTACAAATCGTAGGTACCGTAAACGCTTATCATGCCATGATGGCAGAGCGTGTAGGTCACCGTGCCATCTACCTGTCTGGCGGTGGTGTGGCTAATGCCTCTTACGGTCTGCCTGATCTGGGTATGACTTCAATGAATGATGTGCTGGAAGATGTTCGCCGGATTACCAGCGCCGTTGAAACACCTCTGCTGGTCGATATCGACACCGGCTGGGGCGGTGCATTCAACATCGCACGCACTGTTAAAGAGATGATTAAAGGCGGTGCGGCTGCGGTTCATATTGAAGACCAGGTTGCACAGAAACGTTGTGGCCACCGTCCTAATAAAGAGATCGTCTCTCTGGAAGAGATGGTTGACCGTGTTAAAGCAGCGGTTGATGCCAAAACCGATGATGACTTCTTTATCATTGCCCGTACTGACGCATTCCAGATGGAAGGTCTCAATGCCGCTGTAGAGCGCGCCCAGGCCTGTCTGGAAGCCGGGGCTGACGGTATCTTTGCTGAAGCGGTTCACACCCTGGAAGACTACAAAGCCTTTGCTGATGGCATTAACGGTGCACATCTGCTGGCGAACATCACAGAATTTGGTGCGACCCCACTGTTCAATCGTGAAGAGCTGGCGGCAAACGGTGCCAGCATGGTGCTGTATCCACTCTCTGCATTCCGCGCGGCGAATAAAGCAGCCCTGAATGTCTACGAACATCTGCTGCAGGACGGTGACCAGAAAGCGGTCATCGATACGATGCAGACCCGCATGGAACTTTACGATTTCCTGAATTATCACGACTTTGAACAGAAGCTTGATGCCCTGTTCGCAGCGGGTAAAAACAAGTAAGACCCCATTCATGACAGAGAGCTGTCTATACTTCAGGCCGCTCTGTGTCGGATAGGCGTTACCTTGCAGAATCTGCAAGCCAGAGTTGAAGAGAAAATAGAACGAAAAAGTGGGCCGTCAGAGCCCACAATCTTCTACAACAGGAGCTTAATAATGGCCGAGAAAAAATTGGGTGGCGCGGGCCTGCGTGGTCAATCCGCAGGTGAAACCGCATTGTGCACCGTGGGTAAAACCGGTGCCGGCTTGACCTATCGTGGTTACGATATCAAAGAACTGGCTGACAACGCACAGTTTGAAGAAGTGGCGTACCTGCTGCTGTACGGCAAACTGCCGAATCAGGCAGAACTGGATGCCTACAAGGCCAAGCTTAAGGGCATGCGTGGACTGCCAGAGCCGCTGAAAGCGGTACTGGAACAGATCCCTGCATCAGCTCACCCGATGGATGTGATGCGTACCGGATGCTCTATGCTGGGCAACCTGGAAACAGAAGAAGACTTCTCCGAGCAGCATGACCACATCGACCGGATGCTGGCGGTATTCCCGTCCATCATCAACTATTGGTACAACTTTGCTCACCATGGCAAACGCATTAACACTGAAACAGATGCGGATTCCATTGGCGAACACTTCCTGTGGACCCTGCACGACAAAAAACCGGATCCACTGCACACTCAGGTGATGCATGCGTCTCTGATTCTGTATGCAGAGCATGAGTTCAATGCGTCCACCTTCACGGCGCGTGTCTGTGCTTCAACCCTGTCCGATATCCATAGCTGTGTTACCGGTGCGATCGGTTCCCTGCGGGGTCCATTGCACGGTGGTGCCAATGAAGCCGCGATGGCCATGATCGAAAGCTGGACCTCACCGGATGAAGCTGAAGCGGCCATCATGGGCATGCTGGAGCGCAAGGATAAGATCATGGGCTTTGGCCATGCCATCTACCGTGAATCCGATCCACGTAATGCGATCATCAAAGAGTGGTCTAAAAAGCTGGCTGAGCAGGTGGGTGACACCGTGTTGTATCCGGTCTCAGAGCGTGTTGAAGCGGTGATGTGGCGCGAGAAGAAACTGTTCTGTAATGCAGACTTCTTCCATGCGTCGGCGTATCACTTCATGGGCATTCCGACCGAACTGTTTACCCCGATTTTTGTTTGTTCCCGTGTTGCGGGCTGGACTGCGCACGTGATGGAACAGCGGGCCAATAACCGGATTATTCGTCCGTCTGCGGATTACACCGGTCCTGAAAGCTCTGCATGGGTGCCGATCGAACAGCGCCCCTAACAGGTACAGGGCGGCCTTACAGCCGCCTTTTTGGACAAAAAAGATAACACTGGGTTGTCATAAGGCTGGCACCTTGCCTGCCTGACTACACCCATTGAGCGACTCGATGGAGTACGTTATGAACACTGAATACCGCAAGCCGTTGGCTGGAACTGCACTGGATTTTTTTGATACCCGTGCGGCTGTAGAAGCGATCCAGCCAGGTGCCTATGCCACGTTGCCTTACACCTCCCGTATTCTGGCAGAGCAACTGGTTCGTCGTTGCGAGCCAGAAGCATTGACCGATGCGCTGAAACAGATCATCGAACGTAAACGTGACCTGGATTTTCCATGGTACCCGGCCCGTGTGGTATGTCATGACATTCTTGGCCAGACGGCGCTGGTGGATCTGGCCGGCCTGCGTGATGCGATTGCAGAGCAGGGTGGTGACCCGTCTCAGGTGAACCCGGTTGTGCCGACTCAGCTGATTGTTGACCACTCGCTGGCGGTAGAAGCACCGGGTTTTGATCCGGATGCGTTCGAGAAAAACCGTGCCATCGAAGACCGTCGGAACGAAGACCGTTTCCACTTCATCGAGTGGACCAAAACTGCGTTTGAAAACGTGGATGTGATTCCTGCCGGTAACGGCATCATGCACCAGATCAACCTGGAGAAAATGTCGCCAGTGGTGCAGAACCGTGACGGCGTTGCTTACCCGGATACCTGTGTCGGTACCGATTCACATACGCCACACGTTGATGCACTGGGTGTTATTTCTGTGGGTGTGGGTGGTCTGGAAGCTGAAACAGTGATGCTGGGCCATCCTTCCATGATGCGCCTGCCGGATATCGTAGGTGTCAAGCTGACGGGCAAACGTCAGCCGGGCATCACTGCGACCGACATCGTGCTGGCCCTGACAGAGTTCCTGCGCGCTGAGCGCGTTGTAGGTGCGTACGTTGAGTTCTTTGGTGAAGGCGCGTCCAGCCTGTCCATCGGTGACCGTGCAACCATCTCCAACATGACTCCTGAATTTGGTGCCACTGCGGCGATGTTCTACATCGATGAGCAGACCATTGATTATCTGACACTGACCGGCCGTGAACCGGAGCAGGTTGCTCTGGTTGAACAGTACGCCAAAGAAACTGGTCTGTGGGCGACTGCACTGGAAAATGCGGAATATGAACGCGTGCTGGAGTTTGATCTGTCTTCTGTTGTTCGCAACATGGCCGGTCCATCTAACCCACACCGTCGTCTGCCAACCTCTGCACTGGCTGAACGGGGTATCGCCGACGAAGCCAAACTGGCCTCCGGCAAAACCGAAGAAGCCGAAGGTCTGATGCCGGATGGCGCGGTGATTATCGCTGCGATCACCTCCTGTACGAATACATCTAACCCACGCAACGTTGTTGCTGCCGGTCTGCTGGCGAAAAAAGCCAACGAACTGGGCCTGGTACGTAAGCCATGGGTGAAAAGCTCATTTGCGCCGGGTTCTAAAGTGGCCAAGTTGTATCTGGAAGAAGCCGGTCTGCTGACTGAACTGGAAAAACTGGGCTTTGGTATTGTGGCCTATGCCTGCACCACCTGTAACGGCATGTCCGGTGCGCTGGATCCAGTGATTCAGCAGGAGATCATCGACCGTGACCTGTATGCCACTGCGGTACTGTCCGGTAACCGTAACTTTGATGGCCGTATCCACCCGTATGCTAAACAGGCATTTCTGGCATCACCGCCACTGGTTGTGGCTTACGCAATTGCCGGTACCGTGCGTTTTGACATTGAAAACGATGTGCTGGCCGTGGTGGATGGTAAAGAGATTACGCTGAAAGACCTGTGGCCATCCGATGAAGAGATTGATGCGATTGTGGCGCAGTGTGTGAAGCCTGAACAGTTCAAGCAGATCTACATCCCGATGTTTGATCTGGGTGAAAAAGAGCAGGCAGAAAGCCCACTGTATGACTGGCGTCCAATGTCGACCTACATTCGTCGTCCGCCGTACTGGGAAGGTGCACTGGCGGGTGAGCGTACTCTGACCGACATGCGTCCGCTGGCGATTCTGCCGGACAACATCACCACCGATCACCTGTCGCCTTCCAATGCGATTCTGATGAACAGTGCGGCCGGTGAGTACCTGCACAAGATGGGTCTGCCGGAAGAAGACTTTAACAGCTATGCAACGCACCGTGGTGACCACCTGACGGCTCAGCGTGCCACCCTGGCGAACCCGAAACTGCTGAACGAAATGTGCCGCGATGAAAACGGTAACGTGATTCAGGGTTCACTGGCGCGGGTTGAACCGGAAGGTCAGCAGATGCGCATGTGGGAAGCCATTGAAACCTACATGAACCGTGGTCAGAACCTGATCGTGGTAGCGGGTGCGGATTACGGTCAGGGTTCTTCACGTGACTGGGCGGCTAAAGGCGTGCGTCTGGCAGGTGTAGAAGTGATTGTCGCTGAAGGTTTTGAGCGTATTCACCGTACCAACCTGATTGGTATGGGTGTATTGCCAGTCCAGTTCCACGAAGGCACTACGCGCCTGACGCTGGCACTGGATGGCACTGAAACCTACAGCATTAAAGGTGATCTGGCTCCGCGTGGTGAACTGACACTGGTGATCAAGCGCGCTAACGGTGATGTAGTTGAAGTACCGGTGACTTCGCGACTGGATACCGCTGCTGAAGTAGACGTTTACAAAGCGGGTGGTGTGCTGCAGAAGTTTGCCAAGGACTTCCTGGGTCAGGCATAAGTTTGCAAGCGGCGAGCAGGGCCGGTTAAACCGGCTCTGTGACCTGCTCACCTGTTTTTATAAATCAGTTTTTTACTCATCGGTTTATCTGTTTCTACTGATGGGGTAGAGGAGCATTAACATGGCTCACGTACCGCAAATTAAGATTCCGGCGACTTACCTGCGTGGCGGCACCAGTAAAGGGGTGTTTTTCCGTCGTCAGGATCTGCCGGAAGCGGCCCAGCAACCGGGCGAAGCCCGTGACAAGATCCTGCTACGGGTGATTGGTAGCCCGGACCCTTATGGTCAGCAGATCGATGGCATGGGTGGCGCCACCTCCAGCACCAGTAAAACCGTCATTCTGGATAAAAGCTCAGAGCCGGATCATGACGTGGATTACCTGTTTGGTCAGGTGGCTATCAACAAGGCGTTTGTCGACTGGTCTGGTAACTGCGGTAACCTGACTGCCGCCGTCGGTGCCTTTGCGATTGCGGGTGGTCTGGTAGATCCGTCGCGTATTCCTGAAAATGGTATCTGCACCGTACGTATCTGGCAGAAAAACATCAGCAAAACCATCATGGCGCATGTGCCGATCACCAATGGCCAGGTGCAGGAAACCGGCGATTTTGAGCTGGATGGTGTGACCTTCCCGGCTGCAGAAGTGGTCATTGAATTTATGGACCCGGCCGACGGTGAAGGTTCCATGTTCCCCACCGGCAATCTGGTGGATGATCTGGACGTACCGGGAATCGGTTGTTTCAAGGCTACCATGATTAATGCAGGTATTCCGACCATCTTTCTGAATGCGGAAGAGATTGGTTATACCGGCACCGAGTTGCAGAAAGATATCAATTCGGATGCTGATGCATTGGCCCGTTTTGAAACAATTCGTGCATATGGCGCGGTTAAAATGGGCTTGATTTCGGATATCGCCGAAGCGGCCGCGCGTCAGCACACCCCTAAGGTGGCGTTTGTTGCACCAGCGACCGATTATGAAGCATCCAGCGGTAAACAGATCACGGCGTCCGATATTGATGTCTGTGTGCGTGCGTTGTCCATGGGTAAATTACACCATGCAATGATGGGCACGGCGTCGGTTGCCATTGCAACTGCGGCTGCAGTGCCCGGCACGTTGGTGAACATGGCGGCTGGTGGCGTTGAACGTGATGCCGTAACATTTGGTCATCCATCCGGCACGCTGCGGGTTGGCGCGGCAGCAGCACTGGTGAACGGTGAATGGACCGCAACCAAAGCGGTGATGAGCCGCAGTGCACGCGTTTTGATGGAAGGTTTTGTGCGGATACCGGGTGATACCTTCTGAACAGAGATTGCCTTTGAAGCCGGATTATCACCCTCCGGTTTCGATCTTTCAGTCAGGGGTCCCTATCAACCCCTGACTGATCTTGTTAACCCACCCTTTGGTGGGTTTTTTTTGATCATCTTTTATACAGAAGGCAAGGGCGCAATAATTAAACTGCGAAATATTCTAATTTTGTTGATTTAGATCAGTTTTTAATTACAAATTCATACAAATGTTTCGAAATTTTTTGGCATTCTCTGAAACCTCTGCTCTTGAGTGTCAAGCCTCTGATCTATACTCGAATAGAAGCCCTCATGGAGTTAGAACAGAGCACCGTGTCATTTAAAGTTTGCGCTGCATGTAAGGCGCTGTGTGGCTTTTTAGCTGTATAGAGGCGTATGGATACATGATTGAATCACGATTTGTTACGCGATTTGTTAAAAGTGTACTTCGCCACGAGAAACCGGATGAGACAGACTGAAACTACCCTCCTTGAACAGATGAAAATCAGTGAATTTGAGATTGCTCATCGTAAAAATCTGTTCGATCTTGATGAAGCTGATCTGGGCGCCCTGCGTCAGGCCAAGGGAATTATTGACAGCCGTATTGATGAAATTGTTGCCCGCTTTTATGAAACCCAGACCAGCATCCCTGAAATTGCGCTTCTGATCGGCGACGCCGATACCCTCAACCGCCTGCGCCACGCGCAGCGTAAATATGTAATTGATCTGTTCAGTGGTCTGTATGACATTGAGTATGTTAATAACCGGCTGCGAATCGGTCTGGTACATAAACGTATCGGGGTAGAACCAAAACTCTATCTTTCTGCGATTTTTACATTGAAGACGCTGCTTATCACAGTGCTGCGTTCTGAAATCAGTGATGACGACACCTATCATCTGACTTCAACGGCACTGGAAAAGCTGATGATGTTTGACGTCACTCTGGTATTCGATACCTATATCCGAAGCCTGCTGGCAGAGATTGAGATCTCGAAACAGAAATCAGATGAGTATGCGCTGCACCTGGAAAATCGCGTTCGCCTGCGTACTCAGCAGCTGGAGGAGTTATCCCGCACCGATGCGTTGACTGGTCTGCTGAATGTGCGTCACCTGACCGACACTCTGACAAGCTGTCTGCGGGCTTCTCAGCGGCGTGCTGAAACCATTGCAGTGGTGTATCTGGATATCAACGACTTCAAGCAGATCAACGATACACAGGGGCACAATAAAGGCGATGATGTGCTGCGTACGTTGGGCAGCTCAATCAGTCGTGTGTCGCGCAGTGAAGACAGTTGTTTCCGTTGTGGGGGGGATGAGTTCTGCATCATCATGCCCGATTGTACTGGGGAAGATGCTGAACAGGTTTACCGGACTCGGCTGCAGGAAGAACTGGCCAGTCGCGGAGTGGATTTTTCAATCAGTATCGGGGTCGCTGAGACCGGACCTACAGAATATCTGGAGCCGGAAGAGTTACTCCACAAAGCGGATAAGAGCATGTACGCCGATAAACGGCGGCATAAAAAACGATCAGAGCCGGAAAAGGAAACCGAGTAGTCGATCGAATGGGAGATCAGATGGGGGGCTTTTTAGCCCCCTGTTTTTTGGCTTACTGCGATAAAACCGCAGTAAAACCCTCAAATTGTGGTGGGCCAAGATAGACACCCGAGGCAGGTTTGGCATTGGCGTGAGCTTTGCGAAACGCTTCGGATGTGGTCCAGTTTCTGAACGCGGTTTCTGATTCCCAGATACTGTGGGAAGCAAACAGCGTGTGCTCATCTGTGGTTGGACCCTGTAGTAGCTGAAAACTCTTGAAACCCGGGACTTCATCCAGATGTGTTTCGCGGTTTTTCCAGATCTCGATAAAGGTTTCTTCCTGCCCCAGGGCAATGCGGAAGCGGTTCATAGCGACATACATAGGCTTCTCCAGTCAGACTGTACCGAATAAATGTTCGGTCATATGCCTGGCAACGCTAACAAAAAAGGGCAAACCGGAAAAGGTTTGCCCTTGATATCATGACCCCAACTTAGATGGCTGGGGTGGTATCGGCGGTCTTACAGAGCGACGATATTTTCAGCCTGTGGGCCTTTAGAACCCTGGCTTACGGTGAACTCAACCTGCTGGCCTTCGTTCAGGGTTTTGAAGCCGGAGCTGACAATAGCGCTGAAATGAGCGAATACATCAGGGCCGGACTGCTGTTCGATAAAACCGAAACCTTTGCTTTCGTTAAACCATTTTACGGTGCCGGTGATTTTATTAGACATAATAATATCCTGTGATCATTAAATTAGATTGCCATAAGGCAGACTTACGCGGAAAAAGGGCAGGTACTTTAAAACTACAGGACGAAGAATTATGACTAAAACTGCGTAGAGGAGTGTATATACGAGGTCTTCTTTCGAGCTGCCACCATCATAAACGCTTCTGTTCATTAGTCAATCAATCTTGGATTTTATTTTTGACAGCATCATGTATTCCGAAAGAAGGCACGTATCAGAAACTGATACGTGCCCCGGATTCAGGCTGTTTTACCGAGAAGACGGTTCTCACGTAATGTTTTGGCTGCGGCCACCATGTTGATCAGTGCCGCTGAAACCTCTTTCCAGCCACGGGTTTTAAGACCGCAGTCCGGATTAACCCATAACCGCTCCGCTGGTATCTGCTGTTCGGCCAGTTCAATCAGCCTAACCATATCGGCAACCGCCGGTAAATTGGGGCTGTGAATATCATAGACACCCGGTCCAATTTCATTTGGATAATCGAAGTCAGCAAAGGCCTCCAGCAGCCTCATGTTTGAACGGCTGGTTTCGATGGTGATCACATCAGCATCCATATCGGCAATGGCGGGCATAATGTCATTGAACTGCGAATAACACATATGGGTGTGAATCTGGGTGTCGTTTTTGACGCCGCTGGCGCTGACCCGGAAAGCAAAGGTTGCCCAGTCCAGATACGCCTGCCATTCAGAGGCCAGCAGCGGCAGGCCTTCACGGATTGCAGGTTCATCAATCTGGATCGCATGAATACCTGCCTGTTCCAGATCACAGACCTCATCACGGATGGCCAGGGCAATTTGCAGGCAGGTGGTCGCGCGGGGCTGATCGTCCCGTACAAAGGCCCACTGCAGCATTGTTACCGGGCCGGTCAACATGCCTTTGACCGGTTTATCGGTCAGGGATTGGGCATAACGGCTCCACCCCACGGTGATGGGTTCCGGACGGCTGACATCGCCGAAAATAATGGGTGGTTTAACACAACGGGAACCATAGGACTGCACCCAGCCATACTGGCTGACGGCGTAACCTTCCAGAAATTCAGCAAAGTACTCCACCATATCATTTCGTTCTGCTTCACCGTGGACCAGCATATCCAGTCCATAGCGCTGCTGTGACTCAATGCAGGTTTTGATCTGTTGTTTCATCACGTACTCGTATTCACCCGCCGACAGTTTGCCGCTTCGCAGGGCCGAACGGGCTTGACGAATATCGGAGGTTTGCGGAAAAGAACCAATCGTCGTGGTCGGATAGAGCGGCAGGTTGAGTCGCTCGCGCTGTAACGGAGCGCGTTCTGCGTAGGGGCTGCTACGGCTGGCATCGCTGGGGGTGATTGACGTCAAACGCGCTTTTACCGCTGGCTGATGGATACGAGTTGAGGCTCGACGTGCTTTTAACGCGAGGAAGTTATCATCCAGCGCGTCAGTGGGATCACCGCCAAGCACAGACGCCAGGATATTAAGTTCAGCGAGTTTTTGCCGGGCAAAGCAGAGCCAGGATTTCAGTTCTGCATCCAGCGCCTGTTCCTGCTCAAGATCAACCGGGACATGTAACAGGGAGCAGGCGCTTGACAACCAGAGGCGTTCACCCAGTTTTCCGGCCAGCGATTGCAGCTGATCGCTGAGCTGTGTCAGGTCGGATTTCCAGATGTTGCGCCCGTCAATGACACCCAGTGACAGGATCTGATCCTGATCCAGCAGGCTGGCGAGTTTGAGGTAGTCGTTACCGCTGCGGGTCAAATCCAGATGGAAACCGGCTACCGGTAGATGTGCAATCTGTTCAAGTTTAGAACCCAGTCCACCAAAATAGGTGGTGAGCAGCGTTTTAATACGTGGATTGCTCAGTTGCTGGTATGCGGTCGTATAGGCATTAACCCAATCGGCTTCAAGTTCGAGTACCAGTGCCGGCTCGTCTATCTGGATCCATTCAACACCCTCATCTGCAAGAAGTTCAAACAACAGCTGATAGGTACGCAGCAGCGATGGCAGCAGTGATAGACGGTCAAAGTCGGCCTGGCAGGATTTTGCCAGCCACAAGTAGGTGATGGGTCCTAGCAGGACTGGCTTGACAGGATGACCCAGTTGTTTGGCTTCACGCAGTTCAGTCAGGAGTTTGCCCGGGTTAAGCTCAAAAACCTGATCTGCAGACAGTTCCGGCACCAGATAGTGATAGTTGGTATCAAACCATTTTGTCATGGCACAGGCACGCTGATCTGTACCGGACGGGGCACGGCCCCGGGCCATCCGGAAGTAAGTATCAAAAGCGTCGCTGCTGCCGTCCTGAAATCTCTCGGGAATCACGCCCAGTAGCTGACTGTGATCTAACACATGGTCATACAGTGAGAAATCGTTAACAGTGATAAAGCCCAATTGATTGTCGATCTGGGCCTGCCAGTTTTGGTGGCGAAGTTCACGCGCAATCTCGGATAGGGTCTCGCGACCGCTCAAGCCGTTCCAGTAAGCCTCAAGGGCAAATTTGAGTTCACGTTTTGCACCGATCCGTGGGTAACCAAGAATGTGGGTTTGCATGGTATTTCCTTAATAAAATTCATGTATTGGTTGTAATTGATGATATGAATTCATTATTAAGGGGTTCTAACATGAATAAAAACGATTTATTTTTTATATAAATTGAATTTTATTCATCAAAGAGAAGGTTGGCTCAGTCAGGCAGGGGGATAAACTCAATTTCATCACCCACAACTTTGGCGAAACGTCCCTGCCGCCAGTCCTCTTTGGCTTGCTCAATACGTGATTTTGAACTGGAGACAAAATTCCAGTCAACAAAGCGGGGTGATAAACGGTTGCCGCCAATCATGGCAAGCCGTGTCGCCTCTGTTGCAACAATGCGTACAGACTTGGCTGTTTCGACCACTGCCATAGAGTGTTCTGGCACAGTGGTTATGCCGATCTTGATTTCTCCCGTGGCTGTATAAATACCGAGCTCTTCCGCATCGGGTAGGGTAAGTGTCTGGCCCGGCTTGAGGTCCGCCTCAATATACAGAGTTGGTGAAAAGCAGGGCACCGGAGAAGTGACGCCATAGGCGCTCCCCATCAGCACACGTACAGGTACCCCCTCAACATCGACCGCCGGAATTGAAGCGGCGGAAATATGAAAGAATGCCGGGTCTGTTTCTTCCGACTCTTCGGGCAGCGCCAGCCAGAGCTGTAACCCATGTAGCGGGTGATCTGTGGCAGTAACTTCAGGTCGTTCACGCTCTGAGTGGGTAATGCCTGAGCCGGCGACCATCAGATTGATCGCACCGGGGGTGATTGTCTGAAGGTTGCCCAGTGAATCGCGGTGTAAGATTTCACCCTCAAACAGGTAAGTGACCGTGGCGATGCCAATATGTGGATGCGGTCTGACATTGATGCCATTTCCGGCAGGGAAAACGGTTGGCCCCACATGGTCGAAGAAAACCCAGGGACCGACCATTTTCCGGCCGATGGTCGGAAACAGCCGCCGTACTGAAAAGCCACCCAGATCTTTAGTTTTTGCCGGTAGTAACTGACAGGTTGGATTGGACGTTGCGCGGCTCTCAGACTCAAGCATTGGTTCTCTCCTTGTTGTTCACTCAAGCATAACTGTAGAAGTTGAGCTGCGAACAGCAAGGAGGGCAGACGAATCTCAGCCTTATAGCTGCTGCATCTGCTGCAATATCCACTGTTTAAGTTGTGGTTCCTGCAATGCACCGCTGATTCGTGCTACTTCCCGGCCCCGATGAAACAGCACCAGCGTGGGGATGCTGCGGATATGCATCTGCTGGCTGAAACGGGGCGCGGTTTCGGTATTCAGTTTCGCAAACAACAGGGTTTCTGATTGGGCTGCGGTTCGTTCAAAAACCGGTTTCATCATCTGACAGGGACCACACCAGCTGGCCCAGAAATCGACCAATACTGGCAGATCATTGCGTTCAATGTAATGCGCAGCTGAGTCATCGGTTAACTCAGCCGGGGTGAAGGTGTGGAGTGGTTGTTTGCACTTGCCGCATTTCCCCTCAGTATGAGAGCGGGTTTCCGGGATACGGTTGGTCGCGCCACAGGTCGGACAGACTATGTTCATATTGACTCAACAATCGGGTGACAGATAACTCCTTTATGTAGGCGAATTCCGCGAACACAATGCTGTTTTTCAACACAGATTCTGTCTTTTCTGGTTCGTTTTCTGCATGAATTTTCACGTTTTGATTTCCAGCCTGATTTCAGGTGTTTTCAGTCGTTTTATGCATCATTTGCGAGCGGGTGTCGCTGAGTGCGCCTTTTTATGGCGCTTTAAGGAGTAGATATCGATGAAACTAGCCAAAGTCGCAGATTGTTTGCAGCGGAATTTTGCCCGTATCACTCCGGATATGCCGGTGGCTGCGGCATCTAAGGAACTGATCAAACACACCATGCTGGGTGCGCCGGTGACCGATGCTGAGGGCAAACTGGTCGGCTGGGTGTCAGAGCAGGAGTGCCTTAAAGTGACCATTCAGGTGGTGTATCACAACCAGCGTGTCGCCACGGTGGCAGAAGTGATGAACACGGATGTGCTGAGTGTGAATCTTAATGATGATCTGCTGACGCTGGGGCAGCAGATGCTGGCCGCCAAGCCTAAAAGTTACCCCGTTGTGGATAGCACTGGCAAAGTGGTGGGTGTGATCAGTCGGCGCCAGGTACTGAAACTGTTACTTAATTCGATTGGTGATACCGCCAAGACCGCATAAGTGCAGCAGGGGGCGTGTTGTCAGGCCGCGATCTCCTGATTTTTCTTCTATACTGCATGGCCTGAAATCAGCGACATCAGGATGTTGTCGCGTTTGCTCACCTCTACGATGAAAAGGACTTCGCTATGCCTCGGGTTTCCTCCCTGCTTGCACCTGGATTTTATATCTGGCGTCACCGTAAATGGATGCTGTTGTTGCTCGCCCTGGTGGTGCTTTCAATGTTTATCGCGCTGGCCATTGGTAAGGCCTACCAGAATTGGGATGATGATCCTGATCGGGGTGCCATTGGTATTGAGAACGGGGCATTTGGTGAGTCGTATGCCACACCCATCTATCTTAATCAGGGCTGGTCTGCATCTGACAGCCTGTGGTTTTACACCACCACTCAGGGTTCCAACCTGCTGCCCTATGATTTTTTCCTTGTACTGGAACAGGCAGAGTCTGAAGAGTTATTCCGCTCAGATGCGAATATCGACTATTTCCGTTATCTACCGCAGAAACCCACGTTTTTTAATCCGGACGGTATGCCGGTTGGTTTTGCTAAGGATACCTATGAAGGGCGCGACTATATGGGTTTCACCTGTGCAGCGTGTCATACCGGGCAGGTGAATTATCGTGGCACGGCCATCCGGATTGATGGTGGTCCAGCCATGGCAGACATGGTGGGTTTTCTGACCGCGCTAGCGCAGGCCATGGAGGCTACGCTGTCGGAAGCTGATAAACGGCAGCGGTTCGTCGAGCGTGTCATTGCACTGGATAATGATTTTCAGACCGAGGCTGAAATTATCGATTCACTGACGGTCTGGAGACAGCGGATTGGACTCTACAATACCATCAATCACAGTCATGTAGATTATGGTTATGCCCGGCTGGATGCTTTTGGCCGAATCTATAACCGGGTGCTGCAACATATACTCAACCATGCGCAATTGGCCGAAACACTGGCCATGGTGATGGGGCCTCAGGGAGCGCCTCTGCTAAGCGCCACCCAGATCCAGGCTGTATTGCAGGGGGTGAATGCCAGCATTCTCTCGGAGGAAGAGTTTGCTGAAGTCGTTGCCCGTCTGCAATCTAACGATAACGGTTTGCCGGGGCTGGGGAGGCGCGACATGTTACGCATTCGTGATGCCCTGTTTAATGAACCGGATGCCCCGGTCAGTTATCCCTTCCTGTGGGATATCGTGCAGTCTGATTATGTGCAGTGGAATGGGTTGGCAAACAATGCTGGCGTAGGTCCATTGGGTCGTAATACGGGTGAGGTCATTGGCGTTTTTGGCAATCTGGACTGGAGTGCGCAAAAGCCGGGTTTCAATTTTTCGAGCCTGTCCGCCTGGATCACCGGCCAAAGCCGCAAACACGAACAGATCAACTTTAAATCGTCGATCGATCTGGTCAATCTTGAACGATTGGAAGCACACCTGAAAAGCCTGACTTCGCCGGCCTGGCCAGAGTCAATTTTTGGTTCGATTGATCTGGAAAAAGCGCAACAGGGCAGGCTGATCTATGCCCGGTACTGTGAGTCCTGCCATGAAGTTATACAGCCGCGAAACTGGGACCGGGTGGTGATCGGTAAAATGATGGCGCTGGATAAAATCGGCACAGATCCGGCCATGGCGCAAAACAGTGTTCATTACACCGGTAAGTCGGGCAACTTTAATCAGACGGTGCAGGAGACAGATGTAGGCAAGTTGTACATCGCCGAAGAGGCACCGGTGGTACAGATACTGACCTCTGCCACCCGTGGTGTGGTGGCAACGCCCGATGCAGATAAATGGCTGGTTAGGCGCTGGCTGGACTGGCTCTATACCCTGGGCATGTCGTTTTTCCAGAATGAAATTCAGGCCACCATTAAAAACGGTAACTACACCCCTGATACCACCGCACAGCCCTACAATTCGCTGTTGTCCTATAAAGCACGTCCGTTAAACGGTATCTGGGCTACGGCACCTTACCTGCACAATGGTTCAGTCCCCACCCTGTATGACCTCTTGCTGCCTAAAAAACGGGTTTGCAGCCCTGACGCTGCAAACTGTATTCCTGATCCAGAAATCGGTCAGTACCGACCCGATGTGTTTTATGTCGGTCAGCGTGAGTTTGACCCGGTGAAAGTGGGTAATCTGAGTCAGGCAACCGATGCCAAACGTTTCATCACAACCCGGGTGGGCGATCTGAACAGCGGGCATGAATATGGAGCAGGGCGCACGCCCCAGCTTGATGGTAAAACGGTATTGCCCGCGCTGGATGAACAGCAGCGCTGGCAGTTAATTGAATACCTGAAAACGCTTTAAAGGAGTAGAGCGATGCAGAAGGATTATCTGGCGGAATTTGATGCCGCTCCGGAGGCGGAAAAATATCCTCTGGTGAAACAGTGGATGGCGAGTGAACCGCTGCCATTTTTTGCCCAGCTGCGGGCGCAGCGTCCAATTCTGGTCACACCTGAATGTACGCTGGTGGCGTTGTTCAGTGATATTCGTGATGCGCTGTCGATGCCGGGGATTTTCACGGTTGATCTGTACAAGCCCAAGATGGGTGTCACCGAAACGGATGTGGGTTATCTGATGGCTCACGATGATGACGCTCTGCACACCCGTGAAAAAAACCTGATGAAAGGATTTCTGAACCGTGATGATCTGCCCCGGGTGCGTCAGCTGGTGTCTGATACCTGTGCCGAGGTACTGGCGACTGCCGGTGGGCATATTGAGCTGGTCAATCAGTACAGTCGGATAGTGCCTACCGTGTTGGTGCAGGAATATTTTGGGCTGGACGGCGTTGACCCGCAGGATCTTATTCGCTGGTCCTACTGGAATCAGGCCGATGCATTTTACAACCAGCCGTTTGATTTGCTGCCGGAAGAGGAATTCCAGCGAATCATAGCTGAGCATGACAAAGTGTCGAAAGAGCTGGTGGCATACATAGCCAAACTGATGGCGCGAAAACTCGCATGGGTTAAAGCGGAACAGGCCAAAAACCTGTTGCTGATTGGCTGGTATGGGCTGAAATCTCTGGTACGACACCTGCTGGGTAAACCCTCTGAGCGGCTTAAAGATGACATCGTTACCCGGATGTTACGCAGCAGCATGGCGAAGGAGGTTGATTTTGGCCTGGTGCGGGTCGGGGTCAATGCTGGTGGGCTGTTGATCGGCGCGGTGGAAACCACGTCTCAGGCGGTCA
This sequence comes from Neptuniibacter sp. CAU 1671, assembly GCF_029222905.1. GTDB lineage: Bacteria > Pseudomonadota > Gammaproteobacteria > Pseudomonadales > Balneatricaceae > Neptuniibacter. The sequence goes on along the minus strand of NZ_JARHUE010000001.1, from coordinate 224,702 downwards.
CTCAGGTGGTGGCGTTTTTTCTCGACCGGCCTGACCTGCTGGCGAAGGCTAAACTAGCTGCAACACTTGAAGACCCGCGAGAATTTGATGCTTATGTCTGGGAAGCACTGCGCTTTGTACCTATCTCTCCCTTTAGCTTCCGCAAGTTGTCCTGTGATTATGCCCTGGCCAAAGGCACTGCACATGAAACCCTGATTCCACAGGGAACTAACGTGTTGTTACTGACCCAGTCAGCGATGTTTGATACCTATGCCTATGATCATCCCGAGAAATTTATACCGGGTCGAAATGGTTACCACCATTTTAACTTTGGTTATGGCCCGCATGAGTGTCTGGGCAAGTATGTGGGTATGGAGATGATTCCGGAAATGGTGCGCCATGTTCTGCTGCTGGATAATCTGAAACCCCTGTCAGTCATGGATTACAAAGGGACTCATTTCCCCGAACACTTTGCATTGTGCTGGCAGTAGCCGTCGCCCCTGCTCCTTGCGGTTTCATTCAAGATAATGACAAGCAACAGGCAGATCGCAGGGTCTGCCTTTCATGCTTTGCATATGATCCGTGTTTAGGCACCGGTAAATAAATCACCCACTTCATTGCCCAGCCTCTGTATTGAGATAAAACATTGCTTAAATTATTCAGCAGATGGCCCTGTGCTCACAATATCGGGTTTATACTGCTAAAAGAGTCAGATCGAGAAAGTCGCATGAGTCAGAAACCTAAAATCCCTGAGCCTGAAGAGCAGAAGGAGTCACCAGAAATGCCCCCGGCTGAAACGTCCGATGTGCATGATGGTCGACGTTTTCAGGTCAGCAACCAGCGTGGCAAAGCCCGCGCTAAAGTGCGTTATGTAGAAGGCACGCAGCCCAAGGGTGGTTGTCGGTTCTTATCCTGATTCTCGGCTTCATCATACAGTCATTCAATTGTGAAACACTGCTGCCAAAACAGGTTATAGGGTGAACGCACATGAAACGACTGACATTGATTCGCCATGCTAAATCCAGCTGGAAACATGAAGGGCTGCGTGACTTTGAGCGGCCATTAAACCGGCGCGGTTGGTGTGATGCACCCCTGATGGCAGAGCGTTTTGCTGCCAGTGGCGAGATTCCAACACTGATCATCACCAGCTATGCCACCCGTGCACTGACCACCGCACGTATCTTTGCGCTGCACCTCGATATTCCGATTGCAAAATTGCAGTTAAACGACAAGGTGTACGAGGCATCCGCTGAAGATCTGCTGGAGTTGGTCCGGAGCACCCCAGACTATGTCACCCATCTTTGTATTGTGGGCCATAATCCGGGGCTGAATGGTTTAGTTGCCCTGCTGGGGGTTGGCTCGGTAGACAATATCCCGACGACAGGTATAGTGGCACTGACGCTGGAGACCGATGTTTGGTCTGAGGCGGGCGAAGCTTCGGCGACCATGAATTACAGCGACTCTCCCAAACAGCCAGGAACTCACTGAATATTTTTAAACCATGACAGATCCGGTGCTCACAAAAGTCAGTCCGTTGCTTCAGCGACTGATCCATCAGTTAACCACTCTGGATGAGTTAACAGATGAGGGTGTGCATGATCTGCGGGTGTTGTGTAAACGCCTGCGTGCAGCGTTACGGCTCTATCAGCCAGTCTGCCGGAAAGCGGATCTGCGACGGGTGGATGAACCGTTACGTAAAACTGCCCGGGCTTTTGCCGCGCGGCGTGATACCCATGTGCAGTTGAAAACCCTGAAGCGGTTTTTAAAGCACTATCCTGATCTGAAACCACTGACTGAAAACTTTAAGACCCGACTGCAGGCAGAGCGGGAAACACTGCCACCGCCGGATCTTAAACTTGCCGCTCAGTGGTTGTCTGAGGCCTTGCGCTTATGGCAGCGCCTGCTACAGCAACCTGATGGACAGTTCATTGTCACCGGTCTTGAATACACCTATGAAAAGGCCGGTCGGTTTGGTGACCGGGCGCTGCAGAGCGACCGGGATAAGCCTTATCATAAATGGCGCAAGTGGAGTAAATTCTGGCTCTACCAGCAGGAGCTGCTACTGCGCCAGAAAGGCAGTCTGAGTCAGGAGTACCGTGAAAAACTGGCCGATCTTGGCAGTGATCTTGGGCGTTTCCACGATCTGTATCTATTGCAGGCCAGTATCCTGAATTACAGCAGCAGTTTCAGTAAGCAGGATGATGTGACCCTGCTGCTTCAGCGACTGGCTGCCAGCAAACGCAGTTATCGACGTGCATTTGCTGCGGAATTTCGTCCTCTGTTTGGTCTGAACTTCAGTGAACTGTCGCTGCAGATACCTTCCACCTGGCAACAGTCTGCTGCTTCAGGCCGCTCCTAACTTCTGATAATGCCGGATGCCATTAATCCGGTCTTCGGCGTGGTGATTGACGTAGAGAACGGTGGTTTCGCTGCCGGCACAGATTTTCTCGATCAGCGCCAGTACCAACTGACGGTTGATATCATCCAGTCCCAGACAGGGTTCATCCAGTATCAGCAGAGTCGGGTGTTTGACCATGGCGCGGGCGATCAGTAACAGGCGCTGATCACCAAACGACAGTTGGTTGAAGGGCTGGTGGGGACGGTCAGCCATGCCCAGTAATTCAAGCCATTGGTCCGCCAGTCGGATCTGTTCATCGGTCGGTTTCTGATACAGGCCGATGCTGTCCAGACAGCCGGAAATGATCACATTACGTACGCTGGTACTGGTCCGATACTCCCACTGCAGAGCAGTGGAGACATACCCGATATACTGCTTGATCTGCCAGATGCTTTCACCACTACCGCGCTGCATGCCAAACACAAAAATATTGTTGGTATAACACTGGGGATGATCGCCGGTGATCAGATTGAGCAGACAGGTCTTGCCACTGCCATTGGGACCACTCAGTTGCCAGTGCTGGCCCGGTTCGATACTCCAGTTCAGTCCTTCAAAGACCACCTCATCACCGTAGGCAATACGGGCATTGGTCAGGCGTACCAGTGGCTCATCAGGATTCAGAGCCGGTGGCCGGTCTCCGGTGGCGGGTGGAATTTCAAGCTCCGAGGTTTTGATATGCAATAACTGATATAGCTCGGCATAGGCCTGCTCGTCGTTTTTATCCACACAATGATGCAACTGGCCTTTATCGACATAGGCGATATGGGTGATGAAATCGGGCATCTCATCAAAGCGATTCAATACCAGCACAATGGCACTGTGTTGGATCTGTTCAGATAAGAGAGTCTGCAACAAGGCGGCAGCGTCTACGTCCAACCCGTCAAAGGGTTCATCCAGCACCAGCAACGCCGGTTTACGCGCCAGAGCCCGCAGCAGTAGCATTTTGCGGGTTTCACCGGTGGACAGTTTGCGGAAACTCCGTTCCAGCAGATGTTCAAGCCTGAACTGGCTGATCAGCCGATCCAGCAAAGCCTGGTCAAAGTTCGGGTAATGCTCAGAATCTTCCAGCAGAATCTCACGCACAGGAGTACCGACGGCAATTACATCAAGAATGTCTGCATCGTCCTTTTTCAGCTCCCGGGCAATCAGCTCACGCTGAACCTCAAACGACACCAGTTCAACATGCGCAGGCAGGCCCGAAACAGCGCCATCACTCAGTTTGCCAGCACCGGCAAGCAGGGTGGCGAGGGCCGATTTACCTGAACCGTTGCAACCTGTAATCAGCCAGTGCTGATTTGGCTCGAGGGTCCAGTTGATATTTTCCAGATAAAAAGCATCACCAAATTTGGCAGTGCAGTTTTCGATGTGAATGCTGTGCATGGCTGTTGTTCTTGTCATCAGGTGTCATTTGGGCAAAAAAAAGCCAGAGCAGATGCCCTGGCTTTTAATTTGGCATCTATATTTCAGATACTTATACGATCTTCTTCATGTCAGCCATGTGTTTACGCAGCTCTTTACCGACGATCTCAACCGGGTGTGCACGCAGTGCATCGTTGATTTCGATCAGGCGCGCGTTATCAACACCGTTGTCAGCCAGGTCCAGACCTTTACCGATAACATCTGTCTTGATGCCTTTCATGAAGTCGCCCAGCAGTGGCAGACAGGCATGGTTGTATAGGTAGCAACCGTACTCTGCAGTGTCAGAGATAGTGGCGTTCATTTCGTACAGTTTCTTACGGGCGATGGTGTTGGCGATCAGCGGCGTTTCGTGCAGTGACTCGTAGTATGCAGATTCAGCGATGATGCCAGCCGCAGTCATGGTTTCAAATGCCAGCTCAACGCCTGCTTTAACCATAGCCACCATCAGAATACCTTTATCAAAGAACTCCTGCTCTTTGATTTCGAAATCACCGGCAGGGGTTTTCTCGAAGGCAGTCTCAGCAGTTTCTGCACGCCAGCCCAGCAGGTTTTTGTCATCATTGGCCCAGTCTTCCATCATGGTACGGGAGAAGGTGCCATCGATGATGTCATCCTGGTGCTTGTTGTACAGCGGACGCATGATCTGCTTCAGCTCTTCAGCCAGGTCATAAGCTTTCAGTTTGGCAGGGTTGGACAGGCGATCCATCATGTTGGTTACGCCGCCGTATTTCAGGGCTTCGGTGATTACTTCCCAGCCGTACTGAATGAATTTGGCAGCCCAGCCAGCGTCGATACCTTCTTCAACCATTTTGTCGAAGCAAAGCAGAGAACCAGTTTGCAGCATACCGCACAGGATGGTCTGCTCACCCATCAGGTCAGACTTCACTTCAGCAATGAAGGAAGACTGCAGAACGCCGGCTTTGTGGCCGCCGGTACCTACCGCGTAAGCTTTAGCCAGTGCCAGACCTTCGCCTTGTGGATCGTTTTCTTCATGAACAGCGATCAGAGTCGGTACACCGAAACCACGCACGTATTCAGCACGTACTTCAGAACCTGGGCACTTAGGTGCAACCATGATAACGGTCAGGTCAGGACGGATCTGCATACCTTCTTCAACGATGTTGAAACCGTGAGAGTAAGACAGGCAAGCGCCTTGTTTCATCAGCGGCATAACAGCATTTACAACAGAGGTGTGCTGCTTGTCTGGGGTCAGGTTCAGAACAACATCTGCCTGAGGAATCAGCTCTTCATAGGTGCCAACGGTGAAACCGTTCTCAGTGGCGTTTTTCCAGGACTGACGTTTTTCAGCAATCGCTGCTTCACGCAGCGCGTAAGAAACATCCAGGCCGCTGTCGCGCAGGTTCAGGCCCTGGTTAAGACCCTGAGCACCACAACCGATAACAACCAGTTTTTTGCCTTTCAGCGCGTTGACACCATCGCTGAATTCATCAGAAGACATAAAGCGGCATTTAGCCAGCTGAGCCAGCTGCTCGCGCAGGGGCAGGGTATTAAAATAGTTCTGAGACATGTTGTGATCCACAGGTTAGTGTTTTTCAGCTGCCTGACAGGTCTTATCAGGTCAATTAGACGGGGTACTCTAGTCGAAATGTTTCGTATCGTAAAATGATATATTTGGTTTATTCTGTTGCAAATATTGCAATACAGAAGAGTTTACGGTTTTTTTACATTATTTTTGCAGTTGCGGAAAAAAGAACTTGCATGCACTTGGCGAGGTCTATAATATGCACGCCACGTTGATGCGGGGTGGAGCAGCCTGGTAGCTCGTCGGGCTCATAACCCGAAGGTCGTCAGTTCAAATCTGGCCCCCGCTTCCAATATTTAAGAAGGCAGATCAATAACTTATTGATCTGCCTTTTTTCATTTTCATCCCTCAGAAAATCCATGTGCCCACTCTGTGCCCATATGGTGCCCAAATTTTTCCCTAACCGAAAACTGGTTTGTTACCAATGACCGTAAGTCTACTTTTAGTCTTCTGGGATATGGGTAAGCAGCTTTTCAATTGGGCAGTCAAAGTATTTACAAAGCTTATCTAGGTTATCAGTGACTGTGCTGTGGCCTCTGTGGTTTATTATCTTAGATAATGTCATCCGATTGATTCCAGTTACCTGAGCAACCTCAGCCAGAGTAATTCGACTGCCTTCAGTAAATTCCTCCATGTGATCAATTATTTATGTGGATAGTCCCAGCAATCCTATAACTAAATGTTAAATTGTGCGGTTGTTGATAAGCTGCTACGGTTCAAAAAACGTGCTGAACACAGGGATAGTGTTTTTATGCAAAGGGATACAGGGCTGCATGCTCTGATAACGGTTTTGCGCTTTCATAAGCTGCCGACTGAACTACAGCAGTTGCAGAATCAATTCGGGGTTCCAAGCCTGCCTTTTGGTGTTACGGAAATTTTGCGGGCCGCGAAAAAGCTGGGTTTAAAAGCACGTCAAACCACCTTAACATTCAAACGCCTTAATAATTCCTCTCTCCCCGCCAGTGGCATTGATAAGCAAGGTGAATTTTTCATCATTGCTCGGGTGTCTCATTCGGCTGCCGGCGCACATAAAGTGCTTATTGTGCGTCAAGGTGAACAGCCGAGCTCTGTGTCCGCAGATGATTTTGCCGAAATGTGGAAAGGGGACGTCATTCTGATCACGCCCCGTGAAGGGTTGGTGGGCCAGCTCAAAGATTTTGATATACGTTGGTTTATCCCCTTACTCGTCAAGTACCGCAAACTATTTGGCGAAGTCATCCTGATCTCTTTCTTTCTGCAACTCTTTGCGCTGGTTACTCCGCTGTTTTTCCAGGTGGTGATGGACAAGGTGCTGGTCCACCGGGGCTTTACAACGCTGGATTTGCTGGCGTTTGGCTTTGTGGCAATTGCGGTTTTTGATGCGATTCTCGGCGGTCTGAGACATTACATCCTTCGCTGCATCAGGTACATAGAGCAGAACCCTGTTAAAGCCCGGATGGTTGAAAGCCCTTCAATGTACCTATGGCCAAGTTACCAGGAACGCTATCGAGGAGAGTGCAATTTGTTGTCCCCACTACCAGATATAAACCTTTCGGGCGTGGCGTATGCGGAATATATCTGTTCAGCAGCACCTGCGGATGAAGAAGTAATGATCAGAGACTCATTAGCGAGAAACCAACTAACAGGCGACAGAAAGTTCATTGATGAAATTGAAAGGATTACCGGCAAAAGAATAGAAAAACGAGGACAGGAAAGACCGCGAAATGAAAAATAAATCTGTCCCGTTTTTAGTCCCGTTTTTACCTGGCGCCATTGTTAGATATAAAATGGATAGTGTTGAGGAAGATGATGTTTTATTAATTTGGAAAAGTTCTACTTGAAAAGCCATCACGATTGCTTTTGCTTATATTGATTTTGGGTATGTTCTTATCTCTTTTTTCGGGTGGTTATATTTTGTTTCCTAAAAGTGGGTACGATGAAAATTATGATCGTGTAGTTATAATTAGAATTTTTTACTCAGATACAAGAGGATCGGAGCCAGGTATAGAGGCGTATTCTTTAATAGACAAAAAAATATTAGATATGATGGGTTAATTAATAAAATATTTTTTGAAAATATAGAAGGGGATTTGTCGAAAAATATAGAAATTGATCTTTATTGGTATTATACCGGTTTATCCGGGTTTATATTCAATGAAAGAGCTGTGATAGGGTATCAATATGAAGGAGTTCAGGTTAATGATATTAACAAAAATTATTATCTGATCAAAAATAGGAAGAATAGGCTGTTTGTTTTCTCCGTGATAATAAGTTTGTTTTTTTTAGGGTTTTCTGTTTTTTCAATAATTGATTATAAATTAAGGAAGAAGGTGCAATGATAGATCAAGGGAAATGCTTGCAACTAGTGCAAGATGTTTTTGAAACTGGTTATTTACAAAAGGGGGCTGCTATTGCAAATTTGGCTGCTGCAATATTTGTCTGCGGCTAAAGCAGCCGGCAGACAACTAAACGCTAAAATTGCTGAGCTAAAAGAAGATCAGCATGCACTTAAAGCGCAGAACCGAGCGCAGACGCTACAGCAGTTAGTTGATCTGGAACGTGAATACCTAAGCCTGACTGAAGAGCTGAATAAAGCCCGGGATCTGGACAGAAAGCAGATTATTACTGCACCGGTAGATGGCATCGTGCGGGAACTGGCCATACACACCATCGGTGGTGTCGTTACCGCCGCACAACCTCTAATGAAAATTGTGCCTGAAAACCAGACGCTGGAGGCCGAGGCCTGGCTGGAGAACAAGGACATCGGTTTTGTTACCGCGGGCCAGCCTGCCGAGCTGAAGGTGCATACCTTCCCCTTTACCAAATACGGCATTATTGATGGTGAAGTACAAATATCTCGCCAGGTGCCACAGCGGATGAGCAACGGGGTTTAATCTATAAAGCCCAAATAAGAATGAAACAGGATTTTCTGAACGTAGATGGTCGTGATGTGAATCTTGTACCGGGTATGGGAATAAGCGCAGAGGTTAAAACAGGAAAGCGGTTATTAATTGAATACCTAGTTGCTCCATTGCTGAGATATAAGATGAATAATGTACAAGAGAGATGAATATATATTTAATTGTCTTAAGTGTTTTGGGTTTTAATGGCTGTTTTTTAAATATAAAGTTAAGTTGGTGAAAATGTATTTATTTAAGGATATTAAAGAATTTTGGGGTCGAATATTTTCGGTTTATTTTTGGTTGCATGTGATTTTATCGATAATAACTTTGCTCTTGCCTGAGCTGCGTATTGAGATTTTTGATACAGATTTTGATTTTTGGTTTGAGAGGTATTCAAAATATCATACCTATCCAGTTTATGCTTTCTGGATTGGTTTTTTTAGTTATATAACTTTTCCTTTTTTCATGGTTTATGGCTTTTTTCTATAGTTGGAATTGTTGATATTAAAGAAGTGTATTCATGTAAATTATGCACATGGCTTGCTGTTATTTTTGTGATTTTGATTTGTTTATTTTATTTTTCAATTGACGGATCTACAGGGAAGGGGAAGCTAAATGCTATTCATAACAATACCATAATAGGTCTTTTTTTCTTGAATTTATGTATTTGGTTTGCCTTCGTTTTCTCGTTTTTATGGATAGGAATTGAAATCAAAAAAGGAGTTTCAAAATGGAATAAAATGTAAAGAAAGATGGCTTTTTGATCTAGATCGATGTCTTAGATAAAAGGAAAAAGTGGCAGGTTTTTCAGGATTCAGGTGTAATAAGTGTGTGGATTTATTTAAGGATAATATAAGATGCTTAATAAAAAGAGAAATCATTTTTATCTTATGTTTCTAGGGTTAATTGTGCTTTCGGTTTTGTTTTCTGGTCTTATTGCAGCTAATCACGGAAGATCTGTAGCTAAATCTTACAAAGAAATAACAGGGAATATTAATGGAGTTAAAATAAAATTTGATTCTAGATTTTTGTATTTCCCTGTGGAATATCATAAAATCCCTGGTGGTGAAGTAAAAAACAAAGAAGGAAATGCAATCAAAGAGATTCATTTCGTCAGCTTTCGAGCATCATTGCCCAATCTCAAATTTATTGAAAGTGAAATAAAAAACAACCGTAGCCTTTATTCCAATATTGATGATTATTCAATAGTATTTTCTTTGGTTGATGATTATCGGCACTTTAAAGGCAAGAATGGTCTATCTCTTCGATTGAATGGAATCCTATCAAGATTCACTGAAGAATATCAAATCAAGCACCCAAGAAGAGTTTATGATCATGAGAAAGACGAATTAGTCAAGGTTTCTAACTTAAAATACCGTTTAGATGAAGGTGAGCATGGACTTAAACGGGCGGTATTAGAAGGTGATTATACCGAGAAATTCCATGTGTGGAATGAAACTCTGTACTGGGATGGAGAAAAAGATGGAATTGTGAAAAATTTAATTATATGCCAAAGCGGAGAGTTTATAGATAAACGTACTAAGCATCTTTGTGAATTAAGGTTTGAATACCAACCTTGGGGGGCAAACATAACTGTTAGGTTTAGAGAGATCAATTTACCCATGTGGGAAGATATAAGAAGCAAGGTTATAGAATTTTTATACAGGCTAGAAGTTTAAGGTAAACAACAATTTGGATGTTGGAAGGATATTTTATGGCACTATTAGAGAACGAAATCATTCAAGAAAATCTTAATTATGCCAAAAGCTTATACGACCAACGGACAAAAAAGGTGATAGATTTATTTTTCTATATATAGGCGAATGAATTTTGGACTTTGACTTTTCAATAAGGAGTTGTTATGCCCGAGGACTGGCAGGCTGGTTTGCAAGGGTATCCGCACCAAATAGTACAACGAGTGCATAACCGTCAGTTGATGTTTGCTGAAGTGACTAATATATCACCTGATCCCCCAAAAAAATAAACAACGGGGTTTAATCTATAAATCCCAAATGAGAATGAAGCAGAATTTTTTTAATGTAGATGGTCGTGATGTGAATCTTGTACCGGGCATGGGGATAAGCGCGGAAGTTAAAACAGGCAAGCGGTTATTAATTGAATACCTAGTTGCTCCATTGCTGAGATATAAGATGGATAATGTACAAGAGAGATGAATAATTACTTTAATCAGTGAGTGGTGTTTTGTTACGAGGATTTTATGGTGATTTTTTTATCTATTATTTTTTTTGCTTTTCTTTATTTGTTTTACCGAAAGATAAAAACAAATTCGAAAACAAGAACAACATTCTTTTGCTTGAGTCTTTTGTCTCTATGCTTTTTGTTGTTGAATATTTTTCAAGCTTATTCATATCGACATAATGTACATGAAGTATACGGCTGTCTTAATGATATCTTGAATACAAGATATGGAGGGTATGTTGTAATTGTTGAAGGTGAATCTGAGTTGTATAAACCAGGAAAGTATAGTGAGTTTTATTTCAAAGATGAAGATATTGGCTATTGCTTCAAAATAAAGTTTTATAAAATGATTTGGTCTAAAAAAATAATAAATTTTTCTAGGCTGAAGGAGGGAGTTAATTAGAATGGATACTAAGTCAGCGAAATCTATTAAAGATGCTTTATACGGAAGTATAGACTCTTCAATCAAGGCGGGTCAGTTATATGACGCACTTCAGACAAGGGAAGAGAGAGACACATTAATTGAAGCAGCTGCTCTGGTTTATTCAGTTGGTGGGGCATTTGGAAAGGCAAATCAATTACTCGGTGCAGGAATATCGACAGGATCTTTATTAAATAATTTATATACCGATTCGGATCAAATACAAGGGAAAAAAGTAACAGATTTATTTTTACGATTTAGGTGAAATAAATGTATGACTTTATCTGTGACTCAGCTATTTGATGAGGACGTGTTAGGTCGTTAGAAAAACAAGGTCAGGGAATACCGCGAAAGGAGAAAGGTAAATGAAAAATAAATCTGTCCTTTTTTGTTTGAGATGGGTGGTGGGGGTGGTGATTAATAAAAATAATAATTATTACTCGTCCTTTGGTGAGTTTTTGTTTAAAAATAATGTTGTTTACTATGGGTTTTTAGTTGGTTTCTTTTTAATATTCTTGAAGGCTTTTTGTATGATTACTTTGTACCCAAATAGTAGTGAAGATGCTTATTGGGATGAGGTGTGTGTAGATAGAATTGTTGTGAGTCCAGCTAGGTGGGAGTTTAGAGCAATATATGGTGTGCCTAGAATTACTGGAGGCAGAGTTATATATCAAGGTTACCCAGAGTCTTCAATCAGTATCATTAGGAATATATAGGCGATAGGTGTATTAGTGTGGGTTGGTATTACCCAAATGGCCCTTTTTTTGATTATTTGTTTGATAGTAGAGTTTTGGTTTCGGCATTCTATGGTGGGGATGAAATAATAAGATATGAGGGTCAGCGTAGTTTTTTCTTTAGTTATTCTGTTTATAGAATGGCTTTTTTTGGATTTATTTATTTGTTAGTAGTTGTTTTTTCTACCTTTCAAAAAGGAAATATATTTTAAATTTTTTAAAAATAAGGACTGAATATGTTAAAAAGTAAGTTTATTTAAGTGTTATTAGGGCTAATGCAGAAGATTTTTTAAATGCATCCACATGGGTGGATAAAGTTGCTTCTGTTCATGCTCTAATAGAAGCAATTGATGATTAAGATAGATAGTGTGCAAGAGATATGAATAAATACTTTAATCAGTGATTTTTTGTTACGAGGATTTTATGGGGATTTTTTTCTATCTGTTATTTTCTTTTCTTCTCTTTTTTTATTTTATCGGAAAAGAAAAACAAAATCAGAAACAAGAAAAACATTATTTATCATGAGTTTGTCTTCTCTAATTTTGTTACTTATGAATATTTATCAAGCTTATTCATATCGACACAATGTACATCAGGTTCATGGCTGCTTGGAAAAAATTCTAAAAGGAAGGTTTGGCGGGTACAAGATAAAAGTTAATGGCGTTGAAGAAGTTTTTAAAGGTGCAAAGTACGGTGATTTTTTTATGAAAGAAGAATATGTAGGAAAGTGCTTTAATATCAAATATTACGACTTTATGGGTGATAAGAATATCATAAAAATATCAGGCTTCAAGGAAGAAAGTAATGGGAATTGATATTAAAACATTAAAAACTGGTGATGGTTTTGAAAAAATTCATTGTAGATTCCTGTTTGTCTTAGGTGTTGCTTTTTTTATTGTGGGGTTGTTTTTTTGGGAAACAAAAATAGATCCGAATAGTAGGTTTGAATATTTGCGTTGGACTGATGTTGATAAGTCGGAGTTAATCGAAGGTTATAGGACAAGAGAGTATTCAATAAAAGTTTGGGATGAAAATGGAGAGAGTGTGCAGTTGATGTCGTTCGCATTAAATAAAATAAACAAAAGGATTCTTGTTGATATAATAGAAAGAAAAATTAGATTTCGTGCTGGTTGGTTTGATATATGTAATCATAAGTTAAATATGATTTTTAAGCGTCGTTGCAATGTTTTAATGGCTGTTTATTCTGGTGATGAGATATTGATATCGTATGAAGATAGTAAAAAAAATCTTGATAGGTACAATCGTTTACCACATAAGTTCTTCTTTAATTTGCCATATATATTGGGTGGATGCTTAATTTCCATTTCTTTTTATCTAAAATATAGGTAAACAGAATGGCTATTATAAATCATGCTTAATATATAGATAATATAGAATAAGTTAGTAAGGCCCGGCCACGATTTTAGATATATGTTTTCGATACCTGGATTTAGAATAAGGGTAGAGGTTAAATAGTAGAATTTTTATTCTGTAACACTTTATTACTCTGTTTTAATCATGCGCAAGGCATGGTTATTAGTGCAGGTGTTTAAAAGGTAAGTGATTTTTAATTTTGTATATTGTTAATTTTTAAATGATATTTTGAAAGGGTGGCATTAGGAGCGCAAGATTTATTATGAGGAAATGTTTATTAATAGCGCTGGTAATGATTGCTTATGTTTGTTACTACACGCAGGTTAAGTTGGATGTTAAAGACACTGATCTGAGATCTGATTTCGTTGAATTTGTTGAAATTAGTAAAAAAACAGGAATTATTAACAGTCCTAGATCATGGAGTGTCGCTTTGTTTAAAAAGGATGGTCTTTTTTTAAGATTTTCTAGAGGAGGTTCAGCAAAAAAATTCTTAGCAGAAAATTTTCAGAAAGATGAAAAAGTTAGGATTTACTGGTTTAACTCTTGTGGGTATTTCGCTATAAGTTCTATTCATGATTGTGAGTATCTTCTCTCAGTTGGAAGTATGGATATTGATGACGCAATTAATAATTACAGGGAAGAAAGAAGAACTTTTTTTGTTTTTTTGTGGTCTGCTGTAGGCGTTTATATTTTATTCTTGGTAATGATTTTAATTATAAATAGGCTCGTTAACAATAATCTTTCTTGAGTGTATAGAGAGAGTTAATAGGTTTGATTGGAAGTATCTAACTATTCTTCGATCCGTAGCAGATTTGTTTCAGGCTGTTGAGGTCCTTATTAATCCTGGTGTGAACCTGAGTGGATTAGTGGCGATTCGGGGGGAATAACTCCGGTCACTAGTCTATATATGCTCTTTCAGCGGTAAATAAGCGGAAGATCAATAACTTATTGATCTGCCTTTTTTCATTTTGTCCCTTAGAAAATCCCTCTTCCTCAGATACTCATTGCAATAAAAGTAGTCTTTTTCGTAACCGCGACGGCTGAACCTTTTAATTCAAAAAGCACTTCGGATTTTGGCAGAGTCATGTTCTCCGCACACACTCGATAGGGAAGCCAAACAGCATTGTTCTCACTCAGGTCGATAACGGGGGGGCCGTAAAGCTGAAAGGCTGGATGCTCTTTAAGCGTGACAGCAATCTTCTGATTAGCCAAACCAAAACCCTCTATCTTCAGCCGATAGTGGTTGCAGATTGTGTTTTCATCGAGCTGGGTGAAGAGGGCACCACGATCACGGCGTATCTCGACCAACAGCTGTGTGGTCTCTGTAAAACCATACAGTACAGCGCCGAAGGCGATCACCATCGCCACCGCATAACTTATGAGTCGGGGTCGTAACACTCTTTCGGGTTGATCCTGTAAGCCAGATGCAGACGCAAACCGAATCAGTCCGCGAGGCAGACTGAGTTTGTCCATTACCGTATTACAGGCATCAATACAGGCGCCGCAATCAATACACTCCGCCTGTAATCCATTGCGGATATCGATGCCGGTAGGGCATACCTGAACACACAGGTGGCAGTCGACACAATCACCACTGTTTGTATCGGCCTGACGTTTATGGGCGCGGGGTTCACCCCGTTTAGCATCGTAACTGACGGTAAGTGTGTCCTGATCAAACATAACGCTCTGAAAGCGGGAATAGGGGCAGGCATGCAGACAGATTTTTTCCCGAACTAAACCCGCGTTGGCGTAGGTGAGTCCGGTCATAATGATGATCCAGCCGACCAGTGTGGCTGAGGCCTGATAGTGAAAGAGATCGTCAATAATCTCGCGAATTGGGACAAAATAACCGGTAAAGGTCAGGGTTGTGATCAGTGCTAACGCGATCCAGAGCAGGTGCTTCAGTGCGCGACGCAAAAGCCGTTCGCCCCGTAACGGCTGAGTATCAGCACGGGCACGTTCACTGGCCCTGCCTTCTGTCCAGTCCTCAATACGAATAAACAGCCAGGTCCAGATGCTTTGCGGGCAGGCAAAGCCACACCAGACCCGGCCCCAGGCAACCGCCAGAAAAAACAGCAGGCTGGCCCCCGCAATCATTAAGCCTGCCAGGAGCGGTAGGTCATGCCAGGAAAGTGAGTGGCCAAACAATATGATCTGACGCTGGGCAAAAGAGAACAATAACCAGGGTTGGTCATTGATCTGCACCCAGACCAATAGGAAAAACAGGGCGATCAATGGCCAGCTTATCAATCTGCGCAGGTTCTGAAATTTTCCCTCAACTATTTTGACATGAAATTTTTCAGTCGACGCCGTGCTGAGAGCATGTATCTGAACAACCGGAATTTTTTCCATTTAACTGGCCCCAAACGAATGTATGGGCAGCAGAATATACTTGTAGTTCTTTTAGGGTCAGGTATAAAAAAATAATAATTAATAGGTACAGATTTGGACGTCAGGCGTTTTATCATGGATTATCGTTATCAGCAGCTTGAACAGTATTTACTCAAGGGTATTCAGACACAGCGTTGGCGTTCAGGTGAACGATTGCCCTCGATTCGACAGCTTTGCCTTGACCATCAGGTGTCTAAGGCGACCGCTATACATGCGTTGCAGCGGCTTGAAGCTCAGGGGCTATTAGAGGCGCGCCCAAAGGCGGGTTACTTTGTTACCTATCAATTTAAGGCGGCGACCGGTGGAGGACTACGACGTAGCGTAGACCCTCCCAGACTGGTAACAGAGACAGATTTACTGCTCGATATTATGCGTAGGAGTGCTGCTTTTGATCTGCTGCCGGGGGCTGCAACAAGCCCGACTCCGCCGGGTATCGTTGCCATGAACCGGTCTATTGCGCGCTCACTTCGGAGACAGGAAGGCGCAGGTTTTCAGTATTATGATGAGCCGGCAGGTGACAGGACCTTGCGAGAGCAGTTAGCCCTCCACTATGCAAGACGGGGCTGGCAGCCTGAACCTGATCAGTTTTGTATTACCACAGGCTGTCAGAATGCTCTGTTTCTCGCCTTGCTTGCGAGTTGTCAGAAAGGCGACGTTGTGGCGGTTGAAACGCCGGGATTTTACGGCGTATTGCAGTTGTTACAGCAGCTTGAACTAAAAGTGCTGGAAGTGCCGGCTTCACCCGAAACCGGTATAGACGTGGATCTTCTGCAAAATGTACTAAGCTGCTGGCCGGTTCGTGCCTGTATTGTCTCTCCGGCTTTTGCAACACCGGGTGGGGCGGTGATGCCGCTGCCAGCCAAGCAAAAACTGTTGGCGCTGGCCAAACGTTTTGATCTGGTGGTGATTGAAGACGATATTTACGCAGACACGGCCTTTAATCACCCGCCAGAACCCCTCAAGGCGCTGGATACAGATGATAGGGTGATCCTCTGTAGTTCTTTCTCCAAGAGTGTCTCTCGAGATATCAGGCTGGGCTGGATATCGGGTGGGCGCTGGCAGGAACGTATTCTGTATCTGAAACTGGTAACGCAACTGGCCGGTAGTCGTTATCTGCAACAGGGTTTTGCTGACTTTATGGCTGAGGGGCATTTTGTGAGCCATCTGCGCCGACAGCGTAATCAGCTCAGAGAAAACAGAGATTGTCTGCTGGCCGTTTTGCACCAATGGGAAATGCCCGTTAAGGTCAGTGCACCCGCCGGTGGTCTTGCTGTCTGGGTTGAGCTACCCGAATCTATAGATACTCTGAAAAGTTACCGGGCAGCATTGCCAGATAATATTGTTCTCACACCGGGTTCACTCTTTAGTGTGTCAGGCCAGTTTAATCACTGCTTACGCATCAGCTTTGCCCACCGTTGGGATGAAAAGCGCTTCGAAGCATTAAATCGTTTACCTAAGATTCTGATGAATGCTTAAGGCATATTGAGCGGTGGGAATAAATTGGTTGATCAATTACAGAAGCAAAAAAAAAGCGCCCAGAAGGGCGCTTAATGGTTCTGAATAATCAGAGGCGTTCAAATACAACGGCAATACCCTGACCACCACCAATACACATGGTGACCAGTGCATATTTGCCCTGAATGCGTTGCAGTTCGTAGAGCGCTTTAGTGGCGATAAAAGCACCACTACAGCCTACCGGGTGACCCAGTGCGATAGCGCCACCGTTCGGGTTAGTTTTGTCCATATCCAGCCCCAGACCTTTAGCAACGGCAATTGCCTGCGCTGCAAAGGCTTCGTTGGACTCAACCACGTCCATATCGGCTACGCTGAGACCGGCACGTTCCAGCGCCATTTTAGAGGCCGGAATTGGGCCTTCACCCATGATTTCGTTCGGTACACCCGCCAGGGCATAGGAGACGATACGCGCAATTGGTTTGTGGCCGTCACGTTTTGCTGCTTCTGCAGAAGCCAGTACCAGGAACGCCGCACCGTCGTTAATACCGGATGCGTTACCGGCAGTGACAGAGCCGTCTTTTTTGAATGCGGGACGCATTTTAGACAGGCTTTCTACAGTGGTACCTGGCTTAACGTGCTCATCGGTATCAACCGTAATATCGCCTTTACGGGATTTAACGGTGATTGGCACGATCTGCTCTTTAAAACGGCCTTCTTCGATGGCGACAGTTGCACGGCGGTGAGATTCAGCAGCCAGTGCGTCCTGCTCTTCACGGGAGATATCCCATTTGTCAGCCAGGTTTTCAGCAGTGATACCCATGTGACCAGCACCAAACGGGTCAGTCAGGGTAGCAACCATCATGTCGATCATGCCGGTGTCACCCATGCGGGCACCGGTACGCATGGCGGGCGCCATGTAGCTACCGCGAGACATGACTTCAACACCACCGCCAATACCGTATTCGTAATCACCCAGCATGATGGTTTGTGCGGTAGATACGACGGCCTGCAGACCGGAGCTACACAGACGGTTAACTGCCATGGCAACAGAATCCATTGGCAGGCCAGCCTGAATAGAGGCAACACGGGCTACATAGGCGAAACGGGAATCGGTTGGGATACAGTGACCGGAGGTGACAAAACGAATCTGCTCAGGATTAACACCACTGCGTTCAATAACGGACTTCATAACCTGTCCGGCCAGCTCGGCGGGTTCCACCTGGCTCAAACCACCACCAAAAGCACCAATCGGAGAGCGGCCTGCACTTAGCACCACAACATCATTCAAATTCTGCATCTGTCACTCCAGGGTTGTTCGGTCAATAAAACCCCAATCATCACTCCAACGGTGCTCTGCCGCAATCAGCAATATGGTTAATAGAGGCAGGGCGGTGTACGGAAAAAATGCATAAGAAGAGACAAGAAACGCATAAAAAAGGCCCCGAATTCGGGGCCTTTTGAGTATTGGTAGAATCGCGTTGTTAATTAGGGACAGTCTGCATAATTCACTTTTACGCCTGCCGCACCGTCAGCGGGTAGCACAGGGAAAGCTGCAATGGTCGCCGTATCAAACAGGCAGCTTGCACTGGTGCCACTTAACACGGGTCCAGCCATACCTGGAGAGGTGGTGTAGCCCCATGAATTGACAGAGATGATTGGGCCGTCTCCTGTTGCTGCATCCATCGGCTGAACCCATGGACCACCCGATGAGCCGCCTGAAAGGTCGCACTTAGATAACCACCAGTTAACTGCGCTCTCTGCGGTCATATCTTCAGCGCAATACATGAAATTAGGATCATCGCTGTAGGAGTAACCCAATCCATGCGTATATGCTTCACTGGCAACGGTGCCGGGTTCAGATGCAACAAAGGGTAATGCAAACGATATCGCCATCGGCGTGACGGTTTGGTCTAGTGGATAGGAGCCTGATTCGACGATAACCCCATTGTTATTGCTGCTGTTGCTGAACGCACCGGCATCAGGGACAACGTAAAATGCATAATCCCAGGCAACATTATCGGGGAAGGTACGAGTCGTCCACTCCTGGTCAACAACGCCAAAACTTGGCACCCAGCAGCCATAGAGATCGTTGCTGCAATCAATATCGGTACGTGAGCCAGAGGTTGCGTCCTGATCAGGAATAAAAAGCACATTGCGCGCAAATGCTTTGTTGGCGTCATCAAATAAACAGTGTGCTGCTGTGATAATGACACTTCGGCCCGTCGCGGACTCTGCCGCCACAGTGCCTGAGCACACATAACCGGCCCAGCGGTTCATGCGCTTATTCGTTGGCATCTCAAAATAGATACGCCCGGCAGCTGCTTTAACAATACCGCCATCAGCCCATCCTGCATTAGTAATGACATCGGTTGTACCACCGGTATCACCACCAGTGCCGCCACCGGTGTCACCACCGGATGTATCAACTGTAAAGGCAGAAGGGGCCGTAGTGATGCTATTACCGCCTTTAGGGCCGCTATCTTTTGCGACCACCTGCCAGCTCCAGAGACCGTCACTGAAGCCTTGCAGGTTAGCAGACCAGGTATCATTACCCTGATAGGTCGGTGTGAACGACTGGCTCTGAATGCCGTTGGGATAGTTAATGGTAAACGAGACTGATTTAACGCTGACATTGTCTGTCACTTGCGCTGAGAACAGGACACTGCCACCTACAGTTGCATTCGTAGCGGGGGTCAGGAGGGTCACCACTGGCGCTTCAGTGTCTTCCTGACCAGAGGGTTTTCCCATACTGATTGGGTCAAGGGGTTTGCCATAAGGTTGCAGACGACCATCGGGTAGTCGCAAATAACCGGCACCTTTTTCATCGATCAGCAGGTCACGTGGAATCGCCTGGGCGCGGCGTTCCGGCGTCCAATGTTCGATCACCTGTTTTGCTGCATGTATGGGCGGCGCTGCAATGGATGACATTGGCAGATAGGCCAGTGAAAAAATTGCGACAGGCAACAGGAAGGCGCGCGGTAAACTGTTAGGGATCATGACAAGCATTCCGTTTGTTGTTCAAAGCATATGCAGGTCATTCTAGTTCCTGATCCTGCACTTGGATACCTGAACCCAGCACTCCCGTCGGGATTACTAAGCTGTCGGCTCAAGAGGCCTGTCCATAAATGAATTTGATTAATATTTAATCAAAATAGCTCGACATCAGACTGCGATGCTTCTTTTTCAGAACGGTTCAAAACGGTTATCCGGTTGCGACCAGACGCTTTTGATTTGTAGAGAGCCTCATCCGCCAGCTCAATCATGGTGGTCATGGCGGTGTTTTGCTGAATGGGTGTGCAGCCAATGGAGACTGTAACCTGACCGGATGGGAAGGGGTATTGTTCAACACAGGTTCGGAAACGCTCCAGCGCCTGAAGAATTCCGTCAGCATCTGTCTGGTTGATGACGGCCAGAAACTCTTCTCCACCATAGCGGAACAAAAAATCAGAGTGTCTGAACTCTTTTTTCATCAAATTGGCAAAGTGAATCAGGACCTCGTCACCGTAAAGGTGACCAAAGGTGTCATTGATCCGCTTGAAATGATCTATATCCAGTAACACCAACCAGGACTGTACATCGCCCGCAGGGCGGTTGCGGTAGAAATCAATGACCTGCTCGAGGGTATGATTCAGCGTCTGGCGGTTGTGTAACAATGTCAGAGGGTCGCGTTCTTTGGCATCAAATAGCCTGACCTGATGGTCAAAAATTAAACTCAGCCCACGGATCACTTCGGCATCAAATTCTGAAACATCTCCCTTCACCATCAGCAGCTTTTCGGGGGCTGCATTCTCAGTCAGATAGATCACAATGTAGGGATCTGTATTAAAGGTTGTGAAACTGGTGCCATGACCACACTGAAACGCAACGTTTTTAATCATTGCCTGATTCTTATCCGTGGCGTTGTCATCCAGCGTCATTGGGAAACGTCTGACCAGCAGTTCAGGGTCGGTACTGCGTTTTTCTTTGCGTGCCAGAATTTCGTAAGAATGGACCTCTTCAACACCCTCTAGCATGCTCAGCATATTGATGAGGGTTTTTGTCAGGTCATGATAGGTTTGAGACTTAAGTAGTTCTGCCGATAGGGAAAAAGCGGTGTTAAGGTCTTTATATTTCATGGCATGGACTCGGCTTGAAATCGGGTGATCCGTTTAAAAATCGGTCAAGCTTGGAAATCCATTTCATTTACATACATTTCATTCTACTGGGGTTGTGCGGTGCTGAGTATGATAATTGCCAAACAACTGTATGGTTATCTGTGAGACTCACTATAAAAACGATTGGCCGACTGTGTTCAATAGGCATTTTGTCGATATTGGCTCTTTGCTTGGGTTTCTCGGGCCTCACTCATGCCGGACGTCTGGTTTACGTCACCCCTGATCTGACCATTCCATTCTGGCGTATTCTGGCGCGCGGTATAGAGCTGGAAGCGCAGGCCAATCAGCATGATTTACGGGTGCTGGATTCACATAACAGTGTCAAGCAGGAGCTTGAACATGTGATTTCTGCCTTAAACGGCAAAGTGGATGGTCTGATTATTTCGCCAACCAATTCTTCTGCGGCGGTCACGCTGCTGTCTCTGGCGCAAAAAGCCTCGGTACCGGTGGTGATCGCGGATGTAGGTACAGAATCGGGCGAATATGTGAGTTATATCAAATCCAACAACTATCAGGGGGCCTACAATCTGGGTATCGCCTTGTTGGATAAACTGAAACAACAGCCGGGCAATCCGGGACGGGTGGGTGTGATTGCCATTCCGCAGACCCGAGCAAATGGACGCGAACGGACTGCAGGTTTCATCCGGGCAATTCAGTTGGGTGGTGTCAGGATGGCCGGAATTCGGCAACAGCGTGATTTCACCGCTGCAGAAACCTATCGCTTTACCCGTGAGCTGATCAGTGACAATCCGGACCTTTGCGCAATCTGGCTACAGGGATCGGACAAATATAAGGCGGCTCAGCGAGCAATTGCTGAAAGTGGTCGTCCCGATATCCTGTTACTCAGTTTTGATGCCGAGCCTGAATTTCTGGACATGATCGACAGTGGTGACCTGCTGGCCAGTAGTATGCAGCAACCTTTGCTGCTTGGGCAGGCCGCTGTCCGTGAAATGCATAAATACCTGCGCGGGGAGGCCGTATCGGAGGTGGTCGAGATCCCGGTCCTGACCGTAACAGCTGAAAACCTCAAGACCCTTAGAAGTACCATTGTGCACTATACACTTGGCATAGAGGATTAAGGGGATGCAGAAGCAACCCAAAACTTCGCTGTTGGTCCACCTGGCACTGATTATCGCGATTACCGTTGTGAGCGTGTTTGCGCTTAACGGTATCCTGCAATACTCACTGGCGCGGGAAGCCATTACCAAAGAGATGAATCTGGAGACAGATGATGCTCTGCAGCGTCTTTCGGTGAATGTTGCCCCCTTTGTCTCGGCGTATGCAGTCAATGAATATCAGAGACTGCTCTCCGCTGAGATAGAAAATCGCCTCTATCTGGCCATTCTGGTAGACGATAAAATGATGGCTGAGATGACCAGTCAAACGTCTTTTACCTCTGGCAGAATCAGAAACGCTCTGGGGCATATTGAGGACTTTGATGCGGACAACCCGGCGCATCAACGCCTGTTGAATAAAGCGTTTATAGTGAAAAGCCAAACGCTATTTTCCAACTTTGGCGAACCGATTGGCACCCTAACGATCTTCAACACCGATCGCGCTATCACCGAAAAGCTGGAGAGTGCACTGTACAGCACAATGCTGCTGAGCATTTTGTCCTCGGTGCTGCTGATCTTGTTGCTGCTTGGTATCAGTAAGCGTGTTCTGATTCTGCCGTTAAAACAGATTACCAGCCAGATCAGCGAACAGGATGCAGACGGTATCCCGCTGCGACAACTGCCCGATTTTGTCTACAAGGAAACCTCTCTGCTTAGTCAGACCATCAACCATATGCTGGGGGTGATAGGTGACTCCAGATCTGGCCTGGAGCGGGAAAAGCTGTTGCTTGAAAACGTGTTGCAGGCAACCCGGGTCGGGGTCTGGGAGTGGAATGTGGAAACCGGAGAAACCCGATTTAATGAGCGCTGGGCAGATATCATCGGCTACCGTCTCAAGGATTTGGAGCCGATCAGCATATCAACCTGGGTTAAATATGTTCATCCGGATGATCTGAAGGTTTCAGAGCAGGCGCTGGAGAGACACTTCACTGGTCAGGCGCCCTATTACGAAGTGGAAGTCCGGATGCAGCATAAAGCCGGTCACTGGGTCTGGGTGTTGGACCGGGGTAAGGTCATCAGCTGGACCCGGGAAGGTAAGCCGCTCTGGATGACCGGGACGCATCAGGACATTACCCGTCGTAAACAGGCGTCACAGGAGTTGTCAGACAGTCTGGCGCGCTATCAGCAGCTGTCTGAATCTTCACCGGCAGGGGTCTGGCAGATCAATGCTGAGGGGCAGTTTGTGTATGTCAGTCCGCGCTGGATTGAGATCAGTGGTTACGAACGTAACCAAATAGGTACGCAATGGACAGACGTGGTCCATCCGGATGATCTGGCACTGGTCAGAGATGCGTGGAACTGGGTCCGTCAGCATCATCAGATGCTGCAGACAGAGTTTCGTTTTGCTAAACCGGATGGTCGGGTTGTCTGGGTGCTCTGCCTGGCAAACCCCCAAGTGGATGCTGATGGCAAGGTGATTGGCTGGATAGGGACCATCACGGATATCACGCGCCTGAAAAATACCGCAGAACAGCTGAAGCGGGCCAGTGAACAGGCAGAAGCGGCCAATATCGCAAAAAGTCGTTTTTTAGCGACCATGTCGCACGAAATCAGAACACCCATGAATGGTATCCTGGGCATGGCCCAGTTGCTGCTTGATCAGAAGTTACCGCAGCGGCAACGTGATGACTACACGCGTACGATTCTGCATTCCGGTCAGTCACTGCTGGCGTTGCTCAATGATATTCTGGATCTGTCAAAAGTCGAAGCTGGCAAGATGGAACTGGAAGAGGGGATCGTTAACCCCGCGCAGGTACTCAACGAATGTCAGCGGCTATTTATTGAACCGGCGCACACAAAAGGGCTGCAGCTCTATATCCATCAATGCATCTCATCCAATCTTAATTTTACCGGCGACCCGTATCGACTGAATCAGATGCTGTCGAACCTGATTAATAATGCGATCAAGTTTACTGAGCAGGGTCACATTGCACTGGAATGCACAGAGATCAGCCGGGATGAGACAACTGCGGTGCTGGAATTTTCAGTCACAGATACAGGCATAGGCATCAGCCGGGACAAGCAAAATCAGATATTCAATCCGTTTACGCAGGCCGATAGCAGTACCACACGAGTGTTTGGCGGTACCGGGCTGGGCTTATCGATTGTGGCCAAGCTGGCCGAGATGATGCGTGGCAGTGTGGGTGTCGTCAGTAAGCAAAATGAAGGCTCGCGATTCTGGTTCACTGTGGCGTTGAAATTGCGCAAAACAGGCTCAGGTCCGGCAAAAATTGCCGATCCGCTTGCGCATGAAAATACCCTGACTGGACATGTGCTGATTGCGGAAGATGTGTCCGTTAATCACGAGATTGTCAGTGCCATGCTTGAACATTTTGGCCTTGAGTCAACCTGTGCCACCAATGGACGCGAGGCACTTGAGCGCTATACCTCAGCGCCGGAACGTTATCAGTTGATTCTTATGGATCTGCATATGCCGGATCTGGATGGTAATGAAGCCACCCGGGCCATACGCGCCTGGGAGTCAGATCAGGGCTATCCGCCAATCCCTATCGTTGCCATGACAGCGGATGTGTTTCCTGAAGATAAAGCGGCGTGTTTCGCTGCCGGCATGAATGACTATATTGCAAAACCGATCATGGCCGACAACCTCTATCAGACTTTGTCAAAATGGATTAAAGACCGGGCATCTGAGGAGGTCCCGACACCGTCTGTAGTTGTTTTCCAGAGTTCTGTATCTGAACTGCTTGGCTTGATTGATACCGTGCTTGGGCAGCTTGAAAAAGGTGCGTTTAATGCAATCGACACCTTCGAGCTGCTTGAACAGCGGTTAACAGGTTATTCAGATATCCAGATGTTTAATGAAATCAGTTTGCTGATTGATGCTTTTCGGTTTGAGGAAGCCATACCAAAGCTCTGGGAATTTCGTGAAAAATTGATGATGGAAATGGGTGGCGAATGAACGCGGAGCGTTCAAAAATTCTGATGGTGGATGATAACCCCATCAACCTGCGGATGCTGGGTAGGGCGCTCGCAGATGACTTTGATCTGTTTATTGCTAATTCCGGTGAAAAGGGGCTGCAACTGGCGGCAGAGATCAACCCTGAGCTGATCCTGCTGGATGTGATGATGCCTGAAATCGATGGCTATGAAGTCTGTCGTCGCCTCAAGGCTAATGAGCAGCTGAAACAGATTCCGGTGGTGTTTGTTACGGCACTGGGGGATCTTCAGGAGGAAGCCAAGGGCCTTGAGCTTGGGGCGATGGACTATCTGACCAAACCGGTCAATGTGAATATCGCCCGGCGACGCATTCACAACCTGGTGCAGATGGAACGCCTGCGCAAGAATGTTGCCAGCAGTGAAGCAGAGTTTCGCAGTTTTTTTGAGGACAATACCTCCGTCATGCTGCTGGTGGACCCTGCTCAACATAAAATCATCGCTTCCAATGCCGCCGCGCAGACTTTTTATGGCTATACGGTGACGGGTGAGGCTGAAATCTCACTGGAACAGATCAGTGTTGATTCAACGGCACAGAATGATCTGATAACGGGCTCGGCAACCGCTGATCAGCGTTATCGGCAGACACAGCATCAGCTGGCCAATGGTGAGCTCAGAAACGTCGAGCTATACACAACGCCAGTCCAGATGCGTGGCCAGACGCTGTTGTTTGTGATTGTGCATGACATCACTGAAAAGCTGAAAGCAGAATCCCAGCTGAAACTCTCCGCAAGTGTGTTTGATCATGCCCGTGAAGGCATCATGATCTTTGATGCCAATGGACGCATCATCGATGTGAATGATGCGTTCTGCCAGATTACCGGTTATAGCCGCGCAGAAGCACTGGGAAGAGACAGTCGCCTGTTGCGTTCCGGTGAACATGATCAGGCTTTTTATCAGCAACTCTGGCAGTCGCTGCTGCAGGAGGGACACTGGTCCGGCGAGATCTGGAACCGACGTCGTAATGGTGATCTCTATGCAGAACTGCGTACCATCAGTGCCATCCGCAATGCGGCAGGTGAGGTGGAAAACTACGTTTCCCTGTTCTCGGATATTACTCAGCTTAAAAAACAGCAAAAACAGTTAGAACATATCGCCCATTATGATGCCCTCACCGGGCTGCCCAACCGTATTTTGCTGAATGACCGGCTGCGTCATGCCATGGTTCAGGATGCCAGGCGGGGTGAGCACGTCGCGGTCATTTTCCTCGATCTGGATGGCTTTAAAGAGGTCAACGACACCTACGGGCACAAAGTCGGTGACCTGTTGCTGATGAGTCTGGCCTATCGCATGAAACATGTCCTGCGTGAAGGCGATACCATCGCCCGACTCGGGGGCGATGAGTTTGTTGCGGTGTTGATGGATCTGCCGGAGACAGAGAATTGTATCCCACTGATTCAGCGCCTGCTGAGTGCTGTGTGTGAGACCGTCAGCATTGGTGGCAACTCACTGCAGGTATCAGCCAGTTTAGGGGTAACGTTTTATCCGCAAGCGGATGAGGTGGATGCAGAGCAACTGCTGCGACAGGCCGATCAGGCGATGTATCAGGCCAAGCTTGCCGGTAAAAACCGTTACTGCCTGTTTGATGCCGAGGAAGACCGTCATCTGCGTGGCCGCCACCGTAATATCGAGCGTATTCGGCAGGCACTGCAAGACGAAGAGTTTCAGCTTTTTTACCAGCCTAAGGTCAATATGCGTACCGGTGAAGTCATCGGTTTTGAGAGTTTGTTGCGCTGGATGCACCCGGAAAACGGTCTGATGGCACCGGACAGTTTTTTGCCTGAAATAGAAGACCATGTAACGATGATTGAACTGGGTCACTGGACGCTTAATCAGGCGCTCATGCAGCTTCAGACCTGGCAAGCCATGGGTATTTCGCAACCGGTCAGCGTCAATATCGCGGCCTATCATATTCAGCAGGATGATTTTGTTGAATGCCTGCATACCCTGCTTGCTCAGTACACGGATGTTAATCCGTCACTGTTGGAGCTGGAGGTGCTTGAGACCAGTGCACTGGAAAACATCAGCCATGTGTCGCAGGTTATTAAGGAGTGTCAGGCACTCGGGGTGGTGATTTCACTGGATGATTTTGGTACCGGCTACTCGTCACTGGCCTACCTGAAGCTACTTCCGGCCGAAATCCTAAAAATCGACCGAACCTTTGTCAGGGATATGCTGGATGATCCTGAGGATCTGGCGATTCTGGAGGGTGTCATTGGTCTGGCCCGTGCATTCCGACGCCGGGTGATTGCAGAGGGTGTAGAAACCGCTGAGCAGGGTGAAATCCTGCTTTGGTTAGGTTGTGAACTGGCACAGGGTTACGGCATTGCTCAACCGATGCCCGCTGACAGGGTACCAGACTGGCTGACTGGCTGGCGGCCCAATCCTGCCTGGCAGGGGCTTAAACCAATTCAGCGTGTCAGTATGCCAGCGTTGTTTGCTGTGGTTGAATACCGTGCCTGGGTTGTTCAGGTCAGCCGGTTTCTTGAGAGTCAGCAGGCTGAATTAGGGCTGTCGGCCGATCCTTCAGAAAACTGGGCGGTGCAGAGAGCAGGTGAGGGTGAAACCCCCATTGAATTGCCGGAGGGGTTACAGGCGGCCTGTCGTGTAATTTCACAGAGCGCATCCGAGCTTATTGCTCGCAAAGATGCAGCAGAACAATCGGTCTGCGAAAGTCAGATTGATGCGCTGCTCCAGTCCAGAGAACAACTGTTAAACCATGTGCGAAACTGGGTTGTACATTAATCTACTGTTTACATTGAGCCAGATCAGCTTGTGAATCTCGGTATCTGGCAGGAGTGTTTACTCTAGCCGAGAATTACTAGGTTAAATTTTCAGGTACAGCACGGATTTAGCGCGGGATTGATCCGGATGATCTTGATTTGATTTAGTTTAAATTTAATTATTTTTTTAAGTTTAAAATTTCACTTACCCACCTGTTGAATAAATGCAGCAAAGGCGTCAAATATGTCCTTAACTGTTTATAGCGCTTATAACCGTTTGGATTTCGTCAGCACATAGCAATCCGAAGTTTGATGGGCAGTGGTGAATTATGACGATTGAACACCCTCAGAAAAAAAATAATGCAGAGCAGGGTGCCAGCATAACCAGTGATGACAGACAGTTTCCGTTGTCATCAGCCTCAGGTTTAGATCAACAGGATCACCGCACGACTGTGCAGTTGCTGAATACCATTGCACTTTCAGCACACGATGCAATCATTCTTATCTCGCCAGACAATCAGGTGCTGAGCTGGAATCCTGCCGCCACTGAAATATTCAAATACGCTGCTGAAGAGATATTGGGGCATAGTATTGGTTGCCTCATCCCTGACGATCTGCTGGAAGAACACCAGCAGATGATGCACAAACTGCTGCTGGGTAAGAAGGTCACTTTTGCCCAAACCCGGCGTTTGACTAAAACCGGACGTCACATTGAAGTAGCAATCTCTCTGTCACCCATTCGAGATGCAGCCGGGTCAATCATCAGCGTTTGTGCTGTGCTGCAGGACCTGGGCTCGCGTACCCGTACTGAACTGATCAACAAACATGCGCAGGCCATTTTGCAAAGTTCAGAGGATGCCATTGTCAGCAAAAATATAAATGGTGTTGTGCAAAGCTGGAACCATGCCGCCGAGCGTATGTTTGGTTATACGGCGGAAGAGATGATCGGTCAGTCAATGCTGAAGATCTTCCCGCCAGATCGCGTTCACGAAGAGATCGATATTCTTAACCGGTTAAGAGCCGGACAGACAATTGAACATTTCCGAACCCAGCGCAAGCATAAAAGCGGCCGGTTGCTGGATGTCTCAGTCAGTATCTCGCCGGTACTGGATGAATATGGCCAGGTAATCGGTGCCTCTAAAATCGCCCGCGATGTGAGTAAACTGGTTGAGCAGGACCGAATTCTGCGCCAGTTCGAAGCGATCATTTCTGCTTCCGATGACGCCATTATCAGTAAGTCTCTTCAGGGCATTGTGCAGAGCTGGAATCAGGCGGCGGAGCGGATGTTTGGTTACACGGCGGAAGAGATGATCGGCCAGCCGATGCTAAAGATCTTCCCCGAAGAACGATGGCATGAGGAAGATGAGATCCTGGCAAAGCTGGCAGCGGGTCAGCGCATTGAACACTTTCGTACGCAGCGGCAGCACAAAGATGGTCATTTGGTGGATATATCCGTCACTATTTCGCCGATTTTTGACGAACACGGCATGATTATTGGTGCCTCAAAAATTGCCCGTGATATCTCTCAGTTAGTCACTCAGGAGCGTTTGAGCCGCCAGTTTGAAGTGATTGTTGAGTCCTCGGACGATGCGATTATCAGTAAATCTCTGGATGGCATCATCCTCAGCTGGAACCCGGGTGCTGAGCGTATCTTTGGTTACAAATCCGAAGAGATGGTGGGTCAATCGGTCATCATGCTGTTTCCGGATGACAAGCTGGAAGAGGAGGCTATGTTTTTCAACCAGCTAATTCAGGGTTATAAAGTCAATCATTTCAGGACCATTCGGCTACACAAATCCGGCCGATCCATCCATGTGTCTGTGAGCCTTTCACCTATCTACGAAAACGGTGTAGTGGTCGGGATATCAAAGATTGCGCGTGATATTACCCAGGATGTCTTCAATCAGGAGCAGATCTGGAGGCAGGCATACCTTGATCAACTAACCGGGTTACCCAACCGGCGCAATTTTCTGAAGCTGGTGTCCCAACAGATCAATAGCTGTCGTGTCTCCAAACACCGCTTTGCGCTGTTCTTTATCGATCTGGATAATTTCAAAATTTTCAATGACACATACGGTCACGAATTTGGTGACAAGATTCTCTCTCATGCGGCCGAGGTATTTAAGCGCAGCACCCGGGCCGGGGATGTGGTCGCCCGCCTGGGGGGCGATGAGTTTGTCATCATGTTACCGGGCGTGGTGGATAATTTTTCTCTGAAACGCCTTTCTGAGACGTTACTTCACAACCTGAAAGCATCGGTGACCATTAATGATGTTGAACTGTCTCTTTCAGCCAGTATCGGAATTTCAGTGTTCCCGGATGATGGCAGTGAAGTCAAACAGTTGCTGCAGCATGCTGATCAGGCGATGTACCGGGCAAAACATCAGGGCCGTAATCAGTCGATGTTCTTTTGTGAAATGGCAGCGAATAACCTGACGAATGTTCACGAGTTGTTGACTGAGTTGAGTCTGGCGCTGGAACGTCAGCAGTTTTCTCTGCATTTCCAGCCGATTGTGGATTCCACCACCATGTCGATTCGTAAGGCAGAGGCACTGTTGCGCTGGAATCACCCTGAACTTGGGATGGTGCCACCGGATGTTTTTATCCCGCTGGCTGAAAAGTACGGCCTGATCAAAGGTATCGGGCGTTGGGTAGTGACAGAAGCACTGCGTGTGCTGAAACACTGGACCCGTAAATATGGTGATGACTTCCAGCTCTCGATCAATAAATCACCCCTGCAGTTTCTGGATTACAACGAGAGTATCAGCCATCTGCATAACAGCTTGCGCAGTTTTGATGTGCGTGGACGTAACCTGATCGTCGAAGTGACCGAGAGCTTTCTGCTGGAGCATTCAGAAATTACCGATAAGATTCTGCACGCCTATAACCGCATGGGTGTAGAGATTGCGTTGGATGATTTCGGGACTGGATATTCCTCGCTTGCCTATCTGACCCGTTATTCCTTCAGCTACCTTAAAATTGACCGTATGTTCGTCAATGAGATCAGTACCTCCAAACGTGATTTACAGCTCTGTAAAGGGGTTGCCACTATCGCCCATGAGCTGGGTATGAAGATTGTGTCGGAAGGGGTAGAAAATGAGGATCAGGTATCCGTGTTGAAAACCATCGGATCCGACTATTTTCAGGGTTATCTATTCAGTAAACCTTTGCCGTTAGATGAGTTCGAACGGTTTATGGATCAGTTCAGTGGAAATGCGGCGGCCATGACAAGTTTTGATCCTGTTGTCTGAGGCAACAGGATCAGTCTTTCACAGTCTGTTTAGCTGCTCTCTATTCTGAAACCAATTTTCAGCGTCACCTGAAAATGACCTACCTGCCCATTCACAATATGCCCACGGGTCTCTACGACCTCAAACCAGTCCAGATTTTTGATCGATTTGCTGCATTCGCTGATAGCATTCTGAATCGCATCTTCAATGCTGATTTTGGACGAGCCAACCAGTTCTAATTTTTTATAGGTGTGATGATCAGACATCGTTCTCTCCTGACGGCGGTTGATTGAAGCAGTATAGTTCAGTGCTTTAATGCTATTCTGGCATGCCATTCGATTTCAGCGCGTTATAACCGGATACAAGGAGAGTTTCATGGCGATCGCTTCTCTGCTCACATTACTGGATGATGTTGCCACTGTGCTGGACGACGTGGCCGCGATGACCAAGGTAGCTGCGAAAAAAACCTCGGGTGTGCTGGGTGACGATCTTGCCCTGAATGCACAGCAGGTTTCCGGTGTTAAAGCCGACAGAGAATTACCTGTAGTCTGGGCGGTGGCTAAGGGTTCACTGCTGAATAAAGCGGTATTGGTTCCTGCGGCGTTGCTGATCAGTTATTTTGCTCCCTGGGCGGTGAATATACTGCTGCTGATGGGCGGCCTATTTCTCTGTTACGAAGGTGCTGAAAAAGTAATAGAAAAGCTGTTCCATAACGCACAGCCGTCAGCAGATGCCAAACCCATGCTGGATGAGGCCACCAAGATCAAAGGGGCGATCCGCACAGACTTCATCCTATCTGCCGAAATCATTGTAATCACCCTGGGCGTTGTTGCTTCGATGTCTCTGTCTACGCAGATAGGGGTACTGGTGTTGGTTGCGTTTTTAATTACGCTGGGGGTGTATGGACTGGTGGCCGCCATTGTAAAACTGGATGATCTTGGGCTTTATCTGTATCAGAAAGAGGGCGCCTCTCAGCTTTTACAACTGTTGGGACAAGGTATTCTGCGTTTTGCGCCCATATTGATGAAGCTGTTGGCAATTGTTGGCACGCTGGCAATGTTTCTGGTGGGCGGCGGGATTCTCAGTCACACCGTTCCGCCGGTGCACCACTTTATTGAATGGATTGAAACACTGGTTCATACCTCCGGTCTGCTGCATAGCCTGTTTGTGATGTTACTTGAGGGGCTAAGCGGCCTGCTTGCGGGTTTGGTGCTGGTGGTCCTGTTGGGTTTACTGGTTAAACTCAAACGTCCCTAGATCAGTATGCAGGCTTTGCAGCTATCGCATCATTTTCGACACAGTTTGACGGCCAACCAGTAGCGCCCAGTGTTAATCGGTTCAGATGGGTTAACACTTTTTAGCCCGTTTTCTCGGAACTGTAACGTCCTGCTTACGCTTTCTTCAGTTCTCCGGTCTTTTCTGAAATCTTAATCCAATTAAATCAGGTGTTTATAAGCTTGGTGTGGCTTATGCATTCTGCTTTTTGAGTCCTTGAACTGATCTGTTGGATGAGTCATGGACGGGGCAGAAATGCAGGTTGGCCCAGCTTACAGCGTTGGCCCGTTTTGCTGCATTTTCTTCAAGGAAGCCTGTGATAAACCCTGCTGAGTTTATTACGCGCAATCAAAGCAAAAGGAGGGTAGCGGTATGTCCCTGCTTAATAAAAACAGATGGGGTGCTTGCATTAAGCGGTGCGGCCTGGGCATAGCCGGTGCCGTTCTGGCTTTAATGTGGAGCACATCAATTTACGCCTTTGGACACCTTCAGGAGTATGCCGGAACACCGACCGTGCCGGGTAACATCACTCCGACGGTCTATGAAGGCAACCTGACCTGTAGTGATCTGATGCCAGGTGTTGAAGGTCTGCTTGAGGTTAAACTCAGCCCGGATCAATATCTAGCAAATGACTGGGTGGACATTGTACTGGGGCCAAACAATACCTTTTCGTGGTCAAATTTTAACGGCTCGATACAGGGTATCTTTGTAAAGGGCGGTCCGATTGGGGGTAACCTCTATGACTATGAGGGAACCGGTCTTACTGCTGACGGTAATCTGCATTCCCCCGTCAATCCTAACAACGGTAGAAACAGTGGCTTGAGCCATATCTCATTTTGTTATTTCCCGGGTGATCCTGACATCATGGTGGAAAAAGATTGTCCAAGTGCACCGCAGCTGATTGATGGTGGTGTAGGTGGTGCGACTTATCACTACGATGTAACTGTGACCAATACCGGTGATGGTATTCTGAGTGGTTTTAACGTTAATGAATCTATCGCTGGCTGTAGTATCACCAATGTTCCCGCCAGCCTGGCAGAAGGCGCATCGGCTGTGATCAGTGTTGATTGTACCGTGGCTTCTCCGTTACCTGGCAGTGGCTATAACGAAGTGACAGTCAGTGCGGATACCGAGTTTGCCCATGAACCTTCAGTCAGTGACAATGCAAACGCTACCTGTCCTGATAATGCTCCGCCATCTATAGCGATCACTAAAGAGTGCGGTGATCCGATGATTCGTCTGGTCGAAGTTGCCCATGACGGCGGCACTATCCTGGGTGTTCAGGCCTGTGTCGATATCGTTGTGACCAACACCGGTGTAGATGAAACCCTGACCAATGTATCGCTGACTGATACAGTGGCTCTGGATAGCCCAATGGCGCTGCCAAATCTGGTACCGGGTGCAAACTATCCGTTATCACTCTGCTACTTCCCGGCAGCCCCAACAGGCGATACGCTGATGTGGAATGACGGTGATATTTCCTATTCCGTCTACACCGTATTGGCTGATTTGCTGGCTTCACCTGAAGCACTTTTCAGTAATACAGCAGGTGTCACAGCGTCCGGTGTCTTCTCGGGTACTCCAGTGTTTGATTCAGATGATGCACATTGTTCAATCTGTTACTCAAATAACCCCGATTTGCCATCAGCCTGTCCTCACCCTGATGACAATCCGTTCCTGCTTCCTCCGGAATAAGCAGAACGGCTGAAATAGAAAAGGGCACCTGAAGGTGCCCTTTTTATTAACGGTTTCGCTTATTTATTCGGTCCTTTGCCTTTACCGCCAGAGGTGGTGCCGCTGTCAGTAGAGCCACCATCGGTAGTGCCACTGCTACTCAGTTCAATGCTGACTGAGGCGGTTGCAGACAGACTGCCGTCACTGATGGTGTAGGTAAAGGTGTCACTGGTTTTGAAACGTTTACCCGGGGTGTAGATCAACTGATTACCACTGCGGGACACTGAACCATATCGACCCTGGGTAAAGCTTGCCACGCTCAGCGCATCGCCTTCTGGATCTGAATCGTTGGTTAGAACCGCAATGGTAATGCTGGTTTTACTGCTGATAGTGACCAGATCATCAGTCGCAACCGGTGCAGTATTCGACGCAGCGCTGACACTGATGGAGACGGAACCCGTTGCATAGCCACCCTGGCCGTCAGTGATGCTGTAGTTGAAGATTTCAGTGCCGCTAAAACCTGCGCTTGGTGTGAAGATAATATTACCGCCGCTGATGACCGCTGTGCCATTCACACCGCTGGTCCCGGTGATACTGATGGAGTCACCGTCCAGATCGTAGTCGTTTGCCAATACTGCAATAGTGACACTGCTACCGCTTTCGGTAGAGGCCGCGTCATTCACTGCAACCGGCGCATTGTTGGCGGCGGCAACACTGACGCTGACATTAGCAGATGCACTGCCTCCCTTGCCGTCACTGATGCTGTAACTGAAGGTTTCCACACCACTGAAACCGCTGTTAGGGGTGAAGACAATCTTGCCACTCTGGATGCTGGCAGTGCCGTTAACACCGCTGGTGCCAGTGATGCTTAATGCATCGCCGTCGGCATCGGTATCATTACTCAGAACGGAAATAGTGACGGCTGTATTTGCAGCGGTGGCGGCAGTGTCATTCTGAGCGACGGGGGCTGTGTTGCTTGGCGCGGGTGCATCAGTGACTTCAACAGCCACGGTGATGCTCTGAGCATCATTTGCCACAACACTGATAGTGATACCGTTGTCGGTATCAGTGAAACTCTGACCGACTTCAAGCGCTGCATCATAGAGGTCAAAGCCAGGCAAAACAGTGACAGTTTCAGGCGTCATATCCAGCAGGTAGCTGCTGTTACCATTCCCCTCGATTGCCGAACGGATAATGACCCCATTCGCAATGTTTTCAGGGTATTTATACATGCCGGTTTCAAATTGAGTGGTGTCCCAACCGATTGGCTGACGGTATTCCAGGTAATACCAACGCTGAGCACCCGTCGCATCGGTGCCGCGCGGAATTCGCAGTGCCTTAACCTCGTTAGTATCACTTTCAATAGGTGAAATTTGGTAGGTACCAGAGCTGATTACTGTAGTGATTGCTGGGGAAACACCATAATCCAGCCAGCCCAAGCGGCTTTTGTTGAACGCATTCATATGCCCCATCTGACTGCCCATGATATCCAGGAAGTCACCGTAGATCAGGGATGAACAGCTGGTGGTCTCTGTATCACCGACACAGTCCAGAGCGTGGGCATGGTACAGGCCCAGGTTGTGACCAAACTCATGTGCCACTACGCGGGTATCCAGTGCCGAGCTAATCCAGGTTCTGGACGGGCTGCCACCGATGGTGCCAGCGTTGGTGCTGCACTTGCCGCCAGGGGGCAGCATGAAAATAAAATGATCAAAAGCATTCAGATCTACACCTGATGCTGCGGCCATATCCAGTGCCAGGTCATCATAGTTTGAAGGGCAGCTGGTGCCATAACCATCAACGGGTACAGTAAACCAGCCATACACATCGCCACTCAACCAGGTCTGGTTGTAGGAGTTTTCCCGCACAAAGTTGTCAACATTACCGAACACGTTGGCTGCAACCTGAGCAGAGGTCCAGGGCTTGTCGGCGGGCTGGTCCTGAAAGTTGACCAGAAAAACGGCG
This sequence comes from Neptuniibacter sp. CAU 1671, assembly GCF_029222905.1. Taxonomy (GTDB): domain Bacteria; phylum Pseudomonadota; class Gammaproteobacteria; order Pseudomonadales; family Balneatricaceae; genus Neptuniibacter. The sequence goes on along the minus strand of NZ_JARHUE010000001.1, from coordinate 188,816 downwards.
ACACGTCTCTCGCCAAGCGTGCCGGATAGAACACCTGCAGTGCCTGAAGTCTCACCACCGGTGGCACCCATGACTTTGATTAAGCTGTCCGCTGCAACGGCCAGCATCCCTTCATCGGCTTCCGCTTGAGTCAGCGTGATGGTTTGGCCAGATACCAGATGGTCAGCCAGTTCGACACCTTCCAGCGATACACGTTTGCCTTCGGAGGTATCCAGATAGTTGTGAACACGGTAAGAGCCATCGGCAAAATCTTCAACGATCCGCAGCAGTTTGCCACTTGTTGAAGTGGTTGCATCGGTGTTGGTGGACAAAGTATCAGAATGCTGGAGGGTTGCAGCAGTCAGGGTGGCGCACAGGCCGAGGGAAGCAATCAAAGGAAACCGCATCTTCATGGGAATCTCCGCAACTTAAGCCAAGATCCCCAACGCGCAAACTCAGTCGGAACGCTCTCCTTCGGTAGTTCGGCCATCCTTACTCTAAAGGACCCGTAGCTTTGCGACGCCTGATTACTCAGGGTGTGCCGTTTCGGAAGAGGATCTATCGGGGTGATACTGTTTTCTCACCCTAATTAATTTTTAAATTCTTTATGGTTCTAAACAGTCGGTGTGTGATTGGGTTGGATAGTCCGTGTATCCGCACCTCTCTGAAACCTGTGTTTAACGAAATAGACTGTTAAACGACTGAACAACATGTTTCATGTGTGAACCTGTGCGTATCGTAACATTTACAACTGTACAAGTCTTATACAATTGTGGAATAAAACAAGCGTTTGTTTGAAATAAATCTAAAGAGGGAAATACGGAGAAAAGAAGCTGGAGTTGGTAGGAGCTAAAGATAGGAAGGGAAGTTCAGTAATGATCGTGAGACATGTTTTCCATTTCGTCCCAGAGGACAATAAAGGGGTCATTCGCTGCGTGTTTACGGTGATGGCTACGTCGGCCACTACGGCTGTTAAGCGGACGAAACTGTGCTGAAACCACTTTGCCAGAGGTGTCTTCATCGGAATCAGCAGGGGGGTGTTTTGGTATAAGCTCTTTCATAAATGACCTGACACTTTATGTAGGTTGTCTCTTGTTGTTAGTCGCAAAGACTGCGCCACAATAAAAAAGCTTATTTATTACAATTACTTAATTTTCTTGTTATTTATGTAGAAAAATCATTTTGTAAACTCGACGCAACAGTTTTAGTGTTTCCCGGATGTCACTTTAATCCATACTTGTCGATCAGACGGTAGAGTGTGACACGGGAGATGCCAAGCATCTTGGCGGTTTTTGAAATATTGTTATGGGCGTAGTGCAAAGAGCTTTTAATCGCCACTTCTTCGGCTTTCTGGCGCGCTTCATCCAGCGAGACTACGTCGACTGAGGTGGGTTCCGGGTCAAGCCCCAAGTCGCCCGGCGTAATAAGACGGTTCTCAGTCATGACCAGTGCCCGCCGGATTCGGTTAATCATCTCGCGAATATTGCCGGGCCAGCTGTGGCCATTCATCGCGATTAAAGCCTTACGCGTGAAACCCTGTGCAGAGGCACCGTACTCTTCTGAAAATTTACGGAAGAAGTAATATGCCAGCAGTTCAATGTCTTCAAAACGCTCAGCCAGATTCGGTACCTGAATATTCAAAACGTTCAGGCGGTAATACAGATCTTCACGAAATAATCCCTGTTCAACAGCGTCTTCAAGGTTGACATGACTGGCAGCAATGACGCGGGCATTTATCTGGTGGGTTTCGTTGCTACCTAAGCGCTCGATGGTTGATTCCTCCAGGAAACGCAACAGATACACCTGCAGGTCGAGAGGCAGATCGCCAATCTCATCCAGAAAAATGGTCCCGCCCTGGGCCGCTTCTATCTTGCCGATCTTGCGTTTATAGGCGCCGGTGAAGGCGCCTTTTTCAAAACCAAACAGTTCGGCATGAATCAGGGTGTCGGGCAGGGCACCACAGTTGACGGCTATAAACGGTCCGTCGCACATTTCAGAGCGTTGGTGGATTGCACGGGCGACCATCTCTTTGCCGGTGCCGGTTTCGCCACTGATCAAAACAGGCGCCTCAACGCTGGCGACTTTGCGAATACCGTCAAATACACGCCGGATTGGCTGACTGGCGCCGACCATTTCACTGTATTCGGTGTATTGCTCTACCGCGTCCTGCTCCAGTGAGCGTAGGTAGGCGACACCATAGGCATGGCCCAATACGGTTTTCAGAAATCGGAAGTTGTCCTTGAGGGGCAGGGTAAAGTAATCATAGAAGTTTTCGTAAATCAGACGACGAAAATGGCTGTCCAGCAGATCCCGGTGTTCTATCAGTGCAATCCAGCTACGAGCTGAATCAGCATTAATTACCGAGAGTATCTGTTCATGTTGTTCGGTTGATAAATTGCTCAGGTAGACCATGCCGACAAGGTAGGGGTAGTGATCAATATGCCCTTTGGCTTGTTGCAGACTGGTCACTCTGTCAATTGCCCAATCTGAGAAATCGAAGGTGTCTATATCGTTTTGGTGATACTCGGCAAGGTCCAGATAAATCGCTTTGCGTACCGAGGTATCACCCGGCTGAAGGATTGAAAATTCAGTACTCATGGTAACCGTCCTGACCAAAGTACTGCGGCGGCCTATTCCGTCACAGGCGGGGCTATATTTGTATATTAGTCACTGTCGCTGTTTGCCGACTGAAACATTCGCAAGACAACTGTACAAATGTTGAACAAATTTTAATGAAAACTTTAATAAAATATTTCAAGACATTGTTGCTTAACATTTTTGTTCCGCGAAATTAACAATTTGCATGTAAACTGAGTTTGATAAAGGACCCGACTTCAGTACCGGGAGGTACGATGTACAACAACTATTTTGGGCTCTCGGAAGCGCCATTCTCAATCGCACCGGATCCGCGTTTTCTCTACATGAGCGAACAACACCGGGAAGCGCTGGCGCATCTGATGTATGGAGTTGGCAGCAATGGTGGTTTTATTCTGCTCACCGGCGAAGTAGGCACAGGCAAAACCACTGTCTCTCGTTGCCTGTTAGAGCAGTTGCCTGAATCCACTGAAGTTGCATTGGTCCTTAATCCTAAATACAGCGTTAAAGAGTTGTTATCGGCAATCTGTGATGATCTGGGTATCAGTTACGGACCGGCCAGTGAGATGAAAGAGTATGTGGATGCGCTGAATCAGCATTTACTCGCGAATTATCGTCAAAACCGCCATACCGTGCTGATCATTGATGAAGCACAGAACCTTTCGGTGGATGTACTTGAAACCATCCGCTTACTAACAAATCTGGAAACCAACACCCACAAACTGCTGCAAATCATTCTGATCGGTCAGCCGGAGCTTTTGGAACTTCTCAATAAGCCCGAACTCAGACAGCTCAATCAGCGTATAACGGCCCGGTATCATCTGCGTGCGCTGCGCCAGGAAGAGTTGGCAGGGTATATTTCGCACCGCCTTTCTATTGCCGGTGTTGAATGTCAGCTTTTTCCTCAGGCCACCATTAAGCGTTTATTTCATCTCACCAAAGGCATTCCCCGTCTGGTGAATATTGTCTGTGACCGCGCGCTGCTCGGTACCTATGTGCAACGTGAAAATCAGGTGCATACGCATACTTTAGGAAAGGCAGCAAACGAGGTGTTTGGCGGGGATGCGACCCATGAGGGGCGAAAATCTGCCGGGCTGAGTAAATGGGCAATTGCCAGTGTGTTTATTCTGGCCCTGATTGGTCTTGGATTTACACCACAGGGGAAGGTGCTGATCGATGATCTGCAGGCAGTTGCATTGCCTTTTGTACAGGCACCGGTAGATTCAACGGATTTCAACGCTTCAGCACCGGTCGTTCCCGCAATTTCTGAGCCGGAAAGCGTGGCGCCAGTCGTCGATGAGCCAACGCCAGTGACTCTGTCAAATCCTGCCAGCTGGCAATGGTCCGACAGTGAACAGGCGGCACTGACGCAAATCACGGCATATCAGGACCTGCTCAAACTATGGGGCATTGATTATGATCCCCGCGATAATCCCAGTGTGTGCCGTTTTGCGGATGAGAAGGGGCTGCGCTGTCTCTATTCTATTTCCACCCTTGAGGAACTCTCCAGACTGAACCGTCCTGCGGTGCTCTCTCTGTTCAATGCTCAGGGGCAGAAATATTTTGTCACACTGACTGCACTTAACAATGACACGGCTGAACTGTTGCTGGCCGGCGAAAAACACAAAGTCAGTGTGGATGACCTGGCCTTATGGCTGGAGGGGCAGTTTGCAGTACTCTGGCGTAAACCAACGGATTACAGTGGCATTCTCCAACCCGGCGGTACCGGCCCGATGGTAAGCTGGCTGGACCGGAATCTGGCGACAGTACAAGGGCGCTCTCCTCTCAGCGAACCACCGGTGATCTATGATGACAGTCTGGTCCGCCAGGTCAGACGGTTCCAGTCCAGCCAGGGGTTGGTTCCTGATGGTGTAGTGGGACCGAATACCATTATTCAGATCAATACCCACACGGATTCCAGCCTGCCTCTTTTGCATACGCTGGCTGCAGGGAAATAGCGATGTCGTACATACTGGATGCACTCAAACGTTCAGATCAGGACCGGCAAAAAGGCGGCGTTCCTGATCTCCAGACTCAACCAGAATTTCCAACCCGGCCAGTCAGTTCAGACCGTCGGTACTTGCGGTACTTCGGTGTGTTGCTGGCACTTGTGCTGATTGTGTTGCTGATCGCTTTTTATGGTTTTTCGGACGCTGAGCAACCTGAAGCGAAAACGGTTTCGCCATCGGTGACAGTTAATGTGCCGGAAGCTCAGGCGCCTGTCGAACAGAATAAAACGCCATCCCAACCCAAAACCAATGCTCTGGATGCCCTGAAAGGGATACAGCTGGATACTGCTCCGGTGGCGGATGCTGTTGCCCAAACAAAACAGTCAGTTCAGACACCATCAGCGGCTGAGAATAGGGTTGTAGTCGAGCAGAAAGTACCGACGGATGTGGCAACACCTGCAAAAACAACAGCCTCGAATGTGTTTGCTGTGAACAGTAAGCCCGCACCTACAAGCCCAGCTACAAGCGCGGAAGTTGATTATTACGACGGTATACCGCATCAGCGCCAGCTATCGGCCAGCCTGCAGAATGAACTGCCAGATCTGAATATCAGTGTTCATATTTACGCTGAGCAGCCCGGTTCGCGAATGGTACGCATCAATAATACAACCTACCGACAGGGCGACCGGATTGAGAAGAATCTGGTGCTGGAAACCATCACGCCTGACGGTGTCATTATGTCAATCCGTGATAATCGCTTCTGGCGCAGGACCCGTTAGGTTTCCCCACCTCCTTTATATTAGGAAAAGCTTTCGTTAGACTCGTCTATCCGCGTCTCACAGTATGGGTGTTGTAATCCGGCCCCCTATTAACGGCGTAACAAATAACGTCTTCTAGAATAAGTTGTATATGCCTGTACTTACCGCACAAGGCTCAATCCGCCTGTTTATTCTGCTGCTGCTCAGTGTTCCTACAATGGTATTCGCTCACGGCGTCGCCAGCAGTGATGCAGCCTATCTGCAGAGTGTCGATGGCATTGCCTTCTTACCCTTTGTCTATCTGGGGGCTAAACATATGGTCACCGGCTATGACCATTTGTTATTTCTTGCCGGGGTGGTGTTTTTTCTCTACCGGCTGAGGGATGTAGGCATCTATGTCACGCTGTTTGCTCTGGGACACAGCATTACTCTGCTGACCGGTGTGCTGACTAAAATCAGCCTGAATGCCTATCTTATTGATTGCATCATCGGGCTTTCGGTTGCCTATAAGGCGCTGGATAATCTCGGCGCTTTCCAGCGTTGGTTTGGTTTCACTCCAAATCAAAAAGGCGCGGTGCTGTTTTTCGGGTTGTTTCACGGTTTTGGCCTTGCGACAAAACTGCAGGACTTCCAACTGCCGGAAGAGGGATTACTGGTAAATCTGGTGGCCTTTAATGTCGGTGTTGAAATCGGGCAGTTACTTGCACTTGTCTGGATTGTGCTGCTGATGGATATCTGGCGTAAACGGCCCGTTTTTGTACGTCAGGCGTACGCCGCGAACACTGTGCTGTTATGTGCAGGCTTTTTACTGGCGATGTATCAACTGACCGGTTATCTGACCGCGGTTTAAGGTGATTTTATGCATGATATTTCAGAACTAAACGATCAGTTACCAACCTCACGTCAGCTTGGTGTTACAACCCTGGGCGCAGCTCTGGTGGCGGGTATTATTTTGCTGGTTGCGGTGATGCCGGCTGAGTTTGGCAAAGATCCCTCCGGGCTGGGTGAAAAGCTGGGCCTGCTTACTTTAGGCCAGCCCGCAGCGGCGGCTGAAGTGGTGATCGAGTCTCAGGCGCAACTGGATCAGGTTGAGGTCAGCAGTGCCTGGCGCGAAGATCGCTCACAACTGGTACTGATGCCGGGACAGGGCGCAGAACTTAAAGCAATCATGGAAGTGGGTGACGGCTTTGTGTATCAGTGGCAGGCAGAGGGTGCCGCCGTGGTTCATTTTGACATGCATGGCCAGAAGCCTAACGCTGCGTCTGATGATTTCACCCGTTACTGGATGGAGGATGCCCGCGCAGAGGCACACGGTGTATTCCAGGCCTCTTTTGCGGGTGAACATGGATGGTACTGGGAAAACCGTTCTGCAGAGCCGGTAACCATTACCCTGACATTGAAAGGGTTTTACGACTCTCTCTACATGCCCTGAATGCTATTTGCTGGGCTAACTTAATACGTCACAGCCGCGGTTTTAATCTGGGCCCAGAGTTGCTCACCGAGTTTCAGATCAAGGCTGGATATAGCCCGCTGAGTGACTCTGGCCAGGATTTGAACATCCCCGCATTTCAGCCTCAACATGGCCGTTGAAGCATCTGGAGTGTCGCTGATTTCAACCAGACTTACCCGCAAGCGATTCTGTATCGTGCTGTCTACGTCTTCACTTCGGCTCAGACTGACATCTCGCGCTAAAACTCGCAGACGAACGCTATCACCCAGCGCTTGGTGAGTATCCTTAATCCAGATATCGCCCCCTGCAAACGTGACTTTCATCAGCCCCCACTGGGGATCACGTTGCGCAATACAGCCTGAAATCACAACGCTGGTTTCATCACCAAAAAAAGCGGCCAGGCTGGGCTGGCTTAACACCTCTTCGACAGGGCCTGCAGCCTGTATCTCTCCCTGATCCATCAGTACCAGATAATCCGCTAAGCGGGTTACTTCGTCCATGGCATGGGTGACATAGATCACCGGGATTTTGAAAGCGCTGCGCAGTTGTTCCAGATAGGGTAGGATCTCTTGTTTACGGGGCAGGTCCAGCGAGGCCAGCGGTTCATCCATCAGCAGCAGGCTGGGCTGTGACAGCAGCGCCCGGGCCAGCGCAACACGCTGGCGTTCACCTCCGGAAAGCTGATCAGGTTTACGTTCAAGTAAAGTGCCAAGGGATAACAGGTTCACGACCTGATCCCAGAGTTCGGGCTGGGGTTTGCCTGAGCGTTTGGCGGCGTAACGCAGGTTACCTCCGGCTGTTAAATGAGGTAACAGGCTGGCCTCCTGAAACACATAGCCCAGCTTGCGCTGGTGCACAGGTAGAAAACGCTTGTGGTCTTGCCAAATGGTATCTTGAACAACGATTTCTGCATCTTCAGCCAGATCCAGACCGGCAATACAGCGCAGCAGGGTAGTTTTGCCACAGCCCGACGGGCCAAAAATCACCGTGATACCCTCTGCTGGCAGGGTTAGATCTGCGGATAATGAAAAACCCGATCCGGCCATAGTGCGGCGGTCTAACTGGCAACTGACCCTGATCTGGTTATTCATCGTTTACTGCCCACAAGAGAAGGCACGGCCTTACCGCGCGCCTGCAGCAGGTAGAGTGTCAGCAAAATAACAAACGAGGTTGCCACCATCAGGCCTGCCAGGCTGTGTGCCTGCGCATAATTCAGAGATTCCACATGGTCGTATATCTGCACAGAGACCACGCGGGTTTCATTCGGAATGTTGCCGCCAATCATCAGTACCACACCAAACTCCCCCAGCGTGTGGGCAAAGCCGAGCACGGCGGCGGTTAAAAAACCGGGTCTTGCCAGAGGCAGGGTGACGGTAAAAAACCGATCCACTGGTCCGGCCCTGAGCGTTGCGGCCACTTCCAGCGGGCGTGACCCCATCGCTTCCATCGCGTTCTGAATCGGTTGCACCACAAAGGGCAGGGAATAAAACACCGACGCAACCACAAGTCCCCAGAAAGTAAACGGCAGGGTACCTAGTCCTATCGATTGCGTGAGCTGACCTAGCCAGCCATTTGGCCCCATGGCCAGTAACAGATAAAAGCCGATGACGGTGGGTGGAAGCACCAGCGGCAAACTGACCAGCGCACTGATCGGGGCTTTCAGGCGGGAGCTGGTTTGCGATAACCACCAGGCCAAAGGGGTACCAATAAGCAGTAGAATCAGCGTGACGACTGAAGCCAGCCGTAAGGTCAGCCAGAGCGTAGAGATATCTGCTTCAGACAGAATCATGATGTTCGATTACTCAGGCGTGATATAACCGTATTGTTGAATCACACCGGCGCCATCCGCCGATCTGATAAACGCTAAAAAATCATTTGCAGCCGGGTGTTGAGCCGCCGACTTCAGCAGCACGGCATCCTGACGAATTTCAGGATACATATGCTGCGGCACAACCCACACCGAACCTTCCTTTACCTTGCCATTAAACAGGATCTGCGAGAGTGAGACAAACCCGAACTCCGCATTGCCTGTGCTGACAAACTGATAGGTCTGACTGATATTTTCACCCATTACCCACTTGCGCTGGGTTTGACGCACCAGATTCAACTGATCAAGCACCACAATGGCAGCACTGCCGTAGGGTGCCAGTTTGGGATTGGCCAACGCCAGATGGTTAAACTCAGCGGTTTTAAGTGTAGCTGCGGTCATTTCCAGCCCCGGTGTTGGCGTCCACAGGGCAAGGGTGCCAATAGCGTAGGTGAAACGTGAATCAGGTACGGTCAGCCCTAATGATTCCAGCGTGGCAGGTTTTGTCTGATCGGCGGAAAAAAACAGCTGGAAGGGTGCTCCCTGCTGAATCTGCGCAAATAATTTTCCAGAAGCACCTGCAGAAATATGAACCTGATGCCCGGTTTGCTGTTCAAACAATTCCGCAAGTTGCTTCATGGGGGCAGAAAAATTTGCTGCGACAGCCACATAGACCTGTTCAGCCTGTGAGGCAGAAGCGATCGAAAGCAGCAGCATTGTCAGAATAGGGCGCAGGGACATAGTGAAACAGATCATTTACTCAGAGGATTGGGGCTGTTACAGCGACTATCATCTCATATTAATGATCGATTCCAACCGCGTATTTAGTAAGTGAAATCAGTAAAAGACTATTACTAATCAGCAACAAAGGATGCTACATGAATACACTGAGGCAAAAATACAGTCATAAAATCCACACGTTGGGATTGGCCCTGTTGATGAGTGCTGCAGGGGTGATTACTCCGGCGGTTGCTTCTGAAACGCTGATGGATGTTATTCAGAATGAGCATCGGGCCCCTTCATCAAGCCGGGATATCTACCGTCATCCTAAAGAAACGCTGGAATTTTTTGAGCTACAGCCTGACATGGCGGTGGTTGAGATCTGGCCCGGCGCTAAAGGCTGGTATAGCGAGATCCTTGCACCCTACCTTAAAGCCGAGGGGAAATTCTATGCGGCGCAGTTTAATGCCGATTCCTCCGCTGCATTTTTCCGTAATTCGCGCCAGCAGTTTATCGATAAACTCAATGCGCAGCCTGAGCTTTACAGCGCGGTGGAGGTCACCACCTTTAATCCACCTGAGTATGTTGATATTGCCCCGGAAGGGAGTGCGGACCAGGTGCTGACCTTCAGAAATGTGCATAACTGGTATATGCGTGGGGGTGGCGAAGCACGGGTACTGGCGGCGTTCCAGGCGTTTTACCGCGCGTTAAAACCGGGTGGAATTTTAGGCGTGGTCGAGCATCGCCTGCCAGAATCACGTCCGGCCGGGGATATGGAAGCCAGCGGCTATATGCATACCTCGTTTGTGGTGCGGATGGCAGAACAGGCAGGTTTTAGACTGTTGGCCCAATCGGAGGTCAACGCCAATCCGGCAGATAGCACAATGCATCCCAATGGCGTCTGGAGCCTACCGCCAACACTGCGGGGCGGTGATGAAGGCAAAGAGGATTTCCTGAAGATAGGCGAAAGTGACCGTATGACGCTGAAATTTGTTAAGCCTGAATAATCCCAGAAGGTATGTGCCGGGTTAGCCCCGGCACAGATTTAAACCAGAATCAGATCAACATCAATATTGTCCCGGGTTGCATTGGAGTAAGGGCAGACCTGATGGGCTTTATCCACCAGATCTTTAAGCAGCTCTGTTTCCATTCCCACCACACTGATCTCCATTGTCACGCAGATCGCAAAACCGGTTCCTTTGGGATTTTCACCAATGCCGACGCTGGCGGTGATTTCAGGTTCAGCGGGTAGCTTGAGTTTTTCCTGAGCGGCGACATATTTCATCGCACCGATAAAACAGGCCGAGTAACCCGCCGCAAAGAGCTGTTCCGGATTGGTGCCAGGGCCGCCATCACCCCCCATTTCTGCGGGCGTGCTGAGCTTAATATCGAGACGCTTATCAGAAGAGACGGAGCGACCCTCACGTCCACCACTGGACGTAACCGAGGCTGTGTAAACTGCTTTCATGAGACACCTTTATTGTTATTAACCACGCTTAGTATGCTAGTAACGTCTAGTCGCTGAGTGTCATATTGGCAAGTTGCATAACGGTTTAGCTGGCCATCTGTAGCTGTATATCACGGGGTGAATGGCCAAACAGTCGCTTGAACTCGCGGCTGAACTGAGAGGGGCTGCTGTAACCCACTTTATAACAGGCTTCACTGGCTTTGGTGCCACTGCAGAGCATTGTGCGTGCCTGGTGCAGGCGCAGATTTTTCACAAACTGCATCGGCGAAAACGAGGTGTAGGCTTTGAACTGCTCATGTAACACCGACGGGCTCATCTGGGCCACGCTGGCGATGGTGTCGATATCCAGTGTCTGGTCAAAATTGGCTTCAATGTAATGAATCACCGAGGCGATGCGCACGGCGCCACCGTGATTCGCGACGCAGTTACGCAATAAAGCGCCCTGCGGTCCCTTCAGCACCTCATAGTAAATCTCACGTTTGATGTGTTCGCCCAGAATCTCGTAATCCTGCGGTGATTCAATCATGCCCACCAGACGGTCCAGACAGTGCAGCAGGTGACTGGTGAGAGGGGCTGCCGCCAGAATATTATCCCGTTTGGCGGGTTGTACCGCCGGGTTGTAGGCATCCATCTGCAGCATCAGCTGGCTGACCATGCTGGTGTCTATTTCAAGACTGAGTCCCAGATAGGGTTGCTCAGGACTGGTGTCATTGACTTCAGCTTCAATGGGCAGGGTCAGTGAATTGAGCAAGTAATGGTTGGGGTCGTAGGTGTAACACTGATCGCCCAGATAGACCCGCTTATGGCCCTGAACCAGCGCACAGATGGAGGGTTTATACACCACAGGCTGACGTGGCACATTGTTGCGTGCCCGGTAGAGTTTCAGGCCTTCAATTGGTGTTTCGTTGGCCCCTTCTTCCTGTGCGAAACGGTCAATGGAGTGCGCCAGTTTAGACTTAAAAGGCATATTTATCTCCGCACGGTCTGCAATGGTTTCAGAGAATTATGTCATCAGTTGGCTAATTTACACACATACAGGTGGTTGTTTCGGAGTTTTGTGCAAACAAAAAGGACTATTTCGATAACGCTTACCGGGCTAAGCGGCCACTATTTATAGCTAACAATCTTCAAAGACCCCACTGCCGCCAGAAAAGGGAGCCCACTATGCCGGTAACGTTGAATATAAACGGTGTTGATCAGACCGTTGACGTCACACCCGATACTCCACTGTTATGGATCATCCGAGACAGCCTGCAGATGACAGGCACCAAGTTTGGTTGTGGTATGGCGATGTGTGGTGCCTGCACCGTGCATCTGGACGGTCAGCCGGTCAGGTCCTGTTCCACCCCGGCACAGTTTGCCGAAGGCAAAAAAATCACCACGATCGAAGGGCTGGCCTCTCCGGTGGCGAAGGCGGTTCAGCAGGCCTGGAATGAGCATCAGGTACCCCAGTGTGGTTATTGCCAATCGGGCCAGATCATGTCGGCCATTGCGCTGCTGGAAAAAACACCACAGCCGGATGATGCGGCCATCGATGCGGCCATGTCCGGCAATATCTGCCGCTGTAACACCTATGTGCGGATTCGCAGTGCCATCAAACATGCTGCTGAGTTGATCAGTTAATTCACGATTAGAGGGATATTTTCATGCGTCGTATGTATTTTCATGATCAGCCGATTCTGCAGGCCAATCGTCGTGATTTTCTGAAACTGATGACCGGCGTCGGTGCCGGTTTGACCCTGGGTTTTTCCACCCGGATGGCGCTTGCCGGTGAAACAGCTGCTGCCACAAACAGCGCCGGTGATTTCGCCCCCAATGCGTTTGTCAGTATCGATAAAGACAGTCAGGTCACGGTGCTGATGAAACATCTGGAGATGGGGCAGGGGGCCTATACCGGTCTGGCCACGTTGGTGGCTGAAGAGCTGGATGCCGACTGGGCGCAGATTCATGCTGCACCGGCACCGGCGGACGCAAAACGCTATAACAACCTGCTCTGGGGTGAGTTTCAGGGCACGGGTGGCAGTTCAGCCATCGCCAATGCCTATATGCAGATGCGCACAGCCGGTGCCACCGCAAAAGCGATGCTGGTGCAGGCAGCGGCCAACAGCTGGCAGGTGCCAGTCTCCGAGATTAGGGTCAGTAATGGTATCGTCAGCCATGCGGGCAGCGGTAAACAAGCGCAGTTTGGTGAACTGGTAGACGCGGCAGCAAAACTGCCTGTACCGGACGCTGAATCTGTGGTTCTGAAAGAGCCGTCGCAATTTAAACTGATCGGCAAACGGGTTACCCGTAAAGATGTGGGCAAAACCGACGGCACGGCGATCTTTACCCAGGATATTCAGATTGAAGGCATGCTGACGGCGGTGGTGGCACATCCACCCCGGTTTGGCGCCACAGTAAAAAGTTTTGATGCCAGTAAAGCGCTGGCAGCCGAAGGTGTGAAATCCGTTGTGCAGATTCCGGAAGGCGTGGCGGTTGTGGCGTCTGATTACTGGCGCGGTAAAAAAGCACGGGAGCTGCTGCAGATTGAGTGGGATGAGTCTGCAGCCATGACTCAGGGCAGTGATGAAATCATTGCCGAGTACAAAGCACTGGCCTTGAAGTCAGGACTGGTCGCCCGTTCCGAAGGTGATGTTGCTGCCACATTGGCTGCAGCACCCCGGACGATTGAGGCCACTTATGCCTTCCCTTATCTGGCGCATGCAGCCATGGAACCCCTTAACTGTGTTGCGTTAGTGACCGATCAGGGCTGTGAAATCTGGAACGGCGAACAGCTCCATACTGGTGATCAGATGGCCATCGCCGGGTTGCTTAATATCAAACCCGAACAGGTCAAAATGAACATGCTGTTTGCGGGCGGCAGTTTTGGTCGTCGTGCCAACCCAAAATCCGATTATCTGATTGAGGCGGTAAACATCGCTAAAACTCAGCCGGGCACGCCAGTGAAACTGGTCTGGAGCCGGGAGGATGACATGCTGGCGGGCTATTACCGTCCTATCTATGTGCACCGTCTGCAGGCCGGTCTGGATGAAGCGGGCAAAATTGTGGCCTGGCAGCAGCACATTGTTGGTCAGTCCGTGGTTGCAGGCAGTGCCTTTGAAGGGTTCCTGATTAAAGATGGCATTGATGGTACCTCCGTTGAAGGCGCCGCCAATCTGCCTTATGCCATTCCCAATCTGCAGGTAGAACTCACCACCACCCAAAAACAGGTGCCGGTGCAGTGGTGGCGCTCTGTCGGTAGTACCCATACCGCGTTTGCCGCTGAAACCTTTATGGATGAGCTGGCCAGCCAACTGGGGCAGGACCCGGTTGAACTGCGAATGCAGCTACTGGAAAAACACCCGCGCTGGCAGGGTGTGCTCAAGCTGGCGGCAGAGAAAGCCAACTGGGGCGCGCCGTTACCTGAAGGCTGGGGACGGGGAGTGGCGGTACATGAATCGTTCCATTCCTATGTGGCTCAGGTGGCCGAGGTGTCTGTACAGCCGAATGGCCAGTATAAGGTTGAGCGTGTTGTCTGCGCGGTGGATTGTGGCGTTGCCGTCAATCCAGATGTGATTAAAGCGCAGATGGAAGGTTGTATCGGCTTTGGTCTGGGGCCGGTGATCAACAGTGAAATCACCCTGACGGCCGGTAAGGTTGATCAGACCAACTATCACAATTATCAGGTGGCACGGATCAATAATATGCTCAGGGTTGAGGTGTTTATTGTGCCGTCGGCTGAACCGCCAACCGGTGTGGGTGAACCGGGTGTGCCGCCATTGGCGCCAGCGGTCGCTAATGCACTGGCAGCCGCGACGGGTAAGCGGTTTTACCAGCTGCCGATCAAGCCTGACGCCGTTAAGGCCTGACCGGGGCTTTGCTGATGTCAAATCATCTGCTTGGTCTGCTGAGCCAGTGGTATCCACAGCGAGATCAGTGCGATTGGGTGCTGGGCACCGTTTATCGCACGGAAGGGCCTGCTTATCGGAAGGCGGGTGCGATGATGCTGTTTGGCAGCGAAGGTCAGCAACTGGGTATGCTCAGCGGTGGCTGTCTGGAATCAGATATCCATCGCCATGCCCGCAAAGTGAGCCTTGAAGGGCGTGCCGTCACCATCTCCTACGATGGCACGGATGAAGACGACATCTCCTTTCAGTTGGGCATCGGCTGTGGCGGAACCGTGCATATTCTGCTGCAGCCGGTCTATGCCGCGAATCACTATCTGGAACTGACAGAGGTGTACCGCTGTTTGATGGCCCATGGCAGTGGTCACTATTTTCAATCCATTCCCGATCAGAAAGGGTTGGTGCAAGCACGTTTTGAAGCGAACCCCTCCAGCTGTGTGAACTACAGCCGCCAGTCCGGCGAGTTGATGATTACAGAGCAGGGCAACTGGCTGAAAACACCGGTGACACCACCGCCGCACCTGTTAATTGCAGGGGGCGGCATTGATGCCAGACCGATGGCCGCCATTGCACATGAGCTGGGTTGGCGGGTGACGGTGTGGGACCCGCGCCCGGCCAATGGTCGCAAGGAATATTTCCGCACAGCAGATACCCTGCTCAGTGTGCCAGTACACGAGTTGATCGAGTATGCCCGGCAGGAAACCGTTCATGCCGCGGTACTGATGACCCATAACATCTCCATGGATGCTGAAGTGCTGCGCATGCTGGGCGATTATCCACTCAGCTATCTGGCTTTACTGGGTCCGGTCAATCGTAAACAGCAGGTACTTGAGCGGGCTGGCGTCACGGTTGATCGTTTACGCACACCGGTTGCCGGACCCGCAGGGCTTTATCTGGGTGGTCAGTTACCGGAGACAATCGCACTGTCGATCCTGGCAGAGTGTCAGGCCATGCTGGAGCAGGGCACCGGGCACTCAATCAGTGGGATACTGACCGGCTGATGGGTATCGCTACTCTTATCCTCGCGGCCGGTGAAAGCCGCCGTTTTGAAGGCTGCAAATTACTGGCCCCATTAGGTAATGGCCGGTGTTTGTTAGAGCATACGCTGGCGACTGCTGAGCGCGTTGCCGCGGGCCCTGTATATATTGTCACCGGTGCCTGGGATGCTGAAATACGCACGCTGTTAGCGTCTCATCCCGGCGTCAACTTGCTATTCAATCCCCAATGGAATGAGGGACTGGGTGCTTCACTGGCATTTGCGGTGAATGAACTGGCTGAGCGTTATGATGGTTTGCTGGTGCTGCTGGCGGATCAGGTCGCGCTGCACTCTGCCGATCTGCAGGCTTTGCTGCAGCAGTTCAACGGGGAAAACATGGTCTGTGCTGAATATTCCGGTCGTCGGGGTGTACCCGCGATCTTCCCGCAACGCTATTTTGCCCAACTGAAACAGTTAACGGGTGATCAGGGGGCCAGGTCGCTGTTGAATAATCCAGATGAACCGGTCATCACAGTTGCGCTTGAACATGCGGCGATTGATATTGATACCCAGACTGATCTGGACCTCTGGCGTTTACAGGCGTCCGTCTGACACTAGAGTTTCAGGCTGCGCGTTTTCTCCATAATAAATTCCACCAGCAGTTTCACCTTCAGCGGCATATAGGTTCGGTGCGGATAGAGCATCTGTACTTCCCGGCCCAGTGGTTTCCAGTCAGGCATCACTGAAATCAGTTCCCCACTGCTCAGATGCTGCTTGATCACATACCGCGGTAAATTGCCCAGGCCGATACCCTGTAACACCGCATTGGCGGCGGTGCGTAACTCATCCACATGCAGATGTCCCTGCGGCGTTAACTGAACCAGATTGCCCTCGGCATCTCGGAACTGCCACTGCGGCGAGCGCGCGGTCACAATCAGCGGGAAACGTTCTAGTTCACCGGGGTGTTCGGGCAGGCCAAATCTTTCAATAAATGTTGGGCTGGCGCAGAGATGAAACTGAGAGGTAAACAGCGGGCGCCGAACCCAGTCCTGCAGGGTGATATCGCCAATCCTGAACGCCAGATCAATACCCTCCTCAAGCAGGTCGATATTGCGGTTGTTCAGAATCAGTTGCAGTCGAATACCCGGATACTGCTGCATAAATTCAAAAAACCAGTCATCCAGCAGTTCGGTTGCGAGTGCGACCGGCGCGGTGATTTTAAGCAGGCCTGTGGGCGAAGAGAGTTCGCCTTCAATGGATTGCAGGCTGGTGTCCAGCTCATCAAACAGCGGCTGACAGCGAGCATAAAACTTTTCACCGGCCTCGGTCAGGGCAATATGCCGTGGATTGCGATGCAGTAATTTAACCCCCAGCGATTCTTCAAACTGCTGCATCCGGCGACTCAGGGTAGAGGGCGGCATGCCCAGACTGTCCGCTGCAGCGCTGAAGCTGCCCCTGTCCATAATGCGAATAAACAGATAAAGATCCTGATAGTTCATTTATCAATTCCATAAATGGGATTTTGACTTCCATTTTAGATACTAAATTCTGTTTATGAAATCAAATAGACTGATGGCCGTCTAACTCCGCGGGGGAATAATAATGAGTCACCACCTGCACATCGACGAGCCTGCCCTGAGTCACCAGATCCGTTTTCAGAAACGGGATGGCACTGTCTGGTTCGGTGAACAACGCATGGTCATGCTGCAAATGGCCGCCCTGGCTACTTTCCGAAAAGAGGTGATAGAAACCGTTGGCCTTGAACGGGCTAAAGGATTTTTTATGCGCCTTGGCTACAGCCTTGGCCAGAAAGATGCACTACTGGCCCGACGTCTGTTTCCTAATGCCTCCCCACTTGAACTGCTGAAAGCCGGTTTTGCACTCGACAGCCTCAAGGGCATGGTGCGCATTGAGCAGGACCGTCTGCATATCGAACCAGTGCATGAATTTATCGCGGAGTACCGGTTATCTGAATCCTATGAAGCCGAGATGTTCAGAACCGAGCTGGGTCTGATCGACGAACCCGGCTGCTGGAGTCTGGTGGGGCATGCCAGTGCTTTTACCAGCAACATTCTTGGCCAGGAAATCCTGTTCAAAGAAACTTCCTGCCGTGCCTGTGGCCATGAGACCTGTCATCTGGTCGGCCGTCCGGCAGACGCCTGGGAGGATGCAGATCAGTATCGTAAATATTTTGTCAGCAGCCCGATCATTGAAGAACTGTATGAGTTGCAGTCTCAGCTCTCGGTATTGCGTCACAAGGTTGATTCAGCACCCACACTCGGCAACCTGCGGGGTAAATCCGCGGGCTACCGACATGTATGTAGCATGTCGACCCGGGCGGCTGAGGGGGATGTCAGTGTACTGCTGCTGGGTGAAACCGGTGTCGGTAAAGAGCTGGTGGCGCAGGGTATTCATAATGCCAGCGAACGCAGAGAGCAGCCCTTTGTCGCGGTTAACTGCGCGGCGATTCCACCGGATCTGATTGAGGCGGAGCTGTTCGGTGTCAACAAGGGCGCTTATACCGGTGCCACCCATACCCGGGAAGGTAAATTTGAACGTGCCCACGGTGGCACCATTTTTCTGGATGAGGTGATCGAGCTCAGCCCCCGGGCACAGGCATCCCTGTTACGTGTTATCCAGGAAGGCGAACTGGAGCGGGTGGGGGATACCCAGACCCGTGCAGTCAATGTGCGTATCATCGCCGCGACCAATGAGTCGCTGGAAGAGGCGATCCAGACCGGGCGCTTCCGGGCGGATCTCTATTACCGCCTCAATGTATATCCAATCCATATTCCCCCGCTGCGTGAGCGTCAGGAAGACATTCCGGTGCTGATTGAACACTTTCTGGAAAAGTATCAGGCCTATTACAACAAACGGGTGTCTGGCCTGAGTGATATGGCGCAGAAAGCGATGCGCGAATATGCCTGGCCTGGCAATGTCCGGGAACTGGAAAACCTGATCGAACGGGGCCTGATCCTGACCGACCATGGTGAAGCGATCAGTGCCAAATCACTGTTTCCCGGCTTTGATTCTGATTTCAGTCAGGTGGTTTCTGTTGAGGGTCGCCTGATAGAAGCAACGGCGATTAATGAGCCACAGCCGGCGTCAGACTGGATTGATCAGGCGCTGGCGGAATGTGGCTCGTTGGACGCCATAGAAGAGCGTCTGATCGAACATGCCCTGGAGCAGGGGCGCGGCAATATCTCATCGGCGGCCCGGGTGCTGGGAATCAGCCGTCCGACACTGGCCTATCGACTGAAAAAAATGGAGCAAACTGCATGAACGCTGCCCTGGCAGAACAACTGATTGAGGCCGCCGTGGCGCAGGCCACTGAATTTAAGATCACGGTCTGTATCGCGGTCACCGACAGTGCCGGTCTGTTAACCGGTTTTATTCGCATGGATAACAGTTTTCAGGGCTCTGTGGATGTGGCGATTAAAAAAGCCAGAACCGCAGCGCTATTCCCAATTCCGACCGGGGTGTTTGGTCAGCTGATGCGCGATGAAAACCTCACTGGCATGGCTGAAACCAACGGTGGCCTGATCGGTTTTCCGGGCGGTCTGCCGCTGCAGAAGTTCGATCAGTTAATCGGTGCCATTGGCATATCCGGTGGCTCGGCAGAGCAGGACCATGCCATTGCAGCCGCAGCGGCCGGAATTCTGGAAACACCTTAATGAAGTTAAGTATTGTTGATCAGGTACCGGTCCATAACGGCAAAACCCAGGCTCTCGCACTGAACGATGCCGTTGCGCTGGCGCAACTTGCGGATACGCAGGGCTACCATCGCTACTGGATCGCTGAGCATCACGCTACGCCAAGCTATGCCAGCAGTTGTCCTGAAATGGTGATTGGCCGTATCGCCGCCGCCACTGACAAGATTCGTGTTGGCAGCGGTGGGGTGATGCTGTCCCATTACAGTCCCTACCGCGTGGCTGAACTGTTTCGCACGCTGGAAGCCTTTTTTCCCGGCCGGATCGATCTTGGTTTTGGCCGTGCCCCCGGTGGCAGTGACCTCTCAAGTCAGGCGCTGGCGTTTCCGTGGCGCCCCACCGGGGCTGAAATCTTTCCTGACCGGGTAGAGCAGTTGATCGCCTTTCTGGACGGAGCCGCTGAAGGCATTGCTGGGCGTGAACTGACTACCACGCCAGAGGGTGGCTCAGTGCCTCAGGTCTGGGCGTTAGGCTCCGGCAGCGGCAGTGTTGAGATGGCCGCGCACTATGGGCTGGGTTTTGTGCTGGCTCTGTTTATCGGGACTGAACATCGTTCTGCCGAGATCATTCGTCACTATTGCGCACAGTTTAAAGGACGCAGCAAAAGCCCACTCAAAGCACCGGCGGCGATGATCGCCAATGCGGTAATCTGTGCCGACACCGCAGAAGAGGCACGGCATCTGGCCGCCAGCCACGCCTACTGGAAAGTGTTGGCGTTTCGTCATGGTATTCGCGAGGGTTTATTACCGCCCGAAATCTGTCTGGACCGGGTAAAACAACTCCCTGTTTCTGATCAGGCATATTTCGAAGAAACCCGCGATTCGATGATCACAGGCACGCCGATGCAATGTCGTGAAAAGCTGGAACAACAGGCGGGTTACTACGATGTGGAAGAAGCACTGATCGTCGCCGTAACCTGGGACTTTGCCAAACGCTGCGAAAGTTATCGGTTGTTAGCGAAGATATTTAAAGAATAAAATGCAAATCATCATTACGTATAATAACCTATATTTAATGAGGTCTTGAATGAAAATAAATTATTTGGGGTGGTTTTTTCATTTTTTAATGCTAAGCATAGGGAGTCCTTTTTCTAAAACATCAATTTCAGAGTTCTTTCTGTAGTGGACTTTTGCAATGCTAGGATAAGTTTTTTTATTGGATATTTCTTTTTGAGCGCCGGTATTTATGTGCATGAATATCCATTCAAAAAAAATAAATGGGTTTAGTAATACTGAACTAGAAATTCTGAAGCAGTTGAAGGAAGCAAATTGTAAATGGCATTTTGAGTGAGACGTTACATTTGAGTCATAGTCAAGCCGAATATGTGACGTATTAACAACATCAATGCCTAAATCTACCCAAGTTTCTGCTCCGAAATATATTTCTTGAATTAAGTCAATTCCACTTTCTTCAGCAAGCTCTCTTAGATTATCAAGAGTTCCATTAATCTTCACTGGTGCCGGATAGTAGCAAAGTCTTGCTGATTTGATTTTTTCGTCTTTCCATTCATAATAGAATTGAAAAAATGAGTTATCCTTTAAAAGAAAACTGTACTGTTTTTCGTCGAGTAATTTTTGATATTCGGCTGCGTAGACTATGTTTTTTAAAATTCCTGGTCGATGGCCTTTCCAGCTGACGATTTTTTCATGTGCTAAGAAATTGTCTTCCAATAACATTGATGAGTATAAAGATGATATATTATCCAATCCTCTTTTTACTGTATTAAAATCCATTTAAATTAGCTTTCCCTTGTTATGTTGAACTTTAGTTGCTCTAAATGCTCTATTAAAAGTTCAGGGTTCTCTTCAACAAGCTTATTCAGATTTTCTAGGGCTAATTCACTCCCGGAATCAGACTTGGAAAGTATAAGTCTCCTTCTGGCAATTTGATTGTCACTTGGTCTTATGTATTTAAATTTAGGTAATTCAGACTGTATTTTATTAATTTCTGCTAACAAGGTGTTCATTGCATCTTGAATGCCGGAAACATAGCACCAGCCCCTAGATCTAGTTACTGATACAAAAAAAGAGTTTCGTTTGCGGAAAGTTGTATCTTGCACTACCTGCTCACAATTTCCTACAAAAACGATATTGGCTTCGTTGCCTTTTGCCTTGAATGGAGTAGTAAGTACTACGCAATCTTGCTCAAAGAAATGTCTGCTTGATTCAACAAATCCTGGCATAATGGATTTTATACCAACACTGTTAAGCTTGGATCGTATATCTTTTAAGAAATTCTCTGAATTTTTTGTGTCAATTGCTATAACAAATATGTCATGAGCCTTTACATCTTGGTTTTCAATTAAGTCGTAAACCTTATTTGAAATATAATCAGCTTCTTCTTCCCTTGTATTAAATTTTTCTATTTGAATCAATTTGTTAGGCAGTTTTGATTGTTCAGTGAGTAGATTCTCTAATAAGTTCGTACTGTTTTTAGACAGTCTTTCAACCTCAATTTCATCACCAGCTGAAAAAGTGCTTTTTGATTTAGGAGAATTAATCTGATAACCAAGAGCTTTCCAGTCTGATGCTCTATCTACACTGTCAACAACACCACCTTTTCTAGCAATTCCTAAAGCAATACCATGAGCTATCATTAAAATATTACGGGGATTACGATAACAGTTGGGTAAAACGAAATCTTTATCTATCCCTCCTACATATTGGCCCTCTAGTGCATCTTGGCTAAACCTAGGTGTCCCATCTTTATGCGTTCCAAATAGTTCGTAAAATTCACGAATTTTTATTGATTTTAATGACTGAAAATCGTCATATGCGACTACGATTCTTTTTGGGTTTTTCGTGAGCTTATATACAACTTCAAAAACTTCGTTCGGAAAATCTTGAGCCTCGTCTATCAAAACCATGTCATATATAGGGGTGATATTATCCCCAATTTTATTGTCTAGATCTTTATAAATTGCAGAGAGAGCATCATTGCTTCCTCTAACATCTCTTAAAGTAAGTGGTGTTATCCCATAATCAGCGCAAGTTTTCGAATATAACCCTTCCCCTGAAGTTTTACCTCCCCAAGCATGAAGTATATCTATAACACCAGAGGGTAGGCTGGACTTGGATTCCTTGGCATAATAATCTCCAATTTGTTTGCCAATAGTGTGATACAAACTTTGCGTGTTAAAAAGATACAAAATTTTAAAATCTTTGAAGCGAAGAGCAGTCAGTGCAGCTTTAAGAGATAAAACTACGGTCTTTCCTGTACCTGCTAGACCCCTTATTCGTTGAGGTCCATTTGGTATTTGCATAGATACTTGGCGTTGAGCTTCGTCTTGTTTAAAAGTTCTTTGCAAAGAAAGTTGAATGAAATCATTGATTGTCGATGGTTGTTTAGCTTTATCGTAAGTTTCAGAAAGGTCTCTATAACCCCATGTCCCCTCAATTAGACTAAGAATATCATCAAACTGTTGATCTGTTCCGTCCCAAGCATGATTATCGGTGAAAAACTTTGCGAGATCTTTTGAGTAGGACTCACGAGTAGTTGTTTCTGAATAAACATAATCGTTGTAATTGATTTTTTCTAGTTCATCGGGTGAATTATCCCTAAAGATAATCAAACAATTAACTGGAACTTTTTGATTTTTATATTTCCTACTGTAAAGATTTGGTGATCTCTTAAGTCTGCTTTCAATTTCATCTTTGTAAAGCTCTAGGACTATATCCCGTGAATACGTTACGGAATCAACAGTTCTCCAAACACGTCCATCTTCCTCAAAACCCACTACTTTTTCATGACATATATCAATCAGAAAAATACCGGACTCTTTTGTTACGACAACAAAAGTAGGAACTTCGGATAATGAAGTCGTACCGAGAACTGGAATTTTGTATGCACAATAACCTTCCTGTTTTGCAAGCAAATTCGATAGATGTTCCCACAGTTCAAGGTCATAGGGGTCATTATCGATTTCAAGTGAACCAGGAAGAAACTGCATGCTCATTGCTACTGTCCTTAGTGTGATCCTATTGATCTCGTATTCTATATCATTTTTGGAGTTTGGCTAAGGAGGCTAATGTTGTTGTGAATTTTATTATTTTTCAATAACCTGTGTGTTTTTTGAGTCCTGTCGTTATTGATATGGTTATGCATATATTTGACAATTTTTTCATTTTTTAGCCGATTTGATGCCAATTTACTCGTCCCAGCTACTAAACAATAAAAAACACCCGGCAAATGCCGGGTGAAAAAACGGAGGGCCTGCCATTTGTCTCCGTAGAGTTGCTCATTAGAACTAGCGTCCGAGTTTTTTCGCCGACTGTCCAGCAATGCCAAAATGTTGTTTTGGCATCTCATTAATCAGCACCCGCACGCTTTCGCGGGGTGCATCAAGTGCCCGGACAATGGCATCGGTCATCTCTGCAATCAGCCGTTCTTTCTGTTCATCTGAACGACCTTCAATAATGTTGATCTGTGCGATCGGCATGGTTTGATCCTCTTACCGCTTAAATAACCAGTTTTTCAGTAGTTTGGTGACTCTGGGCATGACCACATAGGTCATGAGTAATACCTGTCCAATTACGACCAGAAGGGTGTGCAGCCACAAGGGCAGCAGGTCGAGCCAGGGTTTGAACAGCAGGTTAATGCCCATGATCAGGACAAACACCACCACAACCAGCACCAGTGCCATCTTGGCAGGTGAGGGCGGTTGGTGGGCGGGCAGTTCCGGCAGGTCAAACCAGAATTCCAGACCGGTACCACGCACGGTGGTGGCATCACCTTCGGTCATGCCTTCCAGCTTATCCAGCCATTGCTTGCGCAGATAGGACTGTTCCCACTGCTGACAGTGCTCGTAATTGTCGAAACGGTAGATCAGCACATATTCATGGCGGGTGGCCGGGCCCGGCCGGAGCACACTGGTGCCCAGGTGACCGGGATATTCACCTGCCGCTTCTATGACGCCGGAGATCCACTGTTCATAGTCAGATTCCCGGCCGGGTTTGACCCGGCGCGAGATACTAACGGTGACCGGGCCTTCGTCACCGGGCTGGCAGACACTGCGCTGGGCAGTGTCTGTCACACTGGTCTGATCAGACGAACCGGCCACTGACGGTACCCAGATCCTGATAACGGACGCAGAAGCTGTCGCCTTTATTCACCTGCACCGCCGCCGTGATGGCGCCGATCATGATAAAGGTACCTGCCGGAATCTCTTCGCCGCGCTCGCCCAGCATATTGGCTAGCATGGCAACCGAAGAGGCCGGATGGCCCAACACCGCTGCACCGGCACCCAGCTGAACCACTTCACCGTTAATCTCCATCACCACACCCAGATTTTTAAGGTCCAGATCTTCCGGTTTGGCCATGGTGCCACCGGAGATGAAACGGCTGGAGGAGGAGTTGTCAGCAATCACGCTTTTCAGGTCGAATTTGAAATCCTTGTAGCGAGAGTCGATCACTTCCACGGCGGGCATCACAAAATCCGTGGCACGCAGTACATCGCCGATATGGATGCCCGGACCCTTCAGCGGTGCCTTGGTGACAAACGCCAGCTCTGCTTCGATCTTCGGATGGATCAGCTCATCATGTTTGATCTCACCGCCATCAGGAACGGAGAAGTAATCCGCCAGAAAACCGTAGCAGGGCTGTTCGACACCCATCTGTTTCATCTTGGCCCAGGAGGTCAGGCCCATTTTCATACCGACGATTTTGTTGCCGCGGGCTTCCTTGCGGCGGCGGATCTCCCATTGAATATCGAAGGCGTCCTTGTAGGTCATCTCCGGATAATCATCAGTGATTTTGGTGATTTCATAGGCTTCCAGCTCGGCTTTTTCGCAGTGCTCGGCCAGCCCCTGAATCTGTTCCAGTGTCAGGTTATTGCTCATCAGATCAGTCCTCGTGCTTTCGCCATGGTCAGCGCCAGGTCTTCAATCATGTCTTCCTGACCGCCCACAGTGCCGCGGCGACCCAGTTCCACCAGAATGTCGCGTGCCTGAATGCCGTATTTGGCTTCAGCGCGTTTGGCGAACAACAGGAAGGAGCTGTACACACCGGCATAACCCAGGGTCAGTGCATCACGGTCAACGCGGATGGGCTGGTCCATCAATGGCACCACGATGTCTTCGGCCACGTCCATGATCTTGTACAGATCGATACCGTGGTCAGCGCCCATACGGTCCAGCACCGCAACAAACACTTCCAGCGGCGTATTACCGGCACCGGCACCCAGACCGGCAACGGATCCATCGATACGGGATGCACCGGCTTCCATCGCCGCCAGTGAGTTGGCAATCGCCATGCCCATGTTGTGGTGACCATGGAAGCCCACTTCGGTGTTGGGGTTCAGCTCAGCACGCAGCAGGCCGATTTTTTCGCTCACTTCATCCGGCAGCATGTAACCGGCGGAATCGGTGCAGTAGATGCAGTTGGCGCCGTAGCTTTCCATCAGACGGGCCTGCTCCAGTACTTTCTCGGGAGTGACCATGTGCGCCATCATCAGGAAGCCAACGGTATCCATCTCCATTTTGGCGGCCATGCCGATGTGCTGTTCTGATACATCGGCTTCGGTACAGTGGGTGGCGACACGGATGGTGTGCACGCCACAGTCCTTGGCCATCTTCAGGTGCTCAACGGTACCGATACCCGGCAACAGCAGGGCGGAGATCTTGGCGTTTTTCATCTTGGGCACCACGGCGTTGAGGTATTCCTCATCGGTGTGGGCCGGGAAGCCGTAGTTAACGGACGCACCCCCTAGGCCATCACCATGGGTGACTTCAATCAGTGGCATTCCAGCTTCATCCAGACCGGTGGCCACGGCGACCATCTGGTCCAGTGACAGCTGGTGACGTTTGGCGTGCATGCCATCGCGCAGGCTCATATCGTGGAGCGTGACTTTTTTACCTTGTAAATTCATGTTCTGTTCCTCCACTTAACCACGGGCCGGCAGGGTGATAATGCCCTTGGCGGCTTCTTCGGCAAACATCTCGGCGGTGCGCAGGCCCGCGGCTGTCATAATGTCCAGGTTGCCCGCGTAGTTCGGCAGGAAATCCCCAAGACCTTCGACTTCCATAAAGACGGAGACACGGTTGCCATCAAATACCGGGCCATTCACCAGTTTGTAACCGGGTACATATTTCTGCACTTCTTTCACCATGGCGTGAATAGATTCCGTGATCGCGGCCTGATCAGGGGTGTCTTTGGTCAGGCAGTGCACGGTGTCACGCATCAGCAATGGCGGTTCTGCCGGGTTGATAATGATGATCGCTTTACCCTGTTTGGCGCCTCCCACTTTCTGTACTGCACCGGAGGTGGTGCGGGTAAATTCGTCGATATTCTGACGGGTGCCGGGGCCTACGGAACGGGAAGATACAGTGGCAACAATCTCACCGTATTCCACCTCCTGCACCCGGGAGACCGCCGCGACCATCGGGATGGTGGCCTGGCCACCACAGGTGACCATATTGACGTTCATCTCCAGCCGTTCGGCGTGCTGTTTCAGGTTGACTGGCGGTACGCAGAACGGACCGATGGCCGCGGGGGTCAGGTCGATCATGATCACGCCCAGTTCGTTCAGCTTGCGGCTATTTTCCGCGTGAACGTAGGCTGAGGTGGCGTCAAAGGCGATACGGATATCATCTTCAATGACATGTTCAATCATGCCGTCGACACCGGTAGAGGAGGTTTTCAGGCCCATCTCTTTTGCCCGTTTCAAACCTTCGGATTCAGGGTCGATGCCCACCATCCAGACTGGTTCTACCCAGTCTGAACGCATCATTTTCATCAACAGGTCGGTGCCGATATTGCCTGGACCGATGATCACTGCTTTTAATTTATTGCTCATGTTGTTTCCTCACATCTGTCCAGATCAGGTAAAGCGCACAGAGGCAGAACCAATGCCGCCGATGCTGACCGTCATAAAATCACCTGCCTGAACAGGCTCCAGCGGTACCAGAGAACCGGAAAGGATCACTTCTCCGGCTTTTAACGGAATACCAAACTGACCAAGGGTGTTGGCCAGCCAGGTGACACAGTTAACAGGGCTGCCCAGTGCGGCGGCACCGGCACCGGTGGAGATGATCTGGCCGTTTTTCTCAACCACCATGCCGCAGGTAGACAGGTCTACCTTCGCTGGGCTGACGGCGTTATCTCCCAGTACAAACAGGCCGCAGGAGGCGTTGTCTGCCACGGTGTCCTGAATCTTGATCTGCCAGTTCTCGATGCGGGAATCGACAATCTCAAAGCAGGGCATGACGCAATCGGTCGCAGCCAGCACATCGGCATTGGTGATGCCGGGGCCAATCAGGTCTTTTTTCAGGATGAAGGCAATTTCACCTTCCGCTTTAGGCTGGATCAGGCGCTCGGAGATGGGCATCTCTTCGCCCTGACTGAAGGCCATATCATCGGTCAGATAACCAAAATCAGGCTGGTGCACATTCAGCATGTTCTGCACGGCTTTGGAGGTGACACCGATTTTTTTACCGATGATCTTGGCGCCGGCCTGAACCCGGCGATCAACCATGCGCAGGGAGATGTGGTAAGCATCTTCGATGGTGATATCACTGAAGCGCTCAGTAAACGGTCGCAGGGTGCGACAACCGGTCAGCGCCTCATACAGCTCATCGCCACACTGCTGTATCAGTTCTTTGTTCATTGTGTGTTCTCATCTTCTGCTAGGTCGGCTTCGCGCAAAAAGTCGGAAACCAACTGGTTAAAGCGTTGTGTGTGTTCAATCTGGGTCCAGTGACCGCAGCGGCCAAAGACGTGTAGCTGCGAGCGTTCAAGCCACTGATGCAGGGTCAGGCTGGTCTGCAGCGGAATCACCAGGTCATCCCGGCCATGAATGATCAGCGCTTCATGGGGCAGGGCGCGCACGGCCTGCTCATCACTGGCCATGGCATCCAGCCTGCGTTGGCGTGGTGCCGGGAACATGGCGGAAAACGACTCCTGAAAACCGGGCCGGATGCTGGCCTGATAGCGCAGTTCTGCCAGTTCATCGGTGACCAGCGTGCGGTCATAGGCAAAGACATCCAGCATGGATTTCATTGCCTCAATCGACGGCTGGTAACCCCAGACGGCATCCAGACCTGCTGACAGTTCGCAGGGCACGCCCACGCTGCCCATCAGCACCAGACGGCGTACCCGTTCGGGATGACGCACGGCCAGTGCCAGTGCCAGCGCACCGCCAAAGGAGTTGCCAATCAGATCGGTCCGTTGAATATCCAGCGTGTCGAGGATATCGACGGCATGCTGCACCCAGCGGTCCATGTTGTACTGGTTATCAGCCGGGCGCTGGGTGTAGCCAAAGCCGAGCAGATCCGGTGCCAGTACCCGGCGTTTCTGTGCCAGTACCGGCAGGCTGAGGCGCCAGTTGGCCCAGGCTGTAACGCCGGGTCCGGAGCCGTGGAACAGAAACACCGGATGACCTGTACCCAGATCATGCAGGTTGGTCTGCACACCCTTTACATCGAGCTGGGTGCCAAGTTCAGGGTTGTCAGGGGTCAGAGATGTCATGCTCTTCGACTCACAGCTTGATGCAGATGTTTTTGGTTTCGGTGTAGAACTCCAGCGAGTGAACACCGCCTTCACGGCCGATACCGGACTCCTTGGCACCACCAAACGCGGTGCGCAGATCACGCAGGAACCAGCTATTGACCCACACCAGACCCACTTCCATCTGCTCGGCTACGCGAGAGGCGCGGGAGCTGTTTTCGGTCCAGATGGTGGCGGACAGGCCATAACGGGTATCGTTAGCCAGCTGAATCGCTTCCTCTTCGGTATCAAACGGGCGGATATGGCAGCAGGGGCCGAAGATCTCTTCGTTCACTACCCGGGCATCATCCGGCAGGCCGGTCCAGATCGTCGGTTCGACCCAGGCACCGGCATTCAGCTCGGCGCCCATCTCAGGCACACCACCACCGATGATGACGTTGGCGCCTTCCTCTTCTGCCAGCTTGTAGTAGGAGAGCACCTTGTCCCGGTGTTCCAGACTGACCAGCGGGCCAAAGTCCACGTCTGGATCTTCCGGACGGCCGAGTTTCAGTTTTTCAACGCCCTGTTTCAGGCGGCTGACAAACTCATCAAAGATTGGGCGTTCCACATATACACGCTCAGTGCCCAGACAGACCTGACCGCAGTTCACAAAGGCTGAACGCATGGTGCCTTCGATGGCTTTGTCCATATCGCAGTCGGCAAATACCAGGGAGGGGTTTTTGCCACCGCATTCCAGCGAGATATTGCGCAGACCGACTGAGGCAGCACGCATGATGATTTCACCGGTGCGGGTTTCACCGGTAAAGGTGATGGCATCCACATCTTTATGTGCGGTGAGAAAGGCACCTGCAGAGTTCGGGCCAAAGCCATGCACCACGTTATAGACGCCCGCCGGTACGCCGCACTCGTTCATCACTTCACCCAGCAGGGTGGCGGTGGCCGGGGTTTCTTCTGAGGGTTTAACCACAACCGTATTGCCACAGGCCAGCGCCGGACCGACTTTCCAGGTCATCAGCAGCAACGGCAGGTTCCATGGGCTGATCACCGCAATCACGCCCTTGGGTGTACGGTGGCCGTAGTTCAGCGCGCTTCTGCCATCTGGGGTATCCAGCTTGAAAGCTTCTGTCGGGTGATTGGCCAGAGTCTCAGAAAACGCTTTGAAATTGGCGGCACCACGGGGGATATCGATGTGCGAGGCGATCTTTTCCGGTTTGCCGGTATCGAGGCACTCGGCTTTCAGAAATTCATCAAAACGTTCGTTGATTCGGTTAGCGACCTTATCCAGCAGTTTGATGCGTTCCGCCTGAGTCATCTTGCCCCAGGGACCTTTCAACGCGCGTTTGGCGGCGGCAACTGCGGCGTCCACTTCCACCTGGCCCGCTTCATGCACCATACCGATCAGGCTGTTATCTACCGGACAGCGGTTCTCAAAGGTGCTGTTACTGGCGGAGGCTGCAAATTCGCCGTTTATAAAATGTTTAAACTCTTTCATAACGCTCTCTTTTTTCAAAAACACGCGACTGACTGCTTAGTTCAGGCAATAGTGTTCCTTGCCTGCTGCCTCCGTTGTGGCGGGGACAGCAGACATTTTTTTGGTCAGGCTTCAGGTCAATACAGTCAGGAAGCGCTCGTTCAGTTCGCGATCGTGATAGAAGATCGCCTTACCCAGTTTTTCAGCATCCCAGGTGATAGGTTCATGGTCGGGATAGAAATAATCACCGCCGCAGAACACTTCGTTGCGGTTGCCAGACGGATCAAAGAAGTAGATGGTCTGGCCGTGGGTGATACCGTGGCGGGTCGGACCGATATCAATTGAAGTGTCGGTCATGGACAGCAGGTCACCGGCACGCAGTACGTCATCCCAGGTCTCCAGATAGAAAGAGGCATGGTGGAATTTGCCCGGCTCCGGATGATCGATGAACGCGATATCATGGGCTTTCATGCTGACGGTAAGGAACTGCGCAACACGTTTACCGTCCGGGGTCATAACCTGCTCAACCAGATCAAAGCCCAGCACATCGCGGAACAGATTCAGGGTTTTTTCCAGTTCAACGCCGTACAGCAGGCAGTGATCAAAACGCTGTGCTTTCATGCCTTTCAAATCACGTGGCCAGGCTTCAGGGTTGTGATTGCCCACACTTGTGCCAAGCTGTTTTTTGGTAGCGAACAGCTCAAAGTTATGGCCGCTTGGTGCGGTAAAACGGACCCGACGACCGCAGTCGTTCAGTTCGCCCGCAGGGATATCATCAATGGTGCAGCCATATTCAATCAGTGCGCCGCGCAGCGTATCCAGCGTGGCTTCGTCCAGACATTTAAAGCCCATATAATCCATACCGGGGGTGTCATCTTCGCGTAGCACGACAGAAAACTTGTCGACCTCTGTCCAGGCTTTGAGATAAACACGGCCCTGATCATCACGGTCAACTTCGGTCAGACCCACCAGATCCGTGTAGTGAGCTACGGCTTCATCCAGATCTAATACCCTGATTTGGACATGCCCGGGACGCATCACACCTTTTTTCATCTTAAGTTCCTCTGTTTATTATTTTTGTCGTTTACCCGCAGCCACCTGATTACCCGGCGACGGGAGGTTGATATTGATCGGATTCAATCACCAGATCGCTGGCGGGAGAGATACGGCACGCAAGCACAACACCCTGTTCCAGGTCGTCATCGCTGATATGGGCTTTGCTCATGCGTTTGCTGTGAAATTCGCCCTGAACGACGCGGATTTTGCACAGTCCGCAACCGCCACCACGACAGCCAACTGAAATACAGCCGCTGTTTTTGCGTTCCATCGCTTTGAGCAGGTTGCTGCCGGCAGGGCAGAGAAATTCCTGATCTCTGTTAGTGACCTGGATACGGAAGGGCTGAAACGGCCCACAAAATTCCGTTGTCATGATCTGCATAGTGATAAACCGATTGTTGTTTTTATGGTTTAACCGGTTTTTGCAAGGGGTGTGCCAGCGTGGGTGCTGTTAATAAAGAAGTGCGGATATTGTTGTTAAGCTATTGAATATAAATGGATAAATTTTATTTCGAGTACGAAGGTGGGATTTGAAGGCTTTGCTGAATCGGAACGAAAAACAGCTGAACCTGATTAAATGATTAAATAGGTTTTGTAAATTTAACGAGTTGATGAAATCGCCACAGCCTGCTGCTTCAGACTGTGGCAAATGATTAGGGAACCTGCGAATAAGTCCCAAATTTCTCAGTGGGTAGTAAATCGACTTAATGCGCGAAAGGTAGCGAAGTGGAATGACGAGTCCTTTTCAAGCTGCCTGACAAAGCAGGAAGGGGATTTAATGCCCACCCAGCGGGACTAACAGAACGATCAATTTCTTTGTTAACGATTTTCGACAGGCAACCAGCATGCCTGTAATCGTTGCCTTGAAACGTTCTGGTAGTCTGAGGAGTTTGGGACTTGTTTGCAGGTTCCTCAGCTGGCAGATTCGGTTTTTTTCAGCCTGTAGGCCATTTGCGGACGGGTAATGCCCAGCAGTTTTGCGGCCTGGGTGATATTGCCTTCGGTTTTATCCATCGCACGTTGCAACAGATCTGACTCGAGCTGATCGAGGTTAACCGAAGCATTGATCAGCTGTTCGATCAGATCATCACCTGCGGTGGATTGACTGACGTTATCCTGCACTTCACCGGTGGATGCAGTCACCCGCAGCGGGTGGGTAGGCTCCACCAGAGAGGGGAAGAAGGCATACATATCGATGCTGCGGTTGTTGTCCGTTAAGATCACCCCGCGCTCCATCATGTTCTCCAGCTCCCGGATATTGCCCGGCCATTTATAGTGGAGCAGGGCATCCAGCGCCTTGTCGGAGACGCCCTGAGTCTTTTTGTTGTATTTGGTGTGATATTTCTCCAGGAAGTGATCAACCAGCAGGGGTATATCTTCCTTGCGTTCCCGCAGGGGTGGGATATTCACTGGGAACACATTCAGCCGGTAAAAAAGATCCGCACGGAACCGCCCCTGTTCTACCGCCAGGGCAAGGTCTTCGTTGGTGGCGGCGACGATGCGGACATCCACTTTGCGGGTCTCGGTACCCCCGACACGTTCCAGCTCACCCTCCTGAATAACGCGAAGCAGGGAGGCCTGCGCGCGGGGGCTGAGTTCGATCACTTCATCCAGAAAGATGGTGCCCTCATGCGCCCGCTCAAACTTACCTTCGCGGGATTCTGTGGCACCGGTATAGGCGCCTTTACGCACGCCAAACAGTTCAGCCTCGATAAGATCCGGCGGGATACAGGCACAATTCACCGCAATAAAGGGTTTGTCAGCCCGAGGGCTACTCTGATGAAGGCCGCGGGCAACCACCTCTTTACCTACACCGGTTTCACCCTGCAGCAACACAGTGACGGTACTGTCAGAGGCGCGCTGGATCAGTCGACAGACATTCTTAAATGCCTCTGACTGACCTACTGAATTAAACAGCAGATCATCCGCCGGACAGCGCATGAGTTGCATGTTTTCTCTTAGGGTACTGACCTCATAACGCAGGGCAAAGAGTTCTTCGATAATGGGGTCGGGCAGCAGCTGGCGTTCAAGTTCTTCTTTATCTTCCCATTCATCAGCGGGTCTGCCTTCAATGCTGCAGTGAGTATCACCGCAACCGGCACAGTGGGTTTCTTTAAAAAAGACTTTCTGTCCCATGTAGTAGGAGGTGAAGCCACTGGCGTAACCCAGCAGCGTCCAGCAGATCGGTTCGGCGGCGGTGCCAAATTCAGCCAGATGGACCTCGGCCTCGTAGGAGTCATGCCAGTTGAACTTGGCAAAGAACTGTTTTTTCTCAATATCAAAATCCAGCTGTTCCATCTCAACCCGCACCATGCCCTTCAGTGCATGCAGCTGCGGACCAACCATAAAGGCTTCGGCGCTGGAGATTTCGGGCCGGAGTTTATGCGCCAGCTCGGCATCCTTCATGCCGGACTGATAGCCAAAGCGCATCAGGAATCCGCGGGCGCGCTCAATGCCCATGGTAGTGATCAGTTCTTTAC
Organism: Neptuniibacter sp. CAU 1671; assembly: GCF_029222905.1. GTDB lineage: Bacteria > Pseudomonadota > Gammaproteobacteria > Pseudomonadales > Balneatricaceae > Neptuniibacter. The sequence goes on along the minus strand of NZ_JARHUE010000001.1, from coordinate 155,072 downwards.
GCAGAGAACCCATTACTGTTGCATGAATCAGCAGCATGCGCTGTTCATCCAGCCAGATTTTGCCGTCTTTATAGGCAAACTGAATCTGACTGATTAAGTCATCCGGCCGGGTGGCCGAAGGTGTGTCTGTGTCCATCTAAGATACCGCTGTATTATTTTTAGAGTAATGGGTGCTTGCAGTTCAACCCGTGCCAGGCAGGTTCTCAAAACAGTCAGGTGTTCTGAAAATCGGTCCCGTTCAGGGTTGTCTTTTTTCATGTGACTATAGTGCAGGACAAATTTCAATGCTCGATGTGCAAAGCTGCACAAAAATGTTTTTTGCAGGTTGCTCGCAGGCTTCAGTTGCCTGTTGAAATCATAAGGCAGGGCGGGTTACCTCATCATTTCATCACCCTCTGAAATAGACATCGATTGATAAACTGACAGTCAATTCGGCTGCTTAAAAGAACAAGTTTAAAAAATAAAAATTATTCTAAACAATAGCTTATAGATTTTTTATCAGGCTCTATTCACCTGATTTTTATTGCTGGCACACCCTTTGCTCTAACCGGGTACAACAATAAAAACGTGAATTAGAGCCATGAAACACACCAACCTTAAAGCAGTACCGGACCAGCCTTCCAAACAGGAAGCGCGCCAACTGACCAAATATGTGCGGGTGCGCAGTGCGCCTGGTGCACGTTTTGTTGAATTCGATTTTGCCATTAACGAACCCTCACTCTTTGTTGAGCTTGTGATGCCTCAGCAAGCCTTTGAGATTTTCTGTGAAGCCAACGCCGTTCAGTTCATGACCGATGAACAGATGGCTGCAGTGGATGCAGAAATGAGCAAGTGGCGTTACGGGGAGGAAACCCTGATGGCGAACAATCACGACCGATCAAATAAAAATAACTGACCCTTGCGGGAATATGACCTATGAGTATTCAGATCAAGACCTCTACCCTGGAGCCGGTTCGCAACACCTTTGCGCACATCGAGCGTCGTTTTGGGGATAAGCCGGCTACCCGGTATCAGGAAGCCACCTACGATGTGCAGGCTGAAACCAACTTCCACTACCGTCCGTTGTGGGACCCACAGCACGAACTGAATGATCCCAATCGCACGGCGCTGAAAATGGCCGACTGGTACGCCTTCAAGGACCCGCGACAGTTCTACTACGGCACCTATGTACAGCAGCGTGCCCGCATGCAGGAGAACGCAGAAAGTAACTATGCGTTCTTTGAAAAGCGTGGACTGGCTGAACGACTGCCGGCTGAGGTACGTGATCTGGTGGTACGTTTCCTGATCCCGCTGCGTCACCTCGAGCAGGCTGCCAACCTCAATAACATGTATGGCACAGCCTACGGTTACGGCACGGCGATTACTCAGGCGCTGCTCTACAACGCCATGGACCGCCTGGGTATAGCGCAGTATCTCTCCCGCATCGGCCTGATTCTGGACGGCAACAGTAGCGATGCCCTGCAGGAAGCCAAAGGTTACTGGATGAATGACGCCGTTTGGCAACCGCTACGTGCCCTGTGTGAAGAGACGCTGGTGCAGAAAGACTGGTTTGAACTGTTCCTGGCACAGGATCTGGTGATCGATACGCTGATGTTCAACCTGTTCTACGTCCAGCTGGATGAAAAACTGGTAGCCGACGATGGTCAGGATATCGCCATGCTGACGGAGTTTATGCAGGAGTGGAACAAAGACACCAGCCGCTGGCTGGAGGCTGTACTGAAAATTGCTGTGTCCGAGTCTGAAGAAAACAAAACCCTGATGACCGAGTGGATCAGCAAATGGCGTGGCAAAGCGGCTGAAGCATTCGCGCCGCTGGCAATTGAAATGCTGGGTGAAGATGCACTGACGATCGCACTGGCTGAACTGGACAAACGTGTTGCCAAAGCGGGCATCAAGTAAGGGAGATGGCTATGTCAAAAGTGTATCTGGCGCTGCAGGACAATGATGAAGCGCGTTATATCGTCGAGGCGATCGAAGAAGACAACCCGGAATCCACCATCATCCATCAGCCCGCGATGATTCGCATTGAGGCTGAGGGTTATCTGGTGGTGAAGCGTGAAACCGTCGAAGAAAAAATGGGCCGTGACTGGGATATGCAGGAGCTGCATCTGAGCCTGATCACCCTGGGCGGTAACGTAGATGAAGATGATGATCAACTCAGCCTGAGCTGGAATGAATAAGAATAAGGTGACCACAATGGCAGCTAAGAAATTAAGTCTGAAAGAGAAATACAGCCTGCTGACGCGGGATCTGGATTGGGAGTTTTCTTATCAGGATCGCAAAGATGCGTTTCCGATGGAGGAGTTTGAGGGCATCAAGATCACTGACTGGTCAAAATGGGAAGACCCGTTCCGCCTGACCATGGATGCTTACTGGAAATATCAGGCTGAAAAAGAGAAAAAACTCTATGCCATCCTAGATGCGTTTGCCCAGAACAATGGTCACCTGAATGTGTCTGATCCTCGCTATGTGAACGCGATCAAGCTGTTCCTGACCGGGATCTCTCCACAGGAATACCAGGCGCATCAGGGTTTTGCTCATATCGGCCGTCAGTACGGCGGCGTGGGTGCGCGTATCGCCTGTCAGATGCAGTCAATTGACGAACTACGGCATGTACAGACTCAGGTACATGCGATGAGTCAGTTCAATAAATATTTTGACGGTTTCCAGAGCTGGAGCAACATGCAGGACCGGGTCTGGTATCTATCCGTGCCAACCTCTTTCTTCCATGATGCACGTAGCGCCGGTCCTTTCGAGTTTCTGGTGGCGATCGGTTTCAGCTTTGAATACGTGCTGACCAACCTGCTGTTTGTGCCTTTTATGTCGGGTGCAGCTTACAACGGCGATATGGCGACTGTGACCTTTGGTTTCTCTGCCCAGTCAGATGAGGCCCGTCACATGACGCTGGGTCTGGAAGTGATCAAGTTCCTGCTGGAACAGCATGAAGATAACGTGCCGATTGTGCAGAAGTGGATCGATAAATGGTTCTGGCGCGGCACCCGACTGTTGACACTGGTTGGCATGATGATGGATTACATGCTGCCAAACAAAGTCATGAGCTGGAAGGAAGCCTGGGAGGTTTACTTCGAAGAAGCCGGTGGTGCGCTGTTCAAGGATCTGGCCCGTTACGGTATTACCATGCCGAAATATGCCGCGCTGGTTGAAAAAGAAAAAGAACACATCTCGCATCAGGCATGGTGGACCTTCTACACCCACGGTCACGCAACCGGTTTCCACACCTGGATTCCAACCGATGAAGAGCTGGACTGGCTGAGCGAGAAATACCCGGAAACCTTCGATAAGTATTACCGCCCACGCTGGGAAATGGCCAAAAAGCTGGAAGCAGAAGGCAAACGTTTCTACACCAAAGCCCTGCCGCAGCTGTGTACCACCTGTCAGATTCCGATGCTGTTTACAGAGATGGATGACCCGACCCAGATTGCGTATCGCGATACCGTTTATAACGGCGATCGTTATCACTTCTGTTCAGATGGTTGCAAAGACATCTTCCACGACGAACCTGAAAAATATGTGCAGTCATGGCTGCCGGTGCATCAGATCCTGCAGGGTAACTGTGGCGGTCCGGGTGTAGAGCAGGTGCTGTCGGATTACTACCACTTCAATGTCGGTGCGGACAATATGGATATGAAAGGTTCGCCGGATGAGAAACGCTGGAAGCAGTGGAAAGGTGTTGCCTGAGCAGGCAGTTAATAGACACAGGCGGTGCCGTCTGGCACTGCCCACAATAAGAGAGATAAGAAAATGTCTGTACAAGCAATCGTTCCTGATTACCGGGGCGTCGTTAGAGATCGTTTTGAAAACTTCCATGGCAACCAGCTGGTGTATGTGGCCTGGGATAAACACCTGATGTTCTGTGCTCCGTTCGCTTTTCCAGTCCCGCCGGAGATGTCATTCAAGTCCCTGTTGACGGACGTAGCCACCGATGTGTTTGCGGTACACCCGGAGTTTGATCAGCTGGACTGGAGTAAAGCCGAGTGGCTGTTGGATGGTCAGCCGTTTATTCCGCAGCTGGATGTCGCGCTGAAAGATCAGGGCATCAGCCATAAATCTGTGCTGCGTTTCCAGACCCCAGAACTGAAAGGTTATATGGGCGCAGATATCTGAGCCATTGGCCTGAGAGAAATGCCATGACATATGAAGTAACCATAGAACCCACCGGCGATGTAATTGAGGTGGAAGAGGGCCAGACCATTCTGGATGCGGCCCTGAGACAGGGTGTCTGGCTGCCGTTTGCCTGTGGCCACGGCACCTGCGCCACCTGTAAATGTCAGGTTGTAGAGGGTGATGTTGAAATTGGTAATGCCTCGCCCTTTGCCCTGATGGATATGGAGCGGGAGGAAGGCAAAATCCTCGCTTGCTGTGCGATTCCTGAATCTGATCTGGTGATCGAAGCCGACATTGATGTTGATCCGGATTTTGCCGGTTACCCGGTTCAGGATTACCGGGCAACAGTGCGCGAGATTCGCGATCTGTCACCCACGATTAAAGGCATTGTGTTTGATCTGGATGGCGAGATGGCGTTTCAGGCCGGGCAGTACATCAACCTGCAGCTGCCGGGTGTAGAGGGTAGCCGTGCCTTTTCGCTGGCCAACAAACCGTCTGACAATACCCGGATGGAGCTGCATGTGCGTCTGGTGCCGGGCGGGGCAGGCACAACCTACCTGCATGAGCAGTTAAACGTGGGGGATACCATTGATGCATCAGGCCCTTACGGACAGTTCTTTACCCGTAAATCTGACACGAAAGATGTGATTTTTATTGCCGGTGGCTCTGGCCTGTCCAGTCCACAGGCGATGATTCTGGAGATGATAGAAGAGGGCGATCAGCGTCAGATCTATCTATTCCAGGGCGCAAGGAATGTCGCGGAGCTATACAACCGCGAGCTGTTTGAGGAGTTGGCTTCAACCCATGAGAACTTCCATTACATTCCTGCACTGAACGCGCCTGAGCCAGGTGATGACTGGCAGGGTTTCACTGGCTTTGTTCACGATGCGGCGAATAGCTATTTTGATGGGCGCTTTGATGGCCACAAAGCCTACCTTTGCGGTCCGCCGCCAATGATTGATGCGGCCATCACAACCCTGATGCAGGGGCGTTTATTTGAACGTGATATTCATATGGAGCGTTTTTATACCGCTGCGGATGGTGGCGAAGAGTCTACCCGCTCAGCGTTGTTTAAGCGTATCTGATGTCCCGTTAATGCATAAAAAAGCCAGCGTTTGCTGGCTTTTTTGTGGCTGTATTTAGCCATTCAATCATTTGCTTACCCCGTTACTTAAGCATTTGATGATTTGATTAAACTTAGCGACTTAAAAGCCAGAATCAGGCGGGTTTATCGTTAAATTTAACTTCATCATTATTTATTAAGATGCTGATTTTAAATAGATTAATATGGATTTATGCGGCTGGTTAAATTGGCTGGCACAGTGTTTGCTGACCTAGTAGTAGAACCCCAAAGGTTCAATCAAATGGCTATTGGTGAACATGATGACGTCCATAATTAAAACAAGACACGTCAAAGTTCGGCACCCGATGAAATCCGCTTTCACGTGGCCGGCTTTTACAAAAAAAGTTTTCTGCACAGGTTTCGCAAGTCTGCTTCTCGCCGGCTGTGAAGCGCCTCTTAACCTCGAAGGTGTCAGTCAGGAACTGCAAAAGCAGGTTCGCCGCACTGACCAGTTTCAGGCTCTGACTGTTAACCATCAGGATATCTACGCGGTAGGCAATGACGGACTGGTGCTGCACCGTACCGTTACAGCACCTGACTGGACGCGCAGCGTGATTCCGGGCAAGCCATCGTTGATCGATATTGCTGCCTGTCCGGATCAGAGTCTGGTGGCACTCAGCACCCATAAACAGATTTTCCGCAGTACCGATAATGCCCAGACATGGCAGCAGATTGACCTTTCTACCGGCGAAGATCTGATGGCGATCAACTGCGCTGAAGATAACAGCATCTGGATGGTGGGCAGTTTCTCCACCATTCTGTCCTCGTCTGATGCCGGTGAAAGCTGGGAAGAGCAGAGCCTGAGTGAAGATGCGATGCTCACCGGTATTCAGTTTATTGACCGCAACAATATCCTGATCAGCGGTGAATTCGGTCTGTTTGTGAGTTCGAATGATGGCGGCCTGACCTGGAACGAACCCCAGTATATTCCGGATGATTTCTATGCCCATGCGGCTGAATTCATCAACCTTGAAGAGGGTTGGGTTGGCGGTCTGAGCGGCAAGATTCTCCATACTCAGGATGGGGGTCTAAGCTGGGATCTGCAGAGCACACCCACGGAATCACCCATCTACGGTTTTCTGCGCACAGATACCGGTCTCTACGCCTTTGGCGATCACAGCACCTTACTCAAATACCAGTCTGGCAAGTGGCAGCAGTTAAGCCTGTCGCATCCACCGGTGTATTTCCGCGATGCGGTTGCACTGCCGGAACACGCCATGCTGCTGGCCGGGGGCTTAGGCTCTCTGGTCTCGGTTGAGGTTGCTGATAATCAGGCACGCCTGTCACAAAAATAATAAAGGCACGAACTATGGATAAGCAGTCCGTTCAGGCCCATAAGGCCACGCATTTTCTGCACAACATCGACAGTGCAGTGTTTAAGTATCCGAAGCTGATTCTGAGCATCATTCTGGCAATCACCGTGTTTTTTGCCTGGCAGATTCCCGCGGTAAAAATGTACTCCGATTTTTCCGATCTGCTGCCGCAGGAACACACCTACATTCAGCTGCATAACGAGATCAAAGAGTCCTTTGGCGGTGCCAATGTGATCATCGTTGGGGTTGAGGTAGAGCAGGGTGACATTTTCAGTAATGAAGCGCTGGAAAAAATTCATCAGGTGACCATGGCGGTGGATAGTCTGCCCGGGGTCAACCACAACCTGGTGACCAGCGTAACCCACCGTAACTCCCGTAAAGTCTGGATGACACCTGAGGGTAATGTGAACTCTCAGGCCTATTACGACCCACAGGGCGGTGACATGGACACAGAATCCCTCAGTGGGTTACGTGCGGATGTGATTGCCGATCCACGGGTATATGGTCCGCTGGTGTCGCCCGACATGAAAATGGCGCTGGTAAAAGCTCAGCTGAATGAAGGTCAGCTGGATTATGTCGGCACCTTCAATGCGATTCAGCAGATGCGGCTTAAAGCGGCTGCCGATGGCTACAAAATTCATGTGACCGGTCAGCCGATGCTGGTGGGCTGGGCCTATCAGTACCTTGATCAGATTATCGAGATCTTCCTGTTCACCGCGCTGATCATGATCGCGCTGCTGATCTTCTATTTCCGTAAAGCCTACGGGGTACTGATTCCGCTGGCTGCGGTGATTGTCTCCTCCATCTGGGGCATCGGCATTATCTCCCTGTTTGGCTACAACCTTGATCCACTGGGACTGGTTATTCCATTCCTGATCTCGGCCCGTGCCATGTCCCACGGTATCCAGATTGTGGAACGTTACTATCTGGAGCTGAATCAGCACTCGGATCACCACAAGGCGGCGCGTTCCACCTTTGAAAACCTGTTTCGTCCCGGCAGTCTGGGGGTGGTGTCTGATGCGATTGGTCTGTTGCTGATTGCCATCGGTTCGATTCCGCTGAATACCAAACTGGCGCATTACGCGTCGCTCTGGGCACTGTCGATCATCATCACCGTTTTGCTGGCGGTGCCGCTGTTGCTGTCGATTCTGCCTAAGCCCCGCAACACCGACATTCAGGAGAATATCTTCCGTAATGTGGGTTATGGCTGTGCCCGCCTGATCAGCAGTGAGCAGGCCGGTCGTCGTGCCCTCAGTCTGGCGGCGCTGCTGCTGGTGGGCGGCTGGTATTTCTCCTCCCATGTGGTGATTGGTGAGTCAGAACCGGGATCGCCGATTTTGTATCAGGATCACGATTACAACATCTCATCCAAGTCGATTAACGACAGCTTCCCCGGTTCTGAAGAGCTGTACATCGTGGCAGAAACCCAGAAGAAAGGGGATATCAAACGGCCCGAGGTACTGGCTGCGCTGAGTTCACTGCAAAAGCATATGTTGCTTGATCCTGAGGTGGGTGGCTCAAAAGGCATCCCGGATCTGGTGAAACAGGTGAACCGCCTGCTGCATAACGATGATCCACGCTGGATCCAGATTCCTGAGGATGAGATGTATGTGGGTGGCCTGATGTACACCTACATGATGTCCAGCCCAATCCCGGGTGCACTGAATGAGTTTGTCGATACCGATGAGCGCATTGCCAACCTGGTGTTCTATTACAAGGATCATCAGGGTGAAACCATCCGCCGTGCCATCCATACCGCCAAAGAGTGGATTGCAGAAAATGACGGCCAGGTTGAAGGTCTGACCATTCGTCTGGCCGGTGGCACCATCGGTGTGACGGCGGCCATGAATGAAGCCGCCTATGAAACCAACCTGTGGGTGTTGCCACTGGTGTTTCTGCTGATCTTTGCCATGGTGATGTTCTTCTATCAGTCCCTGGCGGCGGGCACCATGATGTTTATGGCGATGCTGTTCGCCACCACGCTGACCTACGCCTACATGGGTCTTTCCGAAATGGGTATCAACATCAACACCGTGCCGATTATTGCGGTAGGGGTCGGTGTCGGTATCGACTACTCAATCTACATGATGGACCGCATCCGCGCCGAAATGGTGTCACTGGGTGATCTCAGCGCCGCAGTGCGCCGGGCCATCAGCACCACCGGACTGGCGATCAGCTTCACCGCAATCACCCTGATTGCCGGCATCGTCATGTGGGTACTGCTCTCTGATCTGCGTTTTCAGTCGGACGCGGCGTTACTGCTGATCGTAATGGTCGTGCTGAACGCGGCGGCTGCCATGTTGCTGGTACCCAGCTGGGTGCTTGTCTTTAAACCGAAGTTTATCTGTGAGGCCTATGCCGATGAGGATGGAGTAATACACGCGTAGTTAGTTATTGGAAAACAAACACATAAGAAAACAACCTGAAGGGGTTTTACATGTCAAAAACAATAAAAATGACCCTCAAAACGCTACCACTTTGCATGACCGCGGGGATGGCTGCAACGGTAGCCGGTAGTGTCTATGCTGCTGAAACTGAATGGGCGGGGTTCGTCGAAAACGCGACTTATTATCGTGATGATGTTGGCTTATCGAAGTTCCGTAATACGGCTCAGGCGGAGTTCACCAAAGTCATCGAGTCCGAGGGTTTTCGTAACCTCAGCATCAACGGCGTGCTGCGTGGCACCTACGACGGTGTCTACGACCTGAACGACAAGGACTTTGGCAAAGATGCACAGGAGTCTCATCTGGGTGCCAACTGGCACGATGCGGACCTGTCCAATATGGTTCTGGCTCCGGGTACTCCGTTCCCATGTGAGAATGATCCGGCGCTGTGTAATAACCTCGACGGCTACATGGATCAGCACGAGAGCGACGCTGCTTTCCCTGAGTTTAATGACCAGCTGGATTTTGTCCGCGAACTCTATGTGCGTGGTGACCTGCCGCTGGATAACGGTGATGTGTTCTCCTTCTCGCTGGGTAAACAACAGATCATCTGGGGTAAAACCGACCTGTTCCGCGTACTGGACGTGCTGAACCCGGTGGATTACTCCCGTCACAATATTTATGACGAACTGGAAGATATCCGTATCCCCCAGTGGATGCTGAACGCCACCTGGCGTATGGGTGCCACCGAAACCTTTGACGATATTAACCTGTCCTTCGTCTGGAACTTCGACAAGTTCCGTCCGAGCAACCTCGGTACCTGTGGTCAGTCCTACAGCATTCTGGATGCTGGCTGTTTCTTCAGCTCCCGGATCAACGGCGGCGGTCCTTACGTGATCAACGACGTGGAAGAGCCGAGCTGGAGCCTGGCCAACACCCAGTTTGGTGTGAAGTGGGAAGGGGTGTATGGCGATGCGACCTTCTCCCTGAACGCCTTGCACTTCCGTCAGCAGCTACCGTCTCTGCACGCACTGCCTGGACCGGGTGACAACTTCGGCCTGTTCAACATCGAATTCCCCCGGGTCAACCTGGTGGGCGGTGCCATCGACTACTACTCCATGGACATGGATGCGGTCTGGCGTCTGGAGCTGGCCTACACCCAGGGTGAAGAGCTGGCGCGTGACCTGAACGGTCACAAAGAGACCGACATGCTGCGTTACGTGATCGGTTTCGACAAAAACCTCGTGATGCCATCGCTGGGCACCCAGAGTGCGTTCCTGATCTCTGCGCAGCTGTTTGGTGAGCATATCCTGGATCATGTCGAAGACATGCCGAACGAAGAAGACAACTGGATTGCGACCCTGCTGTTCAAAGGCTGGTACATGAACAACCGCCTGAGTCCGCAGATCATCATGGCGCATGACTTTGGCGGCAAAGCCACAGCGGTTGCTCCAAGCATCTCCTGGACACCGGATAACCACTGGATGTTCAACCTGGGTCTGAACGTGAAGTTCGGCGGTGATGAAACCTTCGGCTGGTCGCCCGTCGGTGGCGAGAAAGTGTACGAGCCACTGGCCCGTTTCACCAATGGCCCGATCGGTGTGGCAAACCAGGAAGACGAGATTCAGCTGACCGTCCGTTACAGCTTCTAACGCGGAACGAATAACAAGAATATAGGTGTGTAGACCATGCGTAATAAAACTCTCTTAACACTGGCCCTCTCGGCCGTGATGATCAGCCAGGCGCAGGCCGAAGTGTCAGACGCGGTGATCGAAAGCAGCTTTTACCCTTACAAGAACGGGGTGCCAAGCTTCCCGGGCCTGAGTGCCGGCATGACCATCAATCAGGGCAACGTTGATCAGTTCAAAGATGCCCTCGACCCGGCCATGTACAGCTTTATCAAGAACGGCGATACCGAACTGAAAGTGGGTGAAACCACCGACTTCGTGCTGGATGAAAGTTACATTGAAGCCACTCGCAAATACTCCAGTGGTGTGACGCTGGGAGCAGGCCACGGTGAAATCTCTGAAACCGTTGCGGGCCGTCCGTTCCCGGAAGAGCCAAAAATGGATGATCCACGTGCCGGTGAGAAAATGGCCTGGAACTTCAAGTATGGTTACAACTGGGGTGACTCAGCGTCCATCTATCCGTTTTACTGGCGCTACCGTGATATGGGCAGCGGCAAGGTGGAGCGGACACTTAAGTTCAACTTCCACTTCCTGAACTTCTCACACCGTACCCAGTATGAGCCGTATCCGGCCATCACGCCGAACCCGTCTAACTTCTTCCGTTCTACCTACGGGGAAGTGCTTGAGCCGTACGATCTGAAAAACACCCAGCTGCTGATTCACCGTTTTGAGGATGACACCAAGCTGGATAACGTGTACCTGTACCTGGGCTTCCAGCGCCGTGTACGTCGCCTGTCTTCTGGCCAGACCACTGATGCGTTCCTGGGCTCGGATCTGATGATCGAGGACTTTGAGGGTTACAACGGTCGTATCAGTGATATGAACTGGACCTTCAAAGGCGCGAAAAACATCCTGATGCCAATGTACAACCACAACACCCTGGCGAACTATGACACCGAGATTCATCCGGACGATGCGGATGGATTCAAAATGGTGGCGTTTTCTGGCAAAGGCGGCTGCTTCCCGGAGATCACCTGGCAGCTGCGTAAAGTGTACGTACTGGAATCTGATCCAGTGGATGAAAACCATCCGATCAGCAAACGCGTTCACTTTATTGACGCCCAGACCTACACCATTCCACGGACCATAGCTTATGACCGTAAAGGTGATCTGTGGCGTTCATTCACCATTGGTCAGGCACATCCGGACCACCACCTGCCAGTCAACAAGGGAACAGGCGTCTCAATTGATGACTCCTTCTCCATGGTTGATGTCCAGGCAAACCACTGCACCACCGGTCAGTTCAAAGGGATCGTCGATCCTAAACTGAGCCCGGTGGATAAGTTTACCGTTCAGAACATGCGCGCGACCGGTAAATAAACCGCTTCAACTAAGCCCTTTGTTGCTTGCCGGACATAGCGATATGTCCGGCTTTTTTGTTTTTGAAGGGTGGTTGTTTCTGAAATAAACCGTTTTGGCTGTTGATCTCAAAGCGAATTAAGCTATAGTTTAGTATTGATTTTATTTTTATTGTTTTTGCACAAATCTACAATTTTTTATGCATTAATTTAATACTTATGAATCTATGTTTATGCTATAGATAAAAATATAACAATAAAAAGAGGTGTAAGATGCTCGTTCTTGGGAATGCTGAAAAAAGTAATTCTATACAAAACATCTATGAGCAAGAGCAAAAGCTATCAATTTATAGGCGTTGGAGTATCGATAAAAATTCATACTCAAATGAAAGTAGTTTGGATATTGTAAGCCGAAAAATTGAAGAGCTCGATCTTGTTAAATGTCAGTGTGGACAATTTAGTGGTTACAGGGACGATAAAACTATAAACGAAGATTCTGAACGGTTTATAGGGCTACAAATTCTTGAAAAAGGAAGAGAGACTTTTAAAACACGACATGATGAAAAGACTTTTCTTGAAGGATCCATGATTCTCTGGAATAGCTCGATTCCATCAGAATTTCACGTTGAATCTCCAATTGCTAAATCTACTTTGATGATTCCAGAAAAAGAGATTTCAAGCAGGGTTAATCTAAATAAATTGGATGGCTATAAGTTTATTGATACCGATAATGCATTATCTAGAATTATTTATGCATATATGAAATCCCTGTCAGAAAATTTTTATACAGTAAACAATGTAGAATCATTTGCATTAAAAAGAGCTGTCCTTGAATTGGCTTGTTCGCTTATTGAAAGTCAAAATGATTCCATGACGGATACGAGATTATCTAGGAATTATTTAAATAATATTATGAAGTTTGTAAGAGATAATATTCAGGATCCTGATTTGAATGTGGCTAAAATAGCACAAGAAAATCGGATCTCTGTAAGGTATTTGCATCTTATTTTTAATGAGATTAATTCTACGCCTTATGCCTGGATACAAAATGAAAGATTGAATAAATGCAGAGAGGATTTAAAAAACCCTATATATGAGCATAAGCAAATATCAGAAATTTGCTTTAAATGGGGGTTTAATGATGCATCTCATTTCAGTCGATGCTTCAAGAAAAAATTTGGTATCAGTCCTCGCCAGTTAAAACAAAAAAGAATTTGAAATATTTAAAAAAAGAGCTACGAATGTAGCTCTTTTTTTGTGCCCGATTTATTCTTAATAAAGATCGAATGAGTAAGAAATGCCGATATCGAGACCGAAGTCACCATATCCGCCTGCACCAGTTCCATGTGCCACTTGATTATGAGAATAGCCTACAGTGCATTGAGCATTGTCATTATTGTCAATGGTGGTTGCATTTGTATAGAAAACTAAACCTTTGTTGAACTCTTTTTCATAACCAATGCTCCACTTATCACAGGTGTAGTCCATGGATTTGTTGTCGCTGCGTAGGGCAGAGAGTTTAATTAGCCCAGAGTCACCTACGGGCACTTGAGCACCGATCATAAATGCTGCTTGGTCACCCAAAAGGACTGCTGGATCTTTTTCAATATGAACTTCTTCGTAATAACCGAATAGTTTAAAGGGTCCGAAATCATATGAGCCAGCCAAAATGCCAAGATAGAGTTGAGCAGCATCAGATTTTGCATTCCAAGAATGCTCAAAATCGAAAGTCAAACTCAAGGGACCGTCTTTATAACTAGGAATAATGGCATATACTCTGTTATCGCCTTCGTTGCCTGTACCTTCTTGGCCGACAAGAGTGTTGGTGTACGCAGCAATAATACCCCAGCCATTATAACGAGGTGAAACGTAGGCAACGGCCTGATCTGCTCGTGGTACAACAATCAGAGTTGAACTCATATTGCCGACAGTACCTTCACCAAATGGATCGTAATCTCTGGCAATGCTTGCGCGGCCTCCATCCATTCGGCCAGCAATAGCAGTACCCCAAGAACCGGTGAAACCAGCCCAAGCCTGGCGGCCAAATATGCTGTCATCGCCGTACGTACTTGTACCATCATCCAAGTCAAAGCCAGATTCCAGTTTAAAGATAAAAGTATTATCTTCAGAAATCTTCTGGTTACCCTGTACGCCGAGGAAACTACCGCTTCTTACGCCGCTTTCCCAATCAACCTGACTGCCTGCAGGTGCAGTGGTGTCATCGCCAGCACGATAAACCATACCGAAATCAAGTGTTGAATAAACGTTGATATTGAAGTCTTCGATCGCATAAGCATTTACTGAACTGCAGAGCGCGACAGCATAAGCAATTTTTTTTATTTGCATAGATATCACCTGGAATTTTGAATAATTATTTTATTAATTAGTTGTGTTGCTTTTCTTATCGAGATTGCAGAAAAGCATCCCAAGCTGCCTCTGCTTCCTGCCAGCCTACATTCGCAATTACTGAGCCATCTGGGTTGATAAAAGCCAGTGGGCCCAAGAAAGTCATATAAAATTTACTATCGATTGGGAAAGAAGTTTGATCATGTCGAGCGCCAGATGATTCATAGCCATAACCGGGCGCGAAGGCTGAGTCACCACCATTTTCTACACCGCCACGAATATCCATTTTGCCTTCATACAGGAAATACTCACCAGGACCGGTATGGAAATGTGCAGCAAATGAAGTACCAGCAGGGCAGTCAAAAACAGCAGTCCATGAGCCCATCTCTGGTGAGGTGTTTAATAGTCGCCATTTAATAGGGCCATCGCAAAACGCTTCAGGGAAAGGGGCCCATTCCATGTCGTCCATCTGTACGTAAGTTTCTGGTGCTTTCTGTTTCATTTTTTTCTCCGATTTATTATTTTGTTACGCCTTTGAAATATAAATCGAATAAAAAAAATAAAATGTTTATTTGTGCAAAGAAACAAGCACAAGGATGAACAATAAATTTAAGTCGCCAAAAAGTGAAGGCATAGTTGACTGTAAGAGAAGAGGGCTTGCAGATAGAAATTTCCGAGGCGATACTGAAGTTAAAATAATTATTGCGAAAAATATAATGTCTTTAATTCGTTTAGAAAATAAAATTCTGTCTGATAATTATAATTATATAATAAGATGCAATGAGACAAATTCATTTGCTCTTATAGACCCTTTGTTTATCGATGATATAGAGCACGTATTGAGAAACGCGCAAGGTGATGTTTGCTACATTATAAATACGCATCATCATGTCGATCATATTTATGGGAATTGTTATTTTAAGTCAAAATATCCACATGCAAAAATTGCAGCTTTTGATAAAAATCTCGTAGATAACATTGATATCGAATTAAAAGATGACGTAGTTTTGGAACTAGGTTCACTGAAGCTGCGCATTAAACATTGCCCGGGACACACAGAAGACCATATTTGTATTGAATATGATGATGTTGACAAGGGCTATTTTATTGCTGGAGATCTTTTGTTTAATGGTGGTATAGGCAATATAAAAAATGGTGGGGATATAAAAAAACTATTTATCACCGTTGATGGTGTTAAAGATAAAATCCATGATGATTGTTATTTATGCCCAGGGCATGATTATTTTTTGAAAAACTGGGTTTTTTCTAAATATGTAATGGCTGAGCGGCATGAACTATTTGATTTCTATGTAAAGTATTCAATTAAACATTCTTCTAATCAACTTATGACGATTGGAGAAGAAAAAAATTATAATCCTTTTTTTAATCTTGAAAATAAAGAATTAAAAAATAAAGTAGAAGATATTTGTAAAAAAAGTATTAGTTCAAAATTTGAATTATTTAAAGCTCTTAGAGAGCTGCGAGATGACTTTTAAAGGTGTGTATATGAATGAATTTGTTTTAAACCATACTATGTTGCGGGTGCGCGACCCTAAAGCTAGTTCTGATTTTTATGAAAATATTTTAGGTATGACTTTTATCGATAAATATGATTTTCCTGAAATGAGCTTCAGTCTGTACTTTTTAGGTTATGTTGGTGACTTAAATGTCGATGATCTGAGCCGTGAAGAAAAAGCCAATTATATCTTTGGTACTCCCGGCATCCTGGAATTAACACATAACTGGGGTTCTGAAAACGATCCTAGTTTTGGCGGTTATCATAATGGAAACTCCGCACCTCAGGGGTTTGGGCATATTGCAATTAGTGTCCCTGATGTTAACGAGGCTTGTAAGAGATTCGAAGAAAAAAACGTAGTATTCGTTAAAAAACCAAGTGACGGTACTATGAAAGATTTGGCTTTTATTCAGGATCCTGATGGCTATTGGATAGAAGTGTTGGCTGTTAAATCAATCACAAAATTATTACTGGAGAGGTGAATAATATGGATGTAAATAGAGCAGAAATAGAGAAAGTTATTTATCATCACCTTGGCGCATTTTCTAATGGTATTGATGATGTTATGGCTGACTATAACGAAGAGTCTATCTTGGTTACTCAGGATAAAACTTATATTGGTCTAAATGAAATTCGAACTTTCTTTAATGATTTTATTGAGAATAGTACAAGTGAATTTTGGGAAGCCTTTGAAGTAGAGCACTTGTCTACCGAGTACAATGCCACGCTACTGGTTTGGTCCGCTGTACCATTTGTTGAAAAGGCTGTTGATACAATCGTTGTCGTAGATGGAAAAATTAAATATCAAAATTTTACGGTTTTATAAAGGTGTAATATGAATATAAAAATAATTAACAAAGGTTTGATTTTGGTATCGATGCTTTCGATGTCTTTGTATTGCTTTGCTGGTGGTGTTGAAGAAGAAAAAAATAATTGTGATATTTTTAGTAACACTGAATGTGTCCCAACTGATCTTCAACTGAAGAATCCAGAATGGATTGAATATGGCAGCAAGAAGTTTGCCTTGACTTGCGGATATTGTCATGGATCTCAAGGTGATTCTGGAAAAAACAAAGCCTTCAGGAAACGTCCAGCCGACTGGGATAAAAATTATATTTTTAAAACTATTCATGATGGTAAAAAGCGAGGGGCTAATGTTATGCCAGCTTGGGGAGAAAGTCTTTCTGATGATCAAATTTGGCAGATAGTTGCCTTTATTAAATCGCTTTCTGGTGCGCCGAAAAATTAAATTTTTGCATTTATAGTCAATTTTTATTTCTTTTAAAGAATAATCATTATTTATCTAAAGTGTATATTTGAAAAACATCATCCATACATTAAAATAATAGGTGGCAATGTGAAAAAAATGAATAAAACCCTGATAGCAGTGTCTGTTTCTATGCTAGCAGCTGCTACTGCTTACGGTGTTCCTCCCACTGTTAAATCCAAAGATTCTGTTAAAGATTATTCTGACTGGCCAGAGTATCATCGTGATTTTCGTGGGTGGCATTATTCCGGGCTTGACCAGATTAACAAGTCAAATGTATCTAAGCTGAAAGTTGCTTGGATGCACCAGCCTGGTGATATTGCTCAGGGCCTACAAGCTATGCCAGTCGTTATTGATGGTATCTTATATTACAGTGGCTCAAATAACCGTGTATTTGCTGTTGATGGTGCTACCGGTGAAGAGATTTGGCACTACTACACCGAGCTTGATGAGGTTCAGGAACGTTCGATCTTTGGTATCTATAACCGCGGTGTCACAGTTGGTAATAACAAGGTCTACATCGGCAGTTCTGATGGCCATATTATTGCCCTGGATCAGAAAACAGGTGAGGAGCTTTGGAAAACTAAGCTGACCGATCCTGAAACTTGCCATGGCTGTAACTTTACTTCTCCCCCGGTTCTTGCTGGCGATGTGCTGATAGCAGGACCTACCGGTGGTGACTTGGCGCTACGTAATAAAATTTATGCTCTTGATGCAAATACAGGTAAAGCCGCCTGGACATTTGAAGTGCTTAAAGATGATCCAAAAAGCTGGCCAAAAGACACCATTGAAGTTGGTGGCGGTGGCGCATGGTTGCCGGGTCAGTATGATGCAAAAACCGATACCTTCTATATTGGTACATCTAACCCAGCTCCAGATTTTAATATCAATAACCGTAAGGGCGACAACCTTTACACCTCTACGATCTTAGCGCTTGATCCTAAAAATGGTCATATCAAGTGGCACCATCAGGAAGTTCCGAACGATGCGTGGGATTTTGATTCCCCGTACGAAATGGTTCTTCTAGATAAAGATGGCAAGGAAATGATGATGCACCTGAATAAAGGTGGCTTCGTTACCTTGTTAGATCGTCATACCGGTAAAGTGGAAAATGTTTGGCAGCTTGCTGAGGAGATGAACTGGGTAAAAGGTATTGATCCTAAAACTGGTGAGCTGATTGGTCGTAATAATCCAATCGACGGCAAAAGTGATGTTTTCTGCCCAAGTGCGCTAGGTGTACGTAGCTGGAATGCCGGTGCCTATAGTCCAAAGACTGATCTTTGGTACAGTAATTCCTATGAAATTTGTAACCGAGCTAAAGTTGGTGAACAAAAAATTGATGAGCTAGCGTTTTCTCAACCTTATTATGATTTGATTGAGTTTGAGATTATTCCGCCTCCAGGTAAGGATAAAGCGCCTTCTTATTTAACTGCTTATAATCCTTACACCGGCGAGAAAGCATGGCAAATCGAATACGGTCTACCTGGCTTGAGTCATGTTCTGGCAACTGGTGGTGGATTGGTATTCAACGGTAATCCAAACGGAATGCTCTACGCATATGATGATAAGACCGGTAAAGAACTGTGGAAGTTTAATACAGGTTCTGGTCTGCGTGGCGGTGTGATGTCTTATACAGCAAATGGCAAACAATATATTGTAGCAGCCTCTGGCTTTGGCTCTCTCTTCCCAGCATTTGCTTCAATACCATGGCCGGAATTTAAAAATGTCCGTGGTGGTGCTGTACTAATTGCTTTTGAAATTGAATGATAAATATAAAGGGCCCGAGAGGGCCCTTTATTTAGTTCATATGATAAATTTATTCAATAAATCATATATTATTTTTATTGTGTTCATTATCGGTTTTTATTTTATTTATTTTAATTTAAACACCAATGATGATCAGGAAAAATATGAAAATAAATTAGATGTTTTTACAGTATTGGTTTCAGATGTCGAGAGGAATAGGGTGGTTGTATATGAAAGTAAGTCGTACACGATTGTTGATACATTGAAAACCTGTTTTCAGCCTTATTTGATGAATATTGTTAACGATGATTTATATGTTTATTGCCGTTTTCAAGTTAATGTCTACAGTATGCCAGATATGAAATTAATAAATGTATTGCGTAAAAATTCTAACTCATACGGCATTCTTCAAATTGATGACGCTTTTGTTTTATATGATTCAAACAGCTCGACTGTAATAAGTAAAAATTCCTTCAGGAGGTCGCTTGTCAAAAATATAAGGTTGGAAGGGACGCCATCTGACTATTTGGTTTATAAATGAGTTTCTTCGCCCCCGAATCATTCCCTAGATGATTCAACAACACCGCGCCATGCGGATTTTAGCCCTGAATATCAGGGCTTTTTTTGTGGTTGTAGTTAAAAATATCTTATATCGATGTAATTGAAGCACCTTTATTATCCTGAACTAATTAGGCTTGTTTATCACAGACTCATTTACGTTGAATATAATTTAATCCAGACGTTGTCTGGTTTTGTTAAGAAGCAGATAGTGTTGATAAATGCAAGAATCAAAATAAATATCATTCACTTTCAAAAGATAGCTTCTCTTACCAACTAACTTGAACAGCCTTTATTTTTTATAAAAATGCGGATTAACTCCGGTCCACTCTTTAAACGCACGGGAAAATGAAGCGGCCTCTGTAAAGCCCAGAATCTGGGCAATGCTGCCTACCGGCAGTTTGCGTTGTGATAACAGATGGATGGCTGTATCCCGTCGGGCGATATGTTTTAGCTCACGGAAGGTGGTGCCTTCTTCGACCAGCTTGCGGCGCAGGGTTCGGCTGGTCATAGCCAGTTGCTCGGCGACTTCTTCAATGCTCAGATTACGAAACCGGTTACCGGCCATCATCGCATCTAGAATGCGCCGGGTGTGGTTGGGGTAGTAATTCTGTTTCTGAAACCAGTCCAGTGGTGCCCGGCGCAGGTGTGCTTTTAGGCTGTCACGGGTTTGTACCACGGGCCAGCTCAGACATTCAGCAGGAAAGGTAAAGCGGCAATGGCCGGTTTCAAAATGGGCCGGGCAGGGGAACAGCAATCGGTACTCTGCGGCGTGTTCCGGTGGCGGGAAATCAAACTCGACCGATAGTAGGGGAATGCGCTGGCCCGACAGCCAGGCCGGGAAGCGGTGCCAGACCAGCATAAAAAAGTCAATCATCATATGCTGCACATCCAGCTCGGGTTCTTTGAGCTTCATGCTGAACTGAGCGGTGTCCTGATCAGTACATATTTCAAGTGTGAAAGCATCGGTTGTCAGATTATAAAAACGCGCCAGATGACGGTAAACGCTACCCAGATCCGGACTGTGAATAATCTGCTGCGCCATCATGGTAAATACCCCGTGGCGACTTGGGATTCGGGTCATGCCGATAAACTCATCATCCGCCTGTTCCCATGCATTCTGCATCACAACCGAGAGTTGTAGAGGCGTAATCCGTATGCCCGGGGTGGTCAGCATCTCTGGGCTGATACCGGTTTTGGCGAGAATATCTGCCTGAGCAATGCCACGTCTGCCCAGAGCCTCAATCACGGATCGCACATAGTGCATGGAGATGGTCTGATTTTCGTAACTCATACTAAGGTTTAACCCGGCACTGGGGTGCGTTTTTGTGTGTCCTAAAATGTTAAATTTACGTCTTTATTGGTCATTTACGCAAGGGGCAATTATTGGGACATTAGGCGCACAAGAATAACGAGTCCGCGCAGGCGATACATAACTGACCGGATATGCAGTAGAGCAGCGTCTTACCTTCGTTTCTGAAGACTCGTTAATCCATTCATCAGATCAGTCGGGCTGGTTAACACAGCCTTAGAGGAGCCAACATGTCTGAGTATCAGCACCCCTACCGGGATACCGCTTTTATTTTGCAGCACCTGGTTGAGTTTGATCAGCTCTGCGCTGACGCCGGCCTGACCGAAGTTAACCAGGAACTGGCGGATGCCATTGTTGAAGAAGCCGGTCGCTTTGGCAGTGAGGTATGGGCGCCGCTGAACTTTGTGGGTGACCAGAACGGTGCTCGCATGACTGAAAACGGCGTGGTTGAGACTGAAGGTTATGCTGATGCCTATCAGGCGTTTGTTGAAAATGGCTGGCCAACCCTGACCTTCCCGGAAGACTTTGGCGGTCAGGCATTGCCGAATGTACTGGGTACGGCGGTGAACGAGGTCTGGCACTCTGCCAATATGGCATTTGCTCTGTGCCCGATGCTGACACAGGGTGCCACTGAAGCGATTTTGCACCACGGCAGCGATGAACTGAAAGAGACATGGCTGCCCAAGCTGGTCAGCGGTGAATGGACCGGCACCATGAACCTGACTGAACCTGATGCGGGTTCCGATCTGGCAGCTATCAAGACCCGAGCGGTGCCAGAGGGAGATCACTACCGCATTACCGGCCAGAAGATCTTTATCACCTGGGGCGACCATCAGATGACGCCAAACATTGTGCATCTGGTGCTGGCACGTCTGCCCGATGCGCCCGCTGGCGTAAAAGGTATTTCCCTGTTTATCGTGCCTAAATTCCTGCTGGATGATCAGGGTGAACCGGCTGAGCTGAACGATGCCCGTTGTGTATCCATTGAACACAAACTCGGTATCCACAGCAGCCCGACCTGCACCATGAGCTTTGGTGACGAAGGCGGTGCCATCGGTTATCTGGTGGGCGAGCCAAATGAAGGTCTGGCCTACATGTTCACCATGATGAACCATGCCCGTCAGACAGTCGGCCTGCAGGGGCTGGCGATTGCTGAGCGCAGCTACCAGCAGGCGGTTGCCTATGCCAAAGAACGTTTGCAGGGCACACGCAAAGATGGCAGCAAAATCCCAATCATCGAATTCCCGGATGTACGCCGTATGCTGATGCAGATGCGCGCCTCTGTTGAAGCGATGCGCGCGCTGGCACTGGTGGCTGCCGCTGAAACCGACCGCAGTCATTATGCGACGGATGATGCGCAGGCCATATCCCAGGAACGGGTTGAGCTGTACACACCGATTGTTAAAGGCTGGTTGACGGAACTGGCACAGGAAGTGACCTATCTGGGCATTCAGGTGCATGGCGGTATGGGGTTTGTTGAAGAGACCGGTGCAGCACAGCACGCACGCGACGCCCGCATTCTGACGATTTACGAAGGCACAACCGGTATTCAGGCACTGGATCTGATCGGCCGTAAAACCCTGAAAAATTCAGGCCAGGGTATGACCCGTCTGCTGGCCGAGGTTGAAGACACCTGCAAAGGCCTGGAAGCAACCGACGGCCTGCAGGACCTGGCGAAAGCACTGACTGCTGCACTGTCTGATACCCGTACGGCTCTGGCCTGGATTCTGGACAGTGGTGCTCAGTCACCCCATGCGGCAGGTGCTGTGAGCAATGCCTATCTGATGCTCTGCGGTTACCTGACTGGTGGCTGGTTGATGAGCAAGCAGGCGATTATCGCAACTGAGAATCTGAAAACCGGTGCGGATAATTCTGAGTTCCTGAGTGCAAAAATTATCACCGCACGTTTCTATTGTGAGCATCTATTGCCTAGGGTTAAAGCATATACAGAAACATTGCTCAAGGGTGAGTCCAGCCTGATGGCGTTACCCGTGGATCAATTTTAAAGGCCGGGCCGTTACAGGCGAACCGTCGGAGAAGAGACAATGAAAATTCTAGTCTGCGTAAAACGCGTCATAGATTACAACGTAAAAGTTCGGGTGAAGGCGGATCAGAGTGATGTTGATCTGACCAACGTCAAAATGGCACTGAACCCGTTCTGTGAAATTGCTGTGGAAGAGGCTGTACGCCTGAAAGAGCAGGGCAAAGCTGACGAGGTGGTCGTAGTATCCATCGGTCCTAAAGCGGTTCAGGAACAGCTGCGAACAGCACTGGCACTGGGCGCAGACCGTGCCATTCAGATTGAAACTGAAGCAGCACCCGAAGCCCTGAACACCGCAAAACTGCTTGCTAAAGTGGTGGAGCAGGAACAGCCTGGACTGGTGCTGATGGGTAAGCAGTCCATCGATTCTGATAACAACCAGACCGGCCAGATGCTGGCGGCTCTGATCGGTGCGCCACAGGCGACCTTCGCGTATTCACTGGAGCTGGATGCAGAGCAGGTTGTTGTCACCCGTGAGGTGGATGGCGGTCTGAAAACCCTTGCCCTGAAACTGCCCGCGGTGGTGACCACAGACCTGCGTCTGAATGAGCCGCGCTACGTTAAGTTACCTGACATCATGAAAGCCAAGAAAAAACCACTGGCCGTGGAAACACCGGACGGCCTGGGTGTGGCGCTGAAGCAACATCAGACTGTGTTGAAGGTGGAAGCACCGGGCCAGCGTCAGGCCGGTATTCGGGTGGACAGCGTTGATGCGCTGCTGGATAAACTGAAAAATGAAGCGAAGGTGATCTGATGAGTACATTAATTATTGCCGACCACGATAATCAGGCACTCAATCCAGCCACCCTGAGTGTCATCACTGCAGCCAAGGCGTTGGGCCAGTCCATTACTGTTCTGGTAGCAGGTTCAGGTTGTGGCGCTGTGGCTGAAGCCGCTGCACAGGCTGAAGGTATTGAAAAGGTCCTGCTGGCAGATAGTCCGGCCTATGACAAAGCACTGGCAGAAAACCTGGCGGAATTGGTGATCTCATTGAGCAGTGGTTATAGCCACATTCTGACAGCTGCCAGCACCACAGGTAAGGATTTTATGCCGCGGGTGGCTGCTCAGCTGGATGTTGGCCAGATCTCTGAAATTATTGCGGTTGAAAGCGCTGATACCTTTAAACGCCCGATCTATGCCGGCAATGCGATTGCAACGGTTCAGTCTCTGGATGCTATCAAGGTCATTACTGTGCGTGGATCAGCCTTTGATCGCAGTGCCGCCACCGGCGGTAGCGCAGGTATCGAATCCGTTACAGCGACCGCGGCGAATGATCGCTCTGCCTTTGTTAAAGAGGAACTGGTGGTGTCTGAACGTCCTGATCTGACCAGTGCGCAGATCGTTGTTTCAGGCGGTCGTGGTCTGGGCAGTGCCGAGAACTTCGATCTGCTGGCGCGGGTTGCCGATAAGCTGGGGGCGGCGATTGGTGCCTCCCGTGCTGCGGTTGATGCGGGTTATGTCAGCAACGACCTGCAGGTCGGTCAGACCGGCAAAATTGTGGCACCGGATCTCTATATCGCGGTGGGTATCTCCGGTGCGATTCAGCATCTGGCGGGTATGAAAGAATCCAAAGTCATTGTTGCGATAAACAAGGACGAAGAAGCGCCGATTTTCCAGATTGCGGATTATGGTCTGGTGGGTGATCTGTTTGAGATTCTGCCTGAACTGGAAAGCAAACTTTAATCCCGATGCCGGGAACCCGTAGCGAGTAGGTGGGGAGTAGAGAACGTATGCGCGAATCGATGGAGTTTGATGTTGTGATCGTGGGTGCCGGTCCGGCAGGACTGGCAACGGCGTGCCGGCTGATGCAACTGGCACAGGACAATGATCAGGAACTCAGTGTGTGTGTCGTTGAAAAAGGCTCTGAAGTCGGTGCTCATATCCTGTCAGGCGCGGTGATCGAAAGCCGCGCCCTGGATGAGCTGTTCCCTGACTGGAAAGCGATGGGTGCACCACTGCATACCGCCGTGACTAAAGACGAAGTGTATCTGCTCACATCCGCGACTGCGGGTAAGTGCCTGCCCAATGCGTTGGTACCAAAAACCATGCATAACCAGGGCAACTACATTGTTAGCTTGGGTAACCTGTGTCGCTGGCTGGCGGAACAGGCTGAAGGGCTTGGCGTTGAAGTCTTTCCGGGTTTTGCCGCGGCTGAAATTCTGTATCACGAAGATGGCAGTGTAAAAGGCATTGCTACCGGTGATATGGGCATCGGTGTAGACGGTGAGCAGACAGCAAACTACATGGAAGGCATGGAGCTGCATGCGAAATATACCGTGTTTGCCGAAGGCTGCCGTGGCCATCTGGGCAAACAATTGATTGCCGAATTCGGTTTGGATACCGAAGCTGATGCGCAGCACTATGCAATAGGTTTCAAAGAGTTATGGCAGGTACCTGAGGAGAAACATCAGCCGGGTCTGGTGGTGCATGGTACCGGCTGGCCGCTGCAGGGTGGTACCTCGGGCGGTTTCTTCCTCTACCATCTCGATAACAATGAAGTGGTTGTGGGTCTGATTGTGGACCTCAACTACAGCAACCCCTGGCTCAGCCCCTTCGATGAGTTTCAGCGTCTCAAGCATCATCCGGTGCTGGCGCAGCATCTGGAAGGCGGCAGCCGCATCTCTTACGGTGCCCGTGCCATCACCAAAGGCGGTTTTAATACCCTGCCCAAGATGAGTTTCCCCGGCGGTTTATTGGTGGGCTGTAATGCAGGCACGTTGAATTTCAGCAAAATCAAAGGCACGCATACCGCGATGAAGTCTGGCATGGTTGCAGCAGAAACCCTGTTTGATGCTCTGAGCAACAGCGAGGGTGCTCGGGCTGAGCTGACGGAATATGCCAACCGCTTTGCGGATAGCTGGGTCTACGATGAGCTGTTCCGTGCGCGTAACTTTGGCCCGGCGCTGCATAAATTCGGACCGATCTTGGGTGGTGCCTTTAACTTCATCGATCAGAATCTGTTTGCGGGCAAGTTGCCGATTACCCTGCATGATCGTTCAGCGGATCATACCCATCTGGTACCCGCCGATCAGGCCATGCAGATCAAATATCCGAAACCGGATGGCAAACTCAGCTTCGACAAACTCTCTTCGGTATTTATTTCCAATACCAACCATGAAGAAAATCAGCCCTGTCATCTGCGCCTGAAGGATCCTGAGCTGCCGATTCGTGACAACCTGCCAACCTATGCCGAACCCGCACAGCGTTACTGTCCGGCCGGCGTGTATGAGGTGGTGGAAGAGGGTGGTCAGGCTCGTTTTCAGATCAACGCGCAAAACTGTATCCACTGCAAAACCTGCGACATCAAGGACCCCGCCCAGAACATCACCTGGGTGGTGCCGGAGGGTGGCGGTGGTCCTAACTACCCGAATATGTAATTAAACGGGGGCATTGCCCCCGTACTCTGGCTGTATCGGCTGAAAAACCATGAATAAAAAACGCCTGATTGACCAGTTTAACCTCCGCTCCCGGCTGCACTTTGATATTGAAAAGGGTCAGATATGGCTCGATCAAAATCGCATGATGCTGCTGCATGCCTCAGCGTTTGCTGAACTGCGCCGTGACCTGATCGAGAACTATGGTATTGAACGTGCTAAAGGCACGCTGCTGCGCATGGGGTTTATTTCCGGTCAGCAGGATGCCGCCATGGCCTACAAACTCTATGGTGAAGGCGACAACTACGAAGTGTTTCGGATCGGTCCCGAACTGCATGGCTTTGAAGGAGTAGTACGTGCAGAAGTTACCGATGCTGATATTGATTGGGAAGCGGGTATCTTCTTCGGCCGGGCCGTGTGTCATGAATCGCTGGAAGCGGAATGCCATATCCGGCAATACGGGACCGGCAGCCATGCGATCTGCTGGGCTATGGCCGGTTACGCGTCCGGTTATGTCACCGGTTTTTTCAAACGTTTCATTGTCTTCAAAGAGACCCACTGTGTTGCCAAAGGCGATGAATATTGCCTGTTAGAGGGCAAGCCCGCCGAGGCCTGGGAAGATCAGCATTACATCAATCTGTTTCGGAATGACCGTATCCAGACTGACCTGGTGGATATCGAGCAGGAACTGAAAACCCTGCGCGGTAAACGTCTGGAGCCTGCTCCACAGGGCAATCTGGTCGGTGAGTCTCCGGGGTTTTTGCATTGTTTCGATATGCTCAGTCGGGCGGCAAAAGCACCGATCTCTGTACTGATTCTGGGTGAAACCGGTGTTGGTAAAGAGGTATTTGCCAAATGGCTGCATGAAAACAGTGACCGCCAGGATGGGCCGTTTATTCCGATTAACTGCGGTGCCATCCCGGCTGAACTGATTGAGGCCGAACTGTTTGGCGTTAGTCAGGGCGCCTACACCGGCGCGCAGCAGTCCCGTCCGGGCAAGTTTGAACGTGCCGATGGCGGTACCCTGTTTCTGGATGAGCTGGGCGAGCTGTCTCCAGCGGCGCAGGTGAAACTGCTGCGGGTTCTGCAAACGGGTGAAGTGGAACGTCTGGGTGATAACAAGTTACGCAAGGTGAATGTACGCCTGGTGGCCGCCACGAATGTTGACCTGAACCAGATGATTGCCGAGGGTAGCTTTCGCTCAGATCTCTATTATCGTCTTTCAGCCTATCCGGTAGAGATCCCGCCGTTACGTGAGCGTAAAGCGGATATCAAGCTGCTGGTGCAGGCGATGCTGGATAAATTCGCGCCGTTATACGGTAAAAAAATTAAGGGTGTAACCGATGAGGCCATGGCGGAATTGGTGCACTACGACTGGCCGGGTAATGTGCGGCAGTTAGAAAATGTCATCGAACGGGCGGTGCTGCTGCTTCCTGACACTGGTCTGCTGGGGCTTGAACAACTCAAAATTCAAAGTGACCGCAAACTGCTTGCGTCGGTCAGTTCTAAAGGTGTCGTTTGTGATGACAAGCACACTCACTCCATTCTGCAATTTGAAGCCCTGCCTGATGACGAACTCAACATGGCGAACATTGAATCGCGTCTGGTTGATGTGGCGATGTCCCGTGCCGGTGGTAATGTCACCGAAGCGGCTCGGCTGCTAGGGCTTACCCGTCGCCAACTCGCCTATAAATTGACTAAACGATAATTTCTCTGCCTGATTTCTGATCAGGCGTCTGATTTAGCTCCTTCCTGAATATCCATAAGTGATTAATATTCAATAATTTTCTAAAAATTTATACGTTGCTCTAGCTGTAACGAGTTTCAGTCTTTTTTGCCTTTTTCTTTATCGCCATTAACCGGTTTTTGCGTGTGCAGGCCCTGTTTCGCAATACCTTATAGGTATTAAGAATGCGCCTCAAATGTATTGGATGGGTATTAGAACTCTGAATTAGAGTAGGTGATGTAGGTATTTTCATCACGAATCAATGAGCCGTTATGCCGGCCAGGATGAAAAGTCCAGGACTGAAATAGGGAGATTGCACTCACGTCTCAGTCTGGTCGGCACTTTTTTTGGCGATGGAAACCGATAAACATGAATAAGAATAAGATCGTGAAACCATTAAATGACTTTCTAAAAACAGCCCTGCTGGGCTCTTTTATCTCGCTGTCTGGTTGTGAAGCGCCACTGAATCTTGAGGGTGTTTCTCAGGAACAGTCCAAGGCTGTTCTGCGCACTGACAACTATCAGGCCATTACGACAACCCGCACCACTGAAATTGTGGTGGGCAATTTTGGCGTTGTCCTGACCCGCGCGATTGGCGAACAGGCCTGGCAGCGTCAACAGTTTCCGGGTCAGCCGGGTTTGCTGGATGTGGCAACCTGTCCGGATGATTCTGTGCTGGTGCTGACCTTCGATAAGCATATCTGGCGGAGTCAGGATCAGGCAAAAACCTGGCAGCAGTTGCCACTGGATTCTCAGGAAAATCTGATCTCCCTGACCTGTGCTCCCGACGGTTCCTACTGGGCGGTGGGCAGTTTCTCATCACTGCTTTCCAGTCATGACCACGGAGAAACCTGGCAGGAAAACTCCCTGAATGAAGACGCGTTGCTGACCAGCATCCAGTTTATTGATCATTCACTGGGTTATGTCTCAGGTGAGTTTGGTCTGTTGGCCCGTACGGAAGATGGCGGCAATAGCTGGACTGTATTGCCACCGATGCTGGATGAATTTTACCCCCAGGACACGCTGTTTCTTGATGCAATGACCGGCTGGGCTGTTGGTCTTGATGGCACCGCTTTGCGCACTGAAGACGGTGGCGAGAATTGGGAGTTATTGCCTGCACCTGTCGCAGCACCGCTGTATTCGCTGTTCACCGCCGCAGGTTCTGTCTATGCGCTGGGTGAAAATGCCACCGTTCTTAAATATACCCACGATGGCTGGGCTCAGGTGAAAGTTGATGCACCCCCGGTCTATATCGGCGCGGGCCTTGAAACGCAGAGTGGCGTGTTGCTTGCCGGCGGTAAGGGCACCCTGATTGCGATGAAACCCTGATTAGTTAACGGACATCGAAATGGATAAGCATTCTGCAAAAGCACACAAAACCACACACTGGATGCATCAGTTTGAAAAGCGTGTGTTTGAATACCCAAAGACTATCCTGTCGCTGATTTTGTTGGCAACGCTGTTTTTTGCGGCCCAGATTCCCAGCGTCAAAATGTACTCTGATTTTGCGGACCTGCTGCCGCAAACTCACCCATACATTGAGCTGCATAACGAGATTAAAGAATCGTTTGGCGGCGCGAATGTGATCATCGTGGGTGTTGAGTTCACTGAACATGACATCTTTGATAACGATGCGCTGGCACGTATTCATCGCATTACTCAGGAAGTGGACTCGTTGCCGGGTGTGAACCATAACCTGGTGGCCAGTGTAACTCACCGAAACACCCGTAAGGTGTGGCTGACGCCAGAGGGCAACGTTAACTCTGAGCCATATTACAATCCGGAACACACCGACATGAGCGGGGCTGATCTGGAGCAGTTGCGTAAAGAGATTGTCGCCGACGGTCGTATCTATGGCCCGCTGGTCAGCCCTGATCTGCATATGGCCCTGATCAAGGCGCAGCTGATTGAAGGTCAGCTGGACTATGCCGCAACCTTCAACAAAATTCAGCAGATGCGTCTGGCTGAATCCGCTGATGGTGTGAAGATTCACGTGACCGGTCAGCCGATGCTGGTGGGCTGGGCGTATCAGTATCTGGACCAGATTTTTGAAATCTTCCTGTTCACGATTCTGATCATGCTGTCGCTGCTGATCTTCTATTTCCGCAAGGCGTACGGCATTCTGATTCCGCTGGCAGGGGTGATTGTCTCCACCATCTGGGGTGTGGGCATTATCTCCCTGTTTGGCTATAACCTTGACCCCCTCAGTCTGGTCATTCCGTTCCTGATCTCAGCGCGGGCAATGTCCCACGGGATTCAGTTGGTTGAACGTTATTATCAGGAACTGGCCGGACATGACGATCATCATCTGGCCGCCCGTCTGACCTTTGAAAGCCTGTTCCGTCCTGGCAGCCTGGGTGTTGTGTCAGATGCGATTGGTCTGTTGCTGATAGCCATCGGTTCGATTCCGCTGAATACCAAGCTGGCACATTACGCCTCTATCTGGGCACTGAGCATCATTCTGACCGTACTGGTGGCAGTGCCACTGCTGCTGTCAGTTCTGCCGAAGCCGAAAAGCACCAAAATCCAGCCGAATGCTTTCCACAAAGTGGGCTATTTCTGTGCGGATCTGATCAGTAGCCGAATCGCCGCACGCAATGCGCTGCTGGTTGCGGCCGGTCTGTTGCTGTCTGGCTTCTGGTTCTCTTCAACGGTGGTGATTGGTGAGTCAGAACCGGGATCTCCGATTCTTTACCATGACCATGACTACAACATCTCCTCAACCGCGGTGAACGACAGTTTCCCGGGTTCTGAAGAGCTGTACATCGTGGCGGAAACTTCAGAGAAGGGCGGCATTAAACGGCCAGAGGTGCTGATGGCGCTGGCGGATCTGCAGCGACATATGCTGATGGACCCTGAAGTGGGTGCCTCTAAAGGTGTGCCGGATCTGGTCATGCAGGTCAACCGTCTGCTGCACAGCAACGACCCGCGTTGGTTCCAGATTCCCGATGATGAGCTGTATGTGGGTGGTCTGATGTACACCTACATGATGTCCAACCCGATTCCGGGTGCACTGAATGAGTTTGTGGATCCGGATGATCGTGTCGCCAACCTGGTGTTCTATTACAAGGACCATAAAGGCGAAACCATCCGTCGTGCCATTCATACCGCGAAGCAGTGGATAGCTGACAACGAAGGCAAGGTTGAGGGTCTGACGATTCGTCTGGCGGGCGGCACCATCGGTGTTATCGCTTCGCAGAATGAAGCGGCCTATGAAACCAACCTGATGGTACTGCCGCTGGTCTTCCTGCTGATCTTTATCTTCGTCACCCTGTTTTATCAGTCATTTATGGCTGGGGCGATGATGTTTGGCGCCATGCTGTTCGCCACCACACTGACCTACGCCTACATGGGTGTGGTGGGCATGGGTATTAACGCCAATACCGTGCCGATTATTGCGGTGGGTGTGGGTGTCGGTATCGACTACTCAATCTACATGATGGACCGCATCCGCGCTGAAATGGCCAAGCAGGGCAGTCTTGCACTGGCGGTGAAACAGGCGATCAGTACCACGGGGCTGGCAGTGAGCTTTACGGCAATCACCCTGATCTCAGGCATTGTGATGTGGGTTGTTCTGTCTGACCTGCGCTTCCAGGCTGATGCTGCACTGCTGCTGATTGTCATGGTGTTGCTGAACGGCGCTGCCGCCATGCTGCTGGTACCGAGCTGGGTACTGGTGTTCAAACCGAAGTTTATTACTACCGCTTATCTGGATGAGGATGGTGTGATCCATGCCGACGAGATCCCGGATGAGGAACAGTCTATCGATAAGGAAAGGGGGGGGGCGGCTCAGGAACGGGAGTCAGCCCTTTATATGACAACAAAGGCATAACAAGAGGCCAAAAAGATGTCGAAAAAAATAACAACGACATACACTCGCATGGCACTGGCAATTTCTGCCGCTGTGGTAGGGGGCCAGATGGCAACCACAGCCACTGCAGCAGAAACGACCTGGGCAGGTTTTGTTGAAAACGCTACTTATTATCGCGATGACGTTGGGTTATCCAAATTCCGCAACACTGCCCAGGCGGAGTTTGAGAAAAAACTTGAAAGCGAAACCTTTCGTTCGCTGAGCATCAACGGCGTGCTGCGTGGCACCTACGATGGTGTCTACGACCTGAACGACAAGGACTTCGGCAAAGATGCTCAGGAGTCCCATCTGGGTGCCAACTGGCACGATGCGGACCTGTCCAATATGGTCCTGGCTCCGGGTACTCCGTTCCCGTGTGAGAATGATCCGGCGCTGTGTAACAACCTCGACGGCTACATGGATCAGCACGAGAGCGACGCTGCTTTCCCTGAGTTTAATGACCAGCTGGATTTTGTCCGCGAACTCTATGTGCGTGGTGACCTGCCACTGGATAACGGTGATGTGTTCTCCTTCTCACTGGGTAAACAACAGATCATCTGGGGTAAAACCGACCTGTTCCGCGTACTCGACGTGCTGAACCCGGTGGATTACTCCCGTCACAATATCTACGACGAGCTGGAAGATATCCGTATCCCTCAGTGGATGCTGAACGCCACCTGGCGTATGGGTGCCACCGAGACCTTTGACGATATCAACCTGTCCTTTGTCTGGAACTTCGACAAGTTCCGTCCAAGCAATCTGGGTACCTGTGGTCAGTCCTACAGCATTCTGGATGCCGGCTGTTTCTTCAGCTCCCGCATCAACGGCGGGGGTCCTTACGTGATCAACGACGTGGAAGAGCCGAGCTGGAGCTTGGCCAACACCCAGTTTGGTGTGAAGTGGGAAGGGGTGTATGGCGATGCGACCTTCTCCCTGAACGCCTTGCACTTCCGTCAGCAGCTGCCGTCTCTGCACGCACTGCCTGGACCGGGTGACAACTTCGGCCTGTTCAACATCGAATTCCCCCGGGTCAACCTGGTGGGCGGTGCCATCGACTACTACTCCATGGACATGGATGCGGTCTGGCGTCTGGAGCTGGCCTACACCCAGGGCGAAGAGCTGGCGCGTGACCTGAACGGTCACAAAGAGACCGACATGCTGCGTTACGTGATCGGTTTCGACAAAAACCTCGTGATGCCATCACTGGGCACCCAGAGTGCGTTCCTGATCTCTGCGCAGTTGTTTGGTGAGCATATCCTGGATCATGTCGAAGACATGCCGAACGAAGAAGACAACTGGATTGCGACCCTGCTGTTCAAAGGCTGGTACATGAACAACCGACTGAGTCCGCAGATCATCATGGCGCATGACTTTGGCGGTAAAGCCACTGCCGTTGCCCCAAGCATCTCCTGGACACCGGATAACCACTGGATGTTTAACCTGGGTCTGAACGTGAAGTTCGGCGGTGATGAAACCTTCGGCTGGTCGCCCGTCGGTGGCGAAAAAGTGTACGAGCCGCTGGCCCGTTTCACCAATGGCCCGATCGGTGTGGCGAATCAGGAAGACGAGATTCAGCTGACCGTCCGTTACAGCTTCTAACGCGGAACGAATAACAAGAATATAGGTGTGTAGACCATGCGTAATAAAACTCTCTTAACACTGGCCCTCTCGGCCGTGATGATCAGCCAGGCGCAGGCCGAAGTGTCAGACGCGGTGATCGAAAGCAGCTTTTACCCTTACAAGAACGGGGTACCCAGCTTCCCGGGCCTGAGTGCCGGCATGACCATCAATCAGGGCAACGTTGATCAGTTCAAAGATGCCCTCGACCCGGCCATGTACAGCTTTATCAAGAACGGCGATACAGAACTGAAAGTGGGTGAAACCACCGACTTCGTGCTGGATGAAAGTTACATTGAAGCCACTCGCAAATACTCCAGTGGTGTGACTCTGGGGGCAGGCCACGGCGAGATCTCTGAAACCGTTGCGGGCCGTCCGTTCCCGGAAGAACCCAAGCTGGATGATCCCCGTGCCGGTGAAAAACTGGCGTGGAACTTCAAGTACGGTTACAACTGGGGTGACTCTGCCTCTATTTATCCGTTCTACTGGAAGTACCGCGACATGAACACCGGTAAGGTGGAGCGTACCATCAAGTTCAACTTCCACTTCCTGAACTTTACTCACCGGACCCAGCATGACCCGGTACCGGCGATTGATCCAAACCCATCCGAGTTCTTCCGCGGTACCTATGCGGAAGTACTGGAGCCGTATGACCTGAAAAACACCCAGCTGCTGATTCACCGTTTTGAGGATGACACCAAGCTGGATAACGTCTACCTGTATCTGGGCTTCCAGCGTCGTGTACGTCGTCTGTCTTCTGGCCAGACTACTGATGCGTTCCTGGGCTCGGATCTGATGATCGAAGACTTTGAGGGTTACAACGGTCGTATCAGTGATATGAACTGGACCTATAAAGGCACCCAGAACATCCTGATGCCGATGTACAACCACAACGATCTGACTAACTTCGATACTGAAGTACACCAGAACGATCCTGATGGCTTCCAGATGGTGGCCTACGGTGGCAAGGGCGGCTGCTTCCAGGACATTACCTGGCAGCTGCGTAAGGTGTATGTGCTGGAGTCTGATCCAGTGGATGAAAACCACCCGATCAGCAAACGGGTACACTTTATCGATGCCCAGACCTACACCATTCCACGGACCATCTCCTACGACCGTAAAGGTGATCTGTGGCGTTCATTCACCATTGGTCAGGCGCATCCGGACTACCACCTGCCAATCAACAAAGGCAGCGGTGTCTCCATTGATGACTCTGTGACCATGATCGACGTTCAGGCGAACCACTGTACCACTGCACAGTTCAAAGGTATTGTGGATCCAAACCTGAGCCCGGTGGATACATTTACCGTGCAGAACATGCGTGCACGCGGTAAATAATTCACCACTCAAAGGCATTGCGCCTTGTGCAGAGCCCGGTTAATACCGGGCTTTTTTGTCTTAAAAGCTGTCACACGTGTTTGGAATAACAATAAGATGAAACAGACAACCTGCGCATCCTGTATCCATGACACACTCAAGCATGATCTTGAGTCAGGCATGTTTAAATTCATGCAACAACGTATGTTGCTGGTGCATGACTTTACGCTTGCCGCATTCCGCCGTGAGATGATCAACCGATCTGGCATAGAGGAAACCAAAAAGTTCTTTATGCGACTGGGCTATGAGCAGGGTGTTGCTGATGCCCGCCAGCTGTCAGAACAGATGTCAGATGACCTGACTCAGCTGTTCGAATATGGGCCGGTACTCAGAGAGCTACAGGGATTTGCTCATCACCGGGCCATTGATCACCTGCGGTTTAATGAAAATACCGGTGAGTTCTGGGCGGAATATGCCTGGGAAAACTCCTGGGAAGCTCAGGCGCATCTGGAGCATTTCGGGATTGCGGGTAGTCCGGCCTGCTGGATGATGACTGCCTACGCCTGCGGTTATTCCACCTATCTGATGGGCCGGCCAATTCTTTGGAAAGAAACCGAGTGTGTGGCCATGGGGCATGATCAGTGTCGGGTGATTGGGCTGCCGTTGGAAGAGGAACCCAACCCAGACCAGTATCTGGAATTCATGTCGGTCGAAGCGTTTATCGCACAGCCGAAATCCCGCCATTTCAGGTTTGATGAACTCCAGCCAAAAACCGGCTCCGGCGAACACACGTTGCCGGATATGGTGGGTATTTCATCGGCCTTCAGTCAGGCGGCCTACCTCTGCAAAAAAGTATCAGCCACTCCGACCTCGGTATTGCTGCTCGGCGAGAGCGGTGTCGGTAAAGAACGTTTTGCCAATGCGATTCATTCGATCAGTGAGCGACGTGACGGGCCATTTATCTCTGTGAACTGCGCAGCGATTCCCAAAGATCTGGTGGAATCAGAGCTTTTTGGCGTTGAAAAAGGCGCCTATACCGGAGCTGACAGCAGTCGTGCCGGTAAATTTGAGCGTGCCTGCGGTGGCACGTTGTTTCTCGATGAAATTGGCTGTCTGCCCTATGAGGCACAGGGCAAATTGTTACGTGCCATTCAGCAGCGTGTGATTGAACGGGTAGGGGGTACCAACGAGATCCCGGTGAATATCAGGATCATTGCGGCCACCAACAGTCAGTTGGCGCAGGATGTGAAAGAGGGTCTCTTTAGGGAAGACCTGTATTATCGGATCAATGTGTTTCCGATTGAGATTCCTCCGTTAAGAAAGCGCTCAGATGATATTCCACTGTTAGTAAATCTGTTTGTGCAGCGCTTTGCTGAACGCATCGGTAAAACCATCCTGGGGGTGTCTAAAAAAGCCTTTGCCCAGTTGATGGCGTATAGCTGGCCGGGCAATGTCCGTGAGCTGGAAAATGTCTGCGAAAGGGCCGTTATCCTTGCGGATGAAAATGGCTATATCGATCTGGAACAGCTCAGGTTGTCGTCAGGTCCCGTCGTGGCTGTGCCAACAACGCTGGAGTCAGTGACGCCTGATCTGGATCAGGCATGGCAGGTACTGATGGACCAACACGCCAGTTTCAGTGACTTTGAGCATGCGTACCTTGCCAAGGCTCTCGAAGCGAGCAACGGCAATATGTCTGCAGCAGCACGTCGTGTTGCCATGAAGCGTGGCCAGTTTGAGTACCGTCTGAAAAAAGCCAACCATGAACCCTCATTCGAGGGGTGACCGATGATTTCAGGATTTACAAATATTTGTAAATCCTGAAATCAGGTTTCTTCAAATCAATAAACTTCATTCCTGTCTTGCGTGCTATAAAAAATCACCTTAATTAACCTATTGAAAAATAAGTTAAAAATAATCCATATAAGTTGGCACCCTTCCTGCAATTGTCTGATCAGGTACGAAAGGACCGTTAATTAATTACATCCAAAATAATAATAAGGTGATGTCACATGATCATAACCTCAGATAAAACCACTTCTCCGTTCCTGCGTAATGCCTGGTATATCGCCGCTCTTTCAAAAGAGGTCGATGATGAGGCGCTGTTTACACGTAAGCTGTTAAATGAATCTGTACTGATGTATCGCAACGAAGCGAAACAGGTT
This sequence comes from Neptuniibacter sp. CAU 1671, assembly GCF_029222905.1. GTDB lineage: Bacteria > Pseudomonadota > Gammaproteobacteria > Pseudomonadales > Balneatricaceae > Neptuniibacter. The sequence continues at coordinate 118,309 of NZ_JARHUE010000001.1, read as the reverse complement.
ATTGCCATGCGTGACCGCTGCCCACACCGTTTTGCGCCCCTGAGCATGGGTAAACGCCTGGGTGATGTGATCCAGTGTCACTATCATGGTCTGCACTTTGATGCGCAGGGTGAGTGCGTGCATAACCCCCATGGCAACGGCAAAATCCCCAAGGCCTGTGCAGTTCAGACCTATCCAATCATTGAACGTGATGGTTTTATCTGGATCTGGATGGGTGATCAGGAAAAAGCGGACGCTGCGATGGTACGCAACCTGAGTATCTACACCGAGAACCCGGAGAGCGCTGTTGGGCATGATTATATGTACAACAAGTGCCGTTATGATCTGGTGGTGGATAATGTGATGGACCTGAGTCATGTGGACCACCTGCATGGTCCGCTGCTGAACTCTGCCGGTAAACTCAGCCCGCAGGTGCCTCAGGTAAAAGAGCTGGATAACAACCGTATTTCGATCCGCTGGGACTGGACACAGGAACCGGCCATGCTGTTGTTCCGTGAACATATGCCGCGCACCGAAGATGCCGCCCAGATGTTTGTCGAGGTGGTCTGGCAGGCGCCGGCTTCTATGACGCTGGAAGTGGGTGCGGTACAGGACAGCAGTGACTTCACCAATGACGGTGCCGTGCTGTATGACTTCCACGCAGTGACACCTGAAACTGAACACACCACGCATTACTTCTTCGCGTCTTCACGTAACTACAAAATGGATGATTGCGAATACAACCGTATGAAGATGGAAGGCATGATAGAGGCCTTCACCCAGGAAGATAAACCCGTACTGGAAGCCCAGTATCGGGAGATGGGTGATCAGGACTTCTGGGAGCTGAATCCAGTGCTGCTGTCCAGTGATGTAGGCAGCCTGCGCGTGCGACGCACCCTTGATAAGCTGATTGCCGAAGAGCAACAGGCTTAATCTATCTCTCTATTTACGCCCTGTGTTTGCAGGGCGAACCTCTCTTATGGGTGCGTTATGTCTGATTTACAGTTCTTAGTTGAGATCACCAGCAAGCAGCAGGTTGCTGAAGATATTTTTGAGTTTGAGTTCCGGTCGGTGGAAGGGGGTGAACTACCGGTGCCAAGCCCGGGTTCACATCTGGATGTCTGTGTCAGTCCGGAACTGACCCGCCAGTATTCTCTGACCAACGGGCCGGACGAAACGGGCTTTTATAAGATTGCCGTTTTGCGGGAAGCAGAAGGGCGCGGAGGCTCCCGTCAGCTGTGCGACAACTACCAGCAGGGTGATCAGATTCGGGTTGGTGCACCGCGTAACCTGTTCCCGTTAGAACCTGCTGAGGAGCTGTTGTTTGTTGCTGGCGGCATCGGTATTACGCCGATATATTCAATGATTAAACAATCAGTTAAAGAAAATAATTCATTTAAATTCTATTATCTGACCCGGCAGCAGTCCCGCGCAGCCTATGTAGCTGAACTGGATAAACTCTGTGGCAAGGATATGTATGTGCACGCCGATGCCGAGGCTGACCAGCGCTTCGATCTCGATGCGATGCTGGCATCACCCAACGCCGGTAAGCATCTCTATGTCTGCGGTCCTGAAGGACTGATCCGGGCCATCGAGGAGAAAGCCACAGCGGCTGGATGGCTGGCCGGTAATATTCATTATGAACTGTTCAGTCGCAGTGATTCTCTGGTGCATGACAGTGATCAGAGTTTTGATCTGCGGATTAGCGATACAGATCAGGTGATCACCGTCGGCGCTGATGAAACGGCGCTTGAGGCTCTGCAGCGCTGTGGTCTGGAGGTGCCTTTCTCCTGTGAGCAGGGTGTGTGTGGCTCATGCCTGATGAGCGTTGAAGAGGGCTTGCCTGATCACCGGGATATGTTCCTGACGGATGCTGAACGTGAGGCTAATAACAGTTTTACGCCGTGCTGTTCCCGTGCAAATACCCCGAGTTTGACTGTAAAACTCCCCGCATAACGCGCTCAGGATAAAACTGAACGGGTCTGGCCTCGGAATTTTTCGCGATATTGCGAAGGCGTCAGGCCGACCCGCTTCTGAAACAGCCGGGTAAATGAACTCGGATCTTCGTAACCCACATCCAGCACCACCTCTTCAATCGGAATGGGGGTGTGTTCCAGCAGATATTTTGCTGCTTCCAGTCGTAAGTTCTGCTGATAGGTCGAGGGCTGAATACCCAACACTGCCTTAAAACGCCTTATCAGTGTTCTCGGGCTCACTGAAAGTTGGCTCGCCAAATCTTGAATGGTCAGTTCGAGGTTAACCGCTTCCTGAAGCAGATACTGTGCGCGGCCCACCAGCGGATCATCGTGTTCTTTGTCGCTGATCAGACTCTGGTAAGGCTGCTGCACATGATGTCCAAAATCCACCAGCAGTGCTTTTGCCGTTAACTCTGCAATCCGCTGGTTATAAAAGCGCTCTACCATTTTCAGGGCCAGGTGATGGTGGGTGGTAATCGCACCGGCGCAGAGCAGCCGGGCATCCTCAGTCAGGATCTGGCGAATATCCAGCGCGACATTGGGATAACGTTTTCGAAACTGACGTTCCAGCCACCAGGTGGTGGTGGCATTTTTTCCGTCAAGCAGATCCGTTTCAGCCAATAGAAAGGTCCCGGTGCAATTGGCGGCCAGCAGGGCGCCCTGCTGATGCCTTAGCTTCAGCCAGTTAAACAGGGGCCGGTGTTGCTCCAGATAATCCGCAAACTTGACCTGACCCGGGTAATAGATGCCGGGAATGTAGATCAGATCAAACTCTATATCAGCGAGTGTCCTGATTGGGTCGGCTGCAATTGATAAGCCGCCACTGACCTGAACTGTCGCAGCGTCCATGGATAAAAACTGCCAGGTAAAGGCCTCTGCATGCTGTGGTAGCTGTTTTCTGGCATGTGCATTAGCCACCTGAAACAGATCCATTAAGCCGGTCAGGCTGGAGAGATAGCAGTTATCCAGTACCAACAGAGCAACATGAGGCATTTTGTCATTTATCGCATAGTTAATGTCATATAAGACTTTACTCTGCTTCCTGTCATCTCGCTAGACTGATGAAAATAAAAACAATGGAGCAGACCATGTCACAGCCAGAACGACTTTCTGACACGCTTTATCATGACCTGATATCACCCCCTGAAATTCAGGCTATCCGGGAGGAGGTGCGCGCGTTTGCCGATGAATTTATCGCTCCCAGAGCGTATGAAATTGCCCATAACGATGAGTCGGTAGAAAACTTCCCACGGGATATTTTTGACCGGATGGCTGAAAAAGGCCTTTTCCAGATTCCCTATAGTGCAGCTGATGGTGGCCGCGGCCTGGCACATCCGATTCTGGCAACCGCTGTGACCTGTGAGGAGCTGGCCTATCACAGTAACTCCATTGCAGCCATTTTTGATGTGCACTGCATTCTGGCCGGAAAAACCTTGGAATATGCTTCCCCTGAGCTGCGTAAAACCTACCTGAGTAAAGTGATCAATGGGGAAACCGTCGGTGCCTTCGCCACCACTGAACCTGCCGCCAGTACCGATCTTTCTGCACGCTCAGTCAGAACCATGACCTATCGTGATGGGGACCATTACGTCATCCATGGTCATAAACGCTGGATCACCAACTCGCCGGTTGCCGGTTTTATTCTGGTGCTCTGTAAAAGTGAAACTGATGGCATGGTGTTGCTGCTGGTTGATACAGATTCCGAGGGTGTCACCGTAGGTACGCCAGACCTCAAGCTCGGTAACCGAGGCCAACTCACCGCCGATGTGCATTTTGATCAGGTCAGAGTGCCGGTGACTCATCGGGTAGGCAATGCCGGGGATGGCTTAAAACGAGCATTGTCGGCGCTGGCCCTGGGACGGATTGGTATAGGGGCTACCGGGGTCGGGATGGCGCAGGTGGTGTTTGATCACTCAGTACAGCATCTGAAAACACGGGAAGCCTTTGGCCAGAAAATTGGTGCGTTTCAGCACTGGCAGTTCCTGATGGCCGGCCGGGCAACACAGATTGAAAACGCCAGAAACCTCTACCTGAAAGCTGCACTGAGACTTGATCTGGGTGCCAAACAGGCTGAGCCGGAAGCGGGGATGGCGAAATTTTATGGCACTGAACTGGCAGGGGATATGGCCCGCGATGGGATCCAGATTTTTGGTGGTTATGGTTATATGCGCACATTGTCAGCTGACGGCAGCCACTACAAGGTCGAAGAGGTCTACCGGGATTACAAGATCACCGAGATCTATGAAGGAACCAATGAAATTCAGCGCATGATTGTGGCGCGTCAGATCTTCGGCAAAGAAATTACAGGGTGATAGTGATGTTTAAGACGGCAATGACAGAACTGTTTGGTGTACGCCATCCGATTATCCAGAGTGGTATGCAACGTGTAGCCACCGCTGAACTGGTGGCCGCCGTTGCTAATGCCGGTGCACTGGGTTTTCTCAGTGCATTGACCCAGCCATCTCCGACAGATCTGAAGAATGAGATTGAAAAAACCCAGCAACTCACCGACCAGCCGTTTGGTGTAAACCTGACGTTGCTGCCTACCCAGCAACCGGTGGATTATGAAGGTTATGCCCGGGTAATTGCACAATCAGGTGTACGGGTGGTCGAAACCGCCGGGCGCAGTCCGGAAGCACTGATGCCGTTGTTTCATGCGGCGGGTATCAAAGTGATTCACAAGTGCACCTCGGTTAAACATGCCCTTAAGGCAGAAAAACTCGGCTGTGCGGCGATCACCATTGATGGGTTTGAGGCTGCCGGGCATCCCGGTGAGCAGGATGTTCCTTCACTGGTACTGGTGCCCCGGGCGGTGGATCAGTTATCAGTACCGGTCATTGCCTGCGGTGGTTTTGCCGATGGTCGGGGTTTAATCGCTGCACTGGCGCTTGGTGCATGTGGTATAGCCATGGGGACCCGGTTTATGGCCACTGAAGAGGCTCCGGTGCATCCCGCGCTTAAGCAGGTGCTGATCGAAGCCGGTGAAGCCGATACTCAATTGATTTTAAGAAGCTTTCGTAATACCGCGCGGGTCTACCGTAATGACGTTGCCGTGAAAGTAGCGCAGCAGGAGGCGGTTGCGGGTACACAGTTCAGTAATATTGCCGCCTGGGTGTCAGGTGCTAAAGGTGCTGAGGTACTTGCCAGCGGTGATCTCTCCCAAGGCATCTTCTGGACCGGCATCTCTCAGGGACTGATCAGTGATGCGCCATCAGTGTCGCAACTGGTGGAGCGGATCATTGCGCAGGCATTAGCGAGCCAGCGTGCAATTCAAAGCAAAGTTGAAAGCGATTGTTAGATATAGATAGCCCTGTCTGACAGGGCTAATGCCGCAGGATTTTTTATCAGCTGGATGTAGTTTAGTGCCCTTACTCAGGTTACGTCATCATTCGCCTGTCTGCCCACAGAGATCCAGATTCTCCAGTTTACTCTCAGCCAGATTCGAGAATTCAAACATCCATCTATAAACCCAAAATAAATCCTAATTAACTCTCCGAGTTTTCTAAATACCCCTGTTTATCGGGCAGAATTGGGAGAAGTTACATTAGGCACCAACTGTGTCAAAGCGTGTCATTTGTGTGACAGTGTGCCAAATTTTAGGTTTTTCAAATATTAATAAAGTAATAATAAAATTATTTTTACCAATAAAATCAATACTTTAATCTGTTTTAATTTGGCTCTGGACAGTGGCATGTTTTTTGTTTAAAACACCGGCCTAGACTATTGTCTGATGTGGGCTGACTGTTTGAGTAAGTTGTCGGCTTAACAATAACAATAAAAGAGTACGAGTGGATGAGCCTGTATACCGCCATTGAAAAAAGCTTCTTCAATTCCCTGAGTAAAAAAATCATCGGCAATGTGCTTTTCCTGCTGGCACCCCATGTGCTGCTTCTGGGCATTGGCGTGGTCTATGGTCGTCGCCTGCAGTCCGAACTGGACTCGGTAGAGCTCTCGGCTGTTGGCAGGGAGGTACTCAATGCAAGCCTGAATGAATTTTGGCTGGTAGGGATTGTGACGGTCAGTTTTGCGCTTGTGGCAGGCATCTTTACCATCTTTTTTATGCGCCATCTGTTTCTGCGTCCGATCAATGATGTGACCAGCGTACTTCGGGCTATCAAGGAAAAAGACGGTGACATTTCCGCCACATTGCCAGCCTATACCCATGATGAAATTTCGGTTATGGCGACCAGTTATAATGATTTCGCTGACAACCTGAAACAGATTATCGCTGACACCCGGACCCGTAGTGTGAATGTTGCGCTGGCTGCCGCCCGGTTAAAACAGGTGATTGGTCAGGCACATAAACAAGCAGGTGATCAGGAATCCTGTGCTCAGTCTGTGTTCCAGTCCAGTAATGAAGCGATCCAGGCCATCGAAGATATTGCCCGCAGCACGGTGCAGATCAGTGAACAGAACTCAGCGAATCTGAAAGAGGTGCGTGGTTCCAGTGAAGAGCTGAAGCAGGTCAAGCAGCAGGTCGATGCGATCCGGGACCAGCTCCACCAGTTCCAGCATACGGTACACAGCCTGCAGGAGAACTCGCGTAAAGTAAGCCAGACCCTGAGCATGGTGCAGGATTTTTCCGACCAGACCAACCTGCTGGCCCTTAACGCGTCCATCGAGGCTGCTCGTGCGGGTGAGGCAGGGCGCGGCTTTGCCGTTGTTGCTGATGAAGTGCGTAATCTGGCGCAGAAGGTGGGTCAGGCCACTACCGATATTGATCAGAGCATTACCGCAATGTCATCGCTGGTATCCAATACCAATGACAGCGCAGAAGATATTCTGGGTTACGTGGAAACGACGGGGCAATTTATTGAGCAGACTACAGGCCAGTTTGCCCAGATGGTCAGTGACTTTGAATTGGTCAATGGTCAGCTCGCAGGCATCAGTGCTGCGATTGAAGAGCTGTCTTATACCAATAAAGAAGCACATAAACATGTGCAGCAGATCACATCGATCTCGACCAGCATTAAATCCGAAATGGACTGCTCACAGGAGTATTCCAATGCGCTGGAGGTCTCTACAGAAGAGAGCCAGGAGCTGCTGTCACGCTTTATCATCGGCTACGGTGCGTTTGAGCATCTGATTCAGAAAGGGCGTGGTTTCAAGGCTGAGGTAGACATTTTACTGGCCCAGTTGGCCGGGCATTGTGATGTGTTTGACGAACGTTATCAGCGACAAAACCCCGGCCAGGAGCCTGCAAAGTTTGCCGTCAGTTACAACGATCAGTTTGATGCCCAACTGCAGCCACGGTTTGATGCGTTTTTGTCGGCAAATCCTGAGTTTATCTATGCCGTGCTGGTAGATAAAAATGGCTATATCGGCACCCATCACCGCGCCGTATCCCAGCCTCTACGTGGTGATTTCAAGGTGGACAATGCTCAGAGTCGCCACCGCCGAATTTACTTCAACACCCGTTCTGAGCAACGTCGGGCAACGCATAATCAGCCCTTCATGTTGCAGACCTATATTCGGGATACCGGTCAGATTCTCAGTGAGCTGTCTATTCCTGCCTACATTAACGGCAGGCACTGGGGCGCCCTGATTATGGGCTTTGATCCAGAGTTGTTATTGAAGGACTGATGTAACAGCATCTGCTGACGTTGCTGTATCCCTGATCCGGCAAGTGACAAATTTGTAAATAACGTGGTTTGTTATTTTTAAAATGCGTATTTTTTGCTTCTAATGCACTATTTTTACATTTTTGTAAAAACGTTAGATTCAATAAAACGCATTCATAAGAAAAATAACAAAAATGACAAAACAACGTTTGTTAGATCGCCTCAACCTACGCTCCAGCCTGCATTTTGACCTTGATAAGGGTCATATCTGGCTGGGACAGAACCGCATGATGCTGATTCACGCAGCTGCCTTTGGCGAGTTACGCCGCGACCTGATCGAAAACTACGGTATTGAAAAAGCTAAGGGCACGCTGCTGCGTATGGGTTTTGTGGCGGGTCAGATGGATGCCAACCTGGCTGCAAAATCCTTCGGTGAAGCGGACAACTTCGAGGTTTTTCGGGTGGGTCCTGAACTGCATGCCTTTGAAGGCATTGTGAAGCCAGAGGTGACAGATGCAGATATCGACTGGGAGGAGGGTATCTTCTATGGTCGGGCGGTCTGTAAAGAGTCGGTTGAAGCTGAAGCCCACCTTAAAGTGTTTGGTACCGGCGAGCATTCGGTGTGCTGGAACCTGACCGGCTATGCCTCCGGTTATGTGACCGCCTTTTTCAAACGTTTTATTGTGTTTAAAGAGATCGAATGTGTCTGCCGGGGGCATGAACATTGTGTTCTGGTCGGTAAACCTGCAGAAGCCTGGGATGACCCACAATACCTCGATCTTTTCCGTCCGGAAGTTGTCCAGCAGGAACTGGTGGATATCGAACGGGAACTCAATGAACTGCGTGGCAAGCGTTCAAAAGTCCCTGCACAGGGTAATCTGGTGGGCGAATCTCAGGGCTTCAAACATTGTTTTGATCTGCTGAGTAAAGCCGCGCAGGCACCAATCTCCGTGTTGTTACTCGGAGAAACCGGTGTCGGTAAAGAGGTGTTTGCCAAGTGGCTGCACCAGAACAGCGACCGAGCATCGGGTCCCTTTATCCCCATTAACTGCGGTGCCATTCCCAGTGAATTGATTGAAGCTGAACTGTTTGGCGTCAGTCAGGGTGCTTATACAGGTGCTCAGCAATCCAGGCCGGGGAAGTTTGAACGTGCCGATGGTGGCACGCTGTTTCTGGATGAGTTAGGGGAGATGTCGCTGGCGGCGCAGGTTAAGTTGCTGCGTGTACTGCAAACCGGTGAAGTAGAGCGGTTGGGTGATGGCAAGATCCGTAAGGTCAACGTTCGCCTGATTGCGGCTACCAACGTCGATCTGCATCAGATGATCGAGGAGGGTCTATTTCGTTCCGACCTGTATTACCGCCTCTCTGCCTATCCGGTGGAGATCCCGCCGCTGCGTGAACGTAAAACGGATATCAAACTGCTGACCAAAGCGATGGTTGATAAATACGCGCCGGTTTATGCTAAACAGGTGATGGGGGTTACTGACGAAGCGATGGCTGAACTGACGCATTATGATTGGCCCGGTAATGTGAGACAGCTGGAAAATGTGATTGAGCGTGCGATTTTGCTATTGCCGGAAAATGGCTGGATCGGTATGGAGCAACTCAAAATAAACAGTGATGCTAAAACCCTGGCATCAGTCAAACCGGATGGTGGTGTCAGCGATGACCATCGTCTGAGTCATCAGATTGATTTAAGAGTTCTTCCCAATGAAGAACTCAATCTGAAAAATCTTGAAGACCGTCTGGTGAATGTGGCGATGGAGCGAGCGAGCGGGAATGTCTCGGAAGCCGCACGATTGCTGGGTCTGACGCGTCGCCAGGTTGCCTATAAATTATCCAAACAAGGGCAGTAATACTCTTTGGCCAGGTTATCGAATTGCAAAATTGTCAATTATTTTGCATTTGCACAATCTGCATAATTGCTGTTTACAAATTTGTAATTACGATTGCTTGAAGGTTACAAAATTGTAAAAAATAAAAATTCTTTCCAACATCATAAATAATAAAAAATACTAAAAACATACAGTTAGCATAGTTGGTCTCCTGATTGCTTTTATAGAGTCTAGCAACGTGTGCACAGCACACAGCTGCTCTAAACATAAAAATAAGTAAGGAGAGATCACTATGGCTATGACTGGCGTTTTGCGTCCAGGCCACGCCCAGGTTCGCGTTCTGAATCTTGAAGAAGCAGTCAAGTTTTATGGCGACGTTATGGGCCTTGTAGAAACCGGACGTGATGATCAGGGCCGGGTTTACTTTAAATGCTGGGATGAGCACGATCACAGCAGTTATATCATTCGCGAAGCTGATCAGGCCGGTATTGATTTCATCGGGTTCAAGGTGCTTGATGAAGCCACTCTGGATAAATTTGAAGCTGATCTGAACGAGTACGGTGTCACCACTCGGCGTCTGCCCGCGGGTGACCTGCTTGAAACCGGTGAGCGCGTGCGTTTCACCCTTCCATCCGGCCATGAGTTTGAACTCTACGCCACCAAAACCAAAGTCGGTAATGGCTTACCCACTGAAAATCCGGGGCCCTGGTGTGAAAATTCCGAAAAAGGAATCGCCCCTGTTCGCCTTGATCATGCATTGCTCTACGGCCCTAACATTGCTGAGAACAAAAAAATCTTAGTGGATGTATTGGGTTTCTATCTGGTGGAGCGTGCGCTGGGTGAAGACGGTGAAATGGAACTGGCCATCTGGCTGTCCTGTTCGCATAAGGCTCACGATATCGCCTTTGCCGAGTATCCGGAGCCGGGCAAGCTGCATCACTGCTCTTTCCGCATGCAGACTTGGGAACAGGTACTGCGGGCCGGTGACATCATGTCCATGAACGATGTGGCCGTGGATATTGGCCCAACCCGTCACGGCATCACCCGCGGTTGCACCATCTATGCCTGGGACCCTTCCGGCAACCGTTTCGAGACCTTTATGGGCGGCTATGAGCCTTACCCAGACTGGGAAGTCCTGACCTGGACCTTCGATAACTTTGGTCAGGGTCTCGATTATCCGCAGCGCAAGCTGCATGAGACCTTCCTGACTGTTGTCAGCTGATCTTTAGCCGGGGACGGCATGGTCCGTCCCCATCTGATCAACGGTTCAACATAAAACAGGGCGATTTTATGCGGACGCAACATACACCGAATTCAGCGGATGCGACGTTGAAGAAATACGTTCGTGTGCGCAGCGACAACGGCAAGTTTATTGAATTTGATTTTGCGATCAGCTCACCCGAGCTGTTTGTGGAACTGATTTTGCCCAAACAGGCATTTGAGTCCTTCTGCACCACTAATCAGGTGGAATTTATGACCCAGGCGCAGATGGAAAAGATCGACCAGGAAATGGAAAAGTGGCGTTACGGAGAAGAAACGTTGATGGCCGCTAATCATGCACGCCATTCCTGAGTAACACCCAATAACAATAACCAGGTGACCCCATGAGCATCGAAATTAAAACATCAACCCTGGAGCCGGTTCGCAATACCTTTGCCAACCTGCAGCGCCGGTTTGGTGATAAACCTGCCACCCGCTATCAGGAAGCCACCTATGACATTCAGCCATTGGTGAACTTCCACTACCGTCCATTGTGGGATCAGGACCGTGAACTGACCGACGCCAGTCGCACTGCGCTACAGATGAACGACTGGTATGCGTTTAAGGATCCCCGTCAGTTTTACTACGGCACCTATGTGCAGCAGCGCGCCAAAATGCAAGAGAACGCCGAGAACAACTACGGTTTCTTCGAAAAACGTGATCTTACCCGCCTGTTGCCTGAAACAGTTAAAGGTCAGCTGATCCGTTTTCTGGTGCCACTGCGTCATGTGGAACACACCGCCAATCTTAACAACATGTACTGCTCCTCCTATGGTTTTGGCACTGCGCTGACCCAGGCGTTTTTGTACAACGGTATGGACCGATTGGGCGTCGCGCAGTACTTGTCCCGTATTGGCCTGCTGCTGGATGGCAACACTGGCGAAGCACTGGAAGAGGCCAAGCAGCTGTGGATGGAAGCCCCTTACTGGCAGCCACTGCGCAAACTCTGTGAAGAGATGCTGACCACCGAAGACTGGTTTGAGCTGTTTATCGCTCAGGATGTGGTGATGGACTCCCTGGTATATGACCTGTTTTTTGAGCAGTACGACGCCGCGCTGACAGAGCAGGGTGCTCAGGATATCGGCATGCTGACTGAATTTATGCGTGACTGGGCGAAGGATACTAACCGCTGGGTGGATGCTGTATTGAAAATCGCCGTAGCGGAATCTGACGCCAATAAGACCCTGATTACCGGCTGGATTGAATCCTGGCGTGGTCAGGTTGCTGAAGCATTGAGTGCGGTTTCCCGCGAAATGCTGGGAGAAGAGGCCCTGAATATGGCCCTTCAGAATCTGGATAAACGTCTGGCAAAAGCCGGTATTAAGTAAGCTGAGGTCACCATGTCAAAAGTATATCTGGTTCTGCAGGACAACGATGTTTCCCGTTACATTCTTGAAGCTGTTGAAGAAGACAATCCGGAAATCACCATCATTCACAACCCGGCGATGATTCGTATCGAGGCAGAAAATTACATGGTCGTGAATCGGGAAACGGTGGAAGAAAAACTCGGCCGTGACTGGGATGTGCAGGAACTGCACCTGAATCTGGTCACCCTGGGTGGCAACGTGGATGAGGACGATGAGCGCCTCACTCTCACCTGGAACGAATAATAAATTTAAAGGTGACGACAATGGCAGCTAAAAAACTGAACATGAAAGAGAAATACCGCCTGCTGACGCGGGATCTGGACTGGGAATTTTCCTATGCAGACCGTAAGAAGGCGTTTCCGTTTGAAGAGTTTGAAGGGATCAAGATTACCGACTGGTCAAAATGGGAAGATCCGTTCCGTCTGACCATGGACTCTTACTGGAAGTACCAGGCGGAAAAAGAGAAAAAACTCTATGCGATTTTTGACGCGTTCTCGCAGAACAATGCCCACCTGAATGTCTCGGATCCGCGTTATATCAACGCGATCAAGATTTTCCTGACCGGCATCACGCCACTGGAATATCAAGCCTATCAGGGCTTCGCTCACACCGGCCGTCAGTTTGGTGGTGTCGGTGCCCGGGTCGCCTGTCAGATGCAGTCACTGGACGAGTTGCGCCATGTGCAGACTCAGGTCCACGCCATGAGCCACTACAACAAGTTCTTTGACGGCTTTAAAGAGTGGACTCACATGCAGGACCGAGTCTGGTACCTGTCGGTGGCTAAATCCTTCTTCAACGATGCCCGCTCCGGCGGTCCGTTCGAGTTTCTGGTGGCGATCGGTTTCAGCTTTGAATATGTGCTGACCAATCTGGTGTTTGTGCCCTTTATGTCGGGTGCTGCTTACAACGGCGATATGGCGACCGTGACCTTTGGTTTTTCGGCTCAGTCCGATGAAGCCCGTCACATGACCCTGGGTCTGGAAGTGATCAAGTTCCTGCTGGAGCAGCATGAAGACAACGTGCCGATCGTGCAGAAATGGATCGACAAGTGGTTCTGGCGCGGCTCACGTCTGCTGAGCGTGGTGGCCATGATGATGGACTACATGCTGCCCAACAAGGTGATGAGCTGGAAAGAGGGCTGGGAAGTTTATTTTGAAGAGGCCGGTGGTGCGCTGTTCAAGGATCTGGCCCGTTACGGTATTCGCATGCCGAAATACGCTGAACAGATCCGCAAAGAGAAAGAGCACATTTCGCATCAGACCTGGTGGACCTTCTACACCTACGGTCAGGCTGCAGGTTTCCATACCTGGATTCCAACGGATGAAGAACTGGACTGGCTGAGTGAGAAATACCCGAACACCTTCGATAAGTATTACCGCCCGCGCTGGGAATACGCCAAAAAACTGGAAGCCGAAGGTAAACGTTTCTACAACGGCACACTGCCACAGCTTTGTACCACCTGCCAGATTCCGTTGCTGTTCACGGAAATGGATGATCCAACCCTGACCGCACACCGCTGCAGCCATTACAAAGGTGATCAGTACCACTTCTGCTCAGACGGCTGTAAAGACGTGTTCGAGGAAGAGCCAGAGAAGTACGTACAGTCCTGGCTGCCAGTGCATCAGATCTATCAGGGTAACTGCGGTGGTCCGGGTCTGCCGGAGATTCTGCAGGATTACTACCGCTTTGAAATGGGCGCCGACAATATGGATATGAAAGGCTCGCCGGACGAAGCACGCTGGAAGCAGTGGAAAGGCGTTGCCTGAGCAGACTGAGCGACACATACAATAATAATCAGGGGTCACCTCGGGTGGCCCCATACGGAGAAGAACCATGCCCGTATATGCACTTAAGCCTGATTACACAGGCGAAATTAAAGACCGCGTAGAAAATTTTCATGGTAACCAGCTGGTGTATATCGGCTGGGACCACCATCTGCTGTTTTCAAGCCCATTCTCCCTGCTGGCGCCGATCGGCATGCGCTTTGATGTCTTTTTTAAAGAGATTGTGTCGAATGCTTTTAGTCAGCATCCGGAGTGGGATCAGATCGACTGGTCAAGTGTTACCTGGTTGTTGGATGGCCAGCCTTTTATTCCGCAACCAGAGGTCAGCCTGGGCGATCAGGGCATCAACCATAAGAGTTTCCTGCGTTTTCAGACACCCGGTTTAACGGGTATCGCCGGCGCCGGTATCTGATAGGGGGCGGTCATGAGTTATGAAGTCACGATAGAACCCACCGGTGATGTGATTGAAGTGGAAGAGGGGCAGACGATTCTGGATGCCGCGCTGCGGCAGGGCGTATGGTTGCCGTTTGCCTGCGGCCATGGCACCTGCGCCACCTGCAAATGCCAGTTGGTAGAAGGGGATGTGGATCTGGGAAATGCCTCGCCCTTTGCGCTGATGGATATGGAACGGGATGAAGGCAAAATTTTGGTCTGCTGCGCCACGCCTGAGTCTGATCTGGTGATCGAGGCGGATATCGATGTGGATCCCGATTTTGCCGGATACCCGGTGCAGGACTATACCGCGACGGTAACGGCAATTGTCGATCTCTCGCCAACCATTAAAGGTGTGACCTTCAGTCTGGATCAGGCGATGGAATTTCAGGCCGGTCAGTATGTGAATATCAATCTGCCGGGGGTTGAGGGTTCACGTGCTTTTTCAATTGCCAATCCGCCATCGGCAAATGACACCGTTGAACTGCATGTGCGTCTGGTCGAAGGGGGTGCGGGCACCACCTATATCCATAATGAACTCGCCGTTGGTGATGAAATTGCAATCTCCGGTCCTTACGGACAGTTCTTTACCCGTAAATCCGATGATCAGGATGTGATCTTTATTGCCGGGGGCTCCGGTCTTTCGAGTCCGCAATCAATGATTCTGGAGTTGATAGAAGAAGGTGATCAGCGTCAGATCTACCTGTTCCAGGGCGCGCGTAATGTCGCCGAGCTCTACAACCGGGAGATTTTTGAGACGCTGGCCGCAGAACACAGCAATTTCCATTACATCCCGGCGCTGAATGCCCCGGAAGCAGGTGATGGCTGGCAGGGTTTCACCGGGTTTGTACACGATGCCGCCAATCAGTTTTTTGATGGCCGGTTTGATAACCACAAGGCGTATCTCTGTGGGCCACCGCCCATGATTGATGCGGCCATCACAACCCTGATGCAGGGTCGCTTATTTGAGCGTGACATCCATATGGAGCGTTTCCTTACCGCAGCTGACGGTGCCGAAGACCAGCAAAGGTCGGCGCTGTTTAAACGGATTTAAGGAACGTTCGACAATGAGCCCGATCGGATTCGTAAGCACTTGGCGAATCCCTCTCTTGGAGCATGGCCTCAGGTCTGCTCCTTTTTTTATTGCAGTCTTGGCATACCTAAAGGGTATTAAGATAGAGAATAAATAGTATTAGATAGTATCCAGATGCTTCATTAAGCTGGATTGAGAATTGGTTCAAAGCCCTTCTTCAGGCTTTACTGCAGCAAAACCGCATAACAATACGAACAGGTTAAGCTTATATGCGCACGGTAAATAATTTCATCAATGGCGAATTTCAGCCCGGTGTCGATCAGCGTCGATTTGATAAGGTCTCTCCCGTTTCAGGTGAGGTCATTGCGTCTATTGCCGAAGCCGGCAAAGCCGACGTAGATCAGGCGGTACGAGCCGCTAAAACGGCACTGGACGGTGAGTGGGGTTTGCTGTCTCCTGAGCAGCGCGTTGAGCTGCTCTACGAAGTCGCCGACGAGATCACGCATCGTTTCGAAGACTTTGTCGAAGCCGAGATGGCGGACACAGGTCAGCCCAGTCACGTGATGCGTCATGTGTTTATTCCCCGTGGCGCGGCTAACTTCAAGGTGTTTGCTGACGTCATCAAAAATGTGCCGACAGAATCCTTTATGACCACCACCCCCGACGGTGCCGGTGCGCTTAACTATGCGCTACGTGTGCCTAAAGGTGTGATTGGTGTTATTTCACCCTGGAATGCCCCCTTCCTGCTGATGACCTGGAAGGTTGGCCCGGCGCTGGCCTGCGGCAATACCGTGGTGGTTAAGCCTTCAGAAGAAACGCCACTGACCGCTGCGCTGTTGGGTGAAGTCATGAACAAGGTGGGCATTCCAAAAGGTGTCTACAACGTCGTCAATGGCTTTGGTCCTGAGTCTGCCGGTGCCTATCTGACCGAACACCCAATGGTGGATGCCATCACCTTTACCGGCGAAACACGTACCGGTACTGCGATCATGAAAGCGGCGGCCGAAGGCACCCGTGATGTGTCCTTTGAAATGGGCGGTAAAAACGCCGGTATTGTGTTTGCCGATGCTGATTTTGATGCCGCTGTAGATGGCATCTTCCGGTCGGCGTTCTTGAACAGTGGTCAGGTGTGTCTGGGTACTGAACGTGTCTACGTCGAGCGCCCGATCTTTGAAAAATTCGTCCTGGCCCTGAAACAAAAAGCAGAAGCCGTTAATTACGGTGCGCCGCTGGAGCAGGGTGTGAACTACGGTCCGCTGATCAGTAAAGAGCATCAGGAAAAAGTGCTCTCCTACTACCGCAAGGCAGTAGAAGAGGGTGCCACCGTCGTGACCGGCGGTGGTGTGCCACAGATGCCGGAAGCCCTGTTGGGTGGTAACTGGATTCAGCCGACCATCTGGACCGGCCTGTCCGATGACGCCACGGTGGTACGTGAAGAGATCTTTGGTCCCTGCTGTCATATCCGCCCCTTCGACAGCGAGCAGGAGGTGATCGGTCTGGCCAACAACACAGAGTATGGCCTGTCCACCACAGTCTGGACCACTAACCTCAGTCGTGCGCACCGTGTTGCGGCCAAAATTGATGTGGGTATCACCTGGGTCAATAGCTGGTTCCTGCGTGATCTGCGCACCCCCTTTGGTGGCACTAAACAATCCGGTATCGGCCGTGAAGGGGGTGTGCACTCCCTCGAGTTCTATACCGAGACCCGAAATATTTGCATCAAGCTGTAAGGGAACCTAATGGATATCAATCGGATACAGCAGTTTGGTGACAAATTGTATGAAGCATTTGTCGCCCGCAGCACCATTGCTCCACTCACAGAGCAGGTGCCGGATATTACGCTGGAAGAAGCCTATGCAATCCAGTTGCGTTATATCGAGCGCCGCCTGCAGGCAGGTGAAACCATCGTCGGTAAAAAGATCGGTGTGACCAGTAAAGCCGTGCAGCAGTTTCTGGGTGTGTATCAGCCGGACTTCGGTCAGCTCACCTCAAACATGGTGTTTGCCAACGGTGCTGATATTGATCTGGGTGGGTTGATTCAGCCTAAGGCAGAAGCCGAGCTGGCGTTTGTGTTGAAAGAGGATCTTAACGGTCCCGGCATTACGGCGATGGATGTAATCCGTGCCACGGATTATGTCGTCCCCTGTTTTGAAATTGTCGACTCCCGCATCACCGACTGGAAGATCAAGATCCAGGACACGGTTGCTGACAATGCCTCCTGTGGTGTGTATGTGCTGGGCGATGAGCGTGGCGATCCACGCAAACTGGATCTGACTCTGGCGGGTATGGTGCTGGAGAAAAACGGTGAGCTCTATTCCACCGGAGTAGGCGCTGCTGTACAGGGTTCACCGGTTAATGCGGTCGCCTGGTTGGCCAATACCCTCGGTACGCTGGGTATCCCGTTTAAAGCCGGTGAAGTGATTCTGTCCGGTTCTCAATCACAACTGGTCCCGGTTAAAGATGGCGATGAGCTGGTCTGCACCATCGGCGGTCTGGGCAGTTGTCGAGTAAGTTTCAGTGGGAGATCCGCAGTATGAATATCACCCTGTCCTCAGAGGCGATTACCCGCCTGACAGAACGGGTTGAAGGGGCGCAGACCCGTGCTTACTCAATCCCAAAACTAACCAATGAATACCCTGAGATGACCGCCGATGACGGTTATGCCGTGCAGCTGTCACTGCTGAAACGGTTTCAGGAGCAGGGTCATAAGCTGATCGGCTGGAAGGCCGGTCTGACCTCCAAGGCCAAAATGCAGCAGATGGGTGTCAATCAACCTTCTATCGGTTTTCTGACTGACCTGATGTTCCGTCCTGAAAATTCAGTGATCACCACAGAAGATCTGGTGCATCCAAAGGTTGAGTGTGAAGTGGCGTTTGTCACTAAAGACGACCTGACCGGTCCTGACTGCACGGCAGCGCAGGTAATGGCGGCTACGGATTACGTACTGCCATCCATTGAAATTATCGACTCACGCTTTGCTGGTTTTAAGTTCGACCTGCCGAGTGTGATTGCAGATAACAGCTCATCTTCCCGTTATGTCGCGGGTGGGCGTCCCCGTCTGGCCGAGGATCTTGATCTGCGCACGCTGGGCGTGGTGCTGGAGAAAAACGGTGAGATTGTTGAGATGGGTGCGGCGGCAGAAGTGATGGGCCATCCGGCTGAAGCCGTGGCGATGCTGGTCAATATTCTCCATCACCTGGGTGAGTCCCTTCCTGCCGGTAGTTTTGTCATGAGTGGTGGCATTACCGCGGCAGTCGCAGTGAATGCGGGCGATCACGTGATAGCGCGTTTCCAGGAGCTCGGCTCCGTTTCCATCCGTTTCGAATAATAACAATTAAGGATCATTTTATGCCGATTATCGAAATGCATCTTCTGGTGGGCCGTACCTCAGAAGACAAGGCCAGAGCTGCAAAAGCGATTACAGATGCGGCCGCGTCCAGTCTGGGTGTTAAAGCTGAAACAGTGCGCATCATGATCACTGAACACCAGAAAGATGAGTTTTATGTCGCCGGAAAAGCAGGTCGCGCCAGTGATCAGCAGAACGCAGCGGCTGCAACTAACGACGAGATTTAACCCATGAAAAAAATACGTTGCGCACTGATTGGCTCCGGCAACATCGGTACCGATCTGATCTACAAAGTACAGCGCAGTCCGGTGTTGGAACCGGTCTGGATGGTAGGCATTGACCCTGAATCAGAAGGTCTGGCCCGTGCCCGAGAAATGGGTCTGAAAACCACGGCAGAAGGTGTAGACGGATTGTTGCCGCATGTGCTTGAAGACAATATTCAGATCGCGTTTGATGCAACCAGCGCCTATGTGCATGCCGAAAACAGCCGCAAACTGAATGAACTTGGGGTCATGATGATTGACCTGACGCCGGCCGCCATTGGACCGCTGTGTGTACCGCCGGTCAATCTGAAAGAACATGCTGACAAGGTTGAGATGAACGTCAACATGATCTCCTGTGCAGGCCAGGCGACGATCCCGATTGTGAATGCTGTATCCCGCGTTCAGGGCGTCGAATATGCGGAAATCGTAGCCAGTCTGTCATCCAAATCGATCGGTCCGGGCACCCGGGCTAACCTGGATGAGTTTACCTTCACCACCTCCAATGCGATTGAAATTGTGGGCGGTGCGAAAAAAGGCAAGGCGCTGGCGATTATCAATCCGGCCGAACCGCCAATGATCATGCGTAATACGATTTACTGCCTGACCGAGGGTGAGCCTGAGCGTGAAAACATCATTGAATCCGTGCTGGCGATGATCAAGGAAGTACAGAAATATGTGCCCGGCTATAAGCTGGTCAATGGTCCTGACTTCGATGGCAATAAAGTTTCCGTGTTTATGGAAGTGGAAGGCCTGGGTGATTACCTGCCGAAATATGCCGGTAACCTCGACATTATGACGGCTGCCGGTACCCGCACTGCCGAAATGTTTGCTGAAGAGATTCTGGCAGGAAAAATTCAACTGAAACCCAGCGTAGCGGAGGCAGAGGTATGAGCGACCTGAAAGGTAAAAAAATTATTCTGCATGATATGTGTCTGCGTGATGGCATGCATGCCAAGAAAGAGCAGATCACTGTAGAAGAAATGGTGAAGGTTGCTACCGCGATGGATGACGCGGGTGTGCCTTATATTCAGGTCACTCACGGTGCGGGTGTCGGCGGTAACTCGCTGCAACACGGTTTTGCGCTGGCCAGTAATGAAGAGTATATCTCAGCGGTTTGCGAACAGATGAAACAGGCTGTGGTATCCGTGTTGCTGCTGCCCGGCCTGGGCACGATGAAAGAGCTTAAATCAGCCTTTGATTGCGGTGCACGCAGTGTGCATGTTGCTACGCACTGCACCGAAGCTGATACTTCGCCGCAGCATATCGCGTTTGCCCGTGAACTGGGCATGGATACCACCGGCTTCCTGATGATGTCACACCTGAATGATGCCAAGGGTCTGGCAGAGCAGGGCAAGCTGATGGAATCCTACGGTGCCCATACCGTATATATCACTGACTCTGCGGGCTACATGTTGCCTGAAGATGTTAAGGAACGTATTTCAGCACTGCGAGATGTACTGAATCCGGAAACTGAAATTGGTTTCCACGGCCATCACAACATGGGCATGGGTATAGCCAACTCTCTGGCCGCCATTGAAGCGGGCGCTACCCGTATTGATGGTTCTGTCGCCGGTCTGGGTGCCGGTGCCGGTAACACGCCGCTGGAAGTGTTTGTGGCCGTCTGTGAACGTATGGGCATCGAAACCGGCGTAGATCTGTTCAAACTGATGGATATCGCTGACGATATTATCTTCCCGATGATGGATCATATTGTTCGCGTAGACAAAGACTCGCTGACGCTGGGTTTTGCAGGGGTTTATTCAACCTTCCTTCTGCATGCCAAACGTGCCTCAGAACGTTTTGGCGTGCCAGCCCGGGACATACTGGTTGAGCTCGGTCGCAAGAAAATGATCGGTGGCCAGGAAGATATGATTCTGGATACCGCCATGACCATGGCCAAAGAACGTGGCTTGCTGAAAGCGGTTTCGCGCTGAGTTTAGGTGTAGATATGTCTCAACAGGAAATTGCTGTAGTTGTAGGTGCCACAGGCGCGTTTGGGCAAGTGATTGTCCAGCGCCTGCTGGAGCAAAATCTAAAAGTGGTTGCGGTGGCACGTACCGCCGCATCGCTGCACTCACTGGCCGAAACCTGTCCGGGTGTGGTGCCCTGTATTGCTGATATTTCAGATGACAGTGCGATTGATGCCATTGCTGCTGTGATTGATGCGCCGGTGCGTGCGATTGTGCATGGACCGGGTGTCGGTGTCGCCGGTGGTATTCTTGAAGCTCCCACCGCCACCATGGTGGATGCGGTGAATATCAAAGTAGGCGGTTTATTGCGCCTGACCCGTGCCGTCGACAGTCAGCTGCAGGCGGGTTCACGACTGATTGCCATTGGCGGTCATTATGGGCTTGAGCCGACCGCCTATGCCGCGTCTGCAGGTGTGGCCAATGCGGCACTAGTGAATGTCTCGCGTCAGCTCAGTCTGGCCTATGGCCCACGTAAAGTGACGGCTCATGTGATTGCACCAGGCCCTGCAGATACCGACCGTTTGCGTCGCGTCGCTCAGGCGCGTGCCGATCAGCGTGGTGTTTCAGTGGACGAGGTGTTTGACGAACTCAAGGCTGAGTCCAGCATCAGTGCGTTTACGACCCCTGAACAGGTCGCCTGGGCAGTGACAATGCTGCTCGCACCTGAGGCTGATGCCATGACCGGCTCTACCTTGATGCTCGACAGTGGGCGCCGTAAGGGTCTGCCATAGGCCCTCCCTTTCAAAGCTGATCCGACCCGCTAACAATAATAAAGGAGTCGATATGCCAATTGTTACCTTTCACCTTGCTGAGCAGTCCTGCAGTGAGGCCGACGCCGCTCAGCTCATTACAGATGCGTCTGAACTCTATTCCCGTGTCCTCAGTGCCCCGATGGAGCGGGTACGTGTTTTTATCAACTATTATCCTGCCAATGCACTGGGCGTAGCCGGTAAACCGGTGACTCCAGGCCATAAAGGTGCACCTTTTTTTGAAGCGATTGTCCTCAGTGGTCGTCCGAAAGAGCAGCGCCATGAACTGATGCTGGGATTCTCACGTTTGGTTGCGTCTGCGTTGTCTGTAGAACAGAGCGTGGTGCGTGGCCGAATCATCCAGATCGATCCGGATGACTGGAGTATTGGTGGTATTCCAGCGGCGGAGATGCGCAAGCAGGAGATTACAGATCGGGCGGCTGCGGCAGCGACAAACTGATTGGAGCTTGGATAATGAAGCATCTGATCGAGATTGTGGATACCGACGAGTCTTTCCTGTGTGATGAGGCTCAGTCTGTTCTGGATGGTATGTTTCGGCTGGGTCGTCGTGGCATACCCTCCGGTTGCCGGGGCGGTGCCTGTGGTGTTTGCAAGGTTGAAGTGCTGGATGGCGAATATCAGCCACTGGCAATGAGCCGCTGTCATGTGAATGAAGACGATCTGTCTGAGGGCAGGGTACTGGCCTGCCGTATCAATCCGCAGTCACCTATCACGCTGCGGGTTATCGGCAAAATGAAGGCCTCATTTGGCCGGGGCTGCAAAACTACTCCGCCTGAGCTTTCTTGAACTCCCGGACTACGGTCAGGAATGATTTAAGCAAAGGTGACTTGTCGTTATCACGGTAGATGCAGCTCAGGTCGACCTTGCTGTCCATTGGCATATTCGTGAGTGGGACATATGACACGCCTGGCAACTGCAGAGCAGTGGCGGATTCCGGCAGAATGCAGACACCAAAGCCACTGGCCACCAGCGCCACGGCGGTGACCGCATCGTTAACCTCCTGCGAGACCGTTGGCGTAAACCCGGCTTCCTGGCAGAGTTTGTTGACCCGATCAATAAAGTTAGGCCGACCCTGATTGGGAAACAGAATCAGGGGCTGCGCTTTCAGGTCATTAAAATCAACACATTGTTGCTTAGAAAAAGGGTGACTATCATTCACCACTAACAATAAATTCTCTGAGGTCACCACTTCAGATGCGATGTCAGGCAGTGGTGAGAGCAGGCGATTAAAGCCAACGGTGATACGGCGCTGACGCAGGGCCTCGATCTGGGCAGCTTTATCCATGGTATGAAGCACGACCTTCACATCTGGAAAGCGCTGACGAAACGCCAGTAAAACCTTGGGAATGGTTTCCAGGATACCTGAACCGAAAATGGCGACATCTAATCGACCCAGACGGCCAGCACCGGCACGTTGTGTTCGCTCAGTGGCCTGCTCAACCAAGGCAAAGATGTTTTTCGCTTCATCGAGAAACATGGCACCGGCTTCAGTGATCTCCATACCTTTGGGAGTACGGTTAAACAGGGCAACGCCCAGTTCCTCTTCAAGCTGGTGAATCTGACGTGTCAGAGGTGGCTGAGAGATGTTCAGCAGCATGGCGGCACGGCCAATATGCTCCTCTTCAGCTACAGCAATAAAGTAACGCAGTTTACGCAGATCCATAAGTCACCAGAGGTTTTAAGAAATACAACTTAATACCTTTTAAGTATTTTGATTGCCGGTTGTCAATCCTTCGATAACCCAATCTGTTGTTCAGGAGTGAAATGATGAATATCGATCTATCGGGTAAAACAGCTGTCGTCACCGGTGCCACAGAGGGGATCGGTCTGGCCATCGCTCAGAGATTAAAAGCGGCGGGGGCCGACGTGGTTATTTGCGGTCGCAGTGAAGAGAAACTGCAGCATGCACTGCAAAACCTGTCTCAAACAATGGGCGGCAGCGCACGTGGCCACGCGTTTGATTTGAGCACCGCAGAGGGATGCCTCGCGCTTACCCAGGCCGAGCCAGCGGCGGATATTCTGATTAATAACCTCGGTATCTATGAACCGGGTGATATTTTTACCCTGACCGATGAACGTTGGGAGGCCATGCTCAATACCAATGTCATGAGCGGTGTGCGCATCAGCCGGTATTATGCAGCGGGGATGAAAGACCGTGGCTGGGGTCGTATTCAGTTTATCTCCAGTGAGTCTGCACTGAATATCCCACAGGACATGCTGCATTATGGGGTTAGTAAAGCTGCGATGCAGGGACTGTCCCGAGGTCTGGCGAAAACTCTGGCCGGAACCGGTGTCACGGTTAACACTATTTTGCCCGGGCCGACCCTGACTGAAGGTGTGGCAGCCTATATGGCAGCACTGGCAGAAGAGCGCGGTATTTCTGCAGAGGAGATGCAGGCTGTGTTCCTGCAAGAAAACCGTCCATCAACCCTGTTGTGGCGTTTTGCGCAACCAGAAGAGGTGGCCAGCATGTGTGTTTATATTGCCAGCCCGCAGGCCAGTTACACCTCAGGTGCGGCCTTGAAAGTCGAGGGTGGTATCGTCGAGTCGATCGCCTGATAAGGCGATCAGACCTGAAGCTGATATGCGTGCTGCAGGTATAGGCTAAGGAGTCTGTCGTTGAAGATTGCAATTTGGGGTGCCGGTGGCATCGGCTGTTATTACGGTGCACGTCTGATTGAAGCCGGACATGCGGTCACCTTCATTGCCCGCGGGCCCCATCTGGAGGCGCTGCAGCAACAGGGCCTGTCGCTGTCCCATGAGTCATTGGTGTTTAATCAGAAGGTCACTGCGCTGAGCCAGGAAGTTTGGCGCGATGGACATGTCTGTGATGAGTATGACCTTATCATCATTACCCTGAAGAGCACCGTGACCCATCAGGTACTGACTGAGATGTCGGACTGGCTTAAGGTGGGGCACTGTCCTGTGTTGTCGCTGCAGAACGGGGTGGAAAACGAAACCCAGATTGCGCGCGTGCTGGGTGATGAACGCACGCTGGGTGGACTGGCGGTGCGTATCGGTGGGCATATTATTGCGCCGGGTGTGGTTGAGGCCCGGGGCGTGGCGCAGGTGGTGTTCGGTCAGTGGCCCAGCCAGTCTGGAGAATCCAGCGCTCTTTTTCTGGACCAGTTACTCGCTGTGTTTAAGGATGCGCGCATTGATGCCAAGCTGAGTCCGGATATACGCAAGGAGTTGTGGCGTAAGCTGCTGGTCAATAACGGCGTTAATCCGCTCTCCGTCGTTACCGGACTGGATACCCGCCAGATTACTTCAGACTCGGTGCTCGGACCCTGTGTGTATCAGATCATGCAGGAAACCGCTGCGGCAGCCATGATTGAAGGGGTCGATCTGACCCAGACCGATGTTGATGAGATGTTTACACTTATCAGCCAGTTTGATGCCATCAAAACCTCAATGCTGGTGGACTATGAAAAAGGCCGCCCGCTGGAACGGGATGCGATCAGCGGCGTGGTGATCAGAAAACATCAGTCAGTGGGCCAGATTGCCCCCATGACTGCACTGATTGATCGATTGGTCGGTATTAAAATCGCCGAAAGGGAATAGCCGGGTGAGGTGTCATAATGGCACCCGATAATGCCTTTAATTGTTTAAAGATTTGATGAAATTGTTTGCTGAATAATTTCATTAAATGACAAATATCCGGTGATGATTTTCAGTCGTTTTTTTAGATATAAAAAATAAACCAATAAAATCAATGTTATAAAATTTATTTGGTTGTTGGCATGCTCTCTGCTGTAAGCAGTTAAAAAACAATAAATATAAAAAACATGCTGACAATAAAAATAATATGGATGTCTTTGACTATTCGCTTTATATGGTCAGAAGATAACGCAGACCCTCGCCATTCAGGCGAACATCTAAGCCGTAAACGTCCTACAGGCAGGCTCTGTCCTGCATATGCTTGTGGGTGTTTTTCACGTCATTGCGTCCTGCCGTTTTTATTCGTCGCGTTAAGTCATTCAGGCAGCGTGATTTATTCATGCCTGTCATTCCTATGCACGACCCATCCACAACACCGATCCACATATTGCCCAGAGATCCTGGCAATACAAACGGATAGAGGAGAATAAAAATGGAAAATATCATCACATCCGATGGCTACCGCTTTTTGAAGAACGCATGGTATGTTGCGGCACTGAGTGAGGAGATCGTCGGTGAAGAACTCTTTGCCAGAACTATCCTGTCGGAGTCCGTACTGTTTTACCGCACGTTAGAAGGTAAGCCAGTCGCCATGAGCAACCGCTGCCCACACCGGTTTGCGCCTCTGAATATTGGCAAGCGTGAAGGGGATACCGTCACCTGCCACTATCACGGCCTGACCTTTGATGCGCAGGGTGAATGCACCAATAACCCCCATGGCAACGGAAAAATTCCACAGGCATGCAAACTGAATACCTATGCGGTGGAAGAACGTGATGGTTTTATCTGGATCTGGATGGGGGAGCAGGATAAAGCAGACCCCAGCAAAATCATGGATTGTTCCTGTCTGACCCGTAATCCTGACAGTGCTGTTGCCCACACGTACATGCATAACAAATGTAATTATGAGCTGGTCACGGACAACATTATGGATCTGTCTCATATTGATCACCTGCACGGTCCGCTGATCAATACCAATGGCAAGTTAAGTCCACTGCTGCCAAAGGTCAGTGAGGCCGGGGATAATATTACGGTGCGTTGGGACTGGCTGGCAGACCCGGCCATGCTGTTGTTTGCGCAAAATCTGGCACGTCCAGAAGATACCGCGAATCAGTTTTTTGAAGTGGTATGGCACGCACCGTCCAATATGCAACTGACAGTGGGTGCTGTGCAGGATGCCGAAGATTATCATCAGGACGGTCTGGTGCTGTATGACTTCCATATCATGACGCCTGAATCCGCCACCACCACACACTACTTTTTTGCCTCTACCCGTAATTACATGATGGATGATGCGGCGTACAACAAAGCCAAGATGGACGGCATGATTGAGGCGTTCACCCTTGAAGACAAACCGGTGATTGAAGCGCAGCAGCGTGAAATGGGCGGTATCGACCTTCTGGGATTGAATCCGGTATTGCTCTCCAGTGATGCCGGCGGCATCCGGGTACGGCGTAAACTACGCTCAATGATTGAAGCCGAGTCAGCCTGAATCAGATTGTCCGCCCTGAATCTCAGGGCGATATAAAGTCTGCAAATATGTTTTTTAATAATTGATTAATAAGAATTTATTTAAGTTTAATCAGTATAAATATCTTGCTGCTTTGGTCATATGGGCTTAGCTTTAATTACCGGTATTAAGGGATTAAACGACCCGAAGGGGTGTTGATTAAAAGGAATCTGGGGTGCTACCTAACCAGCAGGCTGACTTAATTGAGATGAAATCAGGTTCTCGGCAAACCATGCCATACACTCAGGCCAGTGATAATGCGGTCATCGAAACTGCGTTGGTTGAAGAGGTGGCTCTGGCCATTACCATCAATCAGGTCGCTCATGTCGTGATGATGGTTTCACCTCTGTCGCTTGAGTATTTCGCCACCGGTTTTCTCTT
Organism: Neptuniibacter sp. CAU 1671; assembly: GCF_029222905.1. GTDB lineage: Bacteria > Pseudomonadota > Gammaproteobacteria > Pseudomonadales > Balneatricaceae > Neptuniibacter. The sequence continues at coordinate 91,182 of NZ_JARHUE010000001.1, read as the reverse complement.
CAGTGAAGGGGTTATTAATCACCCCGACGAGATTCGTGATATCCACTTTGAACGGCCAGACAATGCTAAAGGTTGAGGTATCGACCCTGACCAGCTGGGTTATGGATATTACCCTTAGCAGCCGTGCCTCTCATCACTACCGCAGTCGTGCTGTTGCCCGCCGTATGGCCGGTTGCGGTGTGTGCGGTACGCAACAGCTTGCAGAGGTATTTCCCAGCCTGAACAGACTGGATGATCGGGTTATGCCATCGTTGAGTAGCTTCGGTGATCTGCATCAGCGACTTGATGACTGGCAGTCACAACAAAGTCCTCATGGTGGCCTGCATGCTGCAGTTTTGCTCGATCGAGAGGGGCAGATCATCACCATTCAGGAGGATATCGGGCGTCACAATGCGATGGATAAAGTGATTGGTTATGGTTTGAATTCAGGTTTGAATCTGACTGAACACAGCATTGTGATGAGCAGTCGAAGCAGTGTTGAGCTGGTCTACAAAGCGATCAATGCAGGCCTTGGATGTTTAGTGCATCTTTCCAGTCCTAGTTATCAGGCAGTGATGATGGCGCAACAGCATGGCTTAAATCTGATTCAGCAAACGCGTCAGGGTGAGGTGCGGATCTTTAGTAAAAATCAATAATAATCAAATTCTTGCTGAAACTTTATGACAAACAACAATAATAATTATTTTGCCAAACCTCCATACATGGGTTACGCCGGTGGCTGGGGCGCGTTGGGCAGTACGCTGAAATTTCTGTTTAAAAGCGAACAGCCTGCAGTCAACATCCGCTCCCTGCTGAAGGCCAATCAACCGGATGGATTTGACTGTCCCGGCTGTGCCTGGGGTGAGGATCATCATCCAAGCCGAATTCGTTTCTGTGAAAACGGCGCAAAAGCCGTAACCTGGGAAGCGACGTCAAAACGCGTTGACCCTGCTTTTTTTGAGCGCTATTCCGTGAGCTGGCTGCGGCAGCAGTCTGACTATTTTCTGGAATATCAGGGCCGCCTGACCGAGCCGATGCGCTACGATCCGCAATCAGATCGCTATCAGCCGATCAGTTGGGATGCCGCGTTGTCGTTGATTGCTTCGCACCTTAAGCAACTGGACAACCCTGATCAGCTTGAACTCTACACCTCAGGGCGTGCCAGCAATGAGGCGGCGTATCTGTATCAGTTGTTTGGCAGAGCCTTTGGTACCAATAATTTTCCTGACTGTTCCAATATGTGTCACGAAGCCAGTGGCGTGGCATTGACCAGCAGTATTGGTGTGGGCAAAGGCACGGTTACGCTGGATGACTTTGAGCTTGCAGATGCCATTTTTGTGTTTGGTCAGAACCCGGGGACTAATCATCCGCGGATGCTGGATACCCTGCGCAATGCAATCAAACGCGGCGCTAAAATTGTCGTTTTTAATACCCTGAAAGAGCGCGGGTTGGAGCGGTTTCAGCATCCGCAAAATCCGGTTGAGATGCTGACTCAATCTGCCACTACCATGCATAGCCTGTATCTGACTCCTAAACTGGGGGGTGATATGGCAGCGATCAGAGGCATGGTGAAATATCTGCTGGAGCTGGGAGTTGACTCGGCAGAGGGTTCCTCTGTGCTGGATAACGCTTTTCTTGAGCAGTTTACCCAAGGTGCTGACGATTATAAGGCCATGGTCGCTGCCACCAGTTGGCAGGATATTGAAGCACAGTCAGGCCTGTCAAAACCTGATATTCAGGCGGCTGCGGATATCTTCAGGCAAGCTGATAAGGTGATCGCAACCTGGGCGATGGGTCTGACACAGCATTATCACTCGGTATCGATTATTCACGAGCTGGTGAACATGATGGCTCTGCGAGGTCAGTTGGGTAAACCTGGTGCTGGCCTGTGTCCGGTTCGCGGGCACAGCAATGTTCAGGGTGACCGGACCATGGGCATCAATGAGCGTCCAGGCAGTGATCTGCTCGACAGCCTAGAACAGCATTTTAATTTCAAACCACCACGTCATGCAGGACACGCCACGGTTGAAGCGATCTCCGCCATGCTCAGTCAGGAGAGCAAAGTGTTTATTGGACTGGGTGGTAATTTTGCCAGAGCAACGCCCGATACGAGCATCACCGAGCAGGCGCTGGCTAAATGCGAATTAACCGTGCAGATCAGCACCAAGCTCAACCGGTCTCACTTGGCTGTAGGCCGTGAAGCGTTGATTTTGCCCTGTCTGGGCCGGACCGACATAGATCAGCAGAGCACTGGGCCGCAAAAGGTGACAGTCGAGGACTCTTTCAGCATGGTGCATGCCTCATCTGGTATTGTTGAGCCGCTGTCCGCGTCTATGCGTTCAGAGCCATGGATCATCGCTGAAATCGCCCATGCGGTGTTAGGAAACTGGCCAGTAAACTGGCAGGCGCTTGGGTCAGATTACCGTCAGATTCGCGATCTTATTGCGGCTACCATTCCTGGGTTTGAAGGTTTTAATAACCGGATCACTGAACCCGGTGGTTTTTATCTGGGTAACCCGGTACGTGAACGCCGCTTCCAAACATCGACCGGCCGATTGGAACTGCACAGCCACCCACTGCCTCTGTCGCCACTTTCTGATGCGGTAGGCAAACAGGGCGAATCAAAGCGTCTGATTTTGCAGACCCTAAGGTCCCATGACCAATACAACACAACCGTATACGGCATGAATGACCGCTATCGGGGGATCTCGGGTGAGCGTAAAGTTGTTTTTATTCACCCTAAGGATATGGCGAAACTTGGCTTCACCGAGGGCCAGCTGATAACGCTACGCTCACACTGGGAAGATGACGCCGTACGTGAGGTGAAGGGCTTCAGGCTGGTTGCCTATGATATTCCCCGTGGCAATCTCGCTGCGTATTATCCCGAATGTAACCCTCTGATCCCATTAGCGAGTTACGGGCAGGGCAGTCTGACCCCCACGGCTAAGAGTATTGCAGTAGAGTTGAGTGCGTATGAGTCGCCCTGGATTGCCAAGGACTCTTAGGCTGTCATGCAGATACTGAACGGTGAGCAAGGTTGGTTATGAAAAAAATCATTGAAGACCTCAATAAGCTGGACTCTCCAGCCTTGATCGAACCGAACCCGGCGGAAGGTGAGATTCACCTGCTGGGGCAACGCATGCTGCTGCTGCATGGTTTCTCCCTTGGCTCGCTGCGCAAAGAGTTGGTCGAGCGTCTGGGGCTGAAGAAAACCCGCGAAATTTTCACCCGGCTTGGCTATCAGCAGGGTACTGAAGATGCCCGGCGTTTGCGGGAAGTCTATGGCATTACCGATATCGGACAGCTGTTTGCGTATGGTCCCAAAATCAGAGAAAGCGAAGGTTTTGTGCTCAACCGAGCAGTGGACCGGATGCAGTTTGATGAACAGACCGGTGAATTCTGGGGCGATTATTACTGGGAACACTCCTGGGAAGCGGATGCGCATCTGGAACACTTTGGCGTCAGCGGTTCGCCTGCCTGCTGGATGATGACAGGCTATGCTTGCGGTTACACCACCACGGTGATGGGTCGCCCAATTCAATGGAAAGAGATCGAATGCACGGCCATGGGTCACAAGCACTGTCGTGTTATCGGGATGCCGCTGGAGGAGGGTGATGATCAGAGTGATGATCTGGCGTTTTGGCAGATCGAAGACTTTATCTCTGCGCCTAAATCCAGACAGGATGCAGCTACAATCCTGTCTGGCCAGCGTGATACTCAGGGCAACGCACTGCCTGATCTGGTTGGCGCTTCAAGAGCGTTTAACAAGGTTGCGACCCTGCTGAAAAAAGTCGCAGCGACAAACTCCACGGTGCTGCTCGTGGGTGAAAGCGGTGTAGGTAAAGAGCGTTTTTCTAAAGCGCTGCACTCCATCAGCCATCGTTCAAAGGCGCCCTTTATCTCGATTAACTGTGCGGCCATCCCATCTGAATTGGTCGAAGCGGAACTGTTTGGCGTTGAAAAAGGCGCCTTCACCGGCGCGGTGAGTTCAAGACCCGGCAAGTTTGAACGGGCCAATGGCGGCACCCTGTTTTTGGATGAGATCAGCAGCCTGCCACTGGTGGCTCAGGGAAAACTGCTCAGGGCAATACAGGAGCGGGAAATCGAGCGGGTAGGTGGCAGCGAGGTGATTAAAGTCGATATTCGCCTGGTAGCCGCAGCCAATGTGGATCTGAAAGCGGAGGTAAAAGCAGGGCGCTTTCGCGAAGACCTGTATTACCGGGTAAATATCTTCCCCATTGAAATTCCGCCACTACGGGAGAGGAAAGATGATATTCCGCTGCTGGTAAACCTGTTTGTAAACCGTTATGCCGAACAGATCCAGAAACAGATCAAAGGGGTAACCAAAAAAGCGGTGGATGCCATGCTGGAATATACCTGGCCGGGCAACGTCAGGGAGCTGGAAAATATCTGTGAACGGGCGGTGATTCTGGCTGAAGACGGGGAGAGCCTCGATATCGAGCATCTCTTCTCCTGTCGCGAGTTTACAGAGGCGAGTCTCAAGGCGATGTCGAACTCGCTCTCTGTAGAAGAAGGGGATCAAACTGAACATGCGATAGACCAGTTGCTTGCCAATACTGAGTCATTTGAAGGTCTGGAACGGCAGATTCTCAATCAGGCCATGGTAAAGGCAGATGGCAACCTGTCCGCTGCTGCAAGATTACTGAATATGCCTCGGGGACAATTCGAATACCGCCTTAAAAAAAGAAAACAGGGTAATTGAAAGGCTTATTTCGTGTTTCAATCGTTATTAACACGATCGTGAAGGGCATCTAGGGCGCGCCAGCTTAACATTAGTTATCGCTAAGAATGGATCATGATGATTACAGTCAATGTTGCTGTGTATTGCGTTGAGACTCACTGAAGATTCAAAACGAAGACACACTTATGAGCTGGTAGTGTGAAAAAGAGCACAAGGTTACTGCTTTATTATTCAGTCCTGCCACGTGACAAGAGAGATGTAGGCTGAGCCCTAAGCAGGTGGTATATGTTGTTTTCAGAATAAATGAATTTGAAGAGCCGCATGTTTTGCGGGGTTGCAGGAGGGTGTTCAGAATAAAAAATCACTACTGTCCGGGATAATGTGAATCTCGCCTGTTAGTGTCCACTACTTATGGAATTTCGCGATTTAAAATATGCCTGATAAAGTAACTGTATCTTATTGATTATAATAATAATAAAAACTAAAGAAGAGGCAATTTTTGAAGCTAATTAAGCCATATTCAGTTGCGAAAAAAACGAACATCTGTAGCTTTATTGATCAACAAATATGTCATCAGAAAAGGATTCTGACCATTATGAAGATCAAAGGGAAATCCGTAAGATCGATTACAAAAATTATCGCAGCAGCTAAGAATAGCAACAGAATTCAGCTAGCCTACAGAATAGATCCGTCCAATACAGATAAAATCAGAGATGTCGGCTTTGATGAGAACCCAAGCATTGGCGACTATCTCATACCTGCGCCATTAGGTAAGGCCACACAAGCCAATTCGCTTGGAAGGCAGGTGGTAAGGAAAGATCTCCCGAAAGAGCCTGAGCCAGTTTCATTTCACACCAGCTGGACTGATTGGCATGGATATCAGCACTCAGGCATACAAACCAGATACATTGATAAATACCCTCGAGAATATATTCCTGCTGATGAAGAAGAGCTAACTGTTTGCAAGATTAATGGTGGTGATGCGATGTATATCGTGACTGACATGATTGATCTGCAGAAGACTGATGAAAAGCGAATAATTCATCTTTCAAACATCATGCTAGAGTGCTTTGGTGAATTTGAGATTCTTGATATAGATAGCGGCAAGATTGCAGGAACCAAGCTCAAGCAACTGCACTGGGAGATACTGCCAAAAGGAAGCTACCCATGGTCTAAAACCAAAGGACTAGTAGGAGAGGTTACAGGAAAGCTCAAAGACTCAGAGCGCTTGGTTGTAGAATCAAGGATGGAACATATTTCAAAGTTTAATCCGGATTTCTTGGCTACGGGTAGAGCTGGCTTTAGCGGTTATTTTGTTTACGGGTTTAGCGCAAAGAAGATTTATCTACTTGAGAGCATCCATCTGGACAACGCTACATATGTTTTCGGCGACAACTGGGAGGCTCTTTCCACATTGACCAAGAATGAAATTATCAATGGGGATGTAGGTCACACCAGAATAATTCATGACAAAAAGTGGAAGCGCTCGATTCGCGAGTTGCTTTCATGACTTGGCTTCATAAGGGATAAAGCTAGATCTGCAAGCTTTGCGTTTGCTGGCGAAATAGATCTAGCTACCCATTGTGCTGCAAATGATCCCCCTTGGTATTAGGGCAGACCCGTTAGCTGCGTTGAACTTTGTGTCGCCTTAGCCCGCTAAAAAGAAATCTACGAAGCCTCCGCGCGATAATCACACCCGAAGATTCACTAAACTGGACTGAAAGTCATCTGAATCTCAAAACAACATATAGGTTCACGTGTCTGTAGTTGTCGCGCCATTGTTTATATTTAACATAATATACATTATGCGTATATGTATTAATAAGTACAAATACGATATTAAGTGCTTTAGGGCTTAGTGGGTACTTGCTTAGTTAATGAAATACGATGGATAAAATATGAAAAAAAGAGATGCAATTACTGCCCTGTAAAGCAATCAAATACGTTCTGGGGTTATGACAGCGTGAACGGCGTGATCGCACTCTGGTAGCTACAGATAAGCGCGGGATGCACTTGCACCAGCTCACCCGTCAGATCAGATTCGACAACCAGAAGCGATTTCTCAAGCGGATTGGCTTCAAGTTTGGCGACTACCTGATAAGGATGGTTGCGTTTAAGCTTGACGGCATGCTCGTCATAGAGATCAGCATCAAGCATGACGCGATCGCCTACAGAGATCTCTTGCCAGAGAAATGCGGTTTCCAGCAGCAATTCGGTAAAGTCGTTACCTTCCATCCCGGAAACCTCCGTGCAGAAAAAATTTCAGGTCTCTACAATACCAAGACGTATCGCAATATGAATAAGTTCAGCATTGCTTTTGATATTTAGCTTCCTGAATAGATTGGCTCTGTGCGCATGTACGGTCTTGGGACTGAGGTACATGGCTTCAGCAATATGGCTGACGCTTTTGCCTTCAGCCAATAAAGAGAAAATTTGAAATTCTCTTTTAGTTAAAGAAGTTAATGGAGATTCTTCATTAATGCCTTCAAGCCCATCCGCTAAATATTGTTCGCCTGAAAATACTTTGCGCACCGCTTTAAGCAGTTCATCACCGGCACAGCGTTTGGTTAGATAACCGCGCGCACCGGCGCTGATTACCTGGCTTGGAAAAGGCGCTGAATCAGTAGCTGAAAGAACCAGAACTCTTGCCTGATTGTCATGTGCGAGAATGCGACGAATGGCCTCAAGCCCTGCGTTGTGAGTAGCGGAGTCGTCACAACCATTCATGCCTGAAGGCATATTGAGATCCATAATCACGACATCCGGGTGCAGCGTGTTATACATCTCACAGGCTGACTTGGCGTTATCCGCCTCCCCTTTGATCACAATATGACTATCAGCTGCTAGCATGCGTTGAAAACCAGCTCTTACAAGCGGGTGATCATCAACTAGCAGGACACTGATGCATTCGTTCATGGTTGTGATGTCGGCATTCCTGTGGAGTGGATGTTATGGCAACTATGCCACATCAAGCTGGCAATTGGTTTCCTACTTTGGTTTCGGCTGATTACTCTGTTTCTTCAGAGTAAATCAGTGCGTCTGCACCCTGATATACACCAAAGCTATTAATATCCAGAGCACCTGCGCTGGATATTTCTTCATTACTGATATGGGCAGGCAAGGCTACAAGCTCGTCGCTATAGCCAACCAGCTGAATGCCTTCTTTTTTGCAGTGATGCAGCACTTTTTCAAGGGCTTTAATAACCGCAATCTGACGGTCTGTGAGTTGATCCTGGCGCCCTTCTCCGCGCTTTTTGCTGGTAACTTGCCGGATAGCATAACCTTCAGAATCAAGGAGCTGAACGGTCACGTTGCTAAGCTTATGTTTGACGAGAAGAATCTTGGCTTGCTGAAAAACCTGTTCACTTTTACTGCACACAGCATCGTCAATGCCGCATTTTTGGAGCGCTTCTATGATTTCGTCTGCGCTGGGTTTGTCTGATAAAAGTATATCCATAACAATCACTTAAGCGGGGCTGTTAATTTTATTTCCAGGCCGATCTTATCTGTGATCTCAGCGCCAATCAGGATGCTGAAGCATGACTCTCATTAGGCAGAAAAAACACATAAATTGCAATGAGTTAGAGAAAATTCAGGGTAGCGTCGGATGGTTTATTGTTTTGCCTGTTTAAGCCGCGCAAGCTCGTACTTTAAAGCCGCATTCTCATTTATGGCTACATCAAGTTGTTTTTTAAGCGTTTTATTTTCTTCTTTAAGGAATCTATTGGTGACCTGCTGTTCAATAAACGCTTCAACACTATCACCACCACTGCCTTTGCCGGTCATTATTCCTTGCTGCTTCAGATCTCTTTTCAGCGCGCCGGCTTCACTGCTGGCTTTCAGGAGTTGGTTTTCCAGGTCTGCGATCTGTTTAAGGTATCTGTATTTCTCATCGCTCAGGCGCTCTTTGTCCTGTAGCAGCGACAGGCATTGCTCGCGAAGTTGCTTTAACTCCTGTTCATCTTTTTGCTCGTGCTGCTCAAGTGCGGTTACTTGTGCCTGGTAGCGACTTTCCAGGTCAAGGCGCTCTTTTTCCAATCGCGCATCCGCATAAGCAACCGCCTGGTGCCAGAGTTTGCTGGCGCTTTCAGCAACCGGGTCAGGAATCATCGGGTGCGACGTATTGGCCTTCAGGCGCTCGCCAAGTTCTTGCCACCACTGGTTTAACGCTTTGTTGATGGTGGTGATTGATCCGCTGCCAATGCGCTCTCTGATGTTCTGTTGTGTTGGTCGCACACCCTCATGGAGCAGCGCATCTGCCGCTTGTTTTACCAGACTTTGCGTATCACCTTTTTTGCTCATTTTGATATCCAATATGTATCATATGATATGTATTTTAGGCGTAAGAATTTACAAATGCCATCAGTAATTGCTTGTGTTGTTTGCTTTTTCTCTTCTATGCTGAATTAAAAAACAAACACTTAGCTGAGGATGTCTCTATGACTGTCAGAGTAGCGATCAACGGATACGGTCGGATAGGCAGAAATATACTGCGTGCATTGTTTGAAGCAGGTCGCACCGAAGAGATTCAGGTGGTGGCAATTAATGATTTAGGGGATGCGGCTGTTAATGCTCACCTGACCCAGTTTGACAGCGTTCATGGCCGCTTTGGTTATCAGGTTGAGGTGAAAGATGGGTTTCTCTGCATCGATGGCCACGACATTAGAGTATTGAGTGAAGCAGACCCGCATGCCCTGCCCTGGGCTGAGCTTGAAATCGATCTTGTGATGGAATGCACAGGTCGATTTACCTCCAAAGAGAAGGCGCAAATACACCTACAGCAGGGAGCGCGGCGCGTGTTGGTATCTGCACCTGCTGCTGGGGCTGATGCCACCATTGTTTATGGCGTTAACCACCTGTCGCTCAGCCTAGAGGACAGAATCATTTCCAATGCATCGTGTACGACCAACTGCCTTGCGCCAATGGCAAAGGTACTGCATGAAGCACTTGGTATTGAACAAGGCGTCATGACGACGATTCATGCCTACACCAATGATCAGCACTTAACGGATACTCACCACTCAGATCTGCATCGGGCTCGTGCTGGGGCGTTGTCCATGATTCCAACCAAGACAGGCGCCGCGTCTGCAGTTGGACTTGTATTGCCAGAGCTGAATGGGCGCCTGTCTGGTTTGGCTATCCGCGTGCCGACCCCCAATGTCTCACTGGTGGATCTAACATTCATACCCGGTAAGTTAACGGACAAGGAGTCTCTGAATCACTTGATGAGGGAGGCTGCTGAGGGGGAATATGCCGGCATTATTGAATACAGTGATCTGCCATTAGTATCCGTGGATTTTAACCACCATGCCGCATCCTGTATTTTTGATGCCACTCAAACCCTCGTCAGTGACGGACTGGTAAAAGTTTTTGGCTGGTATGACAACGAGTGGGGGTTTTCTAATCGGATGCTGGATATGGCTGCGTTTATCGGGCGACTGGATTAACTGAGTGTCCATCTATTTAAGCTGAGTACTTCAGTTGACGTTAACTCTGCTGAAATGAGGCCGAAGCACAGTGGAAGGGAGGTAGAGTATTTACCCCCTTTCACTTACGTTCAAAGAATGTTCCCATCTCGACAGCAGCGATACTGCTCAAGCTGCAGTCGCTTCGATGATCCGGACGGCGGAAATTTTATAGTCGCCCTCTTTCTGTTTTGTCAGCGTGTACAGGGCTTCATAAGGCTTACCGTCAGGCCCGGTCAGAAAAACCTGCTGCATAATCTCTTCCGGCCCAATCTGAATCGCTTTACCAAAAGCATAATTCTTTGGTTTCCAGACCGGCTGGAAGCCGTGCACGACCATCAGCATAAAGATCTCTACATTAGGGAACTGCTGCTTAATAATGGGCGCCGCATAGGAATAAGCGGTTTCATTATCATTCTTCAGAAACGCTGCGATCTGGCCACTGATAGTAGCGCGTGCAGCTTCTCCTTCGATGTCGATTATCGTATCTGCGAACGCAGAACTCGTGCTCAGACAGATGGCCAGGAGCAAACTCTGGCTCAGCATTTTTAACTCTCGCATACCTAAAACTCCTGTCGCATAGTTATCACTGTACGTGATTCAGCGCGTAAGGATCAGTTGGGCGATACTGCGCACTCAAAACAGTGCTGCCGCAAGTTCCTCGATGAACTATAGGTGCGAATAAACAGCCATGCATACGAAACCGCAGAAAAGCGGAGAGGCTTAAAAGGTTTTGGGTAGGGATTTTAGATAAATACGCGTGAGGGTGAATGGTGCCCGAGACCGGACTTGAACCGGTACAGCCTACTGGCCGAGGGATTTTAAATCCCTTGTGTCTACCAATTTCACCACTCGGGCGAATGGATCTGTTCTTTAGAACTGGAGGCGCGGGTCGGAATCGAACCGGCGTACACGGAGTTGCAGTCCGCTGCATGACCACTCTGCCACCGCGCCTTTTAGATTTATCTGCGTAATATGGAGCGGGAAACGAGGCTCGAACTCGCGACCCCAACCTTGGCAAGGTTGTGCTCTACCACTGAGCTATTCCCGCACCGCAGATAAGTGCTGCGTATTATAGAGACGGATGGTTCTATGTCAACACTGTAATACTATTTATTTTTGCTTAAAGATTAACCACTTAGCGCACTCAAATATCTTCAGAAAGTATTGGCCAGGCAGCTCTAAGATACTGAATCATCGACCATATTGTCAGAACGGCAGCCAAATAAAGTGCTGCGACACCGACCCATGAAAGGGTGGTCCCGGGTGTAAAAACCAGCAACATCAGAATGGCGATCATCTGTAGCGTGGTTTTGAGTTTGCCGATATAGGATACGGCGACATGTGCTCGCTGCCCTACTTCCGCCATCCACTCCCGCAAAGCTGAAATCACAATCTCACGACCAACAATCACAACAGCCGGAATAGTCAGCCAAGGCGACGCAAAAGTTTCTACCAGCATCACCAGTGCAATGGCGACCATCAACTTATCGGCGACAGGGTCAAGAAACGCGCCAAACGGCGAAGCCTGGTCCAGTTTCCGTGCCAGATAGCCATCAAACCAATCAGTAATCGCTGCCAGTCCAAATGCAGCTCCGGCTGCTAACCCGGCCCATTCAACAGGCAGGTAATACAGCAGAACAAACACTGGAATTAACAAAATACGCAGCAGCGTCAGTATATTTGGGATCTTCATGTACAGCGAAGGCCTTTAGGGGTCAGGATGCAGGGCGGCATAAATCGCCTCCGCAAGGGTTTGGCTTATGGTAGAGACTTTTGCAATTTCTTCAATACTGGCGCGCTGAACTTCCTGAATACCACCAAAATGTTTAAGCAGTTCGCGACGTCGTTTGGCGCCAACGCCGGGTATATCTTCAAGGGCTGATTTCCGGCGTGCCTTATCACGACGTTTGCGGTGGCCGGTAATGGCAAACCGATGTGCTTCGTCCCGGACCTGCTGCAACAGGTGCAATGCAGGTGAATCACCCTCCAGCACAAACTCTTCGCCACTGTCACCGGAGATCAGCACTTCAAAGCCCGCTTTGCGGGTGGCGCCTTTGGCAATCCCCAGCACCAGTACCTGATCAATCGACAGGCTATCAAGCACTTCCATGGCCTGGGTAACCTGTCCTTTGCCACCATCAATCAGCAGAATATCCGGTAAGGCGCCCTCGCCTTTTTTCAGGCGAGCGTAACGGCGTTCAAGCGCCTGATGCATTGCGGCATAGTCATCACCCGGTGTAATGCCTTCAATATTGAAGCGGCGGTAGTGGGCAGAAACAGGTCCATTACGATCAAACACAACACAGGAGGCGACAGTGGCTTCACCGGAGCTGTGACTGATATCAAAACACTCCATGCGCTGCGGGGTTTGCTCCAATGCCAGCACCGATTGCAGTTCAAGGTAACGGTTGTAGATCTGCTGTTTGTTGGCCAGGAAGCTGCTGAGCTGTTGTTCGGCATTGGTCTGAGCGAGTTTTTGCCAACCGGCACGATCCCCTCTGACGGCGTGTGTAATGCTGACTTTTTTACTGCGCTGCTGTTGCAGTGCCGCCTGTAACAGGTCTCGCTCATCCTCTGGCAAGGCTTCGGAGGTGATCACATAGGGTGGAATATCCCGACTGCCGCTGAGGTACCACTGGGCACAGAATGCCGTCAGGACACTGGCAGGGTCTTCTTCAAGCGCCACTTTAGGGTAGTGAGTCTTACTGCCAATGATTCGGCCGCCACGAATAAACAGCATATGTATGCAGGTGCCACCCGGTTGCATGGCACAGCCAATCACATCAGCCTCTCCCTGCATGCCGGATACGTATTGCTGCTCCTGTACCTGACGCAGCGCAATCAGTTGATCGCGAAGCTGGGCGGCTTTTTCGAAGGCCAGGTCTTGTGAGGCCTGCTCCATCTGATCCGCCAGATCCTGCGTCAGGGATTGGTTTTTACCCTCAAGAAACATCACAGCGTGCTCAATATCGCGACGGTATTCTGTTTCACTGATCAGACCGACACAGGGCGCGGTGCAACGTTTGATCTGATATTGCAGGCAGGGCCTGGAGCGATTCTTAAAGAAGCTTTCCTCGCACTGGCGAATGCGAAACACTTTCTGCAGCAGGTTAAGGCTCTCTCGCACAGCGCCACCGCTGGGGAAAGGCCCGAAATAGCGGCCACCCTTGGCGCTGGTGCCACGACTGAATCTGACAGCGGGATAGGCCTGCTTATCGGAGATAAAAATATAGGGATAGGATTTATCGTCGCGCAGCAGAATGTTGTAAGGCGGACGGTATTGTTTGATCAGATTCTGTTCAAGCAGCAGCGCTTCGGTTTCGCTGTGGGTAACCGTAACCTGAATATCAGCAATTTTGGCAACCAATGCACGGGTTTTAACCGTCAGGCCTGTTGAGCGGAAATAGCTGGAAACGCGGTTGCGCAGATTTTTTGCTTTACCGATATAGAGCAGCGCCCCGGCCTGATCGTACATCTGATAGATGCCGGGCCGGCGGGTCAAACGTGACAGAAAAGCCTTGGCATCAAAGGTTTCGGGCGTTACAGCGTCAGTCACGTCAGGCGGGTGTTTTACGTTTTTGTTTGTGGCTATTCATGTATTCATGGGTGGCCAGGCGATGAATCTCCTGCAGAGAATTCATGGTTTCTTCGGTAATCCCGGCACCGCGAGAAAGAGAGACCTCAAGGTAAACACCGATTTCAGCGTAGTAACACAATCTTGCGTCGGTATTTTGAGCCCGACGCAGTTTTGTCAGGGAGATTTGAGCGCCGTTGACCAGAATGTTATTGATGTCAGATTCGGACATCATGACTTCACGATCTTGTTCATTCAGGGGCAGGTCAGTGCCCTTGTGATGGATCATTACCATAGTGTTATTCTCTATTATCAAGGCGCGGCGATGACATCTGCGGGAAAGCCGGCAGAGACTCCATGCCATTCACGTACAGGTTTATTCTATGACGGTGTCCACAGATTTGGAATGGGTATTGAGCTGCCCAAGCCTGTTGAATGTTTCCTCTCAACCGGAGTTGCTTGATGGAGCCGCCTGGCTGGCGGATCTCAGAGAAGAGTTTAATTTCCTCAACTCACATGTAGATCCTGATATTGAAACACCCCGCAGGCTGGGTTTTTACTACGAAAATTTACTTGAATATTTATTTAATAAATCATCTCAAGTATCAGATATAAAAAGAAATATACAAATAAAAAATGATAAAAATACGCTGGGCGAGCTGGACTTTATTGGCCGCTATTCAGGGAGTGCATTTCATCTGGAATGTGCGGTTAAGTTTTATCTTAGGGTTGGAACCGGCAGCAAGCTGAGTGATTTTATTGGCCCGGGCAAAGCTGATCGGCTGGATCTGAAATACCACAGAATCATCCATCACCAGCTGCCGATCGATGCTCATCCTATGGCGCAGACTACGCTGGCATCGCACAATCTGGTTGTTCACCAACGGGTACTGTTGATGCAGGGATATCTGTTTCATCCCTGGGAGGGAGGCTGTCCGGCTGAACTTGCTGCAGAGATTAACCCGGATCATTGGCAGGGATGGTGGTTAAGGCAGACGGATGTTCAGAAACTGTGTGAGACCGATTCAGATTTACAGTTTATGCCGCTGCAAAAGCCTTTCTGGCTGGCAGTGAAAGGTGAAGAAAGTTTTGGGATGGCAGGGTTAAGAAGCTGGCTTGAAACAGTGACGCGTCCGGTACTGGTATCACGGGGTGATTTCAGGGGAAACCACTGGGTTGAGAAAGACCGGGGCTTTATCGTACCAGATCACTGGTAATGAAAAGATTCAGGGCCACTCTGACTGAGCGGCCCTGCTGCAGCTTACTGTTTCTCAGCAGCTGCGGCGTCTTTGGCGATTACTTTTTTCAGTACGCGGGTACCAACAAAAGTGCCAACGATCATGACCACCACAATGGCCAGGCTCGGTGCAACCGAAATCAGGTTGTACTTATCCATAGAACTGTCCTCAAGGGTAATAGTTAGAAAATTTTATTGCGGCGCATTATACGGCCTTAATACTGTCTGTCTATTAACCAATGGGACATAATAGCCATATTTTATTAATGGTTATTATCTGATTCAAGCCGCTGCAGGAGGCTGGATGTGTCCTGACGCCCCGCCCCATGGCGCTGGAGGTCAGCGTAGAACTGATCGATCAGAGCGGTAACGGGCAGCTGTGCGCCGTTACGACGCGCTTCAGACAGGGCTATGTTCAGGTCTTTGCGCATCCAGTCTACCGCAAAGCCGTAATCGTAACGTCCCTCCACCATACTCTGGTGACGGTTCGCCATTTGCCATGAACCAGCCGCGCCATGCTGTATCAGTCCAAACACCTGCAACGGATCAAGACCGGCCTGCTTGGCAAAATGCACACCCTCAGCCAGGCCCTGCAAAACACCGGCGACACAGATCTGGTTCACCATTTTTGCCAGCTGGCCTGAGCCGACATCGCCAAGCCGTTCTATGGTTCGGCCGTACGCTTTCATCACTTCTGAGACTTGCGTAAAAGGTGACTCATCACCGCCACACATAATGCTCAGTACACCGTTTTCAGCTCCTGCCTGGCCGCCTGAAACAGGTGCATCAATAAATTGGACACCCTGTTTTGCAGCCTCAGCTGCCAACTGTCTTGCGGCATCAGCCGAGGCGGTAGTGTGATCCACCAGAATTGAACCCTGTTGCATCCCCGCAAGGACACCCGCTTCGCCCAGCACTACAGAGCGCAGGTCATCGTCATTGCCAACACAGGTAAACACGATCGATGCATCCCGTGCGGCGGCTGCCGGGGTTTCTGCCATGCTGCCCTTGTGGGTTTCAAGCCATGTTCTGGCTTTTGCCGGTGTGCGGTTATACACACACACCGTATGTCCTGCATGAGCAAGATGACCCGCCATAGGGAAACCCATGACGCCAAGTCCGATAAATGCTACTTTCATTTTTATTTCCACTCTGAACCAATCTGACCGGGTAAGATCTGAGTATAAAACAATAACCCTGACCCAAACCCAGTTCGAGTTCTTATCGTTATGAGATCTGCACTTCTTTTCATCCCTTTACTCTTCCTATCGCTCAGCATGCCGCTCCAGGCCAAGGATGCAGATATTTTCAGTTACAGTTTTCCTGATACCGACGGAAACTCGGTGGCGCTTGAAGGGTTCCGGGGCAAAGTTGTTGTCCTGAATTTCTGGGCGACCTGGTGTCCTCCTTGCATCAAAGAGATGCCAGGCATGCAGCGCTTGAGAGAAGCCATGCAGGGTGAACCGTTTGAGATTGTGGCCATCAACGCAGGTGAGTCCAATGCGGCTGTTTCAGCATTTCTGCTTGAACTGGATACCGAATTGACCTTCCCTATTCTGCTGGATGAGCAGGGTTTGTCTTTTGGCACACTCGGTCTGCGTGGATTACCGACCACACTGATTTATGACCGCAGCGGCACCAAGGTTGAGACCGTACTGGGTGGTCGTGAATGGGACAGCGATAAAACGATTCAGCAGTTAAAATCACTACTTTAATCAAGATTGCCCCCACATCTCAGTGGGGGCTTCTGTTTCAGCGGTAGGTTGCCAGTGCTGCCTGAGCAGCCATACCCAGATTGATCGGTGCGTTCATACCCTGCAGGGTGTTCTCCAGCGCATCCAGACACAGCATTACGTTACGCTGGTTACAAGCCGCGCCCATCAGACCAATGCGCCAGACTTTGCCCGCCAGATCACCCAGCCCTGCTCCAATTTCCAGATTGTAGTTTTGCAGCAACGCGGTTCTGACCGCAGCATCATCCACACCGTCCGGAATCCGGACAGAGTTGAGTTGTGGCAGGCGTGACGCTTCATCCACCAGGAAAGTAATACCCATGGCTTCCAGACCTGCCCGCAGTGCTGCGTGATGTTTTTCATGGCGGGCCCAGACATTTTCAATGCCTTCTTCGTTCACCATGACCAGTGCTTCATGCAGGGCATACAGCGAATTGATTGGCGCGGTATGGTGATAGGCGCGCTTGCCTGAACCGCCCCAGTATCCCATAACCAGATTTTTATCCAGGAACCAGCTGGGGACAGCCGTAGTGCGTGCTTTGACGCGGGCGACCGCCTGTGCACTGAAGCTAACGGGTGAAATACCAGGTGGACAGGACAGGCATTTCTGAGTGCCGGAATAAATCGCGTCGATACCCCAGCCATCTACATCGACTTCAATGCCGCCCAGAGAGGTCACTGCATCGACAATCGTCAGTGCGCCAAACTCTTTCGCAATGGCACAGAGCTGCTGCGCATCAGAGCGAACGCCGGTACTGGTTTCTGCATGCACAAAGGCCAGAATCTTGGCATCGGGATGCGCCTGAAACGCCGCCCGTACTTTCTCAGGATCCACCGGTGTGCCCCAGGCGTCCTGCACCATGATGGCTTCGCCACCAAAACGCTGCACATTTTCCTTCATGCGGCCACCAAACACACCATTTTGGCAGACGATCACTTTGTCACCGGGTTCAACCAGGTTAACGAAACAGGCTTCCATTCCGGCCGATCCGGGCGCGGAAACCGGGATGGTGAGTTCATTATTAGTGTTGAAAAGGGTTTTCAGCATCTGCTTGATCTGGTCCATCATTTCGATAAACGCAGGATCAAGGTGACCGATGGTGGGACGGGCCATGGCGGCCAGAACCCGAGGACTCACATCAGAAGGACCCGGCCCCATAAGGGTACGTGCCGGTGGGTGAAACGAGGTAATCATGAAAGTACAGCCCCTGTTTTATTATTCTGCAGGGGCTAGTTGTATCAGCCCTTGGCGGCTGCATCAATCATAGAAATAATCATTTCGGCAGAATGCTTGGCTGCCACGTGTAAAAACTGTTCAAAGGAGAGGTTGGACGCTTTACCTGCAATGTCAGACAGTGCCCGGATAATGATAAAAGGCACCTCAAACTGATAGCAGGTCTGGGCAATGGCAGCGGCTTCCATCTCAACGGCTGTCAGGTTAGGAAACAGCGCGCGGGTTTTCTCTACCCGCTCAGGGTCATGCATAAACTGGTCGCCGGTCGCGATCAGACCGTGACAGGTATGCATGCCTGCCATGTTGGCAATACAGCGCTCAGCCAGATCGGCCAGTTCAGGGTGCGGCAAAAACACTTCCGGCAGGCCTGGCACCTGGCCCGGGGCATAACCAAAAGCGGTGACATCCACATCGTGATGACAAACCGCGTTACAGATCACGATGTCACCGACATTCAGCGCAGGATCAAATCCCCCCGCTGAACCGGTATTGATGACGCAATCCGGCTTGAAGTGCTGCAGTAACAGTGTACAGCCAATGGCAGCATTGACCTTGCCGATGCCTGATTTGAGCAGGATTACCTCAACACCGTGTAACTGACCGGTATGAAAGTCATAACCAGCCAGTTGCAGATCTTCACGGTTTTCAAGTGATGCTTTCAGCAGTTCAACTTCTTCATCCATTGCACCGATGAGTCCGATTCGCAGCGCGTTTTTACGCGCCAGTAAACTGCTTGCCTGGGTCACTTGAGTATTCATGTACTGCGGATCACTGTAATTTTAAAAAGGGCGATTAGAGCATAGCCTCTAATGAAAAAAAACCACACAGATCAATAAATCGGTGTGAATAAACCCGCACTGCTTTTTGCCATATTTTCTGAGCCTGTCCCTAAGTTACTCTGCCGGCATTGAGCACGCAGACTCAAGAGCAGAGATTTTTCCTTGCTTTAGTCGATGCGGGTATTGTCTATGCCCTCTTCCGCACAGTCTGAGACAATATACCGTCCGGAATCAGGTTCACTGCAAACGGGGCAATGCGCCTGCCAACCAAAGTGTTGAAACAGTTGCACGGTTTCAGCATCCAATGCCGCTTTCAGTTCAAGTGGTTGCCCGGTGACGGGATGTGGCAGCTGCAGCTGCACCGCCATCAACATCAACCGGTTGAGACCATAGTGCTCTCTGAGGGCTTTGTTCTGTTTATTGTCACCGTGTTTTGAATCACCCACGATCGGGTGAAAAATATGTTTCATATGGCGGCGGATCTGATGCTTGCGGCCGGTTTTAGGGGTTACCTCAACCAGTGAATAGCGGGCACTGCTGTAACGCCCAACCGCTATGGGCAACTCGACCTGCGCCAGACAACGATAGGCACTGATCGCCTCCTGCGCGGGTTTATCATCAGACATGAATTTATCCGCGATCCGGTCCTTTTCTTCTTTCAGAGGGTAATCAATCACCCCTTCACCCTCCACATAACCTCTGCAGACCGCGTAATAGGTTTTAGTGACCCTGTGCTCAGCAAAGGTCTCATTAAGTGCCTGGGCAACGGTTTTGGTTTTGGCAAACAGGATCAGGCCCGAGGTGGGCCGGTCAAGCCGATGCACTGTGTAGGGTGATGTACCGAGATATGCTTTAAGTATCGAGGCAAGATTAGGAGTGCCACGTGGTGTCAGCCAGCTTGGGTGAACTAACAGGCCCGAAGGTTTATTGAGGGCAATCAGATGCTCATCTTCATATACAACCTCAATGGCGGTGGCGGTTTCAGTCATCATTTCTTCCAAGATTCTGGGCAGCGGCCATTGTATGCCGGTGAATATATAAGACAAAGCACCTTGAAAAGTTGACTAAAATGCTTATATATATGAGCAGAGTCATAAAACATTACAGAGGATTACCATGCGTAACGTAAACACCTACGAGATGCAGCATACAGGATCGGTGCTGCAGACCAATAAAGTGATTCGCAACACCTATATGCTGCTGGCAATGACACTGGTCTTCAGTGCCTTTACCGCAGGTATCTCAATGCTGCTGCAGATGCCAATGATGGTTTACCTGGGCAGTATTATCCTCAGCTTTGTGATGCTGTTTGTGCTGAACAAAAAGCAGAACAGCGCTGCGGCGCTGCCTCTGGTGTTTGTATTCACTGGTTTGATGGGATTTGGCATTGGTCCGTTGTTGAATCATTACCTGGCGATGGCTAATGGTGGTCAGATTGTAATGACCGCCATGGGCATGACGGCTGCGACCTTCCTCGGCCTGTCTGCCTATGTGCTGACCAGCCGTAAGGACTTCAGCTTTATGGGCGGTTTCCTGATGGCCGGTATGATGGTGGCACTGGTGGCTATGGTTGCACTGTTTGTCCTGCCGCTGTTCGGTGTTGAACTGGGTGCGCTGCATCTGGCCTTCTCCGCCCTGGTTGTGATGCTGATGGCAGGTTTCATCCTGTATGATACCAGTAACATTGTTAACGGCACCTACACCAACTATGTGATGGCAACGGTCAGCCTGTATCTGAACATCTACAACCTGTTCATTCATCTGATGAGTCTGGTTGGCGCATTCAGCGACGACTAATTCCTGCGATTACTGTCAAAGCCCTGCATTCTTGTTAAGATTGCAGGGCTTTTTAGTTTCTGGGATGCCGCCTCACAATGCGCTTTACCCTTGTCATTCAATCCTCTCCTTACAGTCAACAGTCAGCGACTACCGCGCTGCGGTTTTGCAAACAAGTTCTGGCCCAGGGACACGAAGTGTATCGCGTGTTCTTTTATGGCGATGCTGTGCTGACAGCCAATGACTTCAATGCACCGGCGGTTGATGAAACGGGCCTGTTAAAAGGGTGGCAGGCGCTGCAACAGACTCACCAGCTTGATCTGGTTGTGTGTATCGCTGCGGCAGTTCGCCGCGGTGTGCTGAACGAACATGAAGCCGGTCGGTATGAAAAAAAGGGCTTCAATCTGGCAGCCGGATTTGAACTCTCAGGCCTTGGACAGTTGGCTGAGGCAATTGCCTGTTCAGACCGGGTAATCCGTTTTGGAGGCGCCCATGGCTGATAAAAAATCCGTGTTACTGGTCAACCGCCATCCGCCTTATGGCAGCAACATGGCACGGGACACACTGGATGTAGCGCTTACCTGCGGTATTTTCGACCTGCCGATCAGCCTGTTATTTTTGGGTGATGGCCTTTACCAACTACTTGATAGCCAGAACCCGAAGAGCATTGAACAAAAATCGCTGCAGGCGATGCTGTCCGCACTGCCTATGTACGATATCGATCAGCTTTATGTTTGCGCTGAAGATCTTGCTGAGCGGGATTTAACCCCTGCTGCACTCTATGCTGAAGTCAAAGTGGTTGATGCAGCACGCCTGCCTGAACTTTTTCAACAACACTCGACGGTGCTGACCTTCTGATTATGGCTTTACATCTTATCAACGCGCAGCCTGATGCTCTCACAACCTACCAGCATTGTTTTATGGCGCTGTCGAACGAAGACGCCATTCTGCTTATCGAAGATGCTGTATATGCAGCCACATCCAGAGTCGTAGCCCAGCGCTTCACAGAGCTGCCAGCCGGGGTCAGACTCTATGTGCTGCAACCAGATGTTGAGGCACGCGGCCTTCCCGCTTTGTTGAGCGAACGATTTACTCAGGTTGATGATGCGGGCTTTGTGTCACTGTGTTGTCAGCATGACAAGGTGATAAGCTGGTCATGACGCTTCAGGTTAAACTTGATGAAGAGGGTTACCTGTATGATCTGTCCGACTGGAACACAGAGGTTGCAGAGCAACTGGCGGCAGATGAAGGCCTTGAACTCACGGCGGCACATTGGGAGTTGATCGGGGTGATTCGTGATTTTTACCAAACCTACGAACACAGCCCAGCCATGCGTCCATTGATAAAGGCTGTAGGAATTAAACTGGGTGCCGATAAGGCTAAAAGCATCTATTTGATGCAGCTGTTCCCGGGCAGCCCGGCAAAAAGACTGGCGCGTATCGCTGGTTTGCCAAAGCCGGCAAACTGTTTATAGTCGCCGTGCATAACTTATATAATTCAACCGGTATAACGACAGATCAGGTATCACGCTATGGCAATGCAAGAAGCAGCTGAACATCTTCGTGCACTTCAGGCCGAACAGGCCATGTTTAATGATCAACGTGAGCGTAAAAAAACCGGCAAGCAAGAAGATGTGGTTTACCATCAGTGGGCCACCTTCAAAGTCGATAATGAACTCTATGGCGTAGACGTTATTCAGGTGAAAGAAGTCCTGCGCTACAGCGAGATCACCCCTGTTCCCGGTGCATCCAGTTATATCCTTGGCATCATCAACCTGCGCGGCAATGTCGTGACCGTGATTGATACCCGTAGCCTGTTCGGTCTGATGCCGCACGAAGCAGACGATGACACCCGTATCATTGTGGTTGAATACAATGAAAATGAGGTGGTGGGTCTTGTTGTTGATAATGTTGATGAAGTAATCAACATCCCGCAGAAATCCGTTGATCGGGCACCGAGTGTAGCGGGTGATGAATCTACCAAGCGTTTCGTGCAGGGGGTTTGTTATCACCATAGCAATCTGATCATCCTGCTGGACCTGCCTAAAATGCTCCAGAGCATCACGCCAGCCGACCCCGCAGGTGATGATCTGTTCTAATGATCGATCCGGGCAGTTAAAAACCTTTAGCTGCCCTGCTCTTCTCTTCTCTTCTCTTCTCTTCTCTTCTCTTATCCCAGCCAACTCATTCATTTTCAGTCCAGTTTTCTATTGCTATAGTGTCTGCATGCGATCGGAATACCCGATTATTTTGCTCGGATACCGGTTTATGATCGGCCGGGCTCCACATGCAGGGTCTAAAGGAGAATGATCAATGAGCAAGTCCATGGTATTGGGCGTAGTACTCGGCGCAGCAGCCGCTACTGCTGTGGGAACCATTGCAGGCTATCGTGCATATGTTGCCGATGATGCCCCTCAATTTGCGGAAGTGATGAGCGTTAACGCTGTCAATGAAAGTTACACTGTGCCACGGGAAGTCTGTGAGCAGCGTGAAGTTACTAAAGTGGTACCTAAGAAAGATGAGAATCAGCTTGCAGGTACGGCACTTGGCGCGGTCGCTGGTGGCCTGCTTGGTAATCAGGTGGGCGGCGGCAGTGGTAAAAAAATAGCTACCGTTGTGGGTGCTGTAGCCGGTGGTTATGCAGGTAAAAAAGTGCAGGAAGATATGCAGAATAAAGATACCTACACTGAAATCGAAACCCACTGCTCCACTGTTAATGACAAAAAACAGCGTGTAATCGGTTACGATGTTGAATACAAAATTGCCGACCAGGTTGCGGTTGTCCGGATGGATAAAAAACCTGAAAGCAATCAACTGCCGCTTAAGGATGGCAAACTGGATCTGTCACAGCTGCAGTCTGGTACCGCCCAGTAACTCTATCTATTCATACAAAAAAAGGCCGCATCAGCGGCCTTTTTTATTAGCTCTTACCCACTCAGTGTGTACTGAAATACTCTTTAGTGAGTTTAAACACCACAGGACTTAGCAGAATAAGTGCAATCAGGTTAGGAATGGCCATCAGCGCATTCAGGGTATCCGCCAGCAGCCAGACAAAATCCAGTCCGACCACAGATCCGACCAGCACCGCCAGAATCCAGATGACCCGGAAAGGTTTAATGCTTTTCACCCCGAACAGGTACTCTGCACAACGTTCACTGTAAACACTCCAGCCAAGAATGGTGGTAAAGGCAAACAGTGCCAGTGCAATGGCGACAATGTAGTTACCTACGCCGGGCAACGCATCTGCAAAGGCAGCTGACGTCAATGCAGCACCCGATTCACCGGAGGTCCACAAGCCGGAGGTGATAATCACCAGACCGGTAATAGAGCAGATCACCAGCGTATCCAGAAAGGTTCCCAACATCGCAATCAGGCCCTGACGGACAGGATTTTTGGTCTGGGATGCAGCATGGGCAATTGGCGCAGACCCCAGACCCGCTTCATTGGAGAAGACCCCTCGTGCCACACCAAAGCGAATAGCGGCCCAGACCGCAGCCCCTGCAAATCCGCCCTGCGCTGCGGTACCAGTGAAGGCATCAGTGAAGATCATGGCCAGCGCTGCGGGAATTGCGTCAACATTGAGAATTAAAACCACAAGACCTGCCAGCAGGTAACTGATCGCCATGAGTGGCACCAGAGAGCCAGCTACCAGACCGATGCGTTTGATACCACCAAGCAGTACGGCTGCAGTCAACACCATCAGAATGATGCCGGTGAGCCACAGAGGCATATCAAAATTGGTTTCAAGTACATGCGCAACGGAGTTTGACTGCACGGTGTTACCAATACCAAAGCCGGCAATGGTACCAAACACTGCAAACAGGGTACCCAGCCAGGCCCATTTAGGCCCTAACCCGTTTTTGATGTAGTACATCGGACCACCGACGTGATTACCGTGTTCATCTACTTCACGGTATTTAACGGCTAGCACGGCTTCAGCAAACTTTGTTGCCATACCTACCAGTGCGGTACACCACATCCAGAACAACGCACCCGGACCACCCAAAAAAACTGCGGTGGCTACACCGGCAATATTACCGGTACCAACGGTCGCAGACATGGCAGTCATCAGTGCCTGAAATGGAGGGATCTCCCCTTCACTCGCTTCAGTGGAACGGGGTGTGCGTCCACTCCACATCAGTCTGAAACCCATGCCCAGCTTGAGGATAGGCATCAGTTTAAGACCGATCTGCAGGAACAGGCCTACACCCAGGATAAGTACCAGCATCAGGGGACCCCATACGATCCCGTTGATAGCGGAGATAAAGTTCGTCAGTAGTTCCATTGTTACGCTCCCTTCCCGAGGCGCGGGCGTTGGTTACTGATTTGATAGGAACGCACCTGTTCGTGGTTCCTGAAGTAAGAACTGACCAAAAAAGTTTTAGTCGTACCTCATAAATACCGATGGATCAGTAATGCTGCAAGTTTTTTAGCTCAAAGAGGGATTTTGACCGCTTTTAGGCGCCTATATGGACCACAATGGTGCGTTTTCGGGCATGATGGCGATGTTCCCAGCAGTAAATACCCTGCCAGGTGCCTAACGCTAACCTGCCGTTAAGAATGGGAATAGAAAGACTCGTTGCTGTCAGCACGGATTTGATATGCGCAGGCATATCATCTGCGCCTTCAAGGGTATGGGTATAGAGGGGATCATTTTCACTGACCAGACGATTAAGCCAGTTTTCCAGATCGATACGTGCACTGGGGTCAGCATTTTCCTGAATGATCAGACTGGCACTGGTGTGTTGTATCATCAGGGTACACAAACCCTGATCTATTCCAGATTGACGAACCAAGGCTTCAACCTGTCCGGTAAATTCAAAGAGACCCTGAGAACCGGTAGTAACTGACAACGTTTCGACCATGGATGATTCCTTGTTTTATAGTCCGCGATCCGTTTCATCCCGCAAATAGATCTGCTTATCACCTGTCAATGCAGAACGCACCTGATCTAGCAGGCGGTTTTTATCTTTATTGAGCACACCCTTCAGTACAAGATAGTTGGAGGCATGGTCGCTGCGAAAAATGGTTTTCTCCAGCTCCAGATCACTCAGAAACCATTCCATCTCCTGAAACAGCTGCTGTTGATTGAGCGGCTGAAAACCGTGATCAAAACCCGATTTAAGGCGTTGCTGGCTGCCACTGAAAAACAACACCAGTGTGGCCAGGTAATTGGGTTGTGCAAGATTAGCCAGCCTCGCCGACGCACGCGCATGCTGCTCTGAGAGCGCAACACCGCCCAGTCCGTTAATGATTATCATGGACGTTTTCATGCCAGCGGCATGGGACTTTGCAAATGCCTCAGCAGTGGTGGCAAAGGTTTCACCCTTGTTCACATAGGCGAGCACTTGGTCATCACCACTCTCGGCACCGATATAGAGTAACTCAAGGCCGAGTTCCTGCAGGTGTTTGAGCTGCTCAATCGATTTATTCTTAAGATTGCGTGGCAGACAATAGCTGGAAATCCGTGTTACGTCCGGCAGTATTGCGCGAATCGCCAGCAGGATATTTTCCAATCGGGTAAATGAAAGCGCCATGGCATCGCCATCTGCGAGAAACACACGTCGGATGGTTCCAAGTCGGGCGGCACAGCGTTGCAGTTCAGCTTCGATCTCGGACTGCTGTTTGATACTGAACTTCTTCTGCGGGGCAGTGTACATCTCACAGAATGTGCATTTATTCCAGCTGCAGCCGTTGGTGACCTGCAGAATCAGGGAACCCGCCTCACTCGGCGGGCGAAAGACAGGTTCTATGTAATTAAGCGGATAGCCGATCATCATTTTCCACACGGGAAAACAGGCGGTGGAAATTCCGAGAGGTCACTTCAGCGACCTCCTCTACTGCAATACCTTTCAGCTCAGCAATGCATTTGGCGACTTCAACCACATACTTGGGTTCATTGCTTTTGCCTCTGAACGGCACAGGTGCAAGATAGGGCGAGTCGGTTTCAATCAGCATCGATTCGAGCGGTACCTGTTGGACCACTTCACGCAGTTCAGCGGCATTGCGGAAGGTGATGATGCCAGAGAAAGAGATAAGATAGTTCTCATCCATAGCCGCCTTCGCCATCTCCCAGCTTTCAGTAAAGCAGTGCAATACACCGCCACTGTTGGCTGAACCATGCTGACGAATCAGCCGAAGCGTGTCTTCACGGGCATCACGGGTATGCACAATTACCGGTAAACCTGATTCTCCCGCCACTTCAAGGTGGGTAATAAAATTCGCTTGCTGCAGCTCGACAGTGTCCTGCTGGTAGTAATAATCCAGCCCGGTTTCGCCAACCGCAACTATGCGTTCGCGCTGACAGAGTTCAATCAGTTGGTTTTTATCTACTTCCCCTTCATCCGTATGCAGGGGGTGCACTCCGACAGAGGCATAGACCTGAGACCAGGGCAGTATGCTCTGGTACATCGCTTCAAAGGCCTGCAGAGAGATACTGACACAGAGCATCTTACTGACCCTGCGCTCAGTCGCGGCCTGCAGCATGTCAGCAAAGTTGTGGTCATAGCCGGACAAGTCCAGCTTATCGAGGTGGCAGTGAGAATCTATAAACATGAAAAAACGCTTACAGGGCGTTAGTCTTGCGATCCGAATTCAGAGTACCGGCAAGATAGGTTTCGATTTTGTTGACCAGACTGGAATCGTCTGGGGTCAACTGGATGCCGATACCCGGTGTGCGTCCGCCCTGAGCCCCTTTTGGGGTCAGCCAGACGACCTTGCCGGTGACGGGAACTTTGTCCGCTTCATCCATAAGATCAAGCAGCATAAATACTTCTTCACCCAGATGGTAAGAGCGAAGGGTCGGAATAAACAGGCCACCATTGGAAATAAAAGGCAGATAAGCCTGATACAGCTCTTCCTTGGTTTTGATGGTCAGTGACAGTATGCCGTGACTGAGTCGTGGGACCACACTCATAAAGCGATGCTACTCCTGTCTGAACAACCCATGCCACTCAAGCAAAACGGATTCCAGCACAAGCTGTTTATTGGGGTTTTGCCGTTGCAGAATGGCCCGACGTTCCTGAATGATTTTATCGGCCAACTTCAGGATTTTAACCGGGTTGGCGTTTTTAGCAACAGCCGTAATCATATTCTTTGCATCAGACTGCTCAATCTGAAGCTCACCCGACGTCAGGGATTGCCTGACAAGGTCTGTAAGCAGCGCATAAAACCAGTTGAGAAGGCGTTCAACGTCCTGTTTATGAAGCTGAGCAGCCACTTCGAGCGGGCTTCTTCGCTGGCGCAGAATATCTGCCAACCCCTTGATTAGCAGTTGGCGTAATTCGCACTCACCGTTCTCAAGGTACGCTAATGCCTGTTCGGGAGAGCCGCGGTTTACCGATAAAACCTGCCGAAGCTGCTCTTCAGTCAGTTCCGTTTTTTGCCCGGCTAGCCAGTCAACGGCTTCCTGCAGTGCAGGCGAGTGACACTGAATATGCTGACAACGACTCTTTATGGTGGGTAATAACTGCCCCATGCGGGCGGTAATAAGTAATAACAACGTTTTCTGACCGGGCTCTTCAAGCATTTTAAGTAATGCATTGGCGGCAGCCAGGTTGAGCGCGTCAGCCGGATCGATGATCACTACCCGATACCCGCCCTGCTGTGCGGTGCTGAAGATAAATTCACCCAACTGGCGAACCTGGTCTACCTTGAGCTGCTTGCCCTGCTCCTCAGGCAAAAGCTGAAACAGGTCAGGGTGCGTACCCGCACGGTTCAATTCGCAGCCTTTACACTGCCCACAGGCGGTCTGAGCAAGAGGTTCCAGACAGAGCAGATAATCGGCAATCGCTCGGGCAAGGCCCTGCTTGCCAATTCCGGGGGCTCCGTGGAGCAGTAAAGCGTGGGGTAACCGGCCAGCAATATGCAGGCCGACCAGGTGTCCTAACGTGTCTGTAAACCAGGGATGGACCGGAGTGAGACCAGACACACTTATTGCCTCATGAAGATCGTGATCTGACGACCAATCTGTTGCTGAACATCGGTCAAAGGCTGACTGGCATCAATGATTTTAACCCGCTGAGGGTCTTGTTGCGCACGCTGTAGATAGGCCTGTCGTACACGCTCAAAAAAAGCGACTTTTTCCTGCTCGAATCGATCAGGTGCACTGCGCTGACTGGCTCGACGTAAACCAATTTCCACTGGCAGGTCCAGCAACAGGGTCAGATCAGGACGTAACGGACCCTGCACTAAATTTTCCAGTACTGAAATCGAGTGGAACGGTATACCTCTGCCACCGCCCTGATAAGCGAAGGTGGCATCCGTGAACCGATCGGAAATAACCCAGGCACCCCGCTCCAGGGCTGGTTTAATGACATTCTCAAGGTGCTGAGCACGGGCAGCAAACATCAGCAGCAGTTCGGTTTCAATGCTGATCCGTTCCTCGCGGGGCTGAAGCAGAATGTTACGCAGTTCTTCAGCCAGCGGCGTACCACCGGGTTCCCGGGTGAGAATGACCTCTTTGCCGCGAATACGCAGGGATTCAGCCAGGAAATCAATGTTGGTTGATTTACCTACGCCTTCGGTGCCTTCAACGGTAATAAAACGACCTAGTGTCTTGTTCATTGCTGCATCATATCAGGGAGATGATCGGTAGTCCTCTCGCCGTTTCAATTGAAACTGACGGACCGCTTCATTGTGCTGCTTCAGGGTCTCAGAGAACTGGTGACTGCCATCTCCCTTGGCAACGAAAAACAGGGCTTTTCCATCGGCTGGATTCAGGGCCGCCTGAATTGCTTCGCGGCCAACCATAGCAATCGGTGTCGGCGGCAAACCTGGAATAACATAGGTATTGTAAGGCGTAGGTTTACGCAGATCAGAGCGTCGAATGTTGCCTGTATAGGCATCGCCCATGCCATAAATCACCGTAGGATCGGTTTGCAGCCGCATTTTTTTATTCAGACGACGCACGAATACACCCGCAATAATCGGTCTTTCATCGGCCCTGGCAGTTTCTTTTTCGATGATCGATGCCATGATCAACGCTTCATAGGCTGAGCCGTATGGCAGATCAGGTTGACGTGTTTCCCAGGCCTGATCCAGGGTTTCCTGAAGCAGCGTATGGGCACGGTTAAGTAGCGCCAGCGCAGAACCATTTTTCTCAAAATGGTAAGTTTCTGCCAGAAACTGCCCTTCCGGATGCGCCGCCTCTATTTGCAGTGTTTTTAATAACGCGTCTGTAGACAGGTCGGAAACATCATCTTTCAGTTGCGGGTTAGCTCGCACGGTTTCCATCAGCTGTTTAAAGGTTGAACCCTCGAGAATGGTAAAGCTATAGCTGATGGAACGGCCACTGGTGATCAGTTCCAGCAGATCCATGGGATTCATATCCGGTTCAAGTCGGTAATATCCGGCTTTGATTTGTCTTGCCTTGCCCATTAAACGCGCATGAATTTTAAAATAAATCGGCTTTTTGATAATCGATTTACTTTCAAGTTCATTCAGTAACTGATTGAAATTAATGCCTTTGCTTACATCAATGTCCGTTGTCTCTTTGATGGATAACGGATGAGCCATATAGTCTTGATAATCCTGCCACAGCCAAAACCCGGCAAGGCCAAGAAACAACAGGACTGGAACGAAAAAAGTAAGGAGACGTTTGATCAAACTAAAACCTGTTTCAAGCGTGATTGCAGTTGTTGAATTACCGGTCCTGGCGAAAACGAACGGCCCTCCAGTTCTGATACAGGCCAGATATGAATCAGACTGTTACAGAAAAAGACTTCGCTGGCGCTCAGCAACGCCTCGGGAGTGTAGAGTCCCACCTGGCACTCAATACCCAGATCGGCGAGGCAGTGTATCAAAAAATCACGCATGACACCGGAGACGCCACACCGTTCAATACCAGGGGTGAACACGGTACCGGATGCACTCACCCAGAACAGATTACTCATGGTGCCTTCAACCAGAAAACCTTCGCTATCGCAGACAATGCCTTCACTGATATCCGGGTCGGTCCATTCTGACCGGGCCATGACCTGTTCCAGTCGATTCAGATGTTTAATACCGGCCAGAGCCGGATTGATCGCCAATCTGTAGTCACAGAAACGCGCTCTGATGCCACTGGCTTTGGAATTATCGTTCTTTCCGGGGCTAAGAATCATGACACGGGAAGGCTGGGTCGTTAACGGCAGCGCATAACCACGCTCACCCTGCCCACGGGTGATAACAAGCTTGAGAACGGCATCCCCAGAAAGGGTGAGCGTGCTCAGATCGGATTTGACGATCTCCAGTGTTTCAGCGGGAAAGCGAAGTACAGCCAGACCTTTTTCCAAGCGGGCAAGGTGGGCATCAAGCAGTTCAGGTTTACCATCACGGATACGAATGGTTTCAAACAGCCCATCGCCATAACTGATACCGCGATCTGTCACTGAAATCTGGTCAGAAAGCTGTCCGTTTAGCCATACCTGATGCATCTGCAAGCTCCCAGCTACAACTAGAGAGCACGAAACAGCAGCGTACCGTTTGTGCCACCGAAACCAAATGAGTTAGACATCACCGCTCTGATCGTGCAGGTCTGTGCCTGATGCGGCACAAAGTTAAGATCACACCCCTCAGAGGGGTTGTCCAGATTAATCGTGGGTGGCGCCACCTGATCACGCAGAGCCAGAACACTGAAGATCGCCTCCACAGCGCCTGCTGCACCCAGCAGGTGACCGGTCATGGATTTGGTTGAACTGATACGTACCGAATCCGCGCTATGTCCCATCACCTGCTTTACCGCATTGGCTTCAGCAATATCGCCGGCTGGCGTTGATGTTCCATGCGCATTGATATAATCCACTTCACTCTTATCTATGGCTGCATCCGCCATAGCATTGGCCATTGCCAACGCCGCCCCTTCGCCGGTTTCAGGCGGAGCTGTCATATGATAAGCATCATCGCTCATGCCAAAACCAGCCAGCTCACAATAGATCTCAGCGCCACGGGCGACGGCGTGCTCATAGGATTCCAGTACGACAATGCCAGCGCCATCACCCAGTACAAAGCCATCCCGGTCCCGGTCCCACGGGCGACTCGCCGCCTGAGGATCGTCATTACGGGTGGACAGTGCACGCGCGGCTGAAAACCCGGCAATACCCAGTGGCGTGGTGGCCATTTCGGCGCCGCCAGCCAGCATCACATCGGCATCACCATACTGGATCATGCGCATGGCTGAACCGATATTGTGAGTACCTGTGGTGCAGGCGGTGGTGATGGCTATATTGGGGCCTTTAAAGCCATAGCGTATTGCCAGGTTACCGGCAATCATATTGATAATACTGCCCGGTACAAAAAAAGGTGATACCCGACGTGGACCACTCTGAGTAAGCTGGCCAAGATTGGTCTCAATCATCGGCAGGCCACCAATGCCTGAACCTATCGCACAACCTACCCTATGCAGATTCAGTTGCTCTGTTTCAAGGCCAGCGTCCTCGATCGCCTGGATGGCAGCTGCCAGTCCATATTGGATGAACAGATCCATCTTACGGGCTTCTTTTGTGCTTACGTAAGGCGATACATCAAAGTCTTTAACAGACGCTGAAAAACGCGTGGCAAAGTTTTCAGCATCAAAATGGGTGATAGCGGATGCCCCACTCTTGCCATCAAGCGCCTGCTGCCAGCTATGAGTTACGTTGTGCCCTAGCGGGCTCACCATCCCCATCCCGGTAACGACGACACGCTTTTTTGCCATTAAGCCACTCCTGAGCAAAAATCCTGAATATCCCGATACTTTATTACAGAATTAAAGACAAAAGAAAAGCCGCAACTATCAGAGATAGTGCGGCTTTTCTGTCGATCGAGACGAAAAACGATTACTGGTGTGAGTTGATGTAATCGATCGCCAGCTGAACGGTAGTGATCTTTTCAGCTTCTTCGTCAGGAATCTCAGTTTCGAATTCTTCTTCAAGAGCCATTACCAGCTCAACAGTGTCCAGGGAGTCAGCACCCAGATCTTCAACGAAGGAAGCTTCGTTGGTGACTTCTTCTTCCTTAACGCCCAGCTGTTCAGCGATGATTTTCTTAACGCGCTCTTCGATGTTACTCATATCTGTTCCTATTTTTGATCAACACCACACATCGGTTAGACATGGGTAGGAAAGTTCATTTAATGCCACGATGCCTCCAGGCAGCGTCGCTAAGTTCGTCTCTACCTGACGGCACATTATCAACAATTCAGGAAAAAAAACAATTCCTTTATAAGGGGTATCACCCCATGTACATGCCACCATTGACCTGAATCGACTCACCGGTGATGTAACCACCACCCTCGCCCGCCAGAAAAGCGACGACAGATGCGATCTCTTCAGGCTGTCCCAAACGGCTCAAAGCGATCTGAGATTTCAGCATATCCTTGTGTTCGTCAGCCAGGCCACTGGTCATATCGGTATCGATAAAACCAGGTGCAACACAGTTTACTGTGATGTTACGTGAGCCTACTTCGCGCGCCAGTGCACGTGTAAAACCTTCCATGCCTGACTTGGCCGCTGCGTAGTTGGTCTGACCCGCGTTACCCATGGATGCAACGACAGAGCTGACACTGATAATGCGGCCCCAGCGCGCTTTTGTCATGCCACGCAGGCAACCTTTCACCAGACGGAAAACTGAGGTCAGGTTGGTATTCAATACCTGATCCCACTCGTCGTCTTTCATGCGCATCAGAATGTTGTCGCGGGTGATACCGGCATTATTGACCAGAATTTCTACCGTACCAAAATCAGACTGTACCTGCTGCAGCACCGCGTCAACAGACTCCGCATCTGCAACATCCAGTACCAGACCGGTACCTTTGATGCCAGCAGACGCCAGATAATCACTGATGCTTGCTGCACCATTTGCGCTGGTTGCTGTACCAACAACGACAGCACCCTGCTTACCCAGGGCTTCTGCAATGGCTTTACCAATGCCCCGGGTTGCGCCCGTGACCAGCGCAACTTTTCCTTCAATACTCATGCTGATTACCTATTTAATCGTTCAGGCACTGAGTGCTTTTTCAAGGCCGGCGGCATCACCGATAGCCAGAACATTCAGCGATTTATCAATTTTTTTATTCAGGCCAGACAAAACTTTACCCGGGCCACATTCAACGGTGGTGGTAACACCTTGCGCAACCATTGCCTGCACACTGGGCGTCCAGAGAACCGGACTATACAGCTGAGCCAGCAAGTTTGATTTTAATGTATCTGCATCAGGTGACACCGCGGCGCTCACGTTCTGAATCACAGGAATCACTGGCATCTTGATACTGATATCAGCCAAGGCAGCTTCCATTTTTTCAGCCGCAGGACGCATCAGATCGCAGTGAGAAGGCACGCTGACAGGCAGTGGAATTGCACGTTTAGCACCCGCTGCTTTACAGGCTTCTATTGCGCGCTCGACTGCTGCTGCCTGACCGGCAATGACAACCTGACCCGGGCAGTTGAAGTTGACAGGGGCAACCACATCACCTTCTGCAGCACGGCTACAGGCGGCTTTGATTGCATCGTCATCAAGGCCAAGGATTGCAGCCATCGCACCCGCACCAGCAGGCACAGCCTGCTGCATAAATTCACCACGTAACTTAACCAGCTGCACACCGTCCGTAAAATCGATGGCGCCACCACAGACCAGCGCGGTGTATTCACCCAGGCTGTGACCTGCCAGAACAGAGGGTTGAGCCTGACCCAGCTCAGACCACATGCGCCACAGGGCAACACCGGCAGTGAGTAGTGCGGGCTGCGTTTTATCGGTTTGATTAAGGTCGGTATCGGGACCATTCTGGATCAGTTGCCAGAGGTCATAACCCAGCACGCTGGAGGCTTCAGCAAAAGTGGCTTGAATGACTGGATGGTCAGCGGCGAGGTCAGCCAACATACCAACCTGTTGGGAACCCTGACCGGGAAAAACAAATGCAAGCGATTGAGACATGAGCTCCTCTGAATTCCTGTTATCGCATCTCAGCCCGACAGGGCCAAATATTGCTGCGTAGTTTACAACATTCAGGGGTAATTAACAGGTTGAGCTCAGGTGAGTTTGTGTTCGATTTCAGCACTGATACGACGGGGAACATCCTGCTCGATTTCGGCCACAGCCTGATCCAGCGCAAAACCAAAACAGGTCTGATTCGCTGCGCCGTGACTTTTAATAACAATGCCCTGCAGGCCAAGCAAGCTGGCACCGTTGCGTCGGGAGGGGTCCATCTGGGCTTTAAGTTCACCCAGAATCGGACGAGCGAGTAACGCCAGCAGTCGTCGATACAGGCCCTGACGAAAACTGGATTGCAATTTGTGACTGATCATCCGTGCCAGCCCTTCACTGCTTTTAAGTGCGATATTGCCGACAAAACCATCACAGACAATAACGTCAGCCTTGCCTGAATAGAGGTCATTACCCTCGACAAAACCGATATAGTTGAGGCCGCCCCGCTCTTCGATCAGGCGTGAAGCAAGTTTTACCTGCTCATTGCCCTTGATCTCTTCCTGGCCAATATTCAGCAAACCAACCGCTGGACTGCCAATACCATCTACCGCCGTGGTCATGACCGAGCCCATGATCGCAAACTGCAACAAATGCTCTGCACTACAATCCACATTCGCACCTAAATCCAGCACATAACAATGGCCTTTTTCTGTCGGTACGGGAGAGATAATAGCCGGTCGGTCAATGCCGGGCAGTGTGCGCAGAATAAAACGCCCCAAAACCATCAAAGCACCAGTATTGCCGGCACTTACACAGGCCTGAGCCAGATTTTCCGACACCAGCTGCAGCGCTTTGTACATCGAAGTTTCCTGACCGTTACGCAGCACCTGACTGGGTTTGTCAGACATGGCAACAGTGTCATCGGCGTGCACAATCTGCAGCCTGGAAGACAGGGACGGATCGGAAGATTGGATTAAGGGTGCGATGATTTCGCGGTTGCCTACCAGTTTGATGATAAGCCGGGAGTGACGCTTCAGTGCATCAACACAAGCGGGGACAGTCACGCGGGGACCGAAGTCCCCGCCCATTACATCAACAGCAATGGTGTAGCGGTCTGACAAACTTATTCGTCATCCTGCTTATTGATCACCTGCTTGCCACGGTAAAAACCGTCAGCAGAAACGTGGTGACGACGGTGAGTTTCACCGGTAGTGGATTCTACAGACAGAGTCGGGTTGCCCAGCGCATCGTGAGAACGACGCATATCACGACGGGAACGGGACTTTTTGTTTTGCTGAACTGCCATGGCTCAATAGCTCCTGGTTCGTATTACTTGGTGTCAGCTTTTTTTAAAGCAGCCAACACGCTGAATGGATTCGGTTTGTTACTTTCTTTTACAGCTGTCTCAGGCTCACCAAACGAAGTCTGAATTGAACAGTCTTCGTGGTACACATCATGAGGAATACTCAGAATAAGTTCCTCCTGCACCAGCGGGACCAGTTCAAGCTCATCTGCTTCTACAATCACCGGATCATAATATCGGGGTAATTGTTTGGCAGCCTCCTCACTGGCGGCGATCCCAAGGTTAAACTTCGCAGCAACTTCAATTTCAACGGGTTCAAGACAGCGCTGACAGATCATTTTCACCTGTCCGCCCGCCTGACCCTGAATCAGTCTGATGCGCTGCTCATCAATCGAAAACTCAAGCTCAACCTGGATCTTGCCATCCTGATCTGCCAGCATATCGCAAAAATCAGGCATGGCCGATACCGGTAGATCGGCTGAAATTTGAGCGCCCCGTTCTGCCATTTTGCGCGGGTCGATTTTCTTGGGTATTGGGCCGTTTGACATAAGCGCGCAATTCTAGGGGCAGAACCCCTTGCTGTCAAAGACTTTACAGGCCAAATCCACTAATATCTGCCGCTTAATTCAAGAAAGGAATTGAAACCGCCATGACAGAGATCATTCTGGCCTCCAGCTCCCCATTTCGGCGCATGATTCTGGACAAACTGAACCTGCCCTATTCCTGCGTTTCCCCCGATATTGATGAATCAGCCCTGCCATGCGAATCACCTGCCGAGCTGGTTGCCCGACTTGCCGCTGCCAAAGCCGCCAAGGTAGCAGAATCACACAAAGATGCCCTGATCATCGGTTCTGATCAGGTTGCTGTGCTGGGCAGTGAAATCCTAGGCAAACCCGGTACGCATGAGCGGGCTGTGGAACAACTGCAGAAACTCTCTGGCCAGACCGTCACTTTCCTGACGGGATTAAGCCTGCTCAACAGCAAAACAGGCCGTTACCACACCGAAGTAGTGCCCTTTAAAGTGATCTTCAGATCCCTGACCGATGTGATGATTGAAAACTATCTGCGGGCAGAAAAACCTTATAACTGCGCGGGCAGTTTTAAATCGGAAGCACTCGGCATTGTGCTGTTCGAAAAACTCGAAGGCGAAGATCCCAATACACTGATCGGGCTACCCTTGATACGGTTGGTGAGAATGCTGGAACAGGAATGTGTTGCGGTACTCTGACTCTGAATAAGTCTTATCTATGCAGCAGCATATCGATATGCTCGATACCTTCATCATCATAAGGCTGGCCGAGGGTTTCAAACCCCAGCTGAGTGTAGAAACCGGCCAGTCGGGTCTGGGCTGAGATTTTAATATCGATATTCGGAAACAGTTGATCAGCCCAGCGCAAAGCCTGAAGCATCAGTTCACCGCCCACACCCTTACCCCGAACAGACATTTCAGTCGCCACCCGACCAATCGCCACTTCAGGATAACGATGAGCTGGCGGTATCAGCCGGGCTGTTGCAATCACCCTGCCCGCTTTGTCTGTGCCTAACAGGTGAAAAGCAACAGAATCAAGACTGTCGGCGTCCTGATAGAAACATTGCTGCTCAAGAATAAACACCTGCTGGCGCAGTGCCAGCAGGGCGTGAGTTTGGCAAGCGGACAGCTCATCAAAGGGCAGGCACTGCCATTCCACAGCAAGCGGACTTTTCATGGCTGCCGCATTACCGAGCCTTACAGCTCGGTAACACCACCCATGTATGGAATCAAAGCTTCAGGTACACGAATACGACCTTCAGCTGTCTGGTAATTTTCCATGATCGCCAGCAACGTGCGTCCGACCGCCAGTCCAGAACCGTTAAGCGTATGCACCAGCTCAGGTTTACCGGTTTCAGGATTACGCCAGCGCGCCAGCAGCCTGCGGGCCTGAAAGTCGGTCATATTTGAAACCGATGAGATCTCGCGGTAGGTATTCTGCCCCGGCAACCAGACTTCAATGTCATGGGTTTTGGCCGCGCTGAAACCCAGATCACCGCCGCAAAGTGCGACGACACGATACGGCAGATTCAGCTTCTGCAAGATCGCTTCGGCATGACCGGTCATCTCTTCCAACGCTTCCCAGGAGCGGGACGGTTCAACCACTTGCACCATTTCAACCTTTTCGAACTGATGCTGACGAATCATGCCCCGGGTATCTTTACCACTGGCACCAGCCTCGGAACGGAAACAGGGCGTATGCGCAGTAAATTTCAGCGGCAGACGTTCCGGATCAATAATTTCGTCACGGACAAAATTGGTTACCGGTACTTCAGCGGTAGGAATCAGGTAATACTGACGCTCACCAAACGGCACTTTGAACAGGTCTTCACCAAATTTAGGCAACTGGCCGGTGCCGCGCAGGCTGTCTTCATTGACCATGTAAGGCACGTAGGTTTCGGTGTAACCATGCTCTTCAGTCTGAGTGTTGAGCATGAACTGAATCAACGCACGGTGCATGCGCGCCAGCTTGCCGGTCAGAACAGAAAAGCGGGATCCGGTGAGTTTAGCGGCTGTTTCAAAATCGAGTTCACCGCTTTTTTCGCCCAGCGCCACATGATCCAGTGGTGTAAAGTCGAATTCAGCCGGGGTGCCCCATCTGCGCAACTCTACGTTGTCATTTTCATCGGCACCCTCAGGTACAGAGCTGTCCGGAATGTTAGGAACGCCTGACAACAGATCATCCAGCGCAGCCGTTACGTCATTTAAGCGGGCTTTTGCGGCATCCAGCTGACTACCCAGGTCAGCCACTTCTGCCAGCAACGGCTGGATATCTTCACCTGCGGCTTTGGCTTTACCAATGGATTTGGATCGGGTGTTACGCTCGTTCTGCAGGTTCTCAGTAGCCATCTGCATTTCACGGCGCTGACTTTCCAGCTCGGTGAATTGAGCAACAGGAAATTGATAGCCTTTTTTCAGCAGCAGTGCTGCCACTTCTTCCGGATTAGAACGGACCAGTTTTGCATCAAGCATGGGTGTTTAAACTACCTTTTATCAGAACAAGCGAGTGACCCAGAGCCCGCCGTACAGCGCAAGCAGACTCAGAAAAACGCTTAATAATATATAAATCAGAGCTGACATGACATGGCCTTCCTGCATCATGGCCACGGTCTCAAGGGAAAAGGTCGAAAAAGTCGTTAAGGCCCCCAGCATCCCCACCATTAACAGCGGGCGCATTTCTGGGCTCAAACGGGATTTTTCAAGAATAAGTACAAACAACACGCCCATCAGGAAAGAGCCGATTACGTTACAGGCCAGCGTGCCGTAAGGTAACCTGAACGACGCGTTATTCAACAGGCCGCTGACCCAATAACGCCCGAGTGCCCCGAGAGCACCGCCAATAGCGATAAAGAGTATATGCTGCATGCTGGCCCTCCTATGGGCTTTCAGTCATCATCAGATGAATAGCGCTTTTGTTCACTGGCCTGATCCAGCTGTGCCAGATAGTCCAGTCGTTGTTTGATTTTCAGTTCCAGACCACGATTTTCAGGCTGATACCAGCGCTCATGGGCGATCTCGGGCGGCAAATAACATTCGCCAGCCGCATAGGCATCCGGCTCATCATGGGCATAGCGGTATTCAGCGCCATAACCCAGTTCTTTCATGAGCTGAGTTGGCGCATTGCGCAGATGCACCGGCACTTCATAACCAGCACTCTCCCTGACTGCGCCGCGACACTGGTTAAATGCGCGATACACCGCATTACTCTTGGGTGCACTGGCGCAGTAAATTGCCGCCTGGGCAATGGCGCGCTCGCCTTCAGCCGGCCCCACCCGTTCAAAGGCATCCCAGGCCGATAACGCCACCTGCATGGCCCGTGGGTCGGCATTGCCAATATCCTCAGAGGCTATCGCCACCAATCGACGGGCCACATAGAGCGGATCACAACCGCCTTCAAGCATCCGGCAATACCAGTAGAGCGCACCATCTGGCGACGAGCCGCGAACCGATTTATGGAACGCAGAGATCATATCGTAAAACAGATCACCCTGCTTATCGTAACGCCGCGTCTGCCCAGTCAGCACCTCGGTCAATACTTCATCAGGAATCACTTCTGTGCCATCCGGGCGTTTTACCGCCAGATCAGAGCTGATCTCCAACAGGTTCAATGCTTTGCGCGCATCACCTTCTGCCGCGGCTGAGAGTTGGTTCAGCAGGACGTCACTGATCACCAGTGCTCGCTGCCCTAACCCGCGCTGCTTATCTGCCAAGGCACTCAGTAATAGCTGTTTAATCGCCTCAGATTCAAGTGCTCGTAACAGATAAACACGCGCCCGGGAGAGCAATGCATTATTCAGTTCAAAGGAGGGATTTTCAGTCGTAGCGCCGATAAAAATGACCGTGCCATCTTCGATGTAAGGCAAAAAGGCATCCTGTTGGGATTTGTTGAAGCGATGCACCTCATCAACAAAAAGCACCGTGCCTCTGCCGGACTGAGCCTGTACCTGTTTAGCCTGCTCTACCGCGATACGAATATCTTTCACCCCCGCCAATACGGCGGAAAGTGTCAGAAACTGAGCATCAACCTGATTGGCAATCAGCCGCGCAAGGGTCGTTTTACCGACGCCCGGAGGCCCCCAGAGGATCATTGAATGTATAACGCCCTGCTCCAGCGCCAACCGCAGCGGTTTACCCGCACCTAACAGGTGCGCCTGACCACAATACTCATCAAGAGACTGTGGTCGCATCTTTGCGGCGAGTGGCTGATAGCCGGGCGACTGATCGGCAAACAGATCCAAGATTACTCGGTCCCGTCAATGATCAGATCAACATCTTTGGGGATGCGGAACTCAAACTCTTCCGGCGGGAGTTCAGGGTTGCGCTGTGCTGATTTGAAAACGATGGTAGTGCGCTGACCCAGTGAATCTTCCAGCATCAGCTCGGATAGCACCTGCTCATGAAAGACAAGTCGAATCACACTGAAAGAGGTTTGCGCGCTGATCGATTTTAGTTCAAACAGCTGCTCAGCTTCGCTGCTGGATGATTGGGTCAGAGAAAAGTTTTCCAGCAGAGAATCAATTTCACCATTCAAAATCCTGGCAGGTGTGCTGTTACTCTCTGGATTTAGATTACGGCGGGTTACCTGCTCAAGGTCCGGATCATAGATCCAGAGATAGCGCCCATCCGCCACAATTTCCTGTGGCGCAGGCTCTGTGGTCTGCCAGCGAAAACGGTTGGGTTTAGAAAGCGTCAGCTGACCAATACTCTGTTGCGCAGAACGTCCGTTCTCGCCGACGGTAATCTGATCAAATTCCGCTGAAAATGTACTGTAACTGTTCAGCAAGCTGCTTAACTCAGTTTTGGCATCGGCTAATACCGCGCCTGAGAACAGTAACAGGCCGGACAGTAAACCGGCTGAGAAAATGTGACTGATGCGTTTACGTTTCACTGCTTTTAATGGCATGTCCATAGTTAACCTGATCAACGGTCACCGTGCGGACCGGGCGCCAGTACTTCGCGCTGGCCATTGGTGCCTGCTTCGCTGACGACACCAGCAGCTTCCATGGTTTCTATCATCCGGGCGGCACGGTTGTAACCGATTTTTAGTTTGCGCTGCACACTTGAGATGGAGGCTTTGCGGGTTTCAAGCACAAAGGCCACAGCCTCGTCATACAACGGGTCCTGCTCATCATCAAACAGTGAACCTGAACCGGAGCCTAATCCATCACCACCAATGCCCGCTTCCGGTTCGGTGAGGTCAGTTATATAGTCAGGCGCACCCAGTTTCTTCCAGGCATCCACCACGCGATGCACTTCATCATCACTGACAAACGCACCATGCACGCGGTTTGGCAGACTGACACCCGCTGGCAGGTAGAGCATATCACCCCAGCCCAGCAGGTTTTCCGCGCCACCCTGATCGAGGATGGTGCGCGAGTCAATTTTTGAAGACACCTGAAACGCAATACGTGTCGGGATGTTGGCTTTAATCAGACCGGTAATGACATCCACAGATGGGCGCTGTGTTGCAAGAATAAGATGGATACCGGCCGCACGGGCTTTCTGGGCAATTCGTGCGATCAGCTCTTCCACTTTTTTGCCGACAATCATCATCATGTCAGCGAACTCGTCAATCACCACCACGATATAGGGCAAAGGCTCAAGTTCAGGTGCTGGCGTGCCAAAGGGTTCGCCGTGCTCTTCCGGATTCCACAGCGGATCGCGCAGCGGTGCGCCCTGCTTTCTGGCTTCTTCCAGTTTTTCATTAAAACCGGCCAGATTTCTGACGCCCATTTTGGCCATCAGACGATAACGCCGTTCCATCTCACCAACACACCAGCGCAGGCCGGATGCCGCATCTTTCATATCCGTAATTACAGGTGCCAGCAGATGCGGAATTCCTTCATAGATTGAAAGTTCCAGCATTTTAGGGTCGACCAAAATCAGACGGACCTCTTCCGGGGTAGCCTTAAACAACAGGCTGAGCAGCATGGCATTAACGCCCACCGATTTACCAGAACCGGTGGTACCGGCAACCAGCAAGTGAGGCATTTTAGCCAGGTTAGCAACCACAGGATTACCCGCAATATCATTACCCAAACCCAGTGTGAGTTTTGAAGCCGCTGACATGTAGGGTTTTGAGCTTAATACTTCACTCAGATGCACGGTCTGACGGGTCTCATTGGGGATCTCAACGCCAACCACTGACTTACCGGCAATGACTTCAACAACCCGCACGCTGCTAACTGCCATGGAACGGGCCAGGTCTTTTGCCAGGTTGGTAATCTTGCTGGCTTTAACACCCGGTGCGGGCTGAATCTCAAACCGGGTGATCACCGGACCTGGATTTACCTCAACCACTTCTGCAATCACACCAAAATCTTTCAGCTTGTCTTCAAGCAGAGAAGAGAGGCGCTCCAGCTCTTCCTGCGAGTAGCCTGTGTTGGTATTCAGTGTGGGTGGATCCAGCAGGTCCAGTGGTGGTATCCGCCTACGAGCAACTTTTCTGGCTGCAGAAACTTGTTCAGGTTCAAGACCTAACTCTTTGTCCTGCATTGGTTTATGCGTTTCTGATAAAGGTACGATTTTGACGTGTCCCTTATCTGTGACAACCTCCTGAACGGGGGATGGAGTGGTCGAAATGTTTGTCACAACCGGGACAGTTTCCTCTGTCCAAGGCGGACTGTCATCCTCATCAAACTCAGTTTCAACCTGCTGCGGCATGACAGGCTCTGTGCGCACCGGATCTGTTTCTATCGACTGGGTAGGCGGTGTTTGAGGTTTGCCTGCGGTTACCGGTTTAACGGTTTTATTGGCAACTGATCTGGATTCAACTGTCTGCAGAACAATATTTGGCAGTCGCATGCACCACAGACCCAGTGATTCAAGCAGCTGCGCCCAACTCAATTCCAGCATCAGTGTCAGACTGAGCAACAAACCGCTGAACAGCACAACAGAACTGCCGGTCAGGCTGAACCAGCTGACAAACCAGTCCGATAGCGCTTCGCCAACAATCCCGCCCGCACTGAACGGATAATGCAGGGCTTCGACTGAAAGATGCGTTGCAGCCAGGGCCGAAAAGGTGAGTAACAGGGCCAGGCTGCCGCTGCAGCGCAGGATAAAATAAGGCACGGACTCCAGCAGCGTTGCGCGGCGTCTGAGCATAAACCGCACCGTCGGATAGACGATCAGTATGGGCAGAAGATAGGCACCGATGCCGAAGGCCGAAACACTCAGGTCGGCCAGCCATGCACCCACAGGACCGATAAAATTCCTCACCTCTGGCTGATAACCCAAGTGCGACCAGCCCGGATCACGGGGGTCATAACCAATCAGCGCCAATAACAACAGCAGGTTAAGTGCCACCACCAATATCAAGCTTGATTCCCGCCCGATACGCATCAGCAGCTCGGGAAAACTCAGACGTTTGGGTGTGTCGCTCATTGGTGTTTCAGACTCCATGGGATCATCATTCTTTCCAGCTGCCAAAGATAACACAATTTAGGGGATGTCAGGTCAAACCCGGTTGATGAAAACAGCTGATTAAGGGATAGTAAGCCCATAATTACATTGCCCCTGCTTTATGGATAAAAGCCTTTAACAAGATAGGGTTAAGTCCATTCGGGTCAGTTCACTTGAAATCTGTCTTTATGACCGCATTGAGCAACTAATTGCTACCACAACAGGATTTGCCAAACTCATGAGTGAAGTACAACACCATAGCCTGATCATTCTCGGCAGCGGCCCTGCCGGTTACACTGCTGCTGTATATGCCGCCCGCGCCAACCTTAACCCTGTTGTCATTACCGGGATGCAGGCGGGTGGTCAGCTGACCACCACTACAGATGTCGATAACTGGCCGGGTGATGTTGACGGCGTTCAGGGCCCTGAGTTGATGGACCGCATGCAGCGTCATGCCGAGCGCTTTGATACCAAGGTTATCTTTGATCATATCAATGAAACCGACCTGCAAAACCGCCCTTTCCGTCTGAAAGGCGATATGGGTGAATACACCTGTGATGCGCTGATCATCTCTACTGGTGCTTCTGCTCAATATCTTGGCCTGCCTTCAGAAGAAGCTTTCCAGGGCAAAGGTGTTTCTGCCTGCGCAACCTGTGACGGTTTCTTTTACCGTGGCCAGAAAGTAGCCGTTATTGGCGGGGGCAACACCGCGGTTGAAGAGGCGTTGTATCTGTCTAACATCGCGGCAGAGGTTACCCTGATTCACCGCCGCGACACCCTGCGTTCGGAGAAAATCCTGCAGGATAAACTGCTTGAGCGTGCTGAAAACGGCAATATCAATATCCTCTGGAACCACACGCTGGACGAAGTGCTGGGTGACGCAACCGGCGTGACCGGGATTCGTGTCAAGAGTACTGAATCCGGTGCAACCCAGGAGCTGGATCTTGCTGGCGTTTTCATCGCCATTGGCCACAAGCCAAACACCGACATTTTTGCCGGTCAGCTTGAGATGCATGACGGCTACCTGAAAATTAAATCTGGCCTTGAAGGCAATGCTACTCAGACCAGCGTTGAAGGCGTGTTTGCGGCGGGCGATGTCTGCGACCACATTTACCGTCAAGCCATCACCTCTGCTGGTTTTGGCTGTATGGCCGCGCTGGATGCAGAACGCTATCTGGATGACCTGAAGAAATAATCCACTTC
This sequence comes from Neptuniibacter sp. CAU 1671, assembly GCF_029222905.1. Taxonomy (GTDB): domain Bacteria; phylum Pseudomonadota; class Gammaproteobacteria; order Pseudomonadales; family Balneatricaceae; genus Neptuniibacter. The sequence continues at coordinate 46,387 of NZ_JARHUE010000001.1, read as the reverse complement.
TGACAGCTCAGAGCCTGATGAGACTCAATTACAATGAATAATCACTCTGAGCTGTCATGATTCCCTGGTTAAGTGATAACACCCCCTTCCCGCCCCTGAACAAAGCGCTGGATGACCCTAATGGGTTGTTAGCGGCTGGTGGTACTCTGAATCAGGGCCGCCTGCTTGATGCCTACAGACGAGGCATATTTCCCTGGTACAGTCCGGGAGAACCGATTCTCTGGTGGAGTCCCGATCCCCGCTGCGTACTGATACCGGAACAACTTCATGTTTCACGCAGTCTTAAGAAGCAGATGCGCTCACAGACCTATGAGGTCTGTTTTGATCGCAACTTTCCGGCCGTAATTGATGCCTGTGCCGCGCCCAGAAGCGCGTCTGCGGGGACCTGGATTACCCGGGAGATGCGCCAGTCGTATATTGAATTACATAAGTCAGGCTATGCGCATTCAGTAGAAATGTATCAGGAGGGTGAAATCGTGGGCGGACTGTATGGCCTTGCGCTTGGCAAGCTGTTTTTTGGCGAATCCATGTTCAGTCGCAGGAGCAATGCCTCCAAAATCGCGTTTGTGCATCTGGTCGAACAGCTGAAAAAGTGGGGCTATGCTTTAATTGACTGCCAGGTTAGCAATCCACACCTGTTTAGCCTGGGCGCCTGTGAAATTCCAAGGCAGGAGTTTGAGGACTACCTGCAACGTTATCTTAATGTGCCGCATAACCATCACTGGGATTTTGAACCAGATCTGTTTCGCAAGGAGTAATCCGTGTCGGATCTTAAAACACTGCATTTTTACGCGACACCTGAGCACAAGTGCAGTTATCTTGAAGATCATATCGCACAAACTCTGTTTGTAGACCCCCATGCGGTTATCAGCACGGAGGCTTACAGCGAACTCTCTGATCTTGGGTTCCGCCGGAGCGGCAAACATATCTACAGGCCTCATTGCCAACACTGTCAGGCCTGTATATCTGTTCGGATTCCCATTCCCCAATTTAAACTGAGCCGCAGCCAAAGGCGGGTCCTCAATAAAAATTCAGACCTTAAAGTGCGAAGGCTGAAGCCGGTTTTTACACAGGAATATTATGATCTCTACGCGGAATATATCGAAGCACGGCACGCTGATGGCGATATGTATCCACCTGACCCTGAGCAGTTCAACTCTTTTCTGGTAGAGGGCAATCAGAAAACCGAATTTCTGGAATTTCGTGACGGGACAGGCCGTTTACTGGCGATCGCTGTTGTAGATTTTCTGACCCATGGCCTGTCAGCCATTTACACCTTTCATTCACCGGGCGAGCAGCATCGCAGCCTTGGCAGCTTAGCCATTCTTAAAGAGATTGAAATGTGTCAGTCTCTTAACCTTCCTTTCCTTTATCTCGGATATTGGGTCAGTGAATGCCGCAAGATGCGTTACAAAACCCTGTTCCGACCTATCGAAATGTTACTGGATAATCAGTGGATCAAAATTGACCAGCCGTAACCTTTGTATAAAGAATCGCCGGATTATTCTGTTTTCTCTTTGATATAAAAAAGCATTTAGTGCAAAATACCGCGCAATTATTTTTCGGCTTAAAAGCTCCGAGATAAGCAACCAAGGTAACGAATGAATGGCTAAAGAAGACAGCATTGAAATGGAAGGCACAGTGATCGACACCCTGCCGAACACAATGTTCCGTGTCGAACTGGAAAACGGTCACGTGGTGATTGCCCATATTTCCGGCAAAATGCGTAAGAATTACATCCGTATTCTCACTGGTGACAAGGTTAAGGTTGAGCTGACTCCGTACGACCTGACCAAGGGCCGTATCGTTTACCGCGCTCGTTAATCAGCTATTCAATACCCAACTAAAACGGGGAGCTATATGCTCCCCGTTTCTCGTTGCCTTATCTGCGAACCGTCAGTGACAGCTGTCGGCTATACAGTGCGGTACATCCAGCACAATTTCACCATCCGCACTCACATCAATCATGACATCGCCGCCTTCATGTGAGAGTTCACCAAACAGGATCATCTCAGCCAGCGGTTTTTTCAGTTTTTCCTGTATCAGACGTTTCATTGGGCGCGCACCCATCTGCTGATCGTAACCCTGTTCAGCAAACCACTGACGTGCTGCCTCACTCAGGTGCAGGACCACTTTCTTGTCATCCAGCTGGACCTGAAGTTCAGCAATGAATTTATCCACCACACCTTTGATAATATCCATTGTCAGCGACTTGAACTGAATGATGCCATCGAGACGGTTGCGGAATTCAGGCGTGAAGAGCTTTTTGATCGCCTGCATGCCATCAGTGGAATGATCCTGACGGGTAAAACCAATGGAGTTGCGGCTGATATCTTCCGCGCCTGCATTGGTTGTCATCACCAGAATCACATTGCGGAAGTCCGCCTTGCGACCGTTGTTGTCGGTCAGAGTGCCGTTATCCATCACCTGCAGTAACAGGTTAAATACTTCCGGATGTGCTTTTTCAATCTCATCCAGCAGCAATACACAATGTGGCGCTTTGGTGACAGCTTCGGTCAACAGACCGCCCTGATCGTAGCCGACGTAACCCGGAGGCGCACCGATCAGACGTGATACGGTATGCCGTTCCATATACTCGGACATATCAAAACGTACCAGCTCGATACCCATGATGCGGGCCAGCTGCTGGGTCACTTCGGTTTTACCCACACCGGTAGGCCCGGCAAACAGGAAACAACCTACCGGCTTGTTCGGCTCTTTCAGGCCAGCGCGGGAGAGCTTGATCGCTGAGGACAACGTCTCAATTGCCTCATCCTGACCCAGTACCACCATTTTGAGATTGGTCGCCAGTTTGGCCAGCTGATTTTTATCGGAAGTCGACACGCTTTTTGGCGGAATGCGAGCAATTTTGGCTACGATTGCTTCAATATCAACCACTTCAATTTCTGACTTGCGCAACTCTTCCGGCAGCAGACGCTGATAGGCACCCGCTTCGTCAATCACATCAATCGCCTTGTCAGGCATATGCTTATCATTGATATAACGATCAGCCAGTTCAGCCGCGGCTTTCAGGGCTTCTTCGGTATAGGTGATATTGTGGTGCTCTTCAAAGCGGGAACGCAGTCCTTGCAGAATACGATAGGTGTCGTCCACGCTTGGCTCAAGCACATCGACTTTCTGGAAACGACGTGCCAGGGCACGGTCTTTTTCGAAGATGCCCCGGAATTCCTGGAAGGTGGTTGAACCGATACACCGGATCTGACCGGAGCTCAGCAACGGTTTTAACAGATTGGAAGCATCCATCGAACCACCAGAGGCAGCACCCGCACCGATGATGGTGTGGATCTCATCGATAAACAGGATTGCGTAGGGCTTATCCTTGATCTCTTTCAGCAGCCCTTTGAGGCGTTTCTCAAAGTCACCCCGGTATTTGGTTCCGGCCAGCAAGGCACCCAGATCCAGTGAATACACTACGGAGTCTTTAATAATTTCAGGGACTTTATGGTCGATAATCAGTTTAGCCAGCCCTTCAGCTATCGCTGTTTTACCGACGCCCGCTTCACCCACCAGTAACGGATTATTTTTTCGGCGGCGAGACAGAATCTGTACCACACGCTCAACCTCAGAATCACGCCCTACCAGTGGATCAATCCTGCCCTGCTCCGCTTCAATATTCAGGTTAACTGCATATTTGAGCAGAGCGCTGTCGCCGTTTTCTTCTGTCTCTTCGGCTTCTTCAACCGATTCAGAGTGTGAATGATCACGAGAAGCAACTTTGGAGATGCCGTGAGAGATGTAATTCACCGCATCAATGCGCTCGACACCGTGCTGCTGCAGAATGTAGACCGCCTGACTCTCCTGCTCGCTGAAGATGGCAACCAATACATTGGCGCCGGTGACTTCGCTGCGACCTGAAGACTGGACATGGAACACCGCACGCTGCAGTACACGCTGAAACCCTAAGGTTGGCTGGGTTTCAATATCGGGAATGACATCTGACAGTAAGGGGGTGGTTTCTTCAATAAATTCGGCAAGGCTGCGACCGATGGCCTCCAGATCGGCACCACAGGCAAGTAATACATCACGCGCCTCACGATTATTGAGCAATGCAAACAACAGGTGCTCAATCGTAATAAACTCATGGCGCTTATCCTTCGCCGCCTGAAACGCGGCACTCAGGGTATCTTCCAATTCTCTATTTAACATGGCGCAGCCTCTTAGACCTGTTCCACTTCACATAACAGGGGATGCTGATTCTCCCTTGCATATTGATTAACTATAGCCGCTTTAGTTTCAGCAATGTCACGGGTAAATACTCCACATACACCTTTTCCCTGTGTATGCACGGCTAACATCACCTGAGTCGCTTTCTCCTGGTTCATGTTGAAAAACATCATGAGCACCGCCACGACAAAATCCATCGGGGTGTAATCATCATTATGGAGCACAACACGGTACATGGAAGGTTGCTTAAGTTCAGGCTTGGCCTCCTGAACCACCAAATCATGGTCGTGATGCGGGTGTTCTTCATCAGAATTCTGGGCCAATGGAATGCGTGTACAAGTTGTATCCATGAAAAGTTGGTCTATGATCTAAGACAATATGTTGATTGGCCAAACGACTTAAATTTTGCGCGTTCTAGCTTCGGTTTTAACAACCCAAATCCGTCTGCGCAAGCGATAAGTGTTTGTCTGAGCAATAAGTAATCACTAAACTGCACCTTTAGATAATTCTAGCAGTTATCTAATCAAGGTTCAGGATCAGAACACATCAAGTCATTCATGGAGCGGTATATGCAAACAGGGAAAGTAAAGTGGTTCAATAATTCGAAAGGGTACGGATTTATTCTTTCAGATGAACACGAAGAGGACCTATTTGCACATTTTTCAGCGATTGAGATGGACGGCTACAAAAGCCTTAAAGCGGGTCAGCGAGTCTCCTTTGAAACTCAGCCCGGCCCTAAAGGCACTCATGCCGTCAATATCAGGCCAGCATAAACGCTAAAAAGGCAGCCCGATGGCTGCCTTTTTTGTGCTTATTTATCAACTACATGTGCTCAATAATGGCATCACCGAACTGTGATGCAGACAGCAGCGTAGCGCCCTCCATCAGTCGCTCAAAATCATACGTCACGGTTTTCGCTTCAATCGCCCCGTCCATGCCCTTGATGATCAGATCCGCCGCTTCTGTCCAGCCCATATGTCGCAGCATCATCTCTGCAGAGAGAATAATGGACCCCGGGTTTACCTTGTCCTGACCGGCATATTTAGGTGCTGTGCCATGGGTCGCTTCAAAAATAGCCACCTGATCTGACAGGTTGGCCCCCGGAGCGATACCAATACCCCCGACTTCAGCTGCGAGCGCATCCGACAGGTAATCACCATTCAGATTCAGTGTAGCCACCACATCGTATTCAGCCGGGCGCAACAAAATCTGTTGCAGCATCGCATCTGCTATCACGTCTTTGACGACAATATCCTTGCCGGTCTGCGGATTTTTGAATGTTAGCCATGGACCCCCATTCAACGGCTGGGCACCAAACTCATCTCGCGCCAGTTCATACCCCCAGTCTTTGAAAGCACCTTCGGTAAATTTCATGATGTTACCTTTGTGCACAAGGGTCACTGAGTCACGATCATTATCCACTGCGTACTGAATCGCTTTGCGGATCAGCCGTTTACTGCCCGCTTCCGATACGGGCTTAATGCCAATACCACACATAGAATCAAAGCGGATTTTGGTAACCCCCATCTCCTCTTTCAGGAACTTGATCACCTTATCGGCTTCAGGGGTGCCCGCCTTCCATTCCACGCCGGCATAGATATCCTCGGAGTTTTCGCGGTAGATCACCATATCGACATCACCCGGATTGACCACCGGGCTGGGAACCCCCTTGAACCAACGTACCGGACGCTGACAGACATAGAGATCAAGCTCCTGACGCAAGGCAACATTCAGAGAGCGAATGCCGCCACCCACCGGGGTTGTCAGTGGACCTTTGATGCCCACAACAAACTCTTTAAAGGCCTGCAGTGTTTCATCCGGCAACCAGGTGTCCTGGTCATAGACAGACGTGGCTTTTTCACCGGCATAGACTTCCATCCAGGCGATTTTGCATTTCCCGCCATAGGCTTTTTCAACTGCCGCATCCACCACTTTAATCATAGGTGGAGTGACATCGACACCGATGCCATCACCCTCGATAAAAGGGATGATTGGATGGTCTGGTACATTAAGAGAACCGTCGTTGTTGACTGTGATTTTATCGCCTGCCGGTACTGCTATATTGATATATCCCATATCGACTCCGCACTTTTTTCTTATTGAAATTGTTATACTTATCGAACCGTCAGACAGCGAATCAGCTGCACTAGTTTCATCATAGGCGAAGACCGCCATTTATGCTGAGGAACAGCCTTTGGCTAACCTGATTGTTTTCAATAAGCCCTTCCAGGTGCTGTCACAATTCACCACCACAGATGACAAAAGCACCCTCGCCGACTACATCACAATGCCAAATATCTACGCAGCAGGTCGGCTGGATTATGATTCTGAGGGATTATTGCTACTCACTGATGACGGGCAGGTACAGCACCAGTTGGCCCATCCACGCTTTAAGCTGGAAAAAACCTACTGGGTGCAGGTTGAGGGGGATATATCAGACGAAGCGCTTCAACGTCTCTGTGACGGCGTCACGCTGAACGACGGCCCTACCCGGCCCGCCAAAGCAAAACGACTGCCTGAACCTGACGTATGGCCCCGGGTACCTCCCATCAGGGAACGTAAAAATCAGCCCACAAGCTGGCTGGAACTGAAAATCACGGAGGGCAGGAATCGTCAGGTTCGCAGGATGACGGCAGCGGTTGGTTTTCCGACCCTGAGGTTGATTCGATATGCGATTGGTAACTGGACGATTGCAGGTTTGTCACCGGGAACGCATCGGACAGAACAGATTCATCTGGCCCGGTCAGCCACAACCTCTTCCCAAAACACCAGAACACGGCCAAACAGGAACAAACGAAAACACTAGACCGGTCAGCGCCAGCGTTTGGCAGCAGCCAGATCTGAGGTTTTCTGCTCTACCCAGTGCTCACCGGAAGATGTGATCTCTTTTTTCCAGAAAGGCGCATCCTGCTTCAGGTAATCCATCATAAACTCCACAGCAGCAAAAGCATCGGCCCGATGCGGGCTGCTGGCACCCACAAACACGATCTGCTCATTCAGTGCCAGCCTGCCGACACGATGGATCAGTGTCACCTGACCCAACGGCCAGCGTTCCCTGGCCTGGTCGACAATCGACTGCAGGGCTTTCTCAGTCATGCCGGGATAGTGTTCAAGATAAAGGGCCTGCAGATGAGTCGTATTGGAAAGCTCACGTACCAGGCCGGTAAAGGTCACAATGGCGCCATTGGCACCGGAGGCACACCTAAGGCCGGTGTATAACTGGTTAAGATCAAAATCTTCAGTTTGAACTGCGATGTAGGTAGACACGGGTAATTCCATTCAACTGACTGTTTAAAGCATACCACCAAACCGCCTCAAACCAGTCGATTCAGTACCGAAAACCCATGGCAAAGTGTTAAGATAAGGGTTTTTCAGGGGAACGGCATGAACTGGTATGCCCATGCGACAGTCTCAGTTGTGGTAGAGCGTGATGGGCGCTTTCTGATGGTTGAAGAGGAAGCAAAGCAGCAGCGAGTCCTTAACCAGCCCGCTGGCCATATCGAACCGGACGAAACCTTTATTCAGGCTGCCCAACGGGAAACACTGGAAGAAACCGGCTGGCAGGTTCAACCCAAGGCGATACTGGGCATATATGCTTATACCTCGCCAACCAATGGTGTGACCTATCACCGCACCTGCTTTATCGCAGAAGCGATTCAGCATTTCCCGGAAACGCAGCTCGATCAGGGGATTATTGCTGCAACATGGCTGACACTGGACGAAATAAAACAACAGCAAGGCAAATTACGCAGTCCCATGGTTTTGCGTTGTATTGAAGATTACCTTGCTGGACGGGCTTACCCGCTCGACCTGATCAATGAAATGACCAATCGATAACACTGAAAACCCAGATATCTGATGAAACCCAATAACCAAACCAAAGTCATCGTTGGCATGTCCGGCGGTGTTGATTCCTCTGTCTCAGCCTTGCTGTTACAGCAACAGGGCTATCAGGTTGAAGGCCTGTTTATGAAAAACTGGGATGAGGATGACGGTACCGAATACTGTACCGCCAAACAGGATCTGGCGGATGCTGAAGCGGTTTGTCAAAAACTGGGGATTCATCTGCATACCGCCAGCTTTGCGGCTGAATACTGGGACAATGTGTTTGAACACTTCCTGGAAGAGTATAAAGCCGGACGTACCCCTAACCCGGATATTCTCTGTAACCGGGAGATCAAATTTAAAGCTTTTCTCGAGTATGCCAAAGCACTTGGCGCAGATCTGATCGCCACCGGTCACTATGTTCGCCGTGGCAGTCATAATGGCCAGGCCTGCCTGCTCAAAGGACTGGACCCCAATAAAGATCAGAGTTATTTCCTGCATCAGGTAGGCAGTGCTGAGCTGGCACAAACCCTGTTCCCCGTGGGTGAACTGGAAAAACCCGAGGTGCGGCGCCTGGCAGAACAGCATGACCTGATTACCCACAACAAAAAGGACAGTACCGGTATCTGTTTTATTGGTGAACGCCGCTTTGCTGATTTTCTGAAACAATACCTGCCTGCCCAGCCGGGTACGATCGAGACCCCGGATGGCGATGTCATTGGCGAACACACAGGTCTGATGTATTACACCATCGGACAACGTCAGGGACTCTGCATAGGCGGGCTTAAAGATTATCCTGAAGCTCCCTGGTTTGTAGCCGGCAAAGATCTGGAACGCAATGTACTGATTGCTGTTCAGGGTACAGAGCATGACCTGCTCTACACAGACTGGCTGATCTCTGAAGCGTTATTCTGGATTGATGGCCAGACGCCTGAACTACCCTACCGCTGTACGGCTAAGGTACGTTACCGTCAGGCAGATCAGGATTGTATGATTGAGAAAAAGGTGGGTGAAGGTTATCTGATCCGCTTCAGTCAGCCGCAACGCGCCATCACTCCCGGTCAGTCTGTAGTGATCTATGACAATGAACGCTGCCTCGGCGGCGGCGTCATCGAGACCACCGGTAAATTAGACAGTATTCCGTCCTGAGGAAAAGAGATCGTGACACGTCTCCATGACGAACAAGCCATAGCGCTGGCAGGTGTATTTCAGGCCGCCGCTCTGGTAGAACAGATTGCAACCCGCGGCATGGTGTCTCAGAACAATCTGGATGCCAGTCTTTTCAGCATCATGCAAATCGATGCAAAAACAACCGAAGATGTTTACGGCGGCGTGCGCGACCTGCCCTATAACCTCAGCATCGGCCTTAAGAACCTGCAGGATCTTGTTGAAAAACCAAGGGCTGAACACAATCGGGATGTCATTCGGTATGCGCTGAGTGTGATGCACCTGGAGCGTAAACTCAGCGCCAATCCAGAGATGCTTAAAACCATTGGCCAACGGCTGAAACAGGTCACAGAGCAGGCGCGTTATTTCAATCCGGATGATGCTGAAAGCCTGTCAAACCCGTCTACATTTGCGCACCCCAGTGTCATTGCCAATCTGGCCAGTCTGTATCAGGACACCATCAGTACCTTTAGTTTTCGGATTCAGGTGACCGGTGACCCTCGCCATCTGCAAAACAGGGAAAATGCCGCAAAGATCCGCGCGCTGCTGCTGGCAGGCATTCGCAGCGCCATGTTATGGCGTCAGAAAGGCGGTAAACGCTGGCATCTGATGTTCTTTAAATCCCGCCTGCGACCGACCCTCAAAAAACTCATGTCATAAGCAGGTTTGTCGCGCTATGCCGATGACGGGGCTTCGGGTATAATGCGCCGTTTTTCGCAACCCCTAAAAAGGTAGAGAATACTTCATGGAGCTTTCCGCCCTTACCGCCATCTCCCCGGTTGACGGCCGTTACGGCAGCAAAACTGCTGGTCTGCGTGACATTTTCAGTGAATACGGTCTTATTCGTTTCCGTGTTGAAGTGGAGGTTCGCTGGCTGCAGAAGCTGGCTGCACATCCGCAGATTCCAGAAGTGCCAGCCCTCAGCACCGCTGCGAATGAGCTGCTGAATGCTATCGTAGATGAATTCTGTGAAGCCGATGCACAGGCTGTTAAAGAGATTGAGCGCACAACCAACCATGATGTAAAAGCGGTTGAATACTTTATCAAAGGCAAATTCAAAGATAACGCCGAGCTGCTGGCGATCAGCGAATTTGTTCACTTTGCCTGCACCTCTGAAGACATCAATAACCTGTCGCACGCCCTGATGCTGAAACATGGCCTCGAAGCCATGCTGCCAGTCATGCAGAAAGTGACAGATGAAGTGGCAAATCTGGGTCGTCAGTATGCCGAACAGCCTATGCTATCCCGTACTCACGGTCAGACCGCCTCTCCTACCACCGTCGGTAAAGAGATGGCCAACGTTGCTTACCGTCTGCAGCGCCAGATCAAACAGATCAAGCAGACTGAGCTGCTGGGTAAAATCAACGGTGCCGTGGGCAATTACAATGCTCACATCTCGGCTTATCCGGATATCGACTGGGCTGCCAATGCAGAAGAGTTTGTCACCTCACTGGGGCTGAGCTGGAACCCATATACGACTCAGATCGAGCCGCATGACTATATTGCCGAGCTGTTTGATGCAGTGGGTCGTTTTAACACCATTCTGATCGATTTTGACCGGGATATCTGGGGTTACATCTCCCAGGGTTATTTCAAGCAGAAGACCGTTGCTGGCGAAGTGGGTTCTTCCACCATGCCACACAAGGTCAACCCAATCGACTTCGAAAACTCCGAGGGCAACCTGGGTATTGCTAACGCCATCATGCAGCACCTGGCGGTAAAACTGCCGATTTCCCGCTGGCAGCGTGACCTGACCGACTCCACTGTATTGCGTAACATGGGCGTTGGTTTTGGTTATAGCCTGATAGCGTATCAGTCTTCACTGAAGGGTATCAGTAAGCTGGAACTCAACCCTGCTCAGCTCGATGCCGATCTGGAAGCAGCCTGGGAAGTTCTGGCAGAACCCATTCAGACGGTAATGCGTCGTTACGGTATTGAAGAGCCTTATGAGAAACTCAAGGCCCTGACACGCGGCCATGCCATGACCAAAGAAACTATTCAGAACTTCATTGATACACTGGAGCTGCCTGAAGAAGTTAAAGCGTCACTTAAAACACTGACGCCTCATAACTACATCGGCAATGCTGTTGAACAGGCTAAAAATATTTAACCTGTAGCAACACACTCAACGGGGCCATAGGCCCCGTTTTAGTTTCAACTGATCCCTTCCCCACCTTATAATGCCGGCTCAATTAACGGGTCAATTTTGTCATGCTTGAAAATATCCGCATCGTTCTGATCAATACCTTTCACCCCGGCAACATCGGTGCCGCTGCGCGTGCAATGAAAAACATGGGTCTGAAGCAACTCTGGCTGGTCAATCCCCAGGAGTTCCCCTCACCTGAAGCAGATGCCCGTGCGGCCGGTGGCATTGACCTGCTCGAAAATGCGGTAGTGGTAAACACACTTGAAGAAGCGATTGCTGACTGCCAACTGGTACTGGGTACCAGTGCCCGCACCCAGCGTAGCTTTGACCTGCCTTTGGTCGATGCTCGTACTGCAGCGACTCAGATGGTTTCTGAAGCGGGTCAGGGCCAGATTGCGCTGGTATTTGGCCGTGAAACAATGGGTTTGCACAACAACGAGCTGCAGCAGTGCAATCTGCATGTCTATATCCCAGCCAATCCGGAATACCCGGTCCTGAATGTGGCGCAGGCGATCCAGCTGCTGTGTTATGAGTTGTGGATCGCTGCGCAGGCCCCTGTCAGCCAGCCCGCCCAGGAAACCTACCCAAGACAGCGGGAAATGGCGCTGTTTTATGAACACTTGGAAAAGGTATTACGTCTGACCCAGTTCATCATCCCCCAGCATGAAGGTAAGGTGCTGGATAAGCTGCGGCGTTACTTTAACCGTTCACGCCCCGAGAAAACCGAACTGAATATGCTGCGCGGTATTCTGGCATCCGTGGAAGAAACCGTTGAACGCTTAAAATCACCCGCCGAACAAAACAAGGATAAACAGCCATGAGCCAACCGCTGACCCATCTGGGCGATATGCCGATTGAAACCTTTCTGCGGGACTACTGGCAGAAAAAGCCACTGCTTATCCGCAACGCTTTTCCCAATTTTGAACCGCCGGTCGCCGCTGATGAACTGGCTGGCTTAGCACTCGAAGAGGGTGTTGAGTCCCGCCTGATCCTGCAGTCTGAAGACAAACAGGACTGGCAGCTTGAGCATGGCCCCTTCACAGAAGAGGAACTGACGGATTTGCCCAATTCCCACTGGACCCTGTTGGTACAAGCGGTTGATCACTGGGTGCCTGAAGTGGCCGATCTGCTGGCTCAGTTTCATTTTGTACCCAGCTGGCGTATGGACGATCTGATGATCAGCTATGCCACTGACGGTGGTGGCGTTGGCCCACATTACGATAACTATGATGTTTTTCTGCTCCAGGCGTCGGGTTCCCGGCGCTGGGAAGTCGGTGGCATTTTTGGTGAAGAATCCCCCCGCCGAGATGATACTCCGGTAATGATCCTGCCTGAATGGCAGGCCGAAGAGGTCTGGGATCTGCAACCGGGCGACATGTTATATGTACCGCCCCGTGTTGGTCACAACGGCTATGCAGTTGGCGATGACTGCATGACCTATTCCATCGGTTTCAGAGCACCCAGTCATGAGGAGATTCTGGACGGGTTTGCTGAATTTATCGGTAAATCCCTGCTATCCGAACAGCGTTACACCGACCCCGAGCTGACCGTTACCGCCAATCCGGCTGAGATCGATGCCGACGCCATTAAGCGGGTACAGGCAATTCTGCAGCAGTACGTTAACGATCCAGCCAAAATTGGCGAATGGTTTGGTCGTTTTATGACGGATCCAAAATACCCGGATCAACTGGAAGCAGATGAAGAAATCGAGGCAGATGAGGTTGCTGAACTGCTTGCAGAAGGCGTCACACTGAGCCGCACTGAAGGCTCTCGTTTTGCCTATATAGCAAAAGAAAATGGTTATAGTCTGTTTGTCGATGGCCAGTGTTTTGAGTGTGACTCAGAGATGGAAGCGCTGGTTAAAACCCTGTGCAGCGCAGCCATTATAGAAGTTGAGCCATCAGACCAAAATGTCGGCCTGATCACTGTCCTATTGCAGCTGGGCAGCCTCTACTTTAACGAGTAGAGGCACTGCTGTTCTGGGCAATGTCCAGAATCAGTCGACGCAGCCAGCGATGGGCAGAGTTATGCTGCAACAGCGGACTCCAGGCCATCTTGAACTCAAACTCAGGCACCTCAAACGGTGGTTTTTTAATCACCAGACGCGGATTATTTGAGTGCGCCATGGCGGCTTTACTGGGAATGGTTGCCACCAGCCCCTTCTGTTGAGCCAGAAGCGCGGCTGACTGGTAGTGGCGGGTAAACACAATGATATGGCGCTTATGCCCCACCCGCTCCAGCGCCTCATCCACCCAGCCGAGCCGTTTAGTATCCTTGGGTGTCAGGCCCATGCCTGCGCCCATACCGGTTTTACTGACCCAGACATGACCGGCTGACAGGTAGGATTCAAGACGGAAATCCAGTGAGATGGGGTTATCGACACTGAATACGCAGGAAAAGCTGTCTTTCCAGAGTGTTCGCTGGTGAAACGACTGAGGCATGGTGTCAAAACGGTTGATAACCAGATCCACAAGCCCCTGCTCCACCTCTTTAAAGCTCATATCACTGGGCGTCAGGATATCCAGTACGACATTAGGTGCCTCTTTGCGCAGCCGCTTCAGTAACTGCGGCATCAGGGTCGCCTCACCATAATCACTGGTCATGATCCTGAACACACGGTCGCTGGAGGTGGCGTCAAATTCACCGTTGGGCTCTACTACCTGCTCAACACTGGCCAGTACCTGACGCAGCATTGGCTGCAGTGCAAGCGCCCGCTCGGTAGGAGTCATGCCCTCTGCTGTTCGCACTAGCAGCGGATCACCAAACATCTCCCTTAAACGCCGCAAACCGTTGCTCATTGCGGGCTGACTGATACCGAGTATACTTGCTGAACGGGTCACATTACGCTCCCGCAGCAATACATCCAGATACACCAGAAGGTTCAGATCGATTTTATCTAACAGCATAACGTGTGGATTCTGATGAAAAGTAGCAGCTTAGCCTGCATATTTGTTTTGTGAATATTAGAAATAAACATCATTTATTTCAATTATGCCACATACCACACTAGAATCGACATCGATTTAATTCAACAGGCTGCGCTGTTGTAGCCATTAACCAAGGGATTTCCCATGTCTACTATCAAACAAGATATCGATGCGGTAGCAAACCTGAAAGCGACTTACGGTTCTGCTTGGGACGCTATCAATCCAGAATATGCTGCACGTATGCGCGCGCAGAACAAATTCAAGACAGGCTTGGACATTGCTAAGTACACTGCCGGCATCATGCGTCGTGACATGGCTGAGTTTGACAAAGACAAAACTAAGTACACTCAGTCCCTGGGTTGCTGGCACGGTTTTGTTGGTCAGCAGAAGCTGATCTCTATCAAAAAACACTTTGGTACTACTGAGCGTAAATACCTGTACCTGTCTGGCTGGATGGTTGCTGCACTGCGTTCTGACTTCGGTCCTCTGCCAGACCAGTCTATGCACGAAAAAACTGCTGTAGCTTCTCTGGTTAAAGAACTGTACACCTTCCTGCGTCAGGCTGACGCGCGTGAACTGGGTGGCCTGTTCCGTGCACTGGACGCTGCTCGTCAAGCTGGCGATGCTGCTAAAGAAGCTGAAATCCAGGCTCAGATCGACAACCACGAAACTCACGTTGTGCCAATCGTAGCTGACATCGATGCTGGTTTCGGTAACGCTGAAGCGACTTACCTGATGGCTAAGCAGATGATCGAAGCCGGTGCTTGCTGTCTGCAGATCGAAAACCAGGTTGCTGACGAGAAACAGTGTGGTCACCAGGACGGTAAAGTAACCGTACCTCACGCTGACTTCCACGCTAAACTGCGCGCACTGCGTTACGCTTTCCTGGAACTGGGCGTTGATGACGGTGTTATCGTTGCACGTACCGACTCTGAAGGTGCTGGTCTGACTAAAGAGATCGCTGTTGTTCGTGAACCAGGCGACCAGGGTGACGTTTACAACTCCTTCCTGGATTGCGAAGAAGTTTCTCCAGAAGACACTGCTGAAGGTGACGTACTGATCAGCCGTAACGGCAAGCTGGTTCGTCCTAAGCGCCTGCCTTCTGGTCTGTACCAGTTCCGTCAGGGTACTGGCCACGAGCGTTGCGTATTCGACTGTATCGAAGCTCTGAATGCCGGTGCTGACCTGCTGTGGATCGAAACTGCAGTTCCAACCGTACACGAAATCAAAGCCATGATGGATGACGTTCGTAAAGTACACCCAGACGCTAAGCTGGTGTACAACAACTCTCCATCTTTCAACTGGACGCTGAACTTCCGTCAGCAGACCTACGATGCATGGGTAGCTGAAGGTAAAGACGTGTCCGCTTACGACCGTGCTAACCTGATGTCTGCTGAATACGACGGTTCTGAACTGTCTGAAGCTGCTGACGCTCGTGTACGTACTTTCCAGGCTGATACTGCTCGCGAAGCGAACGTATTCCACCACCTGATCACTCTGCCTACTTACCACACTACTGCACTGTCTGTGGACAACCTGGCTAAAGAGTACTTCGGTGATGCTGGCATGCTGGGTTACGTTGAAGGCGTTCAGCGTAAAGAGATCCGTCAGGGTATCGCATGCGTTAAGCACCAGAACATGTCCGGTTCCGACATCGGCGACGACCACAAAGAGTACTACGCTGGTGAGATGGCTCTGAAAGCTGGTGGTGCTAAAAACACCTCTAACCAGTTCAACTAAGTTTGGACAGGTTCTGTACCCTGCCTTTGCGCTAGCGTAATCAGGGTACAGATCTGGTTAGAACATCAAGGCGACGCCCGCAAAGGTGTCGCCTTTTTTATAGAAAGTACACGCTCTAACCCATCCCGGTAAGCACCTGGTCACTGTTTTACGCTAAAATTCAGACCTGCTTCCCGCTGTAACTGATTAAGTGATTTTAACTATGACTGAGACACCCGCCTTTCTAAAAGATGCTAATGCATTGTTAACTGCACAGGGTTTTACCTGCAGCAATATCTGGTATCACGGCACGTCCTCTGCACTGGTTGACTCAATCAAGACGCAGGGTCTGGTACGTTCCGGGGACAAGGCGCTAAAAGCTGCCGCAAAAAAAACCATGGCTACCATTGGTAACAGCTATACCGAAACGACCGAACCTGTATTTCTCACACAAAGCAAAGAACTGGCTTATTACTGGGCGCAACAAACTGTCCGTAACCGCAGCGTGCGCATTGAAGGCAACGAAATGCCGGTTGTTTTTGCAGTTGAATTGCCAGAGCAACTCAACACACGGGTTAAACCCGACGTGGGTGCCGCCAGTCTGTTGCTGCTAAGCGAAGGTGAAGACTTTATGGCCTTTCTGGCGTCTGTTTACCAGTCAAATGGCCATGAAGCACCTGATATCGATCTTATGAAAGCAGATCGTATGGACTACCTGAACAAACTGGGTATGGCTTATATCGACCAGAATATTGATGCCGAATATCTGCATCTGATCACTGAATAAACCAACAGATACATCTGACTTTAAGAGAGTGCATCTCCACGCCAGATCTTTATTAAAGGACGCATCTGCGTCCTTTTTTATTTATCTCTACCGCATGCCGCTGAAAAGTTCCCTTTGATTTCTCTGTGCAGCGCATCACCTATTGAGCCAGATCAATAAACAACAGCAACAAGCCGTTTTTCGCGGCGCAAAATTGCGCCAGATCAATTCCCGCCAGCGCACTTTGCCGTTTAATGGCGCCATCTATTGAGTGTTGTTCTGAGTTGGGGAGCGTTTTATGAGTAAAAAATTACTGACAGCGGTTGTAATGGGTTCTGCACTGGTTGCGGCTGCACCTGCAATGGCTTATGAAGCAGGCGATATTGTCGTACGTGTGGGTGCTGCAAATGCGAATACATCTACGTCTGACAAAGTACTAGGTGGCGCACTGGATCTGGATGTGAGCAATGATACCTCTATTGGTATCACCGGCACCTATATGTTGACCGATACAGTGGGCATCGAGTTGCTGGCATCTACACCGTTTAACCACGAGATTAACTCTGGCGTACTGGGTCAGATTGGTAAAACCAAACACCTGCCACCAACCCTGTCTGTGCAGTGGTTCCCAATGGGTTCTGGCTCTAAAGTTCAGCCATATGTGGGCGCAGGCATCAACTACACCACTTTCTTTTCTGAGGAAGCCACCGGTGCACTGGCAGGTAGCAAGCTGAAACTCGAGGACTCTATTGGAGTTGCTGTTCAGGCTGGTATCGATGTTGCGCTGAATGATAACTGGTTGCTGAACGCCGCTGTCTGGAAAGTGGATATGGAAACCGATGTAAAACTGGATGGCACTAAAATCGGTAAAGTTGAAATCGACCCGACCGTTTACATGATCTCTGTTGGTTACAAATTCTGATCCAGAGTTAAATACCTTAAAAAGCCGCATTTAATGCGGCTTTTTTGTTGGTTTCAGTTCACCGGCTGCAGGTCAGCCAAGAGCGCCTGCCGGACTGGATCCGGCACTTTCAGATCCACCTGATATGCCGGATGATCGATCACAGCACGCAGTTCGGCCCCGTTCTGCAACGCCATAATCTGTACTGGACTAAGTTCAAACCGCATAAAGTGAACTGCGGCGGTTTTATCCTCCGTAGAGCGGTCCAGATCTTCGTTGTAGATGGGGTAAACAGGGGCCGTATCGGCAATCTGTAAAAACAGTTTTTGCTCTATCCCCACTAAACGCCGCAGCGCTATGCGTCGCTCATGTTCATCCGGAAACTCCAGCATAAACGTCGCTTTCCAGTTGTTACCGTCCGGAATCAGAGGGTTATAAACATCCAGCTCTTCCTGAATACCCGCCTGTTCAAAGATGCGTTCTATGCGCAGCATCTCCTGCACCTGATACTGCATGGTTAACGCCGACTCAAAATACAGGGCAGCATGCTCACCCAGTGGTAAACGACGGTTGGCTTTATGCGCAATGACTTTGCGCCGGAACTCTGGACGAATCTGCGCGTACTCTTCAAGGCTGTATAGATCTGCACGTGTCAGCATCTTTCTGCTCCTCTAAATACCATAAGCCCGTCTCAGCAAAGAAACAGGATGCGAAGTCGACTGCTCACCGCCGAGAGCATTGGCGATATGGTGGCCAGCCATTGGGCAATCGCTGCCGTGGTAATCAGGTCCAATCCGTTTCACCTGATTAGCCACGGGTTTAACGATCTTCATCGCACTGGCGTGGGTCTCTTTTTTGACCGCATAGGTGCCGTCATGACCGGAGCATCGCTCTATGGTCTGGACCTCTGTCTCCGGTATCAGGCTGAGAATTTCCTGGGTTTTGCGGCCGATATTCTGCACCCGCTGATGGCAGGCCGCCTGATAGGCCACTTTACCCAGTGTGTTTTTAAAATCGGTTTTGAAAGCGCCCTGTTTGTGACGCAGGACCAGATATTCAAACGGATCAAAAACAGCGGTAGCCACTGCCCTGACCTGTTCATCATCCGGGAACATCAGCGGCAGTTCCTGTTTGAACATCAGGTTGCATGAAGGTACCGGGCTGATGATATCCCAGCCATCTGAGACATACCGATGGAGCGTGGCAATATTGTTCTCTTTAGCTGCCTGTACTGCCTTTAGGTCTCCCAGCTCTAGCTTGGGCATGCCACAGCACTGTTCACGCACCGCCAGCGTGACTTCAATATCGTTATGTCGCAACACAGCAGCCAAATCTTCCACCAGTGTCGGTTCGTTGTAATTGCCGTAGCAGGTGGTGAACAGTACCACCCGCCCTGTGGTACCGCCGACAGCAGTGACCGTTGCCAGGTACTCTTCAGATGCTTGTAATCGTTTTCTGGCGGTTGGCGTTTGATAGGTCGGCAGTGCAGCATCCGCATCTACTTCCAAAACCGACTCAAGCAGTTTACGGGTTGGTTTTGCTGCGTTCACTGCATTCACAGCAAGATTCACCAGCGGAATGGTTGCCAGTTTGCCCACTGCATCAGTACTGGTGAGTATTTTATCCCGGGTCTTAACCCTGCCCTGTTCAAATTTGACGGCTTTCGCCCGCAGCATTAAGTGTGGAAAGTCGATATTCCATGGATGAGGTGGTGTATACGGGCACTTGGTCATGTAGCAGAGGTCACAAAGGTAGCAGTGATCCACCACTTTCCAGTAGTCCTCTTTTGCCACGCCGTCCACTTCAAAGGTGTCGGATTCATCCACCAGATCAAACAGGGTCGGAAAGGATTCACACAGGCTGACACAACGTCGGCAGCCGTGGCACAGATCGAAGACGCGCTCAAGTTCACCGAACAAACTGGCTTCGTCATAATATTCTTCGTTCTGCCAATCGATCGGATGTCGGGTTGGCGCTTCCAGATTGCCTTCTCCAGACGCCATAAGGGCCTCCTGTTCTGCTATGGACACTCTGGCTCAGCCGTGTGGGCTGAGCCAAACAATCATTCCATTTCGGTAAGCGCTCTCTGGTAACGGTTGGCGTGTGAGCGTTCTGCCTTGGCCAGGGTTTCAAACCAGTCAGCAATCTCGTCAAACCCTTCATCACGTGCATCCTTGGCCATGCCCGGATACATATCAGTGTATTCGTGGGTTTCACCGGCCACAGCTGATTTCAGGTTATCCCCGGTTGGTCCAAAAGGGAGACCTGTGGCTGGATCGCCACATTGCTCAAGGTACTCAAGATGACCATGCGCATGGCCGGTTTCACCTTCAGCGGTAGAACGGAAAAGTGCTGCAATATCGGGATAGCCCTCTACATCTGCTTTGTTGGCAAAGTAGAGATAACGACGGTTAGCCTGTGATTCACCTGCAAATGCATCCTTCAGGTGTTGCTCTGTTTTACTGCCTTTCAAATCCATGACTCTGCTCCTGATTATTGTTATCGAGACGTCAAGCTCTGTCAGGCACCGGGTACAGCAAAACCTGCACAGTTTAAGTGCCTGTAAAAAGCTTTGGTTATGAAATGCAGATAGAGAAATAGATAATCTATATGGCAGTGGTAGCTAAAAGCTATCAGCCGCGCCAGAACACACCTGAGAACAGCACCATGATGCTTAGCAGTTCAAGACGGCCCAGCAACATTGCAAAACTCAACACCCATTTGGCGGTATCCGATAAGGGGGCAAAGTTACCGGCCGGGCCGATAATATCGCCCAGACCCGGCCCTACATTGGTCAGGGCTGTGGCGGCACCGGTAATGCTGGTGACAAAATCCAGACCGGTCAGGGCCAGCACCATGGTGGTGAAAACCAGCACCATAAAAAACAGAAAGCTGAATGCCACCGCGGAAAAAATAATGTCATCTTCAACTTCCTTGCCGTTATAGCGGATCGAAAATATGCCGCGTGGGTGCACCAGAAGTTTGATCTGACGGATCAGAAACATAAACGACAGCTGAAATCGAAACACCTTCATGCCACCACTGGTAGAGCCGGAGCAGCCGCCAATAAAGGTAACAAAGAAGAAAAACGCCAGACTGAAACCACCCCAGAGGGTGTAGTCCGTGGACGCGAATCCGGTGGTAGTGATAACAGAAACAATATTAAAAGCCGCCTGCGTCAGCGCTTCAAACGGACCATAAATATCCTGACCGATAAGGTACAGCGTCATAATCAGAGTCAGCACTGCCACAATCAGGAGAAATCCCCTAACCTGCTGATCAAGAAAAACTTTGAGCGAGGGCTGGGTTAGCAGCCGGATAAACATCACAAACGGCAGCGCACCCAGCAGCATAAACAGCACTGAAACCCAGAGAATCGCCGGGCCAAAACGCCCCATCGAGCGATCATCTGTAGCAAATCCGCCGGTAGATACGGTGGTCAACGCATGACTGATGGCATCAAACAGATTCATACCATTTATCCAGTATCCCAGGATACAGCCCGTGGTAATCAGCATGTAAACCAGAAACAGCGAGCGGGCCAGATCTGCCAGACGCGGCAACGATTTATCAGACCAGTCAGAGGATTCCGTCTGGAACAGCC
The DNA here is from genome assembly GCF_029222905.1 of Neptuniibacter sp. CAU 1671. Lineage (GTDB taxonomy): Bacteria > Pseudomonadota > Gammaproteobacteria > Pseudomonadales > Balneatricaceae > Neptuniibacter. The sequence goes on along the minus strand of NZ_JARHUE010000001.1, from coordinate 25,147 downwards.
GCATACCGCCCACGTGGAGGAACGGCAGGATCGAGACGGCCATCCCAATCACTCCCAGACCGCCGATCCACTGCAACAGAGCACGCCACAGCAATAGGCTGTGAGGCATATATTCAAGCCCTGTCAAAATGGTTGAACCGGTCGTTGTGATACCGGAGACCGATTCAAACACAGCATCGGTAAAGCGGATATGGTCATGTCCAAAGATCAGCGGCAAGGCACCAATCACCGAAAGCAGGGCCCAACTGCAACAGGTGAGAAGATATAGCTGTCTTGGTCCGAGCGAGAATTTACGGGGTCGAAACGCGGCAATCAGAAAAACACCGGCGATAAATGAGATGCCGGCAGATACCAGAAACGCATGGGTCTCACTGTCCTGATGAAACCAGCCAAGGGTGGTTGGCAATAACAGCATTGCGGCCATCATAAGGGACAGCAGGCCGCAGACATAAAACACTGGCTTGAACAGCTTCAACATGAGTGTTGCTTCTCACACCACACGGGCACGTTTTCTTCGCTTTAGTCCAGTCTAACTAAACCAAGAACCGGTCAATTAAGGTTTCAACTCAAAGTGCCAAGCATTTGTAATTTAACAAATTAAAACACAAGCTCAGGGAGATGTTCAGCCCAAATACTCAGCTTCGTAAAAAAGAGGCTAAAAATGACTGCGTTCTGGGTGATTGTGGCTGAGAGAAAAGCTGCTCCGGTCTGCCCTCTTCGACAATCCTGCCCTGATCAAGAAAACAGACCCGATCACTGATTTCCCGGGCGAAATACATCTCATGGGTGACCAGCAACATGGTATAGCGCTGGGTTGCAGCCAGTTGCCGGATAACATCCAGCACCTCATCCACAAGTTCTGGATCAAGGGCTGAGGTGATCTCATCCAGCAGCAGTACCGAGGGTTGCATCGCGAGTGTCCGGGCAATACCGACACGCTGTTTCTGCCCACCCGATAAATCTGCAGGAAAGGCATCCGCTTTATCCGCCAGCCCAACCTGCTCAAGCAGGCAGGCTGCATCGTTATATGCCTGCTCACGGGATTTGCCCAGAACTCTGATGGGCGCTTCAGCAATATTGCGCAACACACTCATGTGCGGGAACAGATTAAAATGCTGAAATACCATCCCCAACTTAGCGCGCATCTGACGCAGGTGCTTTTCATCTGCTTTAACAGTTTTGCTGCGACGTTCACAGTGCCATAACGGCTCTCCATCAATGAATATCTCTCCGCCATCAATGGTTTCCAGTGTCATCAGCATTCTAAGCAAGGTGCTTTTTCCTGAACCACTGGGGCCGATCAGGGTAACAATCTCCTGCTCCGTAATATCCAGATTAAAACCGTCAAAGAGAGGCTGATCGCCAAAAAATTTAGACACATCCTGGAAACGAATTTTGGGTTGTTTCATCTTAACCTGAACCCCTCGGGTGGAAATTTACGCTCAAGCAGCAGAACCGCGATTGCAGCAATCAGGCTGAAGACGAGATAGAGCACACCAACCAGCGTGAGTGGCTCAAGGTAGCGAAAGTTTTCAGAACCAATGATTTTCGCCAGCTGCATCATCTCCAATAAAGTAATTGCAGAGAGTTGCGGGGTTTCCTTGAACATGGCGATCACATAATTACCGGTTGCTGGCAGTGCCGCACGTAACGCCTGGGGAAACACCACGTCAAAGTAAGTATGAAAACGCGACAGATTCAGGGCACGGGCGGCTTCCCACTGACCATGATCAACGCCTTCAATACCGGCACGAAATACCTCAGCCAGATAACAGCCATAATGCAGCCCAAGCGCCAGAACACCGGTTGCCAGTGGCGACAGGTTAATGCCTATTTCCGGTGTAATGTAATAGATAAAGAAGATTTGAATCAGCAACGGGGTACTGCGGATAAACTCAATCACCCCGCGCGCTGTCCAGCGGAGAAAATGCAACCGGCTGCGACGGAGCAGCGCCAGCACAACACCGACAACCAACGCCAGCAGACTGCCCAGCAAGGTTGCCAGCAATGTTACCTTGGCACCCTGCAGCAGCACCGGCAGGACTTCAAGCGCAAACCCCCAATCCCAGTAAAGCTCATCCACCCTGCAGACCTCCCCGTTTCAGGCCACGGCCTACCCGTTTTTCCAGAGCGCGGAACAGGGCCGCCAGCAGCTGAGCCAGAAAAAAATAGATCAACAGCACCGTACCAAAAATAAGCCCGACCTGGAGCGTGAGATCAGCCAGGGCTTTTGCCTGATAGGTCAGATCTGCCACCGTAATCAGTGACACCAGTGATGTTGCTTTCAGCAGTTCAATGGACAGGTTACCGAGGCTGGGCAACATATTCGCCAGCGCTTGTGGCAACAGAATGTAGCGCAGACGTTGCCAGGCAGAAAAATTGAGCGCCACAGCCGCATCGGACTGGCCCTGGGGCACTGTCAGCAGAGCACCACGCACCACCTCTGCCACATAGGCACCGATATTCAGACCTATCGCCAGAACCCCGGCACTGACGGCGGAGAGTGACACTCCAAGAAAGGGCAAAACGAAATAGATCCAGTAGAGCTGGATCAGGACGGACGTACCCCGGAAAAACTCGATGTAAACCACTACAACAGAGCGCAGAAACCAGCCTGCATAGAGGCGTGTAATCCCCGCGAGAAACCCCACCAGACCCGAGATGGGCAGCGCCAGCAGCACAATCAGCAGGGTTACACCCAGGCCGCGCAACAGCAGCGGCAGCATTTCATAAAAGGTCATGTTTGATTAGTCAGCATCACACAGCTGCTGAGCCGTCGCCCCTTCAGGCAATGTATGTTTACCAAAACCAAAAGGTTCAATCAGGGAAAGGTGTTGTGCTGAACCGATAAACCCCGTCAGTTGTTGATTGAAGGCTTCTCTCAAATCCCCGTCGTTCTTACGAAAGCCAAAGCCACCAAAACCGCGAATGGTTTTGCCTTTAATCTGCAGCGGCGTAAAAGGTTGTGCCAGTTCAACACGCGGATCTTTAGTGGCCAGTTGCGCCATGGTCAGGCTGGTACCTGCCAACGCATCAATGCGCCCTGCTTTTAACGCGGCCACCCCCGATGGGTAATCAGGCAGGGTCACCAGTTTCCGTAAGGCGATACCGTATTCACGGGCATACCCATACTCTACGGCGCCTGCCATCACCCCCAGTCGGACGTTTTGCGCTTTGACATCATTGTAACCATGTAGCGCACGTGGATTGCCTTCAGGTACCAGAAGCCCCTCACCAATGGCGTATGTCGGATCAGAAAACAGAATCTGCCGACAGCGTTTAGGGGTGATATACATCCCCGCTGCTATCAAATCAAACCGCCCGGCTTTCAGACCGGGGATCAATGCCCCAAACTCTGTGATAACCACCTCAATCTGATTCGTCCCCAATTGATTGAGAATCACTTTGGCAATTTCCGGCGCCTCACCTGTAACCTCTCCCTGTTCATTCAGGTAACCATAGGGAATCTCATTGGCTACACCAATGGTGACCGCTCCACCCGATCTGATTCGCTCAAGCGTATCAGCAGCGGCTGTCGCTGCGACCAGTAATGACAGGCAGGCGATACCCACTACCACTACGGCGTTAAACAGAGCGAAGCAGCGGGTTCGTGACGGTATAACGGGACTAATACTCATAAATAGTTTGCATTTCGAATTAATTGTTTATTTTCAGAAAAAGAACAAAGTTCAGTTATTGCGGAATATATTTCTTATTTATCAGAATATTACGAGTATAAAGATAACCAAATACTCGCAATCAGAAAGAAGAAATTCAAAAAAACGTATAATTTACTTAGCACATTAAACTAAATCATTGGCTGAGAAACAGCAACCTGAAAGCCGATCTAAGCGGTTAAACAATGAATCGGGCACTGTGCTCTATCAGCTTTGTCAGAAACCATTGCAGCCCCTGACCCATGGTCTGTTTGCGCCAGGCCAGAGAAAAACTGTGTTTCTCACGCGCCTGCTCGTATTGAAGTATTTTGAGTTCACCAGCTGCAAGGTGGTTTTTAATCCGAAACAGTGGCAGATAGCCTACCCCCATGCCCTTCAACTGAACTTCCAGTTTTTTCTGTAAATTGGGCACGGTGATCTGCGCACGTCCATCCAGCAGCCCTACGGATCTGACCGGCAGATTCCTCGAACTGTCGGCGATCACAACCGTAGGATAGGCATGAATATCTTCAGCGGATACCGGCCCGGCAATCTGAGCCAGAGGGTGATTGGCCGCAACCGCCATCACAAATTCAACGGAGCCCATGGGGTGTGCTTCATAACCTGGCCCGGGTGGCTGTCCCTCAGCACCTATGAAAAGATCACAGCGACCCGCATTCACAGCATCCCAGCCACCACCTAATACCTCTTCCACAACTTCAACACTGGTACTGGGATGCATGATCTGAAATTCAGCTATCAGCTCATACAAAGGGTCCGCCTCAAACAGCGTATCGATTCCCAGCGTTATATTTATCTCCCACCCCAATGCCGCCTGTCTCGCCATGGTCGTAAGTTCTTCAGTGGCCAGCAGGATTTTTCGGCCATGCTCCAGTACCAGTTGCCCTGCCGGGGTCAGCACGGCCCTGCGGTGAGTTCGATCAAACAGCTCCAGCCCCAGATCTGACTCCAGCTTTTTGATGGTGTACGAGATTGCGCTGGGCACACGAAACAGCTCCTCCGCTGCACCGGCAAAGGTTTCATGGCGACTGATCGCATCAAGGGTACGTAATGCATCGAGTGTAATAGGTGAATACATTATTCAATTTTTTTGACCATTTGCGTCAAAATTATCCGCTGTAAATAAAAATATCCAGTAATTATGATAGATACATAAATCAATCATATTGAATAAAGGTATTCGAAATGTCTCTTTCACGCATCAAAGCGCTGCTTCAGACCAGCGACAGCTACAGCGCACTGGCGCTGCGCCTCCCAATTGGCATTATTTTTATGGCACACGGTGCCCAGAAACTGTTTGGCGCCTTTGGCGGCTACGGTCTTGAGGGTACAGGACAATGGATGGATTCCATCGGCCTATCCCCCGGTTATGTCATGGCTTTACTGGCGGGCAGTGCGGAGTTCTTTGGCGGTCTGGCACTGGTGATTGGTCTGCTGGTACGTCCCGCATCTGCCGTACTGGCTTTTACCATGCTGATCGCTATCTTCTCTGTACACATTCAGAATGGACTGTTCATGAGCAACAACGGCTACGAGTTTGGTCTGGCGCTACTGGCCGCTTCTGTAGCATTGCTGATCAGCGGTGGCGGTCAACTATCTCTGGATAAAACGATCAGTGCTCGCATCAGCTAAGTGACATGCAGAAAAGCATTAATAGACAAGCAAAGACAAAAAACCGGGATATTCCCGGTTTTTTTATGCGTCTGAATGCCTTGTCTATGAAGTGACTTATGCAGGGATCAAAGGGCTTAATTCCCGCTTTCCTTCAGTTGATGCCTTATATTGTTTGCTGTCCGCTTTAATCAGGGTCAATAAACTAACGCCACCCCACTGTTCTGAAACCTCGGTAAAACAAACCCGATTCAATTCATCAATCGCCTGTTTCAGTGGAGCATCTACTTCAGACTGATATTGGTTCAGATGAATCAATGCAGGGTTATTCAGTTGTAACCATTGCAACAGAGCCACTCTTGCCGGTTGTGGCTGGTTAGACCGACAGGCGGACTCAAACCGTTTCCAAACCTCTCGCTTCTGTGCCGCTGAAGGTTCAGTCACAGGCGCTATGGTCTGTCCTACAACAGGTTTTCGGTTACGCAGAATAAGCAAAGTGGCCAGCACACCAAGCCCGGCACCCGCCAGCAATGACACCAGCATGATCAAAAGCCAGTGCGTTGTTAGTTTCGCTGGCACTGGTGTTGCGTTGGTTTGCTCTGGCAGAGCAGACAACGAGGGCGACGTTTCAGGTCTGGTGGTGTCGACTGCCTGCTGAACCGGATCAGGTACTGACATGGCATCAGAGGTTACAGCACCGGGGAGCACCTCCAGCGTTTTGGCCTCGAGAAGTGCCTCATCCTGCACATCGGCTGTTACATTCCACCAGGGCAATCTGATCTCAGGTAGCGTTACGGAACCGGCCCGGGTTGGAATCAGGGTCACTTCCTGCGTCATCCGCACACCAATCTCACTGCCCTGTTGCTGCACCTGATAGACGGGTTTAGCCGCATATTGTTTGACGCCGGGCAGATCCGGCAAAACAAGGGCGCTCAACTGCTCTTCACTGATGCCGGTTGCCTCAACGGTAATGATCCGGGTGAAAGGTTCACCGGCTTTAAACTCAGCAGACTTCAGTTCATCTTTGATGCTGAGGGATTTAGCGGGCAACCATTGCTGACCGGTAAACCCAGCCGGTATCGGTTTAACATCCAGGCTGTAACTGTCTGCGGCCAGATGAATCCGCTGCAGTGAACGCGGATCGCTAAAACGGCCATAGGGATTGGTGGCACGAATAATGTCCGCCCCCAGTTTGGCACTCTCTATCTCGAGTTTGCCGCTCTGTTGTGGCGTTATCAGCCAGGCCTGCTCCACCACCAGCACTTCATTACCGTTGATGACCTGTCGGTGCTGGCGCTGCTCGCCTAAGGGTTTGATCGAGGCACTGCCCGCTGTAATTTTTGGTTCCTGAAAGACGGCATTACCAATCCGCTGACCCAGTACTAAATTGAGCTGATAGATGATCGGTTGCTGCACCATCGGATGTTCATCTGAAAGCCGGGACAACAGCTCAACACCCCCATCCACAGCCGATTTAAGCTGCAGAGGTGATACAACAATCTCATGCGGTTCAGTTTGATCGCCATTCAGGGTCAAAGGCGGTACCGTCAGCGTGCCCGCCCGTTTGGGTGACAGCGTCAGAATCAGCCGAGTGTGGGTTTGAATATCCCCGTTCAGGATATTGGTGGTGGTTTTATGGCTGCGACCCAGTATTTCGAAATCCTTTTCCAGCGGCGCCAGATCAACCGAGCTTGTATCACCCTGACGCATATTTAGCACCAGCAGAAAACTTTCACCCTGCTCCAGCACATTTCTGTCAACCTGACTGCTGATAGAGGCCAGCGTCTGGCCACTCAGGCTGAGGAGAATACAGACCCATAACACCCGCAGGATCACCATTGTTTAGCCTCAATCTCATGTTGCTCAGCACGATCGCGGTACTGATATAAAAATTTTCGCCGCCACAGGCCTGCTGGATCATCTTCAATCTGATTCAACATCTGCTCGCGGGCCATAGCCGCTTCATCCAGTGTTTCAGCTGCCTGATCCGTCTGATTTTGGACATTGTCACCCTGCTGTCCGGATGCAGTGTCACTTGCGGCTTCAGCCTGCGCCTGGGTCTTGCTCTGTTCAAGCTGCTGATCAAGCGAATCTTTAAGTTGCTGTTTAAGTGCTTCCCGACGCTGTGCCTCCTGCTCCGCCGCGTCAGTTTGATCGTTATCACCGCGGGAGGCTGCCTGATCACCTGCGCCCTTGCTGCGCGCATGCTGCTGGCTCGCTTCCGTCTGATTACTGAAATCACCTGACTGCGCGATACCGTTCTGAGAGCTGCCACCCTGTGCACCCTGCTGCTGGAAGTTCTGATCCATTGCACCGCCGCCCTCTGATTTTTCCTGATCAGATTCCTGGCCCTGCTCATTTTCAGAAGGATCAGGAGAAGCACCGCCCTGCTGCTGAGCCTGTTTATCTTGCTGCGCCTGCTCTTTTTGCTGCTCAAGCGCCTGCTTGACCAAGTCGCGGTTAAACTCAGCATCCGGAAACCTTTGCTTCTGTTTCAGGGCTTCTTCGTAGGCTGTCAGGGCATCTTCCAGCTGACCCATGCGGGCCAGCACGTTACCCCGGTTGTACCACTGCTCTGCAGACTCGGGGGTCGGCAGTGCATTGAGAGCCGCTTCATAGTCACCGCTTTTATAGAGTGCCGCCTGTTTCCAGTCGGGGGTTTTAAAGTCCTGTGCCGCTGCTGAAAAATTATCCTGCTGATAGGCCTGATAACCACGTTGGTCATCGGTCTGCCATAACGACTGCCAGAACCGGTCAATAGCAGTCTGTTGAGCAGGCATTGACGTTTCAGCGGCCTGGACCGGCGCATTCTGCATCACAGCGGTTAGCAACAGTGCTGGCAGTAACAAATTCAGCAGTCCCCTGCGGAACAGCGGAGCCAGCAGTAACAATGCGGCCAGTACAAACCAGGGCCCTTCAGCGACCCAGCGCTGGACTTCCTGTTCCGAGACCACCTCGGATGGATCACCGGTCTGAATATCTGCCAACAGTGCCCTGATGTCCTGATCCCCGGCACTGATCTGAACCGCATGCCCGCCACCCAGCATGGCTGCTTCCTGCATCAACGCAAACGACATCTGAGCAACGATGGTTTGCCCGTCAGCATCATGCAGGGGCTGATCTTTCAGATACACAGGCGCCCCCGCTTCTGTACCCACCGCAAGGATGGATAGGGTACGACCTTTGCTGCGCACCTCAGTGGCTGCAGCTGCAATCTGTCCGGGAGACACATCATCACTGATTATTACAATATTGCCCCGGGCAACCCCGGCCTGCGCCAGCAGTGTATCTGCCATCAGAATAGCCCTGTCAGCACGGCTGCCCTGCGCTGGCATAATCTCAGGCGAAAGCGCTTCCAGCTGGCCAGCCACGGCATCCGCATCTTCCGTCAGCGGAGTAACACTGAAGGCTTCGGCCGCATAAACCACCAGGGCCACCTGAGCATCTTCGAGTTTCTCCAGCAGGTCCTGAATTTTGAACCGCGCCCGTTGTAGCCGGTTAGGTTTCAGGTCAGCGGCATACATGGACAAGGACAGGTCCAGCGCTATCACTACCGCCGCGGGTTGCTTGAATACCGGTTGCGGCTGTTGCTGCCAGACCGGCTGGGCAACCGCCATCGACAGCAGCAACGCGATCAAAATAAACCAGCCTGAGCGTTTTTTGGCTGGGGTATTCGTTTTCTCTTCCAGTAATGGCAACAGTTCATCATCACAAACCGAACGCCAGTGATCACCGGCCATTGAACGTCGGGCAAACAGCAGAATAGCCAGCACCAGCAGCGGAAATAGCAGCAAACCCCAGGGATTCAGAAAATGAAAATCCGTCAGCATCATAACCGCCTCCCGGATAAACCCAGTGGTGCCGCAAACAGCAACAACCCAACCAGTAAAGCGCCATACAAGGGCCATTGATAAAGCGGCTCTACCGGTCTGTATACCGCCGTATTGCGGCTGATTGGTTCTAACTGATCCAGCACCGCATAGATTTCAGCCAACTGCTCAATATCGCGTGCTCTGAAATAACGGCCCCCGGTTTTATCGGCAATCTCAATCAGGGTCTTTTCATCGATGGAGGTTGTTACCAGAGAATCCAGATACATATTCCGGTTCAGAAAGGTGCCGATCTTGCCTGCCAGCTGACCATCACCCGCCACACCAATGGTGTACACCCTGACACCATAGTCAGCCGCCAGTTGCGCAGCCGCCAGAGGATCAAGCGCACCCGCGTTGTTGGTGCCGTCTGTCAGCAGAATTAATACCCGCTGTTCGCTTTCAAGGCGATTAAACCGCTTAATGGCCAGACCAATGGCATCACCGATGGCAGTGGATTTACCTGCCAGGCCAACCCGGGCTTCATCGAGGAAGGTTTTAACCGTATTGCGATCATAGGTTAACGGTGACTGCAGATACGCCTGATCAGCAAACAGAATTAAACCAACCCGGTCCTCTTTGCGACGTTCGATAAAATCACCGGCAACAATGCGGGTTGCGTCCAGCCGGTTAATCAACTGCCCCTGTAACTCAAAGTCTTTTTCCATCATGCTTTCGGACAGGTCCACTGCCAGCATCAGGTCCCGGGCATCCCGATTCTGCGCCACCGGCTCACCCAGCCACTGCGGACGGGCGGCAGAACATAACAACAGCAACCAGCCCACCAGCAGTATCCAGAAGCGCCAGGAGCGACCGAAACCGGGTCCGCCAACGCCGACAGCCGATGCATCGGCCACCCGATCTATAAATGGGATACGTAAGGCGCTTTGCCGGTTGACGCTCACCGGCTGTAACAGGCGGTATAGCAAAAAAGGCAATGGCGCCAGCAAACCCACCCAGGGCCAGGCAAATTCAAACATCAACTGATCCCCTGTGCCTGCGCAACCACTGCTCACACGCCGCAAGCAGCGCTGGCACATCAATGTCCGGTGCACGCTGGTATGGGCCAGAGGCCAGCGGTTCAAGGCCGTCTGGTGCAGTTTTGACTGTCTCCTGCAAAAATCTCACCCAGGCCATGCCACTGAGCTGAGCAACCTCTCTGCGTGGATTCAGGGTAAGTGCAAACCGTTTCAAAAGCTGATTGCAGTCAATGATCAATTGTTGTGAGTTCTGATGCTCGGCATAACGCTGCCGGATCAGTCTGAGTTCAGCCAACGCTATACGTTTTGGATGCCGCAATATCCGCCAAACCCGTTTTATCAGGTAGGCGATCAGTAACAGCAGGCAAACCCCAACAATCCACCAGCCAATGGCGGGTGGCCAGAGGCCGATGGTTTCCGGTAGCTGCAGATCTTTCAGGGGAAGCTGAGTGGGATCCATCGGCTTACTCCATCTCAAACAGCGGGTGTTGATTGCTTTGCCAGTGCGCCAGCTCAACCCCTTTGATCTGCATCAGCGCTTCAACCAGATCCAGTCGGGTTTGAAAAGCCGATGCATAGCGGGACTGTGCCTGCGGCGTCACAGCCAGTTCAACCTGACGTCCTTCACCGCAAAACCGATATTGACCCTGCGCTGGCAGTTGCTGCTCCAGCGGGTCGGAGATCATCACCAGCTTGAGTTCAAAACGCTGCGCCATGCGCATCAGGTGCTGCTGCAGAGTGGCATCAACATCATTAAAATCACTGAAAACATACAGAATACTGCCCGTGGGCAGCAGCGCCTCAAGCGCCAGCAGGTGTTCAGTCAGCGGCCCTTCGGCCAGATGTTCGGTTTGTTCTGCACTGAAAGCCTCATACAACGCAGCGATCAGTTGCATGGCCTGCTGACGGTGGCTGGCGGGTTTGAACAGCCTGGCCCCTTCCGGGGTAAGGATCGATCCGCCCACCCGGTCGCCATTGGCCAGCGTGGTCCAGATCACCATCGCCGAAGCATACGCCGCCAGCACCGACTTAAAATGGCCCCGGGTAGCGAAATGCATTGATGAGCGCAGATCCGCCAGAAAGAAAACCGGCCGCTCACGCTCTTCTCGATAGAGTTTGGTAAACGCTTCTCCGGTACGTGCCATCAGGCGCCAGTCCAGATGACGAATATCGTCACCGGGCTGATATTGGCGTACATCATCGTATTCCATGCCACGGGCACGCACATGGCTCAGATGCTGTCCTTCACGGATGGAGACCCGTTCACGCGAATGCGCTCTGGCCGGGGGCCAGTGCCGCAGGCTCAGCAGTTCATCCAGACTGATCATATGCCGCAGTGCCGGAACCGGACGCGGGCTGGCTTCTAACTTAAACATGCCAGTAACCCTTAAGGTACCGCTACACGCTTAAGCAGCTCGGTAATCAGGTCATCTTTACTCAACCCTTTGGCTTCCGAGATATAACTCAGGCCAATACGGTGACGCAGTACCGAGGGTGCAATCTCCTGAATATCATCAGGAGTGACAAAATCACGCCCGGCGAGCCAGGCTTTGGCCCGCACGGTTCTGTCCAGCGCAATGGTGGCGCGGGGGCTGGCACCAAACACCAGTGAACCCTTGAGGTCATCACCATAGATTTCCGGCTGACGGGTCGCCATTACCAGCGCAATCAGGTAATCCTCAAGGTTCGGTGCCATGTAGGTATTCATAATCGCCGAACGGGCCTGAAACAGTTCATCCTCGCTCAGAGCTGTGACCTGGGATTGTTCCTCACCGGCCAGGCTGGCGCTGTGCTCGCTGCGCACCAGTCGCAGAATCGCTTTTTCCTGTTCATGGTCAGGATAATCAACCCGAATATGCAGCAGGAAACGGTCCAGCTGCGCTTCCGGCAGCGGGTAGGTACCCTCCTGCTCCAGCGGGTTCTGAGTCGCCATCACCATGAAAAAACGCGGTAGCGGATAGGTCTTACCGGCTACAGTCACCTGGCGCTCTGCCATCGCTTCTAACAGTGCAGACTGAACTTTTGCCGGTGCACGGTTGATCTCATCCGCCAGCAGCAGATTGCAGAACAGAGGACCTGGACGGAAGGTAAACTCGGATTGCTGCGTGTTGTAGATTTCAGTACCAGTGATATCACTTGGCAAAAGATCGGGTGTGAACTGGGCGCGGTGGAAATGCCCTTCAAGCAAGTCACTTAACGCATGCACGGTACGGGTTTTTGCCAGCCCCGGAGGCCCTTCAAGCAGGACATGGCCATCGGTCAGCAAAGCGATCAGCAGATACTCAATCAGCTCATCCTGACCCACAACTTTGGTTTTGAGCGCACTGAGCAGGGTAATACATTTTTCCTGCAGGGCGTTTGAATGCAGGGATGTGGCATTCACATCAGCAGTCATTCCGTTACTCCTGGAATATTATTACTATCAATAATTTACAAATCATTTATAAAGCGATTAATTACAAATTAATGGCTTAGGTTTTAGCAGACAATCGCATCGCCCGTAGCGCCTTCTCTGCCAAACTGAATCTGTTAGTCCGCAAAATGGCGGAAAAATTCCGCACCCATCATACATGGGAATTTCATCGATAATAAGCTGAAAGATATGCCTATTTATACAGAACGACTGTGTGAGAAATGGCGATATAACCCTGATAATGAAGACCAGTACTTCATCGTCTGGCATATGAATCGGATTCACTCTGCTACTATCACAGAGTGAATCCAGGCAGAGAGATCAGACAGAGCTGACTGTGATTAACCGGTCAGGATCATGCTGACTTACGGCTGCCGACTTGAGCTTTCTGCCCTGATGCCGCTTGGCAACGATCAGCGGCACACATTGGTCGTCATTGTCGTAAATCACCACACAGTCCAGACACTGGAAACATTCGTCGTACTGGATCTGTCCGCTGGGTTTGATCGCCTGATACTCACAACGTTGTTTGCACAACTGACAGGGAGAACCACATTCACTGCGCCGGGGCAGCCAGTTGTAAATACGCAGCTTGCCGAAGATTGCCATAGTAGCGCCCAGCGGACAGAGGTAACGGCAGTAACCTTTATAAACAAACAGGCTGAGCAGCAACAGACTCACCGCCCACAACACAAAGGGCCATGAGCGATCAAACATCAGCGTAATACTGGTTTTGAACGGTTCGATCTCAACCACAGAACCGGTTAACGGCACGGATACAACGGCCACTCCCAGAATGCCGAGCAGCACCAGATATTTAAGCCACTTCAGACGACGATCCAGCTCAGTCGAAATTTTTAACTGCGGCAGCCTGAAAACAGCCAACAGCTTGCCAATCAACTCCTGCAGAGCGCCAAAGGGACAGAGCCAGCCGCAGAAGGTACCCCGCCCCCAGATCAGAAAGGTCAGTCCAATATAGGCCCAGATGATGACGGTCATCGGATCATAGAGGAAAAACTCCAGACTGCGCCCCGCCAGCCAGGCCTGCAGAATGCCTGTGACATTGACGATGGAGAGCTGCCCCTGTGCAATCCAGCCAATAAACACCAGGGTATAGAGCAGATAGAGTGGCCGGAACCATTTCAGATGCTGCTTGCCCTGGGTCAGCAACGGATAGCGCACCAGCACCACGGTCAGTACTGCCAGGCCAGCAAGCAGGATTGCTATATCACGGCTGCGGCCCTGCCAGAGGCTGTGCCAGGTTTTATTATCCTGATCGGCTACCATGTAATACTGCGATGGCAGCTCGGTTGGAAATGTCAGGGCTTTGCTGATCGTTTCAGGAAACAGCATCCCCTTCTGCCGATTCACATGCAGCGCAAACTCAGCCGGATAGGCCGGATCCAGCGCCGATTGCGCCAGAATATGAAATGCTTTCCATTCGTAATCCTGCAAGGCCTCCGGCAGCCTGATTTCATAGTCCAGATTAAACAGACTCAGGCGGTCACTCAGATCAAGATCCCGAATCTCTATCGGTAACTCGCTCTGTTGCAGCGAGATAAGCTCCGGCACCTTGCCCCGAACAAAATCTTCACCAATAAACGAATACGTGCCTTTGCTCAGTACCAGAAACGCCTGATCATGCTGGTTAAGCCCCTGTTGCAGATACTGCCATGCCTCGGGCAGCAGCAGATTTCGGCCAACAGTCGGTACCGACAGATTGGCAACATAGAGATCAATAAAAGTGCCATCCGGGTTATCCAGCACATCCGGATCAAGCCCCTCTCCCGGCGTCCCCTGAAACAACTGCTCGACATCCGCATTACTGACATGGAAATGCTGCACCAACCCGGCATCCAGTAACTGATCCCAGCTCATGGGGCTGAACTGATCCATCTTAATCCGGGCAATCAGGTCAGGATCACGCCCCTGCGCAAAGCCCAGTTTCTCCCGGGCGACTTTCAAGGATGACGCCAGCAGGGACTGGTTAAAGATCCGCACCGAAGCCGTTGCTTTGGTCACGCCATCGATATAGGCATTGGCACTGTCAGTGCCAGCTGACTGCTGGGGTTTGCCATCAATTTTGATGTTCTGCATCAGCGACAGACCCGGATACTGTTTAGCAAAATCGATCAGCGGTTTTTCACCCAGCCCTTCCAGAAACACCGGCTCATGGTGGGACAACACCCGCACATCAATAAAGGTGCCATCCGGATCAATGGCCACCAGCAGGTTATAGGGTATCCCGGCAAAACCCGGCACAGCGGCCATATCAATCGATTCGAAGGCGTAACCCACCAGCGGTGTGTCGGTTGAGATATGTTGGTAGAGCGGCCAGACCGGCAGATCGGTCTGCTTGTCACCCACAATGTAGGGCGAGGGAAACGCCTCCAGCATCGTCTGCTTGGTCATCACCCCGGCACTAACCGCCATCGGCAGCCATAACAGGCAGAGCAAGCCGAAACAGATGGCCCGGATAAATGCGTTTCTGTGTTTTCTGATATGAAGAGTCATGTTATTTTTTTGATTCTTATAATTATTTTTCGGTTGTTCGATATGAGTATTTAATCCCTGAATCTTGGGGCCTTAAGTACAATGCCAGGCCACATCAACCGGTGCTAAGGTACTTCGAAATGATGTGACCTGATACCCAAAATGGATCAGTTATTCCCGGTCGACGGATCGATCTGCTGCTTCACCTCTGTGATGACGCTGGCTGGAAACCCGCTCCGCTCTGCATGTTCATGAATCAGCGCTTCGTTAGCGCAATCATAAACACAGAAGGTTTTATCACCGGCCACAAAGCTGTTTTCCCACTTAATATCCTTGTTTTCGGATTGCATGGCAGCAAGAACAGCGTTTGAGGTATCAGCAGCAGCACTCAGGGCCGCCTGATCCGCAGATCCGATATTGGGCAGGTCTCGTTCGATAATAAATTTTGGCATTTACGATTGCTCCGGTTGTTGTTTTTATTTCAAGGCATTACGCCTGTATCACAGCCTGATACTAAAACCCCCGGTGCCGGAAAGATGCTATCTAATCCGTAGCATTTAACTACGGAATCTGTAGTTAGGATTTACAGGATATGTCTTACTTACAGTTCTGCCCGGTCGCCAAGGCGTCGGAAATGCTGTGTGAAAAATGGACCTTGCTGATCATCCGCGAGCTACTGGCGGGCGGTAAGCGCTTCAATGATTTCCAGCGTGGCATGGCGGCCATCTCGCCCACCGTATTAACCAAACGGCTGCGCGAGCTGGAAGAACACGGCCTGATCATCCGCCGGAAAATCCAGGGCCAGCGTGGCTACGAATATTTCCTCACCGACATGGGACAGGAACTCTCCCCTATTATTCAGCAGATTGGCGAATGGGGCATGCGCTGGACCCGGGGTCAGATTGCCGACTCTGAACTGGATATCGAACTGCTGATGCTATATCTGGAACGCAGCATAGATAACAGCAAACTGCCCGGTGAACAAACCACTCTCTGTTTCAAATTCAACGATCTGAGCCAGCTGTCCAAATGGTGGATTCTGGTCAGCGATCAGGGTACGGATGTCTGTACAGTTGATCCGGGCAAAGAGGTCGACATCTGGTTCAATACCGACCTGCGCACCATGGTTGAGATCTGGATGGGCGATCTGTCCTACAAGGCCGCCATCCGCGACAAAAAACTGCAACTGATCGGCCCACCGGCGCTGACCAACACGGTAACCCAGTGGATGGCCAACAGTGCATTTGCCGACATTCCGTCCGCCGCGGAGATCTGAGCCTTACACTGCCTGTCCGGCAGCCACGCCGGACGCCCAGGCCCACTGAAAGTTGTGTCCACCCAGATGACCTGTCACATCAAGACACTCACCAATGAAATACAGCCCTTCGACGGCTTTGGCTTCCATGGTTTTTTGCGAGATCTGATCCGTGTTGATGCCGCCTCTGGTCACCTCAGCGGTGCGATAACCTTCAGTGCCTGAGGGTTTGATCTGCCAGCGGCTGAACTGTTCGGCAATCTCTGTCAGTCGAGCATTGGACAGATCACCCATCTGACCGGCAAAACCAAACAGTTCACAGAGAACCTGAGCCATTTTCCGACTCATGTACTGACTTAGTACGGTGGTGATTTCTGCTTTAGGGCGTGTCTCACGCTGGGTTTTAAGTTCAGCCAGCAGGTCCATACCCGGGAACAGGTTCAGCTCTACAACATCCCCCGGAGCCCAGTAATTGGACACCTGCAGAATAGCCGGACCACTCAGACCCCGGTGGGTAAACAGCATCTGCTCGGTGAATGAAACACCATTTGCGGTGGCAATGATTCGATGTGACACACCCGCCAGTTGTTTCAGGTGTTCAAGTTGCTGAGGTTGTAGCGTAAACGGCACCAATGCTGCGGCCAGGGGTGTCACCTCAAGGCCGAACTGTTCAGCCACACGGTAAGCAAAGTCGGTTGCACCGCCGTTAGGAATAGACAAGCCACCCGTTGCAATAACCAGTGATCTGCAACTGAAACGCCCACCATTCGCTTTGAGCAGAAACCCCTCGGCTGTTTTTTCGATGGCAGTCAGATCCGTATGGGTTTTTATCTCCACACCGGCCCAGTCGCACTCTGTCAGCAACAGATCAACAATCTGTTTGCTGGAGTCATCACAGAAGAGCTGACCCAGAGTTTTTTCATGGAAATCGATACCGTGACGCTCAACCAGTTCAATAAATGACCGGGCGGGATAACGGCTCAATGCAGATTTACAGAAATGCGGATTTTTGGAGACAAAGTTTGCAGCGGAGTTATGCAGGTTAGTGAAGTTACAGCGACCACCACCCGACATCAGGATTTTGCGGCCAATTTTATTACTGCGTTCTATCACCAGCACGGATTTGCCGCGATAACCCGCGGTAGCGGCACACATCAGGCCGGAGGCACCTGCGCCAATTATGATGACATCGTAAGACTGCATGCGTCCCTCCTCTGAAGGGGCGCTATCTTATCACACTCTTTTTTAGACGCCTGAGTGCGATGCGTTAAGTGACCGGTTTTTTATGGTTGCCGTTACACAACGGTGGAGTGTCCGTCAGCTTGCACATGCATAACCAGACATCATCATCGCGCTCGGCCTTGAACACCACAGGGTCGATACCCGTGCCCTTATGCGAACCATCACAAAAAGGCTGGTCAGCGGAACGGCCGCAAGCACACCAGACATAAGTCTGTCCTGCCCGGACCTTAACTTTTACCGGCGCATCCCCGGCACGTAACACGGGCGCATGCGACATAGGCACCTCCAAAACAGCGATCAAAGTTTGTGGCTGATGCTGTTAAACCTAGAAGATGCCTGGTCGCTGTGCAAAAGCTAATCGGTAGTTTCCTGCTCTTTTGCCGCATTCAGACGGCGAATTTTGTCAGACAAACGGGTCTGTCGCTGATTACCGGACTTGTCACCGTTGGCATTGGCAGCTTCAGCTTCCTGGTGTTTTTCATAAACGGATTTATGTTTTTTACGTTCCTGCTGAGCCTTTCTGCGGCGACTGTCATAGCTCTCCGGATCGGCCAGCCGTTCACGCCGGTTCGGGCCCTCTTCATCAATAAACCCTTTTGCCTTACGGCTTTTTTTAATCCGCGTCATTCGACTCGTCTCCTTCGGACATCGCTTCTAACCGGGCCAGCTCTGCAAGCCGGTCCTTTTCCTGCCATTCTGCGACAGTCTCAAAACTGATCAACCCCAACTTACCGCTGCGCAACTCGTTCAATAACAGCGTTGCCGCTTTGTTGCGGTCCACTATACCACCCGGTTTAAGACACCCGCGGCGGCGGCCAATTTCATCAAGCATAAGATCAGGTATGTCTGATAATTCCTTGATTTTAAATCTTTCTGTTAATAGTTTTTCATAATGATCACGTAAGAACTTGGCGGTAAACAGCGCCACATCTTCGTGCTCAATCGCGGTATCCCGAATCGCACCACTGGCCGCGAGACGATAACCGGAATCCACATCTTCGATCTTCGGCCAGAGGATACCCGGGGTATCCGACAGCGCGAGTCCGTTGTGAGTGGTATAACGTTTCTGGCTTTTAGTCACCGCCGGCTCATTGCCCACTTTGGCAATTTTACGACCCAAAAGCGTATTGATCAGGGTGGATTTACCCACATTGGGAATGCCCATGATCATGGTACGTACCGGACGCCCCGACTGGCTGCGAGAAGGCACCATCTGTTTACAGCGGGCAAAGATACTCTGAATCGTTTTTTTGTCGGTATGCGTCAGTGCAATCGCCTGAATATCTGGCAATGAATTAAAGTGCGCCAACCACTCTTTGGTAATTTCAGGGTCCGCCAGATCCGATTTATTCAGAATTTTGAGAACCGGCTTACCCTTGCGCAGCTTGTCTACCAGCGGGTTTTCACTGGAGCGCGGCAGGCGTGCATCAAGCACCTCAATGATGACATCAATCTCATCCATCACCTCGGCTATCTCTTTCCGGGCCTTGTGCATATGCCCCGGAAACCAATTAATACTCATGCATTTCTACCTGGTCAGCGTTAAGCGCGCCATTATAGCGGATTCCAACGGACGGGTATTGCTTCCCGGGATTATGAACAGGCCTTTTCATAAATTTTAATAAACAAGGATTAGCCTGAACGGTGTAATCCGGTTTAAACTTCAAAATCTCAACCCTGTTAACGGCGCAGCATAGTTGGAGAACGCCCTTGAACATGGATCGCACCAACACCCCTTCCATCCTGATGGCTCGCCAGCCGATTTATGACCGCAATCAAAAGGTTGTCGCATACGAATTGCTCTATCGCTCAGAAGGCAATGATGAACATGCGATCTTTACCTCCGGTTCGGAAGCCACCAGCGAAGTACTGCTGAATGCCTATACCAGTATTTGCGAAGGCGGTACCGTTAAGCAGGTTCCCGCGTTTCTCAACCTGAACCGTGATCTTCTGGTCAACAGCCGCCTGCCTGAAGTGTCCAAAAAGCTGGTGGTGTTTGAAATTCTGGAAGACATCGAGCCGGACGCCGAAGTACTGGCCGCCGTTAAACGTCTGAATGAAGACGGCTATCGTCTGGCGATGGATGACTTCACCTACAATGAAAAATTCGATCCGTTTATCGAGCTGTGCCAGATCGTCAAGGTTGATGTCAGCATGTTCAGCAGCAGCGAACTGAAACAGCAGGTGCAGCACCTGAGTCGTTTCAGAGTCACCCTGCTGGCAGAAAAAATCGAAACTGTCGAGAAACTGACCGAATGTGTCGATCTGGGCTTCAAGCTGTTTCAGGGTCACTTCCTCAGCCGACCTGAAGTCGTCAAAGGCAAAAAAATTCAGAGCAGCCATATTGCTCTGCTGCAGCTGATTCAGGAGTTGCAGAAACCCAATGCCACGCCGGAAAAACTGGAAAAGATGATCCTGCGTGACCCGGCTCTCACCTTTAAGCTGCTGCGCATTGTTAACTCAGCGGGTTATCACTTGGTGCGTAAGGTCGAGTCCATTGCTCAGGCAATCGTGCTGCTGGGCCTGGAACAGGTGAAAAAATGGGCCACCCTGATCGCCATGACCTCCAACAAAGAAAAGCCAGAGGAACTGACACGTATTCTGCTGATCCGCGGTCGCATGTGTGAAGTCATCGCCGAGCACGACAAACATCCTAATTCCAGCGGTTTCTTCATGGCCGGTGTGTTGTCTGGCCTGCATGCCATGCTGGATGTGGACAAGGGAGAAATGCTGCAACAGATACCGCTGGGTGATGACATCAAAGATGCCGTAAGCATGGGTGCCGGCCCGATTGGTGCCGTGCTGCGCAACGTCGTTAACTATGAAAACGGTGACTGGGATCTACTGCCCTCCGAGCTGAACGGTAACCTGTATGACAAGGCCTACCGTCACAGTATTGAATGGACCCGCGAAACCATGCAAAGCATGTATGAGTGATCTGTCACCCGACAGTCACTCTCTCCCCTGTTACGGATGAAATAGTTCCAAAGACGCAATACAATGGTTTTATTTTGCTATTGCGTCATTGCGTCTCTGGAGCTGTCATGCCACTGCCAACACCCGCCAGCCGAAGCCTCAAACACACGCGCCGCGTGATCTGCGAGGGTTATAAACGAGATGATGGACTCTGGGACATTGAAGCTCATCTGATCGACACCAAAACCTTTTCGATGAATTTCCGCGACCGCGAAAACGGTATCATCCCCGCCGGTGAGCCACTGCATGGCATGGCAATTCGCATCACGGTGGATATGGAACTGAATATTCTGGATGCCGCCTCCACGATGGATTACACCCCGTTTAACTGCTGCAAGAATATCGCCCCGGCCTATCGCAAGCTGATTGGCCTGCAGATCGCCTCCGGCTTTACCCGCAAAACCCGTGAGATGTTCTCTGGCACTCAGGGTTGTACCCACCTGCTCGAACTGCTCGGCCCACTGGCCACGACGGCCTTTCAGGCCACCCATCAGGAGCGGGAAGCACAGCAGAACTTCTGGCAGGATAAAGACACCCCACCGCCCATGCTGGATACCTGTCATACCATGGCATCCGACGGCCCGATCGTGCGAGAATACTGGCCACATTTCCACGCACAGGATGCAGAGCTGGCGATCATTCAACATGAACTGAGTGATTCCGACTGCACCACTGAAAACGCCTGAGTGATTGAGGTCATCTGATGCTGATTCATCCTAACAAGTCCTGTCTTCTGATCGTTGATATTCAGGAGAAACTCGTCCCTGCCGTAGAATCACCGGATACGCTGATCAGCAATGTTGCCTGGCTTGGACAGATCGCGCAGGAACTGGACGTACCGGTGCTGATTAGTGAGCAGTACCCGGAAGGACTTGGCCACACGGTGGATGCACTCAAGGATCTGGCCACCGCTGATAATGTGATGCAGAAAACCTTTTTCAGCTGCATGTCTGAAGCCAGCTGTAACCAGCAGATCAACGCCCTGCGGCCAAACCAGGTCGTTATCGTCGGCATGGAAGCGCACGTCTGTGTGCTGCAAACCGCCATCCAGCTCAAACAGCAGGCCCGTGAAGTCTATGTGGTGGCTGACTGTATCTCCTCACGTAATCCGGCCGATAAAGCCATGGCCATCGAGCGCATGCGTCAGTGCGGTATCTACGTTGTGACCCGCGAGATGGTGGCGTTTGAGTGGATGCAGCGCTCCGGCACTGACAAATTCCGCCATATCAGCAAAAACTATCTTCGCTGAACCCCGCTAAAACACCCGACTTCTTTTTAAAAATCAGACCCTTACCCCAACACAATAATCTCGAAATTTGGCGTGTTGGGGAGTCTGACATATACTGGCCATAAACAGTATTAAGACTGGCCATGCCGAATCCTATCTGGACACCTGCCCCAGAGCAGGTACAAGCAACTCAGATTTACCGCTTTATGCAGCGGGTGAATCAGTCATGCCAGTTAAACCTGACCACCTATGAACAGCTCTACCGCTGGTCCAATGCTGCACCGGCTGAATTCTGGCGCCAGATCTGGACCCAGTGCGGGGTCATCGGGCAGGAATCTGACAGCACAACACTGGTGGATGCCGATCTGATGCCGGGCGCACGCTGGTTTCCCTCCGCCCGTCTTAATTTTGCCGAAAACCTGCTCCGGTACCGTGACGATCACACCGCCATCATCTTTCGAAATGAAACCAGCCAGCGCCGCAGCCTAAGCTACCGCGAACTGTTTCAGCAGACCGCCATGCTGGCTGCGGGCCTTAAAGAGGCAGGCATCCAGCCCGGTGATATTGTTGCAGGCTACCTGCCCAATCTGCCGGAAACCCTGATCGCCATGCTGGCCACGACCGCACTGGGCGCAGTATGGACCTCCTGCTCACCGGATTTTGGCAGTCATGGCGTGATCGACCGCTTTGGTCAGGTCCAGCCCAAGCTGCTGTTCTGTGCCGATGGTTATCTCTACAACGGCAAAAATATCGATGTGCTGCCCCGGGTAGCCACCATCTGTAAACAGATCTCAAGCATCGAAAACGTGGTGGTGATTCCCTACCTGCAACGCCGACCGTCACTCTCGGCGCTGCCCAAAGCCTGCATGTGGCAGGATATGCTGAAGCAAGATGCCACTAGCCTTGAGTTTGAGCCACTGCCCTTTGATGCACCGCTCTATGTGCTCTACTCCTCCGGCACCACCGGCGCGCCAAAGTGCATTGTGCATGGCGTTGGCGGCACCCTGTTGCAACACCTGAAAGAGCACCAGCTGCATACCGATATCCGGCGTGATGATCTGCTGTTTTATTTCACCACCACCGGCTGGATGATGTGGCACTGGCTGGTCAGCGGTCTGGCCAGCGGCTGCACGGTACTGCTGTATGATGGCGCCCCTTTTGCACCGGAGGCCGATTACCTCTGGCAGGTTGCCGAACAGGAAGGGATCACAGTATTCGGCACCAGCGCCAAATACCTCTCCGCGCTGGAAAAAGCCGGTATTCATCCGGGCCGGCAGTTTGACCTGACTAATCTCAGAACCATACTCTCCACCGGCTCACCGCTGGCCGCCGAGAGTTTTGATTACGTTTATCAGTCGATCAAAACAGACCTGCAACTGGCATCGATCTCTGGCGGCACCGATATCATTGGCTGTTTTGCCCTGGGTTGCCCGATGCGTCCGGTCTACCGCGGTGAGTTGCAATGCCGGGGGCTGGGCATGGCCGTGAATATCTTCTCGGCTGAGGGCAAACACCTGCCGCAGGGCAAAGGTGAGCTGGTCTGTGAAAAAACCTTCCCCTCCATGCCGATCTATTTCTGGGATGACCCGGTGCAGGAAAAATACCTGCAGGCGTACTTCTCCCATTTTCCGGGGGTCTGGAGCCATGGTGACTATGCCGAAATCACCATCCATGACGGCATGATCATTCATGGCCGTTCCGATGCCGTGCTCAATCCCGGCGGCATTCGTATCGGCACCGCCGAGATCTACCGTCAGGTGGAAAAACTCAGCTGGGTGCAGGAAGCCCTCTGTATCGACCAGCCCTGGCAGGGTGACACCCGCATTGTGCTGTTTGTGGTGCTGAAAGACCGGGAGATCCTCACCGCCAAACTGGAACAGAAGATTCGTGACACCATTCGCGAAAACACCACCCCACGGCATGTGCCACAAAAGATCATTCAGGTGGACGATATCCCCCATACCCTCAGCGGCAAAATCGTTGAGCTGGCGGTGCGCAATGTCGTGATGGGTGAACCGGTCACCAATCTGGATGCCCTGGCCAACCCCGCTGCACTGGATAATTTCCGCAACCTGCCCGAGCTGCAGGACTAATTGACTCAACATCCTTTCCCAGACAGTTTAAAATAGCGGCTTCACGCCAAGGTCCGGAGAGACGATGAAAAACCGCGATATTGACCAGCCTGTGACCCAGGATCAGGAAACCAATCAGACCAAAAACGGCTTTCTGGCGCTGGTATCCCGCCTCTGCTTTGAAGACACCCTGCCGATCCGTTTTATGTACAAAACCGTACCCGAGCATCTGAACGACACCGGCTGGCGCATGTTTACCGGCTACGAAGATGAAGCGTTTCTGGCAGATGAGCAGACCAACCTGATTCCGGTGGATGTGGAAAAGATGTGCAAGCTCGACCCCTCGCTGGAACCGCTGGTCAGCTACAACGCAGGCACCGTTTGGGAACGCGCGCCGGACAGCGATGGCTGGGAGCGAGTGTATGACTTCAAAATCCCCGCTGCCAATGTACCGGTCAGCATCACCAACGATGTGGATGACTTCGGCAAACACTGAGTAGGCCATCAGATCCTGAATTTCAGGGGTTGAAACCCAAATAACAGTCCTTATCTAAGCAATAAGCCGATGCCTGAAGGGTCGGCTACTTCCCGGTCTTCGGACGGGTAACACACTTTATATTGCTTAATGAGGATATAACCATGCGTGAATTTGATCTTTCTCCCCTGTA
This sequence comes from Neptuniibacter sp. CAU 1671, assembly GCF_029222905.1. GTDB lineage: Bacteria > Pseudomonadota > Gammaproteobacteria > Pseudomonadales > Balneatricaceae > Neptuniibacter. Next base: position 663 of record NZ_JARHUE010000001.1, on the reverse strand, counting down.
CCGCTCTGCCATTGGTTTTGACCGTCTGGCGAATATGCTGAACACTGCCAACCGCGGCGACAACCAGCCCAGCTTCCCGCCCTACAACATCGAATTACTGGGCGATAACGAATACCGCATCACCATGGCCGTCGCCGGTTTTGATCGTGATGAACTCTCCCTGCAGAGCGAAAGCGGCTCCCTGACCATCACCGGCCAGAAACGGGATGAAGAACAGGGTAAAAACTACCTCTACCAGGGCATCGCCGCCCGCAACTTTGAACGCCGCTTCCAGTTGGCAGACCATGTCAAAGTCGTGCGCGCCAGTATTGAAAACGGCCTGCTGCATGTAGACCTGGTGCATGAGATACCGGAAGCAATGAAGCCCCGGACCATTGCGATTGAAGGTTGAGGCTTGAATTGAAAAAGGAGGCGATTGCCTCCTTTTTTACGCCGAATGACGAGCAGAACTTTATTTTCGTGGTAACGCCCGCCTCAACGGCAGGCAAATCTGGCGATGGTTTAGCCGTCTTTTTGGCAAAGCGAGTGACAGATTTGACTGTGATCTTCCCCCGATAAAACGGACACCTTCGCTGCTCACGCCGTAACGGCTTCATATTCGACCGGGCTCAGGTAATTTAAACTGGAGTGCAGTCGAATTCGATTATAGAAATGCTGGATATA